>CAWEMJ010000001.1:0-155206 GCA_963810185.1 uncultured Gemmatimonadales bacterium
TTTCGCATCGAGCCGGAGGCGGTGGTGCATGACCTCCACCCCGGGTATTTCTCGACCCGTGTGGCGCTCGACTGCGGCCTGCCGGTGCTGCCGCCGGTGCAGCACCACCACGCCCACGCGGCCGCGGTCATGGCCGAGCACGGGCGGACGGCGCCAGTGCTGGCGCTGGCGTTCGACGGCGTGGGCTACGGGGAGGACGGCACGGTCTGGGGGGGCGAGGTCCTGCAGGCCGACCTCCTCGGCTTCCGCCGGGTCGGGCACCTGCGGCCGGCACCACTTCCCGGTGGCGACCTCGCGGCCCGGAATCCATGGCGCGCCGCACTCGGCTACCTGCTGCTCGACCCGCATCTCGCACCGGCGTTCACGCTCGCGCTGGACGGCATCCAGGAGGCGGAGCGCGCGGTGGCCGAACTGCAGGCGACGCGTGGACTCAATGCGCCGTGGGCGTCGTCGATGGGCCGGCTCTTCGACGCCGCCGCGGCCGTGCTGGGGCTGCGGCTGAAGGCGGACTATGAGGGCCAGGCGGCCATGGAACTCGAGTCGCTGGCCGGGCGGCGCGTCGCCTCGGAAATTCGCGTGGGGATCGACCGGGACGAGCATGGCGCGTGGGTCATCGACCCGCTGCATCTCCTCGCCGTCCTCGGCTCGCGTCGCCAACGCGGCGACGACGTGGCCGACCTGGCTGCGGACTTCCACGCCAGCGTTGCGTGGGCCACGTCGGAGGTGGTGCGGCGGCTGGCGGAAGAGACGGGCATTCGAACCGTCACCCTCGGCGGCGGGACGTCCAGAACGCGCGCCTGCTCACCTCCATGGTGGGCCGGCTGCAGGGATTCGGCCTGACGGTGCTCTGGCCCCGCCGCCTGAGTCCCAACGACGGTGCCATCAGCTACGGACAGGCGGCGGTGGCCGCCGCCCGCCTGGCGGCGTGAAGGACTGACCCCGGAGGAGGCGTCCCATGTGTCTCGGCATTCCAGGACGAATCGTGGACATCCGCGGTGACCGCGGACTTCCGATGGGCACCGTGGACTTCGGCGGCGTCCGCCGCGACGTCTGCCTGGCCTACGTGGCCGATGAAGTGGCGGTTGGGGACTACGTGGTGGTCCACGTCGGCTTCGCCATTTCCAGGGTGGATGAGGAGGAGGCGAAACGGACGTACGACATGCTGCGCGAGATGAGCCTGCTGGAGGGCGAATTGGGAGTGATGCCGTGAGATACCTGAACGAGTACCGCGACCCCGCGGTGGCGCGCGCCCTGGTGCGCCAGATCCTCGACACGGCCACGCGGCGATGGGTGCTCATGGAGGTGTGCGGGGGGCAGACCCACACCATCGTCAAGCAGGGGCTCGACGAAATCCTGGCGCCGGCGGTCGAGATGATTCACGGCCCCGGGTGCCCGGTGTGCGTCACCTCGCTGGAGCAGATCGACAAGGCGCTGACGCTCGCCGCGCGGCCCGACGTGCTCTTCACCTCGTTCGGTGACATGCTCCGGGTGCCTGGCAGCGATTGCGACCTCCAGCAGATCCGGTCCCGGGGCGGGGATGTGCGGGTGGTGTATTCGCCGCTCGACGCGCTCGATCTGGCCGTCAAGCATCCCGACAAGCAGGTGGTCTTCTTCGCGGTCGGATTCGAGACCACGGCCCCGGCCAATGCGATGGCGGTCCATCGGGCACGGGAGCTGGGCGTCGGCAATTTCAGCGTCCTGGTGTCGCACGTGACCGTGCCCCCCGCCATGGTCGCCATTCTGGATTCCCCGGAGAACCGGGTGCAGGGGTTCCTGGCGGCCGGCCATGTCTGCAGCGTCATGGGGTGGACCGAGTACGAGCCGATTGCCGCCCGCTACAAGGTGCCGATCGTGGTGACGGGGTTCGAGCCGGTGGACATCCTGGAGGGCATTTCGCTCGCCGTCCGCCAGCTCGAAGAGGGCCGGCACGAGGTGGAAAACCAGTACGTGCGGGCGGTCCGCCGCGCGGGCACGCCGCCGGCGCGCGACCTCGTCAACCAGGTCTTCGAACTTGCCGACCGGAAGTGGCGCGGGGTGGGGACCATTCCAATGAGCGGTCTCGTGCTGCGGCCCGAGTTCTCCGACTTCGACGCCGAACTGCGGTTCGGGCTCGAGGACATCGAGGTGGATGAGCCGGCGGAGTGTCGGGCCGGCGAAGTGCTGCGCGGGACACTCAAGCCATTCCAGTGCGCGGCGTTCGGCACTCTCTGCACGCCGGAGCGCCCCCTCGGCGCGCCGATGGTGTCCTCGGAGGGCGCCTGCGCAGCCTACTACAACTTCGGTCGCCATCGGGCGGCTGCGGCCCCGGAGCGCTGACATGGCGGTCACCATCGGAGTCGGCCCGTCCTGTCCGGTGCCCATCGTGGCGACCGACCGCGTCCAGCTGGGCCATGGTTCCGGCGGGAAGATGAGCGCGGCACTCCTGAAGGAGCGGTTCCTGCCGCACCTCGGCAATCCGGTGCTGGAGCAATTGGGAGACGCGGCGGTCCTCCCCGTCAACGGCAGCGACATCGCCATTTCCACCGACACATTTGTCGTCAGCCCGGTCGAGTTTCCCGGTGGCAACATCGGCTCGCTGTCGGTGCATGGCACGCTGAACGACCTGGCCATGGTCGGGGCGCGGCCGGTCTGCCTGACGGTGGGGTTCGTGCTCGAGGAAGGGCTCGATCTCGCCGTGCTTGATCGTGTCCTCGCCGCGATGGCCGAGGCCGCCAACGCGGCGGGTGTGCCGGTGGTTTCGGGCGATACCAAGGTGGTGGAGCGGGGGAAGGCGGACATGCTCTACATCAATACGACCGGTATCGGAACGATACAGGCCGATTTTCGCCCGGCACCCGATCGCGCCCGCCCCGGGGATGTTGTGCTGGTGAGCGGCCCCATCGGCTCGCATGGTACAGCCATCATGGCAGCGCGCGAGGGCATCGCCTTCGAGGCGGCCATCGAGAGCGACGCGGCCACTCTCCTCCCGCTGGTGGAACTACTGCGTGAGGCGGTTGGCGCTGCGGTGCACGTCCTGCGGGATCCCACCCGGGGTGGACTGGCCAGCGCCCTGAACGAGATCGCATCGGCGTCAAAGGTCGGCGTGGTGCTGGAGGATGGAGCCTTGCCGGTGCATGGGCCGGTGGCGTCGGTCTGCGATCTTCTGGGGCTCGACGTGATGTACGTGGCGAACGAAGGGGTGCTCGTGGCGTTTGTCGAGGCGTCGGCCGCCAAGGCGGCGCTCGCCGCGTTGCGCAGTCACCCGCTCGGCGCCGAGGCGGTCATCGCCGGCACGGCCGTCGCGGAGCATCCGGGCATGGTGGTCCTCCGCACGGGGCTCGGCGGTACCCGCATCGTGGACATGCTCCCGGGAGACCAGTTACCCCGTATCTGCTGAGCCCCTCCGTAGTATTCCGGTCCCACTCTTTCGGCAGTCTGGCTAGATTCCTGCGAATCGATTCCAACTCTCATACCCTGGATCCCGACCGATGGCCTCCAAGTCTTCGCCTTGCCCTTCGTGCGGCGCCGATGCCGAAGGGAACTTCTGTCGCCAGTGCGGGGCCAGCCTCGGGCCGCGTGCCTGCACGTCCTGTCACGCCCCGCTGGCCGCCGGCGCCAAGTTCTGCACCAAGTGCGGCACACCGGCTGTTTCCGGTCCGGGGGGCGCCGCACCCCAACCCAATGAGCGCAAGGCGTGGGCGGCCGCGGCGGTGGTGTCGGCGCTCCTCCTGGTCGCCGTCCTCGCGCTCGTGGTCCGCAGCAGCGGCGGCGCTCCCGAAGCGGCAGCACCGGTGGGCGCAAACGGGACCGTGGCACCGTTCGCGGGTGGGTCGGGGGACGGCACGCCGCCTGATCTCAGCACCATGACACCGCGGGAGCGTTTCGACCGGCTCTACAACCGGATCATGCGGGCCTCGGAGTCGGGTGACCAGCAGACGGTGACGACTTTTTCGCCGATGGCCCTGCAGGCCTATGAGCAGCTCGACACCGTGGACGCCGACGCCAGATTCCACCTTGCGACTCTCAAACTGCATGGCGGCGATGTGGACGGGGCCAGCGCCATTGCGGATACCCTGCTGATGAAGGACCCCGGGCATCTTTTCGGGTACGTGATCCAGGGCACGGTGGCCCGGTGGAAGAAGGACGATGCTGCATTGCAGAAGGCGTACAAGGCCTTCCTGTCACATTACGATGCAGAGATGAAAAAGGCTCGCCCAGAGTATGGCGACCACGAACGGATGATGACCGATTTCCATACGGCGGCGACTTCGGGGCAGTGACCGTAAAGTCGGCGTGAAGAAGTCCTTACTTGACCGTCCGGGGCTTGCTCCCGGGCGGCCATCCATTGATTGTTGATGAGTCCAGTCGGAATCCAACTACACCCAGGGAGATGGATCATGAAGCCTGGCCACAAGTTCCTGTTCGGCGCCGTGCTGATCGTCGGCAGCGTCGGCCTCCTGATGTTCCAGGGAGTGAAGGAAACGGGCGTCTATTTCCTCACCCCGACCGAGCTCGCCGCCAAGACCTCGGCCGATCCCACCTTCCACAACGTCGGCATCAAGATGGGTGCCCGTGTGGTGCCGGGGTCGGTCCGGCGTGACGCCGCCTCGCAGACGGTGGACTTCCAGGTCACGGACGGTGCTCAGATCTACCCCGTGACGTATCGTGGGCTGGTGCCCGACACCTTCACCGACGCCAGCGACATCGAGGTGGTGGTCGAGGGCCGGCTGGGCGCCGACGGCGTATTTCACGCCACCGATGTGCTGGCCAAGTGCGGGTCGCGGTACGAAGCCACCCCCAAGGCCTGACGCCGGATGACACTTCTCGGACAGTTTTCGCTGTGGGTCGCATTACTGATCGGATCGTTCGGGGCGGTGCTCTCCTTCTCGGGGCGGTGGCAGGGTCGGCCGGACCTGGAGCGCACCGTCATTCGTTCGGTGTACGCACTGGCTGCCGCCCTGCTCGTCGCGTCGCTCTCGTTGTGGAAGGGGTTGTTCGCCCACGACTTCAACATTGAGTACGTGGCGTCGTACACCTCGCGGAACCTCCCCACCTATTACATCGTGTCGGCGTTCTGGGCCGGACAGAAGGGCTCGCTGCTCTTCTGGGCGGTGGTGCTGGCCTGCTTTTCGGCGGTGGCCCAGTGGATCACCTCGCGCCGCTACGCCGACCTCCTGCCCTACGTGGCCGGCGTCACCTCCACGGTGGTGGTCTTCTTCGTCACGGTGATGCTCTTCGCCGCCAACCCGTTCGCCCGGCTGGCGTTCATTCCGGAAGACGGCCGCGGGCTCAACCCGCAGCTGCAGAACATCGGCATGGTCATGCATCCGCCGATGCTCTATCTCGGCTACATCAGCGTCACCATCCCGTTCGCCTTTGCCATGGCCGCGCTCCTTCGGCGCCGGCTGGACAGCGGCTGGATCGTGGCCATCCGGAAGTGGACGCTGGTCTCGTGGGTGTTCCTGTCCATCGGCATCGTGCTCGGGATGTGGTGGGCCTATGTGGAGCTCGGCTGGGGCGGCTACTGGGCCTGGGACCCGGTCGAGAACGCCAGCTTCCTCCCCTGGCTGACCATGACGGCGTTCCTGCACTCGGTCATGATCCAGGAAAAGCGCGGCATGCTCAAGCGGTGGAACCTCTCGCTGATCGTCGCGACCTTCCTCCTGAGCATCTTCGGCACCTTCATCACCCGCTCCGGCGTCATCGCCAGCGTGCACAGCTTCACGCAATCGAACGTCGGCTATTTCTTCCTGGCGTTCCTGCTGGTCACCGGGGTGCTGAGCTTCACCATGCTCTATACCCGGTGGGCGGAGCTCGAGCCGGACGCGAAGCTGGAGTCGATGCTGAGCCGGGAAGCGGCCTTCCTGTTCAATAACCTGGCCCTGGTCGGCATCGCCTTCTCGGTGCTGTGGGGCACGCTGTTCCCGATCCTCTCCGAGGCGGTGCGGGGCACCAAGATCACGGTGGGCCCGCCGTTCTTCAACCGGGTCAACGTGCCGCTCGGGCTGTTCCTGCTCGCCTTGACCGGCATCGGCCCGCTCATCGCCTGGCGCAAGGCCTCCACCCGCAACCTGCGGCGACAGTTCGTCATCCCGGTGTCCATCGGGGTCCTGACCGCGGTGGCCCTCCTGATCGACGGCATGCGGGACCTCTACCCGATCATGACCGTCGCCCTCGGCGCCTTCGTGCTGGGGACCGTGGTGCAGGAGTTCTACCGCGGCATCCGGGCGCGCCGCCGGATGCACGGGGAATCGGTCGTGTCCGCCCTCTTCAACCTCATCGCGCGCAACCGGCGCCGGTACGGCGGGTACATCGTCCACGTCGGCATCCTGATCATGTTCGTGGCCTTCACCGGGATGGCCTTCCGGGTGGACCAGGAAGCCACGCTCAAGCCGGGCGAGTCCATCGAGATGAAGAGCCCCTACGGCGGCACGTACAAGCTGACGCACCTCGGGGTCTCCCAGTACAACGCCCTCAACCGGGTGGTGTCCGCCGCCACCGTGCAGGTGCAGTACGACGGCGGCACGCCGTTCGTCATGAAGTCGGAAAAGCGCCAGCACGTGGACAGCTTCGGTCGCAACACCTTTGAGCCGTCCACCGAAGTCGGCATCCAGAGCGGCCTGCGCGAGGACCTCTACATCGTCTACGCCGGCTCGGTGGATGGGACGGAAGAGGCGGTCTACCGCTTCACCATCAATCCGCTGGTCTGGTGGGTCTGGTTCGCGGGCATGGTGCTGGTGGTCGGCGGCATCCTGACCATGTGGCCGGGCGGCGGCGGGATTGCGGAGACCCGGCGGACCCAGGCCGGTTACGAAGCGACCCTCGTCGGCGCCGAGAACGCCTGAAATGGCCACCCTCATGACGGAGCGGCGAGCGTTCTTGCGTCAGGTGGCGCTGGGCGGGTTGGCGCTCGCCGGAGCGGGGGCGCTGCGGGGCCAGGCGGCGCCGCAGGATGCGCCTGGAGGCGGTGAGACCGGCCGCTTGTACAACCCCAACGCCGTGCAGCAGCGTGCCCCGACGGTGGGTGCGGACAACGACGCCTTCATCATGGGCGTCGAAAAGACGCTCAAGTGTCAGTGCGGCTGCAATCTCGATATCTACACCTGCCGGACAACGGACTTCACCTGCACCACCTCCCCGGCGCTCCATCGGGACATCGTGGCACTGCGGGGGCAGGGGATGACGGCCGAGCAGATCCGCGAGGATTTCGTCCGCCAGTACGGCGAGCAAGCCCTGATGGCGCCGAAGGCCGAGGGGTTTAACCTGGCCGGGTACTTCGTGCCGGGCATCCTGATGCTCTTCGGCATCGGGGTGCTGTCGATGTGGATTCTCCGACGCCAGCGCCAGGTGGCCGCCGCATCGGTGCCCTCCCTCGCGGCCACGCAGTCGATGGACATCTCGGCCGTGGCCGGGGCCACACCGGACGAACTCGAGCGCCTGCGCCGAGCCCTGTCGGAGGTGAAGGACTGATGTGGATCGAAGTCGTGGCGGCGGCGTTCGTGGGGCTCTCGTTGTTGTGGCTCGTCTTTGAGCCGATGTTCACCGCGGCGGGTGCGCGGCCGGCCGATGCCATCGACCTCGACATGCTCGAGGACCTCGAGGACACCCGGAGCGGTGTGGCGCTCGCGGCGCTCAAGGAAATCGAATTTGACCGGGAAACCGGCAAGCTGAGCGACGGCGACTACGAGTTCCTCAAACAGAAGTACACGGTGGAGGCCCTCGCGGCGCTTCGCGCGGATGCGGACACCACCCCGGCGGATCTCGAGGCGCAGGTGGCGGCCCGCGTGGTGACGCTCCAGGCTGGAGGGACCGTCAGCGCCGAGTGTGGCGTGTGCGGGGCCCACGCCGGTCCGGGCGCCCGGTTCTGCCCGGCGTGCGGGACGTCGCTCCAGGGCCCCACGGCCTGCGCCAAGTGCGGGATCGACCTTCCTTCCGGCAGCCGCTACTGCGCCGCCTGCGGGAGCCGGGTCGCGGCCTGAAACCGACCCGGCCCACTTCCCGTCCCACTAAATAGCGGTAAGCTTTCCCGGAGCGCCCCCCCATCGGGGCGCTCCGTTGACTGTGCCCGTCGCGCCGTTCCTCCGTCATCTCCTGCATCGGAGTTGTGTATGCCTGGTCGAGGGATCGTCCGAAGCCTTCTTGTGTCCTTGAGCGTGGTCTCGCTCGCCTGCGCCTCTAACACCGTCAACTCGACCACCCCGGCTCCGGCCTCCGGGCAGGGGGCGCCGCCAAGCCGGGCAGCGAAAGCCGGGCGGGGACAAGCCGGCCCCGACCAAGACCATCGCGGAGCTGACGAAGAGCTCCACCAAGTATGCCGGGCTGTTCACGATCTACCAGGACAGCGTGACCGGTGCGCTGCAGATGGTGGTCCGCAAGGACCAGATCGGGAAGGACTACATCTACTTCTCCGTGACCGACGAGGGCGCGCTCCCCGCCGGGAGCTTCCGCGGGCGCCTTCGGCCCGAACGAGGTGTTCGGCGTCCGGAAGAACTTCAACAAGATCGAGTTCATCACCCTCAACACGGCGTTCTACTTCAACCCGGCGAGTCCGCTCGCCCGAGCGGCGGGGGCCAACATCAGCCCGGGCCTCCTCGCCTCCATCGAAATTGCCGCCACCGACACGACCACGGGTGAGTACCTCATCAAGGCGGACGACCTGTTCCTGACGGAGACGCTGCGCCAGGTCAAGCCGAGCCCCAACCCGAACGCGCGGCCCGGGGCCTCCTTCCAGCTCGGTTCGCTGAGCAAGAGCAAGACCCACGTCGTGTCGGTCAAGTCCTATCCGCTCAACACCGATGTCGTCGTGCAGTACGTCTACGAGAATCCGGCGCCCACCAACGGTGGCGGCCCCGACATCACCGATGCACGCAACGTGAGCCTGACGATCCAGCACAGCTTCATCGAAATGCCGGTCAACGACTATCAGCCCCGGTACGCCGACCCGCGGGTCGGGTATTTCGCGAACGAAGTCACGGACCTCACCTCCACGAGCGTCACCCCGTGGCGAGACCTGGTCAACCGGTGGAACCTGGTCAAGAAGAACCCGGACGCCCCGCTGTCCGACCCAGTCGAACCGATCACCTGGTGGATCGAGAACACCACCCCGCTTGAGCTGCGCCCCGCCATCCGGGAAGGTGTCCTCCGGTGGAACGAGGCGTTCGCCACCGCCGGCTTCACCAACGCCATGGTCGTCAAGGAACAGCCGGACACCGCCACCTGGGACGCCGGGGACCTCAGATATAACGTCCTCCGCTGGACCGCCTCGCCCAATCCACCGTTCGGCGGCTACGGCCCGAGCTTCGTCAATCCGCGCACCGGGCAGATCCTCGGCGCCGACATCATGCTGGAGTTCATCTTCGTCACCAATCGGCTGCTCGCGTCCGACCTCTTCGAGTACGCCGGGCAGGCCGACCTCGCGTCGTCCCTCGGCGGCCCTTCGTACGCTTCGTGCGCCGCGTCCGCATCGCTGCAGCAGCAGGCGTTGTTCGGGGCCACCGCGCTCCGCCTCTTCGGCGCGAGCGAGCTCGAAGTCGACCAGTTCGTGTATCAGTCGGTGGTCAGCCTCGTCCTGCACGAGGTGGGACACACCCTCGGACTCAATCACAACATGAAGGCCAGCCAGATGCTCTCGCCGGCCGAACTCCAGGATTCCGCGCTGGTGGTGCGGCGCGGCGTCTCCGGGTCGGTCATGGACTACCACGCCGTGAACATCGCGCCGCCGGGCGGGCGCAGGGCGCCGGCCTTCGACACCCATCCGGGGCCCTACGACCGCTGGGCCATCGAGTTCGGGTATCGGCCGTCGCTGCCCGACGCCTCGGCGGAGTCCGCGCGGACCACGGCGCTCCTCAATCGCTCGACCGAACACGACCTGGCGTTCGGCAATGATGCCGACGACATGCGCTCGGCGTTCGCCGGCATCGACCCGCGCGTCATGGTGGGCGATCTCAGCAATGACGCCCTGACCTGGGCCACCGGTCGGATGATCCTGTCCGACTCGCTGCTCAAGGGAATCGACCAGCGCTATCCGAAGCCGGGGCAGGACTACGCCTCGCTGCTCGTTGCCTACCAGATGGTGACCGGTCAGATCGCGAATGCGGCGGTGGTGGCCTCGCGCTACATCGGCGGGGTGTACGTGAGTCGCGGAGTGGACGGTCAGCCCAATGCCGGTGCGCCGTTCACGCCGGTGCCGCTGGCGGAGCAGCAGCGCGCCATGCAGTTGCTGCGGACCCGGTTCTTTGCGCCAGACGCCTGGACCGCATCACCCGAATTGCTGGCGGAGCTGCAGGCGCCCCGCCGCGGCTACAGCGGCCCGGGTGAACAGAACATCCACGGTCGGGTGCTCGCCGCCCAGCGTGGGGTGCTGCTGTTCTTGCTGGCTCCGCCCACCCAGGCGCGGCTCACGGATTCCCGTCTGTACGGCAACCAGTACTCCGCGGCTCAGATGATGTCCGACTTGACCGACGCAGTGTTTGCCGCCGATGCCCGGGGCAACGTCAACACCTTCCGGCAAAACCTGCAGCTCGAGTACGTGACGCAGCTGGCCGGCATGATCCGAGGCCCGGGCGCAAGCAATTACGACTACGTGTCCCGATCGGCGGCCGTGGCCAGCCTGAAGCGGGTGCAGGCCCAGGTGGCCACGCCGATCGGTGACGCCGAGACCCGGGCACACCGCCAGCATTTGTCGCTGGTAGTGACCCAGGCGCTCGACCCGAAGTCCTGAGGCTAGAAGGCGTACTGGACGCCGAGTCCGACCTGTCCGCTCCAAAGCGTGGCGGGGATGTACTCCACCGGAAGTTCGCCGGCCTCAAAGGGAGATCCAGAGACGGACCCTCCCGCTGAGGCCAGCAGCTTCCAGCCAGGCGTAATCGGCGCGGCGAATTGGAGTGCCGCGACGCCGCCGAACGTGGTGCGGCTGTCGGAGTCAGTGACGTTCCACCACCCGAGCGCCGGTCCGGCCGAAAGGCTGAGGCCGGCGCCTCCCGTTCCGGCCCGGAGCACTGGGAGGGTCAGCAGTGCGGTGACGCCCCATTGGCGCAGGTGGAAGTTCGGGTCCACCACGCGGAGGGCCGGGCCGGTGGCCTGAGCGTTGGCGGAGAGGTAGGAGAGCTGCACGCCGAGACGGATGTGGCCGAACTGGCGGTCGGCGGCAATCGCCCACGAGACTGCAGGCGTGAGTGTGAAGTCGATGCCTGAGTTCGTGGTGTCCGTGACACCTCCGCTGAACCATGTTTGCCCCGCGCCCAGGGAAGCCCTCCACTGGCCCTCCTGGGCCGCCGCGACCGGAATCGTGCTGGTTGTCACGACCAGCAGGCAGATGACGAGTGCACTCCACCGCCCGAATCGGATCATACGCGCTCCTTGTGTGGGGCGGGGGGAGATTGCTCTCCCCCGCCGTCAGGGGTCACCGCATCTCGAGATTGAGCCACCCGTTGATTTTCGACTGCCCTTCCATCACCGCCCAGTGACCGACCGGGCTCGTCCTGCCGATCACCGAATCCGCCACGGCAGTGCCGATCAGGTCATCGTTGGTCTTGATGACGCTGGCCAGGGCGGCGAAGAGCCTCGCGGCGCTCTTGGCCGCCACGATGATGCGGGTCACGCCGCCGATCGTGATGACCTTGATGTCCTTGACGCCGATATATGACTGGTAGGCGTTCTTGAGCGCCGTGAACATGTCGGCAATCCGGTCCTGGCCCATCTTGATTTCGCACGGGGTGTCGTCGTCCTCCAGCGCCATGATCAAGTATGAACGCCCCGGGTTGGCTTGCTCCAGTGCGTCCATTTGCGCCTGCGTAAACACCTTCGCGGTGCCGGTCCAGCTGGTCCCGTTCATGTCCCAGTAGTAGCCGGCGGGGGCTTGTTCACCGACGCATTGGTAGGAGACCATGCTGGTGGTATCTCCCGCGCTCGCCGGGCCGAGGACATGCAGCTCAAACTCGGGACTCCCTTTCAACCAGCCCTCAAACGTGTCCACAAATTGGGCTTTGGTCAGGTAGAGCGACTGGGCCGGCGGCGTCCCGCCGATCCCGCCCGTTCCGCCGGTGCCCGTGCCGGTGCCGCCGCCACCTCCCGTGCCCGAGCAGTTGTCCACGCCGCAGATGACCCGACCCGGCGCCGATGGGTGGTCGAAGTCGGTTTCCTGGGGCACCAGGGCCAGCACGGGCGTCGAGGGCGGTGTCTTGGGGTCGAGCAGCACCCGCCGCCCGCGGGTGTCGTAGGCGACCGGCACGTCGCGGTCGGCCAGGGCGGTCGCCACCAGGAGGTCGGGGCCACCGTCCCACCGCTCGAGCTGGCCGGGGACGGGAAAGTACAACTCGGCGGTGATCCCCTGGTCTGCGTCCGCCATGACGGCGGACTCGCCTTCGCCATCCGCTTTCGCCATGGCCCCGGCCGCCCGTCGGCCGTCGCGGGTCAGGAGCCGCTGGAAATGCAGCTTGTGTTCGACCACCGGGGATTCGCGCAGCTGGGCGTACAGGTACTGGCGGAAACCCGGGTCGTCGAGGGCGCGGGCCAGGCGCCGTGCCTGCCGTTCCAGTCGGCGCGCCTCGGGCGAGCCGCCCTGCGCGGGCGGCGCCTGCGTCCGGCCCGGCGACCGCGCCGGGGCTTTCGGTCGGGGCGGACGTGTCGTGGTCGGCACAGCCGACCGCTGCCGCCAGCAGCACCAGCGCTGCCAGCCTGAGCTTGGCGTTCATGGGACCTCCTTGGGGTGGGTGACGGCGCGCCCAAGGTAGGTCTGGCTTGGTGGTGGAGCGGTACCGCGAATCTGCGAGGTGGGGCTAGAGTTCGAGCTCCTGCAGCCGGCGCAGTCCGATGCGAAGCGGGAGGATGGTGGACGCGGCGCACAACAGGGCCACCGCCACCATGCTGAGCACCATCTCGGTGCTCCATCCGGCCGGGTCGTCCCCGCCGGCGATGGCGCGCAGGTAGCTCGCCACCGGGAGCGCCTCGATCACGATGACCAGGGCCAGGAGGCTGAGGCTCGACATCATGAAGACGAGCCCGCCGAAGCTGGTGGGGATCTGCGCGGCGTTTTCGGTGCCGAACTGCGGGAAGAGCGCGCCGAGCCCGAGCGCGAGCGCGCTCGCGGCCAGCGTGTACATCGCGATGGTCAGCACGCTCATCAGCATGACGAAGGCGCTGGCGTGGAGCAGGGCGTTGGTCACCAGCGTCAGCGTGAGCGCCACCACCATCAGCGGCAGCGTGCCGATGAAGTACTTGCTCCAGAACATGGCGCGAAGGTCGAGCGGACTCGACTTGAGCAGCCAGAGCTGCCGCCCCTCCAGCGAAATGGCGGGGAAGATGAACCGCGCCGCAATGGCCGCAAGCACAAACCCAGCCAACCCCTGATTCAGGAACACGACCAGGGTGACGAAAAAGACGGGGACCTGCTCCCCCGTAAAGAGCTGGAGGGTCTGGATGTTGAAGACATAGACCGCCAGCAGCACCGCCAGCAGGATGAGCTGGCTCCACTGCGTGGTGTCGCGGAAGAAGAGCCGGAGATCCTTGAGGATGAATTCCCTGCGCGCCGGCCCCGCCGTGCGGAGGAACGGCGCCAGGATACGCTCCCACGCCCCCCCGCGCACGAAGGTGTCCTTCCCCTCCTGCGCCTTGCTGTACCCGGCCAGGTAGAGTCGCTGGTGCAAGGCGGATCCCACCACGCCGAGGACGCCCGCGGTGGTCCAGAGCAGCAGGATAGGCAGCGGGTCCCCGACGCGGAGCAGCCAGTTCATCACCATGTCCGCGGCCCACTCACTCGGCAGGAAGGGGCTGGTCGGCCCCTGCAGCATCGAGAAATAATCGAGCAGGTTGCGGAAGCCCTCCGGCCGCGCCAGCTGCTCCGGCCGGACCAGCCGCAGCAACAACACCACGCCGCCGACCGCTCCGACCGCCACCAGCGTGAGGAGGTCACGCGTCTTTCGGGCCGGGAAGATGTTCACCAGGAGCAGGGTCAGGAGCGTCCCCAGCACCGCCGGCATGACCAGGAAGGGGATCAGCGCCGCAATCACGATCAGCGGGTACAGCGGGCCGCCGTCGAACACCATCCCATAGGCGGTGAAGATCGGCACCGCCACCAGGGCCACCATCCACGACGAGTGGACGGTCGTTTCGGCCAGCTTGGCGATATACACTCGGAGCCAGTCCACCGGCGCCGCCACCATCAGATCGAGGTCCGACGCCAGGAAGAAGGTGGAGAGTGCGGTGATGATGTTGGAGAGCAGGAGGACGCCGAGGAACGCCAGCAGCATCACGGCGAGCAGCTTGGTGGCCACCAGGGTGCCGATGTCCGGGACGCCCCGAAAGTACTTCAGGACTCGGTAGGACACACCGAACACGGCGGACCAGAAGCCGAAGCCGACCAGTGCCAGCAGCAGCAGCCGCATGCCGGCGCCGGACCGTTCCTGCCGCACCCTGGCCATGGCCGTGCGCCATTTGGGTGACAGCAGGGTCCAGAGCCCAGGCTGCGGCGGCGGAGCCAGCCGGGCCACCGCCGCGGACGGCTCAGTCATCGAACATCCCGGTGAGCGAACTCGGCACTTCGCCGCCGGTGAGCTTGAGGAAGAGCCGTTCGAGCGTCAGTCCCTCTGACGCCGTTTCCCGCCGGAGGTCCGCCATCGTGCCCGACGCCGCCAGGCGTCCATGGTGGATGATTGCGATGCGGTCGCACATCGCTTCGGCCACCTCGAGGGTGTGCGTGCTCATCAGCACCGTGCCGCCCCGTTCGACGAACGCGCGCAGCAGGTCCTTGAGCGTGCGGGCGCTCTTCGGGTCGAGGCCGACCATCGGCTCGTCCACCACCACCACCTCGGGCCGATGGACCAGCGCGCTCGAGATCAGCAGCTTCTGCCGCATTCCGTGACTGTACGACTCCGTCAGTTCGTCCTTCCACGGCGCGAGTTCGAAGAGCTCCAGGAGTTCATCCATCCGCCGCTCGACTCCCGCGCCTTCCTGGCCGTAGAGCGCCGCCACGAACCGCAGGAACTCGGCACCCGTGAGCTTCTCGTATACATACGGCCGGTCGGGGATGAACCCCAGCTTGGCCTTGGCCGCTTCGGGGTTCTGGTGAATGTCCTCCCCGCCGATCGTCACGGAACCGCCCGTCGGCTGCAGGATTCCGGCGATCATCCTGAGCGTGGTCGTCTTGCCGGCGCCGTTCGGCCCGAGAAATCCGAACAGCTCACCCTTCGGAACCTCCAGGGTGAGGCGGTCCACCGCGGTGAAGCGGCCGTAGTTCTTCGAGAGGTCGCGCAACTGGATCATGGCGCCGTCGCGTTGGTGAGGGTGGGGCGCACGGCCCCGAGCAGCGAAACGATCGTCGACGGCCGGGCCGTCGCGTCGATCAGCAATCGAAAGTGTCCTGGGTCTGCCGGAAACTCGCCGAGCGTCGGGTCGACCGGGACCCAGGCGCCGAGCCACGCCTCGGCCCAGGTCCGATAGCGGAGTCGGCCCCCGGTGGACAGCAGGCCGACGACCTTGCGGGCCGGGATCCCGAGGGATCGCGCCATCGCGACGAAGAGTTCGGCCCGATTGGCGCTGTCACCTCGCCGGCTCAACAGGACCTGAATGGCCCCGCCGACCGTCGGCGGGGCCGCGCTCACGCTGCTGGCGATCCACGCAGCGAGGCGGCGCACCACCTCCGACTCGTCCGCACCGTCAGTCCCGGCAATGCGGCGGGCGTCCACCACGATCCGGGCCGACGTGACGGCATCTCCGAGAATGGCCGCCACGGAATCGGGGAGTGGCTTGGGCACCCGCCCCATGATCGGCGGGCCCACCCGGGATTGGATCCCGCCTTGCCCGACCACCTGCCACGGAGTCGTGAGCCCCGGCGCGGCGCGGCGCAGGTCCACCGGGCCAAGCACGACCTCGCTCGGTCCTCCAGGAACGGCGCCCGGCGTCGACACCTCGACGGGCGCCGCCTGCACGTTGCGTGGACGCCGGCGCACATACCCTGAATTGACGATCTCGAAGGGTCCGCGTCGTTCCGTCAGGCCGAGCGGTGTCTCCCTCGCGATGACGGCGCCCCCGCGGTCGACCCAGGCGCGGACCGGCATCCCGTACTCCAGCCAGTCGGCCCGGACCGTCCGGATGGTGTCGAGTCCGGCGGGAATCCACGCGCCGGATACGGAGTCGCTCACGGCGCTGTCGGGCACCACGAACACGCTCTCGGCGCTGACGCGAATATTCCATTCGCTGATGGTCAACTCGACCGGGTCGAGTACCGGCACCCGGGTGACGGCGCCGGCCTTCAGGTTACCCCCCGCGGCAAGCCCGATCGACACGGCATCGGGCAGGAGCGCACCGGGCGGCAGCCGCAACACGACGGTGTCCTGTTTCGATTGTCCCCGCCCACTGATGACCACGGAAAGCAGGCTGTCCGCCTCAACCGTCGCGACCAGCGTTTGTTGGCCGGCTTCGCCGCTGACGGTCGTGGTGAAACCGAGCAGGCGGAACCGCTGATCGTACCGCGACTCGGTGGTCGTCAGCAGTCGCCGTGGCACCAGCGGAAGCGGGACATCGACGTCGATGCGGGAGGTGACCCGGATGCCATCGGGCAGGGTGTCGGTGGTGATGGACCGGAATCCCACCTGGTCGGCGCCGGCGAGCAGTGCATAGAAGGTGGTGGTCGGTGGGAGCTGGATCTGGGTCGATGCCGTGAACTCGCTGTCCGGCGCCGGGCGGTACTCCCGCACCACCAGCCAGCCGAGCGCGCCAATCCAGGCCACCACCAGGAACGCGGCGAGATATTTCCGCTTCAGCGTTCGACCCGCTGGATGGCGGCCTCGATGATGTCCCGCTCGTCGTCCCGCTCCACCACGATCTGGAGCGAGGTGGGGGGACGTCCGCTGCGGCAGTGGGCCGCAAAGGTCTCCGCCATCAGCTCCGCCGCGTCCCCCAAGGCGAGCTGTCCGGCCCCGGCGCCGATCGGCGGGCCCGCGATCCGATCCAGTCCCCACGCCGCCGCCCGCTGCCACGCCGAAATGAGCGCCCGCCGGACGGAGTCCCGGGTGGCGTTCGCCTCCTCGCCTCGGATAATCGTGTGGATGACGAACTGGGCGGAGAGATCGCCGGCGCCCGTCACCACCGCCGAGCCGATCTCCATGGCCGACTGAACCCGCCGCTCTTCGGCAAAGGCGGACCCCGCCAGCTCGTCCATCCGGCTGGAGGCCGAGGCCACGGGGTCGAGCCGGTCGCTCGAGGGGCGCAGGACGGCGTCCACCGCCATGAACGCAAGGTCTTCGACGACGACTTCGATCACCGGGGGGCCGCCTCACGCGCCCGGCGGTACATCTCGCGGGCCTCCTCGGGCCGACCCAGCCGGTCGAGCACCCGCCCCATCAACTGCAGTGGCTTCGGATTGCTCGCGTCGAGTGCCGCCGCCCGCTCCAGCGCGGCCAGCGCGCCGGCGTCGTCGCCCATCTGGTGCAGCGATTCGCCCAGGTAGTGCTCTGCATCGGCTCGCCCGGGTGCGAGGGCCGCGGCACGCCGGAGGTACTCGGCGGCCTCGACCGCAAGTCCCTTCCTCCAGAGCGCGAACCCCAGCTCAAAGTGCGGGTCGGCGGCGTCCGGGGTCAGGCGGATCGCGCGGTGCAGGTCGGCCTCCGCCTCGGGATGGCGCTTGAGACGGGCCAGAAAGGCCCCCCGGGCCACCAGCGGGTCCGCATGGTCGGGGTGCAGGCGCACCGCCTCGCTCAACTGCCGGTACGCTTCGTCCGTGTCGCCATGGCCCTCGTGGAGGCGGGCCAGCTCGATGCGCCCTTCCACGTGGGTCGGCTCGAGCTCGAGCAACTGACCAAACAGCTCCGCTGCCTCCGCGCGGCGGCCCCGGGATCTCGCATCGCGGGCCAGCCGCAACAGCCGCTCGGGCGCGGACTCCGCGGCCTCCGCATGGGGGTCCACACCGACGGCCTGGGGGATCTCTGCGGAAAAGGGGCGCAGTGGGAAGCTCGCGTCCGCGGTCCGGGGCAGCGGATCCCCCTCCAGGGCGTCGGGCGCAAAGAGGTCTCCCAGCGCTTGCTGGCGACCGCTGGTCCTGCTGTGTCTCGAACGGCGCATGAGGTTCGGGGCGAGGGGGAAGGTCAGCGAGCCGGGGAATGCCGAAAAATGCCGGGAGACGGGACAAAAGGGAACGGCAGGGCTCCCTGCCGCACGGCCGAACTCCTGACTCCTAACCCGGACAGTTGAATCCCGGCGCCTCTCCGGGGTATCCTCCATGGCTATGGCAGAAGAATATCTGGTCGTCCGGGGCGCCCGTGAACACAACCTCAAGGGCATCTCCGTCACGATCCCCCGGAACCGCCTGACCGTCATCACGGGGCTCTCCGGCTCGGGCAAGTCCTCGCTGGCCTTCGACACGATTTACGCCGAGGGCCAGCGGCGCTATGTCGAGTCGCTGTCCGCCTACGCCCGCCAGTTCCTCGGCCTCATGGAAAAGCCGGACGTGGACGTGATCGAGGGCCTCTCGCCGGCCATCTCGATCGAGCAGAAATCCACCGGCCACAACCCCCGCTCCACGGTCGGCACCGTGACCGAGGTGTACGACTACCTCCGGCTCCTCTGGGCCCGCGCCGGCGTGCCCCATTGCCCCAACGACGGCAGCCCGGTTGAGCGGCAGAGCGCCAGCCAGATCACCGACGCCGTCCTGGCCTGGCCGGAGGGGACGCGCATCGAGGTCCTCGCGCCGCTGGTCCGGGGCCGCAAAGGGGAATTCAAGGATCTCTTCGAGGATATCCAGAAGCGCGGGTTCGTCCGGGCGCGGGTGGACGGCGAAACGTACGACCTGGCCGAAATCCCGAAGCTCAATCGGAGGCAGAATCACGACGTCGCCGTGGTGGTGGACCGGCTGATCGTGCGGGCGGCCGATCGCGGGCGCCTGAACGACTCGATCGAGACGGCACTGAAGGTGGCGGATGGGGTGGTGGAAGTGATGCGGCAGGGCAGCGGGGCAGGGGGGCAGGGGGGCAGGGGAACCTCCGTCACCTTTTCGGAGCGGTTCGCCTGCGCCACATGCGGGCTGTCGATGCCGGAACTGGAGCCGAGGCAGTTCTCCTTCAACTCGCCGTTCGGCGTCTGCGCGGAATGCCACGGACTCGGCACCCGCCGGACCGTGACGCCGGAGCTGATCCTCGGTGACGCCCGGATTTCGATCCTCGAGGGGGTCATTCTCCCCTGGGGCGAGCCGACCGGATACCTCCGAAAGGTCGTCCTGCCGACGCTGGCCAAGACGCTCAAGTTCGACCTGGCGGCACCGTGGAGCGCGCACAGCGACGAAGCCCGGCAGGGGCTGCTGCACGGGCTGCCCGGCAAGAAGTTCAAGTTCCAGGTCGAGGGGCGCGGGTCGAAGGGCGACTACGAGAGCGAGTGGGAGGGGGTGCTTCTCAACGTCGAGCGCCGCTACCGTGAGACGGCGAGCGATGCCGCGCGGACCGCCCTCGAGGAGTACATGGTCGAGCAACCTTGCCCGGCCTGCGCGGGGCGGCGGCTCAAGCCGGAAAGCCTCGCCGTCCTGGTGCACGGCAAGAGCATCGGGGAGGTTGTGGACCTCTCGGTCGAGCGGGCGGTGGAGTTCTTCGAGAGTCTTCCCCTCCGGGCCCCCGGCCGGACGGGACTCGACCCCGATATCGCAGGACCGATCCTCAAGGAAGTCAGCGACCGGCTCCGCTTCCTGCGCGACGTCGGACTGGAGTACCTCACGCTGGGCCGCGCCGCCGGTTCGCTCTCGGGTGGAGAGGCGCAGCGCATCCGCCTCGCCACCCAAATCGGCTCCCGGCTGGTCGGCGTCCTCTACATTCTCGACGAGCCGAGCATCGGACTGCACCAGCGGGACAATGAGCGCCTCCTCGGCACCCTCCGCGGCCTCCGGGACCTCGGCAACACCGTCATCGTCGTGGAGCACGACGAGGAGACGATCCGCGCGGCGGACCACGTCATCGACCTCGGGCCCCGCGCGGGGCGCTTCGGCGGCGAGGTCATGGCGGAGGGGACCGTGGAGCAGGTGCTGGCCCACCCAACCTCGCTGACGGCCCGATACCTCCGGCGCGAGCTCCGGATTCCGGTGCCGTCGGTGCGCCGCGTGGCGGCTCCCGGCAAGCGACTCCGCGTGGTCGGCGCACGCGCCAACAACCTGCGCAACCTGACCGTGGATATTCCGCTCGGCCTGTTCGTCGCGGTCACCGGCGTGTCGGGCTCGGGGAAGTCGAGCCTCGTCACCGACATCCTCTACCGGTCGATGGCCCGGCACTTCTACCGGGCGCGGGTGGTGCCGGGCGAGCACGACCGCATCGAGGGCTTCGACCAGATCGACAAGGTCATCGAAATCGACCAGAGTCCGATCGGGCGCACGCCCCGCTCCAACCCCGCCACCTACACCGGGCTCTTCACCCCGATCCGGGAACTCTTCACGCAGCTCCCCGAGGCGAAGATCCGCGGCTACGGGCCCGGCCGCTTCTCCTTCAACGTGAAGGGCGGGCGCTGCGAGTCGTGCCAGGGCGACGGCCTGGTCAAGATCGAAATGCACTTTCTTCCCGACGTGTACGTGCCCTGTGAGGTCTGCAAGGGCCGCCGCTACAACCGGGAGACGCTCGAGGTGCGCTATCGCGGGCGCAGCATCGCCGAAGTGCTCGACCTCACCGTGGCGGAAGGACTCGACTTCTTCGAGAGCCAGCGGCGCATCGCCGACAAGCTGGAACTGCTGAACGACGTCGGGCTCGGCTACATCCACCTCGGCCAGGCGGCCACCACCCTCTCCGGCGGCGAGGCGCAGCGGGTCAAGCTCGCCACCGAACTCGCCAAGCGCGACACCGGGCGCACGCTGTATATCCTCGACGAGCCGACCACCGGACTCCACTTCGAGGACGTCCGGCTGTTGCTCGAGGTGCTCCACCGCCTGGTGGACAAGGGCAACAGCGTCGTGGTCATCGAGCACAACCTCGACGTGCTCAAGACCGCCGACTGGATTCTCGATCTCGGTCCGGAGGGCGGTGACCGCGGGGGTCGGGTGGTGGCGGAAGGGACGCCGGAAGCGGTGGCCGCGGTCAGCGCCAGCGCGACGGGGCGGTTCCTCGACCGGCTGCTCCGCGAGAGCGCCTGACGGCCCTGCGCCGCTGGCGGCGCCCCGGCAGGGCTCCTACATTCACGGAGGCTCCGGCTCGGAGGCGACGATGACATTCGATGAAGTGGTGAGTCTCCTGGGCTACGCGGGGGACCATGAACAACCGGTCCGGATCGTCCTGGTCGACGCGACCGAGCTGTCCGGCGTGCCGACCTCGCTCGACACCCATATCGCGGCCCACGAGGTCTATCTGCGCCCTCTCGGGATCGAGGACACCGAAATTGCCCTGTCCCTCGGCGACATCCAGCGGGTGGAACTGCTCTGAGCGATGATCTCTCTTCTTGACATTATCGGTCCCGTCATGGTCGGGCCCTCGTCGTCGCACACGGCGGGGGCTTGCCGCATTGGCCTCTTCTCGCGCGCCCTCCTCGGCGGCCAGCCGGAACGGGCGCTGGTCGAGCTGCACGGCTCGTTTGCACGCACCGGGCAGGGACATGGAACCGACCGGGCCATCGCGGGCGGGCTGCTCGGATTCCGCCCGGACGACGAGCGCCTCCGGGACAGCCTGGAATTGGCCGCCGAGGCGGGGCTCGAGATCACCTTCCAGAACGCCAAGCTCCGCGGTGAGCATCATCCCAATACTGCCCGGCTCACGCTGTGGCGCGGGGAGCGCCAGGTCACCGTCGTCGGCTCGTCCATCGGCGCGGGCCGCATCGTGATCACCGCCATCGATGACTTTCCGGTGGAGATCACCGGTACCCTGCCGGCCCTCGTCGTCGTGGCCGGCGACCAGCCCGGCGCCGTGGCGGCCATCACCACCACCTTGGCTGGGCAGGGGGGGAACATCGCCACGATCAAGGTGTCCCGGCGCCAGAAGGGTGGGAACGCCATTCACATCTACGAGCTCGATGAGCCGGTCGGCGCAGACGCGCTGGCGGCGTTGCTTGCGCTGCCACGGGTGCAGAGCGTGCGGGCCATCGGAAGGGTGGACGGCTGATGGAATCGCTCAACGACGCGGTGACGATGGCGGTCGAGGCAGGCTGCTCCCTCGGGGAACTGGCGCTCCGTCAGGAAGTTGCGCAGGGACTGCGGACCCGCGAGGAACTCGAGTCGGGGCTCCGCCGCGCGCTCCACGTGATGCGGGGCGCGGTGGCACGGGGGCTCCCCGGCGATCTCCGGAGCGTCAGCGGACTGGTCGGAGGCGACGCCGCCAAGTTGAACCGGCTCACCGGACCGCTGTCCGGGACGCTGTTCACCGACGTCCTGGCCAATGCGCTCGCGGTGCAGGAGGTGAACGCCGCCATGGGCGTCATCGTGGCGGCTCCCACCGCCGGCGGAGCCGGCGTGCTGCCTGGCGTGCTGCTGGGCCTGGCGGGGCGAGCCGACATCTCCGATGACCAGCTGGTCCGCGGGCTGGCGACTGCTGGTCTCATCGGTGCCGTCGTGGCGGTGCGCGCCTCGCTGAGTGGAGCCGAGGGTGGGTGCCAGGCGGAGACGGGCGCCGCCGCCGCCATGGCGGCCGGGGCGGGGGTGGAGGTGCTGGGGGGCTCGCCCACGATGGCCGCCCACGCCGTCTCCCTCGCCATGCAGGGCACCCTCGGGCTGGTCTGCGACCCACTCGGCGGCCTGGTGGAGATCCCCTGTGTGTTCCGGAACGCGACCGGTGCCGCGATTGCGCTGGCGGCCATCGAAATGGCGCTGGCCGGCATCGAGTTCCCCATCCCGGCGGACGAAGTGATCGACACCATGGGTGAGATCGGCCGATCGATGGATGTGCGGTACCGCGAGACGGCAGGGGGCGGTTTGGCAGCCACCCCGACCGGCAGGCGGCTGGCAAAGGAGCGACTTGTGCAGATAAAGCGTTCTGGCAAAGCAATTTAGGCTGTTTGTCGCAGTCTGGATGAAACAAATTGAAACGTTGATGCGTACCACCATTATTCACTACTGGAGATCGCATTGGATCCGACAGGCATACTCGCGGTGTTCCTGATTTTCGGCGGTGGAACGATGTTTCTCATGTCCGTCAGTCCGATCGGGAGGGCCTACGCCGAGCGTATCCGGGCCAAGACCCACGAGATGGCACCTCCCGATCCCCAGGTCCTGGCCGAGCTCGACGAGTTGAGGTCGCAGGTGTCGGAGCTGCACGAACGCGTGGATTTTACCGAACGGCTGCTGGCCGAGCGCCGCGAGGCGTCACAACTCCCGCCGACCTAGAAGGGACCACGAAATGTCCCCGCCAGAATTCATCATGGCCATGTCCCTGATCGGCTCGGGCGTGGCGCTCGTGTTCTTCTTCGCGGTGCCGGTTCGGAAGGCGCTGCTGCGGAAAATCGAAGGCGCCCCGCCGAGCCAGGATCCGCACCTCCTCGAAGAAGTCGATGTGCTGCGGGAGCGGATGGGTGAGCTGGAGGAGCGGCTGGACTTCACGGAACGGCTCCTCGCGCAGCAGCGTGAAACGGCAGGATTACCGCCCGGAGGCGCTCGATGACAATGCTTGCCCTGCCTGCCCTGATGCAGACCGAGGTGATCGCGCCGATTCCGCCGATCCCCGACATTCCCATGCCGCCCTGGATGTTCATGAGCCCGCCGGCCCTGGTGCTCACCTCGCTGGGTTTCTTCGCGGCGGTCGTCCTGATCACCTACCCGCTCATCCGCGCCCTTGCTCGGCGGATCGAGGGGCGCTCGGTGCCGGATCAGGCGCTCCAGGCTGAAGTCGAGGAATTGCGGGCACGGGTGGCGGACCTGGAGCAGCGCCAGGGTGTGGTGCACGAACTCGAAGAGCGGATGGACTTCACCGAGCGGCTGCTTGCGCAGCAGCGCGAGCAGGCCAGGCTCCCACACTAGCGGCGAGGCGGTCACATGGGGTCCGGAGACGTCGCGGCGATTTTCATCAGCGGGTTTTTCATGTTGTCCATCGCGAGCGTCATCATCCTCCGTGGTCCGCTCGGGAAGGCGTGGGCCAAGCGGATCGAGGGCGCTAGCGGGCAAGTCGACACCCAGGTGTTCCCGGCCGTGGAAGATCTGCAGGGCAGGGTGGCGGAATTGGAGGATCGGGTGGGCCGGATGCACGAGCTCGAGGAGCGGCTCGATTTTGCCGAGCGGCTGCTCGCGCAGGGACGGGAGGCCGTCCAGTTGCCGGCGCCTCGGGATCGGATGTAGCAATGAACGACAGCATCGGGACTTTCGGATTCTGGATCGCCATCGGCCTCATGAGCATGGCCTTCTGGGGGGCGATGACACCGGTCCTCAAGGCATGGGCCGACCGAATTCGCGGCTCGGTGCCCCAGCCGGCTGACATCGAGGCACGGCTGGACGCGCTCGAGGCTGGGCGCCCCGTGACCGGTGAGACGGATCTGGTCTACCAGCGCATGGCGGAGCTCGAGGAACGGCTCGACTTTACGGAACGGCTCCTGGCGCAGGGCCGGGAGGAAGCGAATCGGATCGAGGGGGCGCGGTGAGTTGGATTCGGAAGACGGTGGGATTGGACGGAGTGGACATCATCATCCAGGCCGGCGTGACCGGATTCCTGATGATTGTGGCGGGTTCCGTGTCGATGCAGAATCCCGAGGGGTTGGTGTCGCTGGTGGGAGCCGCCTCGATGGTGGTGCTTGGCGTTCGCCGGCATCTCGCGCTCAAGCGCGGTCCCCGGGCCGCCGTCGGGGAGATCACCGGCGAGGTTTTCGCCGATCGGCTGGCCGACCTCGATACGCGATTAAACGAGATCGACGCCCTGAATTACCGGGTGCATGAGCTGGAAGAGCGCCTCGACTTCGCGGAGCGGTTGCTGGCGCAGGCGCGGGAACCGGAGCGGCTGACATGAAATCGCCCAACGAAGCGCTGTACATCACCAGCGGGGTCATCAGCGGCGTCCTGCTGGGGACGTTCATCCTGCTCTCGCTGGTGATCGGGAAGGAGTTCGCGATTCCTGCGCTGGTCACCGGTGGCGTGGTCGGGGCCATCGTCCTGCGGGGCCCGCTGGGCAAGGCACTGGCCCAGCGCCTCACCAGTGTCGCCGCAGCCCCGCCCGAGGTGCCGGTGCAGGTGCTCGAGGAACTGGATGATGTGCGAAACCGGGTGGTGGAACTCGAGGAGCGCCTCGACTTTGCCGAGCGCCTCCTGGCCCAGGCCCGTGAACCGGAGCGCCTGTCATGAGGGAAGACAACGCCGGGTTGTACACCGTCATCACGATCGTCAGCGTGGCGCTGCTGGGCGCGTTTATCGCGCTGTCAGTAGTGATCGGCGAGGACTTCGCGATTCCCGCCTTGATCACCGGTGGCGTGGTCGGGTCCATCGTCCTGCGGGGTCCGCTGGGCAAGGCACTGGCGCAACGGATCACCAACGCGTCGTTGGGGCCGTCGGAGGTGCCGCCCGAGTTGCTGGAGGAGATGGACGAGATGCGCCACCGCATGGTGGAACTCGAAGAGCGGGTGGATTTCACGGAGCGGCTCCTGGCCCGGCAGCGTGCCGATGAGCCGGCGCAACTCCCGCCCGCGTGAGCAGCGCTTGGCGGCGTCGCGGCCGCGGTTAGATTCTTGCAGAGGGGGTCGCATGGTCACACGGGATGACGTACAGTCCTTCCTCGACCGCATGGAAGCGGGCGGGGGCGCCGTCGAGGAGCTCGGGGAAGGGCTCTGGAAGGTGCGGACGTCGGAGGAGTCGGAAGTGGTGGTCAGTTTCTCGCCACCGGTGCTGATACTGCGGGTGCGGGTCATGGAACTGCCGGCAGACGGACCCCGGCGGGCGGAGTTGTTCCGGCAGTTGCTGGAATACAACGCCGCGGACCTGGTGCATGGATCCTACGGGGTCGAGGGGAATCACGTCGTGCTGACGGACACCCTGGAGCTGGAAAACCTGGATTTCAGCGAATTCGAGGCCAGCTTCGATTCGCTCACGCTGGCGCTGGCGACCCACCTGGGCGCCCTGGCGCCGTATCGGGAAAGGTGATGCTCGATGGGAATCTTTGATCGCTTGTCCACCGTGCTCCGGTCGAACATCAACGACCTGATCAGCCGGTCCGAAAATCCGGAAAAGATGCTCAACCAGCTCATCCTCGACATGAAGAGCAACCTGTCGAAGGCCAAGCAGGAAGTCGCCGGGGCCATCGCGGACGAGAAGAAGCTCCAGGCCGACGCCGAGACCATGCGCAAGCAGGCCGAGGACTGGGAGCGGCGCGCCATGCTGGCGGTGCAGGAAGGGCGCGACGACCTGGCCAAGCAGGCGTTGCTCCGCTTCAACGAGCACCTGCAGGGCGCGCAGCAGCTCCACGAGACCTGGGTCAAGCACAAGGCGGAGACCGAGTCGCTCAAGGGCTCGCTCCGCCAGCTGAACGACAAGATCGAAGAAGCCAAGCGCAAGAAGAACATCCTGGTGGCGCGTGCGCGGCGGGCCGAGGCGCAGCAGCGGATCCAGGAGACCATGTCGGGCATGTCCGACAAGAGCGCGTTCGAGTCCTTCGAGCGCATGACCGAGAAGATCGAGGACGCGGAGCGGAAGGCCATCGCGTCGGCGGAGCTGCAGGAGGAGTTCTCCGGCGATCAGCTGATGAAGCAGTTCGAGGCGCTGGAGTACCACGGCAGCTCCGACCAGCAGCTCCTCGAGCTCAAGGCCAAGATGGGCCTCCTGGGCGCCGGAGGCTCCAAGGAAACCCGGCAAATCGGCAAGGGCGCCGACGACGTCCACGAGGCCGAAGTGCTGGAAATCGAGAAGGACGACGGCACCCAGCGCTGAGTCTCGTGGGGGTGCCGGCACTGGGAGGGGCGTGGCGGGGGGTTCCCCCTTCCACGCCCCTCGTGGCATCGGTAGCTTTGCGCATCCCCCAACCCGCTTGCGAGCGACCACTGCGATGAGCGCCCCACGCTTCCTGATCCTGGCCGACCGTGATTTCGGCCCCCTCACCTCCAAGACCGCCAACTCCATCGTCCGGTACCTGCCGGACCGCACCGTTGCGGTGCTCGACAGCCAGCTGGTCGGCAAGACGGCGCAGGAGGTGTTGGGCTACGGCGGGGCCATCCCCGTGGTGGGCACCATGCGCGACGGCCTGGCCTTCAAGCCGGACGCGATCCTCATCGGGATCGCGCCGGTCGGCGGGCAGCTTCCGGAGCACTGGCGCGTCTGGCTCGGAGAGGCGCTCGACGCCGGCTGCGACATCTGGAGCGGCCTCCACAGCTTCCTGGCCGACGACCCGATGCTCGTCGAGCGGGCCCGCGCCAGTGGCGCCAGGCTGCTCGACCTGCGCAAGCCGCCGGCCGACATTCCGGTATCCAGTGGCCGGGCCAAGGACGTGGACGCCCTGGTAGTGCTGACCGTCGGCACCGACTGCAACGTCGGCAAGATGACGGCCCAGCTCCAACTGGTGAAACAGCTCCGGGAGCGCGGCCAGCGGACGACCTTCGTGCCGACCGGACAAACGGGAATCATGATCGAGGGCTGGGGCATCTCGGTGGACGCGGTGGTGTCCGACTTCACGGGCGGAGCCGCCGAACTGCTGGTCCTGCAGGGGAGCAAGGACGCGGATATCGTGCTGGTGGAGGGGCAGGGGAGCATCAACCACCCGGGCTACTCGGGCGTGACGCTGAGCCTGCTGCACGGCTCCTGCCCCGACGCGCTGATCCTCTGCCACCAGGCGAGCCGGGTCCACGTGGGCGACTACCGCGCGGGGGCCTGGGTCAAGATCCCGCCGCTGACCGATTACATCCGGTGGTACGAGGACATCGGCTCGGCGGTGCACCCCACGAAGGTGATCGGCATCTGCCTCAACACCTACGACCTCGACGACGTCGCCGCCAAGGCGGCGATCGCCAAGGCGGCGAAGGACACGGGGCTGCCGTGCACCGACCCGGTGCGCTACGACTCGGCGCCGCTGATCGACGCCATCCTGGCGGCGCGCGCGGGCCTCACCAAGTAGTCAGGGGGTTCCGATCACGCACGAACGCTGGCTGGCGGCACTCGTTGTCTCGATCGTCGCGGCCAGCCATGCGGCGCCGGCTTCCGCGCAGGATTCGACCGCCAAGCGCGACAGCGTCGTCGCGCGCCTCAGGACCGGGCAGCAGATCCGCATCAGCGCCGACGGAATGGCGCGGCTGACCGGGCTGGCCGGTGTGGTCTCGAACGACACGCTCGACTTCGCCCAGGACGACGCCGTCCGGCGGATCCCGATCCCGGCCATCGACACGCTCTGGGTCCGAGGGAGCTCCTGGGCGACCGGGGCGATCGTTGGCGGAGCCGTCGGGGGGGTGCTTGGCTCACTTGCCGTGGTGGCAGCGGCCGGAACCTGCGAATACGATTGCGGAGGCACAACCGTCCAGGCGGTTGGCGGTGCCTTGCTTGGCGCCGTGGTCGGCCTGCCGCTCGGCGCGCTGATCGGTGGGAGGTTTCCGAAATGGACGCGAAGGTACCCCTGATCACCGGGGCGCGGTCGAGTCCCCTGCGCCGTCTGTCCGCGGTCTCGCGGGAAGGTCGTCGTCGTGCAGGGCGCGTATCGCCGGTGTCGTGAGGTCGTCGAACTGACCGCGGCGCGCCGCCCAGGCGTACGCGGCGATGGCGCCGGCCAGCAGCACCAGCGCAATCGGCAGGACCACGAAGATGACGCTCACGCGCGCTCCTCGAAGGTCCGGCTCCGCCACGACGCCAGCACCACCGTGATCGAACTGGCCGGCATCAGGATCGCGGCCACGAACGGGTTGATCCAGCCGCCCATCGCCAATCCCGCTCCGACAATGTTGTAGACCAGCGACAGCCCCACGTTCCGCCGGATGACCCGCAGCGTCCGCTCCGATCCCTCCACCAGCGCATCCAGCGCCGTCAGTCCGGGGCGCGACAGATACACGTCCGCCACCGCCAGCGAGGCCTCCGCGCCACCGCGCACCGCGACACCGACCGTGGCCCGCGCCATGGCGGCGGCATCGTTCACCCCGTCGCCCACCATCACCACCGGTCCCACTGCGGAGGCCCGCTCGATCTCCTCGAGCTTCCCTTCCGGTGTCACCTCTCCCTGCCAGGCGTCGTCCGGCACGCCGACCTGACGCGCCGCGGCCCGGACCACCTCACGCGCGTCGCCGGAGAGGAGATGGACCGCCCAGCCCCGCGCTGTGAGCCGCGCCACCACGCCGGGAGCCTCGGGTCGGAGTGGATCGCCGAAGGACGCGGCCGCCACGACCGTTCCGTCCACCGCCACCCAGACCGGCGTGTCTGCCGCCGACATCGCAGCGCCCGTCGGTGGCGCGCCTGCGGCACGCGCGCGCACGAACACCGGCGATCCGACCATCACATCGTGACCCGAGACCCGCCCCGCGATGCCGCCGCCGAGGGTCTGCCGGACCGCCGCGGCTGCCGGGGCGTCGAGTTCCGGCCAGGCCTCGAGGAAGCCAGCGGCGACCGGATGGCTCGAGTGCCGTTCCAGCGCCACCACGAAGGGCTTGATCGATTCCGGCCCGGTCCACGTGGTCAGCCGGAACTTCCCCTCGGTGACGGTGCCCGTCTTGTCGAGATAGAGCGTCGCAGGGCGGGCCAGCGCCTCGAGCGCGTCTCCCCCCCGGATCAGGATGCCCTGCCGGGCGGCGCGACCAATGGCCACCGTGACGGCGAGCGGGGTGGCGAGCGCCAGCGCACAGGGACAGGTGACGATGAGCAGGGCGATGGCGTTGTCGAGCGCCGCGTCGGGGGAGACGGTGCGCCAGTACGCCCAAGTGAGTGCGGCAAGGACCAGCACGACCGCGACGAACCATCCGGCGAGGCGATCGGCCAGGAGCACGACGCGCGCGCGTCGGCTCGCGCCGGCGGCCACCTCGCGAATCAGCCGTCCCACCCGGCTCTCTTCGCCGCTCTCCGTGACTTCAAGGCGAAGCGCGGCCGCAAGATTCACCGTCCCGGCCCAGACCCTGGTGCCGCACTCGGCGCGGACCGGACGCGACTCGCCGGTCAGGAGCGACAGATTCACGCGGGACTCTCCCGCGGTCACCGTGCCGTCGGCGGGGAACGTCTCGCCGGCGCGCACCTCGATCAGCATGCCCGGCAGCAGCGCCTCGGCGGGCACCTCCCGGATCGCGTCGCCCTCGACGAGGCGCGCCGCGGACGGCGTCAGGCCGTGCAGCAGGCTGGTGGCGTCGGTGGCGGCGCGCTGCGCCCGCTGCTGGAGGAACCGGCCCACGAGGAGGAGGAAGACCAGCATCGCGACGCCGTCGAAGTAGATCGGCCCGCTGTCGGTGAAGGTGTTGACGGTGCCGCGCACGAAGCCCGCGCCGAGGGCGATGGCGATCGGCAGGTCCATGTGGAGACGGCGGGTGCGGAACGAGGCCAGCGCACCCTGAAAGAAGACGCGGCCCGGCCACAGGAGGACCGGCGCGGTGAGGAGGAGGCTCAGCCAGCGGAAGTACCGCACGAAGGCGGGCTCCATGCCGGCAAACCAACCGCTGTAGAGCGCCACGGCCAGCATCATCACGTTGCCCGCCAGCGCGCCCGCCACGCCGATCCGCACCATGGCGGTGCGGTCTTCCGCGCGGCGCCGCTCCTCCACGCGCTGGGCGCGGAACGGATGCGGCCGGTACCCGAGGGTGTCGAGGAACCGGGCGATCGGAACTCAGCGACGTGGCGGCGGGATTCCAGGCGACATGCGCCAGCGCGCGCCCCACCTCCAATTCGGCCCGGACGACGCCCGGCACCAGCAGCGGCACCCGCTCGACCAGCCAGACGCAGGAGGCGCAATGCACCCCGTCGAGGTACAGCTCGGTCTCCGCCGTTCCGTCGGGCCGGGTGCGCACATAGAGCGCGTGGAAGGCGGGATGGTCGAACTCCTCGAAGGACTTGCCACTGGGCGCCACGGGGGCCGCACGACGCTCGGGCAGGCGGTAGTAGCGATCGAGGCCACCGTCGTGGATGATGGCATACGCGGTGGCGCAGCCGCCGCAGCAGAAGGACGCCTCACCGTCAGGGCGGAGCAGCGCCGTTGGCACCGGCAGGCTGCAATGCACGCAGGCGGTCGCGGTGTCCGCAGGACGGGGTGGGCTAGCGGTGGTCATGGACGGCGGGTGGGTGAGAGGCGTGCGGGGCCTGGAACTTCCCCGCCACGGTCAGCACACCGAGAACGACCAGCACAGCGGCGGTCAGCACCGGCAGCCTGGCGCGCAGCGGCCCGGCGGCGCGCTGCGCCAGTGCGCCCACGCCGGCCAGGACCGGCACGGTGCCGGCCCAGAAAGCCGCCATGACCAGCGCGCCGCTCACTCCCGATCCTGTGCTCGCGGCCGTGGCCACGAACACATACAGCCACCCGCAGGGCAGCAGGGCCGTGAGGAGTCCGATGGTGAGCGCGCGGATGATGGGGGGTTTGTCGGCGAGACGGGCAATGGCGCCGGAAAAGAGACGACGGAAGCCGGCCGGGGCCGCGGTCGCGCTCCGCCCGAGGCCGGCCGCTGCGGCGAGCCCGGCGAGCCCCCAGAGGATGAGCAGGACGCCCGCCGCGACGGCGGCCGGCCGCTGGAAGCCGGCCATCCGGCCGGCCAGGTCGAACCCGGCGCCGGCCATCCCGGCGGCGAACCCGAGCAGCGCATAGGATGTCAGGCGTCCGGCGTGGTAGGCGGCGTGGGTGATCGGGCTTGGGCGGTCGCCGGCCTGCCCGCTGAAGAAGCAGACGAATCCGCCGCACATCGCCGCGCAATGCGGGCTGCCGAGCAGGCTCGCCCCGAGAACGGACAGGACCAGGGCGCTCATGGGGCCGGAGGCGCGCCGTTGTCCACCGTCACCCGCTCGACCAACGTATCTGAGCCTCGTGCCACGGTGAGATCGACCCGCCAGAGTCCCTGCGCCGAGGATGGGATCCGGGCCGCGTAGAGTCCGGGCCCGGAGGCGAGCAGCTGCAGCGGATACACGTTGGCGCCCCGTGCGTTGTGACTGGCCTCGGCCCGCACGTCGGCGGAGTCGAGCGGCGTCCCGTCGCGATTCGTCACGGTGACGAGGAGCGTGGCCTGTCCACCTTCGGGTGGGGCGAGCTGGACCTTCGCCTGCCAGTGGAGGGCGTCGCTGCGTCGCCGCTGCGCGACGGTGGAGTCCCAGTCCACGCCCCGCTGGTAGTAGTTGGGCTCCACCGCGAACGACGGGTCGTGGTTGGCCTTCCAGAACAGCGCCACGTTGGCGACGACGGTGACGACGAGCACCGCCACGAGGGCTGCGGGCCACCACCTGGCGGCAGTCACCGGGTGCCCGGGCCGCGCGCGAGGGGGGGGTCGTCGTCGTGATGCTCCCGTTCCGGGCCGGCCAGTTCAAACGGAATGTCGAGCGTGAAGCCGGCGCCGTCGCTGATCCGGATGATGGAGGGGAGACGGTCCTCCTCGAAGCTCGATTCCGGGACCACGATGAACACGCTGGTCTCGACGGTGCGCGAGCCGGGTACCGTCACCGGATTCTGCGGCGCGATGAGCGAGGCGCCAGCCACGCCCGTTACCTCGAGCCGGTAGGACCGCTCCGACGCGTCGCGATTGGTGATCTTGACGCGGACCTGGTTGACCACGCTGCCATCGGGCTGCCGGGTGAACGGCGCCCCGGCGCCGCGCAGCAGCGTCACGTCGGTGTCCGCCTTGGTGCCGAGATTGAAGGCGAGGAGCCCGACCGCGATGACGAGGGCGGCGGGATACAGGATGACGCGGGGGCGGAGCAGGTGGGTCGGCTTCCCCTCGACCGCGTCGCGGGAGGTGTACCGGATGAGGCCGCGCGGCTTCCCGACCTTGTCCATGATGGCGTCGCAGGCGTCGGCGCACTGGGTGCAGTGAATGCACTCCATTTGCAGCCCGTCGCGGATGTCGATGCCGGTGGGGCAGGTGAGGACGCAGGCGCCGCAGTCGATGCAGTCGCCGGCGCCGGCCGGGCGGTCCTTCACCTGGTGCGCCCGCGGCTCTCCGCGGAGGGGGACGTAGCCGACGATGACCGACTGCCGGTCGAGCAGGACCGACTGGAGGCGGCCGTACGGGCAGGCCACCAGGCAGGTCTGCTCGCGGAAATAGGCGAAATCGAAGAAAATGAGGGCCGTCGTGCCGGCCATGATGAGGAACGAGGTCGGATGCTGGAACGGCGACTGGCGCACCCACTGGACGAGTTGCTCGATGCCCACGAAATAGGCGAGGAAAGTGTGCGCCAGGAACAGGGCAAGGACCAGGTACACCCCGTTCTTGGCCAGCCGCCTGGGCTGCAGCCCCCCCTTCTTGTCCATCGCCAGCGATCCGCTCCGGCCCCCCTCGAAGAACCGTTCGATCGGCCGAAAGAGGAATTCCATGTACACCGTCTGCGGGCAGGCCCACCCACACCAGACCCGCCCGAACAGCGCCGTCAGCAGGAAGATGGAAATGGCGATGCTCATCAGCAGCAGCATGAAGAGCAGGGTGTCGGTCGGCAGGAAGGTGTAGCCGAAGAGGGTGAACTGGCGGTGCGGAACGTCGAGCAGGACGAGCGGCTTGCCGTTCAGCCGGAGGTACGGCACCAGGAAGAACACCACCATCAGCAGGTACGCCACCACCCGCCGGATCCGCCAGAAGCTCCCGGGCGAGAGCTTCGGGCGGAGCCAGCGCCGGGACCCGTCTTCGTTGAGCGTCGCGAGGACGCGCCCTGGGGCGTTCGGGTGGGACGACGGGATGTTGCTCATGGCGCCTGCTTTCCGTTCAGCTCCCGCTCGGCGGGGCGGCGGCCGCGCTGTCCGCGGTGCCCTCCGGCGGCTTCGGTGTCGCGGGCGTGGTGCCCTGCAGCGAGATGACGTAGGCCACTACCGCGTCGACTTCCTCGGGCTTCAGGCTCAGGCCCCATGCGGGCATGCCCTTGGCCAGCACGCCGTCGTGCACGGTCGTATAGATGGCGGCTGGACTGCCGCCGTGGATCCAATAGGTGTCCGTCAGGTTCGGGCCGATGACGCCGCCGCCGTCGGGGCCGTGACAGGCGACGCAGTACGCCCCGAAGACCGTCTTGCCGCTGGCCAGCGCCGCCGGATCCTTGCTCATGGCCAGCAGCTGGTCGGTGGCCGGGGCGGCGTGCGGCGTCGGCGGAAATTCGGCCGCCGCGGCCGCCACCGAGGCATCGTAGTCGGCGATCCGCCCGTGGCCGACGCCGATGCCGGGCACGTTGAACCAGAAGAGTGCGGCCCAGACGATCGTGCCCCAGAAGATGTACAGCCACCACCGCGGCATCGGGTTGTCGTACTCCTGGATGCCGTCGTAGTCGTGATGGAGCAGCCGGTCTTCGTCGTGCGAGGCGCTCATGACGCATCTCCTCGGCTCTGGCGCGGTGACTGGGGGTGGACGTCGTCCAGCGGCATGCGGCTGGCTTCGTCAAACTCCCGCTTGCGCGAGGGGGCGAAGACGCCCACCGCGATCAGCAGGAAGGCAATCAGGAAGATGACCAGGGCGACTTCGGCGTAGGCCGAAAGCCCGGCGTGGCTCATGATGTCGGAGAGGCGCATCTCACGGCGCTCCGGCGGCGCTGGCCGCCGCGGGAGCGCTGACGTCGCGCCCCAGCCGCTGCAGGTACGCCACCATGGCTACGATTTCCTTGTCCGAAAGGCCCGCGGGCCCGCCCGCCGACTCGATGGACTGGGCGATCGACGCCGCCTGGGCGCGGGCCATGGCGGGGGCGTTCGTGACGGCGTCGCCGTACGGCACACCGAGCATGACCATCGCGTCGACCCTGCTCTGGATCTGCTCGAAGTTCAGCGGAGTCGTCAGCATCCACGGGTACGCCGGCATGATGGACTGGCCCACGATGTCGCGGGGCTGGCGCATGTGCCGCACGTGCCAGAGGTCGGGATACTTCCCGCCCTCGCGCGCCAGGTCGGGACCGATCCGTCGGGAACCCCACAGGAACGGATGGTCGTAGATGAACTCGCCCGGCTTGGAGTATTCGCCGTACCGGTCCGTCTCGTAGCGGAGCGGCCGGATCATCTGCGAGTGGCAGTTGAAGCAGCCCTCGCGGATGTAGAGGTCACGCCCCGCCAGTTCGAGCGGGGTGTACGGCTTGACCGACGCGATGGTCGGCACGTTCGACTTGATGAGGAAGGTCGGGATGATCTCGAAGAGCGAGGCCACGATGACCGCCACCGCCACCATCACGGTGAAGGTGACCGGGAGGCGTTCCCACGACCGGTGCCAGGCCGCCTGGGCGAAACGCTGCAGCGGGCCGGCCGGCGTGGGGGCCGTGAGTTCCTCGAAGTCCCCAGCGAGCGGGGCCGCCTGGATGACCGGTTCGTCGTAGGTGGCCGGCCGCGTCTTCCAGGTGCGGAGGAGGTTGTAGCCGAAGAGCACCATGCCGCTCAAGTAGAGGGTCCCGCCCAACACGCGGACCCAGTACATCGGCATGAGCCGCACCACGGTCTCGATGAACGCCGGGTATTCCAGCCGGCCCGTGGCGTCATAGGCGCGCCACATCAGGCCCTGGGTGAGTCCGGCGCTGTAGATGGCGGTGACGTACAGGATGATGCCGAAGGTGGCGAGCCAGAAGTGCAGTTCGGCCAGTTTCTGGCTGTGAAGCTTGGTCTGGAAGAGCCGCGGTGCCAGCCAGTAGATCATGCCGAAGGTGAGGAATCCGTTCCAACCGAGGGCGCCGGTGTGGACGTGGGCGATGATCCAGTCGGTGTAGTGTGCCAGTGCGTTGACGCTGCGCACCGAGAGCATCGGCCCCTCGAAGGTGGACATGCCGTAGGCGGTGATGGCCACCACGAAGAACTTGAGGATCGGGTCCTCGACCACCTTCCGCCAGGCGCCGCGAAGGGTCATGAGCCCGTTGATCATGCCGCCCCACGAGGGCATCCAGAGCATCACGGAAAAGATCATGCCGAGGGTGGACGCCCACTCTGGGAGGGCGGTGTAGTGGAGGTGGTGTGGCCCGGCCCAGATGTAGAGGAAGACGATGGTCCAGAAGTGCAGGATGGACAGGCGGTAGCTGAAGATCGGTTTGTCCGCCGCCTTGGGCAGGAAGTAGTACATCAGCCCCAGGAAGGGCGTGGTGAGGAAGAAGGCCACCGCGTTGTGGCCGTACCACCATTGCATGAAGGCGTCCTGGACGCCGGCGTAGATGGAGTAGCTCTTCAGCGGGCCGGCCGGGACGGCCAGGTTGTTGAAGATGTGCAGGATGGCCACCGTGACGATGCTGGCGATGTAGAACCAGATCGCGACGTAGAGGTGCCGCTCCCGCCGCTTGGCGATGGTCCCGAAGAAGTTGACGGCGAAGATGACCCACACCACGGCGATCAGGATGTCGATCGGCCACTCCAGCTCGGCGTATTCCTTGGCCTGGGTGAAGCCGAGGGGGAGGGTGACGGCCGCGCACACGATGATCAGCTGCCAGCCCCAGAAGTGGATGGCGCTCAGCGCGTCGCTGAACATGCGGGTCTTGAGCAGGCGTTGCGAGGAGTAGTACACGCCGGTGAAGACGGCGTTGCCCGCAAACGCGAAGATGACGGCGTTGGTGTGGAGCGGACGGAGCCGCCCGAAACTGAGCCACGCGATGTCGAGGTTGAAGGCCGGCGCCGCGAGCTGCAGGGCGATGAGCAACCCGACGGTCATGCCGATCAGGCCCCAGACGAACGTGGCCCAGAGGAATTTCCGCACGATGGCGTCGTCATAGCGGAACGATTCCAGCTGTGGATTCATGGAGGCTCCCCGTACGGCGTGTGGTGGTGTCAGGCGCCAGCCTGAGGTGTGGGCGCCGGGGCCGGTCGGGCGGCCCGCAGCGCGTTGAGTATGACAGCCACATCGATCACTTCCTGCAGGACCGCTCCGGCAATCGGGGGAATGTAGCCTGCCGCGGCCACGAGCATGGCCACGCCACTCATCCCGAGTCCGGCCCAGATGCTTTGCCGCGCAATGCGCATGGTCCAGCGGCTTGTTTCGATCGCTTCGGCCACGCGACCGATGTCATCCGCCAGGATCACGACGTCCGCCGCCTCGGCGGTGATGCCGCCGCCGTGCGAGGCGAGGGCGACGCCCACCGTGGCGGTGCTGAGCGCCGGGGCGTCGTTGGTGCCGTCGCCCACCATCACGACGCGCTGCCCGGCCGACATGGCGGCCTCGATCAGCGCCACCTTGTCGTGCGGGAGCAGGTCGGCGTGCGTCTCCGTGAATCCGAGCGTCGCCCCCAGCGCCTCCACGTTTTCCCGGCGGTCGCCCGAGAGCAGGGCCATGCGGGTGATGCCGAGGTCGCGAAGGCGCCGCAGCAGCGCGGCGGCCTCCGGCCGGACCGCGTCGGCAAATTCCAGGAAGCCGGCCGGGTGTCCGTCGACCGCCACGTATGCGCGCAGCGCGGCTTGGCCCCCGTCGGCCGCGTCCAGCGTCTCGACTGCGCCAGGCGCCGTGCGGCGCACGAACTCCCGCGCGCCGACCACCACGAGACTCCCGTCCACCCGACCCACAACGCCTTCCCCGGGCGCCTCGCGGATATCCGTGGCAGCGGGTACCCCGACGCCGCGGCTCCGTGCGCCCTCCACGACCGACCGGGCCAGCAGGTGCCCCGAGCCGTGCTCCACGGCGGCCGCCAGGGCGAGCAGGCTTTCCTCACTGAACGGTGTGACGGGCACCACGCGAGCCAGCGCGGGACGCCCGACGGTCAGCGTGCCGGTCTTGTCGAACATCGCGGCCGTCGCCCCCCCGAGTTGCTCGAGGGCCCCGCCGTTGCGGATGACGATCTGTCGGCGCGCCGCGCGATTCAACCCCCCGATGATGGCCACCGGCGTAGCCAGGATCAGGGGACAGGGCGTGGCGACCACCAGCACGGCCAGGACGCGGCGGGCGTCGTGGGACACCAGGAACGCCACCACGCACACGGCGAGGGTGAGCGGAGTGAACCAGGTCGCGTATCGGTCGGCCAACCGCTGGAGCGGGGCCTTGCTGGCCTGCGCGGAGCGGACCAGTTCCACGATCCGCGCGTAGAGACTCTGCGACGCGAGCGCCGTCACCCGCAGCGTCAGCGGGCTCTCGCCGTTGACGGAACCGCTGGACAGCCTGGTGCCGGGCCCGGCATGCAGCGGGATCGGCTCGCCGGTCAGTCGCGACACGTCCACATGGGACGCGCCGATGGTGACGACCCCGTCGCATGGGACCATCTCACCCGGGCGGACGAGCAGCAGGTCGTCGATCGTCACCGCGTCCGCGGCGACATCCTCCGCTCCCCCGTCGGCGCGGAGCCGGTGCGCTTCGTGGGGCGCCGCCTCTTCCAGGGCGCGCACGGCGGCGCTCGCGCGCCCCTCGGCGAAGCGCTCCAGCGCCTCCCCGCCCGTCTGCATGAGCACCACCACGAGGCCGGCCAGCGGTTCCCCGAGCGCGATGGCGGTGAGAATGGCGAGCATCGCGACGACGTCCGCAGCCGCCCGGCCACGCACCAGCCCCGCCAGCGTCCGGACGGCCACCGGCAGTCCGGTGAGCACCAGCCCCGCCATCCACACAGCGCGGCTCCAGCCCGACAGGTCGGGTTGGAGCCGCAGGAACAGTCCCGCAAGGATGAACAGCAGTGCAGCCCCCGGCAACAGCGCCGGGGGAAATCTCCGGATCACGCGGAGCGGGTGGCGGCCGCGTTCAACGCGCGGAGGCAGAACCCGACGCCCCGCACGGTGCTGATCAGGTTGCCGCCCGACGACGCGGCCAGTTTCCGGCGGAGATTGCCGACGTGGACATCCACCACGTTGCTCTCCGGATCGAAGTGCATGTCCCACACCTTCTCGAGCAGCGTGGTCCGCCGGACCACCTCTTCCGGATGGAGCAGGAAGAACTCGAGGAGCTGGAACTCCTTGGGCGTGAGGTCGAGGGGCTGGTCGTCCATCCGGACCTCGTGGCGCAGCCGGTCCATCGACAGCGGACCGTAGCGGAGCGTCTCGAGCCGTTCGGCTCCCCCGCGCCGCACCAGGGCGCGCATCCGGGCCAGCAGTTCCTCGAACCGGAACGGCTTGGCGAGGTAGTCGTCGGCGCCCGCGTCGAGGCCGCGGACCACATCCTCCACCGCGTCCCGCGAGGTGAGCATCAGGATGGGGGTGTTGCGCCCCTCGCGGCGAAGCTCCGCCGCCACCTGGAAACCGTTCTTCTTGGGCAATACGACATCGAGCAGGATGACGTCATACTGATAGACGTGGGCCAGCATCGTGGCTTCCTCGCCATCCGGCGCGACGTCCACGGTCCAGCCCTCTTCCTTCAGGCCCTGCTCGATGAACCCGGCGACCTTCCGGTCGTCCTCCACGACGAGAACTTTCATGGGGACCAAGCTATGAGGGGGAGATGAACACCGCTGGAAGGTATTATGAAGGAATCTTCAGGTTTCCGCCACCTGGCAGTTCGAGGATGAAGCAGCCCCCGCAATCGGGACGTGCCTCGGCGCGGAGGTCGCCCCCCAGGAGCCGGGCCAGCCGCCGGGAGAGCGGTAGCCCAAGGCCGACTCCGCCATCCGACCCCTTCGTCTGGTAGATGTCGAAGATCCGATCAAGGTCATCCTCGGCGACGCCGGGGCCCTCGTCGATCACCTCGATGCGGACCCGCCGATGATCGCCCAGGAGATGCACCGTGATGGTGCTGCCCCGGGGCGCGTGGCGGGTCGCGTTCCCAAGCAGGTTGATGAGGATCTGCTCCACACGGTGCGCGTCGGTCTGGATGGCCCCAACCCTGAGGGTGGTGTCGAATGCGACGCTGATGTCGCTGGCCTCGGTGTGGGGCGTGACCCGGACGATGGCCCGCATCACCATGACCGACGGTTCTACCTCCTTGATGACGGGCTTGAGCCGGTCCTCGTCGAGCCGGCTGAGGTCGAGCAGGTCGTTGACCAGGGCGATGGCTTGTTCGGCGGAGTCGAGCACCTCAAAGGCCGCCTTCGGCACGGTCGCCGGGTCCTTCTTGCGAACCAGCATCTCTGCCCAGCCGAACACCCCTGCGAGCGCGTTGCGCAACTCGTGGTTGACCATCGCAAAGAACCGTTCGCGAGAGCGTTGCAGCTGCTGCACTTCCTCCAGCAGCCGGGCGCTTTCTTCGTGCAGCCGTGCGTTCTCGACGGCGGCCCCGGCTTGGGCCGCGAGGAGCCGGGCGATGTGCTCGTCGTCGGCGGTGAACTCGGGTCCGCCCACCTTTTCCGTAAGGTAGAGTATCCCAAAGACTCCCCGGCGCCTCTCGATCGGCACGCCCAGGAACGACTTCATCTTCGGGTGCCCGGGCGGAAAACCAGTCGAGTCCGGGTGGGTCTGGAGATCCGCAATCCGGAGGACCCGCCGATCCCGCATCACCGTGCCCAGCACTCCCTTGCCCACTGGAAGGGTGCCGATGCGGGCCCTGGTCTCCTGGTCGATCCCCGCCGTGACGAAGGCGTCCAGCTTGAGATGGTCGTCCGACAGCACCCCGATGGCGGCGTAGCGGGAGCTGATGATCTGGCAGGCCAGCTCGGCCACGCGCTGCAGCACCCCTTCGAGCGACAGCTCTGACGATAGGAGGAGGCCGGCGGAGACAATCTGCTCGAGTCGCTCCGGGGGGGCGACTGGCTCAGAAGGGGGGCGGGGCATGGCCAATAGTAGGCGGTTCCGGCGGGGCTGGGGAGGCCGTCCCAGTTTCTTCTCGATTCCTTCACGATGCCTTCAAGGGTTTCTGACGAGTTTTCACGGGTCACCCTACCCGGAGAGCCCATGGAGCTTCGGCATGTGGTCGCAGCCACGGACCAGTCCGAGGCTGGCCACCACGCCGTGCTGGTGGCCGCAACCTTGGCCGAACAGGTCGGCGCGCGGCTCACGGTCCTCTCGGTGAGGCCGGCGCCGCAGGCCGGTGCGGCCCCACCGACGCCCGCCACGGAGTCCGAGCACCAATCGCTGCTCCGGGACCTTTCGCGGAGCCTGGAGGCGGAGCTGGGTCGCCTGGCGCCCCGAACCGCGCCGGCCTTCACGGTGCTGTCCGGGGTTCCGGGAATCGAGATCCCGCGGTACGCGGAGGAACATGCCGGGGACCTGCTCGTGCTCGGGCGCAAGCACCGGACGCAGCGCCAGCGGATGTTCCTCGGCGACACCGCCGATGCCGTGGCCCGCCGCAGCCAGGTCCCGTGCCTGTTCGTCGGGTTGGACTGCAATGAGCTCGGCCCGATGCTGGTGTGCCTCGATTCCAGCGAACGCAGCGTGTCCGTCTTCCAGGCCGCGTCCGACTTCGCGCGTGGGTCTGGCAGTCCGATCCGCGCCGTCACCGTCGAGCCGGTCTGGCTGAACGAACCGGATGAACTGGCCGCCGCACTGCCGGCGTCGCGTACCCTGCGCCTCAACCGGACGCTGGACCGCGGTCTCAGCGGCACCGACCTCCGGATCCGTCGGGGCAACGTGCTCTCGGAGCTCCTTGCCGAGGCGGCGGAGACCGGCGCCAAGTTGCTCGCGTTCGGGTACCATCGCGGCGGTCCACCGGGTATTGTCGAGGGTGGAAGCGTTGCCCGTGGGCTGCTCCATTCGGCGCTCTGCGCCGTGTTGACTGTTCCGCTCTGATCCTTTCCACTTTGAGGTTTCTCATGCGCCGCCTTGCCTTGCTTGCCCTCGCCGCACCTCTCCTCCTGGCCTCGCCCCTCTGGGCGCAGGATCCGGCGCCCGCCGCTCCCGCGCCGATGGCCGGCCACGCTCACGCCATGGGCCCCGCGATGGGAGCCGGCGCGGGTTGCGGCGGAGGGGACTGCGCCTGCATGGCCATGATGGCCAAGATGGACTCCGCCAACACCCAGATCGCCGATCTCACGGCGGCCATGAACAAGGCGAGCGGCAGCAAGAAGACGGAAGCGATGGCCGCCCTGCTGAACGCGATGGTGCAAGATCGGCTCGCGATGCAGGGAATGATGAAGATGATGCACTCCCACATGGAGAAGCAGATGATGGGCGGCATGGGTGGGATGGGTGGTATGGGTGGTATGGGCGGCATGCCTGGAATGGGTGACAAGCCTGCCTGTGCCCCGGGCATGTCGTGCGGCGCGGCCGCTGCTCCTGCCCCGGCACCGAAGGAGTAAGGTGCTCAGTCCCGCCATCGTCCTTCCGCTCGCCGTGCCCGAGGCGGCGATGGGGCTCGCCGTGGCCGCACTGATCGGGCTCGCGGTTGGCATCGAACGACAATGGACAGGACATGCAGACGGTCCGGACGCCCGCTTCGCGGGTGCCCGGACCTTCTTCTTGCTCGGCGGGGCAGGCGGACTCGCGGGGGTCCTGCTTGCGGCGGGCGCCGCGGCGCTCTCGGCCGTGCTCCTTGGGGGGGCCGCGGCGCTGGTGGCGGCGGCGTACGTCATGGCCAGTCGCCGCGGCTCCCTCGATCCCGATGGCACCACCGAGGTCGCCGCCCTGGTGGTCCTGGGCCTCGGTACGATCGCGGGGCTCGGCCACCTTCGGCTCGCGAGTGCCGCGGGCGTCGTCGTCGTGCTCGCGCTCAACGAAAAGAGCCGCATCCATCATTTTGTCCAGCGGCTGGACGACCTCGAAGTGCGGGGAGCGCTTCAATTCGCCGTGATGGCGCTGGTGGTCCTCCCGATCCTGCCGCCGGGGCCGTTCGGCCCCTTCGGGGGCGTGCAGCCCCGGGCGCTCTGGATCCTGGTGCTCATCTTCTCGGGGCTCAATTTCCTCGGCTTCATTGCCCGACGCGCCGTCGGCGTGTCGCGTGGGTACGGCTACGCCGGCCTGTTGGGGGGCCTCGTGTCCTCCACGGCAGTGACCCTGACCTTTTCGCGCCGAAGCCGCGACGAGCCGGAGGCGGCCGGAGCGCTGGCCGCGGGTGTTCTCGGCGCCTGCACGGTCCTGATCGTCCGCGTCGCGCTGGTGACCTTCGTCCTCAATCAGGCCACCGCGTGGGCGCTGCTCCCGTACCTTGCGGCGCCGCTGGCCGTCGGCTCGGTGCTTGTACTCCGCGGATTCCGGAGCAGCGTCGCGACGGGTGTGTCGGCCGAGACGCCCATGGCCCGTGCGGTGAGTCCGTTGCGGCTTGGCAGCGCCATTCGCATGGCCGTCCTCTTCCAGGGTTCGTTGATGGCGCTCGCCTGGGTCCGCCTCCAGTTCGGGGACCCGGGTGTCCTGCCCCTGGCCGCGCTCCTCGGGCTCACTGACATGGACGCGCTGACCATTTCGATGGCCAAGCTCCGCCCCGCCGCGGAGATGGCGTCCCTCGGCGCGCAGGCCATCGCGGTTGGCCTGCTCAGCAACACGGCGCTAAAGTTCGGCCTGGCGGTGGGCCTCGGTGAACGGCAGTATCGGCGGTCGGCGGGCACCGGACTGGTGCTGCTCGGCGCCGCCACTCTCCTCGGATTGCTGCTCTTCTGAGCAACGGATCCGGAAAGGCAGGTTGCGATGATCAAGTCCATCCTCGTCCCGCTCGACGGCTCGCCGTTCGCCGAACAGGCGCTGCCCTGGGCCGCCTGCCTCTCCAAGGTGGCCGGCGCGCATCTCGAGCTTGTGCGGGTGCACGATCCGGTCCCGCCGTGGACCATCGCCACCGAGGGGGCCATCGCGGCAACGGCCGTCGACCCGACCATCCGCGACGCCGAAGCGCAATACCTGGCCAACTGCGCCGCCCGCCTCGCGGAAGGCGGATTTGCGGGAGTCACGCACCAGCTCCTCGAGGGCGACGTCGTGGAGCAGATCGCCCGGCACGCGGAGGACAATGCGTTCGGGCTGGTCGTGCTGGCCACCCACGGGCGCGGCGCGATCAGCCGGCTCTGGCTTGGCAGCGTCTCGGATGCGCTGGTCCGACGGCTCACGGTGCCAGTGCTGCTCATCCGTCCGGCCGAAGGGACTGCCATTCCACCCGCGGCGCAGTTCAGGAAGGTGTTCGTGGCGCTCGACGGCTCGGACGAATCGGAGTCGTGCATCGCCCCGGCGCTCGCGCTCGCCGACCCGAAGCATTGCGAAGTGGTCCTGCTCCGGGTGGTGCCGCCGGTGCCGATCGCGGGTGACATGGGCATGCCCGCGGCGCTGCCCATCGATGACACCCTGACCCAGACCCTCACCGATCAGGCCGAGGCCTACCTGCAGGGGGTCGCAGGCCGGCTCCGGAGTCCGAGGGTGACGGTCTCGGTGCGGGTGGTCGTCGAACCGGGGGTGGCGCAGGCGGTGCTGCACGAATCGTCGCTGGCGGGTGCGGAGTTGCTCGCGCTCGCCACCCATGGCGCGCGCGGCCTGCGGCGGATGGTGCTGGGCAGTGTCGCGGACAAGGTGCTGCGCGGGGCTGACCGCCCGGTGCTCCTGACTCGCGTGCTGGATCGCCGCTAAGACGCGCCATGACGCGCCGCCGGGGTGACGGGTGCCGGCGGCGGCGCGGTATCGTGGCCTGATGGCGACTGCTCATCCGAACCGGCTTCCCTCACTCCTTCCCCTGCTGCTGGGGCTGCCGCGCTCAACTGTCGTCGGCATCCCGGTCGAGCTCACCCGCGCCTTTCCCCGCCTGCATGATGACCTTTCCACCTTCGGTCCCTGGCTGCGTGTCGAGGGGGAGTTGCGGCACGCGGTGCGTCGCGTCCCCGCGCGCGTGGTCGTCGATACGCGGGGGCTGAGCCTCCCTGTGGTGGAAGCGACGTTGCCGGCGCTCCGGCACGGCGGCGCCGTGGCGGTGCTCTATTCGGACGACTGGGGGATGCTGGCGGGCTGGGGGGAGCGGGTGCTGCGGCACGACGGGGTCGAATTGAGCTGGCTGCCCGCGCAGGCGGTTCGGGCCGGTCGATGTCTCGAACTCCGCGTGGAAGCCGCGGGGACCGGGCGGGCCGGGTGGATCCGCATTCCTCTGGCTGCGTCCGAGGGGGCCGAGGCCGTCCTGTCGGCGGTGCGGGCCGACGGGATCAGGGTGTGCGAGAGCCGGATCACGTACGAATCGATCGCGGCGCGTTGACGCCGTGCGCGGGGGCCGTCTAGGTTCCGTCCATGACGCTTCGCCTCTACAACACGATGACCCGCCGGGTCGAGGATTTCCTTCCGCTGACGCCGGGGCGGGTGTCGCTGTACACCTGCGGCCCGACCATCTGGAACTACGCCCATATCGGTAACTTCCGGACGTTCCTGTTTGAGGACCTGCTCCGGCGGTGGCTCGAGGCGAGCGGCCTCACCGTCTTCCACATCATGAACCTGACCGACGTCGACGACCGCACCATCCAGGCGGCCGCCAAGGCGGGCGTCAGTCTCCGGGAGCATGTCGAGCCGTACGCCCAGGCGTTCTTTGTCGATCGGGATTACCTCCGCATCCTGCCGGCGCACGTGTATCCGCGCGCCACCCAGTTCATCGCGCCGATGATCTCGCTGGTGGAGTCGCTCCTCGCCAAGGGGATCGCGTACCGGGGGGACGACGGCTCGGTGTACTTCGCCATCGGACGCTTCCCGGCCTACGGGAAGCTGAGCCAGCTCGACCAGCGCGAGTTGCGTTCGGGTGCCAGCGGCCGGGTCAGCAGCGACGAGTACGCGAAGGAAGACGCGCGTGACTTCGTGCTCTGGAAGGCGGCGCAGCCGGACGACGAGGCGGTCAAGGCGGCGTGGGACGCGCCGTTCGGCCGGGGGCGCCCCGGCTGGCACCTCGAGTGTTCGGCCATGGCGCTCGACCTGCTGCGCGAAAAGTGGGGCGGGGACGTGCTGGACATTCACTGCGGAGGCGTCGACCTGATTTTTCCGCATCACGAGGACGAGATCGCCCAGAGCTGCGCCCACACCGGCAAGCAGGACTTCGCGCGCGTCTGGATGCACGCGGAGTTCCTGAACATTCGTGGCGAGAAGATGTCCAAGCGGTTCGGCAACATCACGACGGCGCGGGACCTCCAGGAAGACGGGGTCGATGCCGCCGCGCTTCGGCTCTTCTTCTTCCAGACCCACTACCGGCAGAAGCTCGACCTCAACGACGAGTCGATCGCGCAGGCCACGGCGGGCCTCCGCCGGCTGGGGGACTTCGCGATCCGGCTGGAGGCAGCGCCCGCCGCGGCGAACGGGGCGGTCGGCACCGCGGCGAGCGCGGAGCTGGATGGCGCCGCCAGCCACCTGCGGGAGCAGTTCGCGGCGGCGCTCGACGACGACCTGAACGCCCCCCGCGCGGTGGCCGCGCTCTTCGACTTCGTCACGGCGGGTAACCGGGCGCTGGACCGGGGGGCGGGTGTTTCCCCCGCGGCCCGCGAGGCGTTCCGGTGGGCCGCCGGCGTGCTTGACGTTTTGCCCACAGCGAAGGCGGCGGATGCGGACCTCGCGGCCTGGGTCGAGGAGCGCATCCAGGCCCGGAAGGCGGCGCGCCAGGCGCGCGACTTCGCCAAAGCGGACCTGATACGTGATGAACTCGCGGGGCGGGGGGTGACGCTGGAAGACGGGCAGGGTGGGACGAAGTGGCGGATCGGCTAGACCGGGCTTGAACGTGAAGGCCCGCAGCACCAAATTGGGGACGCACAGCTCACTTCTTCTTCTCGGAGATCGCAGAATGCAGAACCGCTCGTCGCGAGGCACCGCCCGGAGAGCCCTCGCCGCCCTCGGGCTCGTCATGCTCACGGCCGCCGCGCGCCCCGCTGCCGCCCAGGAAATCATGAGCTCCGTGTCGGCCAAGCATATGGAGTCGATTCTCAGCGCCATGGGGCTCGACTACGAAAAGAAGAGCGACACGTCCTGGCGTGTGGTGCTCAATGACAAGAAGGTCCTGCTCATCATGGCAAACGACAACACCGACGCCCAGCTGTACATCGGGTTCGGCGACGTGAAGGTCAATGCCAAGAAGATGAATGAGTGGAACGCCAACCATCGGTTCGGCCGTGCCTACGCCGACGACGACGAAAATCCGGTGCTCGAGAGCGACCTGGATTTCGCGGGGGGCGTGACCGATGACATCATCCAGGCCTGGATCAAGCTCTTCGGCGCGCAGGTGAAGTCGTACCTCAAGTTCCTGAACGACTGAGTCGCGGCGATCGCACAGCGGCCCCCGGTCCATTGCTGGACCGGGGGCCGACTTGTTTTCCCGAGCGCCCGCGCGGCTGATCGGCCGTCCCTACTGCCAGGTCACCCCGCCGTCGGCGCTCCGCAGGACCAACCCCTTGCTCCCCACCGCCACGACCGTCTTGCTGCCGGCAAAGGCCACCGCGCTCAGCGTGACGTTCTGGCCGGTCGGCCGCGCGCGCCACGTCTTGCCGCCGTCCTCCGTCAGCATGATGGCGCCGTGCGCGCCGACCGCAATTCCCCGGTTGCGGTCTCCGAACGCGACGGCGGCCAGGTCCACGTTGGTCGGCGCCGTGACCGGGTCCCAGGTCGCTCCGCCATCGGCCGTTTCCAGGATCGTCCCTTCGTCGCCGACGACAAACCCCTTGCCGCCCCCGAGCATCGCGATCCCGGCGAGCGTCTTCGTGGTGCCGGCCATGATTCGCGTCCAGCTCTGTCCGCCGTCCTTGCTGCGGAGGATCATCCCTTCCTTTCCGACGGCGAGTACCGTGTCCTCGGCAACGAACGCCGCGAACAACAAACCCGTCGAAACGCCGGCCCGCACTTCACGCCACGTCTGGCCGCCGTTGCTGGAACGAAGCATCAGCCCGCTTCCGCCGACCGCGACCCCCTGCTGGTCGCGCATGGCCAGGTGGATGATCAGCCCCGCCGAGTTCCGCTCGACGAAGGTCCAGCTGCTCCCCCCGTCCGTGCTGCGCTGCATCTGGCCGCCGCCCCCCGCGATGAGCACGTCCCGCGGGGAGAGGTACGCCACCGTCAGCATCCGGATTTTGGGCGCGAGGTCCGGCCCGGACGGCGCCCAGGTGATGCCCCCGTCGGTGGTCCTGGCCACCAGCCCGCCAGTCCCGACCAGGATGCCGTTCTTCGCATCGGCGAACGCCACTTCGGAAATGAAGCCGGAGTCGGCGCCCACCTGCGCCTTCGACGCCTTGCCGCCCGACGAGGGCGGCGTGGACGGCGGAGTGACGGCGGGTTTCGTCACGGCGGCGGCAGGCGGTGCTCCGGCCGGCGTGCCCGCCGGCTTGCTTGCGACCGTCGTCGGCGCCTGCCCGCTCGTCGAAGGTGGCTGTCCGCTCGTGGGCGGTGCCGGCACGGGCTTCGGGGCGGCGGTGTCCGCCGGCGTCACGGGAACTGGCTTGGCCGAGTCGGGGTCGCCGCTGGCGACCTGCTTGGCGGAATCCGGCGCGGTTGAGCTCTGCGGCGCTGGTGCCTTGCCGGCCCCGCCGAGTCCGGGCACGAAGTTCATGGCCGTGACGCCGGCGGAGACGACAGCCAGGATGGCGAAGGCCTGAAACCATGGGTCGCTGCGAAGGGGACGCACGGCTACTCCGTCCGTGAAATGGAGAGCGAGCGGTCCGGGCCGACGCCGAGCCACACCTTCTTGGCGCCGTCCTCCTTGGCCTGGAGGATGGCGTCCTTCGTAACGGTCTGGAGGTAGGCGCCCAGCTGGCGGACCCCGTACTCCTTGAAGGCCTCGTTGCCTTCGACCGCGCTCAGGATCACCTCAGGCGAGGCGTGGGCCACTTCGATTTCGTATTCCTTCCAATGCGCCGCCAGTTGCAGGCAGGCCACCTCGGCCACGTGCATGGGGTGCAGTTCGTCCATGAAGTAGATGCCATTCCACCGTGCCAGGAACGCCTTGTCGAACCCTCCGCCATCGGCCAGCGCGTCGCGGCTCTGGCCCAGCCACGTCGCGGCGTCCTTCGAGTTCTGGCGGATCTGGCGGAGCGCCGGGACGGCCGCGTTGGAGGTCGCGAAGAACACGGTCCCGCTGAAATCGACCAGCTTGCCGGAGCTCTTTTCCCGGCAGTTGCCGGCGTCGAGCACGTCGTAGAGGCAGTGCTGGACGTCCTTGTGGGACTTTTCGATTTCGTCGAAGATCACCACGCGGTACGGATTCTCGAGCAGGGGACGGGTCAGCGCGCCGCCGACCTCGTACCCCGGCATGCCGGGCGGCGGGCCGAGCAGGGTATAGACGTCGTCGGCGTGCTTGTACTGGTTCATCCGCAGCACCACCGGCTTCGAGTTCGGGAAGAGCGCCTGCCCGATCAGCGTGGAGAGAAAGGTCTTCCCGGTGCCTGTGGGTCCGACCAGGAGAAAGGCGCCGATCGGGCGGCCAGGCTTGGCCAGCCGAAGGCCGCGTTCCAGCTCCGAGCAGATCACGTCGACCACCGCGTCCTGGCCGCGCACGTTCTCCTTGAGCCACGGGAGGAAGCGGGCGACGGACATCTTGTTCAGCTTGGCGTGGTCGACCAGGTGGGCCTTGCCCGCTTCCTGGCGCGCTTCCGCCCGCCCCCGGAGCATCAGGACGGCGATGCCGATCAAGGACGCCGCCAGGATGCCCGGGGCGATGAGGGGGCTGACCTTGTTGAGCCCGATCACCGCGCCGGTCAGCACCACCACCATCATGATCAGCTGGAACGGGGCCTGCTGGGTTTCCGCTCGTGTCATTGGATCGTCACGCTCCAGTCGTCGCTGCCGCCCTCTGGCATCACGGTGCTGCGGATTTCGCCCTGCGAGGTGGTGACGCCGAAGGTTACGCCGCCTCCGCCGTCCTGCACGGCCACCACGTGGACCTTGGCGGTGGTGCCGACCGGCAGGGGGATGAGCACATCCTGGCCCCCGGACGCCAGCGGCACACGGCCGTAGGAGGTGCCGTTGACGAAGATCTCCACGACGTCGCCGTCTTCGACCACATCGTCGAGCACGTGGAGGCTGTAGATGACCTGGTTGCCATCGGCGATGGCGGTGCGGGTTTCCGCCGGCGCCTGGGCCAGCACCTGCCGGACCGCCTGCTCGGTCTGGGCGGCGGGGGCCGGGACGGGCGCCGAAGGCTTCGGCGCGCTGGCCGCCGGCTTGGGTCGGCGGACCACCGGCGCCGGCTGGGGAGTCGCGGTGGCGGGCGGCGCAACGGCAGGGGCAGGGGTGGCGGTCGGTGTGGCAGCCTGCGCCGGCGCCGAGGCGTCTGTCGGCGCGGCTGCGGCTGCGACCGCTGGTCCGGGCGGCGGGGCCGGGAGCGCGCCCCCGGCAATCAGCGCCTTGGCGAGGTCGGTCGCGGGCTGGTCGATATCGGCGACCCCGAGCACGAGCACCTGCGTGGCGGCCGGCGCCAGCTGCTCGACCGCCGGGGGCTGGACCGGCGTGTCGGTCACGCTGTTCCGGTAGAGCATCCCCCCGACCAGAACCACGGCGACGGCGCCGAGGAGCCACCACGGCGTCGAACGCGGCTTTCCACCGGGGCCGCCGGGAGTCTCGGCCGGCGGCGGGGCGCTGTACGCGCCGCCGCGTCCGGACACCGGCTCTGTTTCCGGGCGGTGGGGGGAGGGAGTCGGAGTGCGCGGGCGTTCAGGGCCTCGCAGCCCGCCGGATTCAGGTCCCTGAGCCATCGGTCATCACCTCAGAACGGAATGTTGGGCACGCTGCACCCGGTGGATGTCAGGCCGGTGCGCTGGGCGACACGGGGGTCACGCGCGGATTGCCGTCGTCGCCGACGTCGATGGTGACTTCCTTGGCGCCGCTTTCCTTCGCGTCGGTCAATTGCATGGCGAACATGTCGAAGATCACCCGGTCGAGCTCGCGGACGCCGAACCGGCTCACCTTCTGGCCGGCGATCAGCGCCTGCACCAGGAGCTCCGGGGCGACGAACTGCACCTTGATCCCGTACTCCTTGCCCAGCTTGGCCAGCTTGAGGATCGCGATCTCGGCGATGACCATCCCCTCCAGCGGCTGGAAGACATAGACCCGGTCGATCCGGCCCAGGATTTCGGGGCGGAACACCTTGCTGTCGGCCAGGTAGCTCTTTACCGAATTGACCATCTCGTGGTAGTCCGACACCTCCGCCTTGATCTTCCCGATCTGCTCGGCGTGGGCGTTGCTGGTGAGCACGATGATGGTCTGGGAGAAGTCCACCGTCTTCCCGGATCCCTGCTCGGTGAGGCGGGCCTCGCCCATCAGCTGCAGGAAGAGGTCGAAGACTTCGGGGTAGGCCTTCTCGATTTCGTCGAACAGGATCAGTCGGCGGGGATTGGAGAGCACCGGCCGGGTCAGCTGGCCGCCCATCTCGGAGGCCACGTAGCCGGCGGGGGTGCCGATCAGGCGGGTCTTGGCCTCGGGCCCGGTGAACTCCGAGCAGTCGAAGCGGAGCATCGCCTTCTCGTCCTGATACAGGTACTCGGCGATGGCCTTGGCGAGCTCGGTCTTGCCGGTGCCAGTCGGGCCCAGGAACAGGAGGTTGGCGATCGGCCGGTCGCTGGTGCGCTTGGCCGACTGGAGCCGGAGGAGCTTGGCCACGTCCTCGATGATCGGCTCCTGTCCCTTGACCCGGGAGCGCATGTGGGCCTTGAGCGCCGTCTCGTCGATCTTGTTCGGGCCCGACTCGTCCGCCTTCTTTTCCAGCATCGCCTTCAGCTGGTCCCAGTCGGTCATCTTGTTGAGATCGGCCATGTTATCGTCGTCCCTGGGTGCTCGTGGAGCCGTCTTCAGCCGGCCAAGGCGAGGCCGCGGCGGTAGGCCAGCCGAACCTGGAAATGGCGGGTTGTAGGCGACAGATGTCCAGCGGAAGCTCCCGAATGTACCAGCAGGGTTTCGTTACAGGAAGGAGAGGACTCGGCGGGGCAGCGGGGGGCAGGGGGGCAGTCCGGCGCTCTTCCCGCCCCGCTGCCCCGCTGCCTCCCCGCCCCGCTGGCGTTGACTATTGCTAAGTCCCCTTCTATCATATGGGTCTGCCTATTTTGGCTTTCGGGCTGACGTAGCTCAATTGGTAGAGCAGTGGTTTTGTAAACCACCGGTTGGGGGTTCGAGTCCCTTCGTCAGCTCCAGCTGAGGTGCAGCACAACTCTCGACGTTCAAACCCCGCCCAGTTGGTGGCGGGGTTCTGTATCGGGGGGTAGCAGGCAGCGCGGTGGGGTGGCCGAGTGGCTAATGGCAGCAGACTGTAAATCTGCCGGGCTTCGCCCTACGTAGGTTCGAATCCTACCCCCACCATGCCTGACGATCGGCCATGGTCAGGCAGCAGGACACCGGCGGGTGTAGCTCAGTTGGTAGAGCGTCAGCCTTCCAAGCTGAGGGTCGCGGGTTCGAGTCCCGTCGCCCGCTCTGGGCAAGCAGTTGCTCGCGTAGCTCAGTTGGTAGAGCACATCCTTGGTAAGGATGAGGTCATCGGTTCAATCCCGATCGCGAGCTCTCTAGGGGTTTCGCAGGGCGCACACGGATCACTTCCTTCGGAGGGCGGACACGCGGACAGACGGACCGGCGAGGCAGTTCCTGCCCCGCGGCCCCGCTGCCTCGCGGCCCCGCTGACATATGGCGCGCGAAAAGATCATTCTCGAGTGCACGGACTGCAAGAACCGCAACTACTTCACCGACAAGAACCGCCGGTTGCATCCGGAGCGGGTCGAGTGGAAGAAGTACTGCCCGCGGTGCGACAAGCACCAGCTCCACAAGGAGTCGAAGTAGGCATGGAGACCTCCCCGCAGGGTGGCCGCGCGCTCGTGGCGGACACGGGTGTCGGCGCCTGGTTCCGCCGCGCCGGGAGCTTCCTCGCCGCGGTGCGCACGGAGACGAAAAAGGTCTCCTGGCCGTCGCGCGACGAGCTGAACAAGGCCACGCGCATGATCCTGATCATGTCGGTGGTCCTCGGCTTCCTCATCGGCTGGCTGGACCTGCTGCTCCAGCTGATCCTGGTGGACGGCGTCGCCCGGCTGGCCCGGTGATCGCCATGGAATACCGCTGGTACGCCATCCAGACGACCGCCGGGCACGAGAACAAGGTGCGCGGCCTGCTGCAGCGGCGGATCGAAGAGGATCCCCGTCCGGCGGACGAGCGGCTGGTGCGCCAGGCCCTGGTGCCGGTGCAGGAAGCCGTCGAGATCAAGAACGGCAAGAAGGTCGTCGTCGAGCGGAAGCTGTACCCCGGCTACGTGCTGGTCGAGATGGGGATGAACCAGGAAGCGCTGCACCTGGTCAACAGCATCCAGGGCGTCATCAAGTTCGTCGGGACCGGCAAGCTGCCGCAGCCGCTGCGCCAGGAAGAAGTCAACCGCCTCCTGGGCGTGGCGGAGCAGGCGTCGGACGCGTCGCCGAAGGAGGAGATTCCCTTCCTCCCCGGCCAGGTGGTCGAGATCACGGAAGGCCCCTTCTCCGACTTCAGCGGCACGGTCGAAGAAGTGCTGGCCGACAAGGGCAAGGTCAAAGTCTCGGTCAGCCTGTTCGGCCGGCCGACGACCGTCGAGACTGGACTACCTCCAGCTTCGCGGTCACTAGGGCGGCAGGCGCCGCTCTTGCGCCCCTCCGGGGGTCGCACCGCCACCGCGCGGGATACGCGGGAGCCAGGGGCGGTTGATCGCCCCGGCGCACCACGAGGAGTCGCATGGCAAAAAAGATTCAGGCGCTCGTCAAGCTGCAGGTTCCGGCTGGCGCCGCGAACCCCGCGCCCCCGGTCGGGACGGCGCTGGGCCCGCACGGCGTCAACATCATGGAGTTCTGCAAGCAGTTCAACGCGCGGACCCAGAGCCAGAGCGGAATGGTGATCCCTGTCGTCGTGACGATCTACGGCGACCGGACGTTCACGTTCATCACCAAGACCCCGCCGGCGCCGAACCTCCTCCTCAAGGAGGCGGGCATCGAGAAGGGGAGCGCGCAGCCCAACCGGACCAAGGTCGGCAAGGTCACCTCGGCGCAGGTCAAGAAGATCGCCGAGATCAAGATGGCCGACCTCAACGCCGCGTCCCTCGACAGTGCCATGCGGATGATCGCCGGCACCGCCCGGTCGATGGGGCTGGAGGTCATCGACTGATGGCCACCCACGGGAAGCGCTATAACGCCGCGGCGGCCACGGTCGACCGCAGCAAGACGTACAACACCACCGAGGCGTGCGCCGCCGTCAAGGCGGCCGCCAAGGCCAAGTTCAACGAGACGGTGGACGTGGCGGTCCGGCTCGGCGTGGATCCGCGGCACGCGGACCAGGTCGTCCGGGGCACCGTGGTCCTGCCGCACGGCACCGGCAAGACGGTGCGGGTGCTGGTCGTCACGCAGGGCGAGAAGGTCAAGGAGGCCGAGGCCGCCGGGGCGGACTTCGTCGGCATCGAGTACCTCCAGAAGCTGAAGGACGGGTGGCTCGAGTGCGACGTGATCGTCGCCACGCCGGACGTGATGGGCCAGCTCGGCCAGCTCGGCCGGGTGCTCGGTCCCCGCGGCCTGATGCCGAACCCGAAGGCCGGCACGGTCACGCTGGACGTGGCCAAGGCGGTGCGGGAAATCAAGGCGGGCAAGATCGAGTTCCGGGTCGACAAGACCGGCAACGTGCACGTCCCGATCGGGAAGGCCTCGTTCAGCGAGGCGCAACTGTCGGAAAACCTGCAGGCCTTCATGGACACCATCCTGCGGGCCAAGCCGCCGGCGGCCAAGGGTGTCTACATCCGGTCGGCGACGGTCTCCAGCACCATGGGGCCTGGCGTGCGGCTCGAGACGGCGGGGTACAAATGAGCAAGCCAGAACGGCAGGCAGAGGTCGAGACGCTGACGGCAGCGCTGAAGGCGTCTCCCCACGTCTATGTCACGGATTTCAGCGGGCTGAACGTGCTGCGCATGACGGAGTTCCGCCGTCGCCTCCGGGCGGCCGGGGCCAGCTACGTCGTGGTCAAGAACACGCTGGCGCAGCGGGCCCTCGCGGCCAACCAGATCGAAGGGCTCGACGAGCACTTCAGCGGCCCGACCGGGCTCGTGCTGTCGCACGATCCGCTCTCGGCCGCCAAGGTGCTGACCGAGTTCGCCAAGGAGTTCGGCGACAAGCCGACGGTCAAGATGGGTCGGGTCGACGGTACCACCGTCACCCCGGCCCATGTGAAGCGGCTCGGCGAGATTCCGCCGCGCGAAGTCCTGCTGGCCCAGTTGGCCGGTGCAATGAACGGCGTCCTGTACACCATGGTCGGCGCACTCGAGGCACTGCGCGAGCAGCGCAGCGCCGCGGCATCCTAACCTGACGGAGAGCATCCCGATGAGCACCACGATGAGCAATGAGCAGATCCTCGACGCGATTGGCAACAAGACCGTGCTCGAGCTGGCGGACCTGATCGAGTCCTTCAAGTCCAAGTTCAACGTGTCCGTCGATGGCCGCCCCGGCGGCGGGCGCGGGCGCGGCGGCCCCGGTGGTCGAGGAGCAGACCGAGTACTCGATCATCCTCAAGGACGGCGGCGCCAAGAAGATCCAGGTCATCAAGGCCGTGCGCGAAGTCACGAGCCTGGGCCTGAAGGAAGCCAAGGACATGGTCGACGCCGGTGGCGTCATCAAGGAAGGCATCTCCAAGGCCGAGGCGGAAGAACTGAAGAAGAAGCTCGAAGAGCAGGGCGCCACCGTCGAAATGAAGTAGGGCCCGCACCGCCCGCCGGGATGACCCGGCGGGCGCCTGCGTCCACCCTGCTTTCGCGAGACGGCATGACGAACCTGCGTTGGTCCTGAATTCCAGCGACGTCCGAGCCCCGCGGGGCCATCGCCTGTCGGCGGTGGCCTCCATCCCGGGGCCCTTTGTGTTGCATGAGAGTGAGCCATGACTGATACCCGAGCGGTGATCACGTTCGCGAAGCACGAGGGCGGCATGCCGATGCCGCACCTCCTCGACATCCAGACGCGCGCCTTCGAGTCGCTGCTGGTGCCCGACGACGTGGGGGGCGCCCGGCAGGACGTGTCCCTCGAGCGCGTCTTCCGGGACCTCTTCCCGATTTCGGACGTCAACGGGAAGTACACCCTGGACTTCGTGCGCTACGCCCTGGGCGAGCCGAAGTACTCCGTCGAGGAGTGCATCGAGCGCGACATGACGTACGCCGCGCCCCTCAAGGCCACGCTGCAGCTGGTGGTCTTCGAGGAGGTCGAAGGCGAGCAGCGGCCGAAGAACATCATCGAGAAGGAGGTCTATCTCGGCGAGCTGCCGATCATGACCCCGCTCGGGACGTTCGTCATCAACGGCGCCGAGCGCGTCGTGGTCAGCCAGCTGCACCGCTCGCCGGGCGTGGTGTTCGAGGAGGACATCCACCCGAACGGGCAGCGGCTCTTCTCGGCGCGGATCATCCCGTTCCGGGGCTCGTGGGTCGAGTTCACGATCGACATCCACGACGTGATCTACGTCCACATCGACAAGAAGAAGAAGTTCCCGGCCACGGCGCTGCTCCGCGCCTTCGGCTACGGGAACAACGCCGACATCCTGGGCCTCTTCTTCGCCACCAAGTCGCTCGTCGATCACCGGCAAGATCGAGACCCGGCAGGAACGGCGTGAAGTGGTCGGGGCCGTGCTGGCCGGCGCCGTGGCCAACCCCGAGGACAAGGGCGGCGCGCCGCTCGCCGGGGTGGGCGACGAGCTCACCGCCGAGCGCCTGAACATGCCTGCGGCAGCGCCGGCGTCAAGTCGGTGCAGGTCTTCGCCGGCTACACCACCCTCGACCTCCGGGACGAGGAGCAGCCGACCACCACGCGGGACCGGGTCGACCACGTCCTGGCCTTCGACGTGGCCGACCCGGCCACCGGCGAGGTCGTCGCGGATCGCGGCGCCACGCTGACCGACGCGCTCCGCCGCAAGCTGATCAAGGCCGGGGTCCGCCGGGTGGACGTGCTCCTCCCGGCCGGCCGCGGCGACAGCCAGCTGATCAAGAACACGCTGGCCAAGGACCCGACCCACTCGGAGGCCGAGGCGCTGGAGCAGATCTACTCGCTGCTGCGTCCGGGCGAGGCGCCCAACCTCGAGACCGCGCGCGAGGCGCTCAAGCGGCTGTTCTTCAACCCGAAGCGCTACGACCTCGGCCGCGTGGGCCGGTACAAGATCAACCAGCGGCTCAAGCTGAAGCAGCGACCCGAACCACACCGTCCTGACCGAGGAAGATTTCGTCGCGATCATCCGCTACCTGATCGACCTGAACGACGGCCGCGGCTACACCGACGACATCGACCACCTCGGCAACCGCCGGATCCGGTCGGTCGGCGAGCTGATCGCCAACCAGTTCTCGGTCGGCCTCTCGCGCATGGCCCGGCTCGTCAAGGAGCGGATGAGCATCAACTCCGACCCGGAGAAGATCTCGCTCGACGACCTGGTCAACGCGCGCACGGTGTCGGCGGTCATCCAGGCCTTCTTCGGCTCGTCGCAGCTGTCGCAGTTCATGGACCAGACCAACCCGCTCGCCGAGCTGACCAACAAGCGCCGCCTGTCGGCCCTCGGCCCGGGCGGCCTGACGCGCGAGCGCGCCGGCTTCGAAGTGCGCGACGTGCACTACTCGCAGTACGGCCGGATGTGCCCGATCGAGACGCCGGAAGGCCCGAACATCGGCCTCATCACCTCGCTCTCGACCTACGCGCGGATCAACGACCTCGGCTTCATCGAGACTCCGTACCGCGTGGTCCGTCACGGCAAGGTGACCGACGAGATCCGCTGGCTCTCGGCCAGCGAGGAAGAGGACTACGCGGTGGCCCAGGCCAACGCGCCCCTCAACGCCGACGGCACCTTCGAGGACACGCATGGTCCTCACGCGGCGGGGCGACGACTATCCGCTGCTCAAGCCCGAGGACATCGAGCTGATGGACGTGGCGCCGGAACAGCTGGTGTCCATCGCCGCCGCGCTCATCCCGTTCCTCGAGCACGACGACGCCAACCGCGCCCTGATGGGCTCGAACATGCAGCGCCAGTCGGTGCCGCTCCTCTTCCCGCAGGCGCCGCTGGTCGGCACCGGGCTGGAGGAGAAGGTGGCGCGGGACTCCGGCGCGGTCATCATCGCGCGCCGCGGCGGCACCATCACCCGCGTCACCGCCGACGAGATCATCGTCGACGCCGGCATCGTGGGGCTCAAGGCGGGCGCCGGTCCCGCTCGCGCGGCTGTCGCAGCACGACCGGTACCGGGTCAAGAAGTTCTGGCGCACCAACCAGGACACCGCCATCAACCAGCGGCCGCTGGTGCAGCTCGGCCAGATGGTCGAGGCCAACCAGATCATCGCCGACGGCGCGGCCACCGAGGGCGGCGAACTGGCCCTGGGCAGCAACGTGCTCGTGGCGTTCATGCCGTGGTACGGCCACAACTTCGAGGACGCCATCATCCTCTCCGAGCGCCTGGTCAAGGACGACGTCTACTCGTCGATCCACATCCAGGAACTCGAGCTCCACGTCCGCGACACCAAGCGCGGCCAGGAGGAGATCACCCGGGAAATCCCGAACGTCTCGGACGAGTCGCTCATCGACCTCGACGAGCGCGGCATCGTCCGCATCGGCGCCCACGTGAAGCCGGGCGACATCCTCGTCGGCAAGATCACGCCGAAGGGCGAGACCGAGCTGTCGCCGGAAGAGAAGCTCCTCACGGCCATCTTCGGCGAGAAGGCCAAGGACGTGAAGGACAGCTCGCTCAAGGTCAGCCCCGGCATGAAGGGCGTCGTCATCGACGTCAAGATCTTCAGCCGGATCGAGGACCTGGTGGTCGAGAAGGACCGCGGCGAGCGGATCGGCGAAGTGCGCCGGATCGAGGCCGACGAGAAGGCCCGCATCACCACGGTCATGATGGAAGAGCTGCACCAGTTCCTGAAGGGCCAGGACGTGGCGCTGATGCTGAAGGCCGGCACCGTGGAGGAGTTCCTCCCCCAGGGCACCAAGCTGACCGGCGCAGGTCCTCGAGGGCATGGACCTGTCCGAGGTCGACCTCAAGACGCTCCGCGTGGCCGACAAGAGCGCCAACGAGCGGATCCGCGCCACCATCGACGCCGCGACGCGCGAGCGCGCCCGGGTCGAGGAGCGGGCCGAAGACCAGATCGACAAGATCCTCCAGCCGGACGAGCTGCCTCCGGGCGTCATCCAGCTGGTCAAGGTGTACATCGCCGAGAAGCGGAAGATCAGCGTCGGCGACAAGATGGCCGGCCGCCACGGCAACAAGGGCATCGTGGCCCGCATCGTCCCGGAAGAGGACATGCCGTTCCTTCCGGACGGCACGCCGGTGGACATCGTGCTGAACCCGCTCGGCGTGCCGAGCCGCATGAACGTCGGGCAGATCCTCGAGACCCACCTCGGGTGGGCCGCGCGGATCCTCGGGTTCGAGGCCAAGACGCCGGTCTTCCGGGGCGCGGACGAGGCCGAGATCAGCGTGCTGATCCGGCTGGCCGGGCTCCGCTGGGCGGCCGAGGCGCTCCGGCTCAACGCGTCGGCACCTGACGCGGCGCCGGACGTGATCACCGCCATGGTGGCCGACCTGAAGAAGGCCGCCACCGACGCGGACCGCACCGCCCTCGGGCGGGTGGGGATCGAGGTCCTCGGGCACCGGGCGTCGTCGCCGGACACCAAGGCGCTCTACAAGGAGGCCCAGGCCTTCCTGGTCGAGGCGGCCAAGCAGCTCGCCGAGCGGGAACTGGCGCAGCTCCGGATCGAGCTGGCGCACCACCATGCGCTCCACGGTGAGGCCGGCAAGGCGGAAAAGAAGGCGCTCGACAAGTCGGTGAAGGAGCTGGAGCGGCAGGTGGAGCTCTCACCCGCCGAACTGCTCGTGGCGGCGGGGCTGCCGGCGCTGGCCGGCGTGCTCGGCGCCAAGTCCGAGGCGTCGTGGGACGAGGCTTCCGCGGAACTGCTCCGGGCGGCCGGCATCACGCCGGGCGGCAAGGCGCGGCTGCGGGACGGACGGACCGGCCAGGAATTCGCCGGCGACGTCACGGTGGGCGCCATCTACATGCTCAAGCTGAGCCACCTGGTGGACGACAAGATCCACGCCCGCTCCATCGGCCCGTACTCGCTGGTCACGCAGCAGCCGCTCGCCGGCAAGGCGCAGTTCGGCGGCCAGCGGTTCGGCGAAATGGAAGTCTGGGCGCTGGAGGCGTACGGCGCGGCGCACGTGCTGCAGGAGATGCTGACGGTCAAGTCGGACGACGTCAACGGCCGCAGCCGGGTGTACGAGGCCATCGTCAAGGGCCAGAACCTGGCCGAGCCGGGCATCCCCGAGTCCTTCAACGTGCTGGTGAAGGAACTCCAGGCCCTCGGCCTGAAGGTGACGCTGGGCACGACCGCCGAAGGCGACGAATAAACAATTTGATTTTTCCGCCGGCGTGGTTGACACACCGGATTCAAGAATGAGGCAGCAATGATCGATTTTCGCAGCGGTCGGGAGCCGAAGAGCTCGAGCTTCGACTACATCAGCATCCGGATCGCCTCGCCCGAGGAAATCCGGGGCCCGCGGGACACCAAGGAGCGCGAGCGCCTGGAACTGCAGGGTCAGCGGACCTGGTGGTCCTGGGGCGAGGTGACGAAGCCCGAGACCATCAACTACCGCTCGTTCAAGCCCGAGAAGGACGGCTTGTTCTGCGAGCGCATTTTCGGTCCGGTCAAGGACTGGGAGTGCCATTGCGGCAAGTACAAGCGGATCCGCTACCGGGGCGTCATTTGTGACCGCTGCGGCGTCGAGGTCACGCTGTCCAAGGTGCGGCGCGAGCGCATGGGCCACATCGAGCTCAGCGTGCCGGTGGCGCACATCTGGTTCTTCAAGACGCTGCCCTCGCCGATGGGCAACCTGCTGAACATCACGCTGCGGGAGCTCGAGCGGGTCATCTACTACTCGAACTACATCGTCATCGAGCCCGGCAAGCAGGAGCTGGAAGTCGACGGCAAGGTGGTGGCGGTCAAGCACAACCAGCTGCTGGACGAGGACGAGTTCCTCGCCATGAAGCAGAAGGCGCGCGACATGGGCGACACCATGTTCAAGGCCGACATCGGCGCCCCGGCGGTGCGGGAGCTGCTGGGCCGGATCGACATCAAGAAGCTCGCGGAAGAGCTGCGCGCGGGCGTCGCGACCGAGACCAGCCAGCACCGCAAGAAGCAGATGCTCAAGCGGCTCAAGATCGTCGACGCGATCCTCAGCTCGGGCGACTCCGGCGACCTGCCGAACAACCCGACCTGGATGATCCTCGACGTGGTCCCGGTCATCCCGCCGGACCTCCGGCCGCTGGTGCCGCTCGACGGCGGGCGCTTCGCCACGAGCGACCTGAACGACCTGTATCGCCGCGTCATCAACCGGAACAACCGGCTCCAGAAGCTCATCCAGCACCGCGCGCCGGAGGTCATCCTCCGGAACGAGAAGCGGATGCTGCAGGAGGCGGTGGACGCGCTGTTCGACAACGGGCGGCGGAGCAAGGCCATCCGCGGCCGCGGCAAGCGCCCGCTCAAGTCGCTCAGCGACATGCTCAAGGGCAAGCAGGGCCGGTTCCGCCAGAACCTGCTCGGCAAGCGGGTGGACTATTCCGGCCGGTCGGTCATCGTGGTCGGCCCGGAGCTCCGGCTCCACCAGTGCGGCCTCCCCAAGGCGATGGCGGTCGAACTCTTCAAGCCGTTCATCATCCACAAGCTGGTGGAGAACGGCATCGCGGAGACGGTCAAGCGGGCCAAGAAGATCGTCGAGAAGGAGAGCCCCGAGGTGTACGAGATCCTGGAGCAGATCATCCAGGACCATCCGGTGCTGCTCAACCGCGCGCCGACGCTGCACCGCCTCGGCATCCAGGCGTTCGAGCCGGTGCTGGTCGAGGGCAAGGCCATCCGCATCCACCCGCTCGTCTGCGCGGCGTTCAACGCCGACTTCGACGGCGACCAGATGGCGGTGCACGTGCCGCTGTCGTTCGAGGCGCAGATCGAGGCGCGGGTGCTGATGATCGCGTCGAACAACATCCTCAAGCCCTCCGACGGCCGCCCGGTGGCGGAGCCGTCGCAGGACATGGTGCTGGGGTCGTACTTCCTGACCAAGCTGCCGCCGGGCGCCGAGGAGCCGATCGCCGGCGCCCTCGCCGACCTGTCGAAGCGGAACGCCGCCTGGAAGGGCGCGCCGTTCTTCTCGACGCTGGCCGAAATCGAGATGGCGATCCTGCACGAGGTGGTGCACTTCCACACCACGATCTTCTTCTGGTTCGTGCCGCCGAAGGGGTCCGACCCGTCCCGCAAGGAGGGCTGGATCCAGACCACCGCCGGCCGGGTGCTGTTCAACAGCATCGTGCCGCGTCAAGATCATGGCCAGACCGGCGGGTTCCGGAACGCAGCTGATGCGGAAGAAGATCCTCTCGCGAGCTGGTGCTGACGAGCTTCCTGGAGGCCGGCCTCGCCGACACGGTCGATCTTCCTCGACCGCCTCAAGGAGTTCGGCTTCCGGTTCGCCACGTCGGGCGGCATCTCGATCGGCATCGAGGACCTCGAAATCCCGGTCGAGAAGGTCGACGCTGCTGGAGGAGGCGGACAAGCGGGTGCAGCGCTTCCAGCGCGCCTACAACACCGGCCAGATCACCTTCGGCGAGCGCTACAACAAGGTGATCGACGCCTGGACCCACGCGAACAACGACGTGGCCGAGGCGATGATCAAGCACATGGGCGCCTCGCGCGGCGGGTTCAACCCGGTCTTCATGATGTTCGACTCCGGGTCCCGCGGCAGCCGCGACCAGATCCGGCAGCTCGCCGGCATGCGCGGCCTGATGGCCAAGCCGCAGAAGAAGCTGACGGGCGGCATCGGCGAAATCATCGAGAGCCCGATCAAGTCGAACTTCCGTGAAGGCCTCACGGTGCTCGAGTACTTCATCTCGACGCACGGCGCCCGGAAGGGCCTGGCGGACACCGCCCTCAAGACGGCCGACGCCGGCTACCTGACCCGCCGCCTGGTGGACGTGGCGCAGGACGTCACGATCACCGAGGAGGATTGCGGCACCATCCTCGGCCTCGAGATGAGCGCGCTGAAGGAAGGGCGAGGACATCATCGAGTCGCTGCGGGAGCGCATTCTCGGCACCGTCGCGCTGGAAGACGTGTACGACCCGCACAAGCTCGACGAGCGACGGCGACCCGAAGCTGCTGGTCGCGGCCGGCGAGCTGATCAACGAAGACATCGCCGACGAGATCGACGAGGCCGGGATCGAGAAGGTCAAGATCCGCTCGGTGCTCACCTGCGAGGCGCGGCGCGGCGTCTGCCGCATGTGCTACGGCCGCAACCTGGCCACCATGGAAATGGTGGACATGGGCGAGGCCGTCGGCATCCTGGCGGCCCAGTCCATCGGCGAGCCGGGCACGCAGCTGACGCTCCGGACGTTCCACATCGGCGGCACGTCGGCCCGCATCGCCGAAGAAGCCGAGCGGCGCGCGCGCTCCGACGGCACTGGTGCAGTACACCGCCGACCTCGAGTGCGCCGACCTGCCGGTCGAGTACGAAGACGGCGACAAGGGCCAGATCCGCATCGCGCTCACCCGCGAGGACGAGTCGGCGTCGGACGAGACCAAGGAAGGCATCCTCATCGTCGACCCGAAGGACACGAAGCGGGTGCTGAACCGCTACCCGGTGCCGGAGGGCGCGCTGCTGCAGGTGAAGGAAGGCGACACCGGTCAGCAAGGGCGACAGCGCAGGGCGCCGCGCCTCGGTGCTCTACACCTGGGACCCGTACAACGACCCGAGCATCATCAAGGTCGACGGCGAGCTCCGGTGGAAGGACCTGGTGCCGGGCGTCACCCTGCGGGAGGAGCTCGACGAGGGCACCGGCCTCCGCTCGGTCGTGGTCGTGGCCGACCCGGACGGGAACTGCACCCGTCGGTGCTGGTCTACGCGCCGAACCGGAAGGACCCGCAGGAGTACATCCTGGCGGAAGGCTCGCGCATCATCCTCGGCTCGCCGACGGACCAGGTGAGCCGGGCCATGGAAATCCCCGACGAGGCCAATCCCTGGTCGCCCGAAGTTCAAGGTCGACGAGTACCCGATCAACGTGGCGTGGCCGAGCAAGACCAAGAAGGAGAGCAAGGACAAGACGGTCTTCCTCTCGCCGCCGGTCAAGGTGCCCAAGGGCGTGACGGTCACCAAGATCCCGCGGCAGGCCTACAAGACGCGCGACATCACGGGCGGCCTGCCGCGCGTGGCGGAGCTCTTCGAGGCGCCGGCGTCCGAAGGATCCGGCGACGATCTCCGAGGTGGACGGCGTGCGTGAAGTTCGGCGAGATCAAGCGCGGCAAGCGCGAGATCTTCGTCTACCCGATCGGAGCGACGGCGACCTGGCGACGAGCGCGCAGCTGTACGAAGTGCCGGCCGGCAAGCACCTCCGGGTGCACGAGGGCGACAAGGTGCGCGCGGGCGACCGCCTGACCGAAGGCCCGGTGAATCCGCACGACATCCTGCGGCATCAAGGGCCCGCGCGCGGTGCAGGAGTACCTGCTCAACGAGGTGCAGGAGGTGTACCGCCTGCAGGGCGTGCGCATCAGCGACAAGCACATCGGCGTCATCGTGCGCCAGATGCTCCAGAAGGTGCGCGTCACCGATCCGGGCGACACCAGCTTCCTCGAAGGCGGAGACGGTGGACAAGCTGACCTTCCGGGAAGAGAACGACCGGATCATCCGGCAAGAAGGGCAAGCCGGCCAACGCGGAGCCGGTGCTCCTCGGCATCACCAAGGCGTCGCTCACGACCCAGTCGTTCATCTCGGCGGCGTCGTTCCAGGAGACCACCCGGGTGCTGACCGACGCGGCCATCCGCGGGGCCAAGGACGACCTCCTCGGCCTCAAGGAGAACATCATCATCGGGCACCTGATCCCGGCGGGCACCGGCATCTACCGGTACGCCGAAATCGACATCGAGCCGCCCGCGGGCTTCGAGCCCCCGCCGCCGCCGCCCCCGGTGGAAGCGGTGGAAGCGGCGGCCGACGTGGTGCTGGCCGGCATGCTCGAAGACGAGCTCTAGGCGATGGCTGGACTGTGCTGAGTGCAACGGCGCCCGGGAGTTGTTCCCGGGCGCTGTTTGGTTCCGACGGGCGGTGCGTTGGCTGTGTCTGGACCACGTCCTATATTCGTCATATCACGTTCTGGCGTTTGCTGCCGAGTTTCCCCTGATCGCGGCAGAACCATTGGGCGCGTTCATCGCGCAGGAGAAGACGATGCGCTGGATTCCCGCGAAGGGGCTGATCGGGCTGGGGATGGTCTCAGCGCTGGTCATGAGTTGTTCGAGTGACAGTAATGCACCGGCGCCGTTACCGGTCGCAATCGTCATCGTGTCGGGCAATAGTCAGAACGCCCTGCTCGACCAGGCGGCCGCGCTTCCGCTGGTCGTCCAGGTCAATGACGCCGACGGTGTCCCGGTGTCCGGCGCGAGCGTCACCTGGTCGACAACCGGCGGTGGCACCGTCTCGGCCACCAGCACAAGGACGAACGCCTCCGGGCGGACGTCGGTAACGCGCACGGTCGGAAGCACGATGAGCGGATACACGACAGTCGCCGCGCTTCCCGGGGACACCGCCGCGACCGCGTACTTTGCCACCCTCGGCACGGCCGTTCCAAGCACCTACAGCGTGGCCGTCCAGTTCCTGACGCCCGTGACGGCGACGCAACGGGCCGCCTTCCTCGACGCGGCGGCGCGGTGGAGCAGCGTCATTGTCACGGATTTTCCGTCGGATACCGTCGTCGCGGACTCAGCGAGCTGCGATGACAACACGCCGGCGATCAACCAGGCGATCACGTCCGTGTTGATTTACGCCACGATCGCGCCGATTGATGGACCGGGCGGGATCCTCGGTGGGGCATCGCCGTGCTGGGTGCGGGAGCCGAGCATCCTGACGCTGGTCGGCACCATGACCTTCGACGCAGCGGACATGGCGATGATCGAGGCGAACGGGGTGCTGAAGCCTGTCATTCTTCACGAGATGGGGCATGTGCTCGGGATTGGGACCATCTGGCCCTACGTGACGCCCTCCCCCTGATTTTTGGCGGGACTGACTCGACGCACTTCGACGGGGCGATGGCCAATGCCTACTATGGGGCGGCAGGCGGGTTGACCTCCTTCCCAAGTCTGTATCCGGTGCCGGTCGAGAACACCGGTGGTCCCGGCACCCAGGACGGGCCACTGGCGTGAAACGGTGATGACCGACGAGTTGATGACCGGCTACATCGCGCCCGGAAGCAACCCGCTGAGTTCCATCACGATCGGCTCGCTGGAGGATGTGGGATACAACGTCAGCTACGCGACCGCGGATCCCTTTACGATCGCCCCGGCGCCGTTTGGCGTGGCAGCCAACATGGGCAATGCGCTCAACATGCGGGAGCTGGGCCGAACCGGCCCGATTCACGGCATCGATCGCCAGGGCGGGTCACCCGGGTGCGGTAGCGGGTTCGACAATGTCGTTGCGATTCCGTAACAGGCGGCACGTCATCGAAGCCTGATCGGAAACTGGCCAACTCGCGGAGCGCGAGAGTCGCGCGGGAGAGCACGATGTCTTCAATTCCTGGGACGGCCCTGGTCGGGCTGGCAGCTGCCGCGGTGCTGGTCGTCGGGTGCTCGAGCGACGGCGGGAACGGACCGGGGTCGACGCCGTCGGCGATCGGCCTCGCCTCGGGCAGTGTCCAGACGGGGACGGTCGGCGCGCCGCTGCCCTCACCGATCGGGGCGAGGGTGGTGGACGCGAGCGGCAAACCCGTCGCGGGGGTCGCCGTCACCTTTGCCGTCACGGAGGGGGGCGGGTCCGTCGCCGCGATCGGACCGGTCAACGCCGATGCCCGGGGCGTCGCGTCGACCATCTGGACGATTGGCACGACGGCCGGCCCAGGTGTCAACCATGCGACCGCGAGCGCGGCTGGCCTGGCTGGATCGCCGGTCGCCTTTACGGCCACAGGTGTCGCCGGACCGGGAACGGTGATTACGGCATTTTCCGGCGATAGCCAGACGACCGCCATGTTCCCGATCGCACCGCAACCACTGGTTGTCCGGGTCTTCGACACCTTCAACAATCAGGTGGGAGGCGCCTCGGTGGAGTGGACCATCTCCGGCGGCGGCTCGGGCTCGACCGGCACGACGACCACCAACGCGACGGGGAGAACCTCGGCCACGCGGACGGTCAGCGGGACGACCGGCGAATACTACACCACCGCAACGCTCACGACTGGCGCTCGATACACCTTTGTGACGGTTGCGGCGGCACCGCCAGGGGCCCGTAGCGATGTGCGGAAGTTGACCGCGCGACCGGCGCGCCGAACTAGCAGACGACCCCCTCGACGTCTTCCCGGTTGAGGGGCGGCGTCAGGATGTCGGTCGAACCCCGGCCCGAGAGCACTCGGGTCGGGGCATCGTGCGTTTGGGTGAGCCGAGTTCAGGTGGGCGGCGTCAGATGATCCATGTGCCGGTGCACCAGCTTCCAGTGGCCGGCCTCCCGCCGGAAGATGTCGGTTGCCCTGGTGACGTCATGCACCGTGGAGTCGGTGGCCGCCACCTGGAAAGTCTTCCGCTCGATCCCCACGGTGTAGGCCTGTTCCCCGGTCACAATGACGGCGAGGTACTCCACCGACAGCTTCGCGCCGCGCGGCCGCAAACGGCTCGCCCCCCTCGTGTACATCGGCCCGACCTGCGCCCACCCCGTCCCGGCCTGCCCGAAGGGACTGAACAGCGTCACATCGTCCGCATGGGAGGCGTTCGCGATCCACGCCCTGGCGTCGCCGTTCAGGAAATCCGTGGTGGCGGCCTCGAACTCCCGGAGGAAGGCCCGGAAGCCGGAGTCCGCAGCGGTAGCCGGTCCCGATGGGGCTGCGCCCTGCGCCGACGCTTCGGGCGCGGCGGATAGTATCAGGAGTCCGACTGCGGCAAGCGTCAAGAGCTTCATTTCCGGCCTCCGGAAGGGTTGTGGCGGGTGCGCGGAGGTCAACGGCCCGGTGACCAGAGCGAGACGCTCGCCCCGAGCGACACCCAGGTCCCGGACCCCGCCTCGTAGTACGCCCCGTTGTCGGCGTTGGCGATCACGTTGTTGGTGTAGATGACCCCAAAGAGGTTGTCGACGCTGGCGAAGACGGCGGCCGGTCCAACCTGGTAGTGGGCGTTGAGTTGGATCAGTGTCCGTGCCCGGCACAGCCTTGAAGGGTACGGGACCGAGCGGCTGCGGGCCGGGGGGATCGTAGTAGATCACCCCCTCCTCCTGGTTGCCGGTTTCGACGAACATCTGGCTCTGCCACTCCAGCTGGAGGCCGAGGGAGAGTGTCGCAGGGGGCGGGTCACCACCTCCGCGGTGATCCGGCTCCGGGGAATGGTCGGCATCAGCTTGTCATTGTAGACCACCGGTTGCAGCGTGCCCGTCGAGTCCACCAGGGCGGTCGCATAGTCGAGCAGGCGGAAATCGGAGAAGGTGTAGCTGGCGCTCACGTCCAGCCACCGCGCCGCGAGCCAGGTGGCACCCAGTTCGATGCCGAAGTTCCTGGACTGGCTCGCGTTCTCTGGGCGGCTGACGCCGCCGCTCGTGACCGGCACGAATTCCCCGTCCACGTCGGCGTAGAACACCGCGCCGTCATAGCGAACCTCCCGGCCGAGAGGCCCGCGCGCCGATCTCGTAGTTCCAGAGCGACTTCGGGTGCAGGGTCGCACTGATCGGAGCGCCCGGCGTCTGGGAAAGCTCGCCGATGGCCGGGACCTCGAATCCGCGCGCGATGGAGGCGTAGAGCAAGGTGTTCGCACCGGATTGCCAGGACGCCGTGACCTTCGGGGACCATTGGTCGAAGGTGGTGTCCTGGGACGCAATCTTTCCGGGAAAATCGCTCGTGAAAGTGTAGGAGCACGGCGTCGTAGCGGAGGCCGAGGGTCAGGTTGACGGCCTTGGCGGCCTGCCAGCCGCCCTGCAGGTACACGCCGAGGCTCCCCACGTCGTCGGAGCCGTGGTCGAAGAGGGTGTCCGGTTCGCCCCCGATGTTGGTCCAGCGCTGGTCCAGGCCGTTGACCCGGTCGTAGTCCGTGCCGACCGCAAGTTCCAGGGGTGCACCCCCGACTTGGGCGGCGCGGTACCGCGCGCCACCTGGGTGCGGTGGAAATTGAGATCCACGACCTGCCCGGGGACCGGGTAGTCCAGCGTCCGTCCCCCATAATAGAAGTACGCCGACGCCTCGGAGTTGCCGGCGGCGTCGAGCCCCTGCACCAGCCGGGCGCCGGTCCGGTATCGCGTGTCGGCCCGGCCGAAATTCCAGAGCAGCGCCGGCGGCGCCGCGGCGTTGGGGTCGGCGTCGAACTGCGCCTGCGTGAGCGCCCCCGGCAGCCTGGTGTCGAGCCTCGATCCCTCGGCGTCGAGCGCGAGGTAGGTCCGGGCCGCGGGGCGATAGTCGGCGCGCAGGAGCCCGCGGGCGATCGAGCCGGCGCTGTGGTCCCGGTAGTTGTCGGCATTGGTGTAGGACCCGGCCAGGAAGACGCTGCCCTGGCCGGTGTCGATCACCGCCCCGGCCTGGCCCGCGTACTTCTCGAATCCATAGGAACCGCCCTGCGCCTGCAGCGTCACTCCGGGGCTGTCATACCCGCTTCGCGAAATCACGTTGACCACGCCGCTGGCCGACCCGGCGTACAGGGCGGAGACGGGGCCCCGCACCACCTCGATCTGGCGCGCGGCGGTGAGTTCGATGAGGTCGAGTCGGCCGACGCCATCGGGCTCCGACAACGGGATCCCGTCGAGCAGGACCGCGACTCCGCGCACGGCCTGGCGGGCCCGCGCCGCCGAACCGCGAATGCCGAGGTTGATGTCGTCGGTCCCGTAGCGGGATCGCGCCTGCACGCCCGGCATCATGCGCAGGGTTTCATCCAGACCCACCGTCCGGTCCCGCCGGATGGCGAGGGTGTCCGCGACCGAGACGGCTGCCGCGACGCTGGAGAGGCTGCGTGGGTCCCGCGTGGCCGTCACGGTGATCGGATCCACGATCGGGGCGATCGGGGTGAGCAGCACCGAGAGGGTCCGGACCTCGTCCGGGGCGAGGGTGAGGGTGATCGTCGTCGCCCGGTAGCCGGGTTGTCGGACGAGGATGGCGATCGGCCCGGCGGGCAGGCCGGAGAGCACGAACCACCCTGTCGAGTCGGTCTCGACCTGCCGGCCGAGGGCGGCGACGACGACGTCCGCGCCGACGATCGGAGTTCCAACCCCGGGGCGGCGACGCGACCATTGACCACCGTGTGCTGCGCCAGGAGTGGTGCGGTCAGGCACCCGCCGAGCAGCGACACGTGGAACAGGAGGCGCCCACTGGACCGGCGGAGGTTGAGGGTCATGCCGCGGGGCCCGCAGATTCAACCGCGCAAGCAACGCCCGGAATCGCGGGTGGCCTCGCAACCCAGCCAGCGCCGGGGCCACCAGGATGGTGTTCATGTGCGCGGCGCGCTCGTCGTATCCGCGCTCCAGCCACTCCAGGGCGGCGTCGTGGTCGTCCAGCCCCGCGAAGCCGCAGGCGACCCCGAACGGCGGGAGGTACGCGGTCGGATCGTCGACCAGCAGCGATTGCAGGGTCTGGCGGGCCTCGTCCGCGCGCCGGTTCGCGCGAGCCCAAATGCCAGATGGCCGCTCTCGAGCCGGCCCCCCGTCACCGTCGCCTTCCGGAACACCTCCACCGCTTCGTCGTTCCGGCCCAATTGCAAGTAGGCATGCCCGAGTTGCTGCAGGCCGAACGAGAGTCCCGGGGCGATCTCCACCGCTGTCCGGAGCGGCCGGAGGGCATCGGCCGGCCGGCCGGCGTGGAGATGCGCCCGCCCGAGCGTCAGGTTGAGGGCGGGGGAGAGCGGGTCGCGCTGCAACGCCAGGGTGGCCACGTCGATCGCCTCCGCGAACCGCCCCTGGTGCTGCAGCCCGATAGCGAGGTAGATCCACCCGTTGATGACGCCCGGATCCAGCTCGATGGCCCGCCGCAACTCCGATTCCGATTCCTCCCACCGCCATTCGAACGCCGAAAGCAGGTTGCCGTGCGTGGCGTGGACGCGCGAGAGGCCGGTGCCGAGCCGGAGCGCCTCCGCGACGGCCGCGCGCGCCCCGGGAGGTGATCGGCCGGGCGCCGGCCGCACAGCACCATCAGCAGAATCTGGGTATCCGCGATGCCGGCGAACGCCTCGGCGTAAGCCGGGTCGCGTTCGGTTGCCTCCTGGAAGTACTCCGCCGCGCGCTCCAGATCCGGCGCCGTGCGCTTCTCCCAGAAGTAGCGGCCCTTGAGGAACAGCTCGTAGGCGCCCATGTCGCGGGGCCGGGCGGCGGCCGCCACCGCCGTGGAGGACTGCCCGAGCACCGGGGCCAGGGCCGCGACGATCGCTGTGCCGACCTCCTCCTGCACGTCGAAGATGTCCCCGACATGGCGATCGTAGGTCTCCGACCAGACGACCGAGGCGTCGTCCACCTGCACCAACTGCGCGGTCACCTTGAGCCGGTCTCCGGCGCGCCGCACGCTGCCGTCCAGCAGGTAGGCGACGCCGAGCATGTTGGCCATGGCCCGCGCGTCGAGGCCTTTTCCCGAGGGCGAACGCGGTGGTCCGCGCCGTCACGCGCAGCCCCTGCACCTTGCCAAGCGCGCCGATCAGTTCGTCGGTGAGTCCGTCGGTGAATGGCGTGTCGTCGCTGTTCGCGCTGGGGTTGCTGAAGGGCAACACCACGACCGAAGCCCCGCGGATCCGCAGCGAGGGCGTGAGCGTCGGCTCGGCAGGCAGGCTTGGCAGTGGCGCATAGCGCACGGTCGGGTCGGCCTCGATGAGCGCGAGGACCCGGGCCACCTCGGCCGCCGTCTGCGGCCGGGACTCGGGATCCTTCCGCAGCAGATGATGGACCAGCGCCTCGAGGGCGGCGGGGACGCTGGCGGCCCGCCCCAGCGAGTCGGGCTCCACCGCGACGACCGCGTGCAGCACGGCCGCGTACGAGGTGCCGTCGAAGGGCCGGCGGCCCGCGAGCATCTGGTAGAGCGTCACGCCGAGCGCCCAGAGGTCGGCCCGGTGGTCGACGGCGCCTCCCCGGAGCTGCTCCGGGGCGAGGTACGCCGGCGTGCCGAGCAGCGTGCCGGATTGGGTGGAGTCGTGGTCCAGCAACTTGGCGATGCCGAAGTCCGTGAGCTGCACATCGCCGGCGGCGGTGAAGAGCACGTTGGCCGGCTTGACGTCGCGGTGCACGATGCCGACGGCGTGCGCGGCCGAGAGCGCCTCCGCAAGCTGGCGCGCCACCCGCAACGACTCCGTCACGGGGAGCGGCCGGCCGGCCAGGCGGTCGGCGAGCGAGCCGCCGGGGGAGTAGGCCATCGCGAAGTACGGCGCGCCATCGGGGGTGATGCCCGCTTCCAGCAGTCGCGCCACGTGCGGGTGATCGAGCGTGGCGAGGATGCGGCGTTCCGCCAGGAAGCGCCGGAGCACCGTCCCGGAGGAGAGGCTGCCGCCGCGGAGGGTCTTGAGGGCGACCAGCGTCCCAGCGGGGTCGTCGTCCCGCGTAGCGAGATACACGACACCCACTCCGCCCCGCCCCAGCTCGCTGATCACCCGGTAGGGACCGACGTGCTCCGGGAGCGTCGGCGCCGGCGCGTCGAGTTCTGGCGCGGTGTTGGCGTCGAGCAGTGGTCGCGCGAGGTCCACGGCCGCGCCGGCGAGAAATCCCTCCGAGCGCTGGATGGCGCGCAGCAGCCGGTGCACCTGCGAGCGCAGGGCGGGGTTGCCCTCGCAGGCCCGGTCGACGAAGGCGGCACGCTCGCCCTCCTCGAGATCGAGCGCCGCGTCGAGAATCGCATCCGCCTGGCGGAACCGCTGCGGGGAGGGCGATGGCACCGGGTCAGCCCACCGCGTCCGGGTACAGCGTCGTCGTACAGCCAGCTGCGCGCCTTGGCCCAGTCGCGCTTGACGGTGCGGGCACTGGTGCCGAGCGCTTCCGCCGTCTCGTCTTCGGTGAGCCCCCCGAAGAACCGGCACTCGACCACCCTGGCCTGGCGCGGGTCGAGCGCGGCGAGCTGGGCGAGTGCGGCGTCCAGCGCCACCAGCAACTCGGCGCGATCCTCGGGCGCCATTCCTTCCGCCATCTCCAGCGGCACTGGCCGCAGCCGCCGATCCGCGCTTCCCGGCGCGGTGGCGGCGGGCGTGGTCCACGAGGATGCGCCGCATCGCCGTCGAGGCGATGGCCAGGAAGTGCGCCACGGTCCTGCACCTGCGAGCGACGCTGGTCCACCAGCCGGAGGTACGCCTCGTGGACGAGGGCCGTGGTATTGAGGCTGTGGCCAGGGGCTTCCCGGCGCAGCTGCCGGTGGGCCAGCTGGCGGAGCTGCTCGTACACGAGCGGGTACACCTGATCGCAGGCGGAGGCATCCCCCGCGCCGGCGCGCTGCAGGAGTTCGGTCACACGCTCGGTGGAATCCATGCGGGATGGCCCGATTTGCGGCGTTTTGGCGCGTCTATTGGTAGAGGGAGCCAGAAGCTGGCGGGGGTGACCGTGCGCTTCAGGAACTCCCCTAAGGTGCACAACGAAGCCGTGCGCCGCAACAGACTCCACGGCGGCAAAGCCCATCCGCGGAGGCCGGGACGGGAGTCCGCCCGTTCCCCACCCATCGAAGGGAGGCCGAGATGCGAACCTCACGAATTGCTGCTCCCGTCGTGCTCCTCGTCCGGCCGCCTCGCTGCTCCGTCTTTGAGGCGGGGCACCAACCAGGGGAGATGAGCTCATGCGCCGGAAATCCCTGACTACGGTCGCTGCATTCGGTGCGGCGACACTCATGGCTCTGGGCTGCTCAACCGAGCCGATTGGTCCGTCGACTCCGGCATCGCTCCCCAGCGGCATGGTCATCGCCGCAGGGAGCGGACAGATCGGCGTCATGGCCGCGCCGCTCCGCACCCCCATCTCCGTCAAGGTCACCGACCAGGACGGCGCGGCGCTCCCAGGAGCTGTGGTTGCCTTCGCCGTGACCGGTGGCGGAGGGCACCTCGTGTCGGCGACGGCTACGAGTGATGATCACGGCCTGGCCAGCACGAGTTGGACGCTCGGCTCCGGCGCCATCCGCCAGACCGCAACGGCCTCCGTGCCGGGTCACACCGTGACCTTCACCGCCTTCGCCTCGGTGCTGGTCACGATCCGGAGTGGCGATTCGCAGACAGCGGAGGTCGCTCAATCAGTGGGGCAGTTGCCGACCGTGGCAGTCCGGGATGCTGCAGGCCACCCGGTGGCCGGGTTGACGGTCCAGTGGGCTGTGACTGCGGGTGGCGGCTCCGCCTCGGCAGTTGAAACGACGACGGACTCTTCCGGGGAGGCCTCCACCAGCTGGCTCCTCGGCCCGACGGTAGGAACCAGAGCGCATGCCCTGCGGGCCTCCGTCCAATATTCGCAGGCGGCGACATTCACCGCCTCCGGCGTGCTGACCGCTGGTACACTCTCGGTCATTCGGGGCGACCAGCAGTCCGGATTTCCGAGGCTTCAGGTGCCGGTGGCGCCCGCCGTCCTGGTCACGACTCCAGGACCGAGCGGCGTGCCCGTCAAGGGTGTCGTGGTGCACTGGGAGGTGGCGGCCGGCGGCGGGACCATCACCCTCCCGGCGACCACCACGTCGACGGATGGTACGGCCGCCGTCGGGTGGACCCTGGGCGGCAGCGTCGGGACCAACAACCAAGAGCTCAGCGCCTCGGTAGACGGCCTGACCGGCACGCAGGTGTCGTTCACCGCGAGCGTCATCACGCTTCCGCGTTCGATCTACGTCGTTTCCGGGAATTGGCAGTCAGGAGAACTCGGCACGACGCTCGCCGATCCGCTGGTGGTTCTCGTGACGGATGATGCCGGTCTTCCGCTGGCAGGCGCGGCAGTAAAGTGGGCGGTCTTCCACGACTGGGGATACGGTGACTACACGACGGTCACCAACGTGACCGATGCCCTCGGCCACGCCTCCACCACGGTGCTCCTCCAGGGTCATCACGCCGCCGAAGGCAGCGTCTACGTGCGTGCGACCGTTCAAGGCATTCCGGTCGATGTCTCGACCGTCTTCACTGAAACGACGCTCGCCGGGCCGGCGAGATCGGTTGTCGTGGCGTCCGGTAACGCCCAGACGGGGAGGGTCGGGACACTGCTCACCCTGCAGATTGGTGCCCGAGTCATGGACCAGTACGGCAATCCGAAGTCAGGGGTGACGGTCCAATGGGCCGCATCCCCAGGGAGCGGCAGCACCACGCTGACGTCCTCGGTCACCGATTCGACGGGCGTGGCCTCGACCGGTTGGACCATCGGCACGACGGTCGGCACGAACAATCAGACCGCGACGGCCACCGTCACCGGTCTGGTGGGGTCGCCCGTCTTGTTTGTGGCGAGCGCGACGGCGGGGCCGTGAGCCCCGCCTTGTGGCTCGAGTGGAGAACTGGGATCCCACGTCGCTCAATCGGAGGCAGCATGTGCACTCGACGCGCCAACCATGGAATGTGGCTCGCAGGCATCGCCATTGCCGTGATCGGATGCTCGAACGACGCTAGCGGGCCAACGCCGACTGTCTCGACGGCGACCATCGACATCGCGTTCGGCGACAATCAGGTCGGGGTCGCCGGTGGCTGGCTCCCTATGCCGCTCACCGCGAAGGTCACCGATGGGTCGGGCAAGCCGATGAGCGGTATGACCGTGACGTTTGCCGTTGCGAGCGGCGGCGGGAAATTGAACGCGGCAACCGTCGTCACCGATGCCCAGGGGTTGGCCGCGACGGAGTGGGCGCTGGGATCGGGCGTCACACCGGGCGCACAACAGGCGACTGCCACGCTTACGGGAGCGACTGGCAAGGAGGTCACGTTCACCGCGACCGCCACGACCCGAGCATTCCTCGCCAAGCTGCGCGGCGATGGACAGACTGGAGAGGTCACCCAAGCCCTGGCTGACCAGCCCACGGTCGTCGTTCGGGACACAGTGGGCAATCCATTGGCCGGCGTCCCGGTCACTTGGCAGGTGGTCTCGGGCGGTGGGTCGGTGAGCGCCTCCCAGTCGATTTCCGACAGTTCGGGTCGGGCCTCAACAAGTTGGACGCTCGGGGCAAAGGTCGGCGCGGGGGTGCACTCGCTGCGGGCTGCCGTTGCCTCATCGGCCTCCACGAACTTTGCCGCATCGGCTGTCCTCACGGCGGGAACCCTGACGATTGTTGCTGGTGACAATCAGGTCGCCATGGAAGGTCTGTTCGTGGAGACACCTCCGACCGTGTTGGCGAAGACCCCTGGTCCGACTGGCGTGGCGGTCGAAGGCGTGCCGGTGCAGTGGGAAGTGACGGCCGGCGGCGGATATCGCCAAGAGGCCCGCGTCCTCACCGGGCGCGATGGCACCGCCACCAACTACTGGCAGCTTGGCTTCGGGGTCGGATCGAACAACCAGGGCCTGCGCGCGTTCGTCGCGGGGGACAGTGGTGCACTGGTCGCATTCGTGGCCAGTACGGTCACCCGGCCACGGGGGCCATACACGGTCTCAATAGTATCCGGGAATCTCCAAGCGGCGACGGCAGCGACGACATTGATCGAGCCGCTGGTGGTCCTGGTGCAGGATTCGTCGGGGCAGCCGGCGGTGGGTGTCCTGGTCGACTGGGAGGCGGGAGGCGGATTCCTGTGGGGTGAAGGTTCGATCACGCCCTCCAATAGCCTGACGGATAGCGATGGCCGTGCCTCGGCAATTGCCACATTGCCGTGGTGGGCCGGTCCGAGCCTAACGGCGGGCGTTGCGATCGCGCGAGGCGAGGGGTGCATTGAGTCCTGTCTTCCGGGGATCGCGGTGTTCACGGCCACGGTGCTCGCCGCTCCCCCCGCCACAGTGCTTGTGTACGGAGGATTCGGCCAGACGGCGGCAGCCGGGAGGCTGTTGCCGCTGCCAATCGTCGTTTTCGTGGAGGATATGTTCGGGAACGGAATTCCCGGTGTGACGGTGAACTGGGCCGCGGCGGACGGCAGCGGCAGCACCACGGTGGCATCGTCGGTGACCAATGCATCAGGTAAAGCGTCGACCGGCTGGACCATCGGGAACACCGTCGGTACCAACAATCAGATTGCCACCGCGACGGTGGCGGGGCTCCTCGGCTCGCCGGTGACCTTCACCGCAAGCGCGACGGCGGGGCCGTGAATTCATGGACAGTCGCAGCTTCTTGAAGGGTCGAGTCATGAGCAGGCAGCACAGTTGGATCCTTGTCGGCGCGGTCGCGGCAGTCGGCGCGAGCTGCTCCAGCGACCTGAACGATCCCGCGCCGATTCGGCCGCCGGCGGCCATGGAGCTCGCCTACGGCGACAACCAGGTTGGCGTGGCCGGCAGCCCGCTTGCGCAGCACATCACGGTGAAGGTCACGGATGAGCACGGCACGCCGCTGCGGGGCGTGACCGTCGCCTTCGAGGTGACCGCTGGTGGCGGGAACCTGGGGTCGCCAGCGGACCTGACCGATACCGAGGGATTTGCCCGCGCCGCCTGGACCCTGGGATCGGAGCCCGGCATCGGGACCCAACAGGCGACCGCGACGATCGCCGGAACCTCAATCGCGCCCGTCACCTTCAGCGCCCGAGCCGCCTCACAGTTGGTCAAGCGGGGTGGCGACGCACAGACGGCAGAGGTCCTCCATGGCGTGGCCGAGGCGCCCACGGTGATTGTCCGTGACGCCGCCGACCGCCCGGTCGCCGGCATGACGGTCCACTGGGCGGTCACCTCCGGAGGCGGGCGGGTGGAGTCGCCGACTTCCCTCACCGATGCCGACGGCGTCGCTTCGATGCCCTGGACTCTGGGCAATTGGGTCGCCTGGGTCGGTTCCGTCCACTCCCTCATGGCGAGCATCGCTCCGGAACTCGAGGTGACCTTCAGCGCCACGGCTGTGTTGACCGTCGGGGCGATCGGGGTTGATGCCGGGAATAACCAGAGTGGCGTGGCGGGCGCCATGCTAGGCGTACCGCTCGCAATTTGGGTCGTGACACCGAACGCAGACGACTGGTCCACTCCGGTACAAGGGGTTGAGGTGGCGTGGGAGGTGGTGGGCGGAGGCGGGACTCTCTCTCGCGCGACCAGCATCACCGACGCCAGCGGACGCGCTAGGGTGAGCTGGACCGTGGGTGCGACCCCAGGTTCCGGCAATCAGGTGGTACGCGCTTCGGTCGCGGGACTCGCGGGCTCGCCGGTCACCTTCACCGCCAGCGCGACTGCGGGGCCCTGATGCCTAGGTAAGTTGCTGCCAGGCAAGACGATATGGCCCTGCCGTCCCAGTGGAAGTGCTCAGCAGGGTCGGCAGGGCATCCCGCCCACCGCTTCCACCTCCCCCTCCCTTGACTCCCGCCTGAACGCCCTCTATCTTTGGTGTCTGCCGCCATTTAGCGGCCATTTTATTCGGACCACGAACAAGTGCAGGGTATGCCGACTATCAACCAGCTCGTCCGGAACGGTCGCAAGACACCGGCCTACAAGGGCAAGTCGCCCGCGCTCAAGATGAACCCGCTTCGGCGTGGCGTCTGCACGCGCGTCTACACCACGACCCCCAAGAAGCCGAACTCGGCGCTCCGCAAGGTGGCCAAGGTCCGGTTGACGAACGGCTTCGAAGTCATCGCCTACATCCCGGGCGAAGGGCACAACCTGCAGGAGCACTCGATCGTGTTGATCCGCGGCGGCCGCGTGAAGGACCTGCCGGGCGTGCGGTACCACATCGTCCGTGGCAGCCTCGACACCGCCGGCGTCAACGATCGTCGTCAGTCGCGTTCCAAGTACGGCGCCAAGCGTCCGAAGGCCGGCGCGGCCGGGGGTAAGAAGTGAGCCGCCGCAACTCCGCGGTCAAGCGGCCGGTGCCGCCCGATCCGCGCTACGACAGCCAGACGGTCAGCAAGTTCGTCAACAACCTGATGACCGAAGGCAAGAAGAGCACGGCGGAAGGCATCTTCTACACCGCCATGGACCTGATCGAAGAGCGGACCGGCCAGCCGGGCGTCACGGTGTTCAAGCAGGCGGTCAACAACGCCAAGCCCGCGCTCGAAGTGAAGAGCCGCCGGGTCGGTGGCGCCTCGCTCCAGGTGCCGGTGGAAGTCCGTCCGGATCGTCGCGGCGCGCTGGCCATGCGGTGGATCATCGGGTTTGCCCGGGATCGTTCCGAGAAGACCATGGCGGAGCGGCTGGCGGCGGAGCTGATCCTGGCCGCCAAGGGCGAGGGCAGCACCATCAAGAAGAAGGAAGACACGCACCGCATGGCCGAGGCCAACCGGGCGTTCGCGCACTACCGCTGGTAGTCGCATAGCTGGCTGAAGGGGCGAACCTCGTGTTCGCCGACAATCGGACCACGTGACGGCGGCTACGACCGCCAGCCACCTCTGGTCTTCCGACGAAACTGCGAGGGAGTCCATGAGACTCCTCGTCTCGGGTGCAAGCCCGGACGTGCGCGGAGCGATACCACGGGCATCTGCCCGGTCGGTCGCCCCGCTTTTTCGCTGAATAGAGACTAGAGACAGGGACCGTAATGTCGCGTGCAACGTCGCTCGAACTGTACCGGAACATCGGCATCATGGCCCACATTGATGCCGGGAAGACGACTACGACCGAGCGCATCCTCTACTACACCGGCAAGAACTACAAGATCGGTGAAGTGCACGAGGGCGCGGCCACCATGGACTGGATGGAGCAGGAGCAGGAGCGGGGCATCACCATCACCTCCGCCGCCACGACCTGTTTCTGGCCCCGGAACGACGTGGTGCACCGGATCAACATCATCGACACGCCTGGCCACGTGGACTTCACGGTCGAGGTCGAGCGGTCGCTGCGGGTGCTCGACGGCGCGGTGACGCTGCTGGACTCGGTGGCCGGCGTGGAGCCGCAGACCGAGACCGTGTGGCGCCAGGCCGACCGGTACGGCGTGCCGCGGATCATCTTCGCCAACAAGATGGACCGGGTGGGCGCCGATTTCGACCGCTGCCTCTCGATGATCCGGGGCCGGCTGACCAAGCGGGCGTTCCCGATCCAGCTGCCGGTCGGCTCCGGGCGAGACCTTCACCGGGCACATCGACGTGCTGCGCCGGGTCGAGTACATCTTCGACGAGGAGACCCTCGGCAAGACCTTCACCGAGATGCCGGTGGCCGACGCCTTCAAGGAGCGCGTCGAGCAGGCCCGGCACGAAGTGATCGAGGCCGCGGTCGAGTCCGACGACGTGCTGATGGAGAAGTACCTGGCGGGCCAGGAACTGACGATGGACGAGATCACGCTGGCCATCCGCAAGGCCACCTGTTCCGGGTCGATCGTGCCGGTGCTCTGCGGCGCCTCGTTCAAGAACAAGGGCGTGCAGGCGCTGCTCGACGCGGTCATCGACTACCTGCCGAGCCCGATGGACGTCAAGCCGGTGCAGGGGCACCTGCCGCTGCACGACGACACCCCGGCGCACCGCGAGGCCAAGGACAGCGAGCCCTTCGCCGCGCTGGCGTTCAAGGTGGCCACGGACCCGTACGTGGGCCGGCTGACCTTCTTCCGGGTGTACTCGGGTTCGCTGAAGTCGGGCAGCTACGTGTACAACAGCACCAAGGACAAGCGCGAGCGGGTGGGGCGGTTGCTCCAGATGCACGCGAACAAGCGGGAAGAGATCGAGGAAGTGTGGGCGGGCGACATCGGCGCCGCCATCGGGCTCAAGGACACCCGGACGGGGGACACCCTGTCGGACGAGGAGAGCCCGATCATCCTCGAGGCGATGAAGTTCCCCAACCCCGTCATCGACGTGGCCATCGAGCCGAAGACGAAGGCGGACCAGGACAAGCTGACCATCGCGTTGCAGAAGCTGCAGGAAGAGGACCCGACGTTCCGGGTGCGGACCGACGTCGAGACCGGCCAGACCATCATCGCGGGCATGGGCGAGCTCCACCTGGAAATCCTGGTGGACCGCATGAAGCGGGAGTTCAAGGTCGAGGCCAACGTCGGCAAGCCGCAGGTGGCCTTCCGCGAGACGATCCGGAAGAAGGTCCAGAACGTCGAGGGCAAGTTCATCCGGCAGTCGGGCGGCAAGGGCCAGTACGGTCACGTGGTCATCCACGCGGAGCCGGCCGACGTGGGCCAGGGCTTCGTGTTCGAGGACAAGATCGTCGGCGGCGTCATCCCCCGGGAGTTCATCAAGCCGGTGGAGGCGGGCATCCGCGAGGCGCTGGAGGGCGGCGTGCTGGCGGGCTACCCGATGGTGGACGTGAAGGTGTCGCTGGTGTACGGCAGCTACCACGACGTGGACTCGAGCGAAATGGCGTTCAAGATCGCCGGCTCGATGGCCGTCAAGGAAGCGGCGCGCATGGCCAACCCGGTGCTGCTGGAGCCGGTCATGGAAGTCGAAGTCGTCAGCCCGTCGGACTTCCTGGGCGACGTCATCGGCGACCTGTCGAGCCGGCGCGGCAAGATCGGCGGCATGACGCAGCGGGGCGACGCGCAGGTGGTGGCGGCGCACGTGCCGCTCTCGGAAATGTTCGGCTACTCGACCACGCTCCGGAGCATGACGCAGGGGCGGGCGGTGTACTCGATGCAGTTTGACCATTACGAAGAAGTGCCGAAGAACATCGCTGAAGGCATCATCACGAAGCAACAGAAAGGCTGAGGCCGAGAGGCACTCAGCGGACTCCCCACATCTCGACAGGATAGCGAGCCATGGCGAAGGCAAAATTCGAGCGGAAGAAGCCGCATGTGAACGTGGGCACCATCGGCCACGTCGACCACGGGAAGACCACCCTGACCGCGGCCCTGACCAAGATCTCGGCCGACCGCGGCTGGGGCACCAAGTACATCCCGTACGACCAGGTGGCCAAGGCCTCCGAGTCGCAGGGACGGCGCGATCCGACCAAGATCCTGACGATCGCCACCTCGCACGTCGAGTACGAGACGGAAAACCGTCACTACGCGCACGTCGACTGCCCGGGCCACGCCGACTACGTGAAGAACATGATCACCGGCGCGGCGCAGATGGACGGCGCCATCCTGGTCGTCTCGGCCATGGACGGCCCGATGCCGCAGACCCGTGAGCACATCCTCCTGGCCCGCCAGGTGAACGTGCCCTCGATCGTGGTCTTCCTGAACAAGTGCGACCTCGTGGACGACGCCGAGCTCCTCGACCTGGTCGAGCTGGAAGTCCGCGAACTGCTCAGCGCCTACAAGTACCCGGGCGACGACGCGCCGGTCATCCGCGGCTCGGCCATCAAGGCCATCGAGGGCGACCCGGAGTGGATCAAGAAGATCGACGAGCTCTACAGCGCGCTCGACAACTTCATCCCGGAGCCGATCCGCGACGTGGAGAAGCCGTTCCTGATGCCGGTCGAGGACGTCTTCTCGATCACCGGCCGCGGCACGGTGGCCACCGGGCGTATCGAGCGCGGCCGGATCAAGGTCGGCGAGGAAGTGGCGCTGGTCGGCTTCCTGTCCGACAAGAAGACCGTCGTGACGGGCGTCGAGATGTTCCGCAAGCTCCTCGACGACGGCCAGGCGGGCGACAACGTCGGCCTCCTGCTCCGCGGCGTGGAAAAGAACGACATCGAGCGCGGCATGGTCCTGGCCAAGCCGGGTTCCGTGACCCCGCACACGCACTTCGAGGCCGAAGTGTACGTGCTCCGCAAGGAAGAGGGCGGCCGGCACACCCCGTTCTTCAAGGGCTACCGTCCCCAGTTCTACTTCCGGACCACCGACGTGACCGGCTCGGTCGAGCTGCCCGCGGGCGTGGAGATGGTCATGCCGGGCGACAACATCGGCGTCAAGGTGGAACTGATCACCCCGATCGCCATGGACGAAGGCCTCCGCTTCGCGATCCGCGAAGGTGGGCGGACCGTGGGCGCCGGCGTGGTCACGAAGATCTTGAAGTAAGCGGTCCGGCGGGGCGGCAGGGCAGCGGGGCAGTGACTGCCCAGCGGCCCCGCTGCCCCGCGGCCCAGCCCTAAGAAACGAGAGAACGATGGCTCAGAAAATTCGCATCCGCCTGAAGGCGTTCGACCACGTGGTGCTGGACCAGGCCGCGGCGGACATCGTGCGCACGGCGGAGAAGACCGGGGCCCAGGTGTCCGGCCCGATCCCGCTCCCGGTCAAGATCGAGCGGTGGACGGTGCTGCGCAGCCCGCACGTGGACAAGAAGAGCCGCGAGCAGTTCGAGCTCCGGACCCACAAGCGCCTGCTCGACATCAACGATTCCCGCCCGCAGACGGTGGACGCGCTGACCAAGCTCGACCTCCCGGCGGGCGTGGACGTCGAGATCAAGGTCCAGTAGCCATGACGAACGGACTCATTGGCCGGAAGCTCGGCATGACGAGGCTCTTCGCCGAGGACGGCACCGCGACCCCGGTGACCGTCATCGAGGCGGGACCCTGCCAGGTGGTGCAGGTCAGGACCGATACGGTGCAGCTCGGCTTCGGCGCGCAGAAGGCGTCGCGCGCGGGCAAGGCGGCGCTGGGTCACGCCAAGGCGGCGGGGCTCGAGGCGGCGCCGCGGGTCATCCGCGAATTCGACGTGACGGGCGACGCGGCTCCGGCGGCGGGCTCGACCGTGACGGTCGAGATCTTCGCGGCGGGCGAGCTGGTCAAGGTGACCGGCACCAGCAAGGGCAAGGGCTTCCAGGGCGTGGTCAAGCGCCACGGCTTCGGCGGCGGACCGGCCACGCACGGCAACACGCGGCACCGGAAGCCGGGCTCGATCGGGCCGGGCACCAATCCGTCCCGCGTCATCAAGGGCAAGAAGATGCCGGGCCATCATGGCGCGGCACGTCACACCGAGCTCGGCCTGACGGTCGTGCGGGTGGATGCCGAGCGGAACCTCCTCTTCGTCCGCGGGGCCATCCCGGGTTCGAAGAACGGCATCGTGACCGTCTCCAAGCAGGGAGGCAAGAGCCGCCATGATTGAGGCTCCGCTGTATTCCGCCGCAGGCGCCAAGCTGAAGACGCCGTTTGCCCTGCCGGCCGAGATGTTCGACGGCACCGTGCACCAGCCGGTCCTGCACGAGGCCGTGAAGGTGTACCTGAACAACCAGCGCCAGGGCACGCAGAAGGCCAAGACCCGGGCGGAAGTGTCGGGCGGTAACCAGAAGCCCTGGAAGCAGAAGGGCACCGGCCGCGCCCGCGCGGGCACCACGCGCTCGCCGCATTGGCGGGGCGGTGGCGTGGCCTTCGCCCCGACGCCGCGCGACTGGCGCACCGGCATCCCGAAGAAGGTCCGGCAGCTGGCGCGGCAAGTCGGCGCTCAACGCCCGCGCGGCCGACGGCCTCCTGGCGGTGGTGGAGCGGCTCGACTTCGCGACGCCGAAGACCAAGGCAGATGGTCGCGCTGCTTCGGCAAGCTCGGCTTCGAGGGCCGGAAGGTCCTGGTCCTCACGCACGGCATCAACTCGGCGGCCTACCTGAGCGCGCGGAACCTGCCGCGGGCCGGGGTGCTGCCGTACGCGGAAGCGTCGGCCTACGACATCCTGTGGGCGGACGCGCTGGTGGTCGAGCAGGGGGCGCTGGGCGGCGACGTGTCGACCGCGACCGATGCGGCCGCTGCGCCGAAGGCGACCAGGAAGTCCGCCAAGCCCAAGGTGGCCAAGGCCAAGGCGGTCAAGGCGAAGCCGGCCGCCGCCAAGAAGAAGCCGGCGCCGAAGGCGAAGGCCGCCAAGGTGAAGGCTCCGAAGGCCGGCGCGCGGCGGTCCACCGCCCGCAAGGCCGAGCCGAAGAAGAAAGGCAGCGAGTAAATGCCCGCGTTGCATGAAGTCATCGTCCGCCCGCTGATCACCGAGAAGAGCTCGGCGGCCTTCCAGGCGCGCAAGGAATACGCGTTCCAGGTGCATCCCGACGCGAACAAGTTCCAGATCCGGGATGCGCTGCTGAAGCTGTTCGGCGTCACCGCCACCGACGTGCGCACCATGCAGATGCGCCGGCACGAGGTGACCCGGGGCCGGACGCGGGGCACGACCGCCCGGTGGAAGAAGGCCATCGTCGTCCTCAAGGACGGCGAGACGCTTCCGGTGTTCGAGGGCTGAGCCAATGACCATTCGACAGTTCCGACCCATGACGGCGGGCACGCGGTTCCGCTCGGTCTCCGGGTTCGACGAGATCACGCGCGGGCACGCCGGAGAAGTCCCTGCTGGAGCCGCTCACCAAGAGCGGCGGCCGGAACAACAAGGGCCACCTGACGTCGCGGCACCGGGGCGGCGGGCACAAGCGCCAGTACCGGAAGATCGATTTCAAGCGCAACAAGTTCGGGATTCCGGCCAAGGTGGCGGAAATCGAGTACGACCCGAACCGCACGGCGCGGATCGCGCTGCTGGTGTACGCCGACGGCGAGAAGCGCTACATCCTGCACCCGACCGGCCTGAAGCAGGGCGACACGGTCATGTCGGGCCCGGGCGCGGACATCCGGCTGGGCAACGCGGTGCCGCTCGTCGGAGGTGCCGCTCGGCACCATGGTGCACAACGTGGAGCTCAAGATCGGCAAGGGCGGCCAGATGGCGCGCTCGGCCGGGTCGGGCTGCCAGGTGGTGGCCAAGGAAGGCGAGTACGTCACGCTGCGCCTGAAGTCCACCGAGGTCCGGCTGGATGCACGGGCGGTGCCTCGCCACGATCGGCGAAGTCGGCAACGCGGAGCACGAGCTGCTGTCGGTCGGCAAGGCGGGCAAGAGCCGCTGGCTGGGCATCAAGCCGAGCGTCCGCGGCGTCGCCATGAACCCGGTGGACCACCCGCTGGGCGGCGGTGAAGGCAAGACGTCGGGCGGCCGTCCGCCGGTCTCGCCGTGGGGCAAGCCGGAAGGCCGGAAGACGCGGCAGCAGGAAGAAGGCGTCCAACCGAAGCACATCGTTCGCGGCCGAAGCCGCGGCAAGGCCACGAAGTAGGCCACTGGGGATCACGACATGGCACGCAGCATCAAGAAGGGCCCGTTCGTCCAGGACGCACTGCTCCTGAAGGTCGAGGCCCTGAACCAGAAGAACGAGAAGAAGGTCGTGAAGACCTGGAGCCGGGCGAGCACCATCCTGCCCGAGTTCGTCGGGCACACCTTCGCCGTCCACAACGGCAACAAGTTCGTGCCGGTGTACGTGACGGAAAACATGGTGGGACACAAGCTGGGCGAATTCTCGCCCACGCGGTTGTTCCGCGGCCACAGCGGCAAGATCGTGGCTGACAAGAAGGCCAAGCCGGAGTGACGATGCCAGGCACAGCGATCCAGCGGCTGGTGCGCCAGTCGCCGCAGAAGATGCGACTCGTCGTGGACCTGATCCGCGGCAAGGACGTGAACGAGGCGTACGCGATCCTCAAGTTCAACAAGAAGCTCGCGGCCCAGCAGATCGCGAAGACGCTGAAGTCGGCGGTCGCGAACGCCGAGCAGAGGCGCCTTGCGGGACAACGAGGCGTTCGACGTGGACGCGCTGTATGTGTCGAAGGCCATGGTGGACATGGGGCAGCCGCTCAAGCGGTTCACGGCCGCGGCACAGGGCCGCGCCACCCCGATCCGCAAGCGGACGAGCCACGTGACCATTCACGTGGCGACGAAGGGGAGCATCTAATGGGGCAGAAGACCCATCCGATCGGTTTCCGGCTCGGCATCGTCCAGCCGTGGCGGTCGCGCTGGTTCGCCACCAAGGACATGCCGGCGCTGCTCAAGGAAGACGAGCTGATCCGGAAGTACCTGAAGGCGCGGCTCGGGCACGCCGCCATCGCCGACATCCACATCGAGCGGAAGCCGGGCAAGGTGACCGTCACGGTGCACACCGGGCGGCCGGGCGTGGTCATCGGCAAGCGCGGCGCGGAAGTCGACAAGCTGCGCGACGAGCTGGCCCAGCTGACCGGCAAGGAAGCCGCGATCAACGTCGAGGAGATCAAGCGGCCGGAAGTGGCGTCGCAGCTCGTGGCCGACAACATCGCGCACCAGCTGGTCCAGCGGATCTCCTTCCGCCGCGCCATGAAGCGCGCGGTGCAGAGCGCGATGCGCATGGGCGCCCAGGGCATCCGCGTCCGGGTGTCGGGCCGCCTCGGCGGGTCGGAAATCGCGCGGACCGAGGGGTACCGCGAGGGCCGGGTGCCGCTCCACACGCTGCGGGCCGACATCGACTACGCGACCTGCGACGGCCAAGACGACGTACGGCACCATCGGCATCAAGGTCTGGATCTTCAAGGGTGAGGTGGTCGAAGAGATGGCCGGCCGCACCTACAGCACGGGGGCCTGAGGACCATGCTGGCACCGAAGCGGGTCAAGTTCCGCAAGACGTTCAAGGGCCGGACCAAGGGCATCGCCTCGCGCGGCATCGCGGTGGCGTTCGGCGAGTTCGCCATCAAGACGCTCGATCCGGGCTGGATCACCAACCGGCAGATCGAGGCGGCGCGCGTGGCCATGACCCGCGAGATGAAGCGCGGCGGCAAGGTGTGGATCCGGATCTTCCCGGACAAGCCGATCACGAAGAAGCCCGCCGAGACCCGCATGGGCAAGGGCAAGGGCAACCCGGAGGGCTGGGTGGCGGTGGTCAAGCCGGGCCGGGTGCTGTTCGAGGTCGAGGGCGTGACTGAAGAGCTGGCGCGCAAGGCGCTGGCGCTGGCGCAGGCCAAGCTTCCGGTGCGGACGCGCTTCGTCAAGCGCGAGGAGATCTGAGGCAATGAACGCGACTGAACTGCGGGACCTGTCCGACGACGAGCTGAAGGCCAAGCTCGCGGAGCTGAAGGAAGAGCGGTTTCGGCTGCGCTTCCGGTCGGCGAGTGAGTCGATCGACAACCCGATGCGGTTCCGGACGTTGCGCCGGGACATCGCGCGGATCCTGACGGTCCTGCGCGCGCGCACGACCAACTCGTAAGGGCACGACCATGGCAGAAGACGACCACGACGACCCGCCTGCAGCGGAAGACCCGCACCGGGGTCGTCAAGAGCGACAAGATGCAGAAGACGGTCACGGTCACGCTGACCCGGCGCTTCGCGCACGCGGCGTACGGCAAGAGATGACCCGGACCATCACGGTGAAGGCGCGGGACGAGCACGGCGCGAAGGTGGGCGACACCGTCCGCCTGATGGAGACCCGGCCGCTCGCCAAGACCGTCAACTGGCGCGTGACCGAGATCGTCAAGCGGGCGAAGTAGCGGCGCACTGCGTGCCGGTACAACGGAGATAGAGCAGACATGGTTCAGCAGGAGACGCATTCTCAGGATCGCGGACAACTCGGGCGCCCGCAAGGCGCTGGTCATCCGCGTCCTCGGCGGGAGCCGGCGGCGCTATGCGGGCCTCGGCGACACCGTGGTGGTGGCCATCAAGGACGCCATCCCGACCGGCCAGGTGAAGAAGGGCGACGTGGCCAAGGCGGTCATCGTGCGCACCGTGAAGGAGACCCGCCGCAAGGACGGCTCCTACATCCGGTTCGACGAGAACGCCGCGGTCCTCATCGACGACAAGGGCGAGCCGCGGGCCACCCGCATCTTCGGTCCCGTGGCGCGCGAGCTGCGCGAGAAGCGCTACATGAAGATCGTCTCGCTGGCGCCGGAGGTGCTCTGACATGAAGCCGCTCGTGCACAAGAAGGCCAAGCGCGTCCGCCAGCAGCCGGTGGTCCGGCTCAGAGCTCCCGATCACCAAGGGCGACACCGTCCAGGTGATTTCGGGCGACGACAAGGGCAAGCGGGGCAAGGTGCTCCGGGTGTACCCGAAGACGGGCCGCGTGACGATCGACGGGGTGAACGTCGTGAAGCGGCACCGCCGCGCCACGCAGACCGCCGAGGGCGGGATCATCGAGTTCCCGGCGCCGATCCACCACTCGAAGATGATGCTGATCGACCCGAAGAGCGGCGAGCCGACCCGGATGCGCCGGCGGCGCGGACGCCGACGGGACGGTCGAGCGGATCGCCGTGAAGTCCGGCCAGCCGATTCCGAGGAGCAGGTAAGATGGCGACGACGAAAGAGACCAAGGACAAGGCGCCCAAGTCCGGCGGCGGCGCGCCCAAGAGCGGTGGCGCCAGCAAGGCGAGCGCGCGAGAAGGCGGCCCGCCGGGGCCACCGATCCGGCGCCGAAGGCGGCCGAGGGCACGCCCCGGCTCCAGGCCTACTACGAGACGGTGGTCCGGGCCCGGCTGGCCAAGCAGTTCGGCCTCACCAACCCGATGCAGGTGCCGCGGATCACGAAGGTCGTGCTGAACGTCGGCATGGGCGAGGCGAGCAAGAACGCCGAAGCTGCTCGACGCGGTGGTCGACGGAGCTGGCGACAGGTCACCGGCCAGAAGCCGGTCGTCACCCGCGCCAAGAAGTCGATCGCCAACTTCGGCCTCCGGGCCGGCGTGCCGGTCGGCGCCTCGGTGACGCTGCGCGGGGCGCGGATGTACGAGTTCCTCGACCGGTTCATCACGATCGCGGTGCCGCGGGTCCGCGACTTCCGCGGGCTGGCCGAACAAGAGCTTCGACGGCCGGGGCAACTACACGATCGGCATCAAGGAGCAGCTGATCTTCCCCGAGATCGACTACGACAAGGTCGAGAAGATCCACGGGATGGACATCACGATCGTGACGAACGCCGGGCGGGATGACCTGGCGATGGCGCTGCTCCGCGAATTCGGCTGGCCGTTCCGCGGCGAGACGCCGGTCCCGATGGCGTGAAAACCCGGCGCCCCGCGGGGCGCCACCAGGAGAAACGATGGCAAAGACCAGTTGGATTGAACGGGCCAAGCGCACCCCCAAGTTCAAGGTGCGCGCCGTCCGCCGCTGCCAGCGGTGCGGGCGGTCGCGGGCAGTCCTGCGCAAGTTCGGCCTGTGCCGAATCTGCTTCCGAGAGCTCGCGCTCAAGGGGGAAATCCCGGGCGTGCGCAAGGCCAGTTGGTAAGGGGACGCAAGTAACATGAGCATGACAGATCCCGTCGCGGATATGCTGACTCGCATCCGGAACGCCTGCTCCGCGGGCCACAGGCGCGTCGACGTGCCGGCGTCCAAGCTCAAGGTCGAGCTGGCGCGCCTGCTCCGCGACAATCACTACATCGCCGACTGCAAGGTGCTCGAGGATGGCGGTCGCGGCGTGCTGCGGCTCTACCTCAAGTACCACAACGAGCTGCCGGTCATCCGGGAGCTGCGGCGCGTCTCGACGCCCGGGCCTCCGGCGCTACGTCAAGTGCCGCGAGATCCCGCGGGTCAAGAACGGGCTCGGCATGGCGATCGTCTCGACCCCCAAGGGGCTGATGACCGACCGCGAGGCGCGCACGCGCCAACCTCGGCGGCGAGCTCCTCGCCGTCGTCTGGTAGGAGGCGCCATGTCGCGTATCGGCAAGCGGCCGGTGCCGGTGCCCGGCGGGCGTCACGGTGGCGCTCAAGGGCAACCACGATCGCGGTGAAGGGCCCGCAAGGGCGAGCTGTCCCGGACCTGCCCCGCCGAGATGGTCGTGGCCCTCGGCGGACGGCCAGGTCACCGTCACCCGGCCCAGCGAGGAGAAGCGGCACAAGGCGCTCCACGGCCTGACCCGCACCCTGGTGGCCAACATGGTCGAGGGCGTGACCACGGGCTTCACCAGAAGGTCCTGGAGATCCAGGGCGTCGGCTACAAGGCGGAGACGAAGCCGTCCGGCATCAACCTCGTCGTCGGCCTCTCGCACCAGGTGCCGTTCAAGGCGCCCGAGGGGATCAAGCTCACGGTGGAGAACAACACGGTGGTGCGGATCGCAGGGCGCGAGCAAGGAACTGGTCGGGCAGGTGGCCGCCGAGATCCGCTCCGTCCGGCCGCCGGAGCCCTACAAGGGCAAGGGCATCCGTTACCAGGGCGAGCAGGTCCGCCGCAAGGCCGGCAAGACAGGAGCGAAGTAGCATGCGCGCGATTCATGCACCCAAGACGCGCCGGCGAGCAGCGCTACCGCCGCCACCTCCGGGTCCGGCAGAAGGTCGCGGGCACGCTCGAGCGTCCGCGGCTGGTCGTGTTCCGGTCGCTGAAGCACATCTACGCCCAGCTGGTCGACGACGACCGTCGGCGTGACGCTCCTCGGCGTGACGCGACACGAGCGAGGGCATCGCGATCGACGGGCGCGGGCAAGGTGGCCAAGGGCCAAGGCGGTCGGGAAGCTCGCTCGCGGAGAAGGCGAAGGCCGCGGGCTTCACCACGGTGGTCTTCGACCGGGCAGGCTACCGCTACCATGGCCGCGTGCAAGGCCGTCGCCGACGGCGCCCGCGAAGGCGGACTGGAGTTCTAGCATGAGCTGACGAACAGGCAGACGGTCACCGGGCAGCACCGACCGCGGCGCCGTCCGAGCAGTCGTCGCAGGCGCAGCGGCGTGGCCGCGGCGGGCGCAGCGACCGCGACCGGGGGCCCCGCCGCGACCGCGACCAGCGACCGAGGCAGCAGCGAACTCGTCGAGAACGTGGTCGCGATCAACCGCGTGGCCAAGGTGGTCAAGGGCGGCCGGCGGTTCTCGTTCAACGCGCTCGTGGCCGTCGGCGACGGCAAGGGCAAGGTGGGCATGGCGACCGGCAAGGCGAACGAAGTCTCCGAGGCGGTCCGCAAGGCGGTCGACGCCGCCAAGCGCGAGCATGGTCGAGGTGCCCCGCACCGGGCACCACGATCCCCCACGAGATCATCGGCCATCACGGCGCCGGACGGGTGCTGCTCAAGCCGGCCGCGACCGGTACCGGCGTCATCGCCGGCGGCGCCGGTCCGGGCGGTGCTCGAGTGCGCCGGCATCACCGACATCCTCACCAAGAGCCTCGGCTCCGCAACAATCCGCACAACATGGTGCGGCGCCACGATGGACGGGCTCAAGCGCCTCGTGTCGGTCCGCCAGGTGGCGCGCGGAGCGGGGCATCGAGGTCGCCGACGCTCGCCTACAGGCCCCGCCAGGGAGGGCTGAGTCATGGGACGCAATCCAGTCGTGGGGCGGCAGGGGCCGAAGCGTATCACGCCGCCACCATCCCGACCGAAACGAAGGCGAAGCGCCTGGCGGTCAAGCAGATCCGCTCGGGCATCGGGCACGCGGACACCATGCGGCGGACCCTCGCGTCGCTCGGGCTCCGGCATCACCAGCAGACGGTCGTGGTGGCCGAACACCGCCTCGATCCGCGGGATGCTCTTCAAGGTGCGCCACCTCGTCGAGGTGACGCCGGTCGCAGGAGGCGTGACGTGGCGGAGCGAAGGAAGCGGCGACCCGGTCGAGTCACCCTGTCCACCCTGAAGCCGGCGGCCGGCTCGCACCCAGCGCCGGAAGCGGATCGGTCGCGGCCTGGGCTCGGGCATCGGCAAGACGTCGGGCAAGGGCCACAAGGGCCACAAGGCGCGCACCGGCGGCTCAGACCAACCCGGGCTTCGAGGGCGGCCAGATGCCGATGTACCGGCGGCTGCCGAAGCGGGGCTTCACCAATCCGTTCAAGGTCGACTGCCAGGTCGTCAACCTGCGCGCCGCTCGAGCGGTCACCGGGCGGCGACGTCACGCCCGCGACGCTGCATGCGGCGGGGCTCGTCAGCGAGCCGGACCGGCCGGTCAAGCTGCTCGGCACCGGCGAGGCGGCCCGCGCCTTCACCGTGCGGGGCGTGACGGTGTCCGCCTCGGCCCGCGCCAAGATCGAGGCGGCCGGCGGCAGCGTCGAGGCGCTGAGTGACTGCGCCGCGGCACCCCGGCGTTCGCGATCGATGCGGAGCTGAAGCGCAAGCTCCTGTTCACGCTCCTGGCGCTGCTGATCTACCGGATCGGCGCGCACATCGCCGCGCCCGGGGTCAACGTGCCAGGCCCTCGCCGACTTCATCCAGAACTCGGCCGCCGCCGGGTTCTTCGGTCTGTACGACACCCTCGGCGGCGGGCTGTCGCGCGCGACGGTCTTCGCGCTCGGCATCATGCCGTACATCTCCGCCTCGATCATCTTCCAGCTGGCCGGCGGCATCGTGCCGACCATCGGCAAGATGCAGAAGGAAGAGGAGGGCCGGAAGAAGCTGACGCAGTGGACCCGGTACATGACGGTGTTCATCGCGCTCGTCCCAGGCCTACACCTTCACCCTCTTCACCGAGAGCATCCCGGGCGCGGTGCCGACCCGGGCTTCGCCTCGCGGCTGGTCATGGTGGTCGACGCTGACCGCCGGCGCGATCTTCGTGATGTGGCTCGGCGAGCAGATCACCGAGCGCGGCATCGGCAACGGGATGAGCCTGCTCATCACCTTCTCGATCCTCGAGCGGCTCTGGCCCGGGCATGCTGCAGCTCGCTCAGCTTCATCAAGGGCGGCGTGGTCTCGCTCCCTCGGCGCCGTGGTTCTGCGCTGGCCGTCCTCGTCGGGCGCGTCGCCGCGGTCGTGGCGATGACGATCGCCGCGCGCCGGATCCCGATCCAGATCCCGCGCAAGGTCATGGGACGCGGCCGGATCCGCGAGGGACAGAAGACGTTCATCCCGATCCGGCTGATCACGGCCGGCGTGATGCCGATCATCTTCGCCCAGACCATCATCATCGTGCCGGGGACGCTGGCGCCAGCTTCACCAAGAGCCCGCCTGCTGCGCGACGTCGCCGGGCTTCTTCGCGCCGGGCGGCCTGCCGTACGACCTGGTCTTCGTCGGTCATGATCCTGCTGTTCAGCTACTTCTACACCTCCATCATCTTCAACTCGGTGGACCTGGCGGAGAACCTGAAGAAGCAGGGCGGCGTTCATCCCCGGCGTGAAGCCGGGCGCGAGCCACCGCCGACTACATCGACAACGTGCTGGTGCGGGTCACCCTGCCGGGCGCCATCTTCCTGGCGGCGATCGCGCTGCATCCCGATCATCCTGAGCGCCAAGAGGTCGGCGTCGCAGCCGCAGTTCGGCGGCACCTCGGTCCTCATCGTGGTCGGCGTGCTCCTCGACACGCATCGTCGCAGATCGAGCAGCACCGGACCAGCTGCGCAAGTACGACAGCTTCATGAAGTCGGGCCGGGTCAAGTTCCGGGGACGGCAGCAGCGGTTCATCTAGAGTCGGGCGGCTCGGACGCAGCGGTACGAGGACTGAGGACTGAGGACTGAGGACTGCCGAAACGGCACCCTCTCGGTCCTGCAGTCCCCAGTCCTCAGTCCTTTTTCGGAGGCGCACCGCGAATGGATATTCTCCTGATGGGCCCGCCGGGCGCCGGCAAGGGCACCCAGGGCGCCCTGCTCTCCGAGCGGCACCGGCCTGCCCAAGTTCGCCACCGGCGACCTCCTGCGCGACGCCGTCGACCCGTGGCACGCCCGCTGGGGCTGCAGGCCAAGGCGGTCATGGAGGCCGGCCAGCTCGTGAGCGACGACATCATCCTGGGCGTCGTCCGGGAGGAACTCGACAGGCCCGCCGCCGCCGGCGGCGTGATCTTCGACGGCGTGGTGCGGACCATCCCGCAGGCGGAAGGGGTGGCAGGCCTGCTCGCGGCGCGGGGCCGGAAGACTCAACGCACGTGCTCTTCTTCGACGTGCACCGACGAGGAGATCCTCGGCCGGATCGAGAAGCGCCGCGGGCATCGAGGGCCGGGCCGACGACGATCCCGACGGCCGTGGCCACGCGGCTGCAGGGCCTACCGCGAGCAGACGGCGCCGGTGCTGGCGCTGGTACGAGGCCAGCGCGGCGCCCTCGTCCGCATTCCCGCCGTGGGCCCGGTCGACGACATCGCGACCCGGGTGCGCCGCGCGCTGGCCCTGCAGACGCTCGATGATCACCCTCAAGTCCCCCCGCGAAATCGACACGATGGCCCGCGCCGGGTCGCATCGTGGCCGGCGCGCTGGCGCTGCTCCGCCGCGGACGCAGGCCGGGGATGACCACCGAGGACCTCGACCGGATCGCCGAGGCCTTCATCCGGAGCCACGAGGGCGCCAAGCCGTCGTTCAAGGGGCTCTACGGCTTCCCCAAGACGCCTCTGCACCTCGATCAACGAGGAGATCGTCCACGGCATCCCCTCGCAAGAAGCGGGTGCTTCGGGAGGGGAACGTCGTGAGCGTGGACGTCGGGGTCTCACTCGACGGGCTGCACGCCGATCCGCGCCACGACCTTCGGCGTCGGCGAGATCTCGCCGGAGGCCGAGCGGCTGCTGGCGGTCACCCAGGCGAGCCTCGTACGCCGGCATCGCAGCGGCGCGGCTCGGCAACCACGTCGGGCGACATCGGGCATGCGGTGCAGACGGTGGCGGAAGGCGGCGGGCTTCGGCGTGGTGCGGGAGCTGGTGGGCCACGGCGTCGGGGCGCGATTCCACGAGGAACCGCAGGTGCCGAACTTCGGCGAGCCCCAAGCGCGGCCCCCGGCTCCTGGAGGGGATGACCATCGCCATCGAGCCGATGATCACCATGGGCACCCCGGCACGCGCACCCTGCCGGACAAGTGGACGGTGGTCACGGCGGACGGCAGCCTCTCGGCGCACTTCGAGCACACCGTGGCCATCACGAAGAACGGGCCGAGGATCCTGACCGCGGGGCCGGGGGGCAGCGGGGCCGCTGGGCAGTAACAACCTTTCTGCTCAGTCCTTAGTCCCCAGTCCTCAGTCCTCTGTCTAAGTCCATAGCCTCCATCCACTTGTCGCCCCGGGCCCGGCTGGGTAGCTTTCGAAAATGCCCCGCATCTTTTCCGGGATCCAGCCCTCCGGCGACCTGCACATCGGCAACTGGCTCGGTGCCGTCCAGAACTGGGTCGCTCTCCAGGACCGGTACGAGTGCTTCTTTGCCATCGTCGATCTCCACGCCATCACCGGCCAGCACGACGCCGCCACCCTCGAGCGCCGCACCATCGACATGGCCGTCGGGCTCCTGGCGGCGGGCATCGACCCGGCGCGCGCGACCCTCTTCGTCCAGTCCCATGTGCCGGAGCATGCGGAGCTGATGTGGCTGCTGACCTCCGTCACGCCGCTCGGCGAACTCGAGCGGATGACGCAGTTCAAGGACAAGTCGCAGAAACTGGAGAGCATTCCGGCCGGGTTGTTCAGCTATCCGATTCTCATGGCGGCCGATATCCTCCTCTACCGGGCCGACCAGGTGCCGGTGGGCGACGATCAGCTGCAGCACCTCGAACTCGCGCGGGTCATCGCCCGGCGCTGGAACGCGACCTACGGCGGGGGGAGCGACTTTCTTCCTGAGCCACAGTCGCTCCTTACGCCGGCGCGGCGCATCATGGGCCTCGACGGCCAGGCGAAGATGTCGAAGAGCCTCGGCAACACGATCGGGGTGCTGGAGAGCCCGGAGCAGATCTGGCAGAAGCTGCGCCCCGCGGTCACCGACCCGGCGCGCGTGACCAAGAAGGATCCGGGCAACCCCGACATCTGCAATATCTACGCGCTGCACAAGCACTTCTCGCCGCCGGAGACCGTCATCGAGGTGGCGCGCAAGTGCCGCGGTGCGGAGTGGGGCTGCCTCGACTGCAAGCGGGTGCTGGCGGACAACCTCTCCGCCGCGCTCGCCCCGATCCGCGCCCGCGCCGAGGCGCTCAGCGCTGATGAGCACGCGGTCCGCGCGGTGCTCGCCGCCGGCGCGGCGCGTGCGCGGGCCGAGGCCCGCCGCACGCTCGACGAGGTCAAGTCGCGGATGGGATTCCTGCCGGCGCTCCAGCCGGCCAGGGCCTGAGCGCGGCGCGAACCCTGGCCGCCCTCCGTCCGGAGGGTACGAGGATTCATGGAAAAAATCATCAAGGCTGCCGTCGAACGGGGCGCGTCCGACCTGCACATCAAGGCGGGCGACGTGTTCCGCGCCCGCATCAACGGCCGGCTGGTGCCCCTGACCAAGCAGCGCCTCACGCCGGACCAGACGCGGGCCATCGCGCACAAGCTGATCCCGAGCGAGGAGGACCGCGCCAATCTCGAGAAGCTGCGCGACTTCGACTGCTCGTGGGGGATGCCGGGCGTCGGCCGCTTCCGGGTCAACGTGCTGCGGCAGCGCTCGTCGTTCATGATCGTCATGCGGGTCATTCCGTTCGCCGTGCCGTCGATCGCGTCCCTCGGCCTGCCGGAGGTCGTGTCGAGCCTGGCGGACTCGGAGCGCGGACTGCTGCTGGTGACGGGCGTGAGCGGGAGCGGGAAGACCAGTACGGTGGCGGCCATCATCGAGCACATCAACCGCACCAAGCAGAAGCACGTCGTCACCATCGAGAACCCGATCGAGTTCCTGCACCGGGACATCAACTGCTCGGTGACGCAGCGGGAGGTGGGCGTCGACACCGAGAGCATGGCCATCGGGCTCCGGGCCGCCCTGCGGCAGGACCCCGACGTGATCCTCATCGGGGAAATGCGCGATCCCGAGACCGCGGACATCGCCGTGAAGGCCGCCGAGACGGGGCACCTGGTCATCTCGGCCATGCCGACGCCGGACGTCCCGACGTCCATCGAGCGGATGGTCGCGATGTTCCAGCCCGAGGAGCGTGACATCGGGCGGGTGCGGCTCTCGGAGGCGCTGCGGGGCATCGTGGCGCAGCAGCTCCTGCCGCGGGCCGACGAGGAGGGACGGGTGGCGGCCATCGAGGTGCTCGTAGGCACGCCGCAGGTGCGCGCCTGCATCAAGAACCCGGCCAACTGGGGCGAGCTCCGGACCCTCATGGCCAACGGCCGCGACCAGCACGGGATGCAGACCTTCGAGCAGAGCCTTGCGGACCTCGTGAAGGCGAAGCTGATCACCGAGGAGACCGCCCAGGCGGCGGCGCGGGGCGAGGCCGAGCCGGCAGGGCGCGACCGGCGAAAGAAGGCGCGCTAGGCGTGGCCCGGCCGCGCGAGGTGCTGACGCTGTTGCTCGATACCCCGCGTGAAGCGGGCACGCCCGCGGCGGCGCACGCCCGGCGTCTCATGGCCGACCACCTCCGCGCGCTGGACTATCACGTGGTGGAACAGCCCTTCACCTTCTTCCCCTCCAGCCTCAACGCCTCCCCGATGTTCGCCGCCGGCCTCGGCTGGCTCACGCTGATCCAGATTCCGCTGCTGACCGTTCCCGGCGCGCCGGCCTGGGCCGCGCTCGCCGCGTGGCTGGGCGGACTCGCCGCGCTCGCCGCCCTGGTCCGCGGCACCGCCCTCGGCTGGTCGTCGCTGGGCGGCGGCGTGCGGGAGGACGCCAATCTCATCGCCACCCGCGGGGAGGCGCCGGTGCGGCGCTGGATCGTGGCGCATCTCGATACCAAGGCGCAGGGCCAGTCGATGGCGGGGCGGGTGGTAGGCGCCGTCGTGGCGGCCCTGGCGCTCCTGACGCTGACCTCGCTGGCGGTGGTCCGGCTCTGGGGGCCGCTCGACAGCGATACCGCGGCGTATGCGGCGGTGCTGGCGCTGGCAGGCTGTGGATTCGCGGCGCGGGGCGGACTGCGGGGGACCACTGCCGGAGCCCGGGACAACGGAACGGGACTCCTGGCGGCCCTGGTGGCGGCGGAGGTGGCGCCAGCGACGGGCGTGGGGGTGCTGATTACCGGCGCGGAGGAGTTTGGACTGGTGGGCTCCCGGGTCTTTGCCAGGGAGTACGGGCCCCAGCTGGTCGGCGTTGAAGTGGTCAACCTGGACACCATCGACGACCAGGGGGCGCTGTACATCGTGTCGCACGATGCGGCCGGCGCGCGGCTGTCGGCCACGGTGGCCACCTCGCTCGCGGGCGTGGCGCCCGTGGTCACACGGCGCGGGCAGCCGCTCTGGGCGTTCGTGGACAGCCAGCCGCTCTCCCGCACCGGTGCGGCGGCGCTGACGGTCGCCCGGCTGGACTGGGGCACGCTCCGGCGCATGCACACCCCGCGCGACACGCCGGCGGACCTGGCGTTCCGGACCGCCGAAGCGGTGGGGCGCGCGGTGGCGGCGCCCATTTGACCCGGAGGCCGGGCAACGCTAGCTTTTCCCTGAGGATACACGGGCCCCGCAAGGGGCCCTTTGCATTGGCCCGAGCCCGCGAGAGGACTCATGTTCGATCCGAAAACGCAGTGTGTCGTGGTGGTGGGCGCACAGTGGGGTGACGAAGGCAAGGGGAAGCTGGTCGACGTGCTCTCCGAGCGGGCCGACTGCGTGGTGCGCTACCAGGGCGGCGCCAACGCCGGGCACACGGTGGTCATCGGCGAGGAGCAGTTCATCCTGCAGCAGATCCCCTCGGGTATCCTGCACCCCGCCACGCGCTGCGTCATCGGCAATGGGGTGGTCCTCGACCCGGAGACGCTCTTCAAGGAATTGGACGGGCTGACCGGGCGGGGCGTGGACATCACCGGCCGGCTCTTCGTATCGGAACGGGCGCACCTGGTGTTGCCGTACCACAAGCTGCTGGACGCCGCCAGTGAAAAGTCCCAGAAGATCGGCACCACCGGCCGCGGCATCGGGCCCACGTACGAGGACAAGTACGGCCGGCGCGGCGTGCGGGTCATCGACCTGCGGGACGGTACCGCGCTCCGCGGCCTCCTGGCGGAACGCCTCGACCGGGCCAACCGGCTCCTCGCGATGATGGGGGCGGCGCCGGCCTCGCTCGACGAGCATGTGGCGCTGCTGGAGCGCCTGGCGCCCCGCCTGCTGCCGCTGGCCACCGACACCGGGCTCCTGGTGCACCGGGCGCTGCGGGCGGGCAAGCGGGTGCTGCTGGAAGGCGCCCAGGGGGCGCTGCTGGACGTGGACCACGGCACCTATCCGTACGTGACCAGCTCCAACACCACCGCCGGCGGGGCCTCGGTCGGCTCCGGGATCGGCCCCACCGCCATCGACGGCGTCCTGGGCGTCGTGAAGGCCTACACCACGCGGGTGGGCAACGGGCCGCTGCCGACGGAGGCGCTGGGGGAGGGCGGGGCGGCGCTGCAGCGGATCGGCGGGGAGTTCGGGGCGGTGACCGGGCGGCCCCGGCGCTGCGGCTGGTTCGACGCCAACGTGGTGCGGTACTCGGTGCGGGTCAACGGGCTCACCGGCCTGGCGGTGACCAAGCTGGATGTGCTGGACACCTTCGGCGAGATCCCGGTGGGCACGGGGTACCGGGTGGACGGCGAGCTGACCGAGGAGCTGCCGGCGGAGGTGGAGCGGCTGGAACGGGTGGAGCCGGTGTACGAGGTGCTGCCGGGCTGGAAGAAGTCCACCGAGGGCGCGCGGCGGATGGCCGATCTCCCGGCGGAGGCGCGGGCCTACCTGGACCGGCTGCAGGACCTCGCCGGCGCCCCCATCCGCTACGTGAGCGTGGGGACGCGGCGGGACCAGATCATCGAGGTGTAGGGCGGGGCCGGATCAGGTGATCCGGCTCTTCTCGTAGCGCAGGTTGCGGGGGGCAAACCACCACCCGTAGGCCCGTGTCACCGGCTGTCCGTTGTTGACGCGCAGGTCGGTCGGGTCCGACTTGATCCAGGCCAGCACCCGCACCGCCAGGATGTCGTCCCAGTCGTTGTTGCCGTCGGCGTCGGTCGGGTTGGCGGTGACCGCCTCGGTGCCGTTGCTGAACACCAGCCGCACCCGGATGCTGTCCACGCCGGTGGCAATCAGTTCTCCCTTCGGCGTTCCGTCCGGGTTCATCTCCTGCGCCCGCATCAGGCTTCCGCTCGCCACCCAATACGCCACGAACTTCACCTTGGTGACCGCGACGCCGTTGTTGGGCAGCGTGAGCGCGCGGGCGTACGCCCCCTCGTGCTGCAGCATGGCGGTATCGGGGCGGAACGTTACCGAGGCGATGGCGCCGCTGCGGGTGACGTTGGTGACCTGGATCAGCCGTCGCTCGTTGTTGGCCTGCAGCAGCGCCACGTCGTTGGTCGCGAGATCCCACGAGACCGTGTCCACGTCCACGCAGTAGGTGCCGCAACTGCCGGTGCCCGCGGCGAGCGGCGCCCCGCCGTACTGGAAGGTGTGGGGCGCCGCCACGATGCCATTGGTGTAGGGCACGCTCAGGATGACGATCGTATCGTTCCGGATCGAGAGGCTGCCGAACTGGACGCTGGACGCGATGCCGACGCCGGTTTCCGAGAGGTCGCGGTTGAGCGCCGAGTTCATGAACCGGGCGTTCCGCTCGATGCCCTCGCGCATCCGGCCGCCGGCGGCGCCGCGCCAGGTGGAGGCCACGACCGCGGTGGCCGCGGCCAGCACGACCAGCCCGACGATCATGGCGATCATCAGTTCGACGAGGGTAAAGCCGGCCCGGCCGGCGGGGAGACGCACGCGCATGGCGATCACCGGTAGATGAGGGTGACGATCTGGACGGGCTGCGGGCCTCTGGGGTAGGTCACGTTGCAGGTGGCCTGGTAGAGGTCGTTGCCGAGGTCGGCCACGGTGAGCGAGCGACGGTACTTGCCGCCGGCCGCGGCGGTGCCGGTCTCGTCCACCGCCGTGGAGCCTTCGGAGGCAGGGACGGCGGTCCGGCTGCGGATTTCCTCGATGTAATTGCGCGCGATACCGAGCGCGACGTCGCGCTGGGCGCTGGTGGCCTGCGCGCGGATCAGCATCGCCTGGGAGCGGCCGAGGGCCATGATCCCGATGCTCAGGATGACCACGGCCATGATGACCGAGATGAGGGTGAACCCTGCTTCGCCGTTCCGCTTCATCGCCAATAGCCTCCCTCAGAGGTCCAGAGCCGGACGCCGCCGGCGCCGGAAACCGTCACGGCCGCCACGGCGGCGGTGTCACCGGTCAGTTGCACGTACACGACGCCCCGGGTGCCGAAGGGGGTGGAGAGGCCCCGGCCGTCGAAGTTGATCTGCGGGGTGGGGAAGGTGATGGCCCCCGCGCCCGCGAAGTTGGTGATGTCGACCTGGCCGGCGCGCCCGAAGCTGGCGCCGGTGGGCAGGACGCGGGTGCCGAAGGCGTGCAGCGAGTCCCGCTCGGCGGTGCTCTCGGCGATGATGTTGTCGCGGTCGAAGTCGAGGTACCCGGTGTAGGAGTTCGTGCCCGCGTCGAACACGACGCGCACGGTGGCGCGGTGGGCCATCGCCTTGGACCGGGCCACCTCGAGGTCGGCCGCCAATTGGGTGGCGGTCTGCCGCGCCTTGGTCTTTGGGCTGACCCGGAACCGGGGCACCGCGATCATCATCGCCAGGCCCATGACGACGATCACGATGACCATCTCGATGAGGGTGAACCCCCCTCGGCGGCTGCGCGCTGGGTAGAGCATCCTAGAACACCGGCCGGAACGAGGTCTGGATCACGCTGCCGACCACCGGGGTGCCCGGGGGCAGGTTGTTGGGGTCGCGGAAGCGCAGGTCGAAACGCCAGTCACGCGTCGGCACGCCGTAGTAGCTGGTCCAGCTCCAGCGGCGGCGCGCGGCGTACTGGCTCTGGAAGAGCGACACCAGCGACCCGCGGTAGGTGACGGTCCGGCCGCTCCAGTTTTCGAGGAAGCGCGGGAAGTTCTCCAGGCCGCCGCCGTAGCTGCCGTTTGCGGTGGCCGGCGGCGGCGTGGTCACGGTGCACCCCGTGCGCTGCCAGTCGCACGGCGTGGCGGAGTGCCCCGCGGCGATGGCGGCGTACACCGTCATGTCGCTGGCGGTGTTCTGCGGCGGGTTGAGCCAGTCGGTGCCGCCGCCGGCGCCGGTGTGGCCGGTGAGGGGGTGCGCGGCGTCGGTCCAGGCTCCGGACTGGAAGGTGATGGCGTCGGCAATGAACGAGGCCGGCTGCCAGCCAACGGTGTTGAAGTTGTTCCAGATATACATCGGGCGGTCGGTCGCGACCGTCACCGGGGCCCGCAGGGTGGCGCCGTTCTTGATGCGCACCGCCGGGTAATCCCGGCTGTTGGTGCCGGCGTTCACGTTGGTGAACGTGACGTAGATGATGCTGTAGTTGCGGGCCGAGTTGGCGGCCGCCCAGGTCTGGAGCGCGCCCATGTCGATCTCGAACACGTCCACGCCGATGTTCTCGCGCCCGTCCCAGAAGCCCTGCGGCCGGCCGTTGAACATGGCGCAGGACGCGCCGGTGGGCAGCGGCGAGCCGATGATGGTGAGGCCGGCGCAGGTGTTGACGTTGGCCAGCTGGGCCAGGTCTACGGTGATGTGGGCGGTGGCCTTCCAGGCAAATTTCACGGCCCGGGTGTCGGCGTCGTCGCCGCCGTTCCGGGGGAGAATCAGCTGGATCGGCGGCATGCCGTCGGGCAGCGGCAGCTTGAGGGGCTGGACCCCGCTCACGCCGGTCATGACGCGTCCGTTGAAGAGGGCGTTGCTGGCGGTCACGAACGACTGGCCGGGGTTGCTCCGGCTGTCGAAGTTGAGCGTCCGCGGCACCGCGGCGGCGTCGTCGATCCGGACGTTGGCGTTCCGCTCGTTGTACGCCTTGCGCTGCCAGAAGATGCTGTCCGGCGTGGTGATCAGGTCGTGGAAACTGGTGATCGCCGATCCGCCGGGCGTCAGGTACAGGTTGGCATTGGTGTGCACCCACCCCGCGAAGTCCATGTTCTGGCCGTTGTGGATTTCCAGGTCCTCGTTGTAGAACACGCCGAACTGGAAGAGCGGAATCGACTGCGCGTTGGCCGTGACGACCACCTGGGCCCGGTCGTTGGCGGCGTCGGTGGCGGTGATGCCGATGTCGATCTGCTGATTGAGCCCGACCAGCCCGCTGAATGGGCCATAGGTGATGGTCCGCGGCAGCGGTGAGCCGACAGTCGTGACCGTCGGGGTGGCAAAGGTGAAGCCGCTCAGCGATGGCAGCGTGATCGACGCGAGGTCGGAGGAACTCAGGATGCCGTCGGTCATGTTCTGCGCCAACTGCGAAATGACCGCGTCGGCGCCGGCCTCGGCGGCGTAGGTCACCCGGGTACCCCGATAGTCCACGCTGCCCGACCGCTGCACCATGACGTAGCTGGCCACCGAGGCGCCGACGAGCACCGAGATGAGGACCAGCACGATGAGCGTGGCCTCCAGCGCAAATCCGCGCCGGTCGGCCAGGAGCGTCGTGGGCCGGCTCGGGGCCGGCGGGGTGGGTTCGTGGCGCATTTCGGACTCCAGCTTCGGGTCAGTGGATCGAGTATCTGGCCAGACGAGTGGCGTGACTGGGGTCCAGGAAAGGCAAGTCGGGTGCCCAACCGTTCTAGGATCGTAAGTGTTTCAGAGACAAGATTTTAGATGTCAGCGGCTGGGGAGGAATCACGCAAGTAGGCGTCGTGGGTGCCGATGATTGCGTGCAGGACATTGCATAACAAGACCCCCCGGGGCACACCCGGGGGGTCTTGCCGTACTGGCCGTTTCCGAGACGTCAGTTCTGGTTGGCTGCGTACCAGCCAGCGACGCTGAACCGGGTCGGGTCGAGCTCGTAGAACCGGTTCTTGATGAAGATGCCGGTGGTCGGATAGTACGGCGGCGGGTCGGTGGCGCCGCAGACGTCGTACTGGTAGCGCTTGATGTAACCCTGCCCGCTGGTGAGGCCCACGGCGCCGCGGCGCTCCTGGATGATGCCGCCGAAGGTGACGAGGCAGCCCCGTCCGGCGTTGAAGGTCCCGCCGATGAGGCACCGCTCCACGTTGGAGGCTCCAAGGTCGTTCTCCTCCGCGCCGTAGGTCCGCAGGGTCAGGAAGAAGCCGTGGATCGTCTCGTCGGTGTTGGTGACGTAGCTCCGGTACGTGCCGGAGGGCGAGCTCGCGTGGGAGCCGTCGGTGCCCAGGGTCTGCGGGGCGTTCATGGTGTTGTTGGCCACCATCAGCGACTGTCCCGAGAAGTACCCGGCGATGTCACCCGTGGCACAGTCCCGGTTGAGGCCCTGGAAGTAGGTGACATCGTCGCCGAAGATGATGTTGCCGGTCGAGGCGACGGTGACCCGCCCGTGGATCACGCCGTCCACGATCACCTTGCCGCCCACGAACACGACGCCCTTGAAGTTCGTGTTCCACTGGCGGTTGAGGGGGAACAGGTAGTTCGCGTCGCGGCGGCCTGTGATGACGGCCCCGAGCCCCGCCAGCGCCGCCTGGATGCCACCGGGTGCCTGCACCCACGCGCCGCCGTCGGGATGGCCGGTGGTGAGCCAGGCCGCGTTGCCGCCGGTGGCGATGGCCGGGATGGTCAGGACCGAGTCGCCTCCGAGATAGCAGCGAGAGCTGTTGCCCTTGACGAGCGAGGAGTCGCGCCGGGCGATCTTGTTGGCGTTCGTCGTTCCGGCGACATGCAGGTGGACGGCGATGGCCGTGGTGTCGTGATAGTACGCCGGCATGAAGCGTCCGCCGGCGAAGTCGCCGCAGTTCGGCGAACGTTCGAGGTAGCTGCCGGAAGTCGACGTCGTGGCCGGCAGCGAGGCGGAGACGTACTTCTCCGGCGGAATGACGGTGGTCGTCGTCCCGGCCTGGTACACCATGAAGAACCCTTGCACCCCGTAGGGGGAGCCGAGGTCGATGGTCAGGAAGTGAACCCGGGTCCGCGCCTCGCCGGCGTCGCCGGCCGTGGAGCCGGCAAAGCGGGTGCCGCCGATGGTCGCCATGCTGTCGAGCTTGTTGAGGTCGGCCACCGTCGGCATCGGGATGCGGGCCACATTGAGCAGCGGCGGCTTCGAAAAGCTGGCGTTGCTCTGGTTGTTGATCGACGCATTCGCCGTGGTGACCTGGTCGAAGAAGGTCACCGCCGGAGTCGGGGAACCACCAATCCGGATCTGGTCGTTGGAGTGCACCGGCCCACGAATCTGGTCGCCGCTGGCGAAGACGACGGTGCTGCCGGTCGTGTCGGTCTCGAAGTTCGTGAAGTACGCAAACTTGGAGAAGCTCTCCTGGTTCACCTCGAGCCGGCGCACCACCTTGTTTCCGAAGCTGTCCCGGGCCACGGAGATGATGCTGCCCACCACACCGTACTGGCCGCTGGCAATGCCGCTCGGGCCGACGTAGGTGGAACGGGTCAGCTTGGGGATGGCCACGTTGCTCGCGTTCTTCACCGGGGCGTTGTTCTCGATGGTGGTGAATCCGGTGGCCGGATAGAGCGACCGCGTCGTGTTGAGCCGGCTCCGGGCCTCCTCGAGGCCGGCGAGCGCGGCGGCGTCGACCCCCGACGCGCGCTCGGCATACTTGCCGACCAGGGTGGCGTTGAGCGTCATCATGACCGCCGCGATGGCGATCGCGGAAACCGCGAAGGCCACCAGCATGGTCGTCATGAGCGCGATGCCGCGCCGGTCGCGGAGAATGCGCGTGAGGGACATGGGGACAAACCTCCTGGGCCGCCTCACGGAGAGACGGGGGGGGTAGAGAATGACATGGTCGAGAGCGAGGGCGTACAATCCTGCGCTGCCACCGCGTAGGTGTACCCCACCCCGGGGCGGGCGGACTGGTCTGCGAAGCTGGGTGACGTCGAGCCGGCGGGCACCGAGGCCAGCGGCTCCTCCCAGTCCGGGGCCGTGGACAGGCGGCGCCAGATGACGTAGGCCTGCACGTCCGACTCGCCTCCGGTCTCGTCCACCGCACGGTTCCACCGAAGTGTCATGAAGGTGTCGGGCGGTGAAGCGGCGTTGTCGACGGTCCAGGTGGTGGTGAGTCCCGAGCCGAACAGCGGCAGGTCGCCGCAGCTGGTGACCTTCTTGGTGCCGACGTTCGGCATCGGGACCATGAACGAGATCGAGCGGGTGCGCAGCGCGGCCCCGGTGCCGCCGTTGCTGACCGTGTAGGACACCTCGACCGATGCCAGGCTGTCCACCCTTGCCGCGGCGCCGGTGTCGGACGGCATCCCGTGGACGCCCTGGGTGTGGCGCACCGGCATCCAGGCCGTCGGGACGCTGTCCAGCGACGAGTTCGCGGTGCCGCTGGCGGGGATCCGCTTGTAGTAGTACCGGAAGAAATTGCGCCCAGTGGTCTGCAGCACGTTTCGGATGACGACCTCGGGCGCCGCGTCGTTGACCTGGCGCAGGAGGAGGTAGTCGTTGGCCGGCGTAGTCGTGGAGGTGTCCAGCTGGAAGAACCAGATGATGGTCTCCGCCGGGCTGTTCATGAGGGCCGCACCGTCCGCCCGGTAGCTCGAGTCCGGATAGCTCCAGGCCGGGCTGGTGCCGGGAAGGGCAAACCGCTCGCTCGACGTCAGGGCGTTGCCCTGACCGGCAGGGAGTCCGGGATTGTAGTACACGGCGTAGAGGCTGTCCGTGGCCGAGGCGTAGTCGGCGTTGAAGGCGAAGGCGTTGGCGCCGGCATAGACGACGGCGGGCTGCTTGAACGGCACGTTTGCGCCCGTCATCCGGAGCTCTTCCTGGAGCAGCGAGCTCGCGAAGGTCAGGTTCTGCAGCATGCCCATATCGGCGGAGTTCTTGTCCAGCGACTTGGACGCCTTGGACATCAGCCCGAGGGTCGCCGCCAGCACGATGGTGAAGACGGTGAGGGCGATGACCATTTCGATCAGGGTCACACCGCGGCGGTTGCGCATGGCCACGAGCTCCTTCATTTGGCCACCGTGATGGTGCGGGTGACCGAGGGCGAGAGAGCGGTGGCCGTGACGACGACCGTGATCCGCTTGAAATCGTTGAGCGAGTCGGCCACGCCGGAGAGCGTGGCGTCGCCGGTGACCGTGGTGGTCCGCGTGAAATTGTAGGTGCCGAGGCCGGTGACGGTCCCTCGGCACTTGCCCGCCGTGGTGGAGTCGAGGGCGGCGTAGTTCGGCTCCGCGCGGCAGCGCGCGATCCACGCGTCCGCGAGGGCGTTTGCCTCGTTCCGGATCCGGTTGGTCGACACGGCGCGGGTGAAGCGCACTCCGGCCATGGGGATCATGAGGAGCACGATCGACAGCACCGCCATCGCGATGGCCATCTCGATCAGGGTGAAGCCAGACTCCCGCTTGCCCATCAGAACCCTCGCTTCCAGCCAGTGGTGTTCCATCGCAGCCACTCGGCGCGGCCGGTGGCGCGGGTGATTTCCATCGCCCAGGTCTCGTTGCCGTGGCCGGGCACCCCGGCCATCGCCTTGACGGTGCTGAGGTAGAGGCCGCTGGCCTCGTTGGCGCTGCCGTTGCGGTAGAGGAAGATCGCCGGGAGGTTGGTGGTCGCCTCCCGGTTGGTGAAGTTGACCGCATTGCCGCCGAACGCGCGGTTCGGCACCGTCCCCGGCTTGCCGAGCACGACCTCTTCGCCCAGGGAGATGGTCCGGACCCGCTCGCCGGCGGTGACCCGCAGGTCGTTGGTGGAGTCGTACAGCACCCGAAGAGACCGATTGGGCTCGTCGATCATGACCACGATGTTGTGCTGCTTGGCGATGGCGTCGCGCTGCAACGCCAGCATCGTGGTGCCCAGCGACTGGATCGCCGACTTCGACCGGATCGCCGAGAGGTTGATTCTGGGCAGCGCAATCGACGCCGTGATCCCGATGATGATGATCACGATCAACAGCTCGACCAGTGTGAATCCGGCCTGGCGGCGGCACCTGGGTCCCATGGGCACTCCCCTGACGGCTTCGGGTGTGGTGAACATAGCGTGGAATAGCAATTCGAGTGCCTCCGGTACGCCATCTTGTAAGTTGCTATGCAGCAGGAAGATAGCCCGAGCCTCGCGAAGCGGAATCGCGCATCTGGCTGTCGATCGCGCCGCGGATTGCGTGCAAGGTCTTGCAGGGAACCCGTTGCTTGTCGCTCCCTGCGGTCCCGTCTATTATCCCGCGTACCTGAAGTCCTCTTCCAATCCCGTCCCCAGCGAGCCGGCAGATGGCCGACACCACCCTCATGGACAAGCTCGTGTCGCTCTGCAAGCGGCGCGGTTTCGTCTTTCAGTCGTCCGAGATCTATGGCGGCCTCGGGTCGGTGTGGGACTACGGCCCGCTCGGCGTGGAGCTCAAGAAGAACGTCAAGGACCGCTGGTGGCGGGCCATGGTCCAGGCCCGCGACGACATCGAAGGCCTCGACGCCGCCATCCTGATGCACCCCAAGGTCTGGGAGGCGTCGGGCCACGTGGCCGGCTTCACCGATCCGCTGGTGGACTGCAAGACCTGCAAGGCGCGCTTCCGCGCCGACAAGCTGGCGGACTGCACCGCTGTCCCCAGAAGCCGAGCAAGAAGGCCGGGCGAGCACACCACCTGCGAACTCACCGAGCCGCGGCTCTTCAACCTGATGTTCAAGACCTTCATGGGCCCGGTGGAGGAATCGGCGTCGGTGGTCTATCTCCGTCCCGAAACCGCCCAGGGGATCTACGTCAACTACCTGAACGTGCTGCAGGGCTCCCGCCAGAAGATCCCGTTCGGCATCGCGCAGATCGGCAAGGCGTTCCGCAACGAGATCACCCCCGGCAACTTCATCTTCCGGACCCGCGAGTTCGAGCAGATGGAAATGCAGTTCTTCGTGAAGCCCGGCGCCGACGCCGAGTGGTTCGAGCAGTGGCGCGAGCTGCGCATGAGCTGGCACCACGCCCTCGGCCTCAATCCCGGCCAAGCTGCGCTGGCACCAGCACGGCGCGGGCGAACTGGCGCACTACGCCAAGGCGGCCTACGACATCGAGTACGAGTTTCCCTTCGGCTGGAACGAGATCGAGGGGATCCACAACCGGACCGACTTCGACCTCCAGCGCCACCAGGATCCTCCGGCAAGAAGCTCGAGTATTTCGAGCCGGCCACCAACGAGCGGTTCATGCCGTACATCATCGAGACCTCCGCCGGCGCCGACCGCGTCACCCTGACGACGCTGGTGGACGCCTACCGCGAGGAACAGGTCGAGGGGGAGACCCGGGTCGTGCTCGGCTTCCACCCGTCCGTCGCGCCGATCAAGGCGGCGGTCTTCCCGCTGGTCAAGAAGGACGGCATGCCGGAGTTCGCCACCCGGCTGTTCCACGACCTCAAGCAGCAGGTGCCCGCCTTCTACGACGACAGCGGGGCGGTGGGGCGGCGGTACCGCCGGATGGACGAGGCCGGCACGCCGTTCTGCGTCACCGTGGACGGCCAGACGCTGCAGGACGGCACCGTGACGGTGCGGCATCGGGACGCGATGAACCAGGACCGGATCGCCGTAGACCAGCTGAAGGGGTGGATTCGAGAGAGGACTGGGGACTGAGGACTGAGGGCGCCCATTCCCCGTCTCAGTCCCCAGTCCTCAGTCCTCAGTCCCGCAGTTCCCGTATCGGAGCCCTGCCATGAGCCGCAATCGATCAATCGGGGGCAAGGCACTGCGCCCCGAAAGCCTCATGATGAGCTACGGCTACGACCCGCGGCTCAGCGAAGGGGCGGTGAAGTGCCCCATCTTCCAGACATCCACCTTCGCCTTCGAGTCGGCGGAAGCGGGGAAGGCGTTCTTCGAGCTGGCGTATGGCCTCCGGGAGCAGCGGAGCGGGGAGGAGATGGGGCTGATCTACAGCCGCCTCAACAACCCCGATCTCGAAATCCTCGAGGGCCGGCTGGCGCTGTGGGACGAGGCGGAGTCATGCGCGGTCTTCGCCAGCGGCATGGCGGCCATCACCACCTCGCTGCTCGCCTTCCTCACCCCAGGCGACGTTCTGCTCCACAGTGAGCCGCTCTACGGTGGCTCGGATCACTTCATCCGGCACTTCCTCCCCCGGCTCGGGATCATCCCCATCGGCTTCCAGGCCGGCGTGCCGATGGTCGACCTCGCCGCCGAACTGACGGCGCGCATCGCCGGCCGCCCGGTGGCGGCCGTGCTGCTCGAGACGCCGGCCAATCCCACCAACGCGCTGGTGGACATCCAGGGCATTGCCGACCTGGCCCATAGCCTCGCTGCGCCGGGCCGGCCCGCCGTGGTGATGGTGGACAACACCTTCCTCGGTCCCGTCTTCCAGCACCCGCTCAAGCACGGCGCCGACCTGGTCATCTACTCGGCCACCAAGTTCATCGGCGGGCACAGCGACATCATCGCCGGCGCGGTCTCTGGCAACCTCGCGACGATGCTCCCGGTGCGCACCCTCCGCACCTTCATGGGGACCATGATGAGCCCCTGGTCCGGGTGGCTGCTGCTCCGGAGCCTCGAGACGCTCAAGATGCGCATGACCGCCGCCATGAAGAACGCGCGCTACGTGGCCGACTTCCTGGCCGAGCACCCCAAGGTGCAGGCGGTGCACTACCTCGGGCACCTGACCGAGGACTCGCCGATGTTCGACGTCTACCAGCGGCAGTGCGTGGCGCCGGGGTCGATGATCTCCTTCGACGTGGTGGGCGGGGAAGCGGCGGCCTTCCGCTTCCTGAATGCACTCACCATGGTCAAGCTGGCGGTGAGCCTCGGCGGCACCGAGTCACTGGCCGAACACCCCGGATCGATGACGCATGCGGACGTGCCTCCCGAGGACCAGGCCCGGATGGGGTTCACGCCCGGGCTGGTGCGGTTGTCGGTGGGGGTGGAGCACTACGAGGATCTCATCGCCGACCTGGCGCAGGCGTTCGAAGCGGCCTAGGGCGGGTCAGCGGGGAAGCGGGGACGCATGCGGCTGGATGATTTTCGTACGCTGGTCGCCCGCCTCAGCCGGGAGGTGCCGGAGGAATTCCTCGACGGCATTTCGGAGATCACCGTCTCTCCCCGCGCGGTGCCGCACCCCACCCGGGCGGACATCTTCACGTTGGGCCACTGCATTCCCTTCCACGCCGGCGAGACCGGCGCCCCCGACGAGATCCAGAGCCGGGTCGTGTTGTACCACGGCTCCTTCCGCGCGCTCGCCGAACTCGACCCCGACTTTGAATGGCGCACCGAGGCGTGGGAGACGCTGACCCACGAGCTCCGGCACCACCTCGAGTGGCGGGCCCGCGAGGGCGCACTGGAGGCGTTCGACGAGGCGGCGGAGCAGAACTTTGCGCGGAGCGACGGCGAGCCGTTCGACCCACTCTTCCACCTGAGCGGCGAGGCGGTGGCGGAGCGGGTCTACCAGGTGGACGACGACTTCTTTCTCGACCGCGTGGTGCGCCGGCTCCCGGACCAGCGTGGACTTCGCCTGGCACGGGCGACCGTACCGCGCCGCGCTGCCGGCCGGCGCCACGCTGCCGGCGTTCCTGACGGTCGAGGGGGTCCGCCGACCCGCCGCCCGGCGAGCTGGTCGCTGGTGTTCCGCCGGCGGACCGGGCTCCTGAACCTCTTCCGCCAGATCGCGGCCGTTTGCACGCGACCGTGGCGGCGGAACCGGCGGCGGGCGGTTAACTTTGGGGTTGGCACTTACGCGTCGGAGGCATGGAATGCGGGGCACGCTGCTGCTGGGCTTGGCACTGGTCGCGACGCCGCTCGCCGCCCAGAGCGTCACGGCATCATACCGGGTGGGCGTGGTCAGCGAGTCGGGTGACATCATCACCTGGCTCCGGCCCGAGGGGAACACGCTGGTGGTCGATCACGTGGTGCCGGTGGGGGTCATGCCGGCCGACATCGACGGGCCGCACAACATCACCGTCTCCGCCGACCAGCGCTGGTATTACGTCTCCATCGCCCACGGCACGCCCTACGGCACCCTCTGGCGGTTCGACGCGCGGAACGACACCCTGGCCGGCCGGGCGCAGCTGGAGTTCTTCCCCACCACGGTGTCCGTCACGCCCGACGGCGACTTCGCCTTCGTCGCCAACTCCGACTTTCATGGCGATCACCCCCGCGTCAACTCGGTCTCGGCGGTGTACACCCCCGACATGACCACGATCACCGACATTCCCGCCTGCGACATGCCGCACGGCGTGAAGGTGAACCATGCGGGGACGGCGGTCTGGGTCTCCTGCATGCACAGCGACGAACTGCTCCAGATCGACGTGGCCACCTTCGATATCGTGCGCCGGGCAAAGACCGGGTCGGGAATGGCCATGCCCGCGGGCACCGGCGCCATGGCCGGGATGAACCACGGCGCGCCGGCCACGGCGTCTGCGGCCGCCGCCGCACCCGCGGCGGACAACGAATGCGCCCCGACGTTCGTGAGCGTCTCGCGCGACGACCGCACCCTCTACGTGGCCTGCAACCACAAGGGGACACTGCAGGTATGGGACGCCGAAGCGCTCACGATGCGTGCCGAGGTTCCGGTGGGCGCGGGGGCCTACAACGTGGAGCCGTCCCCCGACGGCAAGTTCGTGGTGGTGACCAACAAGAAGGCGCAGAGCGCGAGCGTCGTGGACGCCGCCACCCTCAAGGAGCTGGCGCGGATCCCGACCACCAAGAAGATCGTGCATGGCGTGGCGTTCAGCCCCGACAGCCGGTACGCGTACGTGACCCAGGAGTCCATCGGGGCCGACCCCGGCGCGGTGGACGTGATCGACCTGACCACGCTCACCAAGGTGAGCACCACCCCGTTGCCGGCGCAGCCGACCGGCATCACCATCCTGAAGCGCTGAGCGGGCCCACCATGGTACACGACACGCTGACCACGCTGGCAGGTCCCGAGGTCATCCGGCGCGCCAAGCTGTTCTTTGCGCAGCGGATGCCCCAGTCGGCCGCCTTTCCCGAATCGGAAGGACCGGAATACGTCACGCTCCGCGGGCAGGGAGGCGAGGAAATCGCCCTCGCGGTCTTCGCGGCCGACGGGGCCACGCGGGTGCGCGCCTCCACGCTCTTCTTCGACCAGGCGGTGGGCCGGTTCCTCTCGACCCTGCCCGAGCCCGCGGTGGTGACGGCATGAGCGCCGACACGATGCTCGTGCGGGTCACCGTGCAGGACACCTGGGACACCGTGGAGCTCAAGCTGCCCGTCACCGCGTCGGTGGCCGAACTCAAGCTCCGCGCCCTGGTCATGATGCACGTGGCGAACGACCCGGGCGGCTACGAGGTCAAGTTCCGGGGCGCCTCGCTGCGGGACGAGACGATGTCGCTCGACACAGCGCAGGTGGTGAACAACGCCGCCCTGATCGTACTGCCCGTCCGCCGGCACCCGGTCAAGTAGAACCTCTCCTCGCTTCGGCGGGCATCATGGCCGTCGCCGTCTACAGCCACCCCAGTTGCGCGCTGCACGATGCGGGGCCCGGGCATCCCGAGGCCCCGGGCCGGATCCTGGCCGTGATGGAGGCGCTGGCGGATCTCCCCGGGGTTGAACTGCACACCGCCACCCCTGCCACGCCCGACGCGCTCCTCACGGTGCACACCCCCGGGCACCTCCAGCACCTGCAGGACACCCACGCCGCGGGCGGAGGGCGTCTCGACCCCGACACCGTCATGAGCGCCCACAGCTGGGAAGCGATGCTGGGCGCCACGGGGGCGGTGCTGGCGGCGGTCGAGCGCGCACACTCGGGCCGGGGCCACGCCTTCGCGGCGGTGCGCCCGCCCGGGCATCATGCGCTGGCCGATCGGGTCATGGGGTTTTGCCTGGTCAACAACGCCGTGGTGGCGGCGCGCCGTTTCCAGGCGCTGGGCCGCCGCCGGGTGCTGATCGTGGACTGGGACGTGCATCACGGCAACGGCACCCAGGCGCTCGTCGAACACGACGCCGAGATTCGTTTCGTATCGCTGCACCAGTCGCCGTGGTGGCCGTTCACGGGGGCGGCCTCGGAACGGGGTGTCGGGAATGTCTTCAACGTGCCGCTTCCCGGCGGGCTGGCGCCGGAGCAGTACGTGCGGGACCTGTGGCTGGGCATCGAGGCGGCCACCAGGGACTGGACGCCGGACGCGATCATCGTGTCCGCCGGGTTCGACGCGATGGCGGGCGACCCACTGGGCGGCTTCACGCTGGAGCCGAAGCACTACCGGGTCCTGACCGAGCGGCTCCGGGAGCGGATGCCAGGCGTGCCGATCCTGGGAACACTGGAAGGCGGGTACATCCCGGGGCGGCTCGCAAAGGGCGCGGCGGCGTTTGTATTGGCGTTGGGATGACCGAACCCATGAAATCACGAACCCACGAAAGCACGAAAACACGAAAACACGAAAGAAAAGCAACAGAATCCAACTGAGAACACTGGCAACTGATCAGGGCAATGTCGCTTTTAGTGGCACGAGTCCTGTCGTGCTTTCGTGCTTTCGTGAATGCTGTTCGAGGAGCTTGCCCTGCATCGGGGTGCCTGTAAGTTTCTCCTACCACTCTTGACCGGATCAATCCATGCTGCGTCTCCAGGCCGAATACCTCGAACTCCGCACCAGGCACCCCTTCATCATCGCCCGCGGCGGCCAGAGCGACTACAAGACCGTCTGGGTGCGGCTGACCGACGCCGACGGCCACGAGGGCTGGGGCGAGGCGGCGCCGACCAAGTTCTACGGCGAGACCTCCGAAACGGTCATGCAGACGCTGCAGAACTACGCGCAGCACCTTCCCGCCGATCCCTTCGACCTCGAAGAGACCGACCGTCGCCTGGAAACGGCGCTCCACGGCAATCCCTCGGCGCGGGCCGCCATTTCCGCCGCCATGCACGACCTGGCCGGCAAGCGATTGGGTATCCCGGTGTACCAGATGTGGGGCCTCGATCCGGCCAAGGCGCCGATGTCCACCTTCACCATCGGCATCGATACTCCCGAGCGCATCCGGATGAAGGTGCACGAGGCTGCCGAGTACCCGATCCTCAAGATCAAGCTCGGCAGCGACCGGGACCTGGAAATCCTGCAGACCATCCGCGACGCCACCGACCGCGAGCTCCGGGTGGACGCCAATTGCGGCTGGACCGTCAAGCACACCATCCAGATGCTGCCGGTGCTCGAGGAGTTCGGCGTGACGGTGCTGGAGCAGCCGCTCGTCCCGACCGACCTGGAGGGGCTTGGCATCATCCGCATGGCCGCCTCGATCCCGATCATCGCCGACGAATCGTGCCGGGTGGCCAGCGACATCCCCGGCCTGGTGGGCCAGGTGGACGGCATCAACATCAAGCTGGCCAAGTGCGGCAGCCTCCGCGAGGCGCTCCGGATGATCGCCGTGGCGCGGGCACACCACATGATGGTCATGGTCGGCTGCATGATCGAGAGCTCGCTCGCCATCACCGCGGCCGCGCACTTCACGCCGCTGGTGGACATCGTGGACCTCGACGGCGCGGCGCTGCTGTCGACCGACCCGTTCGTCGGCGCCACCATCGCGGGCGGTCAGCTCCGGCTGCCGACCGGTCCGGGGCTCGGCGTCACGCCGCGATGACCGAACGGTACGCGCAGGTCGCGCTTCCGCTCCCCCTCGCCACTCCCTACACCTACCAGATTCCCGAGACCCTGGCCGACCGCGTGGCGGCCGGGGCGCGCGTCGTCGTGCCGGTGCGGGGCCGGGAACTGATCGGCATCGTCACGGCGGTGGACGCGCCACCTCCCGACGTGACCGCCCGGCCCATCCTCGCCACACCCGACGACGAACCGGCGTTGACGCCGGCGCTGCTCCGCACCGTGGAATGGATGGCGGGGTACTATGGCGCGCCGATCGGTTTGGCGCTCAAGGCGGCGCTGCCTGGCGGACTCTGGGGCAGCAGTGAGGTCGTCGTCGAGATCGCGGCGGCGAGTCGGGTGCCGGGGGGCACCGGTGCGGAAATCCTGCAGTGGCTCGAGCGGAAAGGCGGCTCCGCGTCGGTCACGTCCATTGCGCGCGGCATGAAGCGCGGTGTCTGGGACGCGGTGGACCGCCTGGCGCGGGTGGGTGCCGTCACCCTCCGCATCGTGGCGCCCGACACCGGTGGCGGGGCGGTGACCGAACGGGTGGTATCGCTCCCGGAGCAGCGGCCGACCCTGCTCGAGCGCCAGGCGCGCTTTGCCGGCAAGCCGCGCCAGCGGGCGCTGTACGAGGCGGTGGAACAGCTCGGAGGCACCGCCCCGGTGGCGCATCTCCGGACACAGCTCGGCTTCGGCAGCGCGCTGATTCGGGCGCTGGTGGATGGCGGCCACGCGGTCCTTGAGGAAGTGGAACGGACGCGCGATCCCTTTGCCGGTGAGGCCGGCACGCCGCCGCCAGATGCGCTGTCCGAGGATCAACGCCGCGCGCTCGCGGATGTCGAGGGACTGGCGGGCGGGGAGGGTGCGCTGCTCTTCGGCATCACCGGCAGCGGGAAGACGTTCGTGTACCTCGAGGCGATCCGGCGGGGGCTCGAGAGCGGACGCGGCGCCATCATCCTGGTCCCCGAGATCGGCCTGACGCCGCAGACGGTGCGGCGGGTACGAGGCATGTTCGGCGACGATGTGGCGGTGCTCCACAGCGGGCTCTCCGACGGCGAACGCGCGGACGCCTGGCGGGCGCTCCGGCGCGGCGAGCGACGGGTGGCGGTGGGGGCGCGCTCGGCCATCTTCGCGCCGGTGGTCGGGCCCGGCGTCATCGTGGTGGACGAGGAGCACGAAGCCACGTACAAGAACGGCGAGTCGCCGCGGTATCACGCGCGCGAGGTGGCCGCCGTCCGCGCCCGCCTCGAAGGCGCGCGGCTGGTGCTGGGGAGCGCCACCCCGTCGCTCGAAAGCTGGTCGGAGGCGGGGGAAGGGAAGCGACTGCGGCTGGTGCGCCTTCCAGAACGGGTCGGGGCAGGGAAGCTGCCGCCGGTGGAGCTGGTGGACCTGCGTGTCGCGCCGAAAGTGCCCGGCTCGGGCGCCATCCCCTGGTCGGAGACGCTGGACGGCGCGGTGTCCCGGATCCTGGCGCGCGGCGAACAGGGGATGCTCCTCCTCAACCGGCGCGGCTTTGCGGCATTCCTGCAGTGCCCCGATTGCGGCCATGTGCCCGAGTGCCCCTCCTGCAGCATCAGCCTCACCGTGCACCAGTCGCCGCCGGCGCTCCGCTGCCACTACTGCGCGCACGAGGCGCCGCTCACGGAGCGCTGCGTCTCCTGTGGGCACGCCGTCGCCCAGATGCGCGGCATCGGTACGCAGCAGCTGGAGCGGTGGCTGGCCGAGCGATTCCCTACCGCGCGCCTGGCCCGGATGGACCTGGATACCACCAGCACCAAGTGGGCGCATCACCGGATCCTCGGCACCGTCGAGCGCCGCGAGGTGGATCTCCTCCTCGGCACCCAGATGATCGCCAAGGGACTCGATTTTCCGAACGTGACGCTGGTGGGCGTGGTGGACGCCGACACCGCGCTCCACCTTCCCGACTTTCGGTCGGCGGAACGCACCTTCCAGCTGATTGCCCAGGTGGCGGGGCGGGCCGGGCGAGGGCCGCAGGGGGGCAGGGTGGTGGTGCAGACCCGCCAGCCGACGCATCACGCGCTCCTCCGGGCCGCCGAGCACGACGCGGAGGGGTTCCTGGCCGAGGAGCTCGTCCTGCGCGGGTCGCCGGCGTATCCGCCAGTAACGGGACTCGTGAACGTGGTCATCTCGGGCCGGGACGAGACCGCGGTGGGGCGGGTGGCGGCGGAGACGGCCGAGTGGGCCGCTGCCCTGGCCGAGCGGCACGGCCTCGCGCTCACGGTGCTGGGGCCTGCGCCCTGTCCGCTCGCGCGCATCAAGGATCGGTGGCGATGGCATGTGGCGCTCAAGGGCGACGGCAGCGTCCTGGGCCGGGTGGTGCGCTACGGGGCGACGCGCCTGGCGGGGCACGGCGAACCCCGGGTCACGATCGACCGGGACCCGGTGAGTCTGCTCTAACCATCGGCGCGGTGGCGGTTAGTTTCCGGGAAGACGTCCTGCACATCCGATGGAGTGACCCATGTCGAAGGCTGCGAACGGTCGAGGGTGGTCGCGTTCGCTCGCGAGCTTGCTCGGGATTGCCGGCCTGTTCGTGCTGGCGCTCAGCCTGCTCATGCTCTACGTGGGCAAGATCCTGCTGAGCGACGAGGCGTTCGCGGTACGAGTCAGCAACAGCCTGGAGGATCCGCGCGTCAGCGAGTTCGTCGCGTTGCGGATCACCAACGTCGTGATCAAGCAGCAGCCCGACCTCACGGCGTTCCGGCCGATTCTCGTGGTAGTGACGCGCGGGGTTGTATCCTCGGATCCGTTCCGCGCCCTGCTGCAGCCGGCGCTGCGCAAGGTCCATCAGGCGCTCCTGTCGTCCACCGCCGAAAACATCCTGCTCGCTGTTCCCGACGCGGGCGAGCTCATCCAGGAGGCGCTCAAGGCCGCTGGCCCTGCGGCCGCGGACAAGGTGCCGGCAAAGTTGCAGCCGGTGCTGGACATCGAGGGGGCGGCACCGGCCCTCCGAGCCGCTGTGCGGGTGATTCAAGCCGTGGGCGAACTGCGGTTGTTCGGCCGCCTGGGGCTCCTGGCCGCTCTTGCCTGCCTTGTCGTGGCCATCCTGCTCTCTCCCATGCGACGCGCGACCGCACTGTCCGCGAGCGTGGGCATCGCGACCATCGGGGTGATGCTCGCGCTGCTGGTGCCGGCGGGCCGGTTGCTCCTGACCGCCGCTATCCCTGATGCCGGGACCGCCGGTGCGGCAGAGGGGTTGTGGCTCGCGTTCTTCGGCCCGCTCCGGGTTGCCGGCATCGTGGTGGCGGTCATCGGGATCGCGCTTGCGCTGGTGGCGGTGCCGGGGGAGGGGCTCGACGCGAGCACCATTCGCCGGGACTTGTGGGAGTTCGTGTCCCGCCGGCGGGAGCAGGCGCTGGCGGAGTCCGGACGCCTGCTCGCGATCGGCGCCGCCGGGCTCCTGGCGTTGCTCTATCCGAAGCTGGCGCTCTCCATTGCGGCGGTCAGCGGAGGCGCGCTCCTCCTGGTCCTCAGCCTGGTCGGGCTGGCGGAGGCTCGCCCACAAGGGCCTGCCCGCCGAGCTCCGGGGCACCCGCGATGATATCCGGATTGCACCAGTGGCTTGGGCCGGTGCCCGGATCGTGATGCTTGTGGCGGTCGGCGTCATCGGCGCCGCGGCCCTCCTTCGACTCCGGCCGCCGGTCCAGCCGGTCGAGGCGGTTGTGGCGAGTGTCCGTTCGTGCAATGGAGCAGTGGAGCTGTGCGCGCGGCCGTTCAACAAGGTCGTGTTCCCCGGCGCCCACAACGCGATGGGCTCGGCCATGAACCCGAAGTGGCTCTTCCCCAACCAGGACCTCGACATCCAGCTCCTGCTGGACCGCGGCGTGCGCGCGTTCCTCATCGACGCCTACCGCGGCAACGTGATCGGCGACAAGGTCAAGACCGACTTCGATGTCGTCCCGTACGCCAAGGCCAAGACGGCCAACGTCATCGGGAACGAGGCCTGGGCGGCGGGGATGCGGATGCGCGACCAGCTCACCGGCGAGCTGGGCGCCAGTGGCGTCTACCTCTGCCACGGGTACTGCGAGCTTGCTGCCCTCCCGATCGTGCCGGTCCTGCGCACCTTCGCCGAGTTTCTCCGGGCGCACCCCGGCGAGGTGATCATCATCGATTTCGAGGACTACGTGGTGCCGGCGGACATCGTGGCGTCGATCGAGGAGAGCGGACTGATGGAGTTTGTGTATCGTGGGCCGCTGGGGCCGACCTGGCCCACCCTCGGTGAGATGGTGGCGAGCGGGGGCCGGCTCGTAGTGCTCGGCGAAAACGACACCGGCGATGTGCCCTGGTATCACCTCTCGTGGGCCGGGCTGATGGCGGAGACGCCCTACACCTTCCACACGCCGGAGGAGTTCTCCTGCAGGGCCAACCGCGGGACGCCACGCGGCGGGCTCTTCCTGATCAACCATTGGATCGAGACGACGCCGACGCCCAAGCCCAGCAATGCGGAGATCGTGAACCAGCGAGACGTGATCGTGAAACGGGCCCGGCAGTGCGAACGGGAGCGTCGGATGACGCCGAACATCATCGCGGTGGATTTTGCGGGGATCGGGGACGTGGTCGGCGCGGCGCGCGAGCTCAACGGCTTGCCGCCGCTCGCCTCCGCGCCCTGACCCCGCGGGTGGCCGGCGCGGGGGAGCCTTCGCCTTGAATCCCCCCCCGGCCACCCCTAAGATTCCCCCTCCTATGACGACACCGCGCTACACCGCACCCGACTTCTCGAAGGCCCCCCTTTGCCGGTGCGCCCGCGGCGCGGTTTGCGCCCCTCCCGGCCGACGGCGTCCTCCCCGAAGGCTTCTTCTCGACCTCCAATCTCCCCACCTACGTCCATCTCGGCGGCGGTAAGTGGAGGATGCCGACCCGGCCGCGCATGGACTGCGTGATCGTCCGGCGGGGCGACGCCCTCGAGATCGCCGAGCCGCGGCGGCTCAAGGCGGGCGACCAGATCGTCATGGGAGAGTCCGAGGATGGCTCCCAGGGCGTCTTCGTCCACACCGCCGGGTTCCTGGCCGGCGCCCACAGCGGCAACGAATTCCGCTTCATGTCCACCGAAGTGAGCCGCGAGCGCCCCGTCAATTACGAGGAGCTGGCCGCCCGGCTGGGTGAGGAAAAGAAGCGCGGGGGCTACGTGCTCTGGGTGGTGGGGCCGGCGCTGGTGCATTCCCGCGCCCGGGCCGACTTCGAGTGGTTCATCCGGCAGGGCTACGTGCAGGCGGTGCTGGCCGGCAACGCGGTGGGCGTGCACGACATCGAGGCCGCCATCTTCGGCACCACCCTCGGCATGTCGAACACCGGCCAGCCCACCGAAGGCGGCCACGGGCTCCACATGCGGGCCATCAACCGGGTGCGCGCGCTGGGCTCCATCGAAAAGGCCGTCGAGACCGGACTCATCAAGAGCGGCATCATGCACGCGCTGGTCACCTCGAAGGTGCCCTACGTGCTGGCCGGCTCCATCCGCGACGACGGGCCGCTCCCGGGCGTGGTGCAGGATTCCCTCGCCGCCCAGGACGCCATGCGGGAGCACGCGGTGAAGGCCACGGGCGCCATCTTCGTGGCCACGGCGTTGCACGCGATCGCGGTGGGCAACATGCTGCCGGCCTTCCATACCCATTACGACGGCCATCCCGCCGAGCTGATGACCATCTGCGTGGACCAGACGGAGTTCGTGGTCAACAAGCTCAAGGACCGCGGCACCCACCAGGCCTACGGCGTGGTGACGAACGCCCAGGACTTCATGCACGTCCTCCGCCTCTACGTGGAAAAATGGGAACAGGCTACCCGCTAGCCGCCCCCGCGGAGCCGGGCGTCGGCGAAGGCTGGGCGCTCCTTGCACAGGCCGTGACCACCCAGGTGCCGGTGGCCGACCTGCACGGGCTGTGGGTGTTCCGGCCCTTCCGCCGGGACGGGAAGGAGTATGGCACCGCCATCCTCTCCCGGGTCGAGGGCGACCGCCTGATCATCTACACCGCGCGCTACGCCCACACGCTGAAGGGCAAGAAGCGGGGCGAGTTCGTGTCCGAGTTTGCGGAGGTGGGGAGCGGGCCGCTCGAGGCGCTGGACGAACTCGTGGCCCTGGTGCCGAAGCGCACCGAGGAGGAGCCCCCGGTCCAGATTCCGCTGGAACGGTGGTATCCCGCCGAGGCCGATGGCACACCTGACCTCGGCTGAGGCCGCCGACCTCCTCGAGCGGTTCCGCAACTACCTCCGGGAGCACCGCCTTCCCGTCACGCAGCAGCGCGACCTGATCGCCCACGCCATTTTCACCGCCCCCGACCACCTGACCGCCGCCGCCGTGCACCAGCGCCTGTCGCAGCAGGGCAAGCGCATCGGCATCGCGACGGTGTACCGGACGCTCGACCTGCTGGTGGAGAGCGGCCTGATCCGGCTCCATGAGTTCGGCGACGGGTTCCGTCGCTACGAGGGGGCGGCGCCGCGGGGATCGCACGGACATTTCGTCTGCGCTTCGTGCGGCGGGGTCGAGGAGTTCACCACCGAGCGGCTGGAACGGATGCTGTCGCTCATCGCCGACGAACATCAGTTTCGCTACCGTACGCACCGCGTCGAGCTGCACGGCACCTGCCGCGACTGCCAGCGGCGCGCCCTGGAGGGCCTGTGAACACCCCTGACAACCTCGGCTTCTTCGTCGCGTTCGCCGCGGGGGTGCTGAGCTTCCTCTCGCCGTGTGTGTTGCCGCTGGTGCCGAGCTACCTGGGGTTCATCACCGGGATGACGCTGGAGGAGATGAGCGGCCGGCGCCGGATGGCGATGGTGCACGCGCTGCTCTTCGTGTCCGGGTTTGCGCTCATCTTCGTGATCCTCGGGGCCAGCGCCACCGCACTCGGCTCCGCCCTCAAGTACTACCAGGTCTGGCTGCAGCGGGTCGGCGGGGTGCTGATCATCCTCTTCGGGCTCTATTCGCTGGGCGTGCTCAAGTTCGCCTTCCTGCAGCAGGAGCAGCGGGTCCATCTCGACCGGAAACCGATCGGCTACCTGGGGTCGGTGCTGGTGGGGATGGCGTTTGCGGCGGGGTGGACGCCGTGCATCGGGCCGATCCTCGGCGGGATACTCGGCATGGCCGCCACGGAGGGCGATGTGCGCCGAGGGATGCTGCTCCTCGGTACCTACTCCGCCGGCCTGGCGGTGCCCTTCCTGGCGGCGGCCTGGGCCATGGAGGGCTTCCTCGACTGGTTCCAGAAGTTCCGGAAGTACCTGCCGTGGGTCATGCGGCTGAGCGGGCTGCTGCTGATCTTCGTGGGGCTCCTGATGGTGACGGGAGAGTTCACGCGGCTGGCGGGGTGGCTGCAGAGCCTGACGCCGGAATTTCTGAGGGGACGGTTATAGGCGGACGCGTTGTAGGGGCGCACAGCTGTGCGCCCCTACAACGCGCCCCAGCCTAGTTGCTCTGCTGATTCGCGTTCTGCAGCGTCTGCAGCACCTGGTCGAGCGAGAAGCTGCCGGCCTTCTGGCGCGGCGGATACGCCACGAAGGTCTGGAGGAAGTTGGCCACGTACGCCTGCGCCGGCACCAGCACGAAGACGTGCTCCACCCGCCACTTGTCGTAGCCGATGCTCTCCGTGTCGCCAATCTCGAACGGGTCCGAGCGGAGGTTGAAGAGCTTCGGGAACCTGAGCGGCACGAAGGGATCCTGCCAGACATCCAGCCCTTGGGCGCGCTGTTCCGCAAAGACGATTTTGTACTGCTGGTACCGCATCGACACCAGTGACCCGTCATCATTGAAATAGAAGAAGTCCTTCCGCGGGTCCGGGCCCTTCCCACTCAGATAATCGGTCAGGTTGTAGCCGTCGAGATGGACCTTGAAGGTCTTGCCCGCTGCCGGGTATCCGGTGAGCAACTGGTCCTTCACGTTCGGGTTCCCCGCGGCCGACACCAGCGTCGGCACCCAGTCCTCATGGGAGACGATGTCGTTGAGTACGGTGCCCGGCTTGATGGTTCCCGGCCACTTGATCATGCCCGGAACGCGGTAGGCGCCCTCCCAGTTCGATGCCTTCTCGTTCCGGAAGGGTGAGGTGCCACCGTCGGGCCAGGAGAATTTCTCGGCGCCGTTGTCGGTCGAGTACATGACGATGGTATTGTCGGCGATGCCGAGGCTGTCCAGCAGGTTGAGCAGCCGGCCGACCAGCGCGTCGTGCTCCACCATGCCGTCGGGATAGACGCCCAGGCCGGTGACGCCGACGCTCTTCGGCTGGAGGTGGGTCCAGATGTGCATGCGGGTGGAGTTGAACCAGACGAAGAATGGCTTGTCGCCCTTGGACGCCGTGGTGATGAACGTCTTGGCGGCCGCCTCGAATTCCTCGTCGATGGTTTCCATCCGCTTCTTGGTGAGCGGGCCGGTGTTCTCGATGCGCTGGCCGCCGTTCGGGAGCGCCCAGGTGTGGAGCACGCCGCGCGGCGCGTACTTGGCGCGGAAGGCGGGGTCCTTCGGATAGTCGGGGTCTTCCGGCTCTTCCTCGGCGTTGAGGTGGTAGAGCGAGCCGAAGAACTCATCGAAGCCGTGCATGGTGGGCAGCATGGCGTCGAGGTCGCCCAGGTGGTTCTTACCGAACTGGCCGGTCACGTACCCCTGCGGCTTGAGCAGCTCCGCCAGGGTCGGATCCTCGGGCTGCAGTCCTTCCTTGGCGCCGGGGAGGCCCACCTTGAGCAGTCCGGTGCGGAAGGGGCTCTGGCCGGTCAGGAATGCCCCGCGCCCCGCGGTGCAGCTCTGCTGGCCGTAGAGGTCGGTGAAGAGCGCCCCTTCACGCGCGATCCGGTCGATGTTCGGGGTGTGGTAGCCCATCTGGCCGAGGTTGTAGGCGCTGACGTTCCAGTAGCCGACGTCGTCGCCCCAGATGACCAGGATGTTGGGCTTCCCGGCGGGCTTCTTGGCCGGCTTCTGTGCGTGGAGAGTCGGCGCGATGACGAGCGCGGCGGCAAGGAGAAACGGGGAGAACTTTCGCATCGGAAGCATTGCTCCACGTAGGGGGTAGGCGGCAATAATAATCAGCGCGGCGTCGTTTCGCCTCACCCCCTGTCCCCCCGTCACCCCGGCGAAAGCCGGGGTCCACCATGTGGAGAGGGGGGACGCCCGATAGGCTAGAAGCTCACCACTCCAAAGAAGCTCAGCGTGCTTCGCGTGACATTTGGCTCGGACTCAAACCCGAGCAGCGCCGCGTTCTGGAATGTCACGCCCAGGTTGTTGGAGTACGACGCCCACTCCCCCTTCAGGCTCACGTCGATCCCGCGGGGGATCGGGGCGTTGCTCCGGAGCAGGAAGAACTCGAGCCCCGCCCCCCAGTGCGTGGTGTTGGGCCAGAGATTGCTCCCTGGGAAGAAGGTGGGCTGCCGGACCCAGGGACCGTCGGAGTCCGCCAGCGGCACCCCGTCGGTGCTGATATCCACCGCCTGGTACCAACTCCAGCCGTAGCCGATCTTCACATACGGCTGCAGCCCGCCGGTCAGCAGGTTTAGCCGGATGCTGCTGGCCAGTTCGTAGAACTTGAGCGTGCCGGTGACGTCGAACGGGTCGTCGGGCCGGTCCTCGAGCGGCACCGAGATGCTGAGCCCGCTGCTGGAGTTGTGAAAGGTGTTCTCGGTGACCAACCGCTTGCCCAGGTAGAAGTCCATCTGTACGACGTACGAGGTCGCGTCCGCGGCCACGTCGGATTCGTCGCCGAGGGACCCCGTACCGGCCGCCGCGGCGAGTCGGCCCACGATCTCGCCGAGTTGCGGGCCGTTGAGGAGCAGCGCCGTCCACTCCGGCGTCATGTTGGCGGTCATGACACCGCCCGCCAGCGAAACGGTCCGGACCGGCAGTTCCGCGATCGGGGAGTATTGCACCGGGAACGGCCCGAAGAGCCGGCGAACCGGGAGCAGCAGCACCTTGTAGATCACGTCGATGGGCGGCAGGGTGATCAGCGCCACGACCGGCGCGTTCAGCCACCCCAGGTTGTTCTGCACCTGGTCCAGCGAGGAGGCGCTGATGATCGTGTGCAGTCGCTGTGGGTCGTAGAGGTAGAACCCGCCGGTGGCGCCGTTCCGGTTCCATCCACCCCAGCCGCCCATGTACGTCAGCGTGAATGGCGGGACGTTGCCGGTCTCGGCGTGGCTGACGATCCCCGCGAACGGCGATTGCGACGCCGGGTACCCGGAGCGGATCGGGAGGACGAACCAGGCCCAGTCCCGGCGATACTCCGGGTCGTCGTACACCTGGGTGTAGATCCGTTCCCAGTCCGGCAGGAGCTTGACCCGTCCGACCGAGTCGAAGGGCTCCACGTAGTCGGGGAGCGGGGCGCCCCCGGTCAGGTAGGCCTGGTGGTCGAACTCCTTCAGGACCTGCTCGGCGGCATCGGCGGGGCCGATGCCGGAGTAGATCCCGACGAACGGATAGGTGCCGTGCCCGTCCTGGTTGTGCGGTCCGGGGGAGTACAGGAACAGGTCGAGCCCCTTGCTGTTGGCACCGATGTACGCGATCGGGTGGGTGTTGACCTTTGTCTCCCCGCTGTCGGCCCAGGCGCGGTAGCGGACGATGGCGTCCATTTCGGCGGCGCCGACCCGACCGTTGGCCATCGCCCTGGACTGCGCGCGCCACTCCTCGCGCGAGGCATACGCGTTCGGCGCGCCGAAGGACACCGGCATCACGTTGTAGTGGAAGTAGTAGTCGATGCGCCGGATGACCAGCGGATCGTCGCCGTCGAGCTGATCGGGGCCGCGCTGCAGCAGCGCCTCCACCTGGGCGGCGGTCTGGGGCGCCGTCACCTGCGACATCGGACTGATGACCACGTTGATGTGCTCCCAGTCCCCCTCGTGCTTGTTCCCGGCGTCGTTGAAGGGGTAGAAGAACCAGTACTGCACGATGAACTCGTAGCGCGGCTCCTGGATGCCGACCACGGTGACCGGGGCAATGAAGGGGTGCGCGTAGACCGAGATCGCGGGGTCGTACTTGCGCTGCAGCCGGCCGGTCGCCGGATCCTCGAAGGCCGCCTTCCAGGTGGCGGGTCCATACCCCGGCCAATTCCAGTAGAGCACCGAGAAGGGGTCGTAGTCGGCGTCCACGGCGGCGGTGTTGAAGGACTCGGCCAACGGCTTGTTGGGGTCGAATTCCCGGAGCAACTGCAGGACGCGGCAGTCCTCGATCGGCGTTTCAAGGCGGAGGAGGGCCAGCAGGCTGTCGCGGGACACGGTGCCCGCGGGGCAGGGGTGGTCGCCGAGCTTCGCGAAATCGACGGTCTCGGTGCCGAGCAGCTGCGCGCCGGCGTAGGTGTCCCAGCGATCGACGGTGAGCAGGGTGGCGCCGCTGATCTGCTGTGTCTTCTGCAGGTCGAGCGGCACCATGGCGGTGTTCCGGATCATGAACGGGGCAAAGCGCACGCCGAGCGCCTGCAGCAACCGCCCGCGGGTGTCCTCGATCCCGTCGCGGGGCGCCTCGTCCTGCCCGCCGTCGGCCGGCCAGGCGCCGTACAGGTTGAACACGCTGTCGGCCACGGTCTGCCGGATGATGCGGGGGTAGGAGAGCGGGACGTACTTGAAGTACTCCTGCTTGGTCATCTCGGCGGTCTGGGCGTGGAGCGGGCCGGCCAGCGCGAGCATGGTCAGCAGGGCGGGGCCGAGGCTCCGCAGCCGATGGGGTACAGTCATTCGCGTCCCTTGGTCAGTCCTGTGAGGAAATACTCCACCGTGCTCACCACGCGCACCCGCTTCGCGATCTGGCCCTGCTCGTTGATGCCGGGCGCCTGGTCCCGCGCCAGGATTTCGAAGACGCCCTGGTTGGCGCGGCGGATCCCGCCGAGGTGGCTCTTGGAATCGGTGGCAAACTGGTCGGCCGACTCGCGGGCCCGCGCGGTGGCCTCGGCGATCATCGCGGGCTTGAGATCGTTGAGTCCGGAGAAGACGAAGGTCGGCCCGCCGCCGCCGTACTCGGCGCCGGACGAGAAGACGACGCCCGCCTGCACCAGCTCCCCCACCTTCTGGCTGGCCGCCAGGACGCGGGCAGGGTCGCTGCTCCGCACCATCAGGGTCTGGTTGATGACGTAGCGTGTCACCACGTCGGAGTTGCGGTACTGGTTGGTGTACGCGTCGGTCACCGAGAACGATTGGAGCTCGGTCAGGGTCGTGTCGATGCCCTGGCGCGCCAGGAAGACGCGGACCTGCGTGAGCTGGGTCTCGAGCCTGGTGTAAGCCCGGTTGAGGTCGTTGTCGCTGACCACCAGCCGGAGCGGCCAGAGCGCGAGGTCCGCCTGGGCGTCCCGCTCCGAAATCCCTTTCACGGTCACATAGCGATCGGCGGTGCGGCTCCGGGCCAGGCCCGCGCCGGCCAGCCAGCCGGCGGCGGCGATGCCGAGGGCGAGGACGATGGCGCCGGTGATCAGCGGTTCGAGTTTCTTCATGTGCTGCTCCATTTCTACTCCAGTCCGTCACCCCGGCGAAAGCCGGGGTCCATGTCAGGTTCGTCACCCCGGCGTCCCACCGGCCGTCACCCCGGCGAAAGCCGGGGTCCATGTGAGGGTGGGGTCATGCCAGGGGTGGGCTCATGCCCACCCCTGACCAACAGGTGACGCGAATCCGCGCCCTTCGCGGAGCGACGATTGGACCGAGTAGGCCCGCAACCGCGTATCGGCTCCGTGAACCGCTGTGTGAGGGGTGGGCGTGAGCCCACCCCTAGCTCGATGCCGGGCATCTGGATCCCGCTTCCGCGGGGGTGACATTCGCGCCCCGCTGCCCCGCTGCCCCGCTGCTTAGACTTCCAGCTGCTCCTCGATTTCCTGGCGGCGCAGCAGTTCCCAGTACCTGCCGCCGGCGGCCAGCAGGTCGGCATGGACGCCCTCTTCGACCACCTTCCCGCGGTCCAGCACGATGATCCAGTCGGCGTCCCGCACCGCCGCAAGGCGATGGGAAATGATAACGCTGGTCCGTCCGGCGAGCGCGTCCCGCAGTCCGGCGAGGATGCGCGCTTCGGTGTGCGCGTCCACGGCACTCAGCGCATCATCGAGGATGAACACCGGCGGGTCCTGCGCCAGGGCGCGGGCGATGGCCGCCCGCTGTTTCTGGCCCCCCGACAGGTTGATACCCCGCTCGCCGAGCAACGTGTCATAGCCGTCGGGGAGGTCCGGCAGCGCTTCGACCAGCTGCGACACCTCGGCCACCCGCTGCAGCCGGCCGTCGTCGGGGGCGCCGAGGAGGATGTTCTCCCGCACGGTGGCGCTGAAGAGGAAGGTCTCCTGCGGCACCACGCCGAGGTTCTGCCGCAGTTCCTCGAGGGTGATCGTGCGGATGTCCAGGCCGTCGAGCAGTACCCGCCCCCGGTCCGGGTCGTAGCTCCGCGCCAGCAGCTCGGCCACGGTGGACTTGCCCGATCCGGTGGCGCCGACGATGGCCAGCGACTGCCCCGGCCGCACGTGGAACGACACATCCTCGAGGACCCAGCCGCGATCCTGGGCACCCGGGTACTTGAACCACACCCCCTCGAGCGCGACGCTCCTGGCGCCCCGGCGGGGAGGCAGCACGGCGGGATTGGTGGGCGACATGATGGCGGGGCGCTCGTGGAAGAGGGCGTTGATCCGGCCCATCGCCGCTTCGCCCCGCTGCACCAGCGTCACCGCCCACCCCAGCGCAATCAACGGCCAGGCGAGCATCATGAGGTACACCCCGAACGCCACGAATTCACCGACGCTCACCGTTCCGGCCATGACGAGCCGCCCACCCACCGCCAGGACCACCACACCGCCGAGTCCGGCGAGGAGCGCCAAGAGCGGATGGAACGCGCCCTGCGCCCTGGCCAGCGAAATGTTGCGCTCCCGGTATTCGTCGTTCAGCCGGCGGAACTCGGCGGTTTCCGCCGCCTCCTGCCGGTAGGCGCGGACGATCCGGAGGCCGCTGAGGTGCTCATGCACGTGCGTGGTGATGGTGCCGAACTGCTCCTGGATGGCCAGCGAGCGGCGATGAATCTGCCCGCCGAGGGTGATCATCACGACCGGGAGCCCAAGGAGCGGGAGGAGCGCCAGCAGGGTCAGCTTCGGGCTCATGGAGAGCATGGCGGGCAGCACCATGGTGATACGGACCGCCGTGTCCACCATGTACATCAGCGCCGGGCCGGCGGCCATGCGCGCCGCGAGGAGGTCGTTGGTGGATCGCGCCATCAGGTCGCCGGTGCTGGAGCGATCGTAGAACGACGGGGAGAGCCGCTCGAGCTGGCGGAAGAGGTCGTTGCGGAGGTCGAACTCCACCCAGCGGCTGCCGCTGTTGAGGAGCTGCCGCATCCCGAACCGCGCGGTGCCGCCGAGGAGGGTGACCCCGACCAGGAAGAGCGCGGCGCGGCCGACCGCCGCGGCGGTGGCGCCGCTTTCGATCAGGTTGATGCCGTGTTCGAGGATCTTGGGTCCGAGAGTGATGAGCGCGTTCGACACCACCACGCAGACCAGGCCGACGGCGTAGGTGGACTTATACTTTGTGAGGTAGGGCACAAGGGCCCGGAGCTGCGTCAGCATATATTTACAGTCTGCATATCTTACAATGTCGCCGCGCGCGCCTGCGCCCGGCAAGCCGTCCCCATAGGAGTTCGATCATGCGCCACACACTCGCCGCTCTCTGTGTCCTGAGCCTTGCCGCCTGCGGCGGGGGAGACAAGCCCTCTGCCGCCGTCGCGGACAGCCTGAGCCGGGACCTGCAGCTCGCCCAGCAGGACTCGACCAATCCGATGGCCGACACCGCCGCCACCCCGGCCGCGACCCCAGCAGCTGCCGCGCCGGCCGCGGCCCCGAAACCGGCGGCTCCGAAGCCGAAGCCGGCGACCCCGAAGCCGGTCGCGCCGGCGCCGCCGCCGGAGCTTGCCGTGGGCGCCACCTTCTCCGCCACCGTGCCCGACACCGTGAGCTCCCGGACCACCAAGTCCGGCGCCATGATGCAGGCCAAGGTGGGCGCCGACGTGAAGGATGCGGACGGCCGGGTCGTCATCCCCGCCGGCTCCACCGTCAACATTCGCCTCGACCAGTTCAAGTCGGCCCCCACCAAGGGCGGCAAGGAGACCTTCTCGGCGTCGCTCGTGTCCGTCATCATCGACGGCACCAGCTACCCCATCGCCGGCAAGGTGGACCACCTCGACTACACGCTGAAGGGTCGGGGCATCACGGGTGGGACCGCCGCCAAGGTCGGCGCGGGTGCCGCGGCCGGCGCCGTGCTGGGCGGGCTCATCGGCGGGAATTCCAAGGGTGCCATCATCGGCGGCGTGGCGGGTGCGGCCGGCGGCGCGGCCGTCGCCAATGAAACCGGCGACCAGGACATCACGGTCCTGCCGGGCGCCAACGTCACGATGACGGTGACGGAAGTCTTCACGACGAAATGACGCGACGCGGGGTAGGGGCGCACAGCTGTGCGCCCCTACCCCGCCGTCTTAATATCCTGCGCCGCCCCCGCCATACCGCGGATCGCTGACCCCCTGCCATCCGGTGGGGGTGCGGATGATCGCCTCCACGTCGCCGGTGTAGCCCCCCTCGTTCACTTCGTGCCCCATCTTCCGCAGCTGCGCGAGCACTTCCGGCGACACGCCGCCGCGCTCCACCCGGATGACGTTCGGCAGCCCCTGATGATGCAGCCGCGGCGCGGCCACCGCGTCGGCCAGGCTCATCTGGTGGTCCACCACGTTGCTGATCACGTGGTAGACCATCGTGATGATGCGCGGCCCGCCCGGGGTGCCCACCACCAGGATCAGTTGCCCGTCCGGTCCCACCACGAAGCTCGGCGTCATCGCCGACAGCGGGCGCTTGCCCGGCTGGATCGCGTTGGAGTCGCCCTGGATGAGGCCGTACATGTTGGGCTTGCCGGGCGCGCTGGCCAGGTCATCCATCTCGTCGTTGAGCAGGAACCCGGCGCCCGTCACCGTGACCGCACTGCCATAGCTGTTGTTGAGCGTGGTCGTGATGCTGACCGCGTTTCCCTCGGCGTCCACGATCGAGTAGTGCGTGGTGGACGGCCCGTCGGTGAGCCCGGGCAGCACCTCGCCCGCTTTCGAGGCATGCTTCGGGTCGATCGTGGCCCGCCGTTCGGCGGCATAGCTCTCGGAGAGCATCTGGTCCACCGGGTTGTGCACGAAGGCGGGGTCGCCCATGTAGGCGTTCCGGTCCATGAACGCCCGGCTCATCGCCTCCGCTTCGAGATGCATGAGCTCGGCCGATCCGAAGGGCGGCAGGGGGGAATACCCCTCCATGATGTTGAGGATCAGCCCCATGGTGGTGCCGCCCGAGCTGGCCGGCGGCATCGAGTAGATCGTGTCGCCACGGTAGGGGACGATGATCGGATCCCGCCAGTAGGTCTTGTAGGCGGCCAGGTCGGCGTGGGTAATGAGTCCGCCGCTCCGCTGCATCTCCGCCACGATCAGGTCCGCCGTGGTTCCGGTGTAGAACCCGGCGGCGCCCTTGTCGCGAATGCGTTCGAGCGTACGGCCGAGGTCTGCCTGGACCAGGGTGGTGCCGGGCTGGGGCGGAGCGTTGTTGGGGAGGAATTGCGTGCGGGACGCCGGGAAGAGGTAGAGCCGCGACATCTCCCCGCCGATCGACTGATAGCGGAAGCTGTCCACCAGGTAGCCCTGGTTGGCCAGCTCGATGGCCGGGTTGATGACCTGCGCAAAGGGCAGCTTGCCGAAGCGGCGGTGCATCTCCACCAGCCCGGCCGGGGAGCCGGGCACGCCCGCCGCCAGCGCACCGGTCACGCTCAGGTCGGTCGGGTTGCCGTCCGGATCGAGGTACATGTCGCGGCTGGCGCCCGACGGCGCCTCTTCGCGGTAGTCGAGCGCGTAGGTGGTGCCGTCGGCCTGGCGGTACATCAGGAACCCGCCGCCGCCGATATTGCCGGCCTCCGGATGCACGACCGCGAGCGCAAAGCCGACCGCCACCGCGGCGTCGATCGCGTTGCCGCCCGCCTGCAGGATGTCCCGGCCAACCGCGCTGGCGATCGGACTGCCCGAGACGACCACCGCGTTGGCGGCGTCGGTCACCCTGGACTGGCCGGCGAATTTCCAGCCCGATGCGACGCCCGACGGCTGGGGGGCGGCGCAGGCGGCGAGCAGGAGCGACAGCGCAAGGACGCTTGGTGGCAGGCGCACGGGTTCCTCGGGAGTTGGGAGCAGCGGGGTGGAGGTTGCCCCGGAGCGAATGGATGACCTAATTTAGCGATATCTTCCCCGCGGCAAGTCCGCCGCCATTTCCCCGGCCCAGGTGCCCCCGTGCGCGATCCCAGGCTCACCGAGCGGCGAAACCCGCGCACCGCGGCCATCGACACCGCGTCCAGCCTCGAGATCGTGGACCTGATGTCGGCGGAGGATGCCGCCGTCCCCGCCGCCGTGGCCCGCGCCCGCGAGCCGATTGCCCGGACCATCGACCTGATCGAAGCCGCCTTCCGCGCCGGAGGGCGGCTCTTCTATGTCGGCGCCGGCACCAGCGGTCGGCTCGGCGTGCTCGACGCCTCGGAGTGTCCGCCGACCTTCGGCTCCCAACCGGAGATGGTGCAGGGGATCATCGCCGGCGGGCTCCCCGCGCTGGTCAAGTCGATCGAGGGCGCGGAAGACGACCTCAACGCCGGGATCAGCGCCATCGATGAGCGCCGGATCACGGCCAACGACGTGGTGGTCGGCATCGCGGCGAGCGGCACCACGCCGTTCGTGCGCGCGGCGCTGGGGCGCGCCCAGACGCTGGGCGCCCGCACCGTCTTCCTGAGTTGCACCGCGCCGCCGCAACTGATGACCGACACCTGCGACGTGTGCATCACCGTGCCGGTGGGCCCGGAGGTGGTGACCGGCTCCACCCGGCTCAAGTCGGGCACCGCCACCAAGCTGGTGCTCAACCTGCTGACGACCGGCGCCATGATCCGCATCGGCAAGACCTACGGCAACCTGATGGTGGACCTCCAGGTCCGGAACCAGAAGCTGGCCGACCGCGGCGAGCGGATCGTGATGGAGGTGGCCGGCGTGGACCGCGACGCGGCGCGCGCGGCGCTGGACGCCGCCGCCGGCAGCGTGCGCACCGCCATCGTCATGCTGCGGCTCCACACCGATCGCGGCGAGGCGGAGCGCCGCATCGCCGAGGCGCAGGGCCGCCTGCGCACCATTCTCGGAGACCCCCCCGCCGTGGAGCCCTCCTGATGGAACGCCCCTCGCTGATCGTCGGCCTGATGTCGGGCACCTCGCTCGACGGCATGGACGCGGCGCTGGTGCGCTTCACCGGGCCGACCCGTGCCGAGCTGGTGGCGTTTTCCTCGCGGCCGTACGACGGGGAGGAGCGGGCCGAGCTCCGCGCCGCGCTCGAAGGGCGCGCGGCGGCGCCGGCCCTCGCCCGGCTGCACGTGCGTATCGCCGATTGGGCGGCGGACGCGGTGCAGGCGGTGCTGCACGCCGGTGGTGTCCGGGCCGACGAGATCGACGGGATCGCCTTTCCGGGGCAGACCATCTGGCACGAGCCGCCGCTGGTCAGTTGGCAGCTCGGCGAGCCGGCGGTGCTCGCCGAGGCGTTCGGCGTGCGGATCGTGAGCGGATTCCGCGCGCGCGACGTGGCGGCGGGAGGGCAGGGGGCGCCGCTGGTGCCGATGGCCGACCTGCTGCTGTTTGCGGATGCCACGCGCAACCGGGTCCTGCTGAATCTCGGCGGCATGGCCAACATCACCCTGGTGCCCGGGAGCGGCCGGGAATCGGGCGCCGTCGCGTTCGACACCGGCCCTGGCATGGCCATCATCGACGCGGTGGCGCATCGGGTGGATGAATCGCTCACCTGCGACCTCGACGGGGCGCTGGCCGCGGCGGGGCGGGTCAACGACGCGGTGCTCACCGAACTGCTCGCGGATCCCTACTTCCACGCGGCGCCCCCGAAGAGCACCGGCCGGGAGCGCTTCGGCGACGCCTATGCGGGGGTACTGCATTCGCGGGCGCCCGGCGCGGACGGCGTGGCCACGGCGGTGGCGCTCACCGCACGCTCGGTGGCGGACGCGGTGAAGCGGTGGGCGCCCGGGCGCGGGCGAAATCGTGGTGTCCGGTGGTGGGGTACACCATCCCGGACTGATGGAGGCGCTCGCTCGGCTCCTGAAGCCGATTCCGGTGGTCCGCTTCGACGCGCTCTTCTTCGACGGCGACGCCAAGGAAGCGGTGGCCTTTGCCCTCCTCGGCTATCTCACGCTGCACGGCCAGCCCGGCAACCTTCCCGCCGCCACCGGCGCGCGGGGCGCGCGGGTGCTGGGCTCGATCACTCCTCCGTGAATTTCGGCCGCCTGATCCTGCCGGCCCTTCGCTGGCGCGACGACACCGGGTTTGCGCACGAGGCGGAGATGATCACCGCCGCGCTGAAGTTCGGTGCCGGCGGCTTCATCTTCTTCGGCGGAAGGCCCGACGCGGTGCGCGCACTGACCGCGGAGCTCCAGGAGCGCGCGGGGCGCCCGCTGCTCCTGGCCTCCGACCTCGAACGCGGCGCGGGGCAGCAGTTCCCGGGGCTCACGGAGTTTCCACCGCCCGCCGCGCTCGCCGCGCTGGATGACCTGCGCGCCATTCTCGAGGCGGCCCGGACCACGGCGCGCGAGGCGCTCGACCTGGGCATCAACTGGGTGCTGGCGCCCGACGCCGACCTCGATATCGAACCCGCCAATCCCATCGTGCAGACGCGATCGTTCGGCGCCGACCCCGCGACGGTCGGGGTGCTGGTGGCCAACTGGGTGCGGGCCTGCCAGGAGGCCGGCGCGCTGGCCTGCATCAAGCATTTTCCCGGGCATGGGCGCACCACGCGCGACAGCCACGACGAGGTGCCGCTGGTGTCCGCCGACCTGGCGACGCTCGAGGCCACCGACCTCGTGCCGTTCAGCATCGGCGTCCTGGCGAACGTGGCGACGGTGATGACCGGGCACCTCCGGGTGCCGGCGCTCGACCCGACAGGGACCCCTGCCACCTTCTCCGCGCCCATACTCCGCTACCTGCGCGAGGAACTGGGCTTTTCAGGGTTGATCGTCACCGACGCGCTCATGATGGGGGCCGCGGTGAAGGACGCGGCGAGCAACCCGTCGGTGCGGGCGCTGATCGCCGGCTGCGACCTCCTCTGCTATCCCGCCGATCCGCAGGGGGCGTATGACGCGATCGCCGATGCGATGGCGACAGGAGCGCTGCCGGCGGCGAGGGTGGAGGAGGCGCTTGTCAGGTATGGGGAGGCGTTGCTGAGGGCGGGGCTGGGAGGGCAGCGGGGCAGCGGGGCAGGTCAGGGGGGTCGGCGGTCAGTCGCAGACCGCTTGCTCGCGCAGGGGCTGCTTCGAGGCGCGGATGTACGCCTGACGACACCCATCCAGCTCATCATCATCGACGACGATCAGGGCGGCGCCTGGCCGGCCTCGCCCAACGACTACGTGGAGAAGGCGCTGCGGGACGCCGGTGTGCCGCTCGGCGCGGGGGGGAGTCGCGTGGTGCTCGCCTTTGCGGAACCGCGTGCCTCCAAGGGACGCGCCGGATTCGGGCCCGCGTCGCTGGCGGCGCTGACGGCCCACGCAGCGGCCGACGCGGTCATCGTGTTCGGTCACCCGCGGCTGGCCGCCGAGGTGTCGGGGAGCGCGCCGCTGCTCCTGGCGTGGCACCGACAGCGGCTCATGCAGGAATCGGCCGCGCGGTGGATCCGGGAGCGGCTCACCTGAGGGCGCTCGACTGGGGCGTGGTGGTGGTGTACCTCGCGGGCACCCTGTTCCTGGGGCTCTGGGTGGCGCGCCGTGGGGCCAGCAGCCTCACCGAGTTCTTCGTGGGGGGACGCGCCATCCCCTGGTGGCTCGCCGCCACCTCGATGGCCGCCACCACCTTCAACGTCGACACGCCGCTCTACGTGGCGGGCCGCGTGGCCAGGGACGGCGTGGCCGGCAACTGGGAGTGGTGGTCGTTTGCGCTGATGCACGTGCTGGTGGCCGTGGTGCTGGCCAAGCTCTGGCGCCGCGCCAAGGTGCTCACCGATGTGGAACTCACCGAGATTCGCTACGGCGGCCGCCCCGCCGCCGGGCTCCGCGCCTTCCGCGCCTTCCTGATCGCCGTCCCGTTCAACTGCCTGAGCATCGGCTACGGCATGCTCGCCATGCGCAAGGTGGTCGTGGCGCTCGGCGTCTTCGACGGGCTGCCCGAGCTCCCGGGCGACGAACGACTCTGGGCCCTCGTCCCCATCCTCCTCATCGTTGTCGTCTATACCGCCGCCTCCGGACTCTGGGGCGTCGTGGCCACCGATTTCCTGCAGTACATCCTGGCGATGGCGGGCGCGTTCACCGTCATGTTCTACGCCCTCGGCGAGGTCGGCGGGCTGTCGGGGCTCACGGCGTCACTGCGCGACAGCGGGCAGGGCGACAAGCTCAATCTCTTCCCGACCGGACCCGACGCCACGCTCCCGCTCAGCACCTTCTTCGGCTACCTCTTCGTGCAGTGGTGGGCGTTCCGCAACAGCGACGGCGGCGGCATGTACGTCCAGCGGCTCTCCTCCACCGCCAACGAGAAGGAAGCCACCAAGGCCGCCCACCTGTTCAACATCCTCAACTACGTGGTGCGCACCTGGCCCTGGGTGCTGGTCGGCCTCGCGGCGCTGGTGGTGTTGCCCGGCCTGGCCGACCCCGAACTGGCGTACCCCATCATGATGGTGCGCTACCTCCCCACCGGTGTGCTGGGGTTGGTGTTCGCGAGTCTGCTGGCGGCGTTCATGTCCACCGTGTCCACCCAGGTCAACTGGGGCGCCAGCTACGTGGTGAACGACCTGTACGCGCGCTTCGCGGGCGAACAGGACGAGGCCAGGCTCATGCGCGCGGCGCGCTGGGCGTCGATCCTGCTGGCCCTGCTCGCGGCGGTGGTGTCGTTCTTCATGGACAGCGTGGGCGGGGTGTTCCGGTTCATCATCCTGATCGGCACCGGCCCGGGGCTGGTGCTCCTGCTGCGCTGGTTCTGGTGGCGGATCAACGCGTGGGCGGAAATCGCCGCGATGGTCGCCGGGCTCGTGCTCGCCGTCCTGGGCTCCACCAGCGCCTTCGCCGCGTTCACCTTCGGGGAGCGGCTGATGCTCTCCGCCTTCGGGTCGATGGCGGTCTGGGTGCCGGTGATGTTCCTGACGGCGCCGGAATCGGCTGCCGTGCTCGACACCTTCTACGCGCGGGTGCGCCCCGCGGGCGCGTGGGGGCCGGTCCGCGCGCGCACCAACCTCACCGCGCTCGACGACGGGGTGCGCGACGCACGGCGGTGGCTGGCGTGGTCGATCGTGATTTTGGGTGGGACGCTAGGGATTGGATGGTTGGTGCTGTCTTGATCGTCATTCCCGCGAAAGCGGGGATCCAGCGTTTGTCATCCCGGCGAAAGCCGGGATCCATTTTCGCCGGTACAATGGACCCCGGCTTTCGCCGGGGTGACGACCTGTGCATTTTCGGCCGCTGCCCCGCTGCCCCGCTGCCCCGCTGCCCCGCCTTACTGCAACCGATCCAGCAGCTCCAGCGCAAACTTGACCGGCACCGCGTCGTAGAGCCGTCCGCCCGCCGATGGGGCGGCGGTCGAGATGATCCCCGCCACGAGCCCTTCGCCGTCGATGAGCGGGCTACCCGCGCCTACCGCCGCGCCCCACCCGTCCACCGTGATGAACCCCGCCGCCACGCGCGCCGCCGTGCCGGTGGCCGTCGCGGCCTGCACGGTGGCCTTCTTCCAGTCTCCGTCGGCTGGAGGTGCGATCGGCGGGGCGTAGCCGATCAGCGCCACCGGCTTGCCGGCGCCCACCGGCGGTTCGCGCCAGCCCAGCCCCTGGACGACCGATACGCCGCCCCGCTGCTGGACCCGGAGCAAGGCGATGTCCTCGACCGCGTGGGTGGCGACGACCTGGGCGGCGATCGGCTGCGGCACGCCGGGCATCAGCACCATCAACTGGACCGGCGCCTCGCCCTGCGCATTGAGCACCACCTGCCTGGTGGTGAGCAACACACCGCCGGTGCCGTCGCGACGCACCGCAAAGCCGGTGGCCAGCGCCGTGCTGCCGTCGGCATACTGCGCGATGACCAGCCCGATGGCCGCGCTGCTCGGCGCCGCGACCGCGGCAGCCTTGAATTCGGCCGTCGCCGCGATGTCGCGCTCCCGAATGATGGCGGAATCGAGCGCCCGCATGAGGGAACCGCTCTCCACCGAATGGGCTCCGGTCTTCGCGAGCGCCTCGCGGTGCCGGGCGGCGGCCTGCCGCGCCGAATCGAGCGACGTCCGCATGGCGGGCGTGCTCACGCTCACCTCGGCGACGCTCGCCATCAGGCTGTCAGCCCGCGCCAGCAGCAGGAGGCGCGCTTCTTCCTCCGCCCGCTTGCCTGCCTGCAGGCGCCAGACGAATAGCGCGCCCGCGATCACGATCAGCGCGGCGAGGCTCGATGCGACCAGGCGGATCAGCCGGCGCTTCCGCGCGGCCGCCGCAGCGTCGCGCGCCAGTTGTCCCGCCTGTTCATCTTCGAGGATCTGCGCGAGTTGCTCATGGGTCAGCGCCGGCGTGGCCGGCTGGGCCCGCATCGGCTCCCGGCTCGGCTCCGCCACCTGGGCCCGGTCGGACAGGAGGAACTGCACCTCCGGCCCCGACGCGCCGAGCCGGAGCAGGTCGCCGTCGTTGAGCGGCTGCTCAGCGGATATCCGGTGGCCGTTCAGGTAGGTCCCCTGGATGCTGCCGAGGTCGCGCACCACCCACACGCCGTCCTTCTTCTGGACCACGGCGTGCCGGTTGGACACGTCGGTGTCGCGGTCGGCGTCGAGGCGGATCTGGCAGGTGGGGTGACGCCCGATGCTGGCCACGGTGCCGCTGATCGGCTCCACCGTACCGGCGCGGCCGCCGGAGAGAATGGCGAGGCGCGGGGTCATCGGGTAATCAGGAAGTAGAGCAGCGCGGCGGCGACGAGGATGGCCGCGCCGATGAGCCCGACGGGGGGCCGAGGGCGTACGGCGGGGGTGCCGACCGCCACCTCGGCGGTGGCCTCGGGGCGGTACGCGGGCATCTGCGCGCTGGTGGTGAAGCCCGTCCGCGGCTCCTCCTCCTCGGGCTCGTCCCCGGGCAGGGTGATGGCGTGATAGCCCGGTTCCGGTGTCGCCACGCCGAGCGGCAGCCCCTCGCCCTCGAAGCGCGCCGCCACGACCGTGATGTTGTCGGGCCCGCCCCGCGTGTTGGCCAGGTCGATGAGCGCGCTGCAGAGCTGGGCCAGGTCGGGGATGCGTCCGGCGTGCTCCGCAAACTCCTCGCGCTTCACCTGGCCGCTCAGCCCGTCGGAGCAGAGGATGAGCACGTCGCCCCGGCGGAGTTCCTCGTAGGTCAGGTCCACCCGCACCTGCGGGTCGGGGCCCAGCGCCTGGAGGATGATGTTTTTCCGCTCGCTCTTTTCGGCCTGCTCCTCGGTCATCTCCCCGGCGTCCACCAGCCGCTGGGTGAGCGACTGATCCTTGGTCAGCTGGGTGGCGACGCCGCCCCGCACCAGGTACGCGCGGCTGTCGCCGATCTGCGCGAGGTAGAGGTCGGTGCCGAAGACGCCCGCCGCCGTGACGGTGGTGCCCATGCCCCGGACGTCGGGATGTTCCTTGGCGTAGGCATGGATCTGCTTGTTGGCCTCCTCCACCGCTTCCCGCACCCGGAAGGCAAACTTTTCCCGGCTGGTGTCGGTGTCGGTGGCCCAGGTGGCCATCAGGTGGCGATGAATGCTCTCGGCGGCGAGCGCGCTGGCCAGCTCGCCCGCGGCGGCGCCGCCCATCCCGTCGGCCACCATAAACAGCGATCCGCGCGGCCCGACATGGCAGACCTGCGCCTCGGTCGCATCGCAGAGCTTGCCGGTGCTGAGGTCGGCCACGAGGTAGGTGTCCTCGTTGTGATCCCGGGTGCGACCGACATCGGTCCGGCCCGCCACCGACACCTCGACGGATGGTGTGGTCACTGGCCTGGGCAAATTCTGGGGCTGAGGGACCGGGTGGAACGAGGCGCCACGAGTGCTCCGCACCGAAGAGGGAGGGGGAGGCGGAATCTAGGCCGCCTCCGGAGGGGCGTCAATCGTTCGGATCGATCGGTCCGCTCCTCGCGGCACGCTTGGCGCAACCCCCGTTCTGCAAGTACCTTCCGCCAATGCATTTTCGCCCACTTTTCCCGCTGCTGCTCGCCTGCCTGGCCGTCGCGCCGCTCGGGGCGCAGCAGGCCAAGCCGAAACCCAAGCCCAAGCCGGTCGCCGCACCCCTCGACCCCAACCGCGGGCGGCTCCCCGCCGTGCCGCTGGTGACCGGTCCGCTCGCGCTGGACGTGGTCTATCCCGCCAAGGGCGACGTGGTCTCCACCAGCGGCTCGTCCTTCCTGTTGGGCAGCACCGGCACCGGGAATGCGCGGCTGACCATCAACGGCGATTCGGTCAAGGTGTGGCCCAACGGGGCGTTCGTGGCGTGGCTGCCCTTTCCCGACGACAGCATCATGGTGTTCACCCTGGTGGCTTCGGCGCGGGGCGGGGCGCGCGACTCCCTGACGTATCGGGTGCGGCGCGCGCCGCGCTCGACGCCGCAGACCACCACGCTGTGGATCGACACGCTCTCCTTCAAGCCCAGTGGCCGAGTCTGGTGGCCGGCCGACGAATACCTCCCGCTGTCGGTGCGCGCGGCGGAGGGGGCGGACGTGCGGATGATCCTGCCCGACGGGACGGTGGTGCCGCTGGCCAACTCGGTGGGCTATGACGACGTGTCGTGGGGGGTGCGCGCCTTCGATCGGGACACCGCCAGCCTGGCGCGCTCGGTCCGCGCCGATCGCTATGTCGGCGTGCTGCGCGGTCGCGCCTTCGGCGCGGACCCCGGCCCGCTGCTCGGCGCCGAGCCGGCGCCCGGCTGCCCGCGCTGCCGCCGGCGGAGCGCCGAGGGCGCGGACACCCTGTTTGCGGTGGTGGAAGCGATCAAGGGCGCCGACACGGTGCGCGCCCGGTGGCCGCTTCGCGTGTCGTTGCTCGACAGCCTCCCGGTGGTCATCGAAATGGACGACGACACCGCCGGCACCGGCAAGTCGGACCGGTTGACGGTGGGGCGCGCCGCGCCCGGCGCCACCTACAACTGGTTCTTCCCCAAGGGCACCCGGGCCAACGTGTCGGGCCGCCTCAACGGCGATCTCCGCCTGGCGCTCTCCGGCACCTCGCTGGCCTGGATTACCGTGGCGGACGCGATGCCGCTCCCGGCAGGCACTCCCGCCCTCCGCGCCACCGTCGGGTCCGTCGCCCTCACCTCCGGTCCCACCAGCTCGACGCTGCGGATTCCGCTCAGCGCCCGGGTGCCGTATCTCGTCACCGAAGACGAGTCGTCACTCACCGTACGGCTCTACGCCGCGTCGGCCGACGTGAACTGGATGCGCTACGGCGGCGGCGACCAGCTGGTCGAGAACATGACCTGGGAACAGGCCACGGCCGACGAGGTCACCATCACCGTGCAGCTGACCAAGCCGGTCTGGGGCTACCGGACTCGCTGGGACCGGACCGATCTCATGCTCGAGATCAGGCGGCCACCCACCATCCAGGCGGCGCGTCCCCTGGCCGGACTCCGCATCGTGGTGGACGCCGGCCATCCCCCGGGCGGCGCCACCGGCCCCACCGGCTACCGGGAGGCGCAGGCCAACCTCGGCGTGGCGCTGAAGCTCCAGGCGATGCTGGAAAAGGGCGGCGCCGAGGTGCTGATGACCCGCACCACCGACACGCCGGTGGATCTCTCCTGGCGGCCATTCTACGCCGACAGCGTGAACGCGGACCTCCTGATTTCGGTGCACAACAATGCGCTGCCCGACGGGGTCAATCCGCTCACCAACAGCGGCACCAGCGTGTACTACAATCAACCGCGCAGCGCCCCGCTGGCCCGCACCACCCAGACCGCCCTCGTCAAGCGCCTCGGTCTCCGCGACCTCGGCGTCGGCCGCGGCGACCTTGCGCTGGTCCGCCCCACCTGGATGCCCTCGATCCTGACAGAGGGGATGTTCCTGGCGATTCCGGAGCAGGAATCGGCGCTCCGCTCCACCATCGGCCAGCAGATGTATGCGGAGGGGGTCTATACAGGGGTGATTGATTACCTGAAGGGTTTCGCGCCAGGGCGGGGCGGCGGGGCAGCGGGGCAGTAGACGGCAGGGCAGCGGGGCAGCGGGGCCGGGGGGCCGTAACGACAGCCGGCGTGTGAATCCCGCCCGCGCTCAATCGTCTCCCATCGCGTATCTCCAATGACAGGGCCGATGACACTCCGTTCCATTCTTCATCACTGCCTCGCTGCCCCGCTGCCCCGCGGCCCCGCTGGCGCTGCCCCGCGGCCCCGCCGCCCCGCCATGGCGCATCGCGGCCGCCGCGGCGCTGACCGTCTTTGCTGCCCCAGCTCAGGGCTCAGTCCGCGAGCAGCGAGCAGGCCATCGAGTCCTGGCGCGACACCCTGAGCCAGATCACCGACACCATCATCCTGCTCCGCCGCGAGCGGCTCCACATCATCGACGCCAAGTCCGACCGCGACAACACCATGCTGCATCTGCGGCTCGGCTTCCTGTCCCTCCGCTTTGGCGATCTGGCCGGCGGCCCCCATTACGACGACGCCGCGTCCGAATTCGAGTGGGCCACCCAGTTGGAGCCGACCTGGCCCTACCCCTGGTATGGATTGGGGCTCGCCGAGTTGTCCATTGGCGATAGCCAGGTGGCCATCGTGACGGGGCTCAAGAACATGTTCGGCAAGGACGCCATGGCCAAGGCGGCGGCCGACTACGCCAAGTCCGCCGAGGTGGATCCGGGCTTCGTGCAGGGGCTGGTGGAGCTCGCCAACACCGCGCTCAACCAGCGGGTCAACATCCGGCTCGACGTGGCACTCGGCGCCCTCCGCATCAGCGCGGGCTCGCAGGCGGCCAGCAATCCGCAAGTGCTCCTGGCGCGGGGCCGCATCGAGCGGGAGGTGGGAAGCGCCGACTCCGCGATCGCGGCCCTCAAGGGATACCTGGCCAACGGCGGCGACCAGGCCCTCGGGCTCCTGGAACTGGCGCGCACCCAGCTGGGCATCGGGCTCGACGCGGGCGTCCCCAACTACTACAACGGGGCGGCGTTCAACGACACGCTGAGCGTCCCGCTCTACCGGCAGGACCTGGCCTACTTCGCGACGGCGGCGGAACTGGCGGGACTCGATTCGACGTCGGGGCAGGGGCGGTCCACCTGGCTGCACCAGTTCTGGACCGGGCGCGACGACGCCAGCCTCCGGAGCCCCAACGAGCGGCTCAAGGAGCACTACCGCCGGCTCTACTATGCGCGGCGCAATTTCCGCCTGGCCAGCGTCAACCGGCACTACAACATCGAGGAGATCTACCACTCGGGCAGCACCGAGTTCGACGACCGGGGCATGATCTACCTGCGGCACGGCACGCCGTCGGACCGGGCCTCCTACGCGGAACCAGGCGTCGAACCGAACGAGACCTGGGTGTACCGGCGTCCCGACGGCGACCTGACCTTCCACTTCGTGTCGCGGGAGGATGTCCAGGACTTCAAGCTGATCGAGAGCCTCTTCGACATCTTCGGCTACGCGACCGCCGTGCAGCTGCAGGGCGCCACGACCTCCCTGGCCAACAACACCACCACCGAGCAGTTGCTGACATCGCGGCAGAACATTTCGCCGCTGTACTCCAAGATGAAGGCGGCGGGCGGGGTGAGCACCAGCCGCTACATGGGGGAGGAACGGGCCCAGGGGAGGCAGAGCTACCAGGTCGGCACCAACAGCGACAGCTATGAGCTGGCCTTTCAGCGCCCGCTCAACGCCAAGGTGCAGGTCCTGGCGGTCGGTCGTGACTCCGGGGGCGCGCTGGTGCAGGTCGCGTACGCCATCGCCGGCAGCTCGCTCACCGGGGTCAGCACCTCGCGCGGCCAGGTCTATCCGGTCCGGATTCGCTTTTCCGTGCTCGACTCGACCGGCCGGTCGGTGGCGTCCCTCGACACGACCCGGTTCTTCCTTTCCCGCACCCCGGTGCCCATGTCCGAGCACCTCGTCGGGCGCGCCGAGGTGCATGCGCCGCCCGGCGTGCACACCTACCGCGTGCTGGTGCAGCAGGGGGAGCTGGCGGGGCTGGTGTTTCCGACCGACACCGTGCGCATCAGCTCGGCGCAGCGGCTGTCGGTGAGCGACCTCGTGCTCGGCCGCCGCGCCAACAACCTCGGCTGGGTGGCGGCGCCGGAGGACACCGTGTACTTCAATCCGCTGCAAACCTTCCACCGCAAGGAAGAAATGCAGCTCTATTACGAGGTGTACGGCGCCCCGCAGGGCACCGCGATCAAGACCGAGGTGGTGGTCCGCAAGGGCGGGGGCCCCGGGATGTTCGGGAAGGGTGGCTCCGCCATCAGCCTCAAGTTCGACGAGACCTCCGGCGGCGACCTCGACCGGGAAAACCGCACGCTCGATCTCTCGAAGCTCAAGGCCGGCACCTACACCCTCGGCGTCAAGGTGACCCGGCAGGACAGCGCCACCGATTACCGGACCCAGCAGTTTACGGTGATCGATCCGTAGGTCGCGCTGCGCCGCTGCCCCGCTGCCCCGCCGCGGTAGGGGCGCACAGCTGTGCGCCCCTACCGCGTTGCGCCTCCCCTCTGGGAGCCGTAGCTTTGCCCCATGCATTGCTCGAGTTGCGGCCATAAGCTGGAGGACGCCTGGACCGCCTGCCCCATCTGCGGGGCGCGGGTGGGGGGTGGTGGCGGCATTGACCCGCGCGGCGTCGCCACGGGGGACGTCTCCCAGACCAGCCTGATCCGCGACACCCTGGCCGCCGAGTACGAGATCCTCGAGGAACTCGGCCGGGGCGGGATGGCCATCGTGTTCCGGGCCCGCGAAAAGGCGCTCGACCGCGAAGTGGCCGTCAAGGTCCTGCCGTTTTCCCTCGCCTTCGACGCCGAGTTCGTCGAGCGGTTCCAGCGCGAGGCCCGCACCGCCGCCCAGCTCGAGCACCCCAACATCATCCCGATTTACCGGGTCGGCCGCAGCGGGCAGGTCATCTATTTCGTCATGAAGCTGGTGCGGGGCGGCTCGCTGGCCACGCTCATGGAGGGCGGCGGGCGGTTGCCGCCGAGTGAAATCCGCCGGGTGCTGGTGGAATCGGGGCGGGCGCTCAACTACGCCGCCGAAAAGGGCATCGTCCACCGCGACATCAAGCCCGACAACATCATGTTCGACGAGCACGGCGCCTCGGTCATCACCGACTTCGGCATCGCCAAGGCGGCCAGCGGCCAGCGGCTGACCAGCACGGGGATGTCCATCGGGACGCCGCACTACATGAGCCCGGAGCAGGCGCGGGCCCAGGAGACCGACGGCCGGAGCGACATCTACTCGCTGGGCGTGGTGGCCTACCAGGCGCTCATCGGCGAGGTGCCGTACGATGGCGAGGATTCCTTCGCCATCGGCTACAAGCACATCATGGAGCCGATCCCGGAGCCGACCCTCAACACGGCGGACGAGCGGCGGCTGTGGCTGGTCATCAAGCGGATGATCGCCAAGGACCCGGCCGACCGGTTCCAGACCGGGCTGGACCTGGTGGAGGAAATCGAGGGGCGGCCGGCCACGCCGAGGCGGGTTTCGGGGAGCAGCACGCGGGAACGGCTGGCGGCGATGCCGACCACGCCGATCCCGGCGGTCACGGTGGACGCCACCGGCGCCCGGCCGGCCCGGACCTCCGGACCGGGCCGTCCCGCCATGCAGCGCGCATCGGCGCAGCGGGCGCTGGAAGAGAAGCGGAGCGGCGGCGTCCTCAAGTGGCTCGTCATCCTGGTGGTGGTGGGCGCGGGAGCCCTCTTCGGGGCGGGGAAGGTCGGGTACGGACCGTTGGCCAAGGACGCACCGGCCGATACCACGCTGGTCCCGGTGGCCCCGGTCGCCGCCGCGCCAATCGACTCGACGGCGGACGGTTCTCGGACCGACACAACCAAGGTCGACTCCACGACTGCCCCGCTGCCCAGCGGCCCCGCTGCCACTGCCCCGCCGCCCCCGCCCCGCTGCCCCGCTGCCCAGCAGCCCCGCTGCCCAGCCGTCGGGTCCCCCCGGCTTCCTCCGGATTCTCGGGCTGCCGCGTGGCACGACGGTCATGGTGGACGACCAGGCGCCCGATTCGACGCCGATCCGGCTGAATCCGGGCCCGCACGTCGTCGCGATCTCGGCGCCGCTTCACATGTTCTACGTGGACACGGTCAACATCCGGTCGGGGCTGGAGCTGACCTTCACGCCGGACCTGACGCCGGTCGGGGAGCCGCTCAGGCCCCGCCGCCGGGCCGCCCAGGGCCTCCCCCCGCTCGACACCACCGCCATCAATTGCGAGCAATTGGGGCTGGGTTACAACAGGAACCAGGTCTGCTGGGACACCCGCGCGGCGCCGGTCGCCCCGCCGCGGGTGGCCGTGCCGGCCAGCATGACGCCGCTGCCCAGCCCGGTCACCCTCGCGGTCAAGGTCAACATCGACGGGACCACCGCCGAGGTGGCCATGCTCCGGCCGTCGGACAGCGCGGAATTCAACGACATGGCCAGCCGGTATGTGATGACCATGCGCTGGACCCCGGCCAGTAAGAAGGGCGCGCCGGTCGTGGGGTGGACCCAGATTCGACTCGAACCGATTTCTCCATGAGCCGAGGGACGTCCGTGCCGACTATCCACAAGACTGCTTTCGTCGCACCCACCGCCGTGGTCATGGGGAACGTGACCTTGGGGGCCGAATCGAGCGTCTGGTACACCACCGTCATCCGGGGTGACATGGCGCCGGTGGTCATCGGGGCCCAGACCAACATCCAGGACGGCACCATCGTGCATGTGGACGCCGGGTTCCCCTGCACCATCGGGGAGCGGTGCGGGGTGGGGCACCGGGCCATCCTCCATGGCTGCACGGTGGAAGACGAGTGCCTGATCGGGATGGGGAGCGTGCTGCTGAATGGTGTCAGGATCGGCACCGGCAGTGTCGTGGCAGCGGGCGCGGTGGTGCCGGAGGGGATGCAGGTGCCGCCGGGGAGCCTGGTCATGGGCGTGCCGGGCCGCATTGTGCGGCAGGTGACGCCGGAATTAGCCGAGCGGATTACTGGGACATGGCAGCATTATGTCGATCAGGCCAAGGACCATCGGGCGGGGAAGTATCCTGTCGTCCACCATCCAGCTAGGGGTGGGCGCCAGCTAGGGGTGGGCGTATGCCCACCCCTAACGCCACGATATCGCAATTCAGGGCCGGATGACGGGATCATCGCGGTTGGTGAGTTCCTGGCGGAGCCGTGGATCGACACCAGAGCTACACGTCCGGGGCCATAATTGCGAAACCGCCGAAGCAGGGGTGGGCGTGAGCCCACCCCGATCGTGAGCCCACCCCGTTCGTAGGCCCGCCCCCGTTCGGATGCCCACCGTTTCGGTCGGTGTCATCACGCGCAGTTTGTCCCCCATCATCTTTGTGATGTGAACACCCAATTCTCCCGCCGCTGCGGCATAATTTCGCGCATTGCTTCGCGCCATCGTTTCACCTACTTTGCATCCCACTCTTCGGTACTGTCCGGTGACCAACTTGCGACATTCCGATCCAACATCACACTCCCTTCATGAGGAAGGGAAGAGGCCTGCATGACTCAAACCTCGTCGCGGGGCGCGCTCGACCTGTCCCCGAACGCCTTGACCGTCCTCGAAAAGCGCTACCTGATCAAGGATGACGCCGGCAAGCCGGCCGAAGCCTCCGAGGACCTCTTCTGGCGTGTGGCGAGGACCATCGCCGGTGCCGACAAGAAGTACGGCGCCTCCAGCGGCGCCATCGAGGAGCTGGCCACGGCCTTCTACCGCTCCATGGCCCACCGCGAGTTCATGCCGAACAGCCCCACCCTGATGAACGCCGGCCGGCCCCTGGGCCAGCTGTCGGCCTGTTTCGTGTTGCCGGTGGAAGACAACCTCTCCAACGGCAAGGACGGCATCTACGACACCCTCCGGTCCATGGCGCTGGTGCACCAGTCCGGCGGCGGCACCGGGTTCGACTTCTAGCCGGCTCCGGCCCAAGAACGACATCGTCCGCTCCACCATGGGCGTGGCCTCCGGTCCCGTCTCCTTCATGTCGCTGTACGACGCCTCCACCGACGTGGTGAAGCAGGGCGGCACCCGCCGCGGCGCCAACATGGGCATCCTGCGGGTCGATCACCCCGACATCCTCGACTTCATCGAGTGCAAGGTCGGACACCACCAAGATCACCAACTTCAACATCTCGGTGGCCATCACCGACGCCTTCATGACGGCGGTCGAGCCGGACGCCGAGTACGAGCTGTTCCACCCCCGCTCCAAGGCGGTGGTCGGGAAGCTCCGCGCCCGCGAAGTCTGGGAAAAGATCATCCACGGCGCCTGGAAGACCGGCGAGCCGGGGGTGTTCTTCATCGACAAGGCCAACTACTACAACCCGGTGCCGCACCTGGGCGCCTACGAGGCCACCAACCCCTGCGGCGAGCAGCCCCTGCTCCCGTACGACGTCTGCAACCTCGGCTCGATCAACCTCGGCATGTTCGTGGAGAACGGCAGCCTGGACTGGGACAAGCTCCGGAGCACCGTGCACCTCACCACGCACTTCCTCGAGAACGTGATCGACGCCAACAACTATCCCCTGCCCGAGATCACCGACCTGGCGCAGCGGATCCGCCGCATCGGGCTCGGCGTCATGGGCTGGGCCGACGTCCTCATCAAGCTCGGCATCCCCTACGACTCCGAGGAGGCCGTCGACCTCGGCGCCCGGGTCCAGGCCTTCGTGGACAACGAGGCCAAGGTGGAGTCGGAGCGGCTGGCCACCATCCGCGGCACCTTTGCGGAGTGGGAAAAGAGCATCTGGGGTCCGGACGCCACCTGCGCCCGCGAGCGCCAAGGGCGAGCGGATCCGCCCCATGCGGAAGCTCCGCAACTGCAACGTCACCACCGTGGCGCCCACCGGCACCATCTCGCATCATCGCCGGCTGCAGCTCGCGGCATCGAGCCGCTCTTCGCCGTGGCGTTCATGCGGAACCAGGCCGGCGTGCTGATGCCGGACGTCAACGAAGAGTTCGTGGCCATCGCCAAGAAGGAGGGGTGGTATTCCGAGGCGCTGATGACCCGGATTGCCGAGGCGGGCAACATCAACTTCGAGGAAGTGCCGGAGAAGTGGCAGCGGGTGTTCGTCACGGCCAATCACATCAAGCCGGAGTGGCACATCCGGATGCAGGCCGGCTTCCAGGAAGCCAACGACAGCGCCATCTCGCAAGACCTGCAACTTCGCCCACGACGCCACCGAGGCGTACGTCGAGGAGATCTACCGGCTGGCGTACCACCTCAACTGCAAGGGCGTGACGGTCTACCGCGACGGCAGCCGCGACATGCAGGTGCTTTCGCACCGGGGCCACGGCCAAGAAGGTGCAGGAGCAGGCCATCTCGAGTGGCGCATTCGGTGGCGCGCGCCGACCTGGCGCCCGTCGCAGGCGGGGCAGCGGGGCAGCGGCGGCAGTGAGGCCGAGCGGCGTCGCGGACCTGCATGGGTGAACTGGCCGAGATCCGGGCCGAGAACGAGCGGCTCCGCCGGATGGTGCACGACCTGGAGGCCGAGAACCTGCAGCGGCGCCAGAAGCGGAGCCGTCCGGAGGCCCTGAAGGGCACCACGCGCCGCGTGGAGACGCCCCTGGGCACGCTCTACGTGACGATCACGGAAGACGACAAGCACCAGCCGTTCGAGGTGTTCATGAGCCTCGGCAAGGCCGGCGGGGCCCTCATGGCGGACGTGGAGGCGATGGGCCGCCTCGTCTCCCTGGCGCTCCGCTCAGGGATCCCGATGAAGGAGATCCACCGCCAGCTCCGCGGCATCAGCTCGGACCGCACCATCGGCCTCGGCACCAACAAGGTGCTCTCGGTGCCGGACGCGGTGGGCATTGCCATCGAGAAGTGGATGCAGGACAAGCAGGGGGTCCAGCAGGAGCTGATGCCGACCGCCCAGGGCCAGGCCGAGGTGGCGCCGACGGTCGTCAGGATGACCCAGGGGGCGCAGCAGTTCGAGATGATCAGCCACCACGAGCCGATGTCCGGCGCCTGCCCCGACTGCTGCTCCCAGCTGGAATACGCCGAGGGGTGCATGAAGTGCCATGTGTGCGGGTTTAGTGAATGTGGGTGAGGTGAAGGGCTGGATCCGAGTCGTAGTTCGAAGGGCCTCCGGGGATTGGGGGCCCTTTATGTTGGGCGGGGTGTCGGATGTGTCTGGATTGCGGTAGGATCATGCTTCTAGGTCGACCACAACAGGTTAGGTGCGAGGCGGGTTACCGGAACAGGATACACTGCTCTCTGGAACGCCGGAGCTTCACCATCTAGGGGAACCTGCCTTGACTCCTATCACGCACTCCCAGCGATATGGTTGGGCTGGATCTGTCCGCGCATTCTTGAAGGTCTCTCTGCAAGCGTGGCTGGAAGCACTGCAGGCCCACCACCTTCTGAGCCTTGGCGACGCCCCGGCTACCTCCCAAGTGACCGCCTGGCAGGAGTGTTTCGGCGAGCTGACGACCCAATTGAATCAGATGGTGAAGCTCTTTCCGCCAGCAATCGAATGGGGGATCGTGTTCGAGTACGAGCTTCCCCGGGAGCGCGGGAGGCGACCCGACGTAACAATTGTCGCCCAGGATGGCTTCATTGTCTTGGAGTTCAAGGGCTATGGCGACTCGAAGCAATCCTTCCTCGACCAAGTATCCGCGTATGTACGTGATTTGAGAGCGTACCACGAAGCCTCTCATGGACTCAGTGGCCGAGCTGTGCTGGTGCTGATGGGATCCAGTACCGCGCCCGCGCAGGCAGAGGATGTTACCGTTTGTGGCCGGGGCCACCTTGTCGAAGTGTTGACGGAATGGTCCAGAGGGCCCGGTACCACGGGAATTGGGGCGGACGCCCTCGACGACTGGCTGCGTTCAGATTATGCCCCACTTCCAACTCTGATAAGCGCGGCAAGGTCGATTTTCAATCATGAGCCATTGCCCTTCATCCGCCGCGCGCAGAGCGCGGGGATTCCGGAAACCATTGCGAGCCTCTCCGCCATTGCGGCTCGGGCCCGCCATACGGGAGAGCACCATCTTGCCCTAATCACCGGAGTTCCTGGCGCGGGGAAAACACTCGTCGGGCTCCAGTTTGTCTACACCACTCATTTTGCCAGGGATGACCGAGAAAAGATGGCCGTATTTTTGTCAGGGAATGGGCCGCTCGTGAAGGTACTCCAACACGCACTAAAGAGTCAGATCTTCGTTCAGGACATTCACGGATTCCTTCGCCAATATGGTGGTGAGCAACGAAGGCTCCCGATCGAGCACATCTGGGTCTACGATGAGGCCCAGCGCGCATGGGATGGCGACAAAGTTCGTGAGAAACGGGGGCATGGCGCGTCGGAACCGGAGGATTTCGTTCGGCTTGGCGCTCGGATGCCCGGTTGGAGCATGATCGTCGGCCTGATCGGCGAAGGGCAAGAGATTCATGTAGGAGAGGAGGCCGGGCTTGCACTTTGGAACGCTGCAGTCGCAGGCAGCGATGTCCCATGGCACGTTCATTGTCCTGCACGCGTAGCAAATATGTTTCCTGGAGCTGCCTCGGTGGAGGCGAGCGGGGCGCTGGATTTAGACGTGAGCCTACGTTCACATGTGGCGGAAGATGTTCAAGATTGGATCAGGAGTCTGCTAGCTGGCCGCCTTGACGAAGCAAGTGAGCATGCCGAAAGAGCAAGAGCATCTGGATTCCGCATGTATGTCAGTCGTGTGAAGGAGGATGTGGTCGCATATGCTCAGCAGCGGTACGAGGACGCGACCGACAAGAGATTCGGGTGGCTCGCGTCCTCGAAGGCCACGAATCTTGCTGGTCACGGCATCCAGAATTCCTACGCGTTCACCAGGCGGTTCCGGGAGGGGAGTTGGTTTAATGATCCACCCGAAAGCGTAAATTCCTGTTGCCAGTTGAATGAGGTTGCCACTGAGTTTCAGTGTCAGGGGCTAGAACTTGATCTCCCCCTTGTCGCCTGGGGCAACGACCTCACCTGGGAAGGCGTCAAATGGGGGAGCAAACCGTCACCCAGGTCAAAGGCGAAGGACCCGCACCAGCTGAGGCTAAACAGCTATCGCGTGCTGCTTTCTCGGGGGCGGGACGGTGTCGTCGTCTACGTGCCACCTGATGTGGCGCTTGACGGCACCTATGCGGCGCTGGTTGACGCCGGACTCGTCGCACCCAAGTAGCCAACAGAACGATAATCGTTCATTGACTGGCCGCGTTAACTCCTCAAGGGGTCTCACCCTCACATGGGGCCGGCATCATCGCGCCTCCGGCCTCCGGCCGTGACCGCACGCCCATTTCACCCTCCGCCCAAATCCAACCTCTTCATTGCCCCTTTGAACCACGGCGCCGGCCGCCTCCCCAACTAACAGTAGTCGTCGATGGTCTCCGCGTAAGGAGCATCCATGCCAAGAAGCCTGTGGTACGCATTGAGTACGCCCTCCTGACTGAAGTAAGCGCCCACCGACTCGTGGACAAACTTCCCATTCTCCATCGTGATTCTCGACAAGGCCCAGGCCTTGACCGACTTTGGGGGCATCTGGCAGATCACAGCCAGAATCGTGGCATCGCCGCCTGCCACCTCCGCTAGGGTGTCCCCGTAGATGTTTATATTGAACACCGTTCCCGGCTTCAGCCTCGCGGCGTATTCGCCGAGTGGGTCGGGTCCAAGCGATTCAGGGCATGCGGGGAACTCGGTAAGCGTTTTCCAATGTCTCTGAATCGCCATTGGAGTCAGTGATTGGGAGTCCTGAATCTGCTCCGCCCCTTGGGCATTCGTCTCTCCTAGGCCATAAACCCATTCGCCCAGCTTACCACCTTGCGGTGCCCGATCGGATGCCGCCCACCCTAGAAGCCGCTTGCGGCTCTCCTCCGCCTCTGTTTTCGAAACCGTTCTCATCCAACTTAAGTCTGGATCTCGGTCACCGAGTGCGGAGGGATCCTTGAAGAAAGCGTCCAGGGATCCATAGGCGCTAGCGATTCTGGCCCGTGTGATCGGGTTCTGGAGCAGATTATCCAAGCGCGTGACCCAACGCAGGTTATCTGCCCTGTTATTCCTGCGATTGGTGTCAATGTGATCAACTACATGCCGCTCAGACGGCTGCTTATGGAATGCGAGCGCAACGATCCGGTGGACGACATGGGTGCCAAGAGTCATGTAGCCGGTTGAATCATTGGGCCGACCGAAGGTCCAGGCATCATCGAGTCGGCGTCTCCTTCGCCCCGCACGGCTCATCCTACAGACGGCTCCGTTGTCGCGTACCACGTACTTCTCACCCTGGTACTCAACCGCCATTTCCCTTTCATATTGACCCAACAGGTCCGCTCTCATCTAGGAACTCCACCGGAGGTAGCACTTCGAAGCGTATGCAGCTGGCAGTCAGCCTAGTGAACGGGGCATCCTAGCGTCCCACCATTCAATATCACGCGCCTTTCCAGTTCGAATGACCGGAGCCCCCACCGGGTCGGGCTCAGCATCCCCGCGCTCCAAGCGGCCCAACTCGAAAGCCGCCCACCCTAGCATGGTGATCTGAACGCCGCGTTTCTCCTGTAGGGTAAGGCTGTCCCACGGATCGGCCCAGCGACGCGCGACGATGTCTCGGCCCAACATCGGGTGTGGGTCGAAGCCGACGGCCTCTCGGATCTCCGTCGTCGTGACTACCCTGCGGCCCCTGGCCGCTAGTGCGCGCAGGATGGCATACGCGCTGTTAGAAATCGTCGGTGCCATTTCTGGTCTCCAAGTTTGGCAGACAGAAGCGTCTGTGCTAGAGAGTATAGCGACAGGCGGAATTGTCTGTCAAGGCCGAGCAGGCGGCAAGAAATCAATTGGTGAGGACGGTCTTTCGGCCCCTCCTGATTTCCTATCTGAAGCAACGTGGCTGGACTGGTGCGCCTCGCAGAAGATCACTCGAGAACTGATCAACCAGCGCATGAAGCTGACGAAGGCGTGCTCCGGCCCAAGATTGCTTCGGCCAATTCGCGGCCTCGCGATGAGCGGAAAGACGTCCCCCCTCTCCATATCCTGGATCCCCGCTTTCGCGGGGATGACGGCAGGGACAGAGCGCCGCCCTCGTCCCCGAAATTCAGCTTCTTCAACAACGCCTGAACCTCGGCTCCTCCCGTAGCGGATTCCAGAGTGGATTCACCTTCACCCAGAACACCTGCTGCGAATTGGCGGCGTAGGCCGGTTCGAGGTAGTCGAGCGCGCGTGCGTGGTCGCCGAGGCCCCGATAGAGCAGCGCCAGGTTGAACAGGGCGACGTTGCCGCCTGGCGACAGGCCCTTGAGTTCCTTGAGGGTGGCCATCGACGGGCGCGGTCGCCTGCCATGTGGTGGGATGCGTCGTAGCGGAGGTATTCGGTCTTCCCGAACGGCCGAACTGATACTGGATCAACCAGCCTTCCTGCTGGAGGAACCCAGCCCGACGGAGCCGTACATCCTCGGCCGGAAGGTCGATGCCCTAGGTGGCAAACCGGTCTCTGAAGTGTCGCAGCGCCTCCTCCATGACCTCTCCTGGTCCGGATCCGTCAGTCGGCGTCGTCACTCTTGCCCGTAGCCACGCGCCAGCGCCGCCACTGCTTGCGCGTGAAGACCACGGCCAGGAGCAGGATCGGCGCGCTCACCGCCACGTCGGCCCATTCGGCGTCGATTGCTGCCCGGAACGCCACCACCGCGAAGATGATGGTGGCAAGCAGGCGAGCACCAGGCGCTTGCCGATGTCGTAGAACAGCCATGCACGAGACCCCTGGACTGGTTCGTCGGGGGCTGGGCCGGGGCCCTCGAGACGGTCGGACGGCAATCTGCTCCAGGACGGTATCCGCATATGGTAGCAGGTCTAGCACAGCAGTTTGTCGTCCCTGTGAACCTCGCGGTGCCCCCACAAACGCCGCAGACGGTGCTCATGGCGACCTGCTTTCATCCCGGGTGATTGCCTCTGCGTTGACGCGCCACGGACCCTGCCGCGCCCTTCCACGATGCCGTAGACCTGCTCGCCGCTACCG
>CAWEMJ010000002.1:0-26924 GCA_963810185.1 uncultured Gemmatimonadales bacterium
TGGACACGTTTGAGGGCTGGTTGAAAGGGAGTCCCGAGTTTGAGCTGCATGTCCTCGGCCCGGCGAGCGCGGGAGATACCACCAGCATGGTCTCCTACCAATGCGTCGGTGAACAAGCCCCCGCCGGCTACTACTGGGACATGAACGGTGCCAGCCTAAACCGGCACCGCCAAGGTGTTCACGCAGGCGCAAATGGACGCACTGGAGCAAGCCAACCCGGGGCGTTCATACTTGATCATGGCGCTGGAGGACGACGACACCCCGTGCGAAATCAAGATGGGCCAGGACCGGATCGCCGACATGTTCACGGCGCTCAAGAACGCCTACCAGTCATATATCGGCGTCAAGGACATCAAGGTCATTACGATCGGCGGCGTGACCCGCATCATCGTGGCAGCCAAGAGCGCCGCGAGGCTCTTCGCCGCCCTGGCCAGCGTCATCAAGACCAATGATGACCTGATCGGCACTGCCGTGGCGGATTCGGTGATCGGCAGGACGAGCCCGGTCGGTCACTGGGCGGTGATGGAAGGGCAGTCGAAAATCAACGGATGGCTCAATCTCGAGATGCGGTGACCCCTGACGGCGGGGGAGAGCAATTTCCCCCGCCCCACACAAGGAGCGCGTATGATCCGATTCGGGCGGTGGAGTGCATTCGTCATCTGCCTGCTGGTTGTGATAACCAGCACGATTCCGGTCGCGGCGGCCCAGGAGGGCCAGTGGAGGGCTTCCCGGGGCGCGGGGCAAACATGGTTCAGCGGGGGCGTCACCCACATGACGAACTCGGGCATCGACTTCACCCTCACGCCCTCGGTCACCTTGGCGCCTGCGGCGGACCGCCGGTTCGGCCACGTCCGCCTCGGCGTGCGGCTCTCCTACCTCTCCGCCAACGCCCAGGCCACCGCCCCCGCCCTCCGACCGGTGGACCCAAGTTCCACCTGCGCCAATGGGGCGTCGCCGCACTTGTGACCCTCCCGGTGCTCCGGCTGGGGCGGAAGGCGCCGGCCTCAGCCTTTCGGCCGGACCGGCGCTCGGGTGGTGGAACGTCACTGACTCGGAAAGCCGGACCACGTTCGGGGGCGTCGCGGCACTTCAGTTCGCCGCGCCGATTACCCCGGGCTGGAAGCTGCTCGCCTCAGCGGGAGGACCCCTCGGGATCTCCCTTTGAGGCCGGCGAACTTCCGGTGGAGTACATACCCGCCACCCTCTGGAGCGGACAGGTCGGACTCGGCGTCGAGTACGCTTCTAGCCTCAGGCTTCGGGTCGAGCGCCTGGGTCACCACCAGCGACAAGTGCTGGCGGTGCGCCCGGGTCTCGGCGTCACCGATCGGCGTCGCCACCTGGGCCTGCACCTTCTTCAGGCTGGCCACCGCCGCCGACCGGACACGTAGTCGTAGTTGCGGCGGCCGGGCCGCGGATCATGGCGGCCAGCTGTTCACGTACTCGAGCTGGAGGTTTCGCCGGAGGTGTTGACGTTGCCCCGGGCGTCGGCGGCAAACACCGCGTCGGTCAGGTCCGACATCACTGGGCCGCGGAGTACTGGTTGCCGTAGAGACGGGAATCGGTGAGCCGCGCCTGGGTCGGCGGGGCCAGCAGGAACATCAGCACCCCCCGCTGGGCCGCGAGCACCCGGGCGTGGATGTCGGTCGCCCGGGCCGCTGAAGCCGCGGCGGGGCGGCTGCAGCTCGGCCAGCAACGCCGGCGAGGCGCTCCATGCGTCCGGGGCGAAGAACTTGGTCCGCAGCAGCTGCATGGCGCGCTGCTGCTCGGCCAGCGGCACCGGCGTGAACGGCGCACCGGCGCCGGGCTGACCGTCCACCGCCCGGCTCACATAGACCCCGCCAATGTAGCGCGAGGCGACGACCGCCGCATTCGCGATCTCACCCGTCACCATCTGGTAGGCAATGAGCAGCGAAGCGTAGTTCTGACCCGGCTTCGGATAGCGCTGGTCGATTCCCGAGCAGCGAATCGGACAGGGTCAACCGACCGGTGGCCCACGTCAGTGCGTCGCTGCTGAGGTCGCCCACCATGACGCGCGGGTCGATGCCGGCGGAGGGCGAGCGCATGTCGTCGGCGTCGTTGCCGAACGCCAGGTCGTGTTCGGTGGAGCGGTTGAGCAGCGCCGTGGTCCGGGCCGCCTCGGCCGAGGAATCGGCGAGCGACGGACGGTAGGCGAACTCGATGGCCCAGCGGTCATAGGGCCCGGGCCGGGTGTCGAAGGCCGCGGTCTTCCGCGCGCCCGGCTGGGACAGGTTCACCGCGTGGTAATCCATGACCGACCCGGAGACGCCGCGGCTGGCCACCAGGGCGGAATCCTGAAGTTGGGCCGGCGAGAGCATCTGGCTGGCCTTCATGTTGTGATTGAGTCCGAGCGTGTGCCCCACCTCGTGCAGGACGAGGCTGATGACGGACTGATGGACGAACTGGTTGATTTCGGCTCGCTCGCGCCGAAGAGCCGCAGCGCGGTGACCCCGAGCAACGTCTGCTGCTGCAGCGAGCGGACGCGGCGCAGAAGCGTCCGAAGGGCCGCCGAGGGACGACGCGAGGTCGGCCTGCCCGGCGTACGTCGAAGAAGTCGGACGCAGCAGCCGATTGGTGACGAAGATGAACTCCAGCATGATGTCCGCGCCCAGGATCTGGCCGGTCCGCGGATTCACGAAGCTCGGGCCGTAGCCGCCGAACGGCGGAGTCGGCGACGCCGTCCACCGGAGGACGTTATATCGCAGGTCCCCGGCGTCCCAGGTGGCGGTGTCGGGCTGTTCCTTGACCACGATGGCGTTGGTGAAGCCGGCGGTCTCGAACGCCTCGTTCCAGCGCAGGACACCCTCGCGAATGGCGGGCCGGAGCTCGACCGGGGTCGTGTTCTCGATCCAGAAGGTGATCGGCTCGACCGGATCGGAGAGCGGGGCGTCCGGGTTCTTCTTGACCAGGTTCCACCGTGTGACCATGTCTCGCCACGGGGTGACGCTCGTGGAGGTCAGGTCGGTGACTTCGTTCGTGAAATAGCCGACCCGCGGGTCGGCGTACCGGGGCTGATAGTCGTTCACCGGCATTTCGATGAAGCTGTGCTGGATCGTCAGGCTCACGTTGCGCGGATCGGTGATGTCGGGGCCGCCACCGTTGGTCGGCGCCGGATTCTCGTAGACGTACTGACGACGACATCGGTGTTGAGCGGATACGACTTGATCGACACGACGTGCGTCTTGCTCTTGCTCAGGGTGCCGAGCGTGAAGCCGGCGCCGGGCCGCGCGCTCGGGCTGGGGCTCGGCTTCACCTGGCGCAGCGTCTCCGTCAGGAAGAGGTCGTCCGCCTTGATGAGGTACTCGCCCGTGGCGGTGTCGGTGGCGGCAATTTCGATGGAGGCGAGGAGGCCGGGGCTGATGTTGGCGCCCGCCGCCCGGCTGAGCGGGCTGGCCGGATTGAAATAGAAGCGGTGTTCAGGGTAATGAACTCGATCTTGTTGAAGTTCTTCCGGACGGCGAACACGTCGTTCGGGCCGAACGCCCCGCGGAAGCTCCCGGCGGGAAGCGCGCCCTCGTCCGTCACCGAGAAGTAGATGTAGTCCTTCCCGATCTGGTCCTTGCGGACCACCATCTGCAGCGCACCGGTCACGCTATCCTGGTAGATCGTGAACAGCCCGGGATACTTGGTGGAGCTCTTCGTCAGTTCCGCGACGGTCTTCGTCGGGGCGGGCTTGTCGCCGCCCGGCTTCGCGCGCCCGGCGGCGCCCTGCGCGGAGGCGGGAGCCGGGGTGGTAGAGTTGACGGTGTTGGAGGCGCAGGCGAGCGAAAGCACGCTCAAGGACACAAGAAGGCTTCGGACGATCCCTCGACCTGGCATACACGACTCCGATGCAGGGGATGACGGAGGAACGGCGCGACGGGCACAGTCAACGGAGCGCCCCGATGGGGGGGCGCTCCGGGAAAGCTTACCGCTATTTATTGGGACGGGAAGAGGGGCGGGACGGTTTCAGGCCGCGACCCGGCTGCCGCAGGCGGCGCAGTAGCGGCTGCCGGGAGGAAGGTCGATCCCGCACTTGGCGCAGGCCGTGGGGCCCTGGAGCGGCTTCCCGCACGCCGGGCAGAACCGGGCGCCCGGCCCGGCGTGGGCGCCGCAGGCGCCGCAGTCGGCGCTGCGGTCCCGCCGGCCCGGAGCGTCGCCACGCGGGCGGCCACCTGCGCCTCGAGGTCCGCCGGCGTGGGGTCCGCATCCGCGCGAAGCGCCGCGAGCGCCTCGACCGTGTACTTCTGCTTCAGGAACTCGTAGTCGCCGTCGCTGAGCTTGCCGGTTTCCCGGTCGAACTCGATTTCCTTGAGCGCCGCGAGCGCCACGCCGCTCCGGGTATCCTCGAGGTCCTCCAGCTGTCGAGGTCGATGGCGTCGGCGGGCCGCGCACCCGCCGCGGTGAACATCGGCTCGAAGACCAGCCAGAGCAACGAGAGCCCCACGAACGCCGCGGCGACGACTTCGATCCACATCAGTCCTTCACCTCCGACAGGGCTCGCCGGAGGCGCTCGAGTTCTTCCGGTGTGGCCCCGGCCACCGCCGAGATGTCCATCGACTGCGTCGCCGCGAGCGAGGGCACCGAGGGCGGCCACCTGGCGCTGGCGCCGGAGAATCCACATCGAGAGCAGCCCGATGCCGAAGAGCATCAGGATGCCCGGCACGAAGTAGCCGGCCAGGTTGAAGCCCTCCGCCTTCGGCGCCATCAGCGCCTGCTCGCCGTACTGGCGGACGAAGTCCTCGCGGATCTGCTCGGCGGTCTTCCCCTGCCCCCGCAGCGCCACGATCTCCCGATGGAGCGCCGGCGAGTAGGTGCAGGTGAAGTCCGTGGTCCGGCAGGTGTAGATGTCGAGATTGCAGCCGCAGTGCACTTGAGCGTCTTCTCGACGCCCATGATGAAGCGTCGTTGTCCGCACCCACCGTCGGGGCGCGCTGCTGCACGGCGTTGGGGTTGAAAGCGGCCGGTCTCACCGCCTCCAGGCGCATCCTGCGGCGCCGCCTGGCCCCGCAGCGCCCCTGCTCCGGCGAGCGCCAACCCGCCCAGCGCCACCTGACGCAAGAACGCTCGCCGCTCCGTCATGAGGGTGGCCATTCAGGCGTTCTCCGCGCCGACGAGGGTCGCTTCGTAGCCGGCCTGGGTCCGCCGGGTCTCCGCAATCCCGCCGCCGCCCGGCCACATCGTCAGGATGCCGCCGACCACCAGCACCACGCCCGCGAACCAGACCCACCAGACCAGCGGGTTGATGGTGAAGCGGTAGACCGCCTCCTCCGTCCCGTCCACCGAGCCGGCGTAGACGATGTAGAGGTCCTCGCGCAGGCCGCTCCGGATGCCGACCTCGGTGGACGGCTCGAAGGTGTTGCGGCCGAAGCTGTCGAAGTGCTGCCGCTTCTCCGACTTCATGCCGAGCGGCTTGCCGCCGTCGTACTGCACCTGCACGGTGGCGGCGGAGACGACCCGGTTGAGCGCGTTGTACTGGGACACGCCGAGGTGGGTGAGGGTGTACGTGCCGCCGAAGGGGCTCTTCATCTCGATCGACTCGCCCGGCTTGAGCGTGGCCTCCTGGTCCACCTTGAAGGCCATCCCGGCGAAGGCCACGAAGAAGATCAGGATGCCGACGTGCACGATGTAGCCGCCGTAGCGGCGCCGGTTGCGCGCGATCAGGTTGACGAGGGCGACGACGACCGACTCCCCGTGCATCCGGAGGCGCGCCCGGACGCCGCGGTAGAACTCCTGCACCACGGTGCCCAGCACGAAGGCGCCCAGCGCGACGGCCATGATCGGGTAGAGGTCCCGCATGCCGTCGAGCAGCGAGGGCCACCCGGTCAGGACCCCGATGGACACCGGGAAGATGAACTGCCGCCGCAGGTTGCGCGGTGGAGGCCTTGCGCCAGGCGATCAGCGGCCCGATGCCGGTCAGGGCCAGCAGGAACAGCCCGAGCGGCACGTTGACCCGGTTGAAGAAGGGCGGGCCGACCGTGATCTTGGTGCCCCGCACCGCCTCGGAGAGGATCGGGAAGAGCGTGCCCCAGAGCACCGAGAAGGCGATGCCGACCAGGACCAGGTTGTTGAACAGGAAGGCCGCCTCGCGGCTCACCATCGACTCCAGCTTCGCGTCCGGCTCGAGCTGCGGCCACCGGGTGTAGAGCAGCGTGAAGCTGAGCACGCCGGTGACCAGCAGGAAGGCCAGGAAGAAGTAGCCGACGTTCGACTGGGTGAAGCTGTGCACGCTGGCGATGACGCCGGAGCGGGTGATGAAGGTGCCGAAGATGCTGAGCAGGAAGGTCGCCGATGATCAGCGACATGTTCCACCGCTTGAGCATGCCGCGCTTCTCCTGGATCATCACCGAGTGCAGGAACGCCGTCATGGTCAGCCAGGGGAGGAGGCTGGCGTTCTCGACCGGGTCCCAGGCCCAGTAGCCGCCCCAGCCGAGCTCCACGTAGGCCCACCACATGCCGAGCGTGATGCCGATGGAGAGGAAGAGCCAGGACACGAGGGTCCACTTGCGGATGGCGTGGATCCAGCCGCTGTCGAGCCGGCGCCGAAGCAGCGCCGCGATCGCGAAGGCGAACGGGATGGTGATGCTGATGTAGCCGAGGTAGAGCATCGGCGGGTGGATGACCATGCCGAGGTTCTGCAGCTGCGGGTTGAGGCCGCGGCCGTCGGGCGGCGTGAAGGCCAGCCGCTCGAACGGGTTGGCGGCGAAGAGCATCACCGCGACGAAGAAGACCACCACCGTGGTGGTGACGCCGGCGACATACGGCAGCAGGTCGGCGTAGCGGCGCGAGGTGATCCACTGGGCCAGCGCCGAAAAGCAGGCCAGCACCACCGCCCAGAAGAGCAGCGAGCCCTTCTGCCCCGCCCAGAACGCCGAGATGACGTAGTAGGCGGGCAGGTTGCGCGAGGTGTAGGCCGCGACGTACTCGATGTTGAAGTCGTGGGTGACGATGCCCTTCCACAGGGAGAGCGACGCCACGAGCAGGGCGGCAGCAGGGCGTAGCACGGACGGATGACGGTGCGCGCCAGGTCCGGCCGGTCCTGCCAGCGCCCCGAGAAGGCGAGCACCGCCCCGAGCGACCGATGAGGAAGGCGACCCAGAGCGCGAACTGTCCGAGCAGTGTCATCCGGCGTCAGGCCTTGGGGGTGGCCTCGTAGCGCGACCCGCACTTGGCGAGCACCTCGGTGGCGTGGAAGACGCCGTCGGCGCCCAGCCGGCCCTCGACGACCACCTCGATGTCGTTGGCGTCGGTGAAGGTGTCGGGCACGAGGCCGCGTAGGTCACCGGGAAGATCTGCGCGCCGTCGGTGACCTGGAAGTCCACCGTCTGCGTGGCGGCGTCCCGCCGGATCGACCCCGGCACCACCTTGGCGCCGACCTTGATGCCGACGTCGTAGAAGGTGGGGTCGGCCGAGGTCTTGGCGGCGAGCTCGGTCGGGGTGAGGAAATAGACGCCCGTTTCCTTCACTCCCTGGACATCAGGAGGCCGACGCTGCCGACGATCAGCACCGCGCCGAACAGGAACTTGTGGCCAGGCTTCATGATCCATCTCCCTGGGTGTAGTTGGATTCCGACTGGACTCATCAACAATCAATGGATGGCCGCCCGGGAGCAAGCCCCGGACGGTCAAGTAAGGACTTCTTCACGCCGACTTTACGGTCACTGCCCCGAAGTCGCCGCCGTATGGAAATCGGTCATCATCCGTTCGTGGTCGCCATACTCTGGGCGAGCCTTTTTCATCTCTGCATCGTAATGTGACAGGAAGGCCTTGTACGCCTTCTGCAATGCAGCATCGTCCTTCTTCCACCGGGCCACCGTGCCCTGGATCACGTACCCGAAAAGATGCCCGGGGTCCTTCATCAGCAGGGTATCCGCAATGGCGCTGGCCCCGTCCACATCGCCGCCATGCAGTTTGAGAGTCGCAAGGTGGAATCTGGCGTCGGCGTCCACGGTGTCGAGCTGCTCATAGGCCTGCAGGGCCATCGGCGAAAAAGTCGTCACCGTCTGCTGGTCACCCGACTCCGAGGCCCGCATGATCCGGTTGTAGAGCCGGTCGAAACGCTCCCGCGGTGTCATGGTGCTGAGATCAGGCGGCGTGCCGTCCCCCGACCCACCCGCGAACGGTGCCACGGTCCCGTTTGCGCCCACCGGTGCTGCCGCTTCGGGAGCGCCGCCGCTGCTGCGGACCACGAGCGCGAGGACGGCGACCAGGAGGAGCGCCGACACCACCGCCGCGGCCGCCCACGCCTTGCGCTCATTGGGTTGGGGTGCGGCGCCCCCCGGACCGGAAACAGCCGGTGTGCCGCACTTGGTGCAGAACTTGGCGCCGGCGGCCAGCGGGGCGTGACAGGACGTGCAGGCACGCGGCCCGAGGCTGGCCCCGCACTGGCGACAGAAGTTCCCTTCGGCATCGGCGCCGCACGAAGGGCAAGGCGAAGACTTGGAGGCCATCGGTCGGGATCCAGGGTATGAGAGTTGGAATCGATTCGCAGGAATCTAGCCAGACTGCCGAAAGAGTGGGACCGGAATACTACGGAGGGGGTCAGCAAATACGGGGCAACTGGTCTCCCGGGAGCATGTCCACGATGCGGGTACCGCCGAGCCCCGTGCGGAGGACCACCATGCCCGGATGCTCCGCGACGGCCGTGCCGGCGATGACCGCCTCGGCGCCGAGCGGGTGACTGCGCAACGCGGCGAGCGCCGCCTTGGCGGCCGACGCCTCGACAAACGCCACGAGCACCCCTTCGTTCGCCACGTACATCACGTCGAGCCCCAGAAGATCGCAGACCGACGCCACCGGCCCATGCACCGGCAAGGCTCCGTCCTCCAGCACCACGCCGACCTTTGACGCCGATGCGATCTCGTTCAGGGCGCTGGCCAGCCCACCCCGGGTGGGATCCCGCAGGACGTGCACCGCAGGGCCAACGGCCTCACGCAGTAGTTCCACCAGCGGGAGGAGAGTGGCCGCGTCGCTCTCGATGGCCGCCTCGAAGGCGATGCCCTCGCGCGCTGCCATGATGGCTGTACCATGCGAGCCGATGGGGCCGCTCACCAGCACAACATCCCCGGGGCGGGCGCGATCGGGGGCCGGGCGAAAATCGGGCTGTATCGTTCCGATACCGGTCGTATTGATGTAGAGCATGTCCGCCTTCCCCCGCTCCACCACCTTGGTATCGCCCGAAACCACCGGCACACCCGCCGCGTTGGCGGCCTCGGCCATCGCGGCGAGGACACGATCGAGCACGGCGAGATCGAGCCCTTCCTCGAGCACGAACCCCACCGTCAGGCAGACCGGCCGCGCCCCGACCATGGCCAGGTCGTTCAGCGTGCCATGCACCGACAGCGAGCCGATGTTGCCACCGGGAAACTCGACCGGGCTGACGACAAATGTGTCGGTGGAAATGGCGATGTCGCTGCCGTTGACGGGGAGGACCGCCGCGTCTCCCAATTGCTCCAGCACCGGATTGCCGAGGTGCGGCAGGAACCGCTCCTTCAGGAGTGCCGCGCTCATCTTCCCGCCGGAACCATGGCCCAGCTGGACGCGGTCGGTCGCCACGATGGGCACCGGACAGGACGGGCCGACTCCGATGGTGACCGCCATGTCAGCGCTCCGGGGCCGCAGCCGCCCGATGGCGACCGAAGTTGTAGTAGGCTGCGCAGGCGCCCTCCGAGGACACCATCGGCGCGCCGAGGGGGCGCTCCGGCGTGCAGAGAGTGCCGAACGCCGCGCACTGGAATGGCTTGAGTGTCCCGCGCAGCACTTCGCCGGCCCGACACTCCGCCGGCTCATCCACCTCGATGTCCTCGAGCCCGAACCGCAGTTCGGCGTCGAAGTCGGAGAACTCGGGCCGCAGCACGAGACCGCTCATTGGAATGGTCCCCACCCCGCGCCACTTCCGGTCGGCAAGTTCGAAGACCTGGTTGACGAGGTCGCGCGCCGGCGGCGTGCCCGCGCGGCGGACCGCCCGCACGTACTGGTTTTCCACCTCGTGCCGGCCCTCTTCGAGCTGGCGGACGGCGAGCGAAATGCCCTCCAGGATGTCCACCGGCTCGAACCCCGTCACCACGATCGGCACCTTGTAGCGGGCGGCAATCGGCTCGTACTCGGTCCACCCCATGACGCTGCAGACATGGCCGGCCGCCAGGAACCCCTGCACCCGGTTCTCCGGGGAATCCAGAATGGCGACCATGGCGGGGGGCACGGTCACGTGCGACACCAGGACGCTGAAATTGCCGACGCCCAGCTCCCGTGCCCGATGGACCGCCATCGCATTGGCCGGGGCCGTGGTCTCGAATCCGACCGCGAAGAAGACCACCTGCTTGTCGGGATGCTTGACGGCCAGATCGAGCGCGTCGAGCGGCGAATACACCACCCGCACATCCCCGCCCCGTGCCCGGATCTGCTGGAGGTCGCAATCGCTGCCAGGCACCCGGAGCATGTCACCGAACGAGGTGAAGAGCACGTCGGGCCGCGCGGCGAGCGTCAGCGCCTTGTCGATCTGCTCCAGCGAGGTGACGCACACCGGGCACCCGGGGCCGTGGATCATCTCGACCGCCGGCGCCAGGATTTCGTCGAGCCCCTGCTTGACGATGGTGTGGGTCTGCCCCCCGCACACCTCCATGAGCACCCATCGCCGCGTGGCCGTGTCGAGGATCTGGCGCACCAGGGCGCGCGCCACCGCGGGGTCGCGGTACTCGTTCAGGTATCTCACGGCATCACTCCCAACTCGCCCTCCAGCAGGCTCATCTCGCGCAGCATGTCGTACGTCCGCTTCGCCTCCTCCTCATCCACCCTGGAAATGGCGAAGCCGACGTGGACCACCACGTAGTCCCCAACCGCCACTTCATCGGCCACGTAGGCCAGGCAGACGTCGCGGCGGACGCCGCCGAAGTCCACGGTGCCCATCGGAAGTCCGCGGTCTCCGCGGATGTCCACGATTCGTCCTGGAATGCCGAGACACATGGGACGCCTCCTCCGGGGTCAGTCCTTCACGCCGCCAGGCGGGCGGCGGCCACCGCCGCCTGTCCGTAGCTGATGGCACCGTCGTTGGGACTCAGGCGGCGGGGCCAGAGCACCGTCAGGCCGAATCCCTGCAGCCGGCCCACCATGGAGGTGAGCAGGCGCGCGTTCTGGAACGTCCCGCCGCCGAGGGTGACGGTTCGAATGCCCGTCTCTTCCGCCAGCCGCCGCACCACCTCCGACGTGGCCCACGCAACGCTGGCGTGGAAGTCCGCAGCCAGGTCGGCCACGTCGTCGCCGCGTTGGCGACGCGAGCCGAGGACGGCGAGGAGATGCAGCGGGTCGATGACCCACGCGCCATGCTCGTCCCGGTCGATCCCCACGCGAATTTCCGATGCGACACGCCGCCCGGCCAGCGACTCGAGTTCCATGGCCGCCTGGCCCTCATAGTCCGCCTTCAGCCGCAGTCCCAGCACGGCCGCGGCGGCGTCGAAGAGCCGGCCCATCGACGACGCCCACGGCGCATTGAGTCCGCGCGTCGCCTGCAGTTCGGCCACCGCGCGCTCCGCCTCCTGGATGCCGTCCAGCGCGAGCGTGAACGCCGGTGCGAGATGCGGGTCGAGCAGCAGGTAGCCGAGTGCGGCGCGCCATGGATTCCGGGCCGCGAGGTCGCCACCGGGAAGTGGTGCCGGCCGCAGGTGCCCGACCCGGCGGAAACCGAGGAGGTCGGCCTGCAGGACCTCGCCCCCCCAGACGGTGCCGTCCTCCCCGTAGCCCACGCCGTCGAACGCCAGCGCCAGCACTGGCGCCGTCCGCCCGTGCTCGGCCATGACCGCGGCCGCGTGGGCGTGGTGGTGCTGCACCGGCGGCAGCACCGGCAGGCCGCTGTCGAGCGCCACACGGGTCGAGAAATACCCGGGGTGGAGGTCATGCACCACCGCCTCCGGCTCGATGCGAAACAGCCGCTTGAACCGGTCCAGCGCCGCATGGAAGTGGTCGAGCGTTTCGAGGTTTTCGAGGTCCCCGATGTGCTGGCTTACGAAAGCGCGCCGGCCGTGGACCAGGGTGAAGGTGTTCTTGAGATGCGGTCCCACGGCCAGAATCGGCACTGGGCTCGCCACCGGCAAATCGAGCGGCAGGGGCGCGTAGCCGCGCGCGCGCCGCAGGAAGACCGGACCGAGAGGCGTCGGCCGCACGACGGAATCGTCGTATCGCGACACGATGTCCCGGTCGTGGAGGAGAAAGCCGTCGGCGACCCGGGCCAGGCGCTCCAGCGCCTCCTTGTTCCCGGTGGCGATCGGCTCATCGCTCACGTTACCGCTGGTCATGACGAGCGGGCGACCCACCCGGTCGAGAAGCAGGTGGTGGAGCGGCGTCGTCGGGAGCATCACGCCGACCCACGCCAGGCCGGGAGCGACTCCGTCCACCAAGGGGCAGCCGGGTGTCTGCTCCAGGAGCACGACGGGACGCTCAGGCGAGCCCAGCGACTCCGCCTCGAGCCTGCCGACGCGTCCGAGCCTGGCCGCGTCGTCCAGCGTCCGCACCATGACCGCCAGCGGCTTGGCCTCACGGCGCTTCCGTTCCCGCAGCAGGGCCACAGCGCTGGCGTCGGTGGCAACGGCCGCGAGCTGGAAGCCGCCGATGCCGCGGAGCGCCAGGATCCCGCCGGCAACCAGGAGGCGGGTCGCCGCCGTCAGCGCCTCCTCGGCGCCCGCCGTCAGCGCCCTGCCGTCCGCGGGAGCAAACCAGAGCCTGGGGCCGCAGGCGGGACAACTGTTGGTCTGGGAATGATGCCGCCGGTTTCCCGGCGCGTCATACTCCTGCTGGCAGTCGGCGCACTGGGTAAACGCCGCCATGCTGGTCCGCGCTCGGTCATACGGCATGGCGTCGATGACCGTGAAGCGCGGCCCGCAATCGGTGCAGGTGATGAACGGGTATTCGAACCGGCGATCGGCGGGGTCGCGAAGTTCGGCCTCGCAGGCGGCGCAGACCGCCACGTCAGGGGACACAGGTTGCCGGCGGTCGGACTGGTCGCGGCTGGCCTCGATGGCAAACCCGCTCAGCCCCGTGGCCGGGTGACGATCAACTTCGATGCGCTCGATGCGGGCCAGGGGGGTGCTTCGAGCCCCAGCGCCTCGAGGAAATCCTGCAGCGCGCCCGGAGGGCCTTCGACCTCGATCTGCACTTCGCCGGCGGCGTTCAGCACCCATCCGTCGAGCTGGTGGCGCACGGCAAGCCGATGCACAAAGGGGCGGAAACCCACCCCCTGTACGACGCCCGTGACCCGGACGGCGAGCCCCTCGCGATCAGTCAGACCGAGACGGGGCGCCGCGCCAGCTGCCGGAGAAAGTTGAACCACGTATCGAGCCCCTCGCCGGTCAGGGCGGAAGTCCGGAAGAACTGCAGGTCGGGATTGACCTCGCGCGCATAGCCGAGCGCCAGCTCGACGTCGAACGGGACATAGGGCAGCAGGTCGGTCTTGGTGAGCACCACGTACCTGGCCTGGCGGAACACCTTGGGATACTTGAGCGGCTTGTCCTCCCCTTCGGTCACCGAGAAGAGGACGACCTTGGCGTTTTCCCCGAGATCCCAGCTGGCCGGACAGACGAGGTTGCCGACATTCTCGACAAAGAGCAAGTCGGTGGCGGCCAGGTCGATGGCCTCGAGTGCCGTCTCGACCTGCTTCGCGTCGAGGTGACAGGCGCCGCCCGTGACCACCGCCTGCACCAGGCGGGTGGTATGGCGGGCCAGCCGGTCGGCGTCGTTCTGGGTCTGGACGTCGCCGGTCACGACCGCCATGCGGAGTTCGTCGCCGAGGGCGGCGAGGGTGCGCTCGAGGAGCAGCGTCTTCCCCGAGCCCGGAGAGGAGACGAAGTTGAGCGCCGGCACGCCGGCGGCCGCCAGCCGCGCGCGGACGGTCCCGGCGATTTCGTTGTTCCGGGCCATCACCGGTTCGCGGAGTTCAATCGTTCGGACGGTCATCGTCGAGCTCCAGGTAGGTCACGCGAAGGACGTCGCCCTGGCACCGGGTGAGTTCCGGCCGCGCCTTGTGGAACGGCGGAGCGGCCAGGAGTGCCTCGAGGCAAAAGAGAAGATTGTCGGGCTCGAGGCCGGAATCATCTCCGACGTCGAGCCCGACGGTGATGAGCTGCGGGAGTTCCGCCGGGGAGAGACGCTCCTCCGCCAGGCGGCAAACCTCCACGGCCACGCTCATTTCATGCATGGGCGGGCGCCCGCGGCGACACGCGGACTCCCCATTCCCTCAACTGGCCGGCCATGCGCTCGGGGAGCCTGGAGACGCCCCGTTCGACGGCCGGGGTCATGTCGGAGCGCATTTCGATCACCAGCGGTTCGACCCCCAGCGCCACGGTCATGGGCGGCAGCGTGCCGCGAAGTTGCGCCAGCGTGAGGACGTCCACGATGTCCACCTGGTGGGCCGAGAGCTTCTGCCCCAGCACTCGGGGCAGATCGGGCCCGTCGAGGAAGACATCCGCGCCGGGCTCGAGCCCGGCGCGGATGGCGTCCACCAGCAGCAACTTCCCGGCGGACTCGATGTAGGGGAGCAGGTTCATGCCCCAGGTGCCGCCATCCATCAGCTCGACACCCTCGAACACCTCGAACTGCTCCCGGAACTGCTCCAACGCCACGATCCCGACCCCGTCGTCGCCCATGATCGGGTTGCCGAGGCCGAGGACGAGGATCGGGCGGACGCTATTCGTCCACATACTGCACGTCAGCGCGGATATAGTGCCCGCCGCTGAAGATGCCCGAGAGCCCACCGCCGTGCTCGGTAATGTCCTTCCGGAGCACGAGGTACACGTGGATGATCGGGAAGATGATGAACCACCAGGTGCTCAGGTGGTGCGTCAGGCGGATGATCTGGATTCCGCCGACGGCCAGGACGAGCGGCTCCGTGAGGCCGTACCAGAAGCCGCCGGGGGCGGCCTGGCCGTACATCGCGAACCCGGTGATGACCATGACGACGGCGATCACATAAGTAAAGGTATAGCTCAACTGCTGGAGCGGATTGTGCCCGATGTAGTGGATGCCGTGGTCCCCTTCGATCATCAGGTAGTACTTGACCTGCTTCCACAGGTTCACCCAGTCCCGCTGGCGAATCGGGAAGAGCGCCGGCAGGCGCTCGAACTGATTTCCGGCAAACAGCCAGTATGCCCGGATGAGTCCCGCCCCGACCAGGAGACCCGCGGCCACGAAGTGCGCCATCCGGATGTACCCCATCAGGTACTCGGGCGGGCCGCCGGTCGTCAGGAAGTAGGGGCGGTTGATGAAGAAGCCGGTCACGATCAGCACCGCGATGGTGATGGCGGCAACCCAGTGCGTGAACCGGAGCGGCCCTCCCCACGGGGACACCCAGCGGTAGTCCCCCGACGGGGGCGCCGAATGGCGCCCGAGCGGGAAGAGCGGGGAATCGGCCAGGGGCGGCGGCGCGGGGCCGTGGCGCGGCGTGGGGGTCGTCATTGGACCTTGACCTCCACGATCGGGTGGCCGTCCGCGTCGAGCACGTGCACGCCGCAGGACATGCAGGGATCGAAGGAGTGGATGGTCCGCAGGATCTCCAGCGGCTGCTCGGGCCGGAGGAGCGGATGGTGATCCATCAGCGCCGCCTCATAAGGGCCGGGCACGCCCTGCTCGTCGCGCGGTGAACAGTTCCAGGTGCTGGGCACCACGCACTGGTACCTGGAAATCACGCCATTCTCGATCTGCACCCAGTGGCCGAGGGCGCCACGGGCGGCGTCGAGGTACCCGTAGCCCTGCGCCGTCTTGGGCCAGGTCTCCGGATCCCACTTGTCGCCGTTGAAGGTGCGGGTGTCGCCGCTCTTGATGCGGGCCACCAGCTGACCGTACCAGTTCTGCATCTGGTTGGCCAGCAGCACCGTCTCCATGCAGCGCGCGCCGACCCGGCCGAGGGTCGAGAAGAGCGCGGCCGGGCGGCACATCGAGCCTGTTGAGCAGTTCGGTGACGATCTCCTTGATGTCGGGCTGGCCTGCGGCGTAGCCAACCAGCATCCGCGCGAGGGGGCCCACCTCCATGGCGCGGCCGTCGTACCGCGGCGACTTCATCCAGGTGTACTTCTTTTCGCCCTGCAGGTAGGTCCACGGGGTCGGGGGGCCGGTGTACTTCGGCGTCGTCTCCCCTTCCCACGGGTGCAGCGAGGCGGCGTCGCCGCCGGTGTACTCGTACCACGAACTGGTGATCCCTTCCTTGACGAGGGTGTGATCGTAGGGATAGACCTTGGAGAGGTCGCGGTTCATCACGATCCCGCGCGGGAAGTAAAGCGAGTCGAGATCGTTGGTGTCCACGGAGGCGTATTCGCCGACGGTCAGGTAGTTGCCGGTGCCGCCGCCGATGGCGCCCCAGTTCTTGTAGAACCCCGCGATGGCCTGCACGTCGGGCCAGTACACCTCGTCCACGAAACGCTTGGCGCGGGTGATCATGGCCTGGACGTCGGCCAGGCGCGCGGCGTTGATGGTGGCGGTGTCGTTCAGGTTGATGGCGGAGGCCATGCCGCCGACGAGGAAGTTCGGGTGCGGGTTCTTGCCGCCGAAGATGGTGTGGAGCCGGATGACGTCCTTCTGCCAGTCCAGCGCCTCGAGATAGTGCGCCACCGCCAGGAGGTTGACCTCCGGCGGAAGCTGATAGGCGGGGTGACCCCAGTAGCCGTTGGTGAAGATGCCGAGCTGGCCGCCAGCGGCGAAGGTCTTGATCCGGTTCTGCACCTCCGCGAAGTAGGTGGCGGAGTTGTTCGGCCAGGGCGAGATGCTCTTGGCGATGGCGGCCGTCTTGGCGGGATCGGCGCTGAGCGAACTGATGATGTCCACCCAGTCGAGCGCATGCAGGTGGTAGAAGTGAATGACGTGGTCCTGGATGGTCTGCATGCCGTGGACCAGGTTGCGGATGAGCGTGGCGTTGGGCGGAATGGTGATGCCCAGCGCGTCTTCCACGGCGCGGCAGGAGGCCACCGCGTGCACCACGGTGCAGACGCCGCAGATCCGCTGGGTGAACGCCCACGCGTCGCGCGGGTCCCGGCCCTGCATGATGGTCTCGATGCCGCGGAACTGCGTGGAGGAGGCCCACGCAGTGGAGATCATCCCGTTTTCCGCCTGCGCCTCGATCCGCAGGTGTCCTTCGATCCGGGTGATGGGGTCTACGACCACCTTAGTCTTGGCCATCGTGTGCTCCTTCGGCGGCGGCCTTGCGATGAGACCGGATCTGGTGGACGGTGGTGGCGGCGGCGTGGGCCGCGACGCCGGCGAGGGCCCCGACGGCAAGGGCGGCGCCGATGGTGTCGGCGGTCTGCTCGATCCCGAAGCCGGCCACGTTCGGCAGCCGGTTGTAGAACGGGGTCATGGTGTCCCAGAAATTGCGCTCGGTGCACCCGATGCAGGGGTGCCCGGCACCGATCGGCCAGCTGGTCTTCATGTTCCACTGGAAGATCGGACAGGGACTGAAGGTCGCCGGCCCCTTGCACCCCACCTTATACAGGCACCACCCCTTGCGGGCGGCCTCGTCGTCGAAGATCTCCACGTACTGCCCGGCGTCGAAATTGGCTCGCCGCGGACACTGGTCGTGAATCCGCGCCCCATACGCGAAGAGCGGCCGGCCGTCAGCATCGAGCTCGGGCAGCCCGCCGAAGGTCAGGTAGTGCACCAGGGTCGCCGTCACCGTCTCGGCAATCGGTGGGCACCCAGTCAGGTGCACCACCGGCTTGTCCTTGATGACGTCGGCCACGCCCACCGCGCCGGTCGGATTGGGCTTGGCGGCCTGCACGCTGCCCCAATGTGCGCAGGCGCCCACGGCGATGACGGCCTTGGCGCCGGCGGCGGCCTCGACCAGCACATCCTTGGCGGTGCGTCCACCCATGGTGGTGTAGATGCCGTTCTCGGCAAGCGGCACCGAGCCGGTCACCACGAGCAGGTACTCCCCGAAATTCGCCTTCATCGACGCGGCCAGCGCGCTCTCGGCCGCGGTGCCGGAGGCGGCCATGAGGGTGTGGGAGTAGTCGAGGGAGACGATGTTCAGGATCAGGTCGCCGATGGACGGGTCGGCGCTGCGGAGGACGCTCTCGACGCAGCCGGTGCATTCCTGCAGCTGGATCCAGATGACCACCGGCCGTTTCACGCCTTCCAGCGCGGCGGCGATCCGCGGGGCAGCCATCTCGGTCAGGCCGAGGAGCACGCCCATCTGGCCGCAGAACTCGAGGAAGTCCCGGCGCGACACGCCGGTACTCTCGAGGTGCTCGCCAAGGGTCTGGTCTTTGGCCCAGGGAAACTGCGTCGGGAAGAACATTCTGTGACCTCCGGTCCATTGGTATTGGGATGGACCGGCGGCGGGAGGAGCCCGCCGTCGGGGGAAATGCAACTTGGACCAAGATTCAGGAAGGCGGGATAAATCCACCTTGAAGAGTTTCTGAAGATGACTTCAGTAACACTACGGAGGCGAAGGACGATGATTCGAGGGAGGATCGAAACTGGGGCGCGCCGCGACCTCATCCAGAGACGGCGGGGACGGTGTACAGGGGGGCCGAAACGAAGATTCTCCAAAGAGTTAGTGAAGGAACAATAAACTTTGTAACGAACACCCCGTATTGCCACGGAGACCCATTGCGCGAATCCACGGAGAGGGAAAAATTGAGCGCGTCCTCCCTCACTAAGGGTCATTCATATGACTTCGCGTACGGTTGTTTCTCGCTCCTTCGCCGCCCTCGTCGGCGCCCTCGCGCTCGTCTTCCTGGCCGGGTGTACCGAGACCAACACCGAGTATGTCGAGCGGCCGCAGTTCAACCCGCCGCCGGACTCGGTCAACGGGTACATGGGCTACTACGACGCCGCCACGCAGCAGACCACCTGCGGCAACTGTCACGTGAGCTACCAGGGTCAGTGGATCGACACCAAGCACGCTGACGCCTACGACGATCTGGTCAACTCCGGGTTCACGCAGCCCTACTGCTTCGGCTGCCACACCGTGAGCTCCGCCGGCAACACCGGCGCCGCCTCCGGCGAACCCGGCGGCTACGGAGTGGTGCAGAGCACGGCCTATCACGATGTGCAATGCGAGAGCTGCCACGGCCCGGGCTATACCCACGTGTCCAGCCCGTCCACAAACAACCATCCGCTGGCCCGCGCCGGACTGAAGGACACCGCCCAGACCTGCGGCGGCTGCCACAGCGGCGTCCACGCCCCGTTCGTCGAGCAGTGGTCCACCACCGGGCATGCCGACTCCGCGGCCAACGCCTCCCAGGCGGTCAACACCGCCAGCGGTTGCCCGGCCTGCCATGAGGGCCGGACCGCCCTCGCCCGCTTCAACGGCGAGCCGAGCCACTATATCGAGAAGGACTCGGTGGGCTTTGTCACCACCCTGCCGCCGGCCACCTGCGCGGTCTGCCACGATCCGCACGGCAGCCCCTACGAGGGTCAGCTCCGGCTCCCGGTGGATGCCGCCGACCTCAGCACCAATCTCTGCATGAACTGCCACAACCGGGGCACCACGCCGGCCAACAACTTCTCGAACTCGACCGCCACGGTCACCAAGCGCGGTGCGCATGCCTCCCAGGGTCCCATTCTCCTGGGCTCCGGCGCCGGGTATATCCCGCGGAACTTCGTATACGACTCGACGCAGGCGTTCACGTCGCACGCCTCCGTCAACAACCCGCGGCTTTGCGCCGGCTGCCACGTCAACAGCTTCACCGTGACCGACGCCGCCACCGGTGCTTTCGTCCTGCAGTCGGTCGGCCATCTCTTCTCGCCCGACCCCTGCCTCGACGCCAACGGTGTGCCGACCGCCGACAACAGCTGCAACCACACGCCCAGCTCCAACCGGAACTGGACCGGCTGCCTGAACGCCGGCTGCCATGCCAGCGCCGATGTGGCGGCCTCCGCGCTCGTCAATGACTCGACGATCGTGAAGAACCTGGCCAACCAACTGTGGAACGACCTCGTCCCGACGCTGAACACCGGCGGCGAGCCGTACATGGGAGCTGGCGACACCGGCTACCTGGTCACGCTGGTCACCACCAACCCGACCGTCGGCGGGGTACAGGCCTTCAACGCCAACGACAACGTTGTGTCACCGGCGGAAGGCGCCCTGTTCAACGTTATGATGTTGGCGGACAACCTGTATGGCCACAGGGACGGCTCGTTCGGCGTCCACAATCCCTTCTATTACCAGTCGTTGCTCGTCGGCGAGCATCAACGAAGTCAAGTCGGTGTACGGACTCGCACCTCCGCCACCGGCCACGCAGGCCCTTATCGACAAGGCCCTGAGCCGTCCCGGGATCAGCTACACCGCTGGACAAACCAAGCTGAGCGCCGCACGTTAAGCGCGTGATCGTCCAGCCGTTCTTCTCTCTCGACTCGACCATGGCTCCCGGCACCACGCCGGGGGCCATGGTCGATTCGTTACACGCCGCCCAGGCCGACAGCGGACTGATCCCTTCCCCGCTGCCGGACCCGGTGGTCAACCTGGTGCAGTGGATCTTCCAGCGGCCCGGCTGGGTCATGATCTCGGGCATCGTCATCGGCGCCATCGTCGCGGTCACCGCGCTCTTCTTCCTCTGGAAGCACCGCGGCGATATCTGGACCTGGCTCACCACCCGGAGCCGTGGCACCAAGCTCCTGATGGCCGGCACGGCTGGGGTGTTCCTCGTGGCCGTGGCAGGGGTGGGGTACAAGGTCAACGACTACATGGAGCACGACAACGACTTCTGCCGGGGCTGCCACGTCTTTATCCCCGCCGGTCAGCCGTTCGTCCGCCCCGACACTGGCACCTACCTCATCGTCAACCAGCTCGAGGGCAAGCACGATACGCTCGAGTGCCACGACTGCCACCTGCCCGACAAGATTGCCCAGGCCCAGGAACTGGTGCTCTGGATGGTGGACCGGCCCGACAAGGTGCCGCCCCACGCCAAGGTGCCGCCTACCGTGTGCAAGAGCTGCCACGAGTCGGGCGAGGCCAAGGAAACCTGGCAGGAAATCGTGTCCACAGCGGGACACCGGGTGCACTTCGAGTCGGACTCCCTCAAGGACAAGAACCTCGAGTGCCTGACTTGCCACGCCCGGTCGGCGCACCGGTTCCAGCCGGTGGACTCGACCTGCGCCCAGCAGGGCTGCCACCTCACCGACGACGTGACCATCAAGCTCGGCAAGATGACGAACGCGGTCGGCCTCCATTGCGCCGTCTGCCACGAGTTCACCGCCGAAGTGCCGAAACTGGCCACCTTCGATTCCGCCACCGGCACCCTCGTCCCCGGCGACGCCCAGTGCTTCGGCTGCCACGAGATGCAGGAGCGGCTCAAGGACTTCGACCCGACCCGCGACCCGCACGACGGGAAGTGCGGCCTCTGTCATAATCCGCACACCAACGTCAAGCCGGCTGACGCGCTCAAGACCTGCGCCTCGGCGGCCTGCCACGGCGACTGGCGCAAGGTGGAGTTCCACACCGGTGCGGCGCACCGGAAGGGCATCGAGAACTGCGAGACCTGCCACACCCCGCACGCCGCCCGGGTGGACGCCAGCGCCTGCGCCACCTGCCACGAGCGGGTTCGCGGGTCGGCCACCGGGAAGGCGGGCCGAAAGCCTCCACTGCCCTTCGACACCACCAAGGCGCTCCGGTCGGTGTCGGCGCTGCCAGACCCGATCAGCCCACACGGGAAGGGCGACGCGCCGCCGGATGATGACCCTCCGGCGGCGTTGGTCTCTCAGGCCCCGGCGGACAGCTTCGAGCATGCCCGGCACAAGGACCTGGCCTGCATCGCCTGTCACACCACCTCGAATCCCAACTCCACCCTGAATTTCCAGGCGCCGCGTGGTTGCCAGATCTGCCACCACACCGCAGCCGCCCAGCGCGAGTGCGCCGTCTGCCACACCGCCTCGGGGTTGGAGCCGGAACCGGTGACCGTGACCGTCACCGTACCGGAACACGCGCCACGCCCCCGGGCGGTGAGTTTCGAGCACGCCCGGCACACCGACCTGGCCTGCACGGAGTGTCATGCCACTCCGGTGTCGATGGCCCCGGCGCCGGCGGCAAAGGACTGCGTCTCCTGCCACGAGCAGCACCACACCAAGGCTCAGAACTGCGCCGCATGCCACGCCGGCGGCGACCTCGCCGCCCCGCACACCCCGCCCGCCGCGGCCCATGAAGGGTGCAACGCCTGCCACACGCCGGCCCGGATCGCGCAGCTCACGCCCTCGCGGCCCTTCTGCCTGACCTGCCACCAGCCGCAGCTGGACCACTACCCGGCACAGGAATGCACGCCCTGCCATCTCGACGCCACGCCAGCCGAATGGCGGTCCCGATTGATGGGCGGGAGGGGGACATGAGCATCCGCTCGGCGGCTGTCGCGGCCTCCCTGCTGGCGCTCCTGCCGGGCGCCGTCGCTGCGCAGGGATACAACCTCCGCCTCACCGGCGGCATCCAGGGGGTGAGCTTCCGCGGGTACACTGCCGACAGCATTCCCGTGGACAGCGTGGTCGCCACCGGCAACGGCAGCCTGGAAACTCCGACCGGCTACGCCGTGAGTTGTACCTCCAACGCGCCGTACTGCAACTACTGGATTCCCGGACCCATCAACATGACGGCCCCCGCGGTGGCCCAGGCCGCGCTGACCATGTGGGGGCTCGGGCTTCCCGGCCTCCGGGTGCAGGTCAATGGGTTCGCCACCACCGATTTCAGCGACGCGGCGTACTGGCCTGGTACCTCCCCCAACTTCCAGCTCATTGAGGGCTACGCCGAGTATGCGGCACCGGCCTGGACCATCGTGGCCGGGCGGAAACTCGTCGCGGGGCGGCTCGGGGCCTATGGATTTGACGGCGGCCAACTGACGGGACGCCTGGCGAGCGCCGGCCTCCAGCTCTCCGGCTACCTCGGTGTCGGGCTGGCGCAGGGTACCAATCTCTATATCACGTCGAGCGACGTGAATCCGCAGGCCGACTACGTGCCCGCCCAGAGCCCGCTGGTGGCCGGCTTGCTCGGCTCGTGGATTTCCCCCCACGCGGAGCTCACCGCCGAGTACCGGCGGGAAGTGGACCAGACGACTGATTACTTCGGATCGGAGCGCGTCGCGGCCTCCGCCACCCTCCGGCCGTACGGCCGCTGGAGTTTTGTGGGCGGGGCTATCTACGACATGGCAAGCGGGCTGTGGGGGAGCGCGGACGCCGCGGTCCGGTACGCCAGCCCCAAGGTGGGCGTGGTGGCGGGCTACCGCCGGTACGCGCCGTTCTACGAGCTCTGGACCGTGTGGGGCGCCTTCAGCCCGGTGCCGTACAACGCGCTGTACGGCTCGCTCTCCTTCCAGGCGACCAAGCGCCTCCAGCTTCGCGCCCGCGGCGAGACGTACCAGTTCGACAGCGCCGGCGTGGAGACGCCCCTGGTGAACATCGTGAACGACGGGTGGCGGGCGTCTGGCGGAGCGACCTATCAGATCTCCAACGCGTGGCAGGCCCAGCTGGGGTACGAAAACGAATTCGGGGTGGGTGCCTCGTCGAGCGGCTGGGACGGCAGCGTGACCTTTGCCCCCACCGCCAGGTACTCCATCATGGTGTACGGCAACTCCCTCTCGCGGCCTCTCGAGTATCGCTGGGATCAATCGGTAGTACTGGTGTACGGCATGCAGGCGTCGGTCGTGGCTCGCGACAACCTGAGCGTGGCGTTTACCATGGCCCGCTACGACGAGAACCGGGAGCGCCCCGACGCGGCGTCCTTCGAATGGGATCAAATTCGTTTCGGTGCCAAGGCCGTGATGACGTTCAGCTCGGCGGACCGGCTGCCGCTCCCCAAGGCCATCACCAACCGCCCGGCGGGGTACTGACATGCGTCCGAGCCTCCCGCCGCTGATACTCGCGCTGCTGCTTGCCGCCGCCCCCCTGTCGGCGCAGCAGCCGGACCGGTTCGACCACACCCAGCACGCGAAGGTGTTCCCGAGCTGCACCGCCTGCCACGCCGGCGCGGTCAACGCGAACGCGGCGCTCTTCCCGGCTGGCCAGGGGTGCGCCACCTGCCATAACGGGACGATCCAGCGGCGGGTAGTGTGGACCGCGCCCGCCCCCTCGGCCAACAACCTCCGGTTTACCCACGCGGAGCATGGGCGCGAGGTGGCCAAGCAGGCCGGACGTGATTCGACCCTGGCCTGCCAGGCCTGCCACACGCCCCAGGGCAGTGCGTGGATGACGGTGGATCAGGCGGTGGTGCCGCAGTGCCTCAGCTGCCACGGCGTGCGCACGGCCCACCTGGCCGCGCCCGACACCGCCTGCGCCACCTGTCACCTGACCCTCGCGCAGGCCACGACGCTGACGGCAGCGGACGTGAAGGGCTTCCAGGCCCCGCCGTCGCACGAGGCGCCCGGGTTCATGTCGGCCGGCGGCCACGGCGCCCAGGCGAAACTCGGCACCGGTCCGACGACGTATCAGGTCGCGCCGAGCTGCGCCACCTGCCACGCGCAGGACTTCTGCATCACCTGCCACGTCAACGCCCCGGAAACTCCGACCATCCAGGCCCTCGCGGCCGATCCCCGGTCCCTCGCCATTCCGGTAGCGCTGGACACGCCGGCCACGCACAAGCAGGGCTCCTTCCTGATTACCCACGGCAATTCCGCCGCGAAGAGCACCGCGGCGTGCCAGACCTGCCACACGCAGGAGAGCTGCGTGGCCTGCCATGTGACGCCGCCGCGGCCGGTCACGACGCTCTACGCCAGCGGACCCGGCCGCGGCGAGGGCGCCATCGTGGTCCGGAGCCGCCCGGCCAGCCACATGGCGGACTTCAGCGCCATCCACGCTCCGGTGGCCAACAGCAACCAGCAGTCGTGCCAGGGGTGTCACGCGCGCCCGCAGTGCCTGGACTGCCACCGCGGCACGCCAGAGCGCACGCCGCAGTACCACCCGCAGACCTTCCTGGAGCGGCACCCGGCCGCGGCGTACTCGCGGGAAACGAATTGCAGCGACTGCCACAACCCGGGCGCCTTCTGCCAGACCTGTCACGTGCAGGCGGGGTTGGGGAGCCCGAAGGGCGCGCTCCAGGCGGGCTACCACGACGCGTATCCGGGGTTCCTGCTCAATCACGGCCAGGCGGCGCGGCAGAGCCTCGAGACCTGCACCTCCTGCCACGTCGAGAAGGACTGCCTCTCCTGTCACTCGGCGCTCTACGGACGCGGATTCAACCCGCACGGCCCAGGCTTCGACGCGAACCGGCTCCGGGAGAAAAACCCGCAGATGTGCACCGTTTGCCATGGAAGCCTGATTCCCAGCGCGAAGTGAGGGCAGCGGGGCAGCGGGGCAGCGGGGCAGCGGGGCAGCGGGGCAGGAATGTAGATCGAACGGCCCAGGGCGAGAATGCCCCGGGCCGTTCGCCGCATATTCCAGCGGCCTACTTGATCAGGATCTTGTTCGTGATCGCCGACGGAACCTTGGGAAGGTGAACAAGCAGGACACCTTCCTGGTACGTCGCCGTGATCTTCTCCTGGAGGACCGGCGCCGGCAGCCGAATCATCCGGTGGAACTCACCCCATTCCCGCTCGGCGAGCAGGTAGTGCTCATTCGCCTCGGCGGCGGGAAACTCCCGGCGTCCGCTCAGGGTGAGCAGGGTCCCGGCCAGCGTGATGTCGAGATTTTCCCGGTGGGCGCCGGGCACATCGAGCCGGACCACGTACTCGGTCTCGGTCTCGATCAAGTCAAAGGCGGGGAGCCACGCGGCGGGTGCCAGATCCGGCGTCCGCAGCAGAGTCTCAGGGGCAAACGTGGTCTGGAACAGCCGATCGAACACCTGATCGATGTCGTTGCGGACCCTTGCCATGACGGGTGCAGCCTTCACGATTCTCATGGTTCCTCCTGAATAGAGATCGTGCCACCACAGTAGCACACCCGCGCTGAAGCCGGCGTGAAGGGGAGTTGAAATCATGGCCACGAAGTATGCGCAGGGGTTCTGGCGGCTCGCCGACCCGAAGATCTCGCTCGCCTCGGCGGCGGCGATGGTGCTGGGAGCGTCCTCCGCGGCCGCTGCCGGCCCGATCGCGGTCGGCTGGCTCCTGGTGACCATCCTCGGGATCTTCGCCGTGGAGGTGGCCAAGAACGCGTCAGGCGAGGTGTTCGACTGGGACTCCGGCACCGATCTCAGGGTCCGGACGGAGGACCGGAGTCCATTCTCGGGAGGGAAGCGCGTCCTGGTCGATGGGCTCCTCACCCGGGCGCAGACCTGGGGCATCGCGATCGGCGGCTACCTGCTCGCGGCGGCGGCGGGACTGGCCATCGTCGGATGGAGGCAGGGGGCGGTGCTCTGGTTCGGGCTGGCAGGCATGGCGCTGGCCTTCTTCTACCACGCCCCGCCCTTCCGACTGAGCTACCGCGGCCTCGGGGAGCTGGCGGTGGCCATCAGCTACGGACCACTGGTCTCCGTCGGCACCTACCTGGTGCAGCGCGGAGCAATCCCGACCAACATCGTGTTGCTTTCCCTGCCGCTCGGGCTGCTCATCGCCGCGTTTCTCTGGATCAACGAATTCCCCGACTATTCCGCCGACGCCCTCTCCGGCAAGCGTACCCTCGTGGTGCGCCTGGGGCGCCCCAGGGCCGCGAAAGGGTTCGTATGGCTGGGAGTGACGGCCGCGATCATCCTCGCGCTCCTGCCCGCCGCCGGGCTTCCCTGGACCGTCTGGCTGGGCGGGCTCGCCGCGCTTCGCTACCGGCCCGCCGCGCGCCTCCTGCTGGCCGCTCCCGAGGACACCGCGCGCCTCGTTCCCGCCCAGGCCATGACGCTGCAGGCCTTCCTGCTCTATGCGGTCGGCGCGTCCGTCGGCATGCTGCTCGGCCGCTGAGCCGCGTACAGAAGAAAGCTTCGCCGGCCGTTCATCATCGTTTCACCCCGCTGGTGTTATTCTGGTCTCGCACCATTCACCAGGGGGTTTTATGAAAGTCGCCAAGTACAATCCAATCCTCGGCAACGTGGAAAAGATCGACCGGCTGTTCGAT
>CAWEMJ010000003.1:0-13760 GCA_963810185.1 uncultured Gemmatimonadales bacterium
CTGCTCATGACCTCGCTGGCCGCCGTGGCCATCGCTGCTGGGCTGCCACCGCCCAGGACCGGAGCGCCGCGTGGCAAATCGCCGCCGCGGTGCTTCCCCTCCCCGACAGCATGCGGGCCGGCGCCGAGGTGCTCGGCTAACAAGAACGGCCGGCGGTCCGCTGGTCCAGCTGCGGGCCGGCACCAACGAGATGATCTGCCTCACGGACAACCCCGACGTCGAGGGCTACGCCGCCAACTGCTACCACACGTCGCTGGCCGCGTTCATGCTGCGGGGCCGCGAGTTGCGCGCGGCAGGGATCACCAAGCGCGCCGCCGTGGATTCGGCGCGCATGGCCGACATCAGCGAAGGGCATCCTCAAGATGCCGACGGGTCGCCGCGGCGCTCTACTCCCTCTACGCCGACAGCCTCAACTTCGACCCGACGGCGGGGCGCCGAAGGGCTCGAGCATGCTGCTCTCCTTGTATGTCCCGCAACTGCTACCTAGGCCTCCACCGGGATTTCCGCAATGCCGCTCACCGACCAGCCGTGGCTGATGTACCCCGGCAAGCCGTGGGCGCACCTGATGATTCAATAGGCGGGGAAGCGGCAAGGGGGAAGCGGGGAAGCGGGGCCGAAGGTGTGAATACTCGCGATATGTGTCAAACCGATGGTCAAGGACGGCACCGGATAGGGGTGGGCTCACGCCCACCCCTCTGACACCGAATACGCCGAACCGCGCCCTATCAAACCAACCGCGTCCGTCCACAGCTCTTGACGGGGCGGATCAACCGGGGCGATCCGTTCATCTGGCACAGTTGGGCGGGAGCTGTAAATAGGGGTGGGCATATGCCCACCCCGGTCGTTCCGCCCGCGCCTGGCCCTGCCATCGATGCATCGGCACCCGCCCACCCCGGTGGGATCATCCGCGCAGGGGGTCGCGAATTGCATCGGGACGCAAGAAGGGGCGGGCGTAAGCCCGCCCCTTTCCTCAGGGCAGCATGTCGAATTCCCAGATCACGGTGGCGTTTCCACCGTACCCCATCACATAGATAGTCGGCGGGGCGAGGGCGGCTATGACCGCCGCATCCAGCGAGCCGACACAATCGCAACCGGCGTTCGCCGGTGCGACCAGACGGCCGACGAGCGTCATGGTTGGCACGTCATACACCAGAATCTCGGGGACTGGGCCGACCTGTCCGAGGATCAGAATGTGCGTCTCGCCGTCGGCCAGCGCGAGTCCGAATGCATCCGTGCCTGCGGGGAGCACTGCAGACGCCTGGAGAGCACCTGTGGAGGCATCGAGCGCGACAACAGTTTCGGTTCCGACCGCATAGAGGGTGGACCCATCTACAGTGAAGGCCGCCCCATGGGTCACGGTAATTGGCAGTCGATAGAGCGTGTCGCGGTCGACATCCGCAGGACCATCGACCCGCCACCGCTCATCAGCGCCCGGTCCGCCGGCACCGACAGGTGGAATGCGTAGGGGTCCTCGAACTGAAACTCGATCGTCGGTGCGCCGGACCGCACCACATCGGTCCTGTGATTGTGCGTGACCAACCAGACGTTTTGCTCAACCGGGCAACATTGCGATTGAAGATGTTCTGGGCGGCGGTCGGGACGGTGTCACTGAACGCCACCGTGGGCAGGAGCTGCCATTCGCCAGCGACATCCGCGCTGTCCCACAGGATGAACGTGCCGGGTTTGTACGTGGCTCCCACGCCCCGAAGCATTCCGGCGTCGATTGGGCGTAGACCAGGCACCACATCGGTGCGAGCCTCGCGCAGATTCACGATCCCGATGGCGCCGGGAGGCGTGCCCGGATAAACGCCGGCAATTCCAAGGGGGCCACTCGGAGACTGCAGAAGGACCGGATTGCCAATGGCAAACGGAGTCGCGGTGGTCTGCTTCCGAAACCCCACAACGCCCACCGAGTCCACCAGGTAATGTGTCGTCGCATCGACGACTTCGATGGCTACCGTCTGCGAAGGGGGGAGGGAGGGGAGGGTGGCCGAGACGGTGCTGGCGTCGTCCATCCGGGCGGTGACCATCTCGATGCCAGCCGCGGTGATAGCCGGGAGCGAATCGAGCCCCGCAAAGAACTGGGACCGCACCAGGATCGTCCCGCCGGCCCACTGCGCCGCAGGAGAGACTGCGAACTCCGGCGGCGGTGTGGGACCAGGATCGGACGAGTTCTCGCACCCCGCCAGACCGAAGGCGAGCACCGCACACGCTGCAAACCGCATATGGTACTCCTCCGCGCAGGGGGCAACTGCCATGTTACCATCGCGCGCGGGAGGCCGCCAATCGGGGCGCGGTCCGGCGGTCCCCCCTCTCCATATCATGGAGAGGGGGACAGGGGGTGAGGTGAATCGAGGCAGCAGTGGGATTGGGAATTAGAAAAAAAAAAAAAAAAAATTTTGGGGGGGGGGGGGGGGGGGGGGGGGGGGGGGGGGGGGGGGGGGGGGGGGGGGGGGGGGAAAAAGTGGGCGTAAGCCCACCCCGGCGGTTCCGCCCGCGCGATCGGGACGCACAAAGGGGTGGGCGTAAGCCCACCCGTTACGGCAGCATGTCGAATTCCCAGATTACGGTGGCGTTTCCGCCATACCCCATCACGTAGATGGTTTCAGGGGCGTGCCCGGCGATGAGCGCGGCGTCAAGCCATCCGATGCAATCGCAGCCAGCCGTCGAGGGAGCCAGCAAGCGACCGACCAGCGTCATCGTCGCGGCGTCATACACCAGAATCTCCGGCACCTCACCCACCTGGCCCAGCACCAGAATCCGCGTCTCGTTCGTGGCCAACGCAAGACCAAATGCGCGCCAGCCGGGCGGCAGGGCCACTTGCCCCTGAAGGGCACCACTGCCGGCATCAAGCGCGACCACTGCTTCGGACCCGGCGGCGTACAGCGTGGATCCATCGGTTGTGAAGGCCGCTCCAAGCGTGGTACATGATTGGCATCCGATACACGGTATCGCCGGTCGACATCCGCAGGACCATCGATCCGCCACCGCTCATCAGCGCCCGGTCCGCCGGCACCGACAGGTGGAATGCGTAGGGGTCCTCGAACTGAAACTCGATCGTCGGTGCGCCGGACCGCACCACATCGGTCCTGTGATTGTGCGTGACCAACCAGACGTTCTCGCTCAACCGGGCAACATTGCGATTGAAGATGTTCTGGGCGGCGGTCGGGACGGTGTCACTGAACGCCACCGTGGGCACGAGCTGCCATTCGCCAGCGACATCCGCGCTGTCCCACAGGATGAACGTTGCCGGGTTTCTACGTGGCTCCCACGCCCCAAAGCGCTCCGGCTTCCAACGGACCGTCACTCCCAATACCAAGTCGGCCCGCGCCTCGCGCAAGTTCACGATACCGATGGCGCCGGGGGGCAGTCCCGGATAGATGCCTGCAATGCGGACCGGACCGCTTGGGGTGAGGAGCCATGACCGGATTGCCGATTGCCATCGGGGTCACGATCATCTGCTTCCGGAACCCCACAACGCCCACCGAGTCCACCAGGTAATCTGTCGTCGCATCGACAACTTCGATGGCTACCGTCTGCGAAGGGAGGGAGGGGAGGGTGGCCGAGACGGTGCTGTCGTCCATCCGGGCGGTGACCATCTCGATGCCGGCCGCGGTGATAGCCGGGAGCGAATCGAGCCCCGCAAAGAACTGGGACCGCACCAGGATCGTCCCGCCGGCCCACTGTGCCGCAGGAGAGACTGCGAACTCCGGCGGCGGTGTGGGACCAGGATCGGACGAGTTCTCGCACCCCGCCAGACCCAAGGCGAGCACCGCACACACTGCAAACCGCATATGGTACTCCTCCGCGCAGGGGGCAACTGCCATGTTACCATCGCGCGCGGGAGGCCGCCAATCGGGGCGCGGTCCGGCGGTCCCCCCTCTCCATATCATGGAGAGGGGGACAGGGGGTGAGGTGAAAGCGAGCTGGGAGGGAAAATGGACCCCGGCTTTCGCCGGGGTGACGGTGTCACGTGTCGCTTTAGCGACATCAGCCGAGCCGCGGCTTCAGCCGCGGAAAGTGGCTAGGGAGGGAATTGAACCCCCGACACGCGGATTTTCAGTCCGCTGCTCTACCAACTGAGCTACCTAGCCGAAGCGGCGGGAATATAAGGACTTAAGAGATTTCTGCCAAGCTTGGGCCCGCCCTCGGTCCTCTGCCCTCAGTCCTTCTCTCCTCCCGCGCCAGACCGTACATTTCCCGGATGCCCCCCTCCAACCTGACCGTCGTTTCCCACCCCCTGGTCCAGCACAAGATGGCGCTGCTCCGGAACGCGGACACGCCCACGCGGGAGTTCCGCCAGCTGGTCGGCGAAATCGCCACCCTGCTGGCCTACGAAGCGACCCGGAGCCTGGAAACGGAGCCGGTGCCGGTGCACACACCGCTCGAGACGATGGAAGGCCGGCGGATTCCCCGCGACCGCATCGTGCTCGTGCCGATCCTCCGCGCCGGGCTCGGCATGGTGGACGCCGTGGCCGCCCTCTTCCCCAACGCCGGCGTCGGCCATATCGGCCTCTATCGCAACGAGAAGACCCTCGAGCCCGTCAGCTACTACTTCAAGATCCCGCCCCTCGGCGCCGAAAAGGTCTACCTCGTCCTCGACCCGATGCTCGCCACCGGTGGCAGCGCCTCGGCCGCCATCGCCAAGTTGAAGGATTCGGGCGCCAAACGAATCCGACTCATCTCCCTTGTGGCGGCCCCGGCCGGCGTGGAGCGCATGATGACGGATCACCCCGATGTGGCGGTGTTCGTGGCCGCGCTCGACCGCCAGCTCAACGACCATGGCTACATCCTGCCCGGGCTGGGCGACGCCGGAGATCGGCTGTTTGGAACGACCTAGGCGGGCGTCCCCCCTCTCCACATGGTGGAGAGGGGGACGGGGGTGAGGTGGACCCCGGCTTCGCCGGGGTGACGCCTTCGATCACGCGAATGGAGCTGAATGTGCTGACCGCCCCGCTGCCCCCTGCCCCGCCCGCACCCATGCGACTGACCTTCCATGGCGCCGCCGGCGGCCAGGTGACCGGGTCGATGCACCTCCTCGAGGCGGCGGGTGCGCGCGTGCTTCTCGACGCCGGGCTCTTCCAGGGACGCCGAGCCGAGACGCGGAAGCTCAACGCCGAGCTTCCCTTCGACGCGCGGCTGATCGATGCCGTCGTGGTGAGTCACGCCCACATCGACCACACCGGGCGGCTCCCCCTGCTGGTCCGGGAGGGCTACCACAACCCCATCATCGCCACGCCCGCCACGCGCGACCTCTCGGCGGTGATGCTCCCCGACTCGGCGCATATCCAGGAGAGCGACTTCGAGTTTCTCAAGCGCCACGACCGCGTCGGCCCCGAGGCGGAGCCGCTCTATAACATGGCCGACGCCATTGCCGTGCAGGACCTGATCGAGGCGGTGCCCTACAACCGCCCCCACCACATCCGGAAGCATCTCGTCTCCACCTTCATGGACGCCGGCCATATCCTCGGCTCGGCGTCGGTGGACATCCGGATCACCGAAGGGGCGGGGCACCGCCTGGTCTTCTCCGGCGACATCGGCCGGAACGGCCTGCCGATCATTCGCGACCCAGTGCCTCCCTCGGGCGCCATCGACACGCTGATCATCGAGAGTACCTACGGCAATCGGGATCATGAATCGATCGCCGGCGCCGAGGAACGGCTTGGGGAGGTGGTGCGCCGCGCCGCCGGCCGCGGCGGGAAGGTGCTCATTCCCTCCTTTGCGGTGGGCCGCACGCAGGAGCTGGTGTACGCCCTGCACGCGCTCTGGTTGACCGGCAAGATCCCCGGCCTGCCGATCTACATCGACAGTCCGCTCGCGGTGAACGCCACCGAGGTGTTCCGCCTGCATCCGGAGATCTTCGACCAGCGGGAGCAGCTCGTCGAGCGCGCCAAGGCCCTCTTTGATTTCCCGCTGGTGAAGTACGTCCGGGACGTGGCGGAATCGAAGGCGCTCAATACCCTGAACGGCCCCGCCGTCATCATCGCCGCGAGCGGCATGGCCGAGGCGGGGCGCATCCTGCACCACCTGAAGCACGGCATCGGCAACCACAAGAACATCGTGCTCTTCGTCGGCTTCCAGGGGGAACACACCCTCGGCCGCCGGATCCAGGAGGGCGCCCGGGAGGTGAAGATCTACGGCGAAATCCAGCCGGTGGCCGCCGAAATCGAGACCATCGGCGGGTATTCGGCCCACGCCGACCGCACGGAATTGCGGGAGTGGGTCCGGAAGATCGGCGGGCCGGTCAAGCGCGCCTTTGTGGTGCACGGCGAGACGCCCGCCCGCGAGGCGATGGCCAAGATCCTGAAGGAGGAAGGGGTCAAGGACGTGGTGCTGCCGGCGCTCGGGCAGGGGTTCGATCTCTAGGTGAGATGGCTCAAGGCGGTGCTCGCCGTCGGTGTCCTGACGGCCGTGGTCAGCTACGTCGTGGCGTTCGCCTCGGTGCTGGCCGTGAGCAGGCAGGACCAGGCGCGTCCGGTGCCCGCCATCGTGGTGCTCGGTGCCGCGCAGTACAACGGCAAGCCGAGTCCGGTGCTCAAGGCGCGGCTCGACCACGCCGCCCAGCTGTACGCCGACAGCGTCGCGCCGATCATCGTGCTCACCGGTGGCGCCGCATCGGGCGACAAGACCTCCGAGGCGGAGTCGGCGGCGGCCTACCTGTCCAAGTCGGTACCAGTACCTGCATTGGTGGTGCTGGCCACTGGGCGTACCACCGATGAATCCATCGCCGCCGCCGCCGAGTGGTGCCGGGGATACTCCATCACCGAGATCGTGGTGGTCAGCGACCCCTTCCACATGCTCCGGATCCGCCTCGAGGCCCGGCGCCAGGGACTCACCGCCTGGACCAGCCCCACCCGCACCAGTCCTATTTCTGCCCATCTCGCCCGCGAACTCCCCTACCTCATGGCCGAGGCGGCCAAGGTGCTCGTCGCAGGGGGACGGGGCTGGTAGCGGTGGGGGCCGGACTCTCGACCTGCCAGCGCGAAAGTCCTATGTTGACAAGGATCCCTGTTCGCCGGAGGCCCGGTGCTGCATAGCGTGTTCGTGGTCCTGGGGAGCTTCCTCGCAATGGCGCTGGTGGTGATGGTGACCACCGCGGTCGCGGCTCGCGCCCTCCTCGGGCGCCGCGCACCCGGCGCCTCGCCCGTCCTGACGCCGACCTATCTGGCGGTAAACCTCACCTGTTCAGCGCTCGCCGCCCTGCTCGGCGGGTGGCTCGCCGCACACTACGCCGCCTCGGCGCCACAGTCGCATGTCTACGCGCTGGCCCTGCTCATGGTGGTGCTCAGCATGGCCTCGATACGCCAGTCGATCGCCGCGGGCCAGCCGCGCTGGTACGCGCTGGTCCTATTGGTGGTCATGCCCCTCGTCGTGCTGCTCGGCGGGCGGCTCGCCGTGCCGCCGGCCTGAATCACTCAGCACGGAGACAGCCCCCTCATGCATCGCGCACTTCGATGGCTGCGGAACATCGCCGTCACCCTGGCCGTGTTGCTCGTTCTGTTCGTGGTCGCCGTCTACGCGCGGTCGGAGCAAATCCTCCGCCGGCCGTACGATGAGCCGATCGTCACGCTGCCGGTCCCCACTGATTCTGCCTCCATCGCCGAAGGCGGCCGGCTGGCACTGGTCCATGGGTGCCGGGGCTGTCATACGAATACGCTCACCGGCGAGGCGCTCGTCGACGATCCCCTGCTCGCGCGGCTCGTGGCGCCCAACCTCACCGCCTCCGTGCGGCAGTACTCCGATCCCGAGCTGGTGCGCATCATCCGGCGGGGCGTACGCCCCAACGGCAGGAGCGTCTGGGCCATGGCCTCGGAGATGTATGCGCCGCTCTCCGATGCGGACCTGGGCCGGATTCTCGCGTACATCCACAGCTTGCCCGAGGCCCCCGGCCCGGGCCCGATGCTGCAGCTCGGGCCTCTCGGCCGGTTCGGCATCGTGGTCGGCCAGTTCACTTCCGCCGCGGCGCTGGTCCGGGAGACCGATTCCCTCACGGCGGCCGGCGTCTTCCCGAGCCCGGGCGAGGCCAACGCCGAAGGCGCTTACCTGGTCCGGACGTCCTGCACGGAGTGCCATGGGCTCACGCTCACGGGAGGCGACTCGGTCCCCGACCTCCGAATCGCGGCGGGATACACCCATGAGCAGTTCGCCCACTTCTTCAAGACGGGCGAAGCGCTGGGCGGCCGGGAGTTGAAGACGATGAGCAGGATGGCCCGGGGCCGCTTCAGCCACCTTACCGATTCCGAGGTGGCAGCCATCCATGGATACCTCGTGGCCCGGGCGGCCACGTTCCCCCATTATGAGGAGCCCGGCATGAACAGTTCCAACACCGTCGCCAAGGCCGGCATCGGATTCGGCAGCGCGTTGGCCATCACCATCTCCTGGAGCGTCAACCACTCCATCCTGTGGGCCATTCTCCACGGGTTGTTCTCCTGGTTCTACGTCATCTACTACGCGATCGTCTACTGACCACCGGAGGGGCGCATGGCGAAGATGAAGAACTACCGGCTCGATCGGGTGCTGGTCGAACAGGGGGAGGCCCACGCGGCACAATGGACCTTTGCCGGCACCTCCATGAGCGGCATCGAGCAGTGGTATGGCGTCACCGATGGCAACTTTGCACGGAACAACGCCTGGGAATTCGTGCTGCGACTGCCCAAGGCGGCGGGTGACCGCATCGAGGTCCGGCCGCGGAACACCCCGAAGCTCAAGGTCTGGGAAGAGCTGACCGACCGGTCGCTGACCTTCATGCGGGCGACGATGCCGGCGGCGCGCGGCAAGCGCTACTGCCTGGTGGCACTGGCCGATGCGACCGGCCAAAAGACCAAGGACGTCGTCCGCACCGACGAACGGCAGCTCCTGCCCAAGTGGTTCGATCTGATCAGCGGCCGGCTCCGCGCCAAGGAGAGCGTCCGCCGCACCAAGGGCACCGACGGAAGTGCCCTGGTGGCGCTGGTGCAGGAAGCCGACCATGAAATGATGATCCGGCTATTCTTCGCCATGAAGGTGTGGGTCCTGAAGGAGAAGTTTGCGCTGGACGACTAGCGGCGATACCGGCCCGACGAGATCCCCATTTCACCATCCTGGAGCATTCCCATGGAACCTCTCTTCCTCCTGATGCGCCTCCTGCACGTAGTCGTCGGGGTGTTCTGGGCCGGCACGCTGATCTTCGTGGCCACGTTCCTGATGCCAAGCGTGCGGGACGCCGGGCCGGACGGGGGCAAGGTCATGCAGGCCCTCATGCGCCGGGGCTACATGAACGTGCTGCCTGTCGTGGCACTCGTAACCCTCCTCTCGGGCTTCTGGCTCTACTGGAACCTCATGCAGACGGTCGGCCCCATCTGGGCAGGCTCCATGTCAGCCCGGATCTACGGCGTCGGCGCCGTGACGGCGCTCATCGGCTTTGGACTCGGCGCCTTCATCATGCGCCCGAACGCCCTCAAGCTGGCCGCGATCATGGAGGCGCTGCCGAAGACGCCCGAGGGCCCCGCCCGTGCGGCGCTCGCCGCCGACATGACGGTGCCCCGGGCGAAGATGGCCGCCACGGCGCCGTGGGTCGCCGGTCTGCTGGCCGTCGCGACCGTGTGCATGGCGCTGGGACGATATGTGTAGCGGTCCCCCCTCTCCACATGGTGGAGAGGGGGACAGGGGGTGAGGACGCAGCGGGGCAGCTGGGCCGGAAGGTAGAAACGCGAGAGGAGAATGTCATGCGTAGTCATTTGGTGGTCTTGGTGACCCTCGCGGCCTGCCGCTCGGCGAGCCCTGGCGCGAGCGGGCCAGTCGCGTCACCGGTCGGCGTCGACTGGCGGCTCGTGGCGGTCGCCGGCGCGCCGGCCGGCAACGGGGCCAACGGTCAGCCGGCCACGCTGCGGCTCGACGACGTAGGCCAACGCGCGAGCGGGTACGCCGGGTGTAACCAGTTCTCGGGCAGTTACACGTTGTCCGGGAACTCGCTCACCTTCGGGCCACTGGCCATGACGCGCATGGCCTGCGCCACGGGGGATGCCCTGGAACGCAGCTACTCGACGGCCCTCGAACAGACCACCGCATTCAAGGTCACCTCGAAGGGACTGGAGCTCCGAAAGGGCTCCGTGCTCTTGGCCAAGTTCACTCGGTAGGGCACCGGTCCGATAACTCCCTGGAGGTTGCGGTGGCCAAGTTCACCATCAACGGCACGCCGGTCGACTCGGCTGCCGCGCCCGACACCCCACTTCTGTGGGTGATCCGCGAAGATCTCGGACTTACCGGCACCAAGTTCGGCTGCGGCATCGGTCAGTGCGGCGCCTGCACCGTGCATCTCGATGGCGCAGCGGTCCGCTCCTGTCAGACCCCCGTGTCGTCGGTGGAGGGCAAGAACATCCTCACCATCGAGGGGCTCTCCGACGACGGCAGCCATCCGCTGCAGGTGGCCTGGATCGAGGAACAGGTGCCGCAGTGCGGCTACTGCCAATCGGGACAGCTCATGTCGGCCGCCGCGCTCCTGTCCACGACCGCCAACCCCACCGACGCCGACATCGACACAGCCATGGCCGGCAACATCTGCCGCTGTGGCACGTACCAGCGCATCCGGAAGGCCGTGCATCGTGCGGCGGGAGCCGCGGCATGAGCGACGGCCAACTCACGCGCCGCCTCTACGCCGCCACCGGCAAGCAAGTCCGCACATTCCCGATCGAGGTGTAGCACGCCCGAGCCCACGCCGTTCGCCGGAGACGACTCCAGGAACCCGCCGCCCAGGACTTTCCTGGACCGGCTAGCCCGCCGGTATTCCCGGACGGCGTACGTGATCGTGGTCCTCTGCGTCTATGCGGTGGCGGCGAGCGCGCTCGCGCTGGCCCTGACACCGGCGGTGCTCTGCTGGCAGCGGATGGCCGCGTGGGGCGCGGCCCGTTCCCCGCTGGCGGCGGCGTTCGCCATCGCGCTCGCGGCGGCGGTGGCGTTCTTCGTGTTCGGGTTTGCCCTCCTGGTCGTGATCCCGATCTACAACCTGGTCCTGCCGACCAGGGTCCGGCCTTTCAAGGGCGGCTACTACACCATGCGGGCCGCTCCCTGGCTGCTGCACAACGCGCTCTTCTACCTGGTGCGGTACACCTTCCTGCCGTTCGTCACCCTCACGCCGTTCGGCGTCTGGTTCCTCAAGGCGATGGGCATGAAGATCGGCCGTCACGCCTTCATCAACACGGAGTACATTTCCGATCCGCAGCTGATCCAGGTCGGTGACGACGCCGCACTGGGTGGCAGTGTGCGGATCTGCGCGCATTTCGGCGGCGGCGGCTATCTCACGGTGGCGCCGGTCGTCATCGGGGCGCGCGCCACGCTCGGCCTGGCCGTGACGGTCATGGGCGACGTAGTAGTGGGTGACGGGGCCACGATCCTGCCGAACTCGGTCCTGTTGCCGGGCTCCCGCGTCGGCGCGGGCGAGACGTGGGGTGGCGTGCCGGCGCGCCGGATCACGCGCGACGAGATGGAAGCCTTCAAGGAGGGGATTCGCGGGATGCAGCAGGGATGAGCGCCATGATGATTGCCCCCGAGCTCGAAGCTCGCCTGACCGCGCTCCGCGAGGCGGGGTGGGAGTTGTTCGACCAGTTCGACCACGAGGTGCGCGATCAGCGCTTTCACCCCTTCGTGGCGGCGGACTATGAATCGGTGCTCGAGGCGCTCATTGCCCAGCGCGCGCCCGGACTCACATTCCTGGAGTGGGGTTCCGCCACCGGCGTCATCACCATCATGGCCGACCTGCTGGGCTATGACGCCTGCGGCATCGAACTCGACGCATCACTGGTCGAGATCGCTCGCACCCTCGCCACGAAGTTCGACTCGAAGGCGCGCTTCGTGGCCGGCAGCTTCCTGCCGGAAGGGTACGAATGGAAGCCACGCACGGGAGACGGCCGGCTCGGCACGATCGGCCAGGGCCGCTCCGGATACCTCGAGCTGGGTCGGTCGCTCGACGACTTCGATGTCGTGTTCGGCTATCCCTGGCAGGGCGAAGAAGCGATGATGCACGACCTGATGCGCTGCTACGGCGGCGCCGGGGCGCGGCTCATGGTGCACGGCACCGACCGCGGCGTGGAGGTCTATCGGGACGGGAGACGGGCCAGGACTGACGTGGCCAAACCCCTGGAAACCCTGAACATCAAGGACACCATGCCCAGCGCCGAGGCGGCGTGGGCTCATTGCCAGGGCGCTATCGACGGAGCACGATTACGCGGGGTCCGCATTCTCAAGGTGGTGCACGGGTACGGGTCGAGCGGGGTGGGCGGCAAGATCCGCCGGCGGGTGCGCGCCGGCGCCGCCAAGCTCGTCGAAGCTGGCAAGCTCAAGGGCGTGGTGTTCGGCGAGGACTGGGGCCCGTTCAGCGCCACCGTCCGCGGATGGGTGGACGCTTGTCCTGCGCTCCGGAACGACGCCGACTATGGGAAGGGGAACGAGGGCATCACCCTGATGCAGGTATGAGTCAAACCATGAAGTCTGACGCCGCAGCACCGGTTTCCTCCAAACGCATCCTCGACCCGATCGAGCGCATCTCCGAGGTACTGTTCGGCCTCATCATGGTGCTCACCTTCACCAGCGCCCTGAGTGTGGTCAAGGCGGGGCGCGCGGATGTGCGCGAGATGCTCATCGGGGCGCTGGGCTGCAACCTGGCGTGGGGCATCATCGACGCGGTGTTCTACCTCATGGCATGCCTGGCCCAGAAGGGGCACAACCTGCAGATGTTGAAGGCGGTGCGCGCAACGTCCGACCCGGAGCAGGCCCAGCGCCTCATCGCGGATGCGTTGCCTCCGACGATCGCAGCGGTGTTGGACCCTTCCGAGTTTGACAGCCTGCACCAGCGGCTGCATGCACTTCCTGAGCCGGCGAAGAGCCCACGGTTGACCCGGGAGGACTGGCTCGGCGCGTTCGGCGTCTTCCTCCTCGTCTTTCTCTCGACACTGCCGGTGGTCCTCCCTTTCATCTTCATGCGCGAGATCGCGCCGGCCATGCGCCTCTCCAACGGCATCGCCGTCCTCCTGCTCGCCCTGTCCGGGACAGGGTTCTCACGGATGACCGGCCGCAATCCATGGTTCGACGGAATCACCGCCATCGTGGTCGGCGCACTGCTCGTGGCCCTCACCATCGCGCTCGGGGGGTGATGCGCATGCGGCTCTTCGGTCTCATCGCCCTGACCCTCGTCCTCGGGGCGGGCATCGCCGCCGCCCAGACGCCCTACGCGACCCCGCCCGGCGCGGACGCCGCGGGCCAGGGGGCCTTCACCTGGTCTGCGTCGGCGTACACCTACCTCGTGCCCGACGACGCGGACTACGTGTTGCCGATCATCACCGGGGACCGCGGCGCGCTGCACCTCGAGGGGCGCTACAACTACGAAGCCCTCGAGGCCGCCTCGGCGTGGATCGGCTACAACCTCAGCACCGGGAACGAGGTGACGCTGGATTTCACGATGATGGCGGGCGGCGTGTTCGGCAGCACCACCGGCATCGCGCTCGGCTACGAGGGCACGTTGAGCTGGAAGAAGCTCGAACTCTACAGTGAGGGGGAGTATCTCTTCGACGTCGAGGACCGGCGGGCAACTTCTTCTACAACTGGTCGCAACTGAGCTATGCACCGGCGGACTGGGTCTTCTTCGGCCTGGTCACCCAGCGCACCCGGGTGTACGACACCGGCCGCGACCTCAACCGCGGGCCCTTCGTCGGCTTCGCCTACAAGGCGGTGAACCTGACCACGTTCGTCATCAACCCGGACGACGCGGCGGCCACGGTGATCATCGCGTT
>CAWEMJ010000004.1:0-9093 GCA_963810185.1 uncultured Gemmatimonadales bacterium
AGCACCGCGCCCTTCAGGTATCCTGTCTCCGGGAATGGTGATCACCTCGGGGTGATCGACGGCCTGACCGAGGACGCGCTCGAGGGTCAGCCTGCGGCCGCTGTCCGCCGCGGCGTCGGCCAGCATCTTGAGGAATTCGGCGCGGTGCAGGTGATACGAGCAGGAGGCGCTGAGCAGCACTCCCCCCGGCGCCAGGATCCGCATGGCGCGCAGGTTGATCTCGGCGTAGCCCGCGCAGCGCCTGCCCCAGCGCGCCGCGGTGCTTGGCGAAGGCGGGTGGATCCACCACCACCATGTCGAACCGGCGGCCGGCCCGCTCCCATGCCCGGAGCGCCTCGAAGGCGTCCCCCTCCACCCAGTCGATGTTGTCGATCCCGTTCAGCGCCGCGTTCTCGGTGCCGCGCGCCAGCGCCTCCCGGCTCGCGTCGAGCGCCGCGACGCGTCCGGCGCGCGTGGCCAGATGCAGTGCAAAGGAGCCGTGATAGGCAAAGCAGTCGAGCGCCGTGCCGCCGGCCCGCACCAACTGGGCGGCGAGCATCCGGTTCTCGCGCTGGTCGAGGAAGGCGCCGGTCTTCTGGCCCTCCCAAGGCGCGGCCAGGTAGCGGACCGTGCCCTCCCGCACCTCGATGGCCTCCGGCACTGTGCCGTGCATCAGCACGATCTCCTCGGCCAGACCCTCCTGCTTCCGCACCGAAACATCGTTTCGAAGCAGGAGCCCCTCCGGCTCGAACAGCTCGACGAGCGCGGCGGCGATGTCGTCCCGCATCGTCTCGAGGCCGGCCGACAGCACCTGGGCCACGATCCAACGGTCGTAGCGGTCGACCACCAGCGAGGGGAGCCCGTCGCCCTCGCCATGGACCACGCGATACGCGTTGGCGTCGATGCCGGCGCGCCGAGCGTTCGCGGCGGCAATATGGGTGCGCCACCACGCTTGATCGATCGGTGCCTCGGAGCGTTCGAGCAGGCGGAGCCGAATCTCCGAGTGCGGCGAGGCCAGCGCCTGGCCGAGGAAGCGGCCCCGAGGGTCGGTGACGGGTACGACGCCGGCGCCCTCGACCTCGTCCATCAAATCACTGCGAAAGATCCAGGGATGGCCCCGTGTCCAGCGAGCCGCTCCCCGATCGCTCACGCGCACGGGCTTCACCAGCGGCTCCCGGGTCGGTAGGTTCGGTCGGTCATGACGCACAATCTAGCGGGAATCCTGCGGCTGGTGCTGGTTACCGACGACGCCCTGATCGGCGGTCGGGAGCTCGTGGCGCTCTGCCAGGCGGCAGAACGCGGCGGCGTCACCGCCGTGCAGCTGCGGCTCAAGCATGCCAGCGCCCGCGAGCTTGCCTCGACGGCCCGCGCGCTCCTCGCCTCGCTTACCGTGCCGCTCTTCATCAACGACCGGCTCGATGTGGCGCTCATCGTCGGTGCCGCAGGCGTGCACCTCGGGCCCGACGACATCCCGATTGCCCTCGCGCGGCGCATCGTGCCCGCCGGGTTTGTGCTGGGGGCGTCAGTAGGCTCCGCCGCCGAGGCGGGCCAGGGGGCCGGAGCAGACTATTGGGGCGTGGGCCCCCTTCGCGGAACCACGACGAAGTTGGACGCGGGTCCGGCCCTCGGGGTCGATGGCTTCGCGGCCATCTGCCGGCTGGCGCCGCCGGGCATGCCTTGCGTCGCCATCGGCGGCGTACGACCGGAGGATGTGACGTGGGGTGCTCGGCGTCGGAGGGGCGGGGGTGGCGGTCGTGCGGGGGATCCTGGGGGCGACGGAAACGGAAAGAGCCGCGCGGGACTATCTGCGCGGCTCGGCGGGCAGCTGAGCGGGCACCTGACCCTGGGACCGGCTCACGATGAGCCGGCCGGGCTCTTGGTGGCAATGTACCGGGCGATGGCGTTGAGCGTGCCGAAGTTCGCCTCCGTGATCTCATCCTCCGCCACCTGGATTCCGGACATGTCCTCCACGAAGCCGATGACCTCCATCACGCCGAGCGAATCGATGACGCCGGCGCGCAGCAGCGACTCGTCGGGCTCCACCCGGAAGTCAGGCCGCATGTAGAGGAAGCTCTCCGCCAGAAACGTCCAGACCTTTTCCCGGATTTCCGCTTCAGTCATTGCGCACTCCCAAGGTTGACACCCGCATCGGTCCGCAGCTAAGCCTCGCACAGGACGACATCCGCACCTCCCAGCGGCAGGGCCGCATGGGTTTCACGCCGCCCGAAGAATCGGCTGTGCCAGAGTTGGGTCGAGAGAATGGCCACCAGCGCCTGGTTCTCCCGAAATCCCGTCGCCTTCCCGGCCCGGCAGCGGCGGACCAGCCCCGACACGGCCCGGACATCAAACAGGCCGATCCGGGCCACCTCGGCCTCACTGAGCATCTCGTCCACGTATTCGGCCTGACCCGGGTGGAAGAATGCGGGCACGTCCGGCGCCCGGTAGGGCTGCTTGGGCCGGTTGCCGACGCTCTCTGGCAAGATCGGTGCCGCCCAGCGGCGCAGGACATCCTTCTCCCGAAGTCCGCGCAACTTGCTGCGGGTTGGCAGGGCGGCGGCAAACTCGAACAGCCGGTGGTCGAGAAACGGGAACCGGCCTTCGACTGAATGCGCCATCCCCATGCGCTCGCCTTGAGAACTGAGCAGGTAGCCTGAGAGGAGCGTCGTCATTTCGAGATAGGCCGCTCGGTTGAGCGCCGACCACTTCGAGAATTCTGATGGAAGCGCGTCCCGCAACTCGGCCATTGCATCGAACCCGGTCAAGGAGGCGCGCGTGGACTCGGCGTAGGCGTCCTTGATGCGGCTGGTGAGTCCGAATCTGGGGAGGTGGGAGAACAGGGGGTCGCTGACGGGGCCAGCCTCGATGAAGAAGCGCCGCCACATCTCGCCGCCGCCCTGTCCTTCCTGCAGCAGGTAGGGATAGAGCCGGTCGAAGAGCCGGGGCCGGAGCGTGGACGCGGGCTGGCGAAGGCAGAACTGCCGGACCACGGTTTCCTTGAAGAGGTCGTAGCCGAGAAACAGCTCGTCGGCGCCTTCGCCGGTCAGCACGACCTTGACGCCCTGGCTCGCGGTCAACCGGGATAACAGGTACATCGGTGCGGGCGCGGTGCGGACCACGGGAGTCTCGGCGTGCCAGATGACGTCGGGGAAGACCTCGCCGATCTCGGTCTGGGAAATGGTCTGGACGGAGTGGACGCTCTTGAGCTCGGCCGCCACGAGTCGCTGGAAGGCGCTCTCATCGAAGCGTGGATCGTCGAATGAAACCGAAAACGACCGCAGCGCAAACGGCGACAGGCCCGCGGCGAGGGCACAAGTGATGCTCGAATCCAGGCCGCCGCTCAGGTACCCGCCAACCGGGACATCGGAGCGCATCTGCAGCTCCACGCCGTTGCGCATCAGCGCGTCGAGGCGCTCCAGCGCGTCGGCGGGTTCCGCCGCCGCTTCGGGATACTGGAGCTGGTAATAGCGGGAGATTCGCAGCGCGCCGTCCTGCCAGACGGCGAAGGTCCCGGGCTCGAGTTGGCTCACGCCCCGGAATACGGTACGCGGCGCGCGCGCCGCCCAGAACGTGAAGACCTCGTCAAGGCCGGCGAGGTCGGGCGCCGCGTCGACCTCACCGCCCGCGAAGAGGGCCTTGGCCTCAGAGGCAAACCACAGGTCGCCGCCCCGCATGGCGTGAAACAGTGGCCGGATGCCGAAGCGGTCGCGGGCGAGGAACACGCTCCGGTCCCGCCCGTCGTAGATGGCGAACGCGAACTGGCCGTTGAGCCGGTCGAGCAGGGCATGGCCCCACTGTTCGTAGCCGTGTACCAGGACCTCGGTGTCGCTCCGGGTGCGGAAGGTGTGCCCCGCCGCCACCAGCTCCTGCCGCAGTTCGATGTAGTTGAAAATCTCGCCGTTGAAGGTGACGGCGATCCGACCGTCCTCGTTGGTGAGCGGCTGCGCACCCCCTGCCACATCGATGATGCTCAGCCGGGCGTGGCCCAAGCCGATCTGCGGGCCGGTGAACACCCCGTAGCCGTCGGGGCCACGGTGGCGCAGGGCGGCGATCATGCGCAGGAGGATGTCCGTATCGACCCCCTGCGCGTCGCGCCGCGCGACGCCTGCGATGCCGCACATCAGGCGGCCGGGGTGGAGGTGTCGACTTGCGGTACGGCCTCCACCAACAGCGGAGGCCGGTGCAGGTAGCGCGTGGTCGAGCGCTTCTGCTCGATATCGCGGTAGGCGCGGGAAACCTGCTCCGCGGTCAGCCCGAATTCAGATGCGGCACGCTCGGCCGGCCAGCCCTCATTCGCGGCGTAGAGCACCAAGTCCATCTGCCGGACCGGCAACGCGAAGTAGAACTCCTCCTGGCTCTGGGGCAGCGAGTAGGTGTCGGTGGTCGGCGTCCGCGCGATCACGCTCGGCGAAACGCCCAGGTGCTCGGCCAGCTGGTAGACCTGGGTCTTGTAGAGGTGAGCGATCGGCTTCAGGTCGGCGAGGCCGTCGCCACCCTTCACGAAGAAGCCCTGGTCGTATTCGAGACGGTTCGGCGTCCCGAGGACGGCGTAGTGGAGCCGGTCGGCGTGATAGTACGTCAGCATCGTGCGCACGCGCTGCTTGAAGTTCGACGCCGCCACGATGTCGCGGTACTCCGCACCGGGAAGGCGAATCGTGCGCAAAGTTCCGCCCGGCGGGAGGACCGCGAGTTGCGTCACCTGCAGCCGGTCCGCCTCGAGCGGAGTCCCCGGCATGACCAGCTTGCAGCGCCAGCCCTCGCCGAATTCAGGCACCACCTTCCGGATCGCGTCGTCGCGCCGCCGGTAGCACCCGGCGGCGTCCAGAATCGGCGAGATGTCCTCGACGGCGTAGGGAATGCCCAGCCGCCGGACCGTCTCCTCGAACAACTCGAGGCTTTCGGGGTCCGAGTCGCGCTCCGGAAGGAAAATCCCGAACACATGCTTCGGGCCGACGGCGCGCACGGCGAGCCCGGCGCACACCGAGCTGTCCACGCCGCCGCTGATGGCGACCACGAACCCCCGGCGCCGGAGCGTGTCACCGAGCTGGTGCCGCATCACATCGGCGATGCGCCCGGTCACCGCTTCCGGGTCGATGCGCAGCAATTCATGGGGTCGAGTGCTCATGCGCCACGCTCCGTCATCAGCGCCCGAGTGTCGTGCTTGCCGCTGGATGTACGCGGCAGGCTGGCGTGCGTCTCGATGCGGGAGGGCTGCATGTAACGGGGGAGCTCGGCCCCGATATAGAGCTTGAGCGCGTCCAGACTGCCCTCCTCGGAAAGAACGACGTGGGCGATGATCAAGTTGCCACGCGCGTCGTCAGGCTCGGTGGTGATGACTGCTTCGAGGATTTGCTTGGAGGCGTACAGGACGCTGGCGACCTCGTCCGGGCTGACCCGATACCCCATCGTCTTGATGATGCGGTCGTGTCGACCGAGGTAATACAGAAAGCCGTCCTCGTCCCGCCGGACGATGTCCCCGGAATACACCACCCGCTCCACGTCCGGCGTGCCAGCCGGCCGCAGGGGGTTTGGACGATAGACTTTGGCCGTCGCCTCCGGATCATTCCAGTAGCCCAGCGCGACCGTGGGACCCCGGTGCACCAGTTCACCCTCCTCACCGGGGAGCGCCTCCCGTTGGTCCTGGGTGAGCACCATGATCTGTGCTCCTGGAATGGCCCGCCCGATCGAGTCGGGACGGCGGTCCACCTCCTCCGGGGGCAGATAGGTGCTCCGAAACGCCTCCGTGAGTCCGTACATCAAAAAGAGCCGGGCCTGCGGATGCGCCTGGCGCAACGCGCGCACTGCCTCCTCTGGTACGCGGCCCCCGGTGTTGGTCATGACCCGTAGCGCCGGCAAGGTGGCGCGGAACGAAGGCGTGGCGAGCAACTGAAGCCAAAGCGGCGGCACGCACGGCAACACCGTCACTGATTCCTGCCGGAGCGTACGGGCGATCACGGGTGCAAGCGGCGATCGCTCGATGATGAGGGTAGCGCCGACGAAGAGCGTAGTGAGGAGCTGGTTGAAGCCGTAGTCAAAACTGAACGGCAGCAGGCTCGCGATGCGGTCGTCCGGACCGAGTCCGGTGTAGGCCGCCACCGACCGGGCACCGGCCCAGAGGTTGCCATGCGAGATGAGCACGCCCTTCGGCAATCCGGTCGAGCCTGACGTGTAAATGATGTTTGCCGGGTCCTGCCCGATCCGCGCCACCGGCGTAAACGGCGCCGAGGGCAGGGGGGCGTCGAGAAGCACCGTCTCCGCCGAGCTCTCCAGCGGGCGCCCAAGCCAGTTCAGGACCTCGGTGGTGGTCAACAGGACCCTGGCACCCGAATGCGACAACACGTGCTCGACCTGCCTCGGCCGCAGCGATTCGTTGACATTGATCGCGACTGCGCCGGCCGCCAGGATGCCGAAGAAGGCGGCGGCGGCATCGGCCCCGCGCTGCAGGAGAATCGCCACGCGCTCACCCGGTTGGACGCCGAGGGACACCAGGCGTGCCGCGACCGCCGAGGCGCGCTCGCCAAGTTCGGCGTAGCTCGTGGCCAGTCCGCCGTCCCGAATCACGGGGTGTGGGCCGCGGTCGCCCGCCTTGTGCCAGAGGAGCCATGCCGCGTTGGGCGCGAAGGTCGGATCGATGTGCACGTCGCTGGACATTGAAGGGAGAGGCAAGGCCATGCTCCTAGAGTGTCGCCAAGAGGGCGAGGAACGCTTCGGCCGCGGCGCGGCGCGCGCTGGTGTTCAGGTGGCCCCCATCGTCAGTGAGTTCGGGGGCCAGTGTGTAGACCGTATCGGCACCTCGCGTAAAGTACGAACGGGATCCGTCCGCGTGGGTGGATTCGAGGCGCGCCAGATCGAATACCGGTTCCTTCCCGACATAAGCCTGCCGCAGGAGCGCGTTATAGCGGTTTCGGATCAGGTTCAGGTCGTAGGATGTCGCCTTCCCGCGGAGCTTCGCCATCAGCAGGTCCCGCCGCCCCTCGCCCGTCGTGGTCAACGGCATCGTCACGTGGACGATGACGAGGCCGGGCAGCCGCGCGCGCAGGGTGGACATGTTGCGCTGATACGCGGCGAAGAGCGAATCGGGGTCGCTGTGGCCGTCCACGTCCACATAGCAGAATTTGAGAGCCGCCACGGAGGCGCCACCGTGGCCCACGATGCTGTCGAAGGCGGAGGTCTTGGAACCAGGGTCGCCGTTCTGGCCGATCCTGGCATGGTAGAGGCCGGGAGCGCTGCTGGAGTCGAGGCTGGTGGACTCAAAGACCCGGAGCGGGATCTCGGGATGATCCGCCAGCACGGACGTGACGCCGTTGATGATGTTGCCGCCCACCGACTGGTGGCCGAAGTAGATTCGCTTGGCCGCGAGTGCGCGCCACTGCTCCGGGGTGACTGCGGAGAACGAGGGCTGGGGGGCTTCAGGACTCGCCGGGACCGGCATCCGCTCTCCTCCGCATGAGACGGCCAGCAAGAGCGCGACCGGCAGTAAATGCCTCTTGGGGCCCAATCCTGGGAACATTATTTGACTCCGATCGTTCGGGCCAACAGTGCACGCACCGTGCCCACATGGTCTATGACCGGCCTGATCTCGCCGAAGCTGCCCTGCCCAGCGAGACGCTTCTCGATCAGCCGACCCTGACCAGCGCCGAGCTCGAAACAGAGCCAGCCGTTGGGGGCCAGGTAGCGTGGCGCATCGGCCACAAGCCGGAACAGGATCGAGAGCCCGAAATCGCCCCCATCGAAGGCCGCGGAGGGTTCAAATCCGCCGACCTCGACCGGCATGCTCTTCGCCTTGTGGGTCGGGATGTACGGCGGATTGCAGACGATGAGATCGAACGGTGATGGCGACGGCGACGATTGGTCGAGTGCGCCGAAGAGGTCTCCCTGGAGCAGCGTCACCCGTTCGCCGAGGCCATGCAGCGCGACGTTCTGTGCGGCCAGGGCGACCGCGCTCGCCTCGAGATCCGAGGCCCAGACGCGGGACCGCGGCTCCTCCAGCGCCAGCGCGACGGCGAGATTGCCGGAGCCGGTGCAGAGGTCCAGGATGCGGACTGAGCCCTGGCGGGCTGCGCACTCGCGAGCCAAGTCTGCCGTGGCGCGTCCGAGTAACTCGGTTTCGCGACGGGGAATCAAGGCACCCGGCGCGGTCAGGAACTCGTGCCCCATGAACTCCTGGCGCCCAATGAGGTACGCGAGCGGCTCGCCGGCGACGCGGCGGGCCAGCAGGGCTTCCAGCGAACGGGCCTGGGCTTCCGACAGCACCGGGAGGGTGCTGGTGGAGCGAGTGACCGCACGCGGTGTGCCGGCCGCAGCCAGCCACAGCGCGCGCGCGGTCGTCTCGGGCGACTCATCGGGTTTGTCGGCGGCGAAGATCGCCGCGTCGCGCAACCGGGCGAGGGTGCGCTCGTAGAGATCGTTCATGCGGCGGCGAGGGCGGGCGCAGGGCTTGACGCGAAGGGATCCGGAACGAGATTTGCACGCTTCGGTCGAACTGTCCGCGTCGCGTAGTCGGTCAAAGCCACTCCAGGGAGCATGATTTGTCGAGCCTCTTGCGCAGCCTTGCCCATGATCTGATGTCCCCGGGCGTCTGGTACGAGTGGATCGAGGCGCTCGTCCGCGGGACGCCAGGTGAGTTCGGCATGGCCCTGCGACGCTGGATCATCGGTCGTCGTTTTGGAGCAGCGGGGCGACGGCCTGGTCATCTACACCGGAGTCCGGATCTTTGGCGCCCAGAAGCTCAAGGTCGGGCGAAACTGCCGGATTGGCTATGACTGCATCTTTCAGGCCAACGGCGGGAATCGAGATGGGGGATGAGGTCATCTTCGGCCCGGGCGTGAAGTTGTGGTCCGTGAACCATGTGATTGAACGGACTGATGTGCCGATCTTCGAGCAGGGATACGATCACAAGCCGGTCGTGATCGGCAACGGGGTGTGGTTCGGCGCCAACAGCTTCGTGATGCCCGGGGCGCGCATCGGTGATCACGTGGTGGTGTCCGCTGGCTCGGTAGTGGCCGGTAAGGACGTCGAACCCTACAGCATCCTGGCAGGGAACCCGGCACGCAAAGTCGGATCGCGGCTTGAGCGCAGCCCGACGCCCTGAACGGTGTCCCCTCGCCGTGCCCTAGT
>CAWEMJ010000005.1:0-74247 GCA_963810185.1 uncultured Gemmatimonadales bacterium
CATGACGAGTGACGGTGAGAGCCCCGGCTCGACGACCCGTCCGCCACCCGGACCCCGCGGTGGCCCAGCCGGCCGGCCCAATCCATCGGGCCGGACCCATGCGCGAATGAGACGAGGGACGCACCCCGGTGCGCCCCCCACCTCCACCGAAAGGGCCCTCCATGCAGGTCAACAAGACCTTTGACGCCGTCCTCTATCACGAGCCCTTCCGGGTCACGGCCCGCGCCGCCGAGCCGTACACCGGCGCACCCCCAGGTCCAGCTCCTGGTCGAGGACACCAAGTCCGGCGCCGCCATCAGGCTCGGCCGCGCCGAGCTGACGCCGCTTCTCCGCGTCATCCGGGAGGTCGTCAAGGCGGTGGATGACGCCGCCGCCGGCCTCCCCAGCGACCCGGTGGAACGCGCCGCCCGCCGCGTCCCCCATAGCGGCAGGTACCACGGCCTCCAGCGCCATCACATCATGAAGGCCTACGCCCAGGAACTGGACGACCTGCGGGAGCGGTACGTCCAGCGCTTCGACGACTGGGCCGAAAAGGTCCGGAACCCGCCCCCGTACAAGCCGCCGGTGCCCGAAGGCCAATGGGACCTCGGCCAATGACCGAATACCCGTTCCTCAAGGGGTGGTTCGACCGGGTCGCCGGCCGGTCGGCCACCATCGACCTCGAGCAGGCGCCTGAACCCATCGATCCGCCGGTGAGCTCCTCGTGGACCGTCGAGCGCTCGATCGCGACCGTTCGCCTGCCGGCCGCGCCTCCGCCCTTCGATGGGTACCCGTACCTCGTCTCCCGCATCGGGCACACCCCCCTGCGGCACCACGCCCTCCTGCCCGCCGACTGGACGCGGAGCCGGCTCCGGCACCTCGCCAGGCGGCAGGCCGAGGCGAACCGGCTGCAGACCTGCCTGGTGACCGGCCCCGCGGAAGCGGCCTATTTCGGGGAGACCGGGAGGGTGCTCGACGCCGAGACAGCTCCCGACCGGCCACCCGCTTCATGGCCGCCTGGCGCTCGTGGAGCCGATCCCCGAGAGCGAGGAGCTGGCAGCCCGCAGGCAGGCCCTGCAGGCGTACTGCGAGCTGCATCGGCTGGGGGGATACCTCGTCGGGGACGGCCTCGAGGCGGGCCGCTACGCGACGCCGGCGGACATGGACCGCTACCTCATCGGCCCGCTCGATGGCATGCCCAAGGGGCTCGCCCGCTGCCCGGCCTGCGGTCACCTGGCGGGGGAATACATCGCGTTCCGCGGGGAAGGGAACGGCGACGAGGCGCCTCGGGTCATCCAGGTCCACTGCCCGTGCGAGAACCACAACCGTTGCGCCGGCTGCGGCAAGCCGCTCGCCATCCGCCGGCTCAGCTCCTACGGCTATGACGAGAACCGGAAATCGGTGATCTACTACGCGGCGTACATGGGGTTGGGGCACCGATGCGCGTGAGCGTCCCCCCTCTCCCTTCGCCGGAGAGGGGGACGGGGGTGAGGTGAACAAGGCGGGGAGCGGGGCAGCAGGGCAGGGGGCAGGGAGGCTTCGCGCCTTCGCGGCTTCGCGTGAGCCCATTGTCACACCCCGACTCCATGCTTGGTCGGCGCTGTGAACCGGAGTTTGAGCCTGAATGAGTGAAAGGAACTGCACATGTTCCATCCCGCTGGAGCCGCCAACCTGGGCGAGCAGTTCTGCAAGGACGGCTCGGTCAACGTCTCCCGGAACCACCTGGTCCTCCTCCAGGGGCTCCTGGACCGGCCCGACGCCACCGCCCTCGGCCGCTGGGACTGGGTCCGCGCCGCCCGGCCCTACATCCGCCGCTATCGTGGTGACACCGAGTCCAACTGGATCCTGTACCACGCCATCGGCTGGCTCCCCACCTGCTGGGTCGAGCGGAAGCGCCGGGGGCGGTACATGAGCTACAGGCTGCTCGAGCGGGGACGCAAGATCGTGGAAGGTCGAGTCTGCATCAAGGTCAGCGGCAGGTACGACTATCTGCCGAAGGGAGCCGTGTGAGCCTGTCTCACACGAAGGCACGAAGAACACGAAGGAAATGGACGCTGGCGTTCGCCAGGGGGACGTGGGCTCGTGTCGCTTGAGCGACATCAGCCGAGCCGCGGGTTTACCCGCGAGCTCGATCGGGTGACTGAACCTGGGAGTCTTTGATGCTCGACCATGAAACCCACCGGCGCTTCGACCTCCTGACGCCGCCGAAGCAGGTGTACGAGAGCGCCTATCGGCGCGGCTTCTGGATCGGGCTGCTCGCCTACCTGGTCATCCTGATTGTCCTGCCCACCGGCCAGCAGAATGTCTGGGGGTCGCTTGTCACCCCGCTGGTGATCGGCCTCCTGGTGGCCTTTTCGAAAATCCATGAGGCGCACTGCGTGCTCTCGCCGGTGCAGCGGACCCGCCTCACGGAGCAGCTGATCCTGGTCCGGCGCCAGGAGGCACTGCGCGCCGCCAGCACCGCCGCCGCGGAGGACATCAAGTCCAATCGCGCGGCGATGACGAAGCTGGCGGAGCTTTCATTGCAGGATGCAGCGGCTCGACCACGGGACCTATGGCGACCGCATCGCGGAACTGGCCCAGGCGCGCGCACACTGGGAGCGGCGCATCGGGATCAACGAGCGGCTGATTGCCGGATACGACCACGAGTGCCAGATGCTCGACATCGAGATCGACGCGCTCGAGACGCCGGAGATCTTTCCAGATGATCGGTCAGGGGAGGCCGACGCCAAGGCGGCCGAACTGGCGGCGCTGGACGAACGCGCGGCAAGGCGGCGGCAGCGCCGCGCGGCGGAGGCGGAAATCAGCAGCATGCTGGTAGCAGTGAACACGCCGCTCCAAAGGCTTCGTGCCCTTCGTGTCTTCGTGTGAGCAAGCCGTTCAGACCAAACCCCAGCGAGGTTCTATGATGACCCCGGCAGAATTTTTGGAAGTCCAGCAGGAACGCATCACCGCCCTCGAGGTCGCCCTTCGGGGATGCCTTGAGCAGATGCAGGATGTGGAAATGGGGCAAGTGTTCGGGGAGGGCTGGGTAATGGCCTACGAACTGGGCCAGCAGGTGCTCAAGCGGCCGGAGGTCATCTACTAGGGCGCGTCGGGAGGGAGGTGTGGTTCGCCAAGCCCGCGGCGGGTTCGGGATGCCCCGTGGCAGTCAACCATCCTGGGGCCGGTCGCCCCCAATTTGCTCAGGACAGGAGGATTACCACGCAATTGGCAAGCATCGCCTTCCGGAAATCACCACGCTCCGGCCATCCTCCTCCGCCACGATCTTCGATCAACTCAGCGAGATAGAGACTCCCGCCGCTTGTCACGACTGCCTCTTCGCCCCATGCAGCCAGATGCACCGCCAAAGCCTCGGCTTCGGCCCGTGAGTCCGCCACCCTGATCGCCTGCACAGTCCTGCCTGCGCCGAAGAGACGTTCAAGTCGCTGATAGGAGTCGAGGATCCATTGATTCTCCGGGACGAAGAACCCGGGCAGGAGCACGGTGACGCTATCCATGCGGGGACTCCCAAGGGCTTGGGTTGTCGCTCACAATACGCACATTCTATTCCACGCGTCCTAAGAGGGCGACCCCGTGCTCTCCAGGCAGGCCCCAGCACTGGATGCCGTTGCGAGTGTGTTGTGAGTAAGTCGTCACCTTCATCAAAGCATAATATGACATCCACCCCTGCACCCTAGGTATGGCCAGCCTCTGTCAATACCGCGAACGCCTTGTCTAGCTCTTGGTTGAAGGTGTTAGACAAACGGAGGTACCGGGGGTGATAGGTCCGCACAGCTGCACATCCGAGGCCTGCGACGCGGGCTGTGCCTCCGCCCAGGTCCTCAAAGGAGGCTCCCGGGAACGTAGCCTTCAGCCGCTCGTCGTACCGAGGGCCAGTAAAGAAGATGACCGCATCGGGCGCGGTGATCTCCATCTCTCGTTCCAGAAGGCAGAGGGAGGCCAACAAATGCTCGACGTTGGCCGGAGGGCGACGGCGCTGCACATCCACTTTCACTAGGTTTGACCAGAGAAAGGCCTCAGCAGGTGCCTTGGGATTGAGTTTCGTGTTTAGGTAGCGAGCACCCTGCCAGAAGGGTGTGCTGCGTTGATTGCGACCGAGCTCGAAAGTTGTGTAGAAGTCCATCAGCCGTTCTGCCGCCCCATCACCCATTTGGATGGATTCCGCCCACCCACCCGCTTCTTGGCCGACTACCATGAACTTCGCTTGCAGGGCTGAATAATCGGGGTGCACGGAGATCAACATGGGACGAGAGTCGCCGTTCGCGGGGTGCCAGGACCGCTCCAATTGCCGAAGCGCGGCCTCGTATGTTGAACGCAGTTGTGAGTTCATGCCATCAGCAGTCATCGGCGTCATCACAATCCCCCGAGAAGTGGCGCATCTGCTGCGAGCGCGCTTTCGTCAGCCGCATGCACTGGCTAGGCGACATCGAACAGGGCTGGGAAGCAGGTCGTGGGCGACCCAGCCGCCACCGGGCGTCTTCCATGGGCTATTCGATTGGCACCATGCCCCGATCCTCGGGCTTGCCCCATTGAACTTGCCAGGCATCACCTGTGTCCTGATCAAGAAGTATGAATGTGTAGATGTTGGTTGTGGGGTAGAGGGTGAAGCGGCCGACCCGTCCTCCAGATACGAGGGCCTTCGAACTAAGGACGGCGGTGAAGCGGTGATCCGCGTCGCCCCATTGCACTTGCCAAAGCCGCCCGTCACGCGTGTCGAGTCTTAAGAAGGTGTAGATGTTTGTGGTGCTGAATAACCGGTAGGAGACATTGGGGTTCTGCGTTGGCTGAGGAGTTGGCTCCTGTGCCAGCGCGAGTGATGCAAAGGTGCACAGCGTCACTGCAACGAGTAAGGCGCGTCTCATGCGTGTGTCCTCCGCTTTCAGTTGTCGAGTCCGAGCCCCAACCAGCCGCTTGAGCATTTCGGCCTAGCGACTGGCGCATCATTTGCGAAGGCGCTCTCTTCGGCTGCCGGCGGGACGAGCGCGCCTTCGTTAGTCGCATGCGCTAATGAGGTGAGAACTATGCCGGTGACGCCTCACACCTAGAGGGCGGCATATGACACTAGATCGGTTCACTTCAGGGTCACTGGGACTTTTGGCCGAAGTTCAAGCTCAAGGTCAAGCCGAACGTCGTTGATGCTCCTTCAAGGCCAAAGGGGATCACGACAGCGGGTTGCAACGTGAATACCTCGTTGAACACGAAGCCGAGTCCCAAGCCGACCTGCCCAAAGGTCTCTGACTGCGAGTCCGAGACACCCGACACTTGATCCTTTGCTTTGAGCGTGGCGCTAGCGAAAGCAAGTGAGCCAGTCGGGATGATCTGTGTCTGGCCGGACCGCGAGGCTACCAAACCGAACGCCACTCCGAATCGGAAGTCCGTCTCATTTAGGTCGAGCACAAGGCTCCCGTCACCGAATACATCAAGATCATTGGGGCCAGAGACAAAGACCACGGACGAAAGGGGACACAACTGAGCGATCTTCCCCTTGTCCAAGGGGATCTGATATCCCGCACCCCCGCCGACGTTAAAGGAGGAGCCGTCTAGGTTGTCATATGTGGTTGTGCCGACACTAAACTGGCCGAAGGCACCCGCTCCCCCGACCGCAACGCCTCCGCCGAAGCCCTTCGCCACGTCGCTGAACGCTGCGCTCCCGGCGACTTGCACTGGGCCTGACGAGAAGGAGGCAAAGCCGGTACACACCTGAGCCTCGGCGGCAGTCGGAAGCGCTGTGAGCCCGCAGATGATGGCGAGTAGAAGGCGCCGTGCCATTTATAGTCCTCCGTTCGAGGGGCTGTTGTTGCCTAACGTGGATCGGATTGCAAACTGGGAGAGCTTAGTACCCGGGCTCAGTCATCACAAATGTTATCGCCGCCTGGCCCGGATGCCAAATGGATCGTCCCCGTTGCAAGCCGAACCCAAGCGTCCCGACCCCCTGGCTCCTCCGACGAAATGGAATCAGGTCGATGCGTAGCCGTCGTGTCTCCGACACAGCAAGGGAGCCCTTTCAGGCCCCCTACTCACCACACCGATGTCCAGCACGTGACGACGAGCGTCCTACTCCGACTCGGCTTCCTTCCCTACAAGACGATGTTCCCCCCGGGATCCCCCTTCTTCAGCTCCTCGAGCAGCGCAAGCGCCCGCTGCATCCGCCGCTCCCGCTCGGCCTCATCGAGCTTTGGCACCTGCCCATTGGGGGCGCCCACTGTCGTCCATGGAGACCTCAAGCACGCTGCTCTCGGTCGTGCCCTTCGGGAGCTGTTTCCGGGGGACCTCATGCTGGGAGCCGTCGTCCCCTACCAGCACGACGAGCGCCCCCTCGATGCGATCTACCGCATAGTAGCCCACCGCCGGACGCCCTCCTCCTGAGGAGGGGCGCCGCACCTTCTTCACTTGCTCACCGCCGTCCCTGTGCCTGTGCTGTCCAGTCCGCCGACCTCGGTGAAGATCGAGTAGGCCCCAGTGCGCTTCACCGAAACTGTAATGTCGCCGTCCAGGTCGGTTCGATACACCCGGACCCCCGCCTGCTCCAGGATCTGGAGCGTCTCCGCGGCCGGGTGGCCGTAGCTGTTGGTGGCCCCGACGGAGATCACGGCGACGCGTGGCCGGATGGCTGCAATCCACGCCTGATCGGTGCCGTTGGCGCTCCCGTGGTGGGCCACCTTGAGGACCGTCACACGGGGCAACTTCGCGTTGGCCTCCCAGAAGGCTCGCTCACTGTCCTCAGCATCACCCGTGAACAGCGCCGTGAACTTGCCGTATGTCAGCAGTATGCCGACAGACGAGTTGTTCTGACGGGAGTCGCTCGGCGGGAGGGGCAGGATCCGGAGGGTCACCGAGCCGAGCTGGATCTTCCGTGCCGTGGCGGTACGGTATGAGATGCCTTTCGTTTGAATCGTGCTGATGAGATCCGAATAGACAGCCGAAGACACCGGGACGCCGTTGTCGACGTAGTAGCGGACCGTCGTCGTCTCCACGACGCTTTGCAGGCCCCGGATGTGGTCGGCATGGTTGTGGGAAGCCACGACCAGGTCGAGGGTGTCAATGTGGAGTGAGTCGAGCAGGTACACGGGCCATCCGCTGTAATTGCCTCCATCAATCAGCGCCGACTTCCCCTCCGGGCTCGTGATCAGCGCGGCGTCGCCCTGTCCGACATCGAAAAACCGGATGACGAGGTCCTGCGCCGCTGCGGGCGTGGCCGCGAGCGCCGCGAGGAGCAGCCATGCCGTGAGGAACCGAATGAGGCGGGTCGGGGAGGGGAATCGCGGCGGCATGGGGAAGAACGTAATGGGGTCGCCCCCCGGCTCCACATGGCGGCCGCGGCTTCCGTCAACACCCCTCCCCCGGCGCCGGCGCCGGCAGGGTCAGCAGTGCCGTGAAACGCCGGTCCCCCTTGATCGGATCGAACGGCGGATCGCATCGCAGATGCAGCTGGAAGTGGAGATTGCGTCGGGGCTGGTATCGGGCGAGCCAGCCGGTCGCGCGGTCGGCGTCCCCCAGTGCGGCGTAGCCCTGGGCAAGATAGACGGCGGTATGCAGGGGAACCGGGTGATACATCGCGGCGATTGAATCCGCCTGTCGAAGCAGGGCGCGAGCCGCGTCCGAGTCTCCGGCGCGCGCGCTGGCCAGGGCGCTTCCCGCCAGCGCGTTCGCCACTTCCACGTTGGTGCTCAGCCGCCGCGCGACGTCGAACTCCGTGACACTCCGCGCCGTGTCGCCCTGCTCGACGGCCGTGAGCCCGGCGAGCGTGCGTCCGAAGAGATAGCTGGGGTCGACGGCGATGGCACTGTCGGCCCAGGCCGCGGCGCTGTCATACGCGCGCTGCCAGTAGCCCGCCTGCGACAGGAACCCGAGGCCCTGGGTGTACTTCGGGTTCAGCGCGACGCTCCGCCGCCACGCCGCCACCGCGCCGGCCAGGTCGCCCGTTTCGGCCAGGTTGCGGGCCAGCGTGTGCCACGCGCGCGGATTCGTCGAATCGAGGGCAATCGACCTCCGCACGGCCTGCAGCGACGGCCGGTCGTCGGTGGGATCCACCTGCTGGAGCACGATGGCCTGGGTGAGCCAGGCCTGAGCACTGCCCGAATCGGCGGCCAGCACCCGGTCCACCGAGGCGACCGCCAGTTGGAGGAGACTGTCGCGAGGCAGGCCGGGTATGGTGAACTCCCGCTCCAGGGCGCGGGCGTACGAGTTGGCCAGGCCGGCCCACGCCGGCAGGTAGACCGAATCGCGCGCGATGGCGGCCTCGAAGGCGGCGATGGCGTCCACGATCCCTGCCGGCGTCCGCCGGTCGTAGCCCCGGAGCCCCCGCTCGTACAACGCCTGCACCTCGGGACTCACCACCGGATGCCGCGGCAGGACGAACCACGCCGTCACCGCCACCACGAGGAGCCCCGCGCCCGCCGCGATCCACCACCCGAGGTGGCGCCCCGACCGCGGCGGGGCCACGCGCTCGGCACGCAACGCGGCCACGAAGCTCGTCATGTCGGCGTACCGGTCGGCCGGTACCCGCTCCAGCGCCTTCAGGACGGTCTGCTCCGCCGGCGCCGACACCGTCGGGCGCACGGTGCGGAGCGGCCGCGCCGGCTCGGCGAACCGGCGGGCCATGATGGCCTGGGCCGTGGGCCCACTGAAGGGGGGCTCGCCGGTGAGCATCTCGTAGAGCACCGTGGCCAGGCTGTACTGGTCGCTCCGCGCGTCGACCCGGCCGGCCGAGGCCTGCTCGGGGCTCATGTAGGTGGGGGTACCGATGGCCAGCCCGGTGCTGGTGAGCCGCTCGCCACCGGTGTCGATCAGCGCCTTGGCGATGCCGAAGTCGATGACGTACACCTGGCCGCCGGACAGGAAGATGTTGTCCGGCTTGATGTCCCGGTGGATGATGCCCTGGCGGTGCGCCGCCTGGAGGGCGTCCGCCACGGCGGTGGCGATGCCCATCGCCTCGTCCACCGGCAGCTGCTGCTCGCGGGCGAGCCGGGTCCGGAGCGACTCGCCCTCGAGGTACGCCATCGCGTACCAGGGCAGGGAGGTGCCGTCCGGCTGCAGGAGCACGCCGGAGTCGAGGATCGGCACGATGTTAGGGTGCTGGAGCCCCGCGGCAAGCCGCACTTCGCGGATGAACCGGTCCACGCCGATGGCGCCGGCCAGTTCCGGATGGAGGACCTTGATGGCCACGCGACGCTCGTGGCGCAGGTCGCGGGCCAGCCAGACGGTGGCCATGCCGCCCCGGCCGAGCTCGCGCTCGACGGCGTACCGATCGGCGATTACGGTGCCGGCAAACTCGTCCATGCCTGCCCCTCACTCCCCGAGATTCATCCTCTTCATCAACGCCTTGAACCGCGGCTCCGACCGCAGCGGATCATAGCTCCGGTCGACCTTCAGCCAGACCAACGACTGCGAGCCGGCTGCATAGGCCTGCTCGAAAAGTCGAGAGCCCGCGTGATGGTCACCGAGGCCGAGATACACCAGTGCCAGGCTGAATGAGCGGCCCACCCGGCGAAATCTCGCTTGAGTTCCGCGAGGGTCGCCATTGCCCGGGTGCGGTCGCCTGACATGGCGTAGGCGTACCCGAGGTATCGCGTCGCCAAGGCTGCGGGCCCACCGAGGGCCAGCAGCCGCGTCTGATTTCGCGATCGCCTCCCCGTAGTTCCCGGCCTGCAGCGCCAGCGTCGACTGGACGACCGGGAAGAAGAGAGCTCGGGTCGAGCTCCGCCGCCTTTTGCGCCAGCTCCAGTGCCGGCGTCGCGTTGCCCGCAATGACCATTGTCATCGGCCAGGTCGCACAGGATGGCCGGCGAGAGCGGGTCCAGCGCGATGGCCAGCTGGCCTTCGGCAAACGCCTCGTCAAAACGCCCGACGATGCCCAGCATCTGGCTGAACTGGTCGTGCGCGAAGGCATAGCTTGGGTTGAGGGCGATGGCGTGGCGGAAGCTCCCGCTCGCCCCCCTCCCAGTCGAAATCGAACCAGCCCTTGTACACGCCCAGGGAGGTGTGCGCCTCCGCCAGCAGGCTGTCCAGCTCGACGGCCCGTTCGGCCGATGCCTTTGCGAGGGGCTTCGCGTCGATGGCGCTGATCAGGTCCTTCGTAATAGGCGGCCCAGGTATAAGCATCCGATAGCCCCGAGTACGCGGGGGCAAAGGTCGGGCTCAGGCGGATCGCTTCCTCAAACTGCGCGATGGCCTTCTGCAGGTTCTCGTCACTCGGGCGGTTGAAGAAGTAGCGTCCCTTGAGGTAGGCGTCGTGGGCCTCCGGATTCACCCTCGGCAGGGCAGAGAGGCGGGACTGCTCTCCGGGCGTCAATTGCACGTTGATGGCGCCGGCGATGGCCGACGCCAGCTCGGCCTGCAGCGCCAGCACGTCTGTCGACTGGCGCTCGAACGTTTGGCTCCAGAGGTGCCTGTCGGCCCGGGCGTCGATCAACTGCGCGGTGATCCGTACCCGGTCGCCCGAGCGGGTCACCGACCCCTCCACGATGGCGTCCACGTCGAGGATCCTGGCGATCTCCGGCGTTGCGGGGCGGTTCTGCCCCTTGAACTGCATCACCGACCCGCGGGAGATGACCCGGAGCTGGCTGATCGTCGCCAGGTCGCTGGTCAGCTCGTCCGTCATCCCCTCGGCGAAGTAGTCCTGGGTGGAATCGGCGGAGTAGTTGTCGAGGGGCAGCACGGCGATCGAACGGATGGCCTGGCCGGTTGCGGCTGGGTGTTCGCGCCGCCAGACGAGCAGCGCCGCAGCCATGAGGACCACCCAGCCCGGCCGCACAGCACCGGCCGCAGCCAACGGCCCGGGAAGGGACGCGGCGCCGGGGTGGCGGCCGGCCCGCTCACCAGTGGCCTCGGCAAAGTCCCGCGCGCTGGCAAACCGGTCGACCGGCGCCTTGGCCAGCGCCCGCATCACGGCGGTATCGACCGACGGCGGCACGGTGTCGCGCAGCACGCGGAGCGACGTCGGCCGCTCGGTCATCAGCTTGGCGAGCATGCGCCTGGACCGATGCGCCGGTCATGGGTGGCTCGCCGGCGAGCATCTCGTAGGTCACCGCCCCCAGGGCGTAGACGTCGCTCCGGGCGTCGAGGTGGCGGTCCCCGGCGGCCTGCTCCGGGCTCATGTAACTGGGGGTGCCGAGCGAGAGCCCCGTGGCGGTGAGGCGGTCGCCGCCGGCCTGCTGTACGGCGAGCGCGATGCCGAAATCGGTCAGAAAGGCATTGCCCTCGTGGAGCAGGATGTTCTCGGGCTTGATGTCGCGGTGGATCACCCCCTGGCGGTGGGCGTAGTCCAGCGCCGAGGCGATCTGTGTCGTGATGGCGAGCGCGTCGTCGATGTCGAGCTGCTTGTCCCGCGCGAGGCGGGTGCGCAGCGACTCGCCGCGCACGAAGGGCATGACGTAGAAGAGGGTGCCGTCGGCGTCGCCGGAGTCGATGAGCGTGAGGATGTGGGGATGGTCGAGCCGGGCGGTGATCTTCACTTCGGCCAGGAAGCGCTCGGCGCCGAGCGCGGCGGCCAGCTCGGGGCGGAGGACCTTGATGGCCACGTCGCGGTCGTGCCTGAGGTCGCGCGCCAGGTAGACGGTGGCCATGCCGCCCGCGCCGAGCTCGCGCTCGATGCGGTAGCGGTCGGCGAGTGCGGCGGCGAGGCGGGGCAGGAGATCGGTCACAGTGAGGGGAAAGATGGCCCCAGCCGGTATGCCACGCTAGGCAGCGGGGCAGGAACTGCAACAGCAACGCGGGAAACGCGGAAAACAGCTAGAAACTCGGAAGATTGCAGGGAGGTGGGGGCTACTTCTTACTGACCGCTGACTTGTGCGCCTCCTCGTACAGCGTCTCCGGCGCCACGTCGGCACCATTCGGCCAGACGATCGTCTCAGCCTCGTGGTCTACCCAGACCTTGGCGAACAGCACAGGGTCCCGCAGTTCAGCGAAGACTCCCGTGTCTCGTTCAGGTAGAGCCGGGCTCGGAAATCGATGTCGCCCGAGGAGCCGTCGGTGAAGGTGAGCCGCAGCCCATAGGGGGGGATGACCTGAACCGTGGTCACGACCGGGTACATACGCTACTCCAATGGGGCGATTCGCCCTGGCGGCAAGTCCCGCTGGATACGACGCCAGCACTCCATCAACTCAGACTCATGTAGCCTAGCCCACCGCAGTACCAATGCCAAGTGAGCGCGTGGCAGGTGGCCCCCAAGCAGCCGGACGGGATCCAGCTGGATCTGCGCGTGCGCCGATCCATGGCGCGCATGGAAGTGCGGAGGCTCGTGATCGTCATAGTACATCTGGATCACGATGCCGAAGAACCGTGCGATTTCGGGCATGGCGACCAAGGTGGCCGTTGCCGGTCGGATACTCGCAATCATACATCTGGCCCGATGGCCCCAATCCCGCAGGCCTGCCGCGCGCTGACAGGAGCCCCGTCCCAGCGTCCCCCCTCTCCACATGGTGGAGAGGGGGACAGGGGGTGAGGACAAATCGGCGGGGCAGCAGGGCAGGGGCGCAGGGCGCAGAAAGGCCTGGTCGCGCGCGATTCTGGTCACCCCAGCGTGATCCAGCGGGCTGAAATTGCCCTCAGCCCATGGCGTACCATCCCCTTGCCCGAAACTGCACGTATAACGACATTCGTTATACGGCATTTGTGCGCGACTTCGCGGGGCGCGCCACGTGATCCGGTCGTTTGCCGACGTGGGGACTGAAGACCTCTACCACGGCCGGGATACCAAGGCGGCACGCCGAGCCTGCCCCAGGCCGCTCTGGGCCGTCGCGGGCCGCAAGCTGGACCAGCTCCACGCGGCGGTCTCCCTGGATTCGCTCCGCATTCCACCTGGGAACCGGCTAGAGGCCTTGCACGCGGGCCGGGCCGGCCAGCACAGCATCCGGGTCAATGATCAGTTCCGGATCTGTTTCGTGTGGACCGCGGCGGGGCCGGAGCAGGTCGGCATCGTGGACTATCACTGAGCGTCGCAGTCGTGGCGGGGAGGAGACTTCCGATGGTCCTGATTCCTTCGAGTCGTGCGCCCACGCACCCCGGGCAGATGCTGCTCGAGGAGTTCCTCAAGCCGTTCGAAATGACCCAGCGCGAACTCGCTACGCAGATCGGGGTGTCCTACCCTCGCATCAACGAGTTGATCCACGGAAAGCGCGGGGTGACCCCGGACACGGCTCTCCGATTGGCGCAGCTCTTTGGCATGGAGGCGCACTTCTGGCTCAACCTCCAGATGTGCTGGGATCTCTACCAGGCCGCGCACGCACCAGCGGCGCAGGCAATCCGGCGGATCAGGCGGCTCCCAGCCGCCCGCAGGGCGAGACGATCCCCTACAGCGGCCTGACGTCCCCCCTCTCCGCTTGCCGGAGAGGGGGACAGGGGGTGAGGTGAAGGCGGGGCAGCGGGGCAGCAGGGCAGGGTGGCAGTCAACGTGCGTGTCGCTTCAGCGACATCAGCCGAGCCGCGGGTTCACCCGCGGGTCTAGCGTAGTCCAATCCTCCGCACCAGCTCCGCATACCGCGCGTCCTTCCGCAGCGGCCCGTAGCCCGGGTCGAGGTGCAGGTAGATGAGCCCGGCCGAGTGGGCGTCGAACGCTTTCTGCAGCGACGCGAACGCCCGGTCGAGGTCGCCCAAGGCGGCATACCCCATGGCCAGCACCTCGGCGCGGAGGTACTCCGTCTTCGCCTGAGTCTCGAGGCGCTCCATGATCGCGGCGGCCTCCTCCGTTTCCCCCAGCGCCACCAGCGGCCGGACGATCATCGCGTCGTAGGATCGCACCGCCGTGCTCAGCGACTGCCCCTTCCGGAAGGCGTCCAGCGAGGCGTCGAGGTTGCCGCGCGCCAGTTCCGCGGCCCCGATGTCGAGGTACGCCTGGAAGTAGCTCGGCTCGATCTCCAGCGTCTTCTTGCTCTGCTCGATGGCCGCCTCGTTCCGCTCGGCGTACAGCAGGAAGCGTCCGAGCCACCGGGAGAAGTGCGCCGAGAGCGGATCGAGGACCAGCGCCCGCCGCAGCTCGTCGATCGCCTCCACCAGCCGCCCCACCGCCGGCAGCGTGCTGCCGTAGACGAAGTGCGCCTCGGCGTAGTTCGGGTTGTACTCCACCGCCTTGGCCAGGGCCTGCGACGCGCCCTCGAAATCCCACTCGTACCAGCAGAGCACCTTGCCGATCGAGGTGTGCGCCTCGCCCAGCGTCGGCTCGAGCTGGACGGCACGCGTGGCAGCCGACTTGGCCTTGGGGTACGCCACCTCCGGCGCCACCCAGTCGTCGGCCAGGTTGCTCCAGCAGTCGGCGATCCCTGAGTAGGCGCGCGCGTAGCCAGGGTCAGCGTCGAGCGCCTGTTCGAACAGCGACTGCGCCTTGTGGAGGTCGTGCTCGGCCAGCCGGTTGACGAAGAAACGCCCCTTGAGGTAGAGGGTGTACGCCTCGAGGTTGTCGGTGGCCGGCTTGACCAGCGGCTCCGCCTGCGCCCCGCCCATCAGCTTGATCTTGAGCGCGTCCGCGATGGCGCGGCTGATCTCATCCTGGATGGCGAAGACGTCTTCCAGCTGGCGGTCGAAGGTCTCCGACCAGAGCTGGTAGTTGTTGGTCACGTTCACCAGCTGCGCGGCAATCCGGATCCGGTTGCCGATCTTGCGGACGCTCCCCTCCAGCACCGCGGAGACGCCGAGCCGGCGGCCCACCTCCGCGATCTCGACCGACTTCCCCTTGAACGCGAACGACGAGGTGCGCGACGCCACCTGCAGCCCGGGAATCCGCGCCAGGGCGTTGATGATCTCCTCGGTCATCCCGTCGCTGAAATACTCGTTCTCGGGGTCCGCGCTCATGTTGGCGAGCGGGAGCACCACGATGGACTTCTCGGTCGACGGGACGCCGACCGGCGTGGTGCCCGACGGGGTGCGCTCCCGCTGCTCGGCCTGGAGCAGCGCCTCGGCGAAGTCGGCGGCCGTCAGGAAGCGGTCCACCGGGGTGCGGGCGAGCGCGCGCACGATCGCCTCGTCCACCAGCTCGGGCACGTCGCGCATGGCGCGCGCGTGCGGGATCGGCGCGAGGAACCGCTTGGAGATGATGGCCTGCGCGTTGGGGCCGGTGTAGGGCTGCTCCCCGGTGAGCATCTCGTACAGGACGCAGCCGAGGGAATAGAGGTCGCTCCGCCCGTCGATCGAGGCGTCGGCGGACGCCTGCTCGGGGCTCATGTAGGCCGGGGTGCCGACCGCGATGCCGGTCTGGGTGATGGTGCCGTCGGTGCCGCTCAGCGCCTTGCCGATGCCGAAGTCGGCCACCAGGGCGGCCCCTTCGTGCATCAGGATGTTCTCGGGCTTGACGTCGCGGTGGATGATCCCCTGGCGGTGGGCATAGTCGAGGGCCGCGGCGACCTGGCGGGTGATCCTGAGCGCCTCGTCGAGCGGGAGCATCGTGCCGCCGGCCATCCGGTCGCGGAGCGACTTCCCGGCCATCATCGGCATGACGTAGAAGTAGAACCCGCCCGCCTCGCCCGAGTCGAAGACCGGGAGGATGTGCGGGTGGGTCAGCCGGGCCGCCATCCGGATTTCACGATCGAACCGGTCGCCGCCGATTTCGTTGGCGATCTCGGGCCGGAGGACCTTGACGGCCACCTGGCGCCCGTGGCGGAGGTCGTGGGCCAGGAAGACCACGGCCATGCCGCCTTCGCCAAGTTCTCGTTCGATGGTGTAGCGGCCGGCGAGCGCAGTCGCGAGGCGTTGCTGGAGGTCGGTCACAGTGCAGGGAAGATGGCACCGGCCCGCGCGGCGCGCTAGGCGAACACCAGCGGGGCCGGCGTCAAACTGCTCCCCCGAGCACGGTTCCGGTTATTGCAGACCTGTTTCCTTCACGAATGTTGCACCAGACCCGAGCGATCTGGTGGCTCGATCTCTGTTGACAATATATACAAAGATATATAATCTGTGACGCAGCCCTGTAAGCCGATCGCCTGGGTCGGGTCGTCCCTCGCCGACCTGCGCCGCTTCCCGGACTCAGCTCGGCGATCCGCTGGATTTCAGCTTCGTCTTGTGCAGGCTGGTCTCATGCCCGATGACTGGAAGCCGATGTCAACTGTCGGCGCCGGCGTCTACGAAATTCGGCTGCGCCAGGGGGCGGCGTTCCGGGTTGTCTACGTGGCCAAGTTCGAGGAGGCGGTGTATGTGCTCCACGTGTTCGAAAAGCGCAGCCGGCAAACCAGCCCGTTGGATATCGACCTGGCCCGGGCCCGGCTGGCAGAGGTGCTGCGGCAACGGAAGTGACGAGAGGAGGCCAGAATGGTCAGAAGGATCCGCAAGAGTGCCGGAAACGTATTCACCGATCTCGGCTTCGACCCTGGGGAGGCCGAGCACCTTCGCATCCGGGCCGATCTCATGATCGAACTCAGCCGGTTCATTGCAGCCCACGGACTCACCCAGGCCAGCGCCGCGCGCAAGTTCGGCGTCACCCAGCCCCGTATCAGCGATTTGGTGCGGGGCAAGATCGACCGCTTCAGTATTGATACGCTGGTGACCATGCTTGGCCACGCAGGGATGCGGGTGACCGTGTCCACCAGGAAGCGTGCCCAGGTGGCGTAATTCCGCCGTCCCCCCTCTCCACATGGTGGAGAGGGGGTCAGGGGGTGAGGACGAGTCGACGGGCCAGCGGGGCAGGGAGGCAGTGAGGCAGGGTGGCCGTAGCGAGATTGCTTCGTCGGCCCCATTGGGGCCTCCTCGCAATGACAGAAGCTCTGTCCGGCGCGTCCCCCTTCTCCACATGGTGGAGAGGGGGAAAGGGGGTGAGGACTGAGTGAGATAGGGGGTCAGGAAGTTGAAGGGACCGCGATCCACTCCTGGACCAGTACCCGGTTCTTGCCGGAGCGCTTCACCTGGTACATCAGTTCGTCCGCCGCGCGAATGGCGTCGTCGGGAGTGATCGGGGGAGGGTGGAAGACCCCCACGCCGATGCTGATGCCGAGCGGCCAGGCGTGCCTGGCGGCGAGCGCGTTCAGGGCGTCGTGCAGACGACCGAAAAAGGTCTGCGGTCCATCCGGAGTGGTCTCCACCAGCAGGACCCCGAATTCGTCGCCCCCGAGCCGCCCGGCGAAGTCCGTGCCGCGGAGCAGCTTGGTAATGGCGGCGGCCACCTCCCGCAGCACCTGGTCGCCCACGGCGTGCCCAGACTGATCGTTGATCCCCTTGAACCCGTCCAGGTCGATGTACCCGAGCGCCAGCGTCCGGTGGTGCCGGGCGGCCAGCGCAAAGGCCGGGGCACAGCGCTCCCGGAAGGTACGGTCGTTGAGGAGGCCGGTCAGTCCGTCCCGCTGGGCCTGGGACGCCAGGGCATCGAGCGCGCGGTGGAGGTTGTCGAGCAGGACGGTGATGATGAGGAAGAACCCCAGGAAGACACCGGCGTTCCAGAAGGAGCTCGTGGTGCCGAAAGACCGATGGCCACCCGTGGCGTCGACCCAGTACAGGATGAGTGCCGAGAGGATGGAGAAGAGCAGCCCGAAGCGCCTGCCCAAATACCAGGCGCTCAATCCAACGGGGATCGCGTAGAAGATCGAGAAGGAGAGCGCGTCGCCGGTCGCGAAGTCGATCGTACCGACGACGCCAAGGAGAACGAGGGAGTAGATCCCGAGCTGTAAGTGGGATCGAGCCGAGAGGTTCGTGTCCAGTGCAGCGAGCATGAGGCTCCCGGGTCACGGCGCCTGGCGGAGGATCGAGATGATGTTCGCCGCCTGCGTACGTTACTAAGGCGCGCCCGCAATGCAAGCGGGTACGCCGCTTCTTCCCCGCTTCCCCGCCTCCTGTGGAGACGGGGACAGGGGGTGAGGTGAACTCCGCGGGGCAGGGGCGACGAGACTGGACAGTGGGTTATCATACGTGCATGCGTCACCCCCTCCGCATCGCCGTGCTCGCGCTGATGACGTCGTTTTCCGCCGGCACTGCCGCCGCACAGCAACCCGCGCCGGCACCGAAGCCGGTCTGGGTCAACCTCAAGTCCGGCGTGTACCACTGCCCCGGCACCGAGCACTACGGGACCACCAGCGACGGAGAATATCTCCCCGAAGCCACCGCCATCGGCCGGGGCTATTCCCCGAATGGCGGCCGCCGCTGCAGCGAGGATGCGCCTTCCCGGTTGACGGACGCTCCAGGTGCCGCGCGCCCGGTCCCCACGCTCCTTCCCGATTCCGGTCCTCCGATGCCGAGCGGCGGCTTGACCGACTGCGTGGTCCTGGTGCTCAAGGACGGCGACACCATCGAGTGCAAGGCCCAGGGCGCCGTGCGGCTCATCGGCATCGACACCCCCGAGCGCGACCAGGTGCCCTTCGGCACGGCCGCCACGGCGGGGATGGCCGCCCTCCTCCCGGCCGGCGCCACCGTTCAGCTCAGTCCCGACAAGACCCAGCGCGACCGCTACGGCCGGCTCCTGGCCTATGCCTGGTACGAGGGCGCGTCGGTCAACTGGCTCATGATCCGCCAGGGATGGGCCGTGAGCCTGCGCTACCCGCCCGACACCCGCTACGCGGACTGGTTCGACAAGGCGGAGGCACGCGCCCACGCGGAACAGCGCGGCCTCTGGCGGGTCGATGGGTTCTCCTGCCGGCCGAACAAGCACCGCGCGAAACAGTGCTAGGTCGTCCCCCTCTCCACAGGGTGGAGAGGGGGACAGGGGGTGAGGACAGGGGGCCGCAGGGCAGGGGGAAGTGATCTTGCAGCAGCAATCCAACCGGGATTCCACCATGCATCCACACCACGCGTCGTACGCAGCCCTGCTTCTTCTCGTCGGCACCGCCGCCTGTGGCCTCCAGATGAACCCCGGTGGCACGCCTCCCAGCGCCTACGCGCTCAACTATCCCGACACCTCCCACGTGAGCTCGGGACGCGTGGTGCGGTTCGCCGGCAACTACGGGTTGCTCGGACCCAGCCCCGCCTTCGTCTTCCGCGACGTGAACGGACAGGTCACCGGCCAGATGCTGGTCTGGTACCGCCGCTACGAGGCGATCGAGGCGGGCGGACGCTCCGCATCCGACAGCGCCGCGCAGTGGAGCAGGATGCAGTCGGCCATGAGCGCCGACCGGGCTCGGTTCGACAGCACCTACGGCTGTACCGCGTGGGCCAAGGGCTACCAGGAGGGGAAGGCGTGGGTCTGCCGGGTACCGGAGCAATATGGCCATCCCGATTGGGCCGCCGAGCTGGCGCGCCTCGATTCGCTGGGCCTGGCGCGGCGCTCCGCCGAGCCGCCCGGCGGCCGGCGCCCTGACCCCATCGCGCCGCCTCCGCCCCCGCCGCCCGCCAATCCCGGCGTGGCGCAGCTCCGTCCCCGCACCGGCGTCTGCATGGACGGCGGGTCGTGGAACATCGTGACCCGCGACGCCCGCGGCACCAGCACGGTCACCTCCCCGCAGCCCGGTGCGGGGTGCAACCAGCCTGACGGGCCCGCCAAGACCTATGACCAGGCCGGCTGGCAGATGCTGAAGGAATTCATCGCGGCTATCCTGACGCCGAAGCCGGCCACGTGAACACCCACACTGCACCTGCGTCCCCCCTCTCCACATGGTGGAGAGGGGGACAGGGGGTGAGGACGCTCGCCGCCGGGGTGGCGCTCGCCACGATCTGTGCGGGATGCTCCTCGACCGCGAAGACCAGCACCGGGCGCACCGAGCGGGAAACCGACAGCGTCATCGGACAGTCGTCGGTTCCGGGCGCCGGCGGCGTCACGAAGGCCATGGCCGCGCAAGACACCGCCCGGGCGCAGGCCGCCGCGATCGACACCGCCGCCGCGGCGGAGTAGGGGCCTCCCTCCGTTTGTCACCCCGGCGTAAGCCGGGGTCCAAGTGGTCCACCTCATGGATCCCTGCGACCCTGCCCCGGCGACAGTCGTGGGCCGGGATGACAGGTTCCTGGCAATTCGTGCGCAATGGAGAGCATCCCCTTGCCCTGAGGTGCCCACATGCGTCGAACAGCCCTCTTCTTGCTCTCCCTCCTGCCCATCACCGCCACCGGATGCCGAGCCCAGCAACAGACCCCTGAGCAGGCCGGCACCGCGTTGCTCTTCGCCACGGACCAGGGCGGCCTGACCGTCGCCGAGAGGAAGGCAATCTTCGAATCGCTGGGGCTGGTGGTGGATTCGGCGGGGACCGGCTTCCTCGATACTTCCTGCGGCCAGCCCGCCAGCGCCGCCGTCACCTTTTCCGACCTGAACGGCGACGGAATCAAGGAAGTCCTCGTGATCTACGGAAACAGCTGCACCTCCGGCATGGCCGGCAGTTCGGTCGTGCTCTTCATCAAGGATTCGGCTGGCGGATACAGCACGAACCTCGGCTTTCCTGGCGCCTCCGCCGACCCGCAATCCACTTCCAACCTGGGCTATCCCGACCTGCTCATCGGGCTTCCTGGATTCTGCTTTCCGGTGTGGCGCTGGAATGGCACGGCGTACGACTACCTGAAGAGTGTGCCGCAGAGTCCGGGGGGCTGTGACAATCGGTAGTTTGGTTGCGGCCTCCTTGGGTTGGTCCTCTGGGCCTGGAGTTCGCGCCCCCTCCGCGCCGCGGTCGCTACGGGGGACGCGAACTGACGGCCCTCCGGACCAATCCCTTCGTCGGCCGAGAACAGAAATTGGCAGACCTGGATGCTGTGGGAGGAAGGGGATCGTCGGTGCAGGAAGTTCGCAGGGGGGTGGGGTGGCGTGGTTAGAGAACTTCCGGAGCCGACGATCCCAACGACCACAGCGTTTGAGGAGCCGGCTGGTCGATGGGCGCGGAACCAGGACCGTCACTTCGCGGTATCGGCCAGTTCCTGTTTGTACACCGAGGCTCTCTCTGGCTGCCCCAATGTGTCATAGATCGCCGCCAGGTCGATCCGGGCCGCCCGCAGGAACCCGTTACCCGGCGTCGCCTGCGGCTTGATGACCTCGTAGCCTGCAAGTGTCTCGGGCGCGGCTTCCGCGAACCGCCGCTGGCGAAGCAGGGTCCTCCCGAGCTTGATGTGCGCGATGGCGGTCGTGGTGTGTTCCGGCGGCAGCGTCGCGTCGTACATCGCGATCGCCTCGCGGAAGAGCGGTTCCGCCTTGGCGTATTGCTTGGCCCCGTTGTAGGCGCTGGCCAGGTTGGAGAGCGCCACCCCGATCAGGTAGTGCTTGCCGCCGTAGGCCACGCGGTAGATCTCTACTATCCGCGTGAAGTGCCCCACCGCCTCGTCGTACCGGTCCTCGGCGATGGCGATGTTGCCGAGCTCGTTGACGGTGCTCGCCACCATCGGGTGCATCGGGCCGTACACCCGCTCCCGGATGCCCAGCGCCTCCAGGAGCATCGCCCGGGCCTCGTCGATCTGCTTTTCGTAGATCAGCGCGCGCGCCAGGAGCGTGAGGCTGGCCGCAGTCTTCGGATGGTTGGGCCCGTACCAGGCCCGGGTGATGTCGAGCGCCTGCCGGTCGTAGGTTTCCGCGGCGGCGTAGTCGCCGCGCTCCAGTTGCGTGGCGCCCAGGTTGATGAGATCCTCCGCCACCATGGGGTGCCGCTCGCCGTAGAGCCGGCGGCTCATGCCGAGCACCTGGGTGTTGAGCGAGTCTGAGGTGTCGTAGTGCCCGGCGTAGAAGTGGGTGCTGGCCAGCGCGCTCATGCTCCCGGCCAGGTCGGGGCTCTCCCCGCCCGCGCGGTACATCGTCACCAGCTCCTGCTGCACCGTGATCGCCTCGTCGTAGGCGCCGCGCGACTGCAGCACCTGCCCCAGCGCGGCCATGGCGCGGCGCACCGCGGGGTGATCATTCCCGACCGCGCGGCGCTCGATGGCCAGCGCCGAGCGAATCAGGCGCTCCCCCTCTTCGTAGCGCGCCTGTTCGACGCGCAATTCCCCCAGCGCCACCAGCCCCTCGGCCACGTCGGGGTGTGAACTCCCGAGGAGCGTCTGGCGCTTGTCGAGTGCCAGGCTCAGCAGGGAATCGGCACGTTCGAGGTTGCCGAGCTGCTGGGAGATGGTGCCAAGCGTCTGGTAGAGTTCCGCCTGCACCAGGGGCTCGCCGTCGAGGTCACGGGCCTCGGTGATGCCGCGCTCCACGAGGGTCACCACCCGGAGGCTGTCTGCTGGCCCGACTGCTTCATCTCCTCCCTGGAACAGCTGGACCATGTAGCGCTGGATCCGCTCGGTGCGCGCCGCCTCGGCGACCGCCTGATTGCGGGCCCGCGTTAGCCGCACGGTGTAGAACACCACGGTGCCCACCAGCACCGCGAACACCAGTGCCGCCGCGGCCACCGGCCCCCGGTTCCGCCGCGCGAACTTGCCGAGCCGGTAGCGGACGGTGTCGGGCCGGGCCTCGAGCGGTTCGCCCGCCAGGTAGTGGTCCACGTCGCGGATCAGCGCCTCGACCGTCTGGTAGCGGCGCCCGGTCTCCTTGTGCATCGCCGTCAGGCAGAGCACGTCGAGGTCGGCCCAGGAGGCGTGGCCCGCCAGGCGGGGCCGGGGTCCGGCGCCGTCGACCGTCCGCCGCGCCAGTTGCGAGGGCCGGGCCGGCTCCTGCTCCACCACAATGGACATCGCCTCGGCGGGAGTCTTGCCCCCCAGGTCGAACGGCGGCCGCCCGGCTAGGAGTTCGTACAGGATGACGCCCAGCGAGTAGACGTCGGTGTGGATGCCGACCCGCTCGCCGCGGATCTGTTCCGGCGCGGCGTAGGCCGGCGTCATGAGGCGCAGCCCGGTGCGGGTCTGGTCCACCGTCCCCTCGACATCCTCCAGGTGCTTGGCGATGCCGAAGTCGAGCAGCTTCACGGCGCCCTCGGCGGTCACCAGGATGTTGGAGGGCTTGAGGTCGCGGTGGATGACGGCGTGCCCATGCGCGTGCTGCACCGCCTCGCACACCGCGCGGAAGAGCTCGAGCCGGCCCTCGATGCTGGTGCCGTGCTCCCGGCAGTAGTCGGTGAGGGGCACGCCCTCCACGTACTCCATGACGAACCAGGGCGTGCCGTCGGGGAGCGAGTCGGCGTCGTGCAACTGCGCGATGGAGGGGTGGTGCAGCTGGGCCAGGGTGCGTTGTTCGGCGGCGAAGCGTTCGCGACGGGCGGGGGAGAGCCAGGCGTCGCGCAGGAGCTTGATGGCGGCCACGCTGCCCAGGTCGGCGCGGCGGGCCAGGTAGACCACGCCCATGCCGCCTTCGCCCAGGAGCTTGGTGATGCGGTAGGGGCCGAAGTCGGTGGTGGGGAGTTCCGCGGTGTCCACCCGGAGCACCTGCTCCGCCACCTCGGCGAGGCCCCGGTCGAGCGGGGTGGCCACGCCGGCGTCGGCCGCCAGCATCCGGAGCACCTCGCCCACCAAGGCAGGGTCGTCGGCCGCGCTCGCATCGAGGAAGGCGCGCCGCGCCTCCGCCGGCCGCTCGAGCGCCTCGTGGAACAGGCGCTGGATCCGTTCCCAGCGGGCGGCGTCCATGGTCAGCTGGCCCTGCCGAGCTCCTGGGCCAGCCAGGCCCTGGCGGCGCGCCAGTCGCGCAGCACGGTGGCCTCGGACACCGCCAGCAGGGCGGCGGTGTCCTTCACGTCGAGCCCGCCGAAGAAGCGGCACTCCACCATCATCGCCTGCCGCGGGCTGAGCCTGGCCAGCTCCTGGAGTGCGGCGTCGAGGGCGAGGAGGTCATCGGCGCCGGCCGGCGGCGCCGCCAAGGACTCATCGAACGTGACCCAGGCCTTGCCGTCGCCCCGCTTCTGGGCGTTCCGTCGGCGGGCCGCCTCGATCAGCACCTGGCGCATGGCCCGGGCGGCGATCCGGGTGAAGTGGAGGCGCGAGGTGACCCCCGCCGGCGGCGAGTCGGCGAGCTTGATCCAGGCTTCGTTGACCAGGGCGGTGGGGCTGAGGGTCACGGCCGAGTCGCCGCGGCTGACGCTCGCGGCCAGCCGGCGGAGTTCCTCGTAGGTGACACTGAACAACTCGTCCAGGTCGAGCACCGCGGGGGTGCCTGGATGGGACATGACGGTTTTGCCTGCCGGTCTGCGCAAGGGGGAAGGAACGCCGGACCCGGCCAATGCTACGGCCGGGGTCGGGATTGTCAAATGTCACTCTTCCTTTCCCCGCGAGGTGTCCCATGGCGCTCGAACGCAGCCCCTTCCTCAAGCTCGACAAGTCGATGGTCATCGGCGAACTGAAGTCGGCCGGCTCCAAGGACCCCGACATCCTCCACACCAAGCTGGTGCACATCCGCACCATGGCGGCGTTCCCCAAGAACGTCGGCCTCTACATCATGGTCATGGGGGGAATGTGCACCGCGCTGATTCTTCTCGCGTTCATCGGTATCCCGCTGCTGGGCCTGGGCTGGTGGATGCGGCGGCGCGGCGTGGCGAATCTGAAGGTGGTGGAGGAGGCGTGGAACGACTTCAACGGGACGCCGGCGCGGGTGGTCGGGGCGGTGCACGCGGCGTAGCCGCGTGGGGCGGGGCAGCGGGGCAGTGACTGCCCCCCTGCCCAGCAGCCCCGCCATACCCTACCTTAAAAGGGAGCTTCCCCCTTCAAAGGCAGGCCTCCGTGACCAACACCGACCGCCCGGCTGAAAGCAAGACGCTTTCGCGCGAGCTGTCGGTGTTTCTCATCCAGCTGTCGGTGGGCCTCCACAAGTACGGCACCTATCCCAAGGGCCATCCCGTCATCGAGCACGCCGCCACCGCCGTGTACAACGGGCTCACGGCCCTCCTCACCAGTCGTGAGGCGCTGGCCATCGGCATCGCGCGGGACCAGCTCATCGTGGAGGGCAACGCCACCGACACCGACAACGCCGTCCTCCGCGAATTGGCGCACCGGCTCCATCGGCACCAGATCAGTGTGGTCAAGTTCCGGAAGGAGATCGCGCCGGAGGAGTTGCTGGAGTTCCTGCAGACGGTGAGCGCGGAAGCCAACCGGCAGGAAATGCCCTTCGGGCTCCGGCCCGACGAGGAGCTGGAGCGCTGGCCCAACATCGAGATCGTGCCCTTCTCCTTCGAGCATCTCCAGATCGGCGGGGGCGAAGCCGAGGGCATCGAACACGCGCGGTCCTCCCAGCTGTGGCTCGGTCTCGCCTCGGCGGCGCTTCGGCGGGGCCGCGCGGGCGACGTGGTCGACCAGGATCCCAGCCAGATCGCCATCGCCATCAACACCCATCGGCAGGACAAGGCGTACGACCAGATCATCGTCGGCTACCTGCAGGAGCTGGGGCGCGAACTGCGGATGCGGGAGGGCGAGTCCTACACCCAGTTGCAGACCCGGGTGTCGCAACTCCTCTCCTCCCTCGACCAGGAGACCGTCACCCGGCTGCTCACGGTGGGTGGGGACCTGGCCACCCGGACCGACTTCGTGGCCGACTTCGCCTCGAGCCTCCCGGTCAAGGCGGTGCTCGACCTGGTGCAGGCGGCGGCGTCGGCGCAGCACCAGACCATTTCCCACTCCCTCCTCCGGATGCTGACCAAGCTGGCCGACCACGCCGACCAGGGGCAGACCACCGTGCGCGCGAACGCCGACGAGACCTTCCGCAACGCCGTGAACGACCTGCTCAACGACTGGACGCTCGACGACCCGAACCCCGACAACTACACGATGGTGCTCGATCAGCTGTCGCTGCCGGCCGAGGGGAAGGCCGAGCGGGAGGCGGACGCCGCGCACCTCTCGGAGGCGCCGCGCATCCTGCAGATGGCGTTGGAGCTTGACGTCGTTGGGGAGGCGGTGTGGACCTCACTGGCCAAGGTCGTCGAGGAGGGGCGCCTCGACGAGCTGGTGGCGTCGCTGGACAACGCCCCGGCGGACTCCATGGCCGCCGAGACGATCTGGGTCAAGCTGGCCGACCCCGCGCTGATGAGCGGTATCCTGGAGCACGGCGACGCGCATCTCGACGCGGTGGAGCGGATCCTCGACAGGGTCGGGCTGTTCGCCATCGGTCCGATGCTCGACGCGCTGGCCGTCACCGACTCCCGCACCATGCGCCATCGTCTCCTCAACGCCATCACGGCGCTTGGAGCGCCGGTCGGCCCGCCGGCGCTGGCGCGGCTGGAGGGGGCGGAGTGGTTCGTGCAGCGGAACCTGCTCATCGTGCTGGGGGCGCTGCCTGAGTGGCCCGAGAAGTTCGATCCCGAGGCGTACGCCACCGGCGACGACCCCCGCGTCCGCCGCGAGGCCATCAAGCTGATGCTGCAGGGCACCCAGCGCCCCGACCTCCGCTCGCAGGGCATCGTGCTCGCCCTCGCGGACGGCGACGACGCCGTGATGCGCCTGGGTCTCGTGGCCGCGCTCGAGGGCTGTCCTCCCGCCGCCGAACCGCTGCTGGCCAAGCTCCTGGAGCATGCCGACGAGGAGGTGCGCGTGCTGGCCATCCGGGTCTTCGGCACCCTGCGGAGCCGCCGGGCGCGCGACCTGCTCCTCCTCCAGGTGCTGGCCAGGAAGAAGTGGTGGCGCCGCACCCGCCTCAACCAGCCGTCGCCTGAGGTGCTCGCCGCCCTGCGCGGACTGACGAGCGTGTGGGCCCGGCACCCCGACGTCGAGGTCGTGATGACGCTGGCCGCGCGCAGCCCCTTTCCCGACATCCGCAGCGCCGCGGGGCTGACATGAGCAGCCCCGTCAAGTTCCTCACCTCCCTCGGCCAGGTCATGGCCACCATGGGGCTGTACAACCAGGGCCACCCCGCGCGCGAGCGGGCGCTGGACGACTCCTACCAGGAACTGAAGGACGTCCTCGCCGGCAGCGAGAAGCTCAGGTTTTCGTTCATCGGCGGCGACGTCGTCTTCGACCGCCGGGTCGTCCGCGAGCTGAAGGAATGGGACTGGGCCGCCAAGCTGGCGGGCATGGGCATCGAGCGGCTCGAAATCGACGCGACGGTGACGCGCGACGACTACGAGCAGTTCCTCCGCGACACCTTCCAGCGCAGCCGCGGCGAGGCGATGGACACCGCCGAGGTGCGCCACCTCCGCGCCACCGCCATCAAGTACGGCACCCTCGCGCTCGACACCGGCGAGTCGCTCGACTCCACCGAGGCGACGCTGGCCACCGCCACCATCGCCTACTCCCTCCGCGACGACGTCGAGGCGATCAAGTGGATGCACAACCACGTGCAGAATACGGGCGAGCTGCCGCTCCTCGAGGCGGAGACGGTGGTCCGCTCCCTGGCCATCGCCATGCACAGCCAGTCCGAGATCATCCTGCCGCTGCTGCAGCTCAAGGAGTTCGACCAGTACACCACCACCCACTCCACCAACGTGTCGGTGCTCGCCATGGCCATCGGCGAGTACCTCGGCTTTGCGGGACGGGAACTCCGCGTCCTCGGCGTGTCCGGCCTGCTGCACGACCTCGGCAAGGTGAAGATCCCCCGCGAAATCCTCATCAAGCCGGGCGGCTTCACCGACGAGGAGTTCACCATCATGAAGGCGCACCCCAAGGAGGGGGCCAAGCTCATCCTCGACCGGGACGTGCGGCTCGAGGTCCCGGCGGTGGTGGCCTACGAGCACCACATCATGCTCAACGGCGGCGGGTATCCCGCCTTCCATTTCGTGCGGGACACCCACTACGCCAGCCGCCTGGTGCATGTCTGCGACGTGTACGACGCGCTCTGCACCAACCGGCCCTACCGGGAGGCGTGGTCCTCCACCAAGGCGCTGGATTACCTCGAGGAGAAATCCGGCACCGACTTCGATCCGGTGTTCAGCCTGCCGTTCATCAAGATGATGAAGGAGCGCACGGTGCAGCGGCTGTCGGTCGAGGATCCGGAAGTGACGGAAGGCGGGGCAGCGGGGCAGGGTGGCAGCGGGGCGGGCTCGTGAACGGCGTAACGGTGGTGGCGTTCGCGCTCGCGGTGGTCTTCTGCGTGCTCAGCCTGCTGCACATCGGGTGGGCGCTTGGGCTCCGAGGCGGACAGGTGCAGGTCGTGCCGGAACGGCCGGACGGACAGCCGGTCTTTCGGCCGGGGCCCTTCGCGACGCTGGCCGTCGCGGGCCTGCTCTTCCTGGCCGCGCTCTTTGTCACCCAGCGCGCGGGGCTGGGACGCGAGTGGATTCCCGCTGCCCTCGTCGGGCCCGGCTGCTGGGGCGTCTCGGCGGCGCTGGTGCTCCGTGCCATCGGCGAGTTCCGCTATGTGGGCGTTTTCAAGCGGGTGCGCGGCACCGCGTTCGCCCGGATGGACAACCGGCTGTATACGCCGTTGGCGCTCCTCCTTGGACTCGGCGCTGGATTCGTGGCGTACGCCGCTCGATGAACGGCCCCGCTGCCCCGCGGCCCCGCGGTCCCGCCTGATGCCCCCCAAGCCGCTCACCCGCCTCCGCAAACTCTGCCTCAAGTTGCCCGAATCCCACGAAGTCGAGGCCTGGGGCGCGCCGACGTTCCGCGTCAAGAACAAGCTCTTCGCCATGTACGCCGCCCCGGACAACCATCACGGCGGCGGCCGGCCCGGGGTGTGGGTCAAGGCGGCGCCCGGGAATCAGCAACTCATGGTTCGGGCCCAGCCGAAACGGTTTTTCGTGCCGCCGTACGTGGGCCCGAGCGGATGGGTCGGCGTGTGGCTCGACGGCAAGGTGGACTGGGAGGAACTCGCCGGGCTCCTGGAGGACAGCTACCGCATGACGGCGCCGAAGCGACTGCTGGCGGCGCTGGAATGACACACCGGGCGGGGAACGGTTACCCGGGCAGGGGGTGCAGGGCGCCACGCTAGGGGCGACGGTACCGGGTTGACGAGATATACTGTTAACCGGTATACTACACTATCGCCACCGGGCGCCCGTGATTCGCTCCTTTCACACTGCCGGAACGGCCGACCTCTACCACGGACGTGATACGCGCGCGGCCCGCCGCACCTGCCCGGTCGCGCTTCGACGCACGGTGGTGCGCAAGCTGGAATACCTGGACGTCGCGGTGCGGTTGGCCGATCTGATGGCCCCGCCGGGAAATCGGCTCGAACCGTTGCTCGGACGGCGCGAGGGCCAACACAGCATTCGGATCAATGACCAGTACCGGATCTGCTTTCGGTGGGGCGAGCGTGGTCCGGAGGACGTCGAGGTCGTTGACTACCACTGATCGTTCGGGGGCACAGATGCCGATTCAACTGCCCGAGCAGAGACCGCCCCTGCATCCTGGCGAGGTCCTGGCCGAGGAGTTCCTGCGACCGCTCGCGCTGACGCAGGTGGCGCTGGCTGAACGGCTCGCCATTCCATTCCAGCGCGTCAACCAGATCGTCCGTGGACGACGAGCCGTCACGCCGGACACTGCCCTGCGCCTGGCCCAGCTGTTCGGCACCTCGGCCGAGTTGTGGCTGAACCTTCAACAGCGCTGGGATCTCCACCACGCTGCCCACGCACCGGCGAGTCGGTCCATCGCGGCCATTCGTCCCCTCCGGAAGCCGCCTCGGCGAGGCGCCAAGCCCCGCGCAGGGTGAAGCCATGATCCTCCGCCCCATGACCCCGGCCGACTATCCCGCCGTCGCGGACATCTACCGCGAGGGCATCGCCACCGGCAACGCCACCTTCAACACCGACGCGCCGAGCTGGGAGGCGTGGGACAAGGGCCACCTGGCCGCCTGCCGCCTCGTGGCGGTGGAGGGAGAGCGCATCCTCGGGTGGACCGCCCTGAGCCCGGTGTCCGACCGCTGCGTGTACGGCGGCGTGGCGGAGCTGCAGGTGTACGTCTCCGCGAGCGGGCGCGGGAAGGGCGTCGGGATGGCACTGCTGCACGGCTTGATTGCCGCCGCGGACGCCGCCGGCATCTGGACGCTGCAGGCGGGCGTCTTTCCCGAAAACACCGCGAGCGTCACCCTCCACGAACGGGCGGGCTTCCGCCTTGTGGGCCGCCGCGAACGGCTGGGCCAGATGCACGGTGTGTGGCGCGATGTGCTGTTGCTGGAGCGGCGCAGCGCGAAGGTCGGCGTCTAGTCGCACCCTTCCCGTCACCCCCGCGAAAGCGTTGGCCCAGCCGTCACCCCCGCGAAAGCGGGGGTCCAGATTCCTCCCCCGCGTTCCCGCCTTGACTCGTGCTTGACTCCCAACCGGTATCTCCCCGGTGCATTCGATTCCGAATCCACTCCGGGAGGTGCCCCATGTTCCGCGCGCTGCTCGCCCTCAGTCTCGTCTCGCTGGCCGCTGCCCAGGGTAGTCAGGCCCAGCAGGACACCACCGGGCTGGTGCCCGGCCGACGGATCCGCATCCACCAGCAGGGCAACAGTACGGTGGTCGGCAGCTTCGTCTCGCTCGATGCAGCATCGCTGGCCATGGTGACAGGCGCCGGCGACACGGTCCAGGTTTCTCGGGACCACATCGTCGGCCTCGACCTCTCCCAAGGCACGAAGTCGAACGCCGGCAAAGGGGCGCTTACCGGGCTGCTCATTGGTGGGTTGGGCGGCGTGATCATCGGCGTCGCGGCCTCGGCAGCGACGATGACGACATTCTGGAGTTCGGCGCCGGCACCTGGGCTGCAGGCATCGGACTGACCTTCGGCGCCCTCGGCGCCGGTGTCGGGGCGCTGATCGGCTCCGGACAGCGCACCGACAAGTGGGCGCCGACGGCCTGGCCGACCTTGAGTTTCCAACCTTCTCGACGGGACGGTGGGACGGTCGCGCTCGGCATGCACCTCACCTTTTGACGGTTGGTGCCGGTTGATACCTTACAATGTCGGTATCAACCGGAGGCGGGGCATGATCGATCGCGACCTTTCTCGGCTCATGGCAGAAAACGTGACCCCCCGCGCGGGCCGCGGCTCCTGGCACGGGGGCCCCACCGTGGTGGGCGCGCTCCGCGGAGTCACCGTGCAGCAGGCCCTCTGGCGCCCCGCCCCGGGGCGCCATTCCATCTGGGAGCTGGCGCTCCACATCGCCTACTGGCACCACATCATCACGCAGCGGCTCCGGGGCGGGGAGCGGGAGCCCTTCCCGCGGAGCCCCGCCAACTGGCCCGCGATGCCTGCGCGGCCCGACGATGCGGCGTGGCAGCGCGACCGCGCGCTGGTGCGCGCCGCGCATCTCGAGGTGGCGGCCACGATCCGCGCCGTGCCCCCGTCGGACTACGGTCGCCGCCCTGCCGGCAACCGCAAGTGGACCATCGGCGAGACGATCCTCGGCGCGGCCCAGCACGAGGCGTATCACACCGGGCAGATCCAGGTGCTCAAGCGACTGATTGTGCACGCCTGACCTTCAACGCCGTCCCCCTCTCCACATGGTGGATCCCCGCTTTCGCGGGGATGACAGGGGACAGGGGGTGGTTTCGCACGTCCTCGGCGGGAGACCTCATCTGATGCAGCGCGGGCGCACACTCCTCAATTCGATATTCGCGCTGGGCCTCCTCGCCGCCACCGGCGCCTGCCAGGACGCCGGTGCGCCCGCTCCGCAGCAGCCGGCGTCGCTCCGGGTGCTCTTCATCGGGAACAGTCTCACCTACACCAACGACCTGCCGGGCACCCTCACCCACGTGGCCAGGACCGCCGGCGACGAGATCTACGTCGAGATGATCGCCCGGCCGAACTACGCCCTGATCGACCACCTCACCTACAACAGCGGCGCCGAGGCGGCCATCCGCCGCGGCGGCTGGGACTTCGTGGTGCTGCAGCAGGGGCCCACCACGCTTCCCATCAACCGCGATTCACTGGTGCTCTGGACCCGGATGTTCGACTCGATCATCCGCCCGACTGGCGCGCGGACCGCGCTCTTTATGGTATGGCCGCAGGGGGCTTCGGCGCAGGGGTTCGACGCCGTCCGGATCTCGTTTCAGGACGCGGCGACGGCGGTGAACGGGGTGTTCCTCCCGGCGGGCGTCGCCTGGGAAATCGCGCTGCAGCGCGACAGCACCTTGGCCCTCTACGGACCCGACAACTTCCACCCCTCTCCCCTTGGCAGTTACCTCGCCGCCATCACGATCTACGAGAAGATCACCGGGCACGACGCCCGGAAGCTTTCCGGGTCCGCGTTCATGAACGGTGCCGCGCTCAACGTGCCCACCGCCACGGTGCGCCGGCTCCAGGATGCCGCACACGAGGCGAATACCAGGTACTAGTCAGGGTTCACGGGCCACGAAGCTCAGCCGCTGCTGGACCAGCTGTCGCACCGGCAGACCGCGGGCGCGAGCCGCTCGAAACCTGGTGGCAAGGACCGCGTCGAGCGCCGCCGTTTGGAAACCCGGGTGCGATGCGGTCACCACCCGGACGCTCGCCGGCTCCACCCGCCCCAGCGTATCCACGACAAACTCAAGCACGACACTCCCGGTCACGCCGGCCCGCTCGAGTACCACCGGATACCGCAATCGCCCAGCTTCCAGGACGCGGGCCGGGTCGTCCACCTCCATGGCGGTCCACGGCACCCCACTGGCGGGGCCTCCCAACCAGCCCGGAGTCCCGATGCCGGGGGATGCCGAGGGATCTGTCGTCACCCCTGCGGTGGGCACACCGGCAGTGAGGGCGAGCGCCGAGGGGAGCCCGACCGGCGATATCGTCGCTGCGTCGATCGGACCGGGAAGGAGGGCGGCGCCAGACGTGCTGGTGCTCGGTGCAGGCACGGCGGGGGCCGCGAGCAAGATGGGGAAGAACACCATCGGATCGATCGGTGGCTCGCGGGTTGGGGTCAAGCCGGATTCCGTGGTCCACAGGATGGCGGCGCCGATCAGTACGGCGTGCACCGCCACCGAGAGCATGGCATGACCGGGGCCGGAGTCCGCGCCGGCCGAGGACGCGGGAAGAATGTCGAACACAGGTGGCTCCTGGTGAGAGGTGCGTCCACGATGGCACCTGCACCTGACAGCAGCCCTCCGGCTCCATGACAATTCCATGACGAGCGGATGAGGGCTCGTGACCGATCCCCCCCCCTCGCCCGACAGCCTCGACGGCGGTACTTTCACCGCGTACCCATTCTTCGAGTGGCAATGAAGTCCCTTCACCTGCGCCTCTCCCCGACCACGATCGAACGGCTCCTGCTGGCGGCGATCGCGCTGTTGCTGATCGCCTTCGTGGCCGTCCTCCTGGTGCAGCCGAGCGCGGTGGGGCGGGGGGGCCGGTGAGCGGCGAGAGGGGACAGGGGCCCAACGATCTCGGTTTCGGGGCGGTGGTCTCCCGTGAGAGCCGCCAGCGCCTCCTGAATCGCGACGGCAGTTTCAACGTCGAACGGGTCGGCCTGCCGTGGTACGGCTCGATGTCGCTCTATCACACCCTGATCAACACCAGTTGGACCCGCTTTCTCGGCCTCGTGAGCCTCGGCTATCTCCTCGCCAATCTCGGCTTTGCCCTGGTCTACTACGGCCTCGGCCCGGGTGCGCTGCATGGCCCCGACGTGGCCGCCGAGGCGGAGCGGCTCTGGCAGTGCTTCTTCTTCAGCGTCCAGACCCTGGCCACCATCGGCTACGGCGTGGTGAGTCCCGCCACCCACGCGGCCAACGTCGTGGTGGCCGTCGAGTCGGTCACCGGGCTGGTCGGCTTCGCGGTGGTGAGCGGGATTGCGTTCGCGCGGTTCGCGCGACCGGTCGGCCGCTTCATCTTCAGCGAGCGGGCGCTCGTCGCCCCGTTCAAGGGCGGCACAGGGCTGATGTTCCGCACCACCAACGCCCGGCAGAACCAGATGCTGGATGTGCACGCCCGCGTGCTCCTGGCGCGGCGGATCGGCCCGGATCGGATGGAGCGGGAGTTCATCGAACTGCCACTCGAGCGCGAGCACGTCGCCTTCTTCCCGCTGACCTGGACCGTGGTGCACCCGATCACGCCGACCAGCCCTATCTGGGGCGCCACCGCCGAGTCGCTCGGCGCCTGCGACAGCGAATTCATCGTGCTGCTCTCGGGTGTGGACGAGACCTTCAGCCAGACGGTCTTTGCCCGGACGTCGTATCGTGGAGACGAGGTCGCGTTTGGCGCCCGGTTCGTGGACGCCTTCGACCGCTCGCAGGACGATGGCGTGCTGCGGGTGGACGTACGCAAGTTGAGCCAGATCCAGATGACTGATGGGACATCGTGAGGCATCGTCCCCCCTCTCCACATGGTGGAGAGGGGGACAGGGGGTGAGGTGAAAGGAGCCCCGGTGGAGAAGGTGATACTCGAGGACGCGCTCGCGGCGGTCACCGAACACTGGCGCCCCCGCCTCGTGGCCGAGCTGAACGGCCAGGAGGTCAAGCTCGCCAAGTTCTGCGGTACCTTCCCCTGGCACCATCACGACGACGCGGACGAGCTCTTCCTTGGAGTCGAGGGGCGCTTCCGCGTGGAGTTTCGCGACCGGGTGGTGGAGCTCGGCCCCGGGGAGTTCCTCGTGGTGTCGCGTGGCGTGGAACACCGTACCGTGGCCGACGCCGAGGCGTCGGTGCTGCTGTTCGAACCCGCCGGCGTCCGCAACACCGGCAACGTCGTCGATCCGGTGTTCACCGCGCCGGGTCCGGGTGCCGGATGAGTTTCTCCCTCCGTTCGCTGCCGCGCTCCTTCCGCCGCCTGCTCAACCTGCTCCTGGCGCTGCCGGTGCTGCTGGTGGTGCTGGGGCTGCTGTACCAGTTGGGGATGTTGTACCTCGAGGGCCAGCAGCGAACCCTGGGCGACAGCATCCAATGGGCGTCGGAGACCCTGACGACCACCGGCTATGGCCGCGACGCGCAGTGGTCGAGCCCGGTGATGGTGGCCTTCGTGGTGCTGGTGCAGTTCTCGGGCACCATGCTGGTCTTCCTCGTCTTCCCGATCTTCCTCATTCCCTTTTTCGAGGAGCGGTTCGAGGCCCGCCTGTCGCGAGTCCTCCCTCCGATGGCCGGGCAGGTGCTCATCTACCGGTTCGGCCCCGCGGTCACCTCGCTCCTTGACCTCCTCGACCACGAGGGGGTGAAGGCAGTCATCTTCGAGGAAGACGAGGCCACCGCCCGCCGGCTCCGGGAGCGCGGACGGCAGGTGGTCTTCGGCAACCTCAAGGAAGAGGATCCCAACCTCGCCAACCTGGTGGGAGCGCGCGGCCTGGTGCTGAACGGCGACGACGACTACAACGCGGCGATGACGCTCAACGCCCGGTACCACGGATACCAGGGGAAGATCGTCGCCATGGTGCAGGACCCGAAGCGCCGGCCGCCGATGGTCCGCGCCGGCGCCACGACGGCGTTCACCCCCACCCATGTGCTCGCCGCGGCGCTCGCGGCGCGCGCCAGCATGAAGATCAGCCCGCGCGTCGCCGGCGTCCGGCACCTCGGGCAACACCTCGAGGTGGCCGAACTCCGGGTGCACGCGGCGAGCCCCTTTGCCGGCACGACCATCGGGGAGGCCGGCATCCGCGAACAGACCGGCGCCACCATCATCGGGCTCTGGGTCGGCGGCGTGCTGAACGCGCAGCCGAAGCTCGACAGCCGGCTCGGCGTCGGGACCATTCTCGTGGCCATCGGAAGCCACCTGGCCATCGAGCGCCTCGGCAAGCTTGCCACGCCGGTGCCGCGCGGTGGCGCGTTCCTGGTCGTGGGCGACACCGAGATCGGCCGCAAGGTGGCCGAGTTCCTCCGCGACGCCGGCGAATCGGTGCGCCTGCTGGCCGCGATGCCGGCGCCCCACGTGGACCTGGTCGGCGATCACCTCGATCATACGGTGCTGGAAGCGGCGGGCATCCACGAGGCGCAGGCCGTCGTCCTGGCCCTCGAGTCCGACAGCGCCACCCTCTTCGCCACGGCCGTCCTGCGGAACCTGGCACCCGAGGCGATGATCATGGCCGGCGTGCAGCAGGTGGAAAACGTGGCGCGGATCCATCGCGCGGGCGCCGACTTCGCGCTCTCGATGAGCCAGGTGGCCGGGCAGCTGCTGTCCTACCACCTGCTGGGCCAATCGGCGGTCTCGCTCGAAGGGAAAATCAAGATCGTGGCCACCGCCGCCGGCAACTTCGTGGGCCGGCCGCTCCTCAAGCACTGGATCCGGGACCGCACCGGGTGCTCGGTCGTGGCGGTCGAGCGCGGCGAGACTCATCGTGGTGGATTTCGACGAGACGTTCGAGGTGCAGCACGGCGACATCGTGTACCTCAGCGGCACCAACGAGACGATCCAGGCCTACTTCCGGATGTTCCCCGCGACCCGGGAGATGTCCATCTCCGGATTCCGGGCGGGGATGCCGGAGGACGAGGGGCCGCCGGTCCCGCGCACCATCGACCTGGATTTCAAGGGATAGGGACCCGGCGGGTATGGGACGGTCCATTTGACATTGCCGCCGAAGGGCGCAGATTCCTCCTCATACCCCCTGTCCACTCATGCGGATCCGAATCGTCCCGGTCGTCACCCCGGCAATTCCTGAGCGTGCCTGAGGTGGGTTCGGCGGCGGGTCCGTTTCGGAGGAGAAAAGGCCGATGCTTCCGTTTGGCGTGAGACCGGTCGGCGTGCTCATGGCCGCCGTGGCCACCTTTGTCATCGGGATGATCTGGTATTCGCCCATTCTCTTCGCGAAGCCGTGGGTGGCGCTCAACGGCTACACCCCGGACAAGCTCGCGGACATGCGCAAGGGTGCGCCCCGCGCCTACGGCGTCTCGTTCCTGGCGTACCTGGTGCTCGGCGTGGGGATCGCGGCCATCGTCCGCGGGGGCGCGCCGCTGGCCGGGATGTGGACCGGGATTCAGCTCTGGACCTTCATCGTCATGCCGGTCAGCCTGACCGCCCTGGTCTTCTCCGAAAAGCGCTTCGGGGCGTGGTTGATCGACGCGATGTATCAGTTCGTGTATTTCGCGGCCATGGGTGCCATTCTCTCGCGCTGGGGTTGATCGTACACATGGACTCTGAAATCCGGATGACCCGGCTCCGCGCCGAGTTCGCGGTGCATTATCCGCCACTCACCCCCGACGTCTGGATGCCCGCGGCCGAGGTCGGGGCGCGAATGCTCTTCTGGCACCTGGAGCTGGCCGGCACGGTGCCGCTGGGCGACCGCCTCCTGCCCGAGGAGCATTTCGAGTTCCGGGGCGGCTGGGTCCGCGGCGGCACCTCGCCGCTCCGCACCCGCGCCTACGACGCCAACGCGGTGGAACCCCGCCGCGAGGCCACCGGCTGATCCACCGGCGCGCCGCTCCGAGGCCGCCGTTATATTGCGGCAGTTCACCCCACCGTTCCCACTGCTCTGTCGAGGTCGCGACGATGTCCGAGAAGCCAGAACTCACCCCCATCACCGTGCCGCGCCTGCTGGAAGAACTGCACAACATCAGCGACATGCGGGCCAACGGGGAGCTGAACAAGGACCAGTTCGAGGCGCGCTTCGCCCGGATGATCGGCGAACTCCGCGATCGGCGGATCGACGGGTCGCGCGCCGACATCCTGCAGGCGCTCGCACCGCTGGCCACCGATGGCACCCTCCGACCGGAAGAACACTTCCGCCTGACCAAGAAGCTCGGCCTGGTGTGATCGAGCGCCCGCTTGGTCCCGGCGCTCCTCGCGTGCCCCCGGTCGGTTTCGGGGGCATGCCGCTTTCTATCGAGGGCCGCCCCTCCGAGGCCGACGCGGTGCGCGTCATTCACTCGGCGCTCGACGCCGGCGTGCGCCTGCTCGACACCGCCGATGTGTATTGCTATTCCGACGAGGACCTCGGGCACAATGAGCGCGTGATGGCCAAGGCGCTCGGTGAATGGCGCGGGCCGCGCGACGAGGTGCTGGTGGCCACCAAGGGCGGCCTCACCCGGCCCGATGGTCGCTGGGAGCGGAACGGCAGCCCCGAACACCTCCAGCGCGCGTGCGACCGGTCGCTGCAGGCGCTCGGCGTCGACCGGATCGACCTCTACCAGTTCCACGCGCCCGATCCGCAGGTACCGTTCGGCGAAAGCGTCGGGATGCTCGCGGAGCTCCAGCGCGTCGGCAAGATCCGGTGGGTCGGGCTCTCCAATGTGTCGGTGGACCAGATCAACGCCGCCCGCCGGCACCTGGAAGTGGTGACGGTGCAGAATCGGCTGAACCCATTCTTCCGCGAGGCGCTCACCGAAGGTGTGGTGGCGCACTGCGAGCAGCTCGGCATCGGTTTCCTGGCCTACAGCCCAGTGGGCGGCGGCCGGCTCAACAAGAAGTTGCCGCGCACCCGCTGGTGAAGATGATCGCGGAGCGGCATCACGCCTCCCCCCACGCGGTGGTGCTGGCCTGGGTGCTGGAGCAGGCGTCCAACGTGATCGTCATCCCGGGCGCCCGCACGGTGGCGCACGCGCTGGACAGCTGGGCGGCTGGCGACCTGCGGCTGGAGCCGGAAGAACTGCGGGATCTCGACGAGGCCGAGTTCGACCGCACCTGACCCCAGTCCTCAGTCCTCAGTCCCCGGCCCTCAGTCCTCAGTCCTCAGTCCTCAGTCCTCAGTCCTCAGTCCCTAGTATATTTCTCCGATGCCTCCCCTCTCCCGCCGCCAGACCGTCACCACCCGCATCGGGCCGGTGCAGGTCGGTTCCTGCCATCCCATCGTCGTGCAGTCGATGACCAACACCGACACCGCCGACGTGGTCGGGACGGTGCGCCAGGCAGCCGCCCTCGCGCGGGCCGGCAGCGAGCTGGTGCGCGTCACCGTCAACAACGACGAGTCGGCGCGCGCCGTCCCGGACATCGTCGAAGGACTGGACCGGATCGGCGTGCAGGTGCCGATCATCGGCGACTTCCACTACAACGGGCATCTCCTCCTCACCAAGTATCCCGCCTGCGCCGCGGCGCTCGCCAAGTACCGGATCAACCCGGGCAACGTCGGCGGCAAGCGGCGCGACGAGCACTTCCGCGCCATCATCGAGGTGGCGCTCGCGCACGACCGGCCGGTGCGCATCGGGGTCAACTGGGGGTCGCTCGACCAGCAGCTCCTCACCGAGCTGATGGACGCGAATCATCGGTCGAGCGCGCCGCGCGAGGCGCGGGAGGTCACCCTCGACGCCATGGTCGAGAGCGCGATCCGATCGGCCGCGCTCGCCGAGGCCACCGGGATGGCGCACGACCGCATCATTCTGTCCGCCAAGGTCTCGGCGGTGCAGGACCTGGTGGATGTGTACCGCCTGCTCGCGGCGCGCTGTGATTTTCCCCTCCACCTCGGCCTGACCGAGGCGGGTCTCGGCACCAAGGGCATCGTGGCGAGCACCGCGGGCCTGGCCATCCTGCTGCAGGAGGGCATCGGCGACACCATCCGCGTCTCCCTCACGCCGGCGCCCGGCGGCGACCGCACCGAAGAGGTGCAGGTGGCCCAGCAGATCCTGCAGTCGCTCGACCTCCGGAGCTTCACGCCGCAAGTCACCAGCTGCCCCGGCTGCGGCCGCACCACCAGCACCTTCTTCCAGTCGATGGCGCAGGACATCGAGCGCTACCTGCGGGAGCAGATGCCGGTGTGGCGCGAGGCGCGGCCGGGCGTCGAGTCGATGCGGGTCGCCGTCATGGGCTGCGTGGTCAACGGGCCGGGAGAATCGAAGCACGCCGACATCGGCATTTCCCTGCCCGGCACCGCGGAGGATCCCCGGGCCCCCGTGTACGTGGACGGGCAGTTGCACGTCACCCTGAGCGGGGAACGCATCGTGCCGGAGTTCCTGACCCTGCTGGAGGACTACGTCCAGCGCCGGTACGCGCCGGTGGAACCGGCGGCGCGCTAGATGTCACGCCGCCTGAGGGCCCTCGGCCTCGTGATCGCGGCGTCGAGCTGCGGGATCGCCAACCTCGCCGCCCAGACGCCCGGCGTCGGCGACGCCGCGCCCGTGCTGGCGGTGCACGACCTGAACGGAAAGCCGGTGGACCTCGGCCAGTGGATCGGGAAGACGCCGGTGTTCCTGGAGTTCTGGGCCACCTGGTGCACCTCGTGCGCGGCGCTGGAGCCGGCGGTCCGCGCGGCCAAGGCGAGCTACGGGTCGAAGGTCGAGTTCATCGGGATCAACATCACAGTCGGGGACCCGCGGGATTCGGTGCGCGCGTGGGTCGCGCGCGAGAACCCACCCTTTCGGGTCCTCTACGACGACGAGGGCGTGAGCCAGCGGGCCTACGACGTGGCCGCCACCTCGTACGTCGTGATCATCGACCGCTCCGGTCGCATCGTGTACACCGGCATCGGCGGCAGCCAGTCCTTCGGCGCCGCGCTGCGCCGGGCCACCGCCCCATAGTTCCCTCGAGGGTTGACCATGAACACACGCACGCTCCTCGGTACCTTGTTCGGCCTGGTGGCCACCGCATCGACGGTCACGGCGCAGGATTCGGCGCCCGCCCCGAAAGGACCGCCGACCGCCATCGTGGTCTCCGGGCCCGAACCGGGCTGGAAGGCGCCGGACTTTACCGCTCCCTGGGCGGACAAGGCGGGCATCGGATCGGGAGAGGAGCCGTTCGTCCTCGCCAAGCTCAAGGGGCAGGTCGTCGTGCTGGCCTTCTATCCCCGGGACTTCACCTCGGGCTGCACGGCGGAAATGCGGACCTTCGCCGATCGCTACGCGACGATGTTCACTGATGCCGTGCTGGTGGGCATCAGCACCGACAGCCTCGAGACCCATGTCCGCTTCGCCGAGAGCCTGGGCCTGCCGTTCAAGCTCCTGTCCGACCCCAAGCAGCGAATCGCCGCCAAGTACGGGGCCAAGGGGTCCGAGGGGTTCAACCGGCGGGTGGTGTACGTGATCGGGAAGGATGGAAAGGTTTCCTGGCGGGAAATGCAATTTACCGCGACCGATCCGAAGGCCTACGATCGTCTGCAGGCGGCGATCGTCACCGCCCGAGGGACCTCGTGACCCTGAGGGGTTGGTGGCCCGCGGTGGGCCTCCTGGGCGCGCTGGCGACGTCCGCCTCCGCCCAGACCCCCACCGGCCCGGGCTTCAGCTGGGTCCTCCGGGGGGTGGAGTTCTCCGCCTGCGTGGAATTCCTCATGGATCCCGTTCAGGCCACGAAGCAACTCCAGCCGGGATATCAGGTCGTGACGGCGGCCGGCGTCGCCGCGCTGTCCCCCGTCCTGCGGCGGGAGGTGACCGCGGACTCCGTGTTTGCCGGGTGGGTCCCGGCCCAGGTCTGCTTCATGGAGGCTCCCGCCATGACCGCCGGGGACGCCGTATTCACTCCGGGCAAGAAGATGGGGGCGCTGGAGGTGGTGGGCTACTGGGCTATCGCCGCCACCCGGCCGGGCGGGACCGCCGGGCTCGACCAGTGGTTTGTCGCCGAGCTCTGGACCAACGATTGGCAGGTCAGGAGGCAGACCGAAGCCGCGTTCATCCCGGTGTCGGTCATCAAGCACAGTCTCGCGCCGGTGCCTGAATCCTCCCGTCACCACTTCTCGGTCACGGTTCGCAAGACGGTCCTTTCCTGGGACGGCCAGTTCGCTGGACGCGATTCGACCGAAACCACCGAGCCCCGGCAGTCGAGTCAGGTCTTCGACGGCCTGCGGGGCATCCACTGGAATGCCACGGAGTCCTTCCGGCCTCAATGGACCCGCAGCCTCCCCGGCGTCTTCCGGGTGGACGGGAAGGACGACCTGGCCAACGCGCTGAAGGCCTCGCCGATCCGGATGTTCGGGCCCATGTACTGGGGCGGAGACGCCCGGGTGGACTTCTCCCGGTAGCCCGGCTCTGGCGCCGGGTGGGGCGGGGGGTAGGTTAGCCGCTCCACTGCCGGGAGCAGCCATGTCCACCCTGGTCCACGAACGACTCGTCCTCGAGCGCTACGGTGCCAGCACCTACGCCAAGATCTTCCTGCCGGCCGGGAGCCTCCCGCTCGGCAAGAGCGTCCCGGTGACCGTCAGGGTCGGCGGAAGGCGGTTCAAGACCCGGGGCTGGAGCTTCGCGAGCGGGGCAGGGGTGACCCTCCCCCAGAAGATCGTCGAGGAGCTGGGGCTGCACGCAGGTCAGGTGCTGGACCTGGAGCTGATGGACTGAACAGCGGTTCCCAACACGAGCTACAACATGCTGCCCCGGCGGAACCCATATTGGGTGCCTCCGGGGCGCTTTTATGCAGTGATTCCGCATCTTTGACCCCGGGTAACGACACTGTCACCAGTTTCTTTTCCACATATAATGCGGATCTGTAAGTGATGTTAATAATAAAGTTAAGAGATCCACTTAAAGTGGAAAGTTAAGACGACCTCTAGTGCTTTGTCCCGCAACGGGTAATAACGCTCTTTCCACGGTTTCCACGCCGCTTCTGGGGGAAACTTTGCCCATTCCACACCGACGTGGATAGTCACCGTTGAGCCACCGGGCAGGCCGCCGACCCGGCTGTTGGGAAGTGGAAATGATATATGCACATCATCCCCAAATGAGGATATCACAGGTGCGGTCGTCGGGCCGGCACCCTCCGGCTCTGGTGTACGGGAATCGGGCAGTTGGGACGGGTGTGGATAACTCGGGAATGGGGACGGAGCGGGGAGGGAGGAGGGGATCGTCGGCGCAAGAAGTTCGCAGGGGGGTCGGGCGGCGGGGTTAGAGAACTTCCGGAGCCGACGACCCCGACGACCACATATTGTGGGTCTGGTCCAACGCACCGCGTCCCAGCGACCGGCTCGTCACCCCCCGCCCCCGGCTTTCGCCGGGGCAGGGTCGCGGGGGTCCAGTGCCAACGACAGCGCGAAGCTGGTTTGAGACTGGATTCCCGCTTTCGCGGGAATGACGGCGCTCCCTCCCGGCGCCGTCCCGCTTCCCGGCTGCCCCGCTGCCTCGGAACTCGTTACTATCCCCTCACTCCCCTAATTGAGGTCCGCTTGCCGAGTTCCGCCATCCGCCGCACCAAGATCGTCGCCACCCTCGGACCCGCCTGGTCCCATCCCGACCGGATGGTCCAGTTGCTCGATGCCGGGGTCAATGTGGTCCGGGTGAATGCCTCCCATGGCACGCCGGAGCTGCGGGCCCAGTGGATCCGGGACCTCCAGCGGGTCTGCAAGGGCCGGAAGGAGCCTGTCGCCATCCTGGTGGACCTGCACGGTCCCCGGATCCGGGTCGGTCAGCTCCCGGAGCCGCGGGAACTCGTCCAGGGCCAGTCGGTCACGTTTGCCCCCGAGGATGGAGCCACCGGGGCCGAACTCCCGACGACCTACGCCGCGCTAGCCGGGGACATGCACGTGGGCTCCAAGATCTTGCTGGACGACGGCCTGCTGGCCGTCGAAGTCACTGGCATCCGTGGCGACCGGGTGGACGGGATCGTGCGCTATGGCGGGCTCCTGCGCGCCAATAAGGGGATGAACCTTCCCGGGGTGGATGTCAGCGCCCCGGCGGTCACCGAAAAGGACCGGGAAGAGGTGGCGCATGCCGTTGCGCTGGGCGTCGACTACATCGGCGTCTCCTTCGTGCGGCGGGCCGAGGAGCTGAACGAGCTGCGGACCCTGATCCCGAAGCGGGTCCAGCTGGTGGCCAAGATCGAGAAGGACACCGCCCTCCTCCACCTCGAGTCCATCCTCGATGCCACCGACGCGGTCATGGTGGCCCGCGGCGACCTCGGGGTGGAACTGCCGTTCGAGGAGGTGCCCCTGGTCCAGAAGCGCCTCATCCGCGAGGCCAACCGGCGCGGCAAGCCCGTCATCACCGCCACCCAGATGCTCGAGTCGATGGTCCACGCGCCCCGGCCCACCCGCGCCGAGGCGTCCGACGTGGCGAACGCCATCCTCGACGGGACCGACGCGGTCATGCTCTCCGCCGAGACCGCGGTGGGCGACTACGCCCTCGAGGCGGTGCAGGCGATGGACCGGATCGCCCGGGAAGTCGAGCGCCACCGGACCGGTCGGAGCGCCGCCTTCGACCTGGCAGTCGGGCGGCGGAGCGGCGGCGCCAACGACCGCTTCGCGGAGCGGCGTGCCCGCACTGAAGACGCGATCGCGGTGGCGGTCTGCGCCGCGTCGGAGCTGCTGGAGACGCGGGTCATCGTCTGCTTCACCTCCAGCGGATTTACCGCCCGCACGGTGGCCTCGTTCCGCCCCTCGGTGCCCATCGTCGCCGTCACGCCCGAGCCCGATACGCACCGGGCATTGGCCCTGGTGTGGGGCGTGACCCCGGTGCTGGTGGCGCATGTGCCCAACTACGACGCGATGCTCCACGTGGCGCGTGCCGAGTTGCTGGCGCAGGGGCTGGTGAGTCCCGGCGACCGGGTCGTCGTGACGGCCGGCGTGCCGTTCGACATGCCCGGCACCACCAACCTCCTCAAGATCGAGACCGTGTAGCGGCATGCGGCTCACCTTCCTCGGCACCGGCACCTCGTTCGGCGTGCCGCAGGTGGGCTGCGGGTGCGCCGTCTGCCGCTCCGACGACCCGCGCGACCGGCGCACCCGGAGCGGCGCCCTCCTCCGGGCCGGTGCCGCCACTCTCCTGCTGGACAGTCCGCCTGAACTCCGGCTCCAGCTGGTCGGGCAGGGCGTGACCGATCTGTCGGCGGTGCTCTACACCCACGAACATGCCGATCACACGGCGGGCATCGACGATCTCCGGATCTTCACCGTCCGGAAGAAGGGCCACCTGCCGGTCTATGGCCCTCCGGAGACGCTCGAGCAGCTCGAGGCCACCTATCGCTACATCTTCGATCCCGGCGTCACCGCCTTTGAGGGGACCTCCAAGCCCCATCTCGAGCCGCACGCGCTCGAGCCAGGCGTGCCGACGACGGTGGCCGGGGTGTCGGTCCTGCCGCTCGCCTTCCCGCACGGCCATCTTCGGGTGTACGGATACCGGTTCGGCAAGCTGGCGTACCTGACCGACGTGAAAGAGGTGGGGACGGTGGAGCGGGCCGCCCTCCAGGGCGTCGAGGTGCTGGTCCTCAATGCCCTCTGGTGGCGCTCGCACCCCACGCATCTCAGCATCGAGGAGGCGGTGGTCCTGTCCCGCGAGCTGGGGGCGGAGCGCACCTACCTGACGCACCTGACTCATGAGACGGGGCACGCGGAGCTGGCGGCGCGGCTGCCCGCGGGCGTGTCCCCGGCCTATGACGGACTGACGGTGGAGGTTTCCGAATGAGGTTCGAGTACGGCAGGATCATCCAGGACCGGCTCGACGGCGAGCACGGGTTGCCGCGCCGCCGGCTCGACGAGCTGGCGCGACGCTTCGCCGCCGTGCAGGCCGAGGTGCAGGCGCGCCGCGCTGCCGGCGAGTACGGGTTCTACGGCTTGGCCCGGCAGGAACAGACTGTCCGCCAGATCACCGCGTTTGCCGAGGGACTCGGCCAGGCCTACGACCACGTGCTCGTCCTCGGCATCGGCGGCTCGGCGCTCGGCACCCGCGCCCTCCTTTCCGCGCTCCGGCCGCCGGCCTGGAACGAACTGGACGACGAGGGGCGGGAATTCTTCCCGCGGCTCACCCTGCTCGACAACGTGGACCCGACCTCGGTGGCCGCGGCACTGCGACGCATCGACCCGCGGCGCGTCCTGGTCAACGTGATCAGCAAGTCCGGCGGCACCGCGGAGACGCTGGCCCAGTACCTGGTGGTGCGGAAGTGGCTCGACGACGCGCTGGGCGGGGCGGCCAGCAGGCACCTGGTCTTCACCACCGATCCGGTGAAGGGCGCGCTCCGTGACCTGGCCACGCGGGAAGGGATCGCCACGCTCGAGGTGCCGCCGGAGGTGGGGGGGCGCTTCAGCGTGCTCTCTCCGGTGGGACTGCTCCCGGCGGCGCTGGTCGGCATCGACATCGCAGGGCTGCTCGAGGGTGCGGCGCGCGCCGTGGAGCGCGCCCGGGCCGATGACCTGCTCCAGAATCCCGCCGCGCTCTACGCCGCGCTGCACTGGTCCGCCGACCTGCAGGCCGGGGCGCGGCTGCACGTCCTCATGCCCTACAGCGACCGGCTCCGCGACCTGGCGGAGTGGTTCCGGCAGCTGTGGGCCGAGAGCCTCGGCAAGCGGGTGGACCGGGAGGGGAAGGTGGTCCACACCGGCCCGACGCCGGTTGCGTCAGTCGGGGCCACCGACCAGCACTCGCAGGTGCAGCTCTTCATGGAAGGGCCGTTCGACAAGCTGATCACCTTCGTGACGGTGGCCGATCCGGGCGAGGACCTCCTCATCCCGGCCCTCGACGGGATGCCGGAGGAGGTCGCCTGCCTCGGTGGCCGGACGCTCGGGGCCCTCTTGCAGGCGGAGTACGAGGCCACCTCGGCGGCACTGGCGCGGATGGGCCGGATGAACGGCACCCTCGCGCTGGCCGATCTGTCTCCGCAGTCTATCGGGGAACTCCTGATGTTCTTCCAGCTCGCCACCGGCTACGCCGGCTGCTGGTACGGCGTGAATCCCTTCGATCAGCCGGGAGTGGAACTGGGGAAACGGCTGACGTTCGGGGCGCTGGGCAGGGTCGGGTACGAGGCGCCGGAAGCTGCGCCCGACGCCGACACCGACGTGGCGTAAGTCCGTTTGGCGTGGAGGCGGCAGGCGGTCTAGATTTTGCCATCCGGGGCTGGCTCCACCTACGAGGAAGCGATTCGTGACCGATCACGTCCAGCAGGCCGTTCGCATGTTCGGCGGTGCCATCACCCAGGTGCCCGGCGGCATCAAGCTCGCCGATCCTGCGGCCCTCCGAGGGGCCGCCACCGACCGGCTCGTCCGGCAGGCGGTGTTCGGCAGTGAACCGGAACGGGAGGCGGCGCGCTGGCTGCTCTGGGAGCTGGGGCAGATTACCGGGGCGCGGCCGGCCTCCATCAACGACCTCTATCTGGCGCGGGGGCGGGGGGAGTGCGGTGGCTTCACCGTCCCGGCCATCAATGTGCGGATGCTGGCCTACGACACCGCGCGTGCGGTATTCCGGGCGGCCCTGGCGGGTCGGGCCGGGGCCATCATCCTCGAAATTGCCCGCAGCGAGATTGCCTATACGGCGCAGCGGCCCGACGAATATGTGGCGGTCATCATCGGCGCGGCGCTGCGCGAGGGCTACACCCTCCCCCTCTTCATCCAGGGCGACCACTGCCAGGTGAACGCCAAGAAGTACGCCGCCGATCCCGAGGGGGAGGTGGGCGAGGTCAAGAAGCTGATCGCCGAGGAGGTGGCGGCGGGGTTCTACAACATCGACGTGGACACCTCCACGCTCGTGGACCTCTCCCGGCCCACGCTGGAAGAGCAGCAGCGCGACAACTTCGAGCGCTGCGCGGAGATCACCGCCTTCATCCGCGAGCGGGAGCCCGAGGGCATCACGGTGTCTGTCGGCGGCGAAATCGGCGAGGTGGGCCACAAGAACAGCACGGTGGAGGAGCTGCACGCCTTCATGCGCGGCTGCCGGACCACGCTGGACCGCCTCGGCGTGGCGGAGGGGCTGAGCAAGATCTCGGTGCAGACCGGCACCTCGCACGGCGGCGTGGTGCTCCCCGACGGCACCATCGCCGCGGTCAAGCTCGATCTGGAGGCGCTGGCCGCGCTCTCCGTGGCGGCGCGCCAGTCCTACGGGACGGCGGGCGCCGTGCAGCACGGTGCCAGCACGCTTCCGAGCAACGCCTTCGGCAACTTCCCGCGGGTGGAGGCGTGCGAAATCCACCTCGCCACCAACTTCCAGAACCTGGTGTTCGATCACCCGAAGTTGCCGGCCGAGCTCCGCGGGCGGATGTACGCCTGGCTCGACGCGAACGCCCAGGGCGAACGGAAGCCCGAGGATTCGGAGGAGCAGTTCTATTACAAGGCGCGCAAGAAGGCCATCGGTCCGTTCAAGGAGGAGTGCTGGTCGCTGCCCCAGGACGTGCGCGGCGCGATCGCCGCGGACCTGGAGCGCACCTTCCGGTTCCTGTTCGAGCAGCTGAACGTCAACGGCACCGACACCCTGGTGGACCGGTTCATTCATGCGCCGGTGCAGCACCATGCCTCGCTGGAGAAGGTGCTGGTCTCCGCCGAAGATGACCCCGACGCAGGAGAATGACATGGCACGCAATGAAGATGAGGAAATCGTCTACGTCCGGGACAACGGCGGTTCCGGTGTCAAGTGGTTCCTGGCCGGTGCGGTGGTAGGCGGCGCGCTCGCGCTGCTGTTCGCGCCGCAGAGCGGCGACGCCACGCGCCGGATGATCAAGCGGAAGGCGCGCGACCTGCGCGACCTGGCGGAGGACGGACTGGAGGAACTCGGCGACCGGTTCGAGGAGGGGAAGGAGCGGGTCCGCGGCGAGGCGGACCGGGTCAAGGACGCCGTCCGTGACCGGGTGGACGACGTGCGGGAGCGCGCCACCGACGCCCGGGACGCGGTCCGGGGCGCCAGCCACTCGGCGCGCGAGGAGCTGGAACGGCGCCTGGCCGACGCCAGGGTCCGCCGTCGCGCCGCCGCGATGGCGGACGACGAGGAGCCAGCCATCTGACCCCGAACCGGATCCGCGGCTGGCATCGGTCTTTCCGCGGGTTCCTCGGTCGGACCCTCCAGGCGGCCGACGAAAATCACGTCCCCTTCCTGGCGAGCGCGCTGACCTTTGACGCGCTGCTTGCCGCCATTCCGTTCGTAGTGCTGCTCCTGATCGGGCTCACCCAGGTGGCTCAGCACTGGGCGGGCGCCGTCTCCGTGGACCTGCCCCGGTTCTTCGAGGCGTTCCTCCCGCCGCACGACACCACGGTGGGGCAGGACCCCTTCTTCCTGTTCGAGAACGTCCTCGGCCGCATCGCCGAATCGGGCAGCCGCCTGTCGCTCTACGCCGTGCCGGCCTTCCTCTGGTTCAGCACTCGCCTCTTCGCCAGCATCCGCACCTCGCTCAACCAGATGTACGACGTCAGCGTGCGCCCGCCGGTGCGGCGGCATTTCCTGGTCGGGATGCTCCTGAGCAAGTTGCGCGATGTCGCGATGGTCATCCTCACCCTCGGCGTGTTCGCGGCCAGCATCGCGATCACCACGCTCATCGGCATCGCGCGCGCCCGGGGCGAGGCCGGCGCGCCGTGGCTGGGGTTCTTCTTCTCGTCGTTCGGGCGGTGGATTCCGGAGGCCCTGGGGCTGACGCTCACCTTCACCCTCTTCTTCCTGATCTACAAGTACGCCTCTATCCGTCGCCTCGACACGCAGGCCGCCCTGGTGGCGTCCGCGTTCGGCGCCGCCGCCTTCGAACTCGCCAAGCACGTCTTTGCCGTGTACCTGGCGCGGATGGTGGCGGCGAGCTCGGTGCGGGTGGACTTCCAGCTCACGGCGGCCACCCTCACGGTGCTCTGGGTCTACTATACGGCGCTGGTGTTCCTGCTCGGCGGGGTCGTCGCGGAAACCTGGCAGCTCCGGACGATGCAACAGCAGCAGCGGGCCATTCTGACCTGAGATGGCTTCGTCGGCTCCTCACGGAGCCTCCTCGCAATGACAGAAGAAGCCATGGTGTCATTGCGAGGCCACGCAGTGGCCGAAGCAATCTCGTCCTACTGCGCGGTGTGGACCTCGACCACGAGGTTGCTCAGCTGGTCCGGTTTGTCCGGTTGAGCGGTGACCTGAAGAATGGACCCCGTGAGGCGCCGCGCCGAGAGATCTCGCGGATCCACCTCGAGGGTGTAACGGCCCGGCTTGACTCCCAGCACATAGAAACTGCCGTCGGAGAAGGTGGCGATCGCCGTCTGCTTCCCGTTGGCCTTGTTGGTGAGCACGAGCGTGACGTTCGGCAGCGGCGTGCCGTCGCAGACCACGCGTCCCTCGAGCACGGCGCCCGTCACCAGCGGCAGGTCGAGCTGGCGGTACGCGTTCGGCGGAGGCTGCAGGCTGGCGGAAGTGAACGCCGGCACGTACTGCGGATTGTCGAGGGTCGTCGAGTCGATCTGGACCAGCACCGGTTCGAACGCCGGAATGTCCCAGACGTGGTACCGACCGAGGCTGTCGGTGCGCGCCGTGAAGGAACCGACGATGACCCGCACCCCGCCGACCCCGGGTTCGCCCGGGTCCTGCCTGCCGTTGGCATTGTCGTCCACGAACACGACGCCCGACACGCCTGAGCGCTGGAGGCCGGGGTTCGGATTGGCGGTGACGCGGCCCTGGTGCTTGTCGTAAATGAGCGCGCCCTGCACCGTCTGGATGACGCCCCCCTGGCCGACCGTCGGCGCCACCGCGGTGGTGGTCGCCTGCAGGGTGGGCAGGTACGAGACCAGCGAAAACGTGAACGTCGTGCCGGGACGTCGCGGTGCCAGGCGGCACCACCCTCGATGCGGAGCGCCGGACCGAAGCTCTTCGCCACGGTGGCCGCCGCCAGGTTGAACCCGTCGCCACCGCCCGCCTCGAGGTCGCCCCGGAACCAGAGCCCGCCGAGCACCGAGCCCCAGGAGGGGCGGCCGTTGGCGTAGGCGGAGAGGCCGATGAACGACGCGCGGGACGCTTCGCCGACAGTGGGTGACCAGCCGCTCGAAGCGCACGTAGGGATAGAGCCGGACGCCGTCGGCCTGCACCGACGACTGCAGCCGCGCGCGGCTGGCGTCCATGTCCACCCCGTCATCGATCTCCGCGGTGCCCTGCAGGTAGAACGAGGTGAGGAAGGGGAGCGGGCGGAGGAACGCGTCGAAGAGCCACTGCGAGCGGCGCCCCTGCGGCGCGATCACCGACCGCGCGACCGTCTCGTCGAACGCGGTGTATCCCGCCGCGAGGCGGAAATTCAGCGAGGGTTCGAGGCGCACCGCGCCGCGAAGCCACCCGCTGCCGATCGCCTCGCCTTCCAGCGTGACCGAGTTGCCGATCAGCCCCGTGGCGACCGCGTAGGGATGGATCAGGTCGGAGAGACTGTCCCGTGAGTACCCCTCCACGCCGCCGCGGACCGTGACCCGCCGGGAGAGGCCGTAGTGCAGGTCGGCGTTCAGCGCCCCGTTACAGAGCGTCGAGATGCACTCGCCCGCCGCGATGCCGTACTCGAACTGCTTGTACGGCAGCTGCTCGCTGACGCACGCGATAGGTCTGGTTGAACCGGCGCACCTGACCCGTGGGGCCGTACGCGATGAAGTCCACCGGGTTTTCGCCGTAGCCCACCGGCAGCGTGATGGAATAGTCGCCGCCCGGGCCGATCGAGTCGAAGGCCACCAGCTGGCCGCCCGAGTACGCCTCGAGCTGCCACCCCGGCTCGAGCCGGCCGTAGTAGTCGAGCTGCCCCACGTACGAGGGGCGGATGTACGGCGAGTTGGTCACCGCAACACCGCGGATGCCCGCGTAGCGCGGGCCGGTGAGTGTGGCGGTGCCGAGCGTGAGCTGCTTGACGTACTTGTTGTCGATCCAGACGCCCTTCCACGAGGCCGCGAACTCCGACGTGCCGGCGTCCAGGCTGCCCAGGCTGCGCACGCCGACTTCGAGCGCGCCGCCCGCCACCTGCGCGCCCGAGTGCGAACCGGTAGGAGGACCCGCCCACCAGGTTGTCTGAGAGCGGGAACGCCACGTCGTAGTCGAGCACCAGCCCGTCCCACTTGGTCCGGGCCGTCCCGAGCGTGGTGTCGGGCCGCGCGCCGTAGCGCTCCGCCAGCAGGGCGCGCATCTGGTCCCGCCACATGCGGCGGGCCACCGGAAGCGAGTCGGGATTGAGCACGGTGACCGCCAGGTCGGCCCAGCTGACTTCGAAGTCGAGCGTCCAGCATCGCTCCCGAGCGGGCTGCGTGGCCATGTACAGCTCGCCGTCCCGGAAAATGACGTCGGCGGCCCCCACCGGTACGCGCCGCGACCCGATCGTCACGCTGTCGCTTCCCGCCGCAATCCGGATGTCCTCGCCACTCGGCTCGAGCCGCGCCTCGAACACCCCCGCGGGCGAGAGCGTGTAGCTGATCTCCGCCAGGTCGAAGAACGCCGTGAGCGGCACGAGGGCCATCTCAGCGTCTCGATAGGCCGCCACCGTCCGGCTCACGAGGCGCCCGAGCGCGAGGTCGATGAGGACGGGCTCGGGGCCGGAGGGGCGGGGCAGCGGGGCGGCGGGGCTAGTCGCGGCTGGCGCCGCGGGCGCAGGCAGCGGGGCAGCGGGGCTGGCTGGCAGTTCAGGCTCAGCCCGGGCCAGGGGTGCCTCGACGGGCGGCTGGGGAGGCGGAGTCGGTGTTGGGCGCGGCGTTTGGGGTGCGAGGGTGGGTCGGAGCGCGCCGCGAGTGGGGCGGGGCAGCGGGGCAGCGGGGCCGGGGGGCGGCCCAGGCGTTGTCACGACCGCAACGGTCGGTGCCGCGGGGCGTGCTGGGGTCGGTGCGGGAAGTGGCTCGTAGGCGGTGTGGGGCACCGAGTCGGGCGCGGTGCGGACCGCGGTCGGCGGTGCAGGCCCGCGTGCCCTGTCGATCAGGGACACGATTTTCTCGCCGCCGACGAAGACGCCGACGGCAAAGAGCACGAACAACAGTGCAGCGACCAGCTTGGCCAAGAGCCCCACCAGCATGCTAGAGGTAGGTGATGGTCAGGATGATCGTCCCCTGGTAAATGCCGGGAGCTTGCGTCGGTGATGGAGTCACGGTGCCACCAAGATACACGAAAAAGTAGGGGTTTCCAGCGTTGCCGAAGCGCGCGTTGTTGACCCCGACCGCCGGGTTGAATGTCGTCCCGCCTCCGGGGCTGTCGTTGGTGCGCCGCCACCGCGCCGAATTGGCGGCGAAGCTGATCGGCATGTTGATGCCGGGGACCGCCTGGATGTTCGGGAGCTGGGTCGGCAGCGTGAACCGGATCTGGGTGAAGGCGTTCGCGGTGCCCGCCACGCGGACCTTGCCCGCGGCGGCGGTGTTCTGCACCACCGTCTTCGCGACGCCCCGGGTGCACGGTGGCAAAGTTGAGGCTCTGCAGGTTGGTAAAGGTGATGGCCGAGCCGACGACCAGCACCCGGATGTTCGCGGTCGTGGAAACCCCTTGGGCCGCGGCGGAGGCCGGGGCGAGGAGCATCAGCAACGGCCACGAGGAGACGCTTCATCGGACCGTGAACTCCACGGAGTCCCGCACGGGAGGCGCCGGAAGCGGCAGCTTCGGCGGCAGGTCGGTCCGCTCGGTGGACACGCTGACCCGTGACCTTGTAGGTGCCCGGGCCGAGGGCGCCCACCGGCACAGCCACCCGCGGGTCGAGCGCGTAGTACACGGCCACCGGCCATTTCGTCCTGCCCCTTGAGCGGCGTCGCGTGGGTCCACCACCGACACCCGCGCCGTCCCGAGGTACGGCGCTGGTTCCGGTCCGCGTCAGCGGCACCCGGACGGCGACGGTGTCGTCCGCGAAGGACGCGCTGACGCGGCCCAGGGTGAGGCCCGTCGTCAGCGCGCCCTTCCGGTACACGACCGAGATGACCGTACGGACCTCGAGCGTGAGGCCGACGCTGATGGCGCTGGTGTCGGGCACGCCGGCCACCGGGATCGTGCCGCCCTTGGCGCCCACGATGAGCCGGGCCCAGTACTCTCCGTCCGGCAGGCCCTGCGGGGGTGACGCGAGGATGCGGATGGTCTGGCGTTCCTGCTGGCCGACCGTGACCCGGCGGGGAAAGGCCTGGAGCCAGGCGGTGGCGCCAGGTTGCCCGGCCGGCGCCGTGTCCGAGTCAGCTCCAGCGAGACGGAGCCGGCGGAATCGGTCGTCGGGTAGCCGAAGCCGAAGGAGACGCTGACCTCGACCGGCTGGTCGCTGGGATTGTAGAGCGTGATCGAGCCGGAGCGAGTCGCATGGCCGATGAACACCGCGTGCGGCGCCACGATGACTCCCTGCGCCAGCAGGGCGGAGGGAAGCAGCGCGAGCGTCGCGATCAACCAGCGGGCCGGGTGCGTCATCAGACAGCTCGACTCAATTGAGAATGACCGTGAGCGATGATCGTGCCGGTGTAATTGCCGGCGCCGTTGGGTCGGGGCAGGGTTGACCCTGCCGCCGAGAAACGACCGTACCGCTGCCCAGCCAGAGGGTGTAGGTGAACGGTGCGTTCGGGTCGAACGTCGGTCTGGCTGCCGATGGATGCCCTGCCGCGAAATACCGGCATCCGTGCTGGCAAACGAGATCGGCATCGTTGCGCCTGCCGGGCCGTTCATGACCATCGGCAGGGTGAAGCGCACGGTGACGCTTCGAAAGGACCCTGCGCCCGCTGATCCGAAACTGCCCGCTGTTGGCGGCATTCGGCTTCGAGACCGTCGTCGGGACTCCCGGGATCACGGTTCCAAAGCTCAGGTTCTGCGTGCCGATCACCGCCTGGGCGTGCAGCGGCCGGCGGTGCGGCAGAACAGCCGCCACGCCGAGGGTCAGTCAAGCGAGCAGGGACAGCAGACGCATAGGGCCCGGAAGGGCGCGCCGGCGGCGCGGGTTAGCGCCCACACCGCCGGCGCCACCGCCTCACGGTGTCCGGACTAGAGCCCGGTGTACACAACCGCCATGGTGACCGTGCCGTTGTACGGTGCCGGCGGCCTGGGCCACGGTGGGGGTCACGGTGGCGCCGAGCCACACGAAGACGCGTGCCGGCGCCGCCGAGGTTGGTCGTCACGGGGGCCGCGCTCGCCGTGAAGGCGGTCTGGCTCGCCTGGGGTGTTGGTGGCGAACTGGCCGCCGAGTCCAGGTGCCGATGGCCATGGTGTTGCCGGCAGGCCGTGTGCAGGGTGGCCGGCAGCGTGAAGGTCAGGATGACCTGCGCGCCAGCGCTGCCCGGCGATGCGTGAACCGGCCGGCGGTCGGCGGCGGTCGGGGCGATCGTCTTGCACAATGCCCGGGAAGACGTTGCCGAAGTCGAGGCGACGCGGCGCCGGTGACGGTCAGCGGGGTCAGGACGGTGGCGGTGGCGGTGATGTTGGCGCTCTGGGCCTGGGCCACGGAGGCCCCGACGAGGGTGAGCGCCAGCACGGCGAGGGACAACTTCGAGGCGGTGGTCATGTCTGCTGGTCCTTTGGTAGAGGGAACTGCTGTGGGACTGCACACGAAAAGGCTCGGAAATCGCGCCCGACTCCGGGCGCACACATCGACGGACTGGAAGGGCAAGGGGCGTGCCGATATCAGCGCGGGTGTCATCCGGCGCCCAGTAATATCAAGAATCGTCTGAATCAACGGTGCCAAGTCCGTACAGGACTTGAGGATAGGAAGGTATCACATCTGTCAAAATAGTCGACATTTGACTCCAAAATGTGACGGCCACAAGGGCATAGCATAACCCGTTACGGCGGAAGCAATTATAACACTTTGCCCCCCCGGAGCGCAATCGCTGGCATACGCGCGGGCGGGCGGGGCAGCGGGGCAGGGAGGCAGGGGGGCACCGACGGCAGGGCAGCGGGGCAGCGGGGCCGGTGAAATAGCGTCCACCCAGTCGAGTGCGGAGTGTGCATCAGCCCGGGGAAAGTCGGGGTCCGTGGACTCCCGACCACCGCATTCTGCCAGCCTCATCCAGCCCGATACCTGCAGCCTATTGCGCGTCTGGGGAAAACGCGCAACCTTCGCGCTGCCCCGCTGCCCCGCTGCCCCGCTGCCCCGCTGCCCCGCTGCCCCGCTGCCCCGCTGCCCCGCTGCCCCGCTGCCCCGCTGCCCCGCTGCCCCGCTGCCCCGCTGCCCCGCTGCCCCGCTGCCCCGCCTACTGTTATATTCCCCTCGCCCCAGGTCCACAGGTCGCCGGCGCGTGAACCGCGTCAGGACCTCGCCGGTAGCAGCGCTAAACGATGTCCGGTTTCGCTGTGGGTCGCCTGGGGCACTTCTCTTTCCTCTCCCGTCCTTCCGCAGGTCGTATCGCCATGGCCATCGCTCTCGCACGCCGGTACCGCCCACGGCGCTTCGCCGACCTCCTGGTGCAGGACCATGTCGCCGCCGCCCTCCGCGGTGCCATCGCCAGCGGGCGGCTCGGCCACGGCTACCTCCTGACCGGCCCCCGCGGCGTCGGCAAGACCACCGCCGCCCGCATCCTCGCCATGGCGCTCAACTGCGAGCGCCGCGAGACCGTCACCCCCGCCGGCGAACCCTGCGGCGAGTGCGAGAACTGCCTCCGCATCTGGAACGGCTCCGCCAATCTCGACGTGATCGAAATCGACGCCGCCAGCAACCGCGGCGTCGACGACGCCCGCGAGCTCCGCGAGCGCGCCATGTACGCCGCCTCCCAGGAGGGGCACCACAAGGTGTACATCGTGGACGAGGCGCACATGCTCACCCGCGAGGCGTGGAACGCGCTCCTCAAGATCCTCGAGGAGCCGCCCCCGGGCGTGGTGTTCGTCTTCGCCACCACCGAGCCGGCCAAGATCTTCAATACCGCCGCGCCGGTGCTCTCCCGGCTGCAGCGCTTCGACTTCCGCCGCATCGGGCCCGCCGCCATCCGCACCCGCCTCACGCAGGTCCTCGCCGAGGAAAAGCTCGCGGCGGACGACGACGCCCTGACCCTCATCGCGCGGCACGCCGACGGCGGCATGCGCGACGCGCTCTCCGTGCTCGATCAGTGCCTCTCCTTCGGCGAGGGCGCCGTCACCGCCGAGCGGGTGCGCGAAGTCCTCGGCCTCGTCGGCGATGAGCAGTACGCCGAGGTGCTGCGGGTGGTCACCGAGCGCGATCCCGCCGGGGTGTTTCCCCTCGTGGCGCGGCTGCTCGACGCCGGCGCCGACCTCGCGGAGTTCCTGAACGGCACCGGCGAGATGTTGCGTTCGCTGATGATGCTGCAGGTCGGCGTCGACCCCGAGGAAATCACCGAGTCGCTGCGCGCCGCCCTGGTGGCATACCGCGACCAGCTCACCGAGGGCGACGTTCTCCGGATGCTCCGGCTCCTCGCCGAGAGCGAAACCGCCGTGCGCCGGAGCGGCAACGCCCGCCTCGCGGTGGAAACCCTGCTGCTCCGCTGGACCATGATGGACCGGACGGTGGACCTCGCCGCCCTCATCGCCGGCGGGTCGACCGGCCCCGCTGCCCCGCTGCCCACGCCCGCGGCGCGAGCCGCGCAGGCCCCGCTGCCCCGCCGCGCCGCGAAGGCGGCGCCTGCGGCCCCCGGCCCCGCTGCCTCGCTGCCCCCTCGCGCGTCGGCCGCGCCGGCATCGGCGCCTGTCGTCGGCCTTGAAGCCGGACCCCTGGCGGCCGCATGGGATACGGTCGTCGAGCGCGGCCGCGCGCAAGGGTCCTTTTTGGGTGCCGCCCTCGCCGTCTGCAAGCCGGTGCGGATCGACGGCCAGGTGGTGCTGCTCGAACTCACCGAGGAGAATCCGATGTACCGGGAGGCGCTCGATCGGCAGGCCGCCGCCGTCGAGGAGATCCTCTCGGCGCTCGCCGGGACGCCCGCGCGGATGAAAGTGGCGCCCGCTGCCTCGGCGGCGCGCCCGGAGCGCCTGACCGAGGAAGGCGCCCGCGCGGAGCGGCTCACCAAGGTGCGGAAGAAGGACCCCTCGCTCGATGTGGCGGCCACCGTGCTCGACCTCGAGGTCCTGGACTAGGAACGCGGGTTGCCCTGTTGTGGTAGCACCCGTACTTTGCACTCTGACAGCGACTTAGGTGTGGAATGGCAGATCTTCAGCAGCTCTTTCAGCTGGGCCAGCAGGTGCAGGGCCGGCTGCAGCAACTTCAAATCGAACTGGCAGGCCGCACCGTGGAGGCCAGCGCCGGTGCCGGTCTGGTGCGCGCCACCGTCGACGGTCAGGGCCGGGTGCGTTCGGTCGTCATCGATCCCGAGGCCTTCGAGGGTCGCGACGCCGAGCTGCTTTCCGACCTGGTGATGAGTGCCGTCGCCGAGGCGCAACGCCAGGCCGCCGACTTCGCGCAGGCGGAGATGCGCAAGGTGCAGCCCGGGTCGGCAGGGCCGGGGCTCTAGGCGGTGCGGGCCATCGAGGCGCTGGTCACCGAGTTGGCGCGCCTGCCCGGCATCGGCCGGAAGACGGCGCAGCGGCTGACCTTTCACCTCCTGCAGCAGGGGCCGGAGGAGTCCACCCGGCTCGCGCGGGCGCTCGACACCGTGGCCACCACGGTGCGGGCCTGTGCCGAGTGTGGCTACGTGGCGGAAGAGGAGCGCTGCGAGTTCTGCCGCGACGCCCGCCGTGACGCCGGCCTCATCTGCGTGGTCGAGGAGGCGGCGTCGGTGCAGGCGGTGGAACGCTCCACCGAGTTCCGCGGCCGCTACCACGTGCTCGGCGGCCGGCTCTCGCCGCTCGATGGCATCGGACCGGAGGCGCTGCGGATCGACAGCCTGCTGCAGCGGGTGCGGAACGGGGGCGTGCGCGAGGTCATCCTCGCCACCAACCCGTCGATGGAGGGCGAGGTGACGGCCACCTACCTCCATCAGGTGCTCGCCGGCGAGGGCATCCGGGTCACCCGCCTGGCCCGGGGCCTCCCGATGGGCGGCGACCTGGAGTACGTCGACGGGGTCACGCTGGCCCACGCGCTCCTCGCGCGGCAGGACGTGGGCGGATGAGCACTCGCGGGTTGTTGCTGGCCTGCGGCGCTCTCGCCGGCCTGGCGGTGGGATGGCAGATTGCCCAGCGCCGACTCGACCGGCATCGGGCCGATCTCTTCAGCCCCGTGCCGCGCCGACGCGCCGACGCACTCGCCTACCTGGCGGGGGAGCGGTCCGCCGAAGCGGCACGCGTGCTCCGCGAGTACCTGGTCTGGGAATCGGAACCCGGCCTCCGGCGGCGCGCCGGGGTGTTGCTCCGGCGGCTCGAAGTCTCCCTCGGATAGGAAGCCCGCATGTCCGGTGCGTCCAGCTGGTCACTCGCAGAGGCCGACCACGACAAGCTCGTGGTCATGCTGAACGCGTTCCTGCGCGAGTCGAATGCGCGGACCGCCCTGCTGGTCGATCGCACCGGCCAGATGGTGGCGACGGCGGGCGAACCCCCCGAGTTCGACCCGACCACCTTCGCCTCGCTCGCGGCGGCCGACTTCAGCGCCAACGACCAGCTGGCCCGCCTCATCGGCGAGCCGGAATTCGGCAGCCTGTTCCACCAGGGGAAAACGCCTCGATGTACCTCGCCGACATTGCGCGGCGGGTCATCCTCGTGGTGTTGTTCGATACCCGCACCACGCTGGGCCTGGTCAAGCTGCGGGTCCGCGGGACGGTGGGAGACCTCTCGCAGGTCTTCACGGAAATGTTCGCGCGGGACGGCGGCGTGGCGCCGCGGGTCGAGCAGGACTTCCTCGGCGACGCCGAGGACGAGATCGACAAACTCTTCGGCGAATAGAAGGCACGCGCGCATGTCGATGATCAACTACGCGTCCCGCGAAATCAACTGCAAGCTGGTCTACTATGGCCCCGGGCTCGGGGGCAAGACGACCAACCTGGAACACGTGTACAACAAGGTGGCCCCGGGCGCCAAGGGGAAGATGATTTCCCTCGCCACCGAGACCGAGCGGACGCTCTTCTTCGACTTCCTCCCCGTGGACCTCGGCACCATCCGTGGCTTCAAGACCCGCTTCCACCTCTACACGGTGCCCGGCCAGGTGTACTACAACGCCTCGCGGAAGCTCATCCTCAAGGGTGTGGACGGCGTGGTGTTCGTGGCCGACAGCCAGATCGAGCGGATGGAAGCCAACATCGAGGCGATGCAGAACCTGTACGACAACATGGCCGAGCACGGGTACGACCTGACCCGCATCCCCTTCATCATCCAGTACAACAAGCGCGACCTGCCGAACGCCAGCTCCATCGCCGACCTGCAGGCCGCGCTCAATCCCGGCTGGCCGGTCGAAGAGGCCGCCCGCCAGCGCCCGATGGCCGATCCGTACCACGAGGGGGAGTTCCTCGTCGGGCGGACGCAGGAGGGAGAGTGGATCGAGCGCGCCACGTATTTCGAGGCGGTGGCCGTGAACGGCGAAGGGGTGTTCGACACGCTGAAGGCGGTCAGCAAGCTCGTGCTGAAGACGCTCGGGTAGGAGGAGGGGACGATGTGGAATCTCCCGAACATCGTCACGCTGATCCGGATCTCGATGACGCCGGTCGTGGCACTGCTGCCGTTCATCGAGGGCTACTGGCCCAAGTTCATCGCCTTCCTGCTGTTCGTCGCCGTGGCGCTCACCGACATCCTCGACGGGTACCTCGCCCGCAGCCGGAACCAGATCACCGACTTCGGCAAGCTCCTCGATCCCCTCGCCGACAAGCTCCTCCTCACCGCCAGCCTCATCCCGATCTACTGGATCACCAAGGAACGGCACGACCTCTACGACATTCCCGTCTGGGGCAGCATCCCGCTCTGGGCCTGCCTGCTGATGCTCGGGCGGGAATTCGCCATGACGATCTTCCGCTCGTGGGCCAAGCGCCGGGGGGTCGTGATCGCCGCCGACAGCGCCGGCAAGCTCAAGGCCGGATTTCAGGCCGTCTTCATCGCCCTCATCTTCCTCTGGTTCGCCTTCCGCGACGCCCGCCGGCCGCTCGGCCTCGAGTCCAGCCCCTTCTTCCAGTTCTGGAACGAGTTCCATGGCGGCCTGGTGGCCTTTGCCCTCATCGGCGCGGTCGCGCTCACCATCTCCTCCTTCCTGAGCTACCTGTACCGCTACCGGGCGCTCTTCACGCAGAACCCGCCGTAACCGTCCCGATCCCCATGGATGTCGAACTCGTCACGGTGGGCACCGAGCTGCTGCTCGGCTTCACCGTGGACACCAACAGCGCCGAGATCGGCCGCGCGCTCGCGGCCAGTGGCGTCCGCGTGGTGCGGCGGACCGCCGTGTCCGACGATGTCGCCGCCATCCGGGACGCCGTCTCCGCCGCGCTCAAGAGGACCGGTGCGGTCATCACCACCGGCGGGTTGGGACCGACCGCCGACGACATCACCAAGTCGGCGGTGGCCGCCCTCTTCGGCGCACGGCTGGTGTTCGATCCGTCCGTCTGGGCCGCGCTCGAGGAACGGTTTGCCCGCTTTGGTCGGGTGCCCACCGCCAACAACCGGGGGCAGGCGGAAGTGCCGGAGGGAGCCGTCGTGCTGCCGAATCGGTGGGGCACCGCGCCCGGCCTCTGGCTCGAGGGCGCACCCGGCCTCGTGGTCATGCTGCCCGGCGTGCCGGTCGAGATGCGCAACCTCCTCGCCACCGGTGTCATCCCCCGCCTGGCCGGGCGCGGTCACGGCGGCGTCATCCGGTCTGTCACGGTGCGGACCACCGCCATCGCCGAGTCCACACTGGCCGAACGGATGGCGGACATCGACGAGCGGATTGCGCCGCTCTCCCTCGCCTACCTACCCGGCCTCGGCTCGGTGGACCTCCGGGTCACCGCGTGGAATCTCCCCAGTGAGGAGGCCGACCGGCGGCTGGCGGACGCCGCGGCGCTGCTCGCCGAGCGCGCCGGCGAGCACGCCTACGGCCGGGGCGACGACGATCTGGCGGCGATCGTCCTGGCCGAGCTCCGGCGGCGCCGCCTGACCATCGCGGTGGCGGAGTCGTGTACCGGGGGGCTGCTCGGCGGCAGGCTGACGGCGGTGCCCGGCAGTTCGAGCCAGTTCCTCGGTGGCGTCATCGCCTACGCCGATGAGACGAAGCACCAGCTGTTGGGCGTGCCGATGGGCCTCCTCGCTGCCCATGGGGCTGTGAGCGAGCCCGTAGCGCGCGAAATGGCCATCGGAGCGACCCGTGCGCTGGGTGCCGAAGTGGCGGTGTCGATCACCGGCATCGCCGGGCCGGAGGGGGGATCCGACGACAAGCCGGTGGGAACGGTCTGGATCGGTTTTGCCCTGCCGGAGGGGGCGGAAGCGGTGCTCCGAAAGCTGGTGGGCACCCGCGACGAAGTCCGCGGACGGGCGACCCAGGTGGCGCTGTACGAGCTCTGGCGGCGCCTCCAACTCCTGCCAGAATGACCCATCCCCGAGGCATATGGGTTGCTATTAGTTTCCTTCATGCGCAAACCACGCGACCCCCGACCGACTGACAGCGAACCGGCCTCCGACGACGTACTTGAGGCCACCAATTCCGCCGATCACGTGGTCGATGGCGACCCCGTGGGTGCCGTCCCGCTGGAGCTCCCCGACGCCGCCATCCAACGCCTCGAAGCCGACAACGATGCGCTCAAGGACCGGTATGCGCGGCTCGCCGCGGAGTACGACAATTTCCGGAAGCGGAGCCTCAAGGAGCGCGAGGAGCTGACCGCGCGCACGCAAGGCGCATTCGCGGGCCGCCTGCTCGACGAACTCGACGACATGGAGCGGCTCCTGGCCGGCGATCGGGCCACCATGACGGCGGATTCGCTCTATGAGGGGATGGAGCTGCTGGCCCGGAAGCTTTGGAAGGAGCTCGAGTCCGCCGGGCTCGAGCGGATCGACCCCGCGGGGCTCCCGTTCGATCCGGCACTGCACGAAGCCGTGGCCACCACGCCGCCGGCCACTCCCGAGCAGGACCACACCGTCTGCCGCACCTTCCAGGCGGGCTACCGGTTCAAGGGAGCCCTCCTTCGGCCCGCCCGGGTGCAGGTCTACGCCGATCCGGGGCAGGCCTAGGTGGCACAGCGGGATTTTTACCAGGTCCTCGGCGTGCCCGACTCGGCCACCACGGTCGAGATCAAGAAGTCCTACCGCCGGCTGGCCAAGCAGCACCACCCGGACGCCAACCCGAACAACCCGGCCGCAGCCGAGCGCTTCAAGGAAATCTCCGAAGCGCATTCGGTGCTGTCCGACGCCGAGAAGCGCAAGAAGTACGACCAGATGCGGCGACTGGGGGCCTTCGAGCCGCGCGCCGGGCGCGGGGCGGCGGGGCAGCGGGGCGGCGCGGCCGGTGGGCAGGGACAGACGGCCGAGAACTTCGAGTTCGGGGATCTAGGCGGCCTCGGCGACATCTTCTCGTCGATTTTCGGCCGGGGGCGCCGCGAGGAGCCGGTGGCCGAACATCTCGAGGCCCACGTCGAGGTGCCGTTCCGCGTGGCCATGTTCGGCGGCAAGGTCCCTGTCACCCTTCCCGTGACTGAGGCCTGCGCCACCTGCAAGGGCACCGGAGCCGCGGCGGGCGCCAAGGTCGCCACGTGCGACGAGTGCAACGGCCGGGGCTCGATTTCCTTCGGTCAGGGGGGCTTTGCCGTCAATCGCCCCTGTCCCAAGTGCCGCGGCAAGGGCACAGTCCCCTCGGAGCGCTGCCCGACCTGCGGCGGGGCGGGCGATACCCGCATCGAGCGGCGCGTCATGATCACGGTGCCGCCGCTGACGGAGAGCGGCGCCAAGGTGCGGTTGAAGGGCCAGGGGCAGCCGGGGCGGGGCGGCGGGCAGGCGGGCGACCTGATCGTGGTGTTCACCGTCGAGCCGGATCGCTTCTTCCAGCGGGACGGGCTCGACCTGCTGTGCGAAGTGCCGATTAATCTCGCGCAGGCGCTGCTCGGGACCCGGCTACGGGTCCGGACGCTGGATGGAAAGAAGCTCGTCCTCAAGGTACCGCCCGGTACGCAGCCGGGACGGAAATTCCGCATCAAGGGGCAGGGGTTGGAGCGCGGGGAGCGGCGGGGAGATCAGATCGTGGCGGTGCGGGTGGAGTTGCCCGAGCATCTGACGCCCGAGCAGGAAGCGCTGGCCCGGCAGTTGGCCGAGTCCGCGGGGCTCAAGTACTAGGCAGGCGCCCCGCCAGCTCCACCAGCCGCTTGTGGGTGGCAAGTTCTTCGCCCGCCGATGCCGGCTGGCGCTGCTGGTAGGTCCCGTCGGGCAGCAGGTCCCACGCCTGGCGGTTGTCTTCCCACATCAATTCCAGCACGTCACGCATGGTCCGCCGGTGGTGGGGATCCTCGATCGGGACCACCGCCTCGACGCGCCGGTCCAGGTTGCGGGGCATCCAGTCGGCGGATCCGATGTAGACCTCGTCGGCGCCCCCGTTGTGGAACCAGAACGCCCGGCTGTGCTCGAGGAAGCGCCCGACGATGCTGATCACCCGGATGTTGTCGCTCACCCCTGCCACGCCAGGGCGGAGGCAGCAGATGCCCCGGACGATCAGTTGCACCTGCACCCCCGCCCCCGACGCCTCGTACAGCTCGTGGATGATGCCGGGATCGACCAGCGCGTTCATCTTGGCCAGGATACGCGCCGGCCGCCCGGCGCGCGCATGCTCGGCCTCGCGCCGGATCATCTCGACGAAGCGCTCCCGCATCGCCCGCGGCGCCACCAGCAGCTTCCGGAAGCGTTCCGTGACGCCGAAGCCGGTAAGCTCGTTGAAGAGGTCGGTCAGGTCCTCGCCGAGGGCGGGGTCGCACGAAAAGAGGCCGAAGTCGGTGTACAGGCGCGCGGTGCGCGGGTTGTAGTTGCCGGTGCCGATGTGCACGTACCGCCGGATGTCGTTCCCCTCCCGGCGGACCACCAGCATGATCTTGGTGTGGGTCTTGAGCCCCGAGACGCCGTAGCTCACGTGCACGCCGACGTCTTCCAGCCGCTGCGCCCAGATGATGTTGCTCTCCTCGTCGAAGCGCGCCTGCAGCTCGATCAGCACGGCGACCTGCTTGCCCCGCTCCGCCGCATGGGCCAGCAACCGGGCGATGCTGGAGTCGCCGCCGGTCCGGTACAGCGTGAGCTTGATGGCCAGGACGTCGGGGTCGTCGGTGGCCTGCTGGACGAACCGCTCCACGGAGGTCTGGAAGCTGTCGTAGGGATGGTGCAGCAGGAGGTCACCCTCCCGGATCACGTCGAAGACGCTCCGACCGGAGGCCAGGCGCAGCGGTGTCACCGGCAGGAACGGCGGGTCGCGCAACTCGGGCAGGTCGAGGGTCGCCAGGGACATCAGGTCGGTGCAGTCGAGCAGCCTGGGGATCTCGTAGACGTCGTCGAGCGTGAGGTCGATGCCTTCTTCCTGGAACGCATTGAATTCCGCCAGCAGCAGCTGCCGGAGTCCGATCGGCGTGCCGACGCCGACCTCCAGCCGCGAGACCTCCGCGAACCGGCGATTGCGCACCTCCTCCTGGATCAGGCTCAGCAGGTCCTCGGCCTCGTCGTGATCGATCTGGAGGTCAGTGTTCCGCGTGATGCGGAAGGAGTGCCAGCTCAGGATCTCGATGCCGGGGAAGAGCGACTCGAGATGCGCGCCGATCAACTGCTCCAGCGGTACGAAACGGTGCGCGCCCGGCAGCGCCACCCAGCGCGGCAGGATCTTGGGCACCTTGACCCGCGCGAAGCGCTCCTCGCCGTCGGCGCCTCGGAGGAATACCGCGAGGGAAATACTGAGGTTCGAGATGTAGGGAAAGGGGTGCGCCGGGTCTACCGCCAGTGGCGTCAGCACCGGGAAGACGTTCCTGAGGAAGTACTCCTTCAGGTGTGCCCGGTCCTCCGCGGTCGTCTCGGCGAAGTCGAGCAGCAGGTGGACGCCGGACCGCGCGAGTTCCGGCACGACCTCCTCGAGCAGGCAGCGGTATTGGTCGTCCACCATCCCCCGGACCGCTTGCGCGATCAGGCGCAGCTGCTCGTCCGGGGTCAGGCCGTCCGCGGTGCGCTCGCTGTACCCGGCGTCCACCTGCCGACGGAGGCCCGCCACCCGCACCTGGAAGAACTCGTCGAGGTTGCCCGCAAAGATGGACAGGAACTTGAGCCGCTCGAGTAGCGGCGTGCGGGAGTCCTGCGCCTCGTGGAGCACCCGCCGGTTGAACTCCAACCAGGAGAGCTCCCGGTTGAAGTAGAGTCCGGCATGCGTGAGGTCGGGTGGAACCCTCGGGGCGGAGACGTGTGCAGGGGATGTCATCGGACCGGCAATCTACCCAGGAGAGCAGGGGGCGGGAAGGTCTGTCACGAACGTGTAACACGTTGGAGTGGAACGCCTTAGAGAAAAACGCCGGCCCCGGAAGCGTCTCCGGGACCGGCGTTTCCACGTGCTTCGACCTTCTATGTCATTGCGAGGAGGCCCCGTCAGGGGTCGACGAAGCAATCTCGGCCCGGATTGCTTCGGCCGCTACGCGGCCTCGCAATGACAGAAGGGATTACTAGGGATCAGCGCGATACGGAAAGGCCCAGAGGTTGGACCGGTAGTTGTCACCGGACTGGGTCTGGAGCGTCTCCGAATCGATGGCATCCACCGCCATCCGGGCGATCCCCGCCCGGCGCACGATCCAGCCGATGGTCCAGGTGCCATCCCCGTTGTTCTGCATCGGGATGCGGAACCAGGCGTCCCGGTCGGCCCGGCAGTGGCGCACGTGGAGGAAGAGCTGCGTCGGTGGCGCCAGGTCGGTGCCCGTCGTGTTGGTGACGGCCACCGTGACCACCACGCTGTCGCCGATGTGGAGCTGCGGCACGCCGCCATCGACCGGGAAGAGCCGGTTCGGGTCGGTCACGGTACCGACGGGGGCGCCGTTGACCGAGACGGCCAGCGAGGTGATCTCGACCGTGCGCTTCGCGGGATCGGTATCGACGATGTTCCCGATGCTCATGGCGACGAGCCGCCAGCCACGGGGAGCGAGCGTGTCCTTCACGAACACGGCGCGGTGCCGAAGCGTTTCGTGCATCGGCTTGGCGCCCGGATTCGGGATGCTGTCGAACGTGGTATCCACCATGAATCGGCCGTTGAACCGCACGGCGACCGCCACCCTGGCGGTGTCGCCCTCGATGACGACCACGCGGTCGCGGCTCGGACGCTCCTGTTCGCGGCGCCGCCCCCAGTGGTCCGGGGCGATGTAGGGGTCTCCAGGGGCTGAGAACAACACGGAAGAGGCAGTGATGACGGGGGAGGCCATCAGGTCGTCGCCGCCGGGATTCTCATCGAAGTACCCGGCCGGGACATCGAGGTAGGCCTGCTGGACTGCGGCTTGGTCACCGGACACGCCGGTGGGTGTCTCGTCGCTGCAAGCGGTTGCAGCAAGAACAGCGACCGCCAGCAGGGCGGTGGTGTGAAGTCGCATCGGAAACTCTCCTGGGTAAGGTCAGGTCGGTTGGGCACTACGCCCCATGGACGGTGACCTCCCAGGAACGTTAAGTGACGGGCGGACCGGCCGGTGTGACGGGAATCACCCCAGCCCCCGGCGCTGGTCGCCGTTCACGAGCAGGGCCAGCATCAGGCTCACGAGGCCCACCACGAGACCGCCCCAGAAGGCCGGCCAGAACCCGTCCACCCGGAACCCGAGATTCCAGAGAGCGGCCAGGCGCGCCGTGAGCATCAGCATGACGCCGTTGATGACCAGGGTGAACAACCCCAGGGTCAGGAGCACCAGGGGGCAGGACAACACCGTGAGGATCGGGCGGAGTACCGCATTCACTACTCCGAACACCAGCGCGACTGCCAACAGCTGAATCGGCCCGTCCGTGAAGTGAATGCCCGGAATGATCTGCACCGCCGCCGAGAGGGCGATGGTGTTGATCATCCACCGGATGAGGAAGGGCTTCGCGTCAAAGCGTGGTGGCATGGGAGGGGAGGCCTAGGGCGTCGGGCGGAGCGAGGCGTCCAGCCAGTCGAGCACCGTGCCCCACCAGAGGCGGCGGTCGCGCGGGCGCAGGACGAAGTGGCCTTCGTTCGGGAAATACAGGAACTTGCCGGGCAATCCCCGGAGTCGAAGGGCGGTGTAGGCCTGGAATCCCTCGGACACGTCCACCCGGTAGTCCTCCTGGCCGTGCACAATCAGCATCGGCGTCTGCCACCGCGACGTGTAGTTGGCCGGGGACCACTTCTCCATCGTGGCCCGGGCCGACGGCATGAGCGGCGTGCCGCCGAACTCGTGGATGGGGAACCAGAGCTCCTCGGTCGTTCCGGAGAAACTCAGCGGATTGAAGATGCCGTCGTGCGCCACCAGGGTGCGGAACCGATTCGTCTGGCCCGCCATCCAGTAGATCATGTACCCGCCGTACGAAGCCCCCGCCGCGCCCACCCGGTTGCCGTCGACCCAGGGATTCGCCGCGACCACGTCGAGACCCTTCATCAGGTCTTCGTAGGGGTAATCGCCCCAGTGCTGCGAAATGCTGTTGGTGAACGGCTGCCCGTAGCCGGTGCTGCCGTGGAAATTCACCGCGGCCACGACGTAGCCGCGTGCCGCGAACATCGCGTAGTTCCAGCGCGGGTGCCACTCGTCGTTCCATGCCGACTGCGGTCCGCCGTGAATGAGGTACACCAGCGGGTACTTCCTGGACGGATCGAAGTCGGGCGGCTTCAGCAGCCAGCCGAAGACCGAGTCGCCGAGTGCGCCGACGAAGCCGAACGGCTCGAGCGGACTGAGCGACACGGTGCCCAGCCACTCCTCGTTCAGCCGGGTGACCGGACGCAGTCCGGCACCGCTGTTCCAGTTGGCGGCCCAGACCTCGACCGGGCGGTCGGCCGTGCTCCGGACGAACACCATGTCGTCGCCGCGCGGGGGAATGCGCACGCCGTGATTGGTGCCGCCCGAGACCAGCAACGACCGCCGGCCGGTGCCCACCTCGATCCGGTAGAGTGACACGCCGCCGCGCTCCGGCACCTCCGCAATCAGCGCCCGCGAGTCCGGCGTCCAGCTGATCGCGTCGACGCTCAGCCCCCACTCGGCGGTGAGCGCCCGCCGGCGGCCGGTGGCTCGCTCGTAGAGCATGACCTGCTGCCGGTCGGCCTCGAAGCCCGGTACCGTCATGGCCAGATACGCCACGTACCGGCTGTCGGGGGAATAGGCCGGCGAGTTGTCGTTGGCCGGATTCGTGGTGATGGCCTGCCGGCCGCTGCCGTCGGGCCCCATCACGTAGATGTCGTTGTTGGTGCTGGTGGCCAGGACAGAATCGGGGTTCAGGACCACCGCCACTTCGGTGCCGAACTGCGAGAGCGCCACGCCCACTCCGCCGAGGGCCAGGGTGGGCACGTCCCGATCGTAGGGGGTCACATCGGTGCCCACCGAGTCGCCCGGCTCCAGACGGAAGACGTGCTGGCGCAGGCCAACACGCCATTCGTTCCAGTGCCGGTAGAACAACTCCGTCCAGATCTTCGCCTCGGTGGGAAAGGCGCCGTTCCGGAGGTCGATTTCCTGTTGGGCGGGCCACTTCACGTCCTGCACGTAGAAGATCGCCTTGCCGCCCGGCGACACCCAGAACTCCAGGACTCCGCCCGGCGCGGCGGTCACCCGCGTGGGTTCACCGCCGCGGATCGGCAGGCGCCAGATCTGGGCGCCGTCGGCCCGCGTGGAGATGTACGACAGCGTCCGACCATCCGCCGACCACCGCGGGGCGCGCTCGCTGCCCGATCCGGAGGTGGCTTCCCACGTTTCACCCGAGCCCAGGTCCGCCAGCCAGATGCGGCTGCGATTCCGGTTCTCCTCGAGCGAGGCGGTGGTGACCGTGAACGCCACGAGCTTGCCGTCGGGGGAAGGCTGCGGATCGGACACGGCGCGCACCGCGAGGAAGCTCTCGATGGTGAGCGGGGCCCTGCCGGACTGCGCGTCGGCAGCCCCGACCCCGAGGGTGCCGGCAGCGACCAGCGTCGCCCACACGATGCGCCGAATCACTGGATGACCCCGCCGCCGAGCACCTGGTTGTCGGCGCCGTACAGGACGCCCGATTGCCCCGGTGAGATGGCCCGACCCGGCGTGTCGAGGAGCAGGGAGACGCCGTCGTCGCTGCGCGCCGTGACAGTGGCGTTGATGGCGCGGGCCCGGTACCGGATCTGCACCCCGCACTGGCTCCCCGCGGTGAGCGGCGCCGCCAGCCAATTGACCTCGCCCAGCGTGAGCCGGTGGCCCTCGAGCGCCTGCTCCGGCCCGATCACCACTTCGCGGCGCTCCGGCCGGATGGCGACCACGTACATCGGCTCGGCGAATCCCCCGGGGAGGCCGCGGCGCTGGCCCACGGTGTAGCGCGCGAACCCGTCGTGCTGGCCGACGACCTCGCCGGCGACCGTCGTGAGCGGGCCGGGCGTCAGCGCCGGGGCGTCGGCGGGCAGGTGCTGTTCGAGGACGCCGACATAGTCGTCGTCGGGCACGAAGCAGATTTCCACCGACTCGGGCTTGTCCGCCGTAGCCAGGCCGAGCCGGCGGGCCATGGCCCGGGTCTCCTCCTTCGTGGAGGTCCCGACCGGCGTCAGCATCCGCGCCACCACGGCCCGGTCGATGCCCCAGAGGAAGTAGCTCTGGTCCTTCGCGGCGTCCTCGCCGCGATACAGCGCGCCGTCGCGGGCCACCGCGTAGTGACCGGTGGCCAGGTAGTCGCAGTCGAGGGCGTCGGCATGGGCCAGGAGGTCGCGAAACTTGGTGAACGAGTTGCACCGCACGCAGGGGATCGGTGTGCGGCCGCGGCTGTACTCCGACACGAAGTTCTGGATGACGTGCAGCGAAAACCGGTCTTCGAGGTTGAGCACGTAGTGCGGAATGCCGAGCGTGTGGGCCACGTCGCGGGCGTCGTTGATCGAATCGAGGGAGCAGCAGGGGCGGTCGGGCACCGAGTCGCCGTAGCAGAAGAGCTTCATCGTGGCGCCGACGACGTCGTAGCCCTGCTCGACCAGCAGCGCCGCGGCCACGGAACTGTCCACGCCGCCCGACATGGCGACCAGCACGCGCTTAGGCACGCCCGAGCACCCCCGCCAGCTTGCGCACCTTGGCCACCACGCCGGGAAACACCTCCGCCGCCCGGTCGATGTCGGCCGGGACGGTCTCCCGGCCCAGCGAGAAGCGCACCGTGCAGAGCGCCCACTCCCGGGGGACGCCCATGGCCGTCAGGACGTGCGACGGCTCGGCCGCGCCGGTGTTGCAGGCGGAGCCCCCTGAGGCCGCGATCCCTTGCAGGTCGAGGTGCATCAGCAGCGCCTCGGCGTCGGCCCCCGGGATGGCCATGCTGAGCACGTGCGGCGCGCGGGGACCGTCTTCCGCAATCCAGACTGCGTCGGGAATGGCGCTCCGGATGCGGCCGGCCAGGTCATCGCGCAGCGCGCCGAGTCGCGTAGCCTTGGCGGCCTGCTCCCCGGCGGCGAGCTCTGCGGCGCGGCCGAGCGCCACCGAGCCGGCGACATTCTCGGTGCCGGGGCGCAAGCCGAACTGCTGGCTGCCGCCATGAATGATCGCTTCGATGGCCGCCCGGCTGCGGACGACCAGCGCACCAATCCCCTTCGGAGCGCCGATCTTGTGGCCCGACAGGGTGAGCAGGGTGGCGTCGACGGCTTCGAGGGAGACGGGGAGCTGGCCAAACGCCTGCACCGCGTCGGTGTGGAACATCGCGCCGGCCGCGCGGCATCGGCGACCGATCTCCTCCACCGGCTGAATGGTGCCCACCTCGTTGTTCACCCACATGACGGAGACGACGGCCGGCTGAGCCTCGAGGACGCGGTCGAGCGCGGCCAGGTCGAGGAGGCCGCGGCCGTCCACCGGGAGAATCGATTCGGAGCCGCCCAGCCGCGCGACCGCGTGGGCGGCGGCCAGCACCGCCTTGTGGTCGGTGGAACAGACCGCGGCGTGCATCGGTCGTCCGGCGGATCCCGCGGCGAGCGACGCGCCGACCACCGCGAGATTGTCGGCCTCCGTGCCGCCGGAGGTGAAGATCACCTGGCTCGGCTCGGCACCGACGGCCGCGGCGACCTTGCGCCGCGCTTCCTCGACCCCGGCCCGCGCCGTACGGCCAAACCCGTGCGCGCTCGCCGGGTTCCCGAAAGCGGCCGGCCCCAGGAACGGGAGCATGGCTTCGAGAACCTCGGCGCGCACCGGCGTGGTGGCGGCGTGGTCGAGATAGACCGGGGGAGGCGACATGGAGGGAAAGATACCTACATGCTGGCGACGTCGAGCGCGAGCACGTCGTCGATTCGGACGGTTTCCTGGGTGAAGTAGGGCTCCCCGAAGCGGGTGCGGATCAGCGAGCCGTAGTGCGCGTTCTGCGTCTCGACCAGCCCGTAGAGGTCCTGGCCGGTGGGAAAGATCTCTCCCGCCGCCTTGGCGCCGTCGAACTGGCTGGCGTAACAGCGGATGGCCGCGAGCTTCCGCTCGAATTGCGCGCTGATGTCCACCACGAAGGTCGGCTTGACCGGGTCCTCTCGGTAGCTCAGCGCGTAGAGGATCTTGTGCGGGCGGTGGGGCTCGCCCGGGGCGTCGTACTTGCCGAGCCCCGCCAGGAAGCAGGCATCCCGGCCCAGCTCCGAGGCGATGCGATGGTCGGGATGACGGCCCACCGGGAAGGGAAGGATCACGACCCGCGGCCGGAAGTGACGAATCTCCGCGACCACCACCCGCCGCGCCTCCTCGGAATTCTGGAGGTGCGCGTCGGGGAGGCCGGCGTTCCGGCGCTCGGACACCCCGAGGATCTTCGCGGCGGCGGCCGCCTCGGCGGCGCGCAGGTCGGCGCTGCCCCGGGTGCCGCTCTCGCCGGCGGTCAGGTCGAGGATGCCGGCGGAGTGCCCCTGGTCGATGGCCCGCAGCAGGGTGCCGGCACACGTGAGCTCGACGTCGTCGCGGTGGGCCGCGATGGCCAGGATGTCTGTGGTCATAGGGAGGGAAAATAGCGGGGAAGCAGGGAAGCGCGAGGTCCTGCTTCCCGGGCTACTCGTGCCGCAACGCCTCGATCGGGTCCATCCTGGCGGCCTTGTTGGCCGGGTAGAGCCCGAACCCGAGCCCGATGCCGACCGAGACGGCGGTCGCCAGCACGGCGCTCCAGAGGGGCACCGAGGACTGCAGGTCGAGCACCCGCTTCAGGATCTCGCCGAGGCTCAGCCCGACCAGGATGCCGAGGAGTCCACCGACGAGGGTCAGCGTCGCGGCCTCGACCAGGAACTGGAGCAGGATCTCCCGGCGGGTGGCGCCGAGGGCCTTTCGGAGTCCGATTTCCCGGGTCCGGTCGGTCACCGACACCATCATGATGGCCATGACCCCGATCCCGCCGACCAGGAGGGCGACGCCCGAGAGCGCCACCATCACGCCGAAGAAGGCCGAGGTGAGGCTGCTGATCGTGTCGAGAATCTGGTCCTGCGTCAGGAGGTCGAAGGTGTTGGGCACGCCGGGGCGGAGTTTGCGTTCCCGCCGCAGCGCGACGGTGACGAGGTCCTGGGCCCGGACCACGTCCACCTCGGGCCGACCCTTGACCGAGATGAAGAGGCCGTTGGTCTCGTCGTACCGGAGGTTGTACTTCCCGGCCCGGTACGGGACGATGGCGCCGTTCTGCTGCCCGGGAGGCTCGAAGATGTTCTGCGGTTTCTGGTAGAGCCCGATGACGCGGAACGGGACGCCGTTGACGCGGACCAGCTGGCCGAGCGGGTCGGCACGGCCGAAGAGGAAGTCGGCGGTCTCCTCCTCGAGGACGATCACCTGCTCGCCCGTGAGTTCGGACCGCGTGAAGAAGCGGCCGCGGAGCAGGGTGCCGCCCTGGATGTCCATGTAGTGGTCGTCGGCCGCCCAGACGATGAGGGTCTGGGTGCGGGTGCCCTGCGACTCGATCCGCGCAAAGATCTGGATCCACATGCCCGAGTAGAGGATCTCGGGGATGGCCGCGATGGCCGCGGCGTCGCTTTCCTTGAGGACCGGCCGGATGCGGACCTCATAGGGCAGGTTGTCGGGATTGACCGGCGTCTGGGAGAAGTACCGCATCACGTAGAAGGCGGTCGGGCCGGCGGTCTCCAGCGCATTGAAGATCTGGGTGCGGACGCCCTGGACGATCGACGCCATGGTCATGACCGTCGCCACGCCGATGATGACGCCCAGGACGGTGAGCGCCGAGCGAAGCTTGTTGGCCCGCATGGCGTCCAGCGCCATGACGACGCCTTCGCCGACTCGAATGAGCGGGATCATGACCTACTCGGCCCGAAGCGCGGTGATCGGGTCGAGCTTGGCGGCCCGGGTGGCCGGGTAGACGCCGAAGACCAGGCCGGTCCCCGCGCCGAGCGCCAGGGCGAGCGACACGGACCAGAGCGTGACGCGCGCGGGCAGCGGCGTCACCGCGGACATCAGCTGCGCGAGCGACCACCCCGCGAGCACGCCGAACACGCCGCCGAAGAAGGACAGCGTGGCGGCCTCGACCAGGAACTGGCGCCGGATGTCCCGTTGCGTGGCGCCGAGCGCCTTCCGGATGCCGATTTCCCGGGTGCGCTCGTTGACGGTCATCAGCATGATGTTCATGATGACGATGCCGCCCACCACGATGCCGATGCAGACCACGGCGGGAATGATGGTGAAGAGAATCCTGGTCAGGCTCTTCCAGAACGCCACCAGCGCGTCCGCCTTGTCCACCGTGAAGTCGTCGGCTTCGTTGGGCCGAAGCCGGTGCGCCACCCGCATCGCTTCCTGCGCCCGCGCCATGGCGGGCTCCACCTCGTCGGCCTCCCGCATCTTGACCGACACCACGGTCGTCTTCCGCCGCCCGTAGATGGACTCGAAGGTGGAGTAGGGCAGCAGCGCGAAGCCGTCGAAGGACTGGCCGAGCACCTTCCCCTTCTTGGCGATGACGCCCTTGATGACGAACTCGCGGCCCGCCACCCGCACCTTCTTCCCGATGGCCTTTTCCGGCTCCCCGAAGAGCTTCTCCGCCACGTCGAAGCCCACCACCGTCACCAGGCGGCGCTCGTTGACGTCCGGCTCGCTCATCGGCTCACCGGCGGCGAAGACGTAGTCGCGGACGATTTGATAGGAGGGCGTGATGCCGAAGATCAGGACGTCGCCGATCCGCTGGTTGCGATAGATCAGGTCGCTGGTCGGGGTCGGCCATCCGGACTGGAAGGCGACCGCTTCGGCGTCGGGGAGGGCGCGCCGGACGATCTCGGCGTCGTCCGTGGTGACCAGCGGGCGCTTGGCGATGGCCCGCACCTCATCGTCGTCCATCAGGCCGACCGCCACGGGAGTGCGACGCACCTGGAAGGCGTTGGTGCCGATGACGGCGCCCGTGATGTTCTCCTTCACGTACGCGTTCATCCCCTGGATGATCGCCACCACGGCCACCAGGAACCCGACCGACACGATGATGCCGAGCAGCGTGAAGAACGACCGCAGCTTGCTGCTCAGG
>CAWEMJ010000006.1:0-31427 GCA_963810185.1 uncultured Gemmatimonadales bacterium
GTTCGATGGCGCGTCGATAGTGACGGACCGCCTCGTCGGGCTGCCCCGTCTTGGTGAACGCGATGGCCATGTTCTGGAGGATCCGGGTGTCCTGCGCGTTGTCGCGCAGCGCCAGCCGGTAGGAGGTGAGCGCCGCCTCGAAATCCCCCTGCCGCTCGAGCGCGAGCGCCTCGTTGAGATAATCGAGGCGCTGCGGACGCAGCGTGGAGGATTTTCCCTTGCCGAGCAACCGACGCCAGAAGCTCATGCGGTCGACGGATCCTTGACGCGGGGTGAGAAGGGACTCAAGTCGTGGTGTTCGCGCAAGATAGCCCCGATTTTGGAGGGTCGCAACGTGGTTGCTCGGGTCGAAGTGCGGGGGTAGTTTGGTGTATGCCAAGAGCCCCCGCGCCCGACACCCGCGACGTGATGGAAATCGACTGGGCCTTCTTCGGAGAGGTCTGCCGCGCCCTGGCGCTGAAGGTGGCGCGCGAGTTCGATCCTGAAATCGTCCTCGGGATCGCCAAGGCCGGCGTGATGCCCGGCGTGGTCGTCGCCTCCATCCTGCAGCGGGAATTTGCCAGCATGGTGGTCACCCGGCGGAGCGCACGGAAGGAGCCCGTCCTCGTGGCGGGGCCGCCCGCCACCATCCGCGGACGCCGGGTCCTCGTGGTGGACGAAACGTGCGAGTCCGGCAGCACCATGAAGGTGGCGCTGAGCGAAGTCCGGTTGCTGCAACCCGCAGAAGTCCGGACCGCGGTGTCCTTCAAGACCGGCCCCTACCTGCCTGACTTCCATGCCTTCGAGACGGACAAGTTCATCATCCTCCCGTGGGATCGCGAAATCGTGGTCGACGGCGAGCTGGTTCCCCATCCCGAGTACGCCACCCGACGCCCGTGAAAAACCGGCTTCGCGACGCCCTCAACTCCTCCCGGGCCGACTACACCGAAATCCGTCTCGAGCGAAGCGTCACCTCCGCGGTGACCTTTCGCGGGCCCCGGTTGGAGGGAGCCACCGTCAGCACCGACGAGGGCGGGTTTGTCCGCTGCCTCAATCGTGGCCACGGCTGGGGCATGGCGAGCTTCACGTCCCTCGACGACCTCCCCGCCATGGTGGCGCGCGCACACGAGCTCTCGCTCGCCGTGCGGCTTGACGCGCCGATCCGCCTCGCCGATGTGCCGGTCCGCGAGGCCGACCTCGTGCTCCCGCTCGGGGGCGACGTCCGCGGCGTCCCGCTCGACGTCAAGAAGCGCCACCTCGAATCGCTCAATGCCCTCATGCTCGGCCGCGACCGGCGGGTCGTGGATACCCAGGCCTCGTATCGCGACGAGGTGGTGGAATACTGGTACGCCAACTCCGAGGGCACGATGCTCTCCGAGCTGCGGCCCGAAGTCACCCTCTCGGCGGTGGCGGTGGCCCGGGACCAGGGCACCATCGAGCGGGGCCTGGAGTCCATCGGCCGCCGCTCGGGATGGGACGCCGTCCAGCAACGCGAGGAGCAGTTCCTGGCCGCCGCCGACCGCGCCGTGGCCCTCCTCGGCGCCCCCCGGGTGCGGGGCGGCACCTACCCTGTCGTGCTCGATCCGAAGCTGGCCGGCGTGTTCGTGCACGAGGCCTTCGGCCACCTGAGCGAAGCCGATTTCGTGTACGAGAATCCCCAGGCACGGGAGATGATGCACCTCGGTCGCCGCTTCGGCGGCCCGCATTTGACCATCGGCGACGACGGCAGCGCCGCCGCCCTCCGCGGCACCCTCCCCTACGACGACGAGGGCACCCCGACCCGGAATACGGTGCTGGTCCAGAACGGCGTGCTGGTCGGGCGACTGCATTCCCGGGAGACAGCCGCCCAGATGAATGAGGCCCCCACCGGCAACGCACGTGCGCTCTCGTTCCGCCATCCGCCCATCGTGCGGATGACCAACACCTACATCGCCAACGGCACCGGGACCCGCGACGACCTGTTCAAGGACATTGCGCTGGGCATCTACGCCTGCGACGCACAGGGCGGCCAGACCTACCTCGAGGATTTCTCCTTCACTGCGGGCCACGGGTACATGATCCGGGACGGACAGCTCGCCGAGCTGGTCAAGGACGTGGTGATCGCGGGGAATCTGTTCCAGACGATGGACCGGATCGACCGGATCGCCGGAGATTTTCAGTGGAACGAGCTGGGCGGCGGCTGCGGAAAGGGGGGGCAGGCACCGCTCCCCGTCACCGAGGGCGCTCCCCACGTGCGGATTAGCGAGGCCCTCGTGGGCGGGAGCATGGCGTGATCGCCCGCCTCCTCGAACAGGCAGCCAGCCGGGCCGATGCGGCCGATGCCACCCTCAAGTTTGACGAGACCGTAACCCTGCTCTTCGAGGCGGGCCGGCTCAAGAGCACCTCGTGGTCCCAGGAGCGCGGGGTCAACCTGCGCGTGCGGGCCAACGGCCGCCTCGGGATTGCCGGCTCCACCGCCTCCAATCCTGAGGCGCTGGTCGACGCGGCGCTCGCCTCTGCCGCCCTCGGCGATCAGGCGGAGCTCTTCCTGCCGGCTCCCGCGCCCCCGCAGGCCGTTCGGACCCATTCTCCCGGCGCAGCAGCCGCCTCGGTGGCGGATCTCGCCGCGCTCGGGCAATCGCTGGTCGAGCGACTGTCGCACGATGGCTGGCAGGTCAACGCGACGGTGGAACGCAGCGCAGGGACCGTGCGGGTGGCCAACACCAGGGGCGTCGAAGTCACCTACGAGGTGACCGCGGTGTCGCTGGCCGCCGAGGTCACTCGCGTGTCCGGCGACGATATCCTGATGGTCGGCGACTACTACGCCGCTGTGGACCTCCCCGGCGAACCGATGGTGGCCACGCTCGCGGAGTCGATTCGACGGCGGGTGGGTTGGGCCGACCGACCAGTCGCACCGCCGCGGGGAGCACTGCCAGTGCTCTTTACGCCGGCAGGGTCCACCGCCCTCTTTCTTCCGTTGCGACAGGCCTGCCTGGGGAAGGCGGTCCTGCAGGGAGTCTCGCCGCTGGGTGGTCGGGTCGGCGAGCGGGCGTTCGATCCGAAACTGACCCTGACCGACGATCCCTGGGTACCGGGCGCGTCCGGATCCCGCCCGATCGATGACGAAGGGGTGCCCACGCGCCGCCTCCCCCTCGTCCGCGAGGGTGTCATCGGCGCCTTCATTTACGACCTGGAGACGGCGGCGCGGGCCGGCGTTCCCGCCACCGGACATGCCAGACGCAGCACCTTCGGCAAGCCGCAGGCGGGCTACTCCAACCTCGTCGTGTCGCCTGGCACCCTGGCCTGGGCCGAGCTTGTGGCCGGAATCGCCGACGGCCTCATCGTGGACGACCTCATCGGTGTTGGGCAGGGGAACGTCATCGGAGGCGCCTTCTCCCATCCCGTGGCCCTGGCCTACAGGGTCGTCGCTGGGGAAATCGTGGGCCGCGTCAAGGATGCCGCAGTGGCGGGAAACGCCTACGAACTGCTCAGCCGTATCGCCGGCCTCGGGCGGGATGTGGAATGGCGCGGCAGCCTGGCGGCGCCTCCTATTCTGCTGGAGGGGGTCTCGGTCGCTCCCCGGTAGGGCCGCTGCAACCTTTTCGCCTCCCGTCCCGTCCAACCTCCTGATCCCTCTCATCAGGAGCCCGCACCGTGCAGCATCCCGTCCGCGTCCTGCCCGCTTTTCTCGTGCTTGCCACCGCAACATTCTCATCGCTGTTCGCCCAGCAGGCCGAGCGTTTCGAACTCTCCGGTTCTCGCCTTGAGGTCTACAATCTGATCGGCACCCTGCAGGTCGAGGCCGCCTCCGGCAGCGCGGCCTCGGCTGAGGTCACGCGCCAGGGGAGTGACGCCGCCAAGCTCACCGTGCAGAACGCCGGTGGGACACTCACGGTCATCTATCCCGGTACCCAGTTCGTCTATCCGGCCCTCGGTGGCAACTACGAGACGACGCATTCGGGTCCGGGACGATGGAACCTTCAATGGCAACGACTACAACGGTGTGGGCGGCCGAAAGGTCACGATCTCGTCCCGAGGCAGTGGGTTGTCGGCCTGGGCGGACGTCCGGCTGATGCTCCCCGCCGGGGCTCACGTCGAAGTGAATCTCGGCGTCGGCAAGGTGAGCCTGGCCAACGTCAACGGCTCGATCGAGGTGAAGACGGCGAGCGGAGATGTCGCGGGGACCGGGACGGCTGGGGAGTTGTCGATCGACACCGGCTCGGGTGACGTGACCCTGACCGGGCACAACGGTGCACTGTCCATCGACACCGGCTCGGGCGACATCACCCTGGGCAGCATCAAGACCGACGAACTCTCGGTGGACACCGGCTCCGGCGACGTACGGGTGGACGGACTCACGACGACCAGGCTCTCGGTGGATACCGGCTCGGGAGATGTGACGGTGTCTGCCGCGGCGGTGGGCACGGTGGAAGTCGACACCGGCAGCGGAGATATCCGCATCGGATTTACCGTCGATATCGACGAGTTGTCGGTGGATACCGGTTCGGGGGATGTGGAGGTGTCGGCTCCGGGTTCGCTGGGCGCCACCGTGGAGATCGAAACCAGCAGCGGGGACATCCACACCGATTTTCCGGTGCAGGTGACGCGCAAAAGCCGGGATGGGTTGTCAGGGACGATCGGCGACGGGCAGGGAAGGCTGTCGATCGATACCGCGTCCGGCGATGTGACGCTGAAGCGGCAGCCGTAGCAGGCCCGCGGGAGGGGCGCACGGCTGTGCGCCCCTACTGCGCCGGTCCGAGCGCCTCGGTGTAGGTCAGCCCGCGCGACATCCGGTCGTACAGCACCGAGAGCGAGTCGGGCGCGCCGACGAGAAAGCGGCAGCGGCTGTCGCCGCGGGTCCGGCATTCCACTTCCATGACCGCCACCTGTCCCTGGGCCATGCGCCCGAGGAAGTCGGCCAGCATCCCGCTCGTCAGGTGACACGAGGGGTAGGAGCTGCCCTGGTCCGGGGCCGCTTCCGCCCAGTCCTCGCTGTCGAGCGCCATCACGGCGGGCGCCAGCTCACTGACGGTCAGCGTACCCCACCCGTAGTCTCCAAAGAATCCACGCAACGCTTCCGGCAGGTACGCGGCATCGAGGTCGCCGGGCTGCACCACGCCGTACGCCGTTTGCAGCCACGCGCTGAACGCGGCGAAGAGCCCTTCTCCACCGGCGACGCCGGCTTCCTGGAGCAGGGAGGCGGTTTGCACGCCCCGGTCGCGGTCCAGACTGGCGCGGAGCTGATGCAGGGCGCGCCGGCCGAGGCCGAGGCACTGGTACTGGGAAAACGGGGCAGGGCTCGTCATGGGGTTCTCCTCGCCGGAAGATTACGGGCGCGGGGCGACGCGGCGCAAGAGCTCCGCCTCGTCGATGACTGGAATCCCGAGGGTGGTGGCCTTTTCGAGCTTGCTGCCGGCCTCGTCCCCGGCCACCACGAAGGTGGTCTTCTTGGTCACCGAGCCGGTCACATGTCCGCCGGCGCGTTCCACGAGCGCCGTGGCCTCGCTGCGGGACAGGGTGGGCAACGTACCGGTCAGCACGACGGTCATACCGACGAAGGGGCCGTCAGCCACGGCGGCGTCGGGTTCGGTCATCCCGAGGCCGTGGGCCTCGAGGCGCTCGATCAGGTGACGGTTCCGCGGCGTCCGGAAGAACCGGTGCACCGCGTCGGCGATGACCGGTCCGACTCCTGGCACCGCGTTGATGACCTCGGCCGGCGCGTCCCGCAGGGCAGTCATGGTGCCGAACCGCCGGGCCAGCAGCACCGCCACCGTCTTGCCGACGTGATGAATGCCGAGCCCGAACAGCAGGGTGGAGAGGGGCCGGCCCTTCGAGTCGGCGATGCCCTTCACCAGCTGCGCCGCCGACTGCGCCGCGAACCGCTCGAGCTCCACGAGGTGTTCGGCGCGGAGTGCATAGAGGTCCGCGACATCGCGGATCAGCTTCGCGTCGAGCAGCTGGCGCACGCGTTCATAGCCGAGGCCGCGGATGTCCATCGCCTCGCGGGAGGCGAAGTGCACGATCCCTTCGAGGACTCGACCGGGGCAGGAGACGTTCGGGCAGTACCGGACCACCTCGTCCGGCGGACGCTCGACGTCGGTCCCGCACACCGGGCACGCCTCGGGCATGGCGAAGGGTGTCTCGCTGCCGTCGCGGCGCTCGCGCAGTGGCCCGACCACGGCCGGAATCACTTCGCCGGCCCGGATGATCTCGACCCAGTCGCCGGGGCGGATGTCCTTCTCGGCGATCACGTCCTCGTTGTGCAGCGTCGCCGTGCTGACAGTGACGCCGCCGACCTCGACCGGCTCGAGCACCGCGTAGGGGGTGAGCGCGCCGGTGCGGCCGACGTTCACGCGAATCTCAAGCAGTCGGGTGACCGCGACCTCCGGCGCGAATTTCCGCGCCACGGCCCAACGCGGCTCCCGGCCGCCAACCACCCCGAGGTCGTCGTGGAGCGGGAGCTTGTCGATCTTCACGACGACGCCGTCGGCCTCGAACGGGAGGGTGCGGATCATCGTCTCGTACGTCGCCACCGACCGTTCCACGGCGGCCAGGTCGGCGTGCCGGGCGCGGTGCGGGGCCACCGGCAGCCCCCACGCCTCGAGTTGGTCCAGCACCTCCCATTGGGTGGCGGCCTCGAGCGACCCCTCCACCACTTCCACGTGAAAGGTGAAGAGCCCCAGCCGCCGGCTCCGGGTGATCCGCGCGTCGAGCTGCCGGAGGCTCCCGGCGGCAGCGTTTCGTGGATTGGCGAAGGAAGGGTCGCCGGCCTCCTCCCGGTCGGCGTTGAGCCGCGCAAACGCCTTGCGGGAGAAGTAGACCTCGCCCCGGATCTCCATGAGCTCGGGGTGTCCCTTCCCTTGCAGGACCAGGGGGAGGCCCGGGATGGTCCGCAGGTTGGCGGTCACGTCCTCGCCGACGGTCCCGTTGCCTCGGGTGGCGCCGGTCACGAACCTGCCCCGGGCATAGGTCAGGTTGACGGCGGCGCCGTCGATCTTGATTTCGGTGGTATATCCGCCGCGGCGCGCGTCGCTGTTGATCCTCGCGTTGCGGTCCTCCCAGTCGACGAGTTCGTCGTCGCTGAAGGCGTTGGCCAGCGAGAGCATGGGGCGCAAGTGCGTGTGCTTCCGCAGCGCCGTGGCCGGCTCCGCGCCGATACGCTGGGTGGGACTGTCGGGAGTGGCCAGCTCCGGGTGGGCCGCTTCGAGCGTGCGAAGTTCCCGGAACAGGCGGTCGTACTCGGCGTCCGAGATCTCGGGCGCGTCGTGCACGTAGTAGGCGATGTTGGCGCGGTCGATGAGCCGGCGCAATTCGGCCGCGCGTTCCGCCGGGCTCACCGTCCGGCGGCCTCCTGGGCGAGCACCGTCCTGGCCACGCCGACCAGCCGGTCGAGTTCTTCCGCGGTGGCGCGGCCCAGCTGGCCTTCCTCCCACGGCCCTTCCTTCTGTGCGTACGCCTCCAGCAGTCGGCGGATGAAGCCGAGCAGGGCGACCCGCTCCCGGTCCTCCTGCCGCCCGGCCCCTTCCTCGCCGCGGCGGGACTGCAGTCGCTCGAAGCGATGGGCGTTTCGGAGCGCCTTGGCGGTGAGGCTCGCCACGACCTGGCAGAACTTGACGTCCACGTCGGAAAAGCTGGGTCCATCGCGGAAGGTGCGGAGGAAGATGGCGCCGATCGGGGTGCCCCGCCATGTGATCGGCACCACCGTGATCGACTTGACCCGCCGGTGCGTCAGGGCGCCGCGCACGTGGCGCAGCGTCGGGTCGTTGACGGCGTCGGGGATGAACACCGTCTGGCCGGAGTGGATGGCGCGCTTGAGCTCCGGGTACCGGTCGAGGTCCACCACGTAGTTCCGGATGCTGGGGTCCTCGAAGCTCGCCACGAGGCGGACGGTCTGCCCGCCGCGCTCCGAGAGGTAGATGGCGCAGCGGTCGAGGCCGAACGCCTCGCCGAGCTTCTTGGCGATCGACTGCACGATGTCGGCGAAGTGCAGCGAGCCCCCGATTTCCTCGAGGATTTCGATGACGGCCAGAAGGTGGCGGCGTTCGTGCTCGAGGGTCTGCACCCGGGCGGAGAGGCGCTCGAGTTCCTCGGGCGAGGTGCCGGCGGATTGAATCATGGCTGGTGTCCTGTCATTTCTTGTTCGCGATGGACTGGAGGAGGCTGGCGGCCTCTTTCTTCCAGACCGGATCCATGACGTCGATGAGCGGGAGCGGCGGGATGGCCTCCAGCTGCTGCCGGGCGTAGGCCCACTGCTTGGTGTCGATGAAGATCAGGGCCAGATCGTAGTGGTGATAGATGAACTCCGGCCGAATGGCGACGGCCTTCTTCATGTACGCGACGGCGTTGTCCCACGAGGCCTGGCTGAACACCGCCCCGCCCAGGAAGCTCTTGGCGAAGAACCGCTCGATGCTCGAGAGTCGCATGATCTCGGCGTTCCACCGCCCCATCACGTGAAAGGCGCCGTCCTGGCGGGGGTTGAGCTCAATGGCCTTCAGCGCCGCCACGCGAATCTCGGTGGCGCGCTGCACCCGCGCCTTCTTGCCGAGGGTCAGGGAGGTCCGGCCGATGGCGTTGGCCAGGGCGAAGTACCCGTCCGCCCCGTCGGGGTTCGCCGCGACGGCCCGGGTCGCGTACCTTTCGGCCAGTCGATACAGGGAGTCCCTGGCCGGGTCGGGGATGCTGTCCGGGGTCTGCTTGCCGATGTCCACCGCGGCGACGGAAGCCCGCCAGTTGGCCTCGTAGCTCGTCGAGTCGATGGCCATCGCCGCCTGGTAGTCCTTGAGCGCCGCCACAGGATCCCGGGCATCGAACGCCGTCACGCCCTTGGTCACCAGGTCGGGGACCGACTGGGCGGCCGCGGGGGCGGTCAGCAGGACCGCGAGGAGGGCGGCAGGCAGCAGGCGCACGTCGACTCCAGGCGTGGGGGTCCATCGGCTCGGAAGGATGCCTTAATGGTGATTCCATCGCTCATCGAATGCAAGCGAGACGGGGAAGAACTGGCCCCCGGCGTTTGGGCGGCGATCGTGCGCGCCTACGGGGCCGACGAGATCCCCGACTACCAGATGTCCGCCCTGCTCATGGCGGTGGTCTGGCGTGGGCTCTCGACCGCGGAGCTGGCCGAGCTCACCGCGGCCATGCTGGCCTCCGGGGATCGCCTCCGGTTTGACGGGTGGGAGGTGCCGCGGGTGGACAAGCACTCCACCGGCGGCGTGGGCGACAAGACCTCCCTCCTCCTCGCTCCGATGCTGGCCTGCTGCGGGGCCGCCGTGCCGATGATGTCGGGCCGCGGCCTTGGCCACACCGGCGGTACCCTCGACAAGCTCGAGTCGATCCCCGGCTTTTCCACGCAACTGGCGCTCCAGGCGGCGGCGGCCCAGGTCCGTCGACTCGGCTGCGCGCTGTTCGGGCAGACGCCCGAAATCGCACCGGTGGACCGGCGGCTGTATGCCCTTCGCGACGTGACCGGCACCGTCCCGTCGGTGCCCCTGATCGCCGCCAGCATCATGTCGAAGAAGCTGGCCGAGGGGCTCAACGCGCTGGTGCTCGACGTGAAGGCGGGGAGCGGGGCGTTCCTCCCGGATGAAGCCGATGCCCTGGAGCTGGCGCGGACCATGATCGCCCTGGGCGAAGCGAGCGGCGTCCGGACGGTGGCGCTGGTGACCGCCATGGACCGGCCCCTCGGGCATGCCTGCGGGAACGCGCTCGAAGTGGAGGAGTGCGTGCTGGCCCTGCGGGGTGAGGGGCCGGCGGACCTCATGGAGGTCACCTTCGCACTCGGCGTCGAGATGCTGTTGGCCGCCGGCCTCGAGCAGGACCGCCAGGTTGCCCGGGAGCGGCTTCAGGCCACGATCAGCTCCGGCGCGGCGCTCGGGAAGCTCGCGGAGATCGTCGAGGCGCAGGGAGGAAATCCCGCCGTCATGGACGACCCGGCGCTCCTCCCCCAGGCTCCCCGCTCAGCGGTGTACACCGCGGCCACCGCCGGCACGGTGACGGCGGTGCGCCCCCGGCATGTCGGGCACGGCATCATTGCCATGGGTGGCGGCCGCACCCGGGTGGAGGACGCGGTGGATCCGGCGGTGGGGTTTGTGATCACCGCGAGTCCGGGGGATTTGGTGGGGGTCGGCCAGCCGCTGGCGACGATCTACGCCCGGGACGTCGCAGGCCTCGAGGCGGGTGGGGCGGCACTGGATCGGGCCATCGCTATTGGAGCAGGAGATCCTGCACCGCGCCCGCTCGTGTCGCACCGCGTTACGGCGAACGGAGTCGAGCTGCTGCAGCGCTAACCGTAGGACTGTCCAATCAACCACCAGAGGTGTATATGGCCGCCGCACATCAGAACGTGTCCAACCACGCCCGGTATGTGCCAGGGTACCACTTCGTTCTCTCAGCCCTGCTGCTGGCCGTCCTTGGCTGGCAGATCTACTACCTGGCGATTCGACCAAGCCTGGGGACAGCCCTCGGGTTGGTCCTGGCCGTCGCGCTCATCCTCATGTACTGGTACACGCGGGTTTTCGCGGTCACGGTGCAGGACCGGGTCATCCGGCTCGAGGAGCGTCTGCGCATGGCGGCGCTGTTCCCCGCCGAGTTGAAGCCGCGGATTCCGGAGTTTTCGCCAAGACAACTCGTCGCCCTGCGGTTTGCGTCCGACGCGGAACTGCCGGCCCTGGCCAAGCGTGTGTTGGACGAAAAGATCACGGACGAGAAGGAAATCAAGAAGCTGATCAAGGAGTGGCGGGCGGATTACCTGCGGGCGTAAGGGCTAGTGAAGCGTGGTGACGGCGAGCACGGTAAGCGCGGCGATGAGTTGACCGGCTACCACGTCGCCGGGATAGTGCACTCCGAGGGCCACGCGGCTCCACCCGACCAGCATCCCGAAACCGACGAGTGGGACAGCGAGCGGGGGGAAGGCGACGGCGTACGCCAGGGCGACGGCAAGGCTGGATGTCGCATGGCCGGACGGGAACGAGAACCGGTCGGGATGATCGATCCCCACCGGTCGGTCAGGGCGGGGTCGACCGACGAACCGCTTGATGGCCTGGACCGCCACGTGCGAAATGGCCAGGCTCGCCGCCGCAGTCCATCGCAGCGCCTGGTCCCCGGGAGCCAGCACGAGCGGAAGCGCCGCGGCGAGGATGGTAACGGTGGCCCCCCCGGCGTGCGTGATGACGATCCAGGCGTCGCGCGTCGCCCGGGCGGAGTCTGCCCGGAGGACCCAGCGTGCATAGAGGCCGCGGTCGCGCGCTGAGAGGTGACCGATCAACCGGGGAACGAACGTCACGCAGCGGCCCTGGCGAGCGCGCCGGATGGGATCGGGAGCCACTGCGGCAGTCGCAGCGCCTCCGTCAACGGCCGGCCGGTCCAGAGCGCCGGACGCTGGATGCCGAGTGCCCACGCGACGGTCGCGGGAATGTCGAGCAGCGAGGCACCGTACCCCAGCACCTGCGGGATGACCTGGCCCCCTGCGAGAATGATTGGGATCGTCGTGTCGAGCGGGTGCGTGCTGTTGTGGTCGCGCGCCATCACGCCTCCGCCACCATGATCCGCGAATGCGATCAGTAGTGTCGACGGATCGTCCGCCACCCCGAGCGTCCCTGCCATCCTGCCGATCGTCGAGTCGAGGCGCCGGGCCGCCGTCACGTATTCGGTGGACCCCCAACCCCTCGCATGCCCCGCCCGGTCGGCGTCCAGCCAGTGCAGGATGGTCACGCCAGGTTCGTGCGCTTCAAGACTTGGGAGGGCGGCGTCGAGGATTTCATCGGCGCCCTGGCCCTGGAAGGTGACGTCGATGCCAAGGCGGGCGATGACCCGGGTGGCCACCCCGCGCGTGAGCGGGGGAAGCGCCCCTCGAAAGGCGCGGACCGGGAGATCATGTCGCCTGAGAAGTTCCGGCAAGGGAAGGAGCGGCCCCCGCGGCCGGCTGATGGCAATCCTGTCGCTCTCGACGCCATGCACCCTGGGAGCAACACCGGTGAGCAGCGAGGCGAGCGCCGCCGGAGTGATGCTGGGCTGGACCGTCCGGCCCGCCAGCGTGTAGGCGCCACCGGTAGCGAGCTTCCGGAGGCTCGGCAGCGGGAAGAGCGGGATCGCGTCGGCTCGGAGGCCGTCCAGAATGACGACGATGACTCGGGAAATGCCGCTCGGGCTGCGCACGCCGGACTCCAGTCTCGGATGTGGTTGGCTCATCGACAGATGCAAGCTCGTAGCCGGCCGCCACGAGCACGCAACGGTCATGTATCAGGAGGGTCAGGAGGTTGAGGGCTTCGTGGTTGACACCTTCGTGACCATGCCGTGGTTGGTCCGTTGCATGTATCAGCCAGTTTTTCCCCCATGCCTATCCTGGATCGCGCGCCTCGCGTTCTCTATTGCACCGACACCTACCCCCCCCAGGTCAACGGGGTCTCCGTGGTCACCGCACTCTCCGTGGCCGGCCTCCTTGAGCGAGGCTGGGAGGTCGGGGTCATCGGGCCGTCATACCCGCCCGTGGCTGCGAACCCCTTCGGGCCGGAGAGCGATTCGGTACGTGTGGCACAGCGGATCACGATCCCCAGCATGCCGTTGCCCGGGTACTCCGACGCAAGGCTTGCGACCCCGGCCTGGCGCACCATCGATCGCATGATCGAGGCTTTCCAGCCCGATCTCGTCCACAGCGCCACCGAGTTCATGATCGGACGCCTCGGGCAGCGCCAGGCGATCAGGCGTGGCGTCCCCGCCGTCTCCTCGTATCACACCGACTTTTCACGGTACACCGAGTCGTACGGCGTGCCCTGGCTGCGCGGCGCCGTGCGCGATTACATCGGCCGGTTTCACCGCCGCAGCCTTCGCGTGTACACGCCCGGGCTCCTGGCGCGAGACGAGCTGGCGGCGCTCGGGATCGCTGATGTGGAAATCTGGGGTCGGGGTGTGGATGTCGAGGTGTTCCACCCGAAGCATCGCAGTGAAATGCTGCGGCAAGCCTACGGGGACGAAGACGTGTTCCTGCTGCTCCACGTCGGTCGCCTTGCCGCGGAAAAGGGGGTGGAGCGGATCCTGCAGAGTTTCGCCGCCGCGCAGGCGGCGCTGCCGGACCGCGAGGTCCGGCTGGTCATCGCGGGCGTCGGCCCGCGTGAAGCGGCGCTTCGCGCCGTGGCGCCTGAGGGCGTGACGTTTCTCGGCAACCTGGATCGGCGGACCATGCTCCCCGCGCTCTACGCCAGCGCCGACGCGTTCGTGTTCTCCTCCCACACCGAGACGCTCGGGCTTGTCATCCTCGAGGCGATGGCGAGCGGCCTGCCGGTGATCGCGGCACCTGCGGGCGGCGTGGCCGACCACCTGCGCGACCGGGTGAACGGACTGGCCTATCCGCCTGGGGATACCGCCGCCATGGCGCGGGCGATCTGCGCGGTGGTCCGCTCACCGGCGCTCGTCCGGCAGCTGGGCGAGGGAGCACGGGCCACCGCGGAACGGATGTCGTGGGAGCTGGAGCTCGATCGCCTGGACGCAAGCTACCGGGAGGTCTGCAAGACCAAAGACGCCCCCCGCGCGGAGCGCGAGGAGCGTCTGGCCGTCTCTGTCTGAGTGCGCTCAGACGTCCAGGTTCGTCACGTAGTGCGCGTTCCGCTCGATGAAGGCGCGGCGCGGTTCCACCTCGTCGCCCATCAATTCCTCGAACAGGTTGGAAGCCTCGACGGCGTCGCTGAGCGTCACCCGAAGCACAGTTCGCTTTTCCGGGTCCATCGTGGTGTTCCAGAGTTGCTCGGGGTTCATCTCGCCGAGGCCTTTGTAGCGCTGGATCATGATGTTGGTCTTGCCGTCGCCAGCCCCGAGGCGCTTGGCGTACTCGTCTTTCTCCGTGTCGTTGTAGGCGTAGTACTCTTCCTTCCCCTTGGCCACCCGGTACAGCGGCGGCTGGGCGATGAACACGAAGCCGGCGTCGATCAGTTCCGGCATCTGACGGAAGAAGAACGTGAGGAGCAAGGTCCGGATGTGGGCGCCGTCCACGTCGGCGTCCGTCATCAGGATGATCTTGTGGTACCGCACGTCCTCGAGCTTGAACTCCTCGCGGACGCCGGCCCCGATGGCCGTGATCATCGACCGAATTTCTTCATTGCTGAGGATCTTGTCGATGCGGGCCCGTTCCACGTTCAGGATCTTGCCGCGGAGCGGCAGGATGGCCTGGAACGCCCGGTTGCGGCCCTGCTTGGCGCTGCCGCCGGCCGAGTCGCCCTCCACCAGGTAGATCTCGCAGAGCGCGGGGTCGTCCAGCGAGCAGTCCGCCAGCTTGCCGGGCAACACCGCGTTTTCGAGTCCCGACTTCTTCCGCACCAGGTCGCGTGCCTTCCGGGCCGCTTCCCGCGCCAGTGCGGCGCTGACCGCCTTGTCGAGAATGGCGCGGACCACCGGCGGGTGTTCCTCGAGGTAGCTGCCCAGGTGCTCGTTGATGACCTGCCGGACGATGCCTTCGACTTCGGAATTGCCGAGCTTGGTCTTCGTTTGCCCCTCGAACTGCGGCTCCTTCACCTTCACGTGGAGGACGCAGGTCAGCCCTTCGCGCACGTCGTCGCCCGAAAGGGTGAAGTCTGCCTTCTTGAGCGCGCCGGTGCGCTTGGCGGCTTCGTTCACGGTGCGGGTGAGGGCCGACTTGAAGCCCGTCAGGTGTGTCCCGCCCTCGTGGGTGTTGATGTTGTTGACGAAGGTGAAGGTGTTCTCGTTGTATCCGTCCTCGTATTGCAGGGCGACGTCCACCTCGACGTCGTCCTTCAGCGCCGAGAACGCGATCACCTTCGGGTGCAACGCCTTCTTGTTCCGGTTGAGCCACTCGACGAACTGGACCAGGCCGCCCTTCGCGAAAAACGTCTCTTCCTTCGGCTCGTCCTTCCGCTCGTCGCGCAGGTTGATCGTGATGCCCTTGTTCAGGAACGACAGCTGGCGCAGCCGGTCGGCCAGCGTGGTGTAGCTGAACTCGAGCACCGAGAACATTTCGGGGTCGGGCTTGAAGGTGACGGTGGTGCCGGTGCCCTTGGCCTTGCCGAGGACGCTGAGCGGCTTGGTGGTCTTGCCGCGGGCGAACGCCATGTGGTGCCGGCTGCCGTCGCGGTCCACCACCACTTCGAGGCGCTCGGAAAGGGCGTTGACCACCGACACGCCGACGCCGTGCAACCCGCCTGACACCTTGTAGGTGGACTTGTCGAACTTGCCGCCCGCGTGGAGCACGGTCAGCGCGAGTTCGACGCCGGGCATCTTTTCGATGGGATGGATATCGACCGGAATGCCGCGACCGTTGTCGGTCACGGATATCACGTTGTCTTTCTTGATCGTGACCGAGACCTGGTCGCAGAATCCGGCCAGCGCCTCGTCGATCGAGTTGTCGACGACCTCGTACACGAGGTGGTGCAGGCCGTTCTCGCCGGTCGATCCGATGTACATCGCGGGCCGTTTCCGGACCGCTTCCAACCCCTTGAGAACCTGGATGGATCCTGCGCCGTAGTCTTGCGCCTTCGGTCCAGCCGGTCGCTCGTCTGCCATGTGTATGAAGCCTGGTTCAGGGTGGGCCGTGGAGGGGGCCTCCGATACCCTCAAAAATAGGTGGTAAACCTTTGAGGGTCAAGCTATTAGGCCAGCTGATGCGGGGGTGCATTCTCCAGGTGCGGAAGGGCCCAGCCGGGCGGTCAGCGCGCCGACCGATCCAGCGGCCCCGCAATCCACCGAACCGAATTGATCCGCCCCTTTCGGCCCGCGTTGATGCGGGCCAGGATGCGAGGCGTCATGAGGCTCAGCTCCGTCGCCCACGGCGCTGTGGCCACGCGCACCCGGAGTACTCCATCCTCCGACACCGATTCCGCCTGCGTCACCGCGGCGATCTGCGGGCCCACCAACTCGGCCCATCGCTGCACCACCTCCGCGCGCTCCACCCCCTTCCCGAGCCCGGACGAGGCGAGGTATTCCTCGAGCACCTGCGCAATCGGAGTCAGCGGGCGCTTCTTGTCCACGGATCGTGCTCCTCGGCTCATGCGGCACCCGCCACGACACCCTGCTGCACCGACCAGATCGGCAATTGCAGCCCCGCCGGCAGTTCATCCCGGCGCGGTGCGGTCACGAAGACTTGCCCCACGCGCTGTGCCAGCAACCGATCGGCCAGGCGTGCCTGACGGTCGGCGTCCAGTTCGGCAAAGACATCGTCGAGGAGCAGGGCGGGAGGCACGCCGCGCGCTTCTTCAATGGTCGTCAATTCGAGCAGGCGAAGCGCCACGGCCGCGCTCCGCAGTTGCCCGGTCGAGCCATAGTCCCGCAGCGATCGGCCATTGACCGTCAACACCAGGTCATCCCGGTGCGGCCCGATGGTGGTCATGCCGCGGCCGAGGTCTCGACCACGGACCCGCTGGAGCGCCTCCGCCCAGCCCGCCGGGTCCGCCAGCGCCGCGTCGGTGCGGTAGGACAATCCAACCGGCCCTGATTCGCCAAGCGCGGCGAATCCCTCGGCAAACCGGTCGGCGCCGCCGGTAACCCATCGCAGGCGCAGCGCCGTCACCTCACTCCCGGCCGCCGCCAGGGGCGCATCGAATGCGCGGGCCATCGGCTCCTGCCCCTGCCGGAGCGCCGCGTTGCGCTGGGCCAATGCCGCGCGATACCTGACCAGCGCACGAAGGTAGTCCGTCGACGCCAGCGACAGCATGCGGTCGAGGTACTGCCGACGTTCGGTGGCCGGTCCCCCCGCCAGCGCCACGTCCCTCGGCAGGAACGCCACCGCCAGCCACGCCCCCACCGCCTCCGAGAGCCGCGCCACCGGCGCCCCGTCCAACAGGATCCGCTTGCGGCGGTTGCCGGCGGTATACGTCACCTCGGCGGAGCGGCTCCGATCTCCGTCATGAAACGTGGCTTCGACGCGGAAGCCGGGTCCGCCGAATGCCGCCACCTCCGCATCGACGGCACCCCGGAGCGCGCGGAACAGCACCGGATAGCCCAGCGCCTCGAGGAAGTTGGTCTTGCCCTGGGCGTTCGGCCCCAGGAGCACTGCGCCCTCGGGAGGGAGGGCGAGGTCGAGATCGCGGAGGTTCCGGAATCCGCGGAGGATGATGCGGTCGAGGCGCACGTTCGGGTCAGCTGCCGCGGAACGATGCCGTGCGCTTCTCGAGGAAGGCCGCCATCCCCTCCCGCATGTCGTCGGTGGACGCCAGGAGGCCGAAGTGATTGGCTTCGAGCAGCAGCGCCTCGTCCAGGCTCATCTCGAGTCCGGCGTCCACCGCCTCGATGCAGAGCCGGACCGCCAGCGGGCCGTTGGCGAGAATGGTGCGCAGGAGCTGCTCCGCCTCGGCCATCAGCTTGTCGGCCGGGACCACCCGATTGACCAGCCCGATCTGCAGCGCCTCCTCGGCGCCAACCATCCGCGCGGTAAGCAGGAGATCGAGCGCCCGTCCCTTGCCGACCAGCCGCGGCAGCCGCACCGTGCCGCCGTAGCCTGGCCCGATGCCCAGCTTCACCTCAGGCTGGCCGAACTTGGCGCTCTCGCTCGCCACGCGAAGGTGGCACGCCATGGCGAGCTCGCACCCTCCCCCGAGGGCAAAACCGTTCACGGCGGCCACCACCGGCTTGCCACAGCGCTCCAGGCGCCGGAACACCGCCTGCCCGCGCATCGCCCGCGCCTTGCCCGAGATCTGATTCTGCTTGGACAATTCCCCGATGTCGGCACCCGCCACGAACGCCTTGGGGCCGGCCCCGGTCAGGATCACCCCTTTGACGGCGTCGTCCCCCTCGATCCGCGCGACGGCCTGGTCCAGGTCGGCGATGACAGCGTCATTCAGGGCGTTGAGCTTGTCGGGGCGGTTGACGGTGAGCAACACGATCCCATCGCGCAGCTCGTAGAGCAGGGTCTGGAAGGTCATGGTGAGGTCGGGTTGGAGGGCGGTGGCCAACTTTCCGTAACGAGAGCATTTTAATGGCATGACGCTCTGTGTGCCTGTTCCGGCGGGGTTCTCGCGCGGCGCCCGACGGTGGGGGGCGGCGTGACCGACGCCCGGCAGGTGGCGCGGGCGGAAGTGGCGATGCTGGCCGTCGTGCTCATCTGGGGCGCCAATTTCAGTTTCATGAAGATGGCGCTCGCCGAGATCCCGGGGCTGAGTTTCGCCGGGCTCCGGTTCACGCTGGCCGCCATGATCCTCCTGGCCGTGCTCAAGTGGCGCGAGGGATCCATCGGGGCGCCGCCCGGCGCGTGGTGGCCACTCATCTGGATGGGCGTGCTCAGCAACACGCTGTACCAGGTGTTCTTCATGTACGGGCTCACCCACACCTCGGTGGCGAACGCCTCCCTCATCATCGCCACGACACCGCTTCTCGTCGCCTTTCTCGGCGCGGCCACCGGCATCGAAGCGCTCCGCCGGCCCGTGGTGACCGGCGGGATTCTCGGCTTTGCGGGGGTGGCCTTTATCCTGGCGGGGAAGGGGGCGGCGCTTGGGGTGGGCGGCCTGGCCGGCGATGCCTCGATTTTCGGGGCGACGCTCTGCTGGGCGATCTTCACCCTCGGGGTCCGGGCGCTCCGGGTGCGCATCTCCACCTTGCGGCTCACCGCGTGGACCATGGTGACCGGCGCGCCGGGACTGCTCCTGCTCGGAGGACCCGGCCTCGTCACCTTGCACTGGGGGACGCTGAGCGCTCGCGCCTGGACCGGGGTCGCGTACTCCACTCTGCTCGCCATCGTGGTGGCCTACATCCTCTGGAACAACGGGGTACGCGTGGTCGGGAGCGGCCGCACCGCCATTTTCAATTCGATGATTCCGCTCATCGCCATGCTGGTGGCGTGGCCGCTCCTCGGCGAGCATCCCCGTCCGATTCAGATCGGAGGCGCGGTGCTCATTGTCAGCGGCGTGCTGCTCTCGCGCAGGATCCCGGCCGCTGCCAGCCCCGCTGCCCCGCTGCCCCGCCGCTAACATGTCCTCCATTCTCGCCATCGACGCAGGCACCACCGGCACCACGGCCCTCGTCATCCATCAGGACGGCTCGGTCATCGGCCGCGGGTATCGAGAACTGCCCCAGCACTTCCCCCGGCCCGGCTGGGTGGAGCACGACCCCGAGGATCTGTTCCGCGGAGCGCTGGAGGCCGGGCGGGACGCGATCGCGATGGCAGGGGAGCGTCCCGTCGGGCTCGGCATCACCAATCAGCGCGAGACGATCCTGCTCTGGGATCGGAAGACGCTGGCGCCGCTGGGCCGCGCCATCGTCTGGCAGGACCGCCGGACCGCCGAGCGCTGCGCCGAACTCCGCGCCCAGGGCCTCGCGGACATGCTCGCGAGAGCGGACCGGGCTCGTGCCGGATCCCTATTTCTCCGCCACCAAGCTCGAGTTGATGCTCGCCAGTGGGGAGGCGCGGCGCCGGGCGGAACGGGGTGAGCTCGCGGCGGGCACGGTGGACAGCTGGCTCGTGGCGCGGCTCACGAACGGATCCGCACACGTCACGGACCACACCAACGCCTCGCGGACCATGCTCTACGGACTCGAGTCGCGGACCTGGGATCCCGAACTCCTGACGCTCTTCTCCATTCCCCCGGTCCTCCTCCCGTCGATCGTGGCCTCCGGGGAGGTGAGCGGCGAATGCCGGCCGGAGCATTTCGGCCATGCGATGCCGATCGCCGGGATCGCCGGTGATCAGCAGGCGGCCCTCTTCGGGCAGGGGTGCGTCGAGGCGGGCAGCGCCAAGAACACCTACGGCACCGGCACCTTCCTGCTGATGCACACCGGAACGCATCGCCCGCGCTCGGTCCACGGCCTGCTGGCCACCGCCGCCTGCGGCCCTCGCGGCGAGCCCGCTTACGCGCTCGAGGGCAGCGTCTTCATTGCCGGCGCCGCCGTGCAGTGGCTCCGCGACGGTCTGGGGATCGTGGGCCGCGCCGACGAGTCCGAAGCGCTCGCCCGCAGCGTGCCCGACACCGGCGGCGTGCACTTCGTGCCGGCCTTCGTCGGCCTCGGCTCACCGCATTGGGAGGCGGAGGCGCGGGGGACCGTCACCGGACTGACGCGGGGCACGACGCGCGCGCACCTGGTGCGCGCCGCGCTCGAGGCGATGGCCTTCAGCAGTGCGGAACTCGTGGGCATGATGCGGGACGACGCGGGCCTCGGGGCGGGTGCGCTCCGGGTGGACGGCGGGGCGAGCGCCAACGACTGGCTGATGCAATTCCTGGCCGATGTGCTCGGCGCGCCGGTCGAGCGACCCGACATGTTCGAGACGACGGCGCTCGGCGCCGCCGGACTGGCCGGGATTACCCTCGGGGTCTGGCGGGATACCGAGCAGTTCCTCGAGGGCCGGCGGTTCACCCGATTCGAGGCGGCGTCGTCGGCGGAGGAACGGCGGCGGGGCGAAAGCGGGGTGGAATCGGGCGGTGCATGCGGCCCTGGCGTGGGCCCGCTTCGAAGATCCCGCTCCGGTAGCGACGGACGCAGAACGGCCCCGGGCACTGTGCCCGGGGCCGTCCCTCCCTCGAGGCGCCGATCGCCGTACTACTTGATGGTGATCTTGCTGCGCACTTCCGGTGCGGCCTTCGGCAGTGTCACCGTCAGGACGCCGTCTGTGTAATGCGCCTCGATCTTCCCCTCTGCCACGAGCGCCGGCAGCCGGATGGTCCGGACGAACTTGCCGGTCTCCCGCTCCCGATACAGGAAATTCTCGCCGGGAACTTCCTTGATGGCCTCGCGATGGCCGGTGATGGTCAGCACCTCACCTGTCAGTTTCACGTCCAGGTTCTCTTTGGGCATCCCAGGCACCTCGAGTCGGACCATGAACGCCTTGTCGTTCTCGGCGAGGTCCAGCGTCGGCACCCATGTGCCCTCAAAGCCCTTGACCATGAGCTCGGGGAAGAGCGGCCCCGTGAGGAACGCCTGGTTCCGGTACGTATTGCTAGCAGGCCGAACCCAGGTCAACCGGGTGGCCATGGAGGCCAAGGCGAAGGCCGAGGCGGAGGCGAAGGCAGTCGAGGCGGCGGCGAAGGCGGCCGCGCTGGAGGCCGAGGCACGCGCCATTGCCATCGAGAGCTACGTCTACGCTTACCCGTTGGTCACCATGGAGATGACGCGCCGCATCATGACCAATGTCGAGGCGGCGCAAGGCTCACGTGCTCCGATGGGTGCACTTCGTCCGCATGCGCAGCTATCCCGATGCCTCGTACCGCGATGTCACGGCGCCGAACGCCGACACGCTGTACACGACCACCTGGATCGACGTCTCCAAGGAGCCGTGGATTCTGAGCCTCCCGGACATGAAGGATCGCTATTTCCTCTTTCCCATGCTCGACGGCTGGACCAACGTGTTCCAGGTGCCGGGCAAAAGGACGACCGGCACGAAGGCGCAAACCTACGCCATCACCGGGCCGGGATGGTCCGGCGAATTGCCACCCGGCGTGACCGAGTACAAGGCGCCGACCGGGCTGGTCTGGATTCTCGGGCGTATCTACTGCACCGGCACCCCCGAAGACTACAAGGCGGTTCACGCCTTGAGACAAGGTTTCGGTCGTGCGGCTGTCCGCCTACGGCAAGCCCTTCACCCCGGCGCCCGGCACGGTCAACCCGGCCATCGACATGAAGACCGCCGTGCGCGAGCAGGTCAATGCGCTCGATGCGGCAGCGTACTTCAAGCTTTTGCCGAACTGCTCAAGACCAATCCGGCAGCCGCCGACGATGCCCAGATGGTCGCCAAGCTGGCCAAGATGGATCGTTCCCGGGCAGGATTTCGACGTGACCAAGCTCGACCCAGCCGTTCCCAAGGGCCTGGCCGGGCGCCCAAGCCCGCCCAGGAAGTGATCATGGACTGGATGAAGGCGGGCATCGTGGCCGGCGACTTGAACTGGAACACGGTGGCTGTTCACGACGAAGAGGGCCTGTACGGAACCCAGTATGTGCAGCGTGCGCTGGTCACTGCAATCGGCCTCGGCGCCAACCGGCCTGAAGATGCCGTGTATCCGACGTCCACGGGGCCGGACATCGCCGCCAAGTACAACGGCGAGAAGAATACGTCATGCGCTTCGAAAAAGGCCAACTGCCGCCTGTGAACGGCTTCTGGTCGCTGACGATGTACGACGCCGACTATTTCTTTGTCAACAACAAGCTCAACCGCTACAACCTGAGCCAGCGCAACAAGCTCAAGGCGAACCCGGACGGATCGGTCGATCTCTACATCCAGAACGAATCGCCGGGCAAGGACAAGGAGTCGAACTGGTTGCCGGCGCCCAAGGGTGACTTTATCCTGATGATGCGTCTGTACTGGCCGAAGGAACATGCGCCATCGATCCTGGATGGCAGCTGGAAGGTTCCCGCCGTCAAGGAAGCGTCCTAGCCGGGGCTCAGGCAGGCCGGAATCGGTTCCTGTCCCTGGTGTTCAGCTTGAACAGCCCGCCGCCCGGCGGGCTGTTGTCTTGCCGGCGCCGTTCCCGATGATGTCGAGCGCACCGGCGCCCGGCCTGCCGCGGTGGACATTCCTGAAAACGGCTGATTTCCGACGGCGCCGCTGCGGGGAACATCGGCATCGGTAAGACGGCAGGCTCCAACCCGCCCCGCCACCGCCATCAAAATCCGGGTGAAGGCGGGCAGGGACATTCGGGTTTCAGCAAACAAATCTCTGACCCATTCGATGGTCTGCGCTATCGGACCACCCCAGCCGCCGCAAACAGGAAAATACTTGCCCGACAAAGCAACTCGCTGCTTCGCTACAAAGGTACGCCGCAAATTCGGCGTCTTCTCTGGCGCCCGAGGCGTCCCAGAGGAACCTCGCGCCTCAGACGCTCCTGGAACCTCGGGTTGCTCTGCACGTCGGGCGGAAAAATGGTCGGGTTATCAACGAAATTCTGCGCGATCGCATTCACTTGAACATTGTGGGGAGCAACCTCCACGCCAACGGCCTGCACGTAGGCAAGCTGGGCGCCACGGGCAGCGCTGTATGTCGAGGGTCCGCTTCATCCCGCGCAGTGCCGATGCGCTGCCCATGACGAGAATCTTGCCCGCGCGGCGCTCGATCATGGCTGGCAAGACGGCACGGAACAATCGTGGCAGGGGGGTCACGAGGGCAGCGAATGTGTCGGTTCCACTCTTCGTCCGACACTTCCGTGGCCGCAGTGGTCGGGGCTGGTATTGCCAGGTTGGCAACGAGGATATTGACGTGTCCTGCCGCAGACCGAGACGATAGCGGCGGGGCGCGTGGGCGCTCGTGAGAGGGTCGGTACTCGGGATAACCGTAGCCCCGTGATCGGCGAACACTTCACAAAGAACGGGGCCCATGAACGCGTCGGCATGGGTGACGAGCACGCGCCTGCCCAGGAAATCGATTTGACATCGATTCTTCACCTAACGAGACAACGATTATCGAGACGCCCAATGTTCGGGTTCAGGGGCCAAACCAAGGTGAGCTCCGCTGGTGGAACGGTCCCCTGGAATGCGGGGTTGGGGCTCATGACTGCCTCACTGCGGCCCCGACCACTGGTAGATGCGAGGAATGACAATCGTCAGAGCCGTGGCGACTGCTGGCGCAACCCATGAACCTGCGGGGAATAAGGTCCAGGTATCCGGCTTGAGCACACCCAGGCTGACGATCAAGAACAACATGGGCAGATCCAGAAAGTGCGTGAAGGTGGGAAGCGCTTTCAGCGCCGGGCTTTCTCCAACTCGGGCGTGAAGCTGCCAACTGACAACGCCTCCTGGGTTAATCGGCGTAGCCGCGTAAACACAGACGGGTAACCGTGTTGCCCTCGACAAACTCGAAGGCAAACAAGAACACCATCCCCGCAAGCCAGGGGATACCGAGAAAGTCCCAGCCGCCGAAGAACTCGACAATCATCCACGTCCCTGAAGCCAGCAGCACTACGGCGCCCGGCACCACAACGCCATCGTAGAACACCGCGATGTTGCGCACAGCTTCGGCAAACCTCACGAGTTCTCGCGATTGGCGAGAGCGCATGTCGCCGAGCCAGACGCCAATCAACCCCGCACCGATCAACATGGCACCGATGATGTGCGCTAGCTTGAGGACAGAATCGGTCATTGTGTTGAGCCCCGACGTCGAAGCTCAGGGACGCTGCGCGGCTTTATCGCGCAGCGTCCCTTGGAGCGCAGCGTTAGCCAGCGCTCGCAACTCTTTGGAGCACATCTTCGGGAAGGACGGTGTCAGGCATTGGGGTTCCTCCAGACCTGCACGATCAACAAGGAGCCATCTTCATTGATTCGCGAATGAGCGCATGCAGTGACCTCGCGCCATTCGCTCAGACAGAACAACCCGTCGTCATGTACCTGAGGATTGGGCGATTCGTCGAAACCCGACGCGTCGCCAAAGAGAGCCTGCTTGATGTAGAACGGGGAATTCCAAACCGATAGATGGAAGAGGAAGAGGATGTTCATAGTGCTTTGAGGAAACTGCCCGGGAACCTCTTCTAGTTTGCTGAATAGATCCATGGCCCTCGGCCGTGAAGCGAGAGCGGGTTTTGGCCCATGGAGGGTCTTCGCGATCGACCGCACTCCGCCTTCCCAGGCATCCGCAAGTCGCTTTACTTCGCCATACACATCACGTCCGGCCAAGACCACTTTTGCGTCGCAGCGTTTTTTGTTCCTCGTAGCTGGCCTAAATACAGGTTGTGAGTCGGACACGCCCGCAATCGCATCTGCGATTTAGTTCCTAGCAGAGAAGTTCTGCCAACTTGTGCTCGCTGCCGACGCCGGAGAAGTCTGCCCGGTAGGCGTCGGCGACGGTCACTTCGGAGGTTTTCGCGATCAAGGCGGCGACTCTCGCGTCAGCCGACTGCAGCTGCGTTCGCCCATCCGCGGACCACTCGCCGGAAACGAAGTCCTCAATGCCTTTCGGAAGGCTGGGCTTGGCCTTCTCATTCAGAAGAGCCCAAATGCGGGGGCACTGCGTTTTCAAAAATACGTGACTCGGCATTGGAGGAACCACACGCACCCCTCGCTGGCTAACTATTAAGTAAGCCTCCGAAACCGGAGGGCAATTGCGTCAATTCTGTAGCAAAAATGCTCATCACTTCAATGGCATGGCCGCAATTTGGCGCTCCGAAATCATCGGGCAAACGCCGCGCCGGCGGGTATGGGCCCGGCTTGGTGGATAGGGTTTTGTAAACGAGGTTGTTTCATGTGCGCCAGCTTCAGGAACCCGGACCCGCATGTCCAGCGCATGCTCTGTGCCGGGCGGATATTCCGGCAGGCGTTGCCCGGCAGCGACGGGGCGGCCAAGGCACGAGGCGCAACCCGGTGGCGGCCGGTTGCGGTCAACCCCCCGAAAAACAGGCATTTTCCCGGCGTCAACCGCACCCGATGCCTCGCGTAAAACAGCAGCGCCAGCCATGACGGGCGGTGACCGGATCACTACTCGCAATCAGCGGGCAGGTCGTGATCGTGGGGGCCGGGGACATTCACCGTCCTCTTCGCCACCTGCCGCTCCAGCGGCCACCAGATGGCCTCCGTCGCAGGCAGCTTGCCCCTGAACCCGCCGGGGATGTTGGCGCCGGGTCGAGGAGCGTCACCTCGTACGCTTCGCGGTAGTGGCGGATGACTTCCTCGCCGGCGATCGAGAACGGCGGCCCCGCCATCAGGCTCTGGTCGTATTCGAAGCAGACCAGAAGCTGCGGGGCGCCGGTGGTGATCGCCATCAGGTGCGCCATGTAGCACCAGCGCATGTCCTCGGGCAGGGCGACCAGCGCGGCGCGGTCGTAGATGGCATCAACTTCGCCCAGCAGTTGGGCGGAAACCTAGAAGATGTCGCCGACGAAGACGTCGAGGCCGGGTGCGCCATGGTGCTCGACGGGGCCGCAACGGGAGACCGTGGGCTCGGCGCCCAGTTCGGCGAACAGTTGTTCGACGGCGAGCCGGCTCAGCTCGGCCCCCACGACCCGGTAGCCGTTGCCAAGGAGCCAGTGAACATCGAGAAGGTCTTGCCGCACAGCGGCAGGAACACGCACGGGCCTCCGACCAGCGACAGGGCCGGCCAGTGCTTGACCAGCAGCGGGTTCACCGCGCCTTCGTGGAAGCCGATGTCGTCGTTCGCCCACTTGCGGTGCCGAAATCGGCATCCATCGTTCGTTACCTCCAGGGAATCCGGCCGCAGTTGGTAGCGGAACTGCCGGCTGTTGTCCCGGCCCGGTGCGGCGAGGGCGGCCGACGAGCCGGCCAGACACTTCGTCGGGCGCGCCGCGATCACCCGCAGGTCTCCGTGCGCACCGTCCCCAGGCTCAACTTCACCCCCTTTTTCATCTTGCCGATGACGTGCATCTCGCAGGCCTTGCAGTCGAACCTGAGGATCAGTTTTTCGTTGCCGTTGATCAAACTCATCGGATCGGGCTTGAGGTGCTTGACCTCTTTCGGGCACAAATTGAAGCTGTAGCGCAGGCAGTGGCGGGTGATCATCAGCAGGACCAGGCCCTTCTCGTTGCCGGCCTCGTCAGCGTCCTCGATCAGGCGGACGCCGTGGCGCTCGTAAACTGGCGCGCCCTGGCATTGAAGACGTTGCCGAGGTAGGTGAGTTCTTCCTGTGGGTACGGGTGGGGTTCGGCGGCCGGCGCCGCGCGCGGCGGACGCGGGTGGGTCGCTATGCGCGCGGCCTGCAGCTTTTCCGGCCGCCTCGCGGCGCAAGGCGGCCGAAAAGCTGCAGGCCGCGCGCACTGAGACCCACCGCGTCCGCCGCGCGCGGCGCCGGCCGCCGAAACCCCACCGTACCCACAGAAACCGCATTTACCTCGGCAACGTCTTCAATGCCAGGGCGCTTCTACGAGCGCCACGGCGTCCGCCTGATCGAGGACGCCTACGAGGCCGGCAACGGAGGGGCCTGCCTAAGCAAGATGATCACCCGCCACTGCCTCCACTACAGCTCAATTTGTGCCGAAAGAGGTCAAGCACCTCAAGCCCGATCCGATGAGTTGATAAACGGCCAATTCGAAAAACTGATCCTCAGGTTCGACTGCAAGGCCTGCGAGATGCACGTAGTCCGGCAAGATGGAGGAGTAGGTTCGGTCTGGGGTCAGTGTCTCACCGAGGTCTCGGGTGGATGTGGGCGCGCCCGACGAGGTCCCGTCGCGGCCGGCTCGGCCGCCCCGCGCTGGCCGCGGCCGGACGTGGCCGGCAGCCGCTCCGACTGCAGCCCCAACTCCCTGGATGATCGAACAATGATGTGCCGTTCTGGCACCGCGAGTGGGCGAACGAGCGACATCGGCTTCACGAAGCACGGTGAACCCGCTGCTGGTCGAGCACTGGCCGGCCCTGTCGCTGGCGGAAGGGGCGCGCGTGTTCCTGCCGCTGTGCGGCAAGACCCTCGACGTCCACTGGCTCCTTGGCAACAGCTACCGGGTCGTGGGGGCCGAGGCTGGACCGGCTCGCCGTCGAACAACTGCACCAAACTGGGCGCCGACCCCACGGTCTCCCGTTGCGGCCCGTATGGCGCACCCGGCCTCGACGTCTTCACGGCGACATCTTCGAGGTTTCCGCCGGACTGCTAGGGGCGAAGTCGACGCCATCTACGACCGCGCCGCGCTGGTCGCCCTGCCGAGGACATGCGCGGGCGCTACATGGCGCACCTGACGGCGATCACCACCGGCGCCCCGCAGCTTCTCGTCTGCTTCGAATCAAGCCGAGCCTGATGGCGGGGCCGCCGTTCTCGATCGCCGGCGAGGAAGTCATCCGCCACTACCGCGAAGCGTACGAGGTGACGCTACCTCGACCGCGTGAGCGTCCCCGGCGGTTCAGGGGCAAGCTGCCTGCGACGGAGGCCATCTGGCTGCTGGAGCGGCAGGTGGCGAAGAGGAAGTGTCCCAGCCGCGATCACGACCGGCCCCGCTGATTGCGCAGCGACCCCGGCCACCGCCCGACACGGCTGGCTGCCGGTCAACGCGAGGCATCGGGTGTCAACGCCGGGAAAATGCCTGTTTTCGGGTGAACCGCGGGACTCGGCCGCCGCCGGGTTGCGCCTCGTGCCTTGGCCGCCCATCAGCTGCCGGGCAACACCTGCCGGAATATCCGCCCGGCGGGCCGGAGCATGCGCTGGACATGCGGGTCCGGGTTCCTCTTAAGCTGGCGCACATGAAACAACCTGGTTTACAAAACCCATCCACCAAGCCGGGCCCATACCCGCCGGCGCGGTGTTTGCCCGATGATTTCGGAGCGCCAAATTGCGGCCATGCCATTGAAGTGATGAGCATTTTTGCTACAGAATTGACGCAATTGCCCTCCGGTTTCGGAGGCTCACGTGACCAGTTAGCGAGGGTGTCGTGTCGTTCCTCCAATGCCGAGTCACGTATTTTTAAAACGCAGTGCCCGCATTGGGCTCTTTGAATGAGAAGGCCAAGCGCAGCCTTCCGAAAGGCATTGAGGACTTTGTTTCCGGCGAGTGGTCGCGCGGATGGGCGAACGCAGCTGCAGTCGGCTGACGCGAGAGTCGCCGCCTTGATCACGAAAACCTCCGAAGTGGCCGTGCCCGACGCCTACCGGCAAGACTTCTCCGGCGTCGGCAGCGAGCACAAGTGGCAGAATTTCTCTGCGAGCTGACGCTGGTGAGCGCGATTGCCCGGCGTGTCCGACTCACAACCTGTATTCAGCGGCAGCTAGGAACAAAAAACGCTGCGACGCAAAAGTGGTATTGCCCGTACGTGATGTGTATGGCGAAGTAAAGCGACTTGCGGATGCCTGGGAAGGCGGAGTGCGGTGGATCGCGGAAGACCTGTCCAGTCGGGCCAAAACCCGCTCTCGCTTCACGGCCAAGGGCAATGGATTATTCAGCAAACTCGAAGAGGTTCCGGGCAGTTTCCTCAAAGCACTATGAACATCCTCTTCCTCTCCACCCATGAGTTTTGAAATTCCCCGTCTCCGTCGAGCGGGCAGCTTCCGGCGACTCGTGCGGATTTCGACGAATCGCCCAATCCTCAGGTACATGACGACGGGTATCCTGTCTGAGCAATGGCGCGAGGTCACTGCATGCGCTCATTCGCAAATCAATGAGATGGCTCCTTGTCATCGTGAAAGTCAGTAAAATCTAATGCCAATCACCATCCTTCCGGATGTGCTCCAAAGAGTTCGAGCGCTGGCTAACGCTGCGCTCCAAGGGACGCTGCGCGATAAAGCCGCGCAGCGTCCCTGAGCTTCGACGTTGGGGCTCAACACAATGACCTATTCTGTCCTCAAGCTAGCGCACATCATCGGTGCCATGTTGATCGGTGCGGGGTTGATTGGCGTCTGGCTCGGCGACATGCGCTCTCGCCAATCGCGAGAACTCGTGAGGTTTGCCGAAGCTGTGCGCAACATCGCGGTGTTCTACGATGGCGTTGTGGTGCCGGGCGCCGTAGTGCTGCTGGCTTCAGGGACGTGGATGATTGTCGAGTTCTTCGGCGGCTGGGACTTTCTCGGTATCCCCTGGCTTGCGGGGATGGTGTTCTTGTTTGCCTTCGAGTTTGTCGAGGGCAACACGGTTACCCGTCTGTACTTTATGCGGCTACGCCGATTAACCCAGGAGGCGTTGTCAGTTGGCAGCTTCACGCCCGAGTTGGAGAAAGCCCGCGCTGAGAACGTTCCCACCTTCACGCACTTTCTGGATCTGCCCATGTTGTTCTTGATCGTCAGCCTGGGTGCGCTGAAGCCGGATACCTGGACCTTATTCTTCGTAGGTTCACTGGTTGCGCTAGCAGTCGCCACGGCTCTGACGATTGTCATTCCTCGCATCTACCAGTGGTCGGGGCCGCAGTGAGGCAGTCATGAGCCCCAACCCCGCATTCCAGGGGACCGTCCACCAGCGGAGCTGCACTTGTGTTCGGCCCCTGAACCCGAACATTGGGCGTCTCGATAATCGTTGTCTCGTTAGGTGAAGAAGAATCCATGTCAAATCCATTCCTCCTGGGCAGGCGCGTGCTCGTCACCCATGCCGACGCGTTCATGGGCCCCGTTCTTTGTGAAGTGTTCGCCGATCACGGGGCTACGGTTATCCCGAGTACCGACCCTCTCACGAGCGCAGATGCGCCCGCCGCTATCGTCGCTGCGGCAGGACACGTCAATATCCTCGTTGCCAACCTGGCAATACCAGCCCCGACCACTGCGGCCACGGAAGTGTCGGACGAAGAGTGGAACGACACATTCGCTGCCCTCGTGACCCCCCTGCCACGATTGTTCCGTGCCGTCTTGCCAGCCATGATCGAGCGCCGCGCGGGCAAGATTCTCGTCATGGGCAGCGCATCGGCACTGCGCGGGATGAAGCGGACCTCGACATACAGCGCTGCCCGTGGCGCCCAGCTTGCCTACGTGCAGGCCGTCGGCGTGGAGGTTGCTCCCCACAATGTTCAAGTGAATGCGATCGCGCAGAATTTCGTTGATAACCCGACCTATTTTCCGCCCGACGTGCAGAGCAACCCGAGGTTCCAGGAGCGTCTGAGGCGCGAGGCTCCTCTGGGACGCCTCGTGGGCGCCAGAGAAGACGCCGAATTTGCGGCGTACCTTTGTAGCGAAGCAGCGAGTTGCTTTGTCGGGCAAGTATTTCCTGTTTGCGGCGGCTGGGTGGTCCGATAGCGCAGACCATCGAATGGGTCAGAGATTTGTTTGCTGAAACCCGAATGTCCCTGCCCGCCTTCACCCGGATTTTGATGGCGGTGGCGGGGCGGGTTGGAGCCTGCCGTCTTACCGATGCCGATGTTCCCCGCAGCGGCGCCGTCGGAAATCAGCCGTTTTCAGGATGTCGACCGCGGCAGGCCGGCCCGGTGCGCTCGACATCATCGGGAACGGCGCCGGCAAGAAAACAGCCCGCCGGGCGGCGGGCTGTTCAAGCTGAACACCAGGGACAGGAACCGATTCCGGCCTGCCTGAGCCCCGGCTAGGACGCTTCCTTGACGGCGGGAACCTTCCAGCTGCCATCCAGGATCGATGGCGCATGTTCCTTCGGCCAGTACAGACGCATCATCAGGACAAAGTCACCCTTGGGCGCCGCAACCAGTTCGACTCCTTGGTCTTGCCCGGCGATTCGTTCTGGATGTAGAGATCAACCGATCCGTCCGGTTGCGCCTTGAGTTGTTGCGCTGGCTTAGGTTGTAGCGGTTGAGCTTGTTGTCGACAAAGGAATAGTCGGCGTCGTACATCGTCAGCGACCAGAAGCGTCAAGGCGGCAGTTGGCCTTTTTCAAAGTGACGTACTTCTTCTCGCCGTTGTACTCGGCGGCGATGTCCGGCCCCGTGAACATCGGATACACAGCATCTTCAGGCCGGTTGGCGCCGAGGCCGATAGCATGACCAGCGCACGCGCACAGTGGGTTCGTACAGGCCCGTCTTCGTCGTGAACAGCCAGCCGTCTTCCAGCTTGAAGTCGCCGGCCACGATGCCCGCCTTCATCCAGTCCATGATCACTTCCTGGGCGGGCTTGGGCGCCCCGGCCAGGCCCTTGGCAACCGCTGGGTCGACTTGGTCACGTCAAAATCCTGCCCGGGAACGACACCGATCTTGGCCAGCTTCGCAACCATCTGGGCATCGTGGCCGCTGCGGGATTGGTCTTGAGCAGTTCGG
>CAWEMJ010000007.1:0-1033499 GCA_963810185.1 uncultured Gemmatimonadales bacterium
CGAACAGGAAGAACAGGAACAGGGTGAGGGTGAGTCGCGCGTCCCAGGTCCACCAGGTGCCCCAGACCGTCTTGCCCCAGATCGGGCCGGTCGTGAGCATCACGAGGGAAAAGGCGATGCCGACCTCGGCCGAGCTGGCGGCGAAGAGATCCAGGCGCTCGTCCTGCAGCCAGAGATACAGGATGCTCACCAGTCCCACGACCGCGAAGGCCACCAGGGCCCCCCACGCGGCCGGGGCGTGCACGTAGAAGATCTTCTGGGCCAGTCCCTGTCGCACTTCCACCGGGGTGTAGAGCAGGGCGATCACGTACACGCCAGCGGCGGCGAGGAGGCCGAGCAGCGTGATCACCTGCCCGCGGCGAATGATGCGTCGGGCGGCAAGGAGTTCTGGTGTCATTCGTCGACGACCGCCGGGAAAACGAGGATGCAGAGGGTCACGAAACCGATGTCGTAGAGCGTCAGTAACCTAAGCCAGCCCATCATCTCGCTCAACGGGCGCCCCGCGAGGAGCTTGGCGGTCACCTGCACCGCCCCGACCAGGGGCGGCACCATGAACGGCAGCAGCAGCACCGGCAGCATCAACTCCGCAAACCGGGTCCGCACCACCATGGCGCTGAAGATGGTGCCGACCGCCACGAAGCCGATCGTGGCGAGCGCGGTCACCCCGAGGATGCCGGGGAGGGCGTGCCCGAGGCTGACGTTAAAGAAGAGGACGAACAGCGGCAGCGCCACCGCCTCCACCACTCCGACGAAGGCCAGGTTGGCGAGCAGCTTCCCGACGTACAGGGCGCTCCGCGGAACCGGCGCCAGGAGGATGCCGTCGAGCGCGGCGTTTTCGCGTTCGACGTAAAACGCCCGGTTCAGCGCGATCACCGCGCCGAAGGCGAAGGTGACCCAGAGGACGCTCGGCGCGAGGTCGACCGCGGCGAGCGCGGTCGGGTCACGGGCAAAATTGAACACCACCAGCACCAGCGCCGAGAAGACGATGGCCGAGAGCAGCGCGGTCCGGCTCCGCAATTCGAGCCGGATGTCCTTCCCGGCGATGGCGAGCGCCAGCCGGAGAAACTCAGCCATGGACCAGCTCGGCGTAGCGGGTGTGGAAGGCGGTCAGGTCGGATGGGCGCGGTCCCTCGAGCGCCCACCGGCCGCCGGACAGCACCGCCACGTGCGTGGCCAGTTCCCATGCTTCCGCGAGGTGGTGGCTCACCAGGACCAGCGCGCGTCCGCGCGCGAGTTGTGCCGCCAGAAGCGCCCGGAACCGGTCGGCCGAGGGGGCATCCAGGCCGGTGAAGGGCTCGTCGAGGAGCAGGATGTCGGGCTGGTGGAGCAGAGCGCGGGCGATGGCGGCGCGCTGCAGGAGGCCGCGGCTGAGATGGCGCACAGGAGTGTTTGACCGCGCCGTCAGGCCGACCTCCTCGAGCGCCGTCCGCGTAGCGGCCGCGGCGTCCGGCAGCCCATACAGCTTGGCGGTGAAGTGGAGGTTTTCCGCCGGCGACAGGTCGTCGTACAGGAATGTGTGGTGGGACAACAGCCCGATGCCGCGGCGCGGCCCCGGATCGTCCCGCGTCAGCTGCCGGCCACGGATCCGCACTTCGCCGCTGCTGGGCCGCATGAGCCCCGCCAGCAGGCGGAGGAGGGTCGTCTTGCCGGCGCCGTTTGGCCCGGCCACGGCCAGCATCTCGCCCGCACGCACCTCGAGGTCCACCCCGCGGAGGACCTGCAATGCACCGAACGCGCGGACCAGGCCGCGCGCCGAGAGAAGGGGCGGATCAACCGGCTCGGTCAATGGCGGCGCCGAGCTCGTCGAGGTCGAAAGGCTTGATCAGGTAGGCGCTGTGGGCCAGGTCGAGGACGCGCAGCTGCGGCTCGACGCTCACATAGGCGGTGGTAATGATGACGGGGACGTCGGGGCGGGTCTCACGAATGCGGCGCAGCAGCTCCACGCCGTCGGTGTCGGGCAGGCGCATGTCCAGCACGACCACGTCCGGCGACGCCTCGGCGAGACGGGCCAGCGCCTCCGCGCCCGACGACGCAAACGCCATGGCATAGCGCGGGCGGAAGAAGCGTTCGTAGCTGATGCGCAGGGCGGGCTCGTCTTCGACGAAGAGGACCCGGCGCTGGTTGGGATGGTCGGTCATTACCCCGTCCGGAAGGCACGGATCGCCCACCATCGTGGCGGGCGTCCACGGAGTATAAGACTACATCTGCTTCGGTTCCAGTTCGAAGAGGTCCTCGAGCTTGGTGAGCATGAGCAGGAAACGGAGTTCCTCGCTCGCCGAGCGGAGGGTCACGCGCTGACGGCGCTCGCCGGCACGACGCTGGACCAGCATCAGGGCCCCGAGTCCCGCCGAGTCCACGTGGTGCGTGGCGCTCAAGTCGATGACCAGGCGGCTTTCCCCTTCAGGCATTTCCTCCAGAGCGCTGACGGCCGCCTGGCGGAACGAGGCGCGGGTGTCGAGCCCGAGCGAGGGGGGCGCGTTCAGTTGACGGACGGTCTGGGCGTTGGGCACCATACTGGCATCTCCCTGGCCCGACATAAGCAAAGCGTGGTCGTTTCGCCACGCCAACCGGCCGAAACGCCACGCTCCTTCGAGTCGTGTGCATTCCACCTTCGGCACCGAGCTATCTCACCCCGACGGGATGAGACCTCCAGTTTTGCGGCCCCGGATCACTCCGGGTGTGCTATTATCGGGCGGATCAGTTGTATTGTTCCGGGGGCACCATGCCTCCCGACGCTGGAAAAAGCGAATTTGGTGCCACTGAGCTAACTCGCTCCTGATCATGCGGTTGCGAGGGGACTGCAAGGCGTTTCAGCCACTGCGTCTCCCGCAGTCCGCCACCCCCGCGGCCTCCCTGCAAGGGCCGCCGCCCGGCTTGGACCCGATTCGACCGGAGAACCGCTCCCCATGGCCGATCAGCTCGCCACACTCCTCAACGAGGAGCGGCGCTTTCCACCCTCCGCCGACTTCGCCTCGCGCGCCGTCGCCACGCAGGCGCTCTACGATGCGGCCGCCCAGGACCGGCTTGCGTTCTGGGAGGAGCAGGCCCGCGCCCTGGATTGGATGACCCCCTGGACCAGCGTGCTGGAGTGGACGCCGCCGCACGCGCGCTGGTTCAACGGCGGCCGGTTGAACGTCGCGGCCAACTGCCTCGATCGCCACCTCGCGGGCCCACGGCGCAACAAGGCCGCCATCATCTGGGAGGGAGAGCCGGGCGACCGCCGGGTGTACACCTACTGGGCGCTGGCCCGGGAAGTCGGTCGGGCTGCCAACGCGCTCAAGCGACTCGGCGTGCGCAAGGGAGACCGGGTCGCCATCTACCTGCCGATGGTGCCCGAGGCCGCCATGGCCATGCTCGCGTGCGCCCGGATCGGCGCGGTGCACTCGGTGGTCTTTGGCGGATTCTCGGCCGAATCGCTCCGCGACCGGATCAACGACGCCACGGCCACCGTCCTGATCACCGCCGACGGCGGGTACCGCCGGGGCCAGGTCCTGCCCCTCAAGCGGATCGCCGACGAAGCGATCGCAGGGTGCCCGAGCATCCGGCATGTCGTGGTGGTACGCCGGCGGGCCGGCGGCGAGGGCGACGAGTCCTTCGCGGAAATGGTCGAGGGCCGCGACCACTGGTGGCACCGACTGCTCGACAAGGAGAGCCCCACCTGCGCGCCGGAGCCGATGGACTCGGAGGATCTCCTGTTCATCCTCTATACCTCCGGCACCACCGGCAAGCCGAAAGGCATCGTGCACACCTCGGGGGGCTACCTCACGCAGGCGGCCGCCACCACCAAGTACGTGTTCGACCTGCGCGAGGAAGACATCTTCTGGTGCACCGCCGACGTGGGCTGGGTGACGGGTCACTCGTACGTGGTGTACGGACCGCTCGCCAACGGCGCGACGGTCCTGATGTACGAGGGCGCGCCCGACTGGCCCGAGCGTGACCGGTTCTGGAAGCTCATTGCGCGCCACGGCGTGACGGTGTTCTACACCGCCCCCACCGCCATCCGCGCCTTCATGAAATGGGGAACCGCGCATCCCGCCGCACACGACCTCTCCACCCTCCGGCTCCTCGGCACGGTAGGCGAGCCGATCAACCCCGAGGCGTGGATGTGGTACCACGAGCACGTCGGCCGCGGGAACTGCCCCGTCGTGGACACCTGGTGGCAGACGGAGACCGGCGGGATCATGATCACCGCGCTCCCGGGCGTCACCACGACCAAGCCCGGCTCCGCCACCACCCCGTTCCCCGGCATCAGCGTGGAACTGGTGGACACCGCCGGCAAGGCGATGGCCAGGGGCGGCGGATTCCTGACCCTCACCGAGCCGTGGCCCGGGATGCTCCGCACCATCTACGGCGATGACGCCCGCTACCAGGAGACGTACTGGAGCCGGTTCCCCGGCCGGTACTTTGCCGGCGACGGCGCCAAGGTGGACGACGACGGATACTGGTGGCTCCTCGGCCGGGTGGACGACGTGCTGAACGTCGCGGGGCACCGGATCGGCACCATGGAAGTGGAGAGCGCGCTGGTGGACCACCCGAGCGTGGCGGAGGCCGCCGTGGTCGGCAAGGCCCACGAACTCAAGGGTCAGGCCATCGCCGCGTTCGTGACCGTGAAGGAGGGGATCAAGCGCTCGGCGGAGCTCCGCGAGGACTTGCGTGAGCACGTGGCGCGGAAGATTGGCGCGATCGCCAAGCCCGACGATATCATCTTCTCGGCCGACCTGCCCAAGACGCGCAGCGGCAAGATCATGCGGCGACTGCTGAAGGACATCGCGGAGGGGAGGGCGCTGGGCGACACGACCACGCTGGCGGACCCGAATGTGGTGGCGAAGCTGAAGGAGCTGTACGAGGACAAGGAGTAGCGGGTGAGGCAGGGGGGCCGGAAGGCAGTAACTGCCGCCCGGCCTCTCGGCCACCCTGCCCAGCCTAGATCTGAATTTGAGCCCCGAGCTCCACAACTCGATTCGGCGGCAGGCCGAAGAACGCCGTCGCCGAACGCGCGTTCCGCGTCATGATGACGAAGAGGCGCCGGCGCCAGTACGACATGGGCCGGGGGTCGCCTGGGAGGCGTTTGGCAATCTGGGCCCGCGGGGTGGCAATGAGTGTCTCGCGGCCCAGGAAGAATGACGTCTGGGTCAGGAACACCGCGCCAGGCACGCCAGGAGCGTCCACCTGCCCGAGCCCCGTGAGCAGCACTGGAACGTCCGGAGATTCCATGAAGCCGTAGTGCCCCACCACCCGCCAGAACCCCTCGCCCAATTCACGAAACTCGAGCCGCTCGTCCGCCGCAACCTGCGGCACCTCTTCGGTCACGATCGACAGCAGGATGACCCGCTGGTGCAGCACCTTGTTGTGCTTCAGGTGATGCAGCAGCACCGGCGGTGCGATATCCAGGGCCGACGTCAGGAAGATGGCGGTGCCCGGCACCCGCACCGGCGGGCGCCTGGCCACGTCGGCCAGGAAGAGGTCGAGCGGCAGGCTGGACTGCTGGACCAGTGCGGCCAGCTTGGCCCGTCCACGCTTCCAGGTGGTCATGAGGGTGTAGACGCCCGCCGCCACGACCAGGGGGAACCATCCGCCGTCGGCGAACTTCACGATGTTGGCGCCGAAGAAGGCCAGGTCCACCACCATGAAGACACCACAGAGTCCGCCGGCGGCCGGCAGGCTCCAGTGCCAGAGGTCCCGCGCCACACGGTAGAACAGCACCGTGGTGATGATCATCGTGCCGGTCACCGCGATGCCGTACGCGGCGGCGAGATTGGTGGAACTCCGGAAGCCCAGGACCAGAAGGATGCAGGCGATGGCCAGGCCCTGGTTCACTTCCGGCACGTAGATCTGCCCCGCCTCGGTGCGTGACGTGTGCACGATCGTCACGCGCGGACTGTAGCCGAGCTGCACCGCCTGCCGGGTCAGCGAAAACGCCCCGGAAATCAGGGCCTGCGACGCCACGATGGCCGCCAGGGTGGCGATGACGATCATCGGGTAGAGGAACCACCCGGGCACCAGCGCGTAGAAGGGATTCTCGACGCCAGGCGTCTCGATGAGGAGCGCCGCCTGCCCGAAGTAATTGAGGAGCAGCGCCGGGAGGGCAAAGGCGAACCAAGCTAACCGGATCGGCTTCCGCCCGAAGTGCCCCATGTCGGCGTAGAGCGCCTCGCCGCCGGTGATGACCAGCACCACCGCGCCCAGGATCAGGAAGCCCCGCAGGCCGTCGTCGATGAAGAACTGCACCGCGTACCACGGATTGGCGGCGCGGAGGATTTCCGGATGGAGCAGGATGCCCCGGACACCCAGGGCGGAGATGCAGAGGAACCACACCACCATGATGGGACCGAACGCGCGGCCAATCCGTTCCGTTCCATGGCGCTGGAACCAGAACAGGCCGGCGAGGATCAGCACCGAGATCGGCACCACGAACGCGGCGAACGTGGGCGTGGCCACCTCGATGCCTTCGATGGCGCCCAGGACACTGATGGCCGGTGTGATGACGCCGTCGCCATAGAGCAGGGCGGCGCCGAAGAGGCCCAACCCGATCAGCAGTGCCTGGCCCCGTCCCCCCTTGCCCCGTGAGCGAACCAGGGCGAGGAGCGCCATGATGCCGCCCTCGCCCCGGTTGTCGGCGCGCATCACGTGCCCGATGTACTTGAAGGAAACGACGAAGTTGAGCGACCAGAAGACCAGGGAGAGGACACCGTAGACATTTTCCGGGGTGGGTGGCAATCCATGCGCCCCGGTGAACGCCTCCTTCATGGCGTAGAGCGGGCTGGTGCCGATGTCGCCGTACACCACGCCGAGCGCCCCGAGGGCCAGTGCGGCGAGCCCCGTTCCGTGATCGTGCCCCGGTCGCTCGCCCTTGGACGTCATGTCAGCGGCGCGCCAGGCGCCGGTGGTCCAGGAGTGCGAGGACAAAGAGGACCAGGATGATCACCGCCGAGGCCACGCACCACCGGCAGATGGCGTGGATGACAAACAGCTCGAGCCAGGTGAGGTAGGCGGCGAACAGCACGCCGCCGCCCGAGATGAGCAGCGCCGCACGGGTCGGTTCCCGGCGCTCCTGCCACGCCGGCTGAAGGCCGAGCATCGCGAGGCCGAGCAGCGCGGCATAGGCCAGGAATCCGAGTAGCGCCACGTCCACGCCGAGGAACTTGCTGTAGGGGCTCAACTGCACGGTGGCGCACCCGCCGGTCCCGCAGGCAAGCGAGCCGATGTATCCGTGCTTGAACATCCACAGATAGACGGAAATCAGCATTCCCGTGAGTCCGAGGAGCGCCGTGCCCATCCGGTATTTCATGGCGTGGGAGCGGTCGCCGCCGTCAGCGAGTCCACGAGGCGCTTGAGCGCGTCGGAGTTCGACAGCCCGCCGTACAGCCGGTCGCCGATCAGGAAGGTCGGCGTGCCGTTGACCCCGACGCGCACTCCCTCGTCGTAGCTGGCCTGGATGCGGCCGGCGTACTTGGCGGACATCATGCACGCGTCATACGCCTTGAGGTCGAGCCCGACCTTCTCGGCGTAGCCCCGGAATGTCCCTGACGGCTCCGACTCGACCGACCATTGTGCCTGGCCCTGGTAGATCGCCGCATGCTGCGGCCAATAGCGGTCCTGATCGTTGGCGCAGGCGGCGGAATGGGCTGCGAGCCGGGCAAATGGATGCATGTTGAGCGGGAAGTCCCGATAGCGCCACCGCACCTTGCCGGTCTCGATGAGCTGGCGGACGATGTCCGGGAACTGGACCATGTCGAAGGACTGACAGCCGGGGCACTGATAGTCGGCGTACTCGGTGATGACGACGGGCGCGTCGGCATTGCCCATGAAGTAGCCCTGGAAGCCCGCCGTGTCCGCGGCGGTCACCGTGACGTTGGCAGGGATGCTGGGCACGCCGCGGCGCACCTGCCAGTAGAGCAACCCGCCGCCGCCGACCGCAAGGGCGAGGAGGATGAGATAGAACCGGTTCAGCGAGCTGGTGCCAGCCATGGGAAATCGTCCTCGAATGAGTCGGGCGGCGTCAGGAAGGACCGGTCCAGCGGACCGGCCAGGTGTCATCAACCGGCTGGAATGTAATGGATTACGAGGCCGCCGCTCGGTCCCGAACCTTTGCCAATACCCCCGCCCCCCTGTTATCTTTCAGAACGCCCGGCGCACAGGACACCGGGGCCGCGAACCACCCAGAGGAAGGTGCATGACCAAGAAAAAGCCCCAGCGGTCGGCGCCGCCCGCCTCGCTCGATCAGGCGCGCGACGAACTCTTCAGCCACATCCTTCGGTGCGGCGTGATGGAAGCCGAGCTCGAACACCAGAAGGACTGGTTCGACGACACCATGCAGTATCTGACGGAGCGCTATCCCGACCTCGCGGAGGAGGATCGCGCCAACCTTCGCCTGCTGGGCGAGCGGTACTGTCAGCCGGTGGTGCAGCGCCAGACCGAAGCCGTCGGCAGCGGATCCGCCGAGTAGGTTGCCCCGCCCCGGGATACGCTCCCGGGGCGGTTTTGCATCAATTCCTGGCCCGCCACCCCGGCGGGAGTTTTCGCCACCGATATCCTGCCGCAAGGCGCGCCCCTCCACCGACGCCGGCCTCGACGAACCACCCTCCCTTGCCACCCGGCCGACCCTCGACCCCGACCAACACCACCAGGTAGCCCTCGGCGGCACCGCTCTCGAAGACGCCCGCCAGGCCACCGCCGGCATAGACGCCGGTGTGCGCACTCCGGGGAGTGAGCAGGAAGTGCCCCACGAGCTCCACTCTGCCCACCCCATCCCCGTCGCCGGTCACGCCCCCACCCGCGTACAGCGCGACGCGCGTGCTAGTGGAGGGTCGCAATGAGCCCGTGAGGCCGGCGGTGTACACGGCGGGGTCGGCGGCCGTCACCACGGTCTCGAGCCCCGCCTCGCGCACGGTGCCCCCCTGCCCGGCGAGCGGCGCCGCGCCGAGCACCAGCGGAAGAAGGAGGAGCCTAGCCCAGCGTGAGGTCATAGCTCGTCGCGATGTCCGGGGCGAGACTGTGCAGGACCGAACAGTACTTCTCCATGGAGAGGTCGATGGCCCGCCGCGCCTTGGTCTCGTCCAGCCCGCTGCCGCGGATGGCCCAGTTGTAGTGGATGGCGGTATATCGCTTGGGATGCTCAGCCCGGCGCTGCCCGGACATGCTGACCTCCAGCGACTCGAGCCCCACCTGCATCTTCTTGAGGATCGACACGACATCGGCTCCGCTGCAGGCAGCGGCGGCGAGCAGGAGCTGGAGCATCGGGCCCGGGGCGGTCACGTTCTCGGCATCGATGTCCACCTGGGGCCCGTCCGGTTCCCCGCCCTCGAAGCGCAAGTCGTCGATCCACCGGAGGGAGACTCGTTTGGTTTCTGGCGTCTCAGTCATGGTCTTGTTCCTGGAGTGATCGAGCAGATGCCGCCGCGGCCCGGGAGTAATCCCAGATGGCGTACAGCGCGACGGCTGCCGTGGCCCACGCGAGCGGGCGTAGGAACGGCGAGTTGAGTACGAAGGCGAAGAGCGTCGTGACCTGCAGGAAGGTGACGGCTTTCCCCCCGGCCCGGGCCGGAATGGCGCTGGCGCGGCCCCGGACCGCCGTGACGAAGAACGCGACGCTGGCGGTGATGTCGCGCGCGAGCACGCCGACCAGTTCCCACCAAGTCAGTTCGCCCGAGAACAGCACGGTGCCAAACGCCACCGCCATGAAGAGCTTGTCCGCCACCGGGTCGATGACAGGGCCGAACCGCGAGCTCCCGACGCGGCGCGCCAGGAAACCGTCCAGCAGGTCCGAGCCACCGGCGAGCGCCAGCACGACGAGTCGCCAGGTGTCGTCCACCAGCGGGAACGCCACCGCGAGCGGCAGGCGCACCACGGTGAAGGCGTCGGCCACGGTGAACCGGCTGCGCCGATCTTGCTCCCCTCCCGGGCCACGCCTAGCTTCGGTCATCATCCTTCCCCTCGAGCCGCGAGTCCGCCATGCATCAGCCCCTGCTGCGACAAGTCGCTCTCTTCGCCACGCTGGATGACGCCGAACTCGCCAAGATCGCGGACATTTGCCGCGAACAGAGTTACCACCCCGGGCAGACCATCTTCAGGGAGAGCGAGCCGGGCAACCGCCTCTTCCTGATTCTCGAGGGCGACGTGCGCATCAGCCGGGACATTCCGGGCAGCGGGGAGGAGGCGCTGGCCATCCTCAAGCCGGGCGCCTGTTTCGGCGAGATGGCGGTGTTCGACCGCTCCGAGCGCTCCACCGACGCCATCAGCAACGGCGGGTGTCGCTTGCTCACCATCAGCCGCGCCGACCTCGAAATCGTGCTCGACCTCGACCCGGACCTCGCGGGCAAGGTGCTCCGCGCCATGGTGCGCCTGCTCTCCACCCGGCTCCGCGCGACCAACGACAATCTCCGGTCCATCCTGGCGATGTCGATGTTCTAGCGGCCGCCGCCCGTCCCCCGCACCACCCCTTCGGCCCGGCGCTCGGGCCGGAGCGACTCCCGCGCCACTCGCCAGACCTCGTCCGCCGTCACCCGTCGGTACGGCGCGGCCGGATCCTCGAGTTCCTCGAGCCCGCTCCCCATCAACCAGGCATCCACGATTTCGGACGACAGGTGCCCGGCGCTCTGCCGCTGCACCGCCGCCTGCCCCGCCAGGTACCCGATGGCTCCCTGCAGTTCGTCGGGCGTCACCGGCTCCGCGGCAAAGCGGGCCAGTTCGGCCAGCATGGCGTCGCGCGCCTCCGCTTCCCGCTCGGGCGCCATGGCAATGTAGGTGCCCAGCGCCCCGGCCTGCATCCGTGGCCATGCGAACGCCAGCACGGTGTACGCGAGGGAGCGCTGTTCCCGGAGGGCGTCGAAGAGCCGGCCGCCGAGCCCGCTCGCCACCGCCGCCCACACTTCCGCCGCATGATGCAGCGGATCGCGACGCCCGGGGCCCGGAAAGAGCATGGCGAACGCCGACTGCGCCTTGCCCATCTCCACCACCCGCTCGATCGGCGCGGTGCCCGGCTGCCACGCCACCGGTGGAGCGGCGTCCTGCGGAGCGCTGCGCCAATCCCGGAACACCGCCGCCAGTTCATCGGCGGCACGATCCGGATCGAGTTCGCCGACCGCCACGACGGTCAAGCGATGCCCCCGGACCGCGTCGCGGTGCCACGCCGCCGCGCGCGCCGGCGTGAGCGTGGCAAGCGTTTCTTCGAGCCCACCGACGGGAAGGCCGTATGTGCTGTCGCCGAACGCGCCACGGAATGCGAGTTGGAACGGATAGCGAAAGGTGTCGTCCGGCACCTGGCGCGCCTCTTCGATCATGAGGTCCCGCTCGCGCGTCACTTCCGGCTCCGAGAGTCGCGGCTCGTCCATGGCCAATCGAAGCAGGGCGGCAGCCGGCCCCAGCCGCTCCGCCATGACGGTGGTGCCCATGCCGAGCCAATCGGTGGCGATCGACGAGCCGAGACTTCCGCCGAGGCGCTCGAACGCGAGGGCCAGCTGCTCGGCATCGTACTGTCCCGCCCCGCGGATGGCGCTCCGAAGCGCAAGCGAGCCGAGCCCCGCCTCCGCGGGCGCCTCGGACCCCGTGCGCGTGGTGTACGCGCCGAGCGTGACGGCAGGGACGCCGGCCTTTCGACGGATGAGAAGGTCGGCTCCGTCGAGCGCCACGTGCAACACTCCGGCCTGCCGTTTCCCCGCCGGACGACCGTTCATGGCGCGGAGCGTCGGCGCGGGATCGGCACCCGCGGAAGGCCGTACCGAGGCCGCCCGGCCGAACGCCGCGGCCAGCGCCTCGGGGCCAAGATCCCCTCCCCGCCCCTCGGGGAGGTAGGCCACCGCACCAACGGCGTCCGGAAGGAGGTACCGCTCGGCCACCCGCTGGACATCCGCTGCGGTCACGGCGGTCAGCTGGGCAAACTCCTCATCGAGCAACGCCACATCGCGCAGGGCTTCAGCCGCCGCCAGCGCGCTGGCCCGGCCGTCCATCGATTCCAGGCCGCGACCCCACCGGGTCAGCAGGAGCGCCCGCGCCCGTTCGAGGTCGGCGGCGGAGGGGCCCCCGGCCCGCAGGGCGAGCACCGCATTCGCAATTTCGTCGAGCGCGGCCGGCACCCGGTCGGGCTCGAGCTCGGCGCCGATGCTGAAGACGCCGACTTCGGTGGGGGTGTAGTGATGGGCGGAGATGTCGGTGGCCAGACCGGCCGCACGCACGGACCGGTAGAGCCACGATCCCCGGCCGCTGCCGAGCACCGCGGCGGCCAGGTCGAGCGCCGGCACGTCCGGGTGCAGCACGTCCACGGTGCGCCAGCCCAGGGCGAGCTGGGCGTGCGTGATGGGGCCACGGAGCGTGCGGGCGCGGACGTCGCGGCGGGGCGGTTCCACAGGTGAGGGATCGGTGGCGGCGGCGCGGGCCGGCCAGCCGGCGTATCTCGCGCGCGCGGCGCTGAGCGCTTCCGCGGGGTCGACGTCGCCCACGATGGCCACGATGGTGCGAGCCGGGACGTATCGGGACTCGTAATACCCGGCCACGTCTTCCCGGGCAAAGCCCGCGAGCGCGGATTCCGTCCCGATCCGCCAGCGACGGATCCGGTGGCGGTCGAAGAGCACTTCGTGCAGCGTCTCGTGCGCGAGTGACCCTGGCGAGTCCAGTTTCCGCTTGGCCTCCTGGATGATCACCTGGAGCTCGCGCGCCAGTTCGTCGCGGTCGAGGGTGGCGTGTTGCAGCGCGTCGGCCTGGATGTCGAGCGCCGCCTCCAGTTCGGCGGCGGGGAGCGTCACGTAGTACGTGGTGTAGTCGTAGGCCGTGCCGGCGTTCAGGTAGCCGCCGGCGGCCTTGGTCTGGCGGGCCACTTCGCCCACGCCGCGCGTCGGCGTCCCCTTGAAGAACATGTGCTCGAGCACATGGCTGATGCCGCTCCACCGGTCGGGCTCGTCGAAGAACCCCGCCTTCACGTGGGTCACGACCGCCACGGCTGGAGCGGAGGGGTCACGCTGCACGAGGAGCGTCAGGCCGTTCGGCAGGACCTCGCGGACGACGCCCGCGGTCCAGGATTTCGTCGTTGGCATGCCGAAAGGTATGCGATCAGGTGCCGGATGCACGCCGGGGCCCTCGCGGGCCCCGGCAGTCAACAGGGGTAGGGGCGCACGGCCGTGCGCCCCTACTGAATGATGCGGAGAACGCCTGCCTCCGAGCTGCCGCGGATGAACGCTTCGGCGTCGGTGACCGGAATGACGATCCCGGTCTCGGCCTGGCCGCGCCGGGCGAGGCCGGCCATGAACTCCACGAGCGAGGCCGCGGACCCGTCCTGGTCGGCCGCCTTCATCTGGAGGAGGATCTCTTCCCAGGTGCCGTTGAAGAGGTGGCCGGACAACGTGGCCACCAGGTGCGACTCCCCGACGTTGGGCCGCTTCTGCATCGCCTGCAGCTCGGTCAGGAGCGTCCCGAACAGTTCCAGCTGGTTCGGGTCGCGCAGCGTACCATCGGGGAGCAGCGCCTCCATCTCGGCCAGCAGCATGTCGATCGAATCGGGCTCGGCCGCCACTTCGCCGAGGCGCGCCAGCCAGGGAACCAGTTCGGGGTCGTCGTCGGGCAATCGGAAGATCGACTTCTTGAGTTCGATGTAACGCCAGAGGGCGAGCTCGTCGAAGTGTTCCTCGGGCTGGGTGCGCTCGAGGTGATGCAACGACGCCTCCGACTCGCCGCGGTCGTACAGCAGGTTGGCGAGATAGATCCGCGCCTCGGCGTAGGTCGGGTCGATTTCGAGGGCGCGCCGCAGCCAGTACAACGCGCCGCTGTCGTTCCCGAGGCGATGCGACGCGTAGCCCACGCAGGCCGCCGCCTCGGGCGAATCGGGGTGCGCCGACACCGCGAACTCGAAGAACCGGTGCGCCTGCGCCAGCAGCCCCTCCCGGAAGAGGGCGCGGCCGAGCTGGAGCATGAGCTCGTGGTCGTCCCGGAAGCCGAGCGCCACCACGCGCTCGAAGGCGGCGAGGGCCCCGCCACGATCACCGATTTTGAGAAGGGTTTCTCCGAGACCGGCGAGGGCGTCCTCGTGGTCGGGGTCCCGCGCCACCGCGCGATCGAAGCTGCGCCGCGCCCAGGCGTACTCTTCGCGCGCGAGGTAGGCGTAGGCCATCCCCACATGCAATTCGACCGCGTGCGGATAGAGCGTCACCCCGACGCGGAGGAGATCCAGTGCTTCGTCGTACCGGCCTTCGTTATAGAGGGAATGGGCGTTCTCGTCGTATTCGTCGGAGCTTAGAAAGCTTTCCGACATCGGCGGTGCCTCCGGAGGCAGGTTGCACCAAAGTAGGACAGGAAGGGTATCCCACGCAAGAGAAGCGACGACAGTGAGTTGCGTCGCAAGTCCGGAGGCGTGCTGCCACTCGGGCCTGCTAGGGGCCGGGGCACGCTCCGGCGAGCCGCCGGACCAGCACATCCTGGGTCAATTCACTCCGCCCCGCGCCGTTGTCGAGTTCGAGCGTGGCGACAGTGGAACTGCTCCACCCGACAGGCCCCGACCCCTCTCGCCAGAGCAGGCTGCCGTCCTCGGTTTCGCCCCGGTGCACGATGACGGTGGAGTCGCCGGCGGCGACTCCCTCTTCCCACGACTCGCGCCGGATCCAGCGGTAGCGACCGACCGGGCCAGCCGTGGCCGCACTGTCGGCCAGCCGCCAGATCGTCAGTCCCGCGCCGTCGGTCCATTCTCCACCAGGCCGGAGCGGCGCGGGCGACAACGGCGGAAAGAAATGCAGGCGCACGCGCGCAAAGTCGAAGATGTCGCGCAGTGCGGCCGGCACGTAGGGCGTGACGGTCGCCAGGTAGTCGCCCTGCGGATCGAGGATCCCGACATACCGGCCGCCAAGAATCCCCTCGGCGTCCGGCGCGTATCGGCCGTCCGGGCCTTCGCGCCACACCGCGAGGGTGTCGTACCAGGACTCCACGGAGAGGCCGGCGCTGTCGGGAGTCGCGCGGACCACCAGCACGCCTTCGCGTCCGAGGGATTCGAGGCGGCGTTGCGGCCCGAAGCTCGATTCCAGCGCGCCGTGCACCGATTCCGAGAACCGGGCGCAGCGAAGGGCCGCCGCGTCATAGGCCGGCACCTGGGCGGCACCGAGCGAGGGAGCCGCCAGGAACACCAGGAGCGGAAGCCAGCGCATCACTTGCATGCCCGCCAATGTGGTGGCATCCTCTGGCGTTGTCCAACCACCGTCCCCCCTACGCCAGAGACCGCCATGCGACTTCCGCCCCTGCTGCTCGTGCTGTCGTTCGGCGCCACCGTGCCTCTCTTCAGCCAGCAGCCCGCTCCGAACCCGGCGCGCACGCTGGTGCACGCCGGCCGCCTGATCGACGGCACCGGTGCCCCGGTGCGCACCGACCAGGGCATCCTCATCGAGGACGGCCGGATCACGGCGGTCGGCTCGTGGTCCGACATGGCGGCGCGGGGCGCCGGGGCCACGGCCATCGACCTGAGCGGCATGACGGTGCTCCCCGGGCTCATCGACGCGCACACCCACCTGCTCCTGCAGGGGGACATCACTGCGGCCGAGTACGACGACCAGGTCCTGAAGGAGTCGATTCCCTACCGCACCATTCGAGCGGTCGCGGCGGGGCGCGTGGCGCTGATGCACGGCTTCACCACGCTGCGCGATCTCGAGACCGAAGGCGCCATGTTTGCCGACGTAGACCTCAAGCGGGCCTTCGCCCGGGACGTCGTGCCCGGTCCGAGGCTGTTCGTCGCCACCCGTGCGTTCAGCGCCACGGGGATGTATCCGCTGTCCGGCTACTCCTGGGAACTCAAGGTGCCGGACGGCGTGCAGATCGTCGACGGGCCGGAGGAAATCAGGAAGGGCGTGCGGGAGCAGGTGAAGTACGGGGCGGACTGGATCAAGGTGTATGTGGATCGGCGGTACTATATCGCCGAGGACGGCCGACTCCGCAGCTGGGTCAACTTCACCGACGAAGAGCTGAAGATGTTCGTGGACGAGGCGCACCGGCTCGGCAAGCGTGCCGCGGCCCACGCCATCGGGTGGGACGGCATCGATGCGGCGCTCCGTGCCGGGTTCAACACCATCGAACATGGCGACGGGCTCACGCCGGACCTGATGGACCGGATGATCAAGCAAGGGGCGTACTGGTGCCCGACCATCTACGTCGGGGCCTACGTGGCGGAGGGGCGAGGCGGCATCTGGCCGAAGATGGTCGAGATCGAGCGGGTGGCCTTCGGGCAGGCGCTCAAGCGCGGCGTGCTGATCGCCTACGGGACCGATGCCGGCGGATACGCCTGGACCGAGCATCAGGCCAAGGAAATGTCCTACATGGTGCGCTACGGCATGACGCCGATGCAGGTCATCCAGTCCGCCACCACCGTGGCCGCCGATCTCCTCGGCCAGGCGCCGAACCTCGGCAGCGTGGCCCCCGGGCGGTGGGCGGACCTGGTCGCCCTGCCCGAGGACCCGCTCACCGATATCAGCGCGCTGGAACGGGTGACGTGGGTGATGAAGGGCGGGGTCGTATTCAGGCAGTAGGCGGGGCAGCGGGGCAGCGGGGCAGCGGGGCAGCGGGGCCGAGTGGAAACCAATCCGTCACCCCGGCGAAAGCCGGGGTCCATGTTGTCGGGCAACCTCCTGGATGGGCGAGCCTCTCGTCTATTCGCCATCCATGAATGGATAGCGGTACTTCACCGGCGGGTCGAAAGTCTCCTTGATGCTGCGGGGTGAAATCCAGCGCATCAGGTTCAGGATGGACCCGGCCTTGTCGTTGGTGCCGCTCGCCCGCGCGCCGCCGAACGGCTGCTGCCCCACCACCGCCCCGGTGGGCTTGTCGTTCAGGTAGAAGTTGCCCGCGGCGTTGCGCAGCGCGTCCGAGGCCGACGACAGCACCCGGCGATCCTGCGCGAAGACGGCGCCGGTCAGCGCATACGGACTCGTGCTGTCCACCAGCGCGAGCGTCTCTTCCCATTGCGCGGCTGGATACACGTGCAGCGTCAGGACGGGGCCGAAGATTTCCTCGCACATCGTCCGGTAGCGGGGATCATCGGCCCGGAGCAGCGTCGGCTCAATGAAGTACCCCACCGCGTCGTTCGACTTGCCGCCGGCCACCAGCTCGACGCCCTTCGCCTTGCCGGCCGTCCGGACGTACTCCGAGATCTTGTCGAACGCCTTCCGGTCGATGACCGCCCCCACGAAGTTCCGGAAGTCGGCCACGTCGCCCATCTTGATGTCGGCCATCATGGCCACGACCCGCTCCCGCACCGCCGGCCAGAGATTGTCGGGCACGTAGGCCCGCGAGGCCGCGCTGCACTTCTGGCCCTGGTATTCGAACGCGCCCCGCACCAGCGCCACGGCGAGTGCATCGACGTCGGCGCTCCGGTGGGCCAGCACGAAGTCCTTGCCGCCCGTCTCCCCGACCAGCCGCGGATAGGTGGCATACTGCGGGAGGTTCTGGCCGACGGTGCGCCACAGCGACTGGAACACCTCGGTGGACCCGGTGAAGTGGATCCCGGCGAGCCGCCGATCCGCCAGCACAAGGTCCGACACCTGCGCCGCGCTCCCCGGGACGAAGTTGATCACGCCCGGCGGCAATCCCGCCGCCTCGAGCAGCTTGTACACGTACCAGTTGCTGAGCAGCGCCGACGCCGCCGGCTTCCAGATCGCCACGTTGCCCAGGATGGCTGGCGTCGTCGGGAGGTTGCCGGCGATGGCCGTGAAGTTGAACGGCGTGATGGCGTAGACGAACCCCTCGAGCGGCCGGTGATCCATCCGGTTCCAGATGCCCGGCGACGAGATCGGCTGCTCCTCGTAGAGCCGTTCGGCGAAGTGCACGTTGAAGCGGAGGAAGTCGATCAACTCGCAGGCGCTGTCGATTTCCGCCTGGTAGGCCGTCTTGCTCTGTCCCAGCATCGTGGCGGCGTTGATCACCTGGCGCCACGGGCCGGCCAGCAGGTCCGCCGCCTTGAGGAACACCGCGGCGCGGTCGGCAAACGGCATGGCCGCCCAGTCATGCTGTGCGGCCGTCGCGGAATCGATCGCCTTGGAGATGAGCGCGGGGTCGGCCAGGTGCGCCTTGGCCAGGATCCGGCGATGCTCGTGCGGCGACACGACGTCGATGGTCCGGCCAGTCCGGAACTCCTGCCCGCCGATGACCACCGGAATGTCGATCGTCTCCCCCGACATCCGGGCCAGCGCCGCCTTGAGCGCCGCCCGCTCGGCGGAGCCGGGGGCATAGTTGAGGACGGGTTCGTTGCGCGGGGCTGGCGTCCGGTAGGCGCTCATGTCGGCTCACTCATGGGGAAAAAGTCCCTGCAAAGATAATGGCGGCTGGCCCGGTCCGCCGAGCGCCGGGGTCGCCGTCGGCCGCAATCCCGCCTCGGCAAGAATGCGCTGCCCTTCCTGAGAAAACACGAACCGCACGAAGGCCTCCGCGACCTCCGGATGCGGCGCTTTACCGGGAATCGTCAGGGCGTAGACGATCGGTTCGCCGCGGAATTCCACGCTGTCCTTCGTCCGCCCGGGAAGCGCCCGGCAGCACGACGCGCGCCTCGGCGTACGTCGCCGCCAGCGCCGGGTCGCTCAGGTTGATCTCGGCCGGCAGGTCCAGCCACCGGAACCCGTTGGTCCGCGCAATCGACGCATAGGTCCACACGTAATCCAGCTCGCCCAGCTGCAGGAGCGCGGTGAGATCGGCTTCCTTGGGACGCATGTAGCGGGGCGGGCTGGCGTCCTGCAGGAGGCGCGCGAGGGTCGGCTGGCGGTAAAACCGCTCCGCCAGCTGCCAGACCATCAGCGTGCGGTACCCGGCCGGGTCGAGCGCGGGATCCGACCGCCCCGTGCGAACGCCGGGGCGCAGCAGGATCCGGTACCAGTTGTAGTTGGCGATCTCGAGCCCGCCGGCCGATTCGTTCCGGTAGGCCAGCACCAGGGAATTGGTGGCAAAGGTGGCATACCACTCGGCATGCGCGGGGATCAACAGCTTTGGGATGATGGCGTAGTCGGCGACGGCCAGCACGTCGGGCGTCTTGCCGAGTTCGGTGATCTTGCGGGCCGCCTCGAGGCTGCCGGACGACTCCTGCGACGTCCGCACGCCCGGATACGCCTGCTTGAACGCTTTCAGGAGATTCCGGAAGGGGAGCCCGAGGCTGCCGGCGTTGAAGACGACCAGCTCGCCGGTGAGCGATGGCGCCTGGGCCGACGCGGTCCCCGGAATCCCGAGAAGGGCGGCGAGGGCAACCGCGACACGACACACGACCTGATACGTCAGCATGGAAAGTCTCCTAGAAGGTGCCCCGCCAGCTCACCGTCACCTGGTGGCCGTCGGTGAAGACCGCAGGCATGCGGATGCCCCACGCCAGCCACTTGCCGCTGACGATCTTGGCGGAGGTGATGCCGACGATCGCGCCGGCAATGACGTCACTGGTCCAGTGTTGGTTGTTGTAGACTCGCGACCAGGCCGTGCCGGTTGCCAGGGTGTAGAGGCCGATCTTGGCCCAGAGCGGGTGGACATCCTCCGCAAGGCTGGCGGCGAAGCCGAATGCCGAGGAGGTATGTCCGGATGGAAAGGAGGCGTCGTCTGACACCGATTCGAACGGCTCGAAGTCGAGCGGCTCGGAGCCCTCGACGTTGGGCCGCTCCCGCCCGAAGGCAAACTTCAAGACCGCCGTGACGCCCCCTGCCAGCGCCGCCGAGGTGACCGCCCGGAGGCCTGAACGGGTCAGCCCCGGCTTCTTCAGGGCAAGGCCGGTTCCGATCATCACCGCCGGCACCAGCGCCCACACCTCCGGCTCGCCAACCTTCTTGAACGCGCTCGCGACATCGTCCTTGGTCGTGGTCTGGTTGTCCAGCATGTAGCTCCGGACCGGGTTGTCCACCAGGAAGAAGACCGAGACGCCGGCCGCCGCGATGACCGGTTCGTACCATTGAATCTGGTGGGGTGCCGTCGTGTCCTGCGCATGGAGGACCGGTGGTCCACCCATGGCCATCCCGATCCCCAGGGTGACCGAGCAGAGCCACCCCTTGGGAGAACGCGCGCTTGGCATTATCTAAGGTAGTTGAATGCCCGGCCTGCCTGCACGGCGGACGCCGGCAGACGAGTCAACTTCATTTCAGGACGCCCTTCATGCGACGCCTTCTTGCCCTTCCCCTGCTTGCCCTGTCCCTGACCGCTTGCCCCAGCTACGACAATTACGCGCCGCTGGTCTCGCAGAAGGGGCTCGTGCCGCCCGACCAGTTTGCCCGTTACGGGAAGGAACAGGCCCAGGCGGTGGCCGTCGCGCGGGAACTCGGCTACGCCTACCAGGGGGATACTCCTGCGGACTACGGCGCCCAGGCCGCGGCGGCCGTCGCCTATGCCCGCACCATGCCGGATGTCGTCAACGTCACCGTGGACAGCCTCGGGCACCGCCTGACCCTCCAGTTCAAGAGCGGCTGGCGGACGGCGGTGGATCCGATCGCCGACGGCCGGCGCGGCAATGAGACGCCCGGCATCACGGCGGCCACCCCGGCGTCGTGACGGACGACTGCCTCCAGGTGACGGTCGCGGCGGCCTCGCGTGAGGAGGCCGAGCGGATCACGGGCAGCGCGGTGGAGCTGCGACTGGCCGCCTGCGGCCAGGTGATCGGCCCAGTGACTTCCACGTATCGGTGGGAAGGGAAGGTCGAGCGGGCGGAGGAGTGGCTCTGCCTCCTGAAGACCACGCGCGGCCGCTACCCCGATCTGCAGCGACACGCCCTCGGGATGCACAGCTACCGGAATCCCGAAATCATCGCGACGGCCATCACGGCGGGCGCCTCCGACTATCTGGACTGGATACGCACCGAAACCGCTTCCTGAACCTTGGAGTCCACGTGACCGCTCCAGCCGCTCCTGCACCCGAACGCGCCGCCCTGTGGGAAGATTTCCTCGAGATCTTCATCAAGCCGGCCGCCGTCTTCGAGCGGCGCAAGGCCGCCGGATTCGCCGTGCCGCTCATCGTGCTGACGGTCCTGTTTGCGCTGTTCTTCCTGGGGCTCCGCGGCGCGTTCCAGCCGATGATGGACGCCGAGAACGCCCGCGCCATCGCCAAGGTCATGGCGAAGAATCCCCAGATCACAGAAGAGATGATGGCGGGCAACCGCGCCATGGGCGAAAAGCTGGCGCCGCTCATGGTCACGATCGGCGTGCCGATCGCCGTGCTCTTCGTCGGGCTGTTTACGTGGGGGGCCGGCAAGATGGTCGGGGCGGTGACCACGCTCGGCGCGGCCATGATGATCGCGACCTACAGCTATTTCCCGCGCCTGCTCGAAATGCTCGTCACCGGCGCCCAGGTCTTGCTGCTGCCCGAGGAGCAGGTCACCGGCCGGGCGTCGATCTCACTCGGCGCAGCGAGGGCCCTCGACCCCGACACCGCCTCCTCGATGCTCATGGCCGTCCTGATGCGCGTCGATGTCTTCACGCTCTGGGTCACCTTCCTCCTCGCCGTGGGCCTTCGTGTGGTCGGCAAGGTGCCGATGAGCAAGGCGCTGACGGCCGCCGGCGTGGTCTGGATCCTGGGAGGCCTCTTCACCTTCGTGACGTCCGGCCTCGGCGGCTGACCTCAGTGCTCGTGGTGGGAAGCCATCCCCCGCCACTCCTCGTCTGTCATCACGTTCCGGGTCCCGTCCCGGAATTCTTTCAGGGCCGCCTCGATGGCGGCCCGCTTGTTGTCGGGTGCCACCAGGTCCGACAGCAGGATGTCGGAGATGATGTCATGCAGGCTGTGCAGGTTGTCGAAAATGGCGGCGGCGCGCGGATGCCGCGCGGTGAAGGTGGGTGCCACCATGGGCGTCATCGGCATCGCGGCGGGGAAGCCACCGGGGACCATCGCGCGGAACCGGGCCAGCGCCGTATCGATGCCGGCGCGCCGGCCCGCCGGAGTCGGCTCCACCATGAGCGGCTCGTAGAGCCCGACCTGCAGCCAGTGATAGGCCCAGATCAGGCCGTTGAATCTTCGGGTAGGCGCGGATGAACGCCCCGCTGTACGGCTGGTCGAGCATCAGCGCCATGCTCTTCGGCACCGGCGCAAACGCCACGTCGCGCCGTGACAGGTAGAAGTCGGTGAGTCGCTCCACGAGCGAATCGCGCCCGGCCGGCGTCAGGCGTTCGTCGCTCAGCGCATCGTAGACCTGGCGGTGCAGGACGTGCGCCCAGTCGAACGCGAGCGCGGCCGGCCAATATCGCGCGGCATACCGGGGAAAAATCGCCTCTTCGGCAATCGGCAACCGGGGCGGCCGAACCAGCAGCTCCGTGGTGAGATAGTCGAACTTCCCCACCTCGAGCCAGGCGGGGTCGCCCGCCGGTGCGGTGGCCAGCCGTTCGTAGAGGATGGCGTGACCGTAGTCGAAGGCGTTGAAGAGCCGCGCCGCGTCGGGATACGTCTTCAGGAAGATCCAGTTGAAGGATCCCGGGTAATAGAACTCCTCGGCGCGACCCCGAACCGTCTCGGGTCCGGACGGCGGGTGGATGGGCACGATACGCCGGAAGCTGAACGTGCTGGACAGGCCAAGCGTCAGCCTCAGGTCGGGGCCGCTCGCGCTGACCCGGGTCCCGGCGCCGGCCTCGACCACCATGGTCGGTGTCCACTGCCATCGGAGCCCGGCGCTCAACTCGCTCACCGTCGGATCGCCCTCACCTGCCTGCGAGGCCGTGAGCGCCCCCACCACCAGAAGGCTCGGCCGGAAGAAGGTGTAATCCAGGGCAAATCCGCCGTGCCACCTGGGGAGCTCCTCATCCCCTCCCTCGCCTGACGCAACGCCCGCATTGGCGTGCAGCCGGGCGGCCCCGAGGCTTTGGGTGGCAATGGCCGTCAGGCCTGCTCGTGCGGAGGAGCCGGTGGGTGAGAAGAAATCGCCGCGCAACGCAAGCGCGGGCACGCCGACCCCTTGCCGAACCGGATTGAACAACGCGAAGGCGCCAATCCCCGCCACGCCGGTTTCACCGCCCGGCCCGAATGCGAGCGGCAGCCGGAGACCGGCATGCCAGTTCAGCGCCACGCCGTAGGTCAGGTCAACGTCCAGCTGGTTGCGCCCGGCGGTCCCCGCGGGCTGGACATAGTCCCATGGCGTCAGCAACTCGAAGGCGTACCGCGCTACTGGGGAGGCGTCCTCGACCGGCACCGGATGGAGCGGGTCGAGATCCCGAAACCCGAGCTGGGCGCTGGCCGTGCCGACGCCGAGCCCGCCCATCAGGCCGACGATGGCCAGCAGGGCCGAGCGCAGGGCGCAGCGAAGCGGATGCGTGTGCATGCGGAGGAGGGTACTCGGGGCCATCGATCTTGAGCAAGGCGTTGGAGTTACGCCAGAACCCCGGGGCGGGTATTCTCAAGGCAACCAGATCCCGCAGGGGGACCCATGAAGCGCAGCACGATCATCACCATCGCCGTCGCCGTGGCCTTCGGCGCGATGCTCCTCTACTCCACGCTGAACAGCCAGAACGTGGAGTGCAACGTCACCATCGAGTTCAACGGGCGCAGCAACAGCGCGACCGCCTCGGGCGCGACGGAATCGGAGGCGCTGAAGCAGGCCCAGACCACCGCGTGCGGACCCATCAGTGCGGGCATGAACGAGTCGATTGCCTGCGGCAACGCGGTTCCGGTGGCGCAATCCTGCAAGCCCCTCTGAGCATGCCGAGCCTCCGGTTCCCGCACCCGCTCGTGCTGCTGGTCGGGTTCGTGCTGGCGGCGGCGGCCCTGACCTGGGTGGTCCCCGCCGGACAGTACGACCGGCAGGAAGACGCTGCCACCGGGCGCCAGGTGGTGGTACCCGGAACGTATCGCACGGTGGCGCCGGCGCCGGTGTCGCTGACCGACGCCCTGGTGGACATCCCCAAGGGCATGACCGACGCCGCCTCCGTCATCTTTCTCGTCTTTCTCGTCGGGGCCGCCTGGACCGTCGTCGAACGCACCGGCGTCTTCGGTACGCTGCTCGACGGACTCGTCGAACGACTCCGCGGACACGACGCGCTGGTCATCCCCATTTCCTGCGTGGTGTTCGCCATCGGCGGCATCCTGATCCAGATGCAGGAGGAGTTGATCGCCTTCGCGCCGATCCTCGTCCTCCTGGTAGCGCGCCTCGGCTTCAACCGCGTGACCGCCGTCGCCATGAGTATTGGCGCCGCCGTCGTCGGCGCCGCCTTCAGCCCCATCGACCCCTTCATGGTGGGCATCGCCCAGAAAGTGGCGGGCCTGCCGCTGCTGAGTGGCTCGGCGTTTCGCATCGCCTGCCTCATCCCCGCCCTCGGGCTCTACACCTGGTATACCATGCGCTATGCCGCGCGTACCAGGAGGGCGGCGGTTGCCACCACCGGGCAGGAGGCGGCGGCGGGTGCCAGCGGGTGGCGGATGCGGACCATCCTCCTCCTCATCGTGGCCACCTTCACCGGGTTCGTGGTCGGCGTGCTCCGGTGGGAGTGGGACTTCGACCAGATGTCGGCGCTGTTCTTTGCCATGGGCATCGCGGTGGGCCTCATCGGTAAGCTCGGCCTCGAGGGCACCGCCGAGGCATACGTCGACGGCTTCAAGTCGATGGCCTACGCCGCGCTCATCATCGGCTTCGCCCGCGCCATCTACGTCGTCATGGACCAGGGCCACATCGTGGACACCGTGGTGCGTGGCCTCTTTGCCCCCGTCGCCGATCTGCCGGTCACGCTCACGGCGTTCGGGATGATGGTGGCGCATGGGCTCCTCCACGTGCCGGTGCCGAGTACGAGCGGACAGGCGGTGCTCACCATGCCGCTCCTCGTGCCATTGTCCGACCTGCTCGGGCTCTCGCGCCAGGTGACGGTCCTGGCGTACCAGTTCGGCGTGGGCCTGGTGGACCTCATCAACCCGACGAACGGTGCCCTCCTGGCCATGGTCGCCGCGGTCGGGGTCCGGCTCGAGGATTGGTGGCGGTTCGCCGTCCCGGTGATGCTGCTGCTCGCCGCACTGGCCACCGTGGCCCTGGCCGTGGCCATCGCGATCGGGCTGACGTAGGCGGATTCCACCCCGCTCCGGACGTCCCCCCGGGAGGACGCCACCGGGGCGGAACGAAACGCCCCGGTCGGTTGTAACATCAATGAGCGCCGGGCGTTTGCCCGCCGCCGCCGTCACGGCACTGCGCCCGATGGCACTCAAGTTGCACTCGAAGCCCGTCAGGAACGCATGGTCGCGTGGCCCGACACTGGGAGATCCCGGCCCGATGAGCGAAATCACGATCCGCGAAATGGAACAGGACGAGGAATTTTCGACCTGGTTTTCCGATTTGCTTACCGCGGAAGACGAGGCCGAAGGCACGTCCAGCCGGGTCGAGGATCGCTACCTCGTGCTCAGCAGTGAAATCGGCGACTGGGTCGGGGGACTCCGATACACCATGCAGGGCGGCGTCGCGCACCTGGTCGAGGTGGCCGTGGCGCCCGCCGAGCGCCGGCAGGGCCATGCCCACCGGCTCCTCGAGGCGTTCGAGCAACGCGCGGCGATGAACGGATCGCACCTCGTCGAGTTCTGGACGGACGACCTTCGCTCCGAGGCGTTCCTTGTCGCCATGGGCTGGCGTCGGGTCATGGTCCGCGCCGGTTACATCGGCGGACGAATCTGGTACCTGATGGAGAAGGCGATCAGCCCCGCCTGAGCGGGTGATGCGGCCGCGAATGGGGGGCGTTAGCTTATTGGAGTCGGGGCGGCGCGACCGCCCCGGCTCTTTCTCGTTTGTGCCGGCCGCCCCGGGAGGACACCTTGACCATCCGTGACACCGCGCGAGACATCATTGCCAAGTTCGAGGTGCTCCGGGACTTCGAGAGCACCGTTCGCGACCTGATGGCCACCCACGAGGCGAAACGCCCCCTCTGGTTTCCCCATGACCTGATCGGACCCGGCCCCGACGAGTCGGTCGAGGAGCACCGCGAGCGCGCGCGCCGCCGGGCCGAGGGGATTCCGGTGCCCGCGCGCGCGGCCGTGGCGCTGAACCTCCTGACCGAGGAGGGGCTGCCGCACTTCCACCGGGTCTTCGCCGCGCACGCCGGCGAGGACAGCCACTGGCGTGACTGGCTGAACCTCTGGACCGCCGAGGAGGATCGGCACGGCCAGGTGCTGCACGACTACGTGCGGGACACCGGGCTGCTCGACCAGCGCAAGCTGGAGGAAATCCAGTTCGAGTACATGCGCGCCGGCTTCAACCCGGAGTGGGACAAGGACCCCTATCGGGTGTTTGTCTATACCTCGGTGCAGGAGCGGGCCACCCAGCGGTCCCATGCCGAGACCGGGAGGATCGTGGCGGAGTACGATCCGCAACTCGGCGCCGTGCTCGAGAAGGTGGCGCAGGAGGAAGCGCGGCACTTCACCTTCTATCGCGCGGTATTCGGTGAGGTGCTCAAGCGCGACCCGAACCGTGGGCTCGAGTCGGCCTCGCACATCCTTCCCGGCATCGACATGCCCGGCCTCACCATTCCCGGATTTCGCGACTTCGCCGAGGTCATCCGCCGGGCCGGCATCTATGGCCCCAGGGATTACCTGAAGATCGTGCAGGAACAGATCGCGTTCTGGAAAATCGAGAAGCTCGAGGGTCTCAACGAGATGGGGCGGAAGGCGCAGGAGCGGATCATGGCGGTGCCGGATCGCCTGCGCCGCATCGCCGACCTGATCGAAACGCGAAGTCGGGCCAAGACCTTCACCTTCGAGGTGGTGTTCAATCGTGAATTCGCCATGGAGTAGGTGGGCCGTGCTCGCGGTCGCCACGGCGCTGGTGTGCGCGGTCGGCGCCTGCGGCAAGGACAAGTCGCGCGCGCCCGCCTCGCCCCCCGCCAGGCCGGCGCCCCCCGCCGGGGAAGTGGCGCAGCAGGAGGCCACGCTCCTGGGCCGCGACGTGTTCGACGTGGTGGACCGTCTCGCCTCGTACGCCGCGGCCAACCAGCGGAAGTACCCCGCGTCGCTTCAACTGGCCGGCATTGACAGCCTGACGCCCAAAGTGGCCCGGCGCATCGACACCCGCGCCGCACCGCCGATGGCGTTCGCGATGTTCCGGAACCCGCTCGGCCACCTCCTCACCAGCTGTCGCGGGACCACCGACCTCCTCGAGGAGTCGGCGCTCAACGAGGGCCGGTTCACCGTGACCTGCACCGACTCCGCGGGACGAAGCTCCCCCTACAAGGTGCAGCGGGCCAGCGGGCGGTGAGTGCACCGTGGGCGTGATCGCCCTGGCGGCGCGCGGTGTCAGCATCGCGGCGCTCCTCCTCGCTTCCGCGATCGCGCTCACCTATTGGCTGGTGCGCGCCCGGCACCTCGCCCCCTTCGGCGCCTGGCCCCGGCTGGTGCGCCGCGCCGCCGACCCGATCCTCCGCCCCATCGAGCGCCAGCTCGCACGCGCAGGCCGCAATCCGCAGGACGCGCCGCTCTGGCTCTTCGGATTCACCGTGGTCGGCGGCCTCATCCTCATTTCCTTCGTCGACTGGTCGATCGGGTTTGCGCTCCGCGCCCAGATGGCGGCCCGTGGTGGCGCCGGAGGGATGGCCGCGTTCCTGATCAACGGGGTCTTCACCCTGCTCATCGCGGCGCTGATCGTCCGGGTGGTGGCGTCCTGGTTCGGCATCGGCGCCTATCACCCGCGCTTCCGGCCCGTCATCCTGATGACCGAGTGGCTCGTGGCCCCGATCCGGCGCGTACTTCCGCCCGTCGGCATGTTCGACCTGAGTCCGCTCGTGGCGTGGCTGGCACTCACCGTCCTGCGCTCGCTCCTGCTCAGCCTGGTCCGATGAGCCCGCTGGAGACCATGGAGGGGGGCATCCGCCTTCGCCTCCGGATTCAGCCTCGCGCGTCGCGGACGGAGGTGGCGGGCCTCCATGGAGACCTGCTCCGCATCCGGTTGTCGGCTCCGCCGGTGGACGGCGCCGCCAACGAGGAATTGATCCGCTTCCTGGCCGACCTCCTCGGGGTGCCGGCACGTGCGGTGGAGATCACCGCGGGGCACTCCAGCCGGCAGAAGACCGTGCGGATTCTGGGTGTGGATCGGCCCGCCGCGGCGGCCGCGTTCGGACTCCCCGCTCCCTGAGCGGCTCTTGCCAATCCGGGTGCGGCGAGTGCAACTTGCCGGGGTCAAACAAACCGATTCGTGGTGATTTGCGCATATTGCGGCCACGTTAAACAACCTGCTAAAACGCTCGCCTGGAGCCGTTTTGGTTCCGGGCGTCGTCGTTGGAGCCCCGCGTGACGTCTTTCCCTGGTCCTGCCTTCCCCGCCCGCGCCCGCCGCCTGGCCGCGCTCGAGCGTCTGCTCACCGAGCGGATCCTCGTGCTCGACGGCGCCATGGGCACCATGATCCAGCGGCACGACCTCAGCGAAGCGGACTTTCGCGGCGAGCGCTTTGCGGCGCACCCCAGCGACCTCCGCGGCTGCAACGACCTGCTCTGCCTGACCCGCCCCGACATCATCGGCGGCATCCACGACGCCTATCTCGATGCCGGCGCCGACCTGATCGAGACCAACTCCTTCAACGCGACCTCCATCGCGCTGGCCGACTATGGGCTGGTGCCGCTGGCCCGCGAGCTCAACCGGGCGGCCGCCGAGGTGGCGCGTGCCGCGGCCGATCGGGCGGAGGCCCGGGAGCCCGGCCACTTCCGGTACGTGGCCGGCGCCGTCGGACCCACCAACCGGACCGCCTCGCTCAGCCCCGACGTCAACGACCCCGGCCACCGCAACGTCGATTTCGATACCCTCGCCGCGGCGTATCGCGAGGCGGTGGAAGGACTGGTCGAGGGGGGCGCGGACCTCCTCCTGGTCGAGACCATCTTCGACACGCTCAACGCCAAGGCCGCCATTTTCGCCATCGAGGAGTGCTTCGAGCGGTGGGGCGCCCGGCTGCCGGTCATCATCTCCGGCACCGTCGTGGACCAGAGCGGTCGCACGCTGTCGGGCCAGACCGTTGAGGCGTTCTGGCTGGCGGTGTCGCACGCGCGCCCCCTGGCGGTCGGGCTCAACTGCGCGCTCGGCGCCAAGGCGCTGCGGGCGCACCTGCAGGAACTCGCGCGCGTGGCACCGGTGCGCATCAGCGTGTACCCCAATGCCGGACTCCCCAACGCCTTCGGGGGATACGACGAGTCCCCGGCGGAACTCGCCGCGGTGGTCGGGGAATTCGCGCAAAACGGGCTGGTGAACATCGTGGGCGGGTGCTGCGGGACGACGCCCGAGCATATTCGCGCCGTGGCGGCGGCGGTGCGCGGCATCCCCCCGCGCCACCCACCGGAGCTGGAGCCCCGCCTCCGCCTGAGCGGCCTGGAGCCGCTCGTCGTCGGGCCGACGACCAACTTCGTCAACATCGGCGAGCGCACCAACGTGACCGGGTCGCGCCGTTTTGCGAAGCTTATTCTCGACGGCCAGTACGAGGCCGCCCTCGAGGTCGCCCGGCAGCAAGTGGACAACGGCGCCCAGCTCATCGACGTGAACATGGACGAGGGCATGCTGGACGCCGTAGCGGCGATGACGCGCTTCCTCCGCCTCGCCGCCGTGGAGCCGGGCATCGCCAAGGTGCCGGTGATGATCGACTCATCCCGCTGGGAAGTGCTGGAGGCGGGCCTCAAGTGCGTGCAAGGCAAGAGCGTGGTCAACAGCATTTCGCTCAAGGAGGGCGAGGAGCCGTTCCTCCGGCAGGCCCGCCTGGTCCGGCGCTACGGGGCTGCGGTGGTGGTGATGGCCTTCGATGAACAGGGCCAGGCCGACACCGCAGAGCGCAAGGTGGCCATCGGGAAGCGCGCCTACGATCTCCTGACCACCAAGGCGGGGTTCCCCCCGGAAGACATCATCCTCGACCCGAACGTCTTTGCCGTCGGGACCGGCCTCGAGGAGCATGCCGGGTACGGGCTGGCGTTCATCGAGGCCACCCGCCGCATCAAGGCGGAGCTGCCCCACGCGTCGGTGAGCGGCGGCATCAGCAACGTCTCCTTCTCCTTCCGGGGGAACGACCCGGTCCGGGAGGCGATTCACGCCGTCTTTCTCTTTCACGCCATCCGCGCCGGCCTCGACATGGGCATCGTCAACGCCGGCCAGCTGGCGCTGTACGACGACCTGCCCGCCGACCTGCGGGAGCGGGTGGAGGACCTCATTCTCAACCGCCGCGCCGACGCGACCGAGCGCCTGCTGGCGGTGGCCGCCGGCGTGGCGGGACAGGCGGTGTCCGCCGGACCCGACCTCCGCTGGCGCGGCGGTTCAGTGCACGACCGCCTGGTGCATTCCCTGGTGGAGGGACTGACCGACTGGATCGAGGAGGACGCCGAGGAGGCGCGCCAGCAGGCGGCGCACCCGCTCGACGTGATCGAAGGCGCGTTGATGGATGGGATGAACGAGGTGGGCGACCGCTTCGGCGCCGGTCGGATGTTCCTGCCGCAGGTGGTCAAGAGCGCCCGCGTCATGAAGCGCGCCGTGGCGCACCTGATCCCGTTCATCGAAGCGGCCAAGGCGCGCGACGGCGGCCGGGCCAAGGGCAAGATCCTCCTGGCCACCGTCAAGGGCGACGTGCACGACATCGGCAAGAACATCGTGGGCGTCGTGCTGCAGTGCAACAACTTCGAGGTGTTTGATCTCGGCGTGATGGTGCCGGCGGCGAAGATCCTCGAGGAGGCACGGGAACGACAGGTCGACTTGATCGGGCTGAGCGGTCTGATCACGCCGTCGCTCTCCGAGATGGCGTTCGTCGCCTCGGAACTGGCGCGGGAGGGATTTACCCAGCCCCTCCTGATCGGTGGCGCCACGACCAGCCGCGCGCATACCGCCGTCCGGATCGCCCCCGCCTACCCGCAGGCGGTCATCCATGTCCAGGACGCCTCTCGGGCGGTGGCGGTCGCCAGCAGCCTGCTCAGCGACGGGCTCCGGCCGGCGTTCGTGGCGGAGGCCCGCGCCGCGCAGGAGGCGCTCCGCCGCGAGCACGCGGCCAAGGATGCGACGCCGCTCCGATCCCTTGCCGACGCGCGCCGGCGCGCGGTGCAACTCGAGTGGCCCACGCCGCCGCCGCGCCCGGCGTTCCTCGGTGTCCGGGAATTCCTGGCCTACCCGCTGGAGGAGCTGGTTCCGCGAATCGACTGGACCCCGTTTTTCCAGGCGTGGGAGCTCAAGGGTTTCTACCCGGCGATTCTCGAGGACCCGACCACCGGGGCCGCGGCACGGGAGCTCATGGCCGACGCGGAGAAGCTCCTCCAGGACATCGTCAGCCGTCGGCGTCTCGAGGCGCGCGCGGTGCTCGGGTTCTTTCCGGCCTCCCGGCAGGGCGATGACGACATCGCGCTCTTCACCGACGAGAGCCGCCAAGAGGTCCGCGCCGTCATCCACACCCTGCGCCAGCAGATGGCCAAGGCCGATGGGCGCGCCAACCGCGCGCTCGCCGACTACGTGGCGCCGGCGGACGTCGCCCCGGACTACCTCGGCCTGTTCGCGGTGACCACCGGACATGGACTCGACGCCATCGTCGCCGAGCGCGAGGCGGTGCACGACGACTACGGCGCCATCATGGCCAAGGTCCTCGCCGACCGGCTGGCCGAAGCATTCGCCGAGCGGCTCCATGAGCGAGTGCGGCGGGAATTCTGGGGCTACGCGCCAGGCGAAGCGCTCGATAACACGGCGCTCATCCGCGAGCAGTACCAGGGGATCCGCCCGGCGCCGGGGTACCCGGCCTGCCCGGAACACACCGAGAAGCGCACCATCCTGTCGCTGCTCGAGGCGACCGGCCGAGCCGGCATCCGGTTGACCGAGAGCTGCGCCATGTTGCCCACGGCTTCGGTGAGCGGGATGTATTTCTGGCACCCGGGCGCCGCGTACTTCGGGGTGGGTCGCCTCGGGCGGGACCAGGTCGAGGACTATGCCCGTCGCAAGGGATGGAGCATGGCGGTAGGCGGAAGAGTGGCTGGCGCCAAACCTGGGGTATGAGCGTGGCTGAGTCACGCGGGAGGATGCCGAATGCCTGACCTGCGCGCGCTGCTGGCCGACGGCCATGTGCACGTGTCGGACGGCGCCATGGGAACGCTGCTCTACAGCAAGGGCATCTTCCTCAACGTCTGCTACGACGAGCTCAATCTTCGGCAGCCCGACGTTATTCGCGACGTGCACCGCGAGTACGTGCGCGCCGGCGCCGAACTGATCGAGACCAACACGTTTGGCGCCAACCCGATCAAGCTGGCGCACCATGGCCTGGCGGCGGAGACGGAGGCGATCAACGAAGCGGCGGCCCGCCTGGCCCGGGAGGCGGCCGGCGATCGCGCGGCGGTCGTGGGCGCCATCGGTCCACTCGGCATCCGGATCGAGCCCTTCGGCGAGACCTCGGTGGAGGAGGCCCGGGCTGCCTTCGCGCGGCAGGTGACCGGACTCCTGGCCGGGGGCGTGGACGGCTTTCTCCTCGAGACCTTCAGCGACGTGGAGGAACTCCGCGCCGCGGTGGACGCGGTGCACGGCCTGTCCGACCTCCCCATCATCGCCCAGATGACCGTCGGGGAGGACGGCCGGACGCAGTACGGCACGGCGCCGTCGACGTTCGGCCCCGCCATCGCCGCCATGGGCGTGGACGTCATCGGCGTCAATTGCAGCGTCGGTCCCCACGGCGTGCTCGAGGCCATCGAGCACCTGGCGCGGGTCGTCACGCTGCCCCTCAGCGCCATGCCCAACGCCGGCCTCCCGCGGGACGTCGACGGCCGCCAGATGTACATGGCCTCGCCCGAGTACATGGCGGGCTACGCGCGCCGCATGGTCGAGGCCGGCGCCCGCATCGTGGGCGGATGCTGCGGCACCACGCCGGAGCACATCAAGGCCATGGTGGGTTTCGTCCAGAGCGCCGCGCCGCGCCATGCACACGTAACCGTGGCGCCGGCCGCCGCGCAGGGCGTGCCGGCCGTGCCGCTCGCCGAGCGCTCCCGCCTCGGCGCCAAGCTGGCCAACGGCGAGTTCGTGACCACGGTGGAAATCGTCCCGCCCAAGGGAGTGGACCCCGCCCCGATGTACGCGCAGGTCCGCTTGCTGAAGGCGGCGGGAGTCGACGCCGTCAACGTGCCGGACGGGCCCCGGGCACAGAGCCGGATGGGCGCCCTGCTGTCGGGGCTGCTCATCGAGCGGGAAGTCGGGATCGAGGCGGTGGTGCACTATGCCTGCCGCGACCGCAACCTCCTCGGCATGCTCTCGGACCTGCTCGGCGCCGCGGCGGCGGGGCTGCGCAACCTGCTCATCATCACCGGCGACCCGCCCAAGATGGGCCCCTATCCCGACGCCACCGCCGTCTTCGACATCGACGCGATCGGCCTCACCAACGTGGTCTCCCGGCTCAATCACGGCCTCGACCCCGGCGGCAACGCGATCGGTGCGCCGACCAAGTTCGTGATCGGTGTGGGCGCCAACCCCACCGCCCCGGAATTCGAGCGGGAGATGGCGCGGTTCGCATGGAAGGTGGACGCCGGCGCCGAGTACGCGGTGACCCAGCCGGTGTTCGACCTCGACCAGCTGGACCGGTTCCTTGACCGCGCCTCCAAGCACCGCATTCCGATCGTGGCCGGGATCTGGCCGCTCGTGTCCCTTCGGAACGCCGAGTTCCTGGCCAACGAGGTGCCGGGGGTGTCCATCCCGCCGGCGGTGCTGGAGCGGATGCGGGTGGCGAGCGCCCAGGGACGGGAGGCCGGCCTCGCCGAGGGGGTGCAGATTGCCCGCGAAATGCTGGCGGCGGTCCGTCCGCGGGTGCAGGGGGTCCAGATCGCGGCCCCGCTCGGGCGGGTGCCGGTGGCCCTGGAGGTCCTCGCCCCTCGTTGAACGCACTGCGGTCCTCGGGTATCTTCCCGCCTGACCCACGACCCCGCCTGGCGGGGAGGAACCCCATGACCGAACTCACGACCGCGCCCCTTCCGATCACCACGCTGACCGAGGAAGAGGAGATGTTTCGCAGCGCGGTCCGCGACTTTGCGGAGTCCGAGGTCCGCCCCCACGTCCACGAGATGGACGCCCGCGCCCAATTCAATCTCGACATCATCCCGAAATTTTTCGAACTCGGCCTGATGGGGGTGGAGATCCCGGAGCAGTTCGGCGGCGCCGGCGGCAACATCTTTCTCGCCGTGCTCGCCATCGAGGAACTGGCGCGGGTGGACGCCTCCGCGGCCATCTACGTCGACGTCCACAACACCCTGGTCAACAACTGCGTGCTGCGGTGGGGCTCTCCCGAAATCCACCGCAAGTACCTGCCGAAGCTCTCGAGCAGCATGCTCGGCGCCTTCGCGCTCTCCGAGCCGGCCAGCGGCAGCGACGCCTTTGCCCTGGAAACGAAGGCGGAGCGGAAGGGCGATCACTGGGAGCTGACCGGCCGGAAGTTCTGGATTACCAACGGCGCCGAGGCGGAGCTCTTCATCGTCTTTGCCAACACTGATTTCTCGAAGGGCTACAAGGGCATCACCGGCTTCCTGGTCGAAAAGGGCTTCCCCGGATTCAAGGTGGGGAAGAAGGAAGACAAGCTCGGCATCCGCGCCTCCAGCACCACGGAGCTGATTCTCGAGGGCTGCAGGGTGCCCGACGAGAACGTTCTCGGCCCGGTGGGACTCGGCTACAAGATTGCCATCGAGACCCTGAATGAAGGCCGGATCGGCATCGGCGCCCAGATGATCGGCGTCGCGACCGGCGCCCTCGAGGCCGCCACGGCGTACGTGAAGGAGCGGAAGCAGTTCGGCAAGCCGATTGCCGAATTCCAGGGGGTGCAGTTCCAGCTTGCCCAGATGGGCACCGAGCTCGAGGCGGCCAAGTTGATGGTGTACAACGCGGCGCGGATCAAGTGCGCCGGACAGCCGTTCCTGCGCGAAGCCGCCATGGCCAAGCTGTTCAGCTCCCAAGTGGCGGATCGCATCACCTCCCAATGCCTCGAGCTCTTCGGCGGATACGGCTACTCGAAGGAGTACCCAGCCGAGAAGTTCTACCGCGACGCCAAGATCGGGACGATCTACGAGGGCACCAGCAACATGCAGTTGCAGACCATCGCCAAGCTGATGCTGAAATAGCTCTGCGCCTGACTCGCGTGCTCAACTACCCCCCGGCAAGCCTCCGGGGGGTTGTTTGTTTCACTTCGAGACGATCAAAGGAGCCAACTCTTGACGCCACATGGGGTTGGCCCGTAGTATTGAGCCAGAAGCCTGCGGCCCACGCCGCAGGCTCGCGTTTCTGGACTCTTGCACGACCCCTTGCGGCCCGCCCGACCCCCCTGCCCGGAACCCCCGAGTCCCCCGGCCGGGCCCCCGGGAACGGTCCTTGCTACACCTTCTCTGGTGGACGGCCCCCAGCCGGACCCCAACCAATAACCAGGCGGTACCCCAGTGACGCGTTTCCTTCGCGCGCCTCGCCCATTGCTTCGCGCCGTGCTCGGCCTGCTCGCCCTGGTGGGCGGGCTGGCGGTGCTGCCGGCCGTGGCGCGGGCGCAGGGTGACGCCGAGGTACAGCGCTCGCTGGACTCCTGGTACAAGCGGGCCAAGCGCCGTGCGCCGGGGGAGTGGGGCATCGCCATCTCCGACCAGACCGGCCGCATCATCTGGAGCGTCGCCGAAGACCGCCCGCTCCTCCCTGCGTCGACCGTCAAGCTGTTCACGACCGGCTTTGCCCGCAGCACCCTGGGCGGCAACGCGCGGGTGGCGACGCGGGTGGTCGGGACCGGCACCGTGGAACCAGTCACGGGCCAGTGGCTGGGCACCTGGGCGCTGGAACTGAACGGCGACCTCTCCTTCGAACGCGCCACGCGCCAGGGACCGCAGCTTTCCGAGCTGGCGCAACAGCTTGCCGCCCGGGGCATCACCCGGTTGCAGGGTCCGCTGGTCGTCCGGAGCGCCGAGGGTCCGGCAGACGCCACCTTTCCGTCGGTATGGGCGTCCCGGCATCGTGGACGCCTCTTCGCGCCGCCGATCGGCGCCATCACCCTGCATGAAAACACCGTCGAGTTCACCGTCCGCCCCGGCGCCCGGTCGGGCGCGCGTCCGGTCATCATCGGCGATTCTCCGCGCGGGGTCAGCCAACTCGTCACCAACAGCGCACGCACCGGGGCCGGCCGGCGGTCCTCGCTCCGGCTGACGGCCACCTCCAACGGCGGGTGGATCCTTTCCGGAAACATCGGAATCGGGGCACGTGCCCGCCGCCTCACCTCGGTGGCCAACAACCCTGAGGCGGTGCTGCGGGCCGCGTGGGGTCGGGCGCTCAAGGACGCAGGCATTCAGTGGGACCAGTCGTTCGCCCTCGCGTCGGCCGGCGCTCCCGCGGTCAACGCCACGGTGCTCGCGCAGGTCGAATCCGCCACGCTCGACTCGCTCGCGTCCGAGGTCAACACCCGCAGCCTCAACATCGGCGCGGAACTCCTGCTCCGCTGGGCCGGTGGCGCCACCAACGCCGCGGAGAAGCTGATGGCGCACATTCGCGCGGTGACCGGTGCCACGACGGGCGTGTACCTGGTGGACGGCAGCGGCCTGTCGAGCGACGACCGCATCGCCCCCTCGGTGTACATCTCCTACCTGAGCCGCTTCCCGACGACGCCGGAGGGAAAGAACTTCCCCCTGCTGTTGCCGGCCAACGGACAGGGCACCCTCGGCCGCTTGGGCGGGATGCCTGGCAAGGGCGTCGTGCGTGCCAAGACGGGCACTCTCGGCAACGTGAGCACGCTGGTGGGCTACCTCGGGCGCCCCGACGGCGTCCTCCTGGTCACGTTGATGTACAACGGCGGCTACTCACACACGGCCCGCCAGGAGCAGTGGCGGTTGTTTCGGACGCTGGGCGCCGACGCAGTGCAGATCCCGACCGACAATTCTCCCGATGCGGAGCCGGAACAACTGGGCGGCGACGACAAGACCCCGCAGAGCCCGGTGCTGGGGTTCGGATCCTTCTGATACGGAAGTCGGACGGGAAGCAACGAAAGCGGGGCGGCCAGTGGCCGCCCCGTTTGTTTGTGGAGGACTGGTCCCCACGACCCGTGCCCCCCACCACCCCACCGTACCAGGCGGGCTCGTCGCCTCCCAAGGGGCGGCGGGCCTAGAACCGCCAGGTCAGCCCGCTGTACACCTGCGTGAGGGTGCTGGTGCCGGGATTGGCAGGGTCCTGCTGCCGCAGCCCGGAGAAGGAGAAGTACCATTGCCGCGCGAGAGCGACGTCGATATCCACGCCATACCAGGTGGACTTCTGGAGATCGACAAAGACCGGGTTCGCCTCCTGGCGCATGCCCGCGTTCAGGTCCACGTGGATGACCGTGGCGGGATCGAAGCTCACGTGGCCGGAATAGAGATGGCCGTCGGTCTGGATCGAGCTGGGGTTGACGGCGCTCGAGTCGTTCTGGTTCTGGTACCAGGTGGCCCGAAGGGAAAACCCGAGGCTGAGCGGTGCGACCCGGTTAGCGCCAAGGGTGGCGGTATAGGAGTTCGCGTCGAGCACGGTGGCACCGGTGCTCCGACGCCAGTCGCCGCCGAGGTAGAACATCCGCCCGGAATACTGGACGCCGCCACCGTAGCCTTCGCGATAGGCGTCGTCAAAGATCGTCTCGGGGTTGGTGAAGTCCCGGATGAGGCGGACGTTGCGGCGCTTGTCGTACGTGGCGTTGATGGAAAGCCAGGGTTTCGGGCGGGCCGAGACGTTGGCAAACTGGCTGGTGAACGACACCGCGCTCGACTCGGCGTTGGGCCCCTGCAGCTTCCACGCCGGGTAGTAGTCGACCTCCTGGAGCAGGTAGAGCGACAGGTAGCGGTTGCTCACGTTGGCCTGCGCAATGCCCCACTGCCGGCGCTCGGTACTCCCCTGGTAGGAGCCGACTGCCCCGAGGGTAAACGCCGTCGAGGTCATGCCGCCCGGCGCGTTGTGCATCGTCAGGTAGGCGCCGTAGTCATGCACCGCGCCGGAAAACTGGAGGGTCGCCGCATCCGGCTCCCAGCCCGCGAAACCGCCCACCGACAGGTGCCGTCCGTTGACCTCCACCAGTCCGCCGTCGAACAGGCCGATGGAGCTGATGTAGGTGAGGTACTGCCGTCCGGCCGCCATGCGGAACTTCGCGTCCGGAGCATTCCAGAACACAACCGCCTGGTAGGCCCTGGTGTGCCCGTCCACGGTGGTGCCGCCGACCGACGAGGTGGTGGTCTGGCGGGCCCGGAGGTCGAGGGCCACGCCGAGCGGTGTCCCGCCGATGGCCAGTCCGTAGAGACGCGCATCCAGCGAGGGCTGGCTGAAGCCGTTGCTGCCGCCCACCTGGTCGGCCGCGACCGTGTTGGTGGTCGCGTGGAGGTAGCGGCTCCCGATGCGGCCGTGGAGGCCCTGGCCGCTCAGCCGGCGCGGGCGCGGCGCGGCGATCGGCGCGCCGATGGCCACCTGCTGCGTAGCCACGAACCGATGGAACCGGACCGTGTCTGCCAGCGCGAGTTCGGAGGTTCCCTTGACCAGTTCGGTGTTCGCCTTGTGTGAGGCCAGGAACTTGACGCGCAAGCGTGGCCACCACGCTGTCTCCGCGGATGACCTCCACGACTGATCCCTCTGCCAAGCCGTCCTGCCGCCCCGCGGCAATGTAGATCTCGGTGCCGGAAATGAAGCTGATGCTCGAGATCACGGCGGCCGTATCCGGCGCGGTCGGGGTGGTGTCCACCACCAGGCTGACCTGCGGCGCAGGACTCGAGTTCGGAATGTTGATCGTGGCCGGCGGTGCCGGATCGAGGCCAGCCGTGAGCGTCGGTGTGCCGGGCTTCGGCGCCGGGGCCGAGGTTTGCGCTGGCGGGATGACCGGAGTCGACGTCGCAGCGACCGGAGCGGCGGCGACCGCGGGCGCCGCGAGTGAAATTGTCGGCGGCGCGGCCGAGGTCGGCGCTGGCGCTGGCGCTGGCGTCGACGATGGCGCCGGCGTGACGGCCAGGGGCGGTGCCGTGACGACCGGAGCGACGACGACCGCAGGCGTCGCGGGCGAAATCGAGGCCGGGGCGGATGGGGTCGGTTTCGCCGCCGGCTGCACAGCGAGTGGCGGAGTGGCAGGGGCAGGACTCGGCGCCTTGGACGGCGTCGAAGCGGGAGTGACCGCCTTCAACGTCAGGACCATCGCCGCGCCGTTAACCGGCGCCGAGGACGCGGGCGAAACCGGTGCCGGGACCCGTGCCGGAACCGGGAGCGTGGTGGGCTCAGCCCCGACGGCGGCCGAATACGGTCCCCGCACCACGCTGTCGATTTGCGCGGCGGGCACCAGGAACGTGGCCCCGGTCTTCTGGCTCCTGATCCGGACCCCGTTCGGCCCGTTGTCGGCCAGGAGCGTCCCGCGAATCGACCCGCCCTCGTGGAGGTACACCACGGCCGGTCCGGTCGCCGCCTGGGCGCCGAGGGGCGCGGAATCCGGCGCGAATTGCTGGGCGCGGGCCTGCCCCGTCCACACGATGCCCAGGAGGAGCGCCGTACATAGCCAGCCCGGTCGCCCGGGTCGTGCGCGCGTGCCCGTCATGGCTTCGATCCGTTCGCGTGGCAGCCGGACCGCACGCAGTCGCTCGGCGTGTAGTTCTTGCCCCGGTGCGTGTCGTTCTGCACCTGGGCGTGGCAGTTGAGGCAGAGCAGCGAGGGCGTCGCCGCGTAGGGCTGCCCGAGTCGATGGCACTCGGAACACTGGCTCCACTTGCCCAGGTGCTTCCCGCTGTAGATCCGGAACTGGGAAATGCTGCCATCGTGCGCGGTGAATTTCGCGTTGGCCCAGTTCGCCACCAACCCGTGGCACGTGGTGCAGGTGAGCGAGAAATTGGCGGCCGAGTGGTTCGGATCGGTCGTGGACGTGAATTCGGTATGGTGACAGCCGTCGCACGTCTGCTTGACCGTGGAATACGGCATGGTCGTGTGGCACTGGGTGCACTGGACCGCGGTGGTGCTGTGCACTCCCGTCAGCGCGACCGGAGTTGTCGGATGGTTGAACGTGGCCCCGGCCCAGTTGGCCACCACCTGGTGACACGACGAGCAGTCCGTCGAGTATCCGGCGGCGGTGTGGTTCGGGTTGGTCGTGGCCACATAGGCCGCATGGTGGCAGCCGTCGCAGGTCTGTTTGACCGTCGAATACGGCATGGTGGTGTGGCACTGTGAGCAGTTGACCAGGTTGGAACTGTGCGCCCCGGTCAGCGCGATCGGCGCGGTCGGGTGATTGAACGTCGCGCCGAGCCAGCCGGACACCAGGCCGTGACAGGTCGTGCAGGTCGTCGAGAAGTTTCCCGCCACGTGGTCGGGGTCCTTGGCGCCCACGTAGTCGGTGTGGTGGCAGCCGTCGCAGGTCGTCTTGACCGTGGAGTACGGCGTGGTCGTGTGACACTGGGTGCAGTTGATCAGGTTGGCGCTATGGACGCCCGTCAGCGCGATCGGCGTGGACGGATGGTTGACGGTCGCGCCCGCCCAATTGGCCACCACCTGGTGGCACGAGGCGCAGTCGGTGCCGTACCCGCTGGCCGTGTGGTTCGGATTGCTGGTGGCCACGTACTCCGCATGGTGGCAGCCGTCGCAGGTCTGCTTGACGGTCGAGTACGGCATGGTCGTGTGACACTGGGCGCAGGTCACCAGGTTCGGGCTGTGGGCCCCGGTGAGAGCCACGGGAGCGGTCGGGTGATTGAAGGTCGCACCGGCCCACCCGGCCACCAGGGTGTGGCAGGTGGTACAGGTCGTGGAGAAGTTCCCGGCCACGTGGTCGGGATCCTTGGCGCCGACGTAATCGGTGTGATGGCACCCGTCGCAGGTCTGCTTGACCGTGGAATAGGGCGTCGTGGTGTGACACTGCGTGCAGGTGACGAGGTTCGAGCTGTGCACGCCGGTCAGCGCGATCGGCGTCGAGGGGTGGTTGACGCTCGCACCCGCCCAGTTGGCCACCACCTGGTGGCACGAGGCGCAGTCGGTGCCGTAGCCCGTCGCGGTGTGGCTCGGGTTGCTCGTGGCCACGTACTCGGCATGGTGACAGCCGTCACAGGTCTGCTTGACCGTTGAGTACGGCATCGTCGTATGACACTGGGAGCAGGTCACGAGGTTCGAGCTGTGCGCCCCGGAGAGGGCCACGGGAGTGGTCGGGTGATCGTACTTGGCGCCGAGCCACCCGGCCACGAACCCGTGACAGTCCGTACAGGTGGTCGAGAACTTCGCGGCCACGTGGTCGGGGTCCTTGGCGCCGTTGTAGGCGGGCTGGTGACAGGCCACGCACGCGGTCTGCACAGTGGAGTACGGCGTCGTGGTGTGGCACTGGGTGCAGTTGATCAGATTGGCGCTATGCACTCCGGTCAGCGCGATCGGCGCGACAGGATGGTTGGCCGCCCCAAGGTTGGCGGCGTTCCAGGTCACGGTGGTGTGACACCCGTCGCACGTCGTCGGGTAGCGCGAGGCCACGTGACTCGGGGCCACGTTGTAGTTGGCCTGGTGGCACGACACGCAGGTCGTGGGCGTGCCCAGGAACTGCATCTGGCCCTGCGCGCTCGGTTTGTGGCAGGCGGCGCAGTCGGTGGCCAGGTGGCTGCCCGACAGCGGGAACCGTGTCAGCTGATGTTCCTTGGCCATCGCGTCGCGATCGGTGAAACTCCTGGTCGTATGGCACCGGGCACAGTTGGTCCCGAACTCGCCGCGGTGGTTGTCGGTGTGACAGGAGGCGCAGTTCGCGCTCGTGCTCTTGAAATCCAGCGACACGTGGCAGGACCGGCACGTGGTTGCCCCGTGGGCACCCGTCAGCGGAAAGCCGAGCTTCCCGTGGTCGAACTGGCTGCTGACCTGGATGGTCGACCAGCTCTTCGACTGGTGACAGACCGAGCACTCGGTCGTGAGACTGCCGTGCGGCGAGGTCGTGCGCTCCTGGGCCGCGAGCGGCCCCACGAGCAACAGGACCAGACCGAGCAGGGTGAGGTTCCTCATTGGGACTCCTTGCCGTGACAGCTCTCACAACGTCCCGAGAGCGGGCGATACATCAACACGTTCAGGCCTGCGCTCTTCGGGGCCGGCTTGTGGCATTGCGCACAGGACACCTTCTCGTGCGCGCCAGTGAGCGCGAATGAGGCATCCCGGGTGTGGTCGAACTTCCCGGCCGGCGCAAAGGCGTCCGCCGTGTGACAGGCGGCACAGCCCCCCTGGCGGGCGTCGAACTGGGTGCCGTGGGGCGTCGTGTGACAATCCACGCACTCGTGCTTCGCCTCGAACTGCAGGGCGCCGAACCGACCGCCCGCCAGGAGCAGGCTCGATTGCTTCTGGGCCGCCGGTGGCGCTTCCAATTCCTTGTGGCACGCCGAGCAGGCGGTGGCCCGGTGCGCGCCCTCGAGCGGAAAGCCGAACTGGGCGTGCACCGAGACGGTCGCCGACGAGGGGCGGAACACCCGCGTACTGTGGCAGGCCGGACAGCCGGTCGCCTGGGCCCGGGCACCGCCGGTCACGAAGCGCCCCTTGTGCGGGTCGGCGTGACATGCCGCGCACTGGAGCTCCGGCACGGCGAAAAGAAAATTTGCCTTGCCGAGGACCACCGTCCGGTTCATCGGCGGCAGGTTCGCGCGGGCGCCGCCGTGGCAGGCGACGCAATCGATCTCCTGGTGCCTGCCGTCCAGGCCGAGCTTGAGCTTCGCGTGGGCGGTGCTGTCGAACGTGCTGGGTGTCCAGCCGGTCACGCGGTGACACGCCGAGCACTGGCCCTTGTCCGCCCGGGTCTTGAGCTGTCCGCCGTGATCGTCGGCATGGCAGTCGGTGCACACGGCGAATGCCGGCCGCATCACCACCTTGGCGCTGCCGAACTTCGCCGCCGCGGTGGCGGTGGCGCTCCGGGTGTGGCACGCACCGCATTTCACGACAGTGTGCTTTCCTTCCAGCGGATAGGTCGTCGTCGCATGGCTCGCGACGGTGTAGGTGGACGGCACGAATCCGTTCACCGTGTGACAGGACGCGCAGTCCACCGACTTGCCGGCCAGCGTGGCCGTGCCAGCGTGCGCGTCCTTGTGGCAGCTGGTGCAGGTCGTGAACGCCGGCTTCTTGAGCGCCGGCGTCGAGAAGTCCTTGTGGCACGCGGCGCAGGACACGGTAGCGTGCTTGCCCGCCAGCGGGTACTTGGTCCGGGCGTGGTCAAACCGGTTCTTGTCGATGACCTTGAACCCGAGCGTCGTGTGGCACTCCGCGCACTTGGGGCCGAGCCCCCCGTTGTGCGGATCGGCATGACAGGACGCGCAGGTCTCGAACGCGACCGGCTTATACACTGGGACGAGGTGCCCTTTCCCGTCGCTCTTCGGGGCCAGCCGCGCGTCCAGATGACACTTGTCGCACTTCACCTCGGTGTGCTTGTCGGCGAGCGGGTATGCCGTCGTGTCGTGATTAAAGCCAGGGGTCACCGTCCACTTGCCGGCGTCATGGCACTTAGTGCACTCCTGCCCCAGCGCCGCGCGGTGGATATCCTCGTGGCAGCTGGTGCAGGTGGTGTCCAGCCCGGTGTAGCCCTGGCCCGTCTTCCGGGCCGAGAGGCTCGCCGACGGAGACACCTCGTACTTGGCCACGTGGCACGCCGTGCACTTGGCCTCGGCGTGCGCCTGCTTCAGCACCCATCCTGCTCGTGCGTGGTCGAACTTGTCCGGCGTTCCCTCGGGCCACTTCACCATCAGGAACTCCTTGCCGGCGTGATCCGGGTGGCACGAGGCGCAGGGGGTGCCCTTCACCTCCGCGCTCCCGTGATACCCTCGCCCGCGGCTCGACAACCAGCCGATGTCCTTGTGGCACGCCGCGCACTGGCCGCTCATCGCGTCACGCCGGTTGCCGTGGCACGTGGTGCACTGCGTCGGCCCCTCAAGCGTCGCATGCGCCTTGGCCAGCGGGCCGGGGGAGATCTGGGCGGCAAGCGGGGCCGTCATCAGTATCCACCAACCGAGCGCGAGGGCTGCAGCGCGCACGAGGCCGCGGAAGGCATTCGCGTGCCTCTGGCCTACCGGAACCACGTGGCGCCCAACGACACGACCACGACGACGTGGATGACGACGGCCACGAGCGCGGTGATGGCCAGGGGACGGTGCGCCACATGCCAGAACCGGAGGATGTTTTGCGTCGCGCCGAGCATGCGGGACTGCTGCACCAGGGACATTTCGCGGCTGGCCAGTCGAAGCACTTCCTTGAGCGCCTGGGCGTCACCGCGGCGCTGCATCGGGCGACGCACGCGGATCTGGCGCCGGAGTGCGGCGGCGGCACGCCGGCGGGCAAGGTCGTCGGCGACCATCCGGCGCAGCGTCTGCCACAGTCCAAGCCCGTCGGTCGGTGCGGGATCGGCCGCGAGCACCTCCTCGATCTCCGTGACGTCGAGACCTGACCGCGTGGCGATTTCTTCCAGCAGCTCCTGGCGCTGCGTCGCGATTTCCTCGATCGTGAGCTCGACACCGGCCTGACCCCGAGGAATCCGGGCGTAGATGTATCGACCGACGATGCCGCTCAGCCAGACCAGCATCATGGACCAGAATCCGAGGCCGATGATGCCGCCGAACTGCCAGGTGGCGTGCGCCGCCACCAGCAACGGGAGGCTGAGCGCGGCCAGCGCATGGACGTCGAGCCACTTGGAGATGGAACCGGTGAACGCCAGCCAGCGGAACTTCTTCCGCAGCGGGTAGAGCCAGAGGAAGAGAAAAATCAGGAGCGCCACCACGCCGGCGCTTTGTCCGAGGTATCCTGAAGGACGGAGCCAGAGGTGCAGGGGAGCCCGGACTTGCTCGGCCCTGGGCAGCAGGTAGTAGTGCATCCCGAACACGTTCAGCCCCACCAGCACCAGGCCGAACACCAGGGCAGCCGTCGTCGCCGGCGACCGCTTCGGCTTCGGCGCCGGACGCCTCGCGACATGAATGCGGACCGCGGCGGGCACCAGCGGCGCGTCGTCCTGCCGACGAGCGACAGCCGAAGTCCGGACCGAGGGGGCAAGGTTCGAGATGGGCATTGAACTTTCAGTATTTTGGTTAACGGCCGACTCGCCCCCCGAGCCGCCGCGAGGCGGCTTCCTACGGGAGATGGGCGGGGAAACAGTAGGGCTACGGAGCCTGCAATCCGCAAGGATCCTACCCGGAGAGGCCGGAGCCTTGAATGTGACATAAACTATTGTTATATAATCAGTTATAGCAATTCAGCGTTCGGGTTGTTCAGTGGGATGTGTAACGATTCATTACGGCTGCATCAAGACGTATCGATTGCACCTTGCGAATGGCAAGATTCAGCGGCCGACCCGGTGTTGGGGTATGGTTTTCGGCGTACTTGATGAACGGTGGGGACCTCGCGCGGCCCGATGGTGGGCGAAGGAGCGGGTCGCCGAGCCTGACTTGTGACAGCCCTCACGTGCAGTTCGCCGTAGCAGTTGCAGCGTGCGGCGCATGATCTCTCTGACCTGTGGATAGCGATGGACCTGCTCATCTACGTCGTGTTCGGCCTTTTTCTCGTCGGTCCGCTGCTGCTGCACATTCGGCGGACGCACCGGCGCGAGCAGGCGGCGCTCGCCGCCGCCGAACGGGGGAAGCTTCATTCGAGCGGGCCGCGAGCGCAGCATCCCCACATCGACATTTCGCACTGTATCGGCTGCGGGGCCTGCGTCGACGTCTGTCCCGAGGGCAACGTGCTGGCGGTCATCGCGGGCAAGGCGGCCATCATCAACGGCCACAAGTGCATCGGACATGGGCTCTGCGCCGAGGTGTGCCCGGTCGGCGCCATCGAGATCGTGATGGCGGATCCGGGCGTCAGCGCCGACATGCCGCGGCTCTCCCGGGAATTCGAGACCAACGTCCCCGGCCTGTTCATCATCGGGGAATTGGGCGGGCTCGCCCTGATCAAGAACGCGGTCAACCAGGGCCGCGAGTGCATGGACACGATCGCCCGCCGGGTCGCGTCGCGCCCGAGCCTGGACGGGGTCCTCGATGTGTGCATCGTCGGAGCGGGGCCCGCCGGCCTCAGCGCTTCCCTGCGCGCCGTGGAACGGGCACTGAATTACGTGACGCTCGAGCAGGAGGAACTGGGCGGGACCGTGGCCAAGTACCCGCGCCAAAAGCTGGTGATGACGAGCCCGGTGGAGTTCCCGATGCACGGCAAGTTCACCAAGCTGGAAATCTCCAAGGAAGAGCTGTTGACGTTCTGGGCCTCGGTGATCAAGAAGGGAGAGCTCACGGTCCGGACCCAGGAGAAGGTGGAGGCCGTCGCGCGAGAGCCTGACGGCACGCTCCGCATCACGAGCTCGAAGGGGACCTATCGGGCCTGGAACGTGGTCCTCGCCCTGGGCCGCCGCGGCACGCCGCGCAAGCTGGGCATCCCCGGCGAAGAACTCCCCAAGGTCATGTACGGGCTGATCGAGGCGGAGGCGTACGTCAACGCGAAGATTCTCGTGGTCGGCGGAGGCGACAGCGCGGTCGAGGCCGCGTTGGGACTCGCCTACCAGAAGGGCAATCAGGTCACCCTGTCCTACCGGGGCGCGGAGTTCAGCCGGATCAAGGAGCGGAACGCGCAGAAGCTGCGCGAAGCCACGCAAGGCAAGAAGCTCCGCGTGCTCCTCAACTCACAGCCGACGGAAGTGCGGGCATCATCGGTGCTCATCACCACGAACGGCACCGTCACCGAATTGCCGAACGACTGGATGTGGGTCTTCGCGGGCGGCGAGCCGCCCAACGCCCTCCTGCAGAAGTTCGGCGTGGCCATGGGCAACCAGGACCTGACGCAGGCGGCGGGCGACGAGGCCCGGGCGGCGCTGGCGAATCCGCCGCGCGCGCAGGATATTCCCTGACCTTTCATCCGCTCGGAGCCAGGATGCCAGCCGCACCTGTGATCGTTGTCATCAGGTATCAAGCGCAGCCAGGGAAGGGGGCCTCGGCACGCACGGCGCTCGCCGCCCTGATCGCCCTGGTCCTCGCAATGGAGCCAGACTGCCTCGGCATCACCCTGCTGCAGGATCCCGCTGACGACACCCGATTCCTGCTCTACGAAGAATGGACCAGTCAGGCCGCCTACACCGGCCCGCACATGCGGACGCCGCACATCCAGGCGTTCATCCAGGGCGCCGCCGCCACCTTTGCGGGGCCCCCCGACATTTCGTTCTGGCACGACGTGCCCCTCGCATAGCGCGGCGACCCCGGTCTGGCGTCACGCGACCGGCGGGCCACCGCGCTCCGGAGTTGCCCCATGTACGAATCGCGAAAGGATCGACCCCTGCCCCCGCGCGCCTTCCTGCGCCGCCTCGGCGTCCATTTCGCCGCGGCCCTGGCGCTGTTCGCGATGTCCCTGGCCCTCGGCATGTGGGGGTACGGCCACTTCGAGCATCTCGGCTGGCGCGACGGGTTTCTGAACTCCGCCATGCTCCTCGGCGGCATGGGCCCGGTGGACGCCCCGAAGACCGACGGTGGAAAGCTCTTCGCGGGTGCGTACGCCCTCTTTGCCGGCCTCGTCTTCATCGTGGGGGCCGGCCTCCTCCTCGCCCCGACCCTGCACCGGGTGCTCCACACCCTGCACTGGGATCGATGACCGGCCCGGATTGCCGATGCTGAATCGCGTGGTGGCCATGGCGCTCCTCGGCGCGGCGGCGGCGCGCCCCGTCGCCGCCCAGGATCCGATGCCCGCCCGGGCCGCGGATGTGAGCACCATCGACAGCATCATCCCTGCGCTCTACGCCACCATCAGCGGACCGGTGGGCCAGCCCCGACAGTGGGACCGCTTCTTCTCGCTCATGCACCCCGATGCCCGGCTCATGCCGACCGGCTGCGACTCGACGGGAGCGTGCCGCGTGCGCATCCTGACGCCGGCGCAGTACCGCGAATCGGCAGATTCGTTTCTGGTCACTGAGGGGTTCACGGAGCGGGAGCTGAAGCGTAAGACCGAACGCTACGGCGCCGTCGCACAGGCGTTCAGTTCCTACGCGAGCTACCGGCGAGGGGCGTCGGTCCCGTTCGTGCGGGGGATCAACTCCATACAGCTGTTCTGGGATGGAAGCCGTTGGTGGATCATGGCCGTCTTCTGGAATTCGGAACGGCCCGACATGCCACTGCCGGCGGCGTTTCGATGACCGGCGCCCGGGACGCCCGAATCGACGCCTACATCAAGCGCGCGGCGCCATTCGCGCGCCCGATCCTCACCCACCTGCGCGAGGTCGTCCACTCGGCCTGCCCCGAGGTGGAAGAGACGATCAAGTGGGGGATGCCGATGTTCACGCACCACGGCATCCTCTGTTTCATGGCCGCGTTCAAGCAGCACGCGGGCTTCGGGTTCTGGAAGGGCTTAAAGGTCGTCAATGATCGCGAGGAACAGGCCGGGACCGCCATGGGGCAGTTCGGCCGGCTGACCGAGGTCGGACAGCTGCCGTCGCGCCGGATCCTGGAGGCGCATGTCCGCAAGGCGATGCGCCTCAACGAGGCGGCTGGCAAGGGAGCGCCGAAGCCTCGGAAGCAGCCGAAGTCCGCGCCAAGGACTCCCACGGCGCTCAGCGCCGCCCTCGCCCGGAACGCAAAGGCGCGAACCACCTGGCAGGAATTCAGCCCGGGGCACCGGCGCGCGTACGTGGAGTGGATCGCGGAGGCGAAGCGGCCCGAGACCCGTGCGCGACGGATCGCCACGAGTATCGAGTGGCTCGCGGCCGGCAAGCCGCACAATTGGAAGTACCGGTAACGGCGCTCCGCCGAGCGGCTGGACGCCAGCCCCGCGTTTCCCTACTTTGCCATATCCCATGACCCCGCCCCCACCGCCATCGCCCGCGTCGCCAGCCACCATCGCGCGTCTCCTGCACGCCGGGCTCAGCGTGAGTGCGGCGGGACTCATCGGGATCGCCTGGCTCGCTCGTGGAAGCTTGGTCCTGCCCGACGAGGCCGGTGGCGCGGTGACGTTCGCTGCGTACGCGCTGGCCGCCTCCGGCCTGCTCGCCGGCCTCGCGTTTCGGCGGTTGATCCCGGAGCGCGCCCCATCCCAGGACGCCGGCGCCTGGTGGCGCCAGCACCTCCCGAAGGCCGTGGCTGTCTGGGCCATCGGCGAGGGAACCGTGCTCATCGGCGCCCTGGTGCTGGCCGTCGGCGGACAGGAAATCGCTGCGTTCGCCGTGATCCTTGCCGGGATCGGCGTGCTGGTGGCCACCACCCCAGGCCGACTCGCTCCCTAGCGCCGGCGCACTCCGCCTGCACTTCCCCCTACCTCCCGGAACCCCATGCCCCCGCGCTCCTACGACTTCCTGACCCGCCTGCTCGATGCACCCGGTCCCTCCGGCTTCGAGGCCGCGCCGGCCCGGCTCTGGCGCGGCGAGGCCGCCGCCTTCGCCGACGACGTCCGCAGCGACGTGCACGGCAACTGCTACGCGACGCTCAACGGCGCCGGCTCGCCCCGCATCATGTTCGCAGGCCACCTCGACGAAATCGGGTTGATGGTCGTCCACGTGGATGAGGAGGGATTTCTCTCCTTCGCCGGCATCGGCGGGTGGGACCCGCAGGTGTTCGTCGGGCAGCGCGTGACGCTGCTCGGCCACGCCGGCCCGGTGGACGGCGTCATCGGCAAGAAGGCCATCCACCTGATGGAAAAGGACGACCGGGAAAAGGTGTCGAAGGTCGAGGATCTCTGGGTGGACATCGGGGCCAGGAACCGAAAGGAGGCGCTGACGCGGGTCCGGGTGGGTGACCCCGGCGTGCTCACCTCCAACGTGTTGCGGCTGCCCAATGGCCGGCTCTCCAGCCGTTCGCTCGATAACCGCATCGGGGCGTATGTGGTGCTGGAGGCGCTGCGGCTGCTGGCCGGCAAGCGGTTAGCCGCTCAGGTGACGGCCGTGGGGACCACGCAGGAGGAGATCGGCTACACGGGAGGCGGAGCGAAGACCAGCGCCACCGAACTCGACGCCCAGGTGGCCATCGTGGTGGACGTGACCCACGCCACCGACTACCCGGGCATCGACAAGCGCCGGCACGGCGACTACAAGCTCGGCGGTGGTCCCGTGCTGAGCCGGGGCAGCGCCGTCAACGCCGCGGTGTTCGACCGGCTGGTCGCTGCCGCCGAAAAGGAGAAGATCCCTTATTCGGTCGAAGCGGCTCCGCGGATGACCAGCACCGATGCCGACCACATCTTCACCGCCGCGCGCGGCGTGGCGACCGGCCTGGTGAGCGTGCCGCTCCGCTACATGCACAGCCCCAACGAACTGGTCCAGCTGGAGGACCTCGACCGCGCCGCCCGGCTGTTGGCCGCCTTTGCGCGCGCGGTGAAGCCGGACAGCGGGTTCGCCCCGCAATAGGGCGACGCCTTCACCCTCGCGAGAGACCTCGTTCCGCGGCGGCACGCACCTCGCCGTCGGCATCGGCCAGGAGTTCCTGCAGCGCGCCGGCCGCCGCCGCGCCCGACGCGAGCGCCAGGCCTTCGACCGCCGCCAGGCGCGCTGCCGCGGACTTCCGCGCCAGGAGGCCTTTCGCAGGAGCGGCCGCGCCCCGAAGCACCTGCACCGCCTCCGTGGTCCCCACTCGGCCAAGTGCCAGGTGCATTTCGCGCAGCACGTCGGCGTGCGTCTCCTCGGGCAGCCGGACCGCAATCGACATCACCAATCCCCGGGCCCACTCCCCTCCGATGCCCTGGGCCGCCTGCAGCCGCACCATCGGTTCGACGTCGTTCAGCAGCTGGCGGAGCGCCTCGAGCGCCTCTGTCGAACCGATCTTGCCGAGCGCTCCCGCCACCGCCCGGCGCACCCGTTCGTCACGGTGCAGCGCCCGCTCCGCGAGCGGTCGCACCGCGCTGGCCAGTCGCAGTTCCCCGCAGAGTTCGGCCACGTTCCGCACCACGAACCAGTCCGGATGGTTGAGGCGGTGGACGATCCGCTCCGTCCCGGTTTCCATCTTGGTCAGGACGGTGAAGTACCCCCGCCGTTCGGCGAGCGTCGGCGCCGCGGTGAGCAACTCCAGGAGCGCCTCGACCGCATCCGCATCCATTCGCTTCAGCACGGCGGTGGCTTCGACCCGCCGTCCTTCCGAAAGCGCCGCGCGTGCGATGTGCTGGAGGGCGGACTTCGGAAGGACGCGCCGCAAGGTGACGGAGTAGCGGCGGCGCCGGCTTTCGTCGACGCCCGTGCCCTCGAGGCGCAGGAGCTCCGTGGCGAGCGCGAGCAATTCGTCCCACTCCTCCCGCCGGTACGCGAGGTCCGCCTTGACCTCGATATCGCGCAGCGGGTCGTGATCGGGCTGGTCGCGCCGAACCCGCACGCCCGGCTCAGTCAGGGCGGCGTCCCCGGAAACTCTTGGTGCCGCCGGGGCGGCCGGGACGCCGCCGATCGGGGCGCCCAGCGTGTCGAGGGTGCGGACGTCGCTCGATTTCGGAAGCTGGCGCGGGCCATCCACCTGGATGGCGAGCGCGGCCTCGACCGGCAGGCGTTCCACGAACGATTCGGCCGTGGCCTCCCCGGCCGGTGCGGCAGCCAGGAGATGCACCACGGCGAGCAGGTCTGCCGGCTTGACCCCCGCCGGTACCCGCACGGCGCCGATGCCGTGCAGCTGAAACCGGGCCTCCACTTCGTCTCCACCGGGAAGTCCGTGCGGGAGCGGCGTGCCGTCGACGATCATCCCTTTGACGTCGACCGACATCGCGGCACCCGCCGGTTCCAGGGCCGCGTACAGGTCGCGGAAGGCGGCCTTGAGCAGTTCCCGGTCGTTGGGGACGCGGTCGAGCAGGCCGAGCATCCGCGCCAGGACGGCCACGATGGTGGAGGGAGCAGTCATGCCTCAAGCGTCCCGGTCTTGGGGTGAGAAGTCAAGAGCGGCGCCAGCGCTGCGATGGTCGGCCGTACCTCCTCCAACCCCAACCGCCGTGCCAGCTCGAGCAGCGGGGGCGCGGGAAAGTCGGGATGACGACCGAGCAGTGCCGGAATGGGCAGGTCCCGGCTGATACGCTTTCCCTCGAGCACGATGGCACGGTCGAGCACGGCGGCGGCAAAGCCGAGGTCGTGGGTCACGGCCAGCACGGCGGTACCAGCCGCCCGTCGAGCGAGCACGACTTCAGCCACGCGCGCGCTCGCCGCTCGATCGAGGCCCGCCGTTGGCTCGTCGAGAATCAGCAGCTGCGGCGCGGCCACCAGCGCCGCGGCGAGCGCCACCAGCCGCCGGGTCGGCCCGGGCAAGTCATAGGGATGCCGCGCGGCAAGCGCCTCGAGACCCAACTCGGAGAGGACGCCCTCGACCGCCGCCATGACCGTGTCGGCCCGCCAGCCGAGGCGCTCCGGACCAAAGGCGACTTCGGCCTGCACCGTACGCGCAAAGAGCTGCGCCTCAGGATGCTGGAACAGGTAGCCTGCCACGTCGGCCAGGTCTTCCGGCTGGCGCCCTGCGGTGTTTCGCCCAGCGGTCATGACGTGGCCGGCGCTCGGATGGCGGAGCGCCATCGCCAGCCGAGTGAGCGTGGTCTTGCCCGCCCCGTTGGCACCGAGAAGGGCCACGCCCTCACCCGCAGCGACCTGCAGCGACACGCCATCAAGCACCAGTTCGGCCCCGTAGCTGAATCGCACCGAATCCATCACGAGCGGCATCATCGCGTCCACCGTGCCACCCCTTCATCCACGGTCAGCGGCCGCGGAGCCGCCCCGCGCGCCGCGCGACTGAGTCCGGCGATGGTGGTTGAGGCCGCGCCGACCTCCCACACGCCGTCGCCCCGCAGGACAGACTCCGGCGTGCCGTCGAGCGCAGGGCGCCCGTCGGCGAACACGATCAGTCGATCCGCGACGGCCTGCAGCCCGTCGGTGTCCTCGCTCGCAATGATGACCGCCGCCCCGCGGGCCGCCTCGCTCCGGAGGAGCCGGTGTACCAGCATCCGGCCCGCGGCGTCGAGCGCCGACGTCGGTTCGTCGAGGAGCCACAGCTCGGGTTCGAGCACGAGCATCGCGGCGATCACCGTGCGCTGCATCTCTCCACCCGAGAGCGTCCCGGGATCGCGGGCGGCCAGGTGAGAAATACCGAGCGACGCCAGCGCCCGGGCGACCCCCTCGTGGATGCGCTGGCGCGGCCACCCGAGATTGGCGGGGGCGAAGGCGACTTCCTGCGCGACGGTTTCCGCGATCCCGGAGAGCTGGGTGGCGGGAGACGGAAGGACGAGCGCGACCCGTCCGCCAAGCGCGGGTCCCGCGAGCGGAGTCCCGGGGTCGAGCCCCAGGGTACGCACCGTACCGCTCCGGTCGCCGCCGGTATGGCGCGGCGCCAACCCCGCTGCGACGAGCAGGGCCGTGCTGGTGCCGGCACCGAGTGCCCCGGTCAGCCAGGTGACGGCGCCTCCTGCGGCGTGGAACGAGCAGTCTTTCAGCGCCGGGGCGGAGGCGCCCGGATACGTGAACCCGACGTCTTCGAGCCGCAACACGCTCACGCGAATACCCGCCAGATGATCGCCGCCGCTGCTCCCGCGCCGGCCAGCCACCGCACCCCGCGATCGACGACGGTATCCTGCGGAGGCTCCAGGGGCGTCCGCCGTGCCACGCCGCTCGCGCACCGGGTTTCCAGCGCGAACCCGCGCTCGTCCACTTCCGCCAGCGCCCCGAGCAGGAGGGGGAAGGTGACCGGCCCGATGGCGCGCACCCGATTCATCGGATTCCCGCGGAGCCGGAGGCCGCGGCTCCGCTGCGCCTCGAGAATGGCGACCGCCCGGGCGCGGAACCGTGGCAGCGCGAGCAGCGTGGCCACCACGAGGTAGGAGGCGGAGAAAGGCCACCCGCGCTCCGCCACCGCGTCCACGAACCGGGAGGGCGAAAACGAAGCGTAGAGCGCCAGCGATGCGGTGGCGATGGCGCCGAGTCGCGCCGCCTGGGTGGCGGCCAGCAGCAGGCCGGCGCGAGAGAAGGACAATCCCGCGACGACGAGTCGTTCGCCGTCGCCGAGGACGCCGTGCAACAAGAAGAGGAAAAGCCAGAGCGGAGCAAGCGGCACCAGCGCGCGAAGTGCGGCGCGCCCGACGCCGGCGGCGAGCACCGCCAGGACGGTCGCCGCATACAGGAAGGCGGCCGCCTCCGGTCCCCGCGCCGCCAACGCCACGAGCGCCACGGAGAGCGTCAGCGCCAGCGGCGTGAATGGATGGGCGCGCGCGGCCAATGCGCCCGGAGGAAGGGTCACCGTCCGACCGCCCTGGCCGCACGGGGGAACCTGCCCATCAGGCGATTCGGCAACGACCGAACGAGGGCACCCACGACCGCGAATGCCGCCGCCTTGTCGACGAGATCCAACGCCAGGCTGGAGGCGGTGACCGCGGCGGGCAGCGACCATCCCAGCTGACGCAAGAGCGTCACGACGGCCGTGGTGCCCGTGGCGGTGACCCCCTTGAAGAGCACGTAACTGATGACCGAAGAGAGCGCCCCGGCCACGAGACCGGTCAGGAGGCCCCACGCCACGCTTCGGCCCGTGGAGCGGAATCCAGCCTGCGAGGCGGCAACACCCGCCAGGAGGGCGATGACCACCTGGATGAGACCAAACGGGATCCACTGATAGCCGTTGATCAGTCCGAAGAGGACCTGCCCGATGGCGCCGGCCAGGATCCCGACCGCGGGGCCGGCAAGGACCGTGGCAAGGATGGTCCCGATCGAATCGAGGTACAGCGGAAGCCCGATCGCGTTGACGAGTCCGCCGACAACGAGGTTGATGGCGATCGCGGCGGGGAGCAGCGCAAGGAGACGGGCGTTCACGGGACTCCGCAGGTGGGGGGCGTGGAAGGTCGCAACTTGGGTTCAGGCCCTCCCCGAGGTTAGAATCTTAGGTGTTCATCCAAGCCCGGCAACCCTGCCGGTTTCCAACATCCGAGCTTCTTGTGACCCGCCAACTTGTTCGTTGCTCCCTCGGTGTCCTCCTCGGCGCCCTGCTGGCCGCTCCGCTGGCCGCTCAAGCCGCCGCCCCCTCCCTCGACAAAGCCGCCAAGCGCGCCCAGACCGACGTCAAGGTCCTCGCCACCGATGAACTCGGGGGCCGCCTCACCGGGACCGCCGGCGCCGACTCGGCCGCCGCCTATGTCGCCCGGCGATTTGCGCAGGTCGGGCTGCAGGCAGCCCCCGGAGGTTGGTTCCAGGCCTTCACCGTCTCCAAGAACGCGCCCGCCGTTCAGCAGGCCAACCTCGGGGACCTCAACGGCAAGAACGTCATCGGCATTCTCCCGGGGCGCGACCCGGTGCTTCGCAACGAGACGATCATTGTCGGCGCCCACTATGACCACCTCGGCCTCGGTGGCTTCGGGGCGCTCGACCCCGACAGCGCCGGCCGCGTGCACAACGGCGCGGACGACAACGCCTCGGGCACCGCCGCCCTGTTCGTCATCGCGGCGCGATTGAAGGCCGCACGACTGGCACGCACCGTCGTGTTCATCGCCTTCAGCGGCGAGGAACTCGGCCTGCTCGGCTCCGACTACTACGTCAAGCACCCGATCTACCCGTTGACCGCCACTCAGGCGATGATCAACCTCGACATGGTCGGCCGGCTGAAGAACGACAAGCTCATCGTCTATGGCACCGGCACCGCCACCGAGTTCCCCGCCCTCCTCGACTCGCTCAACTGGTACGCCAAGTTCGACCTCCGGCCGCAGCCGGAAGGGTACGGCCCGAGCGACCAGACCTCCTTCTACGCCGCCAAGATCCCCGTGCTGCATTTCTTCACCGACCTGCACGGCGACTACCACCGCAGCACCGACGACTGGGACAAGATCAACGCCACCGGACTGGTGCGGGTGGCGGACTTCGCCGCGGCGATGGCGACGGCGCTGGGGAACCGCCCGACCCGGCTCACCTTCGTGGACGTGCCGCCCCCGTCGCCGAAGGCCGGGGTGGCCGTCACCTCCGGCTATGGCGCCTATCTCGGCACCATCCCCGACATGGCCTCCGGGGAGAGCGGCGGCGTGCTGATCACCGGTGTATCCAAGGGCAGCCCGGCAGAACTGGCCGGCCTGAAGGGTGGCGACAAGATCACGAAGATCGGCGACTACGAGGTCGCCGACCTCGCCGGCATGACCGACGCGCTTCGCTCGTACAAGCCCGGCGACAAGGTCGTCATCATCGTCATCCGCGACGGGAAGCCGGTCGGGGTGGACGTGACCCTGGGCAAGCGCGGCGGATGACCACGGCGGTGCTGGACGCCGAACGGCTCGTCGCCGCGCTGCGAGGCGCGTTCACGCACAACGCCGGTCGGCACGACCTGCTCCAACTCGCCGCCGACCGCATCCGCGAGGCGGGGCCGCCCTATACCTCCGTGTACCTCTACATGCTCCACGGCTCCGAGTTGCAACTCGAGGCGTGGAGCGGCCGCGAGACGGACCACACCCGCATCGCGGTGGGCACCGGGGTGTGCGGCACCGCCGTGGCCACAGGCAAGGACCAGAACGTCGGGGACGTCCGCGGGGTGGGCAACTACCTGGCATGCAACCTCGAGACGCGCTCCGAGCTCGTGGTGCTGATTCGACGCGGGGCCGCCATCCTGGGACAGATCGACGTGGACAGCGACGTGCCCGACCCGTTCACCCCGGCGGAGGAAGCCGCGGTCCGCCAGGTGGCGGACGCCCTCGCCGTCCTGTTGTGAGAGCCTGGTCCTCCTCCCGCTATTCCGCCGCCTTCCACAAACCTGACCGCCAGGAGTTGCGTGCCGCCCTCGGTTGAGACTCGCACACGCGAGATCCGCGGCGTCAGCCTCTTCGAGCGCCGCATCGGCAGCGGCCCGGCCACCGTGGTTCTGCACGGCGGGCCCGGCGCGCACCACGACTATCTCCTGCCCGGCTTCGATGCCCTGGCCGCGCGGCGGACGCTGATCTACTACGACCAGCGCGGGGGGGGCCGCTCCGCGGTGCCGCGCGAGGTGCCGGTCGGGTGGCGGGAGCAGGTGGCCGACCTGGACGCCCTCCGGCAAGCATGGGGCATGGAGCAGCTGAGCCTCGCAGGATACTCCTGGGGCGGACTCCTCGCGTTGCTCTACGCCACTGAACATCCGGGCCGTGTCGCACGGCTCGCCCTGGTGTCGCCGGCCCCGGCCTGGCGCGCCGCGCGCAGTGAATTCGAGAGCCGTCTCGCCGCGCGGACCATGGCGCCCGCTCTCCAGGCCGAGCGCGCCGCACTCCGCGCCAGCGATCTGCGCGAACGCGACCCGGACGCCTACCAGCGCCGGGTCTTCGAGCTCTCGGTGGCGGGATACTTTCACGATCCCGCCAAAGTCTCCGGACTCACACCCTTTCGGGTAACGGGGCGCACCCAGCAGGAGGTCTGGGACAGCCTGGGCGATTACGACCTCCGTCCCGCCCTCGCCGGCCTGCGCCTGCCGGCCATCGTCCTCCACGGCGACGACGATCCCATCCCGGCCGAATCGGCCCGCGCCGTCGCGGCCGCGATCGGCGCGCCGTTCCACCTGCTGGTCGGATGCGGGCATGTGCCCTATGTCGAGGCGTTCGACGAGTTCCGCAGCCTGCTCGACGGCTTCCTTCCCGCCTGAGCGCCGGTTGCGCCTCACGCGAGGCGGCCGCATCCTTCCCCCCCATGACTATCGAACCGCCGCGCAGCCGGATCGCGCTCGTGATCGGCTCCGGAGGAGTCAAGTGCGCCGCCGCCCTCGGCCTGCAGCAGGCTCTTCGCGATGAGGGCATCGAAATCGACCTGGTGGTGGGATGCAGCGGCGGGTCGCTCTACGCGGCGGCGGCGGCGCTGGGGTGGACCATCGCCGAGACGATCGACCTCACGATGCAACTCTGGACGCGGGAGACCACCTCGCGCCCGCGGCGCATGGCGCTCCTGCGGGCCGCGTTCCCCGGGATCTTCGGCTTCTCGTCCGACTTTTCGTTTCGCGACGATAGCCTGCTGAACGCTCGCCTTCAGGCGGCGTTCGGTACGCGCACCTTTCGCGACACCCGCATTCCGCTCTACATCACCGCCACCGACTTCCACGACGGCAGCCAAGTGGTGCTGGCGGAGGGCCTGCTCTGGGAGGCGATGCGCGCCAGCGTCGCGATTCCGTTCGTCTTCGCCCCGTGGAAGGCCGGCTCGCGACTCCTGATGGACGGCTTTCTCTCCGATCCGCTGCCCGTCAACGTCGCCATCCAGGAGCGGGCCGGCGTCATTCTCGCCATGGGGTTCGAGAGCCCCAACCTCCGTCGCTTCACCACCCCCATGCGGCTCGGGCTCCAGTTGACGAGCGTGATGAGCAACAACTTGCTGCGCTCCCGGTTCGCCTTCCACAACCTGACGCACTTCACCGAAGTGATCCCGATCCTGCCGGAGTTCACCCAGCCGGTGGGCATCTTTGACACCCGGAAGATTCCCTACGTAATCGAGGAAGGCCGGCGCGCCGCGATGCCCCACATTTCCTATATCCGCAAGCTGCTGGCGGAGGTGCCCGCGTGAGCGACCGTATCCCCGACGCCCCGGCCCAGATCCTCGTGGTGGACGACGTCGAGATGAACCGGGATCTGCTGGCCCGCCGGGTCCGGCGGCTCGGCCACGAGGTGCTGATGGCCGAGGACGGCGTGCAGGCGCTCGCGGTCCTCAGGGAGCGGCCGGTGGACGTGGTCTTGCTTGACATCATGATGCCCCACATGAACGGCTACGAAGTGCTCGAGGCGATGGCGGCCGACGAGCGGTTGCGCCAGGTGCCGGTCATCATGATCTCCGCCATCGATGAAAAAGAGAGCATCGCCCGCTGCATCGAACTCGGCGCGGACGACTACCTGCCCAAGCCGTTCGACCCGTTGATCCTCCAGGCCCGCCTCGGGGCGTCGCTGGCCCGCAAGCGCCTGCGCGAGCGGGAACAGCTGTACCAGAAGAGCCTCGTGCGCGAACTCGAGATCGGGCGTGAAATCCAGGCGCACTTCCTCCCCGCCAGCCTGCCGACGATGACCGGCTTCGACTTTGCCGCCCGGCTCCGCTCGGCCAAGATGGTCGGCGGCGATTTCTACGACCTCTTTCCTCTCGGGGGAGGACGGGAGATGGTGGCCGTCATCGGGGATGTGTGCGACAAGGGCGTGGGGGCGGCGCTGTTCATGGCGCTCTTCCGGAGTTTGCTCCGCGCGCTCGCCGAGCAGTCCGACGGCGCCCGCTGGAACGACCGCGGCGCCGGCCAGGACCGGCGACGGGAGACCGGCCCCCGCACCTCGGCGGTCACCGGCCATTTGCTCCGGACCATCACGCTGGCCAACGATTACGTCGCGGGTACGCACAGCCGGTCGAACATGTTCGCCACCGTCTTTTTCGCGATCGTGGACGGAGATTCCGGGCTGGTGCAGTACATCAACGCCGGTCACGAGCCGCCGGCGGTGGTGGGGCCACACGGCGTCCGCCTCCTTCCCCCCACCGGACCGGCCCTCGGCCTGATGCCCGGACTCCCCTTCGAGGTCGGGCAGACGACGCTCGCACCAGGCGAGTCGCTGGTGGCGTGGACCGACGGCGTCACGGAGGCCCGGACGGACTCCGGCGACGAGTTGTATGGGGAGGCGCGTGCGTTGAACACGGTCGGGGCCGGCGCGGGATCAGCGGACGCGACGCTGGACGGGTTGCTGGCCGCGGTGGATGCGTGGGCCGCGGGGGCGGAACAGTCGGACGACATCACCCTGCTCGCCGTGCGCCGCATGCCCGCGGAGGGTTAGGCGCCGAAGCTGGCCACCGCCGCATCGACATCGGGAAACAACTTGAGGATGCTGGTGAAGCCGCTCAATTCGAGCACTTTGCGCACGTTGTCGCGGACCGCCGCCAGGCGGACATCACCGCCGCGGCTCCGCGCGTCTTTCACCACGCCGAGCAGCACCCGGAGTCCGGCGCTGCTGGTGTAGTCCACCCCCGCCAGCGACACGACCATCTGGTGGCCGCCGCCCGCGACTTCATCGCCCAGCACCCGGCTGAGTTCCGCCGAGGTCAGCCCGTCCACATTCCCGTTCACGCCCGCCACGGTCACCTGGCCGCGACGTTCGACTTCGATCTGCATGATGGATTGTCCCTGCGCAGTGGAAGAAAGTGATCCGGCCTGCCCGAATCGCTTGATCATGGTCAACTCGTTGCCCCGCCCGCCCAGATCGCGGTGCCGAACATCGTCCATCAACTTAGCCACCAGGTGCCATCCCAGCCCGCCGATCCGCCGCTCCGCCCACTCGGCGGTGAGGTCGGGCGCCGGGGCTGCCTCGGGCGCGAATGGCGTGCCTTCGTCGACGACGGTCAGGGTCAGGGCCCCGGGTTCGACCCGGGCCCGCAGCACCAGCGGGCCCGGCTTGCCGGCGGGGTACGCATGATTGATGACATTGATGAGCACTTCTTCCGCGGCCAGCCGGACGTCGTGCTGGCCTTCATCGTTCGCCCCAGACTCGCGCGCGGCACGCGTCGCCACGTCGAGCAACTCGCCCAGCGCGTCGAGTCGCGCGGTGGTGTGGACGACCCGGACGAGGGTCACGAGGTCACTTGGGCCGGCCGCAGGGCTGGAGCGGGGTCGGGGTCAACCCGAAGTACACCCGGAACGCGGTGGAATCCGATACCGGTGCCGTGCCGATGAACGCCGCCGCCCCAGCCGGGGCCTCGACACAGAGATCGCCGACCCGCACCGGGAACCGCGCGCGGAGCGCTGATTCGGCCGCTCCCTGGCGCGGTGCGAGAGGGGTGGCCGCCACGGAGGAGGCGCGGCCGGCAAAGAGCGACACCGCGGCGGAGAGGTCCCGTTTCTTGGACACCTGCGGCTGCCCATCGGCGAGGCGCAGGTCAACGATCCGGAGCGAATCCGCACGCACTACCACCGATCCGACCAGGCGGACCGGGAGCGGTGCCCGCTTCTTGCCAACCAGGGTCAGCTGCACCACGGCACCCCCACCGGCCGCTCGGACAGAGGTGGCGTTGACGGAGAGGTCGGACACTTTGCCTGCACACCCAGGCTTGGCGGCGCACGGCTGGTAGCCCGCGAGCGCCGCGTCCATCGGGGCGGCCAGCGCCGCGGCGGGAACATCGACCGTGAAGGATGCATCGAGATTACCGAGCGGCGGGCTCCCGATGGCCGTCGCCAGCGCATAGCGAAGGCTGCTCACCCTGACGGTGGCCTTCAGTCGCTGGTCCACCGAATCCTTGCCACCGGCGGTTGCGACCCGCGCGGTGACCGATGCGGCCACCGAGTAGCGCCCCGCCCCGGGAACCGTGGCCACAAGCGTGCTCCCCACCGATGTCGGTGCGTACTTGGTGCCCGCGCTGTCCGTCACGCTGAGCGCCCACTCGCTGCTGTTCGATCCGGTGGTTTCCACGACCAGCTGATCGCGATCGCCCGCCCGGCCGCCCAGCAGGATCGACGCCTGTCCGCGCGCCATCGTGGCGGCCTGTGCCTCGGTGTAGTTGATCGTGGTGCAGCTGAGCGTCGCCTTGGTGCGCCAGTAGCCACGTCGGGCCGTCGCGATGGCGCTCAGGCTGAACCCGACGTTTCCGCGACCGGCGTCGGGCGTCACCAGGGCCGCCGACCGCGCGGTGGAGGTGCGCCAGTCCTTGCCGCACGCCTTGTCCTTTTCGTCGCCGGTGGCGTCGTTCTTCAATTCGAACACCTGCCCGCGTGATCCGGAGACTTCCCTGAAGTACCTCGCGCCGGCGTCGGCCGAGGCGGAACCGTCTGCCCATCCGTTCCCGGTCGCGACCCCCTCGAACGAGGGTGCCGTGCCGAGGACCACGCGCACCGGCGGAATGTCGCTCGGCGGCGCGGCCGGAACCGGGGCCGCCTCCGGCGCCTTGGCGCCACCGCCGCTCGAGCAGGCCAGGGCGGCGGCAAGGAGGAGGGGGGCGACAGGGCGATACCGCAGCGCTGAGATCAAGGAATCGCTCCGAGAAGTGTGGTGATCTTGAGCAGCAGCCGGTCCATCTCGACCGGCTTGGTATCGTAGTCGTCACATCCAGCTTCCAGGGCCCGCTCACGGTCGCCGGCCATGGCATGCGCCGTCAGCGCGATGACGCGGACGCCCGCGATGTCGGGGTCGGCACGCAGCCGACGGGTGGCCTCCCACCCGTCGATCCCCGGCAGGCTCATGTCCATGAGCACGAGGTCGGGCCGCTCCGAACGGACCAGTTCGAGTCCGCGCTCCCCGTCTTCCGCGACCACCACGGCGTACCCGCGCCGCGCCAGTCGCCGGGAGAGCATGTCGCGGTTCAGTTCGTTGTCTTCCACCAGCAGGATCTTCGCCACCGGCTACCCCTCCCCCGCGCTGGACCCGGCCAGCAGCCGCTTCATCTCGGCCACCAGCGCCTCGCTGTCCAGGTGATCCTTGTCGAAGACCCGCGCCACGTGGGTCGAAAGGTGCTCCCGTTCCTCCGGCGTCAGGTCGTGCGCCGTGACCACCACTACGGGCACCTGTTCGCCCCCTTCCCGGCCACGCAACGCGGCCAGGAACTCGAAGCCGTTCATTTCGGGCATCATCAGGTCGAGCAGGATCAGGTCCGGCAGACCACGGCCGAGTGCCTCGAGGCCTTCACGCCCGTTCCTCGCCTCGTTCACTTCCCACGCCTCGCCGCGGAGAAGATCTCGCATTCGGTCCCGCGCTGCCTCGTCGTCGTCAATGACGAGCGCCCGCCCGCCGCCCTCATGCCGGAACCGGCGGATGACCCGGATCAGTCGGTCCCGGTCCACCGGTTTGGTCAGGTATTCGGATGCGCCGAGCGAGAAACCCAGGTTCTTGTCATCGATGATGGTGAGCATGACCACCGGAATCTTGGCCAGGTCGGGATCCGCCTTGAGGGTCCGCAGCACGTTCCAGCCGTCGCTGCCGGGCATCATGACGTCGAGCGTGATGACCGCCGGCTTGAGCTGGCGCGCCAGCTCGACGCCCTCCTCGCCGCTGAAGGCGGGGATCACCGCGATGCCCTCCTTCTCCAGCGTCCGCCGCACCAGGTCGTGCATGGCGGGGTCGTCATCGATGACGAGCACCATGCCCTTCGGGCCGGCCAGCAGCGCCACGTGGTCGCTGGTCACCGGGCGCGCGACGACCTCGGACGGGAGGATCAGCGTGAACGTGGAGCCCGTCCCCTGGACGCTTTCCACCGTCACCGTCCCGCCCATCAGCTCGGCGAACCGCTTGGTGATGGTCAGGCCGAGACCGGTGCCGCCGTACTTCCGCGTCGTGGAGGCGTCGGCCTGGGTGAAAGGCTGGAAGAGCCGGGCCACCTGTTCCGGCGTCATGCCGATGCCGCTGTCCTGCACCGCCAGGCGGATCCAGCGCTGTCCGTCGGCATGCTCCGCGCGCACCCGCAGCGTCACGGTGCCCGCTTCCGTGAACTTGGACGCATTGCTCAGCAGGTTGAAGAGCGACTGCCGCAGCTTCGTCATGTCGGCGTGAATGCTGCCGATGTCGTCGGGGCAGTCCACCACGAGCTTGTTCTTCTTCTGCGCGATCAAGGGCTGGATCGTGTTGACCACGTCCTCGAGCATCCCGCGGACGGCGAAGGTCTCGAGGTAGAGGTCCATCTTGCCAGCCTCGACCTTGGACAGGTCGAGGATGTCGTTGATCAGCTGGAGCAGGTGCCGGCCGGCGCCGTGGATCTTGCGAAGGTCCGGCACCAGGTCGTCGAGCTTCCGGTCCTCCGCCTCCTCTTCGAGGATTTCGCTGTAGCCGATGATGGCGTTGAGCGGTGTGCGGAGTTCGTGGCTCATGTTGGCGAGGAAGCGGCTCTTGGCCTTGTTGGCCACGTCGGCCGCCTCCCGCGCATGACCGAGCGCCGCATTGCTCTCCTCCAGCTCGTGCGTCCGTACCTTGACCTTGTCTTCGATGGTGGCGACCGTCTGCCGCAGGTCGGCCGCCATGCGGTTGAAGGCCCCGGCCAGCGCGCCGACCTCGTCGCGGCTCCGGACCTTCACCTCCTGGGGCCACTCGCCCTCGCCGAGCCGCGCCACCGCCGCGTGGATCGCGCGGAGCGGACGCAGCATGCGACGGGTCAGCAGGAAGAGGAGGAGCGATGAGCCGAGTGCAATCAGCAGGACCAGCGGCGCCAGCCCTTCCGCGACCTGGCGCGACGCCGCCGTGGCGGCCGCCGCGAACGGCGCATAGGGGGTGGCTGCGATCAGCACCCCGATGATGGCCTGGGTCTCCGCCTCGCGGATGGGCCAGTAGAGGGTCCAGTCCTCCCCGCCGCCGACGACCGGGTTTCCGTCGGTGAACACAGCGGCGGCCTGCGGTGGCAACAGGGTAAGCGGACCGGCCGTGCGGGTGGCCGAGTCGCCGGTGGCCATCCGGACCACCTGGTCGTTCGCCGCCCGCTGCCCGATGCCGAGCTTGGTGCCGGTCAGCCGCGACAGCTCCACCAGGAGGGCGGTCACCTCGGGGTTGCCGTAGACCGGCTCGTCCCCCTTGAAGAGCTGGGTCGTGAGCGTGCCGGCCGCGGCGCCGTCCCCTCCCCCGTACGCGAGCGGCGCCGCCTGCCCCAGCCGCCAGGGACCCGGAAACCGCTCCTCGAGGATGCGCTGGGCAATGCCGAGTTTGATCGTGAGCTGCTGGCTGGCCTGGTTGAGCTGCAATTGCACCAGCTCGGCGTCGGAACGCTTCAGCGCGAACCATCCGGTGAGCGCGAGCGCGCCGATCACCACCGCGGAGACAACCAGTGCCACCTTGGTGGCGATGCTGCCGGTCTTGACCACCGCCACCTCCATCAGGGAAATGCACCTGCGCGGGCAGAGGCGTCAAGCTACCGAGTGCCGAACGCTCTCGCCAGAGGGATTATCTTCTGGCCATGGACCGTCCGACGCCGTTCGATCTCGTATTCTCCGGATTGGCCCCGGACCGGTTCCCCGCCATCCGGGAGGCGCTCACCGCAACCGGCGCGGATCCCCGCGACCGTGACGCCTTCCTCCTGACCCAGCCTGCGATGGCCCTGCTCCGCGAGCTACGGCCCGACGATGCCGAAGCTGGGACCGGGCTCGAGGAACTCACCGCCCTCGTTCACCACGCCTATCTCGCCTGGGCGGCCGGACTCTGCATCTGGACCCTGCCCCCCGCCGAGCTTCGACGCCTGCTGACGAGTGCGACGACTCAGGGTGTTGCCCCGGCAGGGGCCGGATACCTTCAGTTTCCCGAGCGCCTGATCTGGGCTGCTCTCGGGGCCCCAGGTCCCTGGGAGCCGCTCGACGGTTGCTTTGTCCATCCCGCCACCGATGGCCGACTGCAGGTGCTCGGCGTGTTCGGGATGCACGCCTCCCGGGAGGGCTTCACCGTCGCGGAAGCGACCGGACGGCCGGGTTCACTCACGACGCGGCGGGACGGGACCCCGCTCTTTGCGCCGTCGCTGGAGGGCGGAGACCGCGCAAACCTCCACGCCGTGGTCGAACCGGATGAACTGATTGAGCTGGTGGCCCGGGTCCTCGCCCACCCGGGACTCGCCCCAGCCCGCCTGGAGGACACATGACCGACCGGCTCGACAAGCGCGGGGTGACAGATGCGCTGGAACAGATCGCCTCCTTCATGGAACTCAAGGGGGAGAACCTGTTCCGGGTGCGCACCTTCCGGACGGTCGCCCGGGTCGTTGGAGGGCTTCCGGAAACGCTGCGACAGGCGCTGGACGATGGATCCCTGGCCGCCACCAAAGGCGTAGGTCCCGCGACCCTGGAAGTCATCACGGAACTGGCCACCTCCGGACGCTCCACCCTCCTCGAGGAACTCCGGACGCAGGTGCCGCCCGGGCTGGTCGAGATGCTCGGCGTGTCAGGGCTCGGCGTCGCCAAGATCCGGCAGATCCACGAAACACTCGGGATCGACTCCCTCCCCGAGCTCGAGGCCGCCGCGTCCGACGGTCGCCTCGCCGCACTGCCCCGCTTTGGCCAGAAGACCGCCGACAACATCCAGAAGAGCATCGCGTTCCTCCGGCAGGCGAGCGCCTTCCGCCTGGCGCATCACGCCGCCGAGGAGGCTCGCACCCTGGTGGAGGCCCTCGGCCGGGTGCCCGGAGTCCTGAGCGCCGTGGCTGCGGGCGAGGTTCGGCGCCGGACCGAGGTCGTTCGGGAACTCGTCATCGTGCTGGTCGCGGAGGTCCCCGCCGCCGACGTCTTCGCACGGCTCAGCCAGGTCCCGGGCGTCCATGAATTCGCCGGACAGGATGAGCGCCACATCACCTTGCGGTTCATCGGCGGCACCAGCGCCCAGATCGTCGTCACGCCCCCGCTGAACGCCGGGGCGGTGCTGGCGCAGGCCACAGGCAGCGACGCCCACCTCCTCCAGCTCGAAGCGCGCGCCAGCGCCCTGCACTGCTCGCTCCGCGGTGCCGCATTGTGGCGCGGCAGCGAGTTCGTCCCGACCCCCGACGAAGCGGCGCTGTACCGCGCGCTCGACCTGCCGTGGATCCCGCCCGAGTTGCGTGAAGGGGGAGGAGAACTGGAGGCGGCGTCGGCCGGCGCGCTGCCTGTGTTGCTCGAGGAGAGCGACCTCCGGGGCTTCCTGCACTGCCACACGAACTACTCCGACGGCTCCAACACCGTGGCCGACCTCGCCAAGGGGGTACAGGCCGCTGGCTACGACTGGATCGGGATCACCGACCACAGCCAGTCGGCGGCGTACGCGGGAGGACTGTCGCCGGAGGGGTTGAGTCGACAGGCCACCGAAATCGCGGAGGTGGCCGCCGGCATGCCGGGATTCCGGATTCTCCACGGGGTCGAGGCCGACATCCTCGCCGACGGACGCCTCGACTACGAAGACGACGTCCTCGCCCGCCTGGACTTCGTCATCGGCTCGGTGCACAGTCGCTTCAACCTGTCCGGCGCGGAGATGACGGCGCGGGTCCTCGCCGCGCTCGACAATCCCTACCTCACCATCCTCGGCCATCCCACGGGGCGCCTGCTCCTCTCGCGCGACGCGTACGCCATCGACCTCGAGGCGGTCTTCGCCAAGGCGGGGGCGTGCGGCGTGGCGATCGAAATCAACGCCGACCCGCACCGGCTGGACCTGGACTGGCGCGTCTTGAGGAGCGCCCGCGCCCACGGGGTGATGATCTCCATCGGCTCCGATGCACACAACCTGGCGGGGCTCGGCAACGTCGCCTACGGCGTCGGCATCGCCCGCAAGGGATGGCTGGGCCCGGCGGAGGTGCTGAACACCCGGACCGCCGAGGGATTCCTGGCGTTCGCGCAGAGCACGGCGGGCCTGAATGGCCCGCGAATCGACTGCGGCCCGCGCGGCAAGGGCGAACGCGATCCTCGAGCGGCTCGAGGACGCCTATCCCGACGCCCACTGCGCACTCGATCACGCCGATCCCTACCAGCTGCTGGTCGCCACGATCCTCTCGGCGCAGTGCACCGATGCGCGCGTGAACCTCGTCACGCCGGCGTTCTTTGCGAGGTTTCCCGACCCCGTCGCCCTGGCCGGAGGGACGCAAGCCGAGGTGGAGGAACTGATCCGTTCCACCGGGTTCTTTCGCAACAAGGGCAAGAACCTGCTCGCCATGGCCGCCGCGCTGGTGGAGCGGCACGGCGGCCAGGTGCCGGAGACCATGGACGAACTGCGCGCCCTCCCCGGGGTCGGCCGCAAGACCGCCAACGTGATTCTCGGCAACGCCTTCGGCCGGAACGAGGGAGTCACCGTGGATACGCACGTCGGCCGGATTGCCCGCCTGCTGCGCCTGACCTCCGCCACCGACCCCGAAAAGGTGGAGCAACACCTGATGGCCCTGTTCCCGCAGCCCAAGTGGACGCTGCTGTCGCACCTGCTGATCAGCCACGGCCGCGCCGTGTGCATCGCCCGACGCCCCCGATGCGGCACCTGTCCGGTGGCGGCACAATGTCCCAGCGCGAGCGGTGATGCGAATGGATAGCAACCGCGGGGTCGGCCGCCGGCCGCTCACGTTCATCTTCCTGACGGTCTTCCTCGACCTGCTGGGCGTCGGCATCCTGGTGCCCGTGCTGCCGTTCATCGTCGCCGAGTTCCGCAGCGATGCCCTGACGGTCGGCCTGCTGAGCCTCACCTTCGCCGCGGCGCAGTTCCTGGCGAGTCCCGTGCTGGGCGCCTGGTCGGACCGCATCGGCCGGCGGCGCGTCCTGCTCCTGAGCGTGCTGGGCACCGGCATCGGCTATTTCATCTTCGGCGCGGCCCAGACGCTCTGGTTGCTCTTCCTGGCGCGGTTGATCGACGGGTTCACGGGCGGCAACATCTCCACCGCGCAGGCCTACATCGCGGATGTCTCTCCACCCGAGGACCGCGCCAAGAACTTCGGGCTGATCGGCGCGGCGTTCGGACTCGGATTCATCATCGGCCCGGCGCTGGGCGGCATCCTGAGTCATTGGAGCCTTCGCGCGCCGGCCTACGCGGCAGGGGCGCTATCGCTCGTCACCGTCACCCTTGGCTACCTCGTGCTTCCGGAGTCGCTGCCGCCGGAGCGCCGCACCCGGACTCCCTTCCGCCTCAGCGACCTGCACCCCCTCAACCACCTCGGCGAGGCGGTTCGCCGTCCCGGAGTGGCCAGGATCTTCGCGGCGTTCTTTGCCATGAGCTTCGCCATGGCGGGCCTGCAGTCGAATTTCGCGGTCTTCACCCACGCGCGATTCGGCCTTGGGCCGAAAGGCAACGCGCTCCTCTTCACGCTCGTGGGCCTCGTAGGCGTGCTCGTGCAGGGTGTGCTGCTCCGGCGGATCTCCACCGCCGATCGTGAGCGCCCCATCGCGATGGGCGGATTGGCGCTCATGGCCATCGGTTTCGCCGCCACGGCGTTCGTCCCAGCGGTCGTCTGGCTCTACCCGGCCATCGCGCTCCTGGCGCTCGGCAGTTCGGCGGCGGGACCCATGCTCACCAGCGAGGTGTCGCGCAGCGTCAGTGGGGCGGAACAGGGGTGGGTGCTGGGGTCCCTGCAGTCGGTGGCCAGCCTGACCCGCATCGCGGGCCCGGTCTGGGCCGGCCTGGCGTTCGATCATATCGGACCCGGGGCGCCCTACTGGACCGGCGCGCTCTGGGTGGTCGCGGGGCTGGCCGCGGCGTCACTATCTTTCCGGCCGGCCGACCGGGCCACCCATGCCACCTGACCCACATCCCACGGAATCCCAGATGAAGACCGCCACCATCCAGACCAGCCGCGGCACCATCGTCGCCGACCTCTTCGACGAAGAGGTGCCCGGCACGGTCGCCAATTTCGAGAAACTGGCCAACGACAAGTTCTACGACGGCACCCGGTTCCATCGCGTCATCGCCAACTTCATGGTCCAGGCGGGCGACCCCCTGAGCCGCGACCCCAACCACCCGCGCGTCGGCACCGGTGGGCCAGGGTACACCATCAAGTGCGAAACGGACAAGAACACGCACAAGCACGTGGCCGGCACCCTGTCGATGGCCCACGCCGGCAAGAACACCGGCGGAAGCCAGTTCTTCATCTGCCATTCCCCGCAGAGCCACCTCGACCGGGTCCACACCGTCTTCGGGCAGGTCACCACCGGGCTCGACGTCGTGAACACGATCCAGAAGAACGACGTCATCGAGTCGATCCGGGTGGCATGACCCTTCGGCTCGACTTCGCGGTCCTCGCCGACTACGCCCTGGTCGATCAGCAGGGCAAACTCTCGGTGCTGGGCATCTTCCAGCACGTCTGGGTGGCGGAATTCCCCACCGTCCATCCCCGGACCCATTTGGTACTCCGGGTCCGGGGCCGCCGAACCGACATCGGGACGCACGGCATCCGCATCCGCTTCGTGGACCAGGACGACACCGAACTGCTGGGCGGGGAAGGCAGCGTGCAGTTCGGCGAACCGGTGGCCGGAGTGACGGAAGTCGAGGCGGGGGCAGTGCTTGTCTTCGATGTGCCGCTGCCCCGGGCCGGCGCCTACGCCTTCGAAATCACCATCGACGGGGGTGGGGTCACCCGGGTACCGCTGACCGCCAGTGGCGCCAAGACCGTGGGCGGCCACTGACACGGTTGCCGACTCCCAGGGTCGGGATTGAAAGTCGTCTTTGACAACCCTTTCGTCCGCGCGATATGTTATCGAGTCTTTCTCGCCGGGTTCGCCCGGAGCGTTCCTGAAGTCGTCCCGAATTGGAGTCAACGTATGCGACGGTTCCAGGTTTGGATTGCCGCCGGGGTACTGACCGCCGTCCTGGTCATGCCGCGGTCGGCCGAAGCCCAGGGGTTCAGCGTCAACGAACAAGGGTCGTGTGCCATGGGTCGGGGCGGTACAGGCGTCGCCTCACCGTGTGCGGACGGCTCGGCCATCTTCTACAACCCGGCCGGGTTGATCCTCCCCAAGGGCAAGGGCGTGGCGAGCGGTGGCGCGACCATCATCGCCCCCACCGGCGACTTTACCAACAGCACCACCGGCGAAGTCAGCACCCTCGTTGACCAGACCACGCCGGTCCCGGCGCTGTACATGGGCTACGGCCTCTCGGACAACGCCACCATCGGGCTCGGTATCTTTGCGCCGTACGGCCTGGCCATCGAGTGGCCAACTACGGCGGAGGGCCGGTTCCTCGGCTACTACAGTTCGATCAAGGGCATCTACGCACAGCCCACCTTCGGCCTCAAGGCCAGCGACCGGCTCAGCTTCGGCATCGGGTTCGACATCACGAATTCCTCGGTCGAGCTCAAGCAGCGCGTCGATCTCGCCGAGCAGCAGGCGGCACCGGGCGTCACCTTCGCCAATCTCGGCATCGCCTACGGGACCGACTTCGCCGACGTGCAGCTGTCCGGCAACGACATTTCACTCGGCTTCCACCTGGGCGCCATCGCGAAGATCACCGACGACCTCTCGTTCGGTATCCGCTACCTCTCCAAGCAGACCGTGAACGTGGACGACGGCGAGGCGACCATCACCCAGGTGGCCACCAACCTCTACCTGGCACCCGGCAATCCGCTCGGGCTCCCCGCCGGCACGCCGGTCGACGCGCTGGTGGCCCCCCAGTTCCAGCCGGGCGGATCACTGGTGGATCAGGGCGGCACCGCGGTGCTCCCCTATCCGGCCCAGTTGAACATGGGATTGACCCTGCAGGTCACCGACAAGCTGCGCATGCTGGGCGACGTCGGTATCCAGTTCTGGAGCGTCTGGCAGACACTTCCGATCAATTTCACCATCCTCGGCGAGCAGACCCTCGTCGAGGACTACGTGAATACCACCTCGTGGCGGCTCGGCGCCGAGTACAAGGTGGGGTCGAAGTCCACGGCCCGGCTCGGCTTCATTGCGCACAACGCGGCCGCGCCCGACCAGACCGTCACGCCGAACCTCCCGGAAGCGGCCCGCACGGAATTCACGGCGGGCTTCGGCACCCGCTTCAAGGAGCGTTTCGGGCTTGACCTCGCCTACCAGTATATCGATCAGGCCGACCGCCAGGGGCGCTCAGGCAACGGCTGCACCGGCTCCGTTACCCCCTGTCCGGCACCAACGGCCGCGCTGAACGACGGCGTCTACACGTTCCAGGCCAACCTGGTCGGCATCACCCTGACTTACTCGTTCTGATCGGGAGATCACAGCATATGCAGCGCATCCGAATGATGGCGGCCCTCGTGCTGGCGCTCCCGCTCCTGGCGGGGTGCTACGAGAACGATCCGCTTAACTCACCCGACCTGTCCACGAGCAACGGGCTCATGGCCCGATACGTCTCGATGGGCAACAGCATCACCGCCGGCTACCAGTCCGCCGGCATCAACGACAGCACCCAGCAGCGGTCCTACGCGGTGCTTTTTGCCAACCGCGCCAACGCGCCCTTCTTCGTGCCGTCGCTCCAGGGCCGCGGCTGCGCGCCGCCGCTCACTAACAATGTGACTCAAACTCGGGTCGGCGGCGGCACCGCGAGCACCTGCGACCTCCGCGCCGATGAACAACTGTTCTACGTGAGCAACGTCGCGGTGCCAGGTGCGACCTCGTTTTCGCCAAACGACAACCTGACGCCGTTCGCAAACAGCAACGCGCTGACGACGTTCATCCTCGGGGGCCGCACCCAGAATCAGGCCATGCTCGACGCCGATCCGACCTTCGTCACCGCCTGGATCGGTAACAACGACGTGCTCGGCGCCTTGACCAGCAGCAGCAACCCGGGCAACCCGGCGCTCATCACTCCGCAGCCGGTGTTCGAGTCCAATTACTCGACCATGCTCGACACGATCGAAATGTCGGGCGCCGCGGCCACGCTCATCGGCGTCGTCGATGTGACGGCCGCCCCGTACGCCTCGCGGACAGCCATCTACTACTGCCTCACCTACACCGATCCGGCGCGGTGCCAGGCCCCGCTCCCGACGACGCCCGACCCGAACCTTGCCGGGCTCGCGGCGCTCGGCCGGTGGAACGGTCAACGTCAATTGCGCGGCGCCAGTCCGGGCTGGCCACGCTGATCCCGTGGACCAATTGCCCTGACCGAAACTCAAGACCGCAGTCGCCGGTGGGTGCCGCAGACCATGGACTGCTCGATCGACGCCTAGGTGGTCACGCCCACCGAACTCGCGGGACTCCAAGCGGCGACGGCAGGATACAACGCGTACATTTCAAGCCAGGCCAGCGCGCGCGGCATGGCCTATCTGGGACCCGAACCCGGCGCTGCTCGCCCTGAAGGCCTCGGGCGCCATTCCGCCCATCCCGAACTTCGCGCCGGCGCTCGCCGGCCAGCCGGTCACCTTCGGGAACGTACTTCATCGCTCGATGGCGTCCATCCGTCCACCCTGGCTCACCAGCTGGTGGCGGACTCGCTTGGTCTCGACGGTCAACGCCTTCTTCGGCACCAGTATCCCATGATCGGCTGAAGCTCACTGGCTCTTGGACGAAGGGCGGCGGACCAGGTCTGGTCCGCCGCCCTTCGCCATTTGCGGCCCTCTTACCCGTCACCCGCGACCCCTTAGCTTTCCCTCCAGACCTCTCGAGGAGATCGCATGACACTCACCCGCGACCGGGCGCTGGCCCTGGTGCACGAATACACCGCCTCCGACGCCCTGCGGAAGCACATGTACGCGGTGGAAATCGCCATGCGGGCCATGGCTGCCCGCGCCGGCGAGGACCCCGACGCGTGGGGCACCGTCGGGCCTGGTCCACGATTTCGACTACGAACGCTTCCCCAACGCCGCCCACGCCCCCGACGCCGAGCACCCGAGCGAGGGGGTGCGCATCCTGGCCTCGCTCGGCGCCCCCGAGTCGTGGCAGCGGGCCATCCTCGGCCACGCGGCCTACACCGGCGTGGCGCGCGAAACGCCGATGGCCCGCGCCCTCTTTGCCGTCGATGAACTCTGTGGCTTTCTCGTGGCCTGCGCGCTGGTCCGGCCGTCCCGTTCGCTCGCCGACCTCGAGCCGAAGAGCGTCCTCAAGAAGCTCAAGGACAAGGCCTTTGCCCGGGGCGTGAGCCGGGAGGATGTCCGGGTCGGGGCGGAGGAGCTGGGCTGGCCGCTCGAGGAGTTGATCCAGTTCCTGCTGGAAGCGCTCCGCCCACAGGAAGCGGTGCTCGGACTCGGGCCGACGGGATGAGTCGTTTCGCCGCGGCCGCCATGGCCGGGCGTGCGCTTGCCCGCGCCGGAGGCGCGCGGTTCATTCCGGGGAACGGAACCCGGCTCCTGGTGGATGGCCCCGAGGTCTTCCCCGCCATGCTCGAGGCCATCCGCCGCGCCGAGCGGTGGGTGCACTTCGAGAACTACATCATCCGGGACGACGCGACCGGCCGGCTCTTCGCCGCGGCGCTCGCGGAGCGAGCCCGGGCGGGCGTCGCCGTCCGGGTGCTGACCGACTGGCTGGGCAGTCGCGGGCTGGGCCGACAGCTGGCCGATGAACTGCGGTCCGCCGGGGTGGAATTTCGCCGCTTCAATCCGCCCCGCGTGCTCGACCTGCTCGGCAACGTGGCCCGGGATCACCGCAAGCTGGTCGTGACGGACGCCGGTACCGCCATCATCGGCGGTCTCTGCATCGGCGACGAGTGGGCCGGCGACGCCGCCCTCGGCGTGCAACCGTGGCGGGACACCGCCATCCAGATGGACGGGCCCGTGGCCATGGCCCTCGACCACGCGTTCGAGCAGACCTGGACGCTGGCCGGCGGCGTGATCCCCCCGGACCATCACATCGGCGAGGTTGACGCGGCAGGCGAGGCCGAGGTGGGGGTCATCATCGGAGAGCCCCGGCGCGCGCGGATCCAGCGCATCGTGGAACTGCTCGCGGCCGGCGCAGTGGACCGGCTCTGGATCACCGACGCCTACCTGGTGGCTCCGCGTTCCCTCTTTCAGTCCCTCCTCGACGCCGCCCGCGGCGGGGTGGATGTGCGCCTCCTCGTGCCGGGCGCGAGCGACCTGCCGCTCATCCGCAACCTGACCCGCATCGGGTACCGCGCGCTGCTCCAGGCCGGCGTCCGCATCTTCGAGTGGGACGGGCCGATGCTGCACGCCAAGACGATCGTGGTCGACGGCGCCTGGTGCCGGGTGGGGTCGAGCAACCTCAATCCGTCGAGCCTGATCGGGAATTACGAGCTGGACGTGCTGCTCCACGACCCGAGCCTGGGCGCCCAGCTGGAGTCGCAGTTCCGTCGGGATGCGATCCAGAGCGCGGAGGTGCAGTGGCGCCAGCATCAGCGTGGACGGCCGTTCGGCCGGGTACTTCCCGGGACGATCGACCGCGACCTGCCGGAAATCGCGCCTACTGTCCATGTGCGTCGCTCCCGGGAGAAGCGCCGCCGCACCGGCCTGGCCCTCCGCGGGCTGGTAACCGCCGCCCGACGGTCGGTCTTCGCGCCGGTGGCCCTCGGGCTGGCCCTCATGGCGCTCCTCTTCCTGGTCCTGCCCCAGACCATGGCGCTCATCGTGGCCGGTCTCTGCCTCTGGCTTGCCGTGGGGGCGGGCGTGCAGGCCTTCCGGCGCCGGAGCGACCAGTGATCCCCTCGAGTCCCCTCCATCTCAACGCTTTTCCACCCCGATGCGTACCTCTCCCGTGACCGATGCCGAACTGGCAGCCCAGGCCTGTGGGGGGAGCAGCGAGGCCTTCGGGACGCTCGTGGAGCGCCATGCGGGGCAGGCCCGAAGGGTGGCCCGGGCGGCATTGAGGGACCCGCACGACGCCGACGACGCGGTGCAGGACGCGCTCTTTTCCGCGTGGCGGGCCATCAAGCGCTTCGATCCGGTCAGGCCGTTTGGACCCTGGTTCATGAAGATCGTCTTGAATGCTGCGGCGGACCTGCGGCGCCGTCGGAAGCTCCGCCAGACCGACGAGGTCCCCGAGGGCACGGCAGATCCCGGCACGACGCCGGACCGGGACACCGACCGGGCGCTGCTCCGCGAGGCGCTCGACCGGGCCCTCGCCACGCTGCCGGAACGCCGCCGGATGGCCCTCGTGCTGCACGACGCCGAGGGGTATGTGCACGAGGAAATCGCCGCGATGCTCGACGTCCCGGTCGGGACGGTCCGCTCCGATGTGTTTCACGCCCGCCGCGCCATGCGCGCGGCCCTGGGTCCGATTGGAGGAAGCGACTGATGACAGACATCCAGGACTTCACCGATGGCCGGGACGAAGCACTCGGGGCCCTGTTGCGCGCCCATCTGGCCTCCGCCGACGACGCGGCATTCGCCGGTCGGATGCGGGAGGTCGCCGTCGCCGCAGCCGAAGAGGGCGACTGGAGGGCCGTGGCTCGCTGGACCCTGCCCGGATTGGCCGCCGCCGCCGTCCTGCTGGCGGTGCTTGGGGCCGCGTTCGGTGGCGCCGCCACCCAGTCCGGAGAGCGGAGCGCCTCGGCCTCGGCGGCTGGCTCGCTGGTCGAGCTCGCCAGTGATACGGCGCCTGCCGGCAGCACCGCCCTGCTCGCCGTCATGGCCTACTGAGTCGAGGAGCACATTCGCATGACCAAATCCACACGAACCGCCACCCTGCTGCTGCTCGCGGCCTTCGCGCTCGGAGCGGTGGCAGGCGTCGGCGGGCTGATGCTCTATCACCGGCCCCCGGAAATGGGGCACTCCGGCGGACCTTCGGGGTACCTCTCACGCCTGTCGAAGGACCTTGACCTGACGCCGGTCCAGCGCGACAGCGTCGGCGCGATTCTCCAGCGGTACGAACCCCGGATGGACTCCGTGTGGCAGGACATCCGGCCGAAGTTTGAAACCCTCCGGGCAGAACTCCGTTCGGACATCAACGCACACCTCACCCCCGAGCAGCAGCGCCGGTACGCCGAGCTGCTGGAGCGCCAGGACGCCCGGCGCCGGAATAGGGATACCTCGAATGCACCTCGCTAGACACTTCGCGCTGCTGGTGGCGCTGCCTGCGGTGTTGAACGCCCAGGCCCCGACGACCCCCGCCATCACGCTGGCGGACGCCATCACGCGGGCCCAGCTCGCGCAGCCGTCGGTGGTCGCGGCGCAGGGCGCGGTCGGGCGGGCCGCCGCGCAATACAAGACAAGCTGGGGCGCCTTCATCCCGTCCCTCTCGTTCAACTCGAGCTACGGCACCAGCTACTCCAACGGACCCTCGCGGGTCAACCAGATCACCGGTGAGGTCATTGCCGGGGAGTCATACGCCCAGAGCTTCAGCAACGGCCTCTCTGCCTCGGTGGACCTCTTCACCGGCTTTCGCCGCGGGGCCCAGATGGACGCCGCCCGTGCGACTGAAACCTCGGCCGGCGCGGGCCTCCTCGACGCGCAATACCAGACGACGCTCAGCGCCAAGCAGACCTTCTTCGGTGCGCTGGCGGCGAACGAGCTGGTGCGGGTGCGGGAACTCAGCGTGCGCCGGGCGCAGGAGCAACTCAGTGTCTCGGTGGCCAAGCTGCGGGCCGGCAGCGCCACGCGATCCGACTCCCTGCGCTCCCTGGTCACCCTCGGGACTTCGCAGCTCCAGCTGCTCACCGCCCTCACCGCGGTGGCCACCAGCGAGGCCAACCTGGGTCGGCTGGTCGGGATGGACGGCCGGGTCCGTGCACTCCCCGATTCCGCCTACCTCTTGGTCGTCGAGATCGGGGATACCTCCGCAATTCGCACGGAGGCCGAGAACAACTCCCCGAAGGTGCGCGCCGCGCAGGCCCAGGCCGACGCGGCGATGGCCAGCGTGAAGGCCAGCAAGGCCGCCTGGTGGCCGCAGCTCAACCTGTCCGGACGATACAGCTACAACGGAAACGACAGCCAGAACTACCAGTTCTTCGACAGCCGGTCGGCCACGCTCGCCCTGAGCTTCCCGATCTTCAATCAGTTCCAGCGCGATCAGTCCATCGTCAACGCCACCACCAGCGCGGACGCGGCCGTCTCCACCGCCGCCGATGCGCGCCGCCAGGTGGATGCTTCGCTCACCGCACGGCTGGCCGAGCTGGAATCGGCCCGCGCCCAGATCGACATCTCCACGACGAGCCTGCAGGCCGCCACCGAGGATCTGCGCGTCAACCAGGAGCGGTACCGGGTCGGCGCCGCCACCATCGTGGACGTGCTGAGCTCGCAGGAGGCGCTCTCCCAGGCCGAGGTCGATGTCATCCAGGCCCGGTACAACTACGTCGTCGCCAAGGCACAAATCGAAGCCATCATCGGGAGGTCGCTGTGAACGCCACCATGAGCACCACCGCCGAGCGGATGGCCATGCTGCCGCCCGATGTGCCGCGCGACGCGATGATCGTGACGCGCAACCTGCAGCGCGAATACGACATGGGCGGGGAAGTCGTCCGCGCCCTCCGCGGGGTGGACGTCGACGATCCGGAAGAACGAATTCGTGGCCATCATGGGCCCCTCCGGCTCCGGCAAGTCCACCCTGATGAACATGATCGGGTGCCTCGACAGCCCCACCGGCGGGGAGTACTGGCTGAACGGCTTCCGGGTGTCGGAACTGGCGGACGACGAACTCGCCCGCATCCGCAACAAGGAGATCGGTTTCGTCTTCCAGACCTTCAACCTCCTGCCCCGCGCCTCGGCGCTCCACAACGTGGAACTGCCGCTGGTGTACGCCGGTGTCGGCTCGAAGGCCCGGATGGCGAAGGCCACGGAGGCGCTCCGGCAGGTCGGGTTGGCGGACCGGATGCATCACCGCCCGAACGAACTTTCCGGCGGCCAGCGCCAGCGCGTGGCGGTGGCGCGGGCGCTCGTCAACGACCCCAGCATCATCCTGGCCGACGAACCGACCGGCAACCTCGATTCGGCCACGAGCACCGAGATCATGGCGCTCTTCGAAGACCTGCACCAGGCCGGCCAGACCATCGTGCTGGTCACCCACGAACACGACATCGCCTCCCACGCCGCGCGCCAGGTCCATCTCAAGGACGGGCGCGTCGAACGAGACTTCCTGACGGAGAAGAGCAGCTAATGCGGATCCAGACCCTGATCGTCACCCTCCTGGCCGTGGCGGCCTGCAAGAAGGACGCGCCGCCCCTGGTGTACCAGGCCGTCCCGGTGGAGCAGCGCAACATCATCGTGTCCGCGCAGGCGGCCGGCGTCATCCAGCCCGACACCACCGTCGAGGTGAAGTCCAAGGCCTCCGGGCGAAATCCTCGAGATGCTGGTGGAGACCGGCCAGCTCGTCGAGCGCGGCGCGCTGATGGTCAAGGTGGACCAGCGGACCCCGCGAAATACGCTCGCCCAGGCGGAAGCCCAGCTCGAGGTGGCTCAGGCGCGATTGCAGAACGCCGCCTCCCAGCGGAGCCGGGCCAACGAGCTCTTCAAGTCCCAGTCCATCACCCAGACCGAGCAGGAGAAGGCCGTTCTCGATTACGCCAACGCCAAGGCCGAAGTGGTCGGCGCGGAGGTCGCGGTCGAGAACGCCAAGATCCGGATGGCGGACACCGACGTCCGCGCGCCGATCACCGGCACCATCATCGAGAAGAACGTGGAGCGCGGCCAGGTGATTTCGTCGCCCACCAGCGACGTCGGCGGCGGCACCATCCTGCTCAAGATGGCCGACCTCAACCTGGTGCAGGTCCGCACGCTGGTGGACGAGACCGACATCGGGAAGATCAAGCCGGGACTCCGGGCCACCGTCACCGTGGACGCCTACCCGAACACGCCGTTCGAGGGCGAGGTGCTCAAGGTCGAACCACAGGCGCAGACCCAGCAGAACGTGACGATGTTCCCCGTCATCGTCCGGATCCAGAATCGGGACGGACGCCTCCGCCCCGGCATGAATTCCGAGGTGGAAATTCACGTGGGCCAGCGGGACAGTGTCCCGGCCATCCCGAACGCCGCTCTCCGGACCCAGAAGGATGTGGGCTCCGCGGCGCAGGTCCTGGGGCTTGATCCGAGCACCATCCAGCAGCAGCTGGCCGCCAACGACAGCGCCGTGGCCGCCAAGGCCGACAGCGGGTCCGGGCGGAGCACCCAGGCCGCGGGAGCTGCCCCCAGGGACAGCGCCGCTCCGGCCAAGCCCGCCGGCAACACGATGACGACCCCCGACGGCCGCACCATTGCGCTCCCCCCGGGCGTCACCGAGGCGCAGGTCCGCGCCATTTTCGCGAAGCGGATGAGCGGCACCGAACTGACCGACGCCGAGCGCGGCGTTGCTCCGGCAGGTCTTTGCCGGCATGGGCGGCGGCGGGCGGCCGGGCGGCGGGCCGCGCCCGCCCAGCAATGATTTCCAGTTCGGCGGACGCTACATCGTGTTCGTGCTGCGGAACGGCCAGCCGACGCCGGTCAACGTCCGTACCGGGCTGACCGACCTCGACTACAGCGAGGTGATGAGCGGGCTGGCCATCGGTGACTCGGTGCTGGTGTTGCCGAGCGCCAGCCTGATCCAGTCGCAGCAGGAATTCAAGCAGCGGATCGGCAACATCACCGGCGGCGGGCTCCCGGGCGTGCGCCAGACCGCGACGCCGGCAGCCGGAGGAGGACGCTAGCCATGATGATCGGCGAGACGGTCGCGGTCGCGTTCCAGTCGATCCGCGCCAACAAGCTCCGCACCGCGCTCACCATGCTCGGCGTCATCATCGGCGTCGCGGCGGTCATCGCCATGGTGGCCCTCGGCACCGGCGCGCAGCGCGCCGTCGAGGAGAAGATCAACGCCCTCGGCGCCAACCTCCTCACCGTGTTCCCCGGCCAGTCGTTCCGGATGGGCGTCGCGTCCAACGTCCGGGTCAGCCTGACGACCGACGATGCCGACGCCATCCGGCGCGACGCGCACCTGATCGCCGCGGTGGTGCCGGAAATGCAGTCGTCGCTGCAGGTGAAGTATGGAAACAAGAACATCAACGCCAACATCGTGGGCACCACGGCCAACTACGCCGAGGTCCGGAACTACACGGTGCCGGTCGGCCGGATGTTCACCGCGGGCGACGACCAGTCCCGCCAGCGCTACGCTGTGCTGGGCTGGGACGTCCCGGAGATGCTCGGCGGGAACGCCGCGGCCATGATGGGCCAGACCATCCTCATCCGTGGCATCCCCTTCGAGATCATCGGCGTCCTGAGCCGGAAGGGATCGGCCGGCTCGTTCTCGAACCCGGACGAGCAGATCCTCATTCCGCTGAGCACCGCGCGTTACCGGATTTTCGGCACCGACCGGCTGCGCTCGCTCACGGTACAGGTGGCGGAGGGCGTGCCTCTCGAGCAGGGGATGGTGGATTTCGAGCGCGTCCTCCGCCGGGAACACAAGATTCGGCCGGGCGGCGACAACGACTTCCAGGTGCGCAACCAGCAGGACATCCTGGCCACCCAGCAGCAGGCGACCCAGGTCTTCACCGCGCTCCTCGCCAGCATCGCCGGGGTCAGCCTCCTCGTCGGCGGCATCGGCATCATGAACATCATGCTGGTGTCGGTCACCGAGCGGACCCGCGAGATCGGGATCCGGAAGGCGCTGGGCGCCACGCGCAGCAATATCCAGATGCAGTTCCTCATCGAGGCGATGGTGCTGTCCTTCGTCGGCGGCTCGCTCGGCATCCTCCTCGGCTCGGGCGCGGCGGTTGCCCTCTCGCGCCTGGCGGGGTGGAACACGTACATTTCGCCGATGGCCATCCTCGTCGCCTTCGTCTTCAGCGCCGCCGTCGGGCTCTTCTTCGGCATTCTGCCGGCCCGCCGTGCCGCCGGGCTCGACCCGATCGTCGCGCTTCGCTATGAATAGCGGCGCCGGCGCGGCGCTGACCCTGCTGCTCCTGGGAGCCTGCGGACCCTCCTCGGCCCCCCCGGCGGGACCGGGTGGGCCGGGGCGCATCTACCCCATGGCACCGTCGCCGCCCGAGTTCCTCGAGGCGCCCAACGTGCCGGTCATCCCCGGCTTCAGCAGCGCGGTGAAGATCGGCCAGACCCTCTATCTCGGTGGCCAGGTCCCGCTGGACAGCACAGGCCTGCTGATTGGGCGCGGCGACCGCGCCGCCCAACTCAAGCGTGCGCTCGGGAACGCCGTCGCCATCGTGCGCTTCGCGCGCGGGGTACCCGCCGACATCGTCAAGCTCACCGTGTACTGCGTCGGGTGCTCCACCGAGGACTTCGATGCGATGCGCACGGCCGCGGCGGCGCTCTTTCCGGCCGGCGAAGGCGCCGCGCTGACCATGATCGGTGTCACCTCCCTGCCCGAGCCGGACATGCTGGTCGCCGTGGACGGCGTGGCGGTGTTGCGCGGCACCATTCCCGACCGGACTCGGGACCCAGAGACCGGAACACGCTAGACTTCCCGACATGCTCTTTCCGCTTCTCGCCGCCCTGATCCAGACCCCGGCTCAGGCACCGCCCCCCACGGTCACGATCCCGCGCATCGACGCCGCCGTCACCATCGACGGCGTCCTGGATGAGCCGGTCTGGGCCCAGGCCACCCGGCTCGAGGGGTTCCACCAGTATCGGCCGGTCGACGGCCGCATGGCGGAGCAGGAAACGATCGTGCTCGTCTGGTATTCCCCCACCGCGATCCACTTCGGCATCATCGCCCACGACACCGATCCGTCCAGCATCCGCGCCACCTTCACGGACCGCGACAAGATCGAGGGCGAGGACCGGGTTCGCCTGTACCTGGACACCTTCAACGACCGGCGCCGCGCCGCGTTCGTCGGGGTGAACGGACTGGGCGTGCAGGAGGACGGCATCCGAAGCGAAACCGGCACCAGCGCCGGCAACCTCTTCGGCGGCCAGGACGACCTGAACGTGGACTACATCTGGGAATCCAAGGGGCGGCGCACCGACCAGGGGTACGAGGTCGAGATTCGCGTGCCGTTCAAGAGCCTGCAATACGCGGGGTCGGGGCCGCAGGAATGGGGCTTCAACGCCGTGCGATACGTGCAGCGCAGCGGCTACGAGGACACCTGGACCGACGTCCGGCGGGCCAACTCGAGCTTCCTGGCGCAGGAAGGCGTGCTCACGGGGCTGCGGGACATGGAGCGCGGACTCGTGTTCGAAGCCCAGCCGTTCGTCACCGCCGGCTGGGCGGGGAGCCGCGACGTGGCGGGCGAATTCGCGCGCGCAGACCTGGAGCCCAGTGCCGGCGTGAATCTCCAGCTCGCGACGGCTGCCGTGGCGGTCGATGGCACGATCAACCCCGATTTCAGCCAGGTCGAGTCCGACGTCGGCCTGATCACGGTCAACGAGCGGTTCGACCTCTTCGTCCCCGAGAAGCGACCGTTCTTTCTCAAGGGGATCGATCTATTCTCGACCCCCGGCCAGCTCATCTACACCAGGCGCATCGGCAATCCGCTCGGGGGCGCCAAGGTGACGGGCAAGGTGGGGCGCAACAGCATCGCCTACCTGGGGGCCGTGGATGAGCTGGCCCTCGACAATGCCTGGTTCAACCTGGTGCGGGTTCGCCGCGACCTCGGCGAGAACAGCGTGGCCGGCCTGACCTACACCGACCGCATCGGGGGAAACAGCTACAACCGACTGCTGGAAGGCGACGCGCACATCGTCTTCGCCAAGCTGTATTTCGTCGAGGCCCAGTACGGGCAGTCGTGGACCAGCCTGGGCGACGGGACCGCCACCGCGACCGATCCCATCTGGAAGCTGACATTCGACCGGACCGGTCGGACGTGGGGATTCAATTACACCATCAACGGGATCGGCACCGATTTCATCGCCGGCTCGGGATTCGTGCCGCGCAACGACATCGTAACGGCGCACATCTTCAACCGGCTCTCTTTCTATGGCGCCAAGGGCGCCCTGCTGGAAAATTTCACCGTCTTCTTCGGCCCCACCTGGGTGTACTCCTACCAGGGATTCGGCAATGACAGCCCGATCGAGGGCACCCAGGACGCGACCTTTCAGTTCACGTTGCGCGGTGGCTGGGAGCTGAGCGCCAAGCCGGCACGGACGTTTGTCTCGTTCAACCCCGACGTCTACGACCTGCTCGAGACCGCGCCGGGAGTGGCGTTCGTCCCCCCTTCCGGCCTCGACAACCTCTATACGGGCAAGTTCTCGGCTAGCACCCCCACCTACAAACTCTTCAATGCATCGGCGAGTTACGAGTTTGGGCACGTCCCGCTGTTCGCCGAGGCCAGTGAGGGCCAGGGCGCGTCTTTCAGCGGAAGCATCAATTTCCGGCCCAGCAAGACGTTGCGCTTCGAAGGCAGGGTGGCCTACACCACGCTTAACCGCGCTTCCGACGGCTCGGAGTTCGCCAACAGCGTGATCCCGCGATTCAAGGTCGAGTTTCAGCCCACCGTGCCGCTCTTTTTCCGGGTCATCACCGAGTACCAGTCCACCCGCCGCGCCGAATTGCGGGACCCGGTCACCGGCCAGGTCCTGCTCATCGGCGGGGTCGCCTCAAGTCCGTTCGACAACCAGGGGTTCCGCTTCGACTTCCTGGCGTCCTATGAGCCGAGTCCAGGCACCGTCGCCTTCCTCGGCTATGGCTCAGCGGCCACCACGACCGAGGCCTGGGACTTTTCGACGCTGCAGCGCCAGAGTGATGGCTTCTTCGTGAAACTGGCCTACCTCTTCCGACGGTAGGCCGTCACCCTCCGGCGGGCGCGTGCTTGCGCCCCCCACTTTCCGCCCCCAACATACGGACGAGCTTCTTTCGCCCATCCGGAGGTTTCGTGCGTCGTTCCGCCATCCTCGGCACCGGCTTCTGCGTTCCGGACCGCGTCGTCACCAACGACGACCTGGCCGTCCTGATGGACACGTCGGATCAGTGGATCCGCGAACGCACCGGGATCGAGCAGCGCCACTGGGTGCGGGAAGGACAGACGTCGGTGGACCTCGCGCTCCCTGCCGCGCAGCAGGCGCTCGAGGCGGCCGGCCTGGCGCCCACCGATCTCGACGCCATCGTCTTCGCCACCTCGTCGCCCGACCACTTCTGCCCCGGTAACGGGGTGTACCTCCAGCGCGCGCTGGGGGCAGGCCACCTTCCCGCGCTCGACATCCGGACGCAATGCAGCGGCTTCGTCTATGGGCTGTCCGTCGCCGACGCGTGGATCCGGTCAGGGCAGTTCGAGCGGATTCTCCTGGTCGGCCAGGAAATCCAGTCCACCGGCATGGACGTGAGCACCGAGGGGCGGCATACCGCCGTCATCTTCGCCGACGGAGCGGGCGCCGCCGTCATGGGGCCGGTGGAGGCCGCCGAGGATCGCGGGCTGCTTTGCTTCGACCTGCATTCCGACGGGGACTACGCCGAGAAGCTCTGGGTGGACGCGCCAGGCTCGATGTATCATCCTCGCATTTCCGTCGAGCAGCTGGCCAAGGGACAGCAGTGGCTCCAGATGGACGGGCGGGACGTGTTCCGCCATGCCATCACGCGCATGCCGGAATCGGCCAGCGCCGCGCTGGCCAAGGCGGGCTACACCTGGGATGACGTCAATCTGTTCATTCCGCACCAGGCCAACCTGAGGATCTCCGAAGCAGTGCAGAAGTCGCTCAAGCTCCGGGACGACCAGGTCTACAACAACATCATGCGCTACGGCAATACGACCTCCGCCACCATCCCCATTGCGCTCGACGAGTGCGTCCGGAGCGGGCGGCTCAAGCGTGGCGACCTGCTGGTACTGACCGCCTTCGGGTCCGGCTTCATGTGGGGGAGCTGTGTGATTCGGTGGTGAGGCAGGGGGGCAGGGGGGCCGTCACCTGAAACAACCCGACCCCATGTTCCGTACTGAAACACGCCCACAACCTCAGAGGAACATATGGGCCTCATCGCCCTTGCCATCACCGTGGCGGCCGCCGTCGGCGGGTTCGTCATCGCCAAGAACTTCGTGCGCCGTCGTCTCCGGTTCGTGGACGGCGTCAACAACCCCGTCTTCCCGCTCGCCGCGGGGCTCCTGGCGGCCGTGGTCGCCCTTCCGGTGGCCTTGCTCCCGATCGTGACCATGGGCACCGCGGCGATCTTCGGGATCGGCGCCGGCGTCGGCACCGCGAGCGGGGTCAAGGCGATTCGACGGGGAGATGGCTAGGCCGGCCGAGCCCCGATATCTTGGGAGCATGGTGACCGTATCCTGCGTGCGCTGCGGCGAGTCCCGCGACCAGATGGCCTTTCGGCCATTCCAGAACGACCTTGGCCTCCGAGCCTTCGAACAGATTTGCGCCGTATGCTGGGGTGAGTGGCTGAAGTATCAGCAGCAGCTCATCAACCATTACGGTCTGGATCTGCGAAGCCCGGAGGCCAAGAAGTTTCTGTTCGAGCAGATGGACACCTACCTCTTTACCCCCGCCCCACCCGCCTAGCGCCCGAACGTCCCCTTCAAGGTGATGCGCTTCTTCTGTCGCATGACCTCGAGCTGGAGTGCCTCGCCCGGTTCATAGCTGCCCAGGACCCGCATCAGCTGGCGCGGGCTGGAGACCGCCCTGCCGTCCACCCCGAGCACGACGTCACCTGCCTTGAGGCCGAGCGGCGCGGGGTCCGGCACATCGACGACCAGCACGCCCTCCGTGGTTCCGAAGTAGCTGCCGAGCTGGGGATTGACCGGCGCCAGCTCGATGTCGAGCAGGGGGCCGCCAATCGTGTAGGAAAGCTCGGCCGAGCCTGCGCGCGAGCCCCGGGCCATCTCGCTGCGGCGGAGCGCCAGGTCGAGCGCCCGATCTTCCATCCCTTCGCCGCCCCCGACCCAGTATTCCGCACCACCCGGCACGGCGCTGAACCCGTAACTGCCTTCCGGTCCGACGACCACTGCGAGGTTTTCCGGATCCGCCGCGGTCACTACGCGCGTCGTCATGCGCGCCTTGCCCCGGCGGTACTCCACCGCGACCGTGTCGTTGGGGGAAGCTTGGCCACCAGTTCCACGAGCCGGAAGCCGGGGCTGGGAACCCGCGTGCCCGCCGGCACCTTGGCGAGCTGGACCGCCAGCGGGGTGGTGCCGAACCGGGTGATGATGTCGCCCGCCAGGAGCCCTGCGGTCGCAGCGGGGCCCCCCGGCGTCACGGCGTCGACCATCGCCCCGATGGAATCGGTGTCGGACGGCCGGGTCCGCACCACGACGCCGATCCGCACCCGCCGGAGCGCGAAGGCCTGCGCCATCATCGGCTGCATCGAGTCGCGGAAGAAGTAGTTGCGGCTGCGGAGGGTGTCGAGGCGGATCCGCATCGAATCCAGAACGATCGTCATCGAGTCAGGCTTCGGCGACTTCGGGGCCCGGGGCGCGGCACTGCTCTGTGCCGCGAGCGGCGAGGCCGACACCAGCAGGAAGCCAGCGAACGCCGGCACGACAACGCGGCGCCAGGACATCAAAGCCCCACGTTCTGCGCGCGCGTCACGTGTACGTCGACCAGCGCGTCCATGAGCCCAACCCGCTCCCGCCACAGCGGGAGCAGCGTGGCCTCGGCATCCGGGGCTCCGCGCAGCTGCGCCGCCTCGAGTTCCCGGTCGAGTTCGGCGATCCGGTCTTCCAGCGATGTCGCGGCCCGGGTGGTGTAGGCGTCGGTGACCTGCTGGCTGCTCCTGAGATGCCGCAGCGCCTGTTCGAGCGTGGCGGATTCGGCCATGACGGCGGTGAGCTGATCCGACGCGTTGGCGACGGGTGGCGCCATGAGGTCCCGACCGACCACCAGCAGCAGGAGCGAGGCCGCCAGCGCGAGCGAGCCGATACCAGCGCGGCGGATATACACCTGCCGGCGGTCGTGCCGCACGCGCGCGGCCACGGCGGCGAAGCGGTCGCGCGGCGGGCGAAGGGTCGGCAGCGCGCGGAGCCGCGCCACCCGCTGGTAGAGCCGATCGAGCTCCGCCGTGCACTGGGGACAGACCGCCAAGTGGGCCTGGCTCTCCGCGCTGCCGGGCTCGCTGCCCGCGTCACGGAGCGCCACCAGCTGCTCCATGGTGAGGTGCGTCATGACCGTGCCTCCTCGCCGAGCCAGACCCGGAGCCTGGCATGCGCGCGGGAAAGCTGCGACTTGGAAAAGCTGGGCGTCCGGTCCATCATCTCGGCGATTTCTTCGTGCGTATAGCCCTCGACGTCGTGGAGCCAGACCACCGCTCGCGAGGTTTGCGGGAGGCGCTCCAGCGCCGCCTCGAGGTCCATCCTGAGCGGCGTGTCTTCCCGGCGCATGGCATGCGCATCGTCGAACAACTCGTCGGTTTCCCGGTACTTGTTCCTCCGCAGCCGCATCAGCGCCTTGCTCGACGCCACGCGCCGCACCCAGCCCCAGAGCGGTCCATCGCCCCGATACTGGCCGATGCTGCGGTATACCTCGAAGAATGTCTCCTGGAGGACATCCTCGGCGTCTTCCACGGTGCGACAGATGCGGCGGGCCAGGTTGAAGACCGGAGCCTCGTAGGCCCGGTAGAGGATCTCCAGCGCGGCCGGATCGCCCATCCGCACCCGTGCGACGACCGATTCGGCGTCGCCCGCGAGATAGGAGTCCACTGCCAGTGCCTTTGTCATAGGTGCGGTAAAGATGCGGGGGTGGCCCGGATGGTTGCAGGGGGGGCGGCAGCGGGGCAGCGGGGCAGCGGGGCAGCGGGGCAGCGGGGCAGCGGGGCAGCGGGGCAGCGGGGCAGCGGGGCAGCGGGGCAGCGGGGCAGCGGGGCAGCGAAGATAACACGGGCACCGTTAGAAAGTATGTAAAGCATTACATAATATACAGTTAGATCAAACACACTGGTCGTGTAAGGAGCGCCTTCGACACTGATCCTCTCTTGAAGCAGTTGCCTGGCCACCGGCCCTTGTATCTTTGCCCCATGCCAAGCCCCACCCCCGCCCCCAAGCTCTGGCTCCACCATCTGGCCGATGAGGCCGATGCCGCCTTCCTCTACCGGGAACTCGCCCGCGGCGAGCCCGACCCCAAGCGCTCGGCCCTCTACACCCGACTGTCCGAAGTCGAGAACCGGCACGTAGCCGCCTGGCAGCGGCTGCTGACCGAGAACGGCCACCGGGTGCCCGCGGTTCGGGTGTCCGTCAAGGCAAGGATGATGGGTTGGTTTGCCCGCCGGTTCGGCCCGCAGTGGCTGCTCCCGATGCTGCTCGAGGAGGAGGGGCAGGAAGTCAAAGGCTACCTCCAGCTCTACAAGTCGGCTCCGGAGGGGGCGGCGGGCCCGACGGCGCTGCGGCTGGCCCGCGAATCCAAGGAACACGCCACGACGCTCTCCGGGATTGCCGGCACGGTGGGAGAGCCGTGGCACAAGACGCAGGCCGGCGGCTTCCTCCGCAACGTGGTCTACGGATTCAACGACGGTCTGACGGCGAACTTCGGCCTGGTGGCCGGGATGGTGGGGGCCGCCGAATCGATGGGTACGGCGGGCCATGCAGTAGTCGTGGCGGGACTGGCTGGCGTGGTGGCCGATGCGCTCTCCATGGGCTCCTCGGGGTACCTCGCCGCCAAGAGCGAGCGCGAGGTGTACGAACACGAAATCGCCATGGAGCGGGAAGAGATCCGCCTCATGCCCGAGCTGGAAACAGAGGAGTTGAGCCTGCTCTACCAGGCCAAGGGGATTCCGGAGGATCAGGCACACGAACTGGCTGGCCAGGTGATGGCCGACCCCGAGAAGGCGCTCGAGGAGAAGGTCCGGGAAGAACTGAAGATCGGCGAGGCATCGAGCACGCCGTTCCGCGAGGCGTGGGTGACGGGCCTCGCCACCGCCATCGGGGCCTTCATCCCGGTGGCGCCGCTCCTCATCAGCACTGCACCGTGGGCGCTCTACACCTCGTTCACCCTGGCCATGCTCTCGCACTTCGGCGTCGGCGCGGCGCGGAGTTTCTTCACCGGCCGCGGCATCGCGCGCAGCGGAGTCGACATGCTGGTGGTGGGCTTCGGCGTCGCGGTGGTGGGGTACTTCGTGGGCGACTGGATCGTGAAGCTGCTGTAGGCGCGAGAATCACGATTGTCGGATCGTCCAATCGGCGCATCGTTGAATCGTTGAGTCGGGGTGGGCTTACGCCCACCCCTAGCCCAGATGGACGCAACTTCGTGGCGTCAGGCAAGGGCCAATTCCCACCCACACGAAATTGCGTTCCCACCGATAGGGGTGGCCATACGGCCACCCCATCGGAAACCGACGTGCCCCCTACCCGACCACCAGGTTCAACAACCTTCCCGGCACATAGATCTGCTTCTTCAGTTCCTTCCCCTCGGTAAACCGCTTCACCGCATCGTCCTGCAGGGCCGCGGCGGCGATCGCCGCTTCCTCCGCGCCGCGCGGCACCCGCACCTTGCCACGGGTCTTGCCGTTGACCTGGACCGGGATGTCCATCATGTCCTCGACGGTCAGCCCTTCGTCCCAGGAGGGCCATGACGCGGAGAAGACCGTGGTGACGCCGCCCATCCGCTCCCAGCACTCCTCCGAAAAGTGGGGCGCGAACGGCGCGAGCATCACGACCATGTCCTTGACGATGTGCCGCTCTGAACAGTTGGTCTCCCGCATCACGTTGAGCAGCTCCATCAGCGCCGCGATGGCGGTGTTGTAGCTCAGCACTTCCATCGCCTCGGTCACCTTCTTGACCGTCTGGTGCCGCTTGACCACCACGGACTGGTGCACTTCCTGGCCCGCCAGAGTCACGTGCTCGCACTGGCTCACCAGGTCCCAGACCTTTTCGAGGAAGCGCCGCGGCCCGCTGATGCCGGAGTCGCGGAAGTCTCCGCCTTCCTGGAACGGCCCGAGGAACATCAGGTACATCCGGAAGGTGTCGGCACCCCACTTGTCGATGTACTCGTCGGGGATGACCACATTCCCCTTCGACTTCGACATCTTGGCGCCGTCCTTGACGATCAGCCCGTGGGCCCGGAACGTCGTGAACGGTTCCTCGAACCCCACGTGACCGAGCTCGTGCAGCACCATGGCGATGAACCGCGAGTACAGCAGGTGCAGCACCGCGTGCTCGTTGCCGCCGATGTACATCGTGACGGGACACCACCGGCGAGTCCGCTCCGGATCGAACGGCCGGTCGTCGAACTCGCTGCTCGGGTAGCGCAGGTAGTACCACGCCGAGTCGAGGAAGGTGTCGGACACGTCGGTCTCACGCCGGGCGCGGGCACCGCATTCCGGACAGGGGACGAAGTACCACTCCTCGTGCCGGGCCAGCGGCGACACGCCCGAGTCGTCGGGGCGGAAGTCGTCGATCGGTGGCAGCAGGACCGGCAGGTCCTTTTCCGGGACGGGCACCGGCCCGCAGGTCGGGCAGTGGATGATCGGGATCGGCGGACCCCAGTAGCGCTGCCGCGAGATGCACCAGTCGTAGAGCCGGAATCGCACCGTCTTCGTGCCGTGGCCTTCGCGCTCGAGCCAGGAGGTGATGTCTCGAAGCGCCTCGTCCGCGGGCCGGCCGGTCCACGGTCCGGAGTGGACCAGCGCGTACCCCGCCGTGTCTGTTTCTGCCTCGCGCATCGGCGCGTCGGCATCCTGCCCGCCCTTGGCGAGCACGCGGGTGATCGGCAGGCCGAACTTCCGCGCGAAGGCGAAGTCGCGCTCATCGTGCGCCGGCACGGCCATGATGGCGCCGGTGCCGTATTCCATCAGCACATAGTCCGCGATCCACACCGGGATCTTGCCGCCAGTGGCTGGATTGAGGGCATAGGCGCCAGTGAAGACGCCGGTCTTGTCCTTGTCGCCGACCTTGCGGGAGATGAGGTCGAGGGCCGCGACCTGCGCGCGATACGCCTCCACGGCGGCCCGTGCGGCGTCCGTGGTCAGCTGCGCCACCATCGGATGCTCCGGCGCCAGCACCATGAAGGTGGCGCCGTACAGCGTGTCGGGGCGGGTGGTATACACCCGGATCGCCCCGCAGTCGCCATCGACCGCGAAGTCGATTTCCGCCCCTTCGGAGCGCCCCAGCCAGTTCCGTTGCGCCTGCGTGGTGGTGCCGGACCAGTCCATCTTGGCGCGGTCGTCCAGATTGGCGAGAAGCCGCTCGGCATACTCGGTGATCCGGAAATACCACTGCTGCAGTGCCCGCTGTTCGACCCGGGTGTCAGGATGGCGTTCGCAATAGCCGTTGATGACCTGCTCATTGGCCAGCACCGTCTTGCACTCGGGGCACCAGTTGACGGCGCCGTGCTTCCGGTAGGCTTTCCCCGACTTGTAGAGCTGGAGGAAGAGCCACTGGGTCCACTTGTAGTACGCCGGATCCGTGGTGGAAAGGGCGTGGCGCCAGGAGAACATCCCGCCGACGCGCGTCAGCTGCCTCGTGAAGTTGGCGATGTTCCGCGGAATCAGCTCCGCGGGGTGAATGCCCAGCTTGATCGCGTGATTCTCGGAATGAATGCCGAAGGCGTCGAAGCCGATCGGCTCGAAGACATCGAAGCCCTGCAGCCGCTTGAAGCGGCCGTACGCGTCGCTGCCGGTGAACGCGAACATGTTCCCCACGTGCAGCCCCTCGGCCGAGGGATAGGGGAACATCATGAGGTTGTAGAAGGGGCGCGCTGCCCGGTCGAGATCCGGCTCGTTGGTGTGGCGCTCGGCCCAGCGGGCCTGCCACTTGGCCTCGACGGCCTGCGGCTCGTATCGGAATGTCTGCGGGTCGTTCATGGTGGCGGAAATCTACCCGCCGCCCGGGAGAGCGCCAAGCGCCGGAGACGCTGCCTTGCTGGCGGGGGCCGGCGAGCCTAAGTTTTCTTCCACTCCCCACTTACATCGCCAGCGGAGCCCCATGGCCGGCGTCAGGAAAGACCTCACCCGATCCCTCTACCTGTACGGCACCGCCGTGCTGGTGCTGTTCGGTGCCCTCATGGCCGGGATCATGAATGGCAACGAGTCCCGGCACCTCCGGCGGAGCCTCGACGAGCGTCTCATCGGCCTGGCCGATCGCTCCGCGGCCCTGATCGAGCAGGCGCTCGCCTACCAGCCCGGCGAGATGGCCCGGTTGGCCGCCCCTGGAGGGGCAAGCGCCGAAGCCGCCGCCTCCCTGGACCGGATGCTGTCCACCTCGAGGACGGAGGCGGACCTGGCGGAGATTGCCGTGCTGGGGGGCAACGGCGCGGTGCTCTGGAGCAGTCGGCCGGCCACCGCGGTCGGCTCCCAGCTTGCCGGGCTGGAGACGACGGCGGGCCGCAGCGGACTCCAGCTCCTCTCGCTCCAGGTCAACGGAATCGCCTCGCGCGCCGCGGTCCTGTCCATCGCGGGCTCGAACTGGCGTGTCGTGGCCAGCGCCCCGGCGGCCACGCGGGTGGACCTGACCGGCAGCCTGGTGCTGTTCAGCATCCTGATCTTCACCATCGGCGGCATCGTCACCCTGTGGCTCCTCGGGCGCTGGCTCGACCGCCGGATCCTCCGGCCGTTGATGATCGCCGAGGATGTGGCCACCCAGGTGGCACAGGGGAATCTCAGCGCCACCGTGTCGGAGTCCAGCGGCGCGGGAGCGGAAGGCGATCGCCTGCTGGGTGCCATCGCCGCGATGGTGGGCGCACTGCGAAACCTCGTCGGGGCCATTCGCGGCGCCTCCGGCGAAGCGGCCGCGATGGCCGAGGAAATTTCGGCGGCCACCGAAGAGATGTCCGCCTCGACGGAGGAAGTGGCGAGCACCACGGCGGACCTGACCGACCGCGCCACCAAGCAGGCCGGAGTCGTCCGGCTCGCCGCCGACGATGCCCGCAAGATCCTCGGGATCGCTGAGGCGCTGGCGTCGGGCGCCACGCAGGCAGCCCAGCGGAACGCGGCCCTGGCACGGCTGGCCCGTGCCCACCGGGAACAGCTCGACCGCAGCACCACGGAACTCGCCAAGCTGACCGAGGAAGTGGAACTTGGCGCCGAAGAGGCGGAGCTGCTCGCCACGTCGTCGGAGGAAATCGAGAAGTTCATCACCCAGACCAAGGCCATCGCCAAGCAGACGCACATGCTGGCGTTGAACGCCGCCATCGAGGCGGCCCGCGCCGGCGGCGAAGGGCGGGGATTCAGCGTGGTGGCGGAAGAAGTGCGCAAGCTGGCGGGCCAGGCGGCCCAGGCGGCCACCTCGACCAGTGAGACGGTGCAGAGCGTGCTCGCTCGGGTGCACACCGCGCGGGAGCGCCTGCTGCGACTGGCTCAGGGCGGGATCGTGGCCCGGGACGCCGCACAAGCGGCCGCCGAGGGACTCCGGACAGTGGCCGAAGACGCGGACGCCAACGACCAGTGGACCCAGGCGATTTCCGCCTCGGCCGATGACGTACGCATCCTGATCGACGGGATTGCCGGCCGGATGAAGGAAGTCTCCGCCGGCACGGAAGAATACGCGGCGGCCGCGGAGCAGATCGCCGCCGCCGCCGAGGAGCTCAACGCCTCCACCGAAGAAATCGCATCGTCTGCCGGCCACCTGGCCGACGCCGCGGAGCGACTGACGAACGCTGTTGGAGGGTTTCGGGTAACCTAGACGCTCGCCTCGGCAATCTCCGAGAGCGCCGCGAGCAATCCCGCGAAATGCTCGGGCGTAAGGTCCCCCATATGGCCGATGCGGATCATCGCATCGGCCATGGCGTCGAGTCCCGCTCCGATGGTCCATCCCCGCTCCTGCAGCTCGCCCGCGATCTTCCGGCCGGTCGTTCCCTCCGGCACCCGGAGCGCCGAGACCGTCCACGCCCGCCGCCCCTCCGGCGCAAAGAAGCTGAAGGCCGGATGCGCGGCCACCCACGCCTCCATCATCGTGAGCATCTGCTGGTGCCGTGCCCACCGCCCCTCCACCCCACCCTCGGCGTCGATCCGCTTCAGCTGCGCCTCGAGCGCCAGGTAGAGGGGGATCACCGGCGTCTGGGTCGGCTGATAGATCTTGATCGCCTCGTCGTGCAGCACCAGGTCGAAGTACCAGCCCGGTTCCGCCTGTGCACGGGCGCGTTCCATGATGGCCGGGGAGGCCACGGCCAGGGAGAGGCCGGGCGGCATGGCCAGCGCCTTCTGGGAGCCGGTAAAGACGAAGTCGATCCCCCAGGCGTCGGTCTCGACCGGCGAGCCGCCGATGGAGGTGACGGCATCTACGAGGAGGACGACGTCTTTCCGCGCGTGAACTACGCGCGCCAGGGCTTCGAGCGGGGCCAGCGTGCCAGTGGACGTTTCGCAGTGGACGAGGGCGACGGCGTCCACTTCATGCTGGTCGAGCGCGGCGGCCAGTTCGTCGGCTTCGAGCGCGCGGCCCAGCGGCACGGGCAGGCGCACCACCTGCTTGCCGCAGCGCATCGCGATCCGGGCAAAGCGGTCGCCGAAGAAGCCGCCGTCCACCACCAGGACCCGCTCCCGGACCCCACCGCGCACCGCCGCCTCCATGAACCCGGTGGCCGAGCTGGTGGCCATGAGCACCGGGCGCGTGGTGCGGAAGAGTCGCTGGAGTTGCGGTTCCAGTCGCTGCAACAACGCGATCATCGCGGGGCCGCGGTGCGCAAACATCGGGTGCACCATGGCCTGCAGCACGTCGGGGTGCACGTCGGTCGGGCCGGGGAGGAAGAACCGGCCGAATTCGTACCCGCCTGGCATTCCGCGAAGCGACACTACGCCTCCCCTCCGGGGGTGGCGCCGAACGCACCCAGCGCCCCGCGCCGTACGATATCCTCAGTCGTCAGCATTTCGACGCCGCGCGCACGCCACTCGGTCAGCAGCCGTTCGCCGGTTTCAGCGTGGATGGCGCGGACGGCGTCGGTGACGAGCACCAGCCGCGTGCCTGGCCGACGCTCCAGCAGTCCTTCCACCGCGTACCGATCGCATACGTCGAGCGCCACGCCGTACAGGACGATCACGTCCGGAGCGAGCTCGTCCAGCGCGGCCTCGACGTTCGCGTTGGTAAAGACGTCGAACCAGTGCTTGTGAAAGAGGAGGTCGCCCTCGTGCGCCGCCACGTGACGGCGGACCTTGGCCAGGTCCATCGGCTCGGGCTCGAACACCAGCGGATTGCGCAGCTGGGTTTCGCGGACCTTGCGCTGGCCGGGCGTCCCGCGCATGCAATGGGGCGGAAAGGTGGTCACGAAGTCGGGCGTGTCGCTCAACTCACGGTGGCCGGGCACGTGGTCGTCTGCGCTGGCCAGGATGCGAATGCCGTGCTCGTGGGCATAGTGCGTCAGGACGGTCAGGGCCGGCCCGATCTCCTCGCTGCCGGGCACATACAGCAGTCCGTCAGGCCGCATGAAGTCGTGCTGGGTATCGACGTCCCAGAACAACAGCCTCGTCACAGGACCCGCTCGAGCCGCGGATTGGCGCGGTACTCGCGCCCCACCTTGGCGCACGGCTTCCCGTCGAGCAGCACGACGTCGGCGGTGAAGTCGAAGCGACCCTGGAAGAGGGAACTCCCGACGCCGTAGGCATCCACAGGCACCTGCTGGCGGTGGAAGTCCCGGATCTTCTCCGCCGTGAAGCCCCCCGAGACCACGATCTTGACCTGACGGAACCCCTCGGCGTCGAGCGCGTGGCGCACATTCCGCACGAGCTGCGGATTGACGCCGGTGGGTGGAAAGCGTCCCATCTGCGGCAGGACCGACTTGTCCACCAGCTTCTCGCTGGTGTCGATCCGGACCCCGTAGAGCTTGTCACCGAGCGCGCGGGCCACCTCGAGCGAGGTCCGCACACAGTCGTTCTCGAAGTCCACGAGGGTCACCACCTGCACCCCTGCCGGAGCGTGTTCCAGGAACTTGAGCGTGGCGCGCACGGTATCGCCGCCGTAGGCCGCGATGAGGGCGTGCGGGACCGTGCCGATCCCCTCGCTCCCCCACCACGAGGCCTGGGCGTCGGTCGAGACGCCGATGGCGCCGGCGATGTGCGCGGCGTAGCCGTCGCCGGTCTGCACCAGCCAGTGGTCGTGGCGAGCCGGGAAAAACATCACCTGCTGCGGGGCGGCGGCCTCCACCACCCGGCGGGTGTTGGTGCCCACCCGGGTGCGCCGTGCCAGCACCCCGAGGTAGAGGGTCTCCAGGTGGGCAAAGGCGTCGTAGGGCCCGGAAATGAGCATGACCGTTTCCCACGCCTCCACTTCATCGCCATCGAAGAGGGCGTGCACTTCCAGTTCGGGCCATTCGATGGAGCAGAGCTTCAGGATGGCGATCGCTTCGTCCACGCCGCCGAGGAACGCCTGCTGCTTGCCGAAGACCTGCATGGTGACGCGCGGACGGTAGGCGTCGGCGATCAGGACTTCGCGGGCCCGGACGAAGTACTTATCGGAGTAGTATCCCGAGCGCATCTTCTCGACGGGGAGATTGAAGATGTGCGGGTCGAGCCGGGGACGGCGGGCCATGAGCGCGGGGCTCTCTCTCGTGAGGGAAGTCGAGCCGGGAAGTTAGGAGGCGCGGGAGAGGGGGGCAAGTTGACAGGGGCCCCGGCGCCGTCTAACTCTATCTGTCACGCCCCCTTGCACGCCACCTTGGAGACCCTGTGAGCGACTCCCTTTCCCGCCGGAATTTCCTCGGCGCCAGCGCGGCCGCCCTGGCGGCCGGCGCGCTCCCGACGCGCCTCGACGCCATCGAGGCACCCGCCATCGTGCTGCGCGGCGCCGCCCGCCCGGTGGCCATCAGTTCGGCCAACAGCCTGGCCCCGGTGAGCCGGGCCCTCGAGCTGGTCCTGCAGGGGAGCGACACCCTCGACGCCGCCGTCGAGGGGGTCAAGATCCAGGAACTCGATCCGGCGGACAACTCCGTCGGGTACGGTGGCCTCCCCAACGAAGACGGGGTGGTGCAGCTCGACGCCTCGTGCATGCACGGGCCCACGCGCCGGGCGGGTGCCGTCGGGGCGCTGGAGGGGATCAAGACGCCGAGCGAGGTGGCCAAACTGGTGCTCAAGTACACCAACCACATCATGCTGGTCGGGGAGGGCGCCAAGAAATTTGCGCTGTCCTACGGCTTCCAGGACGAGAACCTCCTCACGCCGGAATCCCGGCAGCTCTGGCTCACCTGGCGCGCCAACCGGGGCCCGAGCGACGACTGGCTCAATGTGCCGGACAACACCCCGATGGTGGTGCGCCCCACCGGCACCATCAACCTGAATGTCGTCAACGGCGCCGGCGACCTGAGCTCGGTCACCACCACCAGCGGACTGGCCTGGAAGATCGATGGGCGCGTGGGTGACTCGCCGATCGTCGGCGCGGGCCAGTATACCGACAACGATATCGGCTCGGCGGGCTCGACCGGACGCGGCGAATCCAACATCATGGTCTGCGGCGGCTTCCTGACAGTCGAACATATGAGGCAAGGGCTGTCGCCCACCGACGCCTGCATGGCGACGCTCCGCCGGGTGGTGGCCATGACGCCGCCGCGACTCCTCCGTGAGGATGGCCGCCCGAATTTCGGCCTTACCTTCTATGCCGTGAACAAGAAGGGGGAATACGGCTCCGCCTCCCTCTTCAAGGCGCGCTATGCGGTGCACGACGGCAGCGCCGCCGCGTTCAAGGACTGCGCCGTCCTCTATCCGCCGAAATAGATGCGCCTGCTCCGCCGACTGCCCCTCCTGCTGACCCTCCTGCTCGCCGCCTCGCCGCTGGCGGCGCAGGGCCGTTGGCTCAGCAACTACTACCCGTACATCGCGTCTTCGCCCAACACCTTTCCCCTGCTCGGTGCACGCTACGACTATCGGCGCGACGCGGAGTGGGATGATCCCTGGCTTTCCGATGGCTCCCTCGCCGCCACGGTCGCGCTCGGCTTCAACGGCAGCCAGATGGCCACGATGGTGTTCCGCGCCCCGGGGCTCAAGAAGGACTGGCGGCTCTTTGCCGAAGGGTACTGGGTCATGGACTCCCGGATGGGGTATTTCGGAGTCGGGAACGACTCGCCTTACGATCCCACCCTCGAGGTCAACAACAGCAACTACTACCGGGTGCGCCGCGGCCGGCTGGGCGGCCGGGCAGAGGTGACCCGTCGCATCGCCGGCCACCTCGAGGCCGCCGTCGCCGCGGGAATCGTCGGCACCGAGTTCACCGCCCTCCCGGCCCCGACCCTGTTCGGCACCCAGGTGGGGAATTCGCTCGATGCCACCGATTACACCGGCAGCCTGCGGCTCATCTACGACACGCGGAACCGCGAGTACAACCCCGCCACTGGCACGCTCCTCCAGGTGGGCGGGCTGGTCGGGGACGGGTACGGGCGCTTCTACGGCGACGCGCGGGGGTTCGTGCACCCCTTCTTCAGCACGGTGGTCGCCGCGCGGCTGACGGCGGTGAGCACCACCGGAAGCCCGCCGCTCAGCGCCGACTACGAGTTGCAGCTCTGGGAGGAATCGCGCTGGCAGTACGGCGGGCAGGAGACCAACCGGGGCCTCGTCGGCGGCCGGCTGATCGACGCCGATCAACTCTCGGCCTCGCTCGAGGTGCGGCAGACCATCGTCGACGTCGGCGACCTGGCCGCCATCGGCCTCATCGCCTTCGTGGACGTCGGCCGGGTGTTTCCGGAAGGCGGCCTCTCGCTCACCACCGATGGAATGGTCGTGACGGGCGGCGGCGGGGTGCTGTTCCGCGCCCTCAAGGCGGGCATCATGACCCTCAACTTTGCCGGCGGCCCCGACGGATTCGTCTTCTCGGCCACCACCGGCTGGAGCTTCTAGGCAATGAACGGATTCCGACGCGCCGAGGGGACTGCCACAGGCTTCCTCCGCAGTGCGGCGCTTGCCCTTGCCCTCGTCCTGGTGGCAGGCACGGCGCCGGCGCAAGTGGTGCTGCCGGCGGCAGGCACCGAGGTCACGGTCGGAGTCGCCGCTCCCCTTGTCGTCTGGAACCGCCCGATCATCGAACTCAGGGCCAACCTCGGCGGTACCACCGCCGAGGAGCGAGTGACCCGCGCTCAACGGCGGATCGAGGCGCTCCCAATCTCTGCGTTCGCCGACCCGATTCAGGCCACTCCTGCCGTGGTGGGCGACCTGCAAGGCGTGTTCGTGACGGTCGGGTCACAGCTCGTCTTCGCGATCCTGCCGGAGGACCTCGACACGGAGTCCGGCGAAACGCTGGCGGCGGCCGGCCAGCGAGCCGTGGCCCAGCTCGCGACCGCGCTCAAGGCGCGGGCCGACCAGCGCCGCACACCGGTGATCCTGAAAGGCCTCGGCCTCACCGCGCTCGCCACCGTGCTGCTCCTCCTGGCGCTGCGCCTGATCGGCCGGTTCCGGCGGCGGGCGCTGGAACGGCCGATGACCACCAAGATCGCCGGGCGCGTCAAGATCCTCGGCGTCCACCTCGGCCAGGCGCTCACCGCCATTGAGCGGGGCATCAGCAAGCTGACGGCACTGAGCGCCGTCATCGTCGCCCTGTATCTCTGGCTGACCTTCACCCTCGGGCAGTTTCCCTTTAGCCAGCCATGGAGTCGCGAACTCGGCGGCTACCTTGGAAGCCTCTTGCGGACGTTCGGCAACGGGATCCTCGGGGCCATGCCAGGGCTCTTCGCGGTCGTGTTGATCTTCCTGCTGACCCGCCTGTTGGTCAGGGCCATCACCGGCTTCTTCCAGGGCGTCGAGGCGGGAACGATCGAGCTGGACTGGCTGGAACCGGAGACCGCGCGGGCCACCCGGCAGATCGTCGTCGTGCTGCTTTGGTGCTTCGCCGTGGTCGTCGCCTACCCCTACATCCCCGGGTCGCAGTCCCCTGTCTTCAAGGGGGTCAGCGTCCTCCTGGGCCTGATGGCCACCCTGGGCTCCGCAGGGATCGTCAACCACCTGATGAGCGGGCTGGTGATCGTCTATTCGCGGTCCTGCAAAGCGGGCGACATCATCCGGGTTGGGGAGCTCGAAGGTCTCGTGACGGTGGTGGGGGTGCTCTCCACCAAGATCGTGACCCGGAAGCGTGAGGAGATCACCGTGCCGAACGCGGTGCTGGTCGGCACCTCCATCACGAACTACAGTCGGCTGGCGGGTCCCCAGGGGGCGATGCTCTCAACCACGGTGACGATCGGGTACGACGCTCCATGGCGCCAGGTGCACGAACTGCTGCTGCAGGCCGCCGATCGCACGGGTAGCCTTCGCAAAGACCCCAAGCCCTTCGTCTACCAGCGCTCCCTCTCGGACTTCTATGTCGAGTACGAGCTTCGGGCGCATATCGACAACCCCGCGGACCGGCAACCGATCCTCTCGGACCTCCATGCCGAAATCCAGGACGCGTTCAACGCGGCCGGAGTCCAGATCATGTCGCCGCACTTCGAGATGCAACCCGACGGCAAGGTGTGGGTGCCGCGCTCGGCCTGGCAGGGCGCTCCTCCACCGGCGCAGCAGTAGCGGATCATGACAGACTCACCACCACCGAAGCCACGGGTCGACTACCGGGCCGCCTGGGCCGAAGCCCGGGAGGTGGTCTGGGATTATCGCTGGCGCCTCGCGCTGGGCCTCGTGTTGATGCTGCTGAGTCGACTGGCGGGACTCGTCCTGCCGGCCTCCTCGAAGTACCTGGTCGATGACGTGATCGGGAAGCAGCGCGCCGAGCTGTTGCCGCTCATCGCGCTGGCAGTCGGCGTCGCCACGCTGGTGCAGGCGGTCACTGGCTTCGCGTTGTCGCAGGTGCTGGGCGTCGCGGCCCAGCGCGCCATTACCGACATGCGGAAGCGGGTCCAGGCGCATGTGGCGCGGCTTCCCGTCAGCTATTTCGACTCGACCAAGACCGGCGTGCTCATCTCGCGCATCATGTCCGACGCCGAGGGCATCCGGAACCTGGTCGGCACCGGCCTGGTGCAACTGGTCGGCGGGTTCGTCACCGCCGGCATCGCGGTCGGCGTGCTGTTCTGGCTCAACTGGAAGCTGACCGCCGTCACCCTCACCGTGTTGATCCTCTTCGGCGGCGGGATGGCCATCTTCTTCAAGCGCCTCCGCCCGTTGTTCCGCGAGCGGGGCAAGATCAACGCCGACGTCACCGGCCGGCTGGCGGAAACCCTCGGCGGCATCCGGATCGTGAAGGCCTACAGCGCCGAGCGGCGCGAACGCTACGTGTTCGCGACCGGCGCGCATCGCATCTTCCGGAACGTGGCGCAGTCGATGACCGCCATTTCGGGCACCGGCGCCTTTGCCACCGCGATCGTCGGCGGGATCGGCGTGCTGATGATCCTGGTGGGCGGGGGCGATGTGCTGGCGGGTCAGATGACGGTCGGCGACTTGATCATGTACGTGTTCTTCACCGGCCTGATGGCGGCGCCGATGGTGCAGATCGCCTCCATCGGGACGCAGATCACCGAGGCGTTTGCGGGGCTGGACCGAATCCGTGAGATCCGGCTGCTCGCCACGGAGGACCAGGAAGACGCCGTCCGGGAGCCGGTGGGCGACATCCGGGGCGACGTGACGTTTGATGACGTCTGGTTTGAGTACACCCCTGACGTGCCGGTCATCAAGGGCATCACGTTCACGGTGCCCGCCGGGACCACGACCGCCCTGGTGGGCGCCTCGGGCGGCGGGAAGAGCACACTCATTTCCCTGGTGCTGGCCTTCAACCGCCCAAAGTCGGGGCGTGTGCTGATCGACGGCCGTGACCTGGACACGATCCGGCTCTACGAGTTCCGGCGCGCCATCGGCGTGGTGCTGCAGGAAAACTTCCTGTTCGACGGCACCGTCGCCGAAAACATCGCCTTCGCAAGGCCGCACGCCACCCGGACCGCGATCGAGGCGGTGGCGCGCGTTGCCCACGCGGACGAATTCATCCGTGGATTCGAGAAAGGCTACGATGCGGTGGTGGGCGAACGGGGCATCAAGCTGTCCGGGGGGCAGCGGCAGCGCATCGCCATTGCGCGGGCCATCCTCGCCAACCCCAAGATCCTGATCCTCGATGAGGCGACCAGTTCGCTGGACAGCGAGAGCGAAGCCCAGATCCAGGACGGCCTGCGGGCCCTGCGGCGGGGGCGGACGACCTTCGTGATCGCGCACCGGCTTTCAACGATCGTGACGGCGGACCAGATCCTGGTGCTGGAGGGCGGGGAGATCGTCGAGCGCGGGACGCACCGGGAACTGCTGGCGCTGGGCGGGCGGTACCGGCAGCTCTACGATCGTCAGTACAACGTGGAGATGGACCGTTTCATCAATCCCGGCGAAGATTTCACGCCGGAGCCGGAGTCGGCGCCGGCACCGGCCCGGGTATCGCAGAACCCGTAGCGACGGCCAGCACCTCGCGCAGGGTGGATTCCCCCCGGTCCCGCGCGTACCACTTCCGCACTTGCGGGTAGAGTTCCGCCTTCGGCACCACGCTCCTGTTGGCCATCACCCACCGCTGCAATTCCACCGGGCGCGGACCCCAGTGCCCCAACTCCCGGAATCCCGCGTCCAGCACGATGACGATCGGGATCGACCGGGATCCGTTCGTGAGGTACTGGTCCATGACCTCCGGATGCTCGTCACGCCGAAGCACCCGCAGCTCGAGCCCCGGCACCCGCTCCGCCAGCTTGGCAAGAATGGGAATGGTGTTCGACGCGTCGCCGCACCAATCCTCCGCGAGCACCAGCAGATGGTACGGGGCGGCGGAGAAGTCGAGGTGCTGCGACCACTCCGGTATCGCGGCGATTTTGTGAATTCCCTCCCACAGCCCGCGGTGCTCCGTGCTGGCAGCCACGAAGTCGTGATAGGGCAGCGCCGTTCTCCAGAGCGATGGAAAGTCAGGCATGTCGACGTCCTTCCAGGTCAACGCAGGGTACAGGTCCGAAGTGACAGAGCCGCCGGCCGGGTAACCCCGACGGCGGCTCTTCAATCCGTCACCTGATGAACACCGGGACCTCGGCTAGAGTTCCCGGATCATGACGCCGCGCTTGGCCAGCTCGTCCACGTAGGGCTGGAACGGCATGGCCTCGTCCGGGGTAAGGACGCCCTTTTGCGTGACGCGGCCGTCGGCCTGCATCAACCCGGTGATGGCCAGCGAGTACCCTGTTGTGCGCATCATGGCGCTGATGTTCCGCGCGGTGTCCTTGTGGTCCACCAGCTGCCACACCACGGAGGCGGGCTTGCCGCCCTTGGTGCCGCTGGCCTCCACCCGGAGCGCGACCAGATCCTCGGCCTTGGGCTTGAGGAGCACCGGCGTGGCGGCGGCGATGAACACGTCACGCGGCCGCACCTGCACGCCCTTGACGTCGATCGGATCGTTGTTGAGCAGGCCCAGCTCCCGGATCGGCTTCATGATGGCCACGTGTCCCGGATAGCGGAGCGTCTTGTACTCCAGCACGTCCACCTTGCCTTCGTAGCTGAACGGCATGGTGCTGACGCCGCCGGCGGTGTGAAACGCCTCCAGCGTGCCGACCGGCTCGGGAAAGACCACCGGTTCGAGCTCGCTCAGCGCCTCCACCTGCGTCCGCTTGCCGCCGCGCAGGATCCACGAGGTGGTGGTGTAGTAGTCGAGCGCGCCCTCGAGCGAATACACGATCTGGTAGTTGAGCGGCGGCTCGGGGTGCCGGGGGAGGCCGCCCACGAAGATCTTGACCTTGTCCGCCTTGTCGAGCCGGCGGATCCCTTCGGCGGCCAGGATATTCACCATGCCCGGCGCGAGCCCGCAGTCCGGAATGATGGACAGCCCCTTGGCGGCGGCCGCGGCATGCAGCTTTTTCTGTTCGAAGACGATTTCGGTGTTGCCGCCGAGGTCGGCGAAGTGGCAGCCGGCCTCGACCGCGCAGGCGGCCATCGGGGCGTTGAAGTAGTAGGGGATGGCGCTCATCACCGACACATGGCCGCGCATAAGCGCGGTGACCGCCGGCAGGTCCTTGACGTCCAGTTTGACGGCCTTCAGCCGCTCGCTTCCCTTGTACGGATCGAGGAACGGGGCCAGCCGCTCGGGGTGGAGGTCGGCGATGGTCACCTGGGTGACGGCCGGATTCTGGAGGAGGTCGAAGGCGGTGGCGCAGCCTTGGAGGCCAGCACCGAGAACCAGCATCTTCATACGTGAGTCCTTGTCAAATCACGGGTTTGGAGACAGCCTTGGAATCTACCCCGGAGCAGGTTCCGGCTTCAACCTCGACCCCTGGAGTGCGATGACCGCCCCGACTCCCCCCCTGCCCGGACGCCGCGACGGTGAAGGGACCCGCCAAAAGCTGCTCCGCGCTGCGTTGGAACTCTTTACGGGAGAAGGGTTTCTGGCCAGCACCACGCCGATCATCGCCGAGCGGGCAGGGGTCGCGGAAGGCACAATTTACCGGCACTTCAGCAGCAAGGAGCACCTGCTCAACGAGGTGTTCCGCGGCACCCAGCGGTGGGCCACCGGCGTCGTGAAGGAGGTCGATGCCGACCGCTCCCTCAAGGCGCCGGAACGGTTGACGCGGATCGCCCGCCGATTCGTGGAGACGGCGGAACGGGACCCCGCGGGCGCCCGGATGCTGCTCCGCCAACGGGACGGGAAGTTCCTCGACGCGCCCAGCCGTGATGCCGCACGGGAATTCCGGGAAGCGGTGCAACAAGTGGTGGCGGCGGGCAAGGCAGACGGGATGGTCCGGGCGGGTCCGGCGGAACTCTGGACATCGGTGTGGCTGGTGATCCTGGCGTTCATCATCGAGCGGGTGTCTTCCCGCGAATGGAACATGGATCAACCGCAGGTCGGGCAGGCGATCGAGTCGGCGTGGAGCGCTATTGCGGCCCCTGCCCCGCCGGCCCAGGGAAAAACGTCATCTGCCGAGGGTCCAGCCGGGGAGGGGTCAGCCTGAGCTCGCGCATTCTCCCCGGCCCGAGCGGCCGCACAAAGAACGCCGACCCCACGAAGTAACCCACCGAGTCACTTCCCCACCGGACCGGACCCGTCCCGTCTGCCGAGAAGAGCGTGCGCTCTCCGCCGCGTTGCACAACACACACCCCGCCGTCAGGGCAATCGCTGACACTCGCAAAGGCGGGTGTGCCAACCAGCACCGCGAAGGCCGAATCGGCGTGCACCGCTTCCAGGGTGTCGAGCGTCCGGGGCGCGGGGTCTGCCGGCGGAGCGGCGGCAACCAGCGTGACGGCTCCAGCCCGGATATAGAGCAGGGTGGCGTCGTCGCTCCACGCCACCGCGTCCGGCGGAGCCTCGGCGGCGGGGATCACGCGCTCGGCGCCGTTCAGCAGGTTCATCACCACCACGCGGCGGCTGGCCGGATCGTCCCGCACTCCTTCGCGGATAAAGGCGACGTCGGTCCCGGCAGGGGAGAGGGCCGGCGCCATTTCGGGGACGCGGGTGTAGGTGATGGGGAACGTCGTGCCACCGTCGGCGCGGACGGCGAAGAGGTCGCCGACGCCCGCCTCACCAGCCGCCACGAAGACGGCAAAGGGCTCCTCACCCGGCGCCAGTCGGTTCTGGACTGGGGACATGGAGACCCGGCAACCGGCGAGTGCCAGACAGGCAACTGAACCCACGAAGACACGAAAACACGAAAACACGAAAGTACGCCTCATTCCATGATTGGATTTCAGTCCTCAGTCCTCAGTCCTCAGTCCTCGGTTCTTCCCTACTTCCCCAGCGTCTTCTCGTAGAACTCGAAGATCCGCTTCCACGCCTTGTCCGGCTGGTCGGTGTCGTAGCCGTTCCGCCCGGGCGAGAGGAACCCGTGGCCGGTGCCGGGATAGATGTCGTAGGTGAACGACTTGCCGAGTGCGCGCATGGTGGCGCTCACCTGCGGGAGCGGGTCATCCACGCGTGCGTCGTTCTCGGCGTACACCCCGAGGATGGGGGCCGTGATGCGCGCCATCGCCGCGGAGTCCGGCGCCGGGCCGTAGCACACCACGGCGGCCTTGAGCCTTGGATTATGGGTGGCGTACGCGAAGCTCTGTTGGCCGCCCCAGCAGAAGCCGATGCTCGCCATCTGCCCGCGGGCCGCCCCCGGCAGGGTGTCCACGTAGGCGGCCGTGGCGTCGAGGTCGCCCATGATCCGGTCAGGCGTGAGGCCCGCAAATAGCTTCCGCGCCGAATCGGGGTTCTCCGGCGACTTGCCGTACTTGGAGGCGAGCAGGTCGGGCGCGATGGCGACGTACCCCTGCCGCGCGAGCTTGTCCACCACGGTGGTCTCCCATGCCGTCAGGCCGAAGATCTGGTGGATGACGAGCACGGTCGGCGCGCGGTCCTTCCGCTCCGGCCACGCGACATAGGCAGCCATCGTGTCGCCGGCGGCGTTGGTGAACTTGACCCACTCGGCGTGTGGCTCGGCCGTAACCCGAGGCTGGGCGAGCCAGGCGGCGAGGACAGTTACGGCTGCGACGGAAACAAGGACGGATTTTAGGCGACGCATTGGTCCTCCGGCAACTGAATACACGAAAGCACGAAAACACGAAGTCAGGGGACGCTCTCAGTCCTCAGTCCTCGGCCCTCAGTCCTCAGTCGAATCGGCATACACCCCTGCCAGCGCCGACCGGGGTTCGGGCAGGTGGCCGTGACTCTCGAGGGCGGCTACGGCGGCGGCCTCGACCACCGCGGTGGCGGCCGATTCGACGCCCTCCAATTCCTCCGCGTCCACCCCGGCCCCCTTCAGGTATTCCTCGTAGAGGCCGATCGGGTCCCGCCGCCCCCAGTGGGCAAAGAGCTCGGCAGGAAAGGTGGCGCGGGCCTCGCGCTCGTCATGCGTGGCGTGCCCACCCATGCGGAAGGTATTGGCCAGCAGCAGGACGGGCCCCTGGCCGCGCCGACACCGCTCCACCGCCAGCACGGCGGCGGCGTAGGCGTCGAGCACGTTGTTGCCGTCGAAGCTCCACCCCGCCATGCCGTATGCAGTAGGCCAGTCGGCGAAATCGCCGCCGGCGTGGTGCTGCTCAAGCCGGGTGCCAAGCGCCACCTGGTTGTTCTGGAGGATGTAGACGACGGGTAACCGCTGCACCGCCGCAAAGTTGAGCCCTTCGTGGCTGGCGCCGGACTTGGCGGAGCCGTCGCCCACCCAGTTCATCACGACGCGCGGCGTGCCGGTGATCCGCCCCGCCAGCGCGATCCCCGCCGACACCGGCACCATCACGCCGACCGGCGACACCGGCTGCAGCACGTGATGCGCCTGGGAACCGGCGTGGAGGTCTCGGCCGCCCGAAGGCGAATCGGCGGTGGCCAGGTAGGCGCGGAGCATGTCCGCCAGCGGCATCCCCATGTCGCAGCAGGCGGCGGCGTTCCGGATCATCGGCGCCACGAAGTCGGTGGCCGGGTCGAGCGCAAACACCGGCCCCACGGTGGCCGCCTCCTCCCCCGTGCCCAGCCACGCCTTGGTGATCACCCCTTGCCGCACCCAGCGCGAAAGCGCGATGTCATGCTGCCGCGCACGAATCAGGCGGGCGTACAGCGTCAGGAGTTCGTCGCGGGAGAGCCGCGCCACGACTTCCTGCCGCTCCGGCAACCGGTTGACCGTGTCGCGGAAGGCGTCCACCAGCGCGGGGTCCGCCTTCCACGCCACGTACTCGGGCGGCTCGAACGCCGGATAGCGCTTCATGCCAGCGCGGCTCCGCCCGGGGGCGTGGACCGCAGCACGGTGTCGAGCGCGTCGCCGAAGGCCGCCATGGAGGGAAACCGGTTGGCGGGGTCCATGGCGAGCGCGCGGGTGAGCGCGGCTTCCAGCCGAGCCGGCAGTTCCGGGCGCACGGCACGCAGCTGGGTGGGCTGACCGCGGAGCCGGGCGATCTGCAGTTCCTGCGCGGACTCGCCGTCGAACGGGAGCCGGCCGGCGAACATCTCAAACGCCAGGAGCCCAAGGGAGTAGATGTCGCTCCGCGCATCGAGGTCCCGTCCCCGAATCTGCTCGGGGCTCATGAACTCGGGCGTGCCGAGCACGACGCCGACCGCGGTGAGCTTCTGGCTGGCGGGGCGGCGCACCAGTTCGAGCGCCAGGCCGAAATCCATGATGACCGCGCGGGTGCCGCCCGGCAGCGCCGGGTCGTTGACCAGCATGATGTTCTCGGGCTTGAGGTCGCGATGGAGCACGCCGAGTTCGTGGGCATGCTGCAGACCGCGAACCACCTGCAGCAGCAGCGGCAGGCCTTCGGCGAGGGTCAGGGGCCCCGTGCGGTTGATCCGTTCGTGCAGCGCCTCGCCCGGCAGCCAGGGCATCACGAGATACACGAGGCCCGCTGGCGTGGCGCCGAGCTGGAGAATGGGGCAGACGCTGGGATGGTCGAAGCGGCTGGCGATGAGCGCTTCGCGCTTGAAGCGCTCGACGGACTGCGGGTCGGCCATGAGATGGGGGGCCAGGACCTTGACCGCGACGTCGGCGCCGGTGGTCAGGTCGGCGGCGAGGAACACCGCAGCCATTCCGCCTTCGCCGATCTGGCGCCGCACGTCGAAGCGGCCGTCGAGCACGGTGCCGGGCAGGTCCGACTCCTCTTCCTTCGGCTCGAGCGCCGCGCCATCCCGAGTGCAGAACCGCGCCGGCTCGGCGTACACTGCCCGGCACTGGGGGCAGCGGAGCGCGCTCAATCCCGGAACCGGTTGCGGCCGTCCGCCTTCGCCTTGTACAGGTTGGCGTCCGCCAGCCTGAGGAACGACTCCGGATCGGTAATGCGCTCATCGGGGAACGTGGCGACGCCGATGCTGATGGTGACGTGCACCGGCCGCCCGCTCTCGCCGAAGTCGTGGGCCGCCACCCGGCGGATGATCCGCTCGGCAAAGATGCGGGCACCGGTGGGCCCCGTTTCCGGCAGGAGCAGCGTGAACTCCTCGCCCCCGTAGCGGGCCAGCACGTCCACCGCGCGCTGCTCGCGCTTGAGCAGGTTGGCCAGGCTCCGCAGGACCCGGTCGCCGGCCAGGTGGCCGTGCTCGTCGTTGATCAGCTTGAACTCGTCGATGTCCACCATCAGGCAGGTGAGCACCGTGCCGTAGCGCTCGGCGCGTTCCATTTCCTGGACCAGCTTGTCGCTGAGGGCGCGGCGGTTGAAGGTGTCGGTCAGCGGATCGGTCTCCGCCAGGTGCCGCATGTGCTCCTGGCCATCCATGGCGGTTTCGAGATCGTACGCCTTCTCGAGCGCGGCCACGGCGGCCTTGATGACCTGGTCGGCAAACTGCACGTCCTGCTGGTTGAGCGGCGCGTCCTCGGCGGTGGTCCGGAGGAAGAAGACGCCCACCTGCTGGCCCTTCAGCTGGAACGGCAGCGCCAGCGCGGAGCGGGTCGGGACCGCGACCCCTCCCGCCTCCCACTCCGCGCGCACCGCCTGGTAGAGCGGATCGGTGAGCACATCCTGGATGAGCACCACCTCGCCGCTCTTGAGCGCCTGCTGGACTTCGGGATAGCGGCGGAGATCCACGCGCAGGTTGCGCAGCATTGGGTTTTCGTAGGCCGCCACGACGGTGCCGGCCTCGTCTTCCGGCGAGCCGATCAAAATGGAGCACTTCGAAATCCGGAGTCCGCGCGCCACCCGCCGTACGAGAATCTGGTAGATCTCGTCGGGCTTGAGGGTGGCGGTCACTTCCTGGAGGATGTCCACCATTTCGGTGCGGGACCGCGCCTCGGCGCGCGCCTGGTTCAGCTCGCGGCCGGTGCGGAGGTGCGCCTTGACACGGGCGAGCAGTTCGCGCACCCGGAACGGCTTGGAAATGAAATCGGCGGCGCCGAGGCCGAGGGCGCGGACGGTCGCCTCCTCGGGCGGCATGGACGAGATCATCAGGACCGGCAGGTCCTTGAAGCGGTAGTCGGTCTTGACCTGCTCGAGGAGCTGCAGCCCGTCGACCTTCGGCATCATGATGTCGAGCAGCAGCAGGTCGAACTGCTCGGCGAGCAGGTGGTCGATGAGATTTTCGCCACCGGGCACCGTGACAACCTCGTACCCGTTGTCCTTGAGGATCCAGGACAGCGTGCGAGTCAGGGCCAGGTCGTCGTCGGCGACGATAATCTTCGGTGCCACGCTCATTCAGCTCACCACTCGGTCGAAGAATTCCTCGTCCACATTCCCCCCGCTCACCACCACGACCGCTGGTCCCCTCGGCCGGACCTTGCCCGCCAGCAGCGCCGCGGTGGTGGCCGCGCCGGACGGTTCGACCCGGAGGCCGGCCTCCCGGTGCAGAAACCGCATGGCCAGCGTGATGTCATCGTCCGACACCGTCACCACCTCGTGGATGACGGGGCGGATAAGCGGGAAGGTCATGGAGCCCACCGACAGCGTCAACAGGCCGTCGGCCAGGCTGGCGGTGCTCGGCAGCTGCTCGGGCGCACCGGCGCGGATGGCCGCCGTCAGCTTGGCCGCGCCCTCGGGCTCGACCGCCACCACCCGCGTTTCGGGATGGATGCCGGCCACGGCGACGCAGATGCCCGCCAGGAGTCCACCGCCGCCCACCGGCACCAGGATGGTGTCGACGTGGGGCCACTGCTCCAGGATTTCCAGCCCGCAGGTACCCTGCCCCGCAATGACGTCCGGATGGTCGAAGGGTGGAATCATGGACAGCCCTTCGGCCGCGCAGATCTCCTCCGCCTTTGCCTTGCGGTCGACCGAGCGAGGTCCGACGAAGACCACCTCGCCGCCCAGCTTCTTCACGCCGTCCACCTTCACCTGGGGCGCCGTGTTGGGCATGACGATGACCGCCCGGACGCCGACCTTGGCGGCGGCCCAGGCCACCGCCTGCCCGTGGTTGCCGCTGGAATAGGTGATGACACCGCGCGCCCGCGCGGCGGCGGGGATCCGCTGGATGGCGTTGTAGGCGCCGCGCACCTTGAACGCGCCGATCGGCTGGAGCTGCTCGCACTTCAGGGCCACCGAGTGCCCCGTGAGCTTGGCGAGGCCCGGCATCTCGATCAGCGGTGTCCGCACCGTGACGCCCGCGATGGTGGTCGCGGCACGGCGCACGTCGTCGAGCGTGACGGCCGGCTGGGTCACCCCTCGCCGTCCGTCTCGTCCGCGGCGGGAGCGGCGGCTTCGTCGCCGGTCGGCTCCTCCACGCCCTCGTCGTCTTCCTTGACCACGCGCGCCACGTCCACGAGGTTGTCGCCCGCATCGAGGTTCATGACCCGCACGCCCTGGGTGTTGCGGCCGATGACGCTGATCCCCTCCACCGGCACCCGGATCACGACGCCGTGCCGGGTGATCATCATGAGCTCGTCGTCGGGGATGACTTCCTTGAGGGCCACCATGCGGCCGGTCTTGTCGGTCTTCTTGAGCGTGATGATCCCCTTGCCGCCGCGCTTCTGCACCCGGTACTCCGCGAGCTCCGAGCGCTTGCCGTAGCCCTTTTCGCTCACCACCAGCAGGGTCGCCTCGCGTCGGACGATGACCATCCCGATGACCGCGTCCTCGGCGTCGAGCTCGATACCCTTCACCCCCGCCGTGGCGCGGCCCATTTCGCGGACGTCGCCCTGGTGGAAGCGGATGCTCATGCCGTCCTGCGTGGCCAGCACGATGTCGCTGTTGGCGTCGCAGAGCTGGACGTCGATGAGCGCGTCGCCCTCGTCGATGTTGATGGCGTTGATGCCGTTGGAGCGCACGTTGCCGTACGCGGAGAGGACGGTCTTCTTCACCGTGCCGTTCCGGGTGGCGAACATGAGCCAGCGGTCGTCGGTGAACTCCCGCACCGCCACCGTCGAGGACACCTGCTCGTTGCTCCCGATGGCGATGCAGTTGACCACCGGCTTGCCGCGCGCCGCGCGGCCGCCCTGCGGGATCTCGTGCACCTTGAGCCAGTACACCTGGCCCTTGTCGGTGAAGAACATCAGGTAGTCGTGCGTGGAGGCGATGAAGAGGTGCTCCACCCAGTCGTCTTCCTTGGTCCCCATGCCGGCCATGCCGCGGCCGCCGCGGCGCTGCCGCTTGTAGGTGGAGACCGGAATCCGCTTGATGTACCCGGTGTGGGAAATGGTGATGACCATGTCTTCTTCGGCGATGAGGTCCTCCACCGAGAAGTCGCCCTGGTCGGCCAGGATTTCCGTGCGGCGGTCGTCGCCGTACTTCAGCGCCACCTCGGCGGTCTCCGCCTTGAGGATGCTCATGCGGCGGGGCTCCGAGGCCAGGATGTCCTTCAGGTCGGCGATGGTGGCCCGCACCTCGGCCAGCTCCGCCTCGAGCTTGTCGATTTCGAGGCCGGTGAGCTTGGCGAGGCGCATGTTGAGGATCGCGTCGCTCTGCTTCTCGCTGAACTTGAAGCGCTTCCGCAGGCGGGCATCGGCTTCGGGCGTGTCCGCCGAGGACCGGATGATCTTGATGACCTCGTCGATGTTGTCGACGGCAATCTTGAGCCCGTCGAGGATGTGCTCCCGGGCCTGCGCCGCGTCGAGGTCGAACTGGGTGCGCCGGACGATGATTTCGTGCCGGTGGGCGATGAAGTGCGCCAGCATCTCCTTCAGGTCCATCACCTTCGGCACGCCGTTTACCAGCGCCAGCATGATGACGCCGAAGGTGGACTGCATGGTGGTGTGCTTGTAGAGCTGGTTCAGCACCACGTTGGGAATGCAGTCGCGCTTGAGCTCCACCACGATGCGCATGCCGTCGCGGTCGGACTCGTCGCGTACGCCGGAAATCCCCTCGATCTTCTTCGCCATGGCCAGCTCGGCGATCGAGCGGACCAGGTTTTCCTTGTTGACCTGGTAGGGGATTTCGGTGATGACGATCTGCGACTTGTTGCTCGACTCCTTCTCCTCGATCTGCGCACGGGCGCGCATGATGACCCGCCCGCGGCCCGTCTCGTACGCTTCCTTGATCCCCTCGCGGCCGTAGATGTAGCCGGCGGTCGGGAAATCGGGGCCCTTGATGACCTTCCGAAGGTCGGCGATGGTGGCGTCAGGCGTATCCACCAGCAGTTCCACCGCCTTCGCCACCTCGCGGAGGTTGTGCGGCGGGATGTTGGTGGCCATGCCGACGGCGATGCCGCTCGAGCCGTTGACCAGCAGGTTCGGGATCTTGGAGGGCAGGACGGTCGGCTCCTGGAGCCGGTCGTCGAAGTTGGGCTGGTAGTTGACGGTGTTCTTGTCGATGTCTTCCAGCATCGTCATGGCGATGCGGGTCAGCCGGGCCTCGGTGTACCGGTAGGCCGCGGCCGAGTCGCCGTCGACGGAGCCGAAGTTGCCCTGGCCGTCCACCAGCGGGTAGCGGAGCGAGAAGTCCTGCACCATGCGGACGAGGGCGTCGTACACCGAGGAGTCGCCGTGCGGGTGATACTTGCCGAGCACGTCGCCGACCACCGTGGCGGACTTCTTGTAGGCCCGCCCCGGGACGAGGCCGAGCTCGTTCATCGCGTAGAGGATGCGGCGGTGGACGGGCTTGAGACCGTCGCGCACATCGGGCAGCGCGCGCGAGACGATGACGCTCATCGAGTAGTTGATGAACGACTGCTGCATCTCTTCTTCGATCAGGCGAGGAAGGATGCGCTCGCGGGAATTCGGAGCGGTCATGGAGACTCGGGGTTGGCGCGGACAACCGGGTGGCCGGCTGGGCCACCGGGAACAGCAAAATATAGCTTGTTCGTGGGGGGGAAATCAACCGCAAGCGGAGATGGTAAAGTATTGGGAGACAAGGAGATGAGGACTGAGGACTGAGGACTGGGGACTGGGGACTGGGAGAATGACGTCACCCCGGCGAAAGCCGGGGCCCATGTGTTACTGCCCCCCTGCCCCGTTGCCCCGCCGTTGGCGCCGCCCCAGCAGCAGCACCGGCAACACAAACATCGCCCCGATGGTCCCAAACACCGTGCCCCCTGCAGTCGCCAGGGCAATCGCACCGAAAAGGCTGTCAGGATCGGTCCCGATGGCCAGGGGGAGGAGGCTCGCGATGGTCGTAAGCGTCACCAGCACAATCATCGCCGAGCGGTCCCGGGCCACCCGCACCACATCCGCTCCCGACAAGCGCCGTGGCTTCCCCTCTTCCCCGCTTCCCCGCCTTTCCAACGCCCCATGCACCAGCAGAATCGCCTGATTCACTGCCAGTCCCACGACAAGAATCACACCGACGGCGGCCTCCCGGCCGAACGCCGCGCCTGCCACCCAGAACGCCGCCGCCACGCCCGCCACCGCAATCGGCAGGCTGAGCGACACCATCACGGTGGCCCATACCGAATCGAAGACCAGCGCGACCGACAGCACTACCAGCGCCACCCCGATGGCGAAGACCAGCCAGAGTCCCTTGCCGCTCTCGTCGCGATTGTAGTCGAACTGCTGATCTGACACCGAATACCCCGGCGGCACCGCAATCGAGCCCATGAACGCCCCGTGCGTCCGCTCGGCGAGTTTGTTGGGGCCGCGGAAGTCGTACCCGACGATGCGCACGTACTGTTGATCCTCGCGGGTGACGGTGCCGAGGCCTTCGCGTTCCTCGACCGCGGCCAGGTCGCCGATGCGGACCGGTGCGCCGGCGGCGTTGGGCACCAGCGCCGAGCGAAGCTGTTCGAGGCTGCGTTCACGGGCACCCGCCGCCTTGAGGTTGACCTGGATTTCCTCCCCGCCGACGTCGATCCGCTGTGCTCCCACCGGTCCACGAACCTCCCGCGCCACCGCACTCGCCAGGTCGCGCGCGGTCAGGCCGTAGCGTGCCAGCGCCGCCCGGTTGGGGATGAGGGTGACCGCGAACGCCTTGTCCTGGCCCCAGAAGCTGCCGGCGTTAATGTCCACGTCGCGCACCCGCGGGATCCGCTCCAGCCGTTCCTTCAGGTCCAGCGCCAGCCGCTCGACGCCGTCGAACGAATAGCCCAGCAGCTTGATGCGGTAGGAGACGCTCCCTCCCCCGCCGTATCCCGAGTTGAACCCGGGACCGCTCCCCTGCACCGACACGCTGGCGCCGCCGATCAGCACCGCGCGCTGGGTGAGCGCCTCCTGCAGTTGGCCCGGAAGCGGACCGAGGCCGGCAGCCTTTTCGAAGAGCACCTGCATGTAGGCGCGGTCGCCGGATGCCATCGTCACCACCTGCTCGACGCCGGGCACACCGACCACCAGGCGCTCGAAGTCGCGCATCCCGAGGTCGAGGCTCACCGGATCTGACCCCCGGGGAAAACCGAGCGACGCGCTGAGGGTGGTTCGCTGCCCGAACCAGTCGCCCCAGTTGTAGCGCGGCACCTTGTTGATGAAGCCCCAGGTAAGGACGCCGAGCACGGCGGTGGTGAGGCCTACCGTGACCCAGCGCCAGCGCAGCAGTTTGATCAGCATCCAGCGATAGGCGCGGTCGAGCCGCGGCCAGCCGCCGCGCGCTACGCCGTGGCCGGCGCCGAGTGCTGGTACCATCACCAGTGAGGACACCACCGACGACCCGAGCGCCAGCGCAAATGCCGCCGCAAACGGCACGAAGGCGGCGCGAGCATTGCCCTGCAGGTAGAGGAACGGCAGCAACACGACGCCAGTCGTGAGCGTGCTGCCCACCACCGCCGGCATGATCTTCCTCCCCGCCTCGGCGCGCCCTTCCGGCGTGTCGGGTGCGGTGCGGAGCCGCTCCATGACCACCAGCCCGTTCTGCACCAGCACGCCGATGCCCATGCCAAGGCCGGCGAGGGTCAGCAGGTTCGCGGGGATTTCGAGGAGGTAGAGACCAAGGGCGGTGCTGGCGATGGCGACGGCGGCGCTGGCGAGCACCAGCGCGGTGGCACGGGCATTTCGGAGTGCGAGCAGAAGCACTAGAGTAACGGACACGGCGGCAAGGAGTCCGCGCCGCACCAGATCGGTCAGCTGCTTGCCGAGTTCGATGCTTTCGTCGTCCTCGACACGCAGCCGGACACCGGGCGGTACCACCGATTGCAATTCCGCCACCAGTGCCCTGACCGACGCGGCGGTCTGTATGGCATCGGCGGCGGCCAGGCGTGACACATCAAGCGACACGGCGGGCAGCCCGTTGATGCGGTAGAAGTTGCCACCGGCGTCTTCCTCCGGCCTGACGGTGGCCAGCTCTCCCAGGCGGAAGACGCGCCCGCCCGGTCCGGCAATCGGCAGGTCGGCCAGGTCCTCGATGGCGCCGGGTTGATCGCGGAGGACGACGCTCCTGACGGAGGCACCGAATTTCTCTTCGCCGAGCGAGGTCACGATGCGCGAGTCGCTGATCGCATCGAAGAGGAGGCCGGGGGAAACGCCTTGTTGCCGAAGGAAGCTCGGGTCGTAGGCCACCGCGACGCCGACGTCGGCTCCCCCGCGGGTGTTGATGCCCGCCACCCCCGGCACCGCACTGAGCCGCGGGACGATATCGTCCCGCGCGATGCGGCCGAGAGCGCCCGCGGTATAGGGCCCGGTGATGGTGTAGCGAATCAGCGGCCGCTCGTCGAGCTCCTCCGGCACCCAGTTGGCGACCCGCGGGGCGCCGGCGCCGAGAGGAAAGTCGGGGCGGAGCAATTCCATCCGCTCGAGGATGGCGAGGCGCGCCATTCGCACGTCGGTGGTGGGGTCGAGCTCGACCGTCAGGGAGGCGCGGCCTTCGGAGGATTCACTGCTGGTCTTCCGGACGCCGCGCACCGCCTGAATTGCCGCCTCGGTCGGCGAGGTGAGGTAGGTCTCGACGACTTCCGCCGCGGCACCGGGCCAGCTGACGCTCACCTGGATCTTGGGGAGCTCGACGGTGGTACGGGTGGCGAGGGGGAGCCGCGTGAAGGCGACGCCGCCGGCGAGGCAGAGGGCGAGAGCCGTCGCGGCGATGACCGCGGGCCTCTTGACCGCCCAACCGATCACCTCTCCTCCTGCGGGGTCCCCCCTCTCCACTTGCTGGAGAGGGGGTCAGGGGGTGAGGACGCGTGGAGGTCAGGGGGTGAGGAACGCCGCTCAATCACATAGTATGCGGTGGGCATCAGAAAAAACGTCACCAGCGTCGCGCTGATGGAGCCGCCAATGATGCCCGCCGCCAGCGGCTGGTAGAGCTCGCCGCCGCTTCCGATGCCGAAGACCAGCGGCAGGACGCCGACGATGGTGGTGAGGGAGGTCATGGCGATGGCACGGAGCCGCTGACGCCCGCCCGCGAGAATGGCGCCGCGGAGCGGCACCCCCTGCGCGCGAAAGCGGCGAATCGCGTCGAGCTTGACGACGGCGTCGTTGTCGGCGATGCCGATCATCACTACCATGCCGATCATCGAGACCGCATTGAGGCTCTGGCCGGTGAGCCAGAGCACCACAATGCCGCCGGCGGCGGCGAGCGGCACCGTCAGCATGATGACAAGCGGAATTCTGAAGGACGCGAATTCGCCGGCCAGCACCAGGAAAACCAGCGCGATCGACAGCAGCGCCACGAGCAGAAGCTCCTGCGATGTCCGCCGGCGCTCCTGGTCCGCGCCGCTCAGCGTCCAGGTGACACCGGGCGGTGCGGCAAGAGTAGCAAGCAGCTTCGACACATCGCTGCTGGCCCGCGCGGTGCCGCCGGTTTCGACGGTGGCCTCGACCACCGTCACCGGCCGCTGGTTGACGCGGACCAGCTCGATCGGGGCGCGCACCTCCTTGACCGACACCAGTTCGCCAACCGGCACACCCTTGATGGTGGTCTGCAGGGCGGCGGCCAGGTCCTCATTGGCGCCCCCGGCCAGGCGCACGGTAATGGGAGTGCGGCGGTCCGTCTCCCGCAGCTCGCTGGCGCCGACGCCGCCCAGCCCGCCGGCCAGCGCCTCCGCCACCGCCTGCACATTGATACCGCGCTCCGCAATCCGCTGCCGTTCCAGCGAAATCTCGATCATCGGCTGGGTGCCGCGCTGTGCCTCGCGCACGTCGGAAAGCCGCGGCAGGGTGGCCATCGCGATGCGCACGGTGTCGGCCCACGCCGCGGCGGTAGCGAGCCGGGGAGCGCCGACCTCCACCCGCACCAGTCGGCCCTCGCGACCGATGAGACTACCAAACTCTGTTTGCCCCGCCAGGTCGAGCGCGAGCGCGCCGGCCGCCAGGTCGGGCACCCGTGCCCGGAGCGCTTCGGCGAATCTCGAGGCACTATTGCCCTTCGGCACCGGGATGATCAATTGCGCCGTGCTCGAGGAGCCGGGGTCCGCGCCGGACAACACCTCCTCGTCGGTGGCGGCGCCGATCCGGGCATATACCTCCGCCGACCCAAGCGCCTCGGCGGCGGCCTCCAGCCGGCCGGCCTGCCGCGCAGTTTCCTCGATGGCGGTGCCTTCGGGGAGGGTGACGTCGGCCACCACGACCCCTTCGTCCACCTGCGGCAGGATTTCCTTCGGGAGCCGCGCGGCGAGAAGCGTCACCACTACGATGCTGGCGACAGCGATGCCGAAGACGCGCCGCGGATGATCGAGCGACCATTCCATGCCGTGCTCGTAGAGATCCATCATCCGAGCGCCCAATCGGGCGCCCCACACCGGTCCAGACTTGGCGTGTCTCGGCGCGGAGCGGCGTGCCATCATCACCGGCATCAGGGTGAGCGCCAGCACCAGCGAGGCGCTGAGGGACGTCACGACGCTGAGCGACAGGTCGCGGAACAGCGCGGCGGCCAATCCCTCCACGAAAATGATCGGGCCGAACACCAGCAGGGTGGTGAGCGTGCCGGCAATGAGCGGACCTGACACCTCGTCGCCCGCCTCGCGCGCGGCGGTGACGGGGTCCATCCCTTGATCCCGCAGCCGCGCCCCCGCTTCCGCCACGACAATGGCGTTGTCCACCAGCAGGCCGACGCCGAGCGCGAGCCCGCCGAGGGACAGGATGTTGACGCTCACGTGGAGCATCTGCAGCAGCACCAGTGCAATCAGCACCGAAAGCGGGACGATCAGCCCGATGGCAAGTGAGGCGCGCCAGTCGCGCAAGAAGAAGAGAATGACGAAGAGCGAGAGGAGCCCGCCGAGGACGATCTCCTGGCCAAGATTGGAGAGCGCGTCCTTGACGAAGCGGGCCTGTGCCGCCACCACGGTCATGCCGATGTCGGGGAACTCTTCCTCAAGCTGGCCAATGGAGCCGTAGAGCCGCTGGGTGACGGCAACGGTATTGGCGCCCGCGTCCTTATATACCACGAGTCCGACGGCTGGCTTGCCGTCCAGCTGCACCATGGTGCGAGGGTCAGCGGTGGAGAGGGTGATGGTGGCGATGTCGGCCAGCTTGATGCCGCGCTGGGCGGGGCCGACCGGCGTGGCGCCGATTTCACTGGGAGTGCGGAATTCCGTCAGCGCCCGGACCGAGAATCGAAACTGCCCGCGACGGATGGTGCCGCCTGGGGCGGTGGCGTTGGCGGCCTCGATGGACTGCGCCACGTCGTTGGGCGATAGGCCGAGGGCGCGCATCCGGGCCGGATCGACGTCCACCCGGATTTCGTCCTTCGGCGCACCTACCACCGCGACACTCGCCACTCCCTCCAGCTGTTCCAGCCGCCGCGCGTGCACCTCTTCGGCGGTGCGGCTCGCCGACCGCAGATCGCCGGGGCCGGTGAGCGCCAACACCGCGATTGGTCGTTCGCCGGGGTCGCTGGTGAGGAGGGTCGGGCGAGTGGCCTGATCGGGGAGGAGACCGCGGGCGTTGTCGAGCCGTTCGCGAACAGTGAGCACCGTCGTCGCCATGTCGGTGCCCCACGCGAAGCGTGCCGTCGTGGTCAGCTGTCCGGTGCGGGCCACCGAACGGAGTTCCACCAGGCCGGGCGTGGCGGCAATCGCCTCTTCGATCGGCTCCGCCACGAAACGGCTGATTTCAGGCGGTGCAGCGCCAGGGAGGTCGGTGCGGATAGTGAGCACCGGCAAGGTCACATCGGGCAGCAGCGCCACCGGCAGTCGACCGAGGGAGACGCTGCCGAGGAGCACGAGCCCCAGCACCGCGGCGATGGTGGAGACGGGCCTGGCAACGGATGCGGACGTGAGACTCAACGGCGGGGCCCGTGTCGCTGCAGCGACATCAGCCGAGCCGCGGCTTTAGCCGCGAACCCCTCACCCTCTAGCCGTCTCTCGCGAGCGTCCTCACCCCCTGTCCCCCTCTCCGGCAAGCGGAGAGGGGGGACGCGGAAGCGAGGTGCGGCATTCATTCGTCGCGAACCAGCTTGACCGGCGCGTCGTGGGTCAGCGTCAGGTGCCCTTCGATCAGCACCGTGTCGCCGATGGCGACCGGGATCTGGCTCGTGGTCGAGTCGGCCAGCACCTCGGTGTCCACGCCGTTGTTGCGGCCGGGAGTGATGTACACCCACTGGGCGCGGCCGTTCTTGACCACGAACACCAGCGGTCGCCCGTCGCGCTCGATCACGGCGCGTGAGGGCACGAGAATGCGGCCGGGGAGGCGCGTGGCCTCGAGCCGGAGGTCGGCGTACATGCCGGGCCGGAGCGCCCCGTTGCCACTGGGTACGACCACCAGGGCGCGGCCGGAGCGGGTGGTCGAGTCGATAAGCGGCAGCACCGCCTCGATGCGGCCGATGATCTGCTGACCGGGCGCGGCGACGGTGGTCACGACCGCCTGACCGCCAATGCGGATCATCGGGAGGTCATGTTCCAGGACCTGCGCCTCGATGCGGAGGTGGCGCAGGTCTACCACGATGGCGGCGTCTTGCCCGACCGAGACGCGCTCGCCGGCCGCCACGTCCACTCGGTCCACCACGCCGTCGAAGGGGGCGGTAAGGACCGAGCGTTCGCGGTCGAGCTCGGCGCGACCCAGGCGGGCGCGCGCGCCGAGTAGTCCGCTCCGGGCGATGGCGTTCTTGCGGCGTTCGGGAGTCGGGGGCTGGCCGGTGACCAGAGAATCGGGCACGATGGCGTCGATGTAAACCATCTCGGCCTGGTTCACGGCGCCCTGCGCCTCGTCGACCGCCAGGTCGAAGGGGCGCTGGACCAGGCGAAGGATGGGATCGCCCTTCTTGACCGACTGCCCGGGCCGGACCAGGACCTGTTCCACGGTGCCGGCCGCCTCGAATTTCAGCTTGGACACCGCATCGGACCGGACCTGGCCGGTGGTGACCACGCTGAGCACCAGGTCTCCCCGACGCACTTCACGGCCGACCACCGGTAGCGAGAGCGACGATGGCAGGGTGGCGGTCGAATCGGCGGTGGCGTCTTTCGCCTCAGCGGCCTTGCCGGAGCAGGCGGGGAGTGCGGCACTCAGGCAGAGGAGGAGACACCAACTCCGCTGGGCGACGGTTCGGCTCATGGCAGTCCCGGGTTGGCAGGGAATCCAGCTTTGGCAATGATGCACCACCACTGGTCAGGGTCGCAATGGGGGGGCCTCAATGACCCGGACCGTTGAGTGAGATTCAAGGGTGGTGTTCATAAACTCAGGCACGGGGTTTCTTGGGAGCATTCACAATACCTGACCCTGCAATCATTGACTCAAGAACCCATTCCCATCCCAATCGACGCCGTGCCTCCGGCCAGGAGCAGCGAAGGTATTTGGCGCACCACCAACTGAGTGTCCGAGGCGCTCGACCGAAATCCAATGCAACCTGCTCCAGAGTCATGTCACCCTCCTCCTTCGCCGTGCAGAGGTAGGTGGTCAACCAGTAGAGATTCAACCAGTGTCGTGGACACGGCATGCCCAGTCGGGCTAGGCGTCGCCGAAGGCCCGATGACCATCGGCATGATCCCTCGACCGCTTCGCCAACCGCCTCGGCAACCACGCTGCCGGACCGCGCCGAAACGTATCGCCTGAAGGAATCGGGGTCAGGAGCCCCACGGTGAGAAATTGCGAGATAGACGTCGCTGATCGATGGCTCTGCCTGATCCGTACTGAGGTCGATAGTTCCGACTCGTTGACCGTCCAGACCCAGGCCGGACAGCGTTCCTAAGTCGGGAGGAGCGTGCCCCGCGAGCACCAGAGGACACCAAGGCGACCTCGTGTGCTCCTGCACAGCGACCGCCAGGTCGGCCAGCGGGTGTCCACCCAAGCGAACGACAAGCGCCGATCCGAGCGGATGCGCGCCTCCTAGTTCGGAGGCGAGGTCGATCAACTTATTCCCGTGCGCCAGGTGGATCTGAGTCATTGGATGCCCAATCCGGGAGTGCGCGCCCCCGTGGGGCGCGCAGACCGCGGCACGAACTCGCGCGGGAGTTGCCGGAGCCTGACGCCAATCTAGGATGGAGGTGTCAACAGGGCGTCAACTGGGTATCAACACGTTGTTGTACAACAACTTGCTGGTCGAAGAAATACCGTCATTGAATACTGATTCGGACCGCAAATCGTATGACGTCGAGTAATCTGGTGTTGTAGCGAAGCCTGGTCGCCAGCGGGAACGAAGTCTTGAGAAAGCGATTCCGGAGGTCAACGGCAGTTCCATTTGCTCGAAATCCCTCGTGCGTTCTTCCCCATTCCTCATCCCAGCGATGTCTCGGTCGACACTACGTGAGCCCATCCGAGCTGCGGATTTGGATACCAGCAATCGATGACCATGATCGTGCCAATACCATCGTGGACAGAGGACACTCAACGCCGCAGAATGCACTACTGTAGAAGGTGCGTGGCGCGACTCGGCGCCCCACGCTCGGTGGGTTATGGGGTACGCTCGTCACGCATCCTATCGCAAGGAGAATACGCATGACCAGAAAGCGACTCGCACTACTAGGCTGCGCCTGGATGTCGATCTTGGCGCTGACAGTAATCAGCCAGCAGGCCTATGCCGCCGAGCAGCATTGGCCGGGGGGCTGCGAGGGGACCACTTGCGTGATCGGGGGAAGCGGAAAGTTCTGCATCACCAATTACCCAGGCGTGTGTGGACCCTATTAGGGAAGGCGACGAATACCGCCTGATGTCCCAGGCCGGATCGTAATCATTTCGGTAGTCCAAACTGGTGCGAGACGAGCGCACCCCACCCACATTCTCATCGATCAGAGGCCACAGGACGTGCCATCCACCGCCATTGATCGCTTGTTAGTTGCACTCAATATTGTATTGGTGGCGACTGTGCTGGTGTTCCTTGTGAAGCCAGGGGGGATGGTCCGAAACGGGGTGAAGAGACTATGGGTGGAGCAGCGCGCCAACCGCCTTTTCGCTGAGAATTGGCTGAGGATCATAGATGGAACTCCCACAATAGCGGGCAGCTCCGCAAATATTCAGGTCGTTCTCTTCTCCGACTACGAGTGCCCGTTTTGTCGAGCCATGTATCCGAGTTTGGACTCCATTGGTTCAAGGTCTCTTGGGGCTGGCATCGCGTTGAGGTATCTCGCCCCAAGTGCCCACCCGAATGCGCATCGAGCGGCTGCAGCAGCCATTTGCGCGGGCGAACAACAAAGATTTTCCGCAATGAACGCATTATTGTTTACTGCACGGCTTGATTCACTTAGTCTTGAGTGGGGCTACGCTGCGTCAGCGGCTGGCGTGCCGGACATACCGAAGTTTCTGGATTGCATGTCTCAGCCGAGAACCAGCGCGCATATCTCAGATGATAGCGCGCTGGCCGCTGAACTGGGAATTCGAGCAACGCCTACGTTCGTGACGAAGTCAGGCAGGTTCTCCGGAATGAAGTCTGAAGCAGAACTACTGGCTCTCCTTGGAGAAACGAATGTCGCGCCCTGACTCCGCCCTCGATCGAAGCAAGTGGTTGCGCGCCGCGGGGACGATCACAATTGCCGTGTTGTCAGCATGTCAAGGGAAGGATCGGCAGAGCGCCTCGACGGTCATCGGCCCAGACGCACTCACGGTCATCGGCGAGGACAGCCTGGCAACTGCGTACATCGATGTAGCCGACCTTGGAGGGGCGGTCGCTTATCTCTCCTCCACTGAGCCGTTCGTCACCATTATCGGTAAGAATGGCCATGTCTCCCGGCAGTTTGGGGTGCCCGGGGAAGGCCCGGGAGATTTTCGGAACCCGACTTCAATCGACGCGCAAGCCGATACCCTGTACATCTGGGAAGTCCGACTGGGCGCAGCGTCGATGTATGATACGCTTGGTCAATACCTTGGTCGCCGAAGGGCGGATGCAAATTTTGGCGGAGTAGCGCCGACGACACGGATGGACTACGCTGGCAGGCCCGGGCTCTACCGGCGATTTGACTCGATCGCGGTGACCCCCGCCTACCCCAATGGGGTGTCGCTCCCTGGCGAGCAGCGATCGTATTCACTACTAGCAGTCAACAATCTTGGCGCCGTTCTCGATACCGTCTGGGCAAGTTCCCTGCCCGCAAGCGCGAATGCACAGGTGCAGGGTCAGCCGATGCACCTGGTCCCCATCCCACTTTGGGCAAGATGCTCCAACACGCGGCTGGTCGTCTACGATCCAGTTGTGAGCATCAGTACGTTGAGAGCCCCGGAGGGAGGAGAGATTCGTCAAGTAGAGAGCCGGGCTAATGCCGTGCAGATCTCGGCTGAGGACCTGCAGCGATACGTCGCATTTCATTTCCATCGACTCTATATGACGGCCCACCTGCCGGAGCCAAGCTCAATGGCCGAGGCAGTGACGGAAATGGTGCAGCAAGGAAGAATCAAGGGCGCGTATCCTTCCGGTTTTGCTGGGTATACGAGCATCCTGTGCGACCGCCACGAACACGTCTGGCTGGATGAATTCTCGCTCGAGGATTCACCGCTCGGGTACAGCCGGACTTGGGTCGTGCTATCCGGAGCTTCTGGCAAGCGTACCGTCACCTTGCCGGAGGGGTTCCGGTTGATGCTGCTCTCGGGAAATCGAGGCTATGGGATTCTACTGGATTCCACCTCGGCCGAATCTCCCGCCTGGATCGAATTCAGCGAGTGAGGATACGTAGGCACTGGCGGGCGGCAGTTGGCGGTCGTGCGTCTGCCGAGCAACTTCAGGCCCAAAGCTTGGGGCGGGCGGTGGGTATACGGGATGAGGATGAGGATGGGGTGCTAGTGGTAGGGCGGTTGCCGGTGCAGTGGGCATTGCAGTGAGAAAGTCGCTGGTGTTTGCTGTTGTCGCGATTGCCTTCTCCGGCTGTGCAGACGGCGACAAGCTCCCTGCCGGAGCAGTCCGTCGCGACTCCGCAGGGGTCACCATCGTTCGCCTCGCCGACTTCAACGTCGGTGCGCTCCCTGTGTGGTCCTCCACACCGCTGTATTCGACAGCCACGCATGACACCCTGCTCCTCGGCGGCACCGTCACGGCGGTCTTCGCCGCTGATTCCTCCCTCGTCATCGGCAGCGCCTCCGACCTGATGTCGCTCTCGCCCGACGGCCAGACGCTTCACCGCCTTGGCCGGCAGGGTGACGGGCCTGGGGAGTATCGGGGAATCCTGCGGGTCGGGAACGCCGAGGGTGGAGCACTCTTCGTGGCTGAATACCGCGGGCGGATCACCCACCTCACCACCGACGGACGGGTGCTTGGAATCGTCCCTCGGTTGCAGGCTGGCTCGAGCAGGCGGGAATTGGACGTGATTGCTTGGCTGGACCCAGATCGGATTGTGGCCACCTGGTGGCAACAGCGGCCCAATCGCGGCGACATCGTGGGCCTGCCAAGTGGCGACCTGGAACGCGATCCGGTCCCGCTCCTCGTTTACGATTCCACAGGGCAGCTCGTCGACAGCCTCGGCCTGTGGCGCGGCCTGGAGCGGGCGGTGGTGCCCCCCGGAAGCCGCTTCCCGATACCATTCGCCCGATCGGTGGTCTACGATGCCCGTGGTTCGACCCTCGCCATCGGACCGACCGACTCCCTCGATGTTTCGCTCTTTCGAGGCACGCGACTCAGGCTGCGACTCACGGGCCGCGGCGATCGGGCGGCGCCGACGGAAACGGACTTGTCAGCCTGGCGACAGGGCGTCTCGGACGAGTTTGGAGAATTGGCGAGTACACTCCTCGAGGCAATGCAGAGCGCCCCGATGGTCGATCGGCTGCCGGCGGTGGGTGCCCTGGTGGTGGACGATAAGGGGAATATCTGGGTGGGCGAGTACGTCACACCCGGGGCGAAGGAGCGGCAGTGGATTGTTATTTCTCCCACCGGCGTGCCACTCGCAACCATCGTGCTCCCCGCGGCGCCAGAGGCGTTCGCCCCGGGCCGGTCGGAAATCCTGGATGTCTACGGCGACCGGCTGGCGCTCCTGCGGGTAGGCGAGGAAGGAGAAGTATCGATTGAGGCGCGGAGGTTCTTCCCTGCTGAGACAACGCGCTAGCGCACCTCCACTGATACTGCATACACAACCAGGTGCTGCTCCCCCTCCGCGTCCTCCAGCATGCCCAGCAGGTAATCAGTGCCGATCTCGTAGACTTCCACGTCTCCGGGGATGCGAAGCTCCCCGAGGGTGCCGCCGGCGAGATCGAAGGCTTGGAGTCCCGTAACTCCGTCCCCGAGCGGCGACGTCACGACGAAAACCGCACCGCTGCCGTTGGCAAGGATCGCGCGATACGCCGGGAGGTACTTTGGCATGGGGAAGCGCTTAAGCATGAACTCCCTCATGCTGGCGACCTGTTCCGCAGTGCCTGGCACAGTGTTGATCAAACTCGAAAGTGCCGCATCATACTCCGCCGCAGTGGTCGTCCGGCGCGCATTCCCCACATCAACCGACCGCAACATCTGGCCGGACCTGCCGTACAGTGACACGACTCCAGTGTCGGCGGTACCCATGTAGATCCCTGCGTCGGTGACGGCAAACTGGGTGACGGCGCCCAGCGGCCAGATCTCCCCAGCCTGGACGTCGCCCAGACCGCCGACCGAATCGCCATCTGCCGAGACCAGCACTGTCGTCCCGCGAACGGGCGGTGCTTCCGCGGTCGCGTTACCCACCGCCGATAGCGATGTCCAAACGAGGTATTGCGCAGAGCCTGCGCAAAATCGGTCTACTGGATTGCCCGGGGGGCGATAGGACCGCAACAGCGCACCCGTGGCATCCAGTAGACTCATGCGATCATTCATGCGATCCCACACAAACAGCGTGTCCGGCGCGCACTGGCCAATACCGACGACGGAGCGAAACTCCCCCGGACCATCGCCACTCCGTCCGGACTGCCGGACGAGCCTGCCCATCGAATCGATGAACATCACCGCGTCAACACGACGATCGACCACCGCGACAATTCCGGACGACAGGCGTGTCGCGTCGGCGATGTTACCGAACACCGGAATGCCTTCGCTGTCGGCTGGGGCAATGGTTTGAATTGGGGTAGCGCTGATCGAGAGGAAGCCTGTGGCTGTCGCGCCCCCTGCGGATGGAGCGGAACGAGGTTCACCGGCGCAGGCGCAAAGGGCGAGCAGCGCGGCGGCGAGAATGGGGGAAGATCTCCACATTCGAGTATTCTATCCCGGGATTCCGAATCCGGAAGACTCGCCAGAGGCCAAACAATCGTCCTTGGCGCCTCCTTGCGTCTTTGCGGTAAGAGCTTTTCACCGCAAAGGCGCGGGGAGCGCGAAGAACTGCAAGAAACCTGGAGCCCGGCGTTCGCCGGGGTGACGATTTGTGCACAGGTCGCTGTTCCCTGGTTTGCCGCTTCCCCGCCTATTGCCGCTTCACCTCATACACCACGACGACCGGCATCCCATCCCGGTCCTCCCCAATCGTCGCCACCCGGTCGGAGCCCCAGACCGTCTGATAGGAGACCCCGAAGTCCCTCGGCACCGGCACCGCGCCGAGGTACGCGCCGGTCGAGTCGAACACATCGAAGCGCGCCGCCGCACGGTTCCCGCCGTCGTCGGGCCGGACCCACCGGTTCCGGCGGCCGTCCACCTGCAAGGACTCGAAGTAGGGCGCAGTGGTGGGAATGTCGGACAACTTGAATGCGTCCTCGACCGCCTTCCGTTCGAACTGCTTCTCGAAGAGCCCGACCATCGAGTCGCGGATGTGGGTGCGGCGTTCGTCGCTCACCGCCACCTGCTTCGCATCCAGCGTGACCACCTGCGTGGTGTCGAGGCCGGTCACCGTCGCCAGGAAGCGGTACGCCCCGGTCCACGCCACTATGGCGCCACCGGCCGGATCCAGCGGAGTGCGTACCTCGGGAGCGAGCGGAATGGTGGTCATAAACATCCCCTGGTTCTTTCCGGTGCCGCTGGTAAGAGTCCAGTACTGCTGCTCGCTGGTGCGACTCGGCCCGGCGATCCTCATCGTGTCCACCAGGGTCCCGTCCAGCCGGTAGCGGAGGAAGTAGCTGTCGTTCGACTCGCCGAAATTCCCGGCGGGCCCCGAGGTCGGGACGTAGATCAGGGCGTCGCGACTGACCAGGATCGAGGACCAGTAGCAACAGCTGGAGGGCCAGCTCCGGATGAAGACCCCGGACGAATCGAAGACGCTCGTGCGACTCGCACTCGGATCATGCAACGCGAGCACCCCCGGTGCGGCCGCAATGAACGCCACCTTGAATTCTCCGGGCCCACCACCCTCCCGCCCGAAGCTCCGGATGTACCCGCCGTCCGGCCCAAACTGCTTGATGACGGCCGGCTTCTGGTCGGCCACGTAGATCCCACCCGCGGCGTCGAGCGCCACGCTCTGCGGATCGACCAACTCCTCCGCGCCCAGCCCCTCGGCGTCAGCTCCACCCACCCGGTAGAGCTCCACCAGCTTCCAGCCGGTAGTGTCGGCCCACCCGCTCGGGCCGCTGTTCCTCACTTCGACGACGCCATTGGGGAGCGTCGTGACGACAGGAACGGCCAGTTGGGGGCCGCGGTCGCCGCAGGCAAGCAACATCGATGATGAAACGCTGACGACTAGGCACCAACGCATGGGGCTCCCGGGCCTGAGATGTTTGCGCTCGTCCCCCCTCTCCATCGTATGGAGAGGGGGACAGGGGGTGAGGTCAAGCTGGACCCCGGCTTTCGCCGGGGTGACTGCCTTAGGGTCGACTACAACCGATATCGCTCCAGGTACTCCAGGTCGTCCTTGTCCCGCCGGACAAGGTACACGACCCCTTTTCCGAACGCGACGAGCCGCGTTCTGGCCGGCAGCCGAACCTGCTTCACCAACTTTCCGGACGCATCGAACACGTAGTAGAGCGGCAGCGGATCGCTCGCCGGTGTGGAGCGGAGTTCCCAGAGTTCACCGGTCGGCGCGATGCGGACCGCATTGCCGGGAAACGGCGGCTTGGTGGCCGGCCACTGGATCGATGGATCGATCGGTTGCGGCGTCATCTGCGCCGGGCTCACGGTCATCTTGCCGTTGTCGTTGTTGACCATGATGCTGCCACGTGCCGCCTGCTCCTGCCAGGCTTTCTTGTCCGCGTCGGTCACCTTGACCGGCGTGTAGGGCACCGTCGGCCCCGTCACCCGTTTGCCGTCGGCCAGCCACCATTGCACCTCGTCACCGGCAACGCGGGCAACCCCGATGCGCCCGTCCTGCGCCACGCCCCAGGCATCCTCCGGCGCCATTGGCACTGGGCGAATGTTGACCGAGCGGCTGTTGGCGCTCCCGCTTGCCTGGACGGTGGGCTTCGGTACCATCACCACGCCGAGGGTGTCGAACTGCTTGGTGCCGCGGTCATAGCGCACCACGCGCCCGGAATCCGAGAACTCCGGCGGCCCACCATCCATCCCGCCGCCGCGCCGTTCCCCGCGCGTGGAGTAGTAGAGGCGACCCTTGTCGTCGGCGCCGTTGGCGGCACGGAGGATCATCATCCCGCCACCGCCGCTGCCCTCGTCCATTCGAAAGGTGCTGACCGGCTTGCCCGTGGGATCGAGCAGGAGATAGCGCTGGTTGCCCATGTCATACACGACCGTGCTGTCGCCGGGAAAGGCGTAGACGCCGGTGGGGAAGAGGTACTCGGTCGGCCCGCTCCCCTCACGGGACAGCGCCGTGGCGGCGCCGGTCTTCAGGTTGATCTTCTGCAGGGTCCGGTCCCGCATGTCCGCCACGATCACGTCCCCGTTCTTCAGCTCGCGGAGCCCAACCACCTGGGTGAAGGGGTCCGAAAACGTGGCTTCGGGCTCGGAAAGCGTCTGGGTCGGGGTCTTCCCCTGCTGGGCGGCCAAAGTGAACGGGGCAAGCGCTGAGATAACGACGAGGAGGAACAGGGGGGCGCGCAAGCAAAGGCGTCGGGGCACGGCGGAACCTCAGATAGGGTGGATTCAGAGAGGGAGGATGCGCGGGGAACCGGGCGGGTCGCAAGAGGCAGGGGCCTTGAGGCCGTGGGGCCGTATGGCCACGCCTATCGACAGGAACGCAATTTCGTGTGGGTGGGAGCGGCGTCCAGCCTGATGCAACGAAGTTGCGTCTGGTTGCGCCAGGGGTGGGCATGCGCCCACCCCGAGGGGGAGACGGTGCCTGGACGGGGTGGCCGTATGGCCACCCCTATCGGCAAGAACGCAATTTCATGTGGGTGGGAACGGCGAAAGGCCTGAACGAACGAGGTTGCGCCTGGTTGCGGCAGGGGTGGGCATGCGCCCACCCCGGGGGGATGCTGCTACTGCGCTGCCAGCCGGGTATCCGTCATCCAGCGGCGCCGGAGCGGAGACTCCCGCTGCAGAAAGACCGTCTCGGCGCCGACCCCGCTGATCCGCTCGGCCGCCGGGAGTACAATCCGACCGACTGAGGTCCCGGCGTCATCCACCAATCGAAAGGTAGGAATCGGGCTGTCTGTGGCGAGCATGACCATCGGGTCCTCCTTTCCAAGTTCACTTCCTTTGATGCCCTCCACCCGGAAATGGTTGCAAAACGTGACTTGCTACCCGCTTCTGTCATTGCGAGGCCGCGTAGCGGCCGAAGCAATCTGGGCAGTTTGTGCGCCAATTCCTTAGATTCCCGGCATGCGGATTCCCTGCAGCGCCCGGTTCGCCCTCCTCGGCACCCTTCTCGCGGTCACTGGCTGCGGCAGCCGCGACGCGCCCCCGCCCGACATTGCGCTCAGCCCCGCGCCTGACACCATCCAGACCACGCTCTTCGAGGCCACCGCCGGCGCCTGGCTGGGCGGCGACCGGTGGGCCATCCTCTCCCCGATCAATCAGCGGGTCGTCGTCCTCGATTTTGCCGACCGCTCGATGACGGACCTCGGCCAGGGGATGAAGCAGCCGTTCGACGGTCCGTTTTCCCTGTTCACCATGGGCGACGGCCTCTACGTGGGCGACTGGGCCCTCCGCAGGCTCACCGTCTGGAACCTCGAGGGGAAGTACGAGGCGGTGGTGCGAACCCCGGACATCACCAGGGGCACCCTGCCCCGCGCCCGTGACGGCCAGGGCAACTGGTATGTCCAGTTCAACCCGGCTCCCGGCCCCGACGGGAGCGGCAAGCGCGACTCCGCGGTGGTCGTGCGCTTTCCGCTCGATTTTTCGCGGGGCGACACGGTCCTCCGACTCTCCCCGCTCGACCTGGCCGAGGTGAACGGCGACGCCGGCCGCCGGTTCGAACGCCGGGTCTTCAGCGGTGAAGACGATTGGGGAGTATCGGCGGACGGCAGTCTCTGGGTGGCGCGGGTCTATCCCAACCGGGTGGACTGGATCAGCCCGGATGGCAAGGTGAAGAAAGGCCAGACGCTGCCCGACCGGGTGTTCACCATCACGATTTCCGATCGCGAAGCGTTTCTTCGGAAGTTCCCGCCGGAACTCCGTTCCGCCGCGGAGAAGGTCCCCTTCAGCCCGGTCAAGCCGCCGTTCGATGCCGCTTTTTCCGGCGGCGACGGCAACGTCTGGCTGGAAAAGAGCCGCGTCATCCCCGACACGGTGCGCCGCTACCAAGTGGTCGGGCGGGATGGGCGGCTGAAGCAGTCGATTTCCTTCAACGGCTACGGCTACGCCCTGGCGGCGAGCCCGGACGCGGTGCTGGTCAAGGAAGTCCAACCCCAGGGCATGCGCTTCCTGCGATACAAGCGTCCGCCCTCTTAGATTGCCTGTCGACCCTGATACGGAGGTAGCATGTCGAAGAAGGAAGACCAGCGGATCGCCCGGCTGGCCGAGAAGAACGCCGCCAAGATCAAGCCCCCGGTGGCGGAGCGGGCGGCCCAGTATGACTCCACCCTCCGGCAGAAGCCCGAGGAGATGGACTCCGAGACCCGGCGACTCTTCAAGGAAATGAAGAAGCGGGAGTTCTAGATGGCCTTCGTCCCTATGGTGCCACCCCAGCGTCCAGCCTCGGCGCGGGCGCAGGACCTCGGCCGTCGACTGAAGGCGGAGGTCGAAAAGTTCGAGGCCCAGTACCCCGGCACCAGCCGCGAGGACCTCCGTGCCGCCGCCGCGCTCGCCATCGGCGAGGAGTCGGTCACAGTGCCGCCCCGCCGGAAGGCAGCCGCGGTGATCGCGTCGCTGATCATCAGCATGGGACTCCTGAGCCTGCTGATGGAGTTCGCGACGCGAAAGGAATCGGGCTCGGCCGGGGCGCCATGGTCCATCATGGCCGTGGCCATCGTGATCGTCTGTGTAGGGCGTGGTGGCGGCGGTCATCCGCCGCACGAGGCAGTAGCCGCCCACACCACCCGGCGCTGGCGCACCCGGGGTTCGAGCCGTAGTATGGGGCATCCCCACACAGGAGCGCGCCGATGGCCACCGTCCGCGACCTGCTCGCTCGCAAGAGCGGCGAAGTCATCTCGATCGCCCCCTCCGATACCGTCCTCACCGCCGCGCAGGTCATGAACCAGCACGGCATCGGCGGTCTCGTCGTCCTCGACGACGGGGCACTGATCGGCGTCTTTACCGAGCGGGATATCCTGCGGCGGGTGGTGGTGGCGGGGCGCAGTCCGGCGGACACGCCGGTGCGTGCCGTGATGACGGCTCCCGTCATCACCTGTCTCCCCGAGACCAGCGTCGAGGAGTGCGCGGCCATCCTGAGCGGGAAGCGCATCCGGCACCTGCCGGTCACCGATGCGCGCGGCCTGGTCGGGCTCGTCACCAGCGGCGACCTGCTGGCCTTCCAGGTGGCGGAGCAGACCGCCACCATCCAGTACCTCAACAGCTACATGTTCGACGTCAGGTAGGCAGCGGGGCAGCGGGGCAGCGGGACCGCAGCTACTTCTGTCATTGCGAGGCCGCGTAGCGGCCGAAGCAATCTCGGTCCGGTACGAGATTGCTTCGTCAGCCCCTGCCGGGGCCTCCTCGCAATGACAAAACAGTTCCCCCTCTCCGCTTGCCGGAGAGGGGGTTAGGGGGGTGAGGTCGATCGCAACAGGGGGCGGGGTGAGGGGTGGGCTAGACTTGCGGCGGTTTGGGGTCCGTCGACCGGGTGCGTTCGGTCCGCCGCCGCCGCCCCTCCTCGTACCACCGGCGGGTGATCTCGCCCGCCAGCGTCGTATTCCCGATCCCGAAGGCGAGGCCGGTGGCCAGCGCCACCGCGCCGAGGATGAGCGTGAAGGCCGTCGTCACGATATCCTCGGCGACGCCCACCTGCTGCACCGCCATGAACACCGCAATCATCACCACGACGCCCTTCGACACCCGGGCCAGTGTGGGCACCCCCTCGACCCCGCCCGCCGACGCGACGATCAACCCGCGAACGAATTCCCCGACGACGATGCCCAGGATGACGATGACAATGGCGCTGATCAGCGTCGGGATGAAGCCGAGCATGAGGCCGAACATCTCGTTGATGCTCTCGAGCCCGAGCGCCGTGCTGGACAGCAGGATGACGACCAGCATCACCAGCCAGAACGCGAGCTTGCCCACCGCGTGCACCGGATCGAGCGACGGCTCCGCCCGCTCCAGTCCGTCCGCGAGTCCGCCCTCCTTCGCGACGCGGTTGAAGTCGAGCTTGGCCAGCGTCCGGTCCACCCATTTCTCGATCTGCCGGGCCAGGAAGTAGCCGGCCAGGAGGAGTACGAGGGCCCCGACGATGGCCGGCAGGAAGAAGCTGAGCTGCTCCATGCCGTACGAGAGCCGCTCCCAGAGTTCGCTCATGGTGCCACCTCGATCACGAGTTTGCCGAACTGTGCGCCATCGGCCATGCGGCGGAAGGCGTTTGCCCCCTCCGACAGCGGGACCACCGAATCCACCACCGGCCAGAGCCGCCCCTCGGCGGCGTGCCGGGCCACTTCCTGGTACTCGCGGTCCCCGCCCATGGTGCTGCCCATCAGGTTCCACTGGTACCAGAACAACTTCCGCACATCGGTCGTCACCATCGGCCCGGTGGTGCCGCCGCAGGTCACCAGCCGGCCACCCCGGCCGAGCGCACGCAGTGACTTCTCCCAGGTGGCCTCGCCGACGTTGTCGATCACCACGTCGGCGTTGCGGCCGTCGGTCAGGGCGCGGACCGCCTTGGGCACATCCTCACGGGCGTGATTGAGCAGGTGGTCGGCCCCGAGCGCGCGGGCGCGCTCCAGCTTGGCGTCGGAGGAACTGGTGACGATGGCCGTGGCGCCGAGCAGCTTGGCGATCTGCAGGCAGGACTGCGCCACCCCGCCACCGATGCCCCAGATGAGCACCGTCTCGCCGGCGAGAACGCGGGCGCGCCCCGTCATCATTCGCCACGAGGTGAGCGCCGCAAGTGAAAACCCGGCGGCCTGATCCCACGGCATGGCGTCCGGCACCCGCGCGAGGTTGCTGGCGGGGACCACCACGTATTCGCCGACGGTGCCGGGGACGTGCTCGCCGAGCAGGGCATAGCGGCGGCAGAGCGGCTGCTGGTCGGCGGCGCACAGATCGCACGCATTGCAGCCAATGCCGGGATTCATCATGACCCGATCGCCGACCGACCACCCCGTCACCCCGGATCCCACCGACTCGATGACGCCCGCCGCGTCGCTGCCGACGATATGCGGAAAGGTGTAGCTGATACCGGGGAGGCCGCCGAGGATGAAGAGGTCGAGGTGGTTGATGCCGGCGGTGTGGACCCGTACCCGCACGTCCTGGGGACGGCGGATTTCGGGAGCGGGCACCTCGGCGACGGTCAGGTCCTCCCATCCGCCGAGCTTCGGCAGGACGAGCGCTCTCACCTGGTCCCCTGGAAGGACGCGGAGAGCACCTCACCCACGATGGTCAGCACGCGCGGCGGCTGGTCAGGCGCGAGGCTCTTGAGCTGGAACGAAGGCACCGGTGGCGCTTTCGCGTCGGCACCCGGCACGGAGACCGAGTACGCGAGCAGGACGCCGTCACCCGAGACCGCCAGCGCGGTGACCCGGCCGGCCATCGACTGCAGCATGATCCGCTGTCCGTCGCCGGCCACGATGCGGAGGATGTCGCCGCGACCGGGGCGCTCCACCGCCACCGCCAGGTCGCCGTTGGGGAAGTAGGCCGGGTGCGATTCCGGTTCCGGCGTCCGGGTGATGGCGCGCGGGTCGGCGCCTTCGTTGCCCATCTCGAAGAGATCGGCGTTGCCGTCGCGCGTCGAGATGAAGGCGATGATCCGCCCGTCGGGCCGGAAGGCGGGCGACGAGTTGGCGCCCGGCCCGGCAGTGAGTTGCCGCAGCCCGGTCCCGTCGCCGTTCATGGCCCAGATCTGTTGGGCGCCCCCGCGGAGCGAGGTGAACGCGATGGTGCCGCCGTCGGGCGACCACGCCGGCTCCTGGTCCGCCTCAGGAGCGTCGGTGATGCGGGTGAGGTTCTTGCCGTCGGCGTCCATCACGTAGATGTCGGTGTTGCCGCCGACCGTGCCCGCAAAGGCGATACGGGTTCCATCGGGGGACCATCTTCCCTGCATGTTCACGTTGCCGTCGGCCAGCAGCGGGACCAGGGAGCCGACATCCTCGGCATCGACCTGGACCAGGTCGGCCCCCGCACCGCGGCGTACGCTGACGAGGAGATCGTCGGTCACGAAGAGCCGAGCCGTGGCCGACGTTCCCCACGGGGTCCGCGCGGTGAGCGTGGCGGATCCGACGCTGCCGGCCGTCACGATGCCAGCGGCGTCCACCGTCGCGACCTCCGGCCGGTCGATTCGATACTCCACCTCGCCCGCGCGTCCGGTCGGACGACCCTCGGAGTCGAGGAGCGAAACGACCAGCGAGTCACGGCCCCCGGCAGCGAGGCGGAACCTGGGCCGCTGGAAGGCAAGGCCGCCTCCAACGACCTCGACGTCCCAGACCGTCGGCTCGAATCCCAGGGTCGTCATGGTGAGCGTGGTGCGGCCCAGTCCGCGCGCGGTGAGCCGGCGCGCCGCGGGATCGAAGACCGCCACGGTGGTGTCGCCCACCTGCCAGTGAAAGCTGGGCTCCGCGATCGGAACGGAATCGACGGTCAGCGCCTCCAGCGTGAACGCGACGGCTCCGCCCGGGGTGATCCGCAGCGGGGCGCCGGGGGATGGAGCCAGGCGAAGGCGACTGATGGGCGGGTGAACGGTCACTCGCACGCTGCGCTGCTGGCCGTAGCCCAAGAGCAGGAGGTACGTCTCGCCTGGAGCGGCGCCATAGGCGATTCCCTCCCTGCTCACCCGGACGACGGCGGAGTCGCTGCTCCGCCAGACGAGCCCCGAGGTGACCGTGCGCCCGCCCTGTGCCGGCACGAAGACACGGATGGAATCAGTGCCGGCGACCGGGAGCACGAGGCGATCGGGTGTCACGGCGAGTGAGTCATCACGCACTTGGACGTTAACGGTGGCGGTCAGCCCACCCGGCCCGGTAGCTACCAACTGCGCCTGACCCACCTTGAGCGCGGTGACGTCGCCGTTCTCATTCACGAGCGCGACGGCGGGAGTCGTCGATTGCCAGCTCACATGCACTTGGCCGAGGCCCGACCCGCCGGGCGCCACCAGCGACATGGAGACCCTGGCGGTCTCGAGTCGAAGGAGCGTGAGAGAATCAGCCAGCGGGACCAGGCGGGCGCCGGTGGGAAGCTCTGGCACCGGTTCGGGTTCCGGCGGCGGTGGGGCACCCGTCACGGTGACCGACACGGTGAACTTCCCGGTGCCGGAGCGGATCTCGATGCGGGCATTGCCTGGAGCCACGCCGACGACCGTTCCATCCTTCTCCACCCTCACCACCCCCGCCTCCGACATTACGAAGGTGAACACCGGCTCCGTGAGCAGGTTGCCGTCGGCGTCGTAGGCGCTCAGGAAGAGTCGTTCCTGCTGCGCCACCTTGAGGCGGAGTTGTGCGGGGGTGACCTGCACCTCTACTGCGGCCTGTCCCCATAGAAGGGAGGGCAGTGCGAGGAGAAGAGCAGGTAGTAGTCGGGGGTGGATCACTGGGGGAAGGTAAAGGAAGGGGGAGGAAGGAGAAAGAGGACTTTGGACTTGGAGGGGCGGAAAGCGGAAGAAGGAAGGAGAGACCTAGCCTAAGTCAATGCTATACATGCGCTTATGGCGGGCCATCACGGAGGAGCGATCCATCAGCCTGGGCAGATTCGGTTGTCTGGGGACTTGGTGGAGGGAGTGGTGCTTGCAGAACCTCCGCGGAAGTGCGAGTAATTAGGGAGGAAACTACGCCCGCGCGACTTGCGCGGTCCGGCGACGGGGGGCGTCGCACCAGCAGGCGGAGGAAGTCACGATGAACGACTTGGAAATGGGCTGGTCCGGCGCGGGATGGATGGATCCCATGCCGATGTCACCCGAAAAGGTAGCGACTCCGGCACCGCCGCCGCCGCCACCTCCGGCTCCCGCTCCCAAGGCGGCGAAGGCGCCCGCCGTGAAGAAGGCGGCGAAGAAGAAGGCGCCCGCGAAGAAGAAGAAAGCCGCCAAGAAGCCTGCCAAGAAGAAGGCCGCCAAGAAGGTCGTGAAGAAGAAGGCGCCCGCCAAGAAGAAGGCGGCGAAGAAGGCCGCAAAGAAAAAGGCGCCGGCCAAGAAGGCCAAGAAGAAGGCGGTGAAGAAGGCCGCGAAGAAGAAACCGCCGGTCAAGAAGAGAGGGAAGTAGATTCCTCGAGCGCCCCGGTTTCCCCGGGGCGCTTTCCCTGCGGCCCCCTCGCACCCTCCTCACGCAACGGCAGGTCGATGCCCGGAAGATCCTCCATCACCAGAGCGGCCGCGACACTAGCGAGCGTCGCGCTCTGCCTGACCCTCCTCGGCGCCTGCGCCGAGAAGGGCCCACCGCGCACCGCCCTGCTGGGCGCCACTATCCTCGATGGACGGGGCGGCACGCCGCTGCGTGACGGTGTGGTGCTGGTGCGAGGCGGGACGATCGAGGCGGTGGGCGCGCGGGGAGATGTCCTCCTCCCCCGCGGCACCAAGGAGGTGGATGTGTCGGGGAGCTGGATCATCCCCGGCCTCATCGATGCGCACGCCCACGTGGCGCCCTGGGCGCTGCAGCGGTATGTGGCGTACGGGGTGACCACCGTCCGGGACATGCACAACGACTCCGACAGCATCTTTGCGATGTCGGAGGCCGCCGACCTCGGCTCGGGGCTGAGTCCGCGCATCTACGCCGCCGGCGCGATGATCGACGGCGCCCCCGCCACCTACCCAAATGCCACCGAAGTGACGGACACGCGATCGGCGCGGCAGGCGGTGGACCGTCTCTCGGTGGCGGGCGCGCATCTCGTCAAGGTGTACACCCGCATCACGCCGGAACTCCTCGAGGCCATTGTCGATGAGGCACGGACCTTCCGGATGCCGGTGGCCGCCCACCTCGGACTGACCGACGCACGGACCGCGAGCCGGCTGGGGGTGACGTCGATCGAGCACCTGAGCGGCGTGCCCGAGGCGGCCGGACGGCCGGACCCGCTCTTTGCCGCGCACCAAGACGGGTTCTTTGCGGGATGGACCGCCTTCGAGCGGAGCTGGGCCACGCTCGATTCCGTCACCCTGACCCGGCTGGCGATCCAGCTCGCGGACACCAAGGTGACGATGGTGCCGACACTGGTGCTGCACGAAGTGTTCAGCCAGCTGGACGACACCACCTCGGCCACCAACCCCGACCTCCTCTCGGTGCCAGAGAAGCAGCGAGCGGCGTGGGACGTGCCCGAGATGATCGGCCGCGCCGGGTGGACACCGGCCGACTTCGACGCCTTCCGCCGAGGGCGTCCGATGCAGGACCTGTTCGTGCGGGCGTTCAGTCAGGCGGGCGGACGAGTGGTGACGGGCACCGATGCCTCGAACCAGATGCTGGTCCCCGGAGCCAGCGAGCACACCGAACTCGAGCTCCTGGTCCGGGCCGGACTCACTCCCGCCGAGGCGCTGCGGGCGGCCACGCGCGACGCGGCGGCGCTGCTGGGAGCCGACTCGCTCGGCGTGCTGGTGCCGGGAAAGGCGGCCGATCTCGTGGTGTTGAGCAAGGATCCGCTGGCGGACATCACCAACACCCGCTCGGTGACGCGCGTCATGATCCGCGGGCAGCTCATCCTGGCGGACTCGATCCGCAATCGCTGGTAGCCGGACATGGCACTCACCCGCATCGTCCTCGGCTGGATGGCTGCCTGGCTCCTCTTCCTGCTCTGGGAAGCGGTGGAGGGCAAGGTGGCCGGCGGGGCGCGCGAGCCCGGGCGTACCGTGCTCCGACGGGCACCCGGCGCCTATTTCATCGAGGCGCTGCTCTTCACGCTGATTGCCGGGCTCTGGTTTGCGAGCCTGGGCCACGGCGGGTCGTGGCTGGTGTTCGGGTTAGTCGGGTTGCTGGTGGAGTGGGCGGCCTGGATGCGGGTGGCCGACATGGACGACACGCCGTTCCCGCCACTCGTCCATGTGCTCCTCGGCGGCCTTCGCGGCGCCGCAGCGGGCGGCGTCCTCTCCCTCATTCTCTCGTGAAGCACGCTCCTGCTGCAGCCGCGCTGGGGCGGCTGGAGGAGTTCTTTGCGCCGCGCAGTTCCCGCGCGGCCATCCTGGCGCGCGAGGCGCTGGGCCGCCCGGCGTCCGGCGACGGCGCGGCGCGCGAGGCGGTCATTGTCAGCCTGCAGAAGGGACTCCGCCCCGACGGGAGCGTCGGCGGCGCGGCGCTTCCCACCATCTGGCGCGCCATCGAACTGTTGGAGCTGGGTCATTCCGGACAGGAACCCACCACCGCCAAGCTGATCACCTGGGTGCTGGGATTGGCGGGGCGGCCCGGGGCGTTCGGCGAGGGGTGCCATCCGGCGCGGCACGAGCAGAAGGCATGCGATCACTATTTGGCGGGGTTCTTCGCGCCGGCGCCGGACACGGAACGGCTGGCACCGATCACCATGCCTTGCGGCAAGACCTTCCGCGCGGAGGCGGCGGCGCGCTTTGCGGTGAGTTGCCTGGGGCTGCGCGCGGTGCTGATGGCGGGGCTGGCGGGGAAGGCGAGCGTCAAGAAACACCTGACGAGCCTGTCACTGCTGGCGGAGGTGTGGAACGACTGGGGCGGCTACTACGCGCCGGACCTGGTGAGTTCCGCCCTGCAGCCGATGGCCATTGCGCCACCGGCGCATCGCGGGGCCACGCTCAAGGCCGCGTTGTTCATTGCAGAGAACCAGCAGGACGACGGCACTTGGCCGAACGCCGACTTCTTTCACACCCTCGAATCACTGCTCGCGGCGAACACACCGCCGGCCCGGAAAGCGGTGGCGCAAGCGGTGCCGGCGCTCATTGCCATGCAGCGGAAAGACGGCTCGTTCGGGGCGACGGCGCAGGAGGAGCGGGCGTTGATCGGGGTGAGGGTGCTGGTGATGGCGCTGGGCGGGGCAGCGGGGCAGCGGGGCAGCGGGGCGGGCGAATCGAAGAACTGAGGGACGACCTAGGAGGCTGCCCTGTAGATCCACCACACTCCCACCACGATGCTGCCGAGCCCGGCGAACCGCCCGATGGCGCGGCCCCAGCGGAGCGACGCAGCTGATGCGCGCTGGAACGCCGCCGCCGCCACCATCGCATACGCCGTCATCGCGATGATGGTGCCGAGACCAAACGCCAGCAGATACCCCAGCCCCACCGCCCAGCGGTCCATCATCGTCACCGGGACGAGCGCCACGACCGCACTTGTGCCCGCCAGCCCATGCATCAGCCCCACCACCGTCATGCCGTGTCCGGCGTGGTCCCGATCATGGTGGTGGTGCCCTTCCGGAAAATGCGCCGGCGCGTGTGCCGCGTGCCCATGGTGTTCATGGGCGTGCGCAGAGGCCGGGGCTTGATGCGCATGCAGGTGCGCATGGTCCCCGTGTTCCTCCGGCGCGTGGAGATGTAACTTGCGGGCGCGGCGCATGGCCCAGACACCGACCGCCACGAGGAGCACCCCGACCAGTCCCTCGCCCAGGGCGTCGTAGCCGGCCGGCCAGCGGAGCCCCGTCGCGATGAGGATGCCGCCGGCCACGAACACCGCGATCGAGTGTCCCAGCCCCCAGCGGAGTCCGAACCCGGCGGCGGTCTGGAGCGTGGGCCGGGTGCTGACGAACGCCGTCACGGCGATCATGTGGTCCACTTCGATGGCGTGCGCCAGGCCGAGCAGGAACGCGGTGCCCAACAGGACGACAGGATTCACGATGCGCCTTTCACGAAAGCAGTGCCCAGTTGCCTGATCAGGCCGTCGCCCAGCGGATCGGGGTTCGGCTCACGTCGCTGTCGCACGGCGCCGGCTGCGCCTGCAAGCTCGGCAGCGCCGAGCTCACGGAGGTCCTGCGCCACCTGCCGGGCGTCACCGACCCCCGGGTGCTGGTGGACGCCGCCTCGCGCGACGACGCGGCGGTGTTCCTGCTCACTCCCGACCGCGCGCTGATTGCCACCACCGATTTCTTCACGCCGATCGTGGACGACGCCCGGAGCTGGGGCGCCATTGCCGCCGCCAACGCGCTCAGCGACGTGTACGCCATGGGCGGCACCCCGCTCTTTGCCCTCAACCTGGTGGCGTGGCCCCGCACCGGCCTGCCCTTCGACCTGCTCGGCGAGGTGATGGCCGGCGCCGCCGAGGTGGCCCGGGAAGCGGGCTGCCTCCTCCTCGGCGGGCACTCGATCGACGACGCCGAACCGAAGTTCGGGCTCGCCGTGACGGGCGAGGTGCACCCCGATCACCTGATGACGAACGCCGCGGGCAGGGCGGGAGACTATCCTCGTCCTCACCAAGCCGCTCGGCACCGGGCTCCTGACCACGGCGCTCAAGCGGGACCGGCTCACGGAAGCGGACATCGCCCCGGCCGTCGCCTCGATGCGCGCCCTCAACGCCGGCGCCGCGCGCGCGGCCCGGGCCGCCGGTGTCCGCGCCGCCACCGACATCACCGGCTTCGGCCTCCTCGGCCACCTCGGCAACATCCTGGCGGGGAGCAAACTCGCCGCCGAACTCTGGGTGGAGAATCTGCCGGTACTGGAGCACGCGCGCCAGATGGCGAGATGAAGGAATGGTGCCGGGCGGCACCGCGCGCAACCTCGAGGCGGCCTCGGTCCTCACCACCTACGATGCAGATGTGACCCCGGCCGAGCGTATCTTGCTGTCCGATGCACAGACATCAGGGGGACTGCTGCTGGCGGTGAATCCGGAGCGGCTCGATGAGCTGCTCAAGGCGCTGAAGCGGGAAGGCACGTTGGCGGCGGCAGTGATCGGGAGGTTGGTCGAGGGGGAGGTTGGCGCCGTCCGCATTTCGTCCTCACCCCCTGTCCCCCTCTCCGGCAAGCGGAGAGGGGGACGCGGGATTGAGCCTGTGAGCGGCCGGCGCAGGGACTGGTCCGGAGGGGCGTCGGTCCGCGACCCCCGGAGCGACCGCGGCGCGGAGGGGGCGCGGACCGCAGGCCCGGAGGACCATCCCCAGCCGGACGCGAGGATTCAGGCCAGATGAGGTGGTCCGCCGAACGCTACGACCAGCTGGAGCACGCCTGCCGGAACGGGTTGCGCGTCATCGTCGAGCGCCGCGGCACGGAGTACATCGTGCTGGCCGACCGGGTGGCCAACGGACCCCGCGGCGAGGCCTTCCACGCCCGGCTGCCGATGACAGGAGAGATGATGGAGTTTCTGCTCAAGGAGATCGAGTGGTTCCAGGTCCTGAGGAACGACGGATGAGCCCGCCACTCGCAGTCGCCGTGGTGCACCTCGACGAGAGCTGCCTCGGCAACGGCCAGGCGGGCGCCACGCCCGGCGGCGCCGGCGGACTCATCGAAACCGCCAGCACGGGCGGCGTCCAGCGCCGCGACTTCTTCCTCCACGCTGCCGACACCACCAACAACCGGATGGCGCTGGCCAGCGGCATCGCGGCGCTGCAGCTCCTCGCCGGCAAGGGCCAGCGGATGCGGGTCCTGCTGGTGTCCGACTCGGAATACCTGGTGAAGGGGATGCGCGAGTGGGTGCCGGCATGGAAAGCTCGTGGCTGGACCCGAAAGGGCGGCCCCATCGAGAACCTCCCGCTCTGGCAACAGCTGGTGTCGTCGGCCGGCAAGCACGAAGTGCAATGGACCTGGGTGCGCGGCCACCAGGGACACGCCAAGAACGAGTACGCCAACGACCTGGCTGTTGCGGCGGCCACCGAACAGCACACGTCGGACGGCGCCATCCCGTCAGGATTCGACACCTGGCTGGCTGGCAAGCGAAGCCGGGGCCAGTATCTCGAGTACGACGCCGATGCGGACATACAGGCGGCTGGCGAATCGGCTCGCTCGTGGGGACGTCATCGAATTGAGAGATGTCGAGTAGCGCGCCCCTCGACCCGCTGCCTCCGGCACTGGAGCACGGCGAAGGGAAGATCCGCACAGAGAGCCCGTGAATTCGCGTGCCTCCGGAGCAACCAGGTCTTCGGGCCGCGGCAATCTTGCGACGGCACTTCCGTGACGTTCCCCCTCTCCGCTTGCCGGAGAGGGGGACAGGGGTGAGGACGGTCGTCCACAGGCGCGGAGGGGGCGCGAACTGGGTTGGCCCGGCGGACCATCCCGAGCCGACCGACCGGGCAAGCCAGCGAGTCCCTCGACCTCGCCGGCCGTGGTCGTCGGCGTCGTCGGCTCCGGAAGTTCTCTAACCACCCCGCCCGACTCCCCTGCGAACTTCCTGCGCCAACGATCGCCATCCTCCCACGTCCCGCAGACTCGCTTGTGTTCGGGGTGGGCCGGCGAGGGGATTAGTCCGGAGGACCGTGGCGAGCCGACCGACTTGGGCTCCCCCCTCTCCGCTTGCCGGAGAGGGGGACAGGGGGTGAGGCCGGACTCGCCCAGACTGGCGACATCCCGAAAGTCCGGTGAGATTGCGTCCGTGACCACCCTCGACCCGCTCTTCCGGCTTCTCGTCCGCACGCTCTCGGAGCAGCACCCGACGCGCGTGCATCAACCGATATCCATCAACGAACTCCTCGACTCCATCCTGCCCTACCGGTTGGTCCGGCGTGAACTTGGCGTGGACAACGCGGAGGACTACGAAACGCTGCTCCTCCGGCTCTGCGCCGGCGAAGGCGACTTCATCCAGGCCGACCCCGGCACCCAGACGGTACTCCTCGCCGAGTTGCAGAAGCCAATGGCCGACTTGGCCCTGCTCCGGGTGTACGGCGACACCCACATCGTCCTCCGGACCGATCCCCTGTTGACCGCCCTGGACGTCCGCCCCGAGGAGCGCTACGCCCCGCCCGGCGCACGCACCTCGCCGCCGCCCGAGGCGCCGGAGGCGGCCGAGACGGAGACGGACGAGGCTTCGGCGCCGGAAGCGGATGGGCAGGACGGCGGGGCCGACGATGCGTGGGTGCCCGATCCGGTCTTCGAGGCCAACGCCGGGGCACTGGTCGCGAAAGCGCCGGAACCCGCCGAGCGTTCGGAAGATTTGGAAAGGCCGCCGGAGCCGGACACGCCATCGGGGCCGGCGAGGTGCCCCTTCTGCGGCGGACTGCTCCCATCCCGGATGATGATCAACTTCTGCCCGCACTGCGGCATGGCGCAGGACGTCGGCAGCTGTCGCGCTTGCGGTGCCGATATGGATGTCGGCTGGCGCTACTGCGTCAGTTGCGGTGAAGACGCCCAGGGAGGGATGTCGTGACGCGAGCCAGGATTGCCATCATCGCCGGCGACGGCATCGGGCCCGAGGTGATCGACGCGGCGTTGCCGGTCATCGAGGCGGCGGCGCATTCGGAAGGCCTGGCGCTCGACACCGAACGGCTGCCCTATTCAGCGGATCACTACCTCCGCACCGGCGAGACCCTGCCCGACGAGGCGTTCGAGCACCTCCGGGACGACGTGGACGGCATTCTCGTCGGCGCGCTGGGCGACCCGCGCGTCCCCGGCAACGAGCACGCCCGGGATATCCTGCTCGGTCTCCGCTTCCGGCTCGATCTCTACATCAATTTCCGCCCGACCCGGCTCTTCCACCCCAAGCTCTCGCCGCTCCGCGCCGACCGCCGCACCGACGGCGGGAGCACCGCCATCGATTTCGTCATTTTCCGCGAGAACACCGAGGGGCAGTACCTCGGCAAGGGCCGCTCGGAGAGCCTCGGCACGCCCGACGAGGTGCACGTCTCGGAAGAGATCAACAGCCGGAAGGGTGTCGCGCGGATCATCGAGGCGGCGTTCGCATGGGCGGCGGCGCACGGGAAGACCCGCGTCACGATGAGTGACAAGTCGAACGCCATTCCATTCCAGAGGATTTGGGGACGGCTCTTCCAGGAGATCGGAGAGCGCTACCCGACCATCCAGCGCGAGCACCGCTACGTGGACGCGCTCGCGCTCGAGCTGGTGCGCGAGCCGGAGCGGTTCCAGGTCATCGTCACCACCAACCTCTACGGCGACATCCTGTCGGACCTGGGCGCGGGGTTGATCGGCGGGTTGGGGATCGCCGCCAGCGCCAATCTGCATCCGGGCCGCGCCGGACTGTACGAGCCGGTGCACGGTTCGGCGCCGCCGCTGGTCGGGAAGGGCGTCGCCAACCCGATGGCCACCGTCCTCACCGGTGCGCTGATGCTGGAGCAACTGGGATGCACGGCTGGTGCGGCCAAGCTGGAGCGGGCGGTGGAACGGGTGGTGGCCAGCGGGCCGCTGACGCCGGATCTCGGCGGCCGGGGCAGCACCGCCGAGGTGGCGCGGGCACTGCTGGAGGCGCTCAGCTAGGCGGCGGCCGCTTTGGTGGCGAGGAGTTCGGCGCCCAGTTCGCGGATGGAATCGAAGGTCTGCTGGGCCGCCAGCACGATGGGCTCGACCTCGGCGGCCGGCAGGTCGAGCGCATCCATGGCCGCCTTGAATTGCTGCCAGCGCGCCGGCTGCCCATCACCGTAGGGATCGAGGTACGCCGAGCCCTCGCCGGTGGCCGGGAGCTGGTAGGCGGGCCGCACTTTCCGCGCGATGAACTTCGACCCGTTGGTACTCCCCTCCAATACATAGAGGATGCCGAGCAGGGCCAGCGGCTGCGCGGTGGCCAGTTGATCCATGCGCGTCATCATCGCGCGGGCGGCGGGAAGCGCCGGCTGGTCCGTCGCCGACCCAAGGAAGGCGAGGTCCTTCTGGAGCGGCGCGACCTTGCGGCGTCCGTCGTCGAAGACGCTCTTGAGTTGGGGGTTCCGCGTGACCAGCCGATCCAGGTGCGCTTCCAGGGCGGCGTGGATGTGCAGCATCTGCCCGAGCCAGTGGACGTAGAGCGGCCGAGGCAGGGTCCCGCGCACGAACTGCTGCTGGAATTCATGCTGCTCGGCCAGGCGATGGTGGCTGGCGGTGCTCTCACGCAGGGTGAGCATGGTGCCTGGGTTGTCGGTGTTCACTGAAGCGCCACCAGCAGCGCCGGGATGATGAGCCACATGAGCCCCTTGAAAAGGAAGAACAGAACACCAACAAGCCCGAGTCTAGCCAGGACAGGGCGAAGTCGCATAGATGAGAATCACTCGCAAGTAGTTTCTATTGCGACTAAACTTCTCTTGATTGCCTGATCCTGTCAAGCAATACTGTTCGCTGACCGGTTGAAGCGGCGTAGATTCACACCGTCGTCCTTCACCCACGCGCGGAGCGTTCCATGCGCATCCTTCGACTCGTTCCCCTGGCGCTGCTGGCAGCCTGCAGCTCGGGTAGCCCGAGCAGCGCCTCCCCGACGCCCGCCCCGGCGTCGGGCGGCGCCGAATCGGCTGCCGCCACGACCTGCCCCCTGGCCGTCGGCACCTCGGTGCTATCTACCTCGTTCACCTCCTCGGGAGAACGCGCATCGGTCGCGCTCCAGGCGGGGTGTGTCTACTGGGCCACCACCGACGTCAGCGGTGTCCTGCTGCAACTCAGGCCCCGGAGTTCCGGAACACAGCTGCCGTATGTGGGCCAGTTGATGAGCGGCGGCGTGCAGGGCGGCAGCACCTGGGAGATCCGCGCGACGATCAGCGGCGAGTACAACGTCTGGGTCACCGGTGCGCCGTCCGGACGGGCGGTGAAGCTCTCCGTCGTGGTCCGCGGCGATAACGCCCCGAAGGCAAAATGACGTTGCGCACTGGCGCCGGGAGGCGCACGCCATGACCACCGGACGACTCGAGGCCTTCAGCGATGGCGTGCTGGCCATCATCATCACCATCATGGTGCTCGAGCTGAAGGTGCCGCACGGCACCGATTTCGCCGCGCTCCGCCCGCTCATCCCGGTCCTCCTGAGCTACGTGCTGAGCTTCATCTACCTCGGCATCTACTGGAACAATCATCACCACATGATGCACGTGGTGCACCGGGTGAGCGGCGGCGTCCTGTGGGCCAACCTGCTTCTCCTCTTCTGGCTGTCGCTGGTGCCGTTCGTCACCGGATGGATGGGTGAGAACCACTTCGCGCCAGCCCCGGTGGCTCTCTACGGCGTGGTACTGCTGATGGCGGCTTTGTCCTATACTGTTCTGGTCCGGGCGACGCTGCGAGTGGAGGGCCCCGACTCCATGCTGGCCCGGGCCATCGGACTGGATCGCAAGGGCAACCTGTCCCTGCTGCTCTACTGCGTCGGGATCGCGGCGTCGTTCTTCGCCACCTGGCTGTCCGGTGCCATGTACATCATCGTGGCGCTGATCTGGCTCATTCCGGACCGGCGGATCGAACGGGTGTTGGGCGTGCATCAAACCCCGAAGCAGGGGCACGCCCCCTGACCCGCTCGGCCGCCGGGCAGTAGGTTCACGCATCACCCGCGGGGCCCAATCCGGGCGCCGCCGTTCTCCTCCTCACCGAGGTGGTCCCATGGATACCCAGAGCCTGATCGTATTCCTCATCATCGGCGTCGTGGCCGGATTCCTGGCCGGCAAGATCATGAAGGGCGGCGGCTTCGGCCTGGTCGGCGACCTGGTGCTCGGGGTCATCGGCGCCTTCGTCGGCGGATGGGTGTTCGGGATGCTCGGAATCCTGCCGGTCGGGATCCTCGGTACCCTGATTTCCGCGACCGCCGGCGCGGTGCTCCTGCTCTTCCTGATCAGGCTCGTCAAGAAGGCCTGACCGCCGAATTCTGCCTTCCTTGAACGGGGGGTCGGTTCGGGCCATCTTTCGGGCCTCGACCGACCCTCCTTCAGGAAGGGCACTACGATGAAAACGCAGGGCCAGCAGTCCGACGTCCTCTTCCTGTCCGGATCCCGCACCGGGTTCGGCAGTTTCGGCGGCACCCTCAAGGATTTCACCGCGACCTCCCTCGGCGTCGTCGCCGCCCAGCACGCCCTGGCCAAGGCCGGGGTCGAGGGCGCCGCCGTGGACCACGTGGTCTTCGGCAACGCCCTCCAGACCAGCGCCGACGCCATCTACCTCGCCCGCCACGTGGCGCTCCGCGCCGGTCTCCCCATCGAGACGCCGGCCGTGACCGTCAACCGTCTCTGCGGCTCCGGCTTCGAGTCGATCATCCAGGGCGCCCAGCAGATCCTGCTCGGCGAGTCGAAGATCGTCCTGGCCGGCGGCGCGGAATCGATGAGCCAGGCACCGCATGTGGTGCGCGGTGCGCGCTGGGGGCTGCGCCTCGGGCCGGCGCCGCCGTTCGAGGACCTGCTCTGGGAGTCGCTCAAGGACCCCTTCTGCGGCTTTTCCATGGCGGAGACGGCGGAGAACCTGGCCGACAAGTACAAGATTTCCCGTGCCGAGGTGGACGCCTACGCGCTCACCAGCCAGCAGCGCGCCAAGGCCGGGTGGGATGGCGGATTCTTTGCCGACGAGCTGGCTCCCGTCCCGATCCGGAACCGGAAGACGAAGCAGGATGAGCCGTGGGGGGCCGACGAGCATATGCGGCCCGACACCACCGCCGAGGGGCTGGCCAAGCTGGCGCCCTACTTCAAGAAGGACGGCGTGGTCACGGCCGGCAACGCCTCCGGCATCTGCGACGGCGCCGCCGCGGTGGTGCTGGCCAGCGAAGGGGCCGCCAAGGGGCTCAAGCCGATCGGCCGCCTGGTGGCGTGGGGCATCGCCGGGGTGGAGCCCAAGTACATGGGCATCGGCCCCGCGCCGGCGGCGCGGAAGGCGCTCGCCAAGGCCGGCCTGACGCTCGACCAGATGGACCTGGTCGAAGTGAACGAGGCGTTCAGCGCGCAGTACGTGGCGGTCGAGAAGGAACTCGGCCTCGACCGCGCGCGCACCAACGTCCACGGCGGCGCCATTGCCATCGGTCACCCGCTGGCCGCCAGCGGCACCCGGATTTCCCTGCACCTGCTGCACGCGCTCCGGAAGCTCGGCAAGCGCTATGGCCTCGGCAGCGCCTGCATCGGCGGCGGCCAGGGTGCGGCAGTCATCGTCGAAGCCTTCCCGGTCTAGGAGTACCTTCATGCCGATCATGCTGATGGCCCTGATGATTGCGGTCGCCTACTCCTTCGCCAGCCTGCGCGTCCTCAAGCAGTATGAGCGCGGCGTGGCCTTCTTCCTCGGGAAGTACTGGGGCACCAAGGGGCCGGGGCTCTTCTTCCTGCCGGCCGGGTTCGCGAGCGTCAAGCGGGTGTCGCTCCGGATCATGGCGCTCGACATTCCGCCGCAGGACGTGATCACCCGGGACAACGTGTCCCTGAAGGTGAACGCCGTGCTCTACATGAAGGTGGCCGATCCGCAGCGGGCGGTCATCGAGATCGAGGACTATCTCTACGCCACCAGCCAGCTGGCGCAGACGACGCTTCGTGCCGTGCTGGGCGAGGTGGAACTCGACGAGTTGCTCAGCGACCGGGAGAAGATCAACGCCGTCCTCAAGCGGATCATCGACGAGCGGACCGACGCGTGGGGCATCCACGTCTCCGCCGTCGAAGTGAAGGACGTGGACCTGCCGGAGCAGATGAAGCGCGCCATGAGCCGCCAGGCCGAGGCCGAGCGCGAGCGCCGCGCCAAGGTCATCTCGGCGCAGGGCGAGCTGCAGGCATCGGAGACGCTGGCGCAGGCGGCGCGCACCCTGGCCACTGAGCCCAGCGCCATCCAGCTGCGGTACCTGCAGACGGTCACCGAGATCGCCGCCGAGAACAACTCGACGACCATCTTCCCGATTCCGATCGACCTGATCCGCCCCTTCATGGAACTGGCCGACCTGAAGATCGCGAACATGAAGGGAATCGCCTCTGGCGGCACGCCGGCGCTGCCGGCGCCCGACCTCCTGGCGGGCCTGCCGCGGATCGAAGCCGGCGCCAAGAAGGAAACGACCTAACCGGACATGGCGGACCTGCCCGCGCGGATCGACCGCGCCGCTCTCGACCGGATCATCCAGCGCGCCGCTGAACTCCAGACCGGCGAGCATGAGCTGGGCGACGACATGACCGAGGACCAGGTACTGGCCCTCGGCCGGGACGTCGGCATTCCTGCCCGCTACCTCCAGCAGGCGCTCATCGAGGAGCGGGTGCGCACGGAGCCGGCGGAATCCCGGTGGCTGGACCGCACCATCGGCACCGCCAAGGTCACCGTCGACCGGGTGGTGATGGGGTCTGCCGACCTGCAGGAGCATGTGCTCCTCGACTGGATGGAGCGCACGGAGCACCTGCTCATCCAGCGACAGCAGAGCGGGCGGATCACCTGGGAGCAGATGGGCGGTTTCCAGGCGGTGCTTCGCATGTCGGCGGCGGCCCTCAGCGGCGGCGCCCGCGCCATGCTGGACAAGGCGAGTGTGGTGACCGCCACGATCACCCCGCTCGAGGCGGGGTACTGTCACGTGCAGCTGAGCGCCGACCTGCGGCCGACGCGGGCCGCCTTCATCGGCGGCGCGGCAGCGCTGGTGTCAGTGGGCGCGGCGGCCACGATGGTGCTTGCGGTGCTCAGCGCCTTCCCTCCGGTGCTCCTGGTGCCGCTGCCGGTGGCCTTGGCCGCCGGCTACGCGGCGACACGGCCCTACGCCGGCGTCGCCGAGCGGGCACGGCTCGGGCTGGAGCGGGCGCTCGACCAGCTGGAGCGGCGGGGCAACCGCCCGCTGCCCGCCCCGCAGGACACGCCCCCCAGCATGATCACCTCACTCGTGCAGGAAGTACGCAAAGCCCTCAAACCCTGAACCACCGGAATTCATCATGGCAGAAATCAAGAAGGTCGGCGTGCTCGGATGCGGCTTGATGGGCAGCGGCATCGCCCAGGTGGCCGCCACCGCCGGCTACACCACCGTCGTCCGCGACGTATCGGACGCCGTCATGGCCAAGGGCAAGGCCGGCATCGCCAAGTCACTCGACAAGTTCGTGGAAAAGGGGAAGCTCGCCGCCGCCGACCGCGACGCTACCCTTGCGCGTCTCTCCTACGTGACCGACGTGGCCGCGCTCAAGGACTGCGACATCATCATCGAGGCGGTCACCGAGGACCTCGACCTCAAGAACGACCTCTGGAAGCAGCTCGACGCCCTCTGTCCCGCGCACACCATCTTTGCCAGCAACACCTCGAGCCTGACCATTGCCGCCATGGCGTCCGCCACCAAGCGGGCCGACCGGTTCGTAGGGCTCCACTTCTTCAATCCGGTCCCGCTGATGCAGCTGGTGGAGGTGGTCCGCACCGTCACCACTTCCACGGCCACCTTCGACCGCGCGCTGGCCTTCGGCAAGAGCCTCGGCAAGGAGGCGGTGGCGGCCAAGGACAATTCCGGCTTCATCGTCAACCTCCTCCTGGTGCCGTACCTGCTCGACGCCATCCGGGCGCTGGAGCACGGCGTGGCCAGCACGGTGGACATCGACAACGCCATGAAGCTCGGCTGCGGCTACCCGATGGGTCCGCTCACGCTGCTGGACTTCGTGGGCAACGACACCACGTACAAGATTGCCGAGATCATGTTCACCGAGTACCGCGAGACCCGCTATGCGCCACCGCCGCTCCTCAAGCGGATGGTCATGGCGGGCTACTACGGCCGGAAGAGCGGCAAGGGCTTCTACGACTACGCCGCCAACCCGCCGGTGCCGGTCGATCTGGGGGTCTGACACCATGATCCTTTCTATGCTGCTCCACGGCGATGCCGCCGCGTCCGGCGGACTCTTCGGCTACGACGCGCCCACGGCTGCACGCGGTGATCAACGACTTTCCGCCCGCCCTGCTGGTGGTCGGCGTCCTCTTCGAGCTGGCCTACCTCTTCACCAAGCGGGAGAGCCTCCGCACGGCGGCGTACTGGTCGCTGGTGGTCGGCGCGGTGAGCACCGCGGCGGCGCTCTTCTCGGGCCTGCGGGCGGAGGACGCCATCCAGCATGGCGAGGCCATCCATGAGATCATGGAGACCCACGAGCGCTTCGCCTGGATCACTCTCGGCTTCTTCGGCGTGGTGGCGGTCTGGCGGGTGTTGCGTGAGGCCAAGATGGGCCGGCAGGAGCGGTGGGCCGTGGCGCTGATCGGCGTCGTGGGGCTCGGCTTCCTGGTGGCCACTGGGCGGGAAGGCGGCGAACTGGTGTTTGACCACGCCGCGGGCATGAGCACGGAGGCGATGCAGGCCGAGATCATGAACCGCGAGGCCGGGCACGAGCACGCGCCGGGCGAGGAGCACGACGACGCTGCGGCGGTGCCCGGGACGACCGACAGCGTGCCGGAGCACCAGCACGACGACTCGACGGCCGCAGACTCGACAGCGGCGAAGCCAGCGCACACTCACGCGCCCGGCACTCCGGAGCACAAGGACTGATGCGCACTGCCCCGCTGCCCCGCTGTCCCTGCTGCTGGCCGCTGCTCTGCGCCTGCCAGCCGTACACCACGCGCCCGGCATTCGGGCCGTTGCCGAGCGCGGCGGAAGCGGTGGTGGACCTGGACGTGGCGAAGGCGACGACGGTGCTGGCAGAGCAGCTGAAGTCGGATTCGATCCCGGTCAGCCGGGTGGAGCCGACGGACGGCTATCTCGAAACGCCGTGGTTCAGCACGCTGACCGGCAAGGAGACCACCGAGCGGGTCCTCGGTGACAGCGTCGTGCGGGTGCGGGGATGGGTGAACGCCTACGGGAAGGAACGGGGATCGATCCGGGTGGAGACGGCGGTGCGCCCGCTTGCCAATCCGTCGCTGCCGCCGCGGGCGCTCGATCAGCAGGCCCCAGCAGACAACCCGGTGGCGATCCGGGTGGCCAAGATCCTCACCGACATGGCGCGGCGGTATCCAGTGCCTGGTGCCGAAGAGCCTGTGGCGCCGCCGGTTCGCGCGCCCGGTGATTCGACGAAGCCCGCCGCCACCGACTCCACGCCCGGGACAAAGGTCGTCAAGCCATTCCGCGGGCCGCCCGGAGCACCCCCGGCGCCGGCACCGAGCCCGTAGCCTCGCCCCCCTGTCGCCGGGGTGACGATTTTCTCGGTTACCGCCCCCCTGCCCCGCTGCCCCCCTGCCCCGCCTCACTCACAAACACCTTCACCCACTTCTCCAACTGCTCCAGGTCCAACCCGGCGTCCTTGCACGGTCCGGCCGGCAGCGTCATCGTGAGCCCCAGCACCGGCACGCGCCCGGCCACGTCGTGTAACCCACTCACCATGTCCCGCTCGCAGGCCACCGCCACGATGGCGCGGGGCCGGCGCTCCTTGATGACCCGGCGGGCCAGCTGCCCCCGCGTGGCCACGAACACCGGCACCTCGTACTTGCCCGAAAGCGCCAGGACGCCCTCGATGGCGGGCTTCGAGAGGCAACGGGGAATGAGCAGGAGCAGTTCGCCCTTGCCGACCGCCTTGGCCCGGACCACGGCGAGCGCGTTGTACACCTTCACCGCGGCATTCTCAACCCAGTCGCGCCGGCCAAACCGGTCGGCCACGCGGGAGGTCACGCTCATCAGCCGGAGGAAGGGGCCCCGTTCGGCAAGCACGGCCGGAAGCAGGGACCATCCGGAGGCATAGCTGAGCAGAATCAGCAGCCACCAGAGCCACGACGCCCCCGACACGAGGCCGAGTCCAATCCAGAGGAACGTCGGTACCCCGGGCAGGAGGAGGCCGATCCGGGGACCGAGCAGGTAGAGGCCCAGGGCCACGACGCCGAGTGCCGCGGCGAGTCCCGCCGCCGACCACTGGAAGAAGAGACCTGGCGGAGAGTCGTAATTGCCCTGGTTCGGCAGCGGGTTGCCGTCCCACTCGTCCCATTCATGGCCGAGTCGGCGGTCCACTTCGATGCGGATCAACTGGGGACGGGCGGTGTCTGACATGGGAACCCAAGATAGCAGGCGGTCGGGCGATTCGCTTGGCGGCGGCGGGGCACGGCCGTACGTTTCGGCCATGCTGAAGGGACCTCGTTTGCAGGGCCAGTTCAGGACCGACGAGCGCGCGCGCGCCGCCTATGCGGAGGGCGCGGGGATCTACCGCATCGTGCCGGCGGCCGTCGCGGTGCCAGCGGATGTGGCCGACCTCCAGCGGCTGGTCCGCTGGGCAGCGAGCAGCGGCACGTCGCTCGTGGCGCGAGGCGCCGGCAGCGCGATGGGCGGGGGCAACGTGGGGTCCGGAGTGATCGTGGACCTCAATGCACTCGCCCCGGCGCGACTCGAGGTGCACGCCGCGGACCGGAGGGCGTTCGTCTCCGCCGGAATCGCTGCCGGCGCACTCGACGCCGCCGCCCGGCAGCACGGCCTCCGGTTTCCCCCTATGCCATCGAGCGGCACGCTGGGCCACGCTTGGCGGCATGGCGGCCACCAACGCCGCCGGCGCGTCGGCGGTCCGGTCCGGCAGCGTGCGTCAATGGATCAGCGCGCTGGAGTGGGTCGGAGCCGATGCCGAACTGAATCAATGGACGCGCGGGGATGCCACGCCGCTCCCACCGCGCTGGGCCGCGGTCCAGGACCGCATCCGTGCCGCTGAACCGGTGATCCGCACCCGGTATCCCCGGGTCCGGAAGAACTCCTCCGGCTACGCCGTGGATGCCGTGCTCGAGTCCGGCGACCTGCTGGACCTGCTCATCGGATCGGAAGGCACCCTCGGATTCATCACCGGACTGGAGTGTCGCCTCGCGCCGCTGCCGGGCGCCACGGCGGGACTGCGCCTGGCCCTCCGCTCGCTCGACGACCTGGCCGACGTGGTGAATGCCCTGCTCCCCCTCCGGCCATCCGCACTGGAATTGCTCGACAGCACCTTCCTCGACCTGGTGGCCAGGGAGGGGGGCCGCGTCCCGGCGCTGGCCCGCGGCGCCGACGCGATCCTCCTCGTCGAGTTCGAGCGCGCCACCGACGCCTCCGCGCGCGGCACCGTGGGTGACGCCGTCCGCGCCGTGAGCGCCTGGACCAGCGAGGTGGAAACGGCCATCACGCCGGAAGACTCCGAGGAACTCTGGCAGATCCGCCATGCCGCCAGCCCGATCCTCGCCCGGCTCCCGAAGACCCACCGCTCGATGCAGGTCATCGAGGACGGCGCCGTGCCGGTATCCCGGCTGGCGGACTACGTCCGTCTTGTCCGGCAGGTCACCCATGCGCACGGCCTCGGCGCCGTCGTCTTCGGCCACGCGGGCGACGGCAACATTCACGTCAACCTGCTGGTGGACACCACCAGGACCGGTTGGGAAGCCGGGGTGAGCTCGGTGCTGCGGGAAGTTTCCACCGGCACGGTGGCCCTCGGCGGCACCCTGAGCGGCGAGCATGGCGACGGCCGCCTCCGGGCCGGTGCGCTGGAATCGGTCTTCGGGCCAGACCTGCTGGCGCTCTTCCGCGACATCAAGGCCGCCTTCGACCCGGCAGGGATCCTCAACCCGGGCGTCAAGCTCCCCGGCGGCGACGACCCCGTCACCCGACTCAAGGCCGGCGCCGCCGCCGTGAGCATTCCCGACGACATTGCCCTGGCGCTCCGCGACATCGAGCGCACCGGCGGCTACGCACGCGCACGCCTGGAGCTGGCCTCATGAAGCCCTACCTCGACCTCCTCTCCCGCATCCTCGACACCGGCGTGGCCAAGGCCGACCGGACCGGCACCGGCACGCTGAGTGTCTTCGGGCACCAGATGCGGTTCGACCTGGCGGCGGGATTTCCCATGGTCACTACCAAGAAGCTCCACATGAAGTCCATCGTGTACGAGCTGCTCTGGTTCCTCAGAGGGCGACACCAACGTCCGGTACCTGCAGGACCATGGCGTGAAGATCTGGGACGAGTGGGCCGACCCCGCCGGCGAGCTCGGACCGGTGTATGGCCATCAGTGGCGCTCCTGGCCAACCCCGAACGGCGGGCACATCGACCAGATCAGCCAGGTGCTCGAGGAGATTCGCCGCAATCCCGACTCCCGGCGGCTGATGGTGAGCGCCTGGAACGTGGCCGACATTCCCCAGATGGCCCTGGCCCCCTGTCACGCCCTCTTCCAGTTCTACGTGGCGGACGGGAAGCTCTCCTGCCAGCTCTACCAGCGGAGCGCCGACGCCTTCCTCGGCGTGCCGTTCAACATCGCCTCCTATGCCCTGCTCACCCTGATGGTGGCCCAGGTGACCGGATATCAGCCAGGGGAGTTCATCCACACCTTCGGCGACGCCCACCTCTATACCAATCACCTCGAGGCGGCGCGGCTCCAGGTATCGCGGGATCCACACCAGCTGCCCCGCATCCGGCTGAACCCCGCCGTCACCTCCCTCTTCGACTTTCAGTACGAGGACGTCGAGCTGCTGGGCTACGCGCCGCATCCCCATATCCCGGGGAAGGTGGCGGTGTGACCATCTCCCTGGTGGTGGCCGTCGCCGAGAACGGCGTGATCGGGAACGGGAACGCCCTGCCCTGGCGTCTCTCCGCCGACCTGCGCCGGTTCAAGGCGCTCACCCTGGGGCACACCGTCATCATGGGGCGGAAGACGTTCGAGTCGATCGGGAAGGGACTGACGGGCCGGCGGAACCTGGTGGTGAGCCGGAATCCGGAGTTCCGGCCGGAGGGGGCGACGCGGGTGCCGAGCCTCGAGGTGGCGTTCGCCGAAGCGGGACCGGCGGGCGAGGTGTTCGTCATCGGCGGCGCCGACATCTACCGGCAGGCGCTCCCGCTCGCCGAGAAGATCTACCTGACGCTCGTGCGGGCTGAGCCCGAGGGAGACGCGCACTTTCATCTCCCCGAGGGAAATGAGTGGGTGCTGGTCTCCTCCGAGCTCCGCGGGGCGGACGACAAGAACGAATTCTCCTCGGAGTTTCGGGTCTACAAGCGAAAGAGGACTGGGGACTGAGGACTGAGGACCGAGTGCACAGCCAACCTCAGTCCTCAGTCCTCGAACCTCAGTCCTGAATTCAGGTCCCCAATCCGCAAAAAATCTATTGTGCTTCGCTCCCCTATTTCTTAACTTGGTATCCGACAACAGCAAGCACGCCGGCTCGCCGCAATCCGGTGGCAGCCTTTTTGGAGGGGGAGTGTTTGGGAGTTCGTATCGGACTCGCCTACAACCTGAAGCCCCAAGCCGCAGCGATCGCTGCGGGAGACTTCGCCTCCCCTGTTGACCGGAACAACGCGCTCCGCGCCCTCCGCACCGATCTCGATCAACCCGATCTCTACGCCGAGTGGGACGAACCCGGCACCATCGATGCCGTCGAGCGCGCGCTGCAGCCGCTCGGCCAGGTCATCAGGCTCGAAGCCGACGCCTCCTTCCCGCAGAAGCTCGCCGATGCGCGCCCCGACTTCGTGTTCAACATCGCCGAGGGGCTCTACGGCCCCAACCGCGAGGGACACGTCCCCGCCATCTGCGAGTTCTTCGGCATCCCCTGTCACGCCTCCGATCCGCTGGCCCTCGGGCTCGCCCTCCACAAGGGGCGCGCCAAGGAGGTCATGGTGGCCCGTGGCGTTCCCACGGCGCCTTTCCGGATCGCCGAGTCGGTCGCCGACGCCGCCACCTGCACGCTCCCCTTCCCGGTGTTCGTCAAGCCGGCGTGCGAGGGGTCCGGCAAGGGCATCACGGTGGACAACCTCTGCCACGACCGCACCGCGCTGGTCGGCCGGGTGGAGCACCTGCTCACCACCTACCGCCAACCGGTGCTCATCGAGGCCTGGCTGCCCGGAGCGGAGTTCACCGTGGCGGTGCTCGGCAACGGACCCGAGGCGCGCTGCCTTCCGATCGTCGCCATGGACTACGCGGACCTCCCCGAGGGAGCCCCGCCGATCTACGGCTACGAGGCCAAGTGGATCTGGGACACCCTCGACACTCCGCTCGACATCTACGAGTGCCCGGCCCAGATCCCGGAGTCGCTTGCCCGGCGGATCCGCGAGGCGTCGCTCGGCGCCTATCAGGCCCTGGGGTGCCGGGACTGGTGCCGCATCGACGTCCGCTGTGACGCCGACGGCAACCCGATGGTGGTCGAGCTGAATCCCCTGCCCGGCATTCTCCCCGACCCGCGGGACAACTCCTGCTTTCCCAAGGCGGCCCGCGCCGCGGGCATGGACTACGACGAACTGATCCAGACCGTGGCGGACATCGCCTGGCGGCGGATCACCGGCCGGCGGCTGCTCGCCGAGGTGGCGGCGTGAAGGTCGTCATCCTGCACGACGGCGGCGGCGAGGAGTGGAGCGCGGCCGACGTGGCCGCCGTCCTGGGCAACATCCGGGAAATCGAGCAGATCCTCCGCGCCGCCGGCCACAGCACCGAGACGGTGCCGGTCCATCTCGGTGAGCTCGGCTGGCTCGATCGTTGCCAGAAGGCCGACCTGGTGTTCAACCTGTGCGAGGGCATCAACGGCTACTCGCGCTTCGAAGACTACGTGGTGGCCGCTCTCGAGCTGGCCCGGGTGCCGTTTACCGGCTGCCGGTCCTGGCCCATCACGATCTGCCACCGGAAGCACGTGGCCAACGCCCTCCTCCGGGACGCCGGCGTGCCGGTGCCGCCCTTCGCGCTGGTGCACGGGCCGGTGGTGCCCGAGGGCCTCCGGTTCCCGGTCATCGTCAAGCCGTCCATGGAAGACGCGAGCATCGGGATCGACGAGGGGTCGGTCTGTCACACGCCCGAGGCGCTCCTGGAGCGGCTCGCCAAGGCGACGGCGCAGTGGGAAGACGTGCTGGTGCAGGAGTACGTGGCCGGGCGGGAGTTCAACGTCGGCTTCGTGGGCAGCACCGCGCTTCCGATCTCGGAAATCGACTTCACCGGCCTCGGCGAGGGCAAGCCGCCCATCGTGACCTACGCGGCCAAGTGGACGGCGGGGAGCGACTACGACCTGCACACCGTTCCGGTGTGCCCGGCGCGGGTCGATGCGGCTACGGCCGACCTGCTGGTCCGCGTCGCAGAACGCGCGTGGCGCGCCATGGCAAAGTGCGAGGGCTACGGCCGGGTGGACATCCGGCTCGGCGCGGACGGCACGCCGTGGGTGCTGGAACTGAATCCCGATCCCGACCTCTCGAGCGACGCCGGCCTGGCGCGCATGGGCCGGGCGTACGGGTGGGACTATTCGACGCTGGTGCTGCAGGTCGTGGACGAAGCGATGGCACGGGGCCGGGTCGCGCTCGCCGAGGGCGCCCTCGCGGGGCGAATCACCTCGTGACGCGTGCGGCCGTGGCCACCCGCCTCCGGGCACTGACCGCCGCCGACCGCGGTCGGCTCGCGGACATTTCGCGGGCGGTCGGGCTCTTTCGCGACGACGAAGTTCCCGTGGCGCTCGAAGTCTTCGACGCCGCGGTGGCGGGTAGCCCTGATTACACGGCGCTCGGCGTCGAGGCGGACGGCCAGCTGGCGGGATGGATCTGCTGGGGACCGACGCCCTGCACCCTGGGCACCTGGGACCTCTACTGGATGGCGGTCGATCCGGCGCTGCACGGGCTCGGACTCGGCACCCAGCTGGTCGATGAGATGGAGCGCCGCCTGCAGGGTCAGGCGCGCCTCGTGGTGGTCGAGACGGCGGGCCGGGCGGACTACGCACCGACGCGCGCGTTCTACGAGGCCCGTGGGTATCGGGCCGTCGGGCTCATCCCGGATTTCTACGCGCCGGGAGACGACCAAGTGACGTTCGTGAAGTACTTCGAGGTCCCCGCAACAACCTGAGGATGGGGTACAGGCATGGAGACTTGGCAGGAAGTCCTGCGTAAGAACTCGATCGCGTCGCTCGATACGCTCGCCAGCAAGTTCGGCGCCGAGAATTTTCCCGAGCTCGACCGGCTGCGGCTGGCGGCGGAGAATTTCGAGTTCCGGATCTCGCCGGCCATGGTGGAGCTGATCAAGTCCCCCGACGACCCGATCTGGCGCCAGTACGTGCCCACCGTCGAGGAGCTCGAAGTCCACGACGGCATCGTGGACTCGCTGAACGAGGACGAGGACAGCCCGGTGCCGAACATCACGCACCGCTATCCCGACCGGGCGCTCTTCCTGGTCAGCCCCGTCTGCGCCAGTTACTGCCGGTTCTGCACCCGGCGGCGCAAGGTGGGCGACCCCGAGAAGATCCCGATGTCGCAGTTCGAGTCGGCCTTCCAGTACCTGGAAAGCCACACCGAAATCCGCGACGTCATCATGTCGGGCGGCGACCCGCTGCTCCTGAACGACCGGAGGCTGGACGCCATCCTGTCGCGGCTCCGGAGCATCAAGCACATCCAGATCATCCGGATCGGGAGCCGGGTCCCCTGCCACCTGCCGGAGCGGATCACCCCGGAACTCTGTGCAACGATCAAGAAGTACCACCCGGTCTGGATCAACACCCACTTCAACCACCCCGACGAGCTCACGCCGGCGGCGGTCAAGGGATTGGGCATGCTGGCCGACGCCGGCATCCCGCTCGGCTGCCAGACGGTGCTCCTCCGGGGCGTCAACGACACCCCCGAAGTGATGAAGCAGCTGATGCACCGCCTCATGATGGCCCGGGTGCGGCCCTACTACATCTACATGGCCGACCAGGTGGCGGGGGCCGAGCACTTCCGGACCAGCGTGCAGACCGGGATCCAGATCATGGAGTCGCTGCGCGGCTGGACCAGCGGTCTGGCCAACCCGCAGTTCGTCATCGACGCCCCCGGCGGCGGCGGGAAGATTCCCCTCCTGCCAGAGTACGTCATCTCGATGAGCGACGAGGAGGTCGTCCTGCGCAACTTCCGCGGCGAGCAGTTCGTCTACAAGCAGCCCAACGAGGAGCTGGCGGTGGCGGCCATGCGCCGGCGCACCGACCCGGAGTATCTCTTCCAGCCGACGCTGCAATTGAAGAAGCGGGCCAAGCGCGCCAGCAAGGTGCCCAAGCGCAAGCTGGCCTGAGCGCCGGGCACCACTCTGGTGCAATCCTGGAAGACACCGCCCGGCCATCGCCGGGCGGTTTTGTTTTCCCCTCTTGCCCCCGGCTCGTTTCGGTTGAACACTTGGGCTGACCCCATTTCGGAGCAGACCCATGGCGCTGGGCGGCAAGAGCTGGGACGAGTGGATCGCGCAGTACGCCACCAGCCACCAGAACCCGGTCAACCGGGTCTGTCACACCATCGGTATCCCGCTCATCGCCGTTTCGATCCCGCTCTTCCTGGTCGGTATCTGGGTGCCCGGCTTCTGGCGGATTCCGCTCACGCTGTTCGTGGTGGGCTGGGTCTTCCAGTTCATCGGCCACGCGTTCGAGGGCAAGCCGCCGGAATTCTTCAAGGACTGGCGGTTTCTCTTCGTGGGGCTTCGGTGGTGGGTGGCCAAGCTGCAGGGGCGGGCGTGATGATGGACCGCCGGGAGCTACTCGCGCTGATCGGTGGAGCCGGGCTGGCGGGGTTCGCTTGCCGGCCCGACAGGGAACAGGACGACCCCTCAGTGCAGCTCGCCCAGGGCGGCCCGCCCTACCAGTTCAAGGCGCTCAACGCTCACCAGGCGGCGACCGTCACGGTGCTGGTCGATTGCATCATCCCAGCCACCGGGACCCCAGGCGCCGCGGCGGCGGGCGTGCCTGAGTTCATCGATGTCATCGTGGGTGAGTGGTACCACCCGGACGAGCGGGCGCAGTTCCTGACCGGGCTTGGGGAGCTCGACCAGCGGAGCACCACGCTCGGATCGACCCGGTTTCTCGAACTGGACGCCGCGCAGCAGGTGGCGCTCCTCCAGACGGTGGAGGCCGAGGCGTTCGCGGCCCGAAAGGCCGACCCCGCGGCACCGACCCCTTTCTGGCTCCGGCTCAAGTCGCTCACCGTCTACGGGTATTACAACTCGGCGGTGGGCTCCCTTCAGGAGCTCGACCGGCCGGCCATCCCGGGGCGCTTCGACGGTTGCGAGCACCTCCCCGCTGCCCGCCCCGGAGGGCTCTGATGCCGAAGGCCTATGATGCGATTGTAGTCGGCTCCGGCATCAGCGGCGGCTGGGCCGCCAAGGAACTGACCGAGCGGGGACTCAACACGCTGGTGCTCGAGGCGGGCGGACCGATCGACCCGGCCAAGGACTATGTGGAGCACGTGCCGCCCTGGCAGCTCCACTTCCGGGGCTACGGCGACCGGCAGAAGCTGGCGCGCGAGCAGCCGGTGCAGAAGGACTGCTACGCCTGCGACGAGTGGGGCAGCAAGTTCTTCGTGAACGACCTCGACAACCCCTACACCACCGACCCGACAGAGCCGTTCCGCTGGATCCGCGGCCGCCAGGTGGGGGGGCGCTCCATCATGTGGGGCCGGCAGGTGTACCGCTGGAGCGACCTCGACTTCACCGCCAACCTCCGCGACGGCCACGGCACCGATTGGCCGATCCGATACGCCGACATCGCGCCGTGGTACAGCTACGTCGAGCGCTTCATCGGGGTGAGCGGCGAGCGCCTCGGCCTGTCCCAGCTCCCGGACGGCGAGTTCCTCCCGCCGATGCAGCTCAACTGCGCCGAACGGCATGTCCGGGACAAGCTGAAGACCGCCTTCGGCGGCGAGCGGCACCTCACGATCGGCCGGGCGGCCATCCTGACCCAGGACCACAACGGCCGCAAGGCCTGCCACTACTGCGGCCCCTGCGAGCGGGGGTGCATCACTCACTCCTATTTCAACAGCATCGGCTCCACGCTTCCGGCGGCTCGAGCCACGGGGCGACTCACCCTCAGGCCCCACAGCGTCGTCCACAGCGTGATCTACGACCCGAAGCAGGGCCGCGCTACGGGCGTACGGGTCATCGACGCCCAGACGATGGAAGCGACGGAGTTCCAGGCTCGCGTGGTCTTCCTCTGCGCCTCCGCGCTCGAATCCACACGAATCCTGCTCCATTCCACCAGCCCGGAGTTCCCGAACGGCCTGGCCAACTCGAGCGGCCAGCTCGGGCGCAACTTGATGGACCACGTCATGGGCGGCGGCGCCAGGGGTACGATCCCCGGCTACGAATCGGAGTGGATCTACGGCAACCGGCCGAACGGGACCTACCTGCCACGGTTCCGCAATGTCACCAAGTCGCACCCGGGATTCCTGCGCGGATACGCTTTCCAAGGCGGCGGCGGCCGCAGCGACTGGGGGCGAGGCAGTTCGTTGCCGGGGATCGGAAAGGAGTTCAAGGCGTCGCTCCGGGAGCCAGGCCCGTGGCGCTTCAGCTTCTACGGCTTCGGCGAGTGCCTGCCCAACCCGGAGAACTTCATCGAGCTCGACCCGGTCGTGAAGGACAAGTGGGGGATTCCGGCGCTCCGCATTCACTGCAAGTGGCGCGAGAACGAGCGCGCCCTGCTCCAGGACATGTCGGTGACGGCTGCCGAGATGCTGGAGGCGGCTGGCGCCACCGACATCGGCTCGTTCGTCGAGGACAATCCGCCCGGACTCACCATCCACGAAATGGGCACCGCACGAATGGGGCGGGATCCGTCCACCTCCGTCCTCAACGCCAACAATCAGGCGCACGACGTGAAGAACCTCTTCGTGACCGACGGCGCCTGCATGGCGTCGTCCGCCAACCAGAACCCGTCCATCACCTACATGGCGCTCACCGCCCGGGCCGCCGATTTCGCCGTGGCCGGCATGAACCGGGGAGAACTCTGATGGCATCGCGACGGGATGCCTTGCGCACCCTCTCCTCGGCCGCCCTGGTGGCCGCGCTCCCCACCTGGGCTGTCACGGATCGCGCCGACCGGCTGAAGCGGATTGGCGTGCAGCTCTACACCGTCCGCGACGCCCTCAAGGCCGATTTCGACGGGACGCTCCGGAAGGTCGCCGCCATCGGATACAAGGAGGTCGAGTTCGCGGGCTACATGGGGCGAACCCCGGCGGAGGTGAAGCGCTCCCTCAAGCAGGCGGGCTTGAGCGCCCCCGCCGAACACGTGGACCTCGAGACGCTCGAGAAGGACTGGAACGCGACGATCGAGGCGGCGCACACCGTCGGGCACGAGTACCTGGTCGTCGCCTGGATCGACGCCGCCCGGCGAAGCACCATCGACGAGTACAAACGCATCGCCGACATCTTCAACCAGCTCGGGCGGCAGGCCAACGCCGCCGGCCTCCGGTTCGGGTATCACAACCACGCCTACGAGATGGCCCCCCTGGAGGGGCAGGTCCCGTATGACGTGCTCCTCCAGAACACCGACCCGGAGCTCGTGTGCTTCGAGATGGACCTCTACTGGACAACCGATGGCGGCAAGGACCCGCTGGCCTACTTCGCGAAATACCCCGGCCGCTTCCCGCTGGTCCACGTGAAGGACCGGACCGCCAACGGCCAGATGGTGGACGTCGGACAGGGAACAATCGACTGGGCGGCGATCTTCGCGCACCGGAAGCAGGCCGGCATCAAGCACGAGTTCGTCGAGCACGACGAGCCGGGCGACCCGTTCGCATCGATCACGGCGAGCTACGACTACCTCCGGGCACTCCGGTTCCCCAATGGGTGAGCGCGGAATGAGTCGACGAGAGATGCTGGCTGCCTCGGCCGGCGCCATCGTCCTGGGCTCGGTGCCTGTCGCCGGGGCCGCGGTGGCTCCGGAACCACGCGCCGCTCCCGGTGGCGCATCGGCGTCTCCGCTCAAACAGTCGGTGTCGTACTGGCCGTTCGAGTCCATTCCCCTCCCGCAGTTCGCGCGGGAGCTCAAGGCGATCGGCTTCAGCGCCGTGGACCTGCTCCAGCCGGAGCAGTGGCCGGTGGTGGCCGATGCCGGGCTGGTCTGCTCGATGGGCTACCCGAGCCAGCGGCGCGATTTCCTCACCACCGGCTTCAACGACCCGGCCAACCATGCCATGCTGCTCGGCGAACTCGAGGCGACGCTGCCGCGTGCCGCCGCGGCTGGCGTGCCCAACGTGATCGCGATGTTCGGCAACCGGAAAGGGCGCGCCGACGACCTTGGCCGCGACGCCTGTATCGAGGGGCTCAACCGGATCAAGGCGCTGGCCGAGGATGTGGGCGTGACGATCTGCATGGAGCTGCTCAACAGCCGGGTGGACCACGCCGACTACATGGGCGACCGGTCGGAGTACGGCGTGTCGGTCGTGTCGGCGGTCAACTCGCCCCGGGTCAAGCTCCTCTACGACATCTACCATATGCAGATCATGGAAGGCGACATCATTCGGACCATCCAGGGCAACGCCGCCTGGCTCGGGCATTACCATACCGGCGGCGTGCCCGGGCGCCACGAAATCGACGGGACCCAGGAACTCAACTACCACGCCATCTGCGAGGCCATCAAGGGCACCGGGTACCAAGGCTACGTGGCGCACGAGTTCGAGCCGACGCGCCCGCCGATGGAATCGCTGCGACAGGCCTACGAGATCTGTCTCGTCTGACCGCAGTCCCACTCTCACAAGGAGACCGACGATGGGCGATGGCATGCTGAAGGGCCTGTCCAAGCCGACGATGATCGGCACGGTGTTGCAGGTCGCCATGATCCTGCTCGGCAAGGTGAGCCCGATGGTCGGGCAGAATTTCGCGATCGGCGGCACCAGCATCGCCGCGATCACCGGTGTCCTCGCCTCGATGATGGGCAAGCCGGCCGGCATGGGCGGCGCGGCGGGCGGTGGCGCCGTCGCGGCCGGGGTCAGTGCGCTCATCGGCACGGTGGTGTCGATGGCGACCGGCCAGACCGGCATGGAGACGATCGCGATCGGGACCGGGAGCTCGGTGGTGGCGGGTGCCCTCGGTGGTATCGTGGGACAACTCCTCGGCGGCAAGAAAGCGTGAGCGTGTTCCCTCGCAGGCGCGTCACGGCGGCCGCGGTCCTGCTCCTCGGGATCGCGGCCGCGGTCGCGCCGGTCTCGGCGCAGACGCCCGCCGACACCAGCCGGACGGTCGTGCTGATCGTCACCGACGGCTTCCGCTGGCAGGAGCTCTTCGGCGGCGCCGACTCCGCGCTCAACAACAAGGAGTTCGGCGGCGTGGAGGATACCGCCGCCCTCCGGCGCGCTTACCTGGTGGGCAGCGCCGAGGCGAACCGCCGGGCGCTGATGCCGTTCATGTGGGAGGTCGTCGCCAGAGATGGGCAGATCTACGGGAATCGAGCGCTCGGCAGCATGGCCGTCGTGACCAACGGACTGAAGTTCTCCTATCCCGGTTACAACGAAATGCTGACCGGCCGGCCCGACCCCCGTATCGACAGGAACGACTATGGCCCGAACCCCAACGTGACCGTCTTCGGGTGGCTGGCCGGCCAGCCCGGTTTCACCAACCGAGTGGCGGCGTTCGGCACCTGGGACGTCTTCGCCCCGATTTTCAACCAGGAGCGCGCGCGGATGCTCGTCCGCGCCGGCTGGGAGCCTCCCTTCCCCGGCGCCACCGACCCCCCGCGCGTCCTCCTCGATTCCCTGTATGCCACCACCACCCGAGTCTGGCCGGAAATGCCCTACGACGCCTTTATGCAGGCGGTCGTGGCGACGTACCTGCCGAACGAGCGCCCCCGGGTACTGTACATCGGCTACGGCGAGACCGACGAGTGGGCCCACGAGCGCCGCTACGACCACTACCTCACCTCGGCGCACCGGGTGGACGGTTTCATCCGCGACCTGTGGCAATCAATGCAGGCCATGCCGGAGTACGCCGGGAAGACGACCTTCATCATCACCACGGATCATGGGCGCGGCAGCGGGCTCAAGGACTGGACGGATCACGGGAAGGACGTCGAGGGGGCGGAGAACATCTGGATCGCGGTGATGGGGCCGGACATTCCCGGGCTCGGCGAACGGAGGAACGTCCCGTTCGTGACCCAGGCGCAGGTGGCCGCCACGGTGGCGGCGGCGGTAGGGATGGACTGGGCCAAGGCCTCCGGCGCGGCGCCTCCGCTTCCGCTTCATTGAGGGGTGGGCTCACGCCCACCCCTCGCCTGAGGACACGCGACTTCGTGATCGGTAGGACAGTAGCGAAAGCGGATTCCGCGCTCCGAGATTGCGTCGACCACCGACAGGGGTGGCCGTGAGGCCACCCCGTCAGAACACGAACATCACTCCGCCGCTGAACTCGCCCTGGGTAAAGAAGGTGCTGTTGGAGGCGACGATGACACACCCGCCGGGAAGGGTGCACCAGAAATCGGTATCGCTGTAGAGGGAGCTCATCCAGAGCCGGGCCTGGGCGCGGAGCCCGACGTTGCGGCTCAGGTAGGTCTTGATGCCGAGGGCCCCGCCGAAGGAGAAGAGCCAGTCGTCGCCGAGTCCGGACGATTGTGGTGAGAGGTGGGTGGTGCCGACCGTCAGGGCAAAGAAGGGCTTGGTATTCTCGTTGTTCCCGAACTCGAGCGCCCCACCGATCTGGAAATACTCGATGGCGGCGTCGCCGACTGTCACCTCTGGGGCTAGATCGGCGTCGAACAGGATGTTCGTGTCCTGACGGCTGTAGACGAACTCCACCAGACCATCGCGCTTGACCCGATAGCCGATGGTACCGCCCCAGGCGAAGCCGTCGTTGGCGATGAACTTCCCGTTTTCGCTGTTCACCGTGCCGCCGTAGCGATAGCCGGCGGTGGGGGTGAATTCCCAGGTAGTCTGGGCGCGGAGGGAAGTGGTGGTGGCGACGACCAGCAGGACTGCCAACAGACCGAACCGATGCATGGATACTCCATCGCTGGTTGAACACTGCACTCAATAGTAAGCGGGACGTTTGCTGTCGGTGATGTTCCCCCCTCTCCACATGGTGGAGAGGGGGACAGGGGGTGAGGAATAGCGCGGGAGCCCGGCGCCCCCCATCTTAAGGGTCAATGACCACACAATTCGACCGCGTCGCCGCCGCCCTGGCTGACCACTTCCGGCTCGAGCGCGAGCTGGGCCAGGGTGGCATGGCTACCGTCTACCTCGCGGAAGACCTGAAACACCGCCGCAAGGTGGCGGTCAAGGTGCTCCGCCCGGAGCTGGCTGCCTCCCTGGGCCCCGATCGGTTCTTCCGGGAAATCGAGGTCGCGGCCCAGCTGCAGCACCCCCATATCCTGCCGCTCTTCGACAGCGGCGCCTCGGGCCGAGCCGCGGCTTCAGCCGCGGACGACGATTCTCCGGAGTTCCTCTGGTATGCCATGCCGTTCGTGGACGGCGAGACCCTTCGCGACCGCCTGGCGCGCACCGGCGAGCTTCCGGTCCACGACGCCGTCCGGATTCTCATCGAAGTGGCCGATGCCCTGGCCCACGCCCACAAACACGGAGTGGCCCACCGGGACATCAAGCCCGAAAACATCCTCCTCTCCGGCCGTCACGCGCTCGTCAGCGACTTCGGCGTGGCCAAGGCGGTGAGCGAGGCCACCGGCCGCCAGCAGCTCACGACCGCCGGTGTGGCCCTCGGCACCCCCGCATACATGGCCCCGGAGCAGGCCGCTGCCGACCCGCACCTCGACCACCGGGTGGACATCTACGCCCTTGGCGTGCTGGGCTACGAACTCCTGACCGGCCGAACGCCGTTCAGCGGCCGTACCCCGCAGGAGACGCTTGCCGCCCATGTGATGCAGACGCCCGAGGCGGTCTCCCGGCTCCGACCCGGAATAGCGCCGTCGCTCGAAGCGATCGTCATGAAGTGCCTGGCCAAGCGACCTGCAGACCGGTTCCAGAGCGCGGAGGAGCTGGTGGCGGCGCTGGAACCGCTGGCCACGCCGAGCGGCGGCATGACGCCGACCTACACTCAGCCGGTGACGGGTGTGGCACCCCTGGTGCCGGCGGGTCGCAAGCGGGCGGTGAGAGTGGCGGCACTGGTCATCGTGCTGGGGAGCCTGGGGATGCTGTTGACCCGGCGGGCTGGCAGCGGACCCGAGGTGACGCTGACCAAGACCACACGCCTCACCAGCGCACAGGGCCTGGAAATCCTGCCTGCCATCTCGCCCGATGGACAATTCTTGGCGTACGTCGCCGCCACGGTGGATGGCGCGGAGATATTTCTGCAGCCCACCGACGGCGGGCGGGCGGTCAACATCACCGACAGCCTGCCCGGCGCGCAGATTTCGCCGGCGTGGGCTCCCGATGGTAAGCGACTGGTGTTTGTCTCCTTCGAGCGGACAGGGGCCAGCATCGTCACGATGCCCCCGACCGGCGGCGACGTCCGTCGGCTCTACAGTGTCGGCTACGGCGGAGGGTTTCCTCTGGCGCCGAAGTGGTCGCCCGATGGGTCGCGCATCGCGTTCGAGCAGGGAGACAGCGTCCTGGTCATGGCCGCTGACGGGAAGACGCTGACTCTCCTTGCACGGGTCAGAAATGCCCATTCACTCGCCTGGTCCGCCGATGGCCGCTGGCTGGCCGGTGTGCGGGGCAACCCTCAATTCGTAGTCCCGGGCAGCAGCATCGGAAACCTGGCGGCAAGCACCGTCTTCGTCCTGTCCGCCGAGGGTGGGACGCCGACGATGGTGAGCGACTCGACCACGCTCAATGTGTCTCCTCAGTGGTTGCCGGGCGGACACGAGCTGCTCTACCTGTCGAGCGGAGGCGGCGGCCGGGACATCTACCAGCGATCGATTGACCGTGGTGGGAAGGCGGTGGCCCCCCCCCGGCGTGTCACGACCGGGCTGGACGCCCATACGTTCGCCCTGTCGCCCGATGGCAAACGGCTGGCCTATTCGAAGTACACCCGCGACCTCAACGTCTGGATGGTCCGTCTTCAGGCCACTGGCAGCGTGAATGCGCGGTCCGCCGTGGCGATCACCCGGGGCAACCAGGCCAGTGAAGTGATGCGGCTCTCCCCCGACGGCAAGTGGCTCGTGTACGACTCCGACCTCAACGGCAACGGCGACCTGTTCATCGTGCCTTCGGACGGCGGCACTCCCCGTCAGCTGACCGACGACCCCGCCGACGACCTGGCCCCAGATTGGTCTCCCGACGGGACCCAGATTGCGTTTCACTCGTTCCGTACGGGGAATCGCGACGTCTTCACGATCGGTTCCGACGGCAGCGGGCTGGCGCAGGTCACGACCGACACCCTGAGCGACTGGTACGCCGCCTGGGGCCCGGATGACAATACGCTCGCCTTCAGTCGGGGAGATGGCTCCGATCTGACCATTGTCGAAACACGGAGACCGTCGAGGTCAGCGCCCTGGGGCCCCACAGCAGCCCTGGGCACCGGGCTCGCGACGGACATGACATACGATCGCGCTGCCTACATCCACGTCGAGGTGGACAGCGTCATCGCGTTCGTCGCGACACCCTCCGGCGGTGGCACCTCCACCACGCTCTATCGGCCCCCGCGCTGGTTCGAGCCGAATTGGAGCCGCATGGGGCCCGACGGCCAGACGCTGTACGCATTTTCCCCTGACTCCCTCGGCGACCCGGCCTACTGGGCCGTGGATCTCCGCACCAAGGCCCTCCGCAAGGTCGTCGCCTTCGATCATTCCGAAGCCAGGTACGTTCGCGGCGTGTCCGACACCGACGGTGAGCGTTTCTACTTCGTCGCGGGAGAGCACCAGGCGGACATCTGGGTGGCGGAGGTTGAGGAGAAGTAGGTGGGGGGCAGCGGGGCAGCGGGGCAGCGGGGCAGCGGGGCAGCGGGGCAGCGGGGCAGCGGGGCAGCGGGGCAGCGGGGCAGCGGGGCAGGAAGCTCAAGTATCGGGGTGAATCCGCAAGCCGGAGAAACTGTTGAACTCTCGTTCAAGTTCAGTTCTCGCGCTCCTGTTTGTCGCACTGAGCACTGGTGCGTCGGCCCAGACCCCCCTCCCGCTCATCCCCTACCCTCAAACGGTCATCCGGAACACCGGCGCCGTGGAACTGGCGCGCAGGCTCCGGCTCGAGGCGCCCCGACCCAGTTCGCTCCGCGCGCTTGGCACCTACACCAGCGATCTGCTGCAGGCCGAACTGGGATGGCGGCCGGACATCGTCAGCGGCCCTTCCCGCCCCGCCGGGCTCACCCTCAAACTCACCCTCCCCGATTCGAGCCTCGGTAACGAAGGCTACCGACTGAGCAGCCAGACGTCCGGCGTGGTCATCGAAGCCCCGACCCAGGCCGGGCTCTTCCACGGGCTCCAGACGTTCCGCCAACTGCTCCACGCCGGCGCGCCCGGCACGGTGCCGAGGGTCGAAATCCGCGACACACCACGTTTCCCGTACCGCGGCATGCATCTCGACGTGGCCCGGCATTTCTTTTCAGTAGCCTTTGTCGAGCGGTACATCGACCTCCTCTCCCGCTACAAGTTCAACACCTTCCACTGGCACCTGACCGACGACCAGGGCTGGCGGATCCAGATCAACCGCTACCCGAAACTCACGGAAGTCGGATCCTGCCGCCGAGAAACGGTGGTGGAGCGAAACTTCGACCCCTACATCGGCGACAGCACGCGCTATTGCGGCTTCTACACCCAGGCCGAGATCCGGCAGGTGGTGGCCTACGCCGCCGCTCGGCACATCACCATCATCCCTGAAATCGAGATGCCGGGGCACTCGCAGGCGGCCATCGCCGCCTACCCAGAGCTGGCCTGCACGCCGGGCCCGTTCGAGGTCAGTACCGTCTGGGGCGTCGACGAGGACATTCTCTGCCCGAGCGAGGCCACCTTCGCCTTCCTCGAGGGAGTGCTCACCGAGGTGATGGCGCTCTTTCCGGGCCCCTACATCCACATTGGCGGCGATGAGGCCCCGAAGGCCCGGTGGAAATCGAGCGACCTGGCGCAGTCCATCATCCAGCGGGAGCAGCTGGCGGACGAACACGCCCTCCAGAGCTGGTTCATCCAGCGGATCGAGCGGTTCCTCAGCGCCCACGGCCGCCGGCTCATCGGCTGGGACGAGATCCTCGAAGGGGGCCTGGCGCCGGGCGCCACCGTCATGAGCTGGCGCGGCGTGAGCGGCGGGATCGCCGCGGCGCAACAAGGGCACGACGTGATCATGACCCCAACCAGTCATGCCTACTTCGACTATGCGCAGGGGGAGCCGGGCCTCGAGCCGTTCTCGATCGGCGGCAACGTGCCGCTCGAGCGGGTCTACGCCTTCGAACCGGTCCCGGCGGTCCTCACCCCGGCGCAGGCCGCACATGTTCTTGGCGCCCAGGGCAATGTCTGGACCGAATACATGGCCACTCCCAACCGGGTGGAGTGGATGATCTTTCCCCGCATGTTGGCCATGGCCGAAGTGACCTGGAGCCCCGCCTCGGCGCGGGACTGGGAACGATTCGTCCAGCGGCTACCGGCCGCCCTCGCCGCACTCGACCAACTCGGCGTCAACTACCGGGTGCCCAACGTGCTGGGGTTGGAGCGGAGCCGCCTGACGCTCGCGGACACCGCCGTCGTCTCCCTCAGGAGCCCACTGCCGGACGGCCAGGTCCGCTACACGCTGGACGGCACGATGCCGACGGTTTCCTCCGCGCTGTACACCGGCCCGCTGACGCTCCCGGTGGACACCGCGGGCACGGTCGTCACTGCCGCCGTCTTCCTGGCAAGCGGCGCGTCGAGCCCACCGCGCCAGGCCCGGGTGAGCCGCACCACGCTCCGCCCCGCCGCGCGCGCGCCCTCCGCCCCGCTCACGCCGGGGCTGCGGCTCGCCTACTACGAAGCGAGCTTTCCGAGCGCCCGGGCCGTGGCCACCATTGCACCGACGCGCATCACGACCGCAGACGCGGTCGCCCTGCCCGGCTTCCAGCGCGCCGAGACCTATGGGCTTCTCTTCACCGGCTACCTCCGAGTCGAGCGGGCCGGGTTGTACACCATCGCCCTCACGTCGGACGACGGCAGCGTGCTCGAAATCGGCGACCGGGTCGTGGTGGACAACGACGGCTGGCACTCGGAGGCGGAACGCACCGGGATGATTGCGCTCGAGGCCGGCATCCACCCGCTGACCGTCCGCTTCGTGCAGGGGAGCGGCGGGTCCGCCCTCTCCGCCACCATTGCCCCCGAAGGCGGGGCCGCAGTCCCGCTGGCCGGCGCGTGGCTCGCGCAGTAGTTTCCCGAATCCCTTCACCCATGGCTTCCCGATGACCCTCCAGGACCAGCGGAAGGTGTACGACGTCTGCATCGTGGGCTCCGGCGCCGGCGGCGGCATGGCGGCCTACATGCTCACCCAGGCCGGGGCGAACGTCGTCCTGCTCGAGGCCGGGGGCCCGTGGGACAACGCCACCGACTCCGCCATGCTCACCTGGCCGTTCAACTCGCCGAAGCGCGGCGCGGGCACCAAGGAACGCCCCTTCGGCGAGTTCGACGCCTGCATCGGCGGATGGGACCTCCCCGGCGAGCCGTTCACGGTCGCACCGGGCTCCAAGTTCGGCTGGTGGCGGGCCCGCATGGTGGGCGGCCGCACCAATCACTGGGGCCGTATTTCGCTCCGGTTCGGGCCCGACGACTTCCGCCGGAGGAGCCTCGACGGTCTGGGCGACGACTGGCCAATCAGCTACGACGACTTGGCGCCTTACTATGACCGGGTGGATGACCTCATCGGCATCTTCGGCAGCGCCGAGGGGCTTCCAAACCATCCCGACGGTCATTTCCTGCCGGCGCCCAAGCCCCGCTGCTACGAGCTGCTGGTCAAGCAGGCCTGCGACAACCTCGATGTGGCCTGCATCCCGGCGCGGCTGTCCATCCTGACCCAGCCGCTCGGCAACCGGCCAGCCTGCCACTACTGCGGGCAGTGCAACCGCGGCTGCGCGGTCAACGCGAACTTCTCCTCCACCAACGTCTTGATCCCGCCAGCCATGGCCACCGGCCGGCTCACCCTGATCACCAACGCGATGGCCCGCGAGGTGACCGTCGGATCGAACGGGCTGTGCGACGGGGTGACATACGTCGACAAGTCCACCAACACCGACCGGCATGTCCGGGCCAAGGTGGTCGTCCTCGCGGCCAGCGCCTGCGAATCGGCTCGGCTCCTCCTCAACTCCAAGAGCCGGAAATTTCCCCACGGCCTGGCCAACTCGAGCGGCGTGGTTGGAAAGTACCTGACCGATACCACCGGGACCGACGTGGCGGGGTTCATCCCCAAGCTGGAGAACGGCATTCCGCACAACGAGGACGGCGTGGGGGGCGGGCACCTCTACAGTCCGTGGTGGCTCGACAACAAGAAGCTCGATTTTCCGCGCGGATACCACATCGAAATCTGGGGCGGACGGGGCCAGCCGTCGTACGGCTTCATGGGCGGCATCGAGAACTACCCGGCCTTCGGTGGCTATGGAAAGGATCTCAAGGATTCCTACCGCCGGCTCTACGGCACCACCATCGGCTTCAGCGGCCGAGGGGAGATGATCCCCAACGCCGACTCGTACTGCGAGATCGACCCCGATACCAAGGACCAGTGGGGCATCCCGGTTCTCCGGTTCAACTGGAAGTGGAGTGACTACGAGTACAAGCAGGTCAAGCACATGCAGGAGACCTTCCGCGCGCTGATCGCCGAGATGGGCGGCGAGGTGTTCAGCCCGATGCCCACGGCCGAGGAGGGCTATGGGATCGCCACGGGGGGCCAGATCATCCATGAACTGGGGTGCGTCCGCATGGGGAACGACCCCGGCTCCTCCGCGGTCAACGCCAACTGCCAGGCCCACGACGTGAAGAACCTCTTCGTGGCGGATGGCGGGCCGTTCGTGTCGCAGGCCGACAAGAACCCGACCTGGACCATCCTCGCGCTCTCGATGCGCACCTCCGAGTACATCACGGCCCAGCGCCGACAGGGGGCCCTGTGACCGACTTCTCACGGCGCGAGATGCTCGGCCTCCTCGGCGTGGCGCTGGCCGCCGGTGCCGCCGGCTGCCGGCCCGAGACGATCCGCAAGGCCGCGCAGCGCGCCACCCCGTACACCCCCACCTTCTTCACCGAGGGTGAGTATGCCACCGTCACGGTGTTGGCCGACCTCACCCTGCCGGCGGACAAGCGCGGGCCGAGCGCGAGCGAGGCCGGCGTGCCGGAGTTCATGGACTTCGTCATGACGGAGGAGATGGACAACCGCGAGCGGATGCGGACCGGCCTGGCCTGGCTCGACGCCGAGTCGACCACCCGATTCGGGAAACAGTTCGTGACGGCGTCGGTGCGACAGCAGAAGAAGATCCTCGACGACATCGCCTGGCCGAAGCGGGCCAAGCCGGAATTTGCGGAAGCGGCGACGTTCTTCAACGAGTTCCGGAACCTGACCGCCACCGGCTACTGGTCGAGCAAGGTCGGCGTCGAGGACCTCCAGTACATCGGCAACACGGTGGTGCCCGAGTGGACGGGCTGTCCCGAGCCCCAGCTCAAGAAGCTGGGCGTCAGCTACACCTGAACGGAGCTTTCATGGCCAAGCGTCGTCTCGGCGTCGGATTCATCGGCAGCGGATTCAACACCCGATTCCACATGCAGGCCTGGCAAGGGGTACGCGACGCCGACGTCCTCGGCGTCTGGAGCCCCAACCGGAAGAACGCCGCGGACGCCGCGGCGCTGGCCCGCAGGCTCGACGTCGGCGCCGCCAAGGCCTACGGCTCCATCACCGACATGGTGGCCGACCCCGCCATCGACGCCATCTGGCTCTGCGGACCGAACCACGCCCGCCTCGAGAACGTCGAGGAACTCACCGACGCCGTCCTCCGCGGCAAGGGTGAACTCATCGGGCTCGCCTGCGAGAAGCCGCTCGGCCGCACCGTGAAGGAGGCGAAGCAGGTCGCCGCCATGACGAAGAAGGCGGGCCTCCAGCACGGCTACCTCGAGAATCAGCTCTTCAGCCCGCAGGTGGAGCATGGTCGGCAACTGCTCTGGGCCCGCGGCGCCGCTACCACCGGCCGGCCCTACCTGGCGCGCGCGGCGGAGGAGCACAGCGGCCCGCACATGCCCTGGTTCTGGCAGGGCAAGCTGCAGGGCGGCGGCGTCCTCAACGACATGATGTGCCACTCGGTGGAAGTGGTGCGCCATCTGCTCACCAAGCCGGGCGCGCCGCGCTCCTCCGTGCGCCCGGTGGCCGTCACCGGTCGCATCGCCAGCCTCAAGTGGTCCCGGCCGGAATACGTGCGCCGGCTCAAGAAGACCATGGGTCCTCGGTGGACTACGCGCGGCATCCCGCCGAGGACTTCGCGAGCGTGACCATCGAGTTCGAAACCGACACCGGACACACCGTCATCGGCGAGGCCACCACATCGTGGAGTTTTGTCGGCGCCGGGCTTCGGCTCTCGGCCGAATTGCTCGGTCCGGAGTATTCCATGACCTGGAACACCCTCGACAGCGGGCTCAAGCTCTTCTTCAGTCGGGAAGTGAAGGGGCGGGAGGGGGAGGACCTGGTCGAGAAGCAGAACGCGGAGCAGGGCCAGATGCCGGTGGTGGCCAACGAGCCGATGGCCTATGGCTACGAGGCCGAGGACCGCCACTTCGTGCGCGTCTTCCTCGGCCTGGAGAAACCGAAACTCACCTTCGATGACGGCGTCGAGGTAGTGCGGACGCTGATGGCGGCCTACATGAGCGCCGAATCAGGGAAGACCGTCAAGTTTCCGCCGCGCGGGCTGGAGGCATTCGTGCCGAAGGTGGCCAAAGGGACCTGGAAGCCGTAACGCCATCCTTCCGCCGTCACCCCCGCGAACGCGGGGGTCCAGTCACTGGATTCCCGCTTTCGCGGGAATGACGGCTCTCCCGAATTACAACGTCCATCCCTTCCGATACTCCGGCGTCACCCATCGCTCCGGCAGCGTCATGTTGGTGACGGCGCCCGTCGTGGAATTGAGTTCGAGTGTTTGCCCCGCCCGGATGGCCAGCACGCCCAGCAGCACCATTTCCGTCAGGTTGCCGGCGTGGCCGTCGAAGTTCGACAGCGCGGCAGGCCCACCCTTGCAGGCCGTAATCCACTCGTCGTACACCCCCTTCGAGCGCGGGTACACCACGAGCGGCGGATTGGCCCGCACCTCGGCGTCGCGCTTCGGGTCGAGCAGGACAGGATCCTCCCCATACATCCCGGCAACCACGGCGCCGTCGTCCCCGATCCAGAGCTGCCCGCCGATATCCGCAGGCGGCCACGCCATCGTTTCCGGCAATCCCTTCGGCTTCGGCGGACGGAGGTCGCCGTCCCGCCAGACCACCTTCACCGCCGGGCGCTTGCCCTTGGCCGGGAACTGGTATTCCACCCGGCTCGACTTGGGCGCGGATTCCAGGTAGAGCTCGGTGGACTCCGGGATGATCCGATCGGGGTAGCCGAGGTCGAGAATCCAGTAGGCGGCGTCCATGCCGTGGCAGGCCATGTCACCCAGCGCCCCGGTGCCGAAGTCCCACCATCCGCGCCAGCGAAACGGTGCATAGGCCGGGTTGTACGGCCGTTCCGGCGCCGGGCCGAGCCAGAGGTTCCAGTCCATGGTGAGCGGCGGGGCGTATAACTCGAGTGGCCGGTCCAGCCCCTGCGGCCAGATCGGCCGGTTGGTCCAGTACTGCACCTCGCGCACGGTGCCGATGACACCGGCCTCGATCCACTCGCGGAGGATGCGTACCCCGTCGCCCGCATGCCCCTGGTTGCCCATCTGGGTGGCCACCTTGGTCTTGGCGGCCTGCGCCCGGACGGTCCGCACCTCGGTCAGGGTGCGCGCCAGTGGCTTCTGGCAGTACACGTTCTTGTTCAGGCGGAGCGCCATCATCGTCGCCGCGGCGTGGCTGTGGTCCGGAATGGTGATGGTCACGGCGTCGATGTTCTTCTGCTCCAGGTCGAACATTTCGCGATAGTCGCGGTACTTCCTGGCCGCCGGATATTTCCGAAAGGTCTCTTCGGCGCTCTTGAGGTCCACGTCGCAGAGGGCGTAGATGTTCTCTCCAGACACCCCCTTCACGTCGCTGGCTCCCATGCCGCCCACCCCGATGCAGGCGATGTTGAGCTTGTCACTCGGTGCGGTGTAGCCAGGCCCGCCGAGCACATGCCGGGGCACGATGGTGAACGCGGTGCTGGCCGCCGCGACAGAGCCCACGAACTCGCGTCGCGAAGTGTCGGTCTTCGTCATGATGGATTCCGTCAGGCCGGGGTGGAGGCCCGCGGAGCGGCGGGCCGGAAGAGAAACGCGAAGATGACGAGGATGACGACCGCACCGACGGCGGGCACCTGCCAGATGCCGTGCCAGTCGTGGCCGCCGTCGGGAAGCACGAAGTGCTGCACCACGCGGCCGGAGGCCCAGGCGCCGATCAGGTAGCCCACGCCCTGGGTCAGAAAGGCCAGGAATCCCTGCGCCGCGGCCCGGATCCGCGGGCCGGCCTGCTCGTCGGTGTAGATCTGGCCCGTCACAAAGAAGAAGTCGTAGCAGATGCCGTGGAGCAGGATGCCGGCGTACAGCATCCAGACGGCCGGACCGGTGTTGCCGAAGGAAAAGAGGAAATACCGGACCGCCCAGGCGAGCATGCCGACCAGGAGGATGCGGCGGACGCCCCAGCGCGACAGGAACCACGGCAACAGCAGCATGAAGCCGATCTCGGACATCTGGCCGAGTGTCATCTTGCTGGCCGGCTCCGCCATGCCAATCTCGTTGAGGTAGAGATTGGTGAAGGCGTAGTAGAACTGGAGTGGGATGCAGAGCAGGAACGAGCCGAGGACAAAGGTGGCAAAGGACCGGTCCTTGAGCAGCGCCAGCGCGTCGAGGCCGAGGATGTCGCGGACGCTGAACGGCTTGCCGGCGGCGTGGGGCGGCGTGTGCGGCAGCAGCAGGCAAAAAAGACCCAACACCACAGACGCGCCGGCGGCCAGCTGCATTGGCGCGGCGGTGGCCTCCAGCCCCATCCGCCCCACCACCAGCCCCGCCACGATCCACCCGATGGTACCGAGGACACGAATGGCGGGAAATTCCTTCCCGGGGTCGCGCACATGATCGAAGGCGATGGAGTTGGTCAGCGCCAGCGTCGGCATGTAGCAGAGGCCGTACCCGATGAGCACCAGGTAGAAGGAATTGAAAGTGGTGAGGGTCGAGGCCCACCAGAGCATGGCGGCGCCGGCCAGGTGCAGCAGCGCCAGGATCCGCTCGGTGGCGAAGAAGCGATCAGCCACCATGCCCACAAAGAAGGGCGACACGATGGCCGCGATGGCCAGCGCGCCGTAGGCCAACCCGATCTGCTCGCCGCCGAACTGGAGCGTGGTGCCGAGGTAGGTGCCCATGGTGACGAACCAGGCACCCCAGATGAAGAACTGCAGGAACATCATGATCGACAGCTTCGTCTTTACTGCCCCGCTGCCCCCCTGCCCCGCTGCCCCCCCGGTCACGGAGTGACCTTGATCTTGATATCGCGGAACGCCACTCGCCCGCCGTGGCTCTGCAGCGCGATGTGCCCCGTCGCCGCCTTTCCGAAGCCGGGCCACTTCGAAAACTTGCTCTTGGCCACCCGGTCGTTGAAGTCGGCGCTGCCGAGAACGTACTGTGCCGCCAGCGTGCCGTTGAGCCAGTGCTGGACCTCGTTGCCATTGATCACGATTCTCGTCGCGTTCCACTGCCCTGCGGGCTTGACCAGCCCCTCTGGCGCGGGATAGAGCGCGTACACCGCGCCGGCCGCCGTGATGCGCGTGAGCCCGGGTGGCTGACCGGCGTCGTCCAGGAGCTGGAATTCGGGGCCGGTCCAGTAGGTCTCGTCCTCCGCCTCGGTGACCCGATAGAGGATGCCGCTGTTCCCCTTCGGGGCAATCATCCACTCGAGGGTCAGCTCGAAGCCGGCGTACGTCCGGTCGGTGAGGAGATCCACCCCATCACCGACGCAGGTCAGCGCGCCGTCGATCACCGTCCAATTGGCCGGCACCGAATCCATCCGGAACCCCCGCCAACCCGTCGTCGTGCTGCCATCGAACAGCAGCTGCCATCCCGCCGAGCGCTCGGCCGGGGTCACCGTGTTATGCGCGGCCAGCTGGGCGGTCAGGGGCACGGGGGCGCTCAAGGTGGTTGCGAGAAGGACGACGGTCAGAAGCGCTCGGCCGGACGGGGGCAGGGTCATCAGGGGCTCGGCAATGGGGGACGGGGCGACGAAACGGCCTTCGATATGTTCGCACCCGCCGGGCGGCTTGGCAAGCGCCAGGGGCTGGAAAAGCGGCCCCGGGGGGTGCATACTCTCCCCTCCACATTCTCTCCCGGAGTCCGCATGCGCCGCCTCGTTGCCTCCCTGTTGCTGCTTCCCGCTCTCGCCGCCTGCCAGCCTGCCGCCCCAAAGGTGGATGTGGCGGCGGAAGAGCAGGCCATTCGCGCCCAGGTGGCCGCCTTCAACGCGGCCATCGTGGCCTACGACACCGCCGCCGTCGCCGGTATCTACGCCCCGGACGCCGTCCTGATGCCGCCGAATCAGGGACGGCAGACCGGCACGGACTATCTCTGACGCAGATGATCGCCGGTCTGCAGCCCCTCAAGGCGACGTTCGTGCGTCACGCCCGTCGCCATCATGGTGACCGCCTCGGGCGACCTGGCGCTGGAAGAAGGCACGTGGAAGACCAGCATCCCGATGGCGGACGGCACCGCCTTCGAGGACAACGGCAAGTACCTCGTCGGCTGGAAAAAGACCAACGGCGCCTGGCTGATCCAGTACGACATCTGGAACAGCGACAACGCGCCGCCGGCACCGGCGGCCGCCAAGTAGCAGGGTCGGACCTCAGGAGGTGTTCGGGGGGTAGAAGGCGCATGCCAAATGCCCCCGAACACCGCCTGACCTGCAGCCTGACCATCCCGCTCCCCCGGCCGCAGGTCTTCGAGTTCTTCGCCGATGCCGCCAACCTCGGGCGGATCACCCCGCCCGAGCTCGGCTTCGAGATTCTCACTCCCCAGCCGATCGCCATGCGCGCAGGTACGCTGATCGACTACCGCATCCGGCTTCACGGCCTCCCCATGCGCTGGCGCACGGAAATCAGCCGATGGGATCCCCCGTTCTCCTTCGAGGACGTCCAGCTGCGTGGCCCTTACGCGCAGTGGATCCACCGGCATAGTTTCACGGAGACGCCGGGCGGCACGCTGCATCGAGGACGAGGTCCGCTACCGCCTGCCCTTCGGCCCGTTGGGCCGGCTGGTGCACCCGCTCGTCCGGCGCCAGCTCGACCGTATCTTTCGACATCGCACCGATGTCGTCCGCCGACTCCTGCTCGAGGCTGCATGACACCCTGGGTCGCCCGGCTGCTGTTCCTCAACGCCGTGATGTATCTCCTGACCCTGGCCGTTCCTCCGCTGGGCGACGCCTTGATGTTTGTGCCGGCGCTGATCCTGAGCCGGCCATGGACCATCGTCACCTACATGTTCCTCCACGGCAGCCTCGGCCACATCTTCTTCAACATGCTGGCGCTCTTCTTCTTCGGGCCCCGGCTCGAGGCCCGGCTCGGAAGCCGCCGCTTCATCGGGCTCTACCTGGCCAGCGGCGTCATGGGCGCGCTGGCCTCCTTCACCAACCCGATGATCGGTGTCATCGGCGCGTCGGGTGCGGTGTACGGCGTCATGTTCGGCTTTGCGCACTACTGGCCGCGCGAGGTGGTCCACATCTGGGGCGTGCTACCGGTGGAGGTCCGCTGGCTGGTGGTGGGAATGACGGTGCTGTCGCTGGTCTCGGGCTTCGGCGGCGCGGGCGACGGCGTCGCCCACTTTGCGCACCTTGGGGGATTCCTTGGCGCGTGGATCTATCTCAAGGTGCTGGACCGGACCAGCGGCGCCCGGCGCTTCCAGGCGCGGGCCGTGGCCTCGACGCCATCGCTCGCCACGACGTCCTCGGCCGTGGCGCGCTGGTCACATATTCAGCGGGAGGGGCTGCACCCCGTCAACCTCGAGGAGCTCGACCGGGTCATGGCCAAGCTCCAGCGGGAGGGCGTCGCTCGGTTGACGGACACTGAGAAAGAGTTCCTGGAGAGGTTCAGTCAGCGGTAGGCGGGGCAGCGGGGCAGCGGGGCAGCGGGGCAGCCACGAAAAGGGAGCTTTACCCCGGCGAAAGCCGCGAGCTACCCCCCCTCCGCATATCGAGCCTTGGCATCCAGCCGATCGACCCTCCACCCCTTCCCTCCCCCATACACTGTCGTGGAGAGCCACTCCTGCTCTGTCTCGATCTCACTTTCGCGTGAGGGACGTGTACCACGCCTTGGGCTGACTCCCATCCCCATTGCTCCATCGATACCGGCGCTGTTTCAGGACGTCCTTCTTGTCGAACGGGGCGTTGAGCGCCCACACCTTGTACGACGGCGTGCGCGCCGATTCCAGCAGGAGCTTCATCGGCAAGGTGCCGTCGTCGAACGGTTCCTGCAGGAGCCGAATGACGGCGTGACAGTCGGCGTCGGCGCGGTGGCCGTCGAAGAAGAGCCCGCAGCGCTTCATCATCAGGAACTCGAGCGCGCCCGAACTGGCGCCCAGCGCCTTCCACGACACTTCCCGCTGCGAGCAGGCCCAGGCCTTCCCCTTCGAGGCCGGCAGCCGGCGATCGACGAACGGCCGGTCGAATGCGGCGTTGTGGGCGATGATCAACCCCGCCTCGGCCATCAGTTTCCCTACCGCCGCTTCGTCAATCGACTTGCCAGCCACCATCGCGTCGGTGATGCCCGTGAGTTGAGATACCTCGACCGGGATCGGCCGGCCCGGGTCCTCGAGAAAGCTGACCGCCTCCCCCACCGCCAGGATACGGCCGCTGTCTTTTTCGTACTCGAACGGGACTCCGCAAAATTCAATGATTCGGTCGCGCGCGGTGTCGAGACCCGTCGTTTCGACGTCGATGACGACGGCACTGGCCGTGGGAGACCCATCGCCGGTGTGGTATCGCGCCGGTGGCACAAATCGGCGCAGCACCCGGTAATCGGGTGAAGCATCGAGTTGCGCGGCGAGCGCCTGAAGCTTGTCTTTCATCGACGCGGACCCGCGCGCCAGGTGCGCAGGTCGCTCAGCCAGGAGTAGGGGTTGATCGTGACCCCTTCGATCCGACGCGATACCCCCGCCGTCTGCACCGGCGCGTACAGGAAGAGCGCCGGCGCATCGGCGTTGAGCGTATCCATGGCGGCCCGGTAGAGCGGCGCCGCGCTGGTCGTGTCAGGCGCCAGGATCGCGCGAGCGAACAATCGGTCGAATTCCGGGTCGTCGTAGAGGCCGTAGTTGAGCTTACCCCATCCGCCGCGTGTCCACTGATCGGCCAGTCCGCGCGGACTCGGCTCGTCGAGCCACGCCCCGATGTAGCTGTCAAATGTCCCTTTGGTCAGCCGCTCGTTGAACACCGGGAAATCCACCGCGGTGATCGTAACCTCCACGCCGAGGGTCTTCCAGGACTGTTGCAGCGCCTGGGCAAGGTCCCGTCGGGTCGGGCTGGTGCCCGGCACGAGGATGTCGAAGCGGAGCGCCTTCCCGCCGCGGAGCCGCATGCCGCCGTCGCGCCGCAACCACCCGAGCGAGTCGAGGAGGGCGGAGGCCGCCACGGTGTCATACGGCAGCGTCCGAATCCCGGGGCGGTTGATCCAGAGTAATTGCGACATCGGGCCGGGGGGCGCGACGGTGCCGGGGCCGAACACGCCGGCCGCCAGCAATTGCCGGTCGATGCCCATCGACAGCGCGCGTCGGAGTGCGCGGTCGCCCAGGAGCGGATGGCGGTTGCCCTTTGCGTCCTGGAGCCGGAAGCCGAGGAATCCGTACGCCGCCGACGGGTATCGGACCAGCTGCATCGTCGTATCGGCCGCCACGCGCGCCACGCGGGACGGCGGTCCGAGTTGCTCGACCGCATCCGCTTCATCGGCCAGCAGCAGGTTGACGGCGGCGTCCGGATCGGGGACAAAACGCCACACCACGCGATGGATCGGTGGAATGGCGTTCGGCACCGCTTCGAGCCGGAGCGATTGCCCACGCACCCACTCGACCACCTGGTACATCCCGCTCCCGACGATGTGCGCGAGCGCGGTGTCCGCCGCCCACTGTCCCCGGGGCAGCGCCTCCCAGATGTGCGCCGGCAGGATGCGCACATGCCAGGTGGCGTCGTACCACTGTTCCGGATAGGCCCGCGCAAACCGGACGAGGACCGTTGCGGAGTCCTGCGCCTCGACCATCACCTGCCCGGTCAGCGCGGGGCCAGCCTCGGTTTCCAGCGCCGGATCGGCGTACGCACCGAAGGAGAAGACGACATCGGCGGCGGTGACCGGTACGCCGTCCTGCCAGCGAGCGCCCGGCCGCAGGTGAAACCGGAGCGTGAGGCTGTCCACCCGTTCCCACCGGTCCGCGAGCGCGGGACGGTAGCCCGCCGGGTCGATCGGTGCGGCGTCCGGCGCCAGATCGGCCAGCCGCTCGAACACCTGGTCGGTGATGTCCCGCCCGACCGTCTCATAGATCAGTGGGGGAAAGAGGGTCGAGGGTTCTCCGGCGGCGGCGATGACAAGGGTGCCGCACTCGTCGCACGACGGCGCCTGCTCACGAACGCAGGAGGCGAGCAGCGCCAACGGGACGGCCCATGCCCACCCGCGCCGCCAGTCGCTCACGCGCCGCCCCCCTCTTCCGGAATCACCATCCAGAGCACGATGTAGACGAGGATGCCGGGAAAGGCGACGGAGACGATGGACGCCACCACGTATCCCGCCCGCACCAGTGTCGGGTCGAGATCGAAATACTCGGCAAGCCCGCCGAGCACGCCGGCGATCATGCGATTCTTGGTGGATCGGTGGAGGGGACGCGTTGAGCCGGTCATTCGGGATCCCTCAGTGGAAGATTGACCGCAATATAAGGACTGAGGACTGGGGACTGAGGATTGGCCCCCTCTCCGCTTGCCAGAGAATGGGACGGGGGTGAGGCTGGTTTGTTGCAACGAATCATTACACCCGGTATTCTTCCGATGCGATCCTGACGGTCGCCTGGATCTGTCAAAGCCATGTAAAGCGTTAATATGCAATACGTTACGGTCTTTGGACTTGATGGCACCCCGGTTGCGAACAGGGGGAACCGAGCAGCGTATCCGTTCACTCGATTCCTCTGGAGGTTTTATCATGTCGCGCACCATTCGTCTGGCCGGCGCCTTGGCCCTGGCCGCTACACTCGGCGCCTGTGACTCTTCGTCCGGCCCAGCCAACCAGGGCTCCGCCGTCTCCCTGGCCATCGCCACCAGGCCCGGCGTCGCCGCTCCAGCCCCCGGCGGTCCGCAGCTGAGCGGCGCGCCCGTCACGTACGACGACGGCACCAATATTCTGGTGATCAACAGCGTCGAGATGGTCGTCAAGGAAGTTGAACTGAAGCGCTCGGAATTTCCCTCGCAGTGCGACAGCACGGCGACCGAAGACCAGTGTGAGGAGCTCGAGTCGGGGCCGTACCTCCTGGACCTCCCCCTCACCGGCGGCGCCACCTCCGTCGTGACCGTGGACGTGATCCCGGGCACCTATGACGAGTTCGAGTTCAAGATCCACAAGCCGTCGGATGACGCGGAAAACGCCGCCTTCCTGGCCGCCCATCCCGATTTTGACGGCGTGAGCATCCGGGTCACCGGCACCTGGAACGGCGCGGCCTTCACCTACGAGTCCGATCTCGACGCGGAGCAGGAGCAGGAGCTGGTGCCGCCGCTCGTCGTAACGGACGCCGGGACCTCCGACTTTACCCTCTACATCGACATCGGCACCTGGTTCCGCACCAGCGGCAACATGCTGATCGATCCGTCGAGCGCCAATAACGGCGGCCCGAATGAGGGCGCAGTCAAGAACAACATCGAGAACTCGTTCCAGTCCTTCGAGGACGAAGACCACGATGGCGAGGACGACCACAGCGGCGAGGGCTGATCTGACACGTACGATGGCGCATGACTGAGCGCATCCCGTGGGTGGAAGTGGTCGTGGTTTCCGACAGCTTCCAGGGTGCGCTCACCGCGTTGGTGACCGAGGTGGGGGGCCGGCTGCGCGTGCGGCCCCCCGGGGGCGGAGCCCCATCTGACACCCCCGCCGCGGTGATGCTGCTGGCGGGGGGACGGGAAGGCGAGGCCCTGGCGCAGTTGCCGGCGCTGGACGGGGCTCCCTGGTACTTCATCGGCGCGGCGGCGGATCATCGGCTCGCCGCCGCCGCCATCCGGGCAGGCGCAAAGGACTACCTCGTCCTGCCCGAAGACATGGATCTGTTACGGCGCTCGATCGAACGGGACGTTCAGGCGGCGCGCGCGAAGGTGAACGCGGCAGAGTTCGCCGCCGCGGAGAATGCCGACACCGGTTTTGCGGCCATCGTCGGCCGGAGTCCCGAGCTGACCGCGGTACTCGACCAGGCGAAGCGGGTGGCCGGCCATCGCGATGTCACGGTGCTGCTCGGCGGGGAGACCGGCACCGGCAAGGAACTGCTGGCGCGCGCCGTCCACTACGCGAGCCCCCGCGCCGCCGAACCGTTCGTCGAGGTGAATTGCGCGGCGATTCCCGCCAACCTCCTCGAGAGCGAACTCTTCGGACATGAGCGCGGCGCGTTCACCGGTGCCGTCGCCGCCAAGCCGGGACTCTTCGAGCAGGCACACGGTGGGACGCTTTTTCTCGACGAGATCGGGCACCTGCCGCTGGAGCTCCAGGTCAAGCTCCTGCGAGCGCTGGAAAGCCGGGAAATCAGGCGGGTCGGCGGCACCACCACCAAGAAGGTGGACATCCGGTTGCTGGCCGCCACGCATCTGGACCTGGCGCAGGCGGTGAAGGACCGGACGTTTCGGGAGGACCTGTACTACCGGCTGAACGTGGTTCGGCTTGTCCTGCCGCCGCTTCGGGAACGGGGCGCAGACCTCGAGTTGCTGGCGGAGACCTTCGCCGCCGAACTGGCGAACCGGTACGGCCTGCCGATTCCGGTCCCCGGCGCCGAGTTCCGGGCCGCGCTCCGGGCGCACCGCTGGCCCGGGAACGTGCGCGAGTTGCGCAACGCGATGGAACGGGCACTGGTCCTCTCGGCGCCGGGCGTGTTGCAGGTGTCGGTGCTCGACTTCGGCGCGACGCCGGCGGTGGAAGCGACCGCGCCGAACGGCACGCTCCCCTTCCCCGCCGACCTGGCCACGATCACGATGGCCGCGGTGCAGGCGATGCTCGACGTCTGTGACGGAAACAAGAGCGCCGCCGCACGCCGACTCGGCATTTCGCGCCCCCGGCTGCAGCGGGTGCTCGACCAGCAGGACGAATGATGCGACGTGACATCCTGAAAGGATTTTCCATGCGACGTGCCCGCTTCCTTCCGCTCATTCTTGCAGCCGCCGTGGCGGCCTGCAGCGACGCCGGCGCGCCGAACACCGGCGGCGTCAAGCCGCCGGGCGAGCTCACGATCATTCAACTGCCCGCCACCAGCCCGCCGATCTGGAATCCGGTGGCCTCCTTCTACGCGAAGAAAGGCACCGACCGGGAGCTCCGGATGTACTTCACCGCACCAGGCGGCGGCCAGGGCGAGGAATACATGCGCCTTCGGGTCGACGCCGGGAGCCTGTACAAGCGCCCGGACGGAACCCTGTTCCAGGTGGGCGACTCGGTACTCATCACCGTCACCGCCGATCCGCAGCAGATCGATTTCAACTTTCAGCCCAGTGGGTTGACCTTCAGCTCATCCGTGCCGGCCCAACTCAAGATCGAGTATGCCGAAACCGGCGGCGATCTCGACGACGACGGCGACGTGGACACGGATGACACCGCCATCGAGCAGGTCATCGACCTCTGGCGCCAGGAACAGGCCGGCCAGGATTTCGTGAAGCTCGGCGCCGTCAAGGTCGAGGAGCTCGACGAGATCGAGGCCGATATCCTCGGCTTTACCCGGTACGCGATCGCCTACTGACGACCTGATGACCACGCCTCCCGCCGCCGACCCCGGCACCGTCCTCCGCGACGCCACCGCCGCGATGCGCCAGGGCAACCTGCGAGGCGCCTCCGCGCTCGCGGCGGCGGCGGAGGCACGCTTCCGCGCGCGTGGCGATGCGGATGGACGGATGCGGGCGGAAAACCTCCTCGGCGCGGTCGCGTGGGAAACCGGACAGGTCGGCGACGCCGAACGGTACTTCGGCACCGCGCTCGAACTCGCCCATGGGCTGGACGACAGCCTGATGACGGCGCGCGCCTCCAACAACCTCGCGTCGGTGGCGCACCTCACCGGCCGCCCCGACCTGGCGTTGAGCCTCTACCGCACCGCCCTCCTCTCCTATCAGCGACTCGGCGATCGGCGTGGCATGGCGGAGACGTCGCACAACCTCGGCATCGCCTTTCGCCAGCTGGGACAGTGGACCGATGCGGAGCGGGCCGCCGAGGAGGCGGTGCGCCACGCCGATCAGTCCGGCGATGCCGCGCTGCGGGGGCTCGCATTGGTGGGTTTGGCCGAACTGCATCTCGAACTCAAGGCATGGCCGCTGGCCGAACGGGAAATCGAGCGGGCGGCCGTCCTCGCCGCTGAGGGCGACGATCCGATCGGTGTCGCGGAAGCCAGCCGGCTTCGTGCCCTGCTCCACCTCGGGCTCGGCCATGCCGTTGCGGCGCTCCGTGAAGCGCTGGCCGCCCGGGACGAGGCACATAGGCTCGGGACCGCGCTGCTGGAAGCGGAATGCACGAGCGTGGCCGCGCGCGCGGCACGTGCGCTCGGGAACGGTGACCAGGCAGAGGGTTTGCGTGCGGAAGCGGAGGCAGGGCTGACGCGACTGGGGGCCGCCGGACTGCTTGAGCGGTTGAGAAAACAGTGGGGCGCCTGATCGGCGCCCCTTTTGTTCGGCAGGTCAGTGGCCCTGCTCCTCCTTGTGTTCTTCCGCCACCCGCGCCACCACGTCGGGCGGCGCCTCGACGTACCCGTGGAAGGAGTGACGGTAGGTGCCCCGCCCGTGGGTGATCGAGTACAGCGTGGTTGAGTAGCGATAGAGTTCGGACTCCGGCACCACGGCCCGGACCTTGGTCAGGCGGCCATCCGACTCGGTACCCAGGATGTGTCCGCGGCGCGCGCTCAAGTCGCCCATCACGTCGCCGAGCACGTCCTCCGGCGTCCACACCTCCAGGTCGGCCAGTGGCTCGAGCAGCACCGGGCGCGCGCTCGGCGCCACGGTCCGAAACGCCAGGATGCCGGCCATCTTGAACGACATCTCGTTCGAGTCCACGTCGTGATACGACCCGTCGAAGCACTCGACCTGGAAGTCCACCACCGGATACCCGGCCACGACCCCTCGCTCCGCCGACTCCTGGATGCCCCGATCGACCGCCGGGATGTACTTGTTGGGGATGACCCCACCCACGATCTTGTCCACGAATTCGTAGCCGGCGCCGCGCGGCCTCGGCGCAATGCGGATCCAGCAATCCCCATACTGCCCCCGCCCGCCGCTCTGCTTCTTGTGCTTGCCCTGCCCCTCCGCCTTGCCCTTGAACGTCTCGCGATAGGCGATCCGCGGCCGGGCCAGGTCGGCATGCACCCCGTACTTCTGGGTGAGCCGGCCGAGCAGGATTTCGAAGTGCCGCTCGCCCATTCCATGGATCAGCGTCTGCCGCAGTTCGGAGTTGTACTCGAAATGGAAGGTCGGGTCCTCCTCGTGCAGTCGGTGCAGCCCCGCCGCGAGCTTGTCTTCCTCGCCCCGCTGCTTGACCACCACGGCGGCGGTGGCGACGGCGTCGGGAAACGGGATCGGCGGGAGCCGCACCGGGGCATCCCGCAGACAGAAGGTGTCGCCGGTGTGGGTGTTGCGCAGCTTGGCCACCGAGCCGATGTCGCCTGGATGGAGCTCGCCCACCTCCAGCCGCTCCTTGCCCTGCTGCACCGACAGGTGGTTCAGCTTCTCCGCCACCTCGTGTTCCGCGTTCCAGACCTCCGCCCCGTTGCGCAGGGTGCCGGCATACAGCCGGAAGAGGGTGACGTCCCCGACATGGGGTTCCGAAGTCGTCTTGAAGACCCGGGCGACCAGCCGCGCGTCCACCGGCGCGGGGAGTTCCGACGGAGCGGGCAGCAACTCGACCAGGCTGGTGAGCAGGGCGCGGATGCCGTAGGTAAGCTGGGCGCTGCCCACGAACAGCGGGACGATCGCCCCGGACAGGACCGCCTTCTTGAGCGCCGCGATCACCTCGGCCCGCGGGATTTCCTCGCCGTTCAGGTATCGCTCGATCAGGACGTCGTCCGTCGCGGCCACCGTCTCGACCAGCAGGTCGGTGTACTTCTTGACTTCCGCCTGGTGCTCGGCCGGCACGTCCACCTCGTCGTACTCGCCCGACTTGGTGCCGGGCTTGTAGATGTGCGACGTGCCGGAAAAGAGATTGACGATGCCCCGGAAGGTTGGCCCCTCGCCGATGGGGACTTCGACCGGGAGGACCTTGGGTGACAGATGCGCCTTCACGTCGGCGAAGACCCGCTCGAAGTTCGCGTTGTCCTTGTCCATCTGGCCCACGAAGAGCACACGCGGCAAGTGCAGGTGGTCGCAGACCTCCCAGCCTTTTTCGGTGCCGACCTCGACGCCGCTCACGCCGCTCACCGCCACGACCGCGGCGTCCGCCGCGTGAAGCGCAGTGATCACCTCGCCGAAGAAATCGAGATAGCCCGGGGTGTCGAGCAGGTTGAGCTTGGTGTCCATCCACTCGGCATAGGCCAGGCCGAGGCTGATCGAGTGCTGGCGGGCGATTTCGTCGGGAGTGTAATCGGTGAGCGTCGTGCCGTCCTTGATGTTCCCGTGGCGCCGGCTGGCACCAGAGACGAAGGCGAGGGCGTCGACCAGGGTCGTCTTGCCGCTCCCGCCGTGCCCCACAAACGCCACGTTACGGATTGCATCCGAGCCATAGACACGCATGGCCTGCACCTCCTTGAATTGGGACATAGGGATACTGCGGCGGCGAGCGAGCGTTGTCAAATGGACATCTCACAGATGAAAGAGATGATGAAGCAGGAATGAAGGGGCTACAAAGGACTGAGGACTGAGGACTGAGGACTGAGGACTGAGGACTGAGGACTGAGGACTGAGGACTGAGGACTGAGGACTGAGGACTGAGGACTGAGGACTGAGGACTGAGGACTGAGGACTGAGCGATGGTTGTTGATCAGAAGCCGCAGGTCAAGATCCGGCGATTTGAAGACCTCATCGTCTGGCAACGGGCCCGCGAGCTCACTCGGGGCATCTACAAGACATCAGGGAGAGGGCAGTTCGCGCGAGATTTCGGGCTCAAGGACCAGTTGCGCCGGGCTGCCGTCTCGGTGATGGCGAACATTGCCGAGGGATTTGAACGCGGCGGGAGAAAGGAGTTTCATCAATTTCTCTCCATCGGAAAAGCGTCCTGTGCGGAAGTGCGGTCGGGACTGTACGTCGCGTTCGATGCCGGACATCTCTCTCGAGAAGAGTTCGGGAAACTTCTTGCTGGACCGAGGCAAATCGGCCGAATGCTCGGCAACAATGCGGAGATCGGTAGCCGCTCAGCGGCAGCAAGCCTGACACTCTCTCTCAGTCCCCAGTCCTCAGTCCTCAGTCCTTTCGTTATGTTTCATGAAATGCATTCCGTTGAAATCACCCGCTGCGTCTGCCGCAGAATGCCCTTCGCGGTCCTTGCAACACTGGCACGTCGGCACGACTGGACGCTCGACGACGTGATGCGTGAGACCGGCTGCGGCGATCAGTGCGGCCTCTGCCGGCCCTACCTCCGGGAGATGCTCCGGACCGGACAAACCGAATTCCACGAGGTCCTTTGGGACTAGCCCTCGGCCCTCGTCCAGTCCTCAGTCCTCAGTCCTTATATCTTTCCCACCATGCCCACCCCCCCTCCCAGGACACTACGCCGACTGATTTCGCCGGGGGCCCTGACGGTCCTTGCGATGCTCATCGGCTGGGTCGGGATCTACCTCGTCTGGCAGCAGAGCTTGGTCGGCCTGGTCCTGGCCGTGATCACGACCGCGCTCGGGTGGGCCGGCTATCGCAGGGGCCAGTCGCTGGCCGGCCGCCAGGAGCGCTCACTCCGCCACTCGCTCGCCGCCTCGTCTGCGCGGAACCGGGAGCTCGAGCGGTTGCGGCGGCTGGCCGCCAGTCTGCTGGCCGGCCGCAGCCTCGAGAGCATCCTGACCGAGGTGACACAGGCCGCCGCCGATCTCCTCGAGAGCGAGGCCGTCGCTGGTGGCGCTGGTGGTCGAGGAGGGCCGCTTCCTCCGGATCGCGGCCGGCACCGGCCCCATGGCGCCGGTCATCGGCCAGCTCCTTCCCGTCGATCACTCGCTCTCCGGCTGGGTCGTGCTCAACGACGAATCGCTGATCAGCGCCGATATGGACGCGGATCCCCGGAGCTTCCGTCCCGAGGGCACGCCTGCCTCGCTCCGCACCGCCGCACTCGTGCCCCTCCGCTCCGCCGGGATGGTCATCGGGACGATGAGCGTCCACAACCGCCGAGACGGCCGGCAATACGACGACGACGCCCTGCAGCTGCTCCAGACGCTGGGCGACCAGGTGGTCGTGGCGATCGACCGCACCAACGTGCTCGAGGAGAGCCGCCGGAACGAGCGCGCGCTCGCGCTCAAGAACCGCGAGCTGGTCCGCGCAACGTTGCTCAAGAGCCAGTTCCTGGCCAACATGTCCCACGAACTCCGTACCCCGCTCAACGCCATCAACGGTTTTTCCGACCTGCTGCTGACCGAAGCCGCCGGTCCGGTCAATCCCGAGCAACGGGAGTTTCTGGAGGCCGTCCTGCGGAACGGCCGCCACCTCCTCGACCTGATCAACAGCGTCCTCGACCTGTCCAAGATCGAGGCCGGCGCCATGGCCCTGCAGCTCGCGCCGACCGACCTGCGGGAGGCGGTCACCGAAGCGGTGGCCGACACGGCAAGCATCCGCACCGTGCGGAAGCAGGACTGCGCCGTCGAGGTGGAGCCGGGCGCGCTGGTGGCGGTGGTCGATGGACTGAGGGTCAAGCAAGTCCTCATCAACCTGCTCTCCAACGCATCCAAGTTCACCCCCGAAGCGGGCCAGATCCGCCTCGCGGTGGTGCGCACCCGGGCCCCCCTCCCGATCCCTTCCGGCCCCGACGGCGAGGGCGCCCGCCTGCTCTCGCGCGACGCAATCTGGATCTCGATCAGCGACACCGGCATCGGGTTCCGGCCCGAGGACGCCGCCAAGCTCTTCCAGGAGTTCAGCCAGGTGGACAGCTCCGCCAGCCGGCAGCAGCAGGGCACCGGCCTCGGCCTGGCGCTCAGCAAGCGGTTCGTGGAGCTGCACGGCGGCACCATCGGCGCGGAGTCGATCTTCGGGCGGGGCAGCACCTTCTGGTTCATCCTCCCCGTCGAAGGTCCCCTGCCGATGCAGGCCGGCACCGCTCGCACGCGAGGAAGCGAGGCGAACTGATGCGTCCACTGATCATCGGCGTGGCCGGCGGGTCCGGATCGGGCAAGACCACCGTGGCGATGGCCATTCATGCGCGGCTGGGCGTGGACGCGGTCTTCCTCGATCAGGACGCGTACTACAGCGACCTCGGGCACCTGCCCCTCGAGGAACGCGTCCGGACCAACTTCGACCACCCCGACGCGCTCGACACCGACTTGATGGTGGCGCACCTCGAGGCGCTGGCGGCTGGCCAGGCCATCGACAAACCCACGTACGACTTCGCGCAGCATACCCGCGCCCCGGTCACCGTCCGCGTGGAACCCCGCGACGTGATCCTGGTGGACGGCATCCTGATCTTTGCCGACGCGCGGCTCCGCCGGCTCTTCGATGTGAAGGTCTTCGTGGACGTGGCGGACGACCTGCGCTTCATCCGCCGGATGCAGCGCGACGTGTCCGAGCGGGGCCGGTCGGTGGACTCGATCATCACGCAGTACCTGGGGACGGTCCGCCCCATGCACCTCGAGTTTGTGGAACCCTCCAAGCGCTACGCCGATATCATCGTGCCGGAGGGCGGGCGGAACACCATCGCCATCCAGATGCTGGAGGCCAGGGTGGCCACCGAAATCACCCGGCGGCGGACCGGCCGGGGCTGACCCGCACGCTTGTGACCGCCACGCGGGCCGGGCTATCTTTCCTGCTTGCCCGCTCGTTTCTTCCAAGGAGATCGTCCCATGCGTCGCTCCACCACGTTGCTCGCCCTTGCCGCCCTTCTTGCCGTGCCGGTAATCGCCTCGGCACAGGCCACTGATATCGCCGTCACCCGCCAGCAGATCCAGGCCGACCGCCAGGCCATCGTCGCCCAGAACCTGCCGCTCACCGAGGCCCAGGCCACGGCCTTCTGGCCGATGTACCAGCAATATCGGGCGGCCGTCGGCAAGCTCGCCGACCAGCGGATCAATCTGCTCATGACCCCGACCGCCGCCGACACCGCCACCGACAAGGAAATCAACGACGCGCTCAACAAGTGGGTTCAGCTCGGTGGGCAGTACGCCAAGCTGCAGGGCGACTGGATCAAGAAGTTCCAGCCGGTGCTCGGTGCCAAGGGCACGGTCCGGTTCTACCAGATCGAGACGCGCCTCGACCTGATCGTCCAGGCGGCCCTGGCTTCCGAAATCCCGCTCGTGCCGGTGAAGTGATCGGACCGAAGTTGCTCAAGTCGCCCCGGCATGGCCTCGTCGCCATCGCCGGGGCGATTTGCGTCCTCGCCTTCGGCGCCGCGTGTGCCCCGAAGCCGACGCCGAAAGCCGAGTACGTCGGCCGCACGGCGTGCGCGTCCTGCCACCAGGCCGAGGACTCGCTCTGGCGCGGCTCGCATCACGCCGTGGCCATGGAAGTGGCCGACAGCACCACCGTCCTCGGCAACTTCAACGACGCCTCCTACACCTATAACGGCCTCACCTCTCGTTTTTTCCAGCGGGACGGGAAGTACTGGGTCACCACCGAGGGTCCCGACGGGGCCCTCGTCGACTACCCAATCAGCTACACCTTCGGCGTGTATCCGCTGCAGCAATACCTGATCGCGTTCCCGAAAGGCCGCTACCAGGCGCTCGGCATCGCTTGGGACACCCGCACCAAGGCCGAGGGGGGCCAGCGCTGGTACCACCTCTATCCGGACGAGCAGGTGGACCACCGCGACGTGCTGCACTGGACCGGCATGTTGCAGAACTGGAATTTCATGTGCGCGCAGTGTCACTCGACCAACCTGCAGAAGGGGTACGTCGAGGCCGCGGACAGTTACGCGACGACCTGGTCCGAAATCGACGTCTCCTGCGAGGCGTGCCACGGCCCGGGCAGTGCCCACGTCCAATTGGCGGAACGCCAGGCCGGCGCGGGCGTGCCATGGAAAGGCGCCACCGGGCTCACGGTCACCTTCCGCGACAGCTCGACGACCGCCTGGCGCATCGACAGCAGCACCGGCATCCCGCTCCCCCGCCGGACGGCGCCCCGGTCGAACCGGATGGAAATCGAGACCTGCGGCCTGTGCCACGCGCGGCGGGGACAGGAGTGGCCGGATTCCGCCGCGGGACAGATCCTGGCGCAGACCCAGCGGGTGGCGCTGCTCGACGAGGGACTCTATTTCGCCGACGGGCAGCAGCAGGACGAGGTGTACGAGTACGGCTCCTTCCTGCAGAGCAAGATGTATCGCGCGGGCGTGACCTGCAGCGATTGCCACGATCCGCACAGGAGCACCGTCCGGGTCGCCGGCAACGCCACATGCGCCACCTGCCACCTCGCCTCGCGCTATGATGCGGAGACGCACACCCATCATGCCGCGGGCACCGCGGGTGCCCAGTGCGTGGATTGCCACATGCCGCCGCGAAACTACATGGTCGTCGACGCGCGGCGCGATCACGGCATGAAGATCCCGCGGCCGGATCTCACGCCCGTCACCGGTGCGCCGAACGCATGCACCTCCTGTCATGCCGAGAAATCGGTGGCATGGGCGGCCGCGACCGCGGCCACCTGGTACGGCGTGCCCGACAGCACGCCGATGCCGGCCGCGGTGGCCATCGCCGGCGCGTGGTCGCGGACACCCGGAGCAGGCGAGGCGCTGGTGGCCCTGTCGCGGGATACCACCCGGCCGGGCATCACCCGCGCCACGGTGATCTCGTTGATGCCATCGAACCCTGCGCAGTATTCGATCAGCGCCCTCCAGATGGCGCTCGACAACCGTGACCCGCTGCTCCGGCGCGCGGCGGCCGAGCAGCTGGAGACCCTCGATCCAGCCATGCGGGCGCCGATGGGGCTGCCGCTGCTGCTCGATACCGTTCGCACCGTGCGCCTCGCGGTGCTTCCCGCACTTGCCGGGACTGCCCGATTCCGGATGGTCCAAGGCCCAACGCGCCGCATTCGCGCGCGTGCTCGCGGAGTACCGCACGTCGCAGCGGTACAACGCCGACCGACCGGAATCGTGGGTCAACCTCGGCAATCTCGACCGCCGGCTCGGCCAGCCGCAGACGGCGGATGAGGACTATCGCCACGCCCTTCGGCTGCAGCCGCAGTTCATCCCGGCGTACATGCAGCTCGCCGAGCTCTACCGCACCACGGGCGAAGAACGCCAGGCCGATTCCGTGCTCCGCGTCGGTCTCGACCGGGTGCCCGGCTCGATCGACCTGCAGTACCAGCTCGGTCTCGCGCTGATCCGGCAGAAGCGGATCGCCGACGCGCTCCCGTACCTGAAGACCGCGGCGGCGTCCGGGGTGTCTCACTACGCGTATGTGTATGGAGTGGCGCTCTTCGAGGCAGGGCAAGCAGGCCCGGCCGTGGCGGAACTGCAGAAGGCGCTCGCCGCTGCGCCAGACGATCAGGAGCTGCTCTATGCCGTGGCGACCATCGCCGCGGAAGCCAACCAACGCAGTGTCGCACTCGCGGCCGCGCGTCGGCTGGCGGCACTGAATCCCGGGAACGCCGACCTTCAGCGACTCCTGGTCCAGTTGATGAGCCGCCCGCCCTCCTAATGTGGGGCCGGGCTTCCTCCCGGAGTCATGGAGGGGGGCGGCGCGGGCATCGTTGGCGGTGGGTCCCACGGAGCGGCCAAGTACGCCACCGCCGCTGGTCGATCGGGAAGAAATCCCTGATAGTCCTGCTCGAGGTCGAACGTTTCCGGGTTGTGGGGGCGCTCGGTCACGAGGGCGTCGTGCAGGCACCATTTGGCGCCCGCCTTGCACCCGGAGCGGGCCGCGTTCACTTCCAGGACGCCCCCCTTGTCGGCGTACTGTGTACCGAGCGCAATCATGGTGGCGGCGTTGGCGGATCGGGTGCCGGTGGTGCTGTCATCCGCGTAGACGAAGTAGGCCCGCCGAAGATGGCTCACGATGTCCGGCGTCAGCCCCGATTCCCCACCGTCCAGGTCGTAATACACCATCCTGCCGAGCAGGGCCGCGCCGCGCGGCCCCATCGCCTCGAGCTCCGCAAACAACTCGTGCGCCACGAAGCTGCCGCTGGAATGCGCCGCCACGATGACCAGCCCGCGCGGCTGCGCCAGGAAGCGCGACGCCAGCGCCGTGTTGCCAATCTCCCGGCCGGCGTAATCCACCTCGGCGGGTCCGCGGACGGCACAGAGATAACGGATGCCGCGCTGCGTCAGCGCCGTCCGGTACACCTCGTCCACCCATGCGCGGGCCCACGCCTCCTTGACGCCCCACCCGCCGTAGGCGATGAACGTCCCGTAGACGTGGGTCCGTCCGGTGTCCCGGCAGGACACGCCTGCGCCCACCGTGCGTCCATCCGGGCGACGCAGTCCACAGCGCGGAAAACAGCGCCAGCAATGGCCCCATCATGCTGTGGTTTCCCCCTGAATTCTCGTGCTTGACGGCGTTCCGGAAGCGGGGCACTTTCCTCGGGTTCGCAGGCCTGCTCGCCTCGCTCACGAAACGTAACCGCCCCGGCGGAGGCGGATCGCAATCTACCGAGGATGTTCGCGTGCCCTCTCCGACCCACTCCTGCCGGCACATCGCCAGTCTCGGACTGGCGCTCGGGCTGGCTGCCTGCGGCGGCAAGGCGACGCCCCAGCTGCCCCCTCCCAACGTCACCATCGTCACCACCGCGCCGAAGGACATCCCCGCCAGCATCGAACTGGTTGGCCAGGGCGCCGCCTCGAAGTTCATCGAGGTGCGATCCCAGTTGAACGGGGTGATCGTGGAGCGGCCGTACACGGAGGGACGCGACGTGGACAAGGGGCAGGTGCTCTTCCGGCTCGATCCCACGATCTACGAGGCGACCTACCGGAGCTCGAAGGCGGCCGCCGAGAACGCCAGCGCCCGGCTTGATAACGCCGAGCGTACCCTGAAACGACTGACCCCGTTGCTCGCGGAAGGGGCGGTGTCGCAGAAGGACGTGGACGACGCCACCACCGAGTTGCAGCAGGCGCAGGCGAGTTACGCCGAGGCGCAAGCCAACGCCGACCGCGCCGAGAAGGACTTCAACGACACCAACATCCTGGCCGAGATCGCGGGCCGGGCCGGCCGGGCCGTGCTGCCGCTCGGCGCGAGGGTGACGGGGCCGGCCGACATCCTGACCGACCTGCAGCAGATCGACCCGATCTATGTCTATTTCAGCCCCTCCGATCTCGACCTGTTGCGCTTCAGGCGAGAAACGGCCGCGGGGACGCTGGTCTTCCCCAAGGGCAAGGTGCAGGTAGAGGTCCGGCTCTCCGACGGCACGCCGCTGCCCTCCAAGGGCCAGCTCGACTTCGCCGACCTTTCGCTCGATACGCGCACCGGGACCCAGCAGTACCGGGCGGAGTTCCGGAATCCCGGTCATATCCTCCTGCCGGGACAGTTCGTGCGCGTGCGGATCCTCGGAGTGACCCGCCGCGGCGCCATCCTTGTGCCTCAGCGTGCGGTGTTGCAGGGGCTGGGCGGCGCGTTCGTGTACGTGGTGACACCAGGCGATACCGCGCGGGCGCGCACCGTCACCGCCACGACGTGGGAAGGCGACGGCTGGGTCATCGAGAGCGGGCTCACCGCCGGTGAGCAGGTCGTGGTGGACGGCACCCAGCGGGTCATCGCGGGGCAGCCGGTGCGCATCGTGACGGCGACAGACTCCGCCGCCGCGCCGGCCAGCACGACTCCATGACCGCGCACCACCCCACGCCGGACGGCGGTGTCCCGTACGTCGCGAAGAACCTGTTCATCCGGCGGCCGATCTTCGCCTCAGTCATCTCGATCGTGATCCTGCTCCTCGGCATCGCGTCCATCCTGTCGTTGCCGATCACCCTGTATCCCCGCATCACGCCGCCGAGCGTGCAGGTCACGGCCGTCTACCCAGGCGCCACGGCAGAAGACGTGGCGGAGGCGGTCGCGGCCCCGATCGAGCAGCAGCTCTCCAGCATGGACGGCCTGCTGTACTTCAAGTCGTCGAACGGCAGCGACGGCACGATGAACCTGTCGATCTACTTCGACATCAGCCGCGACCAGGACCTGGCCGCGGTGGACGTGCAGAACCAGGTCAAGCTGGCCGAGCCGCAACTCCCCGAGGAGGTGCGCCGCCAGGGCATCACCGTCAAGAAGTCGCAGCCCGACATCCTGCTGATGATCGCGCTGACCTCCGACGACCCGCGCTACGACGCCGAATACCTGAGCAACTACTCCAAGATCAACCTCGAGGACGAGGTCAAGCGCATCAAGGGCGTGGGCGACGCCTACACCTTCGGCGCAGCTCGAATTCTCGATGCTGCTCCAGCTCGACCCGGACCGGATGGCGCAGCTCGGGCTGACGGTGGCCGACGTCCAGAATGCGGTGCGCGAGCAGAACACGACCAATCCGGGCGGCCGGGTCGGCCGGGAACCATCGCCCCCGGGCACGGACCTGACCCTGCCGGTGACCACCAAGGGCCGGCTCAAGACGGCGGAAGAGTTCGGCAACATCATCCTGCGGACCGGACGGGACGGCGCGATCCTGCGGCTCTCCGACGTGGCCAACGTGAAGCTCGGCGCGCGGAACTACGACCTCCATGGGACGGCTCAACGGCAAGGCCGAACGCCCTGCTGCTGGTCTACCTGCGGGCCGGCGCCAACGCCCTCGAGGTGAAGGAGAAGATCCTCACGCGGCTGGACGAGTTGAGCGCCAACTTCCCCCCGGGCGTGCGCCTACACGGTGTCCTACGACACCACCCCGTTCATCACCGCCTCCATCGAAGAGGTGATCCACACCCTCGGCGAGGCGATGCTGCTCGTCACGCTCGTCGTGTTCATCTTTCTCCAGAGCTGGCGCACCACGCTGATCCCGCTCCTGGCGGTGCCGGTGTCCATCATCGGGACCTTCGCCGGCATGGCGCTGCTCGGCTTCTCCATCAACATCCTCACCCTGTTCGGGCTGGTGCTCGCCATCGGCATCGTGGTGGACGACGCCATCATCGTCATCGAGAACGTCGAGCGGATCATGGCCACCGAGCATGTGGGCGTGGTCGAGGCCACCGACAAGGCGATGACCCAGGTGTCGGGCGCCCTCATCGCCATCGTGCTAGTGCTCGCGGCGGTATTCATTCCGGTCGGCTTCATGGGGGGCATTACCGGCGCCATGTTCATGCAGTTTGCCGTGACGATCGTGGTGTCGGTCATCCTGTCCGGCATCGTGGCACTGACGCTTACGCCGGCACTCTGCACGCTCCTCATCAAGGACGAGCACCCCACCAAGGGACGCTTCTTCACCGCGTTCAACAACCTCTTCGACCGCTTCACGAACACCTACCACGGCGGCGTCCACGGCGTCCTCGGGCGGCCCAAGACCTTCTTGGCAACGTTCGCGGTCATCCTGGCGCTGATCGTGGTGCTCTTCAAGACGATTCCCGGTGGGTTCGTCCCGACCGAGGACAAGGGGTACTTCGCGCTCGCAGTGTCCCTGCCCGCGGGTGCTTCACGCCAGCGGTCGGATTCGGTCGTGGCCAGGATCGAGCGGATCGTGGCCAGCAAGCCCGGGGTCAAGAACGTCATTTCGCTTGTCGGGTTCGACTTCATCATGAACGCTAACCTGACGAACATCACGACGATGTTCGTGATGCTCGAGCCGTGGGAGGAGCGGACGGACGAGGCGACCAGCATCGGCGGCATCATCGGCGCGGTCAACCGCGACCTCTCCCAGCTGCCCGAGGCCACCGCCTTCGCGTTCAACCTGCCAGAGATTTCCGGCATGGGCACCACCGCCGGGCTGGAGATGAACCTGCTCGACCGCTCCGGCGGAAGCGTCAAGGAGTTCGCCGGTGTGGTGCAGGAGTACATCGCCGCCGCGGGCAAGTCGCCCGACGTGTCGCGGCCGCGGGCGCTCATCAGCGTCAACACGCCGCAGGTCTACATCACCGTGGACCGGGAGAAGGTGAAGAGCCTCGGCGTGTCGCTGACCGACGTGTTCCAGACCCTGCAGACGATGCTCTCGGCGCTCTACATCAACGACTTCAACCTCTTCGGGCGCACCTACCGGGTGCAGGCCGAGGCGCAGCCCGTTCCGGGTCACGCCCGGGGATATCGGCAAGCTCTACGTGGCCGCCCCGGCGGCGCGATGGTGCCGATCTCCGCCCTCACGACCACCGAGTTCATCGGCGGCCCCTCCGTCGTGAGTCGTTTCAACGGTTTCACCTCGGCGCTCGTGACGGCGGAACCGGCCGCCGGAAAGAGCAGCGGCCAAATGATGGCAGCCGTCGAGCAGGCCGCCGCGGCCGTTCGCCGATCGCGGCATGGCCTATGCCTACAGCGGACAGTCGTACCAGGAGAAACTGGCCCAGGGCCAGGGCAACACCGTCTTCATCCTCGGCATCGTCCTCGTCTTCCTGGTGCTCGCGGCGCAGTACGAAAGCTGGTCCATCCCGTTCGGCGTCATCCTCGGCGTGCCGTTCGGCGTCATCGGGGCGCTGATCGGTATCCTGCTCCGCGGCGTGCCCAACGACCTCTACTTCCAGATCGGCCTCGTGACCGTCATCGGCCTGGCGGCCAAGAACGCCATTCTCATCGTCGAGTTCGCCAACGGGCTCAGGGCGGGCGGGGCCACCGTCCGGGACGCCGCGCTGGAGGCCGCCAAGGACCGGTTCCGACCCATCCTCATGACGTCCTTCGCCTTCATCCTCGGCGTGGTGCCGATGCTCATTGCCAGCGGCGCCGGCGCCCAGAGCCGGCACTCCCTGGCCACCGGGGTGTTCTCGGGCATGCTCATCGCCACCGCCATCGGCGTGCTGTTCATCCCGCTCTTCTTCTACCTGATTGCCGGCGCGGGACAGAAGAAGCCGGCCGAAGAAGCGGAGGCCTGATGCGGCGCTCCCTTCTTCCGCTCGCGGCGGCGTTGGCGCTCGGCGCCTGCGCCGTCGGCCCCGGCTACGAGCGTCCCCCGACCCCCACGCCGACCGCCTATCGCGGGGACACCCTCGAGCTCGTCCATGATTCCGCCGCCGCGATCGCTCCGCTCGTGCCGCCGGTCACCACACCGGCCGACACGATCGCGCAAACCTGGAACGAGACCCTCGGCGACAGCGTGCTGTTGGCGTTGATGGACACCGCCCGCGTCCACAACCAGGACCTGCTGGCCACCATCGCGGTGACCCGCGAGTTCCAGGCGCGGTATGCCATCGACCGCAGCGGCTTCTTCCCGCAGATCGGGCTCTCCGGCGCGGGCGGCACGATCAACTCGAAGGTGCCCGGGGTGAGCGGCGACCTCTTCAACGCCAGCGCGGACGCCTCCTGGGAGCTTGACCTCTGGGGCCGCGTCCGCCGCACCAGCGAGGCGGGCAAGGCGTCGTACTTCGCGCGCACCGAGGAACTGCGGGGCGCGGAGTTGAGCCTCGCCGCCGCCGTCGCAACCGGATATTTCGGCCTTCTCAAGCTCGACCAGCAGCTCGCCGTGGCGGTCCGCACCCTGGCCGCGCGCCAGGCCACCGCCGCGCTGTCGCGCGCCCGGTTCCGCGAAGGACAGGTGTCGAAGCTGGATGTCCTGCAGTTCGAGTCCCAGGTGCAGGAAACCCAGGCCCAGCTGGCCTCCCTCGCCCGGCTTCGCTCCGAAGAGGAGAACGCCTTGAGCGTGCTGGTGGGCCTCCCACCGCGCACCCTGCCCCGCGGCCAGCCGTTGGCGGAGCAGGTGGCGAACTTCAACGTACCGGAAGGACTCCCCTCCGACCTGCTCTACCGGCGGCCCGATGTCCGCGCCGCCGAGGAGGACCTGCACGCTGCGACCGCGCGGATCGGAGTGGCGTGGGGGGGCCGGCTGCCGCTGGTCGAACTCACGGGCCAGTACGGCTATATCAGCGACGATCTCTCACAGCTCTTCACCGATGCGAACAGCACCAACCGGCTGTTCGTGGGCATCACGGTGCCGCTCTTCACCGGCGGCCGGCTGCAGGGCGAGGTCAACGTGGCGGAAGCGCAGGCCGAACAGGCGCGCGCCCGCTACGAGCAGGTGGTGCTGCGCGCGCTGCAGGATGTCGAGGATGCGCTGGTCGGCATTCGTACCACCCGAGACCAGGTGGCCGCCCAGGCGGCCCAGACCATGACCCTCACCGAGTCGCTGACCTTGGTGCAGCATCGCTACGAAAACGGCCTCGCGAGTTACCTCGAGGTGCTCGATGCCCAACGCAGTCTCTTCAACGCCGAGCTGAGCCTCGCGCAGGCCCAGGCACTTCAACTGGCGAGTGGCGTCCGGCTCTACAAGGCGCTCGGTGGGCCCTGGTCGGAGCTGGGCGCCGCACGCGAATGATGCGGGCGTTCCAGCGCGCCGACTGGTGGTTTCACGCTGGCGTCGGCTTCCTGCTGCTGGCAATTCCCTCTCGTGCCGGCGCGCAGACCTCGAGCGACACGCTTGTGCCGGCCGGCGCCGAGTATCAGTTCCATGGCGCGTTCCGCGGCATTCAGGGGTGGCTCTACGGCAGTCGGTACCGCTCGCTCTGGGCCACCCCCGTGGCCGCGCCGGCGCTGCGTCTTGACCTGCAGCCCGAGGCGCCTGATTCCACGCCCCACGTCGGCATGGTGTGGGTGTGGTCGCCCAACGGCACGCTCTGGGAATACCGTCCGCTCGATCGCGATCTTCTCTCGCTCACGCCGCCGGCCATCCGCAAGAACCTCCTCCCGACTTTCATCCAGGATCTCAATGCCTCTCGGCATCCGGGAGCGGCGCCGGTCGTACACGCACTGGCGGGGGCGCTCGGCGTCGCCGTTCCCGCGGCGCAAATGGTCCGGCTCGATGACACGACGGCGGCGCCCCACTCCGACGACCAGCTAGGCTACTTGGTGGCCGTCAGCACGGAGGGGCGCACCACCGCCGAGGTACTGGATAGCCTCCGGCAAGGGGGCGGTCGGGAATTCGACGCCCTCGCCTACCTGCGCGAGCGGTTGCTCGACACCTACCTCGGATCGGTGGACGACCGCCCGGAAGAGTGGCGCTGGACGCGCACCGGCCCATTGGGGCAGTGGGCCCCGGCGCCGCGGGATCGGGAGCGGGCCTTTGCCAAGTACGATGGCCTGCTCGCGGGCCTGGCGCGGGGATCGGTGTCCGGCCTGGTGAACTTCGGCGTGGAGTATCAGGAACGGTTGGGGGTAATGGCGTATCAGCGCACGCTCGACCGGCAGTTGCTCTCGCTCCTCGACTGGGCGGTGTGGGATTCGGTGACGACCGCCTTCCAGGCGGCGCTGACCGATTCGGTGATCGCCGAAGCGGTCGCCCTGCTCCCGCCGGAGTACCTGCCGACCGGCGCGGAGCCCCTCGCCGCCGCGCTTCGGGCGCGCCGAGACCTGCTGCCCAAGGCCGCGCGCGGACTCTACCGGCTGGTCAACCAGGAGGCGGCATTCTTCGGGAGCCCAGGCGCCGACACGGTCACCGTGACCCGTCAGGACCGCGGCGGGCTGGACCTGGTGTTTCAAGACGGATTCCGGCGCACCTACGCGCCGGGGGAGACCGATGCGATTGCGCTCTATCTCGAGGGAGGGGCTGACCGGATCGAACTCGTCGGTCCCGGCCTGAGCGGCCCACTCCTCGATGTCGCGTGGGAGGAGGGCCTGACCCTGGGCGGCGCGCGTGGCAGCGGACAGCGCACCGCGGTGTACGGCGGCGGTCCGCGCACCGGAAACCTCCGTCTCGAGATCGTGGAGGACACGCTGCCGATTCCCGAGGTGGAAGATCTCGACCTGACTCGCCCTCCTCCGGTACCGCTTCACGGCACCGACGTGGGACCCAACATCTGGTTCGACGTGAATTCGGACGTAGGGGTGCTGATCGGCGGCGGCGTCACGCTCACCACCTATCGCATGGGGTATGAGCCGTACTACAAGAAGCTGCGGTTCCGCTCCGGGTACGCCACGGCCGTGGACAACTACGCGATCGAGGTGAACGGAGAATTCCGGCGGTGGCGGTCCCGGCAAGCTGCGACCCTGGACGCCGGCCTGTCGGAAATCATCGTGCTGCACTTCTTCGGGTTCGGCAACACGACGCCATTCACCCAACCGGCCAACTTCTACCTGGCCCAGCAACGACAGCTCTACGTCTATCCCGCGTGGAACTACAAGATGACACCGCACTCGAACGTGGGCATCGGCCCCATCTACAAGCATGTCCGCACCGACACGCTCGCCAATAGCTACATCAGCCAGACCGATCCCTACGGCGTCCCGGAATTCGCGCAGCTCGGTGTCCAGGCGATCGCGGCCTACGATACGAGGGACGCGGCGCGGTTTACGCGAAGCGGATGGAACATCCGCGCGGGCGGCAGCTTCTACCCGGTGGTATTCGAAGATGGCAAGCCGTTCGGGACAATGCAGGTGTCCGGCGCCAAGTACGTGACGCTGCCTCAGTTCCCGCGCTTCACCCTCGCCCTCCGCGCCACCGGTCGACTCACCATGGGCAATGTCCCGGTGCACGAGGCGGCGTTCGTCGGTGGATCGACGACCGTCCGCGGGTATGAATCAGGCCGCTATGCCGGGCAGGCGTCCCTGTACTTCAACAACGAGCTGCGGATTCGCGCCGCCACTGTGCCCTTCGTGGTGCCGTGGCAGCTGGGCGTGGTGGGCATCGCCGACCTGGGGCGGGTGTTCAACGTGACCGACGATGGCAACGTGTGGCACGGCAGCGTGGGAGGCGGGCTCTGGTTCTCCCTGCCGAACCGCTCGGCGGGAGGGGTGATTACGATCGTCGGGAGCCCCCAGGGCTCCGCGCTCTGGCTGAGCTATGGGTTCATGTACTAGGGCTCTTCTCTGGTTGACAGCAGCGGACGTCAACCGTACAGTAGTCCATGGCCCCCCCAATTCTTGACTCGTTAGTTCGCTGGTATCGGGCGAGCCTTTGCTTTTCGGTAGTGCTATGCGGCCTGCCGGTGGCGGCGCATGGGCAGAAGAACTCTGTCGCACTCGAAGCCGGGGTCATCGAGTATGACGCTGGCGGCGACCAAACCTACCCGCTCTTCGCACTCTGGGGAGGACGAGAAGTGCGACCCTGGCTTCGCCTGGGTCTGGGACTTTCGCTGGGATCAATCGGTGATATTCCGCGGGGCGTCTTCTTCGATTCGACCGGGGTGGAAGAGGTTTTTACGGGGTCGGAGACCTTGTGGCGGGGCTATGCCACCGCAACCGCTGTCACGCACCGTCCCTTCCGCAGCAGCGGAATTCCGTTGTTCGACCTCCTCTCGCCGGAAGTCGGCGTTGGTTTGGGAATTGTTCACTCGGATGGCCTGACACTCAACCCGGGCGTCTTTTCCGATCCGTTCATCGCGATTGAGGATCAGCCCACCGGACTGGCGCTCGGACTCTCGCTCGGAATCGGAATCGAGATCTCCACGGCAGTCGTCCTTCGCGTCACCACATGGTATTGGAGCGACCACCTCTGGGGCGACGCGCTGAGTGATTTTGAATTGACCGGCGGGATTCAGGTGCACTGGTAAGCTGCATCGCCGAAAACAATCGGCACGTTGGTCATCGCGCCTCCTCAATTAGGACGAGAAATGCGCTTCTTCTCATTGACCCGCCCGCTGCTCACCATCTTCGTCGCCTGCCTTGCCGTCATCGGCTGCGGCGATGGCCACCCGCTCACCACCGGTGTCAGTGGGGATCCCTCGTATCCCTCCACGGTGAGCGGAACGTATCACGCCACGGCACTCACCCTGACCGAAGCCAGTGGGGACACCGACATGCTCGCAGCGGGCGCCGTCATTTCGCTCGTGTTGACACCGGGGGGCGCTACGACTGGCACCATGACGGTTCCGGCATCCTATTCGGAGTCCGGTGAGGAGGAAATCCTCTCGCTCAACGGCACCTACACCTATGACGCTACAACGGGCATCGTGACGCTTGCCCATGCCGCCGACACCTTTCTGCGCGATACGACATGGCACGCAAAGGGCACGGAACTGAAAGGCACCTTCGACGGCGGCACCTACACACTGGCCGTGACGCTCGAGAGCGGCGCCTAGGCTATCCGCCCGACCGTAACTCCTCCAGCGCCCGCCGCACGAACACCGGCGCCATGTCCTTCCGCCAGCCGATGGTGAAGTCCGTGTTGTCGAGCGGCTTGGCGAGCTTGCTGGCCAGTCGCGCCGCTTCGTCGAGCTGGTCGTCGTCCAGCGTGCCGCCGACGAGCACAGCCGCCGCGTCCGCCACTAGCTTGGGGTGCGAGCCGACCGCGCCGAGGACGATGCGCGCCGCCGCTACCTTCCCCGCCCCATCGAACGACACCCACGCCGCTACCCCCAGCACCGGAAAGTCGAACGCCCCGCGCCGCCTGAGCTTCCGGTAGCTGGCGCGCGCGCCAACGAGCGGCGGTACTTCCACCCGCACGAGCAGTTCCTCCGGTCGCTTGGTCAGGAATGCCATCCCGTCGTCGTGATACAGCGCCGCCGCGGGAATGGTGCGTTCGCCATCGGGGCCCGCCAGCACCACCCGCGCGTCCAGCGCCACCATCACCGGCACCAGGTCGCTCGACTGCACCGCCCAGCAGCGCGGACTCGACGGCGCCACCCAGCAGGTGTCGCCGTCCTTCTTCATGCAGAAGTTGATGGCCTTCCGCCACTCGAAGCCCTGGTCGTAGTAGTTGCAGCGGGTATCGAGCAGGAGATTGCCACCTACCGTGCCCATGTTCTGCAGGAGTGGCGTGGAGATCTCGCCGGCCGCATGCGCCAGCACCGGCCAGCCGGCGCGGACCCGGGCATCGCGCAGGAACCGGGTCAGCGTCACACCGGCGCCGATGACGAGGGTTCCATCCGCTGCCACTTCGAGCCGATTCAACTCGGGGATTCGCCGCACATCGATGACGCGCTTCGGCTCCTGCTGCCGGCGCTTCATATTGGGATAGAGATCAGTGCCCCCCGCCACGTACGCGCCCGCCGCGCCGGCGGACACGCGCTGAGCGACCGCATCGGCAATTGATGTGGGAAATGATGTTTCGTGCGGTGGCAGTCTCAGCATGGGTTCACTTCCTTATCCAAGAATCTCGGTTGGCCCCGAAGGCCGGGGTGGGCGTGAGCCTACCCCGATTGCGGGCCGGTCGAGGGGCGTCCTGACTCCTCTATTTCACCTCGTTCCGGCCCCGCTGCCTCCCTGCCCCGCTGCCCTGCCGTCGCCGCCCTGCGCCGGCGTCCGTACATAGGTCCGCTCCGGCCACGATACCCCCGGCGTCCCGCTCGGTCCGTAGCGCGGTTCCTTGCCCTTGGCCTTCGCCTGGATGGCCTTGAGCACCTTCGGCGCGCTCATCGGCACTTCGTCGATGCGCACGCCCACCGCGTCGTAAATGGCGTTGGCGATGGCGGGCATCACCGGGTTGAGCGGCCCCTGCCCCGCCTCCTTGGCGCCGAACGGGCCGTTCGGGATCGGGGTCCTCGATCAGGTAGGTGATGACGTCGCACATCTCCATGGTGGTCGGGCTCTTGTACTCGAGCATCGACGGCCACTTGTGCACCAGGCCCAGCTTCTCGCGGTACGCCATCTCCTCCATCAGCGCCTCGCCGAGTCCCATGTACACGCCGCCCTCGACCTGCCCCATGACCAGGGCCGGGTTGATGCACTGCCCGATGTCATGCCCGATCCAGATGGTCGGCACCCGCACGACGCCGGTGTCGGGGTCCACTTCCACTTCCGCCACCGCCGCCGAATAGCTGTACGCCGCCGATGGACCGACACCCGCGCCCCGGTAGCGGCCTGGCGAGCGAGGCGGCGTGTAGCTCCCCACCGCGCCAAGTGTCCCGTGCTTCGCCTCGGCGACACCCACCGCCTCGCGGAAGGTGAGCCCCGTGTCCGGCTCCTGCGCGTCGAATACCCGGCCTCCACCGAACACCAACCGGTCCGCAGGCACATCGAGCTTCGTGGCCACCGCCGACGCGATCAGGTCGCGTATCCGCGTGGCGGCCTGCATGGCCGCCTGACCCGTCATCAGGGTGACGCGCGAGGAGTAGCTGCCGAGGTCCACCGGGGTGAGGTCGGTGTCGGCGGTGACGACCTTGATGTCGGCCGGTTCGATGCCGAGGACCTCGGCCGTCACGTAGGCCAGCACCGACTCGGAGCCCTGCCCGATATCAGTCGAGCCGCAAAAGATGGTGACTCCGCCGCCCCGATCGCACTTGATCTGCGCGCCGGAGTGCGGCATGTCGTTCCAGTAGATGGGGAGGCCGGCCCCCGTGATATAGGAGGAACAGGCCAGCCCGAGGCCTCGGCCGTAGGGCAGCTTCCGGAAGCGCTCCTTCCAGCGCGACCCCTCAACCACCTTGCGGATGCACGCCTCGAGACCCACGGTGCCGAGCTGCAGCCAGTTAGCGGTGACGGCGTTCGGCTTGACGATGTGCCGGAGCCGGAGCTCGGCGGGGTCCAATTTCAGTTCCTCGGCGATCTTGTCGAGCTGCACCTCGACGGCAAAGCGCGGCTGCGTGGTGCCGTGCCCGCGCTTCGGTCCGCCGGGCGGCTTGTTGGTGAAGGCACGCGCGCCGCGGAAGCGGTAGGTCGGCACGTCGTATGTGACGGTCTGCAGGGCGCCAGTGTAGTAGAGCGAGGCCACGCCGTAGGAGCCGTAGGCGCCGCCGTCGAGGTACGACTCGAAGTCCATCGCGGTGATGGCGCCGTCCTTGGTTACGCCGGTGCGGATCTTCATCAGCGCCTGGTGCCGGCCTCGGTGGCAGTAGAACACTTCCTCGCGGGTAAGCCCGATCTTGACCGGCCGCCCGGTGACCAGGCTCAGCTTCGCCACCACGATCTCGTGGTTGAACGGGTCGCTCTTGCCGCCGAAGCCGCCGCCGTTGGGCGTGGCGATGACCCGAATGCGCGCTGGCGGCAGGTCGAGCACCTTCGAGAGGGCGCGGTGCAGGTAGTGCGGCGTCTGGGTGCTGGACCAGATGGTGACGCGGCCGTCGGGAGTGGCGTGCGCGATACTGGCGTGCTGCTCCATCGGCAGGTGGGTGTTGCCCTCGTACAGGAAGAGGTCTTCCCGCACCAGATCGGCGCGCTGGAAGCCATCCTCGAGTTCCCCGAACTGCAGGTGCACCAGCTTGTGCCAGTTCCCCTCATCGGCGTAGCCGTGGAGCTGCGGCGCAGGCGTTGAGGCCGCGTCGTCCACCGAGGCGATGACCGGCAGCGGTTCGTATACCACGTCGATGAGGCCGCAGGCCGCGAGCGCGGTCTCTTCGTCGATGGCGGCCACGGCCGCCACCGGGTCGCCCACAAAGCGCACCACATCGGGACAGAGGGCGTGCTCGTCCTGGCTCACGGGGAGGATGCCGAAGGGGATCGGGCAGGTCGGCGCCGGTGAGCACCGCCTCCACGCCTGGGAGTGCGCGGGCGCGGGCGGTGTCGATCGACACGATGCGCGCATGCGGGTGCGGGCTTCGGAGCAGCTTGCACCAGAGCATCCGGGGCAGCACGACGTCGTCGGCAAAGAGCGTCTGCCCCGCAACTTTGCCGGGAGCGTCGGTCTTCGACCTCGCCGTGCCGATGACCGCGTAGGTCGGGTTCATCCGGTCGTCACCCCGGCGAAAGCCGGGGTCCAGTGTCTTGTCTCTAGTAGCCATACAGGGTCTCTGTTCTCGGCGCCGCCGCTTCCCCTCGCATCCGCGCCGCCGCCAGCTCAATCGCCTCGTAGATCTTGATGTAGCCGGTGCAGCGGCAGAGGTTGCCTGAGAGTGCGAGCCTGATGTCGTCCCGCGTCGGGGACGGTGTCTCCGTCAGCAGCGCCTCGGCGGCCAGCAAAACACCGGGGGTGCAGTAGCCGCACTGCGCCGCGCCGAGTTCGACGAAGGCCTGCTGCAGTGGATGGAGCGTAGGGCCGTCGGCCATCCCCTCGACGGTGGCCACTTCCTGCCCCTCCACCGACTGCGCCAGCACCAGGCAGGAGAGCACCGGCACGCCGTCCACCAACACGGTGCAGGCGCCGCATTCGCCGAGCTCGCAGCCGTGCTTGGTGCCGGTGAGGTGCAGGTCTTCACGCAGCAGTTCGAGCAGCGTGGTGTGCGGCTTGTAGAGCGCCTCGCGCGATTCGCCGTTGACGCGGAACGCGCCGCGCACTCGGGCGGGGGCATTGGTCAACTGGATCAATTCGTCAGGTTTCGTCACTCGGCCTCCGCCTCGTCTCGGTCATCGCCAACGGCCTCACCCCCTGTCCCCCTCTCCACGATGTGGAGAGGGGGGACGACACAGGGAGCTTCATCTACGTTCCCCCTCTCCGCTTGCCGGAGAGGGGGACAGGGGGTGAGGTCGGTCGCTACAACGGCTTCAATTTCGCCAGGACGTCATCGACCACGGCCGCGGGCACCCGCCCCGCCGCTTCCGCGCCCCGCGCCCTCCAGTCCGCGCTCCGCAGGTGGTCGGCCAGCACGACCCCTTCCACCGAGAGGCCTGCCGGCAGCTCGACTTCAAACGGGTAGCCCTTGGCCTGGTGGGCAATGGCGCACATCAGCGCCAACCCGGAGCGTTCGTTGTAGAGTGCGGGCGACACGACCAGCGCCGGGCGACGTAATGCCTCGCCGCCGTCGGCAGGTTCGATGGTGACCCAGACGAGATCGCCCCGATCCGGCGCTACCATACCTCACGACCCTTGGGACGGCCCCAGTCGGTTTCCTGGTGTCGATTTTCCGAGGTGATGCCGTCCACCAGCTCCTTCAGCGCGTATTCCCGACCCGCTGCAGACAGCACGAGGTGCCCGTCCCGGAGCGTGATCTCGACCTCGGCGCCCGCGCCGAGCCCCAGTTCGTCCATGAATGGCTTAGGGAGCCTGATGGCTAAACTGTTGCCCCATTTGGAAATACGAGTGCGCACCCTGTACCTTCATTCGAGTAGATACATTGAAGATACGTCGAAGGGCCTCGCATCGCAAGGATTCCGAGGTGACTTTCCGGATTGCGTTTCTCGTGGGAGATGGTAATGTAGGAATCTTCACGGTATTCGCCGCTTCCACCCACTCCGCGAGGAACCACCATGCAGTTCACCACCTTGCGGCGCATTGCAGGCGGGCTTCGCCTCCCGCTCGCTTTCGCCGCCACCGCCCTGCTCGCAGCCGCTTCAGTGGCCCAGGCGCAGGCGGGGAACCAACTGTCTCCGGAATTGCAAAGTGTGCGCGCCGGGCTCGACAAGTATCAGGACCCGATGGTGGCTGTCCGCGACGGCTACCTCTCCACCATCGCCTGCATCGACTTCCCAAAGCCCTTCTCGGAGGGGAGCATGCAGGTCGCCGCCGGCGCCATGGGCGTGCACCTTCTCAACATGAACAACGTCGGCCCCACGCTCGACCCGACCAAGCCGCAGGTGCTGATCTACGAGCCCAAGGGCGACAAGCTGGTGCTGGTGGCCGCGGAGTGGTTCATGCCGGCGCAGTTGGCCGGTTCAACCCCGCCAACCGTCTTCGGCCAGCAGCTCCAGGGTCCGATGGAGGGACACCCGCCGATCATGCCGCCCGAGGTGCACCATTACGACCTGCACGTCTGGCTCTGGAGGAACAACCCGGCCGGGGTCTTCTCACCGACGAACGCCGCCGTCTCCTGCCCTAAGGGCGGCTATACCTTCGCGGCCGAAGGGGCCACGATGGTCCACACGCACTAGACCGCACGGGGGCGGGACCCGGCTCGCCGCCGGGCCCCGCCTTGTCCTTCCCCGCACGCCCCCGCACATTCCACCCCGTGACCAGCCTCGCCATCCGGCTCCGCGCCGCCCTTCTCTTCGGCCTCTTCCTCACCGGCACGCTTGGCGTGCCACTGACCGATGCCGCCATGTTCCATCTGGCGGGGCGGGATCCCTGTGCGGGCATCACCCACATCGAAGCACACGGCGGCCTGCACCACGCCGACCGCTGCACCCTCGCCCAGCCCGCCGCCGAGCAACGCGACGCACTCGGAAGCGCCGAGGCAATCCGCGTGGCGCCGCCGCAGGCGGAGCGCTCTGGGGTGCTCGCCGTCGTCGCTCCCACTGCTATTGAGCCGGCCTCGTCCCAGCACTCCCGCGCACCACCCGCCTGACCCTCCTCCGTTCGCCCTGAATCTGACATCGGAGCCCTCACCATCGGCTCCCCCAAACAGGAATGAGGAGGCCCATGCGGCTGTTGATCCGCACGGCTGTTGCTATCGTCGCCCTGCTCGGTGTCGTGGCGTCCGGCGCCGCGGCTCAGGGAGTGCCCACCGCCACGGTGGATTCGCTCCGGCGCACCGTGACCGCGCTCACGGCTCGGCTCGATTCTGCCGAGGCCGGTCACTGCCCCACCTCCCCGCTGCCCCCGTCGGCCGCGGCGAAGCCGACCGGCAATGCCGCCCTCGATTCCCTCGCGGCCACGGTGGCGGTACTCACCGTGCGCGTCAATGCGGCGGTCGCGGCCAGATGCGCCGTCACGGCGCCGCCCGTCCCGGCGACGGTCGACACGACCGACCCGCTGGCGGCCATCCGCGCGGCGGCCGATAGCGCGGCCACGGCGGCGGGCGCACCCGCCCCGTCCGATACCGCAGGTGCCACACCCACGGCGTTCGTGAGTCGGCAACGCAACCAGTCGGCCATGAACCCTGAAATCAGCGCCACCGGCGACGTGCAGTTCGCCGCCCAGAGTGACATCGAGGGACTCGACCTGCAGCTCGCCGAGGTCGAGGTGGCGCTCCAGGCGACGCTCGACCCGTACTCGTTTACGAAGATCTTTCTCACCTGGGGCGCGGACGAGATCGGCGTCGAGGAGGCCTACATCTACTGGACCGGCCTTCCCGGCAAGGTCCGGGCGGACGTCGGCAAGTACCGGATGGCGGTCGGCGACCTCAACCGCTGGCACCGGCACGCACTCCCGGAAACCAACTATCCGCTGGTGTACCAGGCGTTTCTCGGGCCGGACGGCCTCAGCGGCGTCGGCGCGAGCCTCTATACCGTGTTGCCGGTGTCGATCGCGAAGGGCACCTCGGAAATCTTCCTGCAGGGCGCCGCCATCGAGAGCGAACCGCTCAACGACGGAGGGCATCAACCAGCCGTCCTCGGCCGGCTGCAGAACTTCTGGCAGCTCTCCCGCAGCACCTACATGCAGATTGGCTTCACCGGCATCGGCGCGCAGAACGGCGAGGTCGACCTCAGCAGCAACCTCCTCGGCGTCGACTTCCGGTTCACCATTCGCCCGCCCGAGTCCGGAACCCGGAAGGACCTCACCTTCCGGACCGAGGGCTATCGCCTGCAGCGGCTCGGCCTCGAGCCCACCACCACTCGCTACGGGATGTATTCCGACGTCACTTGGCGCCTCAGCCAGCGCTGGGTGGTCGGCGGGCGGTACGACTACGTAGAAGCGCCGGTCGGGCCGGACGACACCAACTGGCGCGCTACCGCCGTCGCCACCTGGTGGCAGAGCGAGTTCGTCTACCTCCGCCTCCAGGCGTTTCGCGACCATCTGGATTCCATCGGATCGGTCGACAACCTCACGCTGCAGGTCGTCTGGGCGATGGGTCCACACAAACACGAGACCTACTGACATGCTCACACCAGCATTGCTGTTACTTGCCGCGCTCTCGACCACGCCTCCCGCCGTCCCCGCGGCGCAGGTCAAGGTCGTCACCAGCCTCACCACCTACGGCTCGATCGCCCGGGACATCGTGGGCGACCGGGGTACGGTCACCTCGATTGCCCAGGGCGACGAAGACCCGCATTTCGTGCAGCCCAAGCCGAGTTTCGTGGCGCTGCTCCGCGACGCCGACCTGTTCGTGACCACCGGTCTCGACCTTGAGCTCTGGGTGCCGACGCTGCTGGACCGGGCCGGCAATCGCAAAATCATGGAGGGCGGACCCGGCTACGTGGCGGCGTACACCGGTATCACGCTGCTCGAAGTCCCAACGTCGCTGAGCCGTGCCGGTGGAGACATCCACGCCGAAGGCAATCCGCACATCCACACCGACCCGATCAACGGCATCATCATCGCCCGGAACATCCTGACCGGGCTGGTACGGGTGGACCCGGCCAACGCCGAGTACTACAAGACACGCGAGGCGGACTTCGAGAAGCGGGTCTTGGAGGCCACCATCGGCAAGGAGCTCGTGGGTGTCCTCACGCCGGCCACCGCGTTCAACCTCCTGAAGACAGGCCAATTCGACGGGTTCGTGCAGAAGACGGTGCTGCATGGCAAGCCGCTCGCCGAGCAGCTCGGCGGGTGGCTCAAGACGGGCGAGGTCTTCAAGGGCAAGGAGATGGCCTGCTACCACAAGGAGTGGGCCTACTTCAGCGCGCGGTTCCAGGTGACATGCGTGACGTATATCGAGGCCAAGCCCGGCATCCCGCCGACACCAGGGCACGTCGAGGAGGTCATCGCGCTGATGAAGGACCGGCAAATTCCGGTGCTCTTCGCCTCCAACTACTTTCCGAAATCACAAATCGACCAGGTGGCAGCCAAGACCGGCGCCACCGCCGTGGTCGTCCCCGAAAACACCTTCGGTGCTCCCGGTGTGACCACCTACTTCGACCTGGTGAACAGCTGGGTCAACGGCCTCGCGGCCGGCTTCGGAAAGAAGAACTGAGCCGATGCTCGACCTGATCCTGCCGCCGCTGGCGGCCTGCATGGTCATCGTGGCCATCCACTCCTACCTCGGCCTGCACATCATCGCGCGCGAGGTCATCTTCGTGGACCTGTCGCTGGCCCAGATGGCGGCGCTTGGCTCCACCGTGGCCATCCTGGCGGGCTCCGCGCCGGGCTCCCCGACTTCCTACGCGTATGCGTTGGGCTTCACCACGCTCGGCGCGGCGCTGTTCGCGCTGACGCGCACCGAGCAGAAGGGGCGGGTGCCGCAGGAAGCCATCATCGGTATCGTGTACGTGGTGGCGTCGGCGGCGGCCATCCTGGTGGCCGATCGCGTGCCCGGAGGCGGGGAGGCGATCAAGGATATTCTGGTGGGGAGCCTGCTTTGGGTCACCTGGCCCGCCATCCTCAAGATGGCGGCGGTGTACGCGGCGCTCGGCGTCTTCCACTTCGTCCTGCGGAAGCGCTTCCTCACCATTTCGTTTGAGCCCGAGACGGCGCTCGCCAACGGGTGGCGCATCCGGTGGTGGGACTTCTGGTTCTACCTCTCCTTCGGCGTGGTCATCACCTTCTCGGTGCCGATCGCCGGCGTGCTGCTGGTCTTCTCGTTCCTGGTGGTCCCGGCCGCGGTCGCGTTTCAGTTCACCACCAACCAGAAGGCCCTCGCAGCAATCTCCTGGTCCGCTGGCATCTTCGCCTCTGCCACCGGTCTCGCATTGTCGTTCAAGTACGACCTCCCCACCGGGCCGGTGATCGTCTGCGCGTTTGGCGCGATGCTGCTGCTGGCGCTGCTCGTTCGCCAGGTCGTTTCCTCAAAGGCATAGCTCGATTCCAGGCGTGGCAGTCCCGGAATACCGCGGGAGGGCAGCAGCCCTCCCGCGTTTTTTCATGCAAAATGGCGCTTCGCCCGTGCAATTCCTGTCAGGCAAGTTGCATTTCGTGAACAGGATCGACACACGCATACCTAAGCCACTGCCGTGCAACTAGTTAGGACCTGACGGCCCCTCTGCCACCCTGCCCACCAGCCCCGCCCCATTCCGGCCCCACTCCTGCACCCCGGTTCCCTCCAGGAGGATCCCATTCATGAATCGATTGTTCCTTGTCGCCAGCTGTCTGGCGCTCTTCGTGACGCCGGTCACCGCCCAGAACGCCAATGTCCGCCAGGGTTTCTGGTACGGATTCGGGTTCGGCGCGGGCTCGGGCCAACTCCACTGCGACATCTGCAATGACCAGAGCGGAACCGACCTCACCGTGTCGGCTCGTGCCGGTGGCGTGCTCTCCAAGTCCTGGCTCCTCGGCGGCGAGCTCGACGGCTGGACCAACTCGCAGGACATCGCGACCCGCCGATCCTGGAGCGTGAGCGCCGTGGCGCTCTGGTATCCGTGGCCGGAGCGCGGTGCCTACGTGAAGGGTGGCCTCGGGATCACCGGCTACAGTGCCAGCGACTCGGTGGACGTGATTTCGACCACCCAGCCGGGCGGCATCATCGGCATCGGGTATGAGTGGCGGGTGGGGAAGAAGTACTCGATCAACCCCTACATCAACTACCAGTACACGCTGGCGGGCGACCTGCAGTTCGAACACACCGAAGACAACACCGTCACCACGGCCATCATCGCCAACGACGCCAGCATTTCGTCGCTGCAGTTCGGCGTCGGGCTCGTGATTCACTGACCGGAGGGATCACCATGCGACACCCCACCCTGCCCTTCCCGATCGGCGCGTTGAGCGCCGTCCTGCTGACGGGCGCGGCGCTCGCCGGCTGCGCCGAGGACTCCAGCGCCCCCACGCCGCCAGTCGCGACCGGCGTGAGCGTGGCCTACGACCTCTGGCGTCCCGGGCCCAACGACGACTGCACCGCCGAGATCCACAACAGCTATTCCGTGGTGGGGCCAGACGGCAAACTGTACCCGACCTGGCATCCGCCGGTGGATCCCACCACGGGGTGCCACTTCGGACATGAGCATGGCCGCGATCCGCGCGGCTCCGATCTCTACCAGCGCACCGGGCCGATCCCCTTTGGCTACGCCAATGAGCAGCTGGCCATCTGGGATCCGACGGGCGTGCGGAACGAGGACCACGTCGGTCACAAGATCGAGTGGGAGAATGACGTCAAGTTCGATCTGGGCGATGGTGTCGCCGGCTCGGTGCTCGAGGTCCGGTGCGACGTGCTCACCAAGCTCCACCAGGGCACCCACTCGAAGGACGCCTTCACCAACAACCTCCACGAGCTCGCGTATCACGTCGATTGCACCGGCGGCACCCGGCTCGACATGACGGTCATGGCGGCCATCGGCACGCCCGGCGAAATGGTGGAGTCGTGCGACCACGACGTGCATGTCCCGGTCGGTGCCCCAACACCACTCAACAGCCCGAACGGCGGCGGCAAGCGCACCCTGCCGGACCGCGCCTGCATCGAACAGCACATGCTGGTGACCCCGGGGCAGTACTCCAACTTTGGCGCGGCCATGCACGAGAGCTGGCAGATCAGCGCCAGTGTGCGCACCGTGTCCGGGCATACCCTGGCGAGCATCGATCCCTACTACCAGGTGTTCTATCCCAGCCGGTTCTACGATCCTGCGCTCCCGGGACTCACGGGCCGCACGGTGGACATGTGTTTCGCCACCGAGGCCAACGGCGACCGTGCCAAGGGCTGGCTCTGCGACCAGGCCACCGCCAACGGGACCCTCACGTCACTGGCGTATGACGATCCGCGCTCGCCCTTCAACGGGGTGCAGCGTCAGGTGGACATCAACGGCAACCGGATCCAGAACGCCGATGGACCCGAAGTCTGGTACACCGACCCGTTCGGCAAGAACGGACGGACGGAGTCATTCCCGGGCTCGATCCGCCAGGTGGTGGCCAAGATGGACAACGCTGACGGATTCTCGTTCCGTGGGCCGACGCTGGGCGGGAACCGGAACTACGGCGGGCCTGGCGTGCACGCGCCGAATTGACGGCGGGGCAGATCGGCAGCGGGGCGGCGGGGCCGTGATAACGATGTAGGGGCGCACAGCTCTGCGCCCCTACGTTCTTCTGCCCCCCGCCTCGCTGCCCCGCTTCCACGCCTATTCCCCTTCCACCATCCTATATCCCACCCCCGGTTCCGTCCGCAGGTACTCCGGGCGTGCGGGATCGCGTTCGATCTTGGCGCGCAATTGCGCCATGTACACCCGCAGGTAGTGGTCCTGCCCGACCCGGCCCGGGCCCCAGACCTCGCGCAGGAGATGCCGATGCGTGAGCACCCGGCCCGCGTGCTGCGCCAGCGCCAGGAGCAGGCGATACTCGGTGGGCGTCAGGTGCACCTCCTCGCCGCGCACCGTCACCACCCGTCGCCCCCGGTCGATCACGAGGTCGCCGGTGGAGAAGATGGGCTCCTCGACGCCTGCCTTCCCGGCGGCATGCCGCAGCGCGACGCGCATGCGCGCGAGCAGCTCCGGCACGCTGAACGGCTTGGTCAGGTAGTCGTCCGCCCCTGCGTCCAGCGCGTCGATCTTGTCGCGCTCCTGGCCTCGGGCCGACAAGACGATGATTGGCCTGTTGTTCCACTCCCGGAGCCGGCGCGTCACCTCGATCCCGTCGGCGTCGGGCAGCCCCAGATCCAGTAAGATCAGGTCGGGATTCCGGCTCGCAGCTTCCGCCAGACCATCGCGGGCGGTCGCAGCCTCGACCAGCCGATACGATTCGGATGCCAGGGCCGCGCGCAGGAAACGGCGCATCGGCACCTCGTCCTCGATGAGCAGCACCATCGGCCCCGCCTCACTCACCCTAGGACCTCCTCTTCCCCGGGCTCGCGCTCGAGCGTCGGCGGGGTGCCAATGATGGGAAGGGTAAACCGGAACGCGGCACCGCCGCCTTCGCGGGAATCCACCCAGATGCGCCCGCCGTGGGCCGTGATGATCCCTCGGCAGATCGCGAGCCCAAGCCCCACACCCCCTGCTCCCCGCGCGGCCCGGTGGAACTTCTCGAAGATCCGTTCGGACTCCTCCGGCGGCACGCCGGGCCCGCGGTCGGCCACCGTCACCATCACCTCGCCCTGCAACACGCTCGCACTGATTTCGATCGGGCTGCCGGCCGGCGTGTACTTGGCCGCGTTTTCCAGGAGGTTGATCAACACCTGCTCGATCAGCACGTCGTCGATGGGAACCAGTGGAAGCGTGGGAGGGAGATCGATGGTCACCGACCGCCCTTCAAGCCGCTCCCCGGCGCGGAACAGCGCCACCCCCGCAACCTCCTCCAGGACATGCCACCCGCGGTGCACACCGAGCGCGCCGCTTTCCACTCGCACCATGTCGAGGAGATTGGCCACCAGGCGCGTCATGCGCTGCGCCTCGTCCACGATGGTCTGCGCGAGATCGCGTCGGGTGGCCGCCGTCAGGCGGCCCTGATCCTCGGCCAGGCTGCTGGCCGCCCCCTCGATGCCGGCCAGCGGGGTCCGGAGGTCGTGCGACAACGAACTGAGCAGTGACGTGCGCAGCTGTTCCGCCTCGAATTCGAGATGCACCAGCCGCTTTTCCTCCGCCAGTTTCGTGCGCTCCAGTGCCACGGCCGCCTGGCCGAGCAGCGCTTCGAGCAGTTGTCGCTGCGCCGGGTTGGCCAGCCGATCCGGCGGCTCTGGGCGCATCCCCACCACGCCGAGCACGTGATCAGGCGTGGCGAGCGGCACGTAGATGGCCTCGGCCGCCGGCAATGTCTGCGTCCCCCGGCCGGCGGATTCGCCGTGTTCGAAAGCCCACTTCGCGACGCCCAGGTCTCGTCGGGTCCCCGCCTGCGGTGGAATCTCCGCGACCACGTCGAGCTGCCCGTCGCCGTCCGGCAGCATGAGCATGACCGAGCCGCCGAAGAGGTCGTGGAGGTGGCGCAGCGTGACCCGGCCCAGTTCCGGTCGGGTCCGGGCGGCGGCCAGGTCCCGGCTCACGGCGTACAGGGTGGACGCCCGGCGCTCGCGTAGGCGTGCGACGCTGGCCTGCTCGCGCACCCGCGTCGTGAGCCCGCCCATGACCAGCGCCACGACCAGCATCATCCCGAAGGTGAGCACATACCGGACATCGGTGACGTCAAAGGTGCCGTAGGGTTCCACGAACGAGAGATCAAACGCCGCCACCGCGAGGAGCCCGGCGAGGACGGAGGGCCCGCGTCCGTAACGCGCCGCGGCCACGACGACGGCGAGGAGGTACAGCATGGCGGCGTCGATCTCGGCCAGCGTCCCATGGAAGGGCAGCGCGATCGCCGTCATCAGGCCCACGATCACCGCCGCGCCGAGGTAGTCGCGGACGGGAGCTACGGCGAACCCGGCCTTGGGACCCGGCTCATGCCGGACTTCCCGGTCGTCGTCAGCGCCGACCCAGACATGCATCCCCTCCGCACTCCGCACCAGTCGGCCCGCCACGGATGCCGGAAACAGCAGCCCCAACCACCCACGCCGCGACCGCCCGACCATGATCCTGGTCACGTTGTGTGCGCGCGCGTAGGCGAGCACTTCCTCGGCGGCGTCATGGCCCGGCACCGACACGGCGGTACCGCCCAGTTCCTCGGCCAGGCGAAGCGCCTCCTGTGCCGCCTCCCGGTTCCGGGCCGGCATGGTGGCGTGACGCGGCAGCTCCACGTAGAGCGCCGTCCAGGGCGCGCGGAGCATTCCGGCCAGTCGGCGCGCACTCCGCACCAGCCGGAGACTCCGCTCGGAGGGCGAGACGCATACCAGCAGGCGTTCGGAGGCCGCCCACGGCTCGGCGATCCCGGCCGACGCGCGATAGCCGCGCATCTGCTCGTCCACCCGCTCGGCGGTGCGGCGGAGCGCGAGCTCGCGAAGCGCGATCAGGTTGCCGCGTCGGAAGAAGCGGTCCAGCGCTCGCTGCGCCTGCTCGGGGAGGTACACTTTCCCCTCGCGGAGCCGCTGTTCCAGCACTTCCGGCGTCACGTCCACCAGCTCGATTTCGTCGGCCTCGTCCAACACGGCGTCCGGTACGGTCTCGCGCACGGTCACGCCCGTGATCTGGGCCACGACATCGTTCAGACTCTCAAGGTGCTGGACGTTCAGCGTGGTGAAGACGTCCATGCCGGCATCCAGCAGCTCGTGAATGTCCTGGTAGCGCTTGGCGTGACGAGCACCCGGCGCGTTGGAGTGCGCCATCTCGTCCATCAGGATCACGCCGGGCCGTCGGGCGAGCGCGGCGTCGAGGTCGAACTCCTCGAGCGTGGTGCCCCGGTGCGCGAACGCTTTCCGCGGCAGCACCTCGAGCCCCTCTACCAGCGCGGCAGTCTCTCGCCGGCCGTGGGTTTCCACCACGCCCACCAGCACGTCCTTCCCACTGAGGCGGGCGGCACGCGCCGCCTCGAGCATGCTGAAGGTCTTGCCCACGCCGGGAGAGGCACCCACAAACACCTTGAGCCGCCCCCGTCGGGAGCGGCTCTCCTCCTGCTGGACACGGGCCAGCAGCGCGTCGGGATCGGGGCGCGTTCCCGTCATGCGGTGCCGCAGTGGGAGTTGGAGTACATCAGAACCGAACCGAGAGCGAGGTGACGATGAACCCACCCGTCTCCGATCCGGCAGGGGCGCCCTGGTCCGGCCAGACTGGATCCGACGAGGTGAAGCCGCGCAGTTCCGTCCGCCACTTCAGATACTCCTCGGGTTGTACGTCGACCCCGATCGAGCCGCCGATGGTCCGAAAGCCATCCGGGGTGCCGGTGAAGATTAACACCTGATCCCGATCGGAGTGCCCCTCCACCCGGCCGACCACGGCCACCTTCTTCGAGAGCGCCTTCCGGCCGATGATCACCGCGCCGTACCAGGTCTGGCTGGACGCATCCGGGACCGTCTGCGCCCCGACGTCGAACGTCCCCCAGAAATCCCAGCCGTGCCCGGCCGAGACCTTGGCGAGCAGCTGATTGTAGTACCGGGTACGAGCCGGCAGCGTGTCGAGCTGCTCATTGCCCGCGTAGAACGCGTACGCCAGGGCCAGCGCCGGCGTGGCCTGCCAGTCGACCCGGGCGATGAACGACTTGTCGGGGTTGTTTTCCGACACGATCTGCCAGCCGTTCACCACGTGGAACTGCGCGGTCACCTTCGACGAGGCGGCCCAGGTCACCTTGGCGCCGGTCACGAAGTACGGGGTATAGTCCGCCAGCAGTGAGCGGGTGTAGGTCGGGTTGTCCCAGGAGATGAACCCTTCCCAGCCGATCGGCGAGAAGTAGATGCCCCCGTCCACCCAGAGCTTGGGGGACACTCGCACCCCCACCCACGCCTCCTGGATGATGCGTGCGAGGTCGTCTCCGCTGACGCTCCCGACGTTGGGCTCGCCGGCGTAGTTGGCCTGCACCGACGTCCCGGCCTGCAGCGCCACGCGCCCACGGACCTTTTCGCCGGTCAGTTTCGCCTCGAGGAACGCCAGGTTGACGTTGAATTCGTCGTGCCGCGCCGGCTGGGTGGTGAAGGGCCGGTCGAATGCGTCGGGCTGGCCGAAGTCCCAGGCGAAATAGGTGTCGATGAACGCCCCGAACACGACGGCCGGCTTCGGCGTCGTGTCCTGCGCGGTCAGCACAACGGCCACCATCGCCAGCGAGATCACGGGACATCTCCATCGAGCGACAGGTTGACCAACAGGACGTTCACGCGCGGCTCGCCGAAGACGCCAAGGAATCGCCCTTCGGTGTGGGAGGCGATGATCGCCTCCACCGACGCCGGGCTCATGCCCCGCGCCCGCGCGATGCGGGGCACCTGCACCGCCGCCGCGGCCGGCGAGAGGTGCGGATCGAGCCCGCTCCCGGACGTGGTCACGAGATCCACGGGAATCGGGCCGGTCAGCGTGGAGTCCGCCGCGCGGAGCGCCGCGATCCGGCCGGCCACGGCATCGCGGAGCGCCGGGTTGCTCGGGCCGAGGTTCGACCCGCTCGAGGCGGCTCCGTTATTGGGGATGGGACTGGTGGCCGACGGGCGCGACCAGAGGTAGCCCGGTGCACTGAACGGCTGGCCGATCAGGCGAGAGCCGCGGGCCGTGCCCTCCACCTCGACGAGGCTGCCGTTGGCCTCGGACGGAAAGAGCAGTTGGGCCAGGCCGGTGATCGCCGCCGGATAGAGCACCCCCGTGAGGAGGGTCATCAGGGCGACGAACACCAGCGCGGGACGCAAGAGGGTGCGCATGTCAGGGCCTCACGCCAGCTTCAGGGCGACGAGCAGGACGTCGATGAGTTTGATGCCGATGAAGGGCGCCACCAGGCCGCCCAGGCCGTAGACCAGCAGGTTTCGGCGGAGCAGCGACGCCGCGCCGAGCGGCCGGTAGGACACGCCCTTCAGCGCCAGCGGAATCAGGAACACGATGATGAGCGCGTTGAAGATGACCGCCGAGAGCACGGCGCTCTCGGGCGTGGCCAGGCGCATCACGTTGAGCGCGCCGAGCGCGGGGTACGTGCCGACGAAGGCCGCCGGGATGATGGCGAAATACTTCGCCACGTCGTTGGCGGTGCTGAAGGTAGTGAGCGCTCCGCGCGTCATCAGCATCTGCTTCCCGGTCTCCACCACCTCGATGAGTTTCGTCGGGTTGCTGTCGAGGTCCACCATGTTGCCTGCTTCCTTGGCTGCCTGGGTGCCGGAGTTCATGGCTACCGCCACATCGGCCTGGGCCAGCGCCGGCGCGTCGTTGGTGCCGTCGCCGGTCATCGCCACCAGCCTCCCCTCGGCCTGGTACTTCCGGATCAGCGCCAGCTTCTGCTCCGGCGTGGCCTGCGCCAGGTAGTCGTCGACCCCTGCCTCCGCCGCGATGGCCGCGGCCGTCAGCGGATTGTCGCCGGTGATCATGACCGTCTTGATCCCCATCGAGCGCAATTCGCCGAACCGCTCCTTGATCCCGCCCTTGACCACGTCCTTGAGTTGGATGACGCCGAGTGCGCGCGCTCCATCGGCCACCACCAGCGGCGTGCCGCCGGTCTTGGCGATGGCGGTCACTGCGGCGTCGACGTTGGCCGGCACCCGGCCTCCGGCTTGTCGGACCCAGCTCACGATCGTCTCCGCGGCGCCCTTCCGGATCTGGCGACCGTCCAGGTCCACGCCGCTCATCCGCGTCTCCGCGGAAAAGGGAACGAAGCGCGCGCCCAGCGCGTGCACGTCCCGCTCGCGGATGCCGAACTTCTCCTTGGCCAGCACGACGATGCTCCGTCCCTCCGGCGTCTCGTCCGCCAGGGAGGCGAGTTGCGCCGCGTCGGCCAGCTCCTGTTCCGTCACGCCCTCGGCCGGCATGAAGGCCACCGCCTGGCGGTTGCCCAGCGTGATGGTGCCGGTCTTGTCCAGCAGCAGCACGTCCACGTCGCCCGCCGCCTCGACCGCGCGGCCCGACATGGCGATCACATTCTTCCGGATCATGCGGTCCATGCCGGCAATGCCGATGGCCGACAACAGCCCGCCGATCGTGGTGGGGATGAGGCAGACCAACAGCGCCACCAGCACGGTGAGGGTGATGGGGGTGCCCTGCCCCGCCGCCGCCACGCTATAGATCGAGAACGGCAACAGGGTGGCCACGGTGAGCAGGAAGATCAGGGTCAGCCCGGCCAGCAGGATTTCGAGCGCGATCTCGTTGGGAGTCTTTTTGCGGTGCGCCGCCTCGATCAGCCCGATCATCCGGTCGAGGAACGACTCGCCGGGGTTGACGCTCACGCGCACGACGAGCCAGTCGGAGAGCACCCGCGTCCCGCCGGTCACCGCGCTCCGGTCCCCGCCGCTTTCACGAATGACGGGCGCGCTCTCGCCGGTCACTGCGCTCTCGTCCACCGAGGCGACCCCTTCGATGATCTCCCCGTCCGCCGGGATGTACTCTCCCGCCGTCACGAAGACCGCGTGGCCCTTCCGGAGGTCGGCCGCGGCCGTCATCTGGAAATCGAGGTGATTCGCGGGGTCCGTGAGTCGCTTCGCCTGGAGAGCGGTGCGGGTGCGCCGGAGCGCGTCCGCCTGGGCCTTGCCCCGCCCTTCGGCCAGCGCTTCCGCGAAGTTGGCGAACAACACGGTGAGCCAGAGCCAGGCGCTGACGCCGAGGATGAACCAGGGGCTTTCATCCCCGATGCCGCGGAACGATGCCCCGGCCAGGACCAGGGTAAACAGGCTTCCGACCAGCACGACAAACATCACCGGATTCCGCAGTTGGTGGCGCGGATGGAGCTTCGTGAAGGAGTCGCGGAGCGCCCGCCGGGTCGTGCCCGGCGCCACGAGGGAAGGCGAGGAGCGGGTCATGGCTCAGTGTCCCATCAGCATGAGATGTTCGACGATCGGACCGAGGGCCAACCCTGGCAGGTGCGCCAGCGCGCCCACCAGCAGCACCGTGCCGAGCAGCAGGGCGACGAACAGCGGCGTGTGAGTCGGCAAGGTCCCCAGCCCCGGCGGCACCGATTTCTTGCCCGCGAGCGAACCGGCTATGGCCAGCGTCGGCACGATGATCCAAAACCGGCTGACGAACATCGCGATGCCGAGAGCCAGGTTGAAGAACGGCGTGTTGGCGTTGAGGCCCGCGAAGGCGCTCCCATTGTTGTTGGAGGCCGAGGTGAGGCCGTACAGGACTTCCGTGAAGCCATGCGCCCCGGGGTTGAAGATCGAGGCGGTGGCGGAAGGGAGCACGACGGCGACGGCGGTGCCGATCAGGAGCAGGGCGGAGGGGAGCAGGACGATGACCGCGGAGAGGGTCACCTCGCGCGCCTCGATCTTCTTGCCGAGGTACTCCGGCGTGCGCCCCACCATCAGCCCCGCGATGAACACGGCCAGGATCACGAAGATCAGCATGCCGTAAAGCCCGGAACCCACTCCGCCGAAGACGACTTCGCCCAGCTGCATCAACCAGAGCGGCCAGAGTCCACCGAGCGGAGTGAAGGAGTCGTGCATCGAGTTGACGGAGCCGTTGGACGCCGCGGTGGTCGCGGTGGCCCACAGGGCGGAACTCACCGGACCGAAGCGCGCCTCCTTCCCCTCCATGTTGCCGCCGGGCTGGACACCGGACGGAGCCTGGTCCGCGCCCACCGCGGTGAGCACCGGGTTGCCCGCCTGCTCCGATGACATCGTGGCGACGGTGAGCGCCGCGAAGATGATGGCCATGGCGGCAAAGATGGCCCACCCTTGCCGGTCGTCCTTGACCATCCGGCCGAAGGTGAAGCAGAGCGCCGCTGGAAGAAGGAGGATGGCCAGCATTTCCAGCAAGTTGCTGAAGGGGGTCGGATTCTCGAGCGGATGTGCCGAGTTCACGTTGAAGAACCCGCCGCCGTTGGTGCCGAGTTGCTTGATCGCCACCTGGCTGGCGGCGGGCCCGACCGCAATGGCCTGGGTGGTGACGAGAGAGGAATCCGCCTGGAACGGCTGGACCAAGGTCACCGCCCGGCTGGCGGCCATGGTCTGGACGACGCCCTGCGAGACCAGCAGCAGCGACAGTACCACCGCGAGCGGGAGCAGCACGTAGAGCACGCTGCGGGTCACGTCCACCCACGCGTTACCCAGTGTGCTCGCCGTGCGCCGGTGCAGCCCGCGGATGAACGCGGCGAGAACGGCCATGCCGACCGCCGCCGAGACGAAATTCTGCACCGTGAGCGCCAGCATCTGCGTCAGGTTGCTCATCGTCGTCTCGCCGCCGTACGCCTGCCAGTTCGTGTTGGTCACGAAGCTCATGGCGGTGTTGAAGGCGAGCGCGGCGGGGACGCCGGCGAAGCCCGCCGGGTTCCCGGGCAGGACGCCTTGCAACCGCTGAATGGCGTAGACCGCCACCAGGCTCACGGCGCTGATGGCCAGGACGGCGAGCGTGTATTCCCGCCAGCCCATTTCCTTCCCCGGGTCGACGCCCAGGAACCGGTAGAAAAGGCGTTCGACCGGCGCGAGCGCCCGCTGGGCGAGTTTCGCCTCTCCGGTGTAGACCCGCGCCATATAGTGACCCAGGGGCAGCCCGAGTCCGATCAGCAGCGCCAGATAGCCACCGAGCTGGAGCCACGCGAAGGAGGTCATTCGAACGCCTCCGGATTCAGCAGCGCCACCAATAGATAGATGAAGAGCCCGAGCGCAAGCACTCCAGCGATCCAATAGAGAACGGTCATCGGGTGCCTCCGCGCCGTTCGCAGAGGCGCAGGAAGCCCCTGGTCAGGACCAGGAGGAAGGCGGTGAGCGCGATGATTGCCAGGTCCAGCATGGATCGAGTCCGTGTGGGAGACACGGACAAGCTACGGCGGGCTGCGTCAGGGAGGGGTAAGGAGAGGTGAAGCGGGTGTTAGGAAAGCATCAGGATCGCACCTATGGTCGGCGCCGCCATCCCGGCGCCACCGGCGGCGTGGACATCGACGCCCGCCGCAGCAGTTCGAGATGCGGGGCGAGCACATCAGCCAGCTGCTGCGCCAGCGCAATGTCTGCCCGCGTGAACGCGTCCGCGCCGGCGGCCAGCAACGTGAGGCAGCCGAAGATTCGCCCCGCCACGCGGAGCGGCACCACCAGCGCGGCGGTGGGCTGCCCCGAACCCATGTCTGATTCGAGCTGTCGGCGCGCGGAGGCATAGGCATGCGGCAGTTCCCCGCGCAGCACCCTCCCCAGTTCGGTTCCGGCCACGGACACCAGCGGCAGGTCGGGCAGCGGGCGCGAGTCGCCCGACGCGACGATCACCACCTCGTCGGCCTCGCCCAGCCGCAGGGCAAACTCGACGCGATCGAACGGCAGGACCGTTGATGCCTCGCGGGCAAAGAGCCGGGTGGCCGCGCCGACATGGGCCGTGGTCGCCAGCACCTCGGCGATCCGTCCAAGGTGCGCGGGCACGTTGCGGAGCACGCTCAGGTGGGAGCGCATCACCTGCACCTGCCAGGCCAGCAGGAAGCTGTCCACCCGCACGGCGACGAGCGGTGCCACCTGTCGCAGGAGCTCGAGATCGTCGGGCCGGAAGAACTCGGGGCCATTGCCTCCGAGGAGGAGATACCCCGCCACGCGGGTCTGAGAGAGCAGGCGCACGCCCACGACGGAACGCGCCAGCGGCGAGCCCCTGCCCTGCCCCGGCGCATCGGGACACCACGACGGCGTGCCCTGCTGCGCGTTGGTGTCGCCCACCAGGATATCGTCGGCGTCGCCAAACCTGGCCGCCGGATCGAACTGGCCCTTGGTCACGACAAGCGCCGGATCAGACCAGAAGGTGCCGGGTCCGTGGCGGTCGAATCGGTAGTGCTCCTGCGCTGACGCGTCGGGCACGAGGATCTGGATCTGGTCGTGCGGCAGCATAGGCTGGAGCGCCTGTGACACGAACTCGGAAAATTCCCGCGGAGTGCGCGAGGCCGATTCGGCCAGGCCAAGCTTGGCCAGCAGCTCGTGCAGTTCCACGAGCTTCCGTCCCGGCTCGGACCGGCGGCGCTCCGGCGGTGGCGGGGAGCCATCCTCGCGCGGCGGCGCCAACGGTTCCCTGCCCTGCCGCGACACGCGCGCCAGCGTCGGCCCGAGTGAGTCCGCCACGTTGCGGAGCAGCACTGCTTCCGGCAAGCCGTAGCGGGCGGGACGGAGATCGGCGAGCAGGAGGAGCCCCACATCCCGGTCGCCGTGGGCCACCGCCATGCAGACCGCCGACGCGTAGCCGGCAGTCCGGATTCGCTGCTCCATGGTGTAGAGCTCGTCCTGGCCCAGATGCGGGGCGGGAGACGGAACTTCGAGATTGTCCTGCGCCAGCGCGGAGGGGCCCACCAGCACCGCCGGACCCTCTGGTGGATAGACCCAGAGCGCCATCAGGTCGTGCGGGAGCTCGGGAGCCAGCAAACCGGAAAGCGCCTCGAGCCAGGTCTCAAGGGCGACCGCATCCCACGACCCTCCCTTGAGGCGCAGCAACGGAACCCTCACATCGAGGGCTTCGATCTCGCCACCTTGGGAGGAGGATCGGAATGAGTCGCGGTGGTCGTTCATGGTGCGGCATAGTGCACTTTGCATGCCTCGGCTTGCAGTCACACAACGTAATGATATACAAAACAATGGGTTACGCCAGCTTTTGTTATCTCAATCGCGGTGCGATCTTTACCGCCTCATCTTGCAAATGCCTGCTGGACAAGAACTTCAGCCCGGATACAGATGGCTGTTGACATACCCCCCACCCCTATATATCTTGGATCGCCTTTTCGCCGCTGCGGCCCGCAGTCAGTCGCCCTCGCTCTCTCTGGGCAAATGATTCTGGAAGGGCCACAGACATAGTTAGTAGTACTCACTACTATGTATTGGAATCATGGAAAATCTCACCCTCCACATCGAAGGCATGTCCTGCGGGCACTGCCTCAACGCCGTCAACAAGGCGCTTGCCGCCCTCGACGGCGTGAAGATCGATTCGGTCAAGATCGGGCGGGCGGAAGTGCGGTTCGATGCCGCCAAGACCGATCCCGTCCGGATTGCCGCCGCCATTTCCGAAGAGGGCTACCGCGCCACTCCGGCCCCCGGCCCCGCCTGAGCTGGTCGTAACGATGCCGGCCACCACCGAACGCGCCACCATTCCCGTCACGGGAATGACCTGTGCCGCCTGCAGCGCCCGCATTCAGCGCACGCTCGAGCGCACCCCCGGGGTGGCCTCCGCCAACGTGAACCTGATGACCAACTCCGCCACCGTGGAGTGGAATCCGGCGCTGTCCACCATCGACGCCCTCGTCACGACCATTCGAGACACCGGTTACGGCGCGGAACTGCCCCGCCCCGAGGCCAACCCCGGCGACGAAGAGACCGCCGATGAGCGGCGTCTTGCCGCCGAACAGGCCACGCTCCGCCGGAAGGTGACGGTCAGCCTGGTGGCCGCCGCCGTCGCCATGGTCATCGGCATTCCGCTGGGTGAAGCCGCGGCCGCCGAGGGCGCGGCTGATCCGCTGATGCACCTGATGATGCCGCTGGGCGACGCCCTCCGCGCGGTATCGCCAGGCCTCTTCTCCGTGACGGCCGGCACCTGGCGCTGGACGCTCCTCGTCCTGACGCTGCCCATCGTGTTCTGGGCCGGCCGCCATTTCTACGTGCGCGCCTGGGCCGCCGCGCGGCACGGCGGCGCCGACATGAACACCCTCGTCTCCGTCGGCACCGGCGCCGCCTTCCTGTTCAGTCTGGCCATGACGGTGGGCGCGCCGTACTTCCTGGCCCGCGGCGTCGAGCCGCACGTGTACTACGAAGCCGTCATCTGGATCATCGCGCTCATCCTCCTCGGCAATTACCTCGAGTCTCGCGCCAAGGGCCGCACCTCGGCGGCCATCCGCAAGCTGGTGGCCCTCCGTCCGGACACCGCACACGTGATGCGGGGCGGGGAAGTGGTCGACGTTCCGCTCGACCAGGTCCGCACCGGCGACCTGCTCCTCGTCCGCCCCGGCGAGACGATCCCCGTGGACGGTGTCGTCGTGGAAGGCACCACCTTCGTGGACGAGGCGATGCTGACCGGTGAGCCGACTCCGGTGGCCAAGCAATCCGGAAGTACCGTCGTGGGCGCCACGCTCAACCGTGCCGGCGCCATCCGGTTCCGCGCCACGCGGGTAGGCGGCGACACCGTGCTCGCGCAGATCATCCGCATGGTGCGCGAGGCCCAGGGGGCCAAGGCACCGATCCAACAGCTCTCCGACCGCATCGCCGCCGTCTTCGTGCCGGTGGTCATCCTCATCGCCCTCGGCACCTTCGCCGCCTGGTATTTCGTGGGGCCGGAGCCGCGTGTGGTCCGCGCACTCGCCGCCGCCGTCACGGTGCTGATCATCGCCTGCCCATGCGCCATGGGGCTCGCGGTGCCCACAGCGGTCATGGTGGCGACGGGGCGCGGCGCGGAGCGGGGAGTGCTGTTCAAGGGCGGCCATATTCTCCAGCGCACCGCCGAGCTCCAGGTCATCGTGCTCGACAAGACCGGCACCATCACCGCGGGCAGCCCGGCGGTCACCGATGTCTGGGCGCTCGGGGCAGGGAACGACTCCGCCATGCTGGCGGCCGCCGCCGCGCTCGAGAAGATGAGCGAGCATCCCCTTGGCGAGGCCATTGTGGCGGCGGCACGCGCGCGCGGCTTGGCCATCCCGACGGTCACGGAGTTCCAGGTGACGCCGGGGAAGGGTGCGGTCGGCGTCGTGGAGGGCCAGGGCGTGCTGGTGGGCAACCGCGCGATGCTCGCCGACTGGGGTGTCGACCCGGCGCCGCTCGCCGCCGAGGCGGACCAGCTCGCCGCCAGCGGCGCCACTCCCGTGCTCGTGGCCATCGGCGGCGAGGCCGCGGGGATCATCGCGGTGGCCGACCCGATCAAGCCGACCAGCGCTGCCGCCGTGGCCGCGCTCCGCGCGCTCGGACTCGAGGTCGTGATGCTCACTGGCGACGTCCGCGGCACGGCGGAGAGCGTCGCGCGTCAGATCGGGATCGAGCGGGTCGTGTCCGAGGTACTGCCGGAACACAAGCGCGATGAAATCCAGCGGCTGCAGGGGGAGGGGAAAGTCGTGGGGATGGTGGGCGACGGACTCAACGACGCCCCGGCGCTCGCCCAGGCCGACGTCGGCATCGCCATTGGCACCGGCACCGACGTGGCGGTCGAGGCGGGCGACGTCACCCTCATGCGCGGCGACCTGGCCGGCGTGCCCGAGGCGGTGCGACTCGCCCGGCGCACCCTGCGCGTCATCAAGCAGAACCTCTTCTGGGCCTTCGCCTACAACGTGGTGGGCATTCCGGTGGCGGCCGGGGCGCTCTATCCGATGTTCGGACTCCTCCTCACCCCGACCATGGCGGCCGCGGCCATGGCGGTGAGCAGTGTGTCCGTGGTCTCCAACAGCCTCCGCCTCCGGAGGGCCTGATGCGCGCGTCCACGCCCGACCACGACCTCCCAGCCGACGAATCCCACGCGCCGTGTGCCTGCGCCCGCCCCGGTGACGGCACCCACGCGGTGGCGGTGGACCCCGCGCTCAAGGAAGCGGCCTTGAATCGGCTCAAACGGATCGAGGGGCAGGTGCGGGGCCTGCAGCGGATGCTGGAGGACGAACGTTACTGCGCGGATGTTCTGACGCAGATCTCGTCGGTCCACGAGGCGCTCCGCGGGGTCGCCCGGATTCTGTTCCGGAACCACCTGGAGCACTGCGCCGCCACCGCCATTCGCTCGGGCAGCGAGGAGCAGACCGGCGCCATGTATGATGAGTTGGTGGAGTTGTTGTACCGGAGTGCGAGATAGGCAGGGCAGGGGGACAGACGGGCCGCGGGGCAGTTACTGCCCCGCGGCCCCGCGGCCCAGCGGCCCCGCCACGACCACGGGATGTGTCGCCGTCGTCCGCGCGATGACAAACTCCATGTCCCGAAGCACCGTGCCCACGCCAAGCAGGAGCACCATGCCGCCGGCAATGATGGCCGCCGGCAGGATGAACATGGCCCGGTCGATGCCGAAGCGGTCGGAGAGGAAGCCGACCAGTGGGAGTGCGATCGCGTCGCCCGCAACGTGGATGAAGAGCAGGTAGGCGCCCACCACGGTGGCGCCGATCCGGGCCGGCGCCACGTCGAAGACCGCCGCGATGACGGGGCCATTGTAGAGCGTGAGGAAGAAGAACGCCACCGCGAACACCGGCACGAACAGGCGTAGGTCCCGCACTGACAAGAGCCAGATGGCCAACGGCCCCCCGACGAACAGCCCCAGCGACGACACCAGCATCCGGCCCCGCCCGGTGTACTTCCCAAGCCAGTCGGCGATGAACCCACCGGCAAGGGTGCCCGCGGTGCCCGCCAGCAGTCCCCACTGACCGAGCAAGAGCGTCCCCTGCGCCACACTGAGTCCCAGCGCACGCGACATGAAGGTCGGCGCCCACCCCACCAGGCCGTTCATGCCGAACGAGACCAGCGCGCCACCCACAAACAGGTACTTCAGCGTCGGCGTGCGGAAGACGGTGTCCACTGCAATCTTCATCTCGCCGAGCGCGTCGTTCATGCTCTCAGCCGGCAGGAAATCGAAAATCATGTCCTTCCGGCGATTGGCCCGGACCACCAGGACCAGATTGCCGGCGAGCCCGAGCCCGATGCCGGTGGCCAGCGCGGCCATGTCGAGGCTCGAGGTAGCGCCGTAGCGGCTGTCGAGGATCCACGCCGCGATGGCGCCGAACGCCGATCCGAGGAGGAACGGCCACGCCACCTTGAACGCACCGGTGGCGCCCAACTCGAGCTGCCGCCAGTACTGCCGTACGGTGAACACCGGGGGTGGCCGGTTCGGATCGGTCAGCCGCGCCACGAGCGCCGCCAGGAGAAATCCCGGCACGGCCACGGCCATCATGGCAATGCGCCAGCCGTAGAACTGCTCCAGCTGTCCGGCGATGGCGATGCCGACGACCCCACCGATCGGGATACCGGCCGAGAAGACCCCCATGGCCACGGCCCGCCGGCGACCCGGGAAGTAGTCCGCCACGAGCGAGGCGGCGGCGGCGGTGAACGCCGCCGCGCCGACGCCAACCGCGGCCCGCGCCAGGAACATCCCCCAGAAGCCGCGCGAAAGGCCCGCAAGAAAGGCGAATGCGCTCCAGACCACGACACCCGCGGCGGCCACCGCGCGCCGGGAACGCAGGTCGCTCAGGACGCCGAAGGGAAAGACCGCCACCGAAAACAAGAGCACGAAGGCGGAGGCGATCCACCCGATATGAGTATCAGTGAGGTGAAGATCGAGCTCGATCGGGGGGACGAGGGCGAATATGACGTTGCGGTTGACGTAGCTCAGCAGGTTGAGGAGTGCCAGCAGCGCGAGCGCGTACCAGCCGTACGCGCGCGTCGGTCCTGGTGCAGTCGGGGGACTGCTAGTGGCCACCCCGATCTCCCTTGGCGTCGTCGGCCCGCTGGTTTCGGAAGGACAGGGCGGCGCGGTACTCCGTCACCAGGCGCTCCATCATCGCGTCGCGCCGGTCGTAGAGCCGCTTGACCGGCCGCGGTGCCACCCGCTGCAGTGCGTAGGCGGTTAACAGCGGCAGGGTGATCGTGTTGTCGGCGTAGCAGACCACCGTGCCCGGGAGCTGATCGGGGTCGATCTTGCCCCAGCTGACCGCCTCGTTGGGCGTCGCGCCCGAGAGGCCGCCCACATCGGGGCGGGCGTCGGTCATCTGCAGGAAGTAGTCGTGCCCGCGTTCATCGATGCCGAGCACCTCCTGGATTTGCGGCTCGGTCTGGAGCATGAAGTTCTTGGGGCTCCCGCCGCCCGCGATGAGCACCCCGCTCTTTCCGCCGGTACGCTTGGCCTCGAGCACGATGGCCGCCGTCTCGTTCACGTCGGCGCTCACGTCGAAGCGGAGCAGGCTCCCCGCCAGCGCCTGTTCGGCCACGTTCATCCCGATCGAACTGTCGCCGGGGGAGCTGGTGTAGATCGGCACGGCAAGTTCGTGCGCCGTGGAAAGCACCGAGCGCTTCGAGAGCCCGAGCGCCGCCTCCCGCTCCCGGAGGTAGCCGCCCAGCAGGTAGTGGTACTCCGCGGAGCTCATGGCGCGCTGGAACTCCGGCCGTGCCGACACCTCCCGCACAAAGGCGTCGGTCGACAGAAGCACATTGTAATCGAAGAAGATGTCGTAGATGCGTACCACGCCCTTGTCGCGGAGCTCGACGTCGTCGGCGTCGTGGCGGCCGCGGTGAAGCGCGAGGCCGAGCGCAAAGTGCGCGTCGTGGTACAGGTTGGCGCCGGTCGAGATGATCCAGTCCACGAATCCCGCCTCCATCAGCGGGATGAGGCAGCTCATGCCGATGCCGGCCGGCGTCATGGCGCCGGTCAGGCTCATCCCCACGGTCGTATCGGGCAACAGCATCCGGGTGGTGAAGAGCTGGCAGGCCTCGCGGAGCCGTCCGGCGTTGTAGGCCAGAAAGGCGTTGTCCACCAGGTCGGCCACCTGCTCCGCGCCGGTGATGGCCTTGGGGTCGATCCGCTGGCCACGGAGGTAGGGGCCCGAGGGACGTGTCATGCCGTACTCCGGTCTGGACGGGTGGTCAGGTCCGCTTGGCGCGGGCGTCGAGGACAATCCGGACCGCTTCTTCCGGGTCGTCCGTCACGTGGAACAGCGTCAGGTCGGCTGCGTCGATGTTCCCCGCGCCCGCCACCGTGCGCGAGAGCCACTCCACCATCCCGTCCCAGTACGCCCGGCCGAAGAGGATGACGGGAAAGGACTTCACCTTGCCGGTCTGGATCAGGGTGAGCGCCTCGAAGAGCTCGTCCATGGTACCAAAGCCGCCGGGAAAGACGATGAAGGCGGTGGCATACTTGACGAACATCGTCTTGCGGACAAAGAAGAACTTGAAGAGCAGGTTCTTGGTGAGATACGGATTGTTCCCTTGCTCGAAGGGCAGCTCGATGTTGCACCCGACGGACTCCCCTCCCGCCTCCTTGGCGCCGCGGTTGCCTGCCTCCATGATCCCGGGGCCGCCGCCGGTAATGACCGGGATGCCGTGATCCGCAAGGAGGCGCCCCACCGCCACCGCTTCGCGATAGTAGCGGTCGTCGCCCTTGGTCCGGGCCGACCCGAAGATGGACACGCCGTCCTTGATCGGCGCGAGGTTGTCGAATCCCCAGACGAACTCCCCCATGATCCGCAGCACGCGCCACGAATCGCTGATCTTGAGGGCGTCAGCCCGCTGCCGCTCCGCGTCGGTGGCAAACCGGTCGAAGAGCAGTTCGTCTTCGGTCAGGCTGCGGTCGATGGGGCGCCTGGGCGGAATCGGGACGTCAGCGGCCATGGGTCAGGCACTCCAGCAGGGCCCGGTGGTCATCGGGCACGTTATAGAAGAAGGGTGACACACGCACGTGACCCGGGCGGGCGTCGACAATGAACCCCGCCTCGGCCAGCCGGCGCACGTCCGCCGCCGGGTCGGGGGATGGGAGCATGACGATGGCGCTGCGGTCGTCCGCATGCGCTGCCACTCGCGGGACGAATCCGTGCGCCAGGGCGGCGGCGATCAGGTCTTCCGTCAGTGCGGCCGTGGCGGCACGAATGGCGGGCACGCCGATTTCCTCGATCACGTCGAGACCACCGAGCTGGGCGTATACCGGCATCAGTGGCGGAGTGCCGGCCTCGAGCCGGCGAGCATCATCGTGCAGCTCCAGCGCGCGCGGATCGAACCGGAACTGTTCCCGGTGGGCAAACCATCCAGTCACCGTGGGGGACAGGGTCGGTGTCACATCGGGCCGTGCGTACAGGAACGCCACGCCGGTCCCGCCGAGGAGCCACTTGAGGCCGCCGCCCAAATAGAAGTCGACGCCCAGCGCCTGCACGTCCACGGGAAGTTGCCCGGCGGCCTGGTAGCCGTCCACCAGGCAGAGCGCACCGGCGCGGTGCGCAATGGCCGAGAGTGCCGCCGCGTCCTGGATGGCTCCGCTGGTGAAGAACACGTGGCTGGTGGCCACCAGCGCCGTGCGATCATTCACCGCACGTTCGAACATCTCCAGCGGCACGGTGATCCCGTCCGGGCTTTCCAGTACCACGACCTCGACGCCGTCCCGCTGTTTGGCCATCCATTGGTAACCGATGGTGGGAAAATCGAGGCTGGTCACCACCACCCTCGGCCGCGCGCGGTAATCGAGGGTCGACGCCACCACCCCGAGCGCGCTCGACACGTTGGGATGGAGCGCGACCGACCCGGCGGGTGCATGGATCAGCCTTCCATACCTGGTGCGCAACTCATCCAGCGCCGCCCACCAGGTTTCGTACCAGGCCGAGGCCCCGCGGGTGTCCCAGAGATCGAGATACTCGTTGACTCGTGCCCGCGAACGGCGAGAGAGTGCGCCCAGCGAACAGCTGTTCAGGTAAATGCAGCGCTCGAAGATCGGGAATTCGGCCCGGGAGCGCGCGGCGATGGACTCGGGCATGTCGCTACTGATTCCCAAAGGTCCAGCTCAGCCCGGAATTAATGCCATAGTCGTTGCCCGACGTCCCTGCGGGGGGCTGGGTGTCCCAGTTGCCGTAGAACGAGAGGTTCCAGTTGATGGTGCCGAAGAGCTTCAGAAAGTAGGACGCGTTGGTATTGAAGAAGAAGCGGCCTGGCTCGGTGAGGGAGGGGATCGCGTCGACGGTCAGGCTCAACGTGGTCCGTTTGAATTTCACGTAGTTGAGCTTGCCGAGCAGCATGATACCGACTAGTTCCTGCGATGTGGCCGTGGTCACGGAGGATTCGTAGTTGGTCGTCTGATAGACCAGCCCCCCGACGACGCTCACCCGCACGTTGCTCGTCTTCTTCAGATACCGGCCGATACCCGCGCCCAGGTTGGCCTGGAGGCTGATCTGCTGCTCGGCGCTCTGGAGGCCGCTCCCGAAGCCGGTGTAATACCAGTTGTTCCAGCGCATGAGGTGAGCCCCGACGAGACTGAGGTTGTTCCGTGTCGATGCCGTGGCGCCGGTGCTGTTGGAAAAATTGGAGTTGAAGGTGAGGGCAGCACTCCACCGGGGGCGCGGGTAGTTGACGTTGGACGCGATGTTGTAGGTGGTGGTGTTGTTGCCCTTTGCAAAGCTGATGCCCGACGTCAGGTTGCCGTTCAGGCGGCCGAAGAATGTCGTGGACGTCCGGCTCAGCCCGGCGATGCGTGACTTGTCGAATGTCAGCTGCGGGCCATCCGGCTGCGCGATCTCGACCAGGACCGAGTCGCTCCCCTCCACCGGATGCACCGAGATGTGTCCCGTGTAGACCGAGCCGTCGTCGAGCTCCACCAGAAAGAGCTGCGGGCTTTCGATGCTCGCAATGCGCGACCAGTTCACGGTAATGGTCCCGTCCACGTAGTCGAGCGACACGTAGACAGCCCCCGCGTCCATGGTCTTGATCTCGCAGGTCATCCGGTCGCCGTTCTTCATGAAAATCATGTCCGTCTTCGGCCCGAGGGCCATCGGCGGATTGAAGAGGAGGGCGGCGCCCAGCAGGGCGGTTCCGAAGAGCATGCAATCTCCCGATACCAATTGCGCGAGGCGGACTGCCCCGGCGCTTCACGCAGGAAGAATACTACCACACCTGCATGCGCAGTCCCCAGTCCTCGGTCCTCATATATATTCCCCTGATGCCCCCCACGTCCGACCACCTCGAACATCCCGGCGCCGCGCGCTACCGCGGCTCGTGGGGCGGCCTTCTGTTGGGCGCCGCGCTTCGCGCCGCCGTCAACCCGCGGCTCGCCTGGGACCTGCTTCGGGCGGGCTGGGCCTTTCGCCGGCGGCGCTGGTGGGCCGACCCACCCTTCCTCCCAGTGCCCGACCGTACCTACCTCCGCTGGCGGATGTACACCGCCTATGGCGCCGAGGACGCCGTACCCCCGCTTGAGGACATGCTTCGGTTTGTCCGCTGGCGTCGGGAAACCATGGGTCTCTGAGCACCACCCGCCGCTCGTGACCCTGACCGCCCCTGAGGTGAAGGCCCGTGCCGCCGAGCTCGGCTTCGTCGCCTGCGGCATCACCGACCTGGGTCCCTCGATTCGCGCCGCAGCCCTCACGCGTTGGCTCGACAAGGGCTACGGCGGGAACATGCGCTACATCAATCGACAGGCGAAGAAACGGAAAGACCTGAGGCTGATCGACCCGGTAGCACTCCGCGCCATTGTTATTCTTGATAACTACTACTATCAGGAATCAATCCAGCCGCGAACCGAACCCAAGGTGGCAATGTATAGTCGTAGTATTGACTACCATCTGGTTACGCTCAATAGAATCAATCAATTAGCTACATGGCTCACCGACCACGGCGCCCGGACGGCACGGACATACGTAGACACTGGCCCCGTCCCGGAGCGGGAGCTCGCCGAACGCGCCGGACTCGGCTGGATCGGCAAGAACACCATGCTCCTCCGCCCCGGGCTCGGCTCCTGGTTCGTCATCGGGAGCATCTTCACCGACCTGCCGCTCGACATCGACCCTCCCTTCGAGACCGATCACTGCGGCAGTTGCACCAAGTGCCTTGATGCCTGCCCGACCGATGCCTTCGTCGAGCCCTACGTCCTGGACGCGACCAAGTGCATCTCCTACCTCACAATCGAGTATAAGAACGAGATCCCCGCCGAATTGGCCGGCCAGTTAGGCGGCTGGGCGTTTGGTTGCGATGTGTGCAATGACGTCTGTCCCTGGAATCTGCGTTTTGCGACGGAATCGACCGTTCCCGAGTTCCGTCCCAGGGGTGATTTGCGAGGAGCTGGCGAGGACTTCTTCGATCGAATGACCGAGGAGGAGTTCCAGTCGAAGTTTGGCGACACGCCCTTGGCCCGGCCCGGCCTCGAGCGGATGAGGCGTAACTGGCGAAACGCGTGGGCCAGCCTGCAGGAGGCTCAGCGCCGCGCGGCTGCCGAGCGCCAGTAGGCAAAGACCGGTACGCCAAGCGCGAGCAGACCCACCCCGCGCACTGCATTGCCCGGGTTAGATAGGACGGACCCCACCACCACGTAGCCTGCCGCAGCCACGAAGACCCAAAGCGCGAGCGGATATCCCGGCACCCGAAACGGTATGCCTGCCATGCCGTCGCGCCGGCGGAACACAAGCAGCGTGGCCGCCGTGAGTCCGAAGAAGATCCAGTCGGCAAAGACCACATAGTCGAGCAGGGCGCCGTACTGCCCCGAGTACACCAGCGCCGCCGACCACACCCCGAGAAACACGATGGCCGGCACCGGCGTCCGGAACCGCGGATGCAGCCGGGCGAACCCCTCGAAAAAGAGCCCGTCGGCGGCCATCGCCTGGAAGACCCGCGGTGTCACCAGGATCACCAAATTGAGGAAACCGAAGGTCGAACAGGCGATGCCCGCCGTAATGATCACACGTCCCGCGGAGCCGAGAAGAACTTCCATCGTGTCGGCGGCGGGAGCGGTGCTCGCGGCGAGCCCGTCCACTCCCAGCGCACCGAGGTACGCCACGTTGGCCAGGACGTACACCAGCACCACCGCCATCACGCCCAGCACCAGCGCCCGCGGCAGGTTCTTTTCCGGCTCGACCAGTTCCTCCGCAATGAAATTGGTCTGTTGCCACCCGCCGTACGCGAAAAGCACCGGCACCAGCGCCGCGGCCACCGCGCCGACCATCGCCCCCATGCCCTGCGGCACGGCAAGCGCGGCGCAGCTCACGCACGGCGGGGCGGGGTGGCCCAATGCGCGAAGGCCTGCCCCGACCACCATAGCGATGGCGGCGAGCTTCAGGACGGTGAAGACGTTCTGCGTGACAGCACCGAAGGTGACGCCGAGGCAGTTGATCAGTGTCAGCAGCAGGATGGCCGCCACCGCCACCGGCCGGACCAGTGCCGGTGAAAAGCCCACCAGTGCGGCGGAATAATTGGAAAAGGTGACCGCCACCGCGGCGATGGCACCGGGGGCCATGATGAGGAGCAGCGCCCAGGCATAGAGAAAAGCGGGCAGAGGGCCGAAGGCCTCGCGCAGGTAGGCGTAGCCGCCTCCCACCTTGGGGCGGCGCTGTCCCAGTTCGCCGTAGATGAACGCCCCGATGAGCGCCACCACGCCGCCGCCGATCCAGACACCAAGGGTCGCGGCGGGAGTGCCCACCCGCTGCGCCACGATGGACGGATTGAGGAAGATGCCAGACCCGATGATTCCGCCGATGACGGACATGGTGCCGGAAAAGAGGCCCAGGCGACGCGCATAAGTGACGGCCACAGCGACTCCGGAAGAGGGACGGCGAATGTACGGCGGGGTGGGGGTGGGCGCCAGCGGTCCGGCAACCATGAAGGCTGGGGGTTGGGTAAATTGAGCGGTGTCTGGCGGGCTCCGCCGCCGCCGCGTCCCCTGTCGACTGGAATCGTATGGCACCGCGAGCCAAGAAGTCACCGAAGACCACCGCCCAGGCGACAGCGGAGGGCGAGGCTGTCGGGCCCGCACTGCGCTTCCATCAATCGGCGGAGTCGCGCGCCAGGATGCTGGCCGTGCTCACCGCGCTCGAGGAAGCCGACGACCCGGAAGACCACCGCGATGCGCTCGCCGACCTGGTCGCCGAACTCACCGAAAGCGGCATGGATTATTACTACATGCGGGCGCTCAAGCTCGCCAAGACCGGCTACGTCGCCCAGCAGTCGGCACGGATGGGCATTTCAGGCGCCGTGACGATGATCAGTTCGGTCAGTCGACGCTTTATCGTGCGCATGGACAAGGCCCAGCTGCTGACGGTGGCCGCCCACATTCGCAGCCTCGCGGACTAGGTGTTCCATGCCCCATCTCTATAGCGTCGCCGTGTTCGTGACCGACCTCGACCGGGCGCTCCTGTTTTACCGTGATCACCTCGGGCTTCCTCTGCTGAGACAGGGATCCTTCGGCGCCGAATTTCTCGAGGGCGAGACCCGCCTCGGTGTGCATCCGGCGGTGCACCCCGATGCGCAGGCCCTGGTGGGTCGTCACACCGGGATGACCTTTCACGTGGAGGAGCTGCTCGATTTCTGCGAGCGGCTGCACCAGCGCGGCGTGACCTTCGTGTCCGAACCGACCCAGCAGGGCTTCGGCATCATGGCCATGGTGGCCGATCCCGACGGAAACATCATCGCCCTCTGGGAGGACAAGGTCCCCGAGTAGGGCATTCCGCCCCGAAATTGGATGTGCAGCACCCCGCGCGTCGTTCGTCCAACCTGTTATCAACAAACCACTTCGACAGACACCGCAGGGTCGGCACGTGGGTTGCCTCGCTCTCCCCCTCTGACCCCTCTCGATCCGGACCGGTCTCCGTGCGATTCTGTGTGCCCCGTCACCTGCGCCCTGCCACACTTCTGTCCGTCGGCCTCCTGGCCCTCCTGACCGCCTGCGGCGGGAAGGACACCACCGGCCCCACGGTGGGGTCGCTCGCCATCGGCGTCACCGGCCTTCCAGGCACGGCGACACCCAGCGTCACCGTATCGGGGCCCGACGGTTTCTCGCAGATCGTGGGCCCCTCGGCTGCGACGCTGGCCGACCTCCCGCCGGGCACCTATACCATCGTGGCGGCAGGGGTGAGCGACGGAGGCACCTCGTACGTACCCCTCCCAGCCACCCAGACCGCGCGCGTCACCGCCGGCGGCGCCGCCAATGCCTCCGTGTCCTACACCGCCACACCGGGCTCGCTCAGCCTCACGGTGAGTGGGCTTCCCGGAAGCGTGAACGCCGCCGTGACCGTGTCCGGACCGTCGGGCTACTCGTCCGCGCACACCGGCAGCGTCGTCCTCTCCGGGCTGGCGCCCGGCACCTACACCGTCTCGGCCGCGGTGGCCGGCACCGCCACCCTGTATGACCCGAGCCCACTCACCCAGAGCGTGGCAATCACGAGCAGTGCGGCCGCCGCGGCCGCCGTCAACTACGTGCAGCGCGCCTCCGTGTCGTTCAACCTGCGGATTGACGGGTTCCATGTAACCCAGAGCGTGCAGACCTACGATCGATCGGTGCCGCTGGTCTCGGGGCGGAACGGATTCCTGAGGGTGTTCGTGGTGGCCAATCAGGCGAACACGACCGCGCCGGATGTGCGCGCCCGCTTCTACCGCGCGGGCACGCTGATTCAGACCCTGACCATCGCTGCTCCTGGTGCCAGCGTCCCGACGGACACGGCCGCCAGCCAGGCCACCCTTTCGCGAACCTGGAACGCCACGCTCCCGGCCACACTGCTTCAGCCGGGACTCGACATCGTGCTGGACGTGGACCCGACGAATCTCATTCCCGAGGCGAGTGACGCCGACAACAGCTACCCCACGAACGGCACGCCGCTCAGCCTCAACCTGCGAACGGTCGCCCCGCTGGATCTGCGCTTTGTTCCGATCCGCCGCACTGCCGACAACACCACCGGAAACGTGACGGCGGCCAATGCTGCGCAGTTCGCCGACCAGACAGTGCGGGTACATCCACTGGCCGCCGTGAATGTCGACGTGCGGGCGGCGTACACGTACACTGACACGGCGCAGATCCAGTCGGGCGATGGCAACGGGGTCTGGCTCCGGATTCTGAGTCAGATGAGCGCGTTGCAGGCGGCCGAGGGAGGCACGAAAAATTATTACGGTGTGATTGCAGTCCCCTACGGCAGCGGCATTGCAGGATACGGATACGTGCCAGGCCGTTCCGCGGTCGGCTGGGACAAATTGCCGAGCGCGTCGGGCGTGGCGGCGCACGAGCTGGGGCACAATTTCGGGCGATCCCACGCGCCGTGTGGCGGTGTCAGCTCTTCGGATCCGAACTACCCCTATGCCGGCGGCGTGACCGGGCAATGGGGCTACGATCTGGTCGCCGGCACCCTGAAGCCGCCCACCAGCACCGATCTCATGGGGTACTGCGGCACCACCTGGATCAGCGACTACACCTATGTCGGCGTGCTGAATCAGCGCGGCCCCGCGCCCGCCATCCAGGTCGGAACGGTTCGCGAGCCGACCCTGATCGTCTGGGGGCGGATCCGCGACGGGGAGGTCGTGCTGGAGCCGGCGTTCGAGGCCACCACCGAGGCCCGGATGCCGCTGACCGCCGGTCCGAATCTCCTGCAGGGCTTCGACGCCGCCGGGGGCGAGGCGTTCCGGCTGGCCTTCAGCGCCACGCCGGTGGCCGACGCCCCGCATGACGAGGCGCACTTCGCCTTCGCCGTGCCGCTGCGGCTGATCCGCGGGTCGCTGGCGCGGCTCCAGCTCGACAGCCGTGGCCAGCGCGCAGAACTGGCGACGACTGGCGCCCGCGCGGCAGGCCGCGTGTCCAGCCTCCGGGTGGATCGTTCCGGCAACGCGACCACGGTCCGCTGGAACGCCACCGACTATCCCCTTGCCGTCGTTCGCGACGCCAGCGGGCGGATCCTGTCCCTGGCCCAGGGCGGGAGCGTCACCCTCGACAACTCCCCGGACGCGCTGGACGTGACGCTCTCGGACCGGACCCGAAGCCGCACCGAGCGCATCCGCTAGGGCGTTCCCCCGCTCCACCTGCTGGAGAGGGGGACAGGGGGTGAGGCGGCGGCCCCGCCTCCCCGCTATTTTCCGTCATGCGCCGCTTCCTGCAGACTCTGGGCTCCGCGTGGGCCTGGCTCGCCATCGCCATCGTGATCATCCTCTGGTTCCCCACGATGTGCGTGGTGTATGTCGTGACCCTCCCGTTCGACCGGGGTCGCTACGCCGTCGGCTGGTGGTTCCGTCGCATGGGTGTGGCGATGTCCGCGGTCAACCCCTACTGGCGCTTCAGCCGAGCCGGGATGGCCGTCACCGACCCGCGCCGGCCCTACGTGGTCGTCTCGAACCACGAGTCTTTCGCCGACATCCTGCTCATCTGCCATCTCCCGTTCGAGATGAAATGGCTCTCGAAAGTGGAGATCCTCGGGATCCCGTTTGTTGGCTGGATGATGCGAATGGCGGGAGATATTCCCCTCAAGCGGGGATTTGGCCCCAGCGCAGTCGAGGCGATGGAGCGCTGCCGGGAGTCGCTGCGGAACCGGGTTTCGGTGATTTTCTTTCCGGAGGGGACCCGCTCGGTGGACGGCACCATGCTGCCGTTCAAGGACGGCGCCTTCCGTCTGGCCATCGAGGCCGGCGTCCCGATCCTGCCGCTCGCCGTGGCGGGCACCCGCACGGCGCTCCCCAAGCACGACTGGCGCTTCAACCCGGCGCGCGCCGTGGTCGAGGTGCTGCCGCCGATCGCAACCGAGGGACTCACGCTGGCGGATCTGCCCCAACTGAAGGAGCGCGTCCGCACCACCATCCAGGTGGCGCGCGACGCGCTCCGCGCCCGGCTCGCCTGAGCGTTACTTCCCCGCCAGCGCCTTCTTGACCCGCGCCCGCATGTGGTCGACAATGGTGCGGCCCATCGGCACTTCGGTGGCCACCCACTCCGCGTTTGCGAACGACCGCGGCGAGGACGCCGCGCGAATCTCCGCCAGGTAGGGCTCCACCCGCGCGTACAGCAGCAGCCCCTCGCCGTTGTTCTCCACCAGGAAATCGCCGTGGATGATTCCGTGCCGCGCCATCCGGTACACCATCTCCCAGTAGGTGGACACCTGGCGATAGGCGCGGTTCAGCGGGTGGTCTGGCGCCAGGACCGCCACCGCCTCCTTGGCGTTCTTGGGCAGGAACTCCCGGGTGAGCTGGTCGCGCGCTTCGCGCAGGACCGGCTCACGGCGCAGATCGTAGAGCTTGAGGATGAGGTCCGCGTCGAGATGGTCGGGGGCGTCCTTCTGCATGCCGTCTCCAGGGTGAATGGCGAGAGTCACCGCGTGCGCTTCATTGTCCCGCGAGCGCGTCGGCCACGCGCGCCAGGCGGGTTCTCGCCTCGGTCGCGACAGCCCGGAGCGCCGGGTCCTGGTCCATGCCGCCGACCGAGAGCATCACGTCGGGATCGGCGATGCGGACCACCGAGCCGGGGCCGGATGCCTCGACCGTCACATTACACGGCAGGAGGAGCCCCGCCTCCGCGTAGTGACTGAGCGCCTTGTGCGCGAGCGTCGGATTGCACGCGCCCAGGATTGCGTAGGGCCGGAACTCCACGCCGAGCTTCTCCTTCAGCGTGGCATGGACGTCGATCCGGGTCAGGACGCCAAACCCCTCGGCCTTGAGCGCCGCGGTCACGGTCTCGATGGCCCGGTCGAACGGCTGCGCCAGCGTCGCCTCAAAGGCGAGCGATGTCGTCGTCATGTTGCACGTCCCTTCTTTTGATAGGTACCCATCAACTCGGCCTGGCCGAGCTCGTGCCCGGCCATGGCCACCAAGAGAGCTGCCTTGGTGGGCGTGCCGAGATCCGGCAGCACCGTGTCCAGCGCATAGAGTTTGTGGAAATAGCGATGGCGACCAATCGGCGGACAGGGCCCGCCGTAGCCGGTGCGCTTCCAGTCATTCAATCCCTCACGGGTCCCACCGGGCAGCTCACCAGGGGTGACGCCTTCCGGCACTCCACCCGACTCGGTCGGAATATTGTACAGCACCCAATGGACGTAGGTCATCTTCGGCGCCGCGGGATCCGGCGCATCGGGATCATCGACGATCAGCGCCAGGCTCCTGGTGCCCGTGGGAACACCGGTCCAGGAGAGCGCAGGCGCCAGATCCTTCCCCTCGCAGGTGCAGCGCGATGGGATGTCGCCGCCGTGGACGAACGTCGTGGAAGCGAGCGTGAGCGACATGCGGCGTTCCTTTCGATCAGACCCCGACCGCGTTCAAAGCCTCCTCGGCTTCGGCCCTGGCCACGCCGATTGGCGCGCGCACGGTGGCGCCCTGCTTGCCCGGCACGAGGCTCATGGCGTATTCGGCGAGCGCGGTAATCGTGAGACTCGGGTTCACGCCCGGATTGGCCGGCACGATCGAGCCGTCGATGGCATAGAGGCCCGGATACTCGTGCACCTGGCAATCGAGGCCGACCACGCCCTCCGTCGCATTCTGGCCGAAGGGACAGCCGCCCAGGATGTGCGCCGTCATCGGGATGCCGAGCAGGCTTTCGTTGATGGAACCGGCCGGGATGCCATTGATCTTCTCCGCGAACCGCTGCGTCACCTTGCGGCTGACCTCGATGGCGGAGGGATGCCCGCTCGCCGGATCAGGGTGAGACACCAGCCCGAGGCGGAAGAGGGTAAAGAGACTCCGCCCGAACCGGAAGCGCAGCTTGGTGTCGTCGGTCTGCATCGCGAGGATGATCGTGGTGCGCTGGGCCCACCGCGGAAGGAAGTGCGTCCGCGCAAAATCGACCGGCCGGGAAACAATGCCCCACAGCGAGAGCGCGACCCGCGTGAGCCCGCCGCCCGAGTCGATGATCGGCCCGGTCAGCAGCCGCATCAGCGACGAACCCGGGGAGTAACGCACCGGTTCGATGGTAGTGATCGCGTCGGCGTGGACGATGGAGGTGATGGCGATGCCCTGGGAGTAATCCGACGCGTCATCGCGGGCGATGACGCCGAGCAGCGATTCGTTGTTGGTGCGGACCAGGTCGCCGAGGCGCCCGGAGATACGGGGCAGGGAACCGGTCACGTCGCGACAGCGGAAGAAGAGGCGAAGCGTGCCGAGCGCGCCGGCGGCGGCGACGACGTTCCGGGTGCGAACCCGCTTCTCCCCCTTGAACCAAAGCGCGGAGGAGGAGCGATACACCACCTCATACCGGGCTCCATCGGCCTGGCCGTCTGGCAGCGGAATGATGTCCCGCACCTCGGCCTCAGCTTCCACTTCGGCGCCCCACTTCTCGGCCAGGTAGAGATAGTTCTTGACCAGCGTGTTCTTGGCGTTGTAGCGGCACCCCACCATGCAGCCGCCGCAGTGAATGCAGCCGGCGCGGGCGGGGCCTTCGCCGCCGAAGTACGGGTCGGGCACCTCCTCGCCCTCGTCGTCCGGCACGCCGAAAAAGGTGCCGACCGGCGTCAGCTGCCAGGTGTCCGCCGTCCCGAGTTCCCCGGCGATTTCCCGCAGCAGGACATCGGCCGGCCAGGTGCGCGGGTTCACCGCCACACCGAGCATGCGGCGCGCCGTGTCGTAGTGCGGCTGGAGCAGGGCCTTCCAGTCGGCGAGGTGCCGCCACGCCGGCGCGGAGAACATCTCGTCGCCCGGCGCCATGAGCACGTTGGCGTAGCCCAGGCTTCCTCCGCCGACCCCGGAACCGTGCAGGACGAACACGTCCCGGAAGGGGCTGATCTGCAGGATGCCGAAGCAGCGGAGCGCTGGGGCCCAGAGGGACTTCCGGACGTTCCAGTTGGAACGCGCAAAGTCCTCGTCGCGGTAGCGCTTGCCCCGCTCGAGCACCCGCACCCGGTAGCCCTTCTCCGTCAGGCGAAGCGCCGAGACGCTGCCGCCAAACCCGGAGCCGACGATGACAAAATCCAGAATGCCCGACATGTATGCCTTTCACGGACGTCGGTGTTCCTTCTTCACCCCTCAACCGACCGGCTCCTTCACGGCCATCGAATCCAGCCACCAGTCCAGCTACAAGAATTCGCTTCCCGAACGCCGACTCCAGCAGTTCGACGGCCAGCACCGCCGAGCGGTTGCGCTCGTCGAGGATTGGATTGACCTCCACCACTTCGAGTGACGTCATACTCTTCGAGGACGAGATCAGTTCCATGATCGTGTGGGCCTCCCGGTAATCGAGCCCACCCTTGACCGGCGTCCCGACGCCCGGGGCCAGCGCCGGATCCACGGCATCCAGGTCGAAGCTGACGTGCAGGCAATCGGTGCCGTCGGTGACCCGGGCCAGCGCGTCGCTCATGACGGCATGAATCCCGTCCCGGTCGATTTCCGACATGGTGTACACCCGGATGCCCAGGTCGGCCAGGTGTTTCCGCTCCCCATCCTCGAGGCTCCGGATCCCCACCAGCGCAATGTGCTGCGGGTCGATCTTGGGGCCGGCTCCTCCCACGCCCGAGAGCTCCTTCGGCCCGAGGCCGAAGAGGGCGGCCAGCGGCATGCCGTGGATATTGCCGGAAGGCGAGGTCTTGGGGACGTGGATGTCGCTGTGGGCGTCGATCCAGAGCACGCCGAGCTTTTTCTGCTGCTTGCGGCAGTACGACGCGACGCCGGAAATCGTCCCGATGGCGATCGAGTGATCCCCACCCAGCACCAGGGGAAATCGCCTGCGCTCAAGGATCCGCTCGATCGCCTTGGCGAGCAGGCCGGAGGCCCGGGCGATCTCCCCGAGGTATCGGGCATGTCGGCTCCCGATGGGGATCTCTTCCATGTTCTTGATGTCGAGGTCGCCGCCGTCGAAGACGCGGTGACCCCGGGCGGCGAGGGCGGCTGCGACGCCTGCGATCCGGAGCGCGGATGGACCCATGTCCACGCCACGCCGACCGGAACCGAGGTCCATCGGAACGCCAAGGAGTTCGATATTCATCCGACTACGCTACCTACAACGGCGAGGGGCCGCAACGTGGGGAAGCCGCTTACCGCAGCATCACTTCGGCCTCTTCCTCCATCCGCTGCAGCCGGGTGTAGTAGTCGCGCAACTCCAGCAGGTGCGCGAGCGCGATCTTGCCGGTGAGCCGGAGGTCGTCCCCCGTGACGTTGGTGACCACGTTCCGCACGCCGTGCTCCAGTTCCACCTCCAACCCCATCCGGAACTGCTCCAGATCCACAGCGGCCCAGTTGATTCCGATCTCGTCGCCTACACGCCGGGCCTCCTCGGCCGAAAATATCCGCTGGCTGACCATGGGTCCCCCTCCCGAATGCCGACCGGCGCTTGCCCGTCAGCCACCCCCGCAGTGGCAGGGGTGGACTCGAAGGATGAGCGCGGCGGTCGTGAAGGGGTGGTGAAGGAAGGGGGAGAGTGTCTTGGCCGATCAGGCACCGAGACCGGGCAAGTAGCGCTCAGCCAGCACCCGGAGGTGGTGCCGCTCATGGCCAGTCAGGATCCAGGCCAGCGCCCGGGCCGAAACTGGGTGCCCGCTCGCGGAGCCCACCCGGGGCCACGCCTCGGCATCGAACGAGTGGAAGAGGGCCAGGGTGCTCTGCCGGACGGCAAAGAGCTCGGCGGCGATGTCGGCCAGCGGCCGACGGTCAAACGTGGCGAAGGGCATCCAGGCGTTCTCGTCGAATCCCGGCAGCGGGGTGGCGTCCCCCCGCGCAATGCGGAGTGCGCGGTAGGAAAACACCCGTTCCGCATCGGCGATGTGCCCGATCACCTCCTTGATGCTCCATTTCCCCTCGGCATAACGGAATCCAGCCTTGGACTCGGGGACCCCGTCGAGCACGGCGGCCGTCGAATCCCGCTGCACCGCGAGGGTGGCCAGCAGGTCTCCGGCCGGCACCTCAGCGACGTAGGGCTGATAGAACGCGTTGTATTCGGAATCGGATGGGCGGGCGGGGGAGTGGCTGGGCAAGGAGACCTCCACATCACGGGGGCGCCGTCTGGCGAAACGGCCAAAGACGGGACAATATAGATAACGCAATCGCTTCCACCCCACAGAACGGAGTCCAGGGATGGCCGGTTCCAACGGCGGCAAGTGGGTGGCGGTGCTCGGGAGGTTCCTAGCGGCGCTGATTCTGGTGTACGGGACCTTCAATCCGCTCGGCCGGTCGTGGTTCCACTGGGCCCTCCTGCCAATCGCTCAGGATCCGGGCAGCGTACTGCACATCGGCCCGGTCAAGGTGCTGGTGGGGTTGATCCTCCTGATCGGTTGGGTCTTCTTCATCCAGGCCACCCGCCGCTCCCTCGGCACGGTCGGCGTAGTACTGGGGCTGGCGCTCTGCGGCGTGCTCATCTGGCTGCTCATCAGCTGGCATGTGCTCTCGCCAGACAGTACTTCGGGCATCGTCCACCTGGTACTGATTTCCGTGAGCCTCATCCTGGCGCTCGGCTCCGGCTGGTCCATCATTACCCGCAACGTGACCGGGCAGGTGGATACCGATGAAGTGACGTGAGGAGACGCACTCCGCCCTCCGTCCTCAGCTCTCGGTCCTCCCCAGGGCCGCCGGCGCCTTCACCCGCCCAACCGCGCCGGCCAACGCAATCAGGGTGAGCAGGTAGGGGAACATCAAGAAGAACTGATAGGGCACGTCGAGTCCGGCGGCCTGCAGCGCAAACTGCAGCGCCGTCGCCAACCCGAAGAGCAGCGCCGCCAGCCCAGCCCCCACCGGGTTCCAGCGTCCCAGGACCACGATCGCAATGGCGATGAACCCCCGCCCCGCCGTCATCCGCTCGGTAAAGGTGCCGACCTGCGCCAGCACCAGCGTGGCGCCTGCCAGGCCGGCACAAGCTCCCCCAGCCAAGACTGCCACCACCCGCGTCCACCGCACCGAGACCCCGGCGGCTCGCGCGGCCGCAGGGTCCTCCCCGGCCGCTCGGAGCGCCAGCCCGAACCGGGTCCTGAACAACACGAACCACGTGAGTGGAATGAGGCCGATGGCCAGGTAGGTCGTGATCGGCTGCAGGAAGAACGCGGGGCCAACGATCGGAACGGCGGAAAGGCCGGGAATGGCGAGAGCCGGCAAAGTCGGAAGCGACAACCCGACGCCCGACGGCCCGTAGAACTGCCGGTAGATCGTGCCGGTCATCCCGACGCTGACCAGCGTCACTGCGGTGCCGGTGATGATCTGGTTCGCGCCCGCTCCGATGGCTACGGCGGCAAACAGCGCGGCCACGAGGACGCCTGCGAGCACCCCGAGTCCGAGCCCGGCAGCGGGACCCGCCAGCGTGGCGCCGATGGCCCCGCCCAGCGCGCCGAAGAGCATGGCCCCCTCGACCCCCAGGTTCACGACCCCCGACCGCTCGGTGAGTGTCTCGCCCGTGGCGGCCAGCGCCAGCGGCGTGGCAATGCCGACCGCCGCCACGAGCACATCCGCCGCGATCGCCACTGGATCCATCACGACACACCGTCCACCGGACTCGCTGCCACTGGCCGACGGAGTCCACGGCGCGCGGCGGCATCGCCCAGCAAGAGCACGAGAATGATCACGCCCTCAACCACGTACACCGCCACGGCGGGAATCCCTGCGTCCCGCTGCATGGCGCCGGCCCCCGCCTCGAGCGCGGCGAACACGATGCCGGTCAGCACGATGGCAGCCGGCCGAAGCCGTGCGAGCAACGCCACGCCGATGGCGGTAAAACCGTAGCCGGGAGAGAGGTTCTGGTAGAGCGCGTACGAGACACCGCTCACCTCGAACGCGCCCGCCAGCCCGGCGAGCGCCCCTGATCCGAGCAACGCCAGCGCAATCATCCGGCCGGCCGGCACCCGTCCACTCACTTCGGCCGCGCGCGGACCCTCGCCGAGTGCACGCAGCCGAAACCCCCACCAGGTGCGCGCAAACACCCATGCGAGCGCTGCCGCTGCCAGGAGCGCCACCACAAACCCGGCGTGCAGCCTCGTCCCCGGCAGGAGCGGGAGGCGGGCAGCCTCGGCAATCGGCGCGCTCTGCGGGTAGATGCCGGAGGGTTCCTGCAGTGGCCCCTGCACCATGTAACTCACGAGCGCGTCCGCCACGAAGTTGAGTAGCAGGGTGCTGATCACCTCGAGGACGCCGAAGCGGAACCTGAGCACGACCGGCAGGGTCATCCATGCCGCACCAGCCGCGAGGCCGGCCAGCGCTACCGCCGGAAGCGCCACCCACGTTGGCCATCCGCCGGCGTGCACTCCTACCCAGGTGGCCGCCATCGCACCGGCGTAGAACTGTCCCTCGGCACCGATGTTGAGCGCGCCACCGCGCAGTGCCAGCGCAAACCCCAGTCCGATCAGAATCAGCGGGACCGACCGAAGCAGCGTCGCCCCGGTGAAAGCCCGCCACGATCCAAAGGCGCCGTTCCACAACGCGGCCAGGGCCGCCGCGGCGTCGTACCCCGCCAGATGGAGTCCCGCCGCGAGGACGAGCAGTCCGGCAGCGAGCGCCACCGCCGCGGTGCCCAGCCCACGGAGACTACCGCCCATTCGACGACTCGTCTCGAAGCATCATGTGACCGAGTCGCTGGCGGTCCGCCCCGACGGGCGCCTCAGAAATCACCCCGGCGGCCGCGACCAGCACCCGGTCGCCCAATTCCAGCACTTCGTCGAGATCATTCGAGTAGATCAGCACCGCCGCCCCGGCGGCCGCCGCCGCGCGCAGGCGGCCGTGGACTTCCGCCGCGGCCTGCACGTCGAGCCCCCGGGTCGGATTCTCGGCGACAAGCACACGGGGCCGTCGCTCGAACGCCCGTGCGATCAGCAGCTTCTGCTGGTTGCCACCGCTGAGGCTGCCGGCCGCCGCCTCCGGCCCGGCCGCGCGGACGCTGAAGCGCTCGAGCAGCTCCGCGGTACGTCTCTTGGCCGCCGCCCAATTCACCCGCCGCACTCGGCGCCCCACGATCCACGCCGCCGAGCGACCGATGCCGAGCACGATGTTCTCGGTCAGGGTCAGGGAGGGAATCAGCCCCTCGGTAGTGCGGTCCTCCGGGACGAAGGCGATCGGCCGGGCCACTTCCAGCAGCCCGCGGAACGGCCGCCGCAATCCCGCGACCGCGCGCAGCAGCTCACGCTGGCCGTTCCCCTCCACCCCCGCCACCGCGACCAGCTCCCCGCCCCGTATCGCAAAGGAGGCATGGCGCAGCCCAGTGCCGGACTCCGCCTTCACTTCCAGCGCGTCGCATTGCACCAGCACCGGACCGTCACGGAGCGCCCTCTCCCTTGGAGGGACAACAAGCGCGCCGCCGATCATCGCCGCCGTCAGTGATCCCGCGGTCAGCTGAAGCCGGGGCGCCGACAGCACGACCGCGCCGCGCCGGAGCACCGTGACCTGGTCGGCAATGGCCAGCGCTTCGTCCAGCTTGTGGGTCACCAGCACCACCGCACCACCCGCCCCCACAAAGCCGCGGACGAAGCGGAACAGTTCCTCCGCCTCGGCGGGGGCCAGGACCGCGGTCGGTTCGTCGAGCAGGAGGACTCGCGCCTCGGAGGCCAGCGCCTTCACGATCTCCAGGCGCTGCTGCAGGGCGACGGTAAGCTGGGATGCCGGAGTCATCGGATCGAGCGGGAGGGAAAGCCGCTTCGTGAGGTCCTTCACGCGCCGCCGAAGCTGGGCGGGCGCCACAGGCCACCCTGCCGCGAGGGCGATGTTTTCCATGACCGACAGCGCGGGCACCGCCGTGGAATGCTGATGCACCATTCCGATGCCGCACCGGCGGGCGTCGCGCGCCGAGCGGAAGCGAACCGGCGCCCCGTCCACCAGGATCGCCCCTGTGTCAGGGCCCAGCAGCCCATCCGCGATGTGCATGAGAGTGGACTTGCCTGCGCCGTTCTCGCCGAGAACGGCATGCACCTCCCCTGCCCGCACCTCCAGGCCTACACCACGAAGCGCCGGTATGGAGTCGAAGGACTTGGAGATGCCGGTGAGTGAGAGCAGCATGATTGGTAGGGATGGCAGCGGGGTTGGGGGGAAGCCGGGACCGCCCAGCAGCCCCGCTGCTCCCGGCCCTACTACATCCCCGTCGGATGCCGATGAAACTCCCACGGCAATTCGAACCGCAGGCCGAGGTGCTGGGCGAGGGCCTGCACGCCCACCTGCTCGGTGGCATAGTGCCCGGCGTAGATCACGTTCACGCCAAGTTCCATCGCATCGAAGTAGGTGTGATGGGCCCCCTCGCCGGTGATCAGCGTGTCGACGCCGGCGGCCAGCGCCTCTGCGATGAACCCGCCACCGCTGCCGGTCACAATGCCCACCCGGTGCGTGGTCCCGGGGCCACCCGGAATCAGCCGTGCGTTGGTCGTGAGCTGTTCGTCGATCCGGTGGACCAACTCGTCCCGCGGCAGGGCCAACTCGCCGTACACACCGAGTCGCTGGCCCCGGTACTCGCCGAACCATCCTTCGAGTGCGACGTCGAGGCGGCGGGCCAGCACGATGTTGTTCCCCACGTCGGGGTGCAGGTCGAGCGGGATATGCGCCGAGTAGAGCGCGATGTTCCGGTCGAGCAACGCGCGGACGCGCCGATACCGTCGCCCGGTAAGCGGCACGTTGCCGTCCCAGAGGAGTCCGTGGTGCACCAGGAGCAGGGTTCCGCCGGCACCACCGCTCGGGGCCGCGCTCTCGATGGCCTCGAGTGACGCATCCACGGCCGCCACGATGCGATCCACCGTCCCACGGTTCTCCAGCTGCAGCCCGTTGACGGCGTTACCCTCGTCGGGGACGTCCCGCACCCGAAGGTAGGTATCGAGATACTCGGTCATGTGACCGAGCGGAATGGCGGATTCGCTCATGGGACATCCTGCCGTTTGATGCTGTCCTCGGCGGCGCGGACCCGCGCGGCGAGAGCCGCGGGTACCAGCGAGTCGAGGGCAGGGTTGGGGACATACTGCACCACGCCGCTCGCGAGCCCAAACGACTCGACCTTCGGCATGAACGTACCGCCCTGAACCTCGCGCGCCACCAGCAGGAGAGCCCGGGGCAGATCGATGACCGCCGAGCCGAGGACCCGCGCCGGCGCCAGCGAGCTCTGGTCGGCGTTGGCGCCGAAGACGTAGACGCCCGGCGCTTCCTTGGCCGCCTGAAAGACGCCGATGGCGGCGGCGTCGGCGTTGTGGTGCAGCATGTCTGCGCCAACGCGAATCAGCGCCCGCGCCGCCTCCCGGCCCAGGGCGGCGTCATCCCAGTTGTTGAGATAGCTGGTGCGGCTCTGCACCTGGGGATTGACGGCACGGGCCCCTGCCACCCACGCCTCTGATGCGTCCCGGACCGGCGGGAGCTCCACGCCGCCCACGAACCCGATGGTCCCGGTCTTCGTGAGCCCACCCGCCACCATCCCCGCCAGATAGCTGGCTTCGCTGAGCCGGAAGATCAGCGGAGCCACGTTCCCCTGGACTCGCTCCCCGGAGGTGATGATGAACACGACGGAGGGGTAGTCGATGCTGACCCGCTCCGCCGGGCCCTGGAACTCGAACCCGTGGCCGAAGACGAGGTTGTAGCCCTGTATCGCATAGGTCCGGAGCGCCTCCTCCTGCTCGGCGGGGGTGCGCGCCTCGACATGACTCACCGGGACGCCGAGAGAATCATGGATCTGAACGAGCCCGGTGTAGGCCCCGGAGTTCCATGCGGCGTCCGCAATCGAGCCCGGTGTGACGAGTGCCACACGAAAAGGCGCCGGCGCCTCCCGTGTGGCACACCCAGCCACCAGGACGCCGGCGACGAGCCACCTCAGCACGGCACGCCCGGTCACTCCTCGGAGCCTGGCCCCGACAGCGTGCCCATCTTGATCGATCCGTTCACGCTCCCCCCCTCGAGCACCACGATCCGTCGCGTAAACACGTCGCCCTGCACCTCGGCAGTGGCCTGCACCTCGACCCGGTCCGACGCGTGCACGTTGCCTTCCACCCGGCCGCCGATGACCGCCTCGGCGGTGTAGAGGTCGCCCTGCACCAGCGCGCCCGGCGCGATGAGCGCCTGCGTGTTGGCGCGGATGGTCCCCTTCACCTTGCCCTCGATCTTTACGACCCCTTCCGTGGACAGGTCGCCCAGAACGGTCAGGTCCTTGGCAATGATGGACAGGGTCGTGTGGTCGGTGCGCCGACGCATCTGGTTGGCTTCGGCTTCGCGCGGAGTGCTTGAGAAAATGGCCATTAGTGGGAGTCCTCCTTCACCATCGTGAGGGGATCGATCGTGACATCGCCCCGACGGATTTCGAGATGCAAGTGGGGGGCGGTCGATCGCCCTGAATTGCCGGACAGTCCGATGACATCGCCTGCGCTGACCAGCGCACCCGGGCTGACCAATGCCCGGGACAGGTGACCGTACTTGGTCTGGTAGCCCTCTGGATGTCCGAGCAGAATGAACTGCCCGTATTCCGGATCGGCGCCGACGTCCAGCACCGTCCCGCCGCCGACCGCCCGCACCGGGGTGCCGATGGTGACGGCGATATCCAACCCGGTGTGCTCCTCCTCGGCGCCGCCGGCGGGCACCAGCCCACGGGTGATGTACCCGGCGGCCTCGAGCGGCCAGTGATTGGGCAGCGAACTGCCTGTCTCCAGCGCCCTTCGGCTGCCGGGTGGCGCCGCGTTGACCGGCGGCGCCAGCGGAAGCGAATAGGCGAGGGCGATCGGGTCGGGAACGATGTCTGCGCCGACCATCTCGCGCAGCCGCCCATACCGGCGTTCTGCGCTGTCGAGCGCGGCGGCCAACTCCCGCACCTTCGCCGTTTCGGCCTCCAGCCGCGTCACGTCCTCACGCAACCGAGGCACGCTGGCCGCCGCCTTGAGAAGCGGCGCGTAGATCGTGCCCAGGATCAGTGCCCCCATCAGGCACACCGCGCCCACCACCACAAGGACTCGAAAGAGCCAGATCGGCATCCGGAACGTGCGCGAGTCCAGCTCCCCGTCCCGGTGCACCATGACCGTGATCTGGGGGCGCGGCGTCTTCATCCCTCGAACGGGGTGCCGAGGATCAGCTCGAGCAGTCGGGCCAGATCGTCATTGGAGTAGTAACTCAGTTGTACGATGCCCCGACCCTTGCGGCGCTGGGTGACCCGCACGTCGGTCCCCAGGTGCTTGCGGAGCGCATCTTCGACGCGCTGCACGTCGGTGCTTACCGGACCCGGCTCCGCCCGCTTGGTGACGGGACGCTTGGCGGCCGCCGGCCCCTGCCTGACCCGCGCCTCCATTTCCCGCACCGACCATCCATCGGCCACGGCTTGGCGCCCCAGTTTGACGATCAGCTTGACGTCGGTGAGCCCGAGCAGCGCGCGTCCATGCCCCGCGGAAAGGGCCCCGTGATCCACCAGGTCGCGCACGGCCTCGGGAAGCGCCAGCAGGCGGAGGAGATTGGCCACCGTCGAGCGGTCGCGGCCGACCAGTCGCGCCACTTCGGCCTGGGGCACCCCGAACTGTTCCTGCAGCCGCTGGTACCCGAGGGCCTCGTCGATGGGCGAGAGGTTGTCACGCTGCAGGTTCTCGATCAGCGCCAATGTCAGGAGGGTCTTGTCGTCGGCCTCCTTGATGATCGCGGGAATCCGCGTCCATCCCAGGCGCTGGACGGCACGCCACCGGCGCTCACCCGCGATCAGCTCGAAATTGGAACCCTGCGGACGCACCACCACCGGCTGCAGCAGGCCCGACGCCTCGATCGATGCGACGAGCTCCTTCAGCGGTTCCTCATCCACCCGCGTGCGCGGCTGAAACGGGTTCGGCCGGATGGCCGTGACCGGCAACTCGCGGAACGTCCCTTCCTTTTCCGCCAGCTCTTTCGACACCGGCCCGAGCAGCGCTTCGAGGCCCCGGCCGAGACGACGGGCTTCACTCACGAGGGCACCCCCTGGGCCGAGCTGGCATCGACGCGGCGGAGCAACTCTTGCGCGACGGAGAGGTAACTCTTGGCTCCGACCGACTGCACATCATAGAGCAGGATCGGCTTCCCGAAGCTGGGCGCCTCGGCGAGCCGGACGTTGCGCGGAATGACCGTGCGGAAGACGCCTGGTCCAAAATATTCGCGGGCATCGTTCGCCACCTGCCGCGCCAGGTTGATGCGCGTGTCGAACATCGTCAGCAGCACGCCGTCGATGGCGAGACCGGGGTTGAAGTTCTGCTGCACCAGCCGGATCGTGTTGAGCAGCTGCGAAATCCCCTCGAGCGCGTAGTACTCGCACTGGATCGGAATGATGACGGCGTGCGCCGCCGTCAGCACGTTGAGGGTCAGCAGCCCGAGCGACGGCGGGCAGTCGATCAGGATGAAGTCGTAGTCTTCGAGGACCGGCTCGAGCGCGCGGCGCAGCGCCGTCTCCCGACTCGGCCGATCGACCAGCTCGAGCTCCGCGCCGACGAGATCCTGCGTGGCGGGGAGGATATCGAGAAAGGGCAGGGCCTCATCATGCAGGATGATGTCGCGCACTGGACGATCATCGATCACGGCGTCGTAGAGGGAGAGACGGACCTGATCGCGGTGCACACCGACACCACTCGACGCGTTCCCCTGCGGATCGGCGTCGATCAGCAGCGTGCGCTTCTCGGCGATGGCCAGCGACGCGGCGAGGTTCACCGCCGTCGTCGTCTTGCCGACGCCGCCCTTCTGATTGGCAATCGCGATGACTCTGGCCATGACCGGGGTGCGCGCCTGGGGTCGAAGACGTAAGGGCAGGGAGGACTGGAATATAGCCGACTTGCGGGCCGGAAGTCGAATGGCACTCACGCGGAGGCGCGAAGACGCGAAGTTTAGTGTTTCACTATTATCATATAACAGCTTGATAAATAACGACTTATGCAATTGCGGCCGCGAATAATATTTCTTGAGCTGGGGGCGTTTCACGTGAAACGGCTAGGTCCGCCGACGTTGTTTCACGTGAAACGGGCCTGTGATTGGAGTGTGGCGCCTCGCGTCTTCGCGCGATCCTCCAAGCCACTAGGCGCGCTGGCGGAGCACGGCGAAGGCGAGATTCTGGAGATCGGCCGGGGAGACGCCGGGCACGCGGCCCGCCTGACCAATCGATGTCGGCTGAACGGCGGTGAGTTTCTCCCGGGCTTCCCAGGAGATCGTCTGGATCAGGTGATATGCGAGTCCCGCCGGCAAACTCACCTCATCGAGTTCGGCAAGCCGCGCCGCGGCCGTCCGTTCCTTGGCGAGATATCCCTCGTACTTGATCTCGATGTCGGCCCACTCCGCGTCCTGCGCCTCGACGCTGCTTCCGGCAGCGGACAGGAGTGCCGCGAGAGCGACGCCCGGCCTCCGGCAGAGTTCCCGAATGCGCGTCGGCTCATCGATGGGTGACTCGCCGGCCTGCTCCAGGATCGGATTGGCTATCTCAGGGGAAATCGCGGTCGCGACCGCCTCCATTGAGGCTCCTTCTTCCGCCTCGAGTCGCGTCTCGGCGGATCGTATCTCCGCTTGGTTGAGTAACCCAAGCCGTCGAGCCAGCGGATACAGCCTGCGGAGCGCATTGTCTTGCCTCAAGAGGATCCTGAATTCCGCCCTGCTGGTGAAGAGTCGGTACGGCTCATCCACCCCGCGGTGAACCAGGTCATCCACCAGCACGCCGACCATCGCCTCGTTTCGGGAAAGGACCACCGGTTCCTCCCCGCGCACGCTCAGCGCCGCGTTCAGCCCGGCGAGCGCGCCCTGTCCCGCCGCCTCCTCGTAGCCCGTGGTACCGTTGACCTGTCCGGCAAAGTACAGCCCGGGAAGCGCGCGGGACTCCAGGGTCTGGTGCAGCTGTGTCGGGGGGAAATAGTCGTACTCGATGGCGTAGCCCGGTCGAGTCATCTCGACTGATTCGAGACCGGGGACGGCGCGGAGGAAGGCCAGCTGAACGGCCGCCGGCAGCGAGGTCGACAGCCCATTGACGTAGAGCTCTTCGGTGTCCAACCCCTCAGGCTCGAGGAAGACCTGATGGCGGAGCGCGTCCGGAAACCGAACCACCTTGTCTTCCACCGAAGGGCAGTAGCGCGGCCCCCGACCACTGATGGCCCCGCCGTAGAGCGCCGACTCGAGGAGGTGGCGCTGGATGATGTCCTTCACCTCGGGTCCGGTCCAGGTCAGGTAGCAGGGCAGTTGCCTCGGATGATCGACGCGCTCGAAATGGCTGAACCAATAGGAACCGGCATCGCCGTCCTGCCGAGTCAATCGCGTCAGATCAACCGTCCGTCCATCGATCCTCGGTGGGGTTCCAGTCTTGAAGCGTTCTCTCGTAATACCATGTGCCGTAATAGCTTCCGATATTTCTACCGATGGGGCTTCACCGGCGCGCCCGCCTGGAATCAGTGAGTCGAGCCCCACGTGGATTGCCCCGCGAAGAAAGGTGCCGGTGGTGAGCACCACCGCACCGGCTTCGATGGTGTGGCCTTTCTTGGTGACGACCCCGGCGACTCGCCCGCCGCGAATCACGAACGAGGTCGCAGTGCCCTGCGCGAAGCTGAGATTCGGGCGCGCCTCGAGCAGTTGCCGAACCGCGCCGCGATACAGCGCCCGGTCGCACTGCGCCCTGGGCGACCACACCGCGGGTCCCTTCGACCGATTGAGCATCCGAAACTGGATTCGTGCCAGGTCGGTCGCACGCCCCATCACGCCGCCCAGCGCATCCACCTCGCGCACGACCGTGCCCTTGGCAATTCCACCGATGGCGGGATTGCACGACATCTGCCCGATGGTCTCGAGGTTCTGGGTCAGCAGGAGCGTGCGCGCGCCGGCCCGCGAAGACAGCGCGGCCGCTTCGGCGCCGGCGTGTCCGCCGCCGATGATGATCACGTCGAAGTGCATCTGGACAAGATAAGGGGGGGGTAAGGTCTGAGAGCTGGGAAAGGCCGGCTCGGGTTGAAGTACGTGGGAGAAGCAATCGCGAGATGTGGTCGTCGGAGTCGCGATGTAGGCTGAAGGTCAGCGAAGGAAATGGTCCGGAGGGCCGTCAGTTCGCGTCCCCCGGAGCGACCGCGGCGTGGAGGGGGCGCGAACTGGGTTGGCCCGGAGGGCCAGCCCGAGCCGACCGACCAGGGCACCGATGCGCGCGCCCCTCGACCAGCCTGCGCCTCCGGCACTGGAGTTCACACCGGTCGGACAAATCCAGCAGAGATGCTACCTGTGAACTCACGTGCCTCCGGAGCAGTCCGGTCTTCGGGGCGCTGCCCGAGGGAAGCCGGCGGAGAGATTGGCCCGGAGGAACATCCCGAGCCGGCCGGTGATACGTTCGACTCTACCCCGTTCGAATCCAGCGGAAGATTTCCACGACCGATGCCCGCTTGCCGTACATCAGGATCCCCACCCGGTAGATGCGTCCGGCCACCCACGACACCGCCAGCACGCCGAGGGCGGTGAGCCCAGCCGAGGCGAGCACTTCCGTGAGCGGCAGCGGACTCAACGAGTATCGGACGGGAGTCACAAACGGGGCGAAGAGCGGAATCATGCTCATCGTCCGGGCGAGCGTCCCATTCGGCTCGTCGAGCAGCGAAAACATCAGGAGGAGCCCCACGACGATGCACAGCGTGACCGGGAGCGCCGCCTGCTGGGCCTCCTGTTGTGTACTGCAGGTGGCCGCCACCGCGGCGTAGGCCCCGGCATAGAGGAAGAAGCCGAGCACGAAAAAGGTCAGGTAAACGACCAGCAGGCTGCCGCTGATGGCAGGGATGGGCATGCTCATCGCATCAGAAGGCGCCGCCCCCAGCAACCCCGCGATGGCCACCCGCTGCGACGTCAGCACCTTGGCGGTTCCACTCCAGATGCCCAGCTGCAGCAGCGCCACTGACCCGACACCCAACACCTTGCCAAGCATCAATTCGAAGGGACTGAGACTCGAGACGAGCACTTCCATGATCCGGTTGCTCTTCTCCTCGAGGACGGAACTCATGACCTGCGTTCCGTAGAGCAGCAGCGCAAGGTAGAGCATGAACGACATCACGTATGCCAGAATGAACGAGGACTCCCCGCTCTCGCCGCTCACCTGGCCGTTGCTGACCCGCGCGGTCTCCAGGGACACCGGCGCAGTGGCCACGACCAGGATGGCGGGGTCCACCCCTGCTCGGCCCAATCGTTCGCCGATGACGGCCTGGCGCAGGATGCGCTGGAGATCCCCCATCTCCGACAGGCTGCCGACGTTGCTCCCGTAGTAATGCATCCGCCCGGTCTCGATCACGCTGTCGGTAACGAGCAGCACCCCGACAAGTGCCTCGGTCCCGGCGTCCTTGACGCCGGTGACCCGGATCAGGGAATCGAGCGGCGCCAGGTTCCCGACTCCCGCCGCGAGCCGTGTCACCTGGAAGCGCGGCGCCGCATCTGGTCCCAGCCCCCGTCGCGCCGCCGCCAATGCCTCCGTCACCCGCACCCCGAACTCCCCACTCGCCGCGTCGACCACGACGACCCGTTTCGGGGCCCGATCCCTCGATTCCATCAGCATGGGAAAGACGAACAGGAACCCCATCAGGACGGGGCCCAGCACCGTGCTGATCACGAAGGCCCTGGTGTGCACCCGGACCATGAATTCCCGGCGGATGACCGCGATGAGCTTACGCATGAGCCGACTCCCGGGCCGGGGCGATGGCCGCCTGTTGGCCGACCTTGGCGATGAAGATGGACTGCAGCGACGGCTCCGCCACTTCAAAGCGACTCAGCCCGACACCGGCATCCATCAATGCGCGAAGCAGCCGATCGGAACTGGCGCCGATGGCCAGTTCCGCCTCGGCGGTGGCGCCCGAGTCGTCGGCTCGCGCCACGAGGCTCCGGTCGGCCAGGACCGGCACCGCCTTGGCGCTGTCATGTGTGAATGAGAGAAACACATGCCGGGTGCCGCCCTCGGCCTTGATGTCCGCAATCCGGCCGTCGACCAGTTTCTCCCCTCTCGCGATGATCGCGATCCGGTCGCACATCTGCTCGGCCTGTTCCATGATGTGAGTCGAGAAGAGCACCGTCCGTCCGGACCGGGCAATCTCCACCACCACGTCCTTCATCACCTGCAGGTTGACCGGATCCAGCCCGCTGAATGGTTCATCGAGGATGACCAGGTCGGGGTCGTGCAACAGCGTGCCGATAAACTGCACCTTCTGCTGCATTCCCTTCGACAGCTCCTGCACCTTGCGCTTCCCCCAGTCGGCGAGGCCCAGACGGTCAAGCCACCGGAGGGCCCTGGCCCGGGCGTCCTTGCGGCGCAGTCCCTTGGCCTCACCGAGAAAGATCAGGTGCTCCAGGACCTCCATGCGGGGGTAGAGCCCCCGCTCCTCCGGCAGAAAGCCGATCCGCGCCGAGAGCTCGCGACCGGTCCCTGGTCCGCCGAAAAGGGTCACCGTCCCCTCATCGGGTTCGAGGATGTGCATGATCATGCGGATGGTGGTGGACTTGCCGGCACCGTTCGGGCCGAGGAGGCCGAAGACCCCGCCGGCGGGAACCTGAAGCGACAGGGAGTTCACGGCGGTATGTCCGGCGAATCGCTTGGTGACACGATCCACGGCAACGACGATGTCAGGCATCGGCGGAGGTCCAGGGCAGGGGAGGTTGGAGCGAGTCGAACGCGCGATGTAAGAGAGGAGGTCGGGGGCCGGATGGCAAGTGAGCCGGGCCGGTCTGGCCCCTCTGGCAGGATGGAAAGCGGCTTTGTATGTTCGCCGTATGCCCTACACTATCCAAATCGACCGGACCCTCTGCCGGGGATATGGGGACTGCGTCGGACTGGCGCCGGAGGTGTTTGCGCACGACGAGGAGACCATCTCGATCGTCGTGGACCCGGAGGGCGCCGAGGACGAACTGATTCTGGACGCCGCCCGCGCCTGCCCGGTTGACGCCATCACCCTGGTGGACGAGCATGGGGACCAGGTCTGGCCTTAGCCAACCACCTCAGCCAGCTGTCGAATCCCCCGAACTTCGGCCTCCGGGATCAGTTTGTTTTTCGTCGTGGCCCGCACGCCGAACTTCAGGGTCCTTTTCAGGTAGTCCTCGCGAGTCCCCTCCGTTACCCCGTCCTCGTAGCAGCCCGCATCGTGCAATAGCACCCCCTTGGGGGTGACTGAATCGAACCGGCCCACCCAGAGTTCCGTGGCGGTGTCCAGCACGACCGTGACGCCGTGCAGGTCATGGTGCCCCGGATGGAAGACGTGGCCGCTCACGCGCCGACGGAATGGCTGCAGTGGGTGTCGAACGCCTTGATCAGGTCGGCCGCGATCAACTGCGGGCTCCGCCCCTCGATCTGGTGGCGGTGGACGAAGTGCACCACCTCGCCGTCGCGGAGGAGGGCCATCGACGGGGAACTCGGCTGGTACTCCCCGAAGTAACTCCGGGCCCGCGCCACGGCGTCGAGGTCCTGGCCGGCGAAGACGGTGACGGTCCGATCCGGCAACACCCCGTGTGCGAGCGCCAGCTTGACAGCGGGTCGGGCGTTGCCGGCGGCGCAGCCGCACACCGAGTTCACGAAGACCAGGGTGGTGCCGGCGGCGCTGCCGATGGCGGCGTCGACATCGGCCACCGTGCGGAGCTCCGCGGCCCCCATCTGGGTCATCTCCGCCCGCATCGGGGCTACCAGTGATTCAGGATACGGCATTGTCGTTTCGTCTCCGGGGTTCAATTGAGCGGGCCCGCACGGGCCCGGGATTCATTCGGTCGTGATCGGTTCGCCGGCGCCGGCCAGCGCCGCCTTCAGGGTATGCCAGGCGAGACTGGCGCACTTCACGCGCACCGGATATTCGGACACCCCGGCAAGCGCCTGGAGCTTGCCGAGCGCCTTTCGTTCCGCGGCGCCCTCAAGCCGGCCAGTAACCAGCTTCTGGAATTCGTCCGCCAGCGCCATCGCGTCCGCACGCGACTTCCCCTTGACCGCGGCCGTCATCAGCGAGGCGCTGGCCTTGGAAATCGCGCAGCCGTTGCCGAGAAAGGCCACGTCCCTTACGGTGTCTCCCTCCACATCCACCCACACCGTGAGCCGGTCGCCGCAAAGAGGATTGTGTCCGTCTGCGTGACTGGCCGGCGGCGGCAGTTCGTGGAAATTTCTCGGCGTCTTGTTGTGGTCGAGGATGACGCTCTGATAGAGCTCGTCCAGATCGCGGCTCACGCAAAGACCTCCCGGGCCCGGTGCAGTCCCCGAACCAGCACGTCGATTTCTTCGAGGGTGTTGTAGAAGGCGAACGACGCCCGCGCGGTGGCATGAACGCCGAAGCGTTCCATGACTGGCTGGGCACAGTGATGCCCGGCGCGGATAGCGACGCCATCGGCGTCCAGAATGGTCCCGAGATCGTGCGGATGTACGCCCTCGAGGGTGAAGGAGAGCACGCCCGCCTTTTCGCGCGCCGTACCGATCAGCCGGACCCCCGGCACCGCACGCACCAGCTCCGTGGCGCGGCTCAGCAGTTCGTGCTCCCAGGCGCCGATGGCCTCGAACCCAATGCCCCGGATGTACCGGAGCGCGGCGCCCAGGCCGATGACCTCGGCGATAGCCGGCGTCCCCGCCTCGAACTTGGCCGGCAGGGCGGCATAGGTGGACCCGGAAAAACTGACGGTGTGGATCATGTCACCGCCGCCCTGCCAGGGCGGCATGGCGTCGAGCAGGGCGGTCCGACCCCACAGGACTCCAACCCCTGTCGGTCCGAACACCTTGTGACCCGACCAGGCATAGAAGTCACAGCCGAGCGCCTGAACGTCCACTCGCATGTGGGGAGCGGCCTGGGCGCCGTCCACCAGCACCACCGCGCCCACCTCATGGGCCAGGCGGGTCATCTCCGCCACCGGGTTGATGGTGCCGAGGGCGTTGGAGATGTGCACAACGCCGACGATGCGGGTCCGCGGGCTCAGCATGTTGCGGTAGGCGTCGAGGTCCACTTCCCCCGCATCGGTGATCGGGATGGCCCGGACCACGGCACCGGTCTGCCCGGCCACCAGCTGCCAGGGGACGATGTTGCTGTGGTGCTCCATCGTGGTGAGCAGGATTTCATCACCGGGGCGGAGCGTCGTCCGTCCGTAGCTTTGCGCAACGAGGTTGATCGCTTCCGTGGTGCCACGGACGAAGATGACCTCGTGCGAGGCCGGTGCGTTGAGGAAATCGCGCGCCTCGTCCCGCACCGCGTCGAACGCCAGCGTGGCCCGTTCGCTCAGGAAGTGCACCCCGCGGTGGATGTTGGCGTTCTCCTCCGCGAGGAACCTCCGCACCGCGTCGATGACCACCAGCGGCTTCTGCGACGTGGCGGCGTTGTCGAAATACACCAGCGGCTTCCCGTCCACCCGGGTTCCCAGGATGGGGAAGTCGCGGCGGATGGCGGCGACGTCAAGCGTCGCGGCGGGGCTGCGGGGCAGGGGGGCCGTACCGGCGGTCGCCATGTTCAACGCTTCTCCTGCCCCGCTGCCTTGCTGCCTCGCTGCCCCGCCTTCAACAGCCACTCCCTCATCAGGTCCTCGAGATGATCCACCACCGGGCGGCTCCGGATTTCCTCCAGCACGTCCGCCGCGAAGGCATAGGTCAGGAGGGTGCGTGCCTCGGCCTCGGGAATGCCGCGACTGCGACAGTAGAAGAGCGGCACGTCGTTCAGGCTCCCGACCGTGGCTCCGTGGGTGCACTTCACGTCGTCGGCAAAGATCTCGAGCTGCGGCTTGGTGTCCACCTTGGCCGTTTCGGAGAGGAGCAGATTCTTGTTGGTCTGCTTGCCGTCGGTCTTCTGGGCCACCGGATGGACGTACACCTTGCCGTTGAACACCCCGTGGGAGTATCCGTCGAGGATGCCCTTGTACACCTCCCAGCTGGTGCAGTTGGGGGCGGCGTGCTCGATCCGGGTCTGGTGGTCGACGTGCTGCCGGCCTTCGCCCAGGTACAGCCCGTAGAGCGTGGCGTGCGCCCCCGGTCCGGCCAGCGTGGTGTAGATGTTGGTCCGGGAGAGCGCCGCGCCCTGCGCGAACGAGAAGGAGTTGAGATAGCTGTCCCGCTCCTGGCGCACCTCGAGCGTGGCGAGGTGAAAGGCCTGGACGCTCTCCCGCTGGATCTTGCAGTGATCGAACCGCGCGCCGACACCCAGATTGGCCTCGGTGACCGTGTTGGTCAGTGCCACGCCCTCGGCCAGCGCCACGTAGCTCTCGACCACCGACGCCACGGCGTTGGCGCCCAGCACCACCACGTTGCGCGGATACACGGCGCCGCGCACCGCGCGGCTGTCGGCCACGAAGAGCACATGAATCGGCGTGCTGACCGCGGTGCCAGCAGGCAGGACGATGGCGTAGCCGTCCACGAACGCCGAGGCGTTCTGCCCGACGAGCGCCGCGGCGGCCGGTTGGCGGGCCAGCGTGCCCAAGGTGCCTTCCACCAGTTCCGGCGCGTCGAGTAGCAACTCGGCGAGCGGGCCCACGCGGGCGCCGGCCGGCAGGCCGGTCAGCTGCGAGAGCGCCGGCTGGAACCGGCCGTTGGCGAATACCAGCCTCGGCCACTCCGCATGCCCGAACAGGAATGGGGCGAGGTCGGCCGCCGTCAGGGCACCGGGCGCGCGGACCGGACCGAGCTCCGCCTTGGCGATCGGGGACAGGTCGGTGAAACGCCAGTCTTCATCGCGGGGGGTCGGGAGGCGGAGCCCCTCAAACCGGGCCGCGCCGTCGCGCCGGAGGGCGAGCACCCATGCCGGCTCGGCGCCGCGAAGCGCCGGGGCCACGGGAGTTCCGGTGGCGGTCACGCGACGGCCCCTGCCGCTTCGGTGAGCCACTCGTAGCCGCGCTCCTCGAGCTCGAGCGCCAGTTCCTTGCCGCCCGACTTCACGATCCGGCCGCCGGCCAGCACGTGCACGTAATCCGGCACGATGTGGTTGAGCAGCCGCTGGTAGTGCGTCACCACGATGGTGGCGCTGTCGGGGCGACGGAGCGCGTTGACGCCGTCGGCCACGATCTTGAGCGCGTCGATGTCGAGGCCGGAATCGGTCTCGTCGAGGATGGCCAGCGACGGCTCCAGCACCGCCATCTGGAGGATCTCATTCCGCTTTTTCTCGCCGCCCGAAAAGCCGGCGTTGACGGCCCGGCTCATGATCTCGGGGCCCCATTCGACGAGCTTGAGCTTCTCCTCCAGCAGGTCGAGGAAGTCCATCGGATCGAGTTCCTCGAGCCCGTGCGCGGCGCGCTTGGCATTGTAGGCCGCCCGGAGGAAGTAGGCGTTGGTCACGCCGGGAATTTCCACCGGATACTGGAAGGCCAGGAAGACGCCGGCCTGCGCCCGCGCCTCGGGTTCCATGTCCAGCAGATCCTGCCCCTTGTACGTGACCGACCCCCCGGTGACTTCGTAGGCGGGATGGCCGGCGAGCACCTGGGCGAGCGTGCTCTTCCCGCTGCCGTTGGGGCCCATGATGGCATGCACCTCGCCCGCATTGACGGTGAGCGTGATGCCCCGGAGGATTTCGGTGCCGCCGGCGGTGGCGGTCAGGTCTTTGATGTCAAGCACGTGCTGTTCTCCCGGATGGCGCCCGCTCGGCGGGCGCCGGTGACTTAGCCGACGCTGCCTTCGAGGCTGATGCCGAGAAGCTTCTGCGCCTCGACCGCGAATTCCATCGGCAGGTTCTGGAAGACGTCCTTGCAGAACCCGTTGACGATCATCGAAATCGCGTCCTCGGTGTCGAGGCCGCGCTGCTTGCAGTAGAAGATCTGGTCCTCGCCGATCTTGGACGTGGACGCTTCGTGCTCCACCGACGCGCTCGGGTGCTGCACGTCGATGTACGGAAAGGTGTGCGCGCCGCAGGCGTTGCCGATGAGCATCGAATCGCACTGGGTGTAGTTGCGGGCCCCGATGGCCTTCGGGAGCATCTTGACCAGGCCGCGGTAGCTGTTCTGCCCCCGTCCGGCGGAGATGCCCTTGGAGATGATGGTACTGCGCGTGTTGCGGCCGACGTGGATCATCTTGGTGCCGGTGTCGGCCTGCTGGCGGTTGTTGACCACGGCCACCGAGTAGAACTCGCCGATCGAGTCGTCGCCCTGGAGAATGACGCTGGGGTACTTCCAGGTAATGGCCGAGCCGGTTTCCACCTGGGTCCAGGTGATCCGCGACCGCGCGCCGGCGCACTTGCCGCGCTTGGTGACGAAGTTGTAGATGCCGCCCACCCCTTCGCTGTCCCCCGCGTACCAGTTTTGCACCGTGCTGTACTTGATGGTGGCCCCTTCGAGGGCCACCAGCTCCACCACCGCCGCGTGCAGCTGGTTGGTGTCGCGTTTCGGCGCGGTGCACCCCTCGAGGTAGCTGACGGTGGCGCCTTCGTCGGCCACGATCAGCGTGCGCTCGAACTGTCCGGTGTCGGCGGCGTTGATCCGGAAATAGGTGGACAGCTCCATCGGGCACTTGACGCCCTTGGGGATGTACACGAACGACCCGTCGGTGAACACCGCGGCGTTGAGCGCGGCGAAGAAATTGTCTCCCGCCGGCACGACGCTGCCCAGGTACTTCTTGACCAGCTCCGGGTGCTCCTTGACCGCGTCGGAGAAGGAACAGAAGATGACGCCGTGCTCCTTCAGCTTCTCCTTGAACGTGGTGGCGACGGAGACGCTGTCGAAGATGGCGTCCACCGCCACGCCGGAGAGCCGCTTCTGCTCGGAGAGCGAGATGCCGAGCTTCTCGTAGGTGGCCAGCAGCTCGGGATCCACCTCGTCGAGCGACCCCAGCGGCTTCACCTGCTTGGGCGCGGAGTAGTAGATGATGTCCTGGTAGTCGATCGGCGGATACTGCACGTTGGGCCAGTGCGGCTCCGTCATGTCGAGCCAGCGCCGGTATGCGGCGAGCCGCCACTCGAGCAGGAAGGCCGGCTCCTGCTTCTTGGCGGAGATCAGGCGAATGGTGTCTTCGCTGAGCCCGCGCGGGACCGTATCGGCCTCGATGTCGGTCACGAAGCCGTACTTGTATTCCTGCTGGACGAACGATTCGACGGGTGAGGTCATGCGGTGACTCCATGGGACCGACCGATGCCGATGGGGACCGGCGGCGTGAACTGCACTTGGTATTCGCAGGCGGCGCATCCGTCGAGCACGTGGGCCTGCAGGTCCACGGATGCCCCGAGCGCGGCGCTCAGAAAACGCTCTTCCGCCGCGCAGATTTCCGGAAAGCGTTCGGCCACGGCGCGAATGGCACAGTTGTGCTCGGTGAGCGTGCCCCCCTCCGCCGATCCCTCCCAGCCCGGCATGAAGCCGTCCTCCTGGAGGAGACGGGTCACCGCCGCGAGCCGCCGTTCCGCCGGCAACTCGGCGAGGCCGCTCGGGAGCCGCCGGAGCAGGGCCGCATACCTCGCCTCGAGCGCCCCGACGACGGCATCGCGTCCATCGCGCTCCACCAGCGTCTCGAGGACATCGGTCAGCGCGGACTCGTAACGGCGCGGGAACACCTGCTCCCCCGCCATGGAAAGGCGATAGGCAAAGACCGGGGCGCCGACCCCGCGCTGCTCCCGTTCGTGGGACAAGAGGCCACCGACCTCGAGCTCCTTGAGGTGATGGCGAATGGCGTTGAGCGAGAGCCCCAACCGTCCGGCGAGATCCTTGGCCGTCAGCCCCGGACTGAGCTTGAGCTCCACGAGAATGGACGCTCGAGGTCCCTTGTAGCCGACCGGCAGTGCGGCAGAGGCCCGGAGATGAGCAATAGGTATCGCCATGATGGACGAATTCTAGGCCCTGGTTTGGCGATTGTCAAGTTCGCGTGGTATAATTGGTGTGAATTCTCAATGCCTTACATAACATCATGTTAGCCGATAGCACCCAGAACGCCATCGACATGTAGCAGTGGTGCCATGAGAACCGACGAGTTCCGTGACCTGCCCAGCAGGCAAATGTAAATCGTTTCCAAACAACGAGTTTGTTGTTAGGGGTCGCATATACTACTACTAAAATGTCCGGCGTGCTCTCTTGTTTCCTCCCCTCGGAAATGCAAGATTAGGCCATGACCATCCACCGCATCCGTCTCCTCGGCGACCCGATTCTCCGCACCCGGTGCGAACCGATCACCAAACCACGTTCCACGGCGGTGCGGGTCATCCTCGATGACATGCGCGAGACGCTCCGGGACTGGCAGTCCCGGTTTGGGAGTGGTCGCGCCATCGCCGCGCCCCAGATCGGGGCACCGGTCCGGATGGTCTATGTGGAGATGGACAAGCCCTGGCCGCTCATCAATCCCGAGATCATCGACATCGGCACGGAAGACTTCACCGTCTGGGATGATTGCTTCTCGTTCCCGAACTTGATGGTCCAGGTGTCGCGGGCGTACCGGATCCGCGTGCAGTACCAGGATATCAAGGGGGAAACGCACGAGGTGGAGCTGGAAGGAGACCGCGCGGAACTGCTGCAGCACGAGATTGACCACCTCGACGGCGTCCTGGCCGTGGACCGGCCGCATGGGCTCGATCCGTTCTGCCTCCGGGAGGAATGGAACCGACTCCACGCCGCGGACGGCCGCTATGGCGAGCCGGAGCCGAGACACGCCCACTACGCCACGCCGCTCAGCGGACTGATCTGACGAGCCCTAGAACCAGCGGCCGATCCGTACGAAGACGTTGTCGATGCCGGTGCTCGTGATTCCGTAGGCGGCCTGGATGTCGCCGATCGGCGTGCCGGCCGCCAATCCCACCCGGACGCCGCCCAGCCAGTCGGTATCGGCAAAAAGATCTCCGCCATTCGCGCTCCGTCCGACCGCCGCCAGGACTTCCCAACGCAGCGTGCCCCGAATCGGATGGGACACGTTCAGTCCGCCAAAGACCTCGCGATCCCCTCGGAGCTGTTCGACGGCCAGCCCCGGAAACCCCTGGGCTCCCCCAAGCGGAAACTGGTCCTGCAGCGGCAGGTCTTCGCCCCAGCCGAGGCGGGCAATCGGGGTCAGTGCCAGCTTCCCCGCCTCGAACGTGTACGAGGTCGTGAGCCCGATGCTCTGGTAGGTGGCCGACCAGATCAGCACGCCATCCGTCTTCCACGCACCCCGGGGCCGCCGCGCAAAGAACCGGACCCCGGCACTGGATCCGTTGAGCAGGGAATCGTTGCCCGCGGCCGTGGTGTCTCCGTCCTTCCAGCGTCGCCCGTCGAAACCCACCCCGAGGACCCACCCGGCCGCCAGTCCCTGCTCGACTCCTGCGAACAGGACACCCTGTCGCGTGTCGGTGCGTCCCGCGTCGGTGCCGTCGGCGTCGTAGAGCGTGATCGCCTGGTTCTCGAGGCGCACGGTGGCCGTTGGGGCGAGCCAGGTCTGGCCGGCGCCGATGTAGCGCCGGAGTCCGAGCGCCAGGTCGTTCAGGAGCGTGCCGACTCCCAGGGTGGCACTCCCTTCCCATGCGTGGCCGAAGAGCCGACGGTCGAGATACATCATGCCCGCGCGCGCGCCAAGATCCCGGTCGTACGCGAGGGTCACGCCAGCAAGCTTGGACGGGGCCGGCTGCACGGTGGCGTGAAACGCGACTCGCCCTCCGGGCGCGGCGACGGGGTGCAGCCAGAGCGCCGTGTAGGCCCCGAGCTGGTTGACCGCGTGCACCTGGCGGGCCAGGGTGGCTGCGTCGATTGTCGCCCCTGGGTTGAGGCCGAGGAACGACTCCAGCACCCGAACGTCGGTCGGTGCGCCCCCGGCCAGCGTGAAGGTCGCCACCCGGGTGGGAAGCACTCCGGTCGGCACCATCCCCGTCGGCAGGCAGCTGGCGCCAGCCAGAACCGAGTCCGCGGCACGTCGGCCGCGGCGCCGGATGGAATCCACGGCGGCAGGAGCGAAGTCGAGGTTCTTGAATTCCTTCAGCTCCACCCGGATGTAGACGTCTTCGGGGCCGAGCGAGTCGATCGGCTGGACGAACAGGAACCCGGCGAGCTGATCGGCGACGGCCAGGGTGCCGGTCTCGAGCTCCTTTTCCGTCAGGAGCGGCGACGTGACGTCGGACACGATGATTCGCGTGACGCCGGGAAGCCCCCGGGCCACGGCGACCGGCACGTTGGCGGAAAGGCCTCCGTCCACCAGGAGACGCCCATCGATGTTCTCCGGCGGAAACAGCAGTGGAACCGACATGCTCGCCCGAACCGCCTGCGCGAGGTCGCCGGAGGAAAGCACCACGGTGTCGCGGGTCACGAGATCGGTGGCCACGGCGCGGAACGGAATCGGCAGCCGATCGAAGTCGCCCAGGGCGAGCAGGTTCGACCGGAGGAGGAATGCGGAGAGCAGGGCATTGGCGTCGGCCTCGTCGACGCTCGGGCTCTGGAGCACAAACCCATTCTTGCCGTTCGCCCAGGTGAGCAGGGGGGAGAACGGTTCCCACGCCAGCGGGCCAGCGGGTGCGGTAGGGGAAAAGAGCGAGGTGGGTCCGGACGAGGCCGTGAGTGAATCCGCCTGGCGCGCGCGCACGCCTCCGGCGTACAGCGCGCCGATGATCGCGCCCATGCTGGTGCCGACCACGTAGTCCGGCCGGATGCCGAGGCTGTCCATTGCGGCGAGCACGCCGAGATGCGCGAGCCCCTTCGCGCCGCCGCCCGAGAGGACCAGGGCGGTCTTGCCGGGGGTGCAGGCGGGCGCCTGCGCGACCAGCGGCGACGCCAGCACGACCCCGCCAAGGACCGCCGAAGCCAGCCACCCCTTGCGCCGCGGGAAGGAAGGCCGCAATACTTGCCGCAGGACTTGCCGCACCCCCTGTGCGGCGGACCTTCTTCCCGAGGGAGCGGCTGGCACGATGACGTACGTGATCACGGAACCCTGTATCGGCGTCAAGGATCGGGCGTGTGTCGATGTCTGCCCGGTGGATTGCATCTACGAAGGCGAAGACCAACTCTACATCAACGCGGACGAGTGCATCGATTGTGGTGCCTGCGAACCGGAATGTCCGGTGACCGCGATCTTCCCGGAAGAGGACGTCCCGCCGCAATACACCGCGTTCATCGAGAAGAACCGCGAAGTATTCGAAGGCGACAACCCGCCCGGCCGGCCCGACCGGTAAGGACACACCCCGGTCGACGATGCGGCGCTGCCCCAACGGGCGGCGCCGCTTTTTGCGTTGAACCCCAACGTTCACTCGACTGGCGACCCCCGGCAAGTGGTCGTACCCAGGCAACGCTGGCGGCACGCTGGGGGATGGACGCGAGGCGGCCCCGGAACCGTACTGCTTGGCCGCGGTCCCGGAGCCGTAGGGTAGGTAGGATTACTGAAGCGACGGAGGCCGGCGTGATACCAACCGAACCGGCGCCTCACTGACTTAGACGCCCGAGGCCGCCAAATGGTTTCATCCGGCCGGAGGCGGGGGTTCTTCGAGGCGGGCCAGCAGCATCTGCAGGTGCTGATTGAACGCCGTCGGCTGCTCGAGGGGCGCCAGGTGTCCGGCGCCCGGAATGATGGCCAACTTGGCGCCCGGAATGGCCTTGGCCATCCCTTCGGCATCTTTCGGCGGAGTCAGCGCATCCTCGGCGCCGACCACCACGAGGGTGGACAGCCCCCCCAGCGTGGTGAGCAGCTCCGTGGAGTCGGGCCGATCGCGCATGGCGGCCAGTGCGCCGAGGATGCCGGGCACCGGCGCGGCGGCCATCATGGCACGGACCTCGTCGCGAAGCGAGTCGGGCGCGCCCTTGGCCAACAGCTTGGGGAGCATCTGCTCGGCGATGAGCGGAGCTCCCCCCTCGCGCGCGACCCCCATGGCGGCCTCACGTCCCTTGCGCCCTTCGGCGCTGTCGGCCTGCGCCCGGGTGTCGGCGAGCACCAGCGCGCGGACGCGGGGGCGGTGACGGCGCAAAAATTCGAACGCCACATAGCCGCCCATCGACAAGCCGGCGAGCACCACGTCGTCCACGCCGATGGCATCGAGCAGCGCCGCCAGATCGTCGGCATAGGTGGCCATGCTGTAGCCGAGATCGGGCGCGTCGGAACGGCCGAGCCCGCGCAGGTCGGGAATGAGCGTGCGCCAGCCCGGAAACGCCCCCGCCTGGTGACGCCAGAGGCTGCCATCCAAGGGGTATCCGTGGACGAAGAGCAGGGCCGGGCCACTGCCGCGGTCATCGAGGGCCAGCTCCACGCCGTGGACGCTGACGCGGCGCTGTGAGGCGGCCGCGGGCGGGAGGGTCGGGAGGAGAAAGGCGGCCACTGCCGGCGGAATCGGAACGGCGCCGCCCGCGCGATCGACGCAGACGAACACCGACTCGGCGGTGGCGATCAGCAGGTCGTCCGATTCGCGGCGGGCCACTTGCCGCATGGAGAAACTGGTCCTGCCCAGGCGGGTGACCGCAAGCTGGAAGCGGAGCGAGTGGCCGGGATAGGCGGGCGCGTGGTACTCGATGACGGCGCGGCGGACAGCGGGCCAGACGCCCTCGCGCTCGAAGAGGTCCATGCCGGGGCCGCCGGCAAGCATCTGCCAGCGCGCCCGCTCGAAATACGCGAGGAACGAGGCCTGATTGAGGTGCCCGAACGTGTCGCAGTCGCCCGGGTAGACGGTGAAGACGACAGGCGCGTCGCTCATCAGGTATCCTCCCTGTCGGTCATCCACCCGCACGACTGTACCGCGATCACCCTGCCTGAGAGCCGCTCATGCCACCGACCACCGACTACATCCGCCACGCCGCCCGGCTCGCCCGGAAGGTTCAGCTGGACGCCACCCTGGGCGGCGCACCGGCACCCGACGCCGAATTCTACAAGACCCTCGCCAAGGCGCTCGAGGAAATCGCCGCCGGACTGGAACTGGTGTCCAAGCGCGAGTGACTCAGGGGCCGGTGCCGCGCGTGAGCGGATACATCCGGACCCGCTCCTGGCCATGGCGCTGGCGCCAGACCCCAAGCACGTAGTCGGCGCCGATCTCGTCCACCCGCAGCCCCTCCGGCGTGGTCACCGTTCCCAGCCAGGTGCCATCGGGGGCGAAGACGTTCCACGTCGAGGCCGAAGCAGGCGGGTTCAGTGGCGTCGAGACCCAAAGGGCACCCGTGCGGTCCACCAGCATCCGTCCGAACGCCGGCTTCTTGGCCGGGAACGGCGCTTTTTCGAGGGTTCGAATCAATCCGCTGTCCAGGGGCGTGTTCAACGTCTTCGCGCCCGTCCTCAGCCGGGTGATGGCCGCGGCGGTGTAGTCCTTGGACTCCTCCGGGGTCACCGCCTCGCGCGCGATGGACGCCCGAAGCAGCCCGACGGGCGTGCCATTGGGTCCGATGGAGGCCACCTCGAAGCTTGCACCCGTGCCGATGAGCATCGTGTCGGCGCGGAGGGCGGCGACGGTCACGAGGCCGAACGGTACGGGAAAGGACGACGGCGGTCCCTGCGGCCGGACCGGCACGCCCCACGATTCGCCCTGCGGAAACTGTCCGAGCGCCTCGCGCGGGAGGCCGTCGAGACCAAATCGCATGTACGCGGCGGAGTCCCGGATCACGGTGCCTGGCTTGCCCGGGAACGGGTTGGCGGGCCGCCCCAGGCGGAAGAGCACCGAACCGTCGGGATACGACGCGATCGGCTCGGCCGCGATCTGCGGATCGGCCGGCGCCAGGGACGCCACCCGGATGAATTGGCCCTTCCCGTCGAACAGCGCGAAGCGGCGGGCGACAAAGTCGTAGGCGACCACGGTATCTGCCGGCCCACGACCGATCCAGCCCAGGCCGTGGAATTGACCGGTTTCGGTGCCACGGCCACCCGCGGTCGTCAGCAGCTTTCCGCTGGCGTCGAAGTACCGGATGGTCTGCTGAGACCCGTCGGCGACCACGATCCGACCGTCCGCCAGGCGGACAACCGGCGCCACTCCCATGAACGCCTGCTCCGGATCGCCGAGATCTACGGAAGGTGAATCGGCGACCGTCCACTGCGGCGTCGCGCCCCACGCTGGCGCCGTGTCGTCGACGATCCGAAGCCCAGCTGAATCCGCGACCAGCGGCCCGGTGTCAGCCTCGGGTACGATCGCCGGCGTGTCACGGCAAGCGACCAGGAGTGCCAACGTGCTGGTGGTCCAAACAACCGAGCGGAGGAAATGGCGAGAGAGGGGTCGAGACATCATGGCTCCAGAGGGCGTGCGGTCATGGGCTTCGGTGAGTGAACAGCGCGGAAATCTAGACGGAGCAGAGAGATAAGTCAGGCCCACGTAATGATAGTGACGCATCACCTACCTGATACCGTGGTGACACTTTACGAGAAATGGGGTAGTTGCGGTGCTTGTCCGGTCCCGGCACTATTCGCACATGTCTTCCCACCCTGATGCATCGACCCACCCCGGCAATGCGGAATCATCCGCCGAGATCGAGGTCGTGGCCGATCAGGCCGCCTTCGATCGTCTCCTCGAGTCGCTGGCACGCGAACCGCTGCTCGCGGTGGACACCGAGGCCGCCAGCTTCCACCGCTACGAAGACCGGGTGTATCTCCTGCAGATCTCCTCGCGGGATCGCACCGCCGTCGTGGATCCGCTGGCCGTGGACAGCCTCGAGCGATTCGCCGCGCTGCTGGCCGACCCGCGGATCGAAGTCATCTTCCACGACGCCGACTATGACCTGCGCCTCCTCCAGCGCCAGTACGGGATCCGTGCCGCACGTCTCTTCGATACGCGGGTCGCGGCCCAGTTTCTCAACGAACCCGGCATTGGCCTCGCGGCCCTGCTGGAGAAGTATTTCGGCGTGACCCTGAACAAGAAGTACCAGCGCGCCGACTGGTCCGCGCGCCCGCTGTCGAGCGAAATGCTCGCGTACGCGGCCACCGACACCCGGCATCTGCCCGCCCTCCGCGACGAGCTCCGAGGGCAACTCGACGCACGCCAGCGCCTGGCCTGGGTGGAGGAGGAGTTCGGCTTGTTGGAGGGGGTGGCGTGGGCGCCGGTCGATCCCGGTGAGTCGGCGTATCTCCGACTCAAGGGAGCCAAGGCGCTCAAGGGGCGGGAATTGGCGCTGCTCCGGGCACTCTACGACTGGCGCGAGGGAACCGCGCGCCGACTCGACCGCGCGTCGTTCCGGATCCTGAACAACGAGCCGCTGTTCGCCATGGCCACCCAGCCGCCGAGGACCCTGGAGGAACTGCAGCGCGTGCGGGGGGTCGGGCCGGAGACCATCGCACGGCGGGGGTCGGAAATCCTGGACGCCATCGAGCAGGCGATGGCCATTCCCGAGCGCGACCTCCCCCGGCTGCCCCGGCCACCGCGCCGCGCGCCCGATCCCGCCGCGGACGCTCGGTTCGAGCGACTCAAGGCGGCGCGAAACCTGATCGCCACCCGCCTTGACCTGGCGCCGGGGGTGGCCTGCCCGAATGGAACGCTGGAGGAGATTGCGCGGCAGGCCCCCTCGAGGCTCGAGGACCTCGAGACGATTCCGGCGCTTCGGCGCTGGCAGCGGATGGAATTCGGGAAGGAACTGCTCGCCGCCGTGCTGGAGCCGCCGCGGCGCCGGCCAGGAGGGTGACGGCTAGCCGAGGAAGGCCCGCACCCGCGGGTCCATCCGGTCCGGCGTCCAGTAAGGCTCCCACACCAGCTCCACCTCGACGCTGTTGACGCCCTCGAGGAGTCCCACCGTCGATTCGACGTCGCCCATGATCTCCGGCCCCGAGGGGCACCCCGGCGAGGTCAGGCTCATCGTAATGTGCACGTCGCCCGCCTCCGAGACCGTCACATCGTAGATCAGCCCGATATCCACGACATTGAGTCCGAGCTCAGGGTCCTTGACGCCCTTGAGCGCCTTCCGCACCAGATCTGCCGTCAGCATGGTCCACCTCCCACCTGACAAACTATCGCCCGCGACCTCCGCGCGTCAACGCACACCGTACGCGGCACTCGTGGTCGCATGTCGGCCGCGCTACCGCGGCGGAGGCGCCCGGAGCGAACCGGGCGGCAGGGCGTAGAGCAATCGGGCCGTGGCCCGGTCCCGGGCAGAGGGCACCGTCACGCGCGTCACCGGGTACATCACGTCGGTGGCCTCGGCTGAGTGGGGCAACCCGAAGGCGTGTCCGAGCTCATGGACGGCCGCACCGAGCAACGCCTCGTCGGTGAACAGCGAGTCACCCGCGTTCCGGGTGGCGAGCCAGACGTAGGCGTGGACCACCGGCCCGGCGTTGGACCAGCGGAGGTCGGTGACGCCAGCCTGGTTGCCGTTGCCGAAGTTGTCGCGCCAGCGAACGACGATATCCGCGTCGGCGCTGTCGCCGGTGAACGAAAACCAGAGCCCGATGTCGGCGGCCTGCCATCGGGAGGCCGCCTCGCGGACGAAATCGGCCATCCGCACGCCATAGTCGGGCGACCCGCCCTCGAGAATGGCGATGCGATACGGCCGGCCGCCGCGATCGGACCACCGGCGAACCAGGGAATCGGTGCTCGTGAGCATGGAATCGAGGTAGGTTTGTCCTGCATCACGCGCCAGTAACGCCTGCGCTGCGAGCCGCGCGCTGTCCGGGACCGCCGAGGCGGCCGAGTCGAGGTCCGCAGCGCGTGCCCCGGCGGCGACTGGGCGGGCACGCCCCGCCTGCGCGCGACGCCAGGTGCCGACGAGGAGCAGGAGGACCAGCGCCACCAGAACCAGGGTCAGGAATCGTTGCATCAGACCGGAAATATGGGCCGGAGTGCGAAAAAGCCGCTACATCGGGTGGCGGCGCAGGCAGGGCCCCCCTAACATTGGCTGGGTCGGGCCCGTCTCTCACCTCCCCGTTGCCGAGGAGAAGCACTCGCTGTGATCATGAGGTTGTTCGCGCGGGCCGTCGTGAAGTATCGGTGGGCGGTCATCGGACTCTGGGTGATCATCGGAACACTCGCGGTCATTCAGGCGCAACACACGCCCGAGCGCCTCGACCTCCGGGGCGGCAGTACGCGCGAGACCGAAGCGGTGCTGGCCGACCGACTCCTGCAGAGCCGGTTCAGTCGTTCCGTCGGTGAGTTCTTCGCCATCACCCTCGAGGCGCCGAGTCCGATCGACCGACCCGGTCCGGCGGCGGTGCTCGATTCCCTGATCGCGGTGCTGCGCCGCGAGCCCTACATCCGCTCGATCCTCTCGTTCCCCACGCTCGGCGATTCCCTCTTCCTCAGCGACGATGGCCGCACCACCCTCATCGTCGCCGCCTTGACGGTGCCAGGCGCGGAGGCCGGCGAATACGTACTGCCGGCGCGCAAGGCGATCCACCGCGCGCTCTCGGCCTTCCCGGACGCCGGGGACTACCGGGTGATCGTGACCGGACGCGCCGCCCTGGACCTCGACATCCGCGCCGTGAGCGCGGACGACAGTCGCCGGAGCGAGCTGCGCGTCCTCCCGCTGACCCTGATGGTGCTGGTCCTCGCCTTCGGCGCGCTCGTTGCGGCGCTGCTTCCCGTGGCGGTCGGGATCCTGGCCATCTTCGTCGCGCTCGCCCTCATCGGGATGATCGCGCTCTATACGCCGATGTCCGTCTTCGTCCTCAATCTCACGACGATGATCGGCCTCGGCGTGGGGATCGACTACTCACTCCTCATCGTGACCCGGTTCCGCGAGGAACTGAAGCGCGGCCTCCGGCGGCATGAGGCGGCGCGCCGGACCCTCGCCACCGCCGGCTCCGCCGTCATGACCTCCGGGCTGACCGTGCTGGTCGGGTTTGCCGCCCTCCTGATCCCGCCGATGGTGGAAACGCGGAGCATCGGCTTGAGCGGACTGGTGGTCGTGGCGGTGGCGGTACTGCTCTCCACCACGCTGCTGCCGGCGCTGCTGGCCATTCTCGGCCGGGCCATCGACACGCCGCGGTGGCTGGCCAAGCGGCTCACCTGGTACCACGCGCCGACCATCTGGGAACGGTGGGCCCGCTCGCTGAGCCGGCACCCGTACCGCGCGCTCACGCTCGGCGGGCTGGGGATCGCGCTGCTGACCGCTCCCGTCTTCCTGCTCAAGATCGGCCTCCCCTCGCGCCACTGGTGGCCGAGCGCCACGGAAGCCGGCCGGGGAGCGGAAACCCTCGCGGCCATGGGCGCCTCGGGGGTGATGCTGCCGATCCGCGTGCTGGTCGAAGTGCCGGAGGGTGAAACGATCACCACCGCGACCCGCCTCCGCGGACTCCGCAACCTGACCGACTCGCTGGCGGCGGATCCCAGGGTCGGCCGGGTGACCAGCCTGACGACAGCCCGCAAGGGGGCGTCGCTTCTCGAATACTCGGTGCTCTACAGCGACCTCCCCGCCGCGCGCGCCGAGATGGGGGACTTCCTCGATGCTTACCTCGGCACCGACCAGCGGATCGCGCTGGTGGACGTCTTCCCCGCCGACACGACGAGCCTGACCACCTCGATGGATCTGGTGCGCGACATCCGCACGATCGGGCAGGAGCCGATCCGCGGGCTCAAGGGCACCACGATCATCGTCGGCGGGTACACGGCGGCGGCGACCGACTTTCAGGACGACCTGTTGCACGTCTTCCCGCTGCTCATCGCCGTGGTCCTCGGCGTGACGGCCCTCATGCTGGCCATCGCGTTCCGCTCCGTGCTGGTGCCGATCAAGGCGATCGTGATGAACAGCCTGTCCGTCAGCGCCACCTTCGGGCTGAGCGTCCTCGTCTTCCAATACGGGTGGGGGGCGGGACTTCTCGGACTGGACGGTCCGACCTCGGCGATCTACGTGGTCGTCCCGGTGATGGTGTTCGCCATCGTGTTCGGGCTCAGCATGGACTACGAGGTCTTCCTGTTGAGCCGGATCAAGGAGGCGTACGACCGCACGGGCAAGAACGACGAAGCGACGATGGAGGGTCTCTCGGCCACGGCCTCGGTCATCACCTCCGCCGCCCTCATCATGATCCTGGTGTTCGGCGCCTTCGCCTTTGCGCGGGTGCTGATGGTGCAGTTCCTCGGCTTCGGCCTCGCCGTGGCGGTGCTGCTCGACGCCACGCTCATCCGGATGGTGCTGGTGCCCGCCTTCATGCACCTGGCTGGGCGCTGGAACTGGTGGCCGGGAGTGAGGAAGGGACTGAAGGCCGAAGACTGAAGACGGAGGGCTTCGACGCTAGCGCTTGGCCTCCAGCCAATTTTTCCCCACTCCGACATCCACCACCAGCGGCACGTTTAGCGTCGCCGCGCCCTCCATCAACGTCTTGACCAGCGGCCGCACCCGCTCCACCTCATCCTCTGGCGCCTCGAAGACCAGCTCATCGTGCACCTGCAGGAGCATCCGGGTGCGGAAGCCCTCGCGGCGGAGTGCGTCGTGGATACGCCGCATGGCCACCTTGATCAGGTCGGCGGCCGACCCCTGGAGGGGGGTGTTCTGCGCGGTCCGTTCCGCGAACGCCCGCACGTTGAAGTTCTTGTCGCGGATGTCGGTGATGTAGCGCCGGCGGCCGAGAAAAGTCTCGACGTACCCCTGCTCCCGCGCGACTTCCACCTGCCGGTCGAGGAAGGCACGTACCCCGGCGAACCGCTCGAAGTACTGCGCGATGAACGCCTTCGCCTCCTCCTGCGAAATGCCGAGCTGCTTGGAGAGGGCAAAGGGGCCCTGGCCGTAGATGGTGCCGAAGTTGATCGTCTTGGCGCGGGCGCGCATCTCGGAGGTCACCTCGGCGAGCGGCACGCCGAAGATGATGGCCGCCGTCTGCCGGTGGATGTCGTCCCCCTGACGGAACGCCGTGGTGAAGGCGGGGTCACCGGAGAGGTGCGCCATCAGGCGGAGCTCGATCTGCGAATAGTCCGCGGCCACGAAGAGGCAGCCGGGACCGGGGATGAAGCCGGCGCGGATCTCCTCGCCCCGGGGGGTTCGGACCGGAATGTTCTGCAGGTTCGGGTCCGACGAGCTCAGGCGACCGGTAGCCGCGCCGGTCTGGTTGAAGCTGGTGTGGATCCGCCCGGTGGTGGCGTTGACGCGGGCCGGAAGAACCTCGACGTAGGTGGAGCGGAGCTTCTGCAACTCCCGGTACTCCAGGATCAGTCGCGGGATCTCGTGCCCCATGGCTGCCAATTGCTCGAGCACGTCCGCGTCGGTGGAGGGACCGGTGCGCGTCTTCTTCAAGATCGGCATCTGGTGCTGTTCGTAGAGCACCTGCCCGAGCTGCTTCGGCGAGTTGAGGTTGAAGGTGGTGCCCGCCGCCGCCTGGATTTCAGCCTCGAGCCGAGCCAGCTCGACGGCCATGTCGCGCGAGAGCCGCTCGAAGAGCGGCCGGTCGATGCCGATCCCCGCCCATTCCATGTCCACCAGCACCTCGACCAGCGGCATCTCCAAGTCGTCGAACAGCGGCGCGAGCGCCATCTCCCGGAGCTGCGGGGCGAAGATGTCGTGCAGCGCCAGCACGGTGGCGCTGTCGGCGCCGCAGTACGCCGCGGCCTCCGCCACCGGCACCTCGGCAAAGGGAATCTGGGCCGCTCCCTTGCCGGTAAGGTCGGTGTAGCTCCGCATCCCCCGGCCGAGGTGCTCGAGGCTGAGCGCGTCGATGGCGTGGGAGCGCCGGCCCGGATCGAGGACGAAGCTGGCGAGCATGGAGTCGTAGGCGACGCCGCCGAGCTCGACCCCCGCCCGCCGCAGCACCTGCCAGTCGTACTTGATGTTCTGCCCGGCCTTCCGCACCGTGGCATCGCGCAGCAGGTCGGCAACCGGCTGGCAGGCGGGGTCGGTGATCGGGGGCAGGTTCTTCACCGGGGCCGGCGCGGCGAGCTCGCCGCCACGCGGGCGGTGCCCGAAGGGGAGATACCAGACCTCGGTGGCGCTCGCGGCCAGCGACAACCCGATCAGGTCCGCATCGTGCGGCTCGAGCGAACTGGTCTCGGTGTCGAGCGCCACGAGCGGGGCCCTTCGCAGTCGCGACGCCAACGCGACGAGGGCACCGACGTCATCCACGATGGTGACGCGAAGATCATCTGCGGTGCCCTCGGCAGGGCCGCGGGGCTGCGGGGCAGTGGATATCTCCGCTGCGACCGCCCCGCCGCCCCCCTGCCCAGCTGTCCCGCCCAGTCCCAGTCTCCGCGCCAGCCCGTAGAACTCGAGCTCCGCCAGCACCCGGGCGAGCGCCTCGCGGTCCGGCTCCTGCCGCGCCATCCGCGCCGGATCGAACAGGATGGGCACGTCCTTCTGAATCGTCACCAGCTCGCGCGACAACCGGGCCAGTTCCGCGTGCTCCAGGAGCGCCTCGCGGGCGCGTTTCCCCGGAACGTCCGCCGCATGCGCGAGGATCGCATCCAGGTCTCCGTATTCCTCCAGCAGCTTGCGGGCGCCCTTGTCTCCGATGCCCTTCACGCCGGGGACGTTGTCGGAGCTGTCGCCGACGATAGCCAGATAATCGGTGACCTGCCGCGGCGGCACACCCAGTCGATCGGCGGCGTTGGACTCGTCGACGTAGGTCTCCTCCACCGCACCGGGCCCACCCCGGCCCGGGTTGAGGAGCGCCACGCGCGGCCCGATCAGCTGGTAGAAGTCCTTGTCGCCCGAGACGATCACCACCTGGATGTCGCGTGCGGCGGCCTGGACGGCGAGGGTGCCGATCACGTCGTCGGCCTCGTAGCCCTGCACCGCCACCAGCGGGACGCGCCACGCGGCCAGGAGCTCGGTGACCCGCTCGACCGCGGTGTCGAAATCGGCCTGGAGCTCCTCATCGAGCTTTTCGCGGGTGGACTTGTAGTCGGGATACTTGCTGGTGCGGAAGGAGTCGCCGGCGTCATGGACCCAGGCCACGTAGTCCGGACGGTGGGTGTCGAGCATCCGGGCCAAAAAGTTGGCCACGCCCCACGCTGCCGAGGTGTTTTCGCCCTTGGCGGTGCGGAGCGGCCGGGTGATCATCGCGAAGAAGGCGCGATACACGAGGGCGAAGCCGTCCACCAGGAACAGCCGGGCTGGGCCCCCGCCGGGCGGCACCCCCGTCACGACTCTCCCCGGCGCACGCGGGAGAGCACGCGCTCATAGGCCGTGCGCGAGTCGGAGGTCAGTCGAAAGCGCGACACGCTGGATTGGTCCTCGAACACGACCTCCAGCCGAAGCGCCGTGTAGGTCCACCGGATGATGCGGCCCTGCGCCGTCGAGCTGCCGTTGTAGATCTCTTCCGGCTCGCCGAGCGTGATGAACACCATCCCGCGGTCGGTGCGCCAGCCCGGGACTTCTTCGTCGGTGAACCGCAGATTGGCAATCGACATCCTGCCGAAATACTGCTCAAGCGCCTCGTTTTCCGGTGTGACCGGCACCGGGTCGGTCTGCTTGTAGAACTCCTGCCAGAGCCGCGGCCGCTCGCTCGGCGGGGCCTTCTTGAGTTGCTTCAGCTGGTCCTCGTGCCCGAAGTAGCGCAGGAGGTCCAGCATTTCCGAGTAGTTGGTCAGGATCCATGCGCCGGAGAACGAGACGAGCGCGCTGGTTTGCTTCGCTTCCGAGCCGGTGCCCACCTTGAGGCGCAGCTCGCCGAGCGGCTGACTGTCCGGCACGATCCGCACGACCTGCGGCTCGACCTGGGACGCGCCGGTGAAGCGCAGGGTGTCGCGCGTGATCACCTCGTCGAGGTCGTCGATGATCTCGAAGGGCACCGCCGTCGGCCCCGGGTAGTTGTAGCCCTCGACGAGGGCCAGCAGGGTGTCCCCCCCATAGCTGACGGTGCCGCGGGGGCTGAGCACGACCGCGAGGTCCTGCTCGCGGGTGCGCCGCCCTGTGACCTGGTAGGCCAGGATGGGGGCGCTGAACGAGGCGGCGCTGAAATCGGGGGCGGTAAAATCGGCGTCGGATTGCGCCTGCCGTCCGGAGACCGGATCCCGGACCGAGACCGTGACATGGTACGACCCGCTCTTCAGGTGGAAGAGCTGCTGGAAGAGCACGCTTTCGTCGTTCCGCATCGTCTCGGCAAAATCGGTGACCCGCACCTCCTGGTCCCGTGCGAACCGGATGGGTGGGGCGCCGGGCGACTCGATGAACATCTCGATCCGGTAGCGCGCCAGGAAGCTGGTCCCGCTCTTCTGAAACGAGAGGGCCCGATTCTCGATCGAGAGGCCGAGGATGGCCTTGACGGAATCGCCCGGCCCGGCGGCAAACGCCATGGTCCCGACGAACGGCAGCGGTTGCCCCACCGCGAGCCGGCCCATCGCGCGATACACGGCCGGCATGTCGAAGAGGCTGGTGAGGGTCTCCTCGGGCGACGGGGTCGAGGCTTGGCCCACCCGTTGCCACGAACTGCAGGCGGTGAGAAGCACGAGACAACTGAGACGGAGCCGGCGCACGAGGCCCCCTTCGGGAGCTGGCGGGAATTCAGGGTGTACAGTGCCTGCGAAGGGTATCCCCTGCGCCGAAGCAGGGTCAAGCGCGGACCCGCCCGCTGCTTGCCGGTGCTGCCTGCGGCGAGTACCTTCCTCTCCCTCATGACGCCAGACGAACTCATTGGTCGCACGGTGGCCGGCCACCGTCTCCTGAAACATGTCGGCGAGGGCGGCACCGCCCTGGTGTTCAAGGCCGAACATCCGGAGCGGGGCGCCACCGCCATCAAGGTGTTGCGGCCCCGGCTCGGGCAGGACCCGATCGCGGTCAAGCGCTTCCTCCGCGAGGCGGAATTCGGCGTGCGCGTGGTCCATCCCAACGTCGTCCGGACCTGGGAATACGGCGAGGACGCGGGCAACTACTTCCTGGCGCTGGAATGGGCCGAGGGGGAGGCGCTCGAGCTGTTCGCGGCCCGGTCCGGCCCGCTGGCCCCGACCCTCGTGGCCCAGATCGTCGAGCAGGTCGGCGCGGCGCTCACCGCCGCCCACGCCGCCGGCATCATCCACCGCGACCTCAAGCCGGCCAACATCATGTACGATCCCGCTACGCAGACCGCCAAGCTGCTGGACTTCGGGATCGCGCGTGACGCGGAAACACCTTCCGAGGAGCGCCTGACCCGGGCCGGTTTCTTCGTCGGGACGCTGCAGTACGTGGCCCCCGAGGCCCTCTCCGGCGAACTGGTGGGCGAGCAGGCCGACGTCTACAGCCTGGCCACCATCGCCTACTACCTGCTGACCGGCGAACTCCCGTTCCCCGGCAAGTCGCCGCGGGAACTGTTCCAGCAGCTGCTGACCCAGACGCCCCGGCCCCTCAACGAAGTCGCCAAGGGCGTCAAGTTCAGCCCCGACCTCGAGGCCGCGCTGATGGCCGGGCTGCAGCGCGACCTGGCCAAACGCCCCGCGACCATCAAGGCGTTCTGCATGCGCTTCTGTGCCGCGGCCCGCGCCGAACCGGAAAAGAAGAAGGGCTTCCTCTCCGGGCTCTTCGGCAAGGACTGAGCGGTGGACGAGCACGCCGCACTCCTGCACCTCCTCCACGCACGCTCCATCCGCCACGGCGACTTCACCCTCGCCTCCGGGGCCCGTTCCACCTACTACATCGACGCCCGCCCGACGACCATGTCCGCCGAGGGGCTGTACCTGATCGGCCGGCTCGGCGTCGCCGCACTCCGGACCCAGGGGTGGGCGCCTGCGGCGGTGGGTGGACTCACCATGGGCGCCGATCCGGTGGCGTACGCGGTGGCGCTGGCGAGCCGCGAGGCCCCGCCGATCATTGATGCGTTCAGTGTCCGCAAGGAAGCCAAGGGCCACGGCACCAAGCGGCGGGTGGAAGGCAACTTCCAGCCAGGGGATGCGGTCGTGGTGGTGGAGGACGTGATCACGTCCGGCGGCTCGGCCATCCAGGCCATCGCCGCGGTGGAGGAGGCGGGGGGCCGGGTCCTGGGTGTGCTCGCGGTGGTGGACCGGGAGCAGGGCGGGCGCGAGGCGCTCGCCGGGCGGGGTCATGCGGTGGCCGTGCTCACAACGGCGACGGAGCTCGGACTGCGGTAGCGGGTCAGCGCCCCGTGGCGGCCAGGTGTCGGTCGATGATCGGGACGAAGTTGGCCGCGGGATGCGCACCCTGGAGCGACACGCCGTTCACCAGGAAGGCGGGGGTGCCGGTGAAGCCAAACCCCTGGCCCTCCGCTATATCGGCGGCGACGCGCGCACGCACCGCCTCGCCCTGCTGGTCGCGCAGCGCCCGCGGCACGTCCGCTCCCACCCGCTGTGCAACCTCCTCCACAAACGGCTGGCCTTCCTTGGTGAGCCGGCCCTGTTCGGCGTACATCACCTCATAAAACTTGAACGCCATGGCACCGCTCTGCAGCGCCAGGGCCTCGAACATCAGCGCGGCCGGCATCGCGTTCGGATGCATGTCGAGCGGCGTTTGCTTGACCACCAGCCGCACCTTGCCCTGATACTGCTCGAGCAGCTGCTGCAGGACCGCCACCGACTGACGACAGTAGGGACACTCGAAATCGGTGTACTCCACGATCGTGACTTGCGCCGACGGGTTGCCGAGCCCCACGCGGCCGGTCAGGTCCGGCTGCCGCGGGTTCCGGAATTCCGACTCGAGCTTGTCGGCGGCCGACTGCTGCTCGGCCGCCTGGGACGCCTGAAACGCCGCGTTGACGGCCTGCATGAACTCCGTCGGGTGCGCCTTGATGGCGGCGACGAGCACCTCGGGGTGCGCGCTCAAGGTGCGCTGCAGTGCGGCGGGAGAGGGATCCCGGGAACAGGCGACGGCGCCCAGCAGGGCGAAGGAGACGACGACGGGATGAAGGCGCACTGGCACGCTCGCGGTAAGGGACCCGCCCCAAGCTAGGGGTGGCCCGCGTGCCGCCGCAACACCGCCCTCAATGAGTGGGAGGAGTCTGACCCGCCAGACAGTGTCCGCTGTCCCAGCTCCCTGTTTCCAGGGGATGGAAGACGGGCCAGACGCCTCCGTACGGAACGATCATGAGGTCGAGAAATCGCGCCAGCGCCGTGGGGAAGGGGAACCGGCGGCGGAACTCGAGGGAGGTAATGCCGAGCACGGCCCGGACATGCCGCCCGAAACTCTGGGGCGAGGAGTACTCCAATCGGTAGGCCACATCCGCAATCGAGCGGCCAGGCGCCTCCAGCAAATGCGCCGCGTGGAGCAACCGCACGCTGGCCAGGTAGCTCTTCGGGGACGGCAGCCCGGCGCGGGCAAACCGCGACATGAGGGTGCTCGGGCGCACCGCGCAGGAGCGGCAGAGTGCGCGAACCGTCGTGATATCCGGGGCCAGACGGACCAGCATCTCGAAGAAGAAGCGGAGGTCGTCGGGGGAATCGCCGAGCGCGCCGATCAGGGGGCCTTGAATGCGCGCGGCGGCGCGGGTCACCGGCGCGGCCATGAGTTGGCGGAGACGCGGCCAGCCGGTGGGTCCGGTGATGTCCACGACTTGCCGGAGGCCCGTCGCTCCCAGGTGAAGCAGGGTCTCGCTGGACGCGGCGTCATGCGCAGATACGAGCGCCACCGTGGGCAGCCCCGGGAAGTCGTGGACCAGCCGCCGTACCTCCTGCACCGCATTGGGGGGACAGCGGTGAACCGAGAGCAGGATGCCATCGACCGGACGCTCCCGCACGGCGCGCAGAGCCTCCGGCACGGTGTCGCGATGCAGCAACGTGAAGCAGCCCTGGCTGGCGGCTTCCACCTTGAGGCGCTCGGCCGGGAGCAGGACGGCCGCGATGGTCGGCGGACCCCCCTGGGCGGTGGCGGCTGAATCAGGCACGATCTCGCTCCGTAGTGGTGTGGTGAGGGCCACGCTAAGCGTCTCCCCTCAACAGCGGTCCAACTGGCGCGGGTACGGGACAGCCGGCAGAGCAACCCTTTGCGCGCCGAAGGCATCCCACCCGGAGTACGCCCTGTCTGGAAGGGGGCCGGAGTGTATTTTGAAGAGCCCGTGGACGGGGCGGCGGTGCCGCCCGTCTCGGATGACCTTCCTTTCACGTGGAGCCCGCGGGTGACCAAGCCCCAACCCGGCCCCGGACTGGCCGCGCGCCTGCAGGCCGCCCTCGGCACCCAGTACGAGGTGGGGCCGGAGTTGGGCCGCGGCGGCATGGGCGTCGTGTTCCTGGCCCGGGACGTCACGCTGGCTCGCGACGTCGCCGTCAAGGCGGTCCACCCCGAACTCGCCATCCACAGCTCGATCGCGCAGCGTTTTCTGGCCGAGGCGCGCATGATCGCGCGCCTCCGCCACCCGAACATCGTCACGGTCTACACCGCCGGTGAGGCGGACGACATTCTCTACTTCGTCATGGACCGGGTTCCGGGCGAATCGCTGAGGGAACGACTCAACCGCGAGGGCAAGCTCCCACCGGAAGAGGCTCGTCGCATCACCATGGACATCGCCGCCGCCATCGACGCCGCGGCGAGCGCCGGATTGGTGCATCGCGACGTGAAGCCGGAGAACATCCTGCTGGAGGCAGGGAGCGGGCGGGCTCTGCTGGCGGATTTCGGCATCGCGCGCGCCCTGGCGGCGGACCCGGCCGGCGCGGTGGGATCCGTGACGGGGCAGGGCATGGTCGTGGGCACGCCCAATTACATGAGCCCGGAACAGGCAGCCGGCGAGGACGTGGACTCCCGCAGCGACCTCTATTCGCTCGGCGTCGTGGCCTACGAGATGGTGGCGGGGCACCCACCGTTCGTGGGACCGAACCGCGTCGTGGTCTCGAAACACATTTCGGAACTGCCCGTTAACCTGACCAGGATCCGCCCCGACTGCCCCGTCGATCTCGGCGCCGGCATCATGCGCGCTCTCGCCAAGTCCCCGGGCGAGCGGTTCCAGTCCGGCTCGGAACTCCGCGCGGCGCTGGGCGGGACCCCCACCCCCGTGCCGATGTTCGCGCGCGCCCGCCGCCGCCGGGTCCTGCTGGCGGGAGTCGCGGTCGCCCTGCTGGCCGTGGTGGCCTTCTTTCTTGTTGAGCGGCCGAGCGGACCGCCGAACGGGGTCAACCCGCGGCTGTCGATGCTCGTGCTGCCGTTCAACAACCTGCGGGACGATCAGAGCATGGACTGGTTGCGCAACGGCAGCGTCAACATGCTGGCACTGAACCTCTCGCAGTGGAAGGACATGACTGTCGTGGACCACGAGCGGGTGCACGATCTGCTCGCGCGCCACGGGCTCACCTCGACCGACGACATCGGGCTCGACATGGCCCGCAAGCTCGCGCGCGAGGCCGGGGTGTGGACGGTGGTGCTGGGCGACTACCAGCAGGTCGGCGACTCGCTCCACCTGACGGCGCGGGTCTTCGATGTGGCCAGCGGCGCCCGCACCGACGTGGCGGAAGTGAGCGCGCCGGCCTCCGACGACCCCCGCCCCGGATTCGACGCGCTGGCTTTGCGGCTCCTGGATATTTCCGGGGCGCCGGGCGACGCCTGGGCCGGCCTGGCGTCGGTCACCTCGCCGTCGATCGAGGCCTATCGGTCGTACCTCGCTGGACTGGATCGGCTCAACCGGTGGGAGCTCGCCGCCGCCCAGCGAAACTTCGAGCGGGCGGTGGAGGTGGACACCACCTTCGGCCTGGCCTACTACAAACTCGCGCTGACTCGCGGGTGGCTGGTGGGTACCCAGGATTCCACCGGCCAGGTCGCCATCGACCGGGCGCTGCTCTACTCGCAGAAGCTTCCGGCTCATGACCGCGCGGTGATTACCGCGTACCGGTTCTTCCTGTTGGGCCAGAACGCCGCCTCGCGGAACATCTACCAGCAGTTGCTGGCCAAGAACCCGGGAGACGCCGACGCCTGGTACGGCCTGGGCGATGCGTGGTTCCACGACGATCTGCGGTACCGGGCTCGCAACTACACCGAGTCGCTCCGCGCCTTCCGTCAGACCCTCACCCAGGCGCCGGACTACGCGCTGGCCTACGAGCATGTGCAGTACGTGTACAATCTGGCGAGCCGCCCGGGCACCGGGCTGTTTCTGGTGACGCCCGACTCTCTCGCGGAGGGCATCGGCGTGGACAGCGCCACGCGCGCCGCCGCCACGACTCGTGCGCGGCTGGCGGGCCTGGAGTCGGCGCGGGCGTGGAGCACCGCCCAGCCGGGGACCGCGCGGGCGCACCTGGCGATGGTGGACGCGCTGCTGGCCAACCAGCAGTATCCCGACGCCTTGGCGGAGGTTGCGAGGTTCCGCGCCGCGGACTCGACCAATCCCGAAATGCCCTTCCTCCAGGCCCGGGTCCGGTTTGCCAGCGGCGAGGGGCCGCGGGCGGCCGCCGAGCTGAAGTCGGCTTTGGCCACGATCACGCCGGGGGACTTTGCGGGAGCGGAAGACGCCCCGACCGTGCTGGCCGACGTCCTCGCCGGGGCGAATATCTTCGCCTATTACGGGGACCTGTCGAGCGCAGCGCGGGTCATCGAACTGGCCGACGAGATCAGCACTGATGTGCTGACCGCCTCGATGCCCCAGTCCATGAAGGGCGGCGAGTGGAAGCGGTCGCTGCAGGCCGGCCTCTACGGCTCCGCCGGGGCGCCGATGGCGGCGCTGGAGCGAATCTGGGCTGCCACAGCGGAGGAGGCGCGGAGCCTGCCACCGGATCAACGCATGGCGGTCCTGCACAGTGGCGCGGATGCCGCGGTGGGAATCTTTACGGTATCCGGCGACACCCGTCCACTCGAAGAACTGCAAGCCATCGGCGGCGAGCCTCTGCCAGCCGAACTGGTGGCGCTGCTAGCGCTGAGCCGTCAGGACACCGCCGCCGCGCGGAAAGCGTTGGCGGAACCCGGCAGCGACCGCAAGATGTATGTCGGGTGGAGGCCGCTCTACGCAGCCGCGCAGTTCCGTCTCGGGGACTTCGGCGGAACGATTGCGACGCTCGAATTGTACGAAACCACCCTGTTCAACACCCGCGGGTTTGATTCGCGGTGGGCGGCCATCGGGCGGGTGCGCCTGCTGCGCGGGGCAGCGTACGAAAAGCTGGGGCGCCGAGCCGAGGCCGCCGAGCAGTACCAGCTGGTGCTGGCACAATGGCGGTCGGCGGACCCTGAGCTGAAGGAATTTGTGCAGCTGGCGGAGGAGGGACTGGCGCGGGTGCAGGGGGCGGGCTGAAACCGGCGAAGTCGGGCCCCGATGGCTATATTCGGGGTGGGCCAGGCTCGATGGTCGCGGGTGTTTCGGCATCCGAGGAAAGTCCGAGCTCCACAGGGCAGACTGCCAGGTAACGCCTGGGCGCCGCAAGGCGACGGACAGGGCAACAGAAAGCAAACCGCCTGACGGTGCGCAAGCATCGGAGGGTAAGGGTGAAAGGGTGGGGTAAGAGCCCACCGCGTCGCTGGCAACAGCGATGGCACGGCAACCCCCAGTCGGAGCAAGGCCAAATAAGCGGCGAGGTGCGGCTCGCACCGACCACACCGGCAACGGTGAGCCGCGGGTAGGCTGCTCGAGGCGGCCGGCGACGGCCGTCCCAGACAGATGACCATCCCCCGGCAACGGGGTACAGAACTCGGCTTATGGCCTGACCCACGCCGCCCCGGCCCCCGCCGGGGCGGCGGTCGTTTCGGGGGTGCCCGGTTGACGGACGCCCCCATAGATTCCCCCACAGCGAGAGTCGGCCCGCGCCCAGCGGTCCGGGGCTCTCGCGTCTGCCCCCACACCGAGGATCTCATGTTCGTTCGCTTGCTGTCCACCGCGGCCCTGGCCGGCGGATTCATTGCCACCCCGGCCACGCCGGGTCCCGTATCTCCTGTCACGACCCTCAAGTACAAGGTCGGGATCGTGGCCCAGTCCACGATCGACCTGTCGGCGATGGGCGCCGGCGAGCAGAAGAACACCAGCGGCTTCACCGGGTTCTTCACCATGACGCTGAAGGACACCACGGGCGGCAGGGCCCTGACGATGGTGCTCGACAGCATGGCCATCGACACCGCCACACAGGGGCGGGACATGCTGCAGGCCGCCGCGGACTCCTCGAAGGGGTCCACCTGGCACGGGCTGCTGACGGAGAAAGGCAAGATCGACAACCTGGTCCTGGTCCAGGGCGGCCCCGGCGCCCAGCAGTTCGAGGCGGTCCTGGCCGGCTTCTTCCCGCGCGGCGCGGCACACACCAAGAAGAAGGGTGACGTGTGGACCGACACGCTGTCCTACAGCTCCACCAGTGACGGCGGATCCACCAGCATCAAGATGATGACCACCTTTTCCGCCGCGGGCGAAGGGATGTACAACAACGCCAAGGCCTTGACCATCAACACGACGAGTGTCACCTCGTCGGTGGGCAGCCAGGAAGGCCCGGGCGGCGACATGCAGCTCGAGGGCAATGGCAAGGGCGTGGGCGTCTACTACGTGAGCAAGGACGGCACGTACCTCGGCGGCAACAACACCCTGGACTCCGACATCGTGATCACCACGAGCCAGGCGCCGATGCCCATCCCGCTCAAGGCCCACACCGTCATCACGATCAGCTCCTTCTAGTACCGGCGTGCTTCGCGCCGTTCGCTGGATCGCCATCGCCGGGGGAGGGTTCCTCCTCTGGCTGGTGGCGATCTGGCCTCCCCCGCTCTGGTATCGCACCCACTGGCCCGCGCAGACGGCGTTTATGGCGATGCGGGGGGACGCCGTCTCCGACGGCGGCGGGACGGCGGGGCAGCGGGGCGGGGGGACCGCTGGCCGGCGGGGTTTTCCGGACCAGCCCTCCTACCGGCCCGTTTCACTGGACTCCATCACCGAGTGGCTGCCGCGTGCCGCGATGATCGGGGAAGACAACCGCTTCCTCGAGCATGGCGGCATCGACTATATCGCCGTCCTCGAGGCCCTAGGCTATCGACGCGCAGATTTCGCCTGGGGCAACCCGAAAGACCAGGCTGAACTCCGGTATACCCTGGGCTCCCTTTGGACCAGACGGGGCAAGCTGCGGGGTGCCAGCACCATCACACAGCAGCTGGCCAAGAACCTCTACCTCTCCCCCAGCCGAAACCCGCTCCGCAAGGTCAAGGAAGGGGTCACCGCCTACCGGCTCGAGGCGGCGCTCAGCAAGCGGCGGTTGATGGAGCTCTACCTCAACGTGGTGGAGTTCGGCCCCAACCTCTGGGGTGCCGAGGCGGCCAGCCAGTTCTACTTCAACCGACCTGCCAGTCGATTGTCGCCGGCCCAGGCCGCGTCACTCGCGGGGTCGCTGCCGTTCCCCCTCTCCTCCAACCCGGCCTACCGCACCGGGCGGATGCGCTGGCGGCGGGACCTGATCCTGCGGCGAATGCGGGGCGAGGTGGTCGAGGTACCGCGCGAGGCGGAGGACGAGGTGGTGCCACCGCCGCCGGTCATCGAGGAGATAGTGGTGCCGGATAGTATTTAGGCGGGGCAGCGGGGCAGCGGGGCAGCGGGGCAGCGGGGCGCGAAGATCGAATCGGCGTCGCAAATATCAAGGGGCAACCGGTGTTCGGTTGCCCCTTCGCTGTTACTGCCCACCTGCCCCGCTGCCCCGCCTAGTCAACCAGGCGTAACGGCATCACCAGCGTCATGTAGCTGGCCGGGTCGTCCCAGCCGACGGGTTCGCAGGTGGCGGCGCGTTCCGGCGCCTTGAAAGTCATCCGAACTTCATCGGTCGGAATGAACTTCAGGATTTCCAGCAGGTAAGTGGCGTTGAAGCCGATTTCGAGGGGCTCGCCTTCGTACGTCACCGTCAGCTCGTCCTGGGCCTCGCCGAGGTCGGGGGTCTGCACCGAGAGCTTGCACCCGCCGCTCGAAAAGGCCATCCGGATCCGGTGGGTCTGGTCGCTGGCCACCGTGCTCATCCGCCGGAGGGCCGCCGCGAGGGCCGCCTTGTCGGCGGTGGCCACCTTGTCGTTTTCCCGCGGGATGACCTGCTCGTAATTCGGGTACGGCCCCTCAATGAGCCGGGTATAGACCTGGGTCGTGGCGGAGCGGAACCCGAGGTGGTTGTCGCTTCGCGCCATTTCGACGGTGTCGTCGGCCCCGAAGAGCCGGCGGATCTGGTCCAGCGCCTTGGGCGGGACGATCAGGTCTGCCTGCGTCTTGCCGCCGGACACCGGCACGTCCATCCGCGCGAGGCGATGCCCGTTGGTGGCCACCATGCGCATCTTGTCGGGCCGGAGCTCCCAGAGCACGCCGTTGAGGATCGGGCGGCTCTCCTCGGTGCTGGCCGCAAAGGCCACATGGCCGATGAGCTTATGCAGTTCCTTGGCTGCCACAGTCCAGCCACCATCGAAACTGACGGCCGGAAACGCCGGGAACTCCTCCCGCGGCAACCCGAGCAGCTTGAACTTCGACTTGCCGCACTCCAGGCTGACCCGCTGCTCACCCGACGCCGTGAACCTGATGCTGGCGTTGGGCAGCTCCCGAACGATCTCTACCAGCTTCCGGGCTGGCAGGGTGATGGCCCCTTCCTGGTCCACGCTGGCAGCCACGGTGGTGCTGACAGCGATGTCGAGATCGGTCCCGGAGATGCGGAGACCGTCCTTGGTGGCTTCGAGCAGGATATTGGCCAGCACCGGGAGTGTGGTCTTGGCGGGCACACTGGCCGCCACGGCCACAAGGCCTTCCTGGAACTGTTCTCGCGTGATCGTGAACTTCATACCATCCCCGACGTGCAAGTAGTACTAGTACTTCTATAGATATATATGACTAGTAGTAGTAGTAGAGGGTGTGGGGATGTGGACGGCTGCCCCAACTCGTCACCCTGTAACGTCCTGGATCGTTTCCGCCCTGTCGGTAGCGTGTGGAGCATATGGAAAGCTCGGCAAGTTTCGCTCGAAAATGTCGATTCCACATTTCACCACATTCGCCCAGCCGACTATTGTGCGAACAACTCCTGCCGCGCCAAGTCAACTCGCTCTCGGAACGCACGATCGCGCGCCATCTGACGCTCGACCTTGTCAACACTGTGAATCACGGTGCTGTGGTCCCGGCCGCCGAACGCCTGGCCGATTTCGACCAGTTGCATCTGGAGAACTTCGCGCGCCAGGTACATCGCGATCTGCCGCGGGACCGTCAGCGTCTGGATGCGCGCCTTCGAGCGTAGCCCCTCGGGAGTGACGCCCCACCGTCGCGACACAATTTCCTGTACGCGATCCACCGACGGCAGCGGCCGGGGTGTCACACTGGCAGCCTCTTCGCTGGCCTTGATCTTGTCGGCCAGGGACTCGCGCGCCAGTTCGATGGTGATTTCCCGGTGCTTCAGCGACGCGAAGAGCAGCAGCTTGATGATACACCCTTCGAGCTCGCGGACGTTGGACCGGACATGCTCGGCGATGAACCGGAGCACGTCGTCCGGGATGGTCATCTCGAGGTGGTCCTGCTCCTGCTTCTTCTGCAGGATGGCAATCCGGTGCTCGAGGTCGGGCAGTCCGCTGTCGGCCACCATGCCCCACTCGAACCGGCTGACCAGCCGGGCCTCGAGGCCCGGCAGCTCCTTCGGAGGCCGGTCGGAGGTGACCACGATCTGCTTGCCGGCCTCGTAGAGCGCGTTGAAGGTGTGGAAGAACTCTTCCTGGGTGCGTTCCTTGCCTTCCAGGAAGTGGACGTCGTCCACCAGCAGGAGGTCCACGTCGCTCCGGTACCGGCGCTTGAGCTCCGGGGTGGTGCGGCTGTGGATGCTCTCGATGACCTCGTTGATGAACTGCTCGGCGCCCACGAAGAGGACCCGGGTCTCGGGGGCCCGCTGGACGACGGCGTGCGCAATGGCCTGCATCAGGTGGGTCTTGCCCAGCCCGGTGGCGCCGTAGATGAAGAGCGGATTGTAGGTCTTGCCCGGCGCCTCGGCGACGGCGTGCGCGGCTGCGGCCGCCAGCTCGTTCGACTTCCCGATGACGAAAGTGTCGAAGGTGTAGCGCTCGTTGAGCGGCTGGGTGTTCCGAATGGCGGCCGCCGGGACCGGTGCGGAGGCCGGCGGCGCCACGAAGAAGTCCATCTGGGGGCGCTGCTGCCGCTCTTCCTGGACCCGAAAGACGATTCGGGTGGCGTGGCCGAGGAGGGGTTCGGCGAGCTTGGCGAGGACGAGAGCGTGCTTGGTCTCGTTCCACTCGACGGCAAACTGGTCTGGCGCGCCGATCACCAATTCAGCCCCGTCCAGCGCTATCGCCGAGGTGGGCTCTAGCCAGGTGCGGATCGCGTGTTCGGGAAGCTCGCGGCGCGCATCTTCGAGAATGCGCTTCCAGGCTTCTTTGGCAGACAGCTGCATCGAGGCTCACGAACTCGGTCGGAGATTTACCTTGGGGGGACGATAGTACGAGCCCTGTGTGGAAAAGTCAACGCAGAGGAAAATGTGGGTTGCGTTACACGGACTTGACAGCGCGAGAATCGATGTTCACGAACTCTGGAACCAGAGGGAACACAGCGAGATGGCTGTCGGTGTCCACATGGATTTCAGCGACGTCGAGATTCCGTGAAATGCGTTTGTTCACGTTTTCCTGGGCGTCGGTTCCTGGTTTGATGTCTCTGTCGACCGGCTCGGGATGGTCCTCCGGGCAGAAACAGTTCGCGCCCTCTCCGCGCCGCGGTCGCTCCGAGGGACGCGAACTGACTGCCCTCCGGACCAACCCCTTCGCCGGCCTTCCAATGATGGCTCGCTTGCGCGGCAAGAGCTGAATTCACAGATTCGCTGCCCCGCTGCCCCGCTGCCCCGCTGCCCCGCTGCCCCGCTGCCCCGCTGCCCCGCTGCCCCGCTGCCCCGCTGCCCCGCTGCCCCGCTGCCCCGCTGCCCCGCTGCCCCGCTGCCCCGCCGGACCCTCTCCTTGACCTTTCCACAGCCCGAGATTACGTTTTCGGGCTCATTAAGTCTCACTATAGGATAGAGTTATGAAGCCATCGTATCGGCCGCGGAACAAGCGGCGCATCAGCAAGCATGGCTTCCGCGCGCGGATGGCGACCCGTTGGGGTCGCGCGGTGCTGTCCCGTCGGCGGAAGAAGGGTCGGAAGTCGCTGGTCGTCAGCCTTCCGTCGAAGCACGGGGGCTCCTGACGTCCAGTGAACGATTTTCGCGGGCCAGTCGGCTCGCGAAATCGTCGGACATCCGCCGTCTGCTCAACACGGGCCGCCGGATGCGCACGGGACATTTGGAGTTTCTCTGGACCGACAATGCGGCGGGCCTTCCCCGGATGGGACTCATCGTCCCGAAGTACCAGTCCACGGGGGTGGCCCGCAATCGTTTGCGCCGGCGCCTGAAGGAATTGTGGCGGCGGGAGGTACAAGACGCTGCGCCGCCGATGGACCTGCTGGTGCGGGCGCGGCGTGAAGCCTACGCCGCCACCTTTGCGACGCTGCGATCCGAAGTCCACGCCTGGCGCGAAGCCGTCGCCGGGAGTCCTGATGCGGCTCCGTGAGCTCCCCCGCCGGATCGTCATGCTGCCGATCCGGGGCTACCAGAAATTCATCAGCCCAGGGCTGCCGCCGAGTTGCCGATTTTCACCGAGCTGCTCGCAGTATGCTCTCGAGGCGGTGTCGAAGCATGGAGCCCTCAAGGGCACGTGGCTTGGCATTCGACGTCTCGTCCGCTGTCACCCGTTCAATCCCGGCGGGTATGACCCGGTTCCCTGATCCGGTGACCTGACCATGGATCGTCGATTTATCTGGGCGATGGCGCTCATGACCCTCATCGTCATGGCCCCTGCCCTCCTCATGAAGAAGCGGCCCGTGCCTGTGTCGTCGACGGCCGATTCGGTCGCGACGGTGGCACCGGTCCCCGCTCCGGCGCCCGGCCTTGTCCCGGCGGCGACGCTGTCGTCGCCGACCGATGTGGCGGCTGCGGTCCCCGAAGACACCATCCTGATCCACACTCCGCTCGCCACGTACGGCATTTCCACCCGCGGGGCTCGCCTGGTGACGGCCGAGCTCGAGCAGTACGCCGACCAGGCCCCCGGCCAGAAGGGCCAGCAGGTAGACCTGACGCCGCCGGGCTCGGAGCTGATGGGGCTGCGCCTCGTCGTGGGTGCAGACACCTTGCGGCTGGACGACTGGACCTTCGTGACGTCGGCGACCGAAATGTCCAGCGACATCCCGAAGACGATCGAGTTCACCTCGACCCGGGGCGACGTCACCGTCACCCTGGCATACACCTTCCGCCCCGACGATTACCAGATTGGCGTGGAGGGATCGATCAGCGGGGTCGGCCCGAACGGCGGACTGTTGCTGGTGGGGATGGGACCCGGGCTGGCCAACACGGAAGCCAACCTGGTCGAGAACGAACGCTCCACGGGATTCGTCACCAAGGCGCAGAGCACGAAATTCAAGGCGTTCCAGTCACTCGACACCGCCGTGGTGGTGTCCCTGAGCGGACCCTTTGAATGGGTGGCGGTCAAGTCGAAGTACTTCGTGACGGCGGTGCTGGCCTTCGAGACGGGGGCTGCACCCGTCAGCGGGCTGTCGGTGCGCCCGTTGCCGCAACCGGGCCAGAAGAAGGCCCACCAGGCGGCGATCTGGGCGAGCCTGCTGCTCCCGGCCGCCGGGGATTTCCGGTACCAGCTATACGCCGGGCCCATGGAATACTCCCGTTTGGCCAAGGTCGGACACGAATTTGACGACGTGAACCCCTATGGATGGCCCGGCTTCCGGACGATCATCCGCCCGGTGGCCGTGGGGGTCCGCTGGATGCTGGTGTGGATGCACACGAACCTCCACCTGGCCTACGGCATGGTGCTGGTGCTGTTCGGTATCCTGGTGCGGCTCATTCTCTGGCCGCTCAACCAGAAGGCGATGCGCTCGACCATGGCCATGCAGGCCATCCAGCCCGAGCTCAAGGCCATCCAGGACAAATACAAGGAAGATCCGGCCAAGCTGCAGCAGGAAATGTTCAAGCTGTACAAGGAGCACGGGGTCAACCCGCTGGGCGGGTGCTGGCCGATGCTGTTGCCGATGCCGGTGCTGCTGGCGCTGTTCTTCGTATTCCAGAACACCATCGAACTTCGGGGCCAGGCCTTCCTCTGGCTGCCCGACCTGTCGCGGCCGGATCCGCTGTACATCATCCCGCTCATCATGGGGCTCTCGATGTTCGGGCTGACCAAGATGGGTCAGCGCGGGATCCCGCCAAATCCGCAGATGAAGATGATGATGTACGTCATGCCGGTCATGATGACGGTGTTGTTCCTGAACTTCGCGTCGGGACTCAATCTCTACTACGCGGTGAGCAACCTCGCGAGCATCCCGCAGCAATGGCTCATCAGCGAGGAGCGGATGAAGCTGAACGCGCTGCGCGAGGGCGCGCCGAAAAAGAAATAGCCCCCGCTCAGATCGGCCGGCTCGGGATGGTCCTCCGGGCCGACACAGTTCGCGCGCCCTCCCGCCCATCGCGACCTCCCGGCCCCGCTGCCCCGCTGCCCCGCTGCCCCGCCAACGCTAGTTTCCCCTCCATGTTCTCCGACTCCATCGTCGCCCTTGCCACGCCCCCTGGCCGCTCCGCGCTGGCCGTCGTGCGCCTGTCAGGCCGCAGTGCGTTCGAGGTGGCATCTCGAGTCGTCCCGACGTTCATCGAGGTCCCACCGCGGACGGCACATCTTGCCTCGTTCGTCGGTGGCGACGGGACGCTGATCGATCGAGGGCTCTACACCGTTTTCCCGGGACCCAACAGCTACACCGGCGAAGACCTGGTGGAGTTCTCCTGCCACGGTGGGCTGGTGGTGCCGGTCCGGCTGGTGGCCGCGCTCCTGGCGGCCGGTGCCCGCGACGCGCTGCCGGGTGAATTCACCCGCCGAGCCGTGATCAACGGGCGCATGGATTTGCTGCAGGCGGAGGCGGTGGGCGACCTGATCGATGCCACCGCTCCGGCGCAGGCGCGCTCGGCGCTGCATCAACTCGACGGCGGCCTCTCCCGCCGGCTCACCGAACTCCGGAGCGCGCTGCTCGACGTCGAGGCGCTGCTGGGGTACGACATCGACTTCCCCGGCGAGGACGACGGACCGGTCGCGCCTGCCCGAATCGCGACCCGGATGGCCGAGCTGCAGCAGCAGGTAGGACGCCTCCTGGCGACCGCCCCCGCCGGGGAACGGCTCCGGGCGGGCGCCCTCGTGGTGCTGGCTGGTCCCCCCAACGTGGGCAAGTCCTCGCTCTTCAATGCCCTGCTCGGCGCTGACCGCGCCATCGTGACGGCTGCTCCAGGCACCACCCGCGATGCCATCGAGGCGGCCACTGAATTTCTCGGCTGGCCGGTTCGGCTGGTGGATACGGCCGGGCTGCGGGATTCCGCAGACGAGGCGGAACAGCTCGGTGTGGGGTTCAGCCGGCGGTACATGGAGGCGGCGGAGGTGGTGGTCGTCTGCGAGACGGGCAGGGCGGCGGGGCAGCGGGGCAGCGGGGCAGGTTGGCAGGAGCGGATCTGGCGTCTGGGCGAATATTGCGTGTCCTTACAAAATCAGATTTGGCGGCCCCGCGGCCCCGCGGCCCCGCGGCCCCGCCGATCGCGACTTCCGCTGTCACCGGCGAAGGACTGAAGCAGCTGAAGGAGGCGGTGGTCCGGATGGCATTTGGGGGTCAGGTGTCGCTGGCCGACCTGGAGCCGGCACTGACGCGGGAACGGCACCGGATTGCGCTGACCCGCGCCCAGGAGGCGCTCCGGTCAGCCCTGCCCCAATTGGTCGAACACCACGAGCCGGTGCTGGCGGCGCATCACCTGCGCGACGCGGCGCGGGCGCTTGAGGAACTGATCGGGGTGGTGGATGTGGACGAGGTGCTGGAGCGGGTGTTTCGAAGTTTCTGCGTGGGCAAATAGGCGGGGCAGGGGGGCCGCGGGGCAGCAGGGCAGTCGCTCAACCTGCCGGTGGGATTTTCGCTTTCAATTCGTTGTGGGTGCCATCGCAGAACGGGTGTGTCTTGGAGTGCCCGCAGCCGCAGAGCTTGAGGATGCCAGGGCGCTTCTCGACGGGCCGCGGAATCGGGTTGCCGTCGCGGTCCTGCAGCACCACGTCGCCTTCAATGGAGATGCTTCCCGACGGCTTGATCGTAATGACGACCGGTGCCGGCTTCTCCTCCTGCCCCGCTGCCCCGCTGCCCCGACTGCCCCGCCATCATGCCACCCCTCGCGCCGCCTCATCCGCCGCCCTCACGTCCTCGGCGGGGGCGCGGAGCGCAGCGGCAACGCCGTGCTGCCTGACCAGCGCCTCGGTCATCCGGTGGCCCAGGTAGTAGCCGCTGCGCTCCGGGATGACCTTGCCCTGGACCAGGCGGGCGCCGGGGCTCATGCCGCCGGAGAGGTACCTGAGGCGCAGCCCCAGCGCGGTTCGGTCGAGGTCGGGGGCGACGGCGCGGGTGAGGAAGGCTTCGAGCTCGCGCAGTCGGTTGTACTGACGCCGGGTGTATCCGAAATAGTCACTGAGCCGAAAGCCGGGGGCGACGGCTTCTGCGGCCCGCACCGCCAGCCCTTCGTTGACCAGCAGCTCGCGCAGCGTAGCACGCCGCCCGGTTTCCCAGTAGTCGTAGTAGCCACCGGACTCCGACACCAGCCGCCGGAGATCGCTGCGGCTGGAGGGGGAGGTGTAGCGCACGGTATGCGCCATTTCGTGGGCGACCCAGAGGGGAATGAGGTCCGGGGTCAGGCCGAGGCCGTAGGTCTGGGGATTGGCGCGCCCGGTGAAGTGTTCCAGGCAGACGAAGGCGACGCCGCGCCCGTTCACCACGAGTTCGCCGGCGTTGGCGCCGCCCATGCCCACCATGAGGTAGCAGTCGGTGGGTCGATCGACCTGCAGCACGTCCTCGGCGCGGGCCAGCGTCTCTTCCACGACCCGCACAACATCGACACCGGCGAGGAGGGCGTGCAAATCGCTGCGGTCGGCGGCCAGTGCGTTCCGCACCACCTCGGAGGCCGCAGGCGAACCCGGTTCGAGGACGTAATTCCGCCAGTAGGCGGTCAGGACGGCGCTGTGGGATTCGAAGTATCGTTGCCAGGCCGCTTCGCGGTCGGCGTCGGCGAGGACGGCGAGAAAATCGGGGACGAGATTAATCAGCACGCGCCAGAATATGAAACATCGGCGCGCGATGCAAGTGGGTTGACAGACGAAGCGGCGAAAAGCGGGGAAGCGGGAACGGAGATCCGAGTGAATGTCAAGTTTTCGCGCTTACTTCTGTCATTGCGAGACTACGAAGTGGCCGAAGCAATCTTGCCCGAGATTGCTTCGTCGGCCCCTGTCGGGGCCTCCTCGCAATGACAAAAAGGGGCGGCCGAGGACTTCCCTAGTGCCGCTTCTTCTTCGAGACCTCGTCGAGGAACGTCCGCTCCGCCGGCGTCAGGCTGGCGATGCCCTGCCCGCTGATCTTGTCGAGCAGCCGGTCGGTTTCAACCGCGACGGCATCGGGTTCCGCTTCGGCGCGGCGGCGCGGACTGGGGGCCGGCGTGTCGGCGCGCTCCGCCTCCCGGGAAATCGACTGCACCATGACGGCGCGTTCGACCACGCGCGGCCGCGTCATTTTGGGTGGCCCGGCGAGCCGCTGGAAGCGGAAGAAGAGGAAGCCGAAGGCGGCCCCTCCGAGGTGGGCGATATGCGCGACGCCGTCACCGGGCGTGAGCAGCCCGAGCGCCAGGTCGAAGACCAGGAGGGCGATGACCAGGGTGCGGGCCTGGATCGGCCAGGGCAGCGGAAAGACCATCAACTCGGCGTCGGGCCAGAACATGGCGTAGGCCACGGCGACGCCGAGGACAGCGGCCGAGGCGCCGGCAACGGCGCCGGGCTGCAGGGCGGCAAGACCCAGGGAAAAGAGGGCGCCGCCGAGGCCGCAGTAGAGATAGAACAGGATGAAGGAGCGGCTTCCCATCCGCTCCTCGACCCGGGTACCCAGGGAGTAGAGGATCAACATGTTGAACGCGAGGTGCATCAGCCCCGCGTGCACGAACATGTAACTCGCGAAGGTCCACGGGTGCCGGATGGCCGACGGAAGGTCCGGGACGAAGACGAGCGAGGGCACAAGCGCCGGCACCAGCGCGGTGAGCAATAGCAACACGACCGCGTTGGCGACGATGAGTCGCCAGACCCACGGAGTGGGACGCGGAAGGCCGTAGATGCTCATGTCACTCCGTCGGGGTGGATCCCAGGATCCGGGCTGACCGGCAGATCCGGTCGCAGAGTTCAGGGAATTCGATCCCCACCGCGCGGGCCGACTGGGGCAGCAGGCTCGTGGCGGTCATGCCGGGGAGGGTGTTCACCTCTAAACAGAAGAGCGAACCCTCCGGTGTCAAGCGAAAGTCCACCCGGCTGTACCCCCCGAGCTTGAGGCACCGGTGGGCGGCCAGGGCCTGCTGCTGGCAGTCGGCGGTCAGGGCGGGGGAGAGGTCGGCGGGGAAGATCTCCTCCGACATGCCCGGGGTGTACTTGCATTCGTAGTCGAAGATCTCATGCTGGGGGATGATTTCTCCCACGGCGAGGGCCTGGTCGTCGAGCACGCCGACGGTGAGCTCCCGTCCGGGCACAAAGGCCTCGATCATGACCTCGTCGTCGTACTTGGCCGCCAGGGCCACGGCGGGCTCGAGCTCCGACGCCTTGCGCACCACGCTGAGCCCCACGGTGGAGCCCTGCTTGGACGGCTTGACCACGACCGGCCAGCCGAACCGGCGCTGGACCTCGGTGAGCGAAATCGGCGCCATGGCCCAGTCGGCGGTGGCGACACCCGCCGCCTTGAAGAGCCGCTTGGAGATGTCCTTGTCCATGGCGATGCCGCTCGCCATCGGCCCGCTGCCGGTATACGGGACGCCGATGATCTCCAGCAGCGCCTGGAGCGTGCCGTCCTCACCGGTGCCGCCGTGGAGCGCCAGGAAGATGACATCCGCCTGGCGGACGACGTGGAGATCGCCCAAGCCGGACACCAGCAGGCCGCGCTCCAGGGAGCGCAGCTTCTCGATGGACGGCGGAGCGATGCCCACCGTGCCGGCCAGTTCGCGCGCCTCGTCGGATTCGGGGATGTAGCCGCGGGCGGTGTCCACCACCGCCACGTCGTGGCCGCACTTCCGGAGCGCCGCCACGACCTGCACGGCCGATGCCAGGGCGACATCGCGCTCACTGCTCGTACCGCCGGTGAGAACCGTGACCTTCACGAGAATTTGCTCTCCTCAGAGAACTGAATACACGAAAGCACGAAAGCACGAAAGCACGAAACTATCCCGGCGTGCCCCCTCTCCACTTGCTGGAGAGGGGGACAGGGGGTGAGGACTATCTCGCTCCAATCATCTCCCGCAACACATCATATCTGCTCACGATCCCGATGAGCACGCCGTCCTTCTCGACGAGGGCGGCGGGGAGTTCGCGGGTGAGCATCGGGGCCAGGCGATCCGACGCGAAGGCGGCATCGACCACGGGGAGCGAGGCTTCCATCAGCTCGCGCACCGGCCGGTCCAGTAATGCCGGCTGGGCGAGCGCCCGGGTCATGACGGTGCCCTCGGTCAGGGTGCCGATGGAGCGTCCGTCCTCCAGCACCGGAATCTGGCTCACGCCCCAGGTGCTCATCAGGCCGAGGGCCTGGCGCACCTGCGCCGAGGGGGCCAGGCTCACCAGCGCCGGATGGTTGCCCTGGCGGCGAGCCAGGAGGTCGGCCACAGTAACATGCGACACGTCGAGCAGCTGGTTTTCCTGCATCCATTCGTCGTTGAAAAGCTTGCTGAGGTAGCGCTCGCCGGTGTCGCACAGGATGGTGACGACGCAGGCTGTCGGGTCGTCCACTTCGCGCGCCACCTGGAGCGCCAGGGCCACGTTGAGCCCGGCCGAGCCGCCGACCAGCATTCCTTCCTCGCGGGCGAGCCGCCGCGCCATGGCCATGGACTCGCGGTCGCCCAGCTGGCGGAACTCGTCGATATGCTCGAACAGGATGGTCGTGGGGATCTTGTCGCCGCCGATGCCCTCCACCTTGTACGGGGCGCCCTCGCCCATGGTGCGGGTCCGGGCCCAGCCGCTGTAGAGCGAGCCGACCGGGTCGCCCGCGATGACGCGAATCTTTGGGTTCTTTTCCTTGAGGAACTTCCCGGCGCCGCTCACCGTGCCGCCGGTGCCGGCGCCGGCGATGAAGTGCGTCACCTTGCCGCTGGTCTGTTCCCAGATTTCGGGGCCGGTGGTGCGATAGTGCGCCTCGGGATTGACCATGTTGTAGAACTGGTTGGCCAGCACGGCGCCCGGGGTGTCCTTGACGATCTGCTTGGCCTTCATCACGTAGTTGTCGGGGTGATCGGGAGGCACCGCCGTGGGCGTGATGACCACCTCCGCGCCATAGGCCTTGAGGAGCCGCACCTTTTCCTGCGACATCTTGTCCGGCATGGTGAAGATGCAGTGGTACCCCTTGAGCGCCGCCGCCACGGCCAGCCCGACTCCGGTGTTCCCGCTGGTGCCCTCCACGATGGTCCCGCCCGGCTTCAAGTCGCCCCGACGTTCGGCGTCCTCGATGATGGCGAGCCCGATCCGGTCCTTGACCGACCCGCCGGGATTGGCGTATTCCGCCTTGCCGTAGACCGGGGTGCGCACACCGGCGCCCACTCGGCCCAGCCGGATCAGCGGGGTCCAGCCGATGGTGTCGAGGACGTTGTCGTAGGGCGTGAGATGGGGAGGTGTCATGGGGTGGTGCCTCCGACGCCCGGATGGCGGAAGTAGATCGGCTGCAGGAACGAGGCCGCCACCGGCTTGCCGTCGCGGCGTGCCGGGGCGAAGCGGAGGTTCGGCGCGGCGGCCACGGCGGCGGAATCGAGTGCGGGGAACCCGCTCGACTCCTGGACCCGGGTGGAGTCGTTGATAAGCACACCGGCGGTGTCGGCGTAGAGTCGCAGGATGACGGTGCCTTCGATGCCCTGGTCGAACAGCGCCGGCGGGATACTCGACCGGCGTCTGGGCGTTGAGGGCCACCGGCGGGAGGTCGCGTGGCTGATCGACCGGCGGCGGCGTGCCCTCGGGCAGCTTGATGATGCCACTCTGGTCCTTGTTGCACGCGAGGGCGAGCAACGCGACGGCCACCACGGTGAGTCGATGCATCAACGCTCCATGACTGAATCCACGAAAGCACGAAAGCACGAAACCCTACTGCCCCGCTGCCCCGCTGCCCCGCCGCCCCGCCTTGTTCTGCAACTCCGCCAGGCGATTCAACGCCTCGAGCGGGGTCATGTTGGACACATCCAGCGCCCGAAGCGCTTCCAGCGCCGGATGGGGCGCCGGTTCATTGAACAGCGGCAGCTGCGTCGGGTCCGGTGCCGGGGGCGGTGCGCCGGGCACCACGCGGTGCGTCCCCTCGAGCGTGCCGAGCACGGCGCGGGCCCGCGCCACGACGGCGTCCGGAAGTCCGGCGAGCTGCGCCACATGCACCCCGTACGAGCGATCGGTGCCGCCGGCTTCGAGCCGGTGAAGGAAAACTACCGTCTCTCCGGTTTCGCGCACGGCCACGTTGAGGTTGCGGGCGTGGGCCAGCCGCTCGGGAAGCTGCATCAGCTCATGGTAGTGCGTCGCAAACATCGTCTTGCAGCCGATGCGGTCGTGCAGGTGCTCGCTCACAGCCCAGGCGATGGCCACGCCGTCGTAGGTGCTGGTGCCGCGCCCGATTTCGTCGAGCAGCACCAGCGAGGAGGCCGTCGCGTTGTGCAGGATGGCGCTGGTCTCGGCCATCTCCACCATGAAGGTGCTCTGCCCCTGCGCCAGGTTGTCGCTGGCGCCCACGCGGGTAAAGAGGCGGTCCACGATGCCGATCTCCGCGGCGTCCGCCGGGACGAACGCGCCCATCTGCGCCAGCACGACGCACAGCCCGATCTGCCGCAGGATGGTGCTCTTGCCGGCCATGTTGGGTCCCGTCACCAGCAGCACCCGCTCCGACTGGCTGAAACGGACGTCGTTGGGCATGAACGCCTCGCGCGGCATCATCCGCTCGATGACGGCGTGGCGGCTGGCGGTCAGCGTCAGCCCGAAGCCGGCGGTGATCGTCGGCCGGACATAGCGACCGTGCACCGCCCGTTCGGCCAGCCCCGACCAGACATCGAGGCGCGCCAGCAGCTGCGCGGTGCGCTGGATGCGGGCGACGTCGCCCCCGATGCGGTCCCGCAACGCGGCGACGAGCTCCGCCTCACGCGAGGCCATGCGCTCTTCCGCGTTGAGGACCTTGCTTTCGTATTCCTTGAGTTCGGGCGTCACGTAGCGTTCGGCGCCGGACAGGGTCTGCCGGCGTTCGTAGTCGGCGGGGACGCGGCCGGTGTGCGCGTGGGTCACCTCGAGGTAGTACCCGAAGACCTTGTTGTAGCCCACCTTGAGCGAGGGGATGCCGGTGCGTTCCCTCTCCCGCTGCTGCAGGGCGGCGATGTACTGCTTGCCGCCGTCGCGGAGGTCCCGGCTCTCGTCGAGCTCCGCGTCGTATCCCCGACGAATGGCGCCGCCCTCGGCGAGCGTGGCCGGTGGCCGCTCTTCGAGTGCGCCGGCCAGCAACTGCCCCAGGTCGGCAAGGAGATCGAACGCCGACTCCGCGGCGGTGAGCGCGGCGCTCGCATCCCGCCGGGCAAGTCCGCGGAGGCCTTCGAGCACGTCGGGGAGGCGGAGGAAGGAGTCGCGGAGCGCACCGAGTTCACGGGGCGTGGCGCGGCCCGCGGCGGCGCGGCCGGCCAGCCGCTCGAGATCGCGCACCCCCTCCAGCGCCTCACGGACCCGCGAGCGGCCGCGGGTGTCGTCCACCAGCACGGCGACGGCGTCGAGCCGTTCCTCGATGCGCGCCAGATCGGAGAGCGGGTTGAGGAGCCAGGCGCGGAGCAGACGGGCACCCATGGGGGTGACGGTGGCGTCGATCGTCTCGAGCAGCGTGACGCCGCGCGCGCCGGCCCGGAGGGGCTCGACCAGTTCGAGGTTGCGGCGGGTCATCTCGTCGAGCCAGAGGTGCCCGTCGGAGCGGCGCACGGTGGGTCGCGCCAGGTGCTTGAGTCCACCGGGCTGCAGCTCGGAGAGGTAGCGGAGGAGGGCGCCCGCCGCCCCGATGGCCGGGTCGTCGGCCGGGCCAAGGCCGAGTCCGTCGAGCGAGGCGAGGTTGAAGCGGCGGGCCAGCTCCTCGCGGGCCAGCGCCGGGTCGAACTCCCAGCGCTCCCGTGCGGTGCGCATGACGCCGTCGTCGAGGTCGAGCTCGGCGTCGGCCGGACTCGCCACTTCGGCCGGCGCCAGACGGCTCAATACCTCGGGCAACGCCGCCGCGGGCAGGGTCTCCAGCAAGAATTCACCGGTGGAGAGGTCGACGGCCGCCACACCGGCTTCCCCGCTTCCCCGCGTCCCCGCCGCAACGCTCACCGCTACCAAGTAGTTGTTCCGGCCGCCCGAGAGCCATCCGTCCTCCAGCAGCGCGCCGGGCGTGATGGTCTCGATCACTTCGCGCTTGACGATCCCCTTGGCCAGCTTGGGGTCTTCGACCTGTTCGCAGATGGCCACGCGGAGCCCGGCGCTCACCAGCTGCCGGAGGTACTCTGCGGCCGCCTTGACCGGCACGCCGGCCAGCGGAATGCCGTCACCGCGGCTGGTGAGCGTGATGCTCAGCAGCTTGGCGGCGCGCTCGGCGTCGTCGAAGAACATCTCGTAGAAGTCGCCCATGCGGAAGAACAGGATGGCGTCCTGGTGCCGCGACTTGATGTCGCGGTACTGCAGCATGAGCGGGGAGTTGAGCGGATCGGCCACGGGCGGGTCCTAGGGCGCCAGCACGAAGGGGCTGCCGCCGAGCTTCGCCTTGATCCGGACGACGGCGGAATCGGCGGCCGCGCGGGACGCCAATCCGGCGACCCGCACCTTGTACAGGTTGCCGCTCTCCTTGACCGCGGTGCCGCTCAGGCCCATGGCCTTGAGGTCGGCCAGGACACTGTTGGCCGAAGCCTGCGAGGACACCGCCGCAACCTGGACGCCCCACGAGCCTGTGGCTGGCTGGGCAGGGGGCGGCGGGGCAGCGGGGCCGGAGTCGCTTGCACCGGGCACGCAGCGGCCCTGGATGAATTCGAGGCGGTTCTTGGCCTCGATATCGGCGCTGGCGCTTTCAAGGCCGCGGGAGATCCAGGCGCATCCGTCCGCGACCTTGCCGAGCTCGAAATCTGCGCGCGCCGCCCAGTAGGCCGCGGCGGGAATCAGCGGACTCGACGGATTGTCCGCGCGGAGCTGCTCCGCCCCGCGCACGGTGCCGGCGTAGTTGCGGGCGGCAAAATCCATCTGGGCCAGGCGCAGCAGGGCGTCGTCGGCCCAGGGGCTGGTGGGATACTCCACGGCGACCTTCTGGAACGCGCGCTGCATTTCCGTGGTGGTCCGGGCGATGGAGCCCTGGGTGTACAGGATTTCAGGGTAGAGCGAATCGGTCACCGGGGTGATGGCCAGGAGGCCGTTGACGATGGCGGTGGCGGAATCGGGCAGGCCTTCGGCGGCCAGCTGCACGGCGGACTTCAGCCGGGCGTCGGTTTGCGCGTTGGCTGGTGTCGCGCTGAGGATCAGAGCCAACGCGAGGATGATGTAGCGTTTCACAGATACTCCGGGAGTACAGACACTGAATCCACGAAAACACGAAAGCACGAAACCACGAAAGTGTTACATTCGGCTCTGCCTGAAGACACCAGATTCGGGAGTCCTCAGTCCTCAGTCCTCAGTCCTCAGTCCTCAGTCCTCAGTCCTCGTCTCAGTCCTCAGTCGCAGCACCAGCTCCTGCACGATCCCCGTTTCGTCGGTAATCGTGGTGCTCTTGCTGGAGCGATCGGCGTCGAGGGTTGCCTTGAGGGCGGCGCGGAGCCGCGGCTGGGTCCAGCGCTCGGCCCAGCGGCAAAAATTCTCGACCTCTTCGCCCCACTGGCCGAGTCCGGCGGGGCGGGCTGATTTGACGAGCTCCCACACTGCGCTATTGAGCTGGCGGCCGCGGACCTTCCTGTCATAATGCGCCCGGGCGGCCGCGGTCGCCACCAGGGCAGTGCCCAGCAGTTGGGCCAGCCGCACACCGGAGACGCCGGTCTGGGAAAGCACGACAGGGGTGAGCCGGAGGGCGGTGGCGGTGTCGCCCAGCATGACGGCGTTCCGCCAGTCGTACGGGGTCTCTCCGTAGCGCACGCCGACCAGGTCACCGAGCCGCTCGAGCGTGACGGCGCCTTCGCTGGCCAGGCCGTACAGTTTCTGGAGTTCGGAGCGCAGGGCGCCGAGGTCGGTGCCGACGGTCTTGAGGAGGTGCTGCTCGGCGCCGGGGGCAAAGGCGATGCCCATCGCCTTCGCTTCGCGGTCCACCCATCGGGTCGCCTCTTCGACCGTCAGTTCGGCAAAGGCGACGGTGTAGGTGTGCTTGGCCAGATCGACGTCGGGCTTGTCGTCTTTCGCCTCACTGCCGGGACCCTGGACCAGGACCAGTACGGTCTCGGGAATCGGCTTCTCGAGGTACTGCAGGACGGCCTTCTTCCCACGGGTCTTCCGCTTCCACGCCTCGACGTCCTTGACGACCACCACGCGCCGCTCGGCCATCATCGGCAGGGTGGTGCAGAGGGAGAGGACGTCTTCCGGTTCGAGCTGCTGGGCGGAGCGGATGTCGAGGTTGAAGTCGCGGAGGCCGGGGTCCAGCACCTTGTCGAGGATGGCGGCGGTCGCCTCATCCTTGAGGACGTTTTCGGCGCCCAGGAAGTAGTAGGCGGGCGCGAATTTCCCGGCCTCGATGGCCTTGGTGAAGGTGCCGTAGGAGTGGGAGGGCATCACCTAAAGATAGGTGATGCGGCGGGGCAGCGGGGCAGGGGGGCCGTACTACTGCCTTCCGGCCCCGCTGCCCAGCTGCCGCGCTGCCTAGCCCAGGTGTGGTCCGATCTCCTCCGCGAACGCCGCCCGGGCCCGGTTGAGCCGGCTCTTGACGGTGCCCAGGTTGGTGCGGGTCACCTCGGCGATCTCCTCGTAGCTCTTCCCCTCGAGTTCGCGCATCACGAACACGGTGCGGTGGGTCTCGCCGAGACGGTCCACGGCGGCGTCCACGAGTTCCCGGAGGTGGCGCTGGTGGTAGATCTCGTCGGGGCGGCTGTCCGGGTCCTCGAATTCGACCGGCGCCCCGGTGGGGCTGCCGCTCTCCAGGGTCTGGTAGAGCACCAGCGGACTCCGCTTGCGGTTGCGGAGTTCGTTCCGCGCCAGGTTGGAGGCGATGGTGTACACCCAGGTAGAGAACTTCCGGCTCTGGTCGAATCGGTTCAGGTGACGATAGACCCGGAGGAAGGCCTCCTGCACCAGGTCTTCGGCGCGCTCCCGGTCCTGAATCATCCGGGTGACGAAGTTCACGAGCCGCGGCTGGAAGCGGGTGACGAGACGGGTGAAGGCGCGCTCATCGCCGGCGAGGTGGGCGGCGATCAGGTCGTTGGTGTCGGTCTGTGCGGTGAAGCTGGGGACGTAGGCCAGTGCGGTGGCAGACATCGGTTCCATCTCCGTCCGGACATCGGTCCGGTTGCTGGTGTGATGGCCCCGGAAATACCGAGGCGCCAACATTGTTCAATGTTGACGCCAGATAGTTTATACAAACATGTTTGTTTGTTCAAGTATCGACAATGTAACATTGTACAAACATTAGAGCTACCAGGCTCTTCCCATCGGTTATCTCCTTGTCTTGTATCATCTTACGCACTTTCGACAGGGTAAACTCGTGCAGCTCCATGAACTCGTCCGCTTCCCTGGCGTGCGCCCCCTTGGTCAATCCGGTGGCCATGTAGAGGTGAATCACCTCGTCGGAAAAGCCGGGCGTCGTCACGATCGAGAGGAGGTGGGTGACCGCATCCGCCGAGTACCCGGTCTCCTCCTGGAGTTCACGCTTCGCGCACCGCTCCGGATGCGCCGCTTCTCCTGCGTCGAGCTTGCCGGCGGGAATTTCCCAGAGCCAGCCTCCCGCGGCATGTCGAAAATGCCGGATGAGCAACACGCGTGGATCGGCTGACTTCGGGTCATCGAGAAAGGGCACGACGGCCGCGGCACCCGGGTGCCGGACCACGTCAAGCTGACCGGTGCTGCCGTCGGGGAACTCGACGGTGTGCTGCTCGAGGCGGATGATGCGGCCCTGGTGAATGAGTTCGGCGTGCTTGAGGGTCACGGGTGGGTCTCTCCGTAGGGGCGATACCCAGCGCGGCGGATGATGGTCCATCCGATGATGGCGCCGGACGTTTGGATGAGCGGGTCGGTGACGTCCACGAAGCGGCCCTGCACGAAGAGCTGCATCGCCTCGGTGCCGAAGGCGAGCCAGACCGCGGGCCAGAGATTGGCCATCCAGCCGTGGCGGCGCCAGGGCCAGACGGCCAGCAGCGCGCCGAGCGGGAAATAGAGGAAGAAGGGCCCCACCACGTCCGCCACGCTGAACACCTCCATGCGGCCGCCGAGGGCCGCGAGCGGTACCCACCAGTCGGTGGAGAGGCGTTCGGACAGGGGCAGGAACTGCGGGACCCAGGGCCGGAGGGCCCAGAGAGCAATCAGCGCGGCGAGCAGGCGGAGCACCCAGCGGGGGCGTGCCGGGCCACGGTAGGTCTGGGCGAACTCCGGCAGGAACCGGGTGGCGATCAGCTGCGCCGAGGCCGATGGCGAGCGCATGGATCAGCACCGCACCGGCGATGATCGGCTGGCCGTTGGGGCCGTGCAGGAGCTCCGCGACGACCGTCAGCGCGGTGCCGACGGCGATGGTGCGATTCCGCGCCACCGGGTACGAGGCACCCGCCTCCACCAGCGCGGCCACCGCGAACATGCCCGCGGGGAGGAAGAGGAGGAAGTCTTCCAGCGGCAGGTCGAGCAGCGAACGCCAGGTGAACGAAGCCAGCACCGCGCTGAGCCGCGCAACGGGCCCACCGACGGCGCCATAGACCTCGTCCTGCCTGAATAACGGGACGGCGGCCTCGAGGAAGCAGGCCAAGCCGTAGGATCCGGCGATGGCGAGGGCGGGAATCCCGACGAACGAACGGCGGCCACGGAGCCCGGCCGCCAGCCGCACCAGCAGTACGAACCCCACCGCACCGATGGCGGTGCCCAGCGTGTTCGTGGCCACGTCGAGCAGACTGGCGTTCCGGGTGGCGGAAAAGAGCTGCGCGGTTTCCACGCCGACGCTGATGATCGCACCGGTGACGAGTGCGAGCATCAGCTGCCGTGCGGCGCGCCCCGCGCTGCAGGTAGCCATCCACACGACGCCCCAGCCGGCAAAGAGCGCCAGGTTGCGGAGGGCGTCGATGGCGTCCCGCGCGCCGACCTCGGGATCGAGGGCGCGGACCAGCCGCGCCGCGACCTGGCCGCTGTTCGGACTGAAATCGTACGAAGAGAGCGTGGCCAGGAGCAGGAGGCCGACGAACGCCGCGCGCGCCGGGAGGCGGGCGCGGTCGAGCGTGTCGACGAGGGTGGTGGCGGGCGGGCGGGTCAATGCGCGGCGGCGGCCTTCAGACGCTTCTGCAGGGCAGCGATCGACCGTCGGATCATCTCCTCGAGCACGTCGAGGTCGATATCGGAGAGGCGCGTGATGTAGAGGCACGATCCGCCACTCTTCTTGTGCTTGCCGAGCTTCTTGAGCAGTGGGCCGGATGTCGCAAACCCGGCCATGAGATACACCGTGAGCGCTGCCTTCCTGGGCGAGAAGCCCGCCAGGAACCAATCCCCTTCGCGGCCGCTGGCGTACTTGTAGTGGTAGTTCCCGTAGCCCACCATGCTGGGGCCCCACATGACGGGTGGCTTGCCGGTGGCGGCTTTCATCACCTTCATCAGCTGACGGCACTCGGCGCGCCGGCGCTCATCCGCAATGGCCGCCACGAATTTGGCGGCGCTGACTTTGGTGGGTTTGGTCTTCAGGTCGGCCACAAACACTCCATTCTAGGGACGTGGAAGTATGGTGACCGGGGTCGGGGAGGGCTAGGGAGATCCAGGCACTGAATCCACGAAAGCACGAAAGCACGAAAACACGAAAAACAGCATGAAACTAGGGAAAAACAGCTGGAAATGGTCGGAAAATCGAGGAATTTGGTGGCTTTTGGCTGATTCTACGAGGAATGGCGCTGATGAAAGGTCGGGTATCGGGGCGGATGACGCGAAGGGGAGATGGCGCGAAAGACACGCAGAAAAGCAACAGAAAACGAGGGAAAACTGAGAAAAAGGCAAGAAAACAACGGAAAACAACAAAAAACGACAAAGAAGTACGAACTGTCGTGCCACCGCCTTCGCGACTTCGCGTCTTCGCGTGAGCCCCTAGTCTTCCTCGTCCTCGTCGTCTTCGTCGTCCCCCGCCAGCTCCCGCTCCAGGCGGCGCTCTTCCAGCCGTTCCTGTTTCTTCCGCTCCTTCTCTTCTTCGTCGTCATCCTCAAACATGAAGTAGATGTAGGGATCATCGAACATGTTGCCCATATATCCCCCAGCCGTTTGTCGGGTTCGGTGTGAGCCCTCTTGGTAGTGATACTATATCTTGGTATGAGGGTGTGACATCCCCGATCCCTTCAAAGCCCTGTCACACGTCGGCGCCAGATTCGCAGCTGTCTCATCGCCCCGGAGCCGAGTGTGGCCCTGACCCAGGCCCAGCTGCACCTCATACTCGGCACCGACCCCCGGCTCCTGCTCGAGCAGGCAGCGGCGGAGTTCCTCGTTCCACAGCACGCCACCCTCGACAATCCATTCCCTTCGCCACCGGTGGTGCTCGCGCTCCGCCAGGGCGGCATCCGTGACGACCTCTATGCGCTTGCGCACGAGCGCGGCGTGGGCGGCTGGTACGATCCGCCGCTCTTCACCTTCCAGGAACTCCCGAAGTGGCTCGGCCAGACCGCCCGCCGTCCACTGACCGAACTGGACCGCCGGATGCTGCTCGGCCGGCTGGTCCGCGAAGGAGCGACCGGCGTCCTCGGCAAACTCAAGCACCTGGAGCGGTTCCTCTCGGCGGTGGACCGGCTGATCGGCGAGCTGGTGAGCGAGGGGGTCGAGGCCGCCTCGTTCAGCGAGCGCGCTCGCCGCGCGCGAGGGACGCGACGAGTTCGAGCAGGTGCGGGACGCCGAGCTCGCGACCATCTACGCCGGGTATCTCGACGCGCTCGAGGCCGCCGACCGCCGGGACGGCCGCGACACCTGGGCCGACTGCGCGCGCGCCATCGCCGCATCTCCCGACGCGCTGACCGCCCAGCTCGGAGGCCGGCGCGAACTCCGGCTCTTCGGGCTGCAGGACCTCCGGAACGGATGGCGGCCGCTCCTCCGTGCGCTGCGCAACCACCCCGCCCTCGACCGCATCGCCATCTACTCGTCGGAAGAACTCGACCTCAAGGACGACCTCCAGCCGACGGTGACGCGCCTCGAGGAGCCCGACTCGATCGCCCGCCGGCTGTTCAGTCCCTCCGCCACGAGCCGCGAGGGCACCGTGCAGGTGATCGCCGCGCCCGACGTCGAACGGGAAATGGAAGAGGTGGCGCGGCGCATTCGCGTGCTGGCGGACGCGGGCGTGCCGCTGCACCGGATGGCGGTGGTGGCGCGGCAGGCGCGCCCGTACACCGAGATGGCCGCTTCGCGCGCTGGAACGATTTGGCGTGCCCGTCACGGTGCGCCGCCGGCATGCGCTGCGGGAAATTCCGGTGGTGCGCGCGCTCGCGGCGCTCTTCAGCGCCGCCGCCGACGGGTGGTCCCGGCACGGCCTCGCCGAGCTGGCCGACCAGCCCTATTTCGAGAACGAGATCGACGCCGCACAGATCAACGCCATCGGATACGCAGCGACGGGTGAGCGGACTCGCGCACTGGGCCGCCGCCGTCCGCGCCGCCGGACCGGAAGACCGGGCCGCGGCCTTCGACCGGTTTGCCGAGCGGGCCCGGGAGCTCGATGGGCGCCGGCCGCTCAAGGAATGGCTCGCCTGGCTGCACCGCTTCCTGACCGATGATCCGTGGCAAATGACAGGTCCGGATCGGGAGCGTGCCGGGCGACCGGTTCGACGTGGTCCGGCTGGACCTCGAGGGATGGAAGGGGCTGACCGGGCTGGTGGCGCAGTGGGTCGAGGCGGAGGAGGGATGGGGCGCGCCCGCGGCCCCACTCGACGCCGAGGGGTTCCACGCCCAGCTGACGGACCTGCTGGACCACGAGATCGCCCTCTGGTCCTCGACCCGGCGCGGCGTGCCGGTCATCGAGGGTCTCGCGGGGATGTACCGGCACTTCCGCCATCTCTTCCTGGTGGGCCTGGAGTCGGGCCGCTTCCCGGTGCGCGCACCAGGCTCGCCGCTGCTCGACGAATCGGAGCGGGCCTCGCTCGCGGCGAACGGCGTTCCCCTCGAGCTGCGCGCCGAGTGGGAGCGCCGGGAGCGCGAGCTCTTCCGGGTGCTCTCGGCGGCGGGGCAGGAGTCGCTGACGGTCTCGTACTCGCGACTCGACCCGGCCGGACGCGAGGTGGTGCGGAGTTCCTTCGTGGAGGCGCTCGGCGAGGTGGCGACGCTCGACGAAGAACTCGTGCCGCCGTCGCGCGTGGTGACCCCCGGCGTCCGGATCTGTGCGACGCCGGCTGCGGCGGAGCACGCACGGTACGTGGCCCGGGTCGAACTCGACCGGGCCCGGGGGACGCTCTCGCCCTGGAACGGTCGGATCACCGACGCCAAACTCGTCTCGCGGCTCGAGGAGCAGTTCGGCGACGGCTATCTCTGGAGCCCGACCCAGCTGGAGTCGTACGCCAAGTGCCCCTGGGCGTACTTCTCCGGCAAGCTGCTCGGGGTCGAGGAGTTGAAGGATCCGGAAGACGAGATGGATCCGAGGACCTACGGCTCGGTGGTCCACGACGCGCTCGCCCGGTTCTTCGATGCGGAGTTCGCGCGGCGGGGCGCCCCGGTGCTCCTCCGCGACGGCGACCGCGACGAGGCCATCCCCCGGCTGCGCGCCGCCCTGGAAGCGGCCCTGGAGGCCTCGGGCGAGTCGAGCTGGCTCGGACACCCCTCGCTGGCGCCTGCCAAGCGAGCCAACATGGCGCGGGTCCTCACCCGCTACCTCGACTTCGAGATCGCATACAACGAGAAGCTGTTCAACAACCGACACCAACAACGCCTTCGTGCTCCGGACCGGGGTGGAGACGCACGAACTCAGGTTCAAGGAAGCGGTGCTGGAGCGGGGCGGCATTCAGTTCCGGTTCCGCGGGACGATCGACCGGGTGGAAGTCGGGATCGACGAGCGGGTCACGTCGGGCCACTACGTGGCGGCGGTGGACTACAAGTCGAGCAAGTACGCCGCGCCCGGCGGCGGCAACAAGAAGGCGTGGGACGAAGGGGTGGTGCTCCAGGTGCCGCTCTACGCCCATGCGCTCGGCACGCTCCGGCCGGGGTCGGTGGTGTCCCGGGTGGAGTATCGCGCGCTGAAGCAGCGGGAGACCCTGCTCACCCTGCAGCTGGTCAGCGTGGACCGCAAGACGAAAGCGCTCCGCACCGGCGGAGAGGAGCAGGACCAGATGGAGGCGGCGCTCGACGCGGTGGTGCGTCACGTGAAGCAGGTCCGGGGCGGTGCGTTCCCCGCCGATCCGCCTCCCACCTGCGGCTGTCCATCGTTCTGCCACGCGCGCGACATCTGCCGGGTGGCTGGCGGCCCGCGGGAGCCGGTCAAGTGAACCACCCCACCCGCTCCCAACAGATCGCGATCCATGCAACGGCCAGTCATGTGCTGGTGGCCGCCGGCGCCGGCACCGGCAAGACCTCCACCGTCGTCGGGCGGATCCTCTATCTCCTCGGCGCGGAGGTGGGCGGCGCGCGGACTCCCTCTCCCGTCGCATTGCAGCAGATCGGGGCCATCACCTACACCAACGCCGCCGCGGCCGACCTCAAGCGCAAGCTGCGCGAGGAGCTGCGCGACGCGGGGCTGGGCGACATCGCGTACCAGGTGGACAACGCGCGGATCGGCACGATCCACGGATTCTGCGGCGACATCCTGCGCGAGTCGGCGCTCCGGTCGGGAAGAAACCCCGGCGTGCAGGTGCTGGAGGAGGGGGAGGGCGGGTCGCTCGCCGCCGAGGCGGTGCGCGACGCGCTGATCGCCGCGCTGGAGGACGGCACGGTGCCCGGGCTCGACCAGCTGCTGGCCAGGCGCCGGCAGGACGAGGTCGAAGGGTGGGTGCTGCGGCTCCTCGGCGACGGCGACCGGCTGCGGCGGATCCTGCAGTCGAAGGAACTGGGCGAGGGCGAGCGCGCGGTGGCCGCGCTGGCCGACGCCGCGCGGCTGACGCTGGAGCGCCGGCTGGAGGAGGAGGGCGCGATCGACTTCGACCGGATGATCGTGTGGACCCGCGACCTGCTCCGGACCGACGCGGCTGTCCGAACGATGCTCCAGCGGCGGCTGCACACGCTCATCGTGGATGAGTTCCAGGACGTCGATCCGGTGCAGAAGGAAATCGCCTGGCTGCTGGGCGATCCGGAGTCACGTCGCGCGGACACCACGCGGCTCATGCTGGTGGGCGACCCGAAGCAGAGCATCTACCGGTTCCGCGGCGCCGACGTGACGGTCTGGCGGTCGGTGGAGCAGGCCTTCGTGGGCGGCGGGCTGGGCGAGGTCGTGGCACTGGAGGACAACTTCCGGAGCGTCGCTCCGATCCTGGCGTTCGTGGACGCCACCGTCGGTCCGGTGCTCGACACGGCGATCGACGGCACGAAGATCCAGGACTTCGAGGTGAACTACCGTTCGGTGAAGGCGATGGACACCACCGAGGGTCCCGCCGACCGGGCGGTGGAGATTCTCGTGGTACCGCCCGACGCCGACGGCGAGGCGCTCAAGGCGGAGCCCCGCCGGATGGCCGAGGCGGAGGCCGTGGCGCGCCGGGCGGTGGAACTGCACGCGGGAGGCGTCCCGTACCGGGAGATGGCGGCGCTCTTCGCGGGCTGGGGCGATGTGGATCTCTACCAGGCAGGCGCTGGAACGGGCGGGGGTCCCGACCTACGCGCTCCGCGGGGAGGGATTCTACGAGCGGCGCGAGGTGGTGGACCTCATCCTGGCGCTGGAGGCGGTGCGGAACCCGCGGGACGACCGGGCGCTGCTTGGCTTTCTGCGGAGTCCCTTCGTGGGGCTCAAAGATGAGACGCTGCTGCAGATCGCCTGGCAGGGCGCGTCGCCGCAGTGGGACGGGCTGGAGCGCATGGCCACGGGCGAGGGCGGGCTGCTCGCCGCGGGGATTGCGCTGCTCCGGGAGCAGATCGCGCTCCGCGACCGGATCCCGATCCACGAACTGCTCGAGCGCCTGCTGGATCGGAGCGGCTACCTGGCGCACCTGATCCTGCAGGGCGCGCCGGCCAGCCAGGCGATCGCCAACGTCCGGAAGTTCCTGCGCATCGCCCGGCAGCAGGCGGGTTCCGGTGTCGGTGACTTCCTGCGGATCATCCGGGAGATCCGCGAACGCGAGGACCGCGAGGGCGACGAGCGGCTCTACGGACCGACCGACGACGTGATGACGCTGACGACGATCCACAGCGCCAAGGGGCTGGAGTGGCACACCGTCTTCTGGTGCGACTTGGAGCGGAAGCCGAATACCGGTGGGGGGTGGGGGAAGGACGCCTGCCTCATCGGGCGCGACCGGCTGGCGCTCAAGGACCCGGACGCCGGCAAGGACGATCCGCAGCCCCCGGAATGGGTGGCGCTCAAGGCGGTGCAGGACGCCGAGTCGGCCGCCGAGCAGAAGCGGCTCTGGTACGTGGCGGCCACGCGGGCCAAGCAGCGGCTGATCCTGGCCGGCGTCTCGGGCGCCGCCGGCGGCGGCGATACGCCCGCCAGGGCGTTGCTGGGTGGACTCACCGTCCCGGTGACCGAGGGTGCCGAGGTCCCGTATCGGGGCCAGGGCGACCGCGCATTCGTGGCGACGGTGCACCTGGCCCGGCCCCGGCCTCCCGCGCCGGAGGTTGAACCGCCAGATCCATGGGCGACGGAGCTGCCCGGGAAGTTGCCGGTGCAATCGGAGCCGCTCCCGGTGCTGGTCGGGCCCGGCGCGCCACTCCGCCACCTCGCTGATGAGCCATGCGCGCTGCGCGCGGCGGCACTGGCTGCGGTATGTGATGGGGCTCAAGGAGCCACAGGTCGAGCGCGGCGGGCAGGGGTACCTCGGCGCGATTGCCCGTGGGCAGATCGTGCACGACGTGCTGGAGCAGCTGCAGGAGGAGGCGGACACCGACGCGCTGCTCGAGGCCGCCATCGGCAAGTGGGATGATTCGGCGGCGCCGCCCGACTCGGCGGAGGGCCGCGACATGCGGGAGATGCTCCGCGAGGAGATCCGGCTCATCGCGGAGCAGCCGGCGTACCGCGCGGTGGCGGATCATCCGACCAACCGGCGGGAGTTGCCCTTCGTGCACCTGGTCGAGGCCGACCGGCACATCCAGGGGAAACTCGACCTCGCGGCGCGCGAGGGGGACGGCCTGGTGCTGCTCGACGTGAAGACGGCGCGGGGCGACGCCGCGCACGCGGCCGAGGTGGCCCGGCACTACGACATCCAGCGCTCGGCGTACGTGACGGCCGCGGAGTCGATCGGCGGGATGCCGGTGACGCGGTTCGCGTTCCAGTTCTCGCGGGCGGAGACGCAGATCAGCACGCCGATCGGCGCCGCGGAGCGGGAGCAGGCCCGGTGCGAGGTGGAGCGGGAGCTGGCGCAGATCGACGGCGACGGGGCTCCGCTCACCGCGCATCCGGCGGAGTGCGGGTATTGCGGGTTCAAGCAGGCGGGATGGTGTCCCGGCGTCAACGACAAGGCGGACTGATGGCGGCTCCGAAACTCCAGCGCTGGATCGACCTGCTCGCCGCACTCCTCCGGCGGCGCTACGCCGTGCCCTTCGAGGAGCTGGCGCAGGAGGTGCCGGGCTACCGGCCCGGCAAGCAGAGCAAGCCGGCGCTCCGGCGGATGTTCGAGCGGGACAAGGACGAGCTCCGCGCCTTCGGCGTGCCGATCGAGACGGTGCTGTCGCCCGAGGGCGAGGCGGAAGGTTACCGGCTCCCGGCGCGGGAGTTCTACCTGCCCTACCTGTCGATGGTGGTGGAGGGGCGGAAGACAGCGCCCAAGCGGGTGGACCGCTACGGCTACAAGGCGCTCTCGGGGCTGGCCTTCGAGCCGGACGAGCTGGCGGCGGTGGCCGAGGCGGCGGCGCGGGTCCGCACGCTCGGCGTGCCGGAGCTCGCGGCGCTGGCGGAGTCGGCGTGCCGCAAGCTGGCGTTCGACCTGCCGGTGGACGCGGCGCGCGCCGCGGAGGTGCAGGTGGCGGGCCGCGCGGCGGAAGTGCACAGCGAGGTGTTCGACACGCTGGCGGGCGCGCTGGAGCGACGGAAGCGCGTCACCTTCCGCTATCGCTCGATGGGGCGGGACGAGGAAGCGGAGCGCACCGTCGAGCCGCTCGGCCTCTTCTTCCTGGGCCGGCACTGGTACCTCGCGGCGCGGGCGCCGGGCGAGGAGCTGGTCAAGAACTACCGCCTGAGCCGGATGACCGGCGCCGCGGTCAATGGACAGGCGCCGGGGACGCCGGACTACACGGTGCCCGCCGCCTTTTCGCTGCAGAAGCACGCGAAGAGCCGGCAGGCGTGGGAGCTGGGCGACGGCGACGCGATGCTGGCGGAGGTGAGCTTCGACGCGCGTTCCGGGCCGGCGCGCGCGGCCGCGCGGCTCGGCGCGCCGGTGCGGGGACACGCCGACCGGCGGAAGTTCCAGGTGCGCCGGGTGGACGCCTTTGCGCGGTGGCTGCTGAGCCTGGCGGGCGACGCGACGCCGCTGGCGCCGCCGGAACTGATTGCCGAGTATCGCGCCGTGGCGCGGGCCACGGCGGAGATCTACGCCCGATGAGCGCCGCGCTGCAGCTCCGGCGGATCCTGCACCTGATCCCGACGCTGGCCGACGACCGTCCCCATCCGATCAACAAGGTGGCGGAGCAGGCGGGGGTGGACCGCCCGACGCTCCTGCAGGACCTGAAGTCGCTGGCCGAGCGGTTCGACGATCCGGGCGGGTTCGTGGAAGGGGTGCAGATCTTCCTGGAGCCGGACCAGGTCAAGGTGCACTCCGATCACTTCCTCCGGCCGATGCGGCTCACGCTGCCGGAGCTCTGCGCGCTGGAGCTGGGGCTCGCGATGCTCCGGGCCGAGCGGCCGCCGGACGAGACGCGGGCGATAGACGGGGCGCGGGAGCGGCTCCGGCAGGTGATTGCCAAGCTGCCGGGGCAGGACATCCAGGAAAAGGACTTTGCCGCGTCGCTGGGCGGGGCGGTGGACCTCGAGATGCTCTCGCTGCTCCGGGGCGCGGTGCGGGAGCGGAAGCGGGTGCGGTTCTCGTATCACAAGAGCGGGGCGGATGCCGCGGCCACGCGGGTGGCGGCGCCGCTCGCGGTGGTGTACGCCGAGCTCAGCTGGTACCTGGTGGCGCTGGCGGACGGGGCCACGGGGCTCCGGTTCTTCCGGCTGGACCGGATGGACGAGGTGGAAGTCACGGAGGAGACAGTTCGAGCCGCCGGCGGAGTTTTCGGTGGACGCGGTGCTCCGGGAGCGGAAGATGTTCGTGGCCGAGGGGGTGGCGATGCTCCGGGTGCGGTACTCGGCGCGGGTGGCGCGGTGGGTGGCGGAGCGGGAGGGGGTGCCGGTGGACGCGGACGGCACGGTGACGCTGGAGCATCCGCTGGCCGATCCGCACTGGGCGCTCCGGCATGTGCTGCAGTACGGGCCGGACGCCGAGGTGCTGGAGCCCGAGGCGATCCGGGAGGCGGTGGCGGAGGGGTTGCGGTCAATCCTCACCCCCTGAACGTCCTCACCCCCTGGCCCCCTCTCCGGCAAGCGGAGAGGGGGGACGCCCACGCCACCCCGGCCGTCACCCCGGCGAAAGCCGGGGTCCAGGGTCGGCTCACGCGAAGGCGCGCCAATCTGTCCTCACCCCCTGTCCCCCTCTCCACCATGTGGAGAGGGGGGACGGCCCTCATGGTTCTGTCATTGCGAGGAGACTTCAATGTTCCTCGTGCGTTGCGAATCCGACCCCATCTGGTCGCGTCGCAACCCAGGCGAACCGATACCAGTCCTTCGTCTTCTTCACCACCTTGTAGACCCGCTTCGACGTCATGCCGAGGAAGATCTCCGACCAGGCGTGTTCGGACAGCGTGATCAGATCTTCGTCTGGTTCGGTCGTCAGGAGCCACCCGGCCCGATAGCGGCTTGAATTCGTTCCCCTCATGGCGGCTCCCTGTCGAACGTGGCCGGATCCGAGCGTGAACTTCTTGCATTGGTTCCCGGCTGACTGCAGGCACAACCTGGTGCAGGGGTGTGACAGGCTACGTTTCCCAGTTCCGTCATTGCGAGGAGGCCCCGGAGGGGACCGACGAAGCGATCTCGGCTCACGCGAAGGCGCGCCAATCTGTCCTCACCCCCTGTCCCCCTCTCCACCATGTGGAGAGGGGGGACCCAAAGCGGCTGTAGGGTGTGAATGTCACACCCCTGCGGCATCGTACGGGACACTACATTCAGATTGGGGTGGATCGTGGCAATCAAAGGTGGCTGGCAGCATCTGATCGGAAGGCGGATCGAGGCGGTGGTGGTGAACGTTTGCCGTGGAGAGGCGAGCACGCTGTCCCAGATCCACCTGGTGCTCGACGGCGAGGTCAACTTCGAGATCTTCTCCAACCTCGGCGCCCTCGGCGGCACCAAGCGGCTCTACCCTGGCGACCTGCCGGAGGTGCTCGGCTATGCCTGCGTGGGCCCAGAGGCGGAGGTGTTCGGGGAGCGGCGGGTGGTGCCTCGATGAGTTCACTCAGGCGGGTGTGCGTGGGGGTCGCCTTCCTATTTCTCACGCGGCGTCCCTGCCACGCGCAAGGCGTGCCTCCCGACACCGGCTATTCCCGGTCGTTCGAGTGTCCCGAGTCATTGTGGACCAGGTGGGGCCGGGATCGGGCGGACATGCGGTACATCACCTGGGCGCGGGAACACACCCTGACTGGAGCATCGAGCAGATGGTGGCGTATCGAATGGACCTGCTGAGATCCATGGCTGTACTGAGACGCTCGAAGCGATCGAGCCGGTACGATCAGCAGCAGGTCGAGGCGGAGGCGGCGAACGAGAAGTGGATGGCCAACTTGTCAGGGTGTTGGGGTCGATGTAGAAGCGGTGCTCGCTGAGCAGCCTACAGCTGGGTTGGTGGTGTGACAATCGGGCGAGCAGGCGTGGCACCCATCCGGTGCATCTCATCTTGGTCCCATTGGAGACCTGTTCTGTTAATGCTCGACGTGTTAGATACACTGAAACGGCACTTGGCCACTGCTTCAACGCTGGGAACCACCAACGTTTCGGAGTGCTTCATGCGCCAAACCGATGTCTGACAGCTGGAGCCGGATGGAGGACGAAGCAACCGTCTCGGACTACCTCGAGATGCTCGATCTCGAGCTCCGCGCGATTTCGTTCGTCAAGATGGACCACATTCGGGCGCTGGCTGCCTTGCTCGGTACTCGGTCGGAGAAAGCCATTGAATACAAGTACGCGAACATCAGTGCCGTTCTACGCGACTTTGGCCTCCCATTCATTGATGGCTACAAACCCAGGAGCAACTACCAGCAGTTGCTTTGGGATGTGGTGAGTAGTCGCGTCGGCCAAAGCAAGCCACTTCTCACGCTTATCAAGGCTCAAGTGGAAGCTCCTGCTGTTGTGCCGACAGTAGAAGACATTCTCGCTTTGCTTGTGGAGCCCCCCACGAGCGGAGACGAGACGCCTTACCCGAAATTGAAGCAGGTGAAGTCGAGAGGGAATTTCCATCCTGTCAACTATTTGGAGCGTGAAGCGCGGAACCAGAGCCTCGGCGCGGCGGGAGAGGAACTCGTGTTGCGGTACGAAGCGGGCCCGATTGATGAAGCTGGATCGGGCCGGCCTGGCGGAGCGGGTTGAGCGCGTCTCCGCGACCCACGGAGATTGGCTGGGGTTCGACATCAAGTCATATGAAGCAACTGGTCGCGATCGCTTCATCGAAGTGAAGACGACTCGATACGGCAAGCGCACCCCCTTCTACGTCAGTAGAAACGAAGTGAACACGTCAGTTGAGCATCAAGATCGTTATCATCTCTCCCGTGTGTTCCATTTTCATGACAAGCCGCAGTTGTTCAGCCTTGCCGGACGCTTGGATGAGGTATGCCAACTAGACGCCGTGAACTTTCTCGCCAAGGTCAGCTAGCCGATCAGGTCCCATCCCACCGATCCCCCTCCGTTGTGCCCGGGTTCTCCAGGTACCTGATGGCCCCAATAGCGGGCCGCGCGCCTGCGGACCTCCCGTCCACCCCCCCCTTGATTCCAGCAAGAAGATCCGCGGGACGGCCCTTCCAGAGCAGCGCCCCCGACCCTGGTATATTGACAGTTAACCAGCCGCTACTGTAATATACCTCCATGCTCATTCACTCCGACGACCTCTCCATCAAGGAACTCGCCGCCGCCACCAACGTAAGTGTCCGCACCATAAGGTTTTACCAGTCACAAGACCTCCTCGATGCTCCTGGCACCCGAGGCTCGAGCGCCAAGTACGGGGAATCGCACCTCAAACGCCTCGAACTGATCAAGGCACTCCAGAAGGAGCGCCTGACACTCGAGCGAGATCGGGGACCGGCTCCAGTCCCTCGACGACGAGGGCGTGGTCCGGGAACTCGACGAGCCTGACCCGGAACCGCGAATCCGCCGCCGACTACGCCCGCTCGATCCGACTCGCCGGCCGAGCGGCCGTCTGCGCTCGAAGGGGCCGGCCCCGAAGGTCTGTCCCCGGTTCCGCGCCGCCGCTCCCGCGGCACCTGGGAGCGAATAGCCTTGACTCCCAGTCTCGAACTGCATGTCCGGAGCCCGTTGTCACACCGTCAGACGAAGTTGTGAGCCGGCTCGTCGAACTCGCCGACCGGCTCATCAATACTCGGGAGGGCGTATGACACTGCACATCACCACCGACCGGCCGCTGGTCCGCGCCGGGGTTCACAGCACCCGCTACGTTCGCATCCGCTTCACCGCGCCGGAGGCCCCCCGGCACGGCGAGCGGCTGCCGCTCGACGTGGCCCTGGTCATCGACAAGTCGGGCTCCATGGGCGGCGGCAAGCTCGAGCTGGCCAAGATGGCCGCCCGCCGGGCCGTCGAACTCCTCGGCCCCCGCGACCACGTGGCCCTCGTGGCCTACGACACCGACGTCGAACTCCTCGCCGCCGGCGCCCTCCTCGACCCGAGCCACCAGCGGCGCCTCCTCTCGGCCATCGACCACCTCCACCCCGGCTCCTCCACCAACCTCTCCGGCGGCTGGCTCATGGGCTGCGAAGAGGTGGGCCGCGCCGGTCGCGAGGGCACCATCGCCCGTACCCTTCTCCTGAGCGACGGCCTGGCCAACGCCGGGATCACCGATGTCGAACGCGCTCAAGACCCACGCCGGCGAACTCCGCGCCCGCGGCGTGGCCACCAGCACCTTCGGCATCGGCGACGACTTCGACGAACGGCTCATGGAAGGGATGGCCCGCGCCGGCGGCGGCAACTTCTACTACCTCCAGCCGCCCGGAACAGATTCCCGAATTCCTGATGAGCGAGCTGGGCGAGGCGCTCGAGGTCGTGGCGCGGGGCGCCGTCCGTGACTGTCGAGGCTGGATCCGGGCGTGATGATCCACTCGCTCGACGACCGCCGCACCACCCGGAACGGCCGACACGGTGGACATCGCGCTGGACGACCTGGTGAGCAGCCAGGAGCTGGAACTGGTGCTGCGGGTGACCTTCCCCCGCGGCACCCTGGGTGCGAGCTCCGGCGATCACCCTGGGCCTCGACCGACCGCGACGGCGTGCTGCAGGTGCGGCCGGAGCGGGTCGAGTGGGAGTACGCCGACCACCCCGCCAACGACGCTCAGAGGCGGGATGAAGACGGTGGACGTGGCGGTGGCGCAGCGCTACGCCGCCCGCGCCCGCGAGGAGGCCGCCGAGCTCAACCGCGCCGGCGACCTCGAACGCGCGCGCCGGGTGCTGCAGACCACCGCCCGGCGCATCCGGGAATACGCCGGGCGCAACCGACAGATGCTGGACCTGGTGCGGGAACTCGAGCGCACGGCTGTGCGGCACCGCGAGCGGTTCGAGGCGATGTCAGCTGAAGGATGGAGCGCTTCGGCTCCTACAACATCCGGGAAGCGAAGAGACGTGCTCGGCAGGAAGATGCGGGCGCCATGAGGGCGGTCTATCCCCTGGAAGTGGTGTCGGGCCACCTCATCGCCCAGATCGGCGACACGCGGGCGCTCCTCGACACCGGGGCCCCGCTGAGCTTCGGGAACGGCGCGCTGACGCTCCTCGAGCGGCCCGTCCCCCTGCTCGACACCGCCCTCGGCGTCACCCCGGAGTACATCACCGGCAAGGTCGGCACCCGGGTGGACGCCCTCCTCGGCACCGACGTGCTCGGCCGCCTCTACTTCGAGGTGGACTGCGCCGCCGGGACCTGCACCTTCGACGACCAGGCGGCGGCCTTCGACAGGATGCCGGGTGCCCCTGGTCTCGATGCTCGGGACCCCGGTGGCCATGGCCTCCATTGGCGGAGCCGAGGTGCGGATGGTCGTGGATACCGGCGCGCAGTTCGGATACCTGAGGGACCGCTACCTGCAGGGTCGCCGCTCGCTCGGGCCGCGGGACGACTTTCACCCCATCCTCGGGGACTACACGACCGAAGTCTTCGAGGTCCCGGTGACCCTGGGCGACGCGACGATGAACCTGGTGTTCGGGGCGATGCCGCCCGGCGTGGCGCTGATGATGGACATGGCCAACACCGACGGCGTCCTGGGGACCGACCTCTTCGACCGGCGCCGGGCCCGCATCGCCCTGCCGGACTGGGAGATGATCCTGTCCGAGAGCTCGATAGGCTCACGCGAAGGCGCGAAGCCGCGAAAGAACAGCAGTCTCACACGAAGAACACGAAGGCACGAAAAGTGGTCATTGAACAACCCCAAACGGGTGGGGTGTGGCTTCGTGAACTTCGTGTCTTCGTGTGAGCCCTTTCGCGTCTTCTGGTGAGAGCATCATGAGCCAAACGCTGGTCCTCCTCGGCGACTCCATCCTCGACAACGGCCCTTACACGTACCCGGAGCCGGACACCACCGCGCATCTCCAGCGGCTCCTGGCGCCGGACTGGACTGTGCGGCGGCTGGCTCAGGACGGCGCGATCATGCAGCACATTCCTGATCAGCTCGCCCTGCTCGACGGCCGTCCGGATGTGGCGGTCCTGAGCATCGGCGGGAACGACCTCACCCCGTACATCGGCCTCATCGAGCGACGCGCCGACTCGAACGCGGAGGTGCTCGCTGAACTGCTCGCCATCGCCGATGGGTTCAGCCTGCAGTACGAGGCGGCCGCGCGGTCGGTGGCCGAGCGCGCGGGCCGCACGGTGCTCTGCACCATCTACGAGGTGAAGCTCGAGCCGCCCATCGTGGGCCACCTGGCGCGGGTGCCCCTCGGCCTGGTCAACGACCGGATCCAGTGGATTGGCGCCAAGCTCGGGCTGGAGGTGCTGGAGCTGCGATCGGTGTGTACGGAGCGAGGAGGACTTCGTGCTGGCAATCGAGCCATCGCCGCAGGGGGCGGAGAAGATCGCGCGCGCGATTGCCGGGGTCCTTTAGTCGGCCCTCGGTCTCACACGAAGACGCGAAAGGACGGAGCCACACGGCACGTTCCCCCTCTCCATATCATGGAGAGGGGGACAGGGGTGAGGTGGACGCTTCGTGCGAGCCCAGATTGCTTCGTCGGCCCCTCTGGGGCCTCCTCGCAATGACAAGAGGTGGGTGCCATCATTCCACCCCTTCCTTCCGGTACGCCGCCAGCACTTCCTCGCTGAAGCACACGAACGTCACCTCCTCCACCCCCGACGCCGGCGCGACCTCCCGCGTCACCCGGAGGGCAATGGCCGCCGCGGGGTGGAGCGGATAGCCGAAGACGCCGGTGCTGATGGCGGGAAAGGCGATGCTCCGGACGCGGCTCTCCTTGGCCAGGTGGAAGGCGGACCGGTAGGCGTGGGCCAGGAGTTCTGGCTCGCCCTGATCGCCGCCGAGCCAGCGGGGGCCGACCGCGTGGATGACGAGCCGCGCGGGGAGGTTGAAACCGGGCGTAACACGCGCCTCCCCGGCGGGGCAGGGGGCCAGCAACGCGCAGGCCTCGGCGAGTTCGGGACCGGCCGCACGATGGATGGCGCCGCAGACTCCGCCGCCCGGCGCGAGCTGGTCGTTGGCGGCGTTGACGATGGCGTCCACCTCGAGGGTGGTGATATCGGCGAGGACGGCGCGAAGCGAGACGGTCATCGGCTCCTCGCCACGGACTCGCCGGATTTCCTCAAGCATTCGATGTCGGCCGCGTCCTGCAAACGCCCGGTACGCTTGGAGGCGATGAGATGCTCGATGGAAATGGTCGGTATCTCCACGGCTTCTACGGTGAAGACGGTGGCGGACGGGAGCGCATCGCTGAAATGCACGCTCCAGGCGACCGTGAAGATGTCCACCTTCGGCTTGTCGCCGATGGTGGTCGCCTTCTTGCGCGATAATCCTCCTCCGCCAGCCAATCACCGCCGTCGCGAATCCGATCCGGGAGAGGGCCGACAGTACTCGCGCAGCGTTCTCGACTGTGGGCTCGATGAGAATGTCGATATCGCGCGTGGCGCGCGAGCTTCCCCATAAGTTGCAGGGCGCCGGGCGCCCACCAGGACGTATCTCGCCCCCGCCTCGTTCAGGCAGAGCACAAACTTTGGCGAGCTGGGTTTGATAGGGCGTCACCGGGCGATCCCCTCGTACCGCTTCCAGTCCATGATAGTCCTCGATATTGGTCGAAAAGGGTCAGCCGGATCCCGCGACAGGGAGGCCGGAGTTCTCGGTCGAGGCGATTCGACTCCTCCGCCGCTTTCGCACGCTCGTTGCGTCGAGCGTCATGTCTCGATCGGAGTTGGCTGTCTCGTTGCTCGCCCAGCCCGGGTCGGCGGGTCACATACCGAGCGAAGTGGCCCGAACGGCGGTATCGGCCGTCGCTGCCCAATCGGCGCACCGCCTCCCCGATCACCCAACTCCTGGAGCGGTCCAGCCGGGTCGCCAGCTGATCCGCCAGCTTCAGGACGTCGGCGGGGATGGTGATGGAGATTCTGGCGATGGGAGGTTTCTTTGGCATACTCGGTAATATCTGATATTACTGCCTGTCACGCAAGCCTCGTTGCTCTTGCCCTGGGGCTCACGCGAAGACGCGAAGACGCGAAAACAGCGAGAAACAACAACAATTTGGTACAAATTGGGCCAGAATTGGCTAATCGGTGCCAATTTATCACAAATTCCCTCATTTCCTGCCTTCCGGCTTTGTTCCGCGCTTCCGTCGTAGCTGTTTCCTGATCGGTCCATCCGTCGTGGCCGTAGCCGGGGAGTTGTCCGCCTCCCGGTGGTCTGGCATCTTCCGACCACCCTCGGCTCTCCATCTCCTCGGCGGCGGCAATGACCCTACCCACCCAACACCTCCTCTCCGTCTGGAACCCTTCCTATGCCTCCAACGCCATGGAAGCGCACCTCGGCGTGCTCATGGCGCGCCTCCAGGCGTGGCGGGAAAAGAAGGCCGAAGACGACGATGTCTATGTGTGGTGGGGGAAGATCCGTTCCGAGAACCGGCAGCAGGGGATGGCGCGCGCCGGGGAACTGACCGCGATGGGCAAGTCGCTCGAGGGCGACGGCGAACACGAGCTGCAACTCTATCTCACCGACTACCGCTCCCTCTATGTGGCGGAGGTCGAGGAAATCTCGAGCGAGGATGTGGCCAGGTCAGACGCGGGGCATGTGCCGGCATACTACCAGGAACCAGATGTCTACTGCGACTGCTGGTTCAAGCTCCGCGACATCCGCCGCCTGGTGCTCGACGACACGATCGCCGTCATCCATGAGCTGCGCGAGCTCCGGAACGTGCACTATCACGACCGGCCGGTGTCGCTCTACGGCGGCATGGTGGACTTGCCGCTCGTCGTCACCCGTCCCGATGGTCAGCGCTTCTTCGACGATGCGGCCTACGCACCACTGGAGGACGGGCAGTACTGGGTGGAGTTCGATGTGGAGTCGGGTGGCACGGGACTGATGCAGCGGGAACTGCGCGAGAACCTCTTCGGCGACGCCGCGTGGCAGGCGCTCGATCCGGTCACCCGGACCTTCGTGGCCACCGCCGAAAAGGTCTTTCGGGACCATCGGGGCGACGACGCATTCGACTTTCAGGCGGTGCTGGGGCCGCTGGCCAAGGCGGTGGAGGTGCAGGTAAACGGCGTATTACGGGCCGCACTTCGGAAAGCCCCTGATGGTGTGCGGATGGCGAACATCGATGGCGCGAGCGTGGACCTCGCCAGACACGGGAGTCTCTCGCTCGGACAGCTGGCGCGAGCCATCGGTGGCGATCGGGAGCGAGTCGAGTACCTGAGCGCTCGACTCGAAAACGGCAATTGGTTCAGTGGGCAGCTGCCCTTGGTCGTGGGCGACCTGGCGAAAGCGCGGAACCCGGGTTCGCACGCGGCGCGGGTGGCGCGAGAGGTCGCGCAGCGCTGGCGGGCCCAGCTCCTGGGGGTGGGGTGTCAGGGGGTGCTGGTCGAACTCGGACGGTGCCGAATCAAGACTTCCTAGCTGATTGGATTTGATAGAGCGCGTCCCACACGTCGTGATAGACGCGGGCGCGTTCCGCACCCTGCCGCTTCCCCACCGCCGTCTTGAAGTTGTCGTAGTCGATCGCATCGACCTGCGACTGTACCGCACGCGACACTGCCGCCCTCGGCGCCTGGGCCCGGAACCGGTAATCGGCGTCGGTGTCTTCCTTCACATCCCCCAGTTCCGGCAGGCCTGCAGCACGGAGCCCATCAAGGTCGGCCTTCGCCCGGGCCCGGACGGTGAGGGTTCCGTCCTTCTTGTCCCAGGGCTTCTCGACGATGCTGTAGAAGCCGGTGGTGGTGATGAGCCACATGATGCCTCCGAACGCGAAATACGAGACACGCAAAAAGCCAAAAATCCATCACAAATCAGGGCATTTCTTGGCAAAAACACCAGTAATCTAGGAAAATTCACAACTTTTGGGCGATTCCTGATTCCACTGGTTGGGGGCTGGAGCCCCGATTCATTGACGAGGCAAAATTGACAAGAACTGAACAAATCCGACTGAAAACGATAAAAAATGAGTAACTTTTGCCAAAATAAGCGTGAAATACGCCATTATTGCCAATTTTCTACAATTCCTCAAGACCGTCTTCCACCGCCCCGCTGGTTTGCAGCCCCACCGTTATTGACATCCTAACGCCCATGGATAAGGTAACGCTTGCTGCGCCGCCTGGGGCGGCGCCCCACATAAGGAGCCCCCATGCGTCGAGTGCTGATGACCGTCCTGATGCTGCCGTTCGTCGGGTGCAGTTCCGACTCCGAACCCAACCCGATCCCGGCCGACGCCGCGGCGCTGGCGTCCTACTCGAAAACCGGGGCGACACTGCTGGTCACCCGCATGACGAACTTTGAGGCGGTCATCCCCTTCCTGCTCAACCCCGGTTCGGCGGGTGCCGGAGGGCTGACGTTCATTCCGACGGGTGCCCCCAACACGTACACCTTCGGCGCGCCGATCGACGGCGACGGAAACGGTTCGACGGAAACCACGGTGGCTGGCACCGCCGCCTTCAACGGGGACCCGTCGACCGCGGCACCGGGTTTCGCGGGACACCTTGATCTCACACTGACCACTGCCGGTGGGCTGGGAAACTTCGCGGGGGAGATGGACTTTGTCCGCACCGCGGTGGGGCGGGAGGCCACCGGGTCCGGCACCTTCGTTGAAGGGGTCACCGGGAACATGACCACCCTGACGGTGCCAGCAGGAAGCCCGCTGCTGCTGAAGCCGGCCGATGGCACCACCAACGCGGTGGCCAACATCTGCGGCTACAGCCTGCACGGGGATGCCCAGTTCGAAGTAGCGGGCCCGCAAGGGACGCTGGCCTCGGTGTGGCAGTTCCGATCGAACAAGGCCGCCGTGGCGGTGACCGGCGCGACCTACACCGACAACAGCGGCAAGAGCACTGACCTCCCCGACACCCAGCTCACCTTTCCCTGCGCCGGCACCGGCACCCTGTCGGATTGGGCCGGGGTCTTCGTGCAGAACTGGGCCTGCCTCCCGGTGGAATACGGACAGGCAAAGCATACCTACACGGTGACCGGCAACACGCTCCATATCGCCGACGAGGATCCGCCCAATTCGGGGGACATCGCCACCTACACCGCCACGCCGGTGGCGGGGAATCCCTACGAAGTGCGGGGCTTCTTCATCGGAGGGCCTGCGGGGAATACCTACCGGGAGGATTTCACCTGGAAGCTCTCCCCCAACGGCGACCTGATCTCGGAGGTGTCGCACTACGTGTATCAGGAGGGGCCTAACACCGGCAGCGGCGGGATGTGCGGGGGGCGGGCCACACGGCAGTGACGCCTAGAACCCCACCTCGAACGCGACGATCACCGTGGCCGCCGCGTCGTCCGGGTTGATGACGAACGTGGTCAGGTTCACCGCCTTGTAGGCGAAGCCGACGAAGGGCCCGCGATTGAGATCGCGGCCGGTGTCGTAGACCCGGGTGCGCTGGGTGACCAGGCCGAAGAAGACCCAGTCCGCCGGTGCATAGCTCAGTTGCGACCAGTTGTAGAAGAAATTGCCCGCTGGGTCCTCGACGTCGAAGAGATACTCCCCCTCACTGTAGAGTTCGAGCTTCTTCCAGCTCAACGTGCCCTCGTAGCCGAGCGCGATGCCGGTGGTGCTGCCGAACACGCCGCCCGCCATCATCGTGAAATCCAGCGTCACCTCATTCCCGGTGCTGAGGTTGTAGCCGATCCACGCCGAGGCGGCCTCGAGGGCTTCGTAGTTGTAGCGCCCCTCGAGGTGCAGCGCGCCGCGGTCCCCGGTGATGATCGGCAACACGTAGTCCGCGTCGTCGGGCACCAGGTAGGTGTACGCCGACGCAGACCAGGAGAAGGCCCCCTGGGCCGCGGCCTCCGCGCCGGGCGGGGTCGCGTAGGGCGTCTGGGCGGCGGCGATGCCCGCCCTGAAGACAAGGGTCAGTGCGATGAGACCGAAGAGCCGCATGCGCATCACCCCCCGAGCGCGATGGTGAGGGCCACGAGCAGTGCGCCGACCACGATGGCGGTGATTCCGTCGAACCATGGATTGCGGCCGGTCATCCGTGAGAACCCTGTCCCGGACAGGGCGAGCAGGAGGACGGCGATGCCGTTGGAGAGGCGCATGGCCGGCGCGATCTCGCGCATGAAGATGAAAGGGAGGACCACCGGCAGTGTCGAGAGAAAGACGAGGAGGAAGACGCCGAACGCGCCGAGCCAGTCCTCCCGGGTCAACCGTGGGCTCTTCGCCGGCTCAGGAAGTGCATGCAGCCGCTGGTGCAGGCTGTCAAACTCGGAAGGGTCCAACACCGCTGCGATCGTCGGAGGCAACGCATCCGCGATGAGGCGCTGGGCCTGCTCCGGGTCGGCCGTTGCGCGCACCGCCTTCAACATCTGCAGGTTGTGCCCCTTCTGGGCCAGGCATGCCATGAGGTAGAACACCGCGTCGATGATGCCCCACGCCAGGTTGCAGCCCAGCGCCCCGATGAGCATCTCGCGCACATCCGCGCGCCCCGCCTTGACCACACTCAGGGCGCTGGTGAAGGTGAGCACCATGATGAGGCCGAACAGTATCTCGGAGATGCGCTCGATCGGGTCGAGGATGCGTTTGGAGGAAACCGGTGCTGCGGCGTCAGACTTCATGGTTTGACTCATACCTGCATCAGGGTGATGCCCTCGTTCCCCTTCCCATAGTCGGCGTCGTTCCGGAGCGCAGGACAAGCGTCCACCCATCCGCGGACGGTGGCGCTGAACGGGCCCCAGTCCTCGCCGAACACCACGCCCTTGAGCTTGCCGGCCTCGACGAGCTTGGCGGCGCCGGCGCGCACCCGCCGGCGGATCTTGCCGCCCACCCCGCTCGACCCGTACCCGTGCACCACCTTGAGAATGCGGACCCCGCGTAGTCGTGCTCCGTCGATAGCGCCCTGGCAATGAGCCCACGCCGCCTCGGCGGAGGGCATGGTGTCCTTGATGTTCAGGGTTTCCAGGGGTTTGGCCACGTCAGTCCTGGCGTCTCCCGTCCCGATAGACCTCCACGCCGCGGTCGGTGCCGTGCACCATGAGCCGCGCCCCGGCGCCGCCGTAACAGCGCATCAGGTCGTGCATCATCGCTTCTTCGCCCTGCCAGGGATAGCCGAACACGACATCGAAGTCGTCGAGCGACCGACCCAGCTCGAGGTATCCGGAGCGGCCCTGGCCGATAGTGCCGAGCCGGCCGTCTCCCGTGCGTGGCTTCCATTCGTACCCTTCCGGCAGGAAGCTGCCGGCCACGAAGCGCGCCTTCGAGTCGAACTTCGTGGCGAGGGTGCGAGCGATCTCGACCAGTGATGCGTCGAGTTCGATGCCGCAGGCGTCATAGCCCAGCAGGTCGGCCATGATGGTGATGACGCCGGTGGCGGAACCCCACTCCAGGAATGTGAGTCCGGGCGCGCGCTGGGCAATGAGCGCCTCGAGCACCGATTCATAGTCCGCCGCCACGAAGGGGTGAAAGCGCTGATCGCGCACCTCGTGGTCGAACTGGTCGAACAACTCCCACCCCGCCTCGCGGAGCGCGGTCAGGCGAGCTTCGAGCTCGGGGGAAATCATCATGGCGCTCATCCCTGCTGCATCCCGCGAATCCCCTCCTTGAAGGCTTCCATCTCGTCGCGCGTGATCCGGCGCGCCGGCACGCCACCCCACGTCTCGCCCGCGCCGACGCGGGAGCCCGGCAGCAGGACCGAGTTCGGCAGGACCGTGGCCCCGTCACCCACCTCCACGTCGCCCATGACCGTCACGGCCAGGCCGAGCGTGGCGCGCGCCCCGATGACGACCGGCGCCACCGTGAGATAGCCGCCGCCGCCGAAATGCGCGCAGATCCGCACACTGCCACCCAGTGCGGCGTCGTCACCGACCTGGATCAGCTGCGGATCGGAAATGTACTCCGTGTTGATGAAGGCGTGACGGCCGATCTTCATGCCCATCGCCTTGAGGAACCAGACGCCGAACGGCGTGAGGGTGACGAACGGCAGGAAGGTGTACCGCACCAGGTAGAAGAGCGCGTTGTGCAGCAGCCAGGGAGCGGCCCGCATGGTGTAGTAGCCGCCCTTGAAAGGCCGGACCCTGGTCGGCAGGACCAGGTTGTAGATCGGGATCACGACCAGGAGGGCAAACCCGAACACGAAGAACGCCACCGCCGCCGCGAGCGCGATGGCGAACGCCGCCGCCAGCGGGGAACGGGCCGCGCCCCACGCCGCCATCCGCTGCCAGCAGAGCACCGCCGGTGTCAGGGCCAGCGCGAGCGCGCTCGCCGCCACCGCATAGACGCAGAGGACCACGATCACGTACGCCGTCCGGGAATACCGGCGGGCTAGCCGGTCCAGGAAAGTCCTGGGCGGCGGGTTCCTGGAGTCGTCTCCGGCGAACGGCGTGGGCTCGGGCGTGCTACACCTCGATCGGGAATGTGCGGACTTGGTTGCCGGTGGCGGCGTAGAGGCGGCGCGTGAGTTGGCCGTCGCTCATGCCGCGGCTCCCGCCGCACGATGCACGGCCTTCCGGATGCGCTGGTACGTGCCACAGCGGCAGATGTTGCCGGCCATGGCTGTGTCGATGTCGGCGTCGGTGGGGTTGGCGGTCGTGGCCAGGAGCGCGGCGGCCGACATGAGCTGTCCCGATTGGCAGTAGCCGCACTGCGGCACCTGTTCCTCGATCCAGGCCACCTGCAGCGGATGGCTGCCGTCGTCGGAGAGCCCCTCGATGGTGAGGATGTTCTTGCCCTCCACCGACGACACGGGGGTCTGACAGGAGCGGACCGCTGCGCCATCGAGATGCACGGTGCAGGCGCCGCACTGACCGATGCCGCAGCCGAACTTGGTGCCGGTAAGTCCGAGATCTTCGCGGATCACCCACAGGAGTGGGGTGTCGGGCGCGGCAGCCGAGTCGACCGGCGTGCCGTTGATGGTGAACTTGGCCACCGCAACCTCCAGGGAGTTATCGGACCGGTGCCCTACCGAGTGAACTTGGCCAGGAGCACGGAGCCCTTTCGGAGCTCCAGTCCCTTCGAGGTGACCTTGAATGCGGTGGTCTGTTCGAGGGCCGTCGAGTAGCTGCGTTCCAGGGCATCCCCCGTGGCGCAGGCCATGCGCGTCATGGCCAGTGGCCCGAAGGTGAGCGAGTTCCCGGACAACGTGTAACTGCCCGAGAACTGGTTACACCCGGCGTACCCGCTCGCGCGTTGGCCTACGTCGTCGAGCCGCAGCGTGGCCGGCTGACCGTTGGCCCCGTTGCCGGCCGGCGCGCCGGCGACCGCCACGAGCCGCCAGTCGACGCCGACCGGCTGACGCGACTGGCGCCGCTCGGCGCTCAGGGCTCGCCGAGCGGCAGGCCGCCACGGTCAACCCGAGCCCAGCCCATGGTGACTCCGCAGGAGATGGACCTCCGCGATTCATTCCGGTCGCTGCCCCGCTGCGTCTTCAACCGCTGTCCCCGCTCGCCACGGACGTGGAGAGGTGTGGGACCGCCTACATGTATCGTCGCGACGGCCATGCACACCGTGGTGACGGCCAGCAGGCCGGCGACCCACGGCGCCGTGGCGGCCATCTTCGCCCGGGGCACCGTCATGTCGGCGGCGAGCGCCGCACGGGCGGGGCCCTCGGGCGTCTTCGGCAGCGCCTCCATGATCGCGGCCAGCTTGAGGGCGTTCGGGCGCATGATGAAGGCGCCGAGTCCAAAGCCGATGAGCGCCGTCACGGCGCCGACGCCGTAGATCCGGGCTGACATGGAGCCTGCCCAGATGGGGCCGACCGTCTGCATGAGGTTCCAGTAGAGCCAGAAGCCCGAGAGGAGGGTTACGAGTGCCACGACAGGCAGCACGTTCATGTAGCCCCGGCGCATGAGGGCCTGCATGACCTTGCCCCCGTCCGGCCCGGCGTCCCGCACGCTCGGCATCAGGAACGTGGCCACGAAGATCAGCGTGCCGGCCCAGAACACCCCGACGACTACGTGGAGGAGGCGCATCAGGAGGAAGAGAGGTTCCATGGGAATGCTCCAGGATGGTGAAATGGGGATCGCGTCGGGCCGGTGTCGTCGCTAATCGTCCAGCGCAAACTTCTCCTTCAGGACCCACACCTTCATGGCGAAGAATAGCCGGATCATCATTTCATGGTCGGCTTCCTGCACCAGCGCCACCAGGGCACTTCCGTCGGTGCCCTTGGTGCGGCGGACGCTCTCCTTGGCGCGGAGCCGGCCGCTGATCAGATCGAACCACTTGGGCAGGAGCTGCCGTTCGTCGGTGCGGACGACGTCCTTGGTCTTTTGGCCGGTCGCATCGGCCAGTGCCACCAGGCAGTAGCGCTTGCCGCGCGCCGCCGGCATCGTTGCCCGCATGAAGGTCAGCGACCGGTCGGTCAGCTCTTCCCAGACCTTGAGCTTCGGGGTGTTCCGCGGCCGGACCTCGATCCGGTCACCCGCCGCCTTGGGCAGTCGCAGCACGAATTCCCAGGCGTTGTTCCGTGCAAAGTTGCCATCGGTGACGCCATACCACTGCTCGATGCCGCTCATGGAGGTGCCGGCAAAGGTCCATTGTGCCGCGTGGGCCTCCCCCTGTTCGACCAGCACCCGATCGAGCCGGTAGTTCTTCATCTTCGCCATGCGCCCCTCCGGTGGTCAGTAGACGATCGCGTAGTAGATGACGTAGAACCAGGAGAACAGCCCGTGGAGAATGGCCCACAGGATGGAGTGGTTGACGCTCCAGGAGATGGTGATGGCCAACGCGCTGCCGAATCCGATGCCGGCCTTGGCGACCGTGTTGGAACTGTTCATGCCGGGCTCCTCATAATGGGGGCAACGTGGCCGCCCGGGCCACGAGGTATCCATGGATGGCTGCCACCTCGGAATCGGTAAGGTGGCTGAAGCGGCCCCGGGCCATCCTGCTCATCGTCTTCAACTCCCGGCCGCCCAGCGCTTCGCCCGTCTTGAAGAAGTGGGCGAACTGCTCATGGGTGTATCCCGCCGCGATTCGGAGGTCGGGGACCGAGTCGCCTCCCGTGAGCGTGAGCCCATGGCACTCCGTGCAGGACGTCCGGACCAGGTAAGCGCCTTCGGCGTTGGCCTCGCCCGGGCTCGGGAAGACGCCGGCCGCCGTGAGGGAATCGGTCTCCCGGACCAGCGCCGCGGCGGAAGTGAACTGGCCGACCACGATGCCGAACCGGCCGAGAGGCCCGAGCTGCAGCATCGGGCCCGGGCCGGGGGCCTCGGGCAAGCTGTGGATGTACGCCAGAATCCGGCCCAGGTCCGCATCGGAGAGCGGCGCATACATCTCCGAGGCCATGGCCCAGACGCTCCTGCCGTTGGGGCGTACGCCCCGTCGGATGATGCGCACCAGCTCGGGATCGGAGTAGTGCCGCACGGAGGCGGTGAGGTTGGGCGCCACGAGCCGCGCGAGCAGGGGATCGTCGACGAGCGCCTCGCCGGTGAGCGTATTCGTATGACAGCCCCGGCACCCATGGACCAGTGCCAGCCGGCCGCCTTCGGCGATGGAGGCAGAATCAGTGGGGACCGGCAGCGTGACGATCGGCTCATCGTACGGCCGGCGGAGGATTTGCTCCGACCGCGCGTAGACGGCGACCACGAACAGAACGAGCAACACGGCCAGGGTGACGGCGAGATTCCGCAGCCATCGAAGTGCGCGATGCATGAGGGGGCTGTCTCCGTGCTGAGTGAATCAGGCCGGCGGCACGGCGAGCCGCCCGCCGAGCAGCACGACGAGGGGCATGACCACCAATAGGACCAGCGCGTACCAGCGCGGCTGGCCCGCGGCGATCGACTGGCGTATCGAGGCCATGCTGAGCACCACCATGAGCAGGGCCAGCGCGTAGACATGCGACTGTGGCGCCGAGGCGGCGTAGTGTGCGGCGAGCCACCCGCCGAGCAGGGCGGCGAGCGCTGAACAGGTGAGGTTTACCGCCAGATAGGTCGGCGTCAGGACGGGCGAGGCGCCGGGTGCGCGGCGCCCGAGGAGGGCGCGAGCCGCGACCGCGGTGGTCACCATCACCACCAGCGCCATTGCGAGGAAGCTCCCCAGGACCACGAACACGCTATGCAGCACCGGGCCTCCGGCGAACAGGGATCCTTGTCAACATAGGACTTTCGCGCTGGCAGGTCGAGAGTCCGGCCCCCACCGCTACCAGCCCCGTCCCCCTGCGACGAGCACCTTGGCCGCCTCGGCCATGAGGTAGGGGAGTTCGCGGGCGAGATGGGCAGAAATAGGACTGGTGCGGGTGGGGCTGGTCCAGGCGGTGAGTCCCTGGCGCCGGGCCTCGAGGCGGATCCGGAGCATGTGGAAGGGGTCGCTGACCACCACGATCTCGGTGATGGAGTATCCCCGGCACCACTCGGCGGCGGCGGCGATGGATTCATCGGTGGTACGCCCAGTGGCCAGCACCACCAATGCAGGTACTGGTACCGACTTGGACAGGTAGGCCGCCGCCGACTCCGCCTCGGAGGTCTTGTCGCCCGATGCGGCGCCACCGGTGAGCACGATGATCGGCGCGACGCTGTCGGCGTACAGCTGGGCGGCGTGGTCGAGCCGCGCCTTGAGCACCGGACTCGGCTTGCCGTTGTACTGCGCGGCGCCAAGCACCACGATGGCGGGCACCGGACGCGCCTGGTCCTGCCTGCTCACGGCCAGCACCGAGGCGAACGCCACGACGTAGCTGACCACGGCCGTCAGGACACCGACGGCGAGCACCGCCTTGAGCCATCTCACCTAGAGGTCGAACCCCTGCCCGAGCGCCGGCAGCACCACGTCCTTGACCCCTTCCTCCTTCAGGATCTTGGCCATCGCCTCGCGGGCGGGCGTCTCGCCGTGCACCACAAAGGCGCGCTTGACCGGCCCGCCGATCTTCCGGACCCACTCCCGCAATTCCGTGCGGTCGGCGTGGGCCGAATACCCGCCGATGGTCTCGATTTCGGCGGCCACCGGCTGGATTTCGCCGTAGATCTTCACCTCCCGGGCGCCCTCCTGGATCCGGCGACCGAGGGTGTGTTCCCCCTGGAAGCCGACGAAGAGCACGATGTTCTTGTGGTTGCCGATGCCGTGCTTCAGGTGGTGCAGGATGCGCCCCGCCTCGGCCATGCCGCTCGCGGCGATGATGACCGCGGGGCCGTTCAGGGAATTCAGCGCCTTCGATTCCGCCACGTCCCGGACGTACTTCACCAGCGGGAAATCAAATAGGGCCTTGGCGCGCTCGACGAGCTGCTCCCGCTGGTCGAAGATCTCCGGATGCAGGCGGAACACCTCGGTGGCGTTCACCGCGAGCGGACTGTCGATGTAGATCGGCAGGCCGGGGATCTTGCCGGTCAACCAGAGCGCGTGCAGGGCGTACACCAGCTCCTGCGTGCGGCCCACCGCAAAGGAGGGAATGAGCACCTTCCCCCCGCGGCCGGCGGCGCGGCGCACCACCTCCCCAAGCCGTTCCTCGGCGCCGGCGATCGATTCATGATCCCGATTGCCGTAGGTACTCTCGATGATCAGCGTGTCGATGGCGCCCGAGGGAGGCACTGGGTCGCGAATGATCGGCAGGCCGTTCCGGCCGATGTCTCCAGAGAAGACCAGGCGGTGCCCCGCCCCTTCGGTGATCCGGATGTCCACCGACGCCGAGCCGAGGATATGGCCGGCGTCCATGAAGGTGGAGACGAGATGTTTCCGGATGTGGTGGGGGCGGTTGTAGGGCACCGCCTCGATCAGGTCCTGCACGGCAATGGCGTCGGCCATGTTATAGAGCGGCTCCGCCTCGGGGCCGACGCGGTCGTGACGCTTGAGAAACTCGAAGTCGCTCTCCTGGATATGCGCCGAGTCGGGGAGCATCACCGCCGAGAGGTCGCGCGTGGCGGGCGTGGCGATGATGGGGTTGTGGTAGCCCTCCCGGACCAGCAGGGGGAGCCGCCCGGTGTGGTCGATGTGGGCGTGACTCACCACGACGGCATCGATCAGCCGCGCGTCGAAGGGAAGCTCGGCGTTGAGCTTCCGCGTCTCGGCTCGGCGTCCCTGGAAGAGCCCGGCGTCGAGAAGCACGCGCGCACCCGCCGCCTCGAGGAGGTGCATCGACCCGGTCACCTGGCCGCCGGCGGCGCCATGGAAGGTCAGGCGCATGGCTGCGCGGCGGGGCAGGGGGCAGCGGGGCGGTCAGCAGCATTCGAGACTCCATTCGCGTGATCGAAGAAGAGCGTCACCCCTGCGAAAGCCGGGGTCCACCTCACCCCCGTCCCCTCTCCACCATGTGGAGAGGGGGGACGCCCACCTAGGTCGTTCCAAACAGCCGATCGCCGGCGTCGCCCAACCCGGGCAGGATGTAGCCATGGTCGTTGAGCTGGCGGTCGAGCGCGGCCACGAACACCGCCACATCGGGGTGATCCGTCATCATGCGCTCCACGCCGGCCGGGGCCGCCACAAGGGAGATAAGTCGGATTCGTTTGGCGCCCGAATCCTTCAACTTGGCGATGGCGGCCGAGGCGCTGCCACCGGTGGCGAGCATCGGGTCGAGGACGAGATAGACCTTTTCGGCGCCGAGGGGCGGGATCTTGAAGTAGTAGCTGACGGGCTCGAGGGTCTTCTCGTTGCGATAGAGGCCGATATGGCCGACGCCGGCGTTGGGGAAGAGGGCGGCCACGGCGTCCACCATGCCGAGCCCGGCGCGGAGGATCGGCACGAGCACGATCCGGTCGCGGGGAATCCGCCGGCCTTCCATCGTCTCGAGCGGTGTGTGCACCGGCACCGGCTCCGTTTCCAGGCTCCGGGTCGCTTCGTAGGCCAGCAGGGTGGCGATTTCGCCGACCAGCTGGCGGAACTCCCGCGTGGGCGTGTCCGCGTTGCGGAGCAGCGCCATCTTGTGCTGGACCAGGGGGTGGGAAACGACGGTCAGGTTGGAGGGGGGCATCCGGGAAATGTACGGTCTGGCGCGGGAGGAGAGAAGGACTGAGGGCAGAGGACCGAGGGCGGGCCCAAACTTGGCAGAAATCTCTTAAGTCCTTATATTCCCGCCGCTTCGGCTAGGTAGCTCAGTTGGTAGAGCAGCGGACTGAAAATCCGCGTGTCGGGGGTTCAATTCCCTCCCTAGCCACTTTCCGCGGCTGAAGCCGCGGCTCGGCTGATGTCGCTAAAGCGACACGTGACCCCGTCACCCCGGCGAAAGCCGGGGTCCATTTTCCCTCCCAGCTCGCTTTCACCTCACCCCCTGTCCCCCTCTCCATGATATGGAGAGGGGGGACCGCCGGACCGCGCCCCGATTGGCGGCCTCCCGCGCGCGATGGTAACATGGCAGTTGCCCCCTGCGCGGAGGAGTACCATATGCGGTTTGCAGCGTGTGCGGTGCTCGCCTTGGGTCTGGCGGGGTGCGAGAACTCGTCCGATCCTGGTCCCACACCGCCGCCGGAGTTCGCAGTCTCTCCTGCGGCACAGTGGGCCGGCGGGACGATCCTGGTGCGGTCCCAGTTCTTTGCGGGGCTCGATTCGCTCCCGGCTATCACCGCGGCCGGCATCGAGATGGTCACCGCCCGGATGGACGACAGCACCGTCTCGGCCACCCTCCCCTCCCTCCCTTCGCAGACGGTAGCCATCGAAGTCGTCGATGCGACGACACATTACCTGGTGGACTCGGTGGGCGTTGTGGGGTTTCGGAAGCAGACCACCGCGACCCCGATGGCAATCGGCAATCCGGTCATGCTCCTCACCCCAAGCGGTCCGGTCGGCATTGCCGGCATCTATCCGGGACTGCCCCCCGGCGCCATCGGTATCGTGAACTTGCGCGAGGCGCGGGCCGACTTGGTATTGGGAGTACGTCCGTTGCAAGCCGGAGCGCTTCGGGGCGTGGGAGCCACGTACAAACCAGGCACGTTCATCCTGTGGGACAGCGCGGATGTCGCTGGCGAATGGCAGCTCCTGCCCACGGTGGCGTTCAGTGACACCGTCCCGACCGCCGCCCAGAACATCTTCAATCGCAATGTTGCCCGGTTGAGCGAAAACGTCTGGTTGGTCACGCACAATCACAGGACCGATGTGGTGCGATCCGGCGCACCGACGATCGAGTTTCAGTTCGAAGACCCCTACGCATTCCACCTGTCGGTGCCGGCGGACCGGGCGCTGATGAGCGGGGGCGGATCGATGGTCCTTCGGATGTCGACCGGCGATACCGTGTATCGGATGCCAATCAGTACCACGCTTGGAGCGGCCTTCACAACCGATGGATCCACGCTGTACGCCGCCGGGTCCGAAGCAGTGGTCGCGCTTGATGCCGGCAGTGGTGCCCTTCAGGGGCAAGTGGCCCTGCCGCCCGGCTGGCGCGCATTTGGTCTTGCGTTGGCCACGGACGAGACGCGGATTCTGGTGCTGGGCCAGGTGGGTGAGGTGCCGGAGATTCTGGTGTATGACGCCGCGACGATGACGCTGGTCGGTCGCTTGCTGGCTCCCCCGACGGCTGGCTGCGATTGCATCGGATGGCTTGACGCCGCGCTCATCGCCGGGCACGCCCCTGAAACCATCTACGTGATGGGGTATGGCGGAAACGCCACCGTAATCTGGGAATTCGACATGCTGCCGTAACGGGTGGGCTTACGCCCACCCCTTTGTGCGTCCCCATGCGCGGGCGGAAGCGCCGGGGTGGGCTTACGCCCACCCCTGGCGTATTGAGACGCAACTTCGTGGCGCGGCGCCGCCCCCAGTCCTCAGTCCCCAGTCCCGGCTCCTACTGAATCATCAGGTGCGCCCACGGCTTGCCGGGGTACATCAGCCACGGCTGGTCGGTAAGCGGCATCGCTGAAATACCGGTGGAGGCCTGGGTGGCGTACGGGACATACAAGGAGAGGAGCATGCTCGAGCCCTTGGGCCGCCCCGCCGTAGGGTCGAAGTTGAGGCTGTCGGCGTAGAGGGAGTAGAGCGCCGCGGGGCCCGTCGGCATCTTGAGGGTGCCCTTGGTGATGTCGGCCATGCGCGCCGAATCCACCGCCGCGCGCTTGGTGATCCCTGCCGCTCGCAACTCGCGGCCCCGCAGCATGAATGCGGCGAGCGACGTGTGATAGCAGTTGGCGGCGAAGCCCTCGATGTCGGGATTGTCGGTGAGACAGATCATCTCGTTGGTGCCGGCCCGGATCTGGACCAGCGGTCCGCCGGCTGTCTTGTAGCCGAGCACCTCGGCGCCGGCCCGCATGCTGTCGGGGAGGGGAAGCACCGCGGCGGCGATCTGCCACGCGGCGGTCCGGTCCTGGGCGGTAGCGGGCGCCGCGATGGCCACGGCGGCAAGCGAGGTCATGAGCAGGGAAAGTCGCATCGTCACTGTCCTTGGGTGTGTGTCGGTGGAATGAGCGCGGCGTACACCATGGTCCGGAACTTATCCGCAATGTCGAGGTTGCGCCTAGGGAGGGCCTGGAGCATCAGGACGACGACCAGGTCGTCGGCAGGATCCACCTCGTAGCTGGTGCCATACGCGCCGCCCCAACCGAAGCGGCCGATGGAGCCGTACTCCCCCGCGCGCCCCGGACTCTGCAGAATCTCGAAGCCGAGGCTGAACGCCATCCCCGGGGAGTCATACAGGGTATCCACCGCGGGGGCGGTCATCAACGACACCGTGGCGGGCGAGAGTATCCGTGCGCCGTCGAGCTGGCCGCCGTTGAGCAGCATCTGCAGGAATCGCGCATAGTCGCCCGCGGTCGAGATCAGCCCCGCGCCTCCCGCGAAGTCCTGCCGGGGCCCCGTGATGTAGTCGCCCTGTCCCCTCGGGCCGTCCGGCGCGCGGACGAGGGTGCCTTCGGGGGTCACCGCGTAGACGGCGGTGAGGCGGCTTGCCTCGGACACCGGCGGGAAGAACCAGGTGCTGTTCATCTTGAGCGGCGCAAAGATCCGCTGCTGGAAGAAGCGGTCGAGCGGCATGCCGGACGCCCGCTCCACCACGCATCCCAGCACGTCAGTCGCGTAGCCATAGACCCACGCCTCGCCGGGCTGCGCCGCCAGCGGAAGCGTGCCGAGGCGGTCCATGGTGGTGCAGATCGGCTCGGCCTTGTCCGCCAGATACCAGCCGTAGCCGGCGGCGGGACCGAGCCCGGCGGCGCGGTAGTCGTCTCGAAGCAACGAGTCAGTGCCGTAGGAGAGTCCGGCCGTCTGGGTCAGCAACTGGCGGATGGTGACGGCGCGATGGGCCGGTGCCAGAATACGGCCTGTGTCCGTGGCCACGGCCACCCGCGCGCTGGCGAAGCCCGGGATGTACCTGGAAACGGACTCGTCCAGACGGAGCCGCCCCTCCTCGACCAGGATCATGGCAGCGACGCTGGTGACCGCCTTGCTCTGCGACGCGATACGGAAGAGGGCGTCGGGAGTCATCGGCCGCGCCGCCTCGCGGTCGGCCATGCCGAAGGCGCCGCTCCACGCCACCTTGCCGTGCCGAACCACGACCGCCACGGCGCCGGGTAGTCGGCCCTGATCCACGTACGACTGGAAGAGGGTGTCGATCCTTGCCAGCCGCGCGGTCGAGAATCCGAGCTGCGCCGCCTGGCCGGCGGGAAGTCCCTGCGCGACCAGACCGGTCACGGATGAGAGCGCCAGTGCGAGGACGAGGGCTGTGATTCGGCGGGACATGGCGGCTCGACGTGAGTGAAGCGCTCAAGGTACGGCGCTCCGCAGGGTGGCGCCAGCGGCAGGGCGCGGAACTCACACCCCAGCAAAAGCTTGCGTTCGCTCTCATGGGGCGCGAAATTGCCTTCGCTCTCCCCCCACACCGACGTTCCCATGACCGAGCACCGATGACCACCGCTGCCCGCGCCTGTCCTGCCTGCCAGACCCCGTTGCCCGAAGAGGCGCAGTTCTGCCTCCGTTGCGGCGTGGCGACGCCCACCGACCCGGGGGTGCCGCAACGCACCGCAGCCACCGGGATGGTGGAGATCACGCAGGTGAAGCGGGCGCTGGCGGGCCGCTACCAGATCGAGCGGGTGCTGGGCGAGGGCGGCATGGCCACCGTGTACCTGGCCCACGACCAGAAGCACAACCGCAAGGTGGCGGTCAAGGTGATGCGGCCGGAGCTGGCCGCCACCCTTGGTTCCGACCGATTCCTGCGCGAAGTGCAGGTCGCGGCGCAGTTGAGTCATCCGCACATCCTGCCAATGCACGACTCGGGGGAAGCCGACGGGATCCTCTACTACGTCATGCCCTACGTGGAAGGGGAGACGCTGAAGGAGCGGATCGCCAAGGAAGGCCAGCTGTCGGTCAACGACGCGATGCGGCTGGGGCGCGAGGTGGCGGAGGCGCTGGCCTACGCCCACACCCGCGGCATCATCCACCGCGACATCAAGCCGGGCAACATCCTGCTGCAATCGGGGCACGCCCTCGTTGCGGATTTCGGGATCGCGCGGGCCCTGGGCGAGGAGGGCGAGGCGCTCACCAAGACGGGGCTCGCCGTGGGGACGCCGCAGTACATGGCGCCGGAGCAGGCCACCGGCGAGCGCGAGGTAGACGGCCGGGCCGACATCTACGCGCTGGGCGCGGTGATGTACGAGATGGTGGCCGGCGAGCCGCCGTTCACCGGCCCGACAGCGCGATCCATCATCACCCGGAGCCTGACCGAGGAGCCGCGCTCGCTCACCGCATCCCGGACGGGGCTGCCGGCCGCGGTGAACAGCGGCATCCTGAAGGCGCTGGCCAAGAGCCCGTCCGATCGCTACGCGAACGCGCAGGAAATGGTGGGCGCGCTCGACCGCGCGCTTGAAGTGACGCGGAGTGGCGCCGGCCCGGTGGCCACCACCGAGGGTCCGGCCCCGCTGCAGGTGTGGGGGCTCTTTGCGCTCGGGTGCATGGGGATGCTGGCGCTGGTCTCGGCCATCATCCGGCAGTGGAGCCTGCCCACGTGGACCATCGGGTTTGCGGTCGGGCTGCTGGCCATCGGGGCGGTGGTACTGGTGCTCACCGGCCGAATGGAGGCGCGGCGGCGCGCCGGAGCCGAGACTCCCGGGCTGGGCCGTTTCCTGACATGGCGGTTCGCGACATTGGGTGGCGTGTTGTCGCTGATGCTCTGGGCGGCGGTGGCAACCGGGCTGGCGCTCTCGGGCCCGGGTGGCGGGCCGACCCGAGCGGGCGGCAACCGCGTGGCCATCCTCCCCTTCGAGAATCAGGGCGCGGCGGACGACGCCTACTTTGCGGACGGCATCGGCGACGAGGTCCGGGGCAAGCTGGCCCGGGTCAACGGCATCACCGTCATCGCCTCGAGCAGCGCCAGTCAATACAAGGGCTCCACCAAGACACCGCAGGAGATCGCGAAGGAACTGGGGGCCGACTACCTGCTGGTCGGCAAGGTGCGCTGGGCCGGTCCCGTGGGCGGCACCCGGCGGGTGCAGGTGGTGCCCGAGCTGGTGGATGGCCATACCGGCGCCACGACCTGGTCAGCAGAGCTTTGACACCGACGTGACCGACATCTTTCAGGTGCAGTCCCAGATCGCCACCCGGGTGGCCGGTGCGCTCGGCGCCCAACTGGGTTCACAGGAAGAGCAGCAACTCGCCGCGCGACCCACTGCCAACGTGGCGGCTTACGATCTCTACCTGAAGGGCAAGGCGCTCACCAGCGTGGACGCCGTGACGATGCGGCTGGCGGCGAGTTACTTCGAGCAGGCGGTGGCGCTCGACTCCACGTTTGTGGATGCATGGGCGGCGCTCTCCCGGTCGCTCGGCGCAGTCTACTTCAATGGCAGCCGGGACCCGGTGGCCGGCGCCCGATCCAAGGTCGCCATGGAGCGGGCCATCGCGCTCGACCCGAATGCCGCTCGCAGGGTATGTCGCGGCGGCGGGGTACTACACCAACGTGGATCCCGACACGGCGAAGGCCGCCGCAGCGCTCGAGCGCGCCCTGCAGCTGGCTCCGAACGACGCCATCGTGCTCACGTCCGCGGGTTCCGCCGATCTCAGGAAGGGAAATCTCGACTCGGCCGCGGTCAAGCTCGAGCGCGCTCGCGACCTCGACCCGCGCTCCGCTGCCCCTCTGGGCTCGCTCCAGCAGGTCTACCTCTTCCAGCGGCGATACGCGGACGCGATCGGCGTCGGGAGAGGCTGCCATGGCTCTGAGCCCCACCAACCTGAATCTCGTGGAATGGCAGGCGATCGCATCCATCGCGCAAGGGCGACCTAGCAGGGGCGCACAAGGCGATTCGCGCCGCGATCGACCGCGGCAACCCGGCTCCGACGGTGGCCGCGGTCTTCGGGGGATATTACGAGATGGCCTGGGCGCTGGAGGACGCGGAGCGGGATCTGCTCTTTCGGTTGACCCCGGCCGCCTTTGATGACGACCGCGCGTGGTGGGGGCAGACGCTCGCCATCGCCCACGCCGAACAGGGCGACATGGCGCTGGCCGCGGCCTTCGCGGACTCCGCTCTCCCGAGGACCAAGATCCTCATGGACGCCTCGCCGAATGATCCGCAAACACGAGCGTTCTACGGCCTGATGATGGCGTATGCAGGCCACAAGGCTGAGGCGGTCGCCCTGGCTGAAAACGCAGTGGCGTTGGAGCGGGGCGGGAAGCAACTCCTGAGCTACGACATGCTCCTGCTCGTCAGGACCTATCTCGCCGTTGGGGAGCAGGAGAAGGCGCTCGACGGGATCGAGAAACTCCTGCAGCGTTCGTATTACATCACGCCCGCGTGGCTAGGAATCGATCCGACTTTTAAGCCGCTCAAGGGAAATCCGCGGTTCGAGAAGATGGTAAAGGGGAGTTAGGCCGGGCGGTGGAACCTCACCGCCCGTTTTGCGTAGGGCGGAGATCCCCTCTGCCCGGAGCCGTTGATGCATCGCCGTGCCATCGCACTCTCGTTTCTCCTTGCCATACCATCCCTGCTTCACGCCCAGAACTACCGACTCGACCTTCCCTGGCCCAGCCCGCATGCGACGGTCAGCCAGGTGGTCGGCATGACGACGATCTCCGTGGACTATCACCGGCCGGGCGTGAACAAGCGGGCCATCTGGGGCGGACTGGTGCCCTATGACACCGTGTGGCGGGCGGGCGCCAACGAGAACACAGTGCTTTCGTCCACCTCGGCATTCACCGTCGGCGGCACGACCCTTCCGGCCGGCCGCTACGGCGTCTTCATGATCCCCACCCGAACGACCTGGACGATCGCGCTGAGCAAGCAGTCCAACGCGTGGGGCGCGTTCAGCTACGACGCCACCGAGGACGCCGTCCGGTTTGTCGTGACCCCGACGCCAGCGGAGTTCACCGAGCGACTGCAGTACAACTTCGACGACCCCACCAACACCACCGTTACCCTCACCATGCGCTGGGAGAAGGTGGCGGTGAGCTTCCCCCTGTCGGTCAACACCAGCGTGGTGGTGCTGGACAGCCTGAAGAGTCAACTCCGTAACCTGCCGAGGTTCTGGGCTCCAGCATGGCAGCAGGCGGCCGGGTGGGCGCTCGCCAACACCACGAACCTCGACCTGCCCAATGTCTGGGCGGATTCGGCCATTCTGCTCGCGCCCACCTTTGCCAGCTACAGCGTCAAGGCGCGGGTGCTCGACCGGCAGGGGAAGCACGCCGAAGCCGATTCGCTGCGGCAGGCGCACCTCGCGTCGGCCAACGAGGCGGAGCTCAATGCCTATGGCTATCTGCTGGTGAGTCAGAAGAAGAACAACGAGGCGCTGGCCATTTTCCTCCGTGTCACGAAGGAATACCCTGACAGCTGGAACGCCTGGGACAGCCTGGGCGAGATGTACGTCACGCTGGGCGACAAGCCCAAGGCGGTGGCGAATTACAAGAAGGCGCTGGCGCTGACGAAAGATCCGGTGCAGCAGCAGCGGATCGAGGGGATTCTGGCGGGGTTGAAGTAGGCAGGGCCGCGGGGCAGGGTGGCAGTGGGGCAGGAGTGGGGCCTATTTCCTGGTCCCCGCTCCCGCCTCGACGGTGTGCGTGATCTTGAGAGCCGGGGTCTTCACCGTTGCGGTGAGTGTCTGCTTGCCACGCTTCGGCCCCAGCGTCCAGGTGGTTGACGCACGACCGGCCACGTCGGTCATGCTCTGCAGTGGAAGCGCCTTCCCGGCGGCCACCGAGAATCGCACGGCCACATTGGGCACCGGATTGCCGAAGCGGTCCCGGACGATCACCTGCACCACCTTGGGGAGTGCTCGCCCCGCCGTCCCGCTGGCCGGTGCCGCGGCAAAGTAGATCGTCTTCGCCGTACCCGGCTTGGCGGTTGCGGTGGCCACCGCACTGTCGGCCGGAGTATCGAGCCGGGCCACGAGCCGCACCGACCCCGCCATGGTGCCCATCGTCCATTTGACGCTCGCCAGTCCGTCCTTGCCTGTTCGCACCATCGAATCGGCGCTGCCCGTCCGCGCTCGAATGCGAATCGAGGCGCCGCTCACCGGGTTACCGAGGCTGTCCGCCGCACGAACCACCACGGCATGAGCCAGCGCCGAGCCGACCACGCCGCGTTGGGCATCGCCACTCACGACCCGGATCGAGGTTGCAGGGCCAGGCACTGCCTTCGCCGAAAGTGCGAACGGAGGCGAGGTGCGGGGATTGCCGAGTTGCACCCTGGCCCCCTGATGACCGGCCGTGGGACCCAGGCGCCAGTGCGCCCTCGCCTCACCGAGGCTGTCGGTGCGGGCGTCCGCCAGTGACATCGCTCCGCCGTCGAGCGCGGCCCACGCCACCGGCACATCGACGAGCGCCGCGCCGCTGCTGTCGGTGACGCGCAGCACGACGGGCGCTGGAAGAGGCATCCCGACTTCACCGCCAAGACTGTCCGTCACCAATGCAATCCGGGTGTTCCTTGGCGTCGGATCCGCCTCGGCGGTCACGACCAGCGCGCTGTCGATGCCGACGACTTCGACGGCCAGCCGCTGACGGCCGGGGATCGGGCCCAGTGTCCAGCGAGATGCGGCCACCCCGTGAGCGTCCGTCATGACGCTGTCCGGCTCCACCTGACCCGCCGCCGCATCGAAGTGCACGCCGACGTTGGGGACGGGGCGCCCGCTCCGCGAGACCACCTGCACCGCGACGCCACTCGGCAGTCGCTGACCCGCGGCGGCCCGCTGGTCGCTCCCGTCCGTGAGCGTGATGGATGCCGGTACCGGCACGACTTCGATCCGTCGCTCCGCGGCGAGTCCGGCTCCCGTTACCGTGACCGTCGTCGTCCCGGGAGTGACGCCATGGGCCATGCCGAGACTGTCGATCGTGACCACCGCGACGTCGGCCGCATTCCAGGTCAACCCGGTGGGCACCAGGGGATTGCCCCGCGCATCACGGCCTGCCGCGCGGAGCGGAAGCGCGATGCCCTCCGCGACCCGGAGCACGCTGTCGCCCTCGATGGCGAGCGTGGTCAGTCGCGGCAGCACCCAGATGCGTGCGCGGCCGGCCCGGCCGCCGATGGCCACCGTCACGGCGGTCACGCCGGGGCCGCGGGCCACCACCTGGCCGGTGCTGTCGACCTCCGCCACCGCGGGATCGTCCACCGACCAGTGGACGGCGAGGGCGCGGAGTGCCTGCCCGTGCGCGTCGGCCGCGGTGGTGGTGATGTGAAGGGTGTCACCGAGGGAATAGGCGGTATCGGCGGAGGGGGTGAGATCGATTCGGCTCACTTCGACGGCCGCGAGCCCGGCAACGGAACCGGCCTCAGACGCCGCATTGCGACTCGCCACGAAAGACAGGATGGACACGAGGGCAGCGCCGGCCGACAGCAAGGCGGCCAGGCCCTTGAAGGTGGTGTCCAGCTTCGGTTTCCGTGCGATTGCCATGCGGAGCTCCTCGGCCGACGGGAGAGACCGAGGCAACTCAGCAAGGATAAGGCCCCGCGCCGAATCCCACAGTGGCGCGTGCGCATCGTCGAATTCCTGGACTGTACCGACTTGTGACACTGCGGAGGGGAAGCCGGATCAGGGCTGCTCGAGCGGAATCCAGTTGATGTTGTGAAGCAGTGCTTGGACTTCGGGGCAAGCAATGACCGGTCGCAGATTCTTGGACTGCGGCATCATCGCCAAGATGAGGGAGTCCCGGATTTCCATGGCGCGCCGGAGCCACCCCGCCGACCAGGAATTGGGCGAGAACGGCAGGGCAAGCCGAATCGTCAGCTGCTTTGCGCCTGCTCCCGGGCCCGCTTTTCCCAGCGTTGGGCGGTGGTACCGAGCTCGAGCGCCAGGGCGGCCTGGTCGGCCAGCGCCTGGATCGTCCGACACTCGGCATCGGTCAGCACCCGGTCGAGGACGTCGGGCCGCACGGCCACGACGCCGAGAATGCGCGACGGCGCCCGGATCGGGGCTACGCACACGTCCCCGGCCGCGAGGTGCCGGGTGCCGTTTCCCGCCGCCTCGCCCTTGCTGAAGGCCCAGTCCGCCGCCACCCGCGCTTCCGTATCCTCGAACAGCCCGCCTGCGGGCCAACGCGGCACGCCGTGCTCGACGCCCACCTCGTCAGTCAGGACCACTTCAGCCGTTGCATCGCCCGCCAGGCCGATGTGCCGTGCGGCGATCGCGACAATCGCCGCGCGACTCTCCGCCTCCGCGAGTTCACGACTCTGGTCGAAGAGTGCGGCGGTGCGTGCGGCGCCTTCGCGGGCCTCGATGGCGTAGTCGCGGATTGAGGCCGTGAGGTGGCTCATGCTCAGTGCCACCACGAGCATCACCGCAAAGGTGAAGAAATAGGACGACTCGGCGACAGTGAAGGAGTAGTACGGTGGCACGAAGAGGAAGTCGAAAGCGGCGATGCCGAACACCGAGGCCGCGATGGACGGGCCGAGTCCGGAGCGCGCGGCCACCGCCACCACGCCGAGCAGGAGCGCCATGGCGACGTCGGTCGGATTGAGCCGCGAACGGAAAACGAAACACACCGCCGTGGCCGCGGTCATGATGACGAGCATGCTGGCGTAGTGCGCGCCGCGAGTCCCGCGATCGACGAATGTCCGGCTGGAACCAGGAGTGGTCATCTGGCACCTCCTAGCCTGGTGACCTGGGCTGCCGGCGGGCCCAGCCGCCGGTACAGGAAACCTAGCATCGCCAACATCAAGATGGTGTCAGGATAGCCGGGTCGCGCGTCGGCGCACGGAATTACTGTCGAAGCCGCGCCTCGAGCTCCCGGAACCAGTTGTCCGAGCGGACCAACGCTGGCTGGGCGGCCGTGGCGTTGACCTGCCGGGGCGCGGTGAAAATGAATTGCCGACCGTCCGGGGTGAGCTCGAAGGAGGTGTGAAATCCGTCAATCACGAAGCCCGAGGCGTTGAAGAGTGTTCGGGTCTGGCCCGCGGCAAAGGTCGGGTTGGTCGTCACCGGCACGACCATCACCTGTCCGGACCCTGGCGCAATGAAGTAGAGCGCCTTTCCGTCGGGTGCCCATCGGGGCATGAAGCCTCCCCCGGTGGACACTTGCCACCGGCCGTCACCCGTGTTGGGAAAGGGCCGCACGAAAATCTCGTTCTGGCCCGATTCATTGGAGGCGTACGCCAGCCACCGGCTGTCCGGCGAGATGGCCGGGTTGAGCTCGGTGAAGCTGCTCGCCACCATTAGCACCGGCGTGGTGTCGCCGCTGGTGCGGATGCCCACCAGGTCGCCCGCACCCGTGCTCCCGTTGTCGGTGCGGACCACGAGCCACTTGCCGTCCCGGGACCAGTCCACCTCCTGCACCTGCCGGTCGATGTGCACCAGGAGGGTATCGGGACGCCGCCCATCGGCGTAGCGCCCGATCACGACGCTTGTGGACTGCGTGTCGCGCACGAAGGCCACCATCTGGCCATCGGGCGACCAGACCGGCCGCCGGTCGGCGCCCCCGAACGAGATCCGGGTGAAGGGTCCGCGGTCGAGCTGCTTGATCCAAACATTGAGGGCGCCCACCCCGGTCCCGGAGCCCACGGCGAGCTGGCGTCCATCGGGAGATAGCGCGAACGAGGTGAACTGCCCCGACCAGCCGGAGTCGATCGCCGTGGCGGCCCCGTTCATCCCCACGCGCACGAAGGTGTTCTCTCCGCCCTGGCTCTCTCCCGAGGCATAGACCAGGGAGCCGCTGGCGGACCATGCCAGTTGTGGCGCACCGAAGACCACGAAAACCTTCTCCATGACAGGCACTCCGGTGCCTGTCACTTCGAGCCGGTCCAGGTCGAAGGGGGCGGCCAGCAACGTCCCGTCGCGGCGGGCATAGAGGAGGTGCCCCGTCGGGAGGTACCAGCCCTGAGTCGATTCATTCATCAAGAGCTTCTGCTGGCCGGTGCGGAGGTCGAGGACCCTCAGGCTCATGGTGACGCATCCGGAGGTGCAGCCCTCGAAGAGGACGCCACGACCTCCCGGCAGGGCGGTGGGGTAGCCGAACCCGACTCCCTGGAGCCCGGAGTTGTCCATGATCGTGGTGGGGGTCCCACCATTGGCGCTCACCCGCATCAGCCGGTTGAGATCCTGCGGGACGTAGACGATGGTCCCGTCGTCCAGCCAGGTCGCTCCGCCGAATCCAGTCGAGACGGACACCGAGTCGGCCAGGGTGACGGATGCGCTGTTGGCGAGATTCACCTTGCGGAGCTGACGGTCGGCCAGGTAGAGGATCCACTCGCCGTCGGGAGAGAACACCGGGTTGGAGGCGCGCTCGGTGCCCGGGATCGGCACCGGGTCGAGCACCCCGCGCCGCTTGACCCAGAGCCGCGCGTTCTGTCTCGAGTCCTTCACGACCAGCGTATTGCCATCCGGCGAGAGAGCCAGCCCCGGCGTCAGCGTGGTGAGCTGCACACTGTCGCCGAGGGTGAGATACTGCCAGCTGGTGGGCTGGTCGGCGTTCGCCCGGGTGCGCGACCACCCCAGACCGGCGAGGACGGCGGCGATGACAGCCATACCCGCCGCGAGCGAGAAGCGTCGCTTCCATGTAGCAGTGGCCGGGCCGGCGGCCGCCGCCATGTCCACCGTGGCTCTCGGCGCATAGTTCGTGGTGGTGAGCGCGTCGGCAAACTCCGCCGCGGTGGCGTACCGGTCGGCGGGGAGCTTTTCGAGCGCGGTCAGCACCGCCACTTCCACCTGCGGCGGGATGGTGTGCCGCTGCGGGAGCATTGGCCGCGGGTGTTCGGTGAGCACCCGCGCCACGATGGCCTGCGCGGTGGCGCCGGTAAAGGGTGGTTCGCCGGTGAGCATTTCGTAGAGCACGCAGCCCAGGGCGTACACGTCGCTCCGGGCGGAAATCTCGCGCTCGCCCATGGCCTGCTCGGGGCTCATGTAGTGCGGCGTGCCGAGGGACATGCCGGTCTCGGTCATGCGGGTGCTGCCGGCCTTGCTGGCGGCGAGCGCGATGCCGAAGTCGGCCACGAGGGCGCGGCCGTCGTGCAGCAGGATGTTCTCGGGCTTGATGTCGCGGTGGATGACGCCGTGGCGATGGGCGTAGTCGAGCGCGCTCGCCACCTCGCAGGCGATTCGGACGGCGTCGGCCACCGGAAGCTGCTTTTCGCGGGTCATCCGGTCCCGGACGGTCTCGCCTTCCACGAAGGGCATCACGTAGAAGAGGAAGCCGTCGGCTTCCCCGCTATCAAAGAGCGGCAGGATGTGCGGGTGCTGCAGATTGGCGGTGGTCTTGATCTCGGACAGGAAGCGATCGGCACCGATGACCGCGGCCAGCTCGGGCCGGAGCACCTTGACCGCCACCTTGCGGTCGTGCTTGAGGTCCGCGGCCAGGTAGACCGTGGCCATGCCGCCCTGACCGAGCTCGCGCTCGATGCGGTAGCGGTCGGACAACGAGGCAGCGAGACGGGGAAGGGCGTCAGTCATCGTGGCCTAGAAGATGGGGGGGCCGGGACCTGTTCACCAGACGGCCGGCCCCGTCAGGGGATGCGCCAGAGTTCTTTCCCTTCCACCGTCATGACCCACATGTCGTCTTTCGGATGCGGCGCCACATCGATATGCAGGTGCCTGGGGATGTACATGACGCGATAGGTGAGTCGGCCCGGCTCGATCTTCGTGAGGCGGCCGCCAACCGACTTGGACACCGGCCACTCGCCGGTGCGGTACGTCATGATGCCGTCGTCCCGGATGTCCAGCCGGTTGATCCCCGACACCCAGCTTCCCACGTATTCCGGCGGTACCTCGGGGGAACGGACCAGCAGCCAGTCCAGCGTCGCCAGGACCAGGAGCACGAGGAAGAGCAACAGGACGATGGGATTGGTGGGCAGGCGGAAGAAGGGGATCATCGCGGCGCGCTCACCGGTTTGCCGCGTCCACGGCGCCCTTCATCTGGCGTACCCAATTCGGCACGACGCGGAGATAGGCCGTGCTCGTCTGGGTCGGTCCCTCCACGTAGATGATCCCGCCATCGTGGGAGGGGCGGTTCGACCAGCCGGAGGTGTCCGAGAAGCGCGGATCCTTTTCCCAGAGAGTCGCGGCGCCTGCCGGCTCCCCAGTCTCCGGGTTGATGCGGGCCAGGTACCAGGAGACGCCGGAGCGGTACACCACCTCCGTGGCCGAGAGCCAGAGCGGCTCCACGCCGACCGACGCCAGTTGCCAGCGGCGTCCCGGCACGGGAAAGGAGGTGACGATGATGCGGCTGCCCTCCAGCGCCTGATAGGCGATGAGCTTTCCGCTGGGCGACAGCGACGAGAACCGGGCACCGGTCAGGACGGTGTCGAAGATCGGCTGTGCCGCGGTGGGGTCGAACCGCATGGTGAGCGATCGATTCCAGTCCTGGGCCAGGGCCAGGTGGTCGTCGTGGAAATCGACCGGATCGGGGCCGGCCGCATCCGTCTCGAAGGCCGCCACCGTGTCCGGCGGCAGGCCGGAACTTGGCGCACCGATCAGGATGGTCCATCGCGTGGAATCCCGCACCGCCACCAGCAGGCGCTCTCCGTCCGCGCTCCAGAGCGGGTGGCGCACCTGCTCCGCCCGAAGCCAGACGAAGCGCTGGCCATTTTGCAGGTCATAGATCCGCAGTTCGGTTCCCTCGGTGGCCTGCACCGCGGCGGCGAACCAGCGCCGGTTTCTGCTCAGGTCGTAGCGCTGAAAGTCCGCCTGCTCCATGGGCATCGGCCGCGGGGTGCCGTCCGCGTCCAGGCTGACCATGCGGCCCAATGTCGCGTCCACCCCCGGGGCATAGAGCAGCGTGCCGTCGGCGGCGATATCGAACTGGGTCTCCCCGATGGCCTCGCGCCGGACTCCCGCCAGCATCGTCACCGGTCGGTGCACCAGGTGCGTGGCGGGATCATAGCGGGCCGCGACCAGGCTCCCATCCGGGGAGCTGTAGACGATGTACCGCTTGTCCACGACGCGGAACGCCGTGCCTTCGAGTGGACCGCCCGGCGTGCCATCGGGACGCACCGCACGAACGACCTGACGGTCGCCCGTTTCCGGGTCGACCATGAGCGCGGTCCGATTGAAGCTGCAGAGCAGTTGCTGCGCATCGGGGTCCCACGTTCCGTAGACACAGCGGGGGATCGGCTTCGACCGGGACGTCCCGCCCTCCGGATCGAGCCAGTTCGCTCGATTGCCGTCGGTGTCGATCATGAGGATTTGAGTCGGGGAGATCCAGTCCCCCGACATGCCGAGCAGGGCGTCCTGCAGCGTGCGCGGCTCCCCGCCCGTGACCGGGGCCACCATGATCCGATCGCCGACGAGGTAGGCCACCAGTGAGCCATCGGGAGAGATGCGGGGCGCCACCGCGCCCCGGGTGCCGTCGATCGGGCGAACCGTCGCGTCCCGGAGGCTCCGGTACCAGAGCGAGGTCGAGTCGCCCTCCCGGGCGGCGTAGATGGCGAAGTCGGCGGCTGGTGCAATCGACAAGTTGCGAAACGACGCCCCATACGAGGTCGTCAGGGTCGTGGCGCCGAACGTCATGGGGGCGCTGTCGGGGAGCGCGGCATCGTACACGCTCGGCCCGGCCGCGTCGTGCCGGCGCAATAGCGCCCAGGCAGCGAGGGCGGTCATCGCGGCAAGCGCGACCATCATGAGGCGAGGCAGCGGGGCAGCGGGGCGGGTTGTGAGGGCGCGCGTGGACCTGCTGCTCATGCTCGGGGTCTTGCCGCCACCGAGCGCGTCGGCGAATTCGGAGGCCGTCGCAAACCGATCCGCCGGGAGCTTCTCCAGCGCCGTCAGCACCGCGTCCTCGACTTCGGGCGGGATCGACTTTCGCTGCGCCGAGAGCGCCGCCGGCTCGGCGGTCATCACCTTGGCCACGATGGATTGCGCGGTGGGCCCGGTGAACGGCGGCTCGCCGAGCAGCATCTCGTACACCACGCAGCCAAGGGCGTACACGTCCGAGCGTGCGGTGATCTCGCGCTCGCCCATGGCCTGCTCGGGGCTCATGTAGGTCGGCGTGCCGAGGGACATGCCGGTTTCGGTCATCCGGGTGCCGCCCGCCTTGCTCGCGGCGAGCGCGATGCCGAAGTCGGCCACCAGGGCGCGGCCGTCATGCAGCAGGATGTTCTCGGGCTTGATGTCGCGGTGGATGACGTTGTGGCGGTGGGCGTAGTCGAGGGCGGAAGCCACCTCGGCTCCGATCCGCACCGCATCGGCCACCGGGAGTTGCTTCTCGCGATCGATCCGGTCGCGGAGGGACTCGCCTTCCACGTAAGGCATGACGTAGAAAAGGAACGAATCGGCTTCGCCGCTGTCGAACAGCGGCAGGATGTGCGGATGTTGGAGGTTGGCGGTGGTCTTGATCTCCGAGAGGAAGCGATCGGCGCCGATGACGGCGGCCAGCTCGGGCCGGAGCACCTTGACCGCCACCTTGCGGTCGTGCTTGAGGTCCGCGGCCAGGTAGACCGTGGCCATGCCGCCCTGGCCGAGCTCGCGCTCGATGCGGTAGCGGTCGGCGAGGGCGGCGGTGAGGCGGTCGGGAGGAGAATTGTGCACGCCGAAAGATGTACTTCCCCAGGCGTTCCCGCGAGGGTGTCCGCTACCAGAAATAGAGGTAGAGCGCCGCCACCGCCCCGATCACTGCTCCTCCGATGAGCCTGCCGTAGCGCGCGGGCTCGAGGTCGAGTCCCCCCTTGACCGGCAGCACGACCGGCGCGGAGAGCGGACGCAGGGCCGTGACCACCCCCATGAAGAGCACCAGCACGAGGAAGGTGATCGCCATGTGGTGGAGGAACGCCACGCCGGGCAGGAACCAGAGAAGGAGGCCGTAGATCGGGAGGCCGAGCAGCATGGCGCCCTTCGCGGCGAGCGGAGGCGTCCGGGGCGAGACCATCCCCACGACGAAGGCCGCCACGATCCCCGGCGAAATGAACCCCCAGAACATCTGGATGTACTGGAAGACGCTGCCGGCCCGGCCCACCACCGGCGCCCAGAGGCACCCGACGAGGAAGAGGCCCAGCGTGGCCCAGCGGCCCACCCGCACCAGGTCCGCCGGCTCGGCGGTCGGGCGCCAATGGCGCTGGTAGATGTCGAGACTGAAGATCGTGGCCGCCGAGTTCAGCAGCGACTCGAAGGTGCTGAGGACCGCGCCGAAGAGCGCCGCGAGCATGATCCCGAGCAAGCCCGGCCGGCACCAGCTCGCGGATCAGGACGGGGTAGGCCTGGTCGGGCGTCTTGATGAGGTCTGGAAAGAGCTGGACCGCCATGATACCGGGCATGATGATCAGGAAGGGGATCGTGACCTTGATGGCCGCCGCGAAGAGCGTCCCCCGCTGTCCCTCGGCGAGGCTCCGCGCCGCGAGGGTGCGCTGGGTGATGAACTGGTTCAGCCCCCAGTAGAAGGTGTTCGGGATCCAGAGCCCGCCGAAGAACACCGCCAGCCACGGCATTTCGGGGTCGTTCCACGGCAGGACGGTGTGGAGCTTGCCGGCGGAGAGAGCGGTGAATTCCCCCCAGCCGCCGATGGCGTTGAGCGAGAGCACAAAGACCAGCAGCGCGCCGAGGAGGAGCGCCGTCCCCTGGATGAGCTCGGTCCAGACCACCGCCCGGAGCCCGCCGTAGGTCACGTACACGCCGGAGAGCGCGCCGATGATCCAGATGCCCTTGATCAGCGGAAGCCCGATGACCGCTTCGAGCGCGAGCGCCCCGCTGTAGAGCACCGTCGCCAGAGCCACGAAGATGTAGGCCAGCATCATGAAGAGCGCCATGATGCTCCGTGCGGTGGAATCGTAGCGATACTCCAGGTACTCCGGCATGGTGAAGATGCCGGCGCGGAGGAACCGGGGCAGGAAGAAGAGCGCCACCAGCACCATCGTGACCGCGGCCATCCACTCGTAGCTCGCGATGGCGAGCCCGATGGCGTAGCCCCGGCCCGACAGGCCCACGAAGTGCTCGGTGGAAATATTCGAGGCGATGAGCGAGACGCCGATCAGCCACCAGCTGAGCTCCCGCCCGGCCAGGAAGTAGTCCTCGGTGCCCACGCGCTTCTTGCGCGAGGCGGCGATCGAGACCCCGAAGACCAGCGCGAGGAAGGCAAAGAAGCTGGCGATGTCGATCGGGGAGAACCGCATGGCGACTCGCGGTGGAAGGTGAACTCCATCTTGCCATTTTCACCGGGCCGGCGCAACCTACCCGCACCATGAAGATCCTCCTCGCCCTCGCCGCCTGCCTTGCGCCGACCCTCGCCGCGGCCCAGCTCCCGTCCGAACCGCCGAACGCCCCCGCCACCTTCCGGGTGAGCGACGGCCGGATCCTCCTCAGCTATCAGGGCCGGGTGCTCTTCGAGGGGAGTGTAGCGACCACCGGATCTTCGGCGTCGTTGATCCAGTTCGTCGACTCCGCGGGTGGCCGGGTGACCCAGGTGTTCAAGTGGACCGCCGGGGGCAACGACCGGGTCACGGTGACCGGCGTGGTCCTCGGATCCCCGGAGGCCTTTGCCGCCGCAGTGGAGCCGCGGGAGGATGGCCTTCCGGTGGTGCGTCACGCTGTCGGACCGGTTTCCAACCGGCTCAACCGGGCGCTCTACGACCGCCGGGCCGACTGGGTCCTCTCGGTGGACGAACCGGCCCGGGTGGAACTGGTGCCGGTGACGGCCGGGGACAGCACGGTCGCCTACCAAATGACCGCTACGGGCGGTGAGGTGGCCCTCCGCTTCCGGCCGCGCTTCTACCAGCGGCATCGCGGCCTGGCGCAGTACCGGCCGTGGGAATACCAACCGTGGACCAGGTCGGTGGCCGGCTGGACGTCGTGGTACGCCTTCTTCGACAAGGTCACCGAGCAGGACATTCAGCAGGTCGCGGACGTGATGTCCGAGGTGCTGCGCCCCTTCGGCTTCACCTATCTCCAGATCGACGACGGCTACCAGCAGCTTCCCATCGGCATGCCCGATCACTGGCTCCACGCCAACGACAAGTTTCCCGGTGGCCTCGACAGCCTCGAACGGTACATCCGTGCCCGAGGACTCCAGCCCGGCATCTGGACCAACGTCAGTTTCCAGGACCGCCTCCCGGCGGAGACCCACCCGCAGTGGTTCGTGAGGACGGCGGATGGAAAGCCCGCCCAGGGGAACTGGATCGGGTACGTCATGGACGGCAGTTCGGCGGGCGTGATGGATTCGGTGGTGACGCCGGTGTACCGCGCGCTCCGTGCGATGGGGTGGGACTACTTCAAGCTCGACGCGCTCCGCCACCTCCGGTACGAGGGCTACAACAGCTCCGCCGATTTCTTCGCGCGGAAGGGACTGGACCGCGAGGCGGTGTTCCGGGATTTCGTCCGGCAGGTGCGCGAGGCGATCGGGTGGGACGTGTACCTGCTGGCCTGCTGGGGCATCCGGCCGGAGCTCATCGGCCTGGTGGACGGCATGCGGGTGGGCGACGACGGCTTCGGCTACGGCTCCTTTGCGCAATACAACTCCTTCAACAATGTCGTTTGGCGAAACGATCCCGATCATATCGAGATCCATCAGGCGGACGGCTACAAAGCGGCCACACTGACCTCGCTGACGGGCTCGGTGCTGATGCTGACCGACCAGCCCGAGGTGTACCGGACCAATCGCGTTGAGGCGGCGAAGCGCACGGCGCCGGTGCTCTTCACCCGGCCAGGACAACTCTACGATGTGGACCCCTCGCGATCGGCGCTCCTCGACCAGGCCGGCACCCAGCTGAGCGGCTCGGGCCCGCGCCCCTTCGACGCCGACCAGCGGGAGGTCGTCCCGCTCTACCAGCTCGATATCGCCCGGCCCTTCGAGCAGTGGACGGTGCTGGCGCGCACGCGAAACGACTCGGCCGCGATTTCGCTCGCTGAGCTCGGCCTTTCCCCCGGCACCGACTACCTCGGCTTCGAGTTCTGGACCCGGCGTGCCCTCGGCGTGGTGCGCGACACGCTGCGGCCTGGGTCGATCGACCCGCGCTTCGGCGTGCAGGTGGTCTGTCTCCGGCCGCGCACGGCGCATCCGCAGCTGTTGGCGACGAGCCGCCACGTGACGTGCGGCGGGCCGGACCTGCAGACAGTCGCCTGGGGTGACGACATGCTGAGCGGCGTGAGCAGCTGGTGGCCGGAGATCCCTACGAGCTCTACGTGCACGAGCCGGCGGGCTTCCGGTTCGATCGGGTTGACGTGACCGGCGCTCGCGTGGGCAGTCAGCGGCTGGAAGGAGCGGTGCGCGTCATCCGGCTCGAGAGCCAGGAGGGCGGGGTGGTGCGGTGGGGGGTGCGGTACCGTGCGAAAGGGAACTGATCCTTCAGGCCGTGCTCATGGCGCCGACTGGAAGCTCCCCTGCATCTGGCGCACCAGCCCGGGCAGATTCTGGATGATCATGATGCGAGTAGCCGGATTCCGGCGCACCATCGCGAAGGTCTTGCCGTCGGGCGAGACGCTGTAATTGATGTGGGGCGTGGTACCGACGTAGTCGGCGACCGAGAAGAGCGGCGTGCGTGCCGTGACGGCAAAATCGGGTGCGGTGCGCACCGCGGCCGCGATGAGGGTCGGCTCCCCGTTTTCGACTCCACGATAGTAGAGTTCCCGCCCGTCCGGACTCCACAGTGGCTCGTTCCCACCCGTCAGCGACACCTGGACCTGGTCCCCCTCTGCAGGATACGGCCGGACGTAGACCTGCTGTTCCCCCGACTGATCCGAAACGAACGCAATCCAGCGGTTGTCGGGCGAGAGGGCCGGGTGCTGGTCCTCGAAAGGACTCGCGACAAGCGGGGTGAGCGGGCCGCTCCCGGCGTTCTCCAGGATCGCGAGGTCTGACCGGGAGTTCGGCCGGAGGTTGGAGCCTGTCGTGAGGAGCCCGCTCCCATCCTTGAGCCACAGTCCGGCGTAGGTCAGGCTGCGCGACGCAAAGAGCGACTCGGCCGGCTCGGCACTCCCCGGTCGCTTGCGGTAGATGCCCAGCGCGCCGGAGCGGGTGGAGGCGTACGTGATGAATCGGCCGTCAGGTGTCCAGGTGGCGTCGTGGCCGTCCCGGTCAAAGGTGGCCCGGGAAAGGGTGCCGTCGTCCAGTGAGAGGATCCAGACGTCCCGGCCGTCCGCGGAGTTGAAGTCGGTCGAGAGCCTCCGGCCATTGGGAGAATACTCCGGCGCATGGAAGTTGTGGTGTTCCGGCGTCGCGGGGCGCGTGCTCCCCGAGCGGTCGATGAGCTGCAGCGAGCGCGGCTCTTCTGGGATGTATGCCACGGTCCCGTTCGGTGCCACTGCCAGTTGGGCCAGGCCATTGCCGGTGATGGAGATCCCGGTGGCGATGGTCACGGCTGATCCGTCGATCCGGGGATGCGCCGGGTCGAACGCCTGGGCCTGCAGCGTGCCGTCCGGCTGCGCCCAGAGCAGATAGCCCGCGGTGTACCGTATTTCGGTGACGGGACGATCCAGCAGGGGAGTGAGACGCCCGGTCTTCAAGTCGAGCCGCGAGATGGGGCCGGAGGCGGAGCCGAGTTTCACCGCGACGAGCGCCGTCCGCCCGCCGGGAAGGACTTGCTGCAGCTGGATCCCCTTGCTTACGTCGGCGTAGGGGATGGCGACTGAATCGCCGCGTCCGAGCGCGGCAACTCCGATTCCCCCCGCCGCCCCCTCGGGGCTGAACCAGAGTTCACCATTCCGACCCCAGTCCGCGGCCGCCGTTCCATGGACACGCTCGGGAAGCGGTATGGGAGAGCCGCCCTCGACCGGAATCCGAAACGACGCGATACCGTTGCGGGTACCGAAAATCCAGCGTCCATCTGCGGAGACGAGGGGGCTCGAGATCCCATCCGTTCCGTCCACCCGAACGGGCTCGGCAGCGGAGAGGGGCTGCCGCATCAACCGATAGCCGCCATCAGCGCTCAGGCTCACGAAGAACACGGTGCCGCCGTCCGGCGAGAGGGCCAGCTGGCGCTGCAGCGCGGCGCCGCCTCCACCACCGAGGCCCGATGCCAGGATGGCGAGCCGTGACGGAGGCGTGGACGGCGGGGCAGGGCGCAGCCAGCCCCAGAGCGGCGATGGCGGCGACGAGACGAGGAGGGCCGGAAGGAGGCCGGGTGGAGCGGGGCGGGGCGGCCAGTGCCGGGAGGAAAACGACGACCTCGCTGCCCCGCCGGCCCGCCGCCCCCGGCGAGCGCCGCGCGAATTCCGCCGCGCTGGCGAACCGGTCCGCCGGGAGCTTTTCCAGCGCGGTGAGCACGGCGTCTTCCACAGCCGGTGGCACGGTGCGCCGAAGCGTGTGCAGGGGCCGCGGGTCGTCGGTCATCACCTTGGCCACGATGGACTGTGCGGTCGGGCCGGTGAACGGCGGCTCACCCACCAGCATCTCGTAGAGCACGCATCCCAGCGCGTACACGTCGGAGCGCGCTGTGAGCTCCCGTTCGCCCATCGCCTGTTCGGGGCTCATGTAGTGCGGCGTGCCGAGGCTCATGCCGGTCTCGGTCATCCGGGTGCTGCCCGCCTTGTGGGCCGCCAGGGCGATGCCGAAGTCCGCCACCAGCGCGGAGCCGTCATGCAGCAGGATGTTCTCAGGCTTGATGTCCCGATGGATCACGCCATGCCGGTGGGCGTAGTCCAGTGCGCTCGCCACTTCGGAGGTAATCCGCACCGCCACGTCGATCGGGAGTTGCGTCTCGTGGTCCAGCCGGTCGCGGAGGGATTCGCCCTCCACGTACGGCATCACATAGTAGAGGAATCCGTCGGCGTCGCCGGAGTCGATGAGGCCGAGAATGTGGGGGTGCTGGAGGTTGGCGGTGGTCTTGATCTCCGCCAGGAACCGCTCGGCGCCGATCACGGCCGCGAGTTCGGGCCGGAGCACCTTGACCGCCACCTTCCGGTCGTGCTTGAGGTCGTGGGCGAGGTAGACCGTGGCCATGCCGCCCTGGCCGAGTTCGCGCTCGAGGCGGTAGTGGGCGGACAGGGCGGCGGTGAGGCGGTCGGGAGGGGAATGTTGCACGCCGAAAGATGCACTTCCCCGGGCGTTCCCGCGAGGGCGGCGGCGACGCGATTTCGAGGGGAGCGAGTGCGCCCGCTGGCCAGAGCCGGGCCGGTGCAGTAGCTTGGCTACGGCCCTTCACACATCAATTCCAGGAGTCACCATGACCGCTCCGACAGCGCGCTACGGCGCCTGCCTGACCCTGCTGCTACTCATGCCCGCCGCGCTGACCGCCCAGATGCGGGCCAGCGAGCGGGGTGCGGTGTCCCAGACCATCGACGGGACCGTCATCACCATCGACTACTCTCGGCCCCAGGTCCGGGGCCGGGACTCGATCTTCGGCGGATTCGTGACCTGGGGCGAGGTGTGGACGCCCGGTGCCAATTTCGCCACGACGCTCGAGATCAATCGCCCCCTCAAGATCGACGGCCACCCGGTCGCCCCAGGCAAGTACTCGCTCTGGCTGGTCGTCCAGCCGGGGACATGGACGATGGTCATCGATCCCCGCTCCCATTTGTACCACGTCCCCTTTCCCGATTCGACCAAGGACCAGATCCGGTATCCGGTCAAGCCGGGCGTCGGGCCGTTCACCGAGATGCTCCTCTTCACCTTTCGGGACGTCCACGGCGACGAGGGGACACTGGTGCTTCAGTGGGGGACGACCCAGGTGGAGTTCAAGCTGGAGGTGGAGCCGAAGCACCCACTGACCGTCGCCGAGGCTACCGCCAGGCCGCTGGTCGGCACCTATCTCTTCCGGTGGGAGGGGGCCCCCGACTCCGTGCCGCCTACCCGCATCACCCTCGCGCACGAGAACGGAATGCTGATGGGCCGCTGGACGCCCGCGCCGTTCCCTGACGTGGCCACCTTCCAGCTCGTCCGGATCACCGATGATTGGTTTCTGGTCGGCTCAGTAATCGAAGGGAAGCTGGTCGACGTGATGGACGAATGGGCGTTCGAGTTCGCGCGCAAGGACGGCAAGGTGGTGAAGTTCGAGGTGTGGTCCGACAACGACCACTTGGACGGCGCGGGGACGCGCGAGTAACCGCGGTGCCGCTCTTCGTCCTCTTCGTCACGGCGTTCGTGGACATGATCGGGCTCACCATGGTGATCCCGCTCCTGCCGTTCTACGCCACCGACTTCGGCGCCGGCGCCACCATGGTCGGCGTCCTCATCTCCGCCTTTTCCATCGCGCAGTTGCTGGTCGCGCCAACATGGGGACGGTTTTCCGACCGCTACGGTCGCCGGCCGGCCATCCTCGCCGGCCTCCTGCTTACCGCCGTCGCCTACGCCCTCTTCGCCTTCGCCGGGTCGATCGCGGCGCTGCTGGTGTCCCGGCTGATCCAGGGCACCGGCGGAGGGACCATCGGTGTGGTGCAGGCGTATGTCGCCGATGTGGCGAAGCCGAAGGAGCGGACCAAGAGCCTCGGTTGGCTCTCGGTGGTGACGAGCATGGGTGCGGTGGCGGGGCCCGCCTTCGGCTCCGCCATGATCAGCCTCGGGGGGCGGCGTGCGCCGGGTCTCGCCGCCGCCGCCTTGTCCGTCTTGGTGTCGATCTTCGCCTGGCGGTTCCTGCGCGAGTCCACCGAGTTGCGCCACACCACAAGCCACCCCATCGCCTCATCGGAGACGAGCCGGAGCGCCATCATCCGGGTGCTCACCCGGTGGAGCGAGCCGGCCCCGCGCCTCATCTGGATTTACACGATCGCCATCGGAGCGTTCTACGGGACGATCCAGACGGTCCCGCTGCTGTTGTCGAGTCGGTTTGCCGTCACCGAATCCAATATCGGCTATTTCGTGATGTATCTCGGCGGGATGGGCGTGCTGGTCCGCTCGCTCCTGCTGGGCAGGATGGTCGATCGACTGGGGGAGGCGAGGCTCTCGCGGCTCGGCATCGTGGTCCTGGCGCTCGGGCTCGCCTTCACCGGGCTCGCCACCGGGTACCCGATGCTGGCGGTGGGCTTCACCCTGATGCCGATCGGAACGGCGTTCATCTTCCCCTGCGTGACCGGGCTCCTGAGCACGGTGGTGGCGTCGAATGAGCGAGGACTCTACATGGGGGTCCAGCACACCTTCGGCGGGGTGATCCCGGGTGGCTTTCCCGATCCTGGCCGGCTTCCTGATGGATCACGCCGGCATCGGCGTGCCGTTCTGGCTCTCCGCGATCCTCGTGCTGGTGACGCTGCCGCTGACGGCGACACTCGCCAAATATGTGCTGGACAAGAATCGCACTACCGGAGGGGATGGACTGGCGTCGGCGCTGGATGAGATTACGGGGGAGTTTCCGGTGCCGGACGCTGGCGCGAGTCGCGGCTGAAGCCGCGGCTCGGCTGATGTCGCTGAAGCGACACGGGCTCCCCGGTCATCGGGGAGCCCGTGCTGTCATGCGGAAGGCGCGCCGCTCACCGCGTCGGCGGCTACCGCGGACCCGCCGGAAGGTTCGTGAGCAGGTACCGCGTCAGCAGCGAGTAGACGTGCAGCGTGGTGCCCTGGCCCTCGCAGATGCAATGGCTCCGGTTGGGATACTCCATGAAGTCCACCGACTTGTTCAGCACGATGAGGTTGTTGAGCATCCGCTGACTGCCCTGGAAGTGCACGTTGTCGTCGCCCGAGCCGTGGACCAGGAGGAGGTGGCCCTTGAGCCCCGCCGCATGGCTGACCGGCGAGGCGGCCAGGTACTTGGCTTCGTTGGGGCCGAGGAGCCCCATGTAGCGCTCCTGGTAGATGGTGTCGTAGAGCCGCTGGTCGGGCACCGGCGCCACGCTCATCCCCACCTGATACACGTCGGGATACCGGAACATCGCCTGCAGCGTGGACGACCCGCCGCCGCTCCATCCCCAGATGCCAATGCGCGTCGAATCCACGTACGGCCTGGTGCGCGCCAGCGCCTGGACCGCCTGGGCCTGCTGCATGCTCGAGAGCACGCCGATCTGTTCGTAGACCGCCTTCCGCCAGGCCCGTCCCTTGGGCGCCGGCGTCCCCATGTTGTCCACGCTCGCCACCAGGTAGCCCTGGTCGGCCAGCATCTGGTGCCAGAGCCGGTTGCTGCCGCCCCAGGAATCCTGGACCGTGGCCCCCGCGGGCTCGCCGTACACGTACATCAGCATCGGGTAGCGCTTCGACGGATCGAAGTTGCGCGGCTTGAGCATCCACCCATCGAGGGTGGAGCCGTCGGCGATGGTCACCTGGAAGAACTCGCCGGGGGTGATGTCGGCCTTGACCCGCCCGGCCAGTTCGGTGTTGGCGGCCAGCGTGCGCTCCACCGTGTGCTTGGGCAGGCTCACCAGTTCGGTCACCGGCGGCGTGTCGAGGGTGGACCAGCTGTGGAACGCCCACTTCGTGTCGGGGGAAATGGTGTAGCGGTTGCCGCCGGCCTGGTTGGCAGGGGTCAGGCGCACGCCGGTGCCCTTGCCATCGAGCCGGGTGCGCCAGAGATACTGCTGCGTCGCGTTGTCCGGGGAGGCGGTGTAGTAGAGCCAGCCGCCCTTGTCGTCCACCGCCGCAATGCTGTTCACGTCGAAGGCGCCCGGCGTGATGAGTCGCGCCGCGCCGGTGGCGCGGTTCACGGCATAGGCGTGGCGCCAGCCGTCGCGCTCGCTCAGCCAGAGGAATTCCTTGTCGCCCTTGAGCCACGGGATGTCGTCGATCACGTCGAGCCAGGCCTGGTCCGTTTCGGTGGTGATGGTGCGCACGCCGCCGGTGGCGGCGCTGGCCAGGATGAGGGCATCGTGGTTCTGGAGCCGGTTCATCCGCTGCACCAGGACCGAGTCCGCCCCCACCCACTCCATGTACGGGATGTAGTCCTCGCGCGGATCGCCGGGGAGCTGCAGCCAGGTGGTGGCGCCGCCGCTGGCGCTGACCACGCCCGCGGTCACGGCGGAATTGGTGGTGCCCACCTTGGGGTACTGGATCGGGATGGTGTAGGGATAGGTGGAATCGGTGTTGTTGATCATCAGGAAGGTGCGGACACCGGTCATGTCGAAATGGTAGTAGGCGATCCGGGCGCCGTCGGGACTCCAGCGGAAGCCGTCGCGCACGCCGAACTCCTCTTCATAGACCCAGTCGCTCATGCCGTTCACGTGGAGCGAGTCGGCGCCGGTAGTGAGCCGCGTGATGGCACCGTCCGACAGGCGCTCGACATAGATGTCGCCGTACCGGACAAAGGCCACCCGGTCGCCCTGCGGGGAGAACTTGGCGTACATCATCCGCGAGGGGGGTGCGCCCTTGCCGCCCAGCTGGCGCAGCGCGCCGGTGGCGCGGTCCAGCACCCAGTAGTCGCCCCGGGTGTTCTGCCGCCAGACCTGCCGGGTGTTGGTGAAGAGCATCAGCTGCTTCGCGTCGGGCGACCAGCTGTAGTTGTCGAACTGGAGCGGGGTCGAGTCGCCGGCGGGTACCAGCGAGGCGGCGGCGATCAGGACGCTCCGCGCGCCGGTCTTGGAGTCGTAGCGGACGATGTCGAATCCGCCCGTGGTGACGGTCGACTTTTCAAGGGTGGTGTACGCGGTGCCGCCCTCGATCCACCGGGCGGGGCCGAAGCGCTCGTTGGCGTAGTACCGGGAGCCGAAGATCTGCTTCAGCGCTGCGGTGGCGGCCTCGGGCACCTGGGCCGCGAGGGGCCGGGCGGCGAGGGCGCCATGCGAGGAGGCGAGGAGGCAGGACTGCTCGGCGAATGGAACGCGGGGTCATGGTGCAGCATCCTCTGATGGGATCGGTGAGTGGCGGGGCGCGAAGTCGCTCACTGCGCCTTCCTGGTCTTCAACTCCGGAAAGAAGTTCTCGACGACGATCAGTCGATCGATATTCTGGCCCCCGGCACCGATCCGAATCATGACGAAGCGGTTGTCATCGGGCGTCAGGTCCCACGATCGCACGCCGCCGAGCATACGGCAGCACGCTGAACAACTCCTGCCGCTTTCCCGTCGTGAAGGTCGTGCCCGGAAGCACCTCGACCGACGTCAGCATGCCGTCGTTCGAGACGTACAGGAGCTCCCGGCCGTTGTGGGCCCAGTGCGGTTCGGCGCCGCCGTCGGTGGACACCTGCCACTTGGCGGTGCTGAGGCGCTGGGGAAGGGGCGGACGTACAGCTCCACCTGCCCCGATTCGTTCGAGCTGTACGCCAGCCAGCGTCCGTCCGGGGAGAGCGCCACGTCCATCTCCTCGAACTTCGTGTCGAGCAGGGGAATCGTGGCGGTGTCCGCGCCGAGTCGCTTGGCGAAGATGTCCCGTGGGGTGGTCCGGTACACCAGCCAGCGGCCGTCACGGGACCAGAATCCCTCATTGACGGTGTCGACGGGCAGCGACACCACGAGCCTCGGCGGGAGCGCTCCCGTCGGCCCGCTTGATCCAGAACTTGCTCTGGCCTGTACTGGTTGGAAACGAACCCCACCGAACGCCCGTCGGGGGTCCACGAGGGGCGGTAGTTCTCGGTGCCATCGAAGGTCAGCTTGCTGAGCGGGCCCGTCCGGAAGCTGCTTGATCCACGTCTGGTGTTCGCGCCCCTCCAGCATGCTGACGGCGAGCTGCTGCCCGTCCGGCGAGAGCGCCAGCGTCTGGAAATTGCCGGTCCATCCGGAGTCCACGAGCGGTCGGCTTGCCGTCGCGCGTGCACGTAGACGACCTCGGCCGATCCCGTGACCTGCGCACCCTGCTTCGTACATCAGCGTGCCGGTGCTGGAGAGCGCCAGGTCGACGGCGCCGAACGGCCGCCCGGCCACGCCGTTGGTGAGCGCCACCGCCTCGCCGGTGACGGCCAGCTTGCCAAGATCGAACGGCGCGGCCATCAGGTCGCCGGCGGCGGTGACGTAGATCAGGTGCCCGGTCGGGGCGTAGCGGGCGGTGAGCCCCTGCACGAGGGTGTGGTACTTCCCGGTCTTGAGATCGAGCACGGCGACGTCGCTGGCGTCGCGGCTGCTGCGCTTCTGGATGGTGAACAGCACGCCGCGCCCGTCGGGCAGCGACTGCGGCCAGTAGTGGTCCACCTCTCCCTTGGCGGTGTCCACCGTGGTCATCTGCTCCCGCGGACGCCCCGCTTGAGCGCACCCGCATCAGCTCCGGTGGTGCCGCCGCCCGTCAGGCCGTCGTAGTAGATGTACCCGTCGCTGCCCCAGGTGACACCGTCGGAGCCGATGGCCGAATCGGCGATGGTGATCGGTGGCGCGCCTGTCAGGGTCACGACCTTGATGGTCGCGGTGCCGTCGTTCCCGAAGGCGACCTGCTGGCCGTCCGGCGAGAAGGAGGGCTCGATGGCGCGTTCGGTGCCCGGGATCGGCGTGGCCGACAATTGGCTCCGGTTCCGGAGCCAGAGTTGCTGAACCGTCGGAGCTGGGTCCGGTGTATACCAGCCGGGAGCCATCCGGCGAGAGGTCGATGCGCGTTCCGCGCGAGTTGGCCAACTCCTGTCCTTTCGGGAGGGCCATGGCGTAGCGCAGCACCGGGCGCACCGGGACGGGCTTCATCCAGCCCCACAGCGCAGCGACCACCGCGAGCACCGCGACGCCCCACCCCGCCAGACCAAGCCGGCTTCTCCGCTCCGCAGGTCCTCGGACCGAGGCGACCGAGGTGGTGCCTCGAGGCGTGAACCGGGTATCGGCCAGCGCGGCCGCGAATTCCGCCGCCGTGGCGAACCGGTCGGCCGGGAGCTTCTCGAGTGCGGTGAGCACGGCCGCCTCGACCTGCGGCGGGATCGTGTGCCGCTGAAGGGTCAGCGAACGCGGGGTTTCGGTGACCACCCGCGCGATGATGGCCTGCGCGGTGGGGCCCATGAAGGGAGGCTCGCCGCAAAGCATTTCGTAGAGGACGCAGCCCAGAGCATAGACATCGGAGCGCGCGGTGATCTCCCGCTCGCCCATCGCCTGTTCGGGGCTCATGTAGTGGGGCGTGCCGAGCGACATGCCGGTCTCGGTCATGCGGCTGCCCCCCGCCTTGCTGGCGGCGAGCGCAATGCCGAAATCGGCCACGAGGGCCGAGCCGTCGTGCAGCAGGATGTTCTCGGGCTTGATGTCGCGGTGGATGACGCCGTGGCGGTGGGCGTAGTCCAGCGCCGAGGCCACTTCGCTGGTGATCCGCACCGCGTCGGCGACGGGGAGCTGCTTTTCCCGGTTCATCCGGTCGCGGACCGTCTCCCCCTCGACAAACGGCATCACATAGAAGAGGAAGCCGTCGGCCTCGCCGCTGTCGAAGAGCGGCAGGATGTGGGGATGCTGCAGGTTGGCGGTGGTGGTGATCTCGGACAGGAATCGCTCGGCGCCGATGACGGCCGCCAGCTCTGGCCGGAGCACCTTGACCGCTACCCGGCGGTTGTGCTTGAGGTCCTGGGCCAGGTACACCGTGGCCATCCCGCCGGCACCGAGTTCCTTCTCGAGGCGGTAGCGGTCGGCCAGGGCTTCGGTGAGACGGGGAAGCGGGTCAGGCAATGAAAGGACTCCCGGAATTTGATTGAGTCGTGGAAAGGCCTCGAGTCGCGGGTAAACCCGCGGCTCGGCTGATGTCACTAAAGTGACGAACGAACTCCGATCCCACGCGTCGCTTTAGCGACATAAGCCGAGAGCCGGCTTCAGCCGGCGGCCCGAGCGCCGGCTTCAGTCGGCGATCCGCGCATCTCACCGTTGCTGCATCAGCCCCGGCAGGTTCTGAAGATACACGACCTCCGCCTGCTGGCCCGGCATCCCTTGCCGCACCATGGCGAACGATCGGTCGTCCGGGAAGACGTCGTAGTTCCGGTGTGGCGTGGAAAACTCGTACCGGCCGACGCTGAACAACTCGGTTCGCGTCTGGACCCGTCCGTCCGCCAGCACCGCGGCCACCATCTTCGGCTCGGCGCCGCCCCCCGACCGATAGAACAGTTCCTTCCCGTTTCGGGACCAGGTCGGCTCGGTGCCCCCGTTCTGCGACACCTGCACCTTGGAGCCCAGGGTGGGCCAGGCGCGGAGGTACACCTCCATGCGCCCCGACTCATCGGACTGGTAGGCGAGCCACCGGTTGTCCGGCGAAAGCGCCGGCCACCCTTCGGAGTACCGGGTGGCCAGCAGGGTGTCGAATCGCGCCGGACCCTCGAGGTTCACGGCCACGATGTCGAACGCGGAGCCCTCGATGACCACGCCGATCCCGGTTTGCTGATCCGCCGTCACGGCATGGATGGAAATCTGCTCCGGCCCGAAGAAGACGGAATCCGCCCGGCCGCCCTTGTCGAACTGGCGCCGGAACTCGCCGATCGTGCCGTTCCGGACCACGGCGAACAGCAATCCGCTCCCGTCCGGCATCCACTCGGCGTCATGGGCCGTCGAGTCGAACCCGAAACGGGTGAGCGTCGAGTCGGCGATATCGAACAGCCAGACGTCGCGCTCCTGCTCAGTAAAGTCCATCGAAATGCGCCGCCCGTCCGGCGACACCCGCGGGTTGTGGTAGGTCCGGTCGGTCCCGAGCAGGAGGGTGGACCGCCCCGACCGGTCCACTCGCACCAGCGCGCGCGGCTGCGTGGGGACGTAGGCGAGCCCGCCGGGGCCGACGCTGACCGGTGGCAGGAATCCGAGAATCGAGAGAACGGTGGCCCCCAGCGGGGTTCCAGCGCCCACTGGCCCCTTCTTCTTGAGATCCCACGGGGCGGCAAAGAGCGTCCCGTCGGGGAGGGCCCAGACCAGCAGGCCCTTGGCGTATCCCGCCCAGGCCACGTTCGCGTCGAGCACCGTCACCCGCTTCCCTGTGGCCGGGTCGATGGCCAGGACCGGCCCATTCGGTGGCGCGCGCCAGTAGCGGGCGAGGACCCAGTGATCGGGGAGCACCTGGTCGAGCGCAAAGGCGGTTTGACCGCTCGCCGAATCGGGCGCGGCGAATCGGGTCAGCGCACCGTTGGGGGCAAGGGTAGCGAGGGCGCCCTGAGTGGCGACGATGAACCGGTCGGGCCCGTCGAACTCAATGGCGCTGAGCCCGGCGCCCCCCTCGACGGGTATTGCGACAGAGGTTCCGCCGCCGATCGGAACCTTCCGCGGCGAGTTGTTGGTGCCGAGGTAGGCGATGGACTGGCCGTCGGGCGAAAAGCTGATGGTGAACCCATCGTCGGTCCCGTCGAGCCGGCGCGGCTGCAAGTCGTCGAGCCGCCTGGTGTAGATGGAGAGCCGGTCGCCCTGCCCGCTGACGTAGGCCACCGTGCCGCCGTCGGGCGAGAGCCGAATGGCGACCGGCGGCAATTCGCCCGGGACGGGGATCGAGAGCCGAAGCGGACGGACGGCCGCCGGTCTCGCGAGCACCCGCGCACCGATCGCGAGCCCGGCCACCAGTGCCACGCCCGCGACCAGCCACGGGGTCACGCTCGCGACCCGGCTGCGCGGCGCGCTCGCCGCAGTCATCGCGACGGTCGTCGCCGAGGCGTACCTTGAATCGGCCAGCGCTTCGGCGAATTCCGCGGCGGTCTTGAAGCGGTCGGCGGGCAGCTTCTGCAGCGAGGTCAGGACCGCCGCCTCCACGTGGGCCGGGATGGTCCCACGCTGCGGAAGCATGGCGCGCGGCGTCTCGGTGACCACCCGCGCCACGATGGCCTGCGCGGTGGAGCCGGTGAACGGCGGATCACCGGTGAGCATTTCGTACAGGACGCAGCCCAGCGCGTACACGTCGGAGCGCGCGGTGATTTCCCGCTCGCCCATCGCCTGCTCGGGACTCATGTAATGCGGGGTGCCGAGGCTCATGCCAGTCTCGGTCATGCGACTGCCACCCGCCTTGCTGGCGGCGAGCGCAATGCCGAAGTCGGCCACGAGTGCCGAGCCGTCGTGGAGGAGAATGTTCTCGGGCTTGATATCGCGGTGGATGACGCCGTGGCGGTGGGCGTAGTCGAGCGCCGCCGCCACCTCGGTCGTGATCCGTACCGCGTCGGCCACCGGGAGCTGCTTTTCCCGGTTCATCCGGTCGCGGACCGTTTCCCCCTCCACGTACGGCATCACGTAGAAGAGGAAGCCGTCGGCCTCACCGCTGTCGAAGAGCGGCAGGATATGCGGGTGCTGCAGGTTGGCGGTGGTCTTGATTTCGCTCAGGAACCGTTCGGCGCCGATCACCGCGGCGAGTTCCGGCCGCAGCACCTTGACCGCCACGCTGCGGTCGTGCTTCAGGTCCTGCGCGAGGTACACGGTGGCCATGCCGCCTTGCCCGAGCTCGCGTTCGAGGCGGTAGCGGTCGGACAGGGCTTCGGTGAGGCGGGGAAGCGGGTCGGTCACTTTTTTACCTTTGTCTTCAGTTCCGTGAACCAGTTGTCCACGAACACCAACTGGCCCGTCGCCGACTGGGCGGTCTCTGGCAGCAGCCGCAGCATCACGAACGCCTTGTCGTCCTGGGTCACGTCGTACCCGCGGTAGCTGGGGGCGCGCAGGTAGGTGGAATCCACAAACAGCGCCTGCTCCGGCCCCACCGTCAGGGTCGGGGCGGTCGTGATGGGAACCGCCATCATCTGCCCTGACGTCGACCGGTAGAACAGTTCGCGGCCGCTGTGGGCCCAGAGCGGCTCTCCGCCGCCGGCCGCCGACACCTGCCGGCGGCCCGCGGCGGAATCCGGAAAGGCCCGAATGTAAATCTCGTCGCGTCCCGACTCGTCCGATTGGTAGGCCAGCCACTTGCCGTCGGGAGAGATGGTTGGTGCCCGTTCGTCGAACTTGGACGTTGCCACGACGGGGCTCCCGATGGAGTCGATGCCCGGCCGGAAGGCGTAGATGTCCCGGCTCGGCATCGTGACCCGATACGCGAGCCACGCGCCGTCGCCGGACCAGGCGGCCTCGGCGATGGTGTGGGTCGACGTGATGACCGTGTCCACGCCGCCGCCCCCGTCCGCCCGTCGCCGAAGGATGGCGCTGGACTGCCCATCCTCGATGATGTAGCTCACCGACTCCCCGTCTCCCATCCAGAGCGGCCGGTACTTGACCGAGTTGTCGAAGGTGACCCGGCTGAGCGGACCGCGGTCCAGGTCCTTGATCCAGATGTCGCCGGCCGGGTTGCCGTGGATGGCCACGGCGAGGCGCGACCCGTTCGGTGACAGGCTCAGCCCGCCATTGAAGGCCGGCGTGTACGACCAGTCGGGATCGATGTCGCTCTGCTGGCCGGCCCGGGTGACGCGGACGGGAACGACCGGCCGCTGGGTTGGTTGGGCGTTGCCGGAGCGATAGATCAGCGTGCCCTCGGACGAGACTGCGAGATTCGCCGTCCCAGCGGTGCCTATCCCGAGCCCCTCCAGCACCGGCGACTCGGGGCCGGTGACGGCCAGCTTGTCTGCATCGAACGGCACCGCCACGGCAATGCCGTTGGGCCGCAGTACGAGCAGAAACCCTGCCTCGAGGTACCAGGCCTGAAGCCCCTGCACCAATCGGACGCTGCGGTGGTTCTCCAGGTCCCAGGCCACGATCCAGTTGTCGTTGCCGCGTGTCGGGCCATGCCATTCGGTGTAGACGATTCCACGCCCGCCGGGCAACGCCACCGGCGCGATATGCCCGACCGTGCCGGGGGTGCTGTCCATTTCCGTCAGGGGTTCGGCCGCCCCGCCGGTTTCCGGGATGCGGAAGAGGATGCCGCGCGTCCCCGTCGTCCCGGGTGCATAGATGTATCCATCCCGACCCCAGGCGAGCCCGCCATTGACGAAGCCGGGGAGCGAGTCGAGCAGGGTGTTGGGGGTCGACCCGTCCAGGGCAATCACCTTGAGGGCGCCGAACCGCTGATCACGGAAGGCGATACGGCGTCCATCGGGAGAAAAGACCGGCGAGAAAGCGTTCTTCATGCCGGTCAGGTTCCGGCCAGTGAGCTGGTCCCGCTCCTGGACGATGTACGCCGCATCGTCGCGCGCCGCCCCGCCTGGATAGACGAAGCGACTGCCATCCGGGGCGATCGCGATCTCCAGCCCGCTGAAATTGAAGTAGCTCGCGCCGGCGGGGAAGCTCACGGTGTAGCGCCGCGTCGGCGCTGCGGCTGGAGGCGAGCGGAGGAGCCAGGTCGCCAGCAGTGCCACAACCAGGACTCCCGAGAGGACCCAGCCGGCGACCGTGGCCATCCGGCGCGTGCGTGGGGCCCCTGACGCTGCGGCGTACGCGGTGGTGCCGCGGAATCCCGGGTTGTCCAGCGCCTCGGCAAACGCCTTGGCGCTCTCGAACCGGTCGGCCGGCAGCTTCTCGATCGACTTGGCGACGGCCGCAGCCACGTTGGGTGGCACGGACTTCCGGTGCTTGGTGACCGGGGCTGCCTCTTCGGTCACGATCTTCATGATGATCTGCTGGGCCGAGGCGCCAGTGTGCGGCGGATTGCCAGTGAGCATCTCGTAGAGCACGCTCCCGAGCGAGTACACGTCGGAGCGGGCCGAGATTTCCTTCTCCGCGGTGGCCTGCTCTGGGCTCATGTAGTGCGGCGTGCCGAGACTCATGCCCGTCTCGGTCATCCGGCCGCCGGCGGCGGCGCTCAGGGCCAGGGCGATGCCGAAGTCGGCCACCATCGGACGGCCGTCGTGGAGCAGGATGTTTTCGGGCTTGATGTCGCGGTGGATCACGCCGTGGCGGTGGGCGTAGTCGAGGGCATCCGCGACGGCCACCGTGAGCTTGACCGCCTCGTCGATGCCGAGCTGGGTCTCGCGGTCGAGCTTGGCTCGGAGCGTTTCGCCGTCGATAAACGGCATCACGTAATAGAGGAAGCCGTCGGCGGTGCCGGAGTCGAAAAGCGGGAGAATGTGCGGGTGCTGGAGGGCTGCTGTGGTCTTGATCTCGACCACGAATCGGTCGGCGCCGATGACGGCGGCCAGTTCGGGCTTGAGGACCTTGAGGGCGACCTTGCGGTCGTGCTTGAGGTCCTGGGCCAGGTACACCGTGGCCATGCCCCCTTGGCCGAGCTCGCGCTCGATACGGTAGCGGTCGGACAGGGCGGCAACGAGCCGGGGCAGGGGGTCGGTCATGGGATGAAGCGCTCGAGGTTGATGAGCCGGAGCCCGGCCACACGGCCGAACTCCTTCGTGTTCAAGGTTGCGAGCGAGTGCCCGTGCGCCAGCGCCGTCGCGCCGATCAGCAGGTCGTGGGCTCCGATCATCGTGCCCTCCCGAGCCAGGTGTGCCCACAATTCGGCGTGCCTGCGGGCCTCCGCCAGTCCGAAGGGCAGCACCGGGACCCGGGCGAGCAGCGCATCGACGAAGGCGAATCGACGGGCACGGATCCCTGGATCGGCAGCCCGATGGCAGCCGTGGAGCAGTTCCGAGGCGGTGACGGCGGCGATGCCCACCGGCGCATCCCCCAGGGAGTTCAGGAACGGCTCCAGCCGGATGCCGCCCCGCTCGGCGGCGATGAGCACGGAGCTGTCGAGCATCACTCCCATGGCGTCACGAACGGCGGGAGCGCATCGCGGCCGGCCGCGATGTCCGCTGCCAGACGGTCGGCCTCCTCCGGCAGGAGCCGCGGGAGCGTGGCCCAGTACCGGGCCAGGTCGCGCGCGGGCAGGACGGGTGTCGCCGTCTCGCTGCCGGACCCGGCCAGATACCGCGCCACGGCCTCGCGCGCGACCTGGGACTTCGGCACGCCGTGGGCGGTGGCCCAGCGGGCGAGCGCCCGGGCCAACGCCGCGGGCAGGCGGAGGGTCAGGTGAGAATCTTTCATGTGTTACATTGTAGTTTGTTTGTACTACAACGTCAAAGCGGGGCCATACCGGCTCGGTCCCGGCATCACTTCCCGCCCATCTTGGCCTTCAACTCCTCGAACCAGTTCTCCACCAGCTGGAAGGTGGGCTTCCCATCCTCCGCGGCCCGGACCAGGCGCGCCATGATGAACCGCTGGTCGTCCGGGCTGATGTCGAACGGCGTGTAATACTCGGGATTCCCGAGATACATGTCGTCCTCGAGCCGAAAGAGAATCTGGGGTTGACCGGGCTGAAAGGAGGCACCCGCGGTCACTGGCACCGTCACCATGTTCCGGGCGCCATCCACGAAGAGGAGCTCCCGCCCAGTGTGAGCCCAAAGCGGCGCTTGGCCTCCATCAACAGACACCTGCCACTTCCCGCTGTCGGTGTTGGGAAAGGGTCGGACGTACACTTCCGACCGGCCGGTCTCGTCCGATTGGTACGCCAGCCACTTGCCGTCCGGCGACAGCATCGGCGCCGATTCATCGTACCCGGGATCGGCGGCAATTGGGATAGGGGCACTGTCCACTTCCGGTCTGATGCCGATGATGTCCCGATCTCCTGCCCTTCCGAGCGCCCCTCCGGTCCGCGCGAGCAACCACTTGCCGTCCGGCGACCAGCGCCCCTCGTTGATCGTCCCTGGCAGAACCAGGATGATTTCACCAACGCCGGTGCCGTCGGCCCGGCGCTGGCGGAGCGTGCTGTCGCGCTTGGTGTAGGTCACAGACCGTCCGTCGGGCGTCCAGCGCGGCCGCTGCTCATCGGTGGAGTCGAAGGTCAGGCGCGAGAGTGGACCCGTCGGCAGTTGCTTGATCCAGATGTCGTCGCCGGAACTGGTGCGGAGCCCGATGGCGAGCCGTGCCCCATCCGGGGAAAGCGCCCATCCCGGGTTGCCTCCCCCCTGGGTGAGCTGGAACGTCCAGTTCGTATCGACAGGCGTCACCGCGCCGGTGCGGTCCACCCACACCAGTCGATGGAAGGGTTGCGATCCGACATTGCGGCCGCCCCGCATCACCAGTGTCCCGTTCGCGGACACGGTCACGAGGGGTACGATCCCCACGACCAGGGCGATGTCGCTCAACACCGGGATCGGGGTGCCCCGCACCTCCAGCGCCTTGAGGTCGAAGGGGGCGGCGAACATGGTGCCGTCCCGACCGACGTACACAAGGTCTCCAGTCGGGAGGTACCACCCACGGAGGGAGCCGGGCAGGAGGCGCTTGGCGCGGCCAGACTTGAGGTCGAGCACCCAGAGCTCCGCCGTCAGGCAACCGTTCGTGCATTCGGTGAACAGCACTCCCCGGGAGCCGGGCAGCGCCGTGGCCAGGGCGTCGAACCGTCCGGCCGTGTCGGACTTCCACGCCACTGCCACCGCTCCCCCCGCCTCGGAGACTCGCATCAGCGTGAACGACCTTGAGGAATAGATGATGGTGCCATCGTCCAGCCAGGCCTGGCCGGCGCTTTGCACGGAGTCCGCCAGGACGGTGGCCACTCCACCCGCGACGGGCAACTTCTTCAACTGATTGTTCTGGACGAACAGCACCCACTTCCCGTCCGGCGAGAGGACGACATTCTCCGCGTTGGCCGTCCCGGCAAGGGGCGTGGCCTCATAGCGGTCCCGCTCCTTCACCCAGAGCTGGCTGCCGAGGCTGTCGCCCGGCCCTTCATACACCAGCCGGGCGCCGTCCGGACTCAGCGCGAAGGTGCCGCGAGGGACCTGCGAGTCCGGAAAGGCCAGCCCATATCGCATCACCGGGCGGGGCGCTTCAGCCCGGCGCCAGCCCCAGAGCGCAAGCCCAAAGCTCGCGATCGTCACAGCTCCCAAGGCCATCGCCAGCTGCCGCCAGCGACCGGCAGCGGGAGACCCGGCCGCCGCGAAGCCGGTCATCGGCCGCGTGTAGCCAGGGGTGGTGAGCGCGTCGCCGAACTCCTTGGCGGTCGAGAACCGGTCGGCCGGCAACTTTTCCAGCGACTTGGCCACAGCGTCGGCCACGTTGGGCGGCACCGACTTCCGGAACTTCGTGACGGGGGCGACCTCCTCGGTCACGATCTTCATGATGATCTGCTGGGCCGAGGCGCCAGTGTGCGGCGGATTCCCGGTGAGCATCTCGTAGAGCACGGAGCCCAGCGAATAAACGTCCGACCTCGCGCTGATCTCCTTCTCGGCGGTCGCCTGTTCCGGGCTCATGTAGTGCGGCGTGCCGAGGGACATCCCGGTCTCGGTCATCCGTCCGCCCGCGGCGGCACTCAGCGCCAGCGCGATGCCGAAATCGGCCACCATCGGACGGCCGTCGTGGAGCAGGATGTTTTCGGGCTTGATGTCGCGGTGGATCACGCCGTGGCGGTGGGCATAGTCGAGGGCGTCGGCCACGGCGACGGTGATCTTCACCGCCTCGTCGATGCCGAGCTGGGTTTCGCGATCGAGCTTCGAACGGAGCGTTTCACCGTCGATGAACGGCATCACGTAGTAGAGGAAGCTGTCGGCGGTGCCGGAGTCGAAGAGCGGCAGGATATGCGGATGCTGGAGCGCCGCCGTGGTCTTGATCTCCACCACGAACCGCTCGGCGCCGATGACGGCGGCCAATTCGGGCTTGAGGACCTTGAGGGCGACCTTGCGGTCGTGCTTGAGGTCCTGGGCCAGGTAGACGGTGGCCATGCCGCCCTGGCCGAGCTCGCGCTCGATCAGGTAGCGGTCGGACAGGGCGGCAACAAGGCGGGGCAGCGGGTCAGCCATTCAGTACTCCCAAATCACGTTTTGTCATTGCGAGGCCACCCAGTGGCCGAAGCAATCTCGGTCCCTGCGCTCGAGTCGTGGCTGAAGCCACGGCTCGGCTGATGTCGCTAAAGCGACACGGGATGCGTCGTCAGGATACCAAAGGCCGGGCGACTATTCTCGACCGTTTACCATGCACCATCAACTCTTCGTCCACCTCATCTGGACGACGCAGAATCGAGAGGCGACCATCGACAGCCAGCGTGCCGCCTACCTCTGGGACAACCTACCCATGATCGCGCGACAGGAAAGGGCTCATATCCTGGCAATCGGGATCGTCGCGACCCATCTCCACCTGCTGATGCGGATCCATCCCGCGACATCCCTTCCGCGGCTCCTCCAACGCATGAAGGGAGGTACGGCCAAGACGATCAATTGGGACGCATCAGTGGATGGGCCAGCCCTGCGCTGGGCAAAGGGGTACAGCGCCACCACCGTCAGTCCTCGCCAGCTTGGAGCTGCGGCCGCGTACGTTCGCCGACAGCACACCCATCACCCCGCCGAGGCGATCCCGGGGTGGACCGGACAGCCGCAACGGCCGCAGTGATGCAACCGGGGTGTCGGCACGTGTCGCTTCAGCGACATCAGCCGAGCCGTCGCTTTAGCGACGAGCTCGTCGCCATGCCGCCCTGGCCGAGCTCGCGCTCGATGCGGTAGCGGTCGGCCAGCGAGGCCACGAGGCGGGGAAGCGGGTCAGACACGATGGTGCTCCGATGCGTAGTTCACGGCGGCCCGAGGGCCGCGCGTTCGGCGACGACGGAGTCGCGCTGAGGGACAAACGCCGGATCGGGGTCGGTCCGCAGCGTCAGGTAGCGGTCGTACGCCCAGCGCGCCCCGGCGGTGTCGCCGGCCAGGGCCGCGAGCCGGCCCTCCTGCCGCAGGAACGCCGGCAGGCTCCAGAGGTAGGCAGGATACCAGTTGTTCTCCCTTCGCCGGATAGCCGCGAGGGCCCCTGGAATGTCCCCCTGCGCCTCGCGGAGCCGGGCAATCGTCCAGTTGGCTTCCACGACCGGGGCGGCCGGCGGCCCCAGCGTCAGCCAGCGCGGTCCACCACGCATGAGGGAGTCGAGGGCGTCGAGTCTCGATGCGCTGCTCCGGTCCCGGCCAGCCTCCAGCATCGCCTCGAGCAGGAGCGGACAGACGCGAAAGTCGAGTGAGCCCCATTGCTCCGGCGGTATCGGGGCAGGATCGAGCGCGGCGAATGCGCGCTGCCGCTGGATGGCGCCACGGGTCCCGCTCGTATCGCCTGAGGTGACTCGCAGAATCTCGGCGAAGCAATCGCGGAGCGGCGGCCACGCTGCGGAATCCATTTGGGCCAACCTCGCGAGCGACTGGGGCCGGTACTGGGGCTCGACCATCGCCTGCCGGACCAGGCCAGCCTCGTCCCACGGGGTCCGATTCCCCATGAATCCGTCCCAGGAATCCACGACGCGACCCTCGGCGAGCGCGATGGCGTACTCACCAAGTTGTGCCGCGCCCCGCTCCTGTGCTGTCGTGCCTTCCTGGCGCAGCGTCGTGTTCGCCCAGCGGCCATCGGCCAGCGGCAACGCGGCCTGCGTGCTGACCAGGGGGATGAGGACCAGCTTCTGCATGAAGTCGGAATGAGAGGTCCCCGCCATCCGCGTCCGCCAGCGACGGGCACCCATGGTGTCACCGAGCGTGAGGGCAGCTGCCCAGAGGCCCCCATAGTCTCCAGAGTTCGGGTCAATCCGGGATTCGAGCAGGTCCGCCATGCGGCGGATTGCGGCACTGTCCCGAACGAAGACGGCCAGGAAGAGCCGCTCTCGGATCGCCGGACTGAAACTCGAGTCAAGCGCGATGGCGTGGTCCAGCGCAGCGGCGGACCGGGCGGCCCAGTCCGGCACGCTGGCCACGGCACCGTAGCTCCCGAGCCCACTGCCCAACACGAACCACTGGTCCGGGCTGTCCGCCGCGTCGCCCGCCGCGCGCTCGGCCTGCGTCAGGACTTCGGCGTACGTGGACGGTTGCGGATAGTTGGGGCCGACGAAAGTCATGCCGCGGAGCAGCGCAAGATCGCGTGGGCTCAGCCGGTCGCGAAGCCGCCAGAGCGCCGGGATGGCCCGGAATCCGGAGGTGCTGAACACCGTGCCGACCAGCGGATTGGTCGTGACGAGGCCGAAGGCGGCTTGGGCAAAGTTGGAGTCGAGCGCGAAGGCGATGCTGTCGAGCTCCAGCGCCTTGAAGTAGTCCCCGCGGCGATACGCCTTCCGGGCCGCGAGGTAATTCTGCAGCGCCTCGAGAGAGGTGGACGCAAGCCCGTCGAACCGCTCGCGCGACTCCCCGGCCTCCTGGCTGAGGAGCCGTGCCACGAGCCGGTTGACCAGCACCGCCACGCTGTCGGGCATCCCCGAGACGGCGCCGTTGGCCAGCTCCTTGCCGTCGGTCACGCGGATCAGGGAGCCGGTGAGTGTCAGCTCGGTCGGTGTCGCGATGGCGCTGCCGAGTAGAACCCGCCCGGCGCCGAGCTGCGCGGCGAGGCGGCGGGAGTCGTCTTCCGACAGGTCCTCCTGCTCGTTGCCGACCTCGCGGCGCCAGGCACTCAGCGCCGTCCGCGGCTCGACGATGCGCGGACCGGTGCCACCCGGGAGGCGGGCGTTGAGCAGGTCGAGCATCGATTCGCGGAGGTAGTCGGTGGCCGGGCCGCCCACGCGGAACGGCATGACAGCAATGACGTCGGGGTCGAGGTCGCCCCTGATGCGGTTTCCCTGAAACGCCCACCACCCCGCGGCCGAGAGCGCGAGCACCGCCAGGATGGCGAGCACGGTGCGGCGGCGCGCGGGAGACGGTCCGGTTGCGACGCCCGCACGGAGCGCGTGCACGAACTGCGTGACGCTCGCGAACCGGTCCGCCGGAGTCCGCTGCAGCGCCTTCTGCAGTGCGCGGTCAATCGACTCCGGGACCGCCTGCCGGACCACTCGCACCTGCGGCGTCGGCGAGCCGAGCCGCTTGGCGATGATGGCGGCGGCGGTTTGCCCCGTGAAGGGCGGCTCGCCCGCGAGCATCTCGTAGAGCACGCTCGCGAGGGAGTACTGATCGGACCGGCCGTCCACGTTCGACTCGCCGGCCGATTGCTCCGGGCTCATGTACGAGGGCGTGCCGACCGCCATGCCGGTCGCGGTGAGCTGATTGCCGCCGGCGGCGTCGATGGCGCGCGCGATGCCGAAGTCGGCCACCACGGCCTGGCCGCTCGAGAACATGATGTTGTCGGGCTTGATGTCGCGGTGGACGATCCCACGCTCATGCGCGTAGGTGAGGGCGGCGGCCGCCTGCGCCGTGATCTCCAGGCTCTCCTCGACCGACAGCTGCCGCTCACGGTGCAGCCGGTCGCGGAGTGTCTCCCCTTCGACGTAGGGCATCACGTAGTAGAGGAAGCCGTCGGCGGAGCCGGAGTCGAAGAGGGGGAGGATGTTGGGGTGCTGCAGGCTGGCGGTGGTAGTGATCTCCTGGACGAAGCGCTCGGCGCCGAGCGCTGCGGCGAGCTCGGGCTTCAGGACCTTCAGCGCCACCTTGCGCTTGTGCTTGAGATCCTCGGCCAGGTACACCGTGGCCATGCCACCCTGGCCGAGCTCCCGCTCGATGCGGTAGCGGTCGGCCAGCGCGGCGGCGAGGCGGGGGAGCGGGGTCGTCAAGAGATTGCTCCCATGGGGGAATCCTTGCGGTCTTCGCGTCTTTGCGGCTGAAACGCTGTTACCGCAAAGGGGCGAAGCGGCGCAAAGGAAAGGCCTTCTCGTTGCGCTCGTGTCGCTTCAGCGACATCAGCCGAGAGCCGGCTTCAGCCGGCGGCCCGAATCGGCGCCCGCGCCGCGATGAGCGTGACATTGTCGCTGCCGCCGCGCTCGAGCGTCAAGTCGAGCAGCGTTCGGCACAGCTGTTCCGACGACTCCATCGCCTTGATCTGTTCGGTAAGCTCGGCGTCGCTGACGTGCTTGGTGAGCCCGTCGGAGGCCAGGAGGATGACGCAGCCGCGGGGGATCTCGACTCGGCTGACCACCGGCATCGCTTCGTCGCTTCCGATGGCGCTGGTCAGGACGTGGCTGAAGGGCGAGCTGCTGATGCGGTCCGCCGGCAGGAGGCCCTGATCCGCGAGCCCCTGGGCAATGGTCTGGTCACGGGTGATCTGGGTCAGCGCGCCGTCCAAGTAGAGATAGCACCGGCTGTCCCCCACCTGCGTCACGTACATCCAGGGGAAGACGGCGACGGCGAGCGTCAGGGTCGTCGCCATTTTCGCGCCGGGATCCAACGCCTGCTGTTTCCGGACGGCGGTATGCGCTTCGAGGGCCGCATCCGTCAGCGCCTGGTAGAACTCGGTGTCGGAGGCGGCACCGGCGGCGTGGTAGGAACGCATCGAGGAGGCGACGTACTGCGTGATCGTGGCGAGGGCGAGCCGGCTCGCCTCGCCGCCGCCGACGCCGCTGCCGACCCCGTCGGCGACGAGCATGTAGGTCGCGATCCGCTCGCCGCGCAATGGCAGCGACTCCGGGCCAGGAAGGCTCGTGCCGTGCACCACCACCTGCGGATGCACGGTGCACAGCATGAAGTGATCCTGGTTCTCCTTCCGCACACGACCGATGTGCGTGAGGCCGAACATGTCCAGCTCGGTGTCGGTCGGGCGTACCCACTGCGCGTCAGCTGACATGGATTGGTCCTCCTTCCTGGTCACGCCGGAGGTCGTGTCGATCGATTCCGAATCTTCCCTTCGTCCCCCGCGATGCACTCCCACCGTCGTCGGCCATCCTAAAACGGCCACTCCCATTCAAGGCAAGGTCGGCACCACCCCCCCGGGGGTGAGCTTGTCAACCGCCTCGGGCAGCACCTGTGCCAGCTTCGTCGCGAGCTCCTGCGGCGTGACTCCAAGCCTGGCCGCGAGCTGCGCCATGGCATCGGAGCCGAGGGCGGCATGCAGCTGGTCGCCTGTGATAGGCTGATTGGGCCCGGTGCCGACCCAGGACCGGACCGTCTCCCCCAGGCCGTGGGATTCCAGCTGCTTGACGATGCCCTGGACACCACCATGGTCCTGGATCACGCCGTTGATGACGCCGGCCATGCCGGCGCCCACCAGGCCTCCGAGCACTCCATCGAACAATCCCACAAGACCTCCTGGTCGATGCTGGTTACAGGTCGACCGACGTCGGTTCGTCGAGGCTGACCAAAGTATACCTGTGCGTCATTCCCACGCCCTTGCCTGCAGTCAAGGCAGGCAGGTCATGGTTTCAATCCCTGCTTCATCTTCGCCGAGAGGTCGGCGGTGAAATTCTCGACATAGACCGCCTCGGGCACCGGGCCGGCGTCGGGCTCGCGGATCATCAGGAAGTGACGGTCATCGGGGGCCACGCTGTACTGCGGGCGATTAATGGCGGAGGCGTACTCCGCCACCGGGAAGAGCGGGTGCGGGATCCCCGGGGTGAACGTCGCGCCGGGCGATACCGGGAGGCTCACCAGGCTGCCCCCGCTCTTGAAGAAGAGTTCCCGCCCGCTGTGTGCCCAGCGGGGTTCGGTGCCGCCCCCCTGCGAGACCAGCATCCGAACCTGTATGTCCGGGAATGAGGCAACATAGACCTCAGAAACGCCCGAGACGTTGGAAGTGAACGCGAGCCACCGGCTGTCGGGCGAGAGTGCAATTTGCGTGTTGAAGCTGCCATCATCGAGGATGGTCCGGAGCGCGGTGTCGCCATGCAGACGCCGAGCGAGGATGACGCCGAATGACCCCGGCTTGTCGCGCCGGATGACCTGCCATTCGCCGTCCCGCGAGTACTCGGCCTCCCAGATTCCATCGTCGAGCGAGAGCGCCAGGCGCGGCGGGGAGCTGCCGTCGGTCGGACTCTCGTAGAGATCATTGCCGGAGGCGACTGCGGCCGACTTCGACACCCCCACGGTGGTCTCGAAGGAGAAGGTGCGTCCGTCGGGCGCGAACGCCGCCCGCCAGGTGCCTTCGTCGCCGACCGAGACCTTCCGGCGAGCGCCGTCGGGCCGGCGAATCCAGAGCTGGGTGAAGGCGCCGCGGATGCTCACCGCCAGGGTCTGGCCGTCGGGCGCGAGTGCCGGGTACTCGAACGCCGCCTGCCAATCCGGTGCGAACGGTACCGCGCTGCCGTCACGTCCGACCCACATGAGCCGCGAGTTGCTCAGGTCCCGCGTGCCGACGGCGTAGACGGCGCTGCCTGAGCGCGAAAGCGCGAAGCGCGCAGGCGCCACATTTGACACCACCGGGACAGCGCCCGACGTGAGCTTCAGCCGGTCTGGATCGAATCGGGCAGCGTAGAGGCCGCCCTCGCGGGTGGTATAGAGGAGGAAGCCGTTCGGAGCGTACCAGGCGCCCGCGGCGTTGGCCACCAGGAGGCGGGCGCTGTCGGTCCGGAAGTCGAAGGCGTAAATGGCGGACCCGCTGGCACAGTTTCCCGGACAGCCCGTCAAGAGGATCCCATGGCTTCCCGGAAGCGCAGACAGCGCCGTCGGATCAACCCGGTTTCCCGAGGAAGGCGCCCGTGCGATGGATACGGCGCCGCCGTCCCCGGAGACCCGGCGCAGCGCGTTGGCCTGATCGACGAAGACGATCGTGTTGTCGTCGAGCCAGTCGCCGACCATGTAGGTGGAATTGGCGCTGTCGGCCACCGGCACCGATCCGCCGCCCGACACCGGCACCTTCCGGACGTGGCCGCTGGCGTCGAAGTAAGCGATCCACCTGCCATCGGGCGAGTAGATGGGCGACATCGCCCCTTCGGTTCCGGCGATCGGTGTGGCGTCCACCTGGCCGCGCAGCTTGATCAGCAGTTGCGATGTTGCACCGACCGAATCCGAGAAGACGAGGCTCGAGCCGTCCGGGGCGATCGCGACCTGCGACTGCACCCGCGCGGTGCCCGGAGACAGGAAGTCGCCGACGCCGTGATGCCAGAGCACGACCCGCAGGTAGCTCGGCGTCACGGCGAGCGTGGGCCTGATCCACCCCCAGATTGCGGCGAGGGCCAGGACGGCCGCGAGCGCACCCATCGCCAGGAGGCCCCGGCGCGACCCGCCCGATCCGTGCTCTCCACTCCCGGCCGACAGCCCCGCCAGCGAGGTGAAGGGCGGTTTCCCAAGGCGTCCGCGAATGCCCGCGCGCTCTCGAACCGGTCGGCCGGCAGCTTTTCCAGCGACTTGGCCACGGCCGCCACGACGTTTGGCGGCACCGACTTCCGGAGCTTGGTGACCGGGGCGGCCTCCTCGGTCACGATCTTCATGATGATCTGCTGCGCCGAGGCGCCCACATGCGGCGGGTTGCCGGTGAGCATCTCGTAGAGCACGCTGCCGAGCGAATAGATGTCGGAGCGGGCGGTGATGAGCTTCTCCGCGGTGGCCTGCTCCGGGCTCATGTAGTGCGGCGTGCCGAGCGACATGCCGGTCTCGGTCATCCGGCCGCCGGCCGCGGCGCTCAGCGCCAGCGCGATCCCGAAGTCGGCCACCATCGGCCGGCCGTCGTGGAGCAGGATGTTCTCCGGCTTGATGTCGCGGTGGACCACTCCGTGCCGATGGGCATAGTCCAGCGCGTCGGCCACGGCCATCGTGATCTTGACCGACTCGTCGATGCCGAGCTGGGTCTCGCGGTCCAGCTTGCTCCGGAGCGTCTCGCCGTCGATGAACGGCATCACATAGTAGAGGAAGCTGTCGGCCTCCCCACTGTCGAACAGGGGGAGAATATGCGGATGCTGCAGCGCTGCCGTGGTCTTGATTTCCACCACGAAGCGCTCTGCGCCGATGACGGCGGCGAGCTCGGGCTTCAGGACCTTGAGCGCGACCTTCCGGTCGTGCTTGAGGTCCTGGGCCAGATACACCGTGGCCATCCCGCCCTGGCCGAGTTCGCGCTCGATGCGGTAGCGGTCGGCCAGCGCGGCGGCGAGGCGGTCGACGGTGTTCATGCGGCCTCCGAAGATTTAGCCAGACCCACCCGCTCCACCATCGGCCAGTAGCGCGGGTCCTTCCGGATCGGATCGAGGCGGGGATGCACGCGCAGCCACATGAGGCCGGACGCCTTCTCGGTGATGGCGGTCTCCAGCCACGCGAAGGCATCGTCGATGTCGCCCAGCGACGAGTGAAGCGCCGCGATGCCCCATGCCGAGACGACCCGGCTGCCGCGTGCTGCCGTGAGCTCCGCCAGGATGCGACGGGCCTCGGTCTCGTCGCCCGCCGCCGCCGCGAGGTGGGCGAGCCCGAAGGACGGCCCCGCGATGCCGCCGCCGAGGCGCCGCCCCTCCTCGTATTGCACGCGCGCCTCATCGAAGTGACCGAGCGCCTCGAGTGTTCGGGCCAGGTCGGTGTGCGCCCCATCGAATCGCGGGTCGAGCTCGATGGCCATCCGGTAATGGAAGACCGATTTCTGGTATTCACGCGCATAGTACAGCGCGTCGCCCAGGCCCGTCCGGATGATCGACGACAGCGGGTCCAGCTCGATCGCCTTCGTCGCCGCGGCGAGCGCCTCGTCGAAGCGGCCAAAGGCGCACAGCCCGCGCGAAAGTATCTCGTGCGCGAACGCGAGGCCCGGGTTGAGTTCAATCGACTTCCGCAGCAGCTCCAGGCCGCCGGCCACATCGCCGCTGCTGGACGCGATGATGCCGAGGGAGCTCCAGGCATCCGCCAAGTCGGGATCCAGCTCCCGCGCCCGCGTCGCCGCCGCATAGGCCTCCGCACCGGCCTCCGTCGGCGACGCCATGCCGCGCACGATGCGGATGATCTGGCAGTCGGCCAGGGCCGACCATGCCGCGGCGTACTCTGGCGCGAGTTCGAGGGCCCGCCTGGCGTGACGGAGCGCGAGTTCCAGCGCGTCCTTCGTGGCGGCGAACATCGAATGCCGGCTCTTGAGCACTTCGAGGTGCGCCTCGGGGTTCACGGCCTGGCGACGCGCCAGGTGCCCCGCTTCCGCCGGAGTGAGCTGCACGGCGATCTCCCGGGCCACCATGGCCGCCACATCGCTTTGCAGGGCCAGGACGTCGACGAGGTCGCGATCGTAGCGATCGGCCCAGAGGGTCTGGTCGCTCCGTGCCGCGATCAGCTGCACGCTCACGCGCACCCGCGCGCCGACGAGGTGGGCGGCCCCCTCGAGGATGGCGTCGACGTTGAGCTCGCGCGCGATCTCCGGCAACGCTTTGGTGGTCCCCTTGTACTGCATCGCCGAAGTCCGCGAGATGACACGCAGGGCCTTGATCCGGGCCAGGTCGGAAATGATTGCCTCCGTCATGCCGTCGACAAAATATTCCTGGGTCGGATCGCCGGACGTGTTGCGGAGCGGCAGCACGGCGATCGAGCGAATCGCCTCCATGGCAGGTGCCGCCGCCGTGGCGCTCAAGGCGGGGGTCACGCCGCTACGCAGTGCAGTGCTGACCGCAGCCGCGCTTTCCGGTCGCGCCGAGGGTTCCTTGCTGAGGCAGTCCATGACCAGCCGTTCGAGGTCGTCCGGCACGTCGGCCCGAAGCGAGCGCACGGTCGGCGGCGCGCTGCCGAAGATCTCGAACATCAGCGCCTCGGCGCGCTCCTTCACAAATGGCCGGCGGCCGGTCAGCATCTCGAAGAGGAGCACCCCGAGGGCGTAGATGTCGGTGCCCGGGGAGTCGGCGTCACCGGTCAGCTGTTCGGGCGACATGTAGGGGAGTGAGCCCAGGATCATTCCGGTGCGGGTGAGCTTGGATCCCGCGTCGCCCAGCAGCCTCGCAATGCCGAAATCGAGGATCTTCGGCTGACCAGCCGGGGTCAGGACGACGTTGCCAGGCTTCAGGTCGCGATGCACGATGTCATTCTGGTGCGCGTTCTGCAGGGCGTCGGCGATGGCGGCCCCGATGCGCCGCACCTCGTCGAAGGGCATCGCCCCGCCGGCGATGCGGGCCTCGAGGGTGCCGCCGGTGACCAGCTCCATCACGAGGTACGGCGTGCCCTCCTGGGCGTCGAAATCGAAGACGGTGGCGATGCCGCTGTGGGAGAGTCGAGAGAGGGCCAGCGCCTCGCGCCGGAACCGCGCCTGGGTGTCGGCGTCGCCGAGGGCGCCCGGCGCGAGCAGCTTGATGGCCACCTCGCGGTCGAGGTTGACGTCGTGGGCGCGCCAGACCTCGCCCATGCCGCCGGCGCCGAGCCGGTCGAGAAGGCGGTAGCGCCCGAACGTCGTTCCGGCGCGAGTCACGTGGTGGGGCGGGGAAGCGGGTCAGTCATGAGCGCCACTCCGGAGCGCCACGCGGCGGCGGATCAGGTAGTAGATCGTCGAAAGTGCGATGAGCGCCGCCATGGCCAGCACTTCCTTCCGGGTGGAGTGCGCCAGCACCCAGAGCACCACCGCCGAGGCGAGCAGCGACACCGTCGGGCCGCCGGGCGCCCGGAAGCTGCCGGGCGCTCGCGGCCGGTCGTACCGGATCTTGAGCGCGGCCAGGCAGACGGCCAGGTAGGTGAGCAGCAGTGCCATGCTCGCCAGGATGGCGAGCGCCTTGAAGCCGCCGCTCAGGGCGAGCAGCAGCGTGACGCCTGCGAACACGGCGATGGCAATCCACGGCGTGTGGAACCTGGGGTGCACCCGGCTCAGCGCGCGGGGCAGCATGCCGCTCTCCGAAGCCGCGAGGAAGGCGCGCGGACTGCCGATCATGTCCGCCGCCAGCACCCCGAAGACGGACACGGCGGTGCACGCCACGACGACACTCCGCCCGCCGCTCCCGGCCAGGCGCTCGGCGAGGTCGGCGAGCGGCGTCGTGCTCCCCTGGGACAACTCAGCGCCCAGCACCCCCTGCGCGACGAACTGGATCGCCAGGTAGAACAGCACGATGGCGCCGGTGGCACCGAGCACGGCTCGGGGCACGGTGCGGGCGGGATCGCGGATCTCGCCGCTCGGCGTGAGCGCGCTCTCCACCCCGCCGAACGCGAAGAAAAGGAGCAGGGTCCCGGCGCCGAGTTGCTCGAGCGATGGCCAGCCGGTCCAGGCGAGGTTGGGCAGCTGCACGGCGAACATCCCCACCGCCACCAGCAGGAGGAGCGGGACCAGCTTGGCCACGGTGGCCGCGACCGCGACGCGGGCGCCCTGGCGCACGCCGCGGATGTTGACGTAGGCCAGCCCGCCGAAGAGAAGCACGAAACCGAGTGCGCGCGGGACGCCGCCGGACAGGACGGGGACGCCAGTGGCCAGGGCGTCCATCAGGACGTGGGCGATGGCGGCGTCCGATCCTGCGGAATACGCGAGCGAGAAGACCACCCATGTCACGAACCCGGCCGTCGGGCCGAACGCCTCCTCGACGTAGGCAATCGCCCCGCCCGAGCGGGTGACCTGGCTGCCCACCTCGGCGAAGCAGGCCAGGACGAGGAGGACCAGGACCCCGCAGACGAGGTACGCCAGGAGCGCCGCGGGGCCGAGGATGGCCGCGACCACGGCGGGCAGCGCGAAGATGCCGGCGCCGACGGTCAGGTTGACGGCGTTGGCGCCGAGGGTCCAGGGACCGATGGCGCGGAGGAGCGACTGTTCGGGGTTCGTTTGCTCCGGGCTCGATGCCGCCATGCTAGCGCCTCCCCGCGGTCGAGATGCCGCCCTGCCCCAGCTCCCGCTCGATGCGGTAGCGGTCGGAGAGCGCTGCGGCGAGGCGGTCGAGCGGGTCAGGCAACATCATACTCCGATCGATTAATGACAGCACCGTGCCGTGCTTGAGTCGTGGCTAAAGCCACGGCTCGGCTGATGTCGCTAAAGCGACACGGGCGGCGTCATAAGGGTACCACCGAATTGCAGTTCGCGTTCAACCATCGAGCATGCACCATCGACTGCTGGCCCACATCGTCTGGACGACGCGGGAGCGCGAGCCGACCATCGACAGTCGGCGCGCAGCCTACCTCTGGGAGAACCTACCGATCATCGCGCGGCAGGAACGGGCACACATCCTGGCAATCGGCATCGTGGCCACCCACCTGCACCTGCTGCTGCGGGTGCACCCGTCGACATCGCTTCCCCGCCTGCTGCAGCGCATGAAGGGCGGCACGGCCAATGCGATCAACTGGCATGCGTCAGCAAGCGGGCCCGCCCTCCGCTGGGCCAAGGGCTACAGCGCGACCACGGTGAGCCCCCGTCACGTCGGAGCAGCGGCATCGTACGTTCGCCTGCAACACACCCATCACCCGACCGAGGCGATCCCGGGGTGGACCGGCCAGCCACGGCGGCCGAAGTGATGCAACCGGAGCTTTGGCACGTGTCGCTTCAGCGACATCAGCCGAGCCGTCGCTTTAGCGACGAGCTCGTGGCCATGCCGCCGGCACCCAGCTCCCGCTCGATCCGGTAGCGGTCGGCGAGGGCGGCGATCAGTCGGTCGGATGTGGGGTTCACTTCGCCGCCTTCTGGAGCTTCTCGATCTCGACCTGCCAGTTGAAGATGACGCTCAGAGACTGCGCCGCCGTGCCCGTTGTTCGAAGCATCAGGAAGCGCCGTCCGTCGGGATGGATGTCCCAGGTCCTGTGGTACTGCTGAAATTGCATGTCGGGAAGCGAGAAGAGCCTGACTGGGGCGCCATGCTGGAAGCCGGGTCCATCACTGATTGCTGTCGCGAACACTTCGCCCCGCGTGGTCCGGTAGAACAGCTCGCGGCCATCCCGTCGCCAAAGCGGCTCGATACCGCCCCCGCTCGAGATGGCGAACCGGGCCGAGTCCACCTCCGGGAACGGCCGGACGTAAATCTCGCTGGTGCCGGACTCCTCGGAAACGTAGGCAAGCCACCGGCCGTCCGGCGAAAGCGTCATGCCGTACGCATCGTATGGTGACCGGAGCAGAATCCTCGGGATCGTGTCAACGCCGTGCTCGAGGATCAGCAGATACCGGGTTCCCGGCGAGGTCCCCAGGGAACGCAGAAGGGTGAACCGACCCTTCGGGTCGAAGGAGATTTCGTCGTAGGTCCCGGTTCCGCCGACGGCCGCCCGCGCGCTGTCACTCCCGTCAGCGCGGCGAATCCACGTCGTCTGGCGACCGTTGCGCGAGGCGAGGAACGCCACCTGGCGTCCATCCGGTGTCCAGGCGGGCCGGTTCGCCTCCTTCAAATCGAGCGAGATTCGGCTGAATGCTCCCGTCACAAGGTGCTTGATCCAGACTTCACCGGGATTCACCAGGGAGCCGGCGAGCCGAGTGGCGTCCGGCGAAAGAGCCAGATCGGTGAACCCTTCGCTGAGCGTGCTGTCCACCGGCGTGATTCCGCCCGACCGGTCCACCCAGACGATTCCGACATTGCCGGCGGAGCGGCGCTGGTAGACGAGCGTACCGTTCTCCGCGACGGCGAACTCCACCGTGCCGTTCGCGATATCGTGCTCCACATCGCTCTGCACGAGCAGCGGGGGTCCGGTAACACGGCCCTTGCGAGCGTCGAAGGGTGCGGCCAGCAGCCGTCCCTCCGCACCGCCGATGACGAGCAGGCCTGGCGGCAGGAACCTCGCGAACGATCCGTCGGTGAGCTCGGTCAGCCCGCCGGTCCGCAGGTTGATGAGTCCGATCCGGTTCGATCCGATCGATCCGGTCCACAGAAGCACCACGGCGTGCCGGCTGCCCGGGAGGACATCGGGGTAGTCATGCTCCTTGAAGCCCGTTGCCGAGTCAGGGCGGGTGAGGACGGTGACCACACCGCCGTCCGAGGACACACGGGCCAGGCCGCGAGAGACATGCGAAAAATAGATCCGGCCGTCGTCGCCCCAGTCGGCACCAAATCCCGAAGCTGAGTCCCGCACGACAGTGCGGACGGGACCGCCCGCCGCCGGCACGACCTTGATGGAAAGCAGGCCGCTCCCGGTGAAGAAGCCGATGGATTCGCCGTCGGGAGAGAAGAACGGGGCAAACGCTCCACGGGTATCCGGAAGCCGGCGGCCGACCGGCTGATCGAGGTCGCGCACCCACAGGGCCGCATCGTCGCCCTCGCTGCCGATGAAGGCAATTCGGCGGCCCGACGGAGCGATGGCAATCCGGGAGTTGGTGATCGGCCGGACGGAGACGCCGTCACCGAGCTCGAGCGTGGCGCGTACCACCCCGAGGTCGCCAGGGGCGCCTGAGGCAAATCGGTGGCCCAGCGCGCCAAGACCGAGCAGCCCGGCGACGGCGAGCGCTGCCATGGACCAGGTGCGCGGACTCGTGCGTGACGCAGGCGACGCCGTGGAGCGCACGGGCGCCAGGTGGCCGCCGGTGAGCGCCGAAGCAAAATCGGCCGCCGTGGCGAAGCGGTCCGCAGGCACCCGTTCGAGCGCCTGCATCACCGCCGCTTCGATGGCAGGCGGGACCGAGGGCCGTGGCGTGCGGAGCGGCGGCGGCGACCCGGCGAGCATCCGGGCCACGATCGCCTGCGCCGAGGTACCGGAGAATGGCGGATCACCGGCAAGCATCTCGTACGTGACCGCACCGAGGGCAAAGATGTCCGAGCGTGGAGTAAGCTTCCGCTCGCCTATCGCCTGCTCGGGACTCATGTAGTGCGGCGTCCCCAGCGACATCCCGGTCTCGGTCATCCGGGTGCCGCCCGCCCTAGTGGCGGCGAGCGCAATGCCGAAGTCGGCGACCAGCGCGCGGCCGTCGTGCAACAGGATGTTCTCCGGCTTGATATCGCGGTGGATCACGCCGTGGCGGTGGGCGTAGTCCAGCGCGCCGGCTACTTCGCTGGCAATCCGGACGGCGTCGTTGATCGGGAGTTGCGTTTCTCGGGACAGCCGGTCGCGGAGGGACTCGCCCTCGATGAACGGCATCACGTAGTAAAGGAAAGAGTCCGCCTCCCCCGAGTCGTGCAGCGGGAGGATGTGCGGGTGGTGCAGGTTTGCAGTGGTCTTGATCTCCTGGAGGAACCGGTCGCCGCCGATCACGGCCGCGAGCTCGGGGCGCAACACCTTGAGCGCCACCTTGCGGTCGTGCTTGAGGTCCTGCGCCAGGTACACCGTGGCCATGCCGCCGGCACCCAGCTCCCGCTCGATGCGGTAGCGGTCGGAGAGCGCTGCGATCAGTCGGTCGGGGGTGGGGTTCACTTCGTCGCCTTCTCCAGCTTCTCGAGCTCGACCCGCCAGTTGAAGATCACCTGGACGTCGGGAGAATCGACGCCGCCGGAGGTCACCATCAGGAACCGCTTGCCGTCGGGGTGTACGTCATACTGGCGGTAGTATGGCTGGCCCGCGAGCCCGAGCACGGTGAAGAGGAGGGTCGGCGTGCCGTGGGTGAACTGTGGGCCAGTGGTGACGGCAACCTCGAACATGGCGCCACGCGGATTCCGGAAGAAGAGTTCACTGCCATCCCGCGCCCACATCGGCTCGGCGCCGCCCCCCACCGAGATGGCGATGCGTGCTGAGTCCACATTGGGAAACGGCCGGACGTAGACCTCCGGGGTGCCTGACTCCTCCGACACATAGGCGAGCCAGTTGCCGTTGGGGGAAATCACTCAGCGCAGCGATCAGTCGGTCGGGAGTTGGGCTCACTTCGTCGCCTTCTCAAGTTTCTCGAGCTCGACCCGCCAGTTGAAGATCACCTCGAATTCGCCGGCGTCCGTCCCGCCGGAGGTGATCATCAGGAACCGCTTGCCGTCGGGATGGACGTCGTAGGTGGCGTGGTATTGCTGCTGCGCCAGGCCCGGGTTGGCGAAGAGCCGGTTCGGCGCGCCGTGCGTAAACCGGGAGCCGGTCGTGACCGGCACTGCGTACATCGTTCCGAGCCGGTCGCGGAAGAAGAGCTCGGTGCCGTCCCGCTTCCAGATCGGCTCCTGGCCGCCGGCCACCGAGATGGCGATCCGTGCCGAATCCGAGTTGGGGAACGGCCGCACGTACACCTCCGGGGCGCCGGACTCCTCTGAGACGTACGCAATCCAGTTTCCATCGGGTGAGAGCGTCGGGGCGTAGTGATCGAAGGGCGACTGGACGATTCGCTCCGGGACGGTGTCCGCCCCGGTGCCGACCCTGAAGAGGTAGCGGCTGCCGGTCCCGGACCCCTCGGAGCGGAACAGGATGTAACGCCCCCGGGGGTCGAACGCGATCTCGTCGGCCTTGAACGCTCCCGGGCGCGGCGGCCCGCGCGGTGTCGCTGCCGTCGGCCCGGCGCACCCAGCCAGTCCGCCGGTTGTTCCGCGTGGCCAGGAATCCGACGTTGCGGCCGTCGGGGGTCCAGGCCGGCCGGGAGGCGCTCCCCGCTGCATCGAAGGGCAGGCGGCTGAAGGCGCCGGTCGAGAGCTGCTTGATCCAGATCTGTCCCTCGCCCGCCTGGGTCTGGCTCAGCGCGATCTGGGTGCCGTCCGGCGACAGGGCGACAGCCTCGAAGGCGCCGTGCATCGCGGTGTCGACCGGCGTCAGGGCGCCGCTCCGGTCGACCCAGACCAGCCCGTCGTCGCCCGACTTCCTCTGGTAGACGACCGTGCCGGTTTCGGACACGGCGAATTGCACCGTCCCGTTCGCGTTCTCCTGCTGCACGTCCTGCAGCATGATGGTCGGGGTCCCCAGCAGGCGGCCCCGTGCGCGGGTCGAACCGGGCGGCGAGCACCCGGCCCTCGCCGGTGCCGATCACGATGAAGCCCGGCTCCAGGTAGCGGGAAAGGGAGCCCTCGCCGAGGTCCGTCACCGCGCCCGTGGTCAGGTCCACCACGCCGACGTGATTCGCGCCGATCCCGCCCTTCCAGAGCATGACCAGCGCCTGCCTGCTGCCCGGCAGGACGTCGGGATAGTCATGCTCCTCCGCCCCGGCGAGCGAGTCCGGGCGCGAGAGGACGGTCACCGCGCCGCCGCTCGATGAGATACGCGCGCCAGCCCGCGGTTGTCGTGGGTGAAGTAGATCTGCCCGTCGTCGCCCCAGTCCGCGCCCCCGAACGGGGCGACCGAGTCGCTGCAGCACCACCCGGGTGGTGCCCTCGGTGATTGAGATGACCTTCATGACGCCGCGGACTGCCCTCCGACGTGAAGAAGCCAATGGACAGTCCATCCGGCGAAAAGAACGGGGCGAACGCGCCCTTGGTGTCCGGCAACGGCCGCGCGGCAGGCTGTCGAAATCGCGGACCCAGAGCGAGGACTCGGGGCCGTCGCTGCCGACGAAGGCGATCCGCTGGCCACCCGGCGCCATCGCCAGGCGGAGGTTGCCGATGGCCCGGATCGCGGCGCTGTCGCCCAGGCCCAGCGTGGCGCGGACCACTTCGTCGGGAGGTACGCTTCCGGGCTGCCCCCCGCGGCCGCCGATCAGGACGCCGGCGAGCAATGCCGCCGCACCGACCACGCCGGCCATGACCCAGGTCCGGCGCCGCTGGTGGACCGCCACCGGCTGCATGCTGGTCCGCGCCGTCGTCGTGATGGGTTGGCGAGCGCGGCCGCGAACTCCGCGGCGGTGGCGAAGCGGTCGGCGGGGAGCTTTTCGAGCGCGGTGAACACCGCCGCCTCGACGCCGGGCGGGATCGTCTTCCGCTGCAGCGTGAGCGTGCGGGGCTCCTCGGTCATGACCCGGGCGATGATCGCCTGGGCCGTCGGTCCGGTGAAAGGCGGCTCGCCCACCAGCATCTCGTAGGCCACGCAGCCCAGCGCATAGACGTCGCTCCGCGCCGAAATCTCGCGGTCACCCATGGCCTGTTCGGGGCTCATGTAGTGCGGCGTGCCGAGGGACATGCCGGTCTCGGTCATCCGGGTGCCGCCCGCCTTGCTGGCCGCCAGCGCAATCCCGAAATCCGCCACCAACGCGGAGCCGTCGTGCAGCAGGATGTTCTCGGGCTTGATGTCACGGTGGATCACGCCGTGCCGGTGGGCGTAGTCGAGCGCGGCCGCCACCTCGGAGGTGATGCGGACCGCGTCGGCCACCGGCAGCTGCTTCTCCCGGCTGATCCGGTCGCGGACCGTTTCCCCCTCCACGTATGGCATCACGTAGAAGAGGAAGCTGTCCGCCTCGCCGCTGTCGAAGAGCGGCAGGATGTGCGGATGCTGGAGGTTGGCGGTGGTCTTGATCTCGCTGAGGAACCGTTCGGCGCCGATGACAGCCGCCAATTCGGGCCGCAGCACCTTGAGCGCCACCTTGCGGTCGTGCTTCAGGTCCTGGGCCAGGTAGACGGTGGCCATGCCGCCCGCGCCGAGCTCCCGCTCGATGCGGTACTTGTCGGCCAGGGCGGCCGCGAGGCGATCGAGAGTGCTCATCGTGCCGCGCCTTGCTCGGCGAAGCGCCGCCGGACCTCGGTGAACCAGTTGAGGACCACGACCGGCTCGGGCGCCGCCTGCACGGTGGCCTGTCGAACCACGAGGAAATGCTGCCCGTCCCGGGACACATCGTAGTTCGGGTACGAGAATCCCCCCATGGCGTACTTCGCATAATCAAAGAGGGCGGTGCGACTGACCACGCGCATCGTGGCCCCGAACTCGAGCTGTGCGACGGTCAGGCTGTCGGTGTCGCCGTTTCGGTAGGCGAGTTCCGTGTTGGACACCCAGACCGGCTCGATCCCACGGCCAGTGGACACCAGCGATCGCGCGCCAGGGGTCAGGAAGGGCCGGACGTACACCTGGTTCGTCCCCGATTCGTCGGAGTTGTAGGCGATCCACCGGCCGTCCGGGGAGACGGTCCCGGACTCCTCATCGGCGGAGGTCCCGACGACGAGCTGACGGGTGCGCTGACCGGAGGTGGGAATCGTAAAGATGTCCTCGGCACCCGAACCGACGGAGTCTTCCGCCGGGCGGCCATCGAAGACGATCCACTTGCCGTCCCGGGACCAGAACGTTTCCGTGGAACCGTTCACACCCGGTCCCTCGATCGCCGGCTCGCCAGGGCCGGAACCGTCGGCCGGCGCCCACCACAACTGCCACTTGCCGGAGCGGAAGGAGCTGAACACCAGGCGAGAGCCGTCCGGGGACCACGACGGGCGGACGTTTACGCTGTCGAAGGTCAGTTGGGAGAGCGTGGCGGAGGCCATGTCGTAGACCCAGACCTGAACAGGCTTGATGCCGTCGTTCGCCATCAGGGCGATTCGCCTGCCGTCCGGCGAGAACCTGGGATGGCTGTAGCCGCCGGAACGCGAGATGACGACTGCTTCGCGGCCGGTACGGTCCACGGTGGACACAACGCGATCGTGCGCGGCCGAGGCACCGGGCAGGTAGGCCATCATGCCGGCTGGGGAGACGGCGAAGTACGATCCGAAGCCGCCCGCGGCTCGCACATTGTCGAGAAGCGGGACGGCGGCGCCGACGATCCGGCGCTTCTTCACGTCGAATGCCGCTGCGTAGAGTGCGCCTTCTTCCGTGGCGTACATGAGGTGCCCGGTCGGGAGGTACCAGCCGCGCGTGGCCCCTTCGACGAGTGTCGTCACATTCTTCGTCTCGAGGTCGAGCAGCGCGAGGTCATGTGCAGCGCAAACGCTGGTGCACCGCTCGAAGAGCACCGCCCGCCCGCCGGGGAGCACCCACGGCCAGAGCCTCGAGACGCCCGGTGTGGTGTCGGAGACGACCTCGGTCGGGCCACCGCTGCCACTGACCCGGGAAAGCCGCGTCCTGTCCGAGACATAGACGATGAAGCCGTCGTCACCCCATGAGGCGCTGACGACAATCGTCGGGAGGTCCGTTGCCAAGGTGACGGGGGGGCCGCCACTAACCGACACCTTCTTCAGCTTCCGGTCGGCCACGGTGGCGAAACCAATCCAGAGCCCGTCGGGCGAAAAGAATGGTGAGATCGCGTCCTCGGTCCCCGGGATCGCGACTGGCTCGATGCGGTCGAGTCCGCGCAGATACAGCCGGCTGCCGGGTCCGGTCGAGTCCCGTCCGACGAAGACAATGCTCCGCCCGTCAGGCGACAGCGCGAACGGGACATCCGCACTGCCGCGTATCGCGAGCCGGGTGGCATGTCCTGTCTCGAGCGTGAAGCGCACGGCGTTCTGATCCAGCGGCTTCCGGCGAAAGGCCATCACGCCGATCAGCGCGCCTGCAGTGAGCAGGCCTGTGGCCACCGCGACGCGCTTCCAGCGGTCGGCCGTTGTGAGCGCCGCGGGCCGGCTTGCCGCCCCTGACAGGCTGGTCGCTCCAAGCGAAAAGCCGGGGTTGCCCAGCGCGTCGCCGAGCGCCTTGGCCGATTCGAACCGGTCGGCCGGCAGTTTTTCCAGCGACTTGGCCACGGCGTCTGCGACGTTCTGGGGAACAGCCCTCCGGAGCTCCGTCACCGGACGCGCGGTGTCGGTCACGATCTTCATGATGATCTGCTGGGCCGAGGCGCCCACGTGGGGCGGATTCCCGGTCAGCATTTCGTAGAGCACGCTGCCGAGCGAGTACACGTCGGATCGGGCGGTAATCTGCTTTTCCGCCGTGGCCTGCTCTGGGCTCATGTAGTGCGGCGTGCCGAGGGACATCCCGGTCTCGGTCATCCGCCCGCCGGCCGCCGCGCTCAGGGCCAGCGCAATGCCAAAGTCAGCGACCATCGGGCGGCCATCGTGGAGCAGGATGTTTTCCGGCTTGATGTCCCGGTGGATCACCCCGTGGCGGTGGGCGTAGTCGAGCGCGTCGGCCACGGCCACAGCGATTCGAACGGCTTCATCGATGCCAAGTTGGGTTTCGCGATCGAGCTTCGTGCGGAGAGTCTCGCCCTCGATGTAGGGCATCACATAGTAGAGGAAGACCCCTTCCCCGCTTTCCCGCTTCCCCGCTTCCCCGCTGTCGAAGAGCGGCAGGATGTGTGGGTGCTGCAGCGCCGCGGTGGTTTTGATCTCCACCACGAAGCGCTCGGCGCCGATCACGGCGGCGAGCTCGGGCTTCAGGACCTTGAGGGCGACCTTGCGGTCGTGCTTGAGATCCTGCGCCAGGTACACGGTGGCCATGCCGCCCTGCCCCAGCTCACGCTCGATGCGATAGCGGTCGGCGAGGGCGGCGGAAAGACGGGGAAGCGGGTCAGGCATCAATCACTCCCAAATCACGTTTTGTCATTGCGAGGCCGCGCAGTGGCCGAAGCAATCTCGGTCCCGCCCTCGAGTCGTGGCTAAAGCCACGGCTCGGCTGATGTCGCTGAAGCGACACGGGCACAGCGGAGACCCCGCCCGGGGTTCCCCCTCTCCATCATGGAGAGGGGGACAGGGGGTGAGGTGGAAACGCGGCCCGAGCGCCGGCTTCAGCCGGCGATCGATCGCTACTTCTTCCCCATCTTCGCCTTGAGCTCCGTGAACCAGTTGTCCACCACCACCACCTGCCCCGCGCCCGGCGACGCATTGACGGCCGCGAGCCGCACCATCACGAACCCGGAATCGCCGGGAGTGAGGTCGTAGTAGGGCACGATGTTCGACCCGAGCAGGACGCCGCCCAGCGAGAAGAGCCGGCGGGGCTCGCCCGGGCTGAAGGTGGCGCCTGGTGCGATGGTCACCGCCATGAAGTCATTATTGCTCGTGCTCAAGAAAAAGAGCTCACGCCCGCTCCGGGACCACCGCGCCGCCGCCCCGCCACGGGTGGAGACTTGCCACCGACCGCTGCCGGTGTTCGGGAAGGGTCGCACGAAGATCTCGAACTGTCCCGACTCGTTCGACGAGTACGCCAGCCACTTGCCGTCGGGGGAGAGCGCCGCCCCCTGTTCGAGGAACTTTCCAGTGAGGAGGGGCGTCGGCACGGTGTCGCGTCCAAGACGGACGCCGTAGATGTCCCGTCCGCCGTCAGGCGTGTTGACCCGATAGATCAGCCACTCGCCGTTCGCCGACACGGTGGCCTCGCCGATGATCCCATTCGGCGCTCGCCAGACCAGTTCAGCCGCGGCGCTGCCGTCGGCCCGCTTCTTCCAGACCGACACCGGACCGCTGTCAACCGCCGAGAGGTAGAGCACTGTCTGGCCGTCCGCGGCCCACGTCGGCCGGACCGAGGAGGTGCCGTCGAACGTCAGGCGCGAGAGCGGCCCGGAGGGGAGTTGCTTGACCCAGATGTCCGGCGAGGCGGCCCCGACCACATCCAGCGCGATCCGGGTGCCGTCCGGCGAGAGACTGATTGCGCGATTGTTCGAGGGATTAAAAGACACGGGCGGGTCGAGCGGGGTGATGCCACCCTGCCGGCTGACGTAGACCAGTTCGGCGACGCCACCGGTGCTGGAGGCCAGCCCCGGCACGTAGGCCAGCGCACCGCTGTTCGAGATCGCGAAGTCGACGCCGCCGAACGCCTTCGTCATCGCCCCTTCGAACAGCGGCACGCCTGGCCCGGTGAGCTCGAACTTGTCCTGGTCGAACGGCGCCGCGAGGACGGCTCCGTCGGCGCGCACGTAGACCAGGTATCCCGGCGCGACATACCGCGCCAGCAGGCCCTTCGTCAGGACGTGGCGTTCGCGCGCCTTAAAGTCGTAGGCCACGATGTCGAAGCCGGTCGGGTCGAGGTTGCGCCGGGAGCGGAAGAGGAGCCCTTTTCCGTTCGGGAGTGCCGCCGGCCAGGCATGTCCGAGCTCGTTCGCTGCGGAATCGATCAGAACGACCGGCTCAGGCGTGCCACCGTCGGCCCGGATCCGGCTGAGGCCGGGGGGCGCGTCGAAATAGATCCAGCCGTCGGGGCCCCAGGCCACGCCGCCACCCGCGCCGCTCCCCGGCGTCGAAAGCGTGATGGGAGGGCCGCCGGTCACCGGCACGATCTTCAGGTCGAAATTCGGACCAGCGGAAAAGACGATCCGCTGCCCGTCGGGCGAGAACCAGGGACTGACGGCGCCGAGCGTGCCCGGCAGCGGCGTCGCGTCGAGGCGGTCGCGGTCGCGTACCCAGAGCTGGTCCCCACCCTCGCCCGGCCCGACATACACGAGACGGCTCCCGTCGGGCGAGAAGGCGAGGTTCGCGCCGGGAATCCCCTGCCGCATCGCCTGGTCGGGTGGAAGGCCCATGCTGTAGCGGATCACGGGCTGTGGCGGGGCGGGGCGGAGCAGCGCCCACGCCGCGAGGGCCGTGCTGGCGAGCGCGACGAAGGCCAGCCCGGACGACGAGGGCTCGCGTCATGGGGCGACGCGGCGCGCGGGCCGCCCGGCATGGAGGTGGTCGCCCGCGTGGCGAAGCCGGGGTTGGCCAGCGCCGCCGCGAACTCCGCCGCCGTCGCGAACCGATCGGCCGGGAGCTTCTCCAGCGCCTGAAGCACCGCCGCCTCCACCTGCGGCGGGATGGTGTGCCGCTGGCTGGTGAGCGACCGCGGCTGCTCCGTGACCACCCGCGCCACGATGGCCTGCGCCGTCGAGCCGGTGAACGGCGGGTCCCCCGTCAGCATCTCGTAGAGCACGCAGCCCAGCGCATACACGTCCGAGCGCGCAGAAATTTCCCGCTCGCCCATCGCCTGCTCGGGGCTCATGTAGTGGGGCGTGCCGAGGGACATGCCGGTCTCGGTCATCCGGGTGCCGGCGGTGCTCACCGCCAGCGCGATGCCGAAATCGGCCACGAGGGCCGAGCCGTCGTGCAGCAGGATGTTCTCGGGCTTGATGTCGCGATGGATCACGCCCTGGCGGTGGGCGTAGTCGAGGGCGCCGGCCACTTCGGTGGCGATCCGTACCGCGTCCGCCACCGGGAGCTGCTTTTCCCGGCTGATCCGGTCGCGGACCGTTTCCCCCTTTACGAACGGCATGACGTAATAGAGGAGGCCGTCGGCGTCGCCCGAGTCGATCAGCCCGAGGATGTGCGGATGCTGCAGGTTGGCGGTCGTCTTGATTTCGCTCAGGAACCGCTCGGCGCCGATGACGGCGCCGAGTTCGGGACGCAACACCTTGACCGCGACCTTGCGGTCGTGCTTGATGTCCTGCGCCAGGTAGACCGTGGCCATGCCGCCGGCGCCGAGCTCGCGCTCGAAGGTGTATCGATCGGCGAGGGCATCGACCAGCTTGGGAGGAATCAGGGGCACGACGACGTCCTCCCGGGATGGTCCGGCTGAAGCCAACGTGATGGATTGGAACCCATTAGAGTGCCTCTCAAAGACGGGGAGGGCAAGGGGTCCGGTTGGCGGTCCGGGGCCACTTGCGCCACATTCCCAAGCTGCTGCCCCATCCGACCTTAGCCCGGAGCCCCGGATGTCCCGTTTCAGTGCCGCTGGTCTCGTGATCCTGCTGGCCGTCGCCGGCCCGCTCGCCGCCCAGATTCCCACCGCCGAATACGCCGCGCGGCGGGGCACCGTGGCTGCCCATCTGGCCGACGGCGTGTTGCTCTCGTTCGGCGCCACGGAGTCGATGACCGACGAGGCCGACTTCCACCAGCTGCCGGCCTTCGAGTACCTGACCGGCTACGACCGGGCCAACGCCGTCTTCGTGATGGCGGTCCGCGGCGGCAAGGTCACCTACCAGATGCTCTTCGAGCCGCCGATCGACCCGCGCCGCGCGCTCTATGACGGCTTCGCGCCCGATTCCGCCGATCTTCAGCACCGCACCGGCCTCGGACTCCGGGATCGGGACCAACTGCGCACCGTGATGGACGCGATGGCTGGCCGCGGTACCCTCTGGACCGTCACCGACGCGCACAGCCGTGATTATCGCTCGAGCGATTCACTCAGCGCGGAACGGTATTTCGTGCAGCGCTTCTGGGCCGCGCACCCGAGCGTGACGGTCCGGAGCGCCGATGCGTTGCTCGACTCGCTCATGGTGGTGAAGAGCCCGGCGGAAATCGCCCTGCTCCGGAAGGCGGTGGACATCTCCGTGATGGGCGAGCTCGCCGCGATGAAGGCGGTCCACCCCGGCGTCAACGAAGGCCAGATCCACGCGCTCACCGACTACACCTTCCGGATGGCCGGCGCCTCGGGCGCCTCGTTCCGCGCCATCATCGGCTCCGGCCCCAACTCCACCAGCTACCACTACCGCGCCAACGACCGCGTCATGGAGGCCGGCGAGGTCGTGGTGATGGACATGGGCGCACTCTACGACGGCTACGCCGGCGACGTGACCCGCACCATTCCGGTGAACGGCACCTTCTCCACCGACCAGGCGGCCATCTACGCCATCGTGCGCTCCGCGCAGCTGGCGGCGGAGCGCGAGGCCCGGCCCGGCGCCTCGGTGCGTGCCGGCGACGACGCCATCCGCGCCGTCATGGCCACCGAACTCGCCAAGCTCGGCCTCACCGAAGGGCCCGACGCCAGCTTCGACCCGCCGTGGGCCGACGCCGCGCGCTGCGAGCGAGTGCCAGTGGTGTGCAGTCAGGCGTTTCTCTACATGGCGCACGGGCCGGGGCACGGCATCGGGCTCGAGGTGCACGACGCAGGCGGGTATTCGTACTCGCCGACCGGCAACTTCCAGTTGAACGAAGTATTCACCATCGAGCCCGGCGTCTATATCAGCACCGCGCTGCTCGACATGCTGGCCGACACGCCGAAGAATCGCGCGTTCATCGCCAAGGTGAGGCCGATGGTGGAGCGCTACAACCACATCGGCATCCGCATCGAGGACGACTACCTGGTCACGGCGGACGGTGTCGAATGGCTGTCGAAGGCGCCGAGGGAAATCGGCGAGATCCAGGCGGTGATGCAGGCCGCGCAACGGCGCAAATGACCTTCTGTCATTGCGAGGAGGCCCCAGGAGGGGCCGACGAAGCAATCTCAGGCAAAGATCGAGATTGCTTCGGCCACTGCGTGGCCTCGCAATGACAGAATTGGCTGGTGAGAAACTCAGTTCTGGGGGGCGAGCCAGCCCTGCCGGAATTTCTGGATTGCTTCCGTCACCGGTAGCCCCGCCTCTTCGTAGGTGACCACTTCGAGCCGGGAGTCGGCGGGCATGGCCACGTGGGCCGTGCTCTGCCGGCCGCGCGCGCGGAAGGTGACCGGAACGGCGTCACCCGGCTTGTGCGCCGCCTTGATGGCCTGGAAGACGCTGTCCGAAGTCAGCCGCTGGCCGTCGAGCGTGAGGACCACGTCACCCCGGTCCAGTCCGGCCTCATAGAACGGCGAGCCGATGAGCGTCGGCCCGTCGATCCGCCCACCTGCCGAGTCGATGTCGAGCCGGACCGGCCCGAACCAGGCGGAACCGGGATTCCGGGGCCGGAGGAGGAGGCCGGCCTGCGCCAGCAGCCCTGCCATGTCGGGCACCTCGCGGCCCGTGATGTACTTCGCGAAGAACTGGTCGGCGAATTCCTTGTTGCCGGAATACTCGATCAGCGTGGCTTGCAGGTCCTGCAGGGTGTACGGCACTTCCGATTGCCCGTACTTGGTCCACATCATCCGCATGTAGCCGTCGAGCGGCTTCCCGAATTCCTTCCGCAGCGACAGGTCGAGCGCCAGCCCGATCACCGAACCCCAGGTGTAGTACGAGATGAAGGTGTTGTCCTCGTTCGTCGGGTCGATCGAGGTGGCCGCGTCCACGAACGGCGCCTGCATGCTCATCTCGACCGGGCTCCCGAACTGCCGGCCCGGGTCGTTGATGACCGCATTGATGCTGCCCGACAGCCCGTGCGCGTATTCCGTGAGGGAGGTCACCGCGGCGCGGCGGAGGAAGAGCGGGCCGTAGTAGCTGGTGAAACCCTCCGCAAACCAGAGCTCCCCAGACATGTTGACCCGCGTGAAATCGAACGGCTCGAGCGACCGGGGCCGGATCCGCTCGACGTTCCACGAATGGAAGAACTCGTGCGACGCCGTGCCGAGGAGCGCCTTCTCGTTGCCCGCGAGGGGGCGCGAAGAGGTGATGATGGTGGAGTTGCGGTGCTCCATGCCATCGCCCGAGGCCCACGGGAGGTAGTCGGCAATAAAGGTGTACTTGCCGACGTCGTAATGCGGGGTCGTGCCGAAGACGGCGATTTCCTGCGCGACGACCTTCTTGAGCATCTCCACGTAGCTGTCGAGCTCGGTGTCGGTGCCCTGGTGATGGAGCGCCAGCCGGACCGGGAAGTTGCCCGCCGGCGATGTGACGGTCCACTCGCGCAGGACGAAGTCGCTCAGCTCCACCGGGCTGTCCATGAAGTACTGGAGGTTGGGTGCGGTGAAGCGAAGCGGGTCCGTCGTCGGGTAGAGCTGGGTGGCGGCTTTCCAGCGGGAGTTCGGCGGCAGCCGGAAGCTGACCGACATCGGCCACGATTCCAGGCCGCGAATCCAGATGAAGCTGGCGGGCATGTCGAGGTGGGCGTGGGTGTCGTCCACCTGGGAGTAGGTCCCGTCGGCCCGGTCGGCATACAGTATATAGGAGAAGCGGACGGTCCCGGTGTGGCCGGCCACCGACCAGGTGTACGGGTCGGCCCGCGTCACGGCCAACGGGGTCCCCGCGCCGTCCTCGGCGCGCACGGCATAGACGTTCTTGGCGAACTCGTGAAGGGCGTACCGGCCGGGGGAGGAGCGGCTCATCTGGAACTGCACCGGCCGGCGCGGCAGGCCGGTGGCGCTGAGCGTGATCTCGGCCTCGTGGTGCACGGCGTTGGGGAACGACACCTCGTACTTCAACTCCTGCGCCGCTGCGGGAAGCGCGGCGGCGAGGAGGAGGGCGGCCAGCGACGCGGCGCGAAGCCCGCGCGACACGCTTACCGCCACGAGACCGGGACCACCTCGGGCTTGGTGGCCATGATGGCGGCGCCGGCCTCGAGCTCCGCCCGGATCCGGTCGCGGATGGCGCGGAGTTCCCGGAACCCGACCAGCTGCTTGGCGTCTTCGTCCCAGAGGGTGAGCCGAAGCGTGGTGAAGCTTGTCCACAGGGAGAGCCGGGTTACCTGGCGCAGCTCGGCGTGATTGTCGTAGGCCCGCTGCAGCTGGTAATTCGGAATCCGGCTGGCGATGTGATGGATGTGGTGCAGGCCGATGTTGGCGGTGCACCACTGCAGGAACTTCGGCATGGTCAGGTGCGACGCCCCCTCGAGCCCGGCGGCGAAGTAGTTCCACGCCTCGCGGTAGCGCCAGTAGGTGTCCTCGTACTGGTGCTGCACGTAGAAGAGGTACACCCCGATGGAGCCGGCGATCAGCGTGATGGGGAGCTGCACCATCAGGAACTGCTTCAGGCCGAGCGTCCACCACATCAGGGCGATGACACCGGCCAGTGCCACGTTGGTGAGCTGCACGCCCACCTGCTCGCGCTTCCAGCCCTTGGGCGTGTCGAGCGGGAGCCGGTGCTTGAGCACGAACTGCCAGGTGGGGCCGACGATCAGCAGCACGGCGGGGTGGCGATAGAGCCGGTACATCGCGCGCTTCATGCGGGAGCGGCTCAGGTATTCACGCACCGTCAGGGTGTCGATGTCGCCGAGACCGCGGACATCGAGATTGCCGCTGGTGGCGTGGTGGATGGCGTGGGTGCGCCGCCAGTACGCGTAGGGCACCAGCGTGAAGACACCGAGGACGCCGCCGACCAGGTTGTTGAGCTTTTGGGAGCGGAAGAAGGAGCCGTGCCCGCAGTCGTGCTGCAGCATGAAGAGCCGTACCACCATCATGGCGGCGGGGACGGCCAGGATCAGCGTGAGCCAGTAGCCCACAGAGAGGCTCCAGACCGCCGCCAGCCAGAAGGTGGCCAGGAGAAACGCGGTGCTCACCAGCTGGAAAATGCTCTTCCACCCGACCGGCTGGCGGTAGGGGGCGAGCATGGCGTTCCAGTCAATAGCCTTCTCAGTCGACTCGGCTGCAGGGGCAGCCGTCGGCGGCATGTCGGTCATCGTGTTCCCTCGTTGGGCCCGGAGTTGGACCGATAAGGAATATACCGCTCCTGGCTCATTTCAGCCTCGTCCATGGCGCTGCTGCCGCGATCAGGGTGACCAGGCGGGCGCCCGGTCGAACGTCGTCGTTGTCATCAGTGGCTGCGGATTTGAACCGTTGGCATTCATGATGAACAGGTCCAAGGCGCTCGGGCCTTGGGCAGAGAAGACAATTTGGCTTCCATCCGGGGACCAAGACGGCGCTTCCCCAGCCACGAGGTCGGCGAGGCCAGTGCCGTCCGCATTCATTGTATAGATGCGATACCCGCCAGACCGATTGCTCGCGAAAGCAATCCTGGTTCCATCCGGCGACCACGAGGGGTCCTTGTCCGTGCCCACTGCCGTCGTGAGGGGCGTCAGGCTGGTGCCGTCGACGTTCACGCGGTAGAGATCGAAGGTACCACTCACCACTTCCATCACGAACGCGATGACCCCGCCTCCCGGAGCCCAGTCGGGTTCTGACTGACACCGCGGATCGGCAAGGACGGGACTCTTCGAAGTTCCATCCAGGTTCATCGTCATGAGGACACCGCAAAAGCCGCTCGTGAAGACGATTCGCGAGCCGTCTGGCGAAAAGGATGGGGAGGCGTCCCGGCCGGGTGCGTCGATCCGAGTCAAACCAGTCCCGTCCGGTCGAATGAGGGCAATGTCGTCGTCGGACCACGGGATGACGAAGGCGATCCAGTCTTTGCCTGGGCGCCAGGCTGGCTCAAATCCATACGAGCTGTTGAGAAGGCGATGATCGCCGGATCCGTCGGCGCCGATGATATTCAAGTAGTAGTCGGCCTGGTACACGATTTGGGTGGTTGCGAGCGCTGCGCAGGTGACGTTGAACTGTGATTGGACAGTGAGACCGGTCGTCACGGTAATGGATTGGGGGTTCGATCCACCGACTTGGCAATTCGCGGCAATACCGCTCAGCGTGACAGTGTGCACTCCGCTCGGTACCGACGGTACGTCAATGCTCTGATTGACTCCGATCGCCGAGATGGACCCACCATCGATTGCGTATGCATAGCCATCCGGGTCGAGGCTGAGGCCTGTCGTGACTGCGCTCACCCGAATCGTTCCGGTGGCAGGCGGCAGCGGCTGACAGGTGACACTGAACGGTGATTGGACAGTGAGACCGGTCGTCACGGTAATGGATTGGGGGTTCGATCCACCGACTTGGCAATTCGCGGCAATACCGCTCAGCGTGACAGTGTGCACTCCGCTCGGTACCGACGGTACGTCAATGCTCTGGTTGACTCCGATCCCCGAGATGGACCCACCATCGATTGCGTATGCATAGCCATCCGGGTCGAGGCTGAGGCCTGTCGTGACTGCGCTCACCCGAATCGTTCCGGTGGCAGGCGGCAGCGGCTGACAGGTGACACTGAGCGAGGCCTGTGCGGTCTGATTCGCGACAACTGGAACCGATACTGGATGCACGCCGCCGACGGAGCAATTGCCGGTCACCCCGCCCAGGTCGACGGAGTGGCTCCCGGCGGCGAGGTTAGTCACGGTGCGCGAACCATTGACCGCTACCGTGGCACCGGCTGTCCCATCGACTACAAGCACGTAGCCGTCGGGGTCGATGTCTGATCCGTCCGTGGCGACTGTCACCTTGAGCGCCCCGGTGTCCAGCGGCGCGCCGGGCTCGCTTCCACCGGAACATGCGGCGCTGGCGCAGAGCCACGAACTGAGCACGAGCCTCAGAACTGGGGCAATTCCTCGTCCGGGCATTGGGCGATTGGCCTTCATCATTGGGTGATCGCCCGGGGGAGGGCGCGGTACTCGACTGGGCCCGGGGGTCGGGCTCGGGGGAAATATACCGTGGTGGGTGGGGTCGTGCAGGTGGTCGGCCTACGGACTCCAGGCAGGCTGGCGATCGAAGGAACCTGCCGTCGTGAGGACCTGGACGGCGCTTCCGTCGGCGTTCATGAGGTACAGGTGCGAATCGGTCGAGATCGTGAAGACAATGCTGCTTCCATCCGGCGACCACGCCGGCTGTCTCCCCGTGCCGATGTCCACTCCACCAGAGCCGTTCGGGTTCATGGTGCGAATCCGGCTATCACGCGCGAAGAGAATCTTCGTCCCGTCGGGCGACCAGGACGGTTCGGTACCGTGGTCTCCCAGTTGCGTCAGGTTCGTTCCATCAACATTGATCCGGTAGATCCGGCCCGCCATCTCGAAAACGATCGCCGTACCGTCCGGGGACCAGTCAGGGTAAGCCTGGCAGCGCGCGTCCGCGAGTACCCGGGTCAGCCCCGATCCATCGACGTTCATCGTCGCGAGTTGTCCGCAATTTCCCTCGACGAACACCAGCCTGGTGCCGTCCGGCGAAAAGGAGGGTTCGGCGTTGCGTGTCGTGGCGGGGAGCCAGTGCAGATCGCTTCCGTCCGGCCGGATGAGGGCGATGCGTTCGGTGTCGGTCCCGGAGAACGCGATCCACTCCCTGTCTGGACTCCAGGCCGGGTCTGTGGGGTCAGCAAAGGTGGGTACCGGACGGGAGTTTGCCCCGTCCCAGTCGACCAGTTGCAACTCGAAGCCGGAGACATAGACGATGCTGGTCCGGACGGCGGGAGCGCACGACACCGCGAAGCGCGCTTCGGCGATGGTGTTGTGCTCCACCCGGATCACCTGAAGGGTTGGCGTCAACGCCTGGCAGTTCGGGGCGATCCCGCTGAATCCGACCGTGTGGTCACCGGTCAGGACGCTGCGTGTGTCGACCGACCCGTTCGTTCCGACCGCCATTGGCGGCCCGCTGTCGATCGAGACGAGATAGCCGTCCGAGTCCTGGCTCGTGCCGGTGGTGAACGCCACGGTCCGGATGATCCCCGCCTGGCCCTGGCACGTGACCACGATGCCTGCCGCTGTCGTGGCGCCTGCCCGCACCTGGACAACCACGGGATTCGAGCCGTAGATGGCACAGTTGTTGGCCAGGCCGCTCAGCGCCACCGTGTGCGGTCCGGCCGAAAGCCCCTCGAGCAACCTCGTCGCTTGCGGCCCGATCGTGGTGCCAGGAGACGCATCCAAGAGGAGCGTGTAGCCATCGGGGTCCAGGGCGAGTCCCGCTGTCGTGACCCGCACCTCGATCGCGCCCGCGGTCGCCGGTCCGGCCGAATCGTTGCTACTCGAGCACGCCCAGGCCGCCATCAGGAGGAGCATGGCGGTCGCTGGAGCCGGTCGATTGGCTAGCATGGCAAATGAATACATCGAGCGACCCTCGATACCTGTGCTCGCACTAATCCATGGTGCGGAATGGAGCGTCAGGGAGCCCACACCGGGCTACGTCCGAATTCGACCACCACGTTGGAAATCTGCTCGCTGGTGCCGTCGGCGTTCATGATGTACACCTCGTCTCTCAAACCCTGCCCCGGGACGGACAAAAAGCGCCAAAACAGGATGCTGCTCCCATCGGGCGACCAGACGGGATCATTCCCCGAGCCAACCCGGCGCGCGTCCGTCCCATCGGGATTCATGGTCACGATGCCGCCGAATTCGCTGAACAGGATCCGTGTGCCGTCGGGCGACCAGGCCGGCCGGGCTCCAGATTCACGGAGTATGACGAGGCCGGTGCCGTCGATGCCGACGCGCGCGATTCCATTGTCGAGGGAGAACACGATCGCACTGCCATCCGGCGACCAGTCAGGGTACCGCTGGCACCGGGGGTCGGCAAGCACCGGCGCCCGGGCCGATCCGTCGATGTTCACCGTCATCAATTGGCCACAGCCCTCCGTCGCGAAGACGATTCGATTGCCGTCGGGGGAAAAGGAGGGCCACTGACTGCTTTCCGGCGATCCGAGGACCCGGAGCTCGCTCCCGTCGATCCGCACCAGCAGGAGCTGGGATGGTGAACCATACGTGATTGCAATCCACTCGCGGCTGGGGTGCCAGGCGATATCCAATGGAGCATACCCGGTGAGGACGGTCTGGCTTTCGGTGCCATCCCAACGGGCAATGCGGAGTTCGGAGAGGTAGGGGTAGGCCACGAAGCTGTTCGGGACGGCAACACAGGACACACTGAACCGGATGAGCGAAACCTGCCCGGTCAACACCGCGACCACCTGAGGGTTGGCCACCGTGATCTGGCAGTTCGGCGCCATCCCGGCGAGCTGCACGGTGTGCTCGCCGATCAGAAGCGAGGGAAACGTCAGGCTCGCGATTCGCCCGATCGGGAGAGCGGCACCGCCATCGATCGACACTGTGTATCCATCGGGGTCCTGGCTGGTGCCACCGGTGACCGTTTCGACGCGGATGAACCCACCACTTCCCTGGCAGATCACGGCAAGGGTGAGCGCGACCTCGCCCCCGGCGGGCACTGACACCTGCACTGGCAACTCGGAATACAACGCGCAATTGCTGGCCAAGCCGCTGAGACTCACTCCGTGCATTCCCGCCGAGACGCCAGCCAGGACCGCTGTTCCATTGACCGCCACGTGCGGACCAGATACGCCATCCACCACGACGATGTAGCCGTCGGGATCGAGGGAGAGTCCCTGGGTTTGCACCCCCACCTCGAGCACCCCGGTGGCGCCGGGATCCGTCCCCTCGGCGCACCCGGCAGCAATCGCCGCCAGGAGCAGCGCTGCCAGTGCGATCTGCTGCCGAAGGACGAGCCTCGGGCGGAATGCAACCTCTTGCATTGGGAGCCTTGAATGGACGGTTGCGGAGACGATACCGGCCGGGCCACCCTAGCGCAACACCTCTCCGTAATTCGGTACCAGGTAGATATCCGAGCGCCGGTCCTCAGTCCGCGCCATCACCCGGAGCCCATCGCCGGACCAGCGATACAGGCCGGGGTAGCGGGGGGGCGACCCCATCCGCACCGGCTCCCCTCCGCCCGGAGGAATCCGATACCAGGCGAGGTTCCATTCTGTCTCCAGGATCGGCACGATGATGGAGCCATCATCGAGCCACTTCGGCGGCTGGTGTCCCTCTCCGCCGAGTCTCGCCAATCGCGTGGCCGTCCCGTCCACGATCGAGATGCGGTGGACCAGCACCCAATTTCCGTCCTGATCCCACCCGACCGACACGAAGGACCTGCCGTCCGGCGCGGGGTCGAGCGAGGCGAGCGTCCCCACCGTATCGGGCAGGAGGAAGGTGCTGTCCGGAAGTCCGGGAATGGCAAATCGACGAAAACTGCGTGCGGTGGCACGAATGATCGCGCCGCCACCACGCACAGTTTCCAGGCCGACGAACTGGTTTCGTGGCACGCCGCCCAGCGCCGTGACGCGCCCGGACGGTACCTCGAGCTGCTCGATCGCCATGCTGTCGGCCCCGCGCGGGCTGGCCACCATGAGACTTCTGCCATCCTGATTCCAGTCCCAATCGACCCAGTCTGTCGGAGGTCCGAGCGAGGTCTCCGGCCCGCTGTCGAACGGCATCACAGAGAACTGTCGCCTTGTGTTCCCGGTCGCGGCGGGCCGACCGAGCAGGACCAGTTCCCCGGTTGGGGAGAGACTGGCGGTGACCAGCCCGGTGGAGGCGGTCAGTCGACGCTGCGCAAACTGCATGCTGGTGGATTTGTCGCGGCGGAGGGCCCAGACCGAAAACTCGGTGGGGCCGAAGGCATACACCAGCACGCCCTGCCGATTGACGTCACCACCGTCGCTGATCGACAACTGCTTCACGACGGTATCCGGGTGGGCGGCAATGCGTCCGTCGCCGCTCACCCGATAGCGCAGCATGTCCAGCTCGTTCTGCGAGTAGGGGCGCAGATTCGTCACAATCAGCGCGCGGCCGTCGGGGGCGACGTCCACATCAAAGGGAAGCCGCGGCCCGTCAAAGATCATGGAGTCGAGCGTCTCGCCGGTGCGCGTCGTGATTCTGGCGATATCAACCCGGTTGCTACTCGTCTGGATCAACAGCCGCTGGCCGTCCGGAAAGCTCTCGGCCTTCAGGCCACCACCAGCATTTTCAAAACCGCTGCCCTGGTGAACCGCCAGGCTGTCATGGGCGATGCCATCAGCAATCGTGACCCATCGGATCCATCCGACGCTGTCACCCACCGCGGCGGGATACGCGACCAGCGCCGTATCACTGGTGCCGTCGATGGATGCGTCACAGCAGCCGAGGTACCGTGGTGCACCGCCGAGGGTGGAAACGCTGTACGCTCCCCACCCGTTGCCGGTGGAGGCGGCCAGCACCAGGTAGCGTCCGTCGGCAGTCCACTGAATATCCCAGACCGCCAGCGCACCTCGCAGCACGGTGGCCGAGCCGGCGCCGCCCACATCCTGAATCACGACGTCGAGCGTGCAGACGCCCGCGGTGTCGCACTGCCGCGTCGTGTAGGCGATCCGGGTGCCGTCATCCGAGATGCCCGGATTGGCCGCATTGCCGGTGAAGGTGAGCTGGACCCGCTCGAGCGCCACAGGAGGAGGCGCGCCGCGGCCGCGGAGCACAAACCAACCGAGTGCCGCGAGCGCGACCACACCGACGCCGATGGCCGCCGGCATCCAGCGTCTGGATGTCGCCGCCGGCTGCCACGCCGTCACCGGCCGGGTCTGGGTCGGCGTCATCCCGCCGCTCGGCGTGGCCAGCGGCTCCAGGTTTTGCAGCAACTCCTCGGCGGTCTGCCACCGGTCGGCGGCGCGCTTGGCCAGGCAGCGCATGATGACAGCTTCCAGTGCAGGCGGACAGGTGGGCCGATGCCGGGAGACGGGATCGGGGGCCTGCGTCACATGCGCCGCGAGGATCTGCTGCGAGGTCATGCCGGTAAAGGGCGGCCGGCCGGTCAGGAGTTCGTACGCCATGGCGCCCACGGCGTAGATGTCCACTCGGTGGTCGAGGTTCGGGTCGGCGGCCGCCTGTTCCGGCGCCATATACGACGGAGTGCCGAGCGCCACACCAGCGGTGGTGAGCTGCTGGCGTCCGGTCGCCTCGCTCACCGCCTTCGCCACGCCGAAGTCGGTCACCAGCGCGTGCCGGCCGGAGAGCATCACGTTGTCGGGCTTGATGTCGCGGTGCACCACGCCCTGGCTGTGCGCGTACGCCAGCGCATCCACCACTTCCACCAGGATCTTGACGGCGTCGTGCACCGGCAGCTCACCGACACGACTGAGCCGCTCGCGGAGCGACTCGCCGTCCACGTAGGGCATGACGAAATAGAGGAAGCCGCCGGCCTCGCCGGAATCGTGGAGCGGGAGGATGTGGGGGTGCTGCAGGCGGGCGGCCACCTGGATCTCGCGGAAGAAGCGCTCCGGGCCGAGCGTGGCGGCCAGTTCCGGCCGCAGCACCTTGAGCGCCACCTGGCGGCCGTGCCGCAAGTCCTCGGCGAGGTACACGGTGGCCATGCCGCCCGCGCCGATTTCCCGCTCGATGCGATAGCGGTCGGCTAAGGCTGCGGAGAGTCGGTCGAGGCTATCGGTCATCGGCTCGCCGGAAGGGGATGCGATGAAGTTACGGCTCACCGGTAACAGGCGCCAGCGGGCGCGGGGGGGTGAAACCCGTCCCACTCTGTCGTCGTCAGGCCGGATGTCCCTCTCGGAGTCATCCCACGTGATCCGTCCGCTGATCGTGTGCCTGCTGGCAGGCAGTTCGATGCTGGCCGCCCAGGCCGAGGCGCCGCCCACCGTGGCCGGGTGGCGGGCCGATCTTCAGGTGCTGGCGAAGGAGCTTCCCGCCCGACATCCGGCGCCGTTCCAGAGCATCACCAAGGCACAGTGGGATTCCGCCGTTGCCAGCCTCAACCTGAGGCTCCCGACGCTGAATCAGGACCAGGCTCTCGTCGCCTTCTTTCAGTTGGTAGCCTTGCCCGGCGACGCCCACACCACCGTGCAACCCAATCCGGGGCGGCCGCTCCACTCCTACCCGATCGAACTCTATTCCTTCGAAGACGGGCTCTTCGTGCGCCGCGCGGACTCGGCGCACGCCGCGCTCGTGGGCGCCCGCGTGGTCCGCTTCGGGAACGTGAGCGCCGACGAGGCGCTGACCCGGGTGGCGACCATCATTCCCCACGAGAACTACTGGTGGGTGCGCGCCTGGGGGCCGTTCTGGCTCACAGCTGTGGAAATGGTGCACGGCTTGGGGTTCACCGCCGACCCGAACCGGCTTACGCTGACCGTGGAGCGGAACGGGAAGCAGGAAACCGTCACGCTCACTCCCGCCGGCGCGATGGCTCACGGCGAGGGCGGTGCCGTGGACATGAGCCACTGGGTGTCGATGCGCGCGGTCTCCGCACCACTCACGGAGCAGCGGCCTGGCGAGCTGTTCTGGTGGACCTGGCTGCCGGACGCGCACACGCTGTATGTGTCGCTGCGCGGCGTGGTCCCTCAGCCAAATTCCGCCAGCAACCGCGGCCAGTGGAACCAGGTGTTCGCCCTCGCCGATTCGCTGCAGCCCGCGCGCATGGTGCTCGACATCCGCGACAACCTCGGCGGCAACGGCGGGCTCAACCGGTATCCGGTGCAGCAGATCCTGCGGCGGCCCTGGCTCGACCGGCCCGACCGGCTGTTCGTCATCATCGGCCGGCGCACCTTTTCAGCGGGGCAGCAGTTCGCCAACCTGCTCGAGGCCTGGACCCAGGCCACCTTCGTGGGCGAGCCCACCGGCCAGCAGCCAAGCCAGTACGGCGATCACCGTCCGCTGGTGCTGCCCAACAGCCACCTGACCGTGATGATCTCGACCGTCTTCCACCAGGCGCCGGACGAGTTTGACCGGCGGGAGTTCATTCCGCCCGACGCGTACACACCGCTTACGTCGAACGGCTATCGGAATGGGGAGGATCCTGCGCTCGCGGCCGCGCTTTCCTGGACGGCGGGTCCGGCCGCGGCGGAGGAGGTGGCGGTGCTGGTGGACCGTGGCGATTCCGCCGGCGCCGAACGGCTGTTGCGCTCGGCGCAGCAGCAGCCCGTCAACCGCTACCGGAGCCTCGAGGCCGAGATCAACGCCCTCGGCTACCGGCTCCTTGGCGGCGGGTCCGGCGCGCAGGCGGTGACGGTGTTCCGCATCAACACCCAGGTGTATCCGCACTCGGCCAACGCCTTCGACAGCCTGGGCGAGGCGCTCCTCACCACCGGCCAGCGCGAGGCGGGCATTGCCGCCTATCGCCGGGCGCTCCGGATCGAACCCGGCTTCCCGCCGTCGCAACAGGCCCTGCAGCGGCTCGGCGTCGAGTAGCCACGCAAACAGGCCCTCGATCGCTCGAGGGCCCGTGCAATTTGCCCTGTCCCCGCAGCGGTCAGCGGCGCCCGCCGCCCCGGTACCCGCCGCCACCTCCACCGTACCCGCGATTGTAATTCCCGCTGCTCGCCGCCCGGGTGTCGGCCGCGCCCGTGGCATTGGACCAGCCGTTGGCCTGCTGCTTCTGGGCGTCACTCATGTCGGCGTTCTGCCAGCCGCCGCTGGACGACGGCTGCTGCCACCCGCTCGGCGTGCTTTTGTACACGTTGCCGTTGTCTTCGGCGTACACGTTGTTGCCCGCGTGTGCCACGTAATTGCCGTCGGACCCCATGGCGCCGACCGATTCGGCCTGGCCGGTATTCGGGTTGTACGCGACGCCTTTGGTGGCGGACACCTGCTGGCCGGTATAGGCGTTGCCCTGGGTGGTGTGTACGCCTGCCGCCGCGGCGCCCGTCTGGTTGTTGTACGCGGCGCCCGCGCTCTGCGAGGCGTAGTTGCCGGTGTAGGCGTTGGCCTCGGTGTTCCGCGCGGCGGCGGTCGAGGTGCCTGTCATCGAGTTGTACGACTGCTCGGTCTGGTGGGCGTACGCGTTGCCGGTGTAGGCGTTGTACCCGCCGGAGGTGCGGCTCACGGCACTGGTGGCGCCGTACTGGTGGTACACGTTGCCGGTGGTGCCCGCGGCGCCGCCCGGCCCGTAGTAGGCCGCGCCGCCATAGGGGCCGTAGGCGTAGCCGTGGTAGGGGGAGTAGGCGCCGTAGTAGGGCATCGGCGCGTAGCCGTAGTGGTAGTACGAAGACCCCGCGGCGTATCCGAGGGCGAAGGCGAACGCCCAGCCGGCATACGGCGAGTAGGTCATCGTCGCGCCGTAGCCGTAGGTCGACGGCGGCGGGTAATACACCGTGCCCACATACGCGGGGTAGGCGTAGCCGGTGCCATAGACCACCGTGCCGTACGGCGACACGTACGCCCCGTAGTAGCCCGGCGTATACCCGACGTACACGACGGTGCTGGTGGCGCCGTACACCTTCACGTAGGTCACGTAGTAGATGGGCGAGCTGGGGGGAATCGAGTAGATGGTCGCCGGCACCGAGGTCGCCACCGTCCACGGGCCGTTTGCCGAGGGGGCGGTGAACCAGATGCCGCTCTGCAGGGCGTACCAGGAGGTCCCGCTCACCATGATGACCGCCGTGCCGGTATTCACGACGTACTGCAGCGGCGTGCCGCTGATGGCCTGCAGCTGCGGGGTGCCGCCGTCATAGACCGGCTGGTCGAGGTGCGCCGAGTCGCGGAACACCGTCGCCGTCTGCGGCACCTGGTTCTCGATGACCGCCTCCTGGGCCTGCGGCGTCCCCGGGATCGAGGCGAGGACGTTTTCCATGGGGCTGTCGTAGGGGATCTGCGCGAATTCGCCGGGCAGGCTGTCGGCGGGGACGAAGGTCCAGGGTCCCGTCGTGGCGGGCGCGCTGAACCAGCGCCCCGACAGCAGGACGTAGGTGGTCTGGGTATTCACTTCCTCGAACACGTACATGTTCGTGTTCGACACGTAGAGCAGGCTCGTGCCGGGAATGGCCAGGTAGTTCGGCGGCCCGTCGGTCACGATGAGTTCGGTCGGGGAAGTCGCCACGTAGATGGCCGGCGGCGTGGTGTTCTTGAGCGTCGGCTTGGGCGTGGAGTCGGTGGCGGCGCCGGTGAGCATGTCCACCTGGCCCGCCTTGGCGGCGGCCTGCGCCGATGTCTGCACGGCGGAGGGGACCTTGCTGGCCACCGTCCACGGGCCGGCGAGCGCCCTCGCCGTCATGAAGCCGTCGTACACGTGCAGCCAGTAGGCGTCGTTGTTGTCGCGGGCCAGGAAGGCGGTGGTATTCACCACCCGCATGACTGGTTGCCCCGTGACCGCCACATACCGTGGCGCGCCGTCGATGGTGATCAGGATGCTCGGCTGGGCCGAGAAGAGGATGTTTGGCGGGTCGTTCTGAATCGGCACCGCGGCGGCGGTCTGCTGGTCCTGATTGGCAGCCAGGCTCAACTCGAGCCGGTCGAGCGACACGTCGCCGTAGCTCACCGGCAGCACCATCGTCAGCGCCGTCGTGAACTCCGATTCGCGGGTGCCTGCCATCGGGAACTTGGCGTTGGTCAGCGCGATGTCATAGACGTCGACCAGCCGGGTGTCCTTGTTGACGGAGGTCACCCCCTGCACGCTGATGACACCGTAGGTCGGCTCCGCCATGCCTGGGGCCTTGATGGCGACGGCGGCGTGCCCGCGGATCAGGTTGTCCTGCCAGGCATCGATCTGCGGCTGGTAGATGGTGATGCTGTCGCCCTGGTAGTAGAACTGCCGCGGCCAGCCGGTTTCGGCGGGGGTGGCAGGCGTCTGGGCGCCGAGCGAGGACGCACCAAGCGCCGCGAGGAGCGGCAATCCGGCCAGGAGGTGGGAGAGTCGAGGGAACATGGTTCAGCGCCTCAGGGGGGTTAGACGGAACCGCTGCCAAAATGTAATCACGGCCACGCAAAGGCCCCCGATCGCTCGGGGGCCCGTGGGTCTGCACTATTCGCTTCTTGTCATTGCGAGGCCACGAAGTGGCCGAAGCAATCTTGCCCGAGATTGCTTCGTCGGCCCCTCCAGGGGCCTCCTCGCAATGACAGAACTGGCCGGACAGCCAATCGTGCAGGGCTTCCCTACTGCGGCGGCGCCGTCGTGACGTACACCAGGTTGTTGCCCTGGAACGCCGAGCGATACCAGTTATCGCCGCAGTGGTAGTACTCCACGCCGCTGACCGCCGATGTCGCACAGCCCGATGGAAGAGTGGACGCCACGGTGCCCACCGCCAGCGCCCCGGCGGCGGCCGCCGGCGCTGCCGCGGGCTTTGCGGCCGCCGCGGTCTGCTGTTGCGCCGTGGCCGACTGCTGGGCCGCGGTGGCCGACTGCTGCTGGGCGGTGGCCGACTGTTGGGCCGCCGTGGACTGCTGCGCCGAGGACTGGGAGGCGGCCGCCTTCTCGTCCGAGGCGTTGACCGTGGTGCCGACCACGACGGCGGTCCGCCGCCGGGTGGCCCGGTGCATGTGGCCCGCCTGTGCCGGACGCCGGCTGCGGGACCGACGTCACGGCCATTGCCGCGGCGATGAGAGCAACTCCGAAAATCCGTTTCATATGATTTCTCCGGGTTCGACGTCGACGCGTGGTCAGATGCCCGTGTCGGGATTCAGGAACGGAACCGGCTGGGCGCCCTTGGGGGGCACGAACGTGAACACGGTCGGCCGGCACGCGCTGATTCACCTTCCAGTCGCTGAGCGTCGTCACGATGCTCAGCAGCGCGGGCGTGGCGGGGTCGGTGACGATGTACTTCATCGGTAACGGGTCCCCGGCGTCCGGGATCCAGATCTGGAAGTCCACGTCGGGCCGGCTGAACACCAGGTGGTCGCAGATGACGCCCCCGATGATCTCCTTGTCCATCACCCTGGCCAGCGTCACATTCTGCACCAGCAGCGGAAAGACGTCCGGCCATACCAGGTCGGAAATCGGCACCGAGAGGCCGAGCGAGTCGTACGCCAGCTGGAACATCCCGGGAATCGTGCCGGGCGCCGGCTTGGTCGCGTACACCTGCCGGGTGGCGTCGTACAGCGTGAGGTTCGCGCCGTCGTACAGGAGCGTCTGCTGGAAGCCCACCCCGTGGCGCTCGCCGCGCAGCTTGTTCGGCCGCTCGATCGTCATGCTGCCCCACGCCTCGTAGTCCACCCGGTTTCCCGTGTTGAGCATGTCTTCGGTGAGGATTTGGGTCTTGGCAGAAAACCGCTGGAGTCCGTTGAGGTAATCCATCGAACGGCGGAGGATCTGCACCGCCTGCGAATCGACCACGCGGGGCGCGACCTGGCTGGCCCCGAAGGTCGCGGCGGCTTCCTGTCCCGTTGCCGCGGGCGCCTCCGCGGGCTTCGCGGCAGGCTGGCAGGCAGCCAGGCCGAGGCACGCGACGACGGTCATATGGTGTCGGATCAGCATCATGTCACCTTTCTCCGATCGTGGTCTGACTCCTGACGGTGCCTTCGTTCGCGGCCCGGCCCACCGACCCGGCTACCGGACGCCCACGCCGGGGGCGCCGACTCCCACACCGGGGGATCCGGGCCCGACACCGCCACCGACCCCCACCCGATCGATGAAGAGCGCCGTGGTCCCACCGTTTGCCGGCATCTGGCCATCCACCAGCTTGAAATCGTAGACGAGATCGGGACCGTCCAGCCGGGGATTGGCGATCTCGACGATGGTGATTGCGTTGTCGGGCTGCCCCGGCTCGTACACCGAGAGCGTGGCGTTCGGCGGGTCGGCCCCGAGGTTGTCCTTGCCGGCGGCCGGCGTCCACTCCCGGAGATACTGGGCCATCGTGATATGTCCGGCGATCCGGTTGGGCCGGTCGGAAAAGTAGATGACCTGCGCCGCTCACGTTCCGGAGGCGAAGGGTCATCGCGGTGGTGTCCGCCTGGAGGTCTTCGGCAACCTGCACGAACATGAAGCTGGGCGCTTCCGCCGCGGGAGACGTTGACTTGGCGCAGCCCACCAGCGACAGGAGCGCCGCTACGGGGAAGAGCCTTGTGCGGATTCTGCACGTACTCCAACTGCCGGCCAGTGCGATCATGTTCTGCCTCCGGGTGAGCCTGAGACTTATCCCACCACCACGAAACCTGCAAGGCGCGCGCGCCCATCGATTAACATTCCCTTCATGTATTCCTGCTACGCCATCACCGCTCCCGGTCTGGAGCACCTGACCGCCGCCGAATTGCGCGAGGTCGGGGCGGTGGTCGGCAGCCATCGAACCGGGCGGCGTCTCGTTCGAGGCCGCGCCCGGCATCCTCTACGCCGCCAACCTTCGCGTGCGCACCGCGAGCCGGATCGTGGTCCGGGTGGCGGCGTTCCACGCCGCGAGCTTCGCCGAGTTGGAGAAGGAGGCCCGCCACGTGGCGTGGGCCCGCTGGGTGCCCGAGCGGCGGGGCGGTGCATTTCCGCGTGACCAGTCACAAATCGCGGCTCTACCATCAGGACGCCGTGGCCGAACGGCTGGAGCGCGCGGCGCTGGCGGCCATCCCCGGCGCGAGCGCGGTCCGCGCGCCCTCCGACACCGATGCGCTGGACGACGACGTTGCCGCGCTCCCCGGCGTGCAGCGGTTCCTCGTCCGCCTCGTGGACGACGAGCTCACGCTCAGCGTGGACAGCTCCGGCGCGCTCCTCCACCGCCGCGGGTATCGGCTGGCGTCGGCCAAGGCGCCGATCCGGGAGACGATCGCCGCCGCGATGCTCCTCGCCCTGGAGTGGGACGGCAGCGCACCGCTGGTCGATCCGATGTGCGGGTCGGGGACCATCCCCATCGAGGCGGCGCTGCTGGCGCGGCGGATTCCCGCTGGTTGGCGGCGGCGCTTCGCGTTCGAGCGGTGGCCGGAGTTCAAGCCGACGGTGTGGGACTACGTGCGGGGGGAGGCCGAGAAGGAAGTGTTGGGGCGGGCCGCGGTGCCCATCGTGGCGGCGGACCGCGACGCGGGCGCCGTCGAGGCCTGCGCCGCCAACGCCGAGCGGGCGGGCGTGGCGGGCGATCTGTCGATCCTGTGCGCGGCGCTCAGCACCACGCTGTCGGACCCCGACGTCGCGGCACTTCCATCGGGGCTGGTCCTCACCAATCCCCCGTACGGGGTCCGGGTGGGCGAGAGCGGCCGGCTCCGGGACCTCTACGCGTCGTTCGGCAGCGCCATGCGCGGGCCGCTCGGCGGTTGGTCGCTGGGGTTCGTGACGTCGGATCCGGCGCTGGCCGCCGCCACCGGCCTGCCGCTCGACACAATATTGGAGACGATGACCGGTGGCCTTCGGATCCGACTCTACGCTGGTAGGAACTCCTAGCCCTCCAGAAGTCCAAGCGCAGCAAGGGGTTGGAGCATGCTCTTCCGGCGGTCAACTGCCTCGGCTACCTTTTCCTATCGGCCTGCTCGGAATCGATCCACCCGGTGGCGGGCCTGATCCGTCCAACCCTTCGAAGGAGTCCCCCTCATGCTCCACCTGCGAATCACCGCCACCAGGCTCGCGCTGGTGCTGGGCGCCGCGCTCGCGCTTCCGGGCGCCGCCGTGGCGCAGAAGGTCGCAACGAATTACGACACCAGCGTCGACTTCTCGAAGTACAAGACCTACCACTGGGTGGACATTACCGGCGCCACCTATCCGAATCAGTTGCAGGACCTGATGATCCGGAATGCCATCGATTCGACGCTCGAGCTGAAGGGCCTGGTCCGGCAGGACAGCGGAAGCGTGAGCCTCTACGTCGGTTACCAGCTCACGACGTCGCAGCAGAAGCAGCTCAACACCTACGGCACGGGCGGCGGGGCATGGGGCGGCGGGGGCCGCTGGGGTGGCATGGGGGGCATGAGCACTACCACCGAATCCACGATCACCGATGGGACCCTGGCCGTCGACCTCTACGACCCCGCCATGCAGCAGCTGGTCTGGCAGGGCACCGCGTCGGAGACGATCAATCCGAGCTCGAACGCCCAGAAGAACCAGGCCAACACGCTGAAGGCGGTCGAGAAAATGTTCAAGAGCTATCCGCCGGTTCCCGCCAAGGCGAAGTAGCCCCCAGGGCCGGGCGCTTGATGAAGAGAGCTTCATAGCCCCCTCACGATCGGGTTAGCTTGGTTGGGGCAAGCTTGTCCGCACACCCATTAAGAGGGGAGGGGGCTGTGAGGCACCAATCGACGGTCCTCGGTGCGGTGGCCGCGCTGTCATTCCTGGCCGCCAGTTCGGCGTCGGCCCAGGACAAGGCATGCCCCGGCGCCAGGTACAGCGACTCGCACTTCCACCTGACCAACTACGTGCAGGAAGGCACCCCCGTCCGGGACTATGTCCGGATGATGGGGAGCACGGTGTGCCGGTCCACCCTGTTCGGTATCCCGCTGCAGCAGGAGTGGGACTTCGGGAACTCGGGCAGCTTCGCCCCCACCTATTACCTGCAGTCCGACGCGCCCCTCTACTACTACTCCTTTACCGACGCCTTCATCGCGATGGCGTACAGGTCGCTGCCGCCGGATCAGCAGGCGCGGCTCGACCCGATGATCACCGGCTTCAACCCCGCCGACATGTACGCCGCCGACCACATCCGGCGGGTGCTGCTGACCTTTCCCGGCGTCTTCTCCGGCATCGGTGAGTTCTCGATCCACAAGGAGTTCGTCTCCTCCAAGGTGGCGGGCGGGGCGGCCAGCCTCACCAATCCCGCGCTCGACCGGCTCCTCGACTTTGCCGGCGAAGTCGGCCTGGTGGCGATCCTGCACAACGACCTCAACATGCCGTTCCCCAAGACGGGACAGGACCCGTACCTGCTTCCCCAGTTGCGGGCGCTGTTCGAGCGGCACCCGAACACGACCATCATCTGGGCCCACGTCGGGCTGGGCCGCATCGTGCGGCCGGTCAAGGACCAGCTCGCCCTGCTGGACGTGGCCCTGAACGATCCGAAAGTCTCCCACGTGTATATCGACATCTCGTGGGACGAAACGGCCAAGTACATCACGTCGAGCCCCGAGGCGGTGGCGGCGACGGCGGCGCTGATCAACAAGTACCCGGACCGGTTCCTGTTCGGCACCGACGTGGTGGCGCCGGCCAGCCTCGATGCGCCGATGGCGGTGTACAACGCCTACCAGCCGCTCTGGGACGCGCTCACGCCGGAGGCGAGTTACAAGGTGCGCCTCGGCAACTACCAGCGGCTCTTCGACAAGGCGCGGGTGGACGTGCGGGCCTGGGAAAAGGCCAATGTTGGGAAGCCGCGGCCGGTGCCGCCGCCGACCCCCTCGTCGGGCGTCGGGCCGCCGCCGTGAAGGTTTCGCGTATTGATGGACGGGTCTCCTGGTGGAGCGCCCGGTGATTTCACCACCCCGGAGGAGTCCAATGAGATTCGTGAGAATGCGGTCCTTCGCGCTGCTGCTCGCGGTGCTGGCGGCGCTCGCCGCTCCCGCCTCGGCCCAGGACGCGACCACCACCAAGCCGAAGTTCCAGGTCTACGGGTTTGCCCAGCTCGACTTCGGCAGCCAGATCGACCGGATCAACCCCCAGTGGTACGACGTCATGCGTCCCACCAAGCTGCCGGCGGTCGCTGGCGAATTCGGCGTGAACGGACAGACGTTCATGAGCGTTCGGCAGACCCGGTTCGGCGTCCAGTCGTGGGTGCCGACCAAGTCCGGCGAGCTCTACACCATCTTCGAGTTCGACATGTTCGGCGTGGGGGCCGACGCGGGCCAGACCACCATCCGGCTCCGCAAGGCCTACGGCCAGCTGGGCAAGTTCGGTGCGGGCCAGACCAACAGCGCCTTCATGGACATCGACGTCTTCCCGAATACGCTGGAGTACTGGGGCCCGAACGGCATGATCTTCTTCCGGAACCTCCAGGTTCGCTACATGCCGATCCAGGGCGAGTCCTTCCTGACCATCGCGCTCGAAAACCCCGGCGCCAGCGCCGACCAGGGGGAGTATGCCGACCGCGTGGAGCTCGACGGCGTAGTCGCGCACTTCCCGGTGCCCGATCTGACCGCCCAATACCGCTCGGCCCACAAGTGGGGTTACGTCCAGCTCGGCGGCATCCTCCGGTACATCTCGTGGGAAGACCAGAACAACGACGCCTTCGACCTCTCCGGCAACGCCACCGGCTGGGGCCTCAGCCTCAGCTCCAACATCAAGCTCGGCAAGGCCGATGTCCTGCGACTGCAGGGCGTGTACGGCGAGGGGATCCAGAACTACATGAACGACGCCCCGGTGGACATCGGCATCCAGGACAACTTTACCGACCCGGTGTCCCCGATCATCGGCGTGGCGCTGCCGATGTGGAGCATGGTCTCGTTCCTCGACCACACCTGGAACGACAAGTGGACCAGTTCCATCGGCTACTCCACACTGGTCATCGACAACAGCGACGGGCAGTCGCCCGACGCCTTCCACTCCGGCTCGTACGCGGCCGTGAACCTCATCTATTACCCGGTGCCCAACGTCCTGGCGGGCATCGAATACACCTGGGGTGAACGGAACAACAACTCCGACAGTTGGACCTTCAACGACAACCGGGTCGCCGTCTCGTTCAAGTACTCCTTCAAGCAGACCTTCGGAGGCAACTGATGTCTCGCACACTCACGGCGCTCGGCCGCGGGGCCCTCGGGCTCGCGCTCGCCGTTTCCGCGCTCACGGCAGTCCCGGCGGCCGCACAGTCGCCGGCCCAGATCCAGGCGGCGGTGGACGCCGCCTACGCCAAGTACAAGGGCAACAATGACGGCGCCGTCGCCGATTACATCCCGGCGCTGGCCAAGGTGGACCCGAAGGTCTTCGGCATCGCGGTCGTGACGGCCGACGGCAAGGTGTACACCGCCGGCGACCTGACCACCGAGGTGTCGATCCAGTCGATTTCGAAGGTGTACACGATGGCGCTGGTCATGAACCAGCAGAATCCCGACGTCATCCTGAACACCATCGGGGCCGACGCGACCGGCTTGCGCTTCAATTCGATCATTTCGGTGGAGTATTCCTACAAGGCTCTGGGCGGATCAAAGCTCGAGAACGCCGCGGAAATGAACGCGCTCGTCAACCCGGGCGCCATCACCGCCACCAGCATGGTGGCCGGCAAGAGCCGCGACGAGATCTGGAACAGCATCCTCAACTTCTATAACGCGTCTGCCGGCCGGTCACTCACCGTGCTCCGCGACGTGTACGAGTCCGAGGCCGCCACCAACCAGCGGAACCAGGCCATCGGGATGCTGATGTACGCCTACGGCTACATCAAGGACAACCCCCTCCAGGCCGTGGACATCTACACCGAGCAGTGCTCGGTCGGCGTCAACGCCAGGGACCTGGCGACGATGGCGGCCACGCTGGCGTTTGGCGGCGTGAACCCGGTCACCAAGAAGCAGGTGATGAAGACGGCGGACGTCCCCGAGGTGCTCGCGGTCATGGCCACCGCCGGGCTCTACGACGACGCCGGCAAGTGGCTCTACCGGACCGGCCTCCCCGCCAAGAGCGGGGTCGGCGGCGGCATCATCGCCGTCTCGCCCGGCAAGTTCGGCATCGCCGTGATTTCGCCGCCGGTGGACGCGGCAGGCAACAGCGTGCGCGCCCAGCTGGCCATCGCGGACATCTCCAACGCGCTGGGCGGGAATCCGTACGCCCAGTTCGGACCCGCCAAGTAACACCTCTCTCGGCGTCGGGAGCGGGGCGCGAGCCCCGTTCCCGCGCCCTCGTGGGCGTTGGTTGAGGACGACACCACAGCCAGGAGCCGCAAGCATGGCACAGGTCGCGTTCGGTCGGACCCACATCCTCTGTTCCGTTGGCGTGCTGGCCCTGCTCTGGCTGCTGCCATCGACTGCCGCCGCCCAGGACATCACGGTCGTGAATCCAGCGGACTCGGTCGCGACGGCCGACTCCATCCCGAGAATCAGCAGCGCCGACTCGCTCGCCATGCGGAAGCCGATGGCGAATACCACCGCCGGCGAGTTCACGCCGGGCAAGGGGTTCCAGATCTTCACCTCGCCCAAGGCCAGCCTGAACATCAGCGTGTACGGCCTGTTCCGCTGGATCGACCAGACGCCCGCCGACCAGACCTTCACCACCCACCTCGACAAGGTGCGGCCCGTCAACCCGCGGAACGACATGTACTGGCAGCGGTCGATGGTGTGGTTCACCGGCTTCTTCGGAACCCCCAAACTGCGGTACAACCTCACCGTCTGGTCGCTGGGGGCCACCCAGCAGACCCTGGTGTTCGGCAACCTCCAGTACCAGGTGAGCCCCGCCCTGACCCTCGGGGTCGGCATGGCTCCGAACCTTGCCGTGCGTTCGATGCAGGGCTCCTGGCCGTTCTGGGCGGGCAGCGACCGGCAGATGACGGAGGAGTTCATGCGGGCAGGCTTCTCCTCCGGCGTCTTCATCACCGGGCAACCCCTGAAGCGGTTCTGGTACACCGCCGGCGTCAACACCAACCTCAGCCAGCTCGGGGTCACTGCCTCTAACGACGGGCGCGGCATGGCCTACAGCGCGAGCGTGCAGTGGATGCCCACCACCGGGGAGTTCGGCCCCCGTGGCGGCTTCGGCGACCTGGAGCACCACGAAAAGCTGGCCACACGGTTCGGATCGTCGTACGCGTATGCCCCGGACGAGTACCGCGCCGCCCCGCTCGACCAGCCCAAGCCCAACGAGACGCAGCTCCGCCTGTCCGACGGCGTGTACGCCTTCGAGACCGGGGCGCTGGCCGACTCGGTGACGGTCGAGTACCTGCAATACAACGAGCTGGCCATCGACGCCGGGCTCAAGTACCGCGGCTGGTCGTTCCAGTCGGAGTTCTACACCCGCAGGCTTTCCAACTTCGTGGCCGATGGCCCGCTACCGTTGACGTCAGTCACGGACTACGGCGCCCAGGCCCAGCTCGGGTACATGGTGGTGCGGGACAAGCTCTTGATGTATGTGTCGGGAGGTTATGTCTGGGACCAGTTCAAGCGGTATCCGTACGAGATCTCGCCCGGCCTCAGCTTCTATCCGATGGGCACGAGGAGCTGGCGGCTCAACCTGCACACCATCAACGTCCACAAGAGCCCGACCGGATCCAGCTTCGGGTATTACGCCGCCGGCCAGGACGGGTGGACCTACTCGCTCGGCACGGACATTCTATTCTGATCATCACCGCCGTGATGGACAGCGGGATGCGTCCATCACCGCGAATGAGGTGATATATGCGGCTACGCCTGACGACCTCACGCTCCATCACGATCGCGGGCCTGCTCGTGTGCGGGCTGGCGGCCCTTGCCTGGACACCGGCCAGCGCCCAGCAGTTCAACTCCGACAACTACCTGTCGAAGCCCGCCGGCGTCTCGACGGTCATCCTGACGATCGGCGAGCAGAGCGACATGGTCATGACGACCTTCTCCCTGATCCCGAAATTCGAGTTCACCGCCGCGGTGTACGTGTTCAACTCGGACCAGGATCGCTCGACAGATGAAGGGTACTCGACCAGCCTCTACTTCAAGTACATGATCGCCGAGAACTCCACCAAGAACGGCGGCCTGGCTTTCAAGGGCGGCACCGGCATGGATCCGGGCTACCTGACTAGCGTCGGCCTGGAGGACGCGTTCCAGACCTGGTGGGTGAACGCGCCGCTGACGCTGCCCTTCTATGGCAACAAGCTCTCGTGGGACCTGATGCCTGGCGCAAGCTACACGTTCGACAACGCAAACAGTCTCGAGGTCGGCTGGTCGTTCACCTACTCCACGCGGCTGGCGTGGTATCCCAAGGGCCCCAAGACGGCGATCGTGGGCGAGGTGTTCGGCGGCGTCGGCGAGGTCGAGACTCCCGCCGAATACAAGATCGGGGTGCGCTACGAGCCGAATCAGTATGCCACCTTCGCCCTGACCTACGGACAGGAGTTCACCAGCTCCCTGGGCGCGGGCTGGCAGCTGGGCATGATGCTGTTCACGCCGCCGTTCTTCTGCATCAGCGGGGTGCAGACGCAAGTAGCGCCCCTGGGCCTGCTCGTCGAACATGGGAGATCCGATGGTATCGAGGCGTACTCGAGGATGGCACCTGTGCGCGGAAGTGTCGCTGGTGATCTTGCTGTGCATCACGACGCGGGTGACGGCCGTGGCGGCGCAGGACAGCACCGCGCGCGTTCCGGATGTCGTCTGTGCCTCGAAACCGGGCGAGCGCCAGAGTTGCGCGGCGAACACCGGCGCGGGCGTCACCCTGCTCCGGGAGACGGGCAGCCTGGCGTGCGTGTTGGGCGTGACCTGGGGCTACGATCAGCAGAGCATCTGGGTCACGGATGGCTGCAGCGCCCAGTTTGCGCTCGGCAAGGCCAAGAGAGACTCGTGGGGGACGTTCACGCCCGGTACCGGGTTCAAGGTGGTGAACACCGACAAGGGCGACCTCAACTTCAGCCTCTACACCTACGTCCGCTACCTCAACCAGATGGGCCTCGACCCGACCTACACCGACGCGTTCGGGAACACCGTCCCGGTGCAGCAGCGGCAGGACATCCAGTTCCAGAAGGTCATTCTCTACTTCAAGGGCTGGCTCCTGAGTCCGCGCTTTCGCTACCTGACCTATGTGTGGAGCACGAACACCAGCCAGGGGCTGTCCGCGCAAGTCGTCGTCGCCGGCAACCTCATGTACAACATCAACAGCCACCTCACCGTCGGCGGCGGGATCTTCGGCCTGCCCGGCGTGCGCTCGACCGAGGGTCAATTCCCCGCCTGGCTCCCGGTGGACAACCGCCTCATCGCCGACGAGTACTTCCGGCCCTCCTACACCACCGGCATCTGGGCCCTCGGCGAGGTGGTCGATCGTCTCAGTTACACCGTCATGCTGGGGAACAACCTCAGTCAACTGGGCGTGGACGCCGGCCAGCTGGACAACGGACTCAACACCGTCTCGGCGTCCCTCGTCTGGCTGCCGAGCACCGGCGAGTTCGGAGGGCCGCGAAGCCCCTTCGGCGACTTCCAGGATCACCAGAAGCTCGCGACGCGATTCGCGGCGCACTACACCTACAGCATGGAGAACCGCCAGGGCCAGCCCAATACGGACAACTTCGAGAACGTGCAGATTCGTCTGTCGAACGGCGGGATCATCTTCGCGCCCGATATCTTCGGCCCGGGGATCCGGGTCGAGGATGCACGCTACCAGATGACAAGTGTGGACGCGGGCCTCAAGTATCACGGATTTTCGCTGGATGCAGCGTATTACGGGCGCTGGATCGATGACTTCCAGGGGCCCGGCACCACCGGGCTCCCCAGCCTCCGGGACGACGGCTTCCAGGTGCTGGCCTCCGCCATGGCGATCCAGAAGACGCTGCAGGTGTACGTCGCCGGCTCCAAGATCTACGGCCAGTACGGTGACCCCTCGGACGTCAGGATCGGCGCCAGCTGGTTTCCCTGGAAGAACCAGATCGTCCGCTGGAACGCCGAGGTGCTCAAGCTGAACCACTCACCCGTCGGCGCCCTTTCGCTCCCCTACCCGGTGGGCGGCAACGGCAACGTCTTCTACACCAGCGTCGAGGTCAACTTCTGAGCGGAGGCCTCCGCGGCCTCAACCGCTCAGGACGATGACCATCACCGATCCCCAGAGCGCCAGCAGCAGGTTGCCCACCGCGTAGCTCACACCGTATCCCAGGGTCGGGATCTTGCTCCTGGCCTTGTCCTGCACGGCCGCCAGTCCCGCCGGCGAGGTGCCGGCGCCGGCGCAGATGCCCAGGAGCACGCCGGGGTGCAGCCGCAGGAGGTACCGCCCGGCCAGGATGGTCACCACGTTCGGGATCAGACATACCAGGAAGCCGGCCGACGACCAGCGGAACGCCGGAGGTGGCCAGGCCCGGTGATGAACCCGGGGCCGGCATTGATCCCGACCACGGCCAGGAAGCCAGTCAGCCCGATCGAGTCAAACACCCGGAGCACCGGCTCCGGCATGGCGGCCACCGCCGGACGCACCGAGTGCAGCCAGCCCGCGAGGAGGCCACCGAGCAGGACACCGACCGGCATGCTGATGCCGACGTCGAGCCCGCCCAGGCGCACGGTCGCCAGTCCACCCAGTCCGCCGAGCGCGATCGCGATCGTCATGCTCAGGAGGTCGGTGCTGGCCGCAGGCGGCAGTGCGCGGCCGACGAGCGGGAGCCACCCGCTCGAAGCGTGCGCCGCCGGGCCGACGAGCGTGACGACGTCGCCGCGCTCCACGACGGTGCCGGGGCCCGAACGGCACCTGCTTTGCCGCCCCGCAGGAGCTGCCGAACGAACACGCTCCGGCTGACGTCCTCCTCGAACCCGACGACTCCGCGACAGCTTCTCGAGCGTCTGGCCGATCAGCGCCGTTCGCCGCGACCGCCACGTCGACGGTGGCGGTGGGGATGTCCAGCAGCTCGGGGTCGTCGACCTCGGTGCCGGCCAGCGGATTGCCGGGGGCGACATGCGTGGCAAGCCGTCCGGAGAGCGCGAGGACCTGGCCCGTGCGAAGGACCGTGCCGGGCTCGGGAGCGATGATGCCCGCCGGGGTCCGGAGGCTTCGACGAAGACGCGGGCAGGGGCAAACGAACGCTCCACCTCCGTGAGCGTCCGGCCCTCGAGGCGGGCGGGGACGGCGTAGGCGCGCAGCACGATGCCCTGGTAGCCGGAGGAGGCCGGCGTCGCCGCCCGCCGCGACGCCCATCTCCGCCTCGAGCTTCTTGCACTCGGCGGCGAGGTCCGCGCGCATCAGCCAGGGCCCCACGGTGGTGAGGGTGAAGATCTCGGTGAGCAGGCCGACCAGGTAGGTGACGGCGAAGGCCACCGCGAGGCTGGTGGACAGGGTCTGGATCGCGGCGGGTCGCAGCGGGCAGGCGGGCGATGGCGTCGCCGGCGGTGCCGATCGCTGCCGAGGCGTTCATCCCGCCCGCCAGCAGTCCGGCGCCGGCGCCGGCGTCGAAGCCGAACACCTTCGACAGCGCCAGGGCGCTGGCGAGCACCGTTCCGCAGAGGAGGAGGGCGAGTCCGACCTGGGGCAGGGCGCTCCGTCCGAGTCCCCGGAAGAACTGCGGCCCGGTCTGGTAGCCGATGGAGAAGAGGAAGAGGACGAAGAACACCCACTGGAGCGCGGCGGGCACCTCGATTTGCAGCTGCCCGACGGCGACACCGGCGAGCAGCACCGCGACGACGGCGTTGAGCTGGATGGGGCCGAGGCGCAGCTTGGTCAGGCCGTAGCCGAGCGCCAGCGTGAGGAAGAGGGCGATTTCCGGATGGGCGCGGAGGGTCTCGATCAGCCAGTGCATTTGCCGCCTCGGTGGTGTTGCTTCGGAACTGCGCGGGCCAACCAAAATCTATCCCCGAATTCCCAGATGCGCCCCGGGATAATCCCCGCTGTCGCGCGTATCCCTCACCGGTGCGCGCGGCGCGCCAAATGCCCCTTCCTGATGCTGGTGCAATAGCTTGCGGGTCGACCTGCCAAACCCTTGTCAACTCAAACGTTGCCTTGTGCCCTCCAAGATGGCACTGCTCCTGCTCTTTCCACTCCCGGAAGTCGACCTCTCATTCCGGAGTCACGAACAATGCAGTTCCCGAACGCTATCCCCTCCCTGACCCCGAACGCCTCGGCGGCCGACCGCCGAGTGCAGGTTGCCTACGCCCGCGCCTGGGAGGCGCTGGTCGAGACGCACCGCACCGAAGCCGCCGTCTTCGTCGAGGCGCTCGCTCCGCTGGTCTCGGTGGACGAGGCGCTCGATGCCTACTTCCGTGAAGTACCGGTTCCCCTCGGCATGCGTGACGCCGTCCGCACCGGCACCTTTCTCCGCCTGGACTTCTCGACGCTCGACGGGCCGACGCCCGAGGGCACCCCGACCGGCTGGGCGCTGCTCAATCCGGGGACGTTCCTCGGCGTGACCCGCCGGATGGCCTCTGCCACCCAGGAGGCGCGGCGCCGGATGACGCTCGCCACCGCGCGCGCGCTCGAAGGGATTTCCGCCACCCACAAGCAGAATGCGCTCGACCTCGTGACCACGCGCGTCGGGTCGTCGGAAGAGGGAGTCCGGCACTACATCCGCACCATGGACCTGCCGGCCCATCAGGCGCAGATGGTCTATCAGCAGGCGCTGGCGGCGATGGCCGAGCAGGAACTGGCGGAAGCGCCGGAGACGTCCGTGGTGACGGCGCCGGTGGTCGTGGCGCCGACGCGCGACGCGGATTCCCTTCCTGAAGGTGTGGGCGAGAGCCAGCTAGCGCTGGCGGCGGGGCAGGGGGGCAGCGGGGCGATGGCAGCGGGGCAGCGGGGCAGCGGGGCGGTTAGATTCGCTGCACGATGACAACCGAACATACCCATGCGGTGCCGAGCGGGTCGACGCGGTTTGCGCGCGCGATTCGCCGGCACTGTCCGCATTGCGGTGGGCAGCCGGTGTTCCACCACTGGCTGAAGATGCTCCCGAGTTGCCCCACCTGCGGGCTGCGGTTCGACCGCGGTGAGCCGGGTTACTACCTCGGCGCCATCTGGATCAATCTGCTGCTGGCTGAATCCCTCTCGATGGCGGTCATCTTCACCGTCATCGTACGCGCCTGGCCCACGCCGCCATGGGACACCCTGGCGTGGACCGCGCCGCTCGAGGCGCTGATCGCGCCGTTCATCCTCTTCCCCTTCAGCAAGACCCTCTTCTTGGCGTTTGACATGGGGATTCGCCCGCTGGGGCCGAAGGACTTCTTGAAATAGGGGGTGGGCTTTCGCCCACCCCTGGACCAGCGAATTAGCGAATTCGTGCCGGCTGACCACACCGTCACCCCCGCGAAAGCGGGGGTCCAGCAGCGGGCTCTGGATTCCCGCTTGCGCGGGAATGACGTGAATAGCACCTTCGGCCCCGCTGCCCCGCTGCCCCGCTGCCCCGCTGCCCCGCCTCAGCCCCACACCCTCGGCGTTCCATGCCGAAGCACGCTCGCCATCGCCTCGGCATAGCGGGTCCACTCCGCCGCGAGGCGGCGAAGCTCCTGCCGGCCCGCCGATGTGAGCTGGTAGTAGCGGGCGCGGCGGTTTCGCTCCGACTGCCCCCATTCGGACGTGATCCACCCCTTTCGCTCCAGCCTGCCGAGCGCCGGGTACAGCGACCCCTCCTCGATGGTGAGCACGCCCCCGGTGACCAGCTTGATCCAGTCACCCACGCCGGTGCCGTGCGTCGGCTCCCACGCGAGGGCGCGGAGGACGAGGAGGTCGAGGGTGCCGGGGAGGAGGGTCATGGGCGGTGATCGTTGGGGTAGGGAGGCGAAGGAGAAAGGGACTTGGGACTTGGAGGAGTCGAAGGATAAAGCGAGAAACGATGCCTCCGTGCTGAGAGCCCCTTTCTCCTTCATCCTTTCAGCCCCTCCAAGTCCCAAGTCCCTTCTCTCTTTTCTCTGTTTCCATAGACAGTCTATGGAGAAACCTAGCCCCGGCCCGCCCCCTGCGCTATCCTCCGCCGTCCGCCACAGTTCCTTCCGAACCGCCCGCGCGAGGTAGCCCCGTGACCGCCCCGATCGACCGCATTGACCAGGTGTACGGCACCGACGTCTTCTCCCGCCGCGTGATGCGCCAGCGGCTCCCCAAGGAAGTCTTCAAGAGCCTCATCCGGACCATCGACGGCGGGCAGCATCTCGATGCCCAGGTGGCCGACGTCGTGGCCGCCACCATGAAGGACTGGGCCATCGAGAACGGCGCCACCCACTTCACGCACTGGTTCCAGCCGCTGACCGGCCTCACCGCCGAGAAGCACGACTCGCTGGTCAGTCCCGACGGCTCGGGCGGCGTGATCTTCAACTTCTCCGGCGCCGAGCTGGTGCAGGGCGAGCCGGACGCCTCGAGCTTCCCGTCGGGCGGTCTCCGCGCCACGTTCGAGGCCCGCGGCTACACCGCCTGGGACCCGACCAGCCCCGCCTTCCTGGTGCGCGGCGAGAACAACGTCACCCTCTGCATCCCGACCGCCTTCGTGTCGTGGACCGGCGAGGCGCTCGACACCAAGATCCCCCTCCTCCGCTCCATGGAGGCGCTCTCCAAGCAGGCGCTTCGCATCCTCAAGCTCTTCGGCACCGACGCCGGGGTGAACCGGGTCATCACGACGGTCGGACCGGAGCAGGAATATTTCCTGGTGGACCGGGAGCTCTTCTTCCAGCGCCCCGACCTGATGACCTGCGAGCGCACCCTCTTCGGCGCCCGCCCGCCCAAGGGACAGCAGCTCGAGGACCACTACTTCGGCACCATCCCCGCCCGGGTGCTGAAGTTCATGTCCGACGCCGAGCTCGAGCTCTACCGCCTCGGCGTGCCGGTCAAGACGCGGCACAACGAAGTGGCGCCGGGCCAGTACGAAATCGCCCCGCTCTTCGAGGTCAGCCACATCGCCAGCGACCACCAGATGCTGCTGATGGAGACCCTCAAGCGGGTGGCCCAGCGGCATGGGCTCGCGGCGCTGATGCACGAGAAGCCGTTCGCCGGCATCAACGGCAGCGGCAAGCACAACAACTGGTCGATGGCCTCCGACACCGGCGTCAACCTGCTCGACCCGCAGGACGAGACCCACACCAACATGCAGTTCGTGGTGTTCCTGGTGGCGGTCATCCGCGCGGTGGACCTGCACGCCGATCTGTTGCGGGCCTGCATCGCCAGTGCGGCGAACGACCACCGCCTGGGCGCCAACGAGGCGCCGCCGGCCATCATCTCGATCTTCCTCGGCGACATGCTCTCCGACATCCTGGCGCAGGTGGAGCAGGGGCTGCCGAAGCGCACCCTCAAGGGCGGCGTGATCGACCTCGGCGCCCGCTCGCTGCCGCAGCTGCCCCGCCACTCCGGCGACCGCAACCGGACCAGCCCGTTCGCCTTCACCGGCAACAAGTTCGAGTTCCGCGCGGTGGGGTCGAGCCAGAGCATCGCCTGGCCCAACACCGTGCTCAACACCATCGTGGCCGAGTCGCTCGACTTCGTGGCCGGCGAACTGGAGAAGGCGCTGGGCGACAAGCCGACCGCCGCCAGGCTCGAGAGCGCGGCGCTGAGCCTGCTCAAGAAGCTGCTCAAGGAGCACAAGCGGGTCATCTTCGACGGCGACAACTACACCGAGGAGTGGCACGCCGAGGCCAAGAAGCGCGGCCTCCCGATGCTGCGGGATTCGGTCGAGTCGTTCGCCGTGCTGTCCAGCCGGAAGAACGCCGATCTCTTCAAGAAGTACGGCGTGCTCACCAAGGCCGAGCTGGAGTCGCGGACCCACATCGCGGTCGAGAAATACGTGAAGCAGCTCACCATCGAGGCGGAGACGATGGTCAGCATGTCGCGGACGATGATCCTCCCGGCGGCGTTTGCCCACCAGACCCTCATGGCGGAGGCGGTGGCCTCCACCGAGGCCGCGGGGGTCAAGGACGCCGACACGGTGACGGCGCTCCGGGAATTCGTCGGGCTGGTTTCCAGACTGCGCAAGGCGACAGCGGCGGTCGAGCGCGCCAGCGCCGTGCACCTCGAGGACCCGATGAAGCACGCGCAGCACATCAAGGTGAAGGTGATCCCGGCCATGCAGGAGCTGCGGACCGTGGCGGATGAACTCCAGCTCCACGTGGCCGACGAGTTCTGGCCGATGCCGACGTACAGGGAGCTCTTGTTCCTCAAGTAGCCTGATTGCGGGGCGGGGCAGGGGGGCAGCGGGGCAGTGACTGCCCGTCGGCCCCGCTGCCCCGCTGCCCAGCCGAGTTTCATCGCACGAACCGGATAGCCCCACCCGGGCCTTCGCCCTAGCTTGATCCCATGACTACGACATCTCCCTCCAAGCCCCTCCCGAACACCGCGCGTCGGTGGGCCGCCGTCGCGGCACGGGACCCGAGCGCCGACGGCCGGTTCGTGTACGCCGTCCGGTCCACCCACATCTTCTGCCGGCCCTCCTGCGGGTCGCGACGCCCAAAGCGTGAAGGCGTCGCATTTTACGCGACGCCATCGGGAGCGGTAGCCGGCGGGTTCCGGGCCTGCCGTCGCTGCCGGCCCGACCAGGCGGTGTCCGGGACCACCCCCCGTTCGGGGGATGAAGCGGTCCGCCGTACTTTGGCGTATATTGACAGCCACCCTGGGGAGATCCCCCCCTTGGCCGAGCTGGCCCAGGCTTCAGGCTTGAGTCCGGCCCATTTGCAGCGCAACTTCTCGCGTCTGGTCGGCGTCAGTCCCCGGGCCTATGCCCATGCCCTGCGGCGCGAACGACTCAAGGCGGGTCTCCGTCAGGGTCGGTCCGTCGGTCGCGCTGGCTGGGACGCCGGCTACGGATCGAGCCGACAGTTGTATGAGCAGGGCGCCGACGCCCTCGGCATGACGCCCGCGGTTTATCGGGCGGGCGGGGCGGGTGTCACGCTGCGCTACACGGTGGTCAAGACCGCCGTGGGTCCGTTGCTCATGGCGGCCACCGAGCGGGGACTGTGCGCCGCCTGGTTTGGACGAGACGCCGCCGCGCTGGCCGGTGCGCTGGGCCGTGAGTTTCCCAATGCGACGGTTCGGCGGGATGACCGTGGGTTGGCCCCGATGGCCACGGCATTGCGCGCTCATATGGAAACGGGTGCTCCTCTCGCCCGGGTGCCGCTGGATATCGATGGCACCCCGTTCGCCCGGAAGGTCTGGAACAGTCTGCAGGCCATTCCGTACGGAGAAACCCGCACCTACGCCGAGGTGGCGGAGTCGATCGGTCGGCCGGGAGCAGCCCGGGCTGTGGGAAGCGCCTGCGCGGCGAACCCGGTGGCGGTGGTCATCCCCTGTCACCGGGTGGTGCGGGCGGACGGGTCGGGCGGGGGGTATCGGTGGGGCATCGATCGGAAGCGGGCTCTGCTCGCGCGCGAGGCGCGAGGGCGAGACACCGTGAGCATCTTCAGGAGTCGCGATCACGCATGTGGATTCGCCGGAACGTATCGCCGAAGGTTGTCGTCGCCGGCCTCGTGCTCCTCGGGGTGGGCGCCCTCGCCTGCACGCCCCTGGGCGGGTGGCTGTATTCGGATCCGACCTTCGCGCTGAGCGGCGTGCGCACCAAGTACCGCGGCGCTCCCGCCGACACCCTCCAGCTCATCCTCGTCGGCTGCAACCTCAACGACTTCGATCTGGACGGGCTGACCCTCGAGGGGCACCTGATCGTGAACGACATGCCGGTCGGCGTGTTCCAGAGCGACCGGTCGTTTGCCATGAAGATGCGGGATTCGGTGGAGTTGATGGTCGCGCTCCAAATGCCGCGGACAAGTGAACCGCCGGTTCACGCCAAGGGCGACGACATGCTCACGGCCAAGTACGAATTGAATGGCAAGGTGGACGTGTCCACGCCGATCGGCGTCCGGCGGGTGGCAATCCACCAGCTGGGAGACGTCCGCTTCGACTCCGCCGGCCAGACCAGCGGGTGGACGGTCCGCAACGCCCGCCTGTGCCGGCCGGGCATGTCGATGCTGCCGGGTCAGTCCGGCAAGCCGAAGATGATCGTCGACACGATGTTCCGGCCGGATGCGCCGACCATCGGAGCTCCGAACCCGCGAGACGGCATCTGAGCAAGCCGCTGACCTATGCCACCTACCTCAAGGTGGACGAGCTGCTCGAGTTGCAACAGCCCTTGAGCGACGGGCCCGAACACGACGAGATGCTCTTCATCGTCATTCACCAGGTTTACGAGCTCTGGTTCAAGCAGGTCCTGCACGAGGCGGGCCGACTCCAGCGACTGCTCGAGGCCGGAGAAGGCCTCCCCGCTCTCGGCGCCCTGAAGCGCATCCTGACCATCCTCAAGGTGCTCGTTTCCCAGATCGACGTGCTGGAGACGATGACGCCGCTTGAGTTCCTCTCCTTCCGCGACCGGCTCGAGTCGGGCAGCGGGTTCCAGTCCTTCCAGTTCCGCGAATTCGAGTTTGCCCTCGGACACAAGCAGCCGTCGGCGTTGGAGCGCTATCCTGCCGGCTCCGCGCACCGGGCCCGGCTCGAGCGCCGGCTCGCCGCTCCCACGCTCTGGGACGGATTTCTCAGCTACCTCGCGCATGAAGGTGCCGCGGTGCCGGCCGAGGCCAGGACCCGGGACGTGACGCAGCCCATCGCCCCGTCCGCCGGAGTGCAGGCGGCATTGGTCGCGGTGTACCGCGCCGGCGGGATGGCGGCGCAGGTGTGCGAGCGGATGGTGGATCTGGACGAGGGGGTGCAGGAGTGGCGCTATCGCCACGTGAAGATGGTGCAGCGCACCATCGGGACGAGGCGCGGGACGGGAGGCTCAGACGGCGCGGAATATCTCATGCGGACGCTGAACCACCCGGTCTATCCGGATCTCTGGGCGGTCAGAGCAGAATTGTAAGGGCGCATCGCGTTGCGGCCCTACGTACCGCCCCGCTGCCCCGCTGCCCCGCCTTTTTGCCTCCCCGCCCTCCCCAGCGCCTCCCGCAACACAAACTCGATCTGCCCGTTCAGGCTGCGCAACTCGTCCGCCGCCCACCGCTCCAGCGCGGCGTGGACGGCGGGATCGAGTCGCAGCAGGAACGCCTTGCGCTCGGCCATGACGCTACTGGTACAACGTGCCGGTGTTCATGACGGGCTGCGTGCCCCGCTCGGAGCAGAGCACCACCAGCAGGTTGCTCACCATGCTCGCCTTCCGCTCGGCGTCCAGCTCGAGGATCTTCTTCGACGAGAGCATGTCGAGCGCCATCTCGACCATCCCGACCGCGCCCTCCACGATCTTCTGCCGCGCCGCGATGATGGCGCTCGCCTGCTGCCGCTGCAACATGGCGGAGGCGATTTCCGGTGCGTAGGCCAGGTGGCTGATCCGCGCTTCGGTGACCTCGACGCCTGCCTTGCCGAGCCGCTCCTGCACTTCCGCCAACAGCCGCTTGGACACCTCGGCGGTGTGGGTGCTGAGCGCCTCTTCGCCCTGGGTGTGCGCATCGTACGGATACGCGGAGGCCAGCGTCCGCACCGCCGACTCGCTCTGCACTTTCACGTAGTGCTCGTAGTCGTCCACCTCGAACATCGCCTCGGCGGTGTCCACCACTTTCCAGACCACGATGGACGCGATCTCGATCGGGTTGCTGTTGGCGTCATTGACCTTCAGCTTCCCGGTCTCGAAGTTCCGGATGCGGAGCGACACCTTCTTCTTGGCCATGAAGGGGTTGACCCACCAGAGCCCCGGCGTCTTGACCGTGCCGACGTACTTGCCGAACAGGGTCAGCACCCGACCCTCATTGGGATTGACGACGAACAGGCCCCCGAGGCAGATGGCGGCCAGGATGACCAGCACGAAACCCGGGATGGCGGCCACCGGCAGGTCCTGCGCGGCGTTGCGTCCGATGACGAACACGCCGACGCCACCGGCCGCCAGGATGACGATCAGGGCGAGCAGGCCGTTGACGGCCTGGTGCTTGGATTCACGAATCACAGCATCCTCACGGAAAGAGTGATACCGATATGATATCATCAAGCTATCGCTTCGTCAAGGGGCCGTCCAATGCGGGCTGAGGAGCTCTACCGGAGCCCCAATCGGCTGGCGCCCGAGTACACCGCCTTCCGGGTGGCCGACCGGCTGCTGCTGACCGGGCACTCCCACCAGGCGTGGCCCGACTGCGCGCGCGCCGGCCAGCTCCGCGCCTGGGAGGACGCCGCCGAACTGGTGGACGAGAAGTGGGATCGGGCGTTCGCCGTGGCCGACCGGGTACGGCGGGGGTTCTCCAAATTGCTGGCCGATCCGGACGGCGAGTACGCCCTCGCCCAGAACACGCACGACCTTCTCCTCCGCTTCCTCTCGGCCCTGCCGCTCCGGGAGCGTCCGCGGCTGGTGACGACCGACGGGGAGTTCAACACCATTCGCCGACAACTCGACCGGCTCGGCGAGGAGGGGGTCTCGATCGTCAAGGTGGCCTCCGACCCCGCCGCCACCGTGGCGGAGCGACTGGCCGCGGCGGTGGACGACCGGACGGCGGCCGTCCTGGTTTCGGCGGTGTTCTTCCAGAGCGGGCAGCTGGTCCCCGGGCTCGGGTCGATCGCGGAGGCGTGCGCGCGCCATGGCGCGGAATTGCTGGTCGATGCCTACCACGCCATCGGTGTCGTGCCGTTCCCGCTCGAAGCGCAGGGGCTGACGGGCGCGTTCGTGACGGGTGGCGGATACAAGTACTGCCAGTTGGGGGAGGGCAACTGCTTCCTGCGAATTCCGCCGGGAAGGACGTTCCGTCCGGTGATTACCGGGTGGTTCAGCGAGTTCAGCGCGCTGGCCGATCCGCGGCCCAACGCCGTGGCGTATGGCCCCGGCGCCGACAGCTTCGCGGGCTCCACGTACGAACCCACCAGCCATTATCGCGCCGCGTCGGTGTTCGACTTCTTCGACCGCGAAGGGTTGACCCCGGGCTTCCTCCGCGAGGTGAGCCAGCACCAGGTCGGCCGGCTCCGCGATCGCTTCGACGCGCTCGACCTCGATCCGGCGGTCGTGACGAGGGACCGCGTTCCGCTTGAGCGACTGGCCGGATTCCTCTCACTGCGGGCACCCCGGGCGGCGGAGCTCTGCCAGGCGCTCCGGGACCGCGGCGTCCTGACCGATTCCCGCGGCGATGCCCTGCGGTTCGGGCCGGCGCCGTACCTGTCGGACGCCCAGTTGGATGCCGCGATGGCCGCGTTGGCAGAGGTGGTACGGTAAGCGGGGCTTCATGGTAGCTTCCGGTACAATTGCGGCACGCCTAGCTATCTTTTCTGGGTTGTCCGCCCCCACTCTTCTGAGGAACCAGTCTCATGCGCCGCACTCCATTGCTTCTTCGCTCGGCCCTGACCGTCCTGACGGTGGCCGGTTTCGCATCGATCGCGCAGGCCCAGGGAGCGCCCAACGCCGAAGTGGAAGCCATCAAGGCCGCGATGGGCCAGAACGCCGCCGCCCAGCGCAACTATACGTGGATCCAGACCACCCAGATGGCCTACCAGGGTGAAGTGAAATCCACTACCACGTCGGCGTGCCAGTACGTCGCCGGGGCGCAGAAGCCCCAGTGCACGCAGACCAGCGCGCCGCCCCCGGACAGCAAGCAGCGCGGTCCGGTCCGGCGCTCGGTGAAGGACTCCAAGGTGGACGAGCTGAAGGCGTACATGGACAGCGTCAAGACGCTGGTGGCCCAGTACGTGCCGCCGCAGGCGTCACTGATCCAGGCCGCACAGGGCCGGGGCGACGTCGCGACGGCGCCCAATCCGTCGAATGGCACGCTGACGCTGACCGTCAACAACTATCTCCAGAAGGGCGACAAGGTCGCCATCACTGTCAATCAGGCCTCGCATCAGGTGAACCACGTGACGGTCACCACCTGGCTCAACGATCCGACGGCGACGGTCTCACTGGACGTCGGCTTCACCACGCTGCCGAACGGCGTCTCCTTTGCCGGCACGAAGGTCCTTACGGCCACGGCCAAGAGCGTGGTCGTCACCATCACCGACGCGAACTTCGCGCTGGCCGTCGCTCAGTAACCACGAAAGGGACACTCCCAATGACCGGAACCGGATGGCCGGGCCGCGTGGCGGCGTCGGCACTGATGCTCGTGGCGCTCGCGGGCACGGCGCACGCTCAGGGGGCTGCTGAAGACCGGGTGGCCGCGCTCAAGCGTACGCTCGCCGAGAACGCCGCGGCGCAACGGAAGTACACCTGGATCGAGACGACCGAGATCGCGCTCAACGGCGACGTGAAGGAAACCAACTCCATGTCGTGCCGGTACGTCGGCGGGGCGCCGAAGCCGGAATGCACGCAGATCGGAGCGCCCCCGCAGCCGAAGAAGGTCCGGGGACCCCTCCGCAAGTCGATCGCCAAGAGCAAGATTGCCGATCTCAAGGCCTACATGGACAGTGTCAAGACGCTGGTGGCCATGTACGTGCCGCCGCAGCAGGGGCTGATCCAGAAGGCGCAGCAGCAGGGAAACGTCGCGGTGGCGCCCAACCCATCGAACGGCACCTTCAAGGTGACCATCAGCAACTACATCCAGCAGGGCGACGCCGTAGCCGTGGTGGTGCACCAGGACGACAATCGCCTCGCCTTGTTGAACGTCACCACCTGGCTCAACGATCCGAGCGCCGCGGTTTCGCTGGATGTCGACTTCACCACCCTGGCCAACGGGGTCAGCTTTCCGTTGAAGAAGGTGCTGACCGCCTCGGCCAAGGGCGTCGTGGTCACGATCACCAACAGCAATTTTGCATTGGCGGTCGCGCAGTAGGGAGGGCTGGGTGGGGTCACTCCCTTGCAGTTCTTTGCGGGCTCTGCGTCTCTTGGCGTCTTTGCGGTAGTGATGTTCAACGCAAAGACGCTAAGGGTAACGCGAAGGCCGCAAAGGAATAGGGTTCTTAGGGGGTGAAACGCGCAACCCCCGGTGCCGGTGTCCACGGGGTCCCCGGCTCGAAGTACTCCCACAGCAACGCCGAGACGGTCCGCAGCAGCACGTATCCCTCGTTCGACGCCTCGTAACTCTGGTCTACCTGGTTCTTGGTGATCAAGCAGAAGACGTAGTCTCCCGCCGGCGCGTTGACCAGCACCACCTCCGAGCGCGAGCGGTCCACCGCCCCCTGCTTCGACGCCGCCTGCACCCAGGGCGGGATCTGGCTCAGCGCCTCGCCGTTCCAGTAGATCCGGGTCAGCATCCGGTACATCTGCTGGTCCGCGGCCGGGCTCACCGCCTGCTGCTCCCGGATCCGCACCAGCAGCGTCGCCATTTCCCGCGGCGTCGTCTGTCCCCACCCGTACTGGCTCCGGTTCGCCTCCCGCCCCGGCGTCCGCGAGTTGACCCGCGTCGAATCGAAGCCGTGCGCCGAGAGCCATTGATTGATCACGACCCCGGTGCCGGCCAGCGACTGCAGCCAGAGCGCGGCGGTGTTGTCGCTCATGGTGATCATCAGCATCGCCACCTTGGCGAGTTCAACGGAGCTGCTGTCCTGGACGAGCGCCAGCAGGTCGTCCTCGTCGGAGTACGCCAGCGAGTCGGTGTACGTCAGCTTCTGGCTGAAGGCGAGTCCGCCGTTCTCCATGGCCTGGAACGTCGCGAGGAGAATCGGCACCTTGATCATGCTCGCGGTCGGGAACAGCTCATCCGCCCGGATGGCGGCGCTCTGCCCGGTGCGGAGGTTCCGGACGTAGACGCCGACGTCTCCGTGGAAGCCCTGCACCGCCTGCTCCAGCCGCCGCTGCAGGGTGGCATCGGGCTTCGGGGCCACGGGTGGCGCGGTGAGCGAGGCCGGCGCGCCGGCGCACCCGAGAAGTCCGGCGAGCATCCAGGTGACGAGCGCCGATCGGCGGGGAAGACGCATCGAGTGGTACTCCGGTCGTGGGAGGCGGCGCCTACGGGGCGACGCGGTGAAACGCGAAGGGGGCGTCGAGGGCGGCGAGGACGCCGGCGTCCCGACCGTACACGTCCGGCCGGAAGTTGAGCGCGCCATCCTGCGCCGTCCAGGCGGTCCAGTACAGCATCAGCACGGGCACCGGGCGCTCCAGCGGGACCGTGGCCTCCTGCCCGAGCGCGATGACACTGTCGAGCGCCGCCGCGGTCCAGGTGGAGTCGTCGAGCAGCAGGGTGGCGAGCGCGACCGGATCCTGGATGCGAATGCAGCCATGACTGAAGGTCCGGCGCGGCCGCTGGAACAGTGCGCGCGACGGCGTGTCGTGCAGGTACACCTGGTAGGCGTTGGGCAGCAGAAACTTGATGCGCCCCAGCGGGTTGTCGCCTCCTGGCGTCTGCACGATGCGATAGGGAAGTGTCCGGCCGTCGTAGGCATCCCAATCGACGCCCGCCGGGTCGATCACCTCGCCGTCACGATTGATCACCTGCATGGAATTTCGCGCCAGGTAACCGGGGTCCCGGCGAATCGCCGGCAGCACCTCGTCGGTCAGGATCTGGGGCGGCACGGTCCAGGTGGGATTGAGCACGATGGAGGTCATCCGCGCCCGAAACTCCGGTGTCTGCAGGTACGGCTGGCCCACCACCGCTCGCCCCGACCAGGCGAGGCTGTCGTCGCGGAGGTAGTAGGCCTGATACGCGGCGACGTTGACCGCCACGAAGGTGGTGCCGAGGCCGGGGAGCACCCACCGGCCGCGCTCCAGGTTGACCCGGATGGTCTTGATCCGCGCGGCGGGCGCCACGTTCAGCTCCGCGCGGGTCCGGACGCCCAGAATCCCGTCCGGCGCCAGGCCGAGGCGCGACTGGAAGCGGGTCACGCCCTCGGCCACGGTCCGGTCGTAGAGCGAGTCGGAGCGGCTGGCGTCGTCCGGTGAAAGGTCGCCGGTCGCCGCCAGGCGACGGCGCAGGACGGGCACCCGCGCGTCCGTCATGCCGACGCCGAGATTGGGGCCGGGCTCGATGGCGGGGAAACCGCCGGCCGAATCGATGGCCCGGTAACGCGCGAGCTCGTCGCGCAGCTGGACATACAGCGGGTGCCGGGGCGCGAGTGCGGCCACCGCGCGCGCCAGGGTGTCGGAGGCAATGAGGGCGCCGAGCGCCTGCACCGCCTGCCGGGGCGCGGCGGCGGACCGGATGTTCCAGGCGGGGTCGAGTCGCCTGGGATCGACCTTGCCGTAGCGCAGGGAGAAGGCGAGGCGGATCAGCGCCTCGGTGGCGAGGAGGTCGACATCGGCGCGCAGCGTGTCGCCTGACGCTCCGGAAGACGTGCCCCGCGCCAGGCGTTCGAGCGGGGCGAGGAGATAGTCGCGCGGGGTGAGGCCGTCTTCCACCGAAGCGCGCACCGCGCTGAGCAGCGCGTCGAGGCGCCCGGGCGCCGTCCACGCCGGCCGGTACCCCCGGTCGGCGTAGAAGTCCGGCAGCAGGTCGACCGACTGCAGCGCCACCCCCTGCACGGTGAGGACGCCGCCCTGCCGGAACGACTCCACGCGCGCGCGCAGGATGTCGGTCACCGCCGTCCTGGGCCGCCGCCGGCGTGGCCACCACGACGGCCACCGTGAGCGAACCCAGGAACGAAAGGCGGATCATGGACGTCGGGTCGCAGGCATCAGGGGGGAATCTCCGTCGGGGGAAGCAGAGGGGAACCTAGCGCGCCCCTAGCCCACTGTCATCCCGAGGCTACTATTCAACACATGATCAGGCATGCGTTGCGGTTCGCCGGCGTCACCCTGCTCCTCGCCACCGCCTCCTGCCGGGGCGACTCCTTCGAGGCGCCGCCGCCCGCCATGGTGACGGGTGTGGTCGTGGAGTCCCTGCCCCCCGTGCCACCGTCCCGGCTCGAGCTTCCGGTCCGCTACGACCTCAGGCCGGCGCTGGATTGGCTCGAGTCGGAGGTGCCCCGGAACATCGGCAGCATGGACAAGCAGATGAAGGTCAACGACCGCACGAAGATCGCCTTCGCCATCACGCGCGAGCCGTTCCAGTTCAGCTTCGAGGGGCGGACCATCACGATCTCCTCGGTGCTGCATTACGAGGGGCGCGGCTGGTACAACCCCCCGGTGCTGCCGGAGATGAGCGGCTCGTGCGGCACGGGGGACGTGCGTCCCCGCGCGCGGCTGATCTTGAGCGTGACAGGGCGGATCAACGATGGGTGGATGCTCTGGGCCAAGTCCACCGTGAAGGCCATGCCGCTGACCGACACCGAGCGCGATCAGTGCGAGGTCACCGCGGCCCACATCGACGTGACGACGAAGGTGCTGGATGCGGCTGCGGGGGCGCTGCAAAAGGAACTCGTGAAGGTGGACCGGCAACTCGCGGCGTACCAGCTCCGCACGCAGGTCGAGGGCGTGTGGGCCAGCATGCAGAAGCCACTCCGCCTCACGGACAGCCTCTGGCTCCTGATCAACCCGGTCTCGCTGCGGTTCCTGCCTCCCACGGTCACGGGCGATTCGCTGTTCTTGCAGGCGGGGCTCGAGGCGAACCCGCGAATCGTGGGCGGCGCCAAGCCCGCCGCCTCGACCAATCCGCTCCTGCCGCCCGACCGCAGCGAGCCGCCGCCGCCCGAGCTGCTCATCCTGAGCGAAGGGCGGCTGCCGTATGACGTGGCAGAGGACATCCTGTCGAAGGCCACGAGCAAGACCAAGATCAAGGTGGGCAACCACACGATACGCATCCGGCACCTGAAGCCGACCCCCCTGGGTGACGGCCGGGTCGTCGTGGCGCTGACGGTTTCGGGGGCCGCGAACGGAACACTCTACGCTGTGGGGCATCCGCAGATCGACTCGATGGGCGTGCTCACGATGCCGGACCTGATCATCGACGCCGGCAGCACCGACGCGCTGACCGGGGCGCTGGCCTGGCTCGCCTCCGGCGATCGTCTGACCCAGTTCCTCCGGGACGCGATCAAGGTGAACCTCGCGCCCACGCTCGAGAAGGCGCGCGTGCTGGCGGAGAAGAACCTCAATCGGGAGCTGGCGCCGGGCCTGGTGCTCACGACCACCCTCACCAGCGCGCAGCCCGCCGGAGTTTGGGCGGCGCCCGACGCACTGGTCGCCCAGGTCATCGTGAAGGGCCACGGGTCCATTTCGGTGAAACTCTATCCGCCCGGCGCGGTGCCCGATTCGGCTCGCGCCGACTCCACGCCAGCCAGCCCGAAACCGGCCGCATCGAAACCACCCGCGCCGAAACCAGCCGGCTCGGCCCCCTGAACGGCAAACGGGCCCGCGCAGATTGCGCGGGCCCGCTCGCATGGTGGGACAGCGGGTGGGTTACTTTGCCGCTGGCAGCTTGGCAAAGAGTTTGTCCACCGCTTCCTGCACCGCCTCCTGGGTCGGCACCTTGCCGGTGGCCTCTTTCGCGTAGATACCGCGCCAAGCCAGGGTGCCGGATTTCAGGTCCACCAGATCCACCACCACGCCGGATTGACGGGTCTGGACGTCGGTGGTCTGGGTCCCGTACCAGCCATAATCCCATCCGCTCCAGCAGGACGCCCCACCGCAGGCGTTCGAGCTCGCGACGCCGCTCAGCGTGGACGCGTCGCTGTTGACTTGCGTCTGGCTGGTCTTGGAGCCGACCGCGAACCGGACCAGGAACGTGGCCTGCGCGGAGTCGGTCAGCCGGTAGCCCTTGTCCTTCAATTCATTGTCGATGGCGGTCTTGATTCGCTGGTGGATCACCGGGCTCTGGGCCACGATCGCCCTGCGAGTTCGGCACGCTTGGCCGGCGGCGGACCCCAGACATAGGTGGCGGCGCCCGGCATCGGGATGGCGGCATCCCGCGTGACGGTAATCGACGGGCCGCAGGCGGCGAGCGCGAGGGCGGCGAGTGGCAGGAGCGAGCGGTGCATGGGTCCCCGGAGTGAGTGGGTGCGAAGGTCGAATAATACGCCCCGGAGTGCTGGTATGAAAGCTACCGACCAGACCCGTTGTCATTGCGAGGAGGCCCCAGTGGGGCCGACGAAGCAATCTCGGACCAGATTGCTTCGGCCACTCCGTGGCCTCGCAATGACACAAGAAGGGGCGCACGGCTGTGCGCCCCTTCTCCTATTCCCACCACATGGCGGCTAGTACCGGTAATGATCCGCCTTGTACGGCCCCTCGGGCTTCACGCCGAGGTAACTGGCCTGCTCCGGCGTCAGCGCCGTGAGCTTGACGCCCAGCTTGCCGAGGTGGAGCCGCGCCACCTTCTCGTCGAGATGCTTCGGCAGGGTGTACACCTTCTTCTCGTACTTGGCGGCGCTGGTGTGCAGCTCGATCTGCGCCATCACCTGGTTGGTGAAGCTGGCCGACATCACGAAGCTCGGGTGCCCCGTGGCGCAGCCGAGGTTGAGGAGCCGCCCCTCGGCCAGCACCAGCACGCTGTGCCCGTCCGCGAAGACCCACTCGTCGAACTGCGGCTTGATGTTGACGCGGGTGACGCCGGGGAGCTTCTTGAGCCCCGCCATGTCGATCTCGTTGTCGAAGTGGCCGATGTTGCCGACGATGGCCTTGTCCTTCATGCGGGCCATCTGCGCGGCGCTGATGACCTGCTTGTTGCCGGTGGCGGTGATGAAGATGTCCGCGGTCGAGACCACGTCCTCGAGCGTGGTGACCTGGTAGCCCTCCATGGCCGCCTGCAGCGCGCAGATCGGGTCGATCTCGGTGATGATGACCCGGGCCCCCTGGCCCTTCAGCGCCTGCGCGCAGCCCTTGCCCACGTCGCCGTAGCCGCAGATGACCGCCACCTTGCCGGCCAGCATCACGTCGCTGGCGCGCAGGATGCCGTCGGTCAGCGAGTGCCGGCAGCCGTAGAGGTTGTCGAACTTCGACTTGGTGACGGCGTCGTTGACGTTGATGGCCGGGAAGCGCAGCGTGCCGGCCTGCATCATCTCGTAGAGCCGGTGCACGCCGGTGGTGGTCTCCTCGGAGACGCCGCGGATGTCGGCGGCGATCTTGGTCCACTTGCCGGGGTTGGTCTTGAGGTTCCGCTTGAGGACCTCGAGGATGACGCCCCACTCCTCGGAGTCGGTGGCCTCGTTGAACGCCGGCACCGCGCCGGCCAGCTCGTAGTCAGCGCCGCGGTGCACCAGGAGGGTGGCATCGCCGCCGTCGTCGAGCAGCAGGGTGGGGCCGGAGCCGTCGGGCCACTCGAGCGCCTGCTCGGTGCACCACCAGTACTCCTCCAGTGTTTCCCCCTTCCAGGCGTACACCGGCACGCCGCGCGGCTCGGCGATGGTCCCGTGGGGGCCCACCACCACGGCCGCCGCCGCGTGATCCTGGGTCGAGAAGATGTTGCAGCTCACCCAGCGCACGTCGGCGCCGAGCTCGGCGAGCGTCTCGATCAGCACGGCGGTCTGCACCGTCATGTGGAGCGAGCCCATGATCTTGGCGCCGGCCAGCGGCTGCTTGCCCTTGTACTCGGCGCGAAGCGCCATCAGGCCGGGCATCTCGAACTCGGCCAGGCGGATTTCATTGCGGCCCCACTCGGCGAGCGAGATGTCGGCCACCTTGTACGGCTCGCGGCCCTTGGACATGGCGGCGAAAGGATGCTTGGCAGGAGCGACGGCGGTCATGGTGATGCCTCTGGTGAACGGGTCGAAGAAGAACCGCGGCGGAGCACCGCCGCGAACAGTGTCGGGCCCTTGGCCGCCGGATCGGCGGACAGGGGGTGATACGAAACAGATGCGAAGCCGGCGTCGCGGCCCCAGGCGCCGATGGACTCCGCGTCGAACCCCGGCCAGAGATGGCCCATCGACTCGACGAAATCGGTGCGGTCGTGCGGCATCATGTCCACGATCAGCAGCTTGCCGCCCGGGCGGAGCACGCGCGCCGCCTCGGCGAGGACGCGGGCGGGCTCGGGCGCCAGGTGCAGCGCCAGCGACAGCACCGCCGCGTCGAGCGAACCGTCTTCCAGCGGCAGCGCCTCGAGTTCTCCGCGGCGGATCTCCACGTTGCGGAAGGGCTCGAGCCGCTTCCGGGCGGCGCTCAGCATCGGCGCGGACCCGTCCACCGCCATCACCTGGCGGACGAAGGGCGCCAGCGACGCGGCCACCTGCCCGGTGCCACAGCCGAGGTCGCCGACGGTCCAGCCGTCGTCGAGCAGGGCGGGGAGCGCGCCCAGTTCGGCGCGGGCGCCGAAGAGTTCGCTCCGCAGCCGGTCCCACTGGCCGGCCGAGGTCGCGAAGAACTCGCGGGAGCGGGTACTCCGCTCGGCGAGCACGCTCCGGAGCCGCGTCGCGTCCTGCTTGGCCGCCGGCGCCTGGGCGATCTCGCCGCTCACCAGCTGCCAGAGCTGCCGGGCCGCCGGGTCCAGCTCCCGCAGCGCGGCCCGATAGCGGTTGCTCGTGCCCTCGGCGCGCACCGACACCCATCCCTCGTCGGCCAGCAGCTTGAGGTGGCGGCTCACGGTGGACTGCGGCAGCCGCATCACCCGGCACAATTCGCCGACCGTGAGGGCGTCCCGCTCCAGCACCAGGAGCAAACGGCTCCGGGTGAGGTCGGCAAGGGCGCTGAGACGGTCGAGGACGGCAGGCACTATCATTATATCCTTTCAGCCGGATAATAAGATAGTGCGTTGGGATCCCGTTGGCGTCAACCCCTCCGGCCTACCTGCCCCCCTGCCTCCCGCTGCCCCGCCGCTCGATTCCTCACCCCCCTGACCCCCTCTCCGGCAAGCGGAGAGGGGAGACGCCGACCGACCTCACCCCCGCCCCTCGAAGTTGCGTGCTGTTTGGGCTAGGGGTGGGCATGCGCCCACCCCGTGCTCCCGAACCCCGCCAGCCGCGCGGGATCGTTGGTGAGGATGCCGTTGGCGCCCCGGGCGCGGAGCTCGGCGGCCTCGGCGGGGTCGTCCACCGTCCATATATGGACGGGGCAGCCGAGGGTGTGGGCGTCGGCGATGAAGCGGCGGGTGGCGACGGGAATGAAGTGCTGGCGGTCCGGCACCGAGAGGGCGTGGTAGGCCACCCGCTTCGGCCGGGTGCCGGTGGCCGCCCCGACGAGGAGCCGAAGGATGTCCTTCCGGCTGGCACCCACCAGGAAGCGGCCGTCGCGGAAGCATTCGAGCGCCTCGTGGAACTCCGACGCCACGAGGCACCGTCCCGCGGCGTCGTGGCGGAGGATCACGTCGCGCACCCGCTCCTGCCCGGCGACTTCCTTGAGCTCGACCAGCATCGGCATCGAGGGGAAGGCGCCGAGCACCTCGTCGAGGGTGGGGATGGCGGTGGTGCCCTGCAGCTGGGCGAGGGTCCGTGCGATGAGCGGGCCGGTCAGGTCGGTGGTGCGGTCGAGGGTGGGATCGTGGTGCACCACGACGTGCGCCGTCGGCGGTGAGGCGCACATCGAACTCGAAGGCGTCCACCCCGAGGTCGGCGGCGCGCTGGAACGACGGCAGGGTGTTCTCGGGCGCCTCGGCGGGGGCGCCGCGATGCCCGATGAGGGGACGGGCGGCGGGATCCACCAGGATGTTCATCAGCGTTCCGGCGTTTCATCGTTCCCCCTCTCCACTTGGTGGAGAGGGGGACAGGGGGTGAGGACGGCTGCGAGGCGGTCAGGGGCTGATGGCGCTGTCCGCAGCCTGGGCAAACCGGCGCACGATGTCCCCGGCCGGCTCGATGGACGTGATGCCGTCCACGCTCTTGCCCGCCTGCCAGAAATCCTTGCTGCCGGACTCGTCGAGCGAGGCGTGCTTGAGCTGGAAGAGCGACTTGAGCGCATAGAAGGTGCGCATCCAGTGCTTCCGCTTCCGGCCTCGGAGCATCCACTTGGCGAAGGGGCCGGCGTGGAGCCCCATCTTCTGGATGTACGGCGTGTTGATGACGGCCACCGGCACCCCGGTGATCCGCTCGCTCAGCACAATGTCGGCGGCGTGGGCGTTGACGATGGCCTGCTTGTACACCTCGCTTGCCTTGCACTCGGGGGTGGCGATGAACCGTGTCCCCATCTGCACGCCGGCGTAGCCGATCCTGAGCGCCTCGACGAAGTGTCGTTCGTCGCCCACGCCGCCGGCGCAGATGAGCGGCACGCCGAGGCCGCCGAGTTCGGTCCAGAGCTCCTCGACGCCCTTCGGGCCGGCATGCCCGCCGGCGCGGCGGTTGACGGCGATCAGCCCGTCCACGCCGGCGGCGAGCCCCTTGTCGGCCCATTTTCGCTCGGTCACGTCATGGTACACGATCCCGCCGACGGCGTGGGCCTTCTCGACCACCCATTTCGGATTCCCAAGCGAGGTCACGAAGAAGCGCACCCCTTCTTCGAGGGCGATGTCCACCCAGCGAGTCATGCGCTCGTGGTAGCTCTTCGACGACGCCTCGATGAGGGCGTTCATGCCGATCGGTTTGTTGGTGAGCCGCTTGATGAGGCGGAGCCCCTCGCGGAAGTCGTGGCCGTACACGTAGGTGAGCGAGATCGGCTGGACGATGCCGATTCCCCCGGCCTCGGACACGGCCGCGACGAGCTCGGGATTGCTGCAGGGGTACATGGCGCCGCAGATGAGCGGCACCTCGATGCCGGCGTGCTTCGTGAACGCGGTGGTGGTCATGGGGCGGCCTGCTGCGGCGGACTGAGCCGCCATTTGACGGCGATCCGCGCGACGGTGTCGCCCGCTGCGTCGCGGATGTCGGCGTGGACCAGGTAGTCGATCGGTTCAGTCACCTCGGGGATCGTCACCGTGGCCTCGGCGGTGAGTGTGCCGCGCGCCTTCTTCAGATAGTCGATCTCGAGGTGGGTCACGATGCTCCGGATGCCGGGGGGGAGTCCCGTGATCATCGCGAGCCCGCTGGTCACCTCGCCGAGGTTGACGAGGGCCACCGCGTGAATGGAGCGGAGGTGATTGCGGACCTTGCGGCGGTCGCGCAGGGTGACGCGCGCGTATCCCGCGCGGAGTTCGCGGACGTGGGCGCCTGCGGTGCCGGTGTAGGGGACCATCCAGCCGAGGAGGCGGCTGAAGAGCCAGGTGCCGCCGGGCAGGGGAGCGAGGGCGCTCCAGGCGCGGCGGATGCGTTCGGAGGGTTCGGGCATGGGGGATGAATCTAGCGGATCGGAGGGCCGCGATCGAGGGGGCGCAATCGGGGTGGCCTTATGGCCACCCCTCGCGCACGGGGACGCAACTTCGGAGCGTTGCGGCCGCACCGGGCGCCTGGAACCAGCCGCGAAGTTGCGTGTCCTTACGGCAAGGGGTGGGCGTACGCCCACCCCTTGTGCACGAAGACCGTCACCTCACTTCCCCGCTGCCCCGCTGCCCCGCTCCCCGCTGCCCCGCCTACTTCGCACCCGTGCCACCGGACTCTCCAGCAGGTCACTCACCTTCGTCTCCCGGAAGAATGTGGAGACTTCACTGGACACCGACTTCCACCGCCCGTGCGCTGGGCAGGGGTCGCTGTCGCTGCACGCCGCGCGACCCAGGAGACAGATCCGCGCGCCGGTCGGCCCGTCGAATGGGGCCACCACCTCGGCGAGCGTGATCTTTGACGGGGGCTTGGTGAGGCGGAATCCACCATGCTTCCCTCGACTCGACGTGAGGACACCGGCCCGCGCCAATAGGTGAAGGGTCTTCGAGAGGTAGTTCTGCGGGATGTCGAGGTCCTCCGCGATCTCACCGACCCGATGCAGCTCATCTCCTTGCCTGGCAGCAAGATAGAGCACCGTTCGGAGCGCGTATTCGGCGGTCTGGGAGAGCATGCGGAGCCGTGAGTGAAGTGTGAAGACCGCTTCAGAAAGAATACTTGTAAATATCATATCGAGATGATAATTTAACAACCGTTCCTAATGTAATCGCCCTCCTTGCCGTGAAGCGTGGTTCACGACCGCGCCGAATGCCGGGCAAGGTTGACTCACTACTCGACCGAACATGAGGACTCAATGGCTGGACAGCGCTGGCTTCACGCGATCACTCTGACATCCCTCCTCGGCGCCGTGGCCTGCGGAGGCGGAGAGAAGGCGGCCCCGCCCGCGGCCTCCACGCCGGCCGCCGCCGGCAGTGACCTGACGCCGTGGCAACTCGAGAACGGCATCGGGCCAATCACCGAGACGATCACGCTCGGTCCGGTGAACCACGAAATGGCGGAAGCAGGCCAGAAACTCTTCGAGGCCAAGTGTTCCGCCTGTCACAAGCTTGGGGAACGCTACGTCGGCCCGCCGCTCGGCGGCATCACTGGACAAGGTGACCCCCGCGTTTGCCATGAACATGATCCTCAATCCGCAGGAGATGTACACCCGGCACCCGGTCGTGAAGAAGTTGCTCGGTGAATACATGACCCAGATGCCGGACCTTGGGCCTGACGCAGGAGCAGGCCCGCGAGGTGGTCGAGTACCTGCGGACCACTCCGCCCCCCGCCCCTGCGCCATAACTCCGCCCCCGTTGGGGGCATCACCGTTCCAGGAGGAACGACCATGCCACGCAGTCTGTCAGTTCGGTCCCACGCCATGCTGGGCGCCGCCGTCGCGGTGCTCGCGCTGGCGGGGTGCGGCAAGGGCGGCGAACCGGTCGCGGGTGCGGCGGACGCGGCCCAGCGAGTGTATGTGGCCCCCGGCCAGTACGACGAGTTCTATCTGTTCACGTCCGGCGGATTCAGCGGCCAGCTCGGCGTGTACGGCCTCCCCTCGGGACGGCTCCTCAAGGTGTTGCCGGTGTTCTCGCAGAATGCGGAGAACGCCTACGGCTACAGCGAAGAGACCAAGCCGATGCTGAACACCTCCTACGGCTTCGTGCCGTGGGACGACTCGCATCATCCGGAATTCTCCATGACCGATGGCATGCCGGACGGCCGCTGGATCTTCATCAACGGCAACAACACCCCGCGCGTGGCGCGCATCGACCTGACCGACTTCACCACCGCCGAGATCATCGAGATCCCGCACTCGGCGGGCAACCACGCCTCGCCGTTCGTCACGGAAAACACCGAGTACTCGGTGGCCGCCACGCGCTTCAGCGTGCCGACCCCGCAGGCCGACGTGCCGATCGCGTCGTACAAGGAGAACTTCCGCGGCCTCCTCACCTTCATCAAGGTGGACAGCGCCACCGGGCACATGAAGATCGCGTTCCAGATCCTGATGCCGGGCTTCAACTACGACCTCGTCGCACTCGGGCAAGGGTCCGTCGCCGGGAGTGGTCGTTCTTCACCTCCTACAACTCGGAGGAGGCCAACACCCTGCTCGAGGTGAACGCCTCCCAGAAGGACAAGGACTACATCGCGGCGGTGCACTGGAAGGTGGCCGAGCAGTGCGTGGCGGACGGCAAGGCCAAGCAGGTGCCGGCCCGCTACGCCCACAACGTGATGGATCCGACAGAGCCACGTGGCCACCAGCACGATGGAGACCAGCACCACCTTCCTCGACGCAAAGGACTGCGCCGGCGTGGTGTACTACCTGCCGACTCCCAAGTCGCCGCACGGCGTGGACGTGGACCCCTCGGGTGAGCTGATCGCGGCGGGCGGGAAGCTGGCGAGCCTGATCCCCGTGTTCTCGTTCAGCAAGATGATCAAGGCCATCGAGGACAAGGCCTTCGATGGCGAAGTGAGCGGCATCCCGATCCTGAAGTACGACGCCGTCATCGCCGGCGAGGTGAAGGAACCCGGCCTCGGCCCGCTCCACACCGAGTTCGACGGGCAGGGCAACGCCTACACCTCGATGTTCCTCTCCTCGGAAATCGTGAAGTGGTCGCTCGACAGACTTCACCGTCCTGGACCGGATCCCGACCTACTACTCGATCGGGCACCTCTCCATCCCGGGCGGCGACACGAAGAAGCCTTGGGGCAAGTACGTCGATCGCGCTCAACAAGATCACCAAGGACCGCTACCTGCCGACCGGCCCCGAGCTGACCCAGTCGGCGCAGCTGATCGACATCTCGGGCCCGAAGATGCAGCTCCTGCTCGACTTCCCGACCATCGGCGAGCCGCACTACGCCCAGGCCATCCCGGCCTCGCTGCTGACCGCCAAGCAGATCAAGACCTTCGACCTGGCCACCAACAAGGATCCGTACGCCGCGCTGAGCGAGTCGGCCACCGGCGTCACCCGGAACGGCCGCGCGGTCCACGTCAAGATGACGAGCATCCGCAGCCACTTCATGCCCGACAACATCGAAGGCGTGCAGGTGGGTGACTCGGTGTACTTCCACGTCACCAACCTCGAGCAGGACTGGGACGTGCCGCACGGCTTTGCCATCACCGGGCTCAACAACTCCGAGCTCCTGATCATGCCGGGCGAGACCCGCACCATCGTCTGGGTGCCGATGAAGGTCGGGCGTGTTCCCGTTCTACTGCACCGACTTCTGCTCGGCGCTCCACCAGGAGATGCAGGGCTGGGTGCGGGTGTCGCCGCGCGGCAGCAGCGTGGCGCTCGTGGCCAACAAGCCGGCCAGCAAGTAGGCAACCGGCGGGCGGGAGGGGGACGGTCCCCCTCCCGTGCCGCCCACCGAGGTCTCCGCTCATGTCCCGCGCCAGTCCGCATCCTCGTCGCCCTCGCGGCCCTCTCGATGGCGGTCGTCTATTTCCTGCCGCTCTGGCACATCGGCCTCGAGGCGCCGCAGTATCCCGAGGGGATTGGGCTCTACATCGCGGTGAACAAGATCGTGGGCGAAAAGCCCCAGGACCTCAACAGCATCAACGGCCTCAACCACTACATCGGCATGAAGGCGATCGAGCCGGGCGATATTCCGGAATTGCGCTACATGCCGAAGCTCATCGCGGGCCTGATGGTCCTCGGCCTGCTGGTGGCGGCGGTCGGCAAGCGCGGCCTCCTGACCGGGTACGCCGCGCTCCTGGTCCTGTTCTCGCTGGCCGGGCTCGCCGACTTCTACAAGTGGTCGTACGATTACGGCCACAACCTCGACCCGCACGCCGCCATCAAGGTGCCGGGCATGTCCTACCAGCCGCCGCTGATCGGCAGCAAGCAAATCCTCAATTTTCACGCGACCAGCTGGCCGGCCTCCGGCGGGTGGGTCCTCATTGCGGCGGTGACCCTCGTCGTGCTGCTGGCGCTGTGGGAGCGGCGGCGGGCCAGGGGCGCCACGGCGTGAGGCGCACCGCGTTCCGACTCCAGGCGGCCGCACTCCTTGGCGCGGCCGCGCTTGCATGCGGGACGCCGGGGCCGGTGCCGATCGTCCTCGGGGAGCGGAACTGCGAGCATTGCCACATGACCATCGCCGACCCGCGCTTCGCCGCGGAGCTGGTGACCCGGACCGGCAAGGTCTACCTGTTCGATGACGCCGGTTGCCTGGCCACCTTCGCCGTGAGCGGGCCGGTGGGGCCGGAACAGGTGCAGTCCGCGTGGGTCAGCGACTTCCGGCATCCCGGCACGCTGATCCCGGCGCAGGACGCCGCCTTCCTCCGCACCGATGCGGTACAGTCGCCCATGGCGAGCAACCTCGTCGCGGTGCCGCGTGCGGCCGGCGACAGCCTGCAGGCCGCCCTCGGCGGCGTGCGCCTCGACTGGGCGCAGGTCCTCGCTGCCGCTCGCCCACCGGCGTAGCTTTCCACCCCGATGACCTTCCGTGCCTCCGCTCGCCTCCTCGGCGGGCTCCTCCTCGCCGCGCCTGCGGCGCTCTCCGCGCAGTCCGTGGTCGTCGTCGATCCGGCGGGACCGGTGCGCACCGTCACCGAAGCGTTGACGCGGGTCACGCCGGGCGGGCGGATCAACGTCCGGGCGGGCACCTACGCCGAGCCGATCATCCGGGTGTCGGTGCCGGTCACCATCGTGGGGGACTCGGGCGCCGTGTTCATGGGCGGCGACCACGAGATCTTCGTCGTCACCGCCGACGACGTGACCTTTCGTGGCCTCACGCTGCGGCACGTCGAACCGAGCTACGTCGAGGACCGGGCCGCCATCCGGTTCGACAGCGTGGCCAATTGCGTGGTGGAGGACAGCCGGCTGGAGGGGACGTTCTTCGGCATCTACCTGGCGCGGAGCCGGGGCTGCCGGATCTCCCGAAACGTGGTGGACGGGGGCGCCACCCTGGAAATGTCCGCCGGCAACGCGATCCACCTGTTCCATTCGTCCGACGTGACGATCGACCATAACCGGCTCACCGGGCATCGCGACGGGATCTACCTCGAGTTCGCCGAGGACGCGCGCGTGATCGGCAACGTGAGCACCGGCAACATCCGGTACGGCCTGCACTTCATGTTCTCCCACCGGTGCGAGTACCGCGACAACCAGTTCATCGATAACGGCGCCGGCGTGGCCGTGATGTACACCCGGAAGATGGTGATGGAAGGGAACACCTTCGCCGACAACTGGGGGGCGGCGTCGTACGGGCTCCTGCTCAAGGAGATCCGGGACAGCCGGATCCTCCGCAACACCTTTCGGGAGAACACCGTCGGGCTGTACCTCGAGGGCTCGGCGCGCAACGAGGTGACGGGCAACACCTTCGAGGGGAACGGGTGGGCGGTGCGGGTCCTGGCCGACGCCGAGGGCAACCGGTTCTACGCGGAACAGCTTCCTCAGCAATTCGTTCGACGTATCCACCAACAGCCGGAGCAACGTGAGCACCTTCCACGGGAATTACTGGGATCATTACGAGGGGTACGACCTCGACCACGACGGCGTCGGGGACGTGCCGTTCCATCCGGTGCGTCTCTTTTCGCTGCTCGTGGCGCAGCATGAGGAGGCGCTGATCCTGCTCCGGAGCTTCTTCGTGGACCTGCTCGACGCCGCCGAACGGGTGATGCCGGTGCTCACGCCGGAGACCCTGCAGGACGACCAGCCGCTGATGGCGGTGCCCGCGATGACGGCCGCGGCGACCGCGACGCCCTCGGTGGAGTTCCGCGCCCTCCGCAAGCGTTTCGGGCGGCTCACCGCACTCGATGGCGTGGACATCACCGTCGCGGCGGGCCGGGTCACCGCGCTGGTCGGCCCCAACGGCGCCGGCAAGTCGACCCTCATCAAGTGCCTCCTCGGCCTGGTGCGCCCCGACGAGGGCGCCATCGCTCCTGGCCGGCGTTCCGCTGGGCGGCGGCTATGAGTACCGGCGGGGCGTCGGGTACATGCCGCAGGCTCCCCGCTTCCCGGACAACCTCACCGGACGCGAGGTCGTGGCGATGCTCCGCGACCTGCGCGGGCACGCCGCCCTGACCGACGATGAGCTGCTGGAATGGTTTGGGGAATCAGGGGCGCTCGACCGGCCGGTGCGGGTCCTCTCGGGCGGCACACGGCAGAAGCTCAACGCCGCGATCGCCTTCCTCTTTCGGCCGGGGCTGTTGATCCTCGATGAGCCGACGGCGGGACTCGACCCCGTGGCGAGCGGGATCCTCAAGGACAAGATCCGCCGGGTGCGCGACGCGGGCGCCACGGTGGTGCTCAGCTCCCACCTGATGGCGGAGTTGGAGGAACTGGCGGAAGACCTGGTGTTCCTGGTGGAAGGCCGGGTGCGCTATGCGGGACCGCTCTCCGGGCTCAAGGAACGGACCGGCGAATCAGGCCTCGAGCGGGCCATGGCCGCGCTCCTCAAGCGGGGTGGCGCATGAGGACCACCGTGCGGGTGCTGAAGTACGAGCTGCACAACGTGGTGCGGAGCCGGGCGGTGCTGGTGTACACGCTGTTCCTCTTCCTGCTGACCGACGTGCTCTTCCGCTTCGGCGGCGAGGGCGCGCGGGTGGTGCTCTCGCTCCTCAACGTGGTGCTCCTCTTCGTGCCGCTGGTGAGCGTGGTGTTCGGCACCATGTATGTGTACAGCGCGCGCGAGTTCACCGAGCTCCTGCTGGCGCAGCCGGTGGGGAGGCGGTCGCTCTTTGCGGGGCTGTACCTCGGGCTGGCGTTGCCGCTGGCGGGGGCGTTCCTGGTGGGCGTGGGGCTGCCGTTCGCAATCCACGCGAAGGCGGAAGCGGCGCTCTGGGGTCCGCTGGGCATGCTGTTCGCCGGCGGGCTGCTCTTGACCTTCGTATTCACCGCGGTGGCCATGCTGCTGGCCATCCTCTTCGACGACCGCGCCAAGGGGCTCGGTGGGGCCATCCTCATCTGGCTTGGGTGCGCCGTGCTCTACGACGGGGTCATCCTTCTGCTGATCACGATGTTCCGTGAGTATCCGCTCGAGCGGCCGGTGCTGGCGCTCACGCTGCTCAACCCGATCGACTTGGGGCGGGTGCTGCTGCTCCTGCAGTTCGACACGGCGGCGCTGATGGGGTACACCGGGGCGGTGTTCGAAAAGTTCTTCGGGACGTCGGGTGGGCGGGTGACGGTGCTGCTGGCGCTGGCGGTCCAGGCCACGGTGCCCTTGTTGCTGGCCAGCCGGGTGTTCCGGCGGAAGGACTTCTAGCGCCCGAACGCCTTGACCCGCGGCCAGGCAGCCATCGCGAAGGCGGCGGCCGCGAGCAACTCCGCCGACTCTGCCGGCGAGCACCACACTGTCGGACGCGCCCACGCTGCGCCCCACGCCCGCGAGCAGCACCCCCGCATTCAGCAGGCACCCACGCGACCCACACCGGTGCCGCCGGTCCGCGTTCCGGCAGCCGCGGATACTTCGGCAGGATCCACCACGCCACGCCCATCGCGAACTGCACCATCCACCCGATCAGCACCGCCTCGGAATGCACATGGAAGAGCCGGAACACGCCGGCGGGAAGGGGCGCGGCCTTGGACGCGAGAAGGAGCGCGCCCATCGCGACGCCTGCCGCGAGCCAGCAGAGGGCGGTGCGTACCAAGAGTATGCTGAGATTGGGCACGCTATTTCGCCTTGACCCGGGGCCAGATGTTCAGCACGAAGGCCCAGCCGCCGAGGAGCTGCAGTCCGGCCGAGAGAAGGAGGAGGCTCCGGCCGCCCGCGCCACCGAGTTGCGCCGGCTCGCCGATCAGGCGAAGCAGCAAGCCGGCATTCAGCCCGGCGTAACTCAGCCATCCCAGGGCGTCGCTTCCACGTGGACTCTCCGCGGTGTATCGCGGAAAGAGCCAGAGCGCCACGCCGAAGATGAGGTTGCTCAGCCAGCCGACGGTCACGAGGTGGAGGTAGGTGGGGTAGGGAAGGACCACCGCGGTGCCGGGAATGCGTGGGGCCACGCCGGTGGCGAGGAGAATGCCGCCGGCCAGTGCCAACAGCAGCCAGGCCAGCGCGGAGCGGATGAACCAGCGAGTGAGGGGGGGCATTGGGGGGAATGTAGCCGCTGCGGGGTGGGTGCCAACGGGGTGGCCGCCAACGGGGTGGCCTTATGGCCACCCCTGGCGCACCGTGGACGCAACTTCGAGGCGATGTAAGCCGCCCCGGGCGCGCGGATACCACCTCGAACTTGCGAATTCTTGCGGCAAGGGGTGGGCGTACGCCCACCCCGATTTCACAGCGCCCACCGCTATCGAAGATCGTCACCCCGGCGAAAGCCGGGGTCCATGTTCTTGCCCCGCTGCCCCGCCGTCAGTCATTGCCACATACCGCCCGTGAAACCGCACCGCGTCCCCATTCGCGTCGGCAATCATCACGTCGAGCTCGATCCGGCCACGGCCCCTGCTGGTCACCGCCTTCACCAGCCGCTCCACCGCGTGGGCCGAGGGCGACTTGCAGCGCGCGGTGAAGTCCCCCGTGACGGGCCGGAAGTAATGCACCGTACTGTCCTGGATGACGACGTGCGAGCGGATGCCATGCTCGCGCAACACCAGCCAGATGGTGCCCCACCCGGCCAGCGTGGCGGTCGCGTTGAGGCTCCCGGCAAACGCCGTCCCCTTGTGGTTGATGTTCGGCGCCAGCGGCGAGCTGAGTACGAGCCCCGTGCCCTCCCGGCCCAGCACGCGGAGTCCGAGTGCCTTGGTGATCGGCATGTCGCGCCGGAGCTTGGCGCGGAGCGCCCGGAGCAGGTCGGGGCTGGCGGTCATGCCCGGTCTTTCCAGTTCCACCATTTGAGGAGGGACGGCTTCGGTTTCGGGGTACTCGCGTAGTACACCGCGCAGCGAAACACATAGAGCACGCAGGGGTCCTGTGGACCCTGCAGCTCGCTGAGCCGCTCGTAGAGCCGCTGGGGACTGCGGCCCCGGAGCTGCGCCACCGAGCGAATGCCGAGGGCGCGAAGGTCGGCCGCAATGCTGGGGCCGACCCCGGGGATGTCCTGCAGCGGATCCCGTGCGGCCATCGGTGCTACTCCGGTCCGCTGGTCAGCTGCTCGCGCACCACCACGGCAGTACCGTAGCAGAGCACTTCGGTCACGCCCGGCATCAGCTCGGTGGCGTCGTAGCGGACCCCGACCACGGCGTTGGCGCCCATCTGGTGGGCGTGGGTGAGCATGATGTCGAACGCCTCCTGGCGGGTGCGCTCGCAGAGCGTGGTGAGCAGCGTGATGTTGCCACCGAAGAGGGTCTCGAGCTTGGCGCCGATGGTCCCGAAAACGTTACGGGAGCGGACGCTGATGCCGCGGACCACGCCGAGGCTCTGCGTGACGTGAAAACCGTCGAGTTCGAAGGTGGTGGTGGTCATTTCATGACTGCTGCTCATCTGGATTCTCCGAAGGGTGGTTGCATCACGGGGCCTCCCGCAGGAGTGCGCGGATGTCCAGCGGACCGGTGGACATGACGAGCGCGCCGGACGCGTCGCGCGGCCACTCCTCGCGGAGTCGGTCGCGATAGAGCTCCACGCCGTTGTCGTCGGGATCTCGAAGGTACAGCGCCTCGCTCACGCCGTGGTCGCTGGCGCCGTCCAGCCGGATGCCGGCGTCGAGCACGCGGCGCAGCGCGTCCGCCAGCGCCGCCCGGTCGGGGTACCGGATGGCGGTGTGGTAGAGCCCGGTGCTCCCCGCTGGCGGAGGCGATCCGCCCAGGCTTTCCCAGGTGTTGAGCCCGATGTGGTGATGGTACCCGCCTGCGCTCACGAATGCCGCGCCTTCGCCATAGCGCTGGGTGAGCTCGAAGCCCAGCACGCCACAATAGAAGGCGAGTGCCCGCTCCAAGTCGGCCACCTTGAGGTGGACGTGCCCGATGTCCACCCGCGGGTCGATGGGCCGGACTTCCGTGCGCTCCGATGATGTACTCATGTCGACCTCGCCTTTCTCCGACTCGGCCGCCGCGCCGGCTTCCACCCGAAGCGCGCCAAGTCGGCCCGCCCGCGGGCATCGAATCGTACGCCCTCGCCCGTCAACAGCATCCGCTGGGTGAGTGCGTGGTGGTCCCGCAGGCTGATGACGCCCCGGGCGTTCAAGACCCGATGCCAAGGGACTGCCGAGCCGGCCGGCAGGGCATGCAGGGCGTACCCCACCTGTCGGGCGGCATTGGTCAACCCGGCCACCGCCGCCACCTGCCCATAGCTGGCGACCCGGCCCGGTGGTATCCGGCGAACAACCGCATAGATGGACTGGTATGCAGAAGATGGGGTCTTGCCGACGCTCATATCTCAATGCTAGCAAGGAACTTCCACACGCGCCATTTTCGGCCCGTGCCCCCGCTGCCCCGCTGCCCCGCTGCCCCGCTGCCCCGCTGCCCCGCTGCCCCGCCTAAGGAAGCCTTCAGCGTCCGCTCCCCCTCCCTTCACATGGCACCGGGCAACTTCTACCCACGGCCCGTAGTCCCCGGGCCTCCGGGAAAGGCCATGCAGACGCACGTCGTCAGCTCCCCACCCGGCGCCTGAGAGCGCCCTCGCCCGTCTCCTCGAAGTGGAATCCCGTCTCGAGGCGATGCTGGAGCGGGCGCGCGCCGATGCGGAGGCGACCATTGGCGCGGCACGGGAACGAGCCGAGGCGCGCGCCGGCACCCTCGTCGCCGAGTTGGCCGCGGCGGACGCCGAGGTGTCGGCCACGCTCGCGGCGGAGGCCGAAGCGCGCATCGCGCGGGAACAATCGCTGCTCGCTGCCACCCGCGCCCGATACGAGGCGGTGGACGCGATCCGGGCCCATGCCCTGTCGGCGTGGGTCATCGATGAGGTGTTGCGGATGGCGGCGGAGCGGGCGCCATGATCCTCCCGATGGTCCGCGCCCGCATCCTTGGTCCGCGTGAAGACCTCGACGACGTGCTCTCCGCCGTGCAGGACGTCGGACTCCTGCAGCTTTCCGAGACCCATCCGAGCGGCGCACTTCGCCCGGTCGAGCCGGAGCCGCACGAGGCGCGCCAGGCCCGGCGACTGCGCGCGATGCTCCGGGATGTCGATGCGCTGTCGGCGGGGTTCGGCCATCCCCCGTCCGCCCCAAAGCCACCGGCGCAACCCACTTTTGCCGCCTGGCTGCGGCAGTTTCGCCGGGTACGGCGCGACGTCGAGCGGATCGAGTCGAAGCGGCGCCTGCTCGAAGAAGAGCGGACCGAGACCGCCCGGTTGCTCGAGTTCATCCGGGCCTTCCGCGGGCTGTTGCCGAGCGGCGCCGGCACCCGGACTCACGGGTACCACCTCGTCCTGCGCGGCCAGGATGCCGGGATCGTGGCGCGGCTGCGCGAAGGGCTCGCCCAGGCCATCGGCAACGAGTTTGTCCTCGAGACGGCCGCGCTCTCCTCGGGAGAACTCGCCGCCGTCCTCCTGGTGCCACCCACCGATGCGTCCCGGGTAGAACGCCTGCTCGCACAGGCCGGCGTACATGAACTGCCGATGCCCGAAGGCAGCGGCGGCAAGACGCTCGGCCAGCTCGGCCCGACCCTCGCGGCGCGGCGCGACGCCCTCGATGCCGAACTGGCCGCCCTCGAGCGCGAGAGCCACACCCTCTCGGCCGAAGTGGGCCCGAGTCTCGGCGGCGCCCGCGCCGCCGCGGAGGACCGCCTGCTCGGACTCGCCGCCCGGGAGAAGGCCGCGGCCACGCCGCGCAGCTTCGTGCTCGAGGGATGGATCCCTGTCGCAGGGTTTCCTCGTCTCTCCCAGGCCATCGCGGCGCGGTTCGGTGACCGCGTGGCGATCGAGTCGGTGGCGCGCGAAGACTGGCAGGGCGATTCCGCGCCGGTGGTCCTCAACAACCCTCGACTCTTCCGCCCCTTCGAGACGATCACCCGCATGGTGCCGCTGCCGGCCTACGGCACCATCGACCCCACGCCGTTTGTCGCCGTCTTTTTCCCGATGTTCTTCGGACTGATCCTGGGCGATGTCGGCTACGGGCTGGTCCTGGCGATCATCGCGCTCTGGCTTCGGCACGGCGGCGCTCCGGGCAGCACCCGCCGCGCGGTGGCCGAGGTGCTCGGGGCGGGCGCGGCGTTCTCCGTGGCGTTCGGGATCGCCTTCGGCGAGTTCTTCGGCGATCTCGGCGCGCGATGGTTCGGTATGCGCCCATTGCTACTCGACCGCGAACATTCCCTGCTCTCGTTCCTGGCGCTCGCCATCGCCATCGGGGCGGTGCACATCATCCTCGGCCTGGCCCTCGGCGTCTACAACGCCTCGCGCGGTCATCCCCGGCAGGCGGTGGGCAAGGGCGCGTCGCTCGTCATGGTGCTCCTGATCATCGTCGTGCTGCTGGCCGCGCTCGAAGTGCTTCCGCACGGCTTCCTGACCCCGGCGGTCGTCGGCCTGCTGGTGCTCTTCCCGGTGCTCATTCTGGCCGAGGGGATCATCGCGCCGATCGAGTTCCTCTCGACGCTGAGCAACATCCTTTCCTACGCCCGCATCATGGCCCTGGGCACCGCGTCGGTGATGATGGCCGTCGTGGCCAACGAATTGGCCGGCAGCGTCGGCAGCGTGCTGGTGGGGGTGCTCTTTGCGCTCCTGTTCCATCTCGTCAATTTCGCGCTTGGCATCTTTGCGCCCACGATCCACGGATTGCGGCTGCACTATGTCGAGTTCTTCGGAAAGTTCCACAGTCCGGGCGGGCAGGTGTATCGCCCATTTTCCCACTGGCGTCCCAGCGGGAACGCCGGCTGAACCCACGGAGGTCGCATGGAAGCGTTCCTGATTCCTCTCAGCGCCGCGCTGGCCGTCAGTATCCCGGCCCTGGCCACCGGCTGGGCGCAGTCGCGCATCGGGCCGGCCATTTCCGCCAGCCTGGCCGAAAAGCCTGAGCTCAGCACCACCGCCATCCTCCTCGTCGCCATTCCGGAAACGATGGCCATCCTGGGGTTCGTGGTCGCGGTGCTGATCATGCTGCGCGCTGGCGGGTGAACGGATGAGCATCGACGCCCTGCTGCTGCACCTCGAGGAGGAGGCCGAGCGCGAAGCGGCCCGGCTCCGGCATGACGCCGAGGAGCGGGCGGCCGAGATCGTGGCGCGGGCCGACGCGGATGCGGCCCGGCAGCGCGCGCTGCACCTCGAGCGCGTCACCGCGCAGCGCCGCGCCGCGGGGGAGCGGCTGGTGGCCGCCGCGCGCGCCGAGGCGCGCGGGCAGTTCCTCCAGGCGCGAATGGACGTCCTCGACCGGGTGTTCGACGAGGCGTCGGGGTTGTTGGAACGCCTGGCCGTCGCCCGGTACGCCGCGAGCGTCGCCCACCTGGCGGTGGACGCCGCGCGCTACCTCGAACGGACGCCGTCCGTCCTGCAGAGTCCGTTCGATGCTTCCGCAGCGGCGGCCGACGCCGTGCGCGATCGACCGGACCTTGCGGTGGAACCCGCCGACGTGCCGGCCGGCGTCACCGGTCGCTCCGTCGACGGTCGCGTCGTGGTGGACAACACGCTGGCCGCCATCCTGGTCAGGCGCCGCGCCGATCTCGCCATCGGCCTCAGCGCCCGCATCGAGGCGCCGTAGCGATGCGCTGGGACGACGTGAACGCCCGCGCGCGAGGCCTGGCCACGCACCTGCTCGACCGGGACGCATTGGCCGCACTGGCGGCCGCTCCCGATTGGCCAGCGTTTCTCGGACGCGTCACCTCGCTCGGCTATCCCCTCGACCTGGGCGCCGGCGCGCTGGTGGATCCACCGGCGTTCGACCGGGCCGTGAGCCTCGTGGCCGCCGCTCGCCTCAACCTGCTCGGCCGCTGGCTGGCCGCGCGGAGCGCCGTGCTGGCGGTGGTGCTGGAGGACGAAGAGCGGCGGACGGTCCGTGCGCTCCTGCGCGGAGTGGCGCAGGGGGCGTCCCCTGGTGCGCGGCTCCGCGCCGTCCTGCCGACGCCGGCCTTGCCGATCCGCGCGCTGGAGCGACTGACCCGCGCGGCGACCGTGGCGGAGCTGGTGCGTGAACTGGTGCGGCTCGGGCATCCGGCTGGCCGAGCGCTGGAGGAGCTGTTGCGCCGCACGCCGTCGCCGGCGCTGCGCTCCCTCGAATGGACACTGGCCCGGTTGTTCAGCGAGCGAGCCATTCGTGCCGCGCGCGCTGGTGGCCCGGTGGTGCGACGCTATGCGGCGGAACTGGTGGATCAGGAGAATGCCTGGACGCTCCTGCTGGCCGCTCCTCCCGAGAGTGAGCCGGTCACCGACCTGGAGTTCCTGCCCGGCGGTGCCCGGCTGACGCGCGAGGAGTTTGTCCGGCTCCGCGCCGAGCGCGACAGCGAACGCCTGGAACAGGGCCTGCGGGCGGTGTTGGTGGGAACGGCATTGGGTGCGGCGCTCGCCCAGGAGCCGATAGACATGGTGTCGCTCGAACCGCGGGCGACCGCCGCCCGGATCGCCTGGCTGCGCGGACTGGCGCGGCGGGATCCCCTCGGGCCGGCGGTGGTACTCGCGGTGCTGGAACGCATCCGCGCAGAGGCCAGGGCGCTCCGCGCAATCGGGTGGGGCGTGGCCTTCGGCGCCCCGCCGCTGGCCATCGCGTCGCTGATGCCGGAGGCCGCATGACCCACGGCGTGCGAGTCCTCTGTCGACCAGCGACGGCGCCCGGGTTCGCCCTCGCCGGTATCGTCGCCGAAACCGCGGACGAAGAGAGCGTGGCGGATGCGGCCCTCCGTTCCCTGCTGCAGCGCGCCGAGGTCGGTGTGGTGCTGCTCGAGGATTCGCTGTACCAGACACTCGCCCCAGACCTGCGGACCATCGTGGACCGCGTGGCGCAGCCGATCGTGGTGCCGTTTCCCGGTCCGGCCTGGCGCGCCGCACCCTCCGCCGAGGAGCAGGTGGTGGAACTGCTCCGCCGGGCCATCGGCTACCGTGTGAGGCTCCGGTGACCGGCGCTCGCGTGATTCGCGCCGCCGGCGCGCTGGTCGAAGCGGCTCCGCTTCCGGACGCGGCGCTCTATGAGATCGTCCGGGTCGGCCACCGGCGCCTCCTCGGCGAGGTCATCCGGGTCCGGGGCGACACCGCCACCGTGCAGGTCTTCGAGGACACCGCCGGTCTCGCGCTCGAGGAACCGGTGGAAGCCACGGGCGCGCCGCTGCAGGCGGAGCTCGGTCCCGGCCTCCTCGGCTCGGTGCTCGACGGCACCGGCCGCCCGCTCAGCCGGCTCGCTGCCCAGGAAGGGAACTTCCTCTCCACTGGCACCGTCGCCACGACGCTCGACCGGGCCCGGCGCTGGGAGTTCACCCCGTCCGCCAGGGTCGGCAGCCGGGTGAGCGCCGGCGACGAACTCGGGACCGTCTTGGAAAACGAGGGTGTCGTGCACCGGATCCTCGTCCCGCCGGATGTGAGCGGCGTGCTCACCGAGCTGACCGGCGGCACCTACTCGGTGGAGGAACCGGTCGGACGCCTGGACGATGGCACCGTACTGACGCTGCTCCAGCGCTGGTCGGTGCGGGTGCCCCGGCCGGTGGCGCGGTGGCTGCCCGCCGACCGGCCGTTCGTCACCGGTCAGCGCGTGTTCGACTTCCTCTTTCCGGTCGCCGAGGGTGGGTCCGTCGCGGTGCCGGGTGGCTTCGGCACCGGCAAGACGGTCATCGAGCAGTCGCTGGCCAAGCACTCGATGGCCGACATCGTGGTGTATGTCGGGTGCGGGGAGCGCGGCAACGAAATGGCCGATGTCCTCGAGGAGTTCCCCACGCTGGAGGATCCGCGGACCGGCCGCTCCCTGATGGACCGGACCGTCCTGGTGGTGAACACCTCCAACATGCCGGTGGCGGCGCGCGAAGCCTCGGTCTACCTGGGCCTCACCATCGCGGAGTATTACCGCGACATGGGATACCGCGTGGCGCTGATGGCGGATTCCCTGTCGCGGTGGGCGGAGGCGCTGCGGGAAATCGGCTCGTTGCTGCGCGAGATGCCCGGTGAAGAGGGGTATCCCACTTCGCTCGGCAACCGGCTCGGTAAACTCTTCGAGCGCGCGGGCCGCGCCACCGCGCTGGGCGCCGGAGGCAGGGAAGGGGCGGTGACCTTCATCAGCGCCCTCTCGCCGCCGGGCGGCGATTTCTCGGAACCGGTCACGCAGGCCGCGCTGCGCGTGGCCGGCGCACTCTGGGCGCTCGACGCGTCGCTGGCGCATCAGCGCCAGTTCCCGGCGGTCGACTGGGAAACGAGTTACAGCCTGCAGGCCGCCGACGTCATGCCGTGGTTCGAGGAACACGGGGGCTCGGGCTGGGCCGCGCTCCGCCGCGAAACCTTCGCGCTGCTGCAGCGGGACCGCGAACTCCGTGAGGTGGCCGGCCTGGTGGGCCCCGACGCGCTGGAAGATCAGGATCGCCTGATTTTGGAGACCGCCCGCCTGTTGCGCGAGTTTCTCATCGGGCAGAGCGCATACGACCCCGCCGACGCCAGCTCGCCGGTCACCAAGACCTGGACGCTCGCCGATACCATCCTGCGCTTCCATCGCGAGGGCACGGCCGCGCTGGCGGGTGGCGCGACGATGGCCGCCGTCGACGTGGCGGGTGTGCGCCGCGTCCTGTCGGCGGTGCGCGCGTCGCCGGAAGGAGCCACGCCATGAGCGGGACGCCACGCACCTACGCCGGCGCCGATGCGGCGGCGGGACCGCTGCTGACCGTGTCGGATGCCCACCGCGCCGTGCTGGGCGAATGGGTGCGCATTGCCACGCCGGGGCAGCCGGTGCGGCGCGGCCAGGTCATCGACGTCAGCCGGGACGCGACCGTGGTGCAGGTCTTCGAGGATACGGTCGGGCTGGCGCCCTCCGGCACGGCCGTCACGCTGACGGGGGACATCGCCCGTGCGGTGGTCGGCGAAGAGCTGCTTGGGCGGGTCTTTGCCGGCTCCGGCGCACCGCTCGACGGGCTGCCGGCGCCCGTGGGCTCTGCCCGGCGGCCGGCGTGGGCGGCGCCGCTCAATCCCGTTTGCCGTCGCAAGCCCGCCGACTTCATCGAGACGGGGATTTCTGCCATCGACGGGATGAACACCCTCGTGCGCGGGCAGAAGCTCCCGATCTTTTCCGGCGCCGGGTTGCCCGGGCTGGAACTTGCCGCGCGCGTGGTGGCGGACGCCCGGACCACGCACGGCGAGCCCTTCGCCGTCATCTTCGTGGCGGTCGGACTGACCCAGCGGGAAACCCAGCACTTCCTGAAGCGCTTCGAGGCCAGCGAAGCGCTGGCGCGCAGCGTCTTTTACCTCAACCGCACCGGCGACCCCACGATCGAGCGCCTCCTGGCGCCGCGCCTGGCACTGGCGCAGGCCGAGTACCTGGCGTTCGAGCGCGGAATGCAGGTGCTGGTGGTGCTGGCCGACGCCACCAACTACTGCGAAGCCCTGCGTGAGCTCGGGGCCGCCCGGGAGGAGATCCCCGGCCGTCGCGGCTACCCGGGCTACATGTACACCGATCTCGCCACCATCTTCGAGCGCGCCGGCGTGGTGCGGGGTTCCGAGGGGTCCATCACCCAGTTGCCGATCCTCTCGATGCCGGACGACGACATCACCCATCCCATTCCCGATCTGACGGGGTACATCACCGAAGGGCAGATCGTGCTCAGCCGGGAACTCGATCGGCGCGGCGTGTTCCCGCCGATCGACGTGCTCCCGTCGCTGTCGCGGCTGATGGGGGCGGGCATCGGCGCGGGCACGGCGCCCGACCACCGCCGCTGGTCCGATCAGTTGTATGCGGTGTATGCGCAGGGGCGGGAGGCGCGGCTGACCGCGGCCATCGTCGGAGAGTCCGGACTGCCGCCCGCCGACCGCCGGGCGCTCGCGTTTACGGAGCGGTTCGAGAAGGAGTTCATCGACCAGGGCGGCGCCCGCCGCACCATTGGCGAGACCCTCGAAATCGGCTGGGCGTTGCTGGAGACGCTGCCGCGTGAGGACCTCCACCGGATCCCGGAAGAGGCGTGGGCCCGTCGCGCCGGCCGCGAGGCGGTGCCATGAAGGTCCTCGGCCCTCCGACCCGATCCAACCTGATCCGGCATCGCCGCCGGCTCGAACGGGTGCGGAAGGGCATCGACTTGCTCACGCGGAAGCGGCAGGCGCTGGTGGCCGATCTCTTTCGGGTGGCCACGCCGGCCATCGAGGCGCGGAGCCGTGTCGAGGCGAGCGCCGCGCGGGCGTACCCGGCGCTGCTCGGCGCGGCCGCCGTGCACGGCGCCGCCGGCCTCGACGCGATGGGATGGCCGGCGCGGCAGGTGGAGGTGGAGCTGACGATCACCGAATCGTGGGGAGTGGCCAGCGGGGCGGTCCAGCGGCTGACGCCCGTGCGGCGCACGGTGGAGGGGCGTGGGCAGGCGCCACCGCTCACCGGGCCGGCGGCCGCGGTCGCCGCTGGCGCCTTTGAACAGATGGTGGAGCTGCTGCTCGACGCGGCGTCCACCGAGTTGCTGCTGCGCCGACTGGCGGAGGCGCTCCGGCGCACCTCGCGCCAGGTGAACACGCTGGAAAACCGCGTGGCGCCGGGGCTCTCCGCCGAGATCCACCGGGTCCGCGCCCTGCTGGAGGAGCGGGAGCGGGAGGATCACACCCGGCTGAAGCATCTCCTCCGGCTCCGGCGTCTTCCCCCTTGACGTTTAGTGTGACAACACCTAATATTGATCCATGAGCCAGCTCGCACGGGAACTCAAGCAGACCCGCCCCTTCGCCTCCCCGGTGCAGGAGGCGTCGCTGAGCATCAAGCGGACGGCGGCGCTGCTGGACCTTCGACTGGCTGAGCTGCTGCGGCCGTTCGGCCTGACCCCCACGCAGTACAACGTGCTGCGCATCCTGCGCGGGGCGGGGGCGGAAGGCCTGCCGCGCTGCGAAGTGCAGGGCCGCCTGGTGGCGCCGGTCGCCGACACCACCCGGCTCCTCGACCGCCTCGAAACGATGGGGCACGTGGCGCGCACGCGGAGTACCGAGGATCGCCGGGTGGTCACGTCGAAGATCACGCCCCGCGGACTGGCGGTGCTCGACAAGGTGGCCGCGCCTCTCAAGGAGCTGGAGCAGAACGAAATGGGGCAGATCTCGGATGCCCGCCTCCGCACGCTGATCGGGATTCTGGACGAGGTGCGGCGGCTCACGCCCTGCCATCGCGGATAACCGGCGCCCCGCGGTGCGGGGCATTCGTTTGACATATTATATGTTATCACATTAATAAGGAGAACACTAAAATGATCACCTCACCCCTCGCCCACGCCGTTCTCGAGGCCGCCGAGTCGCGGCGCTCCATTCGGCGCTACTCGGACGCCCCGCTCACCGAGGCAGAGCTCGCGCAACTCATTGACGCCGCCGGCCGCGCGCCGTCCGCGTACAACCTCCAGCCGTGGCGCTGGGTGGCGGTGCGGGATCAGGGCCTCAAGACGCAGCTGCAGGCCGCGGCCTACGGACAGCCCCAGGTCGGATCCGCGCCAGTGGTCCTGGTGCTTTACACCGACACGATCGATGCGCTCAACACCGTGGAAGAGACCTTCTCCCCCACGCTGCCAGCCGACAAGGCCGCCGGCACCAAGGCCCACCTCCTCGGCACCCTCGGCGCCCAGGGCGATGCCGATCGCGAGGCGTGGGGCGCAGGCCAGAGCTACATCGCGCTCGGATACCTGCTGTTGATTGCGGAGAGTCTCGGGCTCGGTACCTCACCGATGCTCGGCTTCGATTCGGAGCGAGTGAAGTCGCTGCTCGGCCTGCCGTCGTACGCCCGGATCCCGGCGCTGGTGGCGCTTGGGCATCCGGCGGAGGAGGGGTTCGAGTCGCCCCGCCACGCGGTGGAGCGGGTGTTGAGCGTGCGCTGAGGACTAGCGAAACGTCGAGCGGACCCCCGCGGCCTCGATGGCGGAGGTGAGCGCCGCGGAGAGGTCCGTGCGGACCCCGTCGGACGGCAGCAGCTGCATCCGTCCGCAGCCGTTGCAGGTGCGGATCGGGCCGCGCGCGACGACGTCCACGGCGGGAAGTCCAGGGAAGGGGAGTGTGCCGCGGACCTCGCCGACGTCGGGGCCGGGCTGCCAGACGCGATTGGCACAGGCGTAACAGCTGAGCGTGCCGACCTGGGCGGTCGGGTGGGCCATCGGGAGATGGCCGCCGTCGAGGAGGACCGTTTCGAGTTCGGCAAAAAAGCCCGGGCGCGGTTGGCGGCGATCGGTGCATCCGTTGCCGCAGACCCGGAAGGGAAGGCTCTGCAGGGAGAGTTCAATCTGTCCGGCGGCGGCGTGACACCACGCCACCGCCTGTTGCGTCAACGGCCCGCCACACCCGAGGCAGGCCGCTGGTTCCCGGCCGAACAGGCGCCACCGCCAATACCAGAGTCGACTCACGCCCGATCCGGCTGGGGTCCCGTCAGGCCGCCGCGGCCAGCGGCTGGAGGCTGAGCCGCTTCAGCGACCTGTAGTGGGAGGCCATGGCGGCGCGCAGCGTCTCGTGCTGGTTGTACGGAAGCCCGTGCGCCAGCGCCGTCTCCTTCACGATCCCGCTGATGGCCGGGTAGTGAATGCTGCACACCTTCGGGAAGAGGTGGTGCTCCACCTGGAAGTTCAGCCCGCCGACATACCAGCAGAGCAGCCAGTTCCTGGGGCCGAAGTCGGACGTCGTTTCCATTTCGTGAGCGGCCCACGCCGAGCCCATGGCGCCCGCCGCATCGGGCGTCGGATAGGTGATGTCCTCGACGACGTGCGCCAGCTGGAAGACCACGCCGAGAATCGTGCCCGCCACGAGGTTCATGACCAAAAACCCGATGGCGAACTGCCACCACGTCACGTTGACGACCAGGAGCGGAATGATGATGGCCCAGCTGTAGTAGAACGCCTTCCCGATGAACAGCCCGGCGATTTCCTTCGGCGGGTTCTTCCGGTCGAGGAAGGGACCGATGTTCTTCTGGAGGAAGTACTTGTAGTCCTTCACGAACACCCAGAAGATGGTGGAGAAGCTGTACGCCAGGAACCCGTAGAGATGCTGAAAGCGGTGAAACGGCTTCCACTCCGTGTGCGGCGACAGGCGGAGGAGCGGTGACACGGTGAGGTCCTCGTCGAGGCCCTCGATGTTGGTGTAGGTGTGGTGGATCACGTTGTGCGTGACCTTCCACATGTAGCCGTTGGCGCCGCACATGTCGAAGGTCCAGCCGATGACGCGGTTGACCCACGCGTTGTTGGAGTACGCGCCGTGCAGTGCGTCGTGGGAAATGCTGAATCCGATGCCGGCCACCCCGACGCCCATCACCGCGGCCAGGCCGAGCATGGTCCACGGGCCGAAGTTGTTGCTGAGGATCATCCCGTACGGCACGAACGTAAGGGCCAGCAGGATGAGGCCCTTGAGCACCATCCGCCAGTCGGCCTTGTCGGACAGCCCGCGGGAGGTGAAGTAGTCGGCCACTCGAGACTTGACGTCATCCGAGAAGGAAGCCGATTCGCGGCTTGGAAAAGTGACTCGAATTGCGGACATACGGACCAGACCTTCCGCCCGTCGAGGGCGGCCAGAGAGGAGGGACTGCCCTTCAAGTATAGCCGGGCGTACACCTTCCTGCCTCTCTCCGCGCCATGCACGCCGATCGAAGCACCATCCTAACTATTGCGGCACCAACATGATGGAAACATGGGACGGAAACCTGGCCGAGCGGTAGATCCGGTGCGTCTGCGCCTGGTACGCCGCCGAATCGGCCAGGAAGATGTTGGGCACGAAGGTCTGCGGATTCCGGTCGTAGAGCGGGAACCAGGTGCTCTGGACCTGCACCATGATCCGGTGGCCCTTCCGGAACTGGTACGCCTGCTGGTGCAGGTCCACCGTATAGGCCAGGACGGCGTTGGGCGTGATCGCGGCCGGTCGCGAAAAGCTGGTCCGGTACCGGCCCCGGAGGACGTCGCCGGTGACCATCAGCTCGAAGCCGCCCATCCGGGGACGCTCGGCGAGGCTGTCGGGGTAGACGTCGATCAGCTTGACCACCCAGTCGGCGTCACTACCCGTCGTCGAGGCGAAGAGCCTGCCCTGCACGTCGCCCGCGACCACCAGGTCCTCGGTGAGCGGCTCCGTTTCCCACGACAACACGTCGGACCGGTCGTCCACGAAGCGCTGGTCCTCGACCTCCCAGGTCCGCCAGCGGGATCCGCGCGGGTCATAGGTCAGTTCCACCGGCCGGGAGCGGTACGGCACCGGATGCGCGGGATCGGACACGAACTGGTCGTAACCCGTGGAGGAGGTTGGCGGCGTGAAGCGCAGCTGGCCGTCGGCGTGGAAGTACAGGGAGGCTCGCGTGGCTTCCTTCGGCGGCCAGGCGCCGAAGCTCTTCCAGGTCTTGGCGCCCGCGTCGAAAACTTGTGCCTCGGGGAAGGCGCCGTCGCCCGTTCCCTTGAGCCAGAAGTTGAACCACGGGCCCTGGATGTCCTTCCGGAAGTCGGCGCCGGTGGAGCGGCCGAATTGCACCTGCCCCAGGGTCGTCGCGGGGTCCGCGTTCCACTGGCCGTGGTTCCACGGACCCATCACGAGGAAGTTCCGGTTCAACGAGTCGTGCCGCTCGAGCTCGGCGTAGCTCGCGATCGCGCCGTACTCGTCCTCCTGGTCCCACCAGCCGCCCACGGTCAGCGTGGGGACCACGGGCGTCGTCGCATACGACATCAACGCGTGGCGCTGCCAGAAGGCGTCGTAGCTGGGATGCGCCACGAAGTTCCGCCACGTGGGCCACGCGTCGGCGCCGACCGCCGCGGCCATCGCGCGGAGGTTCGGCCAGAGGAGATACCACTCGTAGGTGTCGTACCGGGAAACGTTCGGCGTCTTGCTCCAGTCGTCGCTCGCCTCCATGGCCCAGGCATACTCGAGTCCATAGCTCTGGCGGAAGGCGCCCTGGTGGAAGAAGTCGTCGCCCATCCACGCGTCACCCATCGGCGCCTGGGGCGAGATCGCCTTGAGGGCGGGATGCGGGTGGTAGCCGGCCATCGCGGCAAGCCAGCCGGGATAGGAAATGCCGAGGATGCCCACCCGCCCGTTGTTGGCGGGCACGTGTTGGAGCATCCACTCGATGGTGTCGTAGGTGTCGGTGCTCTCATCCACCTGGGCGGAGTCGCCCGGGGCGGCCGGGGGCCGATTCATGATGAACTGTCCCTCGGAGGCGTAGCGCCCCCGGATGTCCTGCTGCACGAGCACGTACCGGTCGGGCAGGAACGCGTCGTAGGCCGTCGCGAAGCGCGGACCCTCGCCCCATCCCTCGGTGCCGTACGGCGTGCGCTCCATCAGGATCGGCGCCGGCGCTGTCGTGTCCGTCGGCGCCAGGAATACGGTGTGGAGCTTTACGCCGTCGCGCATGGGGATCATCGCCTCCCAGCGCGTGTACCCTGCGGGGAGGGCGGGGGCGTCCTGTGCCGCGAGCGGCGTCGCGAAGAAGAACGCGAACGTGACCAGGCGGGCGATGCGGTGCATGCGGTCTCCGTGTATGGTGGAGCCAGGGCCATCGGGTCGGTCAGGCCAGTGCGGTCGCGACCTCGTGCGGGTCGGTCACCGGCCGGCGGCAGGCGAAGTTCCGGCAAACGTACAGCGCGGGGGCTCCACGCACGAGGGTCTTGTCCGCCAGGAGCGGCAGCGCGGACGCGCCGAGGGCGGGGTCGTGGTGCCCGATGATGTGGGTGGGAAGGAAGTGTGCCGCCACGGCCCGGCGGAGCGCTTCCATGGCGGGATCGCTCCACGCGCCGAGATACGCCAGCTCCACCGGCTCACCCTCGACGAACGCCAGCGCGAGGAGGCTCTGCGCAAAGGCCCGCGGTTCCCGGGTGACCGCGGCGCCCCAGGCGTCGATGGCCGCCCGCGCCGAGCGACGGAAGTCCGCGCGGTTCAGATGGACGCCCAGGCGCGCCAGCAACTGCGCCGCCATGGCGTTGGCCGCAGGGACCGCACCGTCGTGCCCTTCGCGGTGGCGCACCAGGAGCGCCTCGTGGTCCGCCGACGTGCTGAAGAATCCGCCCTCGGGTGCGGCAAAGTCGGCGGCCATGCGCTCGGCTATGGCCCGGGCCTCCGCGAGGTAGCGTTCGGCTCCGCCCGCTTCGTACAGGTCGAGCAGGCCGTTGCCGAGGAAGGCGTAGTCTTCGAGGTAGCCGTTCAGGTGTGATGCGCCCTGGCGCCAGCTCCGGAGGAGCCGGCCGTCGGCACCCCGCAGCCGGTCGAGGACGAAATCGGCGGCGCGGCACGCCGCGTCGAGCCACCGCGATTCTCCGAGGACGCGCGCCCCCTCCGCCATGGCGCCGATCATCAGGCCGTTCCACGACGTCAGCACCTTGTCGTCGAGCCCCGGGGGCACGCGTCCGCTCCGTGCGGCGTACAGCTGCTGCCGCGCCGCCGCGAGCCGCGTGGCGGCGGCCTCCGGTTCGAGGCCGAACTCGGCCGCCACCGCCGCGAGCGGCCTGGGGGTACGGAGGATCGAGTGCCCCTCCCAGTTGCCCATCTCGGACACGTCGAACCAGGCGGCCGCGAGTGGCGCGTCCGGTCCGAGTACCGCCTCGAACTGGGCCAGGGTCCAGACGAAGAACTTGCCCTCCACCCCCTCGGAATCGGCGTCGGTGGCGGAGAAGAAGCCCCCCTCCGGCGCCGTCATTTCGCGCAGGACGTAGTCCAGGACGTCGGCGGTCACCTGCCGGTAGAGCGGTTCCGCTGTGACCTGGTACGCCTCGAGATAGGCGCGGACCAGCAGGGCGTTGTCGTAGAGCATCTTCTCGAAGTGCGGCACCAGCCACTCGTCGTCGGTGGAGTACCGGCAGAAGCCGCCGCCGATCTGGTCGTACATCCCGCCTCGCGCCATTCCGTCCAGCGTGCGGCGCACCATGGGCAGGGCGCGCTCGTCGCCGTCCCGGCGGTGCAAGAGCAGCAGGAGCCGGAGGAGGGTGGCGGGCGGAAACTTCGGGGCGGAGCCGAAGCCGCCCCACGCCGGGTCGAAGGTGGTGGCGAGCTGATCGAGCAGCCGCGCACATGCGGCATCGAGGTCGATCGCTCCGGGACTGGGGTCGGTGGACTGGCGCAGGTGCGTCGTGAGTTCCCCGCCGACCCGCTCGAGCGCGGCGCGGTTGTCGCGCCAGAGCTCGGCGATCCGCCGGAGGATGGCGGGGAATCCGGGGCGCCCATGGCGGTCCTCGGGCGGGAAGTACGTCCCGGCAAAGAACGGCTGCTGGTCGGGCGTCAGGAAGACGGTCATCGGCCAGCCGCCGTGCCCGTGGTTCATGGCCATCGTGGCGGCCATGTAGATGTCATCGAGGTCGGGACGCTCCTCCCGGTCCACCTTCACGCAGACGAAATGCTCGTTCATCAGCGCCGCGATGCCCGGGTCCTCGAAGGATTCGTGCGCCATGACGTGACACCAGTGACAGGCCGAGTACCCGATGGAGAGGAGGATCGGCCTGTCGTCCTGGCGGGCGCGCGACAGCGCCTCCGGTCCCCAGGGATACCAGTCCACCGGGTTGCTCGCGTGCTGCAGGAGATAGGGACTGGTCGAGCCGGCGAGCCGGTTGAGGCGGGCGCCCATCAGTGGTACCCCGCTCCCGGATAGAGCAGGTTGAGGGTGAACAGGAAGACGGGGTCGAAGACGGCGCTGAAGAGTTGCCAGGCGATCAGGATGCCGATGATGCCGAGCCCGCGGTTCTTCCAGATGAACTCCTGGTACCGCGTCGTGGCACGGGCGGAGAGGAAGAGCGGGACGGCGCCGCTACCATCGAGCGGCGGGAACGGGAAGAGGTTCAGCACCGCGAGAACCAGGTTGAGGGAAAGCACCGCACTCAGGAGGAAGGCGATGCCGGGCCAGAGGGGCCCGCCGTCGGTCGCGGCAAGCGAATCGAACCCCGCCCGGTCCGGCGGGAAGAAGTGGCCGGTGGCAGCTCCGAGGCGGAGGGCACCGAAGGCCAGCAGCACCAGCAGCAGGTTGGAGGCTGGCCCGGCCAGCGCCATCCAGGCGGCGCGCCTGGGGTGTCGCCGGGCCCAGGCTGGATCATACGGAGCGCTCGCAAAGCCCATCGGCCAGCCGGACAGGAGGGCGCTGATCAGCGGGATCCAGAGCATTCCCATCGGCTCCCGCCGAATGTGCGGCCTCGGGTCGAGGGACACCTGCCCGCCATGGTAGGCGGTCGGATCGCCACCGAGCAGGGCGGCCCACGCATGGGCCGCCTCGTGGACGGTGACCGAGAACAGGAACACCGCGTAGTAGGCGAGGGCGTGGCCGATATCAGGCATCCGGAAAAGTCGCCTTGGTTCGGGGTTTATTCGGTTTCAAGGCAGGTCCGGTCTTGTGCGTTCAGGGCCTGTGTCTTAGGTTGGCTCTGCGGAAACACGCCATTTGGCGTGGACTGGTGCCGGGTTTCACTCAGGGCCTCGCATTCGCGATGCCCTTTTTTGATTCCCGATGTCGCATGGGGCGACCACACGTCATCCGCACGGGTCCCCGCCGTCCGGCGGTATGCCCGGCACAACCGTAGTCGGTCAGGACGGCATGCCCGGACTCCGATTACACCACACCATCAGGAGTACCGCATGCGTACGACCGGCACCGTGAAGTGGTTCAACGACGCCAAGGGCTTCGGTTTCATCACCCCCGAAGGCGGCCAGAAGGACTGCTTCGTCCACCACTCGGCCATCTCGGGCCAGGGCTTCAAGTCGCTTGCCGAAGGCGAGCGGGTTGAATTCGACATCGTCCAGGGCGCCAAGGGCCCCGCGGCCGAGAACGTCGTCAAGCTCAAGTAAGTCGAGAGGGGACGCCGGCGTCGCCGGCTACCGCGTCTGGGCCGGTCCGACTTTGTCGGACCGGCCCTTTCGTTTCGGGTCCTACGATGCCGAGGTGGGTTTCCGGTCTTCGAGCAGGGTCGTACTCCCGACGAAGCCCCGGAGCACGATGGCACGCCACCACCCCACAGCCAGGGTCCAGGCCCAGAACGGGTCGAGTCGCCACTCCCCGTAGGAGACCCGCCATTCGAGGACGTCAAGCGCGGCAAAGATGAGCACCAGCAGGAGCAGGCCGGAGTATTCGCGCCGGAGCACGACTCGGTAGTTGAACGGTGCGCTCGGCGGCGTCCAGTGGCGGAAGTTCGGCAGGAATGCGGGGGTTCTGGCCGCCCACTCGACAAAGGTCTGGCCGTACTTGCCCCGCAGGAACTCTTCTTCGGCGAACATGATGCGCTCGTAGTAGAGCCAGAACCCCAGGGCCAGGACGGCGACGGGCCAGGGCTGCCGGGGGTAGATCGCCGGCCCGAGCCACATCACCGCGTTGGCCAGGTAGAGCGGATGCCGGACGAGGGAGTAGGGTCCGGTGGTGTTGAGCGACGCTGCCACCTGGGCGCCGCGGTTCCGCCCGGAGGTGCCGGGCGCCGCACACCCGATGATGTACGCCCGCATGACGAGCCCGACGAAAGAGATCCCGAAACAGACCAGCGGCCAGGTGAGGGGAACCGCCGGTGCGCTTCCGGCAATCGCCACCGACCCCACCTGGGTGAGCAGCAGTGCCACACCGAGGATCGGCAGCCAGCTGCGGCGCCGAAAGAGCCACTGGCCCGACTGGACGAACTCTTCGTACATCGCCATCTCAGGTGCCTCGCAATCGCGGATCGTCAGTCTTTCGGCTTCTCGGCGCCCGCGGTGGACGCCGTGTCCTTGGCCAGCGGCTTGAACGTGAACTTCTGCCCGCCGACCGATGCCTCGTACATCAGCCCACCCTTGGCGACCGTAAACACCAGAACACCCTGCCGATACTTCGCGTTGGCCGAGGCGCCTGAGGCGGCTGCGACGGCGCTGACCTGGGCGCTCATCTCGAAGCTGTTGCGCTTGAACGAAGCGATGACGTCGTCATTCTGGAAGAAGATGACTTCCGCGTAGGACTGCCCGCCGAGCTGCAGGCCGATGGTCGCCTGGACCAGCTTGGCCTGACCGATGATGGCGCCGCCCTGGTAGAGGCACCCGGTGCCCGCGGCGCCACCCACGATGAAGGCACCCTTCCCCACTGAGGGGAAGATGGCGTAGCCCACCGAGCTCTGGAAAAACTTGCCCAGCGTGGGGATCAGTCGTCTTGAACAATTCGATGGTCTGGTCGCAGTGGGTGCGTTGCTCCTCGTCCTGGGCGTGGAGCGAGGCCGGCGGCACCAGCTGGAGGGCGGTCAGCGCGAGGAACGCGGCGAGGATGTGGTGGCGCATCGGTACTCCTCTGGTGGGTAAGACTGGCAACCGACTCCTGCTCGCGCGAGAGCGTGAAGAAACCTTGCGATGACGACACTCCCACGCACTGGCAAAATATCCAATCGGTCGCCGCAACGCGCGGATCAGTGCTGCCCCGCCAGTCCGGGCTCCGGTGCCGTCTTCCGCCATGCGATCACGAACAGCGCCGCGAGCACCAGGTCGATCACCGCCGCGGGCACGAAGAACGTCCCGGCCCGTCCCTGCCACACCAGCACCAGCACGCCCATTCCCCATGCCAGCTTTTCCAGCACCGCCGGCAGCATGGCCGGGCGCAGCCGCGCCGGCTCCCGCGCGATCAGCACAAACAGCACCTGCCAGGCCAGCCCCACGCCGACAAACCCATAGTAGAACTCGGGGTGGGTCAGCGCGGGGGGCACGCGCTCCATCAGCTGCCGCTCGGTGAAATACATCGGGAGCAGCGCCACGAACCCCCAGATCCACGCCACTGTGAATACCCGGCGCGCAAACGTCATTCGTGCAGTCCCTCCTTCATCTCGAAGATGACGCTGCAGCAGGTGACTCCGCCTTCCGCCTTCGCGAATTCCGACATGTCCAGCGCGCGCACGTCGACCCCGGCCTGCTCCAGTCGGCGGATGGTGCGGGGGAAGGCCGCCGCGCTGATGACGGCGTCGCCGATCCGGAGCACGTTGCCCGCAAAGGGCTCGGCGGGGTCCACTGCAATGACCTCGATCGGGCCGAACGTGGTACGGTCCACCCAGTCGGGGTTCAGGACCACGACGCCTGCCGCCGCCACCGTCGCCGCCGTCTTGAGGTGCAGGCAGTCCCGCGTGACCACCGGCACCACCTGGTAGTCCCACGGCGCGAGCAGCTGCCCGAGCTGGTGGATGCCCTCGGGGTTGCTCCTGGGCGACGAGCCCACATACAGCGTGCGCCCGATCTTCAGCACATCGCCGCCGTCGATGGTGCCCGGCCCCACGATGGAGGCCAGCGACCGGTAGCGTGCGAGCGCCGACGCCACGGCCGCCGTCTCGGCGCGCCGCGACGGCGCGCCGGGCCGGGTGATGACGGCGATTTCGTCGACGACGACCGCGGCGTCCTCGATGAACACGGCGTCGGGCATCGACGCGTCGGCTGGAAGCCGGTGCACCTGGCAGCCCAGTTCCCGCAGGCATTGCTCGTAGGCGGCGTGCTGAGCCACCGCGCGATCCTGGTCGATCGGGGACCGCGCGAGGTGGCTCAATTCGCAGAGGTGCATGGCGGGGCTGACGTCGCGGGTCAGGGCGATGCGCATCGGGGCGGACTCCATCGTCAGGAAGACCGGGAGGTGACGGCCAGGGCCACGCCTCCGAGAACCAGCGCGGCCGCGATTGGGAGCCGCAGCGGAATCGCCTCGGAAAGGAGCGCCACTCCGCCGCCGGCCGCAAGGACTGGGACCAGCAATTGGACCAGCGCTGCGCGGGTGGCCGTGAGCCCCGGAAGCGCCGCGTACCAGATGGCGTATCCGGCTCCCGAGGCGAGTGCGCCGGACGCGGCAGCGAGGAGCGCGCCTTGGACGGTCCACGCCCCGGCGCCGCCGGCGAGGAGCACCAGCACGGCGGCCGCTGGCACGGTCAGGAGGAAGTTGCCGGCTGTGGCTCGCAGCGGCTCCGTGCTGCGCCGCCCCCGGAGCGAGTAGACGCCCCAGGCGACACCGGCGGCCGCCATGAGGGCGGACCCCGTTGGCTCAGGCGCAGTGAGGCCGGGTCGCACCAGCACGAAGATTCCGAGGAGTGCGAGGGCCAGGCCGAACCACTCGGCAGGTCGGGGGCGTTCACCGGCGCGGAGGCCGGCGAGGAGCATGGTGAGCTGGACGGCGCCGAAGAGGATGAGCGCGCCGGTCCCGGCGCTGAGGCTCACATAGGCGAGGCTGAAGGCGGCTGCGTAGACGAAGAGGGCGGCGGCCGAGGCCCACTGCCCCGCGAGGCGGGGGAGGCCGCGGCTCCGGAAGGCGACCAGCAGCCAGAGCCCCAGCGCACCGGAGCCGAGGCGGACGGCCGTGAATCCGGCGGGGTCGATCAGGGTGCCACCGAGCGCCATGCGGCAGAGGATGGAGTTGCCGGCAAAGGCGAGCAGCGCCAGGGCCGTCAGCCCGATGGTGCGCGGTGTCCGATTCATTCGAAATACGTGCTTACGACACGCCGCGCCACATAGAGTCCGATGCCGGTGCCCACCATGCTGCAGATGAACGCGGTCATCATGCCGACGCGCGCGCCCAGCCACCACCCCAGCCCGCTGCCGATCGTGGTGCCGACGAGCGCCATCAGTTTGCCCATGGGAAAGCCACCTTCCCGATCGTGCGGCCCGGGCGGTCGGGCCGATCCGCTACGCGAGGAGCGGGAGGATGTCCGACTCGATGGATTCCGGGGTGTCGGTAGGCGCGTAACGGCGCAGCACGGTGCCGTCTCGCCCGACGAGGAACTTGGTGAAGTTCCATTTGACCGCCTCGGTGCCGAGCAGGCCCGGCTTGGCCGCCTTGAGATGGCGGTACAGCGGGTGCGCACCAGGTCCGTTGACTTCGATCTTGGAGAACATCGGGAAGGTGACGTCGTAGGTGAGGGAGCAGAACGCCTTGATCTCCCCTTCGTCTCCCGGCTCCTGGTTTCCGAACTGGTCGCAGGGGAAGCCGAGGACCGTCAGTCCCTTCGCCTTGTACTTGCGGTAGAGGGCGTCCAGCCCGGCGTACTGCGGCGTGTAGCCGCACTTGCTGGCCACGTTGACGATCAGCAGGACGCGCTTCTTGTACTTCGCCATGCTGATCGACTTGCCATCGATCGTGGTGACTTCGATGTCGTAAAGACTCATGGCAGCGATTCCAGCGTCAGGGCGTGAGCGCAGGCGGGGCAGGAGGTGGAAACCGGCAACCGGAACCGCTTGCGCCCGAAGCCGACAAAGAACCGGCCCTCCTTGGCGCACCGGGGGCAGGTGCCGCCGGCGTTGACGATCACGGTGCTCGTGCGCGCGCGCTGGATGGCGAACCACCAGGTCGTGAGCATGAAGAGGAGGCCGAATATGTGGATCAGTGGCACCGGAAGGAGGAGCACGCCGGCCAGGGTGCCGCCGCCGGCGATGAGGGCGGCCTCCCCGAGCCGCTTGGCGACCGGGCGATGCGCCACGCGAATCCAGCCGTCGTCGCGCGCGGTGCCGTCTGCGGCGCGGACCCGAACGGCAATCCGGGGGAGATCCTGGGCCGTGCTCATGCGGCGGGGGATTGCCCCGGGGGCTCGAGCGCCCGGAACGAGAGATAGAGCACGCCGAGAGCGATCGCCAGGCCAATCGCGCCTCCGGCCACGGCCAGCCCGATGCCCTTGCCCCCGAGATAGACCGGTGTCAGCGCGTTCCGGGTGACGAACAGGGCGGCCCAGGCGAAGAGGACGAGGCGGGTGCCGCCGTGCCGGAGGAGCAGGCCGATGATGGCGAGGGCGGCGAGCACGGCGTACCACCACTGGAGCAGGCTCACGGCGCGCTGACCGGCGGACAACTCCGTGCCCGCGACCGCGAGCGAACTCCGCACACCGAGGAGCGCGAAGGCGGCCAGGAGCAGGATGGCACCAACCAGGTTGCCGGTGCGAGAGTTCATCGAAACGATCCTCCGCTGATGGTGCGTGGCAGCGGCCTAGCGGGAGCCCCCGCCTCGGGGCCGGGGGGGACCGCTGCGCCGGTGGCCGGATCCGCCGCCCGGCTTGGGCGGTCCGCCCGCCGGACGGCCCTGCGCCGCCTGGTGCCCTTCGCGCCGGGCGGCCTTGGCCTTGGCACGCGCGCGGTCCTCAGCCTTCTTGGCGCGGATCACCGCGATCCGCTCGGCGAGCGGTACCTCGAGCTGCACGCTCAGCTTGGCGGCATAGTCGAAGTCGGGCAGCGTCACCCGCGGCAGTCGCTTGCCGACCGCCCGCTCGATCGAGCGCAGATCGCCCTCTTCCTCCGGGGACACGAAGGTGAACGCGTCGCCCGTCGCTTCGGCGCGCGCCGTCCGGCCGACCCGGTGGATGTAGTCATCGGGCACCTTGGGCACGTCGAAGTTCACCACGTGGCCGAGCTCCTCGACGTCGATGCCGCGCGCGGCGATGTCGGTGGCCACCAGCACCCGGTACTTGCCGCTCTTGAAGCCGGCCAGCGCCTCGGTGCGCTGGGCCTGGGACCGGTTGCCGTGAATCCGCTCCGCCTTGATTCCCTCGCGCACCAGGTGCTTGGTCAGCCGGTCGGCCCGGTGCTTGGTCCGGGTGAAGACCAATGCCTCACGCATGTCGCCCTTGGCGAGCAGGGCGAGGAAGAGCCCAGCCTTCAGCTCCTGGCGCACCGGGTACACCGCCTGCGTGATGCCGATGGCGGGGGCCGACTTCCGGGCCAGGTTGATGGTGGCCGGATCGTTGAGCATTTCCCGCGTCAACGCGGCGATCGGGCCCGGCATGGTGGCGCTGAAGAAGAGCGTCTGCCGCTTGGCGGGCAGGTGGCGCAGGATGCGCTTGATGTCGGGCAGGAATCCCATGTCGAGCATCCGGTCTGCCTCGTCCAGCACGAGGACCTCGAGGCCGGAAAACTTCGCGTAGGGGGCTCGCATGTGGTCGAGCAGGCGGCCCGGCGTAGCGACGACGATGTCCACGCCGCTCCGCAGCGCATGTTCCTGCGGACCCATGCCCACGCCGCCGTAGACGGCGGCGGCGGTGACCGGCGTATGCACGGCGAGGTCGTTGATGTCCTCCAGGATCTGGAGCGCCAACTCCCGGGTCGGGCTCAGGATCAGCGCCCGAGTGGTGCCCCGCTTGGTGTCGATGAGCCGCTGGAGGATTGGCAGGACGAAGGCGGCGGTCTTGCCGCTGCCGGTCATGGCGCAGGCGAGCAGATCCCGGCCCTCGAGCGCGGGTGGGATCGCATCGGCCTGGATCGGCGTGGGGCGGGTGAACCCGAGCTCCTTGACGCCCTTGAGCAGGCTGGGATGAAGGTTCAGATCGGCGAAAGGCACGGCATTCCTTGCTGAAGAGCGCAACCGCGGCGGGGGCCTGTCCAGAAATGGGGGCGGCCGGTGCGGGCGACGGTAAAAGGGCGGCCGGGAGGTGGCAGCCGGGGGGAAGCATAGGCCCTCGGTACGGCGGGGACAACTCGCCACTTGCGCATCGGAGGGAGGGTCACTACGTTCAGGTCCATAGACATAGCCTTCGGGCCCCGGGGTAGCAGAGCAGACCGGGTGATCAAACTGCCAAGAACCATTGACCCGGCCGGTGACCACACACTGGACGGGCTTTGTGTTTTCAGGACCTGGGCGGAGTCTGCCAGATTACCTGGGTGATCATCCACCGCCCATCGATCTTGGCAAGGTGCAGGTAATCGGTCCCCCACCACGCCACCACCTTTGCGGTCGCCGTCTGATCCAGCACCTCGAAGAGCGATACTTCCCTCGGTGCCGTCGCAGGCACCGGCCGTCCACGAGCCTTTACCTTCCGGACATAGTCGAGCATCTCGGCAAAGGTCATCGCTTCGCCGTGATAGGTCGAATCGCCCTTTGGCACGTAGTACCCGTACTTGACCACCGTCGGGCTGATGCTGCGGACGATCTTGGTCGAATCCCCCTCATAAAACCCCTCGAGGTAATCGCGCGCGGCCCGCGTGACTCCATCGGCGTCGGGTGACATCGCCACGTCGGCTTGGGCAGCGACTGTGTCAGGCACGCCGAGGGTCAAGGCAGCCATCAGTCCGATGAGGACGGCGGTATGGGGCGTCATGTGGCACCCGGTCCCCGCTCCTGCTCCCGCCGTTGCGCCAGCATCCGCTCGGCGAAGTCGAGCCGTTCCTGCACGTCGGCCAGTTCGTGGCGGACCTGATCCATCTCGCCGGCTCCCGAATCCAGTTCCGCCATCCGACCGTCGCCGAGGGCGTCGTCGCCGCGCGCGCGGGTGCGCAGCCAGTCCACCGCGAGGGTGCATAAGACGGCGAGCGCGGCGTGCAGGGTCGCGTGCCCCGGCTCGGCCGCCTGCGCGGCAAAATAGACGGCCCCGACGTTGACGACGGTCAGGAACTGCGCGACGGGAACCCAGATGCGCGGGTTGAGTTTCACGGCACCGCTCCATTCCAGTGGTGAGAGGTCGCTTCCCTACGGAAGCCGGGCAGGGACGGTTCCGCCGAGCATGGGCCTGAGCCCGAACAGGAGCAGGCCGAGTCCGATGCCCTGAACAAGATGGTAGACACCGTTGTGATCAAAGGTCCAGACGACGTGCAGTGAGATGGTGTCGATGGCCTGCACCACCCCGGCCGCCAGGCTGACGATCAGGCCCGCCGCCACCCAACCCGCGCCGGCGCGGCCCCGCTGCGCCAGCCAGCCATGGACCGCCAGCGCGAAGAGCAGCCCGGCGCCCTCGTAGATCACGAACACCAGGAAGTTCCCGCCGGTCCATCGGGTCAGCACGTAGAACAAGGCGGCCGCCACCAGCAGGAAGGGGCGTGCGCGCCGGGCGGCGACATCGCCCCAGGCGGCGCAAATCGAGGCGATGACGAAGTACGCCACCGCGACACCGAGGGAGAGGTAGAGCGGCTGCCAGAGGAGGTCGAGGTGGGCGGCCGACCAGGGAAACCCGTGTGCGATGGATCCGAGCAGCGCCGCGAGCCCGAACATCCCGAGCATGGCGAGCCAGCTCTCTCGCAGCGACGAAGGCGGCGTGCGACGGCGCAGCCAGGCGATGCCGGCCCACGACAGGACCGCCAGGGCGGCATCGGTCGCGGCCGTGGAGGCCTCGGCGGTAATCATGGCTGACCGTTCGACCCGGGTCGCGGCGCGGGGAGCGCCACTCCTTCAAGGAAGAAGGCCGCCAGTTCCGCGCGCCCGCCGAGCCCCGCCTTTTCGTAGGCGGCAGCGGCGTGTTGCCGGACCGTGCGTTCGCTCCGATTGGTGCGCGCCGCGATTTCCTTATGTCCATGCCCTTTCAGCACCAGCAAGGCCACGTCGCGCTCAGCCGGGGTCAGTCCCCAGGCGGCAAATTGCGTGTCGATGGCGGAGCCCATTCCGGCGAGCGCCTGCTCGGCGCTGGCGCGCCAGGCGTCACGCTCGGCGTTTCGCTCAGCCAGGCTGGCCTGCAGCTCCCGGTTGGCCGCCGCCGCGCCGTGCCAGCCCCGGGCGAGCCAGACCGCGGTGCCGAGTGAGCCCAGCACCAGCCCGAGCTCATAAAGAACGTGGAACGACAGCCATTCTGTGGGCCGGTCCAATGCCAGATCGATTCCGCCAGCCAACCCGATGATCACCAACAGGATAGTCACCGTGCGCTGCAGCTGGCGTTCCTCCTGACTGTCCATCGGCCTCCTCCGTCATCCGTCGGATACCAGCGGTGGGTGTGCTCCGACGGATCGTTGCGTCAGTTGTCGGATGGTGCGTCTCGGGCGGTTCTGCTAGCGTGTCAGCCAACCCAATTCCCGGAGGCTGTCCGTGTTGCCTGATCCTCTTCACCCAGCGGTCGTGCACTTTCCGATCGTACTGATGGCGTTTCTTCCCTTGGCGGCGCTCGGCGCCCTCTACGCAGTCCGCCGTGGCGTGGCTCCGTTCCGGGCCTGGCTGGTCCCTGCGGCCCTGGCCGGCCTGCTCACGCTCAGCGCCTGGGCGTCGCTGCAAACCGGGCAGGACCAGGAAGAGCGAGCCGAGAACGTCGTCGGCGAGCAGCGACTCGAGACGCATGAGGAGGCCGGCGAGCGCTTCCTGATTCTATCCGGCATCGTGTTCGCGATCAGCGCCGCTGGACTCGTTGGCGGGGCAGCGGGGCGGGGAGCACGGGCCGTTGCGACGGTCGCCACCCTCGGCCTGCTGGTGGCGGGTTACCAGGTTGGGCACTCCGGGGGTGACCTGGTCTACGGCAATGGCACCTCGCCCGGCGTTTCCCAGCTTAGCGCAGGTGGCGGCGCTGACGGCGGTGAGTCCGGGGCCGAGCGCGGCACGGACTCGGACGACGACTGAGCCTGGACCACGCCGCGTCGGGCGCCGGACTACCTGTCCGGCGCCCACACCCGTTCCGCCTGCTGCAGGTGGCGGTGCTGGTGGCGGGAGAGCGTGGACAGCCCGGCGTACAGGTTGTAGTGCATCCGGGCGTTGAACGGCGAGGTCATGGTCACCTGGTCGATCGGCAGGCCCCGGCACGCACCGAGCAGCTTCAGCAGCTTTGCCTGGCACGCTTCGAAACTGGCCACCACCGCCCCAGCGGCGGGGGCGGTGGCTGGCACGAAGGCGGGGATCGTCTGGACCCGGCCAGGGGCGTCCGGACCGGTCATCTTCCACAGCGCCCAGCCCAGAAACCCCCTGCGATATCGGCCCCGGCTCGGTTGATACCGGCGGGCCTCGTCGATGCCGGCCTCCAGGAGCGGAACGAAGGCGGCGGAGGTCAGGTTGAGGTGTTCGACGCACTCGGAGACCGACCACTTGGCGGGGTCGTTGCGCACCGGCCAGCGGTCCGCGGGGACCGCTTCCCGCAGCCGGTGCAATCGGGCGGTGGCCTCCCGCAACTCGTCGGCGATTTCCTTCAGTTGCGCGTTCATCGCCGGACCACCCCGAGCACCCGCCCGGTGTTGCAGTCCACTCGGAGCAGCTGACCGTCCTTCAACCCATACGACCCGCTCGGCGCCAGGTAGTCACCCAGCCCGCTCTCCGATCGCGTCAGGATGATCTGGGTACCGGTGACCGGATCCGCCAGCGGGCTGAGGCAGCCGTCGCCGGCGGTGGTGTCCGCGGGCGCGATCAGGTTCGCCGCCACGAGCGGGACGAAGCGCGGTGGCGCCGTGACCGGCGCCGGATGCTCGATCACCGACTGCATGCTCCCCCCGCCGCCGCCAGTGCACGCCGCGACCGCCAGGCAGGCGAGGACGAACGGACGGAGCGACGCTGGGCCACCAACGGTGCGCATGGGTGGATCTCCGGTTGAGGATGTCACGTTCCGGTCAGCTGCCTCCCGGCAGCTGCTCCTGCTCGCGCCGCTGTGCCAGCAGCCGCTCTGCGAAATCGAGCCGCTCCTGCACCTCGGCCAGTTCCTGGCGCACCTGGTCCATCTCGCCACGCAAGCCGTCCATTTCCGCGAGCGCGCCGTCCGGCAGCGCACCGGCGCGCACCTTGGCCTCGTCGAGCCGGAATCGCGCCAGCTTCAGCACGCCACCCATCACGATCGCCGAGATGGGAATGAGCATCGCGATGATCGGAATCAGCAACGCCAGCGACTGTCGATCCATGCGTGCTCCCGGGAGCTCAGGGGAAGGGGCGGTCGATGGACGGGGACTGCGGCGCGAAGAACCTGGGCCCCGACTCCGTGACGTAGAGGCAGTCCTCGAGGCGGACGCCGAACTCACCGTAGATGGAGATGTTCGGCTCGTCGCTGAAGCACATGCCGGGCTGGATCACGACGGCGCTTCCCTTCACGAAGTTGGGCGCCTCGTGCCCGTCCATCCCGATGCCGTGGCCGGTGCGATGCGGCAGCCCCGGCAGGGCGTATCCCGGTCCGAAACCGGCGTCGGTGATGACCTTGCGCGCGGCGGCATCCACGGAACCGCAGGTGGCGCCGGGCTGCGCGGCGGCGAACGCCGCGTCCTGCGCGCGTCGTTCCAGGTTCCAGACCTCGGTCTGCCGTGCGGTCGGTTTCCCGAACACCGTCGTCCGCGTCATGTCGGATTGATAGCCCTGCACGCTGCATCCGGCGTCGAGGAGGACGATGTCGCCGCCCCGCAGCTGCTGCGGGCGCCTGGTCCCGTGCGGGAACGCCGAGGCCTCGCCGAAGCCGACCAGCGCCCATGGATCGGAGCCGCCCAGCCGGCTCATCGCGTCGGTCATGTTCTCGGAGAGTTCGTACTGCGTCATGCCTTCGCGCAGGGTGGCGAGGGCGGCGCCGAAGGCGACGACGGTCATGTCGAAGGCGCGCTGCATCAGCGCCAGTTCGGCCGGTGACTTGATGGACCGGCAGCCGACGGTCACCGGGTCCGCATTGCGGAAGGTGGCGCTGGGTGTCACCTGCTGGACGCCGTTCGAAATGAAGTACCGGGTCTGTGCTTCCACGCCAATGGTACCCGTGGCAAGTCCCCGGTCGCGCAGGATGCCGGCGATGACCTCGTACGGGCTCTCATCTTCCTGCCAGACCCGCACCTCGGCGCCGGCCGGAATCCCCTCCCGGGCGCGTGCCTCCTCGAATCCGGGGCAGACGAACGCCATCTCGCCGCGGGCGGGCAGCATCGCGACGAACGGCCGCTCCGAAAGCCCCCAGCGCACGTTGGCAAAGTAGGTCAGGTTGGTGCCTGGCTCCATCAGCACCGCCGCCACGCCGTGCTGTGTCATCAACTGCCGGGCCCGGTCGACGCGCCGCGCGCGCTCCTCGTCGGAGATAGGAACGATGCCCTCTCGCATCGGCGTGAGCGCCTGGATCTGCGGCGGGAGGTTGCACGGGTCGACCGTCTCGGCCGGAACCGCCGCATGCGCCCGCGTGTCCGGTCCGAGCGCCGTTCCGGCGAGGATGCCGGCGACGAGCCCGGTGAATTGGCGGCGATCGAGGGACATATGCCGTGGACTCCGGTGGGGGAGGTAAGCGGGGCCGGCGAGGGTCTCTGTGAGAATACTGCGGGAGGCGGTCGGGGGCGAGTCCCGGGGGTGGGGATCCGGGACCGGGGCGCCCACCCCGGCAGGACGGCGGGGTGGGCCGGGGATCAGCTGGCCTGGCGGCCCTCGTTCGAGTCCCACCAGTTGTCGGTGCGGCGACGGCGGGTCCGCGGGCTGGCCGGAGGCGGCGTCACGACGGGCGCCTCGGCGCCGAACGCATTCTCCTCGGCCCAGACCCGGAGCAGGTCGTCCGTGTCCTCAGGCACCTGGTCCGGATTCCTCGGCATGACCGCCCACCGCCGGCCGGCGCGCATCAGATACCACATTTCGGGTTCCGCCTCGGCGGCGTGCCGGGCATCGGCCGGATGCGCCTCATACGACACGAAATGAAATTCCCGGTCGCGGACCGTGATGTGGCGCTGCTGAGGCTTGTAAAGAGACATGAACTCCCCCGGCGAGGATGGTAGAGACGGACCGGAGGTTGGGAAGGCACGGGGGCCACCACCGGCCACACGGTGGGTGGCGATGGGGAAAGGTAGTCGGTTGTACCGCTTCACGCCGATTTCGGCGGAAGGGACGCGGCGTACACCGCGCCGCGCGTGACCCACGCGCGCAACATCTCCTCGGTGGCCAGGGATGGAGGGTCCACGAAGACCATGCCGGTCATCGGCCGGCCGGTGAAGTCCATCGGCCGGACGCCCGGCTCGGTCAGGGCATCCGCATACCCCTCGGCACCGATGCGTACCATCAGGGTGCTGCCGACGATGCCGGCGCACATGTGCCCGTTGACCAGGAAACAGAGGCCGCCGAACATCCGCTTCTCGGTCAGGCCGGCGGTGCCGGTCAGGGTGCGCCGCACCCGGCCGCCCAACAACTCGTCGTACGCCATGATCAGGGAACGATGGGGGCGCTGGCGCCGGCGCCGCGCGATTCCCGGAACGCATGCGACACCGCTTCGAGCCCGATCGCTACGATCAAACCGGTGAGGAGGACCCCAATCAGCGCAATGACGATGGCCAGCACTTTCGTCCGCCGTTTGGTCGGGTGGAAATCGCCGTAGCCCACCGAGGTCGCGGTGATGAAGGCGAAGTAGAGCGCGTTGATCGGCGTCCAGCCTTCCAGGGCGCCGATGCGCAGCCCCAGCGCCATGATGGTGCCGACGAGGACGACAAGGATCGGCCAGAGGAAGAACATCCCCTTGGCGTAGATCGTGATGAAGTCGAGAACAAATGTCATTCGGTGGCTCCTCAGCGGCATGCCGACCCGCAGCCGCCTGCAATTCTACGGTTCGGCAGGAATCATGGGTAGGGGCTGGGCGGTGTCAGTCGTGCCCAAGTCCCCGGCGGCGGGCGTTGCACCGAGAAGCGCCTTGGCGATGCGGTCCACGGCCGCGAGGGCGGCGCCAAACGCCCTTCCCCCTGCCACGCGACGAGCGCGGCGGTGCGCGCGTGCGGCATCGCGCTCCAGCGCGTGGCGGAGAGTGGTGAGGGGCCGTCGGGGGCCGTGGACCGAGATTTCGTCCGCCACGCGGGCGAGGAGCACATGCCGATCGTGGAGCAGGCCGAGGGCATCCTGCAGCGTCGCCAGGGCGAACGCGGCCCGCCGGACCCCGCGGCGCTGGCCGTCGAGCGACTCGAGCAGATACCGGAGATGCTTGACGGCCAGCCGGGCCTGGTGGGCCTCCGCCGAGTGATTCGGCGACGCGACCTGGTCCAGCGCGGCACGCAACCGTTCGGCTCCCTCGTGCAGCAGCCGGCCCATGGCGGCAGCCATGGGGGGATCATCCCGTTCCGGGTCGAGCCACACCCGCACTTCATATCGCCTGAGCTGCCTGTCGAGCTTGCGCCCGGCGCGCGGCAGTTCCGTGACGATCGCCTCGAGCACCTGGTCCCGGACCGAGGATTGTTCCGCCCGGAGCTGCGTGGCGAGGTCCGCGGCCGCCGCCGTCGCAAGCGCGGGGAGCGGGACCGTCGGCTGGGCGAGCCAGCCGAGCTGGACTTCCACGTCTCGGGCGAGGCCCGCGCGACGGGAGACACGCCTGAGCCGGCGCAGGGTGCCTCGACCGACTGTATCCTCGAGCTCCGGCGTGAAGGCCGCCAGCCATATCCGGAGCCTCCGGAGCGCCACCCGGAAGTCGTGGAGCGCGTCCTCCCCGTCCTGCAATTCAGCGACGGGGCTGAGCCGGATCACCTGCCGGAGGCGCTCCCGAGCCACGGCTCGCGCGGCATACCGCGCGGACTGGGTGAGGAGCTCGGGACTCAGGGCGGCGATTCGAGGAGATGTTGACGGCATCGAGGCTCGGGGTTCCATGCGCTGCGGGTCTGCCGGGGATCGGGAGGGCGCCCCCGGGGTCACCTTGCGCCCCGGCAGCACGGTCTATAATTCAGTGCCTGGTCTGTCGCGCCGGAACTGCACGCTCCGGCCCCAATCGATGATACTCCTGCGGAGGCCCCTGATGAAGCGCTTGCTGACTCCTGCCCTGTTCCTCGCTGCCATGGCGCCTGCCTGTGCCCCGCCGTCTCCCCCGCCGGCCGCGGACGGTGCCGTCGTCGCCTCGGTGACGCCGCGTTTCAAGGACCTGAGCGGCTGGCTGGTGCAGACCGCCGAACAGGTTCCCGAGAGCCTGTATGCCTACAAGCCCAATCCCGCGGTCCGGAGCATGGCCGAGCTCCTGGGGCATGTGGTCAACGCGCAGTACCTCTTCTGTGCGGGCGCCCTCGGCACCGCGGAGCCGGAGCACCCGGATTACGAAAAGGCGACCGACCAGGCGACGCTGCTCGCCGGCATGAAGGCCTCTACCGCGTACTGCGACACCGCCTACCAGATGTCGGATGCGACCGCCATGCAGGAGACGCAGTTCTTCGGGTCCTCGATGACCCGCCTCGCGGTGCTGGTGTGGAACGCCACGCACATCGGCGAGCACTACGGCAACCTGGTGGTCTACATGCGGGCCAACGGAATGGTGCCCCCCTCGAGCCAGGGCGGCAGCTGACCGAATTGCCTTGGGTGCTGGAGGCGGAACTCGCGGATCTCCTCCAGCACCGCCCTCAGCGCTTCCCGCCCCACAGGTGAATCCAGGTCACCGCGATGGTGTCGAAGTCGGTGCCGGTGCGGGTGGTCACGCCGGACGTCCAGTACGCCTTCAGTGAATTCTTCTTGCCGATCGGGAACACGAGCACAGCGCCGCCGCGGGTGTTCTCCTGCGGGGTCGATGCCGGCCCGCCGTTGGTGCTGGTCGCCCCCCCCGCGTAGATGAGGCCGCCTACCCCGCCCCAGATTCCCGAGCGAAATGTATAGATCACGTTGAGCTGGCCGGAATACAGCGGGGCCTGCGACTGCTCGTTTCCGCCGAGGAAATCAGTGTTGGTGGTGAAGAAGGTGACGGTGCCCAGGAACTCCAGCGTCAGCCGGCCGGCCTGCTTCGACACGCCGAGTTCCGGCTTGAACGACCACCGGTTGGTCCCGATGTTCACGAGCTTGGCCGGGTCATATTGCCCGAGGGGCGCTGTCACCCGGAATCCGGCCCCGACGAGAATGTTCTGCTTGTACTTGGGGTACTCCCGCAGGGTCAGCGCGGGGGCGCCGATGAAGTTCACGGAGATGTGCGCCGTGGGGTCGGACAGCCCGCAGACGTGGCGGGACACCGGCGCGCCGTTCAAGTCGGCGGTGCCGTCGGCGCAGGCCCAGCCGAGGGCGCCGTCGGCCTTGCCGGAGATGCCCCAGAGGTCGAGGGCGCGGGCATACCCGCCGGTCGGCCCCTGGATGGTGAGGTCCGCATTGTCGAGCGCGACGGAGGCGTCGAAGAGCACGTTGCCCGTCGAGTGGCCGTAGCCCAGCGTGACGAAGTTGATGCCCACCGGGGTGTTCACGAACGACCGCGGATCGAGATTCTGGGCGGCGGCCGGCGCTGCAGCAGCCACCACCAGAAGGGCGAGCAGGCGCCTCACGCTACCTCGCCTCGTCCGCCGTCGGGCCGTAGATCGAGGGCAGGGGGACGTCAAGGAGCCGGAGATACACGCTCAACTGGCCGCGGTGGTGGATGACGTGGTTCAGGAGATAGGTGCGAAGGACCGCGGCCCGCGGCATGGAGAAGATGACGGTGCCGCCCCATTTCAGCGCCCAGGGCTCCAGCAGGCCGGCCTCCGAAATGCCCGCGATCGCGGCGCGCGAGGCGGCGGCGTTGGCGTCGAAGGCCTCGAGCATGGCGGCGGTCGAGGTGAAGGGGACCGGTACGTACGGCGGGCCGCCAGGGGGACTGACGTCTCGTTCCGGAGCCTGCGCGATCAGCACGCCGAAACCGACCAGGTTGGTGATATGCTGGGCCAGCGTGCCGGCCGGCGTGGACTTCGGATGCGGGCGCCACTGCGCGCTGGCATCCGGCACGCGGGCCAGGAGGGTCCGGGTGGTTTGCATCTCGTGGTCGAATTCCGCCAGGTAGTACTCGAGGTACATCATCCGGTCCCTTCGAGTGATGGTCCCGTCAGGACCTCGGCCATCAGCGCCAGGTGATTGCCGTCCGGGTCCGTGAATTCGGACAGCCAGAGCTCGGTCCCCGGGGCCCGGTGCACGAGATGCGGCGCCACCTGAAACACGAGCCCCCTCTGCTGAAGCGTCGCGTGTACCGCGTGGATGTCCTCCACACGGAAATATAGCGTCGCGCCGCGCTGCCGCGGAGTGCCAGGCGGCGGCACCCTTTCCAGAACTGCACCCCGCCGCACCGGAAGAACGCCGTCTGCTAGAACGCCACGGCCCGGTCGAGGTGCTCGACCGGGAGAAGCAGCTGCGCCACCGAGGCGGGCGAGAGATCCATTCAGACCGCCTCGAAAACAATGCGATAGTGATCGAGCAGCTCGCGCTCGAAGCAGAGGGTGTTGGCGCTGATGCCGGACGCGAAGGCGTTCCGGAAGTCGGGGCTGGCCAGGTACCGTGGCACGAGGGTCAGCTTGACGGCCAGCTTGGGCCAGCTGAACGCCGCGAAGCGCCGCCGCCATTGCCGGATGGTCTCGATGTAGTCGAGTCGTCCGCTGTTCGACGACACGACCCGGAAGGCCGGGGCCGCCGCTCGGGTGATTTGCTCGAGGCCGGAGGGCAGCCATGAGCCCGGAAAGGTGGCCTGCATCAGGGCCAGGACGTGTCCATCCGAAAGGCGGGGGGCGCCAATGTCGATCTCGGCCGGCGGGATCATGTTGCGGCCGAACACCATGGTCTGCAGGAAGAACCGGCCACCCGGCGGCAGCAGGGCCCGCACCGAGCGGAAGAGTTCCTGGTAGATGGCGTCCTGACGGCCCGCCTCGAACTCCTCCCGCGAACAGAAGTGCTCGAAGGCCCCCAGGCTCACGACAGCGTCGAAGCCCCCGAACGTCCCGGGCGTCACGGCGCGGCAGTCCATCACCTGCACCGCCAGCCCGTTCCGCCGGCAGGCCGCCGCCTGTCCCTGGGACAGGGTAACCCCTGTCCCGGAAGCACCCACCTCGCGCGCAAACGCCAGGAACGGCCCCCACCCGCAGCCGAGGTCGAGCACCCTTGTCCCGGCTCCGATCCGGAGTTCTCGGGCGATGAAGGCGTGTTTCCGGCGTTGCGCCTCCTCGAGCGTCAGCGCAAAATTTCCATCGTACATGGCACCGCTGAAGTCCGCCATTTCCCCGATGCTGAGGCGAAAGAGGCGGTCAATCGTGGTGTAGATGAAGTTCAGATCCCGGGCGGTGGCCATCGCGTCTACTCCCCGTCCCCCGTGTCCGCCGGGGGGACCTACCGCGGCCAGAGCCAGCCGAACACGCCGGCCGTGAGGCAGGCGTACAGCAGGCCATCGATGGTCGAGGTGATGGTGGACCGGAGCGCGCGGTGATACCAGATGCGCATTTGCCAGAGCGCCAAGGTGTAGCCGGCAAATGCGGTGGCGCCGACGAACCGGAAGACCTCGAGATACGACGCCCCCGCCGGTACGGCGTGGCTCGTGACGTAGGCGGCAAAGAGGCTGACGACCACGGCGTACAGGAACCAGTTGGTCGAGCAAGCCTTGCCCATCGTCCAGGGTCCGTTCGGCATGACCGTCATGATGAGCACGGGGCCCCGCTTCATGCTTCTCAAGGAACTCAGGCGACTGAATTGCTTCCATGCCGCCGCACCGCGGCACCATGTAGTCTCCCGGGGGGATGGCGAAGGGACGGAGGGCATTCATGACGGCGTCCTCGTTCGGCACGGCGGGGTACTCACCCTTGTGCCACGGGGTCATCATGTGGATGACCGAGCTGGCGACGAAGACGACGACCGCCGAAAGCAGGATGGGCAGCCAGAGCGCGGCAAGACTGATCATGGGGACCTCCAGAAGGATGGTGAAGGGGCGAGGCGGCCGTGGGCCGGTACCCAGGATACAGATGGCACGATAGTCTGCGCCGCCGGGGCGGCTTCCGCTAGGGGCGGGAACCGCAGCGGCCCGGCATGTGTATTGTGATGGTACCCGATCACCACACAAAGGAACACGACCCATGTCCATTCGGCCAGTGAAAGAGATCATCGAGGCGCAACCGACCATGGAGGGGGCGGGCGTCAAGCTGCACCGGGCCTTCGGGTTCGGGAAGTCGGACGACTTCGATCCCTTCCTCCTCTTCGACGACTTTCGCAACGAACGTCCCGCCGACTACCTGGCGGGCTTCCCGTGGCATCCGCACCGCGGCATCGAGACCATCACCTACGTGCTGGCCGGCAGCGTGAGCCACGGCGACAGCCTCGGCAATCAGGGCGCGCTCGGCGCCGGAGATGTCCAGTGGATGACGGCGGGCCGTGGCATCATGCACCAGGAGATGCCGCAGGGCGACGCCCAGGGACGGATGCACGGCTTTCAGCTCTGGGCCAACCTTCCCTCGCAACTGAAGATGACGGCGCCACGCTATCAGGACGTGGTGTCGAAGGACATCCCGGAAATCACCGATGACGACGGCACACGGGTCCGCGTCATCTGCGGCGACTTCTGGGGCCGGTCCGGACCGGTGGAGGGGATCGCGGCGCAGCCGCGCTACCTCGACGTCTGGGTTCCGCCAGGCACGCGGAAGACGCTGCCTGCCGAGGCGGCGCGCAACACCTTCGCCTATGTCTTCGAGGGAGAGGGGGACTTCCGCCGCGCATCCGCGCCGCGCGGGGTGCTCACCGAGGGGACCGACGGCGACGATACCCTGGTCCGGGAGACGACGGGCAACCGCTCGCTGGTGCTCTTCGACCGGGGCGACGACGTGACCGTGCAAGCGGGGGAGCAGGGCATCCGCTTCCTGCTCGTGTCCGGCCGCCCGATCCAGGAGCCGGTGGCCTGGTACGGCCCGATCGTGATGAACACGAAGCAGGAACTGCAGCGGGCCATCCAGGACCTCCGGGACGGCACCTTCATTCAGCCGGGGTGACGCCTCCGATCAGCACCGGCGCCACCGTGGTGATCGCGATGGTCAACGGCACGGCGAGAATGGCGCCGACCGGGCCGAGGACGAACGACCAGAACATCAGTGAAATCACGATGACGAGCGGCGAGAGGCCCAGTCCCGTGCCCATGACTTTCGGTTTGATCACGTTGTCCGAAATCAGGTTGGCCACCATCAGCACACCGAACAGCACCGCCGCCTTGCTGGGGCCCTGCTCCAGCAGGGTCACCAGCAGCGGCGGAATCACGCCGATCATGAAGCCGAACGGGACGAAGCCGAGCAGGAAGAACAGCACGCCCCAGACCATCGCGAAGTCGGTGCCGAGGAGGAGCATCACGAGGAGGTTCATCGCCGCCTGGCCCACGCTGACGAGCCCGGTCAGCGCCACGAAACGCCGGACGCTCACGCTGACTTGATCGAAGCGGCTCCGAGCACCACGGGCCTCGGCATCGCTCTCCGAGCGCCCCGGCAACTCGAGCAGGATGAGCGCCACGAGGATCAGCGCGAAGAAGCTGTAGCCCAGCGCGCCGAGCGCCCCCTCCACGAGCCGTCGCACCACCTCCATGAGCCGGGCCGTATCGGGCTTCAGCGCTGCGTGCATGTCGATGCCGCGGGCGGTCAGCCGGCCCTCGAGACCGGTCAGCAGGCCGGTCATCGCGGTTTGGTACTCCGGCAGCTTCTCCTTCAGGCCCGAGAGGGCCGCTGCCAGCGTCCCCATCACCAGTACCCCGACGACCAAGGCCCCCAGCACCGTGACCAAGACGGCGGGGCCGTGTTTCATGCCGCGCTGTTGCAGGAGGTACGGGACGGGGGAGACGCTCATCGCGAGGAGGACCGAGACGAGCAACAGGTTGACCGTGGTGGAAGCCGCGTGGAGTCCGGTGGCGATGACGATCGCGCAGGCCATGAGGACGATGGAGCGATAGAGCGGGGGAAGCGGTGCTTCGGTCATGACTCGCTCCAGCTAGTGATGGGGACCTGACGACTCCTCGACCGCCTCGCTGAAGCGTAACACGGGAGCGTGCACGGTGACCGATCCGGCTCGCGCGAACCGAAGCTGCAGCGTCACGGTGTCACCCGCGGCCAGCGGGCGGGTCAATCCCGCCAGCATGGCGTGGAACGATCCCGGGGCGAGCCGCACCGGTCCACCGGGTGGAATGACCAGGATGGGCACTGCTTGCATCTTGCCGCCCGCCATCTCATGCAGCACGACGCGCTCAGCCTCGGGAGACCGGGCGTCGACCAGCGTATCCGGCTCAAGGCCAGCGTTATCGATCGTCAGGAACGCGGTGGCCTCCGACGGCGACGCCGGGGCGGGCACCACCGCGTGCGAAATCGAGATGGCTCCCGATTCGGCGCTGCCCCCGCGGTCCGGGCGACAGGCGAACGCAAGCGCCGCCAGTAGCAGGGTGGCACCGCACGCGCGTGTCATGGGGTGCGCAGGAGCCGGGTGAGCGCCCGGTCGAGCGCCGAGGCGAATGCCTGCCTGGCCCGCGCGTCGAAGGGCGGAGGGCCCCCCGTCACGACCCCGCTGGTCCGCGCCTGCTCCATGAAGTCACGGATCGAGAGCCGTTCGCCGATGGTCTCGTGGGTGTGTTCGACGCCACGCGGGTCGAGGACGGCAATGCCCTTTGGCACCAGGAGCGCCGCCAGCGGGATATCCTGGGTCACGACGAGATCGCCCGGGACGGCCTGCTCGACGATATGCCGGTCGGCCACGTCGGGCCCGCCATCCACCCAGACGGACGTGACATGCGGATTGCCCGCCGGCGTCTGCAGCCGCTGATTGGCCACGAGGACCGTCTCGAGTTTCAGTCGTCTCGCGGCGCGAAACACGAGGTCCTTCACGTCTCGCGGCGCGGCGTCCGCGTCGATCCAGATCTTCAGGGTGTGCCTCCGTGATCGGCCGAACGGTCCCGCTCGCCGACACTGCAATCAAGGCGGGGTTCCGCACGGCCGCCAGTGCCGGAATGCGCCGGCGCTCCGTTGCACAAAGGGCACCGCCTCCGATAGTATGAAGCCGTTCCCATGACTTCTCCTCCGCGCATCAGCGCCGTCGTTCCCAGCTACAACCGCCCCGACTTTCTCCGCCGGGTACTGCTCGCGTTTGCCGCCCAGTCCCGGCTGGTGGACGACGTCGTCATTACCGACGACGGTTCCAGCGTGGACATCCCGGCGGGCATCGCCGATGTGCTGCCGGAGCTGCCGTTCAAGGTCACCTTCGTCTCGCAGCCGGACGAAGGATTCCGGGCGGCCAAGTGCCGCAACAACGGGATCCGCGAGGCGACCGGCGACTTTCTCGTCTTTGCCGATCAGGACATCGTCTTCGCGCCGACCTACGTCGAGACCTTCGCCACCCATGCCCGCCGGGGCCAATTCCTGGTCGGCTATCCGGTTCGCCTGACGCCGGAGGACACCGCGCGGATCACCGACGAGATGATCCGTTCCGGCCGCATCACAGACCTCATTCCGGAAGCCGGCCGGCGCAAGGTGCTCGACCAGTTCCGGAAGGAGCGGCGCTACGTCGTGCTGCATGCGCTCCACCTCCGGCCTTTCGGGCCGAAGCTTCGAAGCGGCGTCTTCGGCGCGTGGCGGGATGACCTCCTGACCGTCAACGGATTCGACGAGGAATTCCGGGGCTGGGGAAACGAAGACGACAACCTCGGACGGCGCCTCCACCGGGCGGGCATCACCGGGCGCAACGTGTTCCGTGAGGCGCTCTCCATCCATATGTACCACGCGCCGCACCATCGGGACGGGCGGCGCGCCAACAGCGAGTATAGCGCGCATCGCATCCGCGAGATTCGGCGCGGCGCCGTGCTGGCCGACCATGGGGTGACCAATCCGCTGGGCGACGTCTGGCCCACGCGTCTCGTGCTCCACGATCCGGGGCAGTAGCATGGGCTGGCGACATCGCTGGGCCTTCCGGCTCTTCGGCGGCCGGGTGCCGAATCCGGCGGCGTGCCTCTCCGGCGACGCGATCCGCCTCAACTGGTGGAATCCCATCCCCAACCTCGGCGACGCCGTCTCGCCGCTCATCGTGGCGCACCTCTCCGGGCGAGCGGTCGTCCACACCGGCGACCGGGCCCGGGGCAAGCTGGTGGCCGTCGGTTCGATCCTGAACCGGGCCCGCGACGGCGACGTGGTCTGGGGATCGGGGCTGATCAGCGCAGAATCGCGCCCGAAGGGGACGCGCATCCTGGTGACGGCGGTTCGCGGTCCGCGGACCGCCGCCCGCCTGCGCGGACTCGGCATCGACTGCCCGGAAGTCTATGGCGATCCCGGGTGCCTGCTGCCGCGCCTCTATCCCCGTCCGCTGGATGCAGCGCCGCGATTTGAGCTGGGAGTGATTCCCCACCACCGGGATCAGGAGCTCCTCGGCCCACCCGACCCGGCGATTCGGGTCCTCGACATCATGTCAGGCCCGGAGGCCTTTCTTGCCGAGCTTTGGGGCTGCCAGCGCGTGGTGTCTTCGTCGCTGCACGGCATCATCTTCGCCGAGGCCTACGGCATCCCGGCGCATTGGCTCGAGTTGTCAGATCGGGTGCTGGGCGGAGGGCACAAGTTCGCGGACTACTACGAGGGAACCGGGCGGGAGTGCCCCGCGCCGCTGACCCGGGCGCGCATGATGGCGCAGCCGGACTGGACGTCCCCGCCCGCCGAGAGCGCGGCCCGGCTTGCGGCGGCATTTCCTTTTCCCCGCGTGCCGGCGTGAGCCTCGCCGCCGGGCGGTTCCTGGTGCCGCGGCGTTACGAGGGGAATCCCTACGTCGCGAAATTCGTGGGGCTCTTCGAGCGGGTCGCCGAGCGGCTCGGTGCACAGGTCGTGTATTGCGACGACATCAGCGCGCAGGATTTGCCGGCCGATTGCCCGTTCGTCGTCGTGCTCAAGCCGGTCCAATGGAACCGATCCGATGGCTTCCGGGGGCTGCTCTCACTTCCCCGCCGGGTGCGGGTCTTCGGTCTCTGGGATGACATCCACCAGGGCCGCTCGGGGACGAGGCTCCTCAGCCGGGACCGCTGGGTCCTGACGCGCTTCTTTCGGCGCTGCGACGCCATCCTCTGCACCTCGTTTGGCCCCTTCGTGCAGTGGTATCCCCGGTACGCCCACAAGCTGGTGCACTTCCCGCATTTCTTCCGGATGGCCGACTTCGGGCCGGTGCCGTTCAACGCGGCGCCGGTCGCCAAGTGCATCCTGTCCGGGGCGATGAACGCGTTCTATCCCTTCCGGGCCGCCGCCGCGCGAAACCCGGACGTGGTCATCATGCCGCACCCGGGGTACGGAGAAGTGACCTCCGCCGGCACGTCGGCGGCCTTCGGCTCGGCATACGCGCGGGAACTCGGGCGGTACCGCTCGGCGGTGACCTGCAGTTCCGTGCTCGAGTACGTCGTCGCCAAGTACATGGAACTGCCCGCCGCCGGCTGCCTCCTGCTCGCCACGTACGCGCCCGACCTGGACCTGCTCGGCTATCGCGACGGCGTCAACTATGTGCGGGTGGACGAACGGACGTTCGATGGGGCGCTGGCGGACGTCCTGGGACGGCCCGACGCGTTCGAGCCGATCCGGCGGGCCGGATTCGAGATGGCGCGCGCGCGGCACTCGGACCTGAATCGGGCGGACGAGCTCGAGCGGCTGATCCGGGAGCGCTGTGCGGCTCCCGTGGCCTAGGGGAGGTCTCGCCCGAAGAGCTGAATCTCCACGGCGCCGCCGGGCCACTCGATGATTCGCTCGAACCGGAAGCCCAACTTGTCCAGGAGCCGGATGGAGCTGGCGTTGTCCGTCTGGACGATGGCCACGACCCGCGACAGGGCGAACGCTGCCTTGCCGTGCTCCAGCACGGCCGCGGCGGATTCCTCTGCGTATCCCAGCGACCAATAGGCCGGCCGGAACGCGAACCCGATATCCACGTCCGGGAGCGTGTCCCGCTTCAGGAGCCCGCAGATACCGATCGAGGCGCCGTCTTCCTTCCGCGTGACCAGCCACAATCCGAACCCGAACCGCTCATAGCTGGCGATGGCGCCGTTCCGGAGATAGGCGCGTGCCTCGTCCACGGTCCGCACGCCACGGTCGCCGATGTACTGGTGGAACGATGGCTCGTTGAGGAGCCCGAGCATGAACTCCGCGTCGTCCTCGGTGAGCCGGCGCACGACCAGGCGCTCGGTCTCGAGGACGACCGACGGCGGAACGGATGCGGTGGTCATGGCGCCACGGCGGTGGCGAGCTTGCGCACCGTGGTGATGTTGCGCGCGGTGGCTGGCCCGCCGACCGCCTTCTCTATCTTTGCCCCTGTCACCTTCGAATCGCTGACACGCCCCCGGCAGAGCCAGTAGGCCTCGCGCCCGCGGACGTGGAAGTCGTCGGTGGGGGTGCGGAGTGACAGGAGCGCCGCCCGGGCCGGGGTCGAAAGCGGTCCCTTCAGGAACAGGACCGACAGCGCGTGCCCGGCGTCGAGGGGCGCGTCGGCAGGGAAGGGTCGGTGCGCCACGACGTCGGCGAGTTCGTCGGCGGAGCGAAGGAAGGTGGCCACCTCGTACCCCAGGGACTGCTGCAGGTGCGTCTCGATCCGGCGCTCGAGCTGGTCCGGCGTTCCGGAACGGGCAGTGAACAGCACGTTGCCGCTCGCGATGACGGTGGCGACATCAGCGAACTTCAGCGCGGCGAACAGCTCCCGGAGCCGCGCCATCGGGACGATGTGCCCGCCGACGTTAATGGCGCGGAGCAACGCTACGTGGCGGGTCAGGTGTGCTCCTGGCCGGGAAGCAGGGATCGACGCTCATCGGCGGGCCCCGCAGCGAGCAGGCGTTCCGCGAACTCGAGGCGGCCTTCCACCTCGGCGAGCCGTTTCTCCACCTGGTCGAGCCGCTCGAGGCGGTCTTCGAGCTTGGCCAGCAGAAACAACTGTTCCTTGGCCAGCTTCCGCAGGTGACTGACCATAAGGGTACCGATCCAGACCGCGCCGGTGATTGCCCCGGTGGCCAATGCCCATGCCACGACAGCGCCCATTCACATTCCCCTTGCACGCAGTGGGTGCGGTTTCATCAAGGACGCGGCGCTGCGGCGGCCCTGTTGATGTCCTCGTTTTCGAGGACCGGGCGCGGATAGCCGCGCGCCGCCACTTCGATCATGGCCCGGCCGACGTTGACCGAGGTGGTCACGTGGCTCGGTGCGAGGCGCTGCAGAAGCGGGTAGAGCGGCCCCAGGATGTTGTACGCCGCCTGGTAGAGCCTGGTCTTGGACCGGACCCCTTGGAGCGGCTGGATGTAACCCGGCCGAAACATGTATGCGGCCTTGAAGGGAAGCGCCCGAAGCGCCTGCTCCGTCTTGCCTTTGACCCTGGCCCACATGACGCGCCCGCCCCCCGTGTCGTCGGTGCCCTCGCCCGACACGTACACGAACACCGAACGCGGCGCGGCGTCGAGGACGACCCGGGCTGCCGCGAGGGTGAGGTCATGGGTCAGCCGATGGTACTCCGCCTCCGTGAGCCGAAAGGAGGAGACGCCAAGGCAAAAGAAGCAGGCATCGGCGCCCTCGAACGACTTTCGCAGGGGCGCAAAGTCAAAGAAGTCGCGGTGCTCCACCTCGAGGAGTTTTGGGTGCGCGGTGCCGCCCGACCTGCGGACGACCGACACCACCGAGGTCACCCGCGGATCGGCAAGGCATTCGATGAGCACGCCGCTCCCGACCATGCCGGTGGCACCGAAAAGGACGACCTTCACCTGGAGCTCCTGCTCACTTCGTCCTGATCTCCAGCACCGGCTTGCCCAGCACGTCGAGTCGGGGCCGGACACCGAGCCCGGGCTCGCGCGAGGCCGCCAGGAAGCCGTCCACCCGCTGCGGCGCGCCGTCGGCGAAGCTCACCGACCCGTACGAGTTGAAGTCGGTGGCCGAAAAGAGGAAGCGCTCGGGCGTGCTGTGGGCCAAGTGGGCGATGGCCGCCGTCGTGATGTCGCCGCCCCAGGTGTCCTCGATCGTCATCGCGATCCCGAGTGACACGCAGAGGTCGCGGATTTGCCGGGCGCGGGTCAGGCCGCCCACCTTGGAAATCTTCAGGTTGATGACGTCCATCGCCTGGTCGGCGATGCCCCGCACCACCGCGTCGAGACTGTCGATCACTTCATCGAGCACGAACGGGCGGTTGGTGTGTCGCCGGACGGCGAGGCACTCCTCGTAGCTGTAGCAGGGCTGTTCGATGTACACGTCCACGTCCCGGACCGCGTCGGCCACCCGGACCGCGGCGTGCTGGGTCCAGCCGGTGTTGGCGTCGGCGATCAGGACATCGCCCCGCTGAAGCTTCGTCGCCGCGGTGCGGATCCGGTCGATGTCGGTGTCGGGATCGCCGCCGACCTTGAGCTGGAACTTGCGATAGCCCTCGGCACGGTACTGCGCGATCCGGCCGGCCATCGCCTCGGGCGATTCCTGCGAAATGGCGCGGTAGAGGGCGAAGCGCTCGCCCACGTGGCCGCCCATCAGGGTGGCCACCGACAGGCCCGCGGCCTGCCCGAGGAGGTCCCAGCAGGCGATGTCGATCGGCGACTTCACGTAGGGATGCCCGCGCATCGCGGCGTCCATCCGCCGGTTCACCTCGCCCAGCTCCAGCGGGTCCATGCCGATGAGGTGCGGGGCCAGTTCGGCGATCCCGGTGCGCGCACCGCGGGCGTAGGCCGGCAGGTAGGCCGGGCCCAGCGGGCAGACCTCGCCCCAGCCCGAGAGCCCGGTGTCGGTCACGACCTCGACCACGGTCGAGTCGAACACGGAAACGGAATTGCCGCCCGACCACTTGTAGCTCCCCTCGAGCAGCGGGAGGTCAATCTGGTAGGCGCGAATGGCCGTGATCTTCATGCGGTCTCCCCTGATGGTTCATCCGGCGCCGTGCGAGGCACCACCCGCGCCTCCTGCAGCGACACCTGCTTTCGGCCCTCGGCTACCCACTGCCGGCCAATCTCCTGGAATCCAAAGCGGGCGTGGAAGCGGCGCGAGGCTTCGTTGGGCGGCTCCACGTCGATTTCGCAGGTCACGCTCGGCACTCCGCGCGCCCGTGCGTCCTGGAAGAGTTCCTGGTACAGCGCCGAGCCCCACCCACCGCTCCGGTGTCCGTCGCCGATGACGATCCGGTCGACGTACAGAAACCTATCCTGCCGCGCCGCAAAGTACCGATAGTTCGGGCTGTCATACGCGGCGCCTTCCCGCAGCACGAGCAGAAACGCCACCACGGTGTCGTCGAGCTCGACGACGCGGAGCCGCTCCGCCATCGCGTGCAGGCGCGTCAGGTGCTCCAGGCCGAGCGGGGCGAGGAGGTGCTCGGACGCCAGGTTGAGCGCCAGGATCGCCGGATAGTCGGACGCGGTGGCTTCGCGGATCACGCGGCCCCGCGTGCAGTCTCCAGCCGGGCCGAGCGCCACATCAGCGCGGAGGTATACAGGAGGACGCCGATGACGAGCCACCGCACGGCGTCGAGCGGGAGCGAGGTGACGAGGAACGCGGCCACCAGCACGCCGGGAATGCCGCCCAGGGTCAGCCCGAGCGCGGTCCGGCGGTGGAACCGCTTGGCGGGAATGAACCGCGCGGCGGCGAGCGGCAGGGTCAGCGCCGCCGATCCCATCATGATGGGAAAGGCGGCGGTCGGGTTCATGCCGAGGAGACTCACCAGCGCCATGCAGGGGGCGTAATTGCCGATCCCCAGGCTGGTGAGCGCGCCGATCAGGGCGTTGACGGCGATGCCGACCAGGAGCGCGGCACCCGTCAGCGCCAGCGCATCGCCGCCGGCGGGAAAGACATGGACCTGGCGGAGGAAGATGAAGGCGGCGGTGGCCAGGAGGGCAGCGGAGAGGGCGCGCTGGATGGTGCGCCGGGGCCAGCCGACCACGATCCCGGCCCCGAACCAGGCGCCGAGGGCGCTGGCGCCGATCATCGCGACGAGCGTGAGGAGCTCGACGCGGACCACCGTGATATAGAGGATCGCCTCAAGAATCGTCGGCAGGGAATGCCCGACGTTGAGGGTGCCCGGGATGTCCTCGTCCTCGACCAGCTTCCCCAGCTTGAGCGCCGTGGTCGTGGTGGCGAAGGAGCCCACCCCGAGCGTGTCGAGGAAGTCGATGACAAACCCGAGCCCGAGCAGCCCGGCGAAGGGAACGCCGCCGGAGGCCTTGGGAGTATCGGCCACGACCTACCGGCCCCGCTGCCCCGCCGCCCACGCGGCAAAGGTCGTGGGCTGGAACCCGAACTCCTTGGCCAGCGCCGGAATGTCCGCTTCATACCCCACGCGCTCGAACCACTCGAGCATCAGCGCGAAGTCCTCGCTGTTCTTGCGTACCTCGGTCATCGGAATCTGGACATAAGTGATCGCGCGCCCGAGCCCGGCGCCGAGTTGTGCCGCGGTCTGAGTCATGGTCAGGGCGTCGCCGGCGATGTCGATTTCGCGGCGGTTGAGACGCGCGGCGTCGGTGAAGGCCCGGGCGCCGAAAAACCCGATGTCCTTCACGGCGATCATCTGCAAGACCATGTCCGGCTTGAGCGCCGAATAGATCGTGTCGCCGTTCAGGAACCAGGGGCTGACGACGTTCTCCATGAAGAACACCGGCCGCAGAATGACGTGGGAGGGGAAGCCCAGCGCGCGGACGGTCTCCTCGACCCGCCACTTGTTCTCGAAGTGCGGGATGCCGGTAGCCCGGTGAGCCGACCCGACGGAGCTATACACGAAATGCTGGACTCCAGCCTCTTTGGCCAGCGTGGCGATCCGCTTGCCCTGTTCCTCCTCCTTTTCCACGCCCGCTTCCCAGGTGTTCTGGACGGCAAAGACCCCCCAGGCCCCGGCGAGCGCCGCCTTGAGGGAGGCGGCGTCGTCGAGGTCGCCCTGGATGAGTGTGACGCCCTTCGCCTTCAGCGCCTGCGCGGCGGGGCTGTCGGGCTTGCGGGTCATGCCCTGCAGCTGGAAGCCGCTGCCCGCGAGCGCGGCGGCGACGGAGCCGCCCTGGTTTCCGGTGACGCCGGTGATGAGGATCTTCTTGGAGGTTGGCATCTGTCAATCCTTGGTGGTTAACGTGGATGGTGAGGTTGGACGGCCAGCGCACGTCTGCCGCACTGGCCCTCCTCTATACACCCGGAGCGGGCTGCCGGTTCGTTTTCCGCGCGGCGCCCGCTGCATCACCAGACCCGCACCCGGTTCGCGGGCGCCAGGTAGAGCGCCTCTCCCGGCAGCACGTCGAACGCGGCATACCAGGCGTCGACATTGCGGACGGTGAACGCGCGGTACTTCCCGGGTGAGTGGCCGTCGGTGAGGATCCGCTGGCGGAGGGCCGGCTCCCGGTACTCGGAGCGCCAGCTCTGCGCGTAACTGATGAAGAACTGCTGGTCGCCCGAAAATCCGTCGACCGGGGGGGCCTCCGTGCCGCCGAGCGGGATCCGGTAGGCGTCGTAGGCCGCCGCAATGCCGGCCAGGTCGGCGATGTTCTCGCTGAGCGTCTGCTTGCCGTTGATGGCCAGGTCGGGGAAGGGCCGGTAGGCGTCGTATTGGGACGCCAACTGCGCCGCGGAGGCCTCGAAGTGCCGAAGGTCCTCCGGCGTCCACCAGTTGTGCAGGCGGCCGGTCGCATCGAAGAGCGCGCCGAGGTTGTCGAAGCTGTGGCTGATCTCGTGGCCGATGATGGCCCCCATGGCGCCGTAGTCCATGGCCATCGGCCGGTTCGGATCGAAGAACGGCGGCTGCAGGATCGCGGCGGGGAAGTTCATGGCGTTCATCGCGGGCATGTTGACGGCGTTGACGGTCTGCGGCGTCATGACCCACTCGCCCCGGTCCACCGGCTGGCCGAGCATCTTGAGCCGGGCCTGCAGGTGGTACACCCCGGCGCGCTCCATGTTGCCGTAGGCGTCGCCCGGAATCACCTGAAGGCCGGTGTAGGTGGGCCAGACATCGGGATAGCCCACCCCCACCTTCAGCACCGCCAGCTTGGCATGGGCTTCCTTCTTGGTGCTCGGCGACATCCAGGAGAGCTGATCAATGCGCTCGCCGAACGCCGCGATGATGTTGGCCACCATCGCCTCCGCGCGAGCCTTCTCCGCCGCGGAGAAATAGCGGTCGGTGTACAGCTTGCCAACCGCGAACCCAAGGGCGCCGTTCGTGGCTCCCACGGCGCGCTTCCAGCGGTCCCGCTGCACCTGGGCACCGCTCAGCACGGTGCCATAGAACGCAAAGGAGGCCTGGTCAAAAGCGGCAGGCAGCACCGCGGTGCGGGCCTGGATCGCGTGGTAGGTCAGGTAGTCCTTCCAGGTATCAAGCGGCACGCTCTTCGTCAGGGCGGAGAGCCCGGTAAAGGCGCTCGGCTGCCAGACGTCGAAGACCGCCGGCTTCGAGAGCCCCGCCGCGGCGAAGTAGATCTCCCAGTCGAGGCCCGGCGCCCTGGTGCGGAATTCCTTCCGGGTCCAGTGGTTGTTCCCCTTGGCAAAGTCGCCGGTGGCCTCACGGGTCCAGTGGGCCTGGGCCATCCGGGTCTCGAGCTGCATGATCGCGGCGGCCTTCGTAGTCGCTCCGGGACGGCCGGCAAGGTCGAGGATCGCGGCAATGTATTCCTGGTACTTCGTCCGGACGGCGGCCATGCTGGTGGAGGGGTCGAGATAGTAGCTCCGGTCCGGCATCCCGAGGCCGCCCTGGAGGAGGAACGGGGTGTACTGAGTCGGATCATCGAGATCCTGGGCCACCCAGAGCCCGAAGAGGTTGCCGGTATAGAGGCTGGTCGCATTCATGGCGTCCATGTCGCCACGGAGGGTCGTGCCGAGGAAGAAGGCCAGCTGCGTCCGGTTGCTGATCGCGGCAATGGAGTCGAGGGTCGGGCGGAGCGGGGCAAGGCCCGCGGCCTCAATCGCCGCCACATCCATGAAGCTCGAGTAGTAGTCCCCAACCATCTGGGCTTCCGACCCCAGCGGTGCGTTCGCCTTGGCCGTCTCCTGGATCAGTTCAGCCACGCGGCGATCGGTGAACTCGCCAAGAATGGCCCCCGCGCCGTAGGAACTGCGGTCCGGCGGGATCGGCGTGTCTTTGAGCCAGGTGCCGTTGGCGTAGTCGAAAAAGTTGTCACCGGGCTTGACCGAGCGGTCCATGCCGGCGGTGTCGAGACCCGCGCGTGGGGCGGTCTGTTGCGCGGACACGGCGGCGGGCAGCGCCCCGGCCATGATCACAAGGGCGGTGGCGAACGAGACGACGGGACGGGATGGGGTGCGGATCATGAGATTCCTCATTGGAATTCCCCTCTGGACAAACCAGCGATCGTGGCGTACATAGAGATATCCGTTGAATCTACCCGGCACCACATCGTCCTTCGCTTCGAGGCTCTCGATGCTCGACACCGTCGTGCTGTGGCTCGATCAGGTCAGTTCGGAGGTGTTCTGGAGCTGCGCGGCGGCGCTGGTGCTGGTCGATATGGCCGCCATGGCCGTCGTGATGCAAACCCGCAGCCGGGCAATCGTGAACCGCTGGACCGGTCGGGTCCTCGCGGCCAACCTGCTGCTCCTCGGCGCGGGCCTCGGTGTACCGGCCGCCGCCTTCACCCTCAAGCTCGCCGCCAGCGCCCTGCTCCCGTCCGTCGTCGCCACCACCGTCGAATCCAAGGCCGCCGCGCCGGCACCCGCACTGCCGCCCCCACCTCGTTGACCACCCCCAACCGCCGGCAGACTACTCCTTCGACCTGAGCGACGACAGGACCACCCCCGCCCCGAACAATCCACCGGCCGCGCCGATGTAGAAGACGATGGCCCCCGGGCCGTCGCTCTTGCCGCCGATCTTGAGGAGCATCGCCAGCGACGCGATTCCGATCAGCAGCAGCACCAGCCCGATGAGCATGAAACACCCCCGCATCTGTCACCCTCGCTTTCGAGGTCAGTCCAGGCCGTGCTTGCGGATGAATCCGTCGAGCGCGCGCGCCGCCTGCGCGCGGATGGCGCGCTGCACCGGCGGCGTCCAGCCGAGCAGGATGCCTTTGACCCCGAGCGCCTGACGCGCCCAGCGGTACAGGTCGAAGGTATCGGTATGCCGCTGGATCAGGCCGTCCCGAAACTGGAACGATGCCTGGATAATGTTGTGGACCGGCCGGCCGGTGGCGGAGAAGGTGTACCACGCCTGCCAGTGCGCGCGCCCCTGGTCGGTCACTGCCTCGATGCCGCTCGCTTCGACGCGCAGGTCGGTGCCGCGCTCGCACAGCATGCGCCACATGGCGCCGACAGCCGGCCCCCGCAGGTCGCGGAAGACGGGATCAGAGAAGCTTGCCTCGGGCGCATAGCACGCGGCCATCGCCGCGTGGTCGCGCCGCTGGAGCGCCGCGTAAAAGTCCCGAATCAGCTCGACATACTGCGCCATATCCCTCCCAAGACGCATCAAGGCCCGGCCACCCGAGCCGGACCTTGATGCCCTCCGTGTCCCTCAGTGCCTGCGCCCCGGGTCAGCTCGTGGCGTTGGCGATGTTGTCGACAGTCGCGGCCAGCGTGCGCACCTTGGCCGGGTCTGCCGCGGTCGCGGCGTCCTGTTCAAGCTGCCTGGCCAGCTTCCCGAGCGTGTCCTTGCGCTTGGCGCCCGTTTCCTTGGCCGCCTTGTCGAGGGTCTTGCGGGCGGACGAGATGGTGCCCGACGCGAGTCCGTTCGACCGGGCCAGCTGGTCGAGGTAGGCCTGCGCCACCACGATGTTGGCTGGCCAGACGATCTGGGGCTGTCCCTGGGCGTTGAAATAGTCGAGGTGCACCAGCTTGGCCGCGTCGATCTCGTTCTGCGACAGGTCGGCACTGGCCTTCAGCTCGAAGACGTCGAGCCCGCGGCCGATTTCGGAGCTGTACATGTACCCGTTGTACCAGTACACCGACCAGGAACCGCCGTTGCCCATTTGGGTGGAGTCCACCGGGCCGCGGTCGTGGAAGGCGATTTCCTTCGGGTGGGCCGCGTCCGTCCAGTCGAACACCGAGATGCCGCCCTGGTACCAGGACTGCACCATGATGTCGCGGCCGGGGACCGGGATCAGCGAGCCGTTGTGGGCCACGCAGTTCTCGTTGACCGTCTGCGCCGCCGGCAGCTTGTAGTAGCCCTGGAAGGTCAGCGTGCTGCCCGCGCGCGTGAAGATGGCGTCCGCGCCCCACTCCTTCTTGTCGGTGATGCGGCACTTCGGCGAGCCGCCGCCGCCCCACTCGTCGGAAAAGAGCATCTTGCTGCCGTCATTGTTGAACGTCGCCGAGTGCCAGTACGAGAAATTGGAGTCCGCCACGGCGGCGATCCGCTTCGGGTTGACCGGATCGGTGATGTCGAGCAGCAGGCCGTAGCCCTCGCAGGCGCCGCCCGCCAGCCCGATGGCCGGATAGACGGTGATGTCATGGCACTGGGTCGGGCCGGGGCGGACGCCGCCCTTGTTGTCGTTGGGGTTGCCGAAACGCTTGGCCAGGATGGCGGGCAGCGCGGCGCGGAGTGCGGCGCTGTCGGCGGCGGTCGGCGCGCCGGTGCCCTTCCGGGCGGTCACGATGCTGTCGAGCATCGGGTTGATGTACCCCGAGGGGATGGCGCGCTCCATGCCGAAGATCTCGGCGGTGTAGCCGCCCTTGGCGCGCCAGGCGGCCGCAGTCTTTTGCGCTTCGGCGATGTCTGCCGCCGACTCCGCGTGTCCTGGAGGGGCCACGAGGTCGTTGAAGATCCGCGGGGAGCTCACGATCGCGGCCTGCTCCGGGTGCGCCAGCGGCACCTTGATGACTTCGATCCGGAAGAGGGCGGAGTTCGGGTCCTCGCCCGGCGCCATCCTGGAGCAGCCGGGCAGTTCGTTCGGCGAGCGGACGCCGGCCGAGCCGGACACGTAGATATAGATGTTGTCCTTGTCCTTCGGATCCGCCAGCACCGTGTGGGTGTGGGAGCCGCGGCAGGTCTGCACGTTCCCGATGTACTTCGGGACCGCGATATTCGTGATGTCGAAGATCCGGATGCCGCGGAGCCGGGCGGCGCTCACCGTGTCCTTGACGCCCTGGGTGCCGCAGTCGAGGCGGCCGGAGTTTCCTTCACCCGACACGAAGAGCAGGTTCTTGTAGACCGAGACGTCGCTCTGGGAGGCGGGGCAGAGGAAGCCGACCTTGAGCGAGGGCTTGGCCGGGGTGGACACGTCCCAGACCTGGAAGCCGTTGTAGTTGCCCTGGATGACGTAGTTCCCGGTGAACGACAGGTCGGAGTTGGTGACGCCGGCGAACTGTTCCGAGGGGCGGGTGGTCGAGACGAGGCGCAGGTTCCACGCGGCCTCCGCGGCGTCCCACTGTCCCGCCTTGAGCCCGACGCGCGGGTCGGTGGCCGGCATGGCCGGCGCCGCGGGCATCGGGGCCGGCGCCGAGGAGGCGCATCCCGCCGCGGTGAGCGATCCGAGCGCGAGCAGCAGCGGGACGAGGGCGGCGGTGGAGCGGCGACCCAGATGTGAAGCCTGATGTGCGAGATCCATGGACCATTCCTGTGAAAGGTTGGTGAGGGGAGCGGGCGTTCGAGGAGTCGAGGCCATCACGGGCCGGCACCGGTCGGGGGCAGGGCGGCCAGCATCTTTTCCATCCGGCGGATTTCGGTCGTCTGGTCGGCGTAGATGTCGGAGGCGAGGCGGAAGGTGCCCTCGTCCTGCCCGGCGCCCTGGCTGGCAAAGAGCTCATCGACCATGACGATGGCGCCCCGGTGGTGCTGCATCATGTAGGTCAGGAAGAGGCGGTCGAACTCGGGGCCCCGCGCCTGGTCGAGGCTGTCCAGCTGCGCGGGCGACAGCATGCCGGGCATCTGGGCGGAATGATCCATGCCGGGCATGTCAGGATGCCGGGCATGCCGGCGTGCGCGCTGGCGGGGGCGGGGACCGGTTGCCCGCGCTTCTTGAGCCAGCGCTCCATCAGGGCGATTTCGTCCTGCTGGCCCACGACGATCCGCTCGGTGAGGGTGACCACCGAGGGACTCGCGCCATGGGTCGGCGCCCAGCCGGCGATCAGCACCGCCTGGGCGTGGTGGCCGATCATGCCGGTCATGAAGTGGACGTCCGCCGCCACGTAGGGCAGCTGGGCGGCCTGCCCGGCGGCCTGGGCCGCGGCGGCTGGGACTCCCAGCATCGAGCAGATGACGAGTGAGTGAACGACGCGCCGGAACGAAGACCGCACCAGATGACTCCTGGGACCGTGCCCTGGGGGGTGTGGAGGAGGATCCGCCGCCACGTGGGGCCAGGCAGCAACCTCTTAACCTAACCGTGGAGACCGACTCCGACAGGGTCGGCCGCTCCAGAGCGGACGGGTGGGGCGCCCGGAAGGTTTCGGGCGCCCGCCCTCGCCCTCACCCGCCGACGAAGCTCACGGTCAGTGTCTTGGGGACGGCCGCCAGCGCCCGGGAGACGATGCAGTTGACCTTGGCGTCCTCCGCAAACCGCCGGAACTCCGCCTCTGTCAGGCCCGGTACCTCGCCGTGGGTGGTGAGGTCGATGCCCGTGATGCTGAAGCCTTCGCCGACCTTTTCCAGGTGGACCACGGCGGTGGTGTCCACGCTCTTCGGGTGGTGGCCGGCCTTCGCGAGCCCGGCGGAGAGGGCCATCGAGAAGCAGGCGGCATTCGCGGCACCGAGGAGCTCCTCCGGATTGGCGGCCGGGGCATTCTCGAAGCGGGAACTGAAGCTGTAGGGGCCTTCGAAGACGCCGCTGCCGAGGCGGATGGTGCCGCTCCCGGCGCGCAGGTCACCGGTCCAGCGGGCGTTGGCATTGCGATCCATGTGGGACGCTCCTTGTAATAGTTGAACAGGGCGGCGCGGCCCGGTCGGGCGCAGCGCCTGGCGTGAACTTCCGTGAACGCGGTACACGATTCGATTCCTCACCGCCGCAACTGAGGAATATGCGTTCCCTCCGCGGAGCACGCGATCAGGATGCCGAGCCGCCTGTGCCGCGTCTCCTCCCGCTTGGCACTCGTGACCCAGTGCGTGCTCGTGCGGCGATACCACGGGGCTTCCCCCTGAAAGTACCGCCATGCCTCCTTCCGAGCCTTGAATCGCTTGCGAAAGGCCGGCGGCAACTCGGTGACACGCCGCTCGAAGGAATAGACGCCCGTCCGATCCGCGGTGCGCGCCTCGAACGCTGCGCGCCCCGCCTTCGTCATCCGCTTGGTCCGGATGAGGCGCTCCGCGTGAGCCACGTTCACCCGGCTCCAGATGCTGCGGGGCTTCCGGGGGGTGAAGCGGATCGCAAAGCCGTCGGCATCGAGCCGCCGGCGCACGCCGTCGATCCAGCCGAAGCAGAGCGCCTCGTCCAGCGCCTCGGCGTAGGTGATGCCCGTGGCCGCCGCGTGCTTCCTGGCAATGCGCAGCACCAGGGCCGGTTCGGTCCGATGGTGGGTCCGCAGCCAGGCCCGAAAGGCGGCCGGGGTCGTGAAGTGGGTCATTGACACCTGATGAGGGGTGGGTAAGTACGCCTATGTCTGTCTTCACCTTCTCCTTAGGGCCCCGGTGCTAGGTTGATTGCGGAAGCGTGGATACTGGGCAGTCAGGATGGCCGGTTTCCATGGGCCTCCGAGGTCGGCATCGGCAAGCCGACTCCTTGAGGGTGCCCTCCGGCACCCGCCCAAGTCCCCGCTTTCACGCCGCCCGACGTTCGCGCCGGGCGGCGGTGTCTTGTAGGGACGTGGATCGGAATCCACCCTCCGGTGTACTATAGCAACTGGAGTTCCACCAGGATTTCAACCCCCAGGACGGGGAGCATCTCCATGTCGACTGAGTCCCTCGCTCCCCTGCAGGCGGTGCTTGCCGGCCAGTACATTCTCGAGCGGGAGCTCGGCCGGGGTGGCATGGGCGTGGTGTACCTGGCCCGCGATGCCCGCCTCGACCGGCCGGTGGCGATCAAGGTCCTTCCCCGCGCGCTGGGAGCGGATCCCGAGCTCCGCGAGCGCTTCCTCCGCGAGGCGCGCACGTCGGCCCAGCTGTCCCACCCGAACATCGTGCCGATCTACCGCGCCGATGAAATCGACGGCGTCGCCTTCTTCGCCATGGGGTTCGTCGACGGCGAGAACCTGGCGGAGCGGCTGCGCGCCCGCGGCCCGCTTCCGCCCGCCGAGGCCGTTCGGGTGCTTCGCGAGGCGGCCTGGGCGCTCGCGTACGCGCACGCCCGTGGCGTGGTCCACCGGGACGTGAAGCCGGAGAACATCATGATCGAGCGCGGGACCAACCGCGCCATCGTGACGGACTTCGGCATCGCGCACAACCAGATGGCCTCGCCGCTGACGCAGGGCGGGATGGTGCTCGGTTCCGTGCACTACATGAGTCCCGAGCAGGCGGCCGGTGACAGGCTCGACGGCCGGAGTGATCTCTATTCGCTTGGCGTGGTGGGCTTCCAGATTCTCAGCGGCCGGCTCCCCTTCGACGCCGAGGAGGCGGCATCGGTCATGGCCCAGCAGGTGACGAAACCGGCGCCCTCGCTCGGCGCCATCGCGAGCGGCCTGCCGCGCTCGCTGGTCACGGTCATCGACCGGAGCCTCCGCAAGTCGCCCGCCGAGCGGTATCCGACCGGCGAGGCGTTTGCCGAAGCGCTGGAGTCCGCGCTCCAGTCGGCGGCGCTGCCCGTGGCCGCCGGTTCCCTGGCTGAGGTGGTGAGCACCGAACAGGCGCGGGCCATCTGGCTCCGCGCCGCGCAGTTGCAGGCGGAAGCCACGACGCGGCTGCAGGCGCGGTATCGCGAGCCGGTCTCGGGCGACGCGCCCGCCGGCCCGCGCCCGAGCGGTGGGTATCGGCTGTTTGATGTGGAACTGGCGGCCTCCGAGGCCGGGATCGCGGCGGAGTTCGTGGCCTTGGCCATCGCGGAACGGCCCAGCGGGTCGGCGGCCGGCGCGGTGGACCTGTCCGCCCGGGAGGATGAGGTCCTGACCCGGATGCTGGGCACCCGGGACCGGAGCATCTCGTGCTCGCGCGTCATCGGGGCCACGCCGAAAGCGGTGCTCGAATCCATCGGGCGGGTGTGCACGGCGCATCCCTACGGGCTCAAGCTTCGGGACACGGTCGGCGGGCATCCCCTCGACGGGGGGATCCTGGTGCTCGACGTGCCGCTGATTCGGACTGGTCAGGTCGCCACGAATCCCGGCGTTGTTCTGAGCATGTTCAGCTACCGGATGACGCAGATCGAGGTGGAGCAACTCCAAGTCGCCCTGAAGCCGGTGGGCACCCCCACGAGTGGCTGCGAAGTCACGGTGTTCGGCGACCTGCGACGGGGCCTGCGGAAGAACTGGGTGGTGGACAAGTGGATCGCCGGCGTGGCGGCGCTGGGCGGCGGAGCGCTGGGCACCGCCATCGGGCTGGCGGCGTTGTCGCTCGGGACGCTCGCGGCGGTGCCCGCGGCGGCGGGAGCGGTCATTCTCGGCGGCATTTCGCTTGGCGGGTACCGCTGGACCTATCGGCACGCCCTCCGCGAGGCTCGGAAGGAATTGGAGGAGCTGCTTGCCGCCGTCGAGGGAAACCTGCGGGCCGCCTCGGTGTTCGGCACACTGCCGGGCGCACCCTCGCCGCCACCGCACCTGCCCGGCGGTTCCGACGACGGCACCTTGTTGACCATGCTCTGACCCCTCCCCGCGGGGAGGCGGTCAGAGGGTCCCCGGCACCCCATCGAAGAAATCCACCTCACCTGTTGCCAGCGAATACTCCGCCCCGACGATCAGGAGGCCTTCCTCGCGGATCAGCTGCTCGAGCACCGGCGAGCCGTGCCGGAGGTGGTCGGCGGAGGCGCGGAGCTTCCGTTTCCTCGCGTTCACGCCGCCCGACGCTCGCGCCGCGCGTTACTTGGTGGGTGCCGCCGCGCTTGGCATCATGCGGATCGCCAGGCACTCATGGACGACCTTCCCGCCCTGGTAGTGTACCGCCGTCCGCCGCAGGAGGCGCCACCCGCCCTGCTGGTACACGCCCTCCGTTTCGAGCTTCGGGATGACGTCGACCGCAGCCTCGAGCCATTCGGCGAGCGGAGCATGCTGGGTCAGGACGACCGGCTTCATGCCCACCCCCGCCACGAGGGTGACGGGCTCCACGGTCAGATTCGACAGGTCGTGGAAGGGGAATTCTTCCAGGGCGACCTTCGTCTGCAGCCGGATCAGTTTGGCTCTCGCGTCCGGGCCCACGGCGCCCTTGGTCGCCTCGACGAGGTCGAGCAAGTAGTTGCGGACGTCGTCCAGGTTGGTGGCCTCGCTCATCTTGTCGAGGCGGGGATAGGACTCGAGCGCCTTGGCCAGCATGGAGATCTCGCGCAGGTAATGATTGCGCTGGTTTTCCGGCACGAGGTACATCACGACGAGCTTCACGGGCTTCCCGTCCGGCGCACCGTACTCGATGCCGCCCGGACTCCAGCCGAGGACGCACACGGAGGTCTTCGTCGTAAGGCACCCGGGCGTGCGGACAGGCCCAGCCCTTGCCGATGCCGGTGTTGGCCGCCGCTTCGCGCGTCATGACGAGGCCGACCACATCGGACCCGGCGGGCGTCTCGGGAAAGGCCTCGATGACATGCGCCAGGAACTGGAGGGCGTGCTCCTTATCCTGCTCCGGCAGCTCGAACAGCCGCCCTTCCTGCAGGGCGTCCAGGATGCTGTCCATGGTCAGTTACCCCCGAAACGCTTGAAGAACCAGGTCTTCACCACGTGCGTCAGCGCGGCGTACGACAACGAGAAAGGCCGCGATCCAGAGCCAGTAGACGGCAGGCAGCGGCACGAACCCGAGCGATCCGGGCGAACGGCGAATAGGGCAGCCAGGCGCCCGACCGCCATGACGACGAGCGTGGTCAGCGTCATGGGCAGCGACGCCCGGCTCTCGAAGAAGGGGATCCGCTTGCGTCCGGATGATGTGGACGATCAGGGTCTGGGTCAGGAGCGACTCGACGAACCAGCCGGTCTGGAAGAGGCTGCGCCAGCGACGCTTCCTGTGCGGCCGCGATGCCGCGGGATCGAGGAACGCGCTGCAGCGGAAGAAGAACAACATGAGGGCGAACGTGGCGTAGTCGAAGATCGAGCTGATCGGCCCGATGAACATCATGAACCGCTTGATGTTGCCGATGTTCCACTTGCGCGGCCGCGCGATCAACTCCTCGTCCACGTTGTCGGTGGGGATGCCGGTCTGCGAAACATCGTAGAGCAGGTTGTTCGTGAGGATCTGGACCGGCTGCATCGGCAGGAAGGGCAGGAAGTAGCTCGCCCCGACCACGCTGAACATGTTGCCGAAGTTGGAGCTGGCGCCCATGCGGATGTACTTGACGATATTGGCGAAGACCTGCCGGCCCTCGATGATGCCTTCCTCGAGGACGAGCAGGCTCTTCTCCAGCAGCACGATGTCGGCGGCCTCCTTGGCCACGTCCACCGCCGAATCCACCGAAATGCCGACGTCGGCCGCCTTCAGCGCGGGCGCGTCGTTGATGCCGTCGCCCATGAAGCCCACCACGTGGCCCGCTGCCGCAGATGCCTGGATGATCTCCTCCTTCTGGCCGGCGAGAGCTTGGCGAAGACGTTGCTGCTCTCGCACCGTCTGGCGAAATCGGCCGGGCGAGAGCCGCGCCAGCTCGGCCCCGGTGACGATTCGCTCCACTTCAAGCCCACGTCGCGGCAGATCTTCTCGCGTCACCAGGGCGTTGTCGCCGGTCAGGATCTTCACCTTCACCCCGGCTCGCGCAGCAGCTCGATGGCTTCGCGTGGCGGAGTCCTTGGGCGGATCGAAGAACGCGATGTAGCCGAGCAGGATCAGCTCGACTCTCGTCGGCGACGGTGAAGACCGTCTTGGTTGCGGGGAACTCGCGGTAGGCGATGCCGAGCACCCGGAACCCGTCGCGGTTGAGCTTCTCGACCTCCTCGAACAGGTCGTCGCGGATCATGTCGATGAGGGGATAGACCTCCTCATCGACCTGGTAGTGGCTGCAGCAGGCGTAGATCTCCTCCACGGCGCCCTTGCAGATCAGCACGTGGTCGCCCTCGTAGTCCACGACGACCGACATGCGGCGGCGCTGAAAGTCGAAGGGCAATTCGTCCACCAGCCGGCAGTCCTGCTCCGACGTCGCAGATCGGCGTGCGCCGAGCACGGCCCGGTCGAGCAGGTTGCGCAGGCCGGTCTGGAAGTAGCTGTTCAGGTAGGCATAGTCGCAGGACCTCGTCGCTGGCGTGCCCGACGATGTCGACGTGACGTTCCAGCACGACGCGGTCCTGGGTCAGGGTGCCGGTCTTGTCCGTGCAGAGGATGTCGATGGCGCCGAAGTTCTGGATCGACGGCAGCCGCTTGACGATGACCTTCTTCCTGGCCATGGTCAGCGCGCCCTTGGCCAGGTTGACCGTGACGATCATCGGCAGCATCTCGGGGGTGAGGCCGACGGCGACGGACAGGCCGAAGAGCAGCGCCTCCACCCAGTTGCCCTTGGTGAGGCCGACGATGAAGAACACCGCGCAGACCATCACGACCATGAAGCGGATCATCAGCCAGGTGAAGGAGCGCACGCCCCGGTCGAAACTGGTTTCCTCGCGCTTGTCGGCGAGCCGCTCGGAGATGGCACCGAAGAGGGTGCGGGCGCCGGTATTCACCACCACGCCGCGCGCCGTGCCGCTGGTGACGGTGCTCCCGAGAAACAGGCGTTCGGCAGCTCCAGGGCCGACTCGGCGCGAGGTCGCGGCGCTCGCGCTGGTCTTCTCGACCGGCATGGATTCGCCGGTCAGGGCCGACTCGCTGACGAAGAAGTCCTTGGCGGCGATCAGGCGGAGGTCGGCCGGGATGATCGAGCCGGCGTGGAGGAGCACGATGTCGCCGGGCACGATCTCGGAGATCCGGACCTCGGTCTCGGCGCCGTCCCGCAGCAGGAAGGCGCGGGACTGGACGCGCTTGCCCAGCGACTCGACGGCGCGGGAGGACCGCCGGTCGAGCACATAGGACAGCCCGACGCTCAGCACGACCATCGCCGAGACGATCAGGGTGGACTTCCACTCGCCGATGACGCCGGAGACCAGCGCGATGATCAGGAGCTGAACGACCAGGGGGCTCTTCAGGCGCTGGAACAGGTCGGCCCAGAACCCCAGGCGCTTGACGTGGGACAACTCGTTGGGGCCGACCTCGTCCAGCCGTTTCGCTGCGTCGTCGGCAGGCAACCCTTCCGGCGAGGTCGCGAGCGCGTCCAGCGCCTCCTGGAGGGGGAGCGCGCAGAGTTCCATGAGGCGCCGTTCGTCCGCGCTGACACCGCGGGGCGCCGCCGCCTGGCCGCTGGCAACGTCGGAGAAGCGGGCAAAGAGACCGGTGGCCATGACGCAACTCTCCGGACTGTGGAATGGAGCCATCTGCTGCGACCCGAAGGATGCCGGGAGCGGGTGGCTTTCGGAAGCGCGACGGGCCGGCGGGGGCCGTGGTCGGGAAGACGGGCGGGGGTGGAGGGTCACGCGCCGCGCGGCGAGTGGAGCGGGAGGAGCCAGGAACTGCGGTGCGTCGCTTAGCCGGCTTCTTGCATGCCATCGAAAAAGTCCACTTCGCCAGTCTCCAGCGAATACTCCGCCCCGACTACCAGCAGCCCCTCATCGCGGATCAGCTGTTCGAGCACCTCGGAGCCGTGGCGCAGGTGGTCGGCGGAGGCGCGGATATTGAGCCGCACCGCCTGCTCGATCAGCGCCTCGGTGTCGTGCCGCAGGTCGGTGGCGAGCAGACCCTCGACAGAGGGGCGGATCCGGTCCACGATCGGACTGCAGGTTGCGGGACTGGTTCTCGGTCGGCCGACGGAGCTCCTCGAGCGTCGCGGTGACGGCGCCGCAGCGCGAGTGCCCGAGCACCACCACCAGCCGGGTGCCGAACTTCGCCGCGGCGAACTCCACGCTGCCGACCAGCGAGGGCGCCACGATGTTGCCGGCCACCCGGATCACGAACAGGTCGCCCAGCCCCTGGTCGAAGACCAGTTCGGCCGGGACGCGGGCATCGGAGCAGCCGAGGATGATGGCCAGCGGCTCCTGCTCCGACGGCAGCTCCGGTCGCCTGGTGTGGCTGACGATGGTGTCGGGGCCGCGCACGTTGGAGGCGAACCGGGCATTGCCCTCCCGCAGGCGGTCGAGCGCTTCGCGACCTGGGATCATGAGGTGCATTCTCCTTTATACGAGTGCGCCGAAGAGCCGCGCGACCAGGGCGGTGCAACCCATGGCCACCGCCCCCCAGAACGCGACCCGGAGCGCTCCCCGCAGGCGTGGGGCGCCAGCTGGTCGGCGACCTGCCTGGGCGATCCGCCGTTCGCGGCGGCCTCCTCAACTAATGGTACAGCGCTCTGGGCCGCTAGTGGAGGTGAACGACGCACGCGCGCCCGGCCCTGGGGGGACCGGGCGCGGGTGTAACGGCATGCCGGACCACCAGGGCGGTGATCCGGCCGGCCGAGAGACCTCTATTGCATCTGGAGCGCGAAGTTGACCGTGCCGGTGTAGTTGGAAAGGGTTACGCGGACTTGCCATGGCCCGACCGTCCCCGTCGGAGGAGTGATATCCCCGGTGGCCGGGACGGTCCCGTTGTAGATGACGGCGCCACCGGCGTCTTTGACGTTGAGCGTGACGGTCCCGGATGCGGTGTTCGTGGCTGGGTGAATCACGATGCTGCCCGAGGACACGCTCCAGCTGTAGGAAACGACATCGCTGATGTCCGTGAGTCCGGTAGACTGGAGAGTGAACGCGACGTTGGGGGTGTTCACGACCTCGGGCTGGAACTGCGGGGCGAGCGCGTTGTCGCTGCCGCCGCACGCCGCCGAGAGGAGCGCGAGCGTAAGAGCGGGCATGGTGAGACGAAAGTTGAAATGCATGGTACGATCCTCCTTCTGAGAGTGCGATCCGCCAAGCCGCGAACCTCACTCGGCTGGCGGTAGTGTCCATGAATTTGGCAATCCATGGACCACCGAGCACCACTGGTTGACCGACGTTCCCAAGCCTCTGTAATTGAACGGCGTGGCCGGGTTATGTGACGGATATTACTCGGCGAATTTCTCCGATTAACCGTATCAGGACGATGCGCCATTCATGGTACTGCATCAATTCGTTGCAAGTCCACCTTCATCGTTCGACGCTGGCTACGCCAGAGCCAGTGCAGGCAGCCTCACAGCCGCCGGGATGACCAGTGAATGGCGCGGATCCGCCAGCCGGAATCGGTCCGGCTCAGCACCATCAACTCCGCCCCCTGCGACGCTACCTCTCGGTTCCGGAACGTGCCCCGCACCGTGCTCGTCGCCGCCACCCACGCGACGTTGCCCTCGTGGCGCACCAGCGTCGCGACCCGCTGGCTCGGCACCGCCCGGCTGAATTCGATGTCGGCGGCCAGGTGATGGGCGGCGTACTCGGCTCGAGTCTCCAGCTCGCCCGACTCGAGAATGACGGCATCTGGCGCCAGGAGCGCCAGCGCACCGGCGGAATCCCCTGCGGCGAGCGCCGCGTGAAAGGCGTTCACGGTGACGAGAATCGCGGCGGAGTCAGGATCGGCGGCCAGGGCAGGTGCTGGGCCGATCGAGGCGGGAAGCAGCACGCCGAGAAACACGCTGGCGAGGATGGTCGTAAGCATGGGTGCAGGCTCCTATGAGAATTGTCGAGGGCGGCGGCGCCCTCGGACGCGCATCCGGGCCAAACATTCGCACGGTTACCTACCACGACTCCGAGGGCAACATGCGCATCGTCCGGATCATTCTCGTCACTGCGCTGTTCGGGTGAGCGTCGTCCTCGTGGCCTACCGGATCAAGGACCCCGAGCGCCGTACGCTCGATGAACGACCGGCGCGCACCGCCGCGCCCGGCCACTTCGTCCGGCTCGCCGACGGCGTCACGCACTATGAAACCGCCGGACCCGACACCGGGCGCGTGGTCGTCCTCGCCGCTGCGTTCTCGGTGCCGGCCTACCTGTCCGACTCGCTCTTCCAGCGCCTCGGCCGCGCCGGCTTCCGCGTCATCCGGTTCGACTACTACGGTCGCGGGTGGTCGGATCGACCGATGATCACCTACGACCTCGGCCTCTTCGATCGGCAACTCGCCGGCCTGCTCGACTCTCTCGGCGTGTCCGGGCCGGTGGACCTCGCGGGGCTCTCGTTCGGGGCGGCCATCGTGACGGACTTTGCCGACCAGCATCCCGACCGGGTCCGCTCCCTGATCTACATCAACCCGGTGTTCAACACCGGGCGGCCGCTCCCCCCACGGGAGCGGACCGCGCTCGCCTGGGACTGGTACATGGTGTTCCGCGGCGGAACCGACGACATGGCCACGGGCCAGCTGTACGACTTCCTGCACCCCGAGCGGTTTCCCGACTGGGTGGAACGGTATCGGGTGCAGCAGCAGTTCAGGGGCACGCGCGAGGCATGGCGCCGGACCCGCGTGGCCATCGCCGTGGCGCCGAATCAGGTCGAACAGATCCGGAAGGTCGGAGGCGATCCGCGGCCGGTGCTGCTCGTATGGGGGAGACAGGATGAGGGGGCGCCGATTTCGGAGAGCGCGGCCCTGCTGGGCGCGATGCCGAGGGCCACCTTGGTAGCGGTCGACTCAGCGGGGCACCTGCCGCATCTGGAGCAGCCGGACGTCGTGGTGCCGGCCGTGGTTGGATTCCTGCGGGCCCAGCCGTAGCTCCGGTCAGGGCCGGGACAGCGGACTCATGCCATCAGGCGGCGGACGAGATAGACGACGGCGTACACCGGGGAAGCGAGGTAGGACCGGAGCGGAAACGCAAACCCGCGCTCCACGGCAAGATCGACGACGTCCTTGTCGAACCGGTTGTGGCTCCGAAGCACCTTGGCACCGTACTTTGCGCGTCGGCCGCGGTACGCTTCGAGGTCGAACGCGCGTGCGTAGAGCTCCAGGTGCCCGGCGATCTCCAGCGTCAGCAGGGTCCGGAGGCACTTCTGGCATATCGAACAGTTGCGTTCGGCCACCGGGTTGGCGCAGACATCGAGCGTGTCGTGGGAAAGGGGCAGGCCCGCCACCCGCAGCGTCTTCTGGGCCCGGGTGTATTCGCCGCCGCGCAGCGTGATGTCCAGACTCTCGGTGCAGAGCATCGGGAGCGCCTTCCCGTCGGCGGCCGCGATCTCATGCGTCGGGCCGACGAACATCGTGTCGTTCGAATATCCCGCCGCGTAGAGCCACCGCCCGATCCCGCCCTGCAGCAGGAGCGCCACCGAGGCGTTGCGCGGCGTGTGGGTCTGGATGAACGAGAGCCCCGGCCCGTAGAATTCGTCGAGGTTCGAGTCGACCACCACGAGTGGAAGCCCGATCCGCCCCGCCACGGGAGCGACGCGCGCCAGGCGCTGCCGGAACACGCGCTCCCCGTCCTTGCCGTGCGAGCCGACGTTGTTGAACAGCAGGTGCGTGACCTTGCCGTCCGGGGGTTCGTCGGTGAAGAGGTGGTCCAGCAGCAGGCAGTAGGAATCGATGCCGCACGACAGGCCCGTCGCGACGGCAGCGGGCCGTGGACGCGGCGCCTGGAAGCCGGAGACGTGAATCGCGACCCGATGGAGTGACGGTATCACCGCCTGCAGGAGGTCCTGGTAGGGGCCGGCCAGGCTGTGGTACAGCCGTTCGGACACCTCACCATCCACGTGGATGTCTTCTCCTGCTGCCATTGCGGGGATCAGCAGCGCCACCAGTGCCGCGTCCGACGAGGTCGTGAGGAGGTCGGCGAAGCGCTGCTCGACGCGGTACCAGAGCGTGTGCGAGCCCTTCGACCACGCGACAGGTGCCCGGTACTCGCGGGTGCCGTCTCGTGTGAGAAGCAGGGGGGTGCCGATGTCCATGCGCGGATCCCTGCGCCTCAGCCCCGGGGGCGCGGCGCCAGGCGGCGCAGCAGGTATGGCACGGCGTGCAGCGGAGAAGCGGCATACGCCGACATCGGGAATCGATAGCCGCGCTCGGCGGCGAAGCGTACGATTTCACGGTTGAGCGGCGCCGTGCTGCGGAGCACCGTGCCGCAGTATCGGTCGCGCTCTCGCCGGTACACCGCCAGGTCGAACGCCGTGGCGTAGCGTTCCACCACTCCGGCGATCTCGAGGGTCAGAAGGGTGCGCATGCACTTGGCACAGGCCGAGCAGTTGCCGGCCGCGTTGCCGCGCGCGCAGACGTCGAGCGCACGGTACGAGGAAGGGAGGTCCGACACCCGGAGCGTCTTCTCGACCCGCGTATGCTCGCTCCCGGTGGACACGGCATCGAGGCTTTCCGTGCAGAGCAGCGGCAGGGCGACCGGATCGCTATAGGCCATGTCGTACGTGGCCCCCACGAACGAATCCGCCAGGGCATAGGTGGAGGCGTAGAGAAAACGGCTGATGCCGCCCTGCAACAGCATCGCCACCGACGCGTTTCGGGGAGTATGGGTCTGCTGAAAACCGAGCGGAGTCCCGTAGAACGCATCGACGTTGGAGTCGACCACGATCAGGGGCAACCCGATTTCGGCCGCCGCCGAAGCGGCGCGTGCCCGCCTTTCCTGAAAGAGCTTCTGGCCGTCCCCGCCGTGTGATCCGACGTTGTTGAAGAGCAGGTGCGTCACCCGCTGGTCGGCCGGGCCGTCCGCATAGTAGTGATCCGCGAGCACGCCGAAGGAATCGATGCCGCCCGAGAAGCCGGTGGCCACGCCCGGGGGCCGCGGCCCCGGGGGGCGGAACCGGGCGGGATGGATCGCGATACGATGGAGTGACGGGATGACCGCCCGCAGGAGCTCCTGGTAGGGGCCGGCCACGCTGCGGTAGAGCCGCTCGGAAACCTCGCCGTCCACCTGAATGTCTTCTCCCGCGGCCATCGCGGGGACCAGCAGCGCCACGAGCGCCGCGTCGGAGGAGGTCGTCAGGAACTCGGCAAAGCGCTTGTCGACACGGTACCAGAGGTGGGCCGCGCCCGCCGACCTGTCGACGCGTGCGCTGTACTCCAGCACATCCCCGCGTTGAACCAGTTCCGGCGTGGCGATGTGCATGCAGGGTTTACGCGGCCGCGCCGGGCTTCCGAAGGGCCATCCACGTCCAGCCTGCCCCCGCCAGATCGACGACCCCGAAGAGCAACAGCGCCGAGCCGACCCAGCCCGCCAGCACGAAGATCAGGAAGAACAGGGGCACGCTGGCCCGCAGCAGGACCGTCGCGAAGAAGAACGGCCGGAGCTCTGCGGCGGCCGCCACCCGGTAGTAGATACCGAGGAACGCCGTGACCATGCCAATCACGCGAATCCACACCTCCTCGGTGGGGGCAAGCCCAAACGACGTCAGGAGCAGGTTCGGCGCGACGAGCAGGGCGACGCCAAGCAGCAGGAGATAGATACTGAAGAGATGGACCGAGCGGGCCGCAGGGGTCATGGGGCCTCCCAATGAGAGCTAGTTGAGCGTCAGCACGAAGGCGCCCGGCACCACCGCCCGGAAGATCGTGCTGTGCTCGAGGTCGGGCCTCGGCTCGTACTGCCACCGGAGGCCCGGCGGCGTGTGCTTGCCGATGAGCGCCGCGAGCGCGGCCGTCTCGGCCTCGATGCCCGGCTCGTTGGCCGCGGCGAGGTAGAGCACCCTGGGCGCACCGTCCTGCGCCTGCAGCCTGGCCTCCGCGACGCGGAGCAGCCCGTCGTCGTTCCACCAGAGACTCGGGCTCAGGGCGATGTACCGGTCGAAGAGACTGGGGTCGAGGAGAAATGTCTCGACCACGAACCACCCCGCCAGCGATTCCCCGACGATGGCCGTCTCCTCGGTGGAGCGATAGCGCCGTCGGATCTCGGGCATCAACTCCTCCCGGATGAAGCGCCGGAAATTGGCGGAGCCCCCGATCCGCGGTGCCACCGTGCTGTCTTTCGCCACCGTTGTCGGCCCGGTGAGATCCTTGCGGCGCTCGATGTTCTCGATCCCGACCACCAGCGTCGGCGGGATCCGCCCAAGGCGGATGAGCGAGTCGATGGTCACGGCGATATGCGGGAAGTCTTCCTCGAGGCCGCCGTCCGGCATGTACAGGACGGGGAACGACACCTTCGGCTGCGCGTCGTACCCGGGCGGCGTGTAGACGTTGATGGTCCGGGTCTCCCCCAGCACTCCTGATGCGACGAGGAAGGTTTGGTGGTCGGGGTCCGGGTGGGGCGTCGGCCCGCCCCAAGTGGTGGTGACCGCCGCGGAAAGAATGCGGTCCAGGCCCGGATACGCGCGGTCGAGGTACGCTCGCCCGGAAGCCATCACCGAGTCCCAGTGCTCGAACACGGTGTTGCCGTATTGTCGGTTGAGTGACTCGAGTACCGTCATCCCCTCGACCACTTCGGCGATCGGTGGAAATCCAACCACGCCTTCATAGTTCACCGTGTCGAGCGCGGTATTCGGCGTCAGGTTGATGCCGAGTTCCACGGTACGCGAGCGGGGCCCGCCACGGGCGAAATTGACCGTCCCCGTCCCGGTGTGGTGGGCGACCGGCTCATCCGCAATTCCGGCCGCATCCCAGGCCTGATTGACCGCCGCGCTGTTGCCGACGCCGAACTGCGCCACGTAGCCGCCCTTGAAACTGGCGGTCGGCCCGACCCGATAGATCACCGTGCCGTCGTAGTAGTGGGCACGGGCAAGCTGATAGAGCCGATCTACGCCGAGGGGCGACCAGTCGCGGTGCGCCTTCATCACGAATTTGCCCTTGGTCGTTTCGAAGACGACCAGGAAGCTGTCGGGAGCGGGCTGGTCGAGCGGCAACTGGGAGGGGAGAGGCTGCGCCTGTGCCGCGAGGCCGGCGAGTGCGGGGCTCACGGTCAGCAAGCCGACGAGAGGTAGGAGTCGGGACACCCGGCGGCGGGCGTCTTGAGTCAAGCGGCGTACCCCAGGACCGCCACGACATGACAGGCCGTGCCTGCCAGGACGAAGAGGTGCCAGACGAAATGCCGGTAGGGAAGCCGGCTCGCGGCGTAGAACCCGACGCCCGCGGTGTAGGACAGTCCACCGGCCGCCAGCCAGAAGAGCCCCCATCCCGGGAGCAACTGCCAGAGCGGCTTCGCGGCAATGACGATGAGCCAGCCCATGGCGAGGTACACGGCGGTCGAAAGCCGGGGATAGCGAATGCCCCCCATGGCCTTGAGGATGATGCCGAGGGCGGCGAGGGCCCAGATCAGTCCGAGGAGCGTCCAGCCCCACGGGCCGCGGAGGACCCCGAGCGTGAAGGGGGTGTACGTCCCGGCAATCAGGATGTAGATGGCGCCGTGATCGACAACCTGGAGAATCCGCTTGGCCCGGACCGGCGTCATTGCGTGGTAAAGCGTTGAGGTGAGGTAGAGCAGGGCCGCGCTCGTGCCGAAGACGGCCGCGCCGATCACGGCGGACGGGCCCTGGTGGAGGGCGCCGCTCACCAGCGCCGGAAAGACGGCCAGCGCCGCCACGAAGCCGACGCCGTGGCTCACGCTGTTGGCAATCTCCTCCCCGGTCGTTTGGGGCCGGTGTCGAGCGGTCGGGTGCGCGTCCATCAAGGGCTCCTTGTCATGCCGAAACGTAGCATGCCTGCGCGCCGCTAGACGACGGCGCCGAACAGGCGCCCGACGGCGGCGGTGCATCCCATGGCGACCGCGCCCCAGAACGCCACCCGCAGCGCTCCCCGTAACCGCGGAGCACCCCCGAGGTGCGCGGCGACGTTGCCGAGCACGAGGAGCAACAGGAGGGTCACGCCAACCACGCCGGGTGTCAGGACCGCAACCGGCAGCAGCGCAGCCAGCAACGCCGGCGGCGCGGCGCCGACCGCGAAAGCGGCCGCCGAGGCGCCCGCCGCCTGGATCGGTCGGGCCCGGGTCATTTCGTGGATGCCGAGCTCGTCCCGCGCATGCGCGCCCAGTCCGTCGTGCGCCGTCAGTTGATCCGCCACCTGGAGCGCGAGCTCGGGGCTGACGCCCCGCGCGACGTAGAGTCCGGCCAACTCCTGTCGCTCGGCCTCCGGTGCGGTCGCGAGTTCGCCGCGCTCCCGGGCCAGATCCGCCTCCTCGGTGTCCGCCTGGGAGCTCACCGAGACGTACTCGCCGGCGGCCATCGACAGGGCGCCGGCGGCGAGTCCCGCGACCGCGGCGATCAGGATGGCCGCGCGGTTCGGGTCGGCGGCGGCGACGCCCACCACCAGGCTGCTGGTGGAGATGAGGCCGTCGTTGGCGCCGAGGACGGCGGCGCGCAGCCAGCCGATCCGTCCGCTGCGGTGCAGTTCATCCGGCATGGTGCGGTCCTCCGATGATCTTGACCGTCGTGACGACCTGCCCGGCGTGGCGTTGTGCGTGCTCCGCCGCGTGGAAGAGCAGCCCGCGTACGGTGGATGGCGCCTGGGCGCGCCCGACCGCGCGGTACTCACCGAGCGCCGTGTCGGCCGTCTTGCCCAGTTGTTCGAGCGCGTGGTTCACGGTCGCCTCCCAGGCGTCGACCAGCGCCACGAGCGTCGGCGGTGGTGCGGGCAACGCACGTTCCGAGGCCAGATACCCGCGCTGGGCATCCGAAAGTGGTTCTCCCCGCGCATACGTGAACAGGCGATCGGTGCTCCCGGACAAGTGGAGCAGGTGAAACCCCACCGAGGCCGCTCCACCCGGTTGTCGCCAGAGTTGCTCGGGGGTCAGTGCATCGGTGGCGGCCTGGATGTCCTCCAGAGCACCGATCAAGGCGGCCGCCACGGGCTGCAACGTGGGGGAGATGCCTGGGAATGGACCGCGCAGCCATGCCTCAGGACGTTGGGTCATCTAGACCGCGCGTGCCAGGACGACCAGCGCACACATCGGGAGCCGCAACGGTGCGGACCCGCCGGCCGCTGCCAGCGCCTCGGTCAGCTTTTCGATGATCGACCCAGGTGTCGCGGTGCCCCGGGCCTCGATCGCCGTGAGGACAGGATTCCCCAGGATCAGGCCCCGTGCAGCGTCCGCAGCGGTGGCGCACCGAGCCTCCAGGCGCACCCGTTCGATCGTGTCCACCTCGAACGACGCGTCGTGGAGGAGGCGGCGCAGGCCGGGTTCGTCGTCCAGTCCGAAGGGCACCAGGTAGAAGGTCGGTGGGTCGGTCGGAAAGAAATCGCTGATGACGCCGTGGGCGATGCGACCGATCGGATTGTGCTCGAAGGCCGCCCATACATTCAGGGCCAGCACACCACCTGGCGCCAGCACGCGCCGGGCTTCACGCAGGGCGAGCCCCTTGTCGGGCACGAACATCAGCCCGAACTGGCACACCACCGCGTCGAAGGAGCCGTCCGCGAACGGAAGCGTCTGCGCGTCCGCCGGCCGCCACTCGACCCCGGTCCCCAGCTGCCGGGCGGTGCGCGCATGGGCGAGCATCGGCTCGTTGAGGTCGGTGGCCACCACGGTGACCTCGGGCGGGAGCGTCGAGCGGAGGAAGCCGGTCACGATCCCCGTCCCACAGGCCACCTCGAGCACGCGGCCGGCCGGCGGCACGCGCAAGCGGCCGACCAGGTCCGCCGCGTAAGGCTCGAACAACATCGGGCCGAGGAACCGGTCATACTGCTCGGGGATGGACCCGACGAATTGGGCGTTGGTCTCGGTCACGTTATGCCTCCGGGCTCGACGGGGGCGTCACGGCAACGGGCGTCCGGAACAATGCCCGCCCGAACGCGAGCGCCAACAGCCCCAGGACAACGGTCGCCACGGCAATGAGGCGACTGCCCAGGTCGAACCACACCCGCGCGCTCGCAAAGAACGCGACGGTCACGAACATCAAGTTGGCCAGGAGCAGCGGTCGGCCGTAGATGCCGCCCATCAGGGCGTGGCGCTGGACCCAATTGAGGAAGGCCAGCCCGAGCAGCGCCGCGCCCAGGAGCTGGGCGAGCCACACATCGATGGGTGTCGCGGAGGCCCCCGCCCAGGCGAGGACAGCATCGGGGCCGAAGGTGAGTGCCAGTCCCGGCACGCCGTACGCGAGCGCCGCCGCGAGCACCAGTCGATTGACGGGCATGTGGGGGAACTCCGCCGATCAGGCCTTCGTGCCGCCGATCGCCTTGTAGACCGTCGCGCCCAGGAGCCCGCCCACGATCGGGGCCACCCAGAAGAGCCAGAGCTGCGCCACCGCCCAGCCGCCGACGAACACAGCGACGCCAGTGCTGCGCGCCGGGTTGACGGAGGTACCGTCCACCGGAATGCTGATCAGGTGAATCAGCGTCAGCCCGAGGCCGATGGCGAGCGGCGCGAAGCCCTTCGGCGCGCGGTCGTCGGTGGCGCCGAGGATGATGATCAGGAACATCATGGTCATGACCACTTCGGTGACCAGGGCCGCCATCATCGAGTAGCCGCCGGGCGAATGCTCGCCGTAGCCGTTGGTCGCGAACCCGACGGACGGATCCCAACCGGCCTGCCCGCTGGCGATCACGTACAGCACGCCGCCGGCGACGATGGCGCCGAGCACCTGGGCGGCGATATACGGCATCAGCTTGTTGGCCGGAAAGCGCCCGCCCGCCCAGAGGCCGATCGACACCGCCGGGTTGAGGTGGCAGCCGGAGATGTGGCCGATCGCGTAGGCCATCGTCAGCACGGTCAGGCCGAAGGCGAACGCGACGCCCAGGAAGCCGAGGCCAAATTCGGGAAACTTGAGGGCCAGCACGGCGCTGCCGCAGCCGCCAAGTACCAGCCAAAAGGTCCCGAAGAACTCGGCCATATACGCCTGCTTCATGCTTTCCTCCGTTGAGATGGGTATTCCGGGGGGAACGGGCACCGCTTCGGGGAAGTAACGGTCCGGCCGACGGTCCCGCTAGGGGGGCGTCGGCCGGGTCACGCTACTAGGAATCCGCGTTCCACATGTCGTTGGTGGCCTTCCAGCCGCCGTCCGCCTGCTTGGCCCAGACGCAGAGGTACTTGCCGGTCTTGGTGACCGGGTTGCCGTCGGCTCCACGGTACGATTCCTGGTAGGCGCCGGCGGTGAAGCCGATGTCGCCGCTCGCCGCCACGCGAGCCGTCGTGGTCGTCCAGGAGATCGTGTAGGTCGAGTCGGCGAACCCGCCGGCCCAGACGTCCCGCGCGGCGGCCTGACCGACGGCGGCCGGCATGTTCGGTGGGTAGGCCACGGCGTCCGTGGCATAGAACGAGGCCACCGAATCCGCGTTCCGCTGGCCCGCCGCCTGCGACCATGCATCGTCGAGCTGTGTCAGCTGGGCGGCCAGGGCCGCGGTGTCCACCGGCGCCGGCGCCGGCGCGCAGGCGGTCGAGACGAGCACGCAGGCCCCAGCGGCAAGGGCCGTCCAACGCAGCGACGATGTGATGCTGAAGCTCCTGTTCATGTCCGTTTTCTCCCAGTGGTGGTGATCGATCGAAGGAACGACTGGTTTGCGAGCGGTAGAACGATAATGTAGCCGGTGAGGGCCCCAGTTATGAGGCCTGCCGCATTCCTGTTAAATTTGCACCACGCCAGCGACCAATCGGGAACGTTTTGCACCGCTTTCCGGTACCTGTAGGCTGGCAGGAAACCCAAACGAAGGCACGATCGGAGCGCGTTATGAACGACAAGGCATCTGGGACCGGAGGCAAGTGCCCGGTCATGCACGGTGGGAGCCAGGCGACGACGGCGGCAGGCCGGTCGAACCGCGACTGGTGGCCCAACCAGCTGAACCTCGGCATCCTGCACCAGCACTCGCCGCTGTCCACTCCCCTGGGGGCGGCGTTCGACTACGCGAAGGAGTTCAGGAAGCTCGACCTCGCGGCCCTCAAGAGGGACCTTTTCAGGCTGATGACCACGTCGCAGGAGTGGTGGCCGGCCGACTACGGGCACTATGGCCCGCTCTTCATCCGCATGGCATGGCACAGCGCCGGCACCTACCGCACGGGCGACGGCCGCGGCGGCGCCTCGGCGGGCACCCAGCGCTTTGCACCCCTCAACAGCTGGCCCGACAACGGCAACCTCGACAAGGCGCGCCGGCTGCTCTGGCCGATCAAGCAGAAGTACGGCAACAAGATTTCCTGGGCCGACCTCATGATCTTTGCCGGCAACTGCGCCATCGAGTCGATGGGGCTCAAGCCCTTCGGCTTTGCCGGCGGCCGCGCGGACGTCTTTGAGCCGGAAGAGGACGTCTACTGGGGCGCCGAGGCGGAGTGGCTGGGCGACAAGCGCTACGCCGGCGACCGGGAACTCGAAAACCCGCTTGCGGCCGTGCAGATGGGGCTCATCTATGTGAATCCCGAAGGACCGAACGGCAACCCGGATCCCCTCGCCTCCGCCCGGGACATCCGCGAGACCTTCGCCCGCATGGCGATGAACGACGAGGAGACGGTTGCCCTGACCGCCGGCGGCCACACCTTCGGCAAGGCCCACGGCGCGGGTGACCCGGCGCTGGTGGGTCCGGCGCCCGAGGGCGCCCCGATCGAGGAGCAGGGCCTCGGCTGGAAGAACAGCTTCGGGAGCGGCAAGGGGGCCGACACGACCACCAGCGGGTTGGAAGGCGCCTGGACGCCGAATCCGGTCAAGTGGGACAACGGGTACTTCGACATGCTGCTCGGCTACGAGTGGGAGCTCACGAAGAGCCCGGCCGGCGCACATCAGTGGAAGCCGAAGGCTCCCGCGGCGCAGGCACTGGTGCCGGACGCGCACACGCCGTCGAAACGGCACCCGCCGATGATGACCACGGCCGACATGGCGATGAAGGTGGATCCCGCCTACCTGAAGATCTCGAAGCGGTTCCACAAGCATCCCGACCAGCTGGCCGACGCGTTCGCGCGGGCGTGGTTCAAGCTGACGCACCGCGACATGGGTCCGCGCTCCCGCTACCTCGGCGCGCTGGTCCCCAAGGAAGAGCTGTTGTGGCAGGATCCCATCCCCGCGGTCAATCACCCGCTGATCGATGCGAAGGACATCGCGGCGCTCAAGGGGAAGCTCCTCGCCTCGGGCCTCTCCATTTCACAGCTCGTCAGCACCGCCTGGGCGTCCGCCTCCACATTCCGCGGCTCGGACAAGCGCGGCGGGGCAAACGGCGGCCGCCTCCGTCTCGCGCCGCAGAATGCCTGGGAGGTCAATCAGCCGGCCAGGCTCGCGAAGGCGCTGAAGGTCTACGAAAATATCCAGCAGAAATTCAACGGCGCCCAGAAGGGGAAGAAGCGGGTGTCGCTCGCCGACCTGATCGTGCTCGGCGGCTCGGCGGCGGTCGAGGCGGCGGCCAAGAAAGCCGGCGTCGCCGTCAAGGTGCCGTTCACGCCGGGGCGCATGGACGCGTCCGAGGAGCGGACGGACGTGGCGTCGTTCGCCGTGCTCGAGCCGATCGCCGACGGGTTCCGCAACTACCAGAAGGCGGCCTACACCGTGTCGGCCGAGGCGCTGCTGGTGGACAAGGCGCAGCTCCTCACGCTGACCGCCCCCGAGATGACGGTGCTGGTCGGCGGGATGCGCATGCTGGACACGAACGTCGGCCAGTCCAGGCACGGCGTCTTCACCAGGCGCACCGGGACGCTCAGCAACGACTTCTTCGTGAACCTGCTCGACATGGGCACCACGTGGAAGGCGACCTCGGCGGCGCAGGACCTGTTCGAGGGGCGTGATCGCAAGACGGGGAACGTCAAGTGGACGGCGACTCGCGTGGACCTCATCTTCGGGTCGAACTCGCAGCTCCGCGCGATCGCGGAGGTGTACGCGCAGGCCGACGCGAAGGAGAAGTTCGTGCGCGACTTCGTGGCGGCGTGGACCAGGGTGATGAACCTGGATCGCTTCGACCTGGCCTGATGTTGGTGGGGCGCTAGCCGAAGAGTCGCACCGGGACGTTCCCCACCGGCCCGACCGCGTCCTCGACGACGAGCCGTGCGCCCGTGATCGCCACCGGTGCGAAGCGGTCGAGCTTCCGGTGGCCGATCGTCGTCCCACGCGAGAGGACGCGCCACGCGCCCTCCACCCGGCCCTCGAGCCGGTAGGCCGCCACCGACTGCCCGCGGGAAATGTCCTCCCGCAGGTCGGCGATCGAGACCGAGACGGTCCGCCCCGCCGCGGCATCGGGATATCGGTCCACGGCAAGGAGGGCATCCAGCCGCTCGCGCATCCCGCGGAGTCGCGCTTCGTCGGTCGGGTGGATCACGCCGTCTCGCGTGGGCGGGACGTTGAGCAGGAGCTTCGAGTTCCGCCCCACCGAGCTGAAATAGAGTTCCACCAGGTCGTCCACCGTGCGCACTCGCTCGTCCTCGGCGGGATGCCAGAACCAGCCGGGCCGGATCGACACGTCGGCCTCGCCCGGGCGCCACACCGTGCCGTGCGGGTCGCCGTGCTGGAGCATCGCGATGACGTCGTCGCCGCTCGCGCCGGGGTAGGGGACGGTGGCGGGGTTCACGGGGGACCAGTTCGGGTCGCCCGCCACGCCGCGCTCATTGCCGATCCACCGCACGTCAGGCCCCGCGTCGGAAAAGATGACCGCTCCGGGCTGGAGCGAGCGGACCAGCCCCCAGATCCGCGTCCAGTCGTATTCCTGCCGCCGGCCCCCGGGCCCCACCTCGACCGCGCCGTCGAACCAGACCTCGTTGAGCGGCCCGTACCGGGTGAGCAGCTCGGTGAGTTGCGCGCAGTAGAAGTCGTTGTACCGCGGGGAGTCGCCGTAGCTCGGCGCGTTCCGGTCCCACGGCGAGAGGTAGAGCCCCGCCCGGAGCCCCTCGGCACGACAGGCGTCGGTGAACTCGCGCACCACGTCGCCCGAGCCGCCCCGCCAGGGGCTCGACGCCACCGAGTGGGCCGTGGTGGCGGTCGGCCAGAGGCAAAAACCGTCGTGGTGCTTGGCGGTGAGGACCATCCCGCGGGCGCCGGCGGCCTTTGCTGCGCGCGCCCACTGGCGGGCATCGAGCGCGGTCGGCTGGAAGATGGCCGGATCTTCCGTGCCGTCGCCCCACTCCCGGTCGGTAAAGGTGTTGACGCCGAAGTGGAGGAAGAGCGCCAGCTCGTCCCGCTGCCACTGAAGCTGCGCCGGCGTCGGGAGCGGACGCGCCGACCCGGCCACGAGGCGGTCCAACCCGGGCGTGACCAGTGCCGCAGCGCCGGCCGCCCCGGTGGCGAGGAAGTCGCGTCGCTGCATCAGCGGACCTCGAGTGTGCCGCGGAGGCGGATGTCGCGCGACGACGCCCCCACGTAGACGGTGGAGCTCCCCGGCTCCACCAACGGGTGGAGCGCGGCGTCGAGCACCGCCAGCTGGTCCGGCCCCAGCGTGAATCGCACCTCGCGCGCTTCCCCCGGCGCGAGCCACACACGCGTGAACCCCTCGAGCTGGAGCACCGGCCGGGCGGTGCTGGCCACCTCGTCCCGCAGGTAGAGCTCGCACGACTTCGTGCCCCGCGCGCGTCCCCGCGTTCCGTACCCGGAGCCGCACCTCGGCTGAACCATCCGGCGCGATCGCCGCCGGAACAATCACCAGACTGTCGTAGGTGAACCGGGTGTACGAGAGCCCGAACCCGAATGGGAAGAGCGGCCGGCCGGAGAGATCGGCGTAGTCGTCTCCGCGGCCGGTGGGGCGGTGATTGTAGGTGAGGGGAAGCTGGCCTTCCTCGATGGGGAAGGAAATCGGCAATCGCCCGGATGGATTCACGTCGCCGAGGAGGACGTCGGCCACCGCGGTGCCTCCTTCCTCACCGGGGTACCACGCCATCAGCACGGCACCGACCGAATCGAGCCAGGGCATGGTGATGGCGCTGCCGCCAATGAGCACAACGACCGTCGGCGTGCCGGTGGCGGCCACGCGCCGGATGAGTTCCTCCTGGTATCCCGGGAGCCCGAGGCGGGCGCGGTCGCGGAACTCCCCCTCCTCGATCCCGACCACCACCACCGCCACCGCACTCCGGCTTGCCAGAACAACCGCGCTATCGAGGCGAGCGAGCGCCGCCTGCTCGGCGCCGGTGTCCCACACCAGGCGGAATTGGGCGTTGCCGGTGGTCTCGTGGAACTCGAGCCGGAGGGCATGCGTGCTTCCCGGTGCCAGCGCCATCTCGGCGAGTTGCGCGCCGGCCGAGCGCTTGTCCCATGCGTCGAGGAGGAGCCGGTCGTCGAGCCAGAGGCGCCAGCCGTCGGTGCCGTCCACGCCGAGGCGGGTCACCCGGTCTTGGCCGGCGGTGATGGTGCCGCTCCAGCGCACCGAGTACCAGTCGGTGCCGAGATCGGGCGCGGGAGGCGCAAAGCTCCAGCGCACGTCCACCGCGGAGTCATGGCGCACCGCGGTGGGACGGCCCGCGAGGTCGGGATTGGCAAAGAACTCCGCCGTGAGCGCCACGCGACCGGCGGGGACTGTGGTGTATGCGGCACTCTCGCGCCCGGGGCCCGGCGCGTAGCGCACGCGACTCCCCAACCGCGCGGTGAGTCCCGCCAGGATGGAGACAGGTGCCGCACCGGGTGCGGTGTACCCGCCGAGCCGGGGCAAGGCGGCGTCGGTGCCGATCAGCGCCACCGAGGGCACGCTCGCGTCGAGCGGGAGGACGCCGGTATTCCGTAGCAGCACCATCGCGGCGGCGGCCGCCTCGCGGGCCAGCGCGCGGTGTGTGGGATGGCCGTTCCAGTACGCGGCGCTGTCGGGGTTGCCGTAGGGGTCCGTGAAGAGCCCGATCGCCTCCTTGGCGCGGAGCACGTGCGCCACGGCGGAGTCGGTGACGGCCGGTGGAACGGTTGTGCGGACGGCGTCGAGGTACGGTGCGTACTGGGGCCAGGCGCTCTGGAAGATCACGTCTACCCCGGCCATAAACGCCTGCCGTGCCGCCTCCTGTGTGGTGGACGCCGTGTGGTGCAGCACGGTGGCGCCGCCGGTGGCGGCGGCATCGGTGATGACGATCCCCTGGAAGCCCCACGCCCGCCGGAGCGTCTCGGTCAGGAGTTGCGGGTTCTGGGTGGCCGGGAGGCCGCCGACGGAGTTGTAGGCGGTCATGACCGAGCGCGATCCCGCGGCGAATGCCGCGCGGAAGGGCGGATAGTACAGCTCGGCGAGGGTGCGGCTGTCGAGGGCGATCGGGTAGCTGTCGCGCCCGCCATCGCCGACGTTGGCCACGAAGTGCTTCGGCGTGGTGATGACGCCGAGCCGCTCGAAGGGAGCCACGAAGGCGCGGGCCATCGCCGAGGCGAGGAGGGGGTCTTCGCCGTAGGTCTCCTCGGTGCGTCCCCAGCGGACGTCGGTGGCGAGGTTGACGACGGGAGAGAGCACCTGGCGGATGCCGCGGGAGCGCGTCTCACGGGCAATGGCGGTGGCCACCCGGCCCATGAGCGCGGTGTCCCAGGTGGCGGCGAGGCCGATGGCCTGTGGAAAGACGGTGGCGCCGGGGCGGGTGAGGCCGTGGACCGCCTCATCAAACGGGACGATCGGGATGCCGAGCCGGGTGCGCGTTACGAAGAAGCGCTGGACGGAGTCGATCCGCCCGGCGTCTTGCCGCGCGGTGGGCGCGGCGGGGATCTGCAGGCCAAAGATGCCGTGGCGGTAGTCGTGGGTGGTGTTCGACAGGTCGCCGGGGATCATGAACAGCTGCCAGAACTTCTCCTCGAGCGTCATGCGCGGGAGGAGGTCTGAAACCTGGGCGGCGGCGATGGTGGGCGCAGCCGCCAGGGACAAGACGAGGAGCGCGCCAAGGAGTTTACGCATGTGGCCGGAAGCTACGGCGTGACGGCTGCCGGAGCCAGCGGGTCCACGCCAGCCGGAGCGGATGCCTCTCGCCTGCCAGCATCCGCCCGTGCCACCAGGCTGGAGGTAATCAGGCCAGGTCGTCGGTAAGCACCATCTGTTGTCCACTTCCCGTGCAGATCATGGAGAAGTGCCGGGCCGATTGTCGCTGTACTTCGACGCCAGCCGGCGGGCGGTGCTGACGGCATCCCCCCGCGGCGCGGTGGGGAAGGAGCCGGTCTCGCTGGACCACTCCTGCTCCCACGCGCACATCGCCGCCGCAAACGGCACCCGGTCGAAGGGGATTCCCGTGGCGACGGAGTGATTGAGTTGGTCGAAGAAGGCTTGCCAGCGCGGCAGGAAGTAGGAGGTGAACATCCCCTCCCATTCCTTGTAGGCGTAGAGATTCAGGTCGTCGTTCTGCCCCTCAGTGCACTTGGTGCCCCAGAGGGTGATGATGTTGCGTGCGTTCCACTCGTACAGCCGCCGCTCGGCGTCGGTGGTGCCCCAGCTGCGGGCGTCGGCCAGCCAGACGCCCAGCAGGAACTCCCGGCGCGTACCGACCAGCGTGTTCAGGTCGCGGAGCAGCTCGAGGACGCGCGCCTCCGCGGAGCGAAGCGCGGGGAGGTCCTTTCGGTCGTAGGCGTCCTGCACCTGGTTCACCAGCGGGAGCCCCAGTTCGCCCAGGACCTGGCGCGCCAGGTTGACGACGTCGTAGCGGTAGGCATCGTTCGCGCCGAGGGCAGGCGCCGCCGCGAGGAGCGAGTCGAGGGCCTGCGCCAGGGTCCGCGGGTCATACGGGGGAATGGGCTCCGACCGGTAGCGGGTGCCCTTCACGTAGAACTGGGGCCGCTCGGCGAGGAAGTTGCCGGTCTGGGCGCCCGACCGATACGCTGTGGCGAGCAACAGCTGCCAGGCGTGCCATGCGTGCGCGTCGGCCGCGCCGTAGCGTCGCGTGATATAGTCGCGGGTCCACGCGTCCACCGGCGGCACGCTGTCGCGCCAGGTCTGGTCCATCACGTAGTCGGGCACGATGGGGTTGGTCCCGAGCCCTTCCATGGTCATGCCGAGGCCGGTGAGGCGGCCCTTGTCGGGGCTGCGGAGGACGCTGTCGAGATTGGCGGCGATCCTCGGCAGGTCGCCGTTGAGGCTCACCTTGCCGCCGAAATTGTACAGGACGTTCCAGACCCACGGCTTGCCGTAGAACGCCTCCCGGGCCCGCCACACCGGGTAGCGATCGCCCCAGAGATCGAGGACGATCATGTGGTCGTCGGGCACCGCGCCAAGGAGGGCCCGGGCCTGCGGGGCCTGCCAGAACTTTGCCTGGTAGTAGAGAAACCACCCCTGCAGCACCCACGTCGCGTCGGCATCCGCCCCTTGCATCGCGGTGTAGATGGCCCGCCCCATCGCCGCCAGGAAGGTCGAGTCGTTCGACGGGGGGTCGATTTCGTTGAAGGGATCGGCGGCGTACAGGTGGTCGGTGCCGAAGAGTTCGGTCTGCCGCTCGACGAACCGCCGGCCGAAACGCTGGAAGAGCGAATCGGTGGGATCGAGGAACCAGGTGCCGCTGAACCCTGCCGACCAGTCGCCGGTCTGGTGAATCCGCGCGGTGGGATAGATCTGCGTGATGGACGCCGGGACATGCCCGGTGAATCCCTGGAGGACGGGGGTCATGCCGAGGGCGCGCTCGCGCGCGAGGATCTGGCGCTCGAGGGTGATGTGACTGTCGATCCAGGAGTCGGGGAGCGGACCGCCCAGGCCGTCGATGTTTCCCATCCAGCCCCAGGGGAGATAGGCCGGGCCGACGAGGAATGCGGCGATCTGGGCCGGGCTGAAGCCGAGGTCCCGCAACACCTGCCGCCACACCGCCTCCTGACCTGTGACGGCGAGCGGGGCGTTGACCCCCTTGAGCGCCATCCAGTCGATCATCCGCTGCCAGTCGTCCCAGCCCCACCACGCCATGGAATAGGAGAAGGTGCAGTAGTTGAAGAAGTAGCGGACGCGGTAGCGGGTGGTGAGTCGCACCCGCGCCGGCACCGGGGGCAGGGTGCCAAGGCGAATCGGCTGGAGGGGGAGGGAGACGCTCACGCCGGCGACATGCTCGAGGTACCAGTTGAGGGCCGAGGCGAGCGCGGTGCCCGAGGAGCCGCGGAGCACGATCGCGCGCCCATCCTGGTCCACCTCGAAGACGTCGAGCCCGGCGCTGTCGGGAATCACCGCGACCGTGAAGTCCTGGGCGCGGCCGGGGACGACGCGGTCGATCAGCGCGGAGATGGCCGCGAGGTCCACCGGGTGCCGAGGCGGGCCGGCGAGGTGCGTCGGGGCGATGGCGGACCCCGCGAGGGCGCCGGCGAGCAGGAGCGCTGAAAGCATCTGTCCTATCCTCTCACTGTCATCGGGCTGTCCTGCGCATCAAGCTACAGGTCCGGGGTTCGCTCCGCGCTCGGAGACCATTTCCTGGACACGGCGGGCGGCACCGCTCAGCCGATCGCGAAAGCGCGAATCGGGAAGGTGCCGAACCCCTTCACCTTCGGGGGCACGGCGAAGAAACGGCTGCCCCGCTCCGGAAGCTGGTCAAGGCCGGCGAGATGTTCCACGATGGGAATCTCATGGCCGAGCAGGATGGTGTGCACCGGTCGCTCGCCGGTGTGCACACTGTCGATGTTGAACGAGTCGATGCCCACCAGGACCGCGCCCGCGGCTACCAACCATTCGGCGAGCTCCCCGGTCAGGTAGGGATGATCCTCGAAATATTGATCGGTGCGCCAGTGGCGGTCCCAGCCGGTTTGGACGAGGACGGCCCGCCCCCGGATCTCCTCGGCGCGGAAGGGGAGGCGATCGATGACGCGGCCCCGCCCCGGTTCGATCCGGGCGACCAGGCAATCGAGGTTGGCGAGGGATGTCAGGGAGAGTCCGGCGAGGTCCGTGCCGTCGGGGTAGCGGTGAAACGGGCTGTCGATGTAGGTCCCCGTGTTGGCGACCATCTCGATCTTGCCGATCTGGAACTCTGTGCCCGGGGCGTAGCGGGCCCGGGAGGTCTCGCGGCTGAGATAATCGCAGATGATCGGTGCCGGGAGACCTTTGTAGGTCACCATCCCGTGTTCTACGTTGTGGCTGACGTCGATGAACCGAGGCATGGGCGTGAGTCCTCCTATTGCGCCATCGCGTTCCAGGCGGCCTCGTCGGCCGCCGCGAATTGGCGCTCCATGACGATCAGCCACCGGGCGTCCTTCCGCACCAGCAGGGCCTCGAACGGGATGATGTAGCGCGTCGTCGCCCCGGCGCTGTCGGTCACGGCGTAGTTGAAGATCCCCGACTCGAAGGCCGTCTCGGCCCCGTCCTGCCGCAGCGCGAAGCGGAACGCCACCGAGGCGCGGCTCCCGTTCCGCTTCATCGCCTCCATGGACTGTCCCCATCCCGCCAGCGCCCGCGCGACCGGCATGGTGCCCTGGGGCGTGACTACGACGGCATCGGGGTAGTAGGTGGCCGCCATCCCTGCGAGATCGTGCCCCGCCACCGTGGTGGAGATGACCGACCAGACCTGGGCGTCGATCGCCCCGCTGGACGGCTCGGCGCCCTGGGCGGAGAGCGGCGCGGCCCAGGCGACGAGCGCGGCAGCGGCCACGAGGCGGAGGAACGGGGCGGACGGGTGCAGGGGTGTGCGCATGCAGGCTCCCGGAAAACGCGGTGGATCGGCCGTCAGTGGCCGGAAGAAGCGATGAGCGAAGATTGCCTCCGGCACCGCGGCCCGGCAACCCGGCCGGTTGCCGCCCCCGCGGCTGGCAAATACTTAGGTATTGACAGAAGTATTGAATTACTGTAGACTCCCTCCGTCCGGATCGGACAACCCGAGCAACTGGATGGTGTCGGCCATGGTTCAATCCGCATTCGGTAACGACGTGTTTCACGCCTTGTCCAACTCGACTCGGCGCAAAGTCCTGGAGCGACTGTCGGTCGGGCCGGCCACCGTCAGCGAACTGGCGGCGCCGTTCGACATGCAACTCCCATCGTTCGTGCAGCACCTCTCCGTGCTCGAACAGAGCCGGCTGGTCAAGTCGACAAAGCGCGGGCGAGTGCGGACGTATGAGATCGCGCCCGAACGGTTCAAGGTCGCTGAAGACTGGCTGACCGCGCGTCGTCAGGCGTGGGAGGCCCGCCTGGACCGGTTCGATCACTACGTCAAACAACTCAAGAAGAAGGAATCAGGATCATGAGCAAGCACTTCGCCTTCAATCCGAAACTGGACTTCGCCATCGAACGGTTCATCGACGCTCCCACGCGACTCGTCTGGGAGGCGTTGACGAAACCGGAGCATCTCAAGGAGTGGTACATGCCCAAGCCCTGGGGGCGTGTGGCGCGGGCCGAAATGGACGTGCGGCCGGGCGGTATCATCAGCATCGACATCGCCGTGGGAGACGGTCCGGATGTCTCCCAACGTCGGCTGTGTCCTGGAAGTCATTCCGATGGAGCGACTGGTCTGGACCTCCATGTTGTTCCCCGGCTATCGCCCGGCGGTCTTTGACGACATTCCGATCACCGCCATCGATGACGATGGAGGCCGTGGGAACCGGCACTCGCTACGTCTTCACGGCGCTGCACCGGGATGAAGCGGACCTCGAGACGAACAAGGCATCGGGATTCTACGAGGGCACCGAGATCGCCGTCGACCAGTTCGTGGCGCACGTGCTCGCAATGAAGTAGCACCCACAGGCTTCGGAGAGAGAGGATACGACCATGCCCATCCGCAAGACGGTCAAGACGGCCAAGACGTCGAAGCCCACAGTCCGGAAGCCAGCCAGGCGCGCTGCGACACAAGGCACCGTCGCCACAACGCTGCTCGAATCCATGACCGGGAGGGCAAGCCCCGCGAAGGCGGCGGTCGGCGACAAGCCGGTCTTCGCCTATATCGCCAGCTTGCCGCAACCGCAGCGCGGCATCGCCGAACGTGTCGACGCCCTGGCCGCCAGGACACTGCCCGGCCTGCAGCGCTCCGTGAAGTGGGGCATGTCATACTATGGCGTCGGCGACGGCTGGTGCTTCAGTTGCGGCGCTTTCGCCGGGCACGTCAAGCTCATGTTCATCAACGGCGCGGCGCTCAAGCCGGTCCCGCCGGTGACGCCGGTGGGGATGGGCAAGTCTACGCGGGGGGTGGAGCCCCGATCGGTGGACGACCTCGACGAACGTCAAGTTGCGGCGTGGATGAAACAGGTTGCGGCCGTGCCTGGAGTCGGGGGGAAGAAGCGATAGGGCAGGGGTCGACCGTCCTTACGGACGCACATAGCGTACGTGTGTGGCAGCTGGACCATCAAGAACCCTGTCAATGCGGAACGGCGGCGTGGGCTCGCGCAGGTTCTCGAAGAGACGGCGCCCACCGCCGAACAGCACGGGTGCCAAGGCGATTTCCAGCTCGTCAACGACATCCATGGACAGGTACTGCTGGATCACGTCCGCTCCACCCGCAATACGAACATCGCGACTGCCTGCGGATTCCCGAGCCAGCTCCAGGGCACGCACCGGCCCGTCATTGATGAAGTAAAAGGTCGTCCCACCGGGGCGCACCCAGGGTGCGCGAGTCTCATGGGTAAGCACGTAGACCGGTGTATGAAATGGAGCCTCCTCTGGCCAGGCGACTTCTCCCTGGTCGAACATTCGCTTGCCCATGACGTTGGCACCGATGCGCTCCGTGGTGCTGCGAAGCAGGTCATTGACCGGACCGGTCTCTCCCCCTGGTCCGAGCTTGAGGTTCTCGCGGAAGTACTGTTGGTTGAGGATCCAGGCCATCAGCGCACCCCACTTGGCACCCCAGTTCTTGTACTCAGGCTTGCCCATGGTCATTCCTTCCGGAGCCATGTAGCCATCGAGGCTAAGCCCAATGTTGACGAAGACCTTGCCCATGATTCTCCTCTGGCACGTTCGGGTGTCGGCCTGACGAACGAAACGCGCATCAGTGGCGAGCGACGCACGTTGAAGTTGACGCCACACAGCTCACCCTCGCGAGCGTGTGTGCGAGGAAGGTCAGTGAAGGAATTGGCGGTCAGCTGTATCGAGGTAGCTCTTGACATCGGCGGCGGTGGCGTTTGTCATCACGATGGTGCCAAGGCCAGAACTCGGGTACAGGCGCATCATGGCGTGAAATCCCCCTCCGCCGCCTTCCTTGTAGAAGAAGCGAACCCCGTCCAATTCCCCGATATGCCAGCCAAGCGTCATGGCGATCGGAGCACCGTCCGTCGTGTGCTGCGGGGCGTAAAACAGCTCTCGCGTGTTGCCGTTAAAGAGGACCGATCGCTGCCGCAGCTGATCCTGCAGGAATTTCCCAAAGCCGCGAGCGCTCCCGACCAAGCCGCCAAACGCAGGCCCATTCGTGTAGTGAGTTTGTATCCGCACCCAACGACCCTCATACTGCCCGATGAGGGCTCGATCGAGCAGGAATCGCTTCGCCAGGTTGAAGAAGGAATACTTCTCCAGGTAGCCGTTCGCCTGGAGAGTGAAGTCGGGGACTCGGTACGCCAACTCGGACGGCGACGCACCGATCGGGCGAAGAACGTGATCGCTCACATACGAGGTGAAAGGCTGAGCGCCGGTACTCTGCACGATACTGCCAAGCAGCCAGTAACCGATGTTGGAGTAGGCGTACTGCGACCCGCCAGCGAACGCAAGCCGCGGATGACGCTGGAGTTCCAACTGCAGTGCTGAATCCTCGTCGAACGCATCGTGTGAAGTTGCGAGGTGAACCCACCGTAACGGCAAGGGGTTCGGAATACCCGACGTGTGGGACAGCAGTTGGCGTACTGTGACGCCTGGGCCGTAGGGGCTGAAGTCCAGGTAACGATCGACCGGATCGTCGAGGCCGATCCGCCCGCTTTCGACTAGCTGGAGAACGGCAGCGGCGGTGATCGTCTTGCTCATGGAGTAGCTCATCATGGTCGTGGCCATGGTCATTGGCACTTGCCGGGCGACATCGGCCCAACCAGCAGCGTATTCGAACACCGTGCGGGCTGAGTCGAGCACCAGGTATTGGATGCCTGGCGTCCTGTTGCCAGCGACCAGTGCATCCACATACGACTGCACTCGCTGTGTCCGATCGGGCATGCGTTCGTTCATCGTCGGACCGCAGGCGCTAAGCGCCACACAGAGGATGCCAAGACAACGCATTGGGTGCCAAGGAGATGGTCGGCGGTTGCATGCGCCGGTCAGGCAGCCGGCAATCCGGGTTCAAAGTTGACGACCTGCTGTGTCCTCATCGCAACCCGTTTGCCGCCCTTTTGTCGGCGGGCAGGAAGCGTGCCGTGAGAAGCATCGCGAGCGCCGCCGCTTCGAGTGGCGACGTGGTCGCTTGTACGGTGCGCAGGGAGTTGGGATCGATCTTACCGAGGCTGTCGATGACATACTCGAGTGTTGCCGTGCCCCCGAGCCCAGCGCGCTCGAAGTCCTCAGGGTACTTCCGCGCGCCGGGTTTGACAACCTCGGCCCGAATGTCGACCTCGTCCTTGCTGCAGATGCCACCGTTGCCGGGCGCGGAGGCCGCCAGCACCGGCGGCCCTACTGACAACTGTTACCTATGTCCTTAGACTCTTTTGTTACCTCTGTCCTTGACTGCTCACCAGCACGTAGCGCCCTGGTGAAAACCGGGGCTCACATCGCCATCGCCCCCGACTACACCTTAGTGCCAACCGGTGCCGAGTCCCCATCTGAGCCCAGCAGGAGGAGGCGGCCAACAACACGGCCACACGCCCATCCTAGTGCTTCATAGATCGCGAAGATGCCCCACACGGTGATGAGGACGAGCGCAATATTGAGCCACAGGGGCCACTCGTTCAGGCTGAGGCTTGATTTGTACTTCTCGAAGTCGGCCGAGTACTCCTGAAGGGTCAGTGATGCGGCCCTCGCGTTGTCGGCTAGCACGCTGATGTGATAGTAGTACCCGGCGACGCCACCGAACGCTGACAAGCACACAGCCTTCCCAAGCATGGCATTCCGTAGCTCGCGGGACACGCGAACGGTGACCTGGTCGCTCAAAAGGATCTCCTCTCGTCCGGTGGGCGTGGCGGGGGGGGAGCGGCGCCGCCTAACGAAACGCGCATCAGCTGCGAGGGCGCTCGCGGCAGCCGCCGCGCAGACCTCGCTAGTCAGTATAAAGCGCGGCGGCTGCCGCAGATAGAGCGCGCCCTCGACAGCTGCATGCGCTGGTTAGGCGGCCTTGCCAAAGTAGCACATATATGCTACTGTGGAAGCACACCAACCGGGAGGGTCCGTGGTTCGCAAACTCACGTTGCGGCAGGTGGGGGGCTCGATCGGGGCCACTTTGCCGAAAGACATGACCGAACGCCTCCACTTGGAGGTCGGCGACCGCGTGCTCGCCGTCGAGACGCCGCAGGGCATTCTGCTGACCCCCTTCGATCCTGATGTGGAGGAGGGACTCGCCCTGGCCGCCAAGACGGCGAAGAAGTATCGGAACGCCCTGCGCGAGTTGGCGAAGTAGGCGATGGCCAAAGCGCCACGGTGGCTGCCGCGCGTCGTCCTGGACGCCGCGCACCTGGATCAGTTACGGGCGCACGGAGGGTTGGCTGGCGTCCGCGATGAGAATGCGCTCGAATCGGCGTTGGCTCGCGCACCGCAGAAGTGGCATTACCACCCCAAAGTCCGATTCCCCGAGCTGGTCGCGGCCTACGGCTTCGGCCTGGCCACCAATCATCCCTACAATGATGGCAACAAGCGCGTGGCGTTTCTCGCCATGGCGATCTTCGCGGGTTTGAACGGTTGCGAGCTAGTTGCGACAGATGCTGAAGTCGTGACGGTGATGGTCGGGTTGGCGGCGGGCAAGATCACGGAGGCGGAATTGGCGGAGTGGCTGGACAGCCACCTGGTCGCGGATTAACCGGCGGGGAGCAAGGCTACCTAACGAAACGCGCATAAGCTGCGAGGGCGCTGCGCGGCAGCCGCCGCGCTGTCCTCAGTTGGAACCTACGGCGCGGCGGCTGTCAGCACTAGCGCGCCCTCGCCAGCTGCATGCGCTGGTTAGGTTGCACCTTGACAATATGCCAGATATGACATAGTATCTCGTATGGCCCCCAGCGACAAGCCCTTGGTCTGGCTCCGGGGTGAGGTGAAATCCCCGCCGTTCTCTCCGGCCGCCCGCCTCGAGGCGGGCTTTCTCCTCCGGCAGCTCCAAGCCGGGGCCAAGCTGAGCCTGCCGCACTCGCGGCCGATGCCCGCGGTCGGCCCACGCTGTCATGAACTCCGGGTGCCGGATGAGCAGGTGACGTGGCGGATCATCTACCGCCTCGACCCCGATGCCGTGATCCTGGCCGATGTGTTCGCCAAGAAGACGCCGGCCACACCCAAGCACGTGATCACGGCCTGCCAGCGGCTCCTACGCCAGTACGATGACACGGTCTCGGAGGAATGATGAAGGCAACGAAGCGCACGAAACTGCAGGCAGCCGGCTGGGCCGTGGGGGACGCGGCCGACTTTCTCCACCTGAGCCCGGCGGAAGCGGCGTACGTGGAATTGAAGCTCTCGCTGAGCCAGGCGCTGCGTCGCTGGCGCTCCACCCGCAAGCTGACCCAGACGGAACTGGCCAAGCGCCTCGGCTCAAGTCAATCGCGCGTGGCGAAGATGGAGGCCGGCGATCCGACGGTGTCGGCCGATCTGCTCCTGCGCTCGCTATTGGCTCTCGGGGCGACTTCGAAGGACATCGCGTCCAGTTTGACGGCGCAGCGACGGAAAGCGGGTGCAACCTAACGAAACTGCGCATCAGCGGCGAGGGCGCTCGCGGCAGCCGCCGCGCGTCCTCGCGTCAGAATCAGGCGCGGCGGCTGCCGCCGCAAGAGCGCGCCCTCGACAGCTGCATGCGCTGGTTAGGCGCCCCCTGATCGACGACGGTCGTGCTAGATGGGCTTTCCGGTCCAGTGCTGGTATTCACCCTGAATCTCGCCACAGGTCACTGCCCCGAACCGAACTGTATCGCCCCAAACGGCCTTCTCCACTTGCGCGGTGTCCATTGCCGTCGTGGCCGCCTTGTACGCTTTGCTACACTTGGCGAATACGGAATCGTAATTCACCTGGAATTCCGCCATAGACCTCCCGTAGGCCACAGTGGCAGAATCGAATTGGGCTCGTGTCCAGAGCTTGACCGCCCGATCTGCGTCAATCCAGAAGTAGACCTCGGCCTCTTCGTAGGTCGATGCGCTCACTGAGGCCACATAGCAGCCTGGGCTAAGTGGCTGCGCCGGCACGGATTCCACGAAGCCCGGAGGCACATGGCCATACGCGATGGAGTGAATCAGTCGGCTGGAGTCCGGGAGATCCCAGCCCCTCACCGCCCAGATCCTTTTCCGCTCGTGAAACCCCAAGTTCGAATCGACAGCCTGGCACGTCGACACACCAAACCAATTGAGTGCTTCGGGGTGAGACCCGTGTGGCTTCGAAGCGAGCCCGAAGGCCAGCGTAGACACCGTCGCATCCGGGCCAATCCAGATTGCGTACGTGTGGCCGCAACCGAGGAAAAGCGCAGCAAGTGCGATGCTGAGTAGGGAGGTGGATCGAGGCGTCATCCGGTTTTGGGCGATGGGGGTGCGCCTAACGAAACGTGCATCAGCTGCGGCCAAAGGCCGCGCCTACAAACTAGCGTCCTCAACAATTCAGGCGCGGCCGGCGGCCGTCAGCGGCATGCGCTGGTTAGATGGCGCAGGCACATGAAGCGCGCGCATCTAGTAGCACATGACCTCAAGGCCGATCACAATGTCGTGCTCGTGGTCGACACGGAGCTCGCAATTGCCCCGACCGTCCACCTTATAGATGGTCGCGCCTAACGTGTTGTCGGTGTAAACCGTGAAGCTCGGGCCGTAGATGGCGTTCATGGTGGTCACTGAGTCGCCCACGGCAAGACTGTCGGCTGTCGAACACGTCTGCTGAATGCAGGTCGCTTCGACCACGCGCCCTTGGCGCAGCTTGACGGTCAATTGGTCGTAGTGCCACTCTGTGGAAGGGCCACCGCTGCCCTTCTCCGCCGGCCAGTCTATGACCTTGACCGGATCGCCCAATGTGGCTCGCACCTGGGCCTCCAGGAGGTCAGGGGCAACGCCATTGAGCACAAACTGGTCGTGGCGGATGTGCGCGTAGTCGGGGGGTGGCTGACGATGGTGACACGCCGATGCCACGAGGGAGACTAGGACGAGTGTTGGAGCGCGCATATCCCTCCGGCGCCATCTAACGAAATGCGCATCAGCTGCGAGGGCGCTCGCGGCAGCCGCCGCGCGACCTCGCTAGCAGTATAAGGCGCGGCGGCTGCCGCAGATAGAGCGTGCCCTTGCCAGCTGCATGCGCTGGTTAGCGCGCCGCGAGTGAAAAGATCCTCGGCGCACGGTTTCCTCAAGGTGCCGCTGAAAACTCGCCTTGGACCGTTGCTGTGACCGTATCGTTGCCCACAACGGCTGGGCCGGAGTACTGAAAGGTGCCGTTGATCTGTGTCGAGGTAGTCTTCGTAAACGTGACGGTACCGATGGTTCTTGCATCTCCCGACACCAAGTGCCCCCACCAGACAGACACGGTGTCTCCAAGGGTGCCGAGGAGACCAGTGACCGGGTAGGTGCCGGTATGAAGCACGAGCTGTTCCGTGGCGCCAAAGGTCCAATAGGCTGACGAGCTATCGCTCTCGCTGACGGGGTAAAACTGGAGGAACAGTGGAGCCGCATCGGTCAGCGTTGCCCGCCCACTCCAGGTGGACGGGGGAACCGGATTCCCTTCAAATCGAAGAGTGTAGCGGATAGACCCGGGAGTGAGGTTGGGAGTGGTGGGTTCGTCCTGGGAGCAGCTGAGAACCGCTGCGGCGAGACCCGCGACCAAGAGCAGCCAATTGTTGGGCGACGTCCTTGACGGCATATTGGGGCCCTTCGATCTCGTGGGACATCGCACCTGTGCCAGGTCGGTCGCGCTAACGACCTGCAAATCAGCTGCGGCCGGCGGCCGCGCCAACAAATCAGCGTCCTCGAAAACTTCAGCGCGGCCGCGGCCGTCTGCTGCATTTGCTGGTTAGGCGGCACGTAGGCAGTTAGCGCTCGTAGAAGGGAGCCGAAGACACGTTCATTGCGAGTTCCGTCAGCTCCTCCTCGGTTAACGGCACTCGGGCCTGACCCGAGCCAATTCGGAACCCCCGCGCCGCGACGCGAATCGGCCTCGAGAGGATCCCAGCCGGCTCCCGGACCGCGGCGAGTATTCGAATCTCAATCAGCCCGTCTGGGAGAGTTGTCCGCATGGTGTGAAAGAGGACGTCGCGATCGTCGATCCGAACGCGGTCATCTTGCTCCTCGGCGAGCTCTGCGAGTCGCTCGTAAGGTAGGTTGTCAAGCAGGGCAAGCCGGGCATCGAGAGCGCTCAACACGGCCTCGCGCATGGTCGGCCCAACTGACTCGAAGCGGAACTGATCAGGTCGGAATGCGTTGATTAGGACCAGGGTCAGCAGGCCGGCGAGCGCCACGCCGGCAAGGAGCCTGAGTAGCATCGCTCGACCTTTCTTCTCAAAGACAAGTGAGTGGAGCCGTAGTCGTGTGTGCCGCCTAACGAATGGCGCATCAGCTGCGAGGGCGCTCGCGGCAGCCGCCGCGCATCCTCGCTACCAGTATAAAGCGCGGCGGCTGCCGCAGATAGAGCGCGCCCTCGACTGCTGCATGCGCTGGTTAGGCAGGCCTCACGCAGTGCTCCTCAATCGCGACGGCCGGTGCGGTGACCGGAGCCGCTGAACAAGTTCATTTGCCACTCCGCCCGTCCCGGATCAGCGCTTGGCGTGATATTCCATCCGACAAGGATGCCAAATCGGGAGGCCCAGAGCCGGACGGCGCCCAAGCTGAATAGGTGTGCGTAATCATCGAATTCGACCAACACCCGATCAGTGTCGGGTCCAGAGGCCATGTCCCGAAGCCCGGCGACCTGGTTGTCGAGATTGTGCTGGATCGAGGCTCGCCGCTCCCCCGACAGCTCCTGAAGCAGCGTCAGAGTGACCGTGCCGCGCACAATGGTTGGGGCCAAAAATGCCGGGCACGGGAGCGCCGCCAGGAATGCGGGGATCTGATCGCGAGGAACCCTTCGAGTCGACGGTGGGAAGACATACGCGTCCTGCCCGATGACAGGGGCCCCCGTTGGGGTGTGCGATGGGTGCTGGTGCGCGGCGCGCTCTTCGTATTTGAGGAGCGTGGCGGCCAAGGTGGCCGCCTCGAGCGAGAGGTCATCGGGCTTGAATGCTGGAGCGGTCATTAGTGCCTCCCACATCGGAGGTATGTGGCTCTGCCTAACGAACTGCGCATCAGCTGCGAGGGCGCTCGCGGCAGCCGCCGCGCGGCCTCGTAGTCAGTATAAAGCGCGGCGGCTGCCGCAGATAGAGCGCGCCCTCGTCTGCTGCATGCGCTGGTTAGGCAGCCAGCGAGTGTCGGCGCGACGGGAGGGCGTTCATGGTCAGCCGCGTCCAACCAAAGTCTTAAGTTCCGCCAACTCACGCTCCGCCTTCGCTCGCGCCTCCTTTGCTTCAGCGAGGAGTCGCGGGCGCTTCGGGTCGTTGCGCAAATGCTTTTCGATGTACTGCTCGCTGCTGGTAATGCTGGTCAGTTCTTCCAGCAGTCGGAACTTCAAGTCGGTCGCCGCCTCAGGGTCGGTTGGCGCCCTCCGTCGAAGCTCCACTCTGACCTGCTCCTCCTGGCGAGCCCTCTCCTTGGCACCCTCAACTAGCAGGCGATCGGCCGCTGCCGGGTCGGTTTTGCGGAGCTTTTTGGCGCGCTTTGCAAGATCCAACGCTGCCCGCACTTCCGGCGTGTACAAACGCGCATTGGCCTTGTACATCGCAATAATGCGATGAGCGCTCAGCGCCACGGCGCAGATGAGAATGAGGACAAGCCGCCAATCATACATCGAGCATCTCCAAGGCATCCGGGGACTGGTTCTGGCTGCCTAACGAATGGCGCATCAGCTGCGAGGGCGCTCGCGGCAGCCGCCGCGCGACCTCGCAGTCAGTATAAAGCGCGGCGGCTGCCGCAGATAGAGCGCGCCCTCGACAGCTGCATGCGCTGGTTAGCCCGCTGGCAATCGCATGCGCTGACCTATTGGTTCGGTTCGATGCGGAAGCTACCGCGAACGTGAAACGAGGGGCCGGTACCCGGGCGATACTCACTCAACCAGGCATCGACCGACCCTTGGATCACCGAATCCCCTGCAGGGGCGACGATGCGAATGGTCCCGCTATCAGATGACGTACAGGTCTGAGAGGAACTGGTAGTTGGATAGCACAGGCCGAAGGACATGACATTGGAATCCGGCGCTGCCAGCATAAAGGTGCCACCCTGGAGCCCGCCGTTGCTCATGGCCGGCCAATTTTGACTAAGCGTGAAGAAGACGGGCGCGGGTCCTCCCCGAGGGAATCGAAAGAGGTCAGTGACGCGACCAGAAAGGGGGTGCGCATAGGCGTGGCGACATAGGTCCAAGCGGTGGAGTCACCGCGGACCATGGTAGCGGGGAGGCCTGGGAGCGCGACCTCAATGGCAAAGCCGTTGACGGGTGAGGATCGGCCGGACCCATCAGAACAGGCCACGAGGATCAAGGCGGCAGAGAATGCCAGCATGCGAGTGCGAATTTGTGGAGTCCTCCGGTCAAGGCGACGATGCCAGTCGGGCTAACGAACTGCGCATCAGCTGCGAGGGCGCTCGCGGCAGCCGCCGCGCGACCTCCCCACAGTATCAGGCGCGGCGGCTGCCGCCGCAAGAGCGCGCCCTCGCCAGCTGCATGCGCTGGTTAGGTGGCGCACTCTAGCGAGCAGCGGAAAGCATCACCCCGACACATAGCGCGGCGAGGACGCCGAAGACAATGCGCAGCGTACGATCGCTCTTCACCCTCCTCGCCGGCCCGAACCGACGCGCAGTGGCGAACACCCACCAGGGCCAACCGATTGCAGCGAGACCAAGGAAGAGCGCGAGGCATGCGGTAACGGTGTGGTCTGTGGGGATACCATTACGGCGAAAGAACCAGAGGGCCGCGAACCATGTGACCGCCAGAAAGCCCAATAGTGTCGCGATGTATCGTCGCACTGAGGGGGGTCTTCCGGTCCCGATTCGGGCGAGCCCGTCATCGGTGAGAACTCCGAGCCGAACGGGGATGGCAAGGACGGCCCCGAGGATGCCAACGGTGAGGCCGACACTGATGCCAATACGAGCCCAATCGGGCCAACCGGAAAGCGGGAGGGGGTCTGGGTTCACGGCGCCGGGAGGGGAACGGGGGGCGCTCCGGGAATGGATGTGCGGATGCGCAGCATGGTCCACCTAAACTAGGGTTGAATCACGAGGGGAGGGCGCCACCTAACGAACTGCGCATCAGCTGCGAGGGCGCTGCGCGGCAGCCGCCGCGCCGTCCTCGGTGAGAACCTACGGTGCGGCGGCTGCCACGGCCAGCGCGCCCTCGGCAGCTGCATGCGCTGGTTAGGCGGACAGCGGGGGCGGATCGGCTAGCAGGCGGAGGGCAATCGGCGCGTCTTCGACGTTCACCACGACGCGAACGCCTGGGGCGATCCACGGTTGCAGGCCGCTGACGTCATCGGCAGAGATCATGGCTGGGATGCCGTTGGCTTCTAGGACGGCCTTGCCCAACTCAGCTTCTATTCTCGAGGAGTACGACTTCACGGCCACTGTGCTGGCTTTGCTCACTTAGGACCTCATTGTGAGTCAATTCGTGATGCCAAGAACGCGCCAAAGGACCACGAGGATGACCAGCGCGCAGACGCCAAATGCAATCGAGCGGTTGCGGTGCCGCCATCCCGCTGCAGTGAACTCATCTCGCTTGCCAAAGTCAGTCCAGAGCAGGCCACGCAAGCCGCGGCGACCCGCAAGCATATCAGATCGTGCATCCGTGCCAGACGCTTGATTGCGGAGCGCCAAGCCGCCTGACACCCAGGAGCCAGCCAACGAGAGCGCGAAGCCAGCGATGAGTATGGCCGGGACCATGGGCCTGCTAGGCTCCTGAAGAGTTGGCTGAGTTCAAGAGTGCCGACAAGCCTTGCGCTGTTCCGCCTAACGAAACGCGCATCAGCTGCGAGGGCGCTCGCGGCAGCCGCCGCGCGACCTCGTAGTCAGTATAAAGCGCGGCGGCTGCCGCAGATAGAGCGCGCCCTCGTCTGCTGCATGCGCTGGTTAGGCCGAGCCATCACATCATGTATTGCAGGCGGCCTGGGATCTCGGCGCAGGCTCCTGAACGAACTTTCTCCTCGATCGTGGCCAGCGGCGGCACGGAGGAGAGAAGGCCGCCTGCGATGGAATCCTCGAGGACACGGACTTGAAAAGCGGACTCGTGCCACTGTCCAGTGCTATCACGAACGGATTGAAGCCAAAGCGCTGCCGCCTCTTGGCTGTTGCATTTACCAAGGAAGAGCCGGCCCCGCCAATAAGGCTCGGAGGTTTCCTCGGCCGCCGCCTCGTGGGTTCCAGGGAATGAGAAAGGGCGGCTTCGTGGGTCGATCGAGTCTCCGTCGGCGCGCACGAAATACACCCCAAGCCCCGCGTCGCACGCCTCACATTCTCGCCCGGCGAGCACAAGCACCGGCGCGGATTCGCCACTTGGCAACTGTCCTAGCACTTCAAGGTCAGTCAATACAACCGTTAGCTGACGACCGTTCCTATAGTGGATCACCCGATCGGGAAATTCCCAGCTCTTAACGCGCGGCAGGGTGTCGACGGTTTGCACAGTCCAACCATCCTCAGCCGCAGCAGGGCTCTCGGTGGAGCACCCAGGCGCGGCCCAACAGAGGAGGCCTAGGCATACAAATTGGGAGCGTGTCATGGCACCCCATGGCTTCGGCCTAACGAAACGCGCATCAGCTGCGAGGGCGCTCGCGGCAGCCGCCGCGCGACCTCCCCACAGTATCAGGCGCGGCGGCTGCCGCCGCAAGAGCGCGCCCTCGCCTGCTGCATGCGCTGGTTAGGTGGCGCCAACTATCGCAATTGTACCATCGGAGCAATCCCAATCCTTCTTCGACTGCCCTCCCAGGCGACGATGGCCAGGAGACCACTAGTCGAACTCAATGCAATGTCATAGGCATTCGCAACATCAGCGGAGCGGCGAAGTCCCGCCCGCGGAGAGTATACGAACAAGGGATTGTTGCCCTCTTCATAGGTGGCATGGCAAACAATCCGAAAGAGGGCAGTGGTGCCCTTCACTGCCTTCACGTCGAGCCATCGACCACGGCGACCACAGTTGACCTGAGCTAAGGGAGTGACGTCGGTGTTCTCGTTGAGCGCGAATAGGTAGGAGGCACTGTCGTGTGACACCATGAAGAGTGTTGTCGGGCCTACCGATACGCCACCAGCGAGGTCGTAGGACCGGTCTGTCCGGAGCAAGAGGCGAATCTTGTGGTCAACCAGATCCAGCAGCCAAATGTCATCGTCCTGCCCAGCATAGTTCTTCTGAATGATCACACCCCGGCCAGGCACTCTCACAAACGACGATTGCAGGGCCGCAGTCACTACCTCATTCGGCACTTGGGGGAATGCCGCATGAAGGGAATCCCTGAGGGGAAGGAGACCGGGGTCTGTGTCGTAGGGGTCCAGATCGTCTCCCTCGGAGAAGGAGGGCTCTGAGAGCAGGCTACCCGTTGTCGGGTCCACTTGAACGACCGAAGCGCCGACATCGCCATCCGACAGCGTAATCTGCACGATGCCTGGGTCCGGCCATGTGATATCGGTAACGAACACCTTATAGACCGCGAAGCGCTCAACCGCCGCTTTGTCCAGGAGCCTACGGGTGCGTTGCGAAGTGAGGTCGAAGACAAGAATCTCTGTGGTTTCCATGCTGTCTTCCACTACAACATCTGAAAACGCAAGGTGGGAACCATCGGGTGAGAAAGCCGGGTGCACGTAATCACCGTGGTCGATCCAATACGGTGCTGAAGCCCAGAGGTTTACCACCGGTACGGGGCTAGCTGCTGCTTGGGTGAACGGATTCCCAGGCGTCTGCGCCACGGTGATGCCAGGAATTAGCAGGGGCAGGAGCATTCTGGCACAAGGATACAAGCAGCACCTCAGGTGCGGGGATGGCGCCACCTAACGAATCGCGCATCAGCTGCGAGGGCGCTCGCGGCAGCCGCCGCGCGACTTCCCACAGTATCGGGCGCGGCGGCTGCCGCCGCAAGAGCGCGCCCTCGCCAGCTGCATGCGCTGGTTAGCCGGCAGCGCACCAAGGAATGAGAGGCATCGGTGAGAGCAATTGGACTACAATATTCCCAACCGGTGCGAGAATGACCACTGCTGTGATGAAGTAACGGACGCGCATGGGTGCGAACGAACGTTCCAGCACGGGACCGGATGTGAATGCCGGAGCCAATCGCGCAAGTCGTTCGTCGCCGCCTTCAGTCCAAACCCACCTGATGAGCCATGCACTGAGGAATAGTTGCGCGACCCACGGCACCCAGCCAATGGAAGTAGCAGGCGGAAACTGCATCAGGCAGAGCGGATCTGAGGCCCCGGCTGCGTACTGAATCAGTCGCATGCCCAGAGCAGTGCCACCAAAGAGGATGAGGGCACCGCGAACAAAAGCGGAGAGCTCCTCCTCCGAAAGACGGCCTGCGGCGACAAGCTTCGCGGCTCGGGTGCGTCCGTAGACGATGTTGATAGCCACGGCGAGAAGAATGAACAGCCAGGCGTTGCGGAACACAAAGGGCACGGCGTCGGGTGTCATTCAAGGCTCCGCTGTCCGGCTAACGAAACGCGCATCAGCTGCGAGGGCGCTGCGCGGCAGCCGCCGCGCCGTCCTCGGTTAGAACCTACGGTGCGGCGGCTGCCAGCAGCCAGCGCGCCCTCGCCAGCTGCATGCGCTGGTTAGGCGGCAAGCAGTAGCTACCTATCGATCAGCACCTACTCTACGCAGCCAGGCGCGAATGCTCTCCTCCCTCGCACTCCGCTCGAGGCTGTCACGCGCCAGATCGGGGGTATCTCGGAGCGCCAACCTTGAAACCAATGCCGCGGCTTCCCGGGCACGCGCAAATGCCAGGCACGGGTACTGGGCCCCAAAGATGTTGGCGCGTGGCTCATCGCGGCCGAAGCCATAGTCGTATGATGCGTGGATGCGGCCGATAAGGGTGTCACCGTGGAGTCGACCTTCAATCGTTGTAATGCTCCAGAATCCTCGTGAGCCCGAGAGGACAAGGGAATCTTGCCGCCGCGTCCATGCGACAGCCAGCGCCCGAAAGCGCATGGTATCAACCAGTGAGTCCCGGTAGCCGTCATTTGGGTGATACTTGACCATCCACATGGTATCAGCCCCGAGTACAGGGGCAGGGCTGACCTTGAACCACCTCGGAGGTTGGGTACTGTCTCGATTGAACGTGCTCCACACATGCGTAAGGCGGAGTTGGATGTTCTTCCCGCGCCACAAAGCCCACTCCTGACTCGAGTCTGGAAGCTCGATGCCAATCGCGAGTGCAAGGCAGGTGTCGGCCGTCGTGCGGCCGGGACTGAGACTAGAACTCGCTGCGGAGCCTGCGACGGAGGCAAGCAAGCAGGCGGAGGCAATAGTCCGGAGAGGCAGGGGCATACTAGGCACTCGTGGCTTGCCGCCTAACGTCCTGCGCATCAGCTGCGAGGGCGCTGCGCGGCAGCCGCCGCGCCGTCCTCGGTTAGAACCTACGGCGTGGCGGCTGCCAGCACCAGCGCGCCCTCGCCAGCTGCATGCGCTGGTTAGACCGCCGATAAATAAGATGCAACCTTCTGGCCAAGGTAGATCGTGGCGACAAAATCGTAGACCACCGCAACCACAATTGCTGCCAGTGGCCACTGGATGAACTGGCTCCAGAGGCCGAAATCCGAGTTGTTGCGGTTGACGTAGGTTATCCAGAGAACCAACGCCGCGTATCCATACCAAGTAACCGCACGCGCGAAGTGAGCGCGAAGGGTGGGTACGTAAATGCGAAAGTGCCTCAACCCATGAATGAGGAGCGCGCTCACTAGAAGCCCGCTCAAAGCGGGAGCCAGCAGGTTTAGGACAGGGCCAGTCCAGTCGGCGCGTTGGGTGTCGGATGGGAGCAAGTCGTAAAGCGCAAACGCTGCGGAGGCCGCCAGCCAGGACGCGATGATGAGCACCGGCAGGCCTAGGCTGAAGGCCGGAAGCTGCAGGTTGGGGCGAGCAGGGCGTTCCACGCACTCTCCTTCGGCGGTCTAACGAATGGCGCATCAGCTGCGAGGGCGCTCGCGGCAGCCGCCGCGCGACCTCGTACTTAGTATAAGGCGCGGCGGCTGCCGCCGCAAGAGCGCGCCCTCGTCAGCTGCATGCGCTGGTTAGGCGGGCCTGCGGATGGAGCCTACAATGGATACCACGCTGACTCGCCGGGAAACGGGTACCGATACCAGAGTAGCCAGTGGGAGTGCCCGATAGCAATCGGGGTGCACGAATAGTTGCCTGAGGCACGCCATACTCGCTGGACAACGGGGAGCTGCGCATACGGAACCCGGTAGCGGACAACCGTGGAGTCAGTTGGGGTGTCGGGGAACGACAGCTCAGTGGGCCATTGGACTGGGTCAGTTGCCAAGCAAGGTTGCTCCACTCGCGTCAGTTCGATTTCAATGGAATCTGGGTGCCACGGACGCTCATTCTGCTGGTGAAAGTGGCTCACCGCAGCGAAGAGCGACGCGAACGGAGGTGGCCAGCGCGTCGGGGGTCCTCGGACCCACACCCGCTTCATTGAAGGGCCGCTCCACACCTGGAGGATATTGATATCCCACTCAGAACCCTGGGGGTCGAGATCATAGCGAGGGCTGAGGGCTAGGAACCCCGCGCTTGTGGCGAGTGATCTGAGGTTCGCGATGGTCGCCGCATCGAGTCTCGAGGTCGCGAAGGTCGGGTAGGTTGCTTCGGTATCGACGGTTGCCACTATGGAGTCTTCGATCTGGTAGATCGCCACTCCGTTGTTGTAAAGAACGAAATCGGGCGCGTTATTCGAGCCGACAAAGTCAAACGGAACGTAGATATGCAGGCGGATCATGGGGTCTGAAGGCGCAGGCGCCTCTGGCCGCAAGCTTCCCAAAATGGCGAGGATCAGGGACAGCGCATACATGGTGTGGCTCCGCCTAACGAAACGCGCATCAGCTGCGAGGGCGCTGCGCGGCAGCCGCCGCGCCGTCCTCGGTTAGAACCTAAGGCGTGGCGGCTGCCACGGCCAGCGCGCCCTCGTCAGCTGCATGCGCTGGTTAGGCCGTGGCCGAGGGAGGGTTAGACGCTCCCATAGGTAATGAAGCCCACCCACCTCCACTGACCCCCTGGTATCCGATGATATCGTGCGATTGAGCCCGCGCGCCAACCGCATCCGGAAAATGGTCCGCGCCCAGCGGCGGAACTGGAAAGAATCACTGCTTCCGTGGAATCCTGGCTAAACCCGGCCCGGGAGAGCATTAAGCGCGCCGGGCCGGGGGGACAAACATTCAGTGCCGCCTCTGTGACCGGTCCAACCATTCGGATCCCTCGACGGGCCAGCTCGGTCGAATCAATTGAAAAGGAACGGGTATTGACGGCGACGAATGCCGCCCAGGCTGCACTGTCTGGGTATGTCACGGCTTGTGAACAAGGGTCGGTCCAGGAGGCAGGAGGGCAACTGTACGGGGTGGTGCTGTCAGGGGTAAAGATGTCGGTGTGCTGCGCGCGGATCACTTCGGCATACAGGTCGTATTCAAGGGATGAAATGTTGCTGGTGGGAACAGGCATCTCGTGTTGATGGGGTGTGCAGGATGCGAGTGCGAGCACAAATGGCAAGAGGCAAGGAAGGCGCATCGCTCACTCCGCGGCCATCGGCCTAACGAACGGCGCATCAGCTGCGAGGGCGCTCGCGGCAGCCGCCGCGCATCCTCGCAGTCAGTATGAAGCGCGGCGGCTGCCGCAGATAGAGCGCGCCCTCGCCAGCTGCATGCGCTGGTTAGGCGGTGCCGTCAAAAGCGGATACTGCGGATCACACCTTGAACATCAGCACTTTTCTGGGGTGTCCGGCCGCCTCCCCAGATGACCAACCAGTCATTGGGGCCAAGCTCAAACGCCGCGAAAGATTGATAGTGTGTCCTCGTCATCTCGCTCACCGATGTGGCACCACCCCAAGCAGCGTACATCCGGCGCCCCTGGATGATCTCGTGGCAGCGTGATGTGATGGGAGTACCATGCGAGACGCTGATGGAGAAAATCTCGTCCTCGGCTCCCACGTAGTAAAAACTCGTGACCAGCGACGGCCAAGGCCCAAAACCGAATGCCAGGTCACTTGCTCCGCCGACTGGCCCACGCTCGATACTGAGCCATGCTTTAGCGTTCCGACTTTCCCATCTGCGGGAAGTCGGTGTCCGCCGCAAGGTGTCCTCGACCAGAGCCATCGGCGTCGGGAAGACCCAAGTAGCGTCGGCCACCCCAACGGCCTCCCTCGATCCCTTCAGGTTCCGATTGGCCACCCAATGACACTCCTGGATCGGGATGCCATCTAGCACTGGCAATACTGTCCTGCGCACGGAGGCCGAGTCCTGCGCCTGGGACGGGGCTCCCGCGCACAGCATCAGGAAGCCGAAAAGCGTGATGGAGCGAGAAAGCATCGGCATCCGCCTAACGAAACGCGCATCAGCTGCGAGGGCGCTCGCGGCAGCCGCCGCGCGGCCTCGCTAGCAGTATAAGGCGCGGCGGCTGCCGCAGATAGAGCGCGCCCTTGCCAGCTGCATGCGCTGGTTAGGCAGCAGCGTCCGGCGATCGTCGGTGGGGCAGGGCGGTCAGGCCCCGCCGACGTCGTGGAGAAGGATCGCCAGGATCCCCATGATTCCCGCACCGAGACCAACGGACTTCCAGAACCCAGCTTCAGGATTTCCAACGCGAATGGAATCGACCGACCCGCGTGCAACCGCGACCCGGCAGGTCTCACACTTGAGCGACACATGGTACGGAATGCCGCTCACCGAGTCCGTGGTCACTTGAACGCCATGCCAGCGGTCCATCTTGGCATTGTGCCACACCTGGACCTGTTGGGAGGCTCGAAACGGCTCAGGTTCAAGTCCTTGGGCGGGTTGGTGCCAGCCGGCCCCGCAGGCTTCAAGTAGCAAGAGCGCCGCGAGGGGCGACGAGAGTAGAACGTGATGCCAAGACCTGAGTCGGGTGAGCTTCAGCTCTGACCTCGTGGGATGATGGGTGCCAGCATCGGCACTTCGACCTCGATGCTGCCTAACGAACTGCGCATCAGCTGCGAGGGCGCTCGCGGCAGCCGCCGCGCCGTCCTCGGTTAAAACCTACGGCGTGGCGGCTGCCAGCAGCCAGAGCGCGCCCTCGCCAGCTGCATGCGCTGGTTAGGCCGAACCTGTCTACGGTGCAGGCACCCACTGAGAGATCCGCTGCCGATCAGCGCCCCAAAGCCCCCAAAGAAGGCTGCCCCTATCAGGGCGTACACCGGAGTGCTGGCGCCACAGCCCTCTGCGATCCTCGCACATTCCATTGGCAAAGGCGCCGGCCAAACCTCCTAGGGCACCTCCAAAGGATTCCGCCAATCAGCGCTCCGGTAGTCCAGCGGCTGGCCTTGCTGTACATCGATGCCGGGCAAGGGTAGCCGCGGCTGGAAGTCGTTGGAATGCGAGCGAGTCGGACTTTGGTGTACAGGGGGGTGCTGGGTATCGGCAGACCTGAACGAACGCGCTCGACGGCGTGAGTGGCTGCACCAAGCGCCCGCGAATCGAGGCTCCAGTGATGGGGTGCATGCGGATCAAGGTGCCACTATGCGATGGTGGCGTGCACAGAGGCTGTCTTGGGCAACGAGGCTAATCGGGGCGAGGGCACAGAGAATGGCAAGAGGCAAATGCCTGGCGTAGCATGGAGTAGCCTTTGGTTATCGGCCTAACGAAACGCGCATCAGCTGCGAGGGCGCTGCGCGGCAGCCGCCGCGCCGTCCTCTCGTTAAAACCTACGGCGCGGCGGCTGCCAGCAGATAGAGCGCGCCCTCGTCAGCTGCATGCGCTGGTTAGGCGGCGGCTATCACACATTCAAAAATTGCTAGATGGGGCTTTCCAGAGTACAATGAGCGTGGCCAATGGCTCGGCGACACAGCTTGACCGCAACCAGGCGACCGACTGAATCCGTTGCCCCAGAAAGAGCTCGCCACTGCGCTCGTCGATCGATGCCGAGTAGATCCAGCCGACTATCGGCCATTGTGCTGAGCTCAGAGTAGATGGTAGAAGTCGGCATATACGGATATGCGTAATATCACCAGGGAATATAGGAAGCGCGTCATGAGGAGGCCAAGTAGCAGTGGGAGGAGTGCCCCAGATAGGTAATCCATCTGAGCAACGTCAACAGGATCAAAGGACGCGCCGGGCCCGAGAATGCAGCGTCGCGCGCAACAGAACCATATCGTGTGCGAAAACACGCCAGATCAGCACGAGATCAATTGAGCGAGAGACGAACAGACACTCGGAGATAGATCGAGAGCTGTAACCCCCATGCCCCGTCGTGGGCGCCGGTCGTCGTGGATGAATCGTAGCGATGCACGAGACGGAGTAGAAGCACGGCGAGCGAAGCCAGCCAGTGCAGGAAGAAGCGAATTGGAGCTATTGATCCAGAGCATGACCGCCTAACGAAAGGCGCATCAGCTGCGAGGGCGCTGCGCGGCAGCCGCCGCGCATCCTCCGCAGTTCAAAATGGAGCGCGGCGGCTGCCAGAGCAAAGCGCGCCCTCGCCAGCTGCATGCGCTGGTTAGGTGGCCTGTGACAAGTCGGCGCACAACTGCGAAGCCGCAAGGAACGCAGGGCCATGCGCAAGCATATCGAGTGCTGCAGGCACAGACAGCTCAGCGCTGTGCGTACCACCCGGCTCCATAAGGACCGCGACAACCGGTTACAAGATATGAATCCCGACGCATGTCGAACGCGCCTAGATTCAGCAACCAAACTTCGGTACGCACCTGAAGCGCATCAATTGGAATCTAAGTGAACAGTGACGCTGTCAGTCGACCCAACAAACAACTGAGCAGTTCTGGGCGGAGCCAGCTTCGGAGACCAACGTATCGGCTTATCGAAGGCAACAGCGTCCTGTAGGACGGGCCACCGTCAAGAAATCGAGCGCAGCGGACGGCCGGACATGGTCGGCATCCAGACGCCGGGCTCCATGGCCCTGAACCCAGGTGGCGTGCAAAGCGAGAAGGCAGAATCCGGACCACAGGTATGCTCCCAGCCACCGGTACAATCGGGGATGGCAACTTTGAGGTGTATGGCGTGGGCCGCAAAACGTGAGGAAAGCACAGGATGGAACAGGAGGCGAGAACGACGTTACCGGTCAATGGAATTCTCCGGACGTGAGGACAGGCACCTAACGAAACGCGCATCAGCTGCGAGGGCGCTGCGCGGCAGCCGCCGCGCTATCCTCGCCAGTCAATATCGAGCGCGGCGGCTGCCCAGCATAGAGCGCGCCCTCGCCAGCTGCATGCGCTGGTTAGGCTGGCAACTACGTGCGCCGCCAATCGAGTGTTGCCGTCGCGGACGAGCCAGACCAGCTCTCGACGCACAACCAGCTGCCGTCGTGGAGGAACACTGTCCAGTCCGGCTGGCCCCCAGCCGTCATGAACGAGTGGACCCACCGACTGTCGGTCATGGCTATGCTCAGTTCGGGATAGGCGTGTCGGCAGATCAATTGCGGCTATCCGGTGCTGTCGCGAGCGCGCGGACGCCGTTAGTGATCTTACGCTCGGACCTCCAACTTCCTAGTGAGACTGGCGCCCAGGCTCTGCAATGCGCCAACTCCACGGAATCATGATCCGCTGCACTCACCACGAGGCTCGGTGGCGATGCGATGGCCGGTCTGAGCTGCCCGAGTTCCAGGAATATGGCAGATCCGGCTCCCCGCCAGGTGCGCGATACCCGCATACCGATGAGTGCGCCGAGTCAGGGCACCGAACTGTCGGCGGGAAGATGGCTTGAGCGTATTGGCGATGCATGTGGCCTCACGCGAAAATGCTCAGCGGCCTAACGAAAGGCGCATCAGCTGCGAGGGCGCTCGCGGCAGCCGCCGCGCGACCTCGCTACAGTATAAAGCGCGGCGGCTGCCGCAGCAATAGCGCGCCCTCGCAGCTGCATGCGCTGGTTAGGCCGGCAGCGCACCAAGGAATGAGAGGCATCGGTGAGAACAATAGGACTACGATATCATCACAACCGGTGCGAAAATGACCACTGCTGTGATGAAGTAACGGACGCGCATGGGTGCGAACGAACGTTCCAGCATCGGGACCGGATGTGAATGCCGGAGCCAATCGCGCAAGCGTTCGTCGCCGCCTTCAATCCGAACCCACCAGATGAGCCATGCACTGAGGAATAGTTGCGCGACCCACGGCACCAGCCAATGGAAGCAGCAGCCGGAAACTGCATCAGGCAGAGCGGATCTGAGGCCTCGGCTGCGTACTGAATCAGTCGCATGCCCAGAGCAGTGCCACCAAAGAGGATGAGGGCACCGCGAACAAAAGCGGAGAGCTCCTCCTCCGAAAGACGGCCTGCGGCGACAAGCTTCGCGCCTCGGGTGCGTCCGTAGACGATGTTGATAGCCACGGCGAGAAGAATGAACAGCCAGGCGTTGCGGAACACAAAGGGCACGGCGACGGGTGTCATTCAAAGCTCCGCTGTCCGCCTAACGAAATGCGCATCAGCTGCGAGGGCGCTGCGCGGCAGCCGCCGCGCGTCCTCGCGTTAGAACCTACGGCGCGGCGGCTGCCAGCAGCCAGAGCGCGCCCTCGCCAGCTGCATGCGCTGGTTAGGCCGCCGCCCTGATCGCGACGCTCGTGCTAGATGAGCATGCCGGTCCAGTGCTGGTATCACCCTGAATGCTCGCCACAGGTCACTGCCCCGAACCGAGCTGTATCGCCGCAAGCGGCCTGCACCGCTCGCGGTGTCCATTGCCATCGTGGCCGCCGTACGCTTAGCTGCACTCGGCAATCGGACTCGAATGCACCTGGAATGCCGCCAAGACCTCGGTCAGCCACGGGCAGATCGAATGCGGGCACGTGTCCGAGCTTGACCGCCGATCCGCGTCAATCCGATGTAGACCTCGGTCGCCTCGTAGGCACGCGCTCGACAGTGGCCGATAGCATCCTGAGCTAAGCGGCTGCGCCGGCAGAATGCCATGAAGCCTGGAGGCACTGGCCATCCACGATGGCGGTCGTCGGCTGGAGTCGACGGATGCAGCCTCGCACCGCCCAGATCCTGTCCGCTCGCGAGACCCCGAGTCGATCGACAGCCTGGACACGTCGACACGCTCAGAGTGCCGGGCTGAGACCACGTGCGGCTTCGAGCGAGCCCGAACCAGCGTAGGCAGCGTCGCATCCGGGCCAATCCAGACTGCGTACGTGCGGCCGAACGAGGAAGCGCAGCAAGTGCGATGCTGAAGCGGAGGTGGATGAGGCGTCATGCGATTCTGGGCGATGAGCGGCGCGCCTAACGTGTATTGGACTGCGTCTGGGGGTCACACTCCCTTGCTTTACCAAGGTATTGCGCGCAGCCTAATCTGGAAAGACTGCGCGACGGGGCAGGGCGGCGCCCAGCCGGTCCGCCGGGCTCTTCACCCCTCGGCCCCCCTTCAGGAGCACGTGGGTGTAGATCATCGTCGTGCTGACGTCGTTGTGGCCCAGGAGCTCCTGCACTGTCCGGATGTCGTACCCCGCCTCGAGCAGGTGCGTCGCGAACGAATGCCGGAACGTATGACAGCTCGCCCGCTTCCCCACCCCCGACCGCCGTACCGCCTCGGCCATCGCCCGCTGCACCGCTGACGGATGAAGGTGATGCCGCCGCAATTCTCCCGTGTCCGGGTCCGCGTACGTCCGACTGCGCCGGGAAGATCCACTGCCACGGCCAGCTCCGGTCCGCCCGTGGGTACTTCCTGGCCAGCGCCCCCGGAAGCGACACACTCCGCCGGTGCCCACCTGCAACGCCTTGTCGTGCATCAGCCTTGACGCGGACGAGGTGCTCAGCCAGCGGGCCCGCCGCCAGACTCGGCGAGCATCGTCACCCTGTCCTTCTGCCCCTTCCCCCGCCGCACCCGGATCTCCTGAGCGCACCAAGTCCACATCCTTGACCCGGAGCTCCAGGCACTCCATCAGCCGAAGCCCCGCTCCCATAGAGCAGCGAGCCCGATCAGTCGGTACACCCCCTCCAATTGGCCCAGCACCCGCCCGACCTCGTCGGCATCCAGCACCACCGGGCATCCGCGTCGGCCCCCGCCCCCTCGGCACCAGGCTCGGCATCTGAAGCGGTCGCCCCAGCACCTCCCGGTACAGGAAGACCAGCGCCGCCTGCGCCTGCACCTGCGTCGACACCGCCACCCGCCGCTCCTCGGCCAGCCAGGTCAGGAACGCCGCCACCTCCCGCTCCCCCATCTCCCGCGGATGCCGCAGCCGGTGAAACCGCACGAACCGCACAACCCACCCCGCGTAAGCCTGCTCCGTCCGCAGGCTATAGTGCCCCAGGCGCATCTTAGACTGCAGTTTCTGCAGCAGGCGCGGATTAGACTGCGAAGCAAAAGGGGGGGACGCGGACATCCCACACCCTAACTGAGGGAAGACACAGAACCATCACCGAATAAGCGCACGACCCCTTCCCGACGTCCCCCCTCTCCACATCGTGGAGAGGGGGACAGGGGGTGAGGTGAAACTGCGCGGAGGACAGGGGGTCAGGTCGATCCCCAGATATGGACAGAGGGTGAGGTGAAACCGCGAGAGGGACAGGGAGTGAGGGGCGCCAGTCAATCCTTCGAGCGATTGTCTGCCCGGGTCCTCGAACTAGGTTCCCTTGAAGGACGGAGGCCGAACCTGGCGCCGTCGAGGACACCGCCATCTGCTGCAAGTGTGCAGTTCCATGGACGGGTCCCAGCACCCCAGGAGTCCAGAATGTCGTTCCGATCCGTTGCCGTCCTTGCCCTGATGCTGACCACCGCCCCGTTCGGCCTCCTCGTCGCGCAGCAGAGCGCCGCTCCGGCCAACGCTCCCACGCCCTCGGGAACTCCGGCCACCGCAGCCGCCGATGCACCCGCCACGGTCACTCCGGGCCCCGCCGTGCCCCAGCCCCAGTACTCACCTCTGTTCCAGAAGAGCGACCCGGCGCCCGCACTGGGCACCAATGACAACGCGGCCATGGCCTCCGGTGGCTCGAACCACACCATCGTGATCTCGACGCTGGTCCTGGTGCTCGCCATCGTGATCCTGGTGCTGCTCATCTTCTGACCGATTCCTCGGCGTCCGCACGGCGCTCCGCCCGGACGGTATAGACGACAAAGAAGACGAGGATCACGCCGAGCACGAGCGACGATCCCACCGTCCCGAAGTTGAGCCCTCCCTTGGCGATCGGCTTGGTCAGCAGGTCGCCGAACGTGGCGCCGAACGGCCGCGTCAGCACGAACGCCACCCAGAAGAGCAGTACATGGTCGAGCCTGGTGAAGAAGTACGCCAGCACGACCAGCCCCAGCAGCCCGCCGATCAGCGCCGCGCCCCCCAGGAACCCGAGCCCCGAGTCGTCGGCCAGGAAGTCCCCCAACGCCGTGCCCAGTGTATTCGACACCAGGATGGCGGTCCAGTAGAACAGCTCGGCTCGTGTGGACGTGATGTTGCTGACCGAGAGGGACTTCTCGGTGAGCCGCCAGACGAGAGCACTACCGCCAGGCAGCTCACCAGGATCAGTGCGCCCTTGGCGTACCCGAAGCCGAGGGTGCGGTCCATGAAGTCCGACATCGTGGTCCCGGCCGTGCTCGTGGTCAGGATCACCGTCCAGTAGAGCGCCGGGTGGTACTTGCTGGATTTCAACTGGGCGATGACCGACACCAGGAAAAGCCCGAGCAGGATGACCGTGCTCACGCCATAGCCGACCTGCATCGTCATCGACAGCAGGTCGCCCGCCGTCTCACCCAGCGTCGTCGCGCAGATCTTCATGATCCAGAAGACGGCGGTGACCTGCGCGATCTTGTTCACGTGTGAAGTGTCTTCCGAGGTCGTGCGAGTCACAAGACTCTCCGGGAGTTCCCCCTCTCCATATCATGGAGAGGGGGACAGGGGGTGAGGTGAACACGCCGAGAGGGGGACAGGGGGTGAGGTGAAGAAGGCGGGGCAGACGGGCAGCGGGGCAGGGAGGCAGTAACCGCCCCGCTGCCTCGCTGCCTCACCCCCTGGCGTTGAAGGAGTTCAGCGATTCATACTGATTCGGCCACGCCAGGGATGCCCCAGCGCGTACGCCGCGTGCCGCGTCCAGTACGGATCCCAGAGATGCGCCCGCGCCATCAGCACCAGGTCGGCCCGCCCCGCCGCCAGGATCGCGTTGACATCCTCGTGACTCTGGATGTTGCCCACCGCCATCGTCGCCACGCCCGCCTCGTGGCGGATCCGGTCGGCAAAGGGCGTCTGGAACGCCCGTCCATATATAGGACGCTGATCCGGCACCGTCTGCCCCGCCGACACGTCCACCGCGTCTACCCCCGCCTGCCCGATCATCCGTGCCACCTCGACCGACTCCTCACCCGTCAGCCCGTCGGGATGCCAGTCGGTCGCCGAGACGCGCGCGGTGAGCGGCTTCCCGGCCGGCCACGCGGCGCGCACCGCCCGGATCACCTCCAGTGGGAATTTCATCCGGTTGGCCAGTGAACCGCCGTACTCGTCGGCGCGCCGGTTGGTGAGCGGACTGATGAAGCTCGCCAGCAGGTACCCGTGCGCCAGGTGGATCTCGATCAGGTCGAACCCCGCCTCGTGGGCCCGCTCCGCCGCGCGGACGAACTCGCCGCGCACCCGGTCCATGTCACTGCCGCGTCATGGCGCGGGGCACCTGGTTCTCCGGCTTCCACGGGATCGCACTCGCCGACATGATGGGCCACGCCCCCGCGTCGAGCGGCTGATTGTCGCCCTCCCAGATGAGCTTCGTCGCCGCCTTCCGTCCCGCATGCCCCAGCTGCATCCCCATCCGCGTATCCGGCGCGTGCTCCCGAACGAAGCGCACGATCCGCGTCCACCCCGCCACCTGCGCGTCGCTGTAGATCCCCGTGCACCCCGGCGTGATCCTCCCCTCCGCGCTCACGTCGGTCATCTCCGTCATCACCAGCCCCGCGCCGCCGATGGCCCGGCTGGCCAGGTGCTGCAGGTGCCAGTCGTTCGGCACGCCGTCCACCGCGGAGTACTGACACATCGGGGAGACGACGACGCGATTGATGAGCCGCATGTCGCGCAACCGGAACGGCGTCAGGAAGGGCGGGGGGCTCTTCTTCCCCGGCACCGGCGCGACCCCCGCCTTGTCGGCGTACCACCGCTCCACCCGCTCCACGAACGCCGGGTCGCGGGCCCGGAGGTTCTCGTGCGTGATGCGGAGGCTCCGCGTGAGCAGGCTGTACGCGAACTGCAGCGGCTCGAGGTCGTCGTAGCGCTCCGTGGCCTCGAACCACTCGAGGCTGGCCTGCGCGGCGCGCTGCACGCTCGCCACGCCGGGCCGCCGCTGCTGTTCGTAGGTCTCGAGCGCAGCAGCCACGTCCGTCGCTCCCTGCAGGACCCTGCTGAGCTCGATGGCGTCTTCCATGGCGAGCTTGGTGCCCGAGCCCACCGAGAAATGCGCCGTGTGCGCCGCGTCGCCCAGCAGCACCAGCCGCCCGTCCGACCAGCGCTCGCAGCGCACCGTCGGGAACTGCCGCCAGATCGAGCGGTTGGCCACCAGCCGATGCCCCTCGAGTTCCTCCTTGAACAGCTGCTCGCAATAGGCGATGGTCGCCGCCTCGTCCCCCTCCTTCAGCCCCGCCGCCTGCCACGCCGCCTCGGTGGTCTCCACGATGAACGTGGACTGCCCCTCGGCGTACTGGTAGGCGTGCGCCCGCCAGAGGCCGTGCGCGTTCTGCCGGAAGGAGAAGAAGAAGCTGGGGAAGGGCCGCGAGGTGCCGAGCCACACGAAGCGGTTGGGGCGGAGGTCCACGCTGGCGCCGAAGGCGGCCCTCCGCGCCTCGCGCACCGCGCTGTTGACGCCGTCGGCCGCCACCACCAGGTCGTATGATTGCAGCAGCGCCTCCACCGGCGGCGCCTCGGTCAGCTCCCGGAGTTCGGCGCCGATGGCGCGGGCCCGGTCGCTCAGGATCTCCAGCAAGACCTTGCGGGAGATGCCGCTGAACCCGTGGCCGCCCGAGGTGATGCATGCGCCGTTGATGTGCACGTCGATGTCGCCCCAGCGGTGCATCACCGCCGACATCGCCGCGTGGGTGACGTCGTCCGCCTCGGCGAGGATCCCCTCGGTCGCGTCCGACAGCACGACGCCGAAGCCGAAGGTGTCCTCGATCCGGTTCCGTTCGTAGATGGTGACCTGCGTGGCGGGATCGGCGCGGCGGAGCAGGATGGCCAGGTAGAGTCCGCCCGGTCCGCCGCCGATGATGGCGACCTTCATGCCCCGCCCAGCACTTCCTTGGCGATCAGCAGCCGCTGGATTTCCGTCGTCCCCTCGTAGATCCGGAGCGAGCGCACCGCGCGGTAGAGTTTGTCCACCGGATGCGACGCCAGCACGCCGCGCCCGCCGAGGAGCTGCACCGCGCCGTCCACGATCCGCTGCGCCGCCTCGGTGGCGTAGCTCTTGGCCATCGCCGATTCGAGGGTGACCCGCTCCGCGCCCCGGTCCTTGGCCCACACCGCCCGATACACGAGGAGTCGCGCGGCGGCGAGCTCGGTGGCCATCTGCGCGATGCGGTCCTGTGTCAGCTGGAACTCGGCGAGCGGCTTCCCGAACTGCTTGCGGCTGTTCACGTGGGCCACGGCCTCGTCGAGCGCGCGCGCCGCCATGCCGCAGGCGGCCGCACCGACCGTGGCGCGGAGCCGGTCGAGCGTCGCCAGGCCCAGGCCGAGTCCCCGGCCCCGCTCGCCGAGCAGGTGATCGGCCGGAATGCGGCAGCGCTCGAAGACCAGCTCGCCCAGCGGGTGCGGCGCGCTCATCACCTGGGCGCCGGCAAAGATGAGCCCCGGCGTATCGGCCGGCACCACGAAGGCCGAGATTCCCTTGGCCCCCTTGGTCGGGTCCGTGGACGCGAAGACGGTGTACACGTCGGCGATGCCGGCGTTCGAGATGAACGACTTCCGTCCCTCGAGCACCCAGTGGTGCTCGTCGCGCGTGGCGCGGGTGGTCATGGCGCCGACGTCGGAGCCCGCCTCCGGCTCCGTCATGGCGAACGCCGCACATCGCCTCGCCGCGGTCGATGGGCGGCAGCCAGGCGCGCTGGATCTCCTCGCTGCCGCCCAGCCGGATCGGCATCGAGCCCAGCGCCTGCAGGGCGTACACCTCGTCGGCCAGCGGGGAGTGCCAGGCCAGTCCTTCGCGAATCAGCGACACCGCGCGGAGATCGAGCCGCTCCACCGCCTCATACAGTCCGGCGGCGGCCAGCAGCGGCACCAGCGCCCGGGCGCGGATCCGTGCGGCGTCGTCGGTGTCGGGGTCGGGGTGCGGCGCCAGTTGCTCCTTGCCGAACGCGCTCACGGCCGCGGCCACGTCGGCGTGGCGCGGTCTCGAGGAACGCGGCGACGGCGTCGATGTCGGGTCTCATGGAAATTTCGGGTCCCGCTTCTCGGTGAACGCCTGGTACCCCTCCATGTAGTCGGGCCCGAGCATCAGCTGCGCCTGCGCCTCCGCCTCGTGGTCGAGCCCCGATTCGAGGTCGAGCTCCGCCTCGAGGTCGATGGCCTCCTTGGTGGCGGCCAGCGCCTCCTTCGGCCCTCGCGCCAGCTTCTCGGCGAGGGCCCGCGCCGCGGGCATCACGTCGCCCTCGACCACCTGGTGGTAGAGCCCGATCTCCTTGGCGCGCGCCGCCGAGGTGAACTCGCCCAGCATCAGCATCTCGGTCGCCAGGCTGTGGCCCACCAGCCGCGGCAGGAGCCACGCCGCCCCCATGTCGGCGCCCGACAGCCCCACCCGCACGAAGAGGAAGGCGATCTTCGCCTTCTCCGTGGCCACGCGGAAGTCGCAGGCGGAGGCGATGACCGCGCCCGCCCCGGCCACCGTGCCGTTGAGCGCGGCGACGACCGGGCCGCGGACAGTGGCGGATCGACAGGATCAGGTCGCAGGTCAGGCGGGTGAAGGCCCGGAGCTCGTCGATCTCCATTTCGAGCAGCGGGCCGATGATGTCCTCGACGTCGCCGCCGGAGCAGAACGCCCGTCCCGCGCCGGTGATGATCACCGCGCGGACCCCGGGCTCGTCGCCCAGCTGCCCGAAGGTGTCGGTCAGCTCGCGGTACACCTCGAAGGTGAGCGCGTTGAGCTTGTCGGGGCGGTTGAGGGTGATGGTGGCCACGCCGGTGGCGGCGTCGAGCGCGTAGAGGAACGACTTCGGTTCGATGCTCATACCAGTCTCCGGTCCTGATGGTGCGAGACCACCGCGGTCGTCTCCATCTCGATGAGCGCGTGCTGGTCCAGCAGCGCCGACACCTGCACCAGCGCCATGGCCGGGTAGTGCCGGCCCATCAGTTCCTTCCAGACACCGGCCAGTTCCCGCCGCGCCTTGCGGTACCCCTCCATGTCCAGCACGTACACCGTCATTCGCCCGATGTCGGTCGGCTTCCCGCCGGCGGCCTGCACCACGGCCAGGGAGTTGATCAGCGCCAGGCGGAACTGGGTGACGAAATCCGCCGGGTGCACCTTGCCGGTTGCGTCGCTGGCCGTCTGGCCCGCGACGAACAGCACCCGCCCGCCGGCCGGGGCCAGGAGGCCGTCGTTCCACCCGCTGGGCTGGCCGCGGGGATTGATGATGTCCCAGGTCATGCTACGCCTCTCTGCCGTCGATGATGACGGCCTCTCCGTTGCGGCGGCCCGACTCGTCGGTGACCTGCGCCAGCACCGCCGCGGCCACTTCTTCGGGCTGCACCATCCGTCCCCCCGGCATCGTGGCCAGGAGGGCGGCGCGCGCCTCGTCGGCCGTCTTCCCCGTCTTGCGCACGATGTTCGCGATCGTGCCGTCGGTCATCGGCGTGTCCACATACCCTGGGCAGACGGCGTTGACGGTGACGCCGGTCCCCTTCAATTCTGCCGCGGCGGCCCGGGTGAGCCCGACCAGCGCGTGCTTGCTCGCCACGTAGGCCGAGATGTACCGCGCGCCCTCGAGTCCCGCCACGCTGGCCACGTTCACCACGCGCCCCCATTTCCGCTCCAGCATGTCGGGCAGGAAGGCCTGCAGGCAGAGGAAGGGCCCTGTCGCGTTGATCCGGAGCATCTTTTCCCAGTCGTCCAGGCTGGTGCGCGCAATCGGCGCCGATTCCGCGATCCCGGCGTTGTTCACCAGGATATCCACCGGGCCGAGCTTTTCCTTCGCCACTGTGGCGAGCCGGGTGATGGCGGCCGGGTCGCTGACGTCGCACGCCGCCCCCCAGACGTTCCGGCCCTCCTGGCGCAGTTCCTCCGCCAGCCGCTCCAGCTTGCTCAGGGTGCGGCCGGAAATCAGCACCGATGCGCCGGCATCGGCCAGCGCGCGGGCCACCGCCGCGCCGATCCCCTGGCCGCCCCCCGTCACCACCGCCGTCTTGCCATCGAGTCGCATCAGGGTACTCTCTCAATCATCCTGGAGCAGGGGAAGGGCGGCCTCTTCGAGAATGGCGCCCAGCGCGTCGATGAGGGTGCGGCCTTCCGCGGCGGTGGCGTCGGCTGGCCAGCCGAAATAGGCGCGCGGTCCCCCGGCTTCCGCAAAGCTGGTCTGTCCCGCGCGGATCGCCACGGAGAGCGACGCGGGGTTGGGCAGGAGCTCGGTGCGGATGTCGCGCACCAGGTCCGGCCGCTCGGCCAGCACGATGGAGGTCTCGAAGCGCCCCGCGTGACAGGCGCCGGTCTGGAACTCCTCGCCCAGCCGCTGCGACCACGGCTTGCGCGACAGGTCGGGGAACGCCACCCTGAGACCGTCGGCGCGGATCGTCTCGACGGCGTCGCGCACCGCGCCGAGGTGTTCGGGGTCGAGGTGCGCGCTCACGACGACGATTCGGGTGAACCCTTGGGCGGCGAGGCCATCCGCGACATCTTCCAGCAGCGCCACCAGCGTCGCGGCCCGGACGCTGAGCGTGCCGGCAAAGGCGGCGGCGAAGGGGGCGGGGGTCAGCGCCATCGTCGGCAGCACCACCACCGTCGCGCCCTGCTGCGACAGCCGCTCGGCGCCGGCCCGCGCCATCGCCTCGACGATGATCACGTCGGTCGAGAGCGGCAGGTGGGGGCCGTGGGCCTCGGTGGCGCCCAGCGGCACGATGGCCACCGCGCGCCGCCGGTCGAGCGCGGCCACGTCCTCGTAGGTTGCCGTGGCGAGCCAGCACACCGTCATCCGTACCTCGTTCCATCCGGGAGCCCGCTCGTGACGTTCGAACCGCCGGAGCGCTTCAATATCGCCGATCACCTGCTCGATGCGCGCGTCCGTGAGGGGCGCGGCTCGCGCGTGGCGCTGGTGACCGATCAGCGGACCTGGAGCTATCGGGACGTGCAGGACCTGGCCAACCGCTACGGCAACCTGCTCAGGGAGGCGGGGGTGATGCCGGAGCAGCGGGTCATCATCGCCCTGCCCGACGGGCCGGAGTTCGTGGCGGCGCTGTTCGGCATCTTGAAGATCGGGGCAGTGGTGGTGATGGTCAACCCGGACCTCAAACCCGACGCCATCTCCTATTTCTATCAGTACACCCGGGCCCGGGTGGCCCTGGTGCACGCCGGACAACCGCGAGGCGTTCGAGGCGGCGCGTGCCGAGGCCCCGCTCCTCGCGGAACTGCTCGTCGTGGGGACCGAGACGCTCGCCCGACGGCTCGAGGCCCAGTCACCGGACCTGGAGACCTGGGCGAGCCATCGCGACGACGCCTGCATCTGGCTCTTCTCCGGCGGCACCACCGGGCAGCCCAAGGCGGTGCAGCAGAGCCATTGGAGCTTTGCCCACACCACCGCGGCGTATGGGCAGGGGGTTCTGGGGCTGACCGAAGACGACGTGACCATCTCGGTGCCCAAGCTCTACTTCGGCTACGCCATGGGCACCAATCTCTTCTTCCCCTTCTCGGTCGGCGCGCGGTCGGTGCTCTTCCCCGACAAGGTCACCCCCGAACTCCTCTTCGAACAGATCCGGAAGCACCGCCCCACCATCCTGGTCAACGTGCCGACCATGGTGAACCACATGGTTGGTCACCCGGCGGCGTCGGACGCCGACCTGTCCTCGCTCCGGCTCGCCACGTCCGCGGGGGAGGCGCTGCCCGCCGAGCTCTACGAGCGGTGGAAGGCTGCCTTCGGCGTGGAGCTGCTCGACGGCCTCGGCACCGCCGAGATGTGGCATGTCTTCATTTCAGCCAGTCCCGGCGCGGTGCGGCCCGGCACCATGGGGACGGTGGTGCCGGGGTTCGAGGTGCGGGTCACGGACGACGAGGGAAACGAGCTGCCCGACGGTGAGGTCGGCTGGCTCCGGGTGCGTGGGAACGCCCGGGCCATCGGGTACTGGCAGCAGATGGAGAAGACGGCGCAGGCGTTCCAGGGGGAGTGGTACGTCTCGGGCGACATGATCCGCCGCGACGCCGACGGGTATTTCACCTACTGCGGCCGCGGCGACGACATGCTCAAGGTGGGCGGGCGCTGGCTGGCGCCGCAGGAGGTGGAGAACTGCCTGCTGCAGCACCCGGCCGTGAAGGAGGCGGCGGTGGTGGGGGTGGTGGATGCGCAGGGGCTCACCAAGCCGCACGCCTTCGTCATCGCGAAGAAGAAGAACTGCCGGCCTGGGTGAGGAGCTGAAGGCGTTCGTTCGGGAGCGACTCGAGCCCTACAAGGCGCCACGGGAGGTGGTGTTCCTCGACGACTTCCCGCGCACCCACCTGGGGAAAGTGGATCGCGGACGATTGCGGAACGGGTAGGAACGAGTCGACCAGCTCCCCGAACCGGACTGTGCGCGACCTGCTTGGGTTGGTCCTCCGGGCTGAACAGGTCGCGCACCCTCCGCGCCGCGGTCGCTTCGGGTGTCGCGACCTGATTGCCCTCCGGACCATCCCCTTCGCCGGCCGCTCGCTCCATCTGACCGCCGGCGAGGGGGATGGACCGAAGGGGCGTTGGTTCGCATCCCCCGCAGAGACCCCGGCTCGGAGGGGGTGCGAACCGCAGCCCCGGAGGTCCACCCCAAGCCGGCGGTCTCATCCGGAGGAACGAGCGGGTCGAGGGGCAGGCACCCGCACCGGCGCTCGGCGTATTACCATTCACCCACACCGCCAGGGGCATCCCCGCGCACGTCGGCGCGACGGATTGAGACGATACCCTTGGAACCTGATCCGGTTCATACCGGCGAAGGGAGCGCGGCAATGACCGCTTCTTCTTTTTCTGACGCCTTTCCCAACTCCCGCAAGGTCACCCTCGAGGGTAGCCGCGGCATCCACGTGCCGGTGCGGGAGATTGTCCTTTCCGGTAACGAACCCCCCCTCCGCGTCTACGACACCAGCGGGCCGCAGGGCGCAGATGTCCGTCAGGGGCTCCCCACTCCCCGTCTCCCATGGATCGTGGAGCGTGATGTAGAACGACTGCCCCGCGGCCCCGCGGCCCCCCTGACGTCCGTCACCCCGGCGAAAGCCGGGGTCCATGTCGTCACCCCCGCGGAAGCGGGGGTCCAGAATGACTTGATTCCAGAATCCCTCCAGCGCCCGATCTACCGCGGCCGCGGCCCCATCACGCAACTCCACTACGCGCGCCGAGGCGAGGTGACTCCCGAAATGGAGTTCGTCGCCCTCCGCGAGGGGATGGCGCCCGAGTTCGTGCGGAGCGAGGTGGCCCGCGGCCGCGCCATCATCCCGGCCAACATCAACCATCCGGAAGTCGAGCCGATGATCATCGGCCGCGGCTTCGCGGTGAAGATCAACGCCAACATCGGCAACTCCGCCGTCAAGTCGGTCATCGAGGACGAGGTCGAGAAGCTCCGCTGGGCCACCCTCTGGGGTGCCGACACGGTGATGGACCTCTCCACCGGCAGGAACATCCATGAGACCAGGCAGTGGATCCTCCGGAACAGCGCGGTGCCGATCGGCACGGTGCCGATCTACCAGGCGCTGGAGAAGGTCGGCGGTGTGGCCGAGGACCTGACCTGGGAGGCGTACCGCGACACCCTGGTGGAGCAGGCGGAGCAGGGGGTGGACTACTTCACCGTGCACGCCGGCGTGCTGCTCCGGTTCGTGCCGATGACGGCCAAGCGGATGACGGGCATCGTCTCCCGCGGCGGGTCCATCATGGCCAAGTGGTGCCTGTCGCACCACAAGGAGAACTTCCTCTACACCCATTTCGACGAGATCTGCGAGATCATGGCGGCGTACGACGTCTCCTTCTCGCTGGGCGACGGGCTCCGGCCCGGCTCCATCAGGGACGCCAACGACGAGGCGCAGTTCGCCGAGCTCAAGGTGCAGGGGGAGCTGAACAAGATCGCGTGGAAGCACGACGTGCAGGTGATGAACGAAGGGCCCGGGCCACGTGCCCATGCACCTCATCAAGGAGAACATGGACAAGCAGCTCGAGTGGTGCGGCGAGGCGCCGTTCTACACCCTCGGGCCCCTCACCACCGACATCGCGCCGGGCTACGACCACATCACCAGCGCCATCGGCGCGGCGATGATCGGCTGGTACGGCACCGCCATGCTCTGCTACGTGACGCCCAAGGAGCACCTCGGCCTTCCCGACCGCGACGACGTGAAGGCCGGCGTCATCGCCTACAAGATCGCCGCGCATGCCGCCGACCTGGCCAAGGGGCACCCCAACGCGCAGGCGTGGGACGACGCCCTCAGCAAGGCGCGCTTCGACTTCCGGTGGGAGGACCAGTTCAACCTGGCGCTCGACCCGGTCACTGCGCGCGCCTTCCACGACGAGACGCTGCCGGCCGACGGCGCCAAGGTGGCGCACTTCTGCTCGATGTGCGGGCCCAAGTTCTGCTCGATGAAGATCACGCAGGACGTGCGGGAGTACGCGGCGGCACTGGAAGAGAAGTCGGTCGAGTTCCGGCGGCGTGGCGGTGAGATCTACGTGAAGCAGGGCCAGGAGGCTTAGGGGAGGATTCATGGCCGGACGGGGAGACGCCCAGGCGCGCGCCGATCGCATCGGCGTGTTTCGGGACGAACTGAACCAGCTCGAGCAGGAACTGGGCGGCGTCCTCGACGACGCCCAGCGTGCGCGGATCACCGCCCACCACGACGCCCTCCTGACCGACCTCGCCCGGCAGTACGACGTCGCCACCACCACCTCCGGTCGCCAGCTGGCCCTCGGCCTCCGCCTCGCCTCCTTCCTCGGCGCGCTGGCGCTCTGCATCGCGGTGGTCCTCTTCGTCAACCGCTTCTGGGGCGCCCTCGCCACCGGCACCCAGGTGGGGCTCCTGTCCGCCGGCACCCTGGTATTGCTCGGGCTGACGGAGTTCGCGGCCCGCCGCGAGAAGACCCTCTACTTTGCCGGGCTCGCCGCGCTGGTGGCGTTCGCCCTCTTCGCCACGGATGTCTTTACCCTCGGCACCATCTTCAACCTCGTTCCGTCGCAGCATGCGTTCCTTCTGCTGGCGGCGTTCGGCGGTGCCCTGGCCTACGGGTACGGGTTCCGCGTCCTCCTGCTGGCCACGCTCGTCAGCGGGGCGCTCTGGGTGGCGGGGACGCTCGTCACGCTCGGTGGCTCCTACTGGAGCGACCTCTTCTACCGGCATGAATCCCTGCTCCCCGCCGCCGTGGCGGCGATCGCCCTCGGATTCTCCCCGATGGCCGGCGCGCGCGAGGGCTTCGGCATCGTGTACCGGATGTTCGGATTCATCGCCTTCTTCTGGGTGGTGTTGTTCTATGCCGGCACCGGCACGGGGAGCGTGCTTCCCCTCGGCGAGGACGGCGTCGAGGTGGTCTACCAGCTCCTCGGGTTCACGGCGGCCACGTTGGCCATCTGGGCCGGCATCCGGCGGCAGTGGAACCACGTCACCTACGCCGGCGTCACCGCGTTCGTCATCCTTCTCTGCATCAAGGCGATGGACTGGTGGTGGGACTGGATGCCGCGCTGGCTCTTCTTCCTGGTGCTGGGCGGGATGGCGCTCGTCGTGATGGTGCTGCTGAAGCGCCTGCAGGCGCGCGCGGGAGGTGCCCGATGATCAACCGCGGCGTGCTGGTGGCGGGGGCGGTGTTGGTGTTCGCCAATGGTGCGATCCTCCTGAACGTGGCGCGGAACCGCGCCGGCAATCCCGATGCCGTCGTGCGGTTGAGCGAGCGGGAGGCGCAGGCCTACCTGCCGCCCGACGAGCAGGCGGAGGTGATGCTCATCCTCCGCCTGCAGTGGCAAACCGCCCTCGGCCCGAACGGCGAGGACACCTGGTTCACCCGGGAGCGGCTCGAGGCGCTGGGCTTCCCCGGGCTGCCGGCCGAGGGTGACACCGCGTATACCAGAAGGTTCGTCGGGCTCAACCGGAAGGCCTACGTGGTGCTGGAGATGGCAGGGCCGGCATGGGAACGGTGGGAGGCGGTGCATCGGGCGCGGACCGACTCGGTGGTCGCCGCCTCGCGGGTCGCGCCGGTGCCGGAGCCGGACGGTCACCAGCACGGCCCCGACATTCCTCAGCGGCCGGGCGCAATCGGCAGCCGACTCATGGCGGTGGACATCGGGCGGGATCCGCTGGCGCTCCGTGCGCAGTATCCCGAGCGGGGCCGCTACCTCATCCTGCCGGCCACCTATGGCTTCGACTTCACGCCCGCGACGCGCGACTCCGCCGGCACCGTGACGGCGCCGCCGAAGGTCACCGGGCGCATCGGCGACCTGTTGCCGGGAACGCTCGTCGTGCCCGAACCGCTCCGCGATTCACTCATGGCCCTCGGCGCCGGCCGGCCGGACTCCACGACCCACTACGAATTCAACCTGAAGGTGGGGCGGAGATGGGAGGCGTGGGTGGAGTAGGCGGGCGGCGAGCAGCGGCAGCGGGGCAGCGAGGCAGTGAGACATTCTCAGTCGTCACCCCGGCGAAAGCCGAGGTCCAGAACTCACGCAGCGAAGCCTACCTGAACGCAAACTCCAAGAAGCTCGGCAGGACCGTCCCCCACGTTTGCCTGTTGTGCCCGCCCTGCACCGTCACGTGCACCACGTCCTTCCCCCTCACATATCCCCGCGCCACGAGGGCGTCCACCAGGTCGTCGGTGTCCTGGATCGAGTCGATAGTGCCGTTGCCGTCGCGGTCGCTGGTCTCGTCGCCGTCGGCGGTCTCGAGCCAGATCCGGAGCCGGGGGAGCGGCGTCGCCTCCCGCACCATGGTCGAGCGCCACTCGCGACGCCTGCTTCTGTTCCAGCGTGCCGTCCTGCGTGCGCCACCAGAACGAGCCGCTCATCGCCCCCACCGTGCCGAACACTTCGGGGTGCCGCCAGGCGAGGTCGAAGGCGGCGAGTCCGCCGAGCGAGCTGCCGAGGACCGCCGTGTGCGCGGGGCCGCCCCGGAGGCGATAGCGGGCTTCCGCCCACGGCATCACTTCCTCCAGCACGAATCGTTCATAGAGGTGCGCCCGGGCGCCGAAGCCCTGGGCGTTCGGCGTGCCGGCGGTGCCGTAATCCTGCATCCGCTGGTCGTTGGCGTGGATGGCGACGACGATGAGGGGCGGGATGCGGCGTCGGCGGTGAGGGAGTCGAGCGTGGGGAGGAGGCCGAGGGCCGTGGCGTCCTGTCCGTCGTTCATGTAGAGGACTGGGTACCTGGCGCTGCCCACCGAGTCGTACGCTGGTGGGAGGTACACGTCCACCACCCGCCGCTCGTTCAGGATCAGGGAAGGGAACGAATCGACCTGGACGACGGAATAGTGCACCGGCGCCGGGACGGAAGTTCCAGCGTTACTTCCACAGCCGGACAAGAGCGCGATCAGAACCGCCCCGCTGCCCCACTGCCCCGCTGCCCACCGGCCCTGCTGCCCCGCTGCCCCGCCTCTATTCGCCTCTCTTGTACCGCTCAATCTCTCTCCGCTGTTTCTTGTCGGGTTTTCCCTTTTCGAGGAACAGCGGCGGCGGCAGGCTCTTGAGCCGGAGCGCCATCGTCTCCCGCGCGGCGCGGCTCTCGGTCGTCTCTTCGTAGAGGGTGACGGCCACGCTGGCGGGGCCGCGTCGCTCGCTCAGTCCGCGTACCGCCACGTCCCAGGCGTATGGGGGCTGCCGGAATTGGATTCGGTCGCCGACTCGCACCGCCTTGGCCCGCTTGGCCCCCTGGCCGTTGACGTCCACCTTGCCCCCGTCGATGGCCTCGACGGCCAGCGCCCGGGTCTTGTAGAACCGCGCCGCCCACAGCCACTTGTCGAGCCGGACCGTGCCGGCGTTTCGCGTTCAGGCATGCCGAAAGATACCGCGAAGAACCTCAGGCGGCGTCCCCCTCTCCATATCATGGAGAGGGGGACAGGGGGTGAGGTGATAGCCCGGAGAGGGGGACGGGGGTGAGGACGGTTCGCCGCCGGCTCGGGATGGTCCTCCAGGCGAGAGCAGGGCGCGCCCCCTCCGAGCCGCGGTCTCTCCGGGGGACGCGCCCTGATCGCCCTCCGGACCATTCCCTTCGCCGGCGGGACAGTGAGCCTTCCGGACGTCCCCCCTCTCCACATGGTGGAGAGGGGGACAGGGGGTGAGGACTAGGCGTGGGGGGACTGGGGGTAAGGAGAACCGATGCGAGAGCGGGACAGGGGGTGCGGTGATAGCCCGAGAGGGGGCCAAGGGGTGAGGTGATAGCCCGAGAGGGGGATGGGAGGTCAGGCTGTCCAGTCGGTGTTGACAATTTCTATTTATAACTATATAGTTGTATAATACTGAAAGGGCACCGATGCCCAACCAAGGACGCCATCGCATGCAGAGACCGACCATCCTTGTCGCCCTGGCCCTCGCGCTCGCCGCGCCGCTCCGCGCGCAGGCACCGCTGACACTGGCCGACGCCTTCCGCCGGGCCGATTCGGCCGCCTATGCCAACCGGATCGCCGGCGGCAACGCCCGCGCCCAGGGCGCCCAGTCCACGGCCGCCCTCCAGGGGATCCTGCCCACCCTGCGGGCCGAGGCCGGCTATGTCCAGACCGACAACCCACTCGCCGCCTTCGGGTACACCCTGCAGCAGCGCGGCGTGACGATGGCGTCGTTCAACCCGGCGAGCCTCAACTATCCCTCCGCGGTCACCAACTGGAACGGCGGGCTCGTCGCCGAGGTGCCGCTCATCAACGTGGACGCCTGGTTCGGAAAGGCCGCCGCCGCGAGCGCGGGTGCCGCCGCTGAGGCCGGTGCCGGCTGGACCCGCGAAACCACCCGGGTCGACGTGACGCGCGCCTACTTCGGCGCCATCATGGCGCGGGAACAGGTCCGGACCCTCGAGGCCGCCACCGCCGCCGCCAAGGCGCACGTGCGGCAGGCCGAGTCGATGGTCACCAACGGGCTCGCCACCAAGTCCGACGCCCTCCTTGCGGCCGTGCAGGCGGGCCAGATCGAGGCGCAGCTCATCGGTGCCCGTGGCAACGCCGACATCGCCCGGGCGCAGCTGGCGCTGATGCTCGGCCAGCCGGGCGACACCACCTTCATCCTGCCAGACTCGCTCCCGTCCGCCGCGCAAATTCGGAGCCTCCTCGACGTACCCACCGGCGACTCCGTCGCGGCCCGGCTCGACGTGACCGCCGCCCGGCTCGGCACCGAGGCGGCCGATCGCGGTGTGCGCAGTGCCAACGCCGCCTACATCCCGCGGATCAACGGCTTCGGCCGCTTCGACTGGAACAGCCCGGACCAGCTCTTCGGCGGTCAGAGCAGCTATACCGTCGGCGTCATGGGATCGTGGACGCCGTTTGCAGGCGCCTCCGAAATCGGGCACCGCCAGGCCGCAGTCGGTCGTGCTGACGCCGCCCGTGCCATGGTCGAGGCCGCCGAGGCCAAGGCCTCCCTCGAACGGACCGCCACGCGCACCCAGCTTGCGGTGGCCGTCGCTCGTCTCGGCATCGCCGAAGTCTCGGTGGAGCAGGGGAGCGAGGCGCATCGCATCGTGGCGAAGAAGTACGCCGGTGGCCTTGCCACCGTCGCCGAACTCCTGAGCGCTGCGGCGCTCGAGACCCAGACCCGCCTCGGCCTCGCCGACGCCCGTTATCAGACCATCACCGCCGATGCGGCGGCCCGGCAGGCTGCCGGCGCCGACCTCATGGTGCTTTCTGTTTTGGAGAATTGACATGCGCATGATCCTTCCGGTCACCGGCATCCTGATGGTCAGCCTTGCCGTTGGGGCCTGCGGTCCCGACGCCGAGAACGTCCCCGGTGCGAAGCTGCCGCTCGGCGGCGTGGCCGTGGCGGTCACCGACACGATGATTGTCGATGCCTTCGAGGCGGCCGGCACCGCCGAACCGATTCGCGCCGCTACACTGAGCACCAAGCTGATGGGGTCGGTCACCGCCGTGCTGGTGCACGAGGGCGATCGGGTGGCCGTCGGACAGACGCTGGTGCGGCTCGACGCGCGCGACCTCGACGCCAAGCGCGCCCAGGTCGAGGCGGGACTCGCCGAAGCAAGCGCGGTGCACGCCGACGCGACGGTGCAGGTCGGCCGGATCCGCGCGCTGTACGCCGACAGCGCTGCCACCAGGGCCCAGCTCGACCAGGCGGAGACGGGCCTCGCCCGTGCCACCGCCGCGGTGGCGAGCGCTCGTGCGATGGCCGCCGAGCTCGCGGCGACCGCGTCATACGCCGACGTGCGCGCGCCGTTCGCGGGCATCGTGACTCATCGCTTCGTGGATCCCGGCTCCTTCGCGGCGCCGGGTGCGCCGCTGGTCAGCGTCGAGGACGGGAGCACCCTGCGGGTGTCGGTCAGCGCGGCGCCCGAGGCAGTGCGCGGCCTGAAGGCCGGCGCTCCGGTGACGGCCACCATCGGCGACGTGTCCGTGCAGGCGAAGGTCGAGGGCGTCGTGCCTTCCGGTGGCAACCTGTACACCGTCAACGCTCTCGTCCCGAATACGGGCGGCCAGTTCCTGACCGGGAGCTCCGCCACCCTGGCGCTCCCGCGAGGGATGCGCCGGGCTATCCTCGTGCCGTCGTCGGCCATCGTGCGGCAGGGCGACCTCGCCGGCGTGCGCACCGTCACCGACGGCCAGCCGACGCTGCGCTGGGTCAAGCTCGGCCGCACCGAGAACGGCTCGATCGAGGTGCTCTCCGGCCTCGCGCCCGGCGACACTGTCGTGGTGGCCGGCGGGGAGCGCTGATCATGGGCATCGCCGGACGGATGGCGCAGGCGTTCCTGCATTCGAAGCTCACCCCGCTCGTCACCATCGCGTCGCTTGCGGTCGGTGCGCTCGCCATCGTGGCCACGCCGCGTGAGGAAGAGCCGCAGATCTCGGTGCCGATGATCGACGTGATCGCCGTAATGCCCGGCGCCTCCCCCGTCGAAGTGGAGAACCTGCTCACCCGCCCCATCGAAAAGCTGATGTGGGAAGTCCCCGGTGTGGAGTACGTCTACGCCATGGCCGGCGAATCGATGACGCTGGTCACGGTCCGTTTCAAGGTGGGCGAGAACCAGGACCTCGCCACCAGTCGCGTCTTCAACAAGATCGGGTCGGCAGCGGATCAGGCCCCCCCGGTGCCATGCCGCCGATGATCAAGCCGCACGGTATCGACGACGTGCCGATCCTGGCGCTCACCCTGCACGGCGGCGGCTATGGCTCGGACGAGCTCCGCGCCATGGCCACCCATCTTGCCGACGAGCTCGCCACCATCCCCGACCTGGCACGCATCGACCTCATCGGCGGCGAGCCGACCCAGCTGCGGGTGACCCTCGACCCGGCCCGGTTGGCGGGGAGCGGTGTCACCCCCGGCGAGGTGATGCAGGCGCTCCGCGCCGCCAACGTCCGGCTCCCCGCCGGCGAGTTCGCCTCCGCGAACGAGGTCTTCCTCGTCACGGTCGGCGCGCCGATCCGCTCCGCGCGGGACGCTGGCGACGTCGTCATCGCCAACCGCGGCGGCCCGGTGTACCTGCGGAACGTGGCAACCGTCGTCGAGGCACCGGGCGAGGCCACCGACTACGTGACCCACGCGGCCCGCGGCGAGGAGGGTGCGCAGGCAGTCACCATCGCGGTGGCCAAGCGGCCCGGCGTCAACGCCACTGACATCGCGCACGCCGCCCTGGAACGGGTGGACGAGGCGCGGAGCCGGCTCCTGCCCGCCGACGTGCTGGTGGACGTCACCCGCAACTACGGCGAGACGGCCAGCGAGAAGTCGAACGAGCTGATGCTGCACCTCCTCATCGCCACGCTATCGGTCACCGTACTGATCGGCCTCTTCCTCGGCTGGCGCGAGGCGCTGGTGGTGCTGGTGGCGGTGCCGGTCACGCTGGCGCTCACGCTCTTCGTGTACTACGCGCTGGGGTACTCCCTGAACCGGATCACCCTCTTCGCGCTGATCTTCTCCATCGGCATCCTGGTGGACGACGCCATTGTGGTGGTGGAGAACATCTACCGTCACCTCCAGATGGGGGACCGCTCGCCCGACGTGGCCGCGGTCGAGGGCGTGGATGAGGTCGGCAACCCGACCATCCTCGCCACCTTCACCGTCATCGCCGCCATCCTGCCGATGGCCTTCGTGTCTGGGCTCATGGGACCCTACATGCGGCCCATCCCGGTCGGCGCCTCCGCCGCGATGCTCGCCTCGCTCGCCGTGGCGTTCATCATCACGCCCTACCTGGCGCTTCGCCTGCTGAAGGGACATGTGGCGGCTGGGCCGCACATGCCCGATCGCGCGCACGAGCCCGAGGAGCTCTCGGGGTTTGCCAGGTTCTACACCGGGGTGATGACGCCGCTGATGGACATCCCGAAGCGCCGGATGGCCTTCTATGGCGGCATCGGGGCGCTGCTTCTCCTCTCGGTGGGGCTGCTGGCGGTCAAGCTGGTCGAGGTGAAGATGCTTCCCTTCGACAACAAGTCGGAGTTCCAGGTGGTGCTCGACCTGCCGGAAGGCGCGACGCTCGAGACCTCGAACGCCGCGGCGGGCGCCGTGGCGGCCTATCTCCGCACGGTGCCGGAGGTCGTCAGCACCGAGACCTACGCCGGGACCTCGGCGCCGTTCAACTTCAACGGACTGGTCCGGCACTACTTCATGCGCCGCGGCGCCAACGTCGCCGACGTGCAGGTGAACCTCCTCCCCAAGGGGGAGCGCGGCCGCCAGAGCCACGACATCGCGGTCGCGGTGCGTGGAACAGTGGACTCGATCGCCGACAGCTTCGGGGCGAACGCCAAGATCGCGGAAATTCCTCCGGGTCCACCGGTGCTCTCGACGCTGGTGGCGGAGGTCTACGCCGCCGACGACAGTACCCGGCTCGCCGCCGCCACCAGGGTCAAGGAAGTCATGGAGTCCACTCCGGGCGTGGTGGACGTGGACTGGACGGTCGAGGCGCCGCAGGCCAAGCGGTCGTTCCGCGTGGACCGGGTGCGCGCCGCCGAGGCGGGGGTGACGGTGGAGCAGGTTGCGCAGGTGCTCACCATGGCGCTCTCAGGCGCCGACGCCGGGCTGGCCAGCGTGCCGACCGCGCGCGAGGGGGTGTCCATTGTGCCGCGGCTCGGCCTGTCCAACCGGAGTAGCGTCGAGGCGCTGCTGGCGGTGCCGGTGGCCACGCCGCGCGGCCCGACGCCGCTGGGACGCTTCGTCACTGTCGAATCCACCACCCGCTCGCCGCTCCGGATGCGGAAGAACCTTCGTCCGGTCATCTACGTGACCGGCGACGTGGCCGGGACCATCGAATCGCCGGTGTACGCCATCCTCGCCATGAATCAGGCGCTCGACACCGTGCAGGTGGAGGGGGCGGCCATCGCGCGGTACAACGCCGTGGCGCCCGACCGGCTCGACGAAACGGCCATCAAGTGGGACGGCGAGTGGCAGGTCACCATCGAGGTCTTCCGCGACCTCGGGCTGGCCTTTGCCGCGGTACTGGTGCTGATCTACGTGCTCGTGGTGGGGTGGTTCCAGTCGTTCAAGATCCCGCTCGTCATCATGGCGCCGATTCCGCTCACGCTGATCGGCATCCTGCCCGGCCATGCGCTCACCGGCGCCTTCTTCACCGCCACGTCCATGATCGGGATGATCGCGCTGGCGGGGATCATCGTGCGGAACTCGATCCTGCTGGTGGACTTCATCCAGCTCGCCGAGGCGCGGGGCCGGCCGCTGCGCGAGGCGGTGCTGGAGGCGGGCGCGGTGCGGTTCCGGCCGATCGCGCTCACCGCCGCCGCCGTCGTGATCGGCGGGCTGGTGATGGTGCTCGACCCGATCTTCCAGGGCCTGGCCGTCGCGCTGATGAGCGGCGCCATCGTGGCCACCCTGCTCACCATGGTCGTGGTGCCGCTCCTCTACTGGGAGCTCCGGCGCCGCGAAGGAGCCACGTCATGAAAATGCTGATGCTGACCTACAGCGGCGCGGAGCCGGCGCGGGTGACGGCGCTGCTCGACGAGGCCGGCGTGCCGGGGCACACCTGCTTCGGGGGTGGCCGAGGGCACGGATTGACCGGCCCCCGCGTCGGCACCCGGGCCTGGCCCGGCGAAGTGACGATGTGCTTTTCCGTCGTGGACGATGCGCTGGCGGCGACCGCCGCCACGCATTGCCGCGCGGCGCAGCTTCCCCCGGGCGAGCGGCTGCACGTGGCCGTGATGCCCGTCGACTCATTCTTCTAGGATTGGAGTTGGCTGATGTGTAATGAAGCGATCATCCGGCGGATGGCCGGACTCTTCGTGATGGCGTCGGTGGCACTGGGGTTCTGGGTGCACCCCGGATTCTTCCTGTTCACCGCGTTCGTGGGATTCAACCTGCTGCAGTCGAGCTTCACCGGCTTTTGTCTGCCGGAACGCGTGTTCGGCCGGCTCGGCCTCTTCGGCTGCCAGCCAAAGAAGGCCTGACCGTTACCTGCGGCGGCGGAGGAGCTTCTTCTTGCGGTCCAGCTCCTCCTCCAGCCCGCCGCACACCAGCTCGCACATCGTGAATACCTGCGGGTCGGTGATCCGGTACCAGCTGGTGGTGCCTTCCTTCCGGCGGTCCACGTACCCTTGCTGCAGTAGCACCTGCAGGTGCTTCGACACGTTGGCCTGGCCCCCGCCGGTGCGCTCGGCCAGGTCCCCGACCGAGCACTCCCCGGCGCGCAGCGCCTGCAGCAGCCGGAGCCGCATCGGCTCGCCGAGGGCCCTGAACCGTTCCGCGATCGCGGCGGCGTTGGTATCGCTGAGTACAACCATGGGCTCCTCCCCGTGTGAGTGCTATACAACTATCTAGTAATATAGTAATTTCTACTCCCCCGCGCCATCCTTCTACCCGTTCCCCCTCTCCGCTTGCCGGAGAGGGGGACAGGGGGTGAGGATTCGTGGATGCCCCTCCTCGGTCTCCTCCTCGCACTGGTCATCGGGATCTCCCTCGGCCTCCTCGGCGGCGGCGGGTCGGTGCTCACCGTGCCGATCTTCCACTACGTGCTGGGGTACGAGGTGAAGCCCTCCATCGCCATGAGCCTGGCCGTGGTCGGGGTCACCAGCGCCGCCGGCGCACTCGGGCGACTCCGGAGCGGGGAACTCAACGGCCGCGCGGTCCTGACCTTCGCCCCGGTCGCCATGCTCGGCACCTTCCTCGGGGCCCGGCTGGCACTCCTGGTGCCCTCGACCGCCCAGCTCGTGCTCTTCGCCGTCGTCATGCTGGCCGCCTCGGTCTTCATGTGGCGGGGCCGATCCGCCGACGCGGCACCCACCGCGAAACCCCACCCCGTCCTCGTGGCGCTGATCGGCGGTGCGGTGGGCATCCTCACCGGACTGGTGGGCGTCGGCGGCGGGTTCCTGATCGTGCCGGCGCTGGTTCTCCTCCTCGGCGTGCCGGTCAAGGAAGCCGTCGGCACTTCCCTCGGCGTCATCGCCCTCAACTCGGCCTCCGGCTTCGCCGGGTACTGGGGCAGGGTGGACATCGACCTCCGCATCATGGCGGCCTTCACCGCCATCGCCATCGTCGGCGTCTTCATCGGCACCCGGCTCGGCCGGCAGGTGAGCCCCGCCGGGCTTCGCAAGGGATTCGCGGTCCTGCTGGTCGCCGTGGGCCTCGCTATTTTACTGAAGAGCCTGCTCGGGCAGGCCTGAACCACTTCACACAGGTCCACGCATGTTCTTTCAACGCTTCTACGACGACACTCTCGCCCAGACCAGCTATCTCATCGGCTGTGCCGCCACCGGCGAGGCGATGGTGGTGGATCCCAACCGCAACGCTGCGCAGTACGTGCGCGCCGCGGAGGCCGAGGGGCTCCGGATCACCCACGTCACCGAGACGCACATCCACGCCGATTTTCTCTCCGGCACCCGGGAGCTGGCGCACCTCACCGGCGCGGTGATGTACCTCTCCGACGAGGGCGGCCCCGGCTGGCAATACACCTTCGCGAAGCAGGGCGGGGCCGTGCTGCTCCACGACCGCGACCATTTCATGGTGGGCAACATCCGCTTCGACGTGCTGCACACCCCGGGGCATACCCCGGAGCACATGTCGTTCGTGGTGACCGACACTGCCGGCGCCACCGGCCCGATGGGGATCGTCACGGGCGACTTCGTCTTCGTGGGTGACGTCGGCCGGCCCGACCTGCTGGAGAAGGCGGCCAAGGTCGCGGGCTCGGCGGACGGTGCTGCCCGCGCGTTGTGGAAGAGCCTCGCCAAGTTCCGCGCCCTCCCCGACCACCTGCAGGTCTGGCCCGGCCACGGCGCCGGCTCCGCCTGCGGCAAGGGGATGAGCGCGGTGCCGCAGAGCACCGTCGGGTACGAGAAACTGTTCAACTGGGCCTTCGGCGCTGCCACGGAGGAGGAGTTCGTGGCCCAGGTGCTCGCCGACCAGCCGGAACCGCCGAAGTACTTCGCCGAGATGAAGCGCCTTAATCGCGACGGCCCGCCGATCCTCGATGGACTCCGCCGGCCGCCGCGCCTCGACGGCGCGAGACTGCAGGAGCTGCTCGCCGCTGGCGCCACCGTGGTGGACGCCCGCCCGAGCGAGGTGTACACCGCCCGCCACGTTCCCGGGACCATCCACATTCCGCTGGGCCGCTCGTTCACCACCTGGGCGGGGTGGCTCCTCTCCTACGACAAGCCGTTCTACCTGCTGGTAAGCGGCGACTCGCCCGCCGCGCTGGACGAGACGCTGCACGACCTGTCGCTGATCGGGCTGGATGGGGCGGCGGGGTGGTTTGGCTCGGACGCGATCGCGGCGTGGGGCAGCGCGGGGCGCGCCTACGGCAGCACCGCCATGATCGATCCCGAGGCGCTGGCCCGTCGGCAGGACCGGGGCGACGTGGCGGTGCTCGATGTGCGGGGTCAGGCGGAGTGGAAGGCGGGCCGGCTCTCCGGCGTGGAGAATATTCCGCTGGGATACCTGCTCGATCAGCTGGAGGACGTCCCGGTGGGCCGCCCGCTGGTGCTGCACTGTCAGGGGGGAGTGCGGTCAGTCATCGCGGCGAGTCTGCTTGAAGCGAAGGGCATTACCGATGTGATCAACCTGACTGGTGGATTTGGTGCCTGGGAACGTGCGGGGCTACCTGTAGAGCGCTAGTGCTTCTGCTCGTCACCCCGGCGAAAGCCGGGGTCCATGTTGAACGGCCCCGCTGCCCCGCTGCCCCGCTGCTACGCGACGACGTACGCCTCCATCGCAAAGTACTCCGCGAGCCCGAGACGATTCAGCATTTCTGCCGTGTCCTTGTTCCGCGCCTCCACCCGCTGCCAGAACTCCCGCTCGTCGTGCGCGCCAGGGAAGGGCGCCGAGTCCTTCTGGCTCTGGTGCTTGAAGATCGCCTGGATCTTGAGCTTCAATTCTTCCTGTGACATCGGCACCAGCCAGGTGGCCTCGGTGACCGGCCACTCCTGCCACGCGCCGCGATAGAGCCAGGTCTCCGGCGGGGTGCCGGTCATTTCCGACAGCGCCCGGTCGATCGCCTCCTTGCACATCCGGTGGGTGCCGTGCGGGTCGCTCAGGTCGCCGGCCACGAAGATGAGCTGGGGCCGGACTTCCTCCAGCAGCGCTCGCACGATGGCCACGTCCGCCGCGCCGATCGGGTCCTTCCGCACTTTGCCGGTCTGGTAGAACGGCAGGTTGAGGAAGCGGGCGTTGGCGGCGCCCAGTCCAATCGTCTCCAGGGCGCTGACGGCCTCTCCCTCCCGGATGATCCGCTTGAGGTCCTGGATGGCGTCGCTGTCGACCGTGCCGGGCTGCTTGGTGGCGAGGAACTCCCGCACGCCGGCAGTAAAGCCGGGCACGTCCGCCCTGCCGATGTCGCGCTCCCGTGCCAGTCGCTCCAGGAAGTCCACGTAGCGCCGCACGTCGTGGTCGAAGACGGCGATGTTGCCGCTCGTCATGTAGGCCACACTGATCTCGTTCCCGTTCTGCACCAGCTTGTGCAGGATCCCGCCCATCGAGATCACGTCGTCGTCGGGGTGCGGCGAGAAGACGAGCACCCGCCGTCCCTCCGGAAGCTTCGACTTGCCCCGGATCCGCGCACCCAGCGCGTTGAACACCAGCCCGTTCACGGCGCCGGGAGAGCCGTGCCGCGCCACCAGCGACGACAACTGGTGTTCGGCGTACTCCCCCTGGGTGAGCTTGAGGATCGCCTTGCCGGTCCGGAGCGACAGCCAGACCACGGCGCGCACCGCGAGTTCCGGCGTCCACTCCACCTCGTCCACCAGCCAGGGCGTGGCGACGCGCGTGAGGTCCGCGGCGGCGGCGGTGTCGAGGTAGAACGTCGTGTGCGGATGCTGCTGCAGGAAGGTGGCGGCCACCTCCAGGTCCATGGCGCCCTCCACCGCCCGGCGCACGATGGCCGACTTGTGCTCCCCGGTGGCCAGAATGGCGATCTCCCGTGCCTCGAGGATCGTCGCGATCCCCATGGTGACCGCTTCGCGCGGCACATGCTCCTCGCCGAAGAAGTCCGCCGCCGCGTCGCGGCGGGTGATCACGTCGAGCTGCACCAGCCGGGTGCGGCTCTCCGCGCCGGAGCCAGGCTCGTTGAAGCCGATGTGGCCGGTCTTTCCGATGCCCAGCAGCTGGAAATCGATCCCGCCAGCGGCCCGGATGGCGCCTTCATAGCTGGCGCACATGGCGCGCACCGCGTCGCGCGGCACGCTGCCGTCGGGAACGTGGGTGTCGGCGGGGTCGATGTCGATATGATCGAAGAGGTTTTCCTGCATGAAGCGCCGGTAGGAGTGGATGCTCCCCGGCGTCATCGGGTAGTACTCGTCGAGGTTGAAGGTGACGACCCCGCGGAAGCTCAACCCCTCCTCGCGGTGCATCCGGATCAGCTCGCGGTACACCCCGATCGGCGTAGAGCCGGTGGCAAGCCCCAGCACCGGCCGGGCGCCGGCCGCGCGGCGCTCGGCGATGACCGCCGCAATGCGGCGGGCGATGGTGCGAGCAAGCGCGTCGTGGCTGCCGAGCACCACGGTCGGGATCTTCTCGGGATTCCGGGTGGACGTGGTCATGCCCGGAATCTAACCAAGGGTCGCTTGACTCCCGCTTGACCCCCCGGTCCCAACCTCCTGTCGCAACCCTGACTGGAGGCGGTTATGCGGTTCCCACGGATCCTCTCTGCAGTGCTCCTGGTTTCGACCCTTGGCGCCTGCCACAGCTACGAACTAGTGACGGCCCCGCCCCCCGAGGCGAGCGCGCCGCACGCGTCCAGGCCCCTCGCCTACGTGATCGGCGCCGCGCTCATCGCCGGCACGGTGGCTGCTTCGGCCAGCCTCTTCGGGTCCGCGCGGAATTGAGTCCCGATTCGTCTGCCGGCCCGGTCGTGCGGCGCCCCTTCAGTGGAGGTCCATATGTCGTTCCGTCGAGTCGTTTCCCTGCTGTTGCTGGCGGCCTACCTGCCGGCGTGCACCAGCTATCAAGCCACCACCCAGCCGGTGGCGGAACTGACGGCCTCACCCAATCCCCCCGCGCACATCCGCGTCACGACCACCAACGGTGCGACGGTCGAGGTTGACCAGCCGCGGGTCGTCAATGACACGTTGTACGGGTCCACATGGACGACCGGGGCCGGCGGCAAGCAGAGCGCGGGGGTCATGACCATCCCGCTCGCCGATGTTCGGACCGTGGCAGTGAAGAAGGGCGATACCACAAAGACCCTGCTGCTGGTCGGCGGCATTGTGGGAGGGATTCTCCTTCTCTCGCGCGGCAGGGTGCAGTGGTTCAGGCTACGGCTGCTAGCGGTCGGGACGAGGTCGATATCCGTCCTCGGGAAACGGCCCACATCCAAGAGGGCGACATGCGATTTCGCCGAGCCGTTTCCCTGTTGCTGCTGGCGGCGTACCTGCCGGCGTGTGCCCACTATCAGCCGACGACCCAGCCGCTGGCCGAGCTCACCGCGCCACCCGACCCGGTGCAGCAGGTGCGGGTGACCCTCACCAGTGGGACCCGAATCCAGGTGACCTCCCCGAGGGTGGAGTCAGACACCCTCCGCGGGACCGAGGGGTTGTCGCGAACGAGCGGCCCCCCGGTGGCGATTCCGCTCTCATCGATCACGAAGGTCGAGATAGTCCCGCCGGCCAAGAAGTTGAGCACCGGCGCGGCACTCGCAATCGTGGCGGTCACCGTCGGCATCGTGGCCGTGATAGTCGTCTTGGCGGAGAGCAGCGATTGCGGGTATTTGTGCGAGTAGCACGGAAGAACTCAGGGAGGGTTCCATGCGGTACCGTCGACTTGCTGCGCTGTTGCTGCTGACCGCCTACCTGCCGGCCTGCATGAGTTACCGCAACTCCGGCCAGTCGGTGGAGTCCCTGACCACGCCGCCGCAGGCGGTCGGCCAGGTGCGCATCGTCACCACCACCGGCGCGCGGATCGAGGTCTGGTCGCCGCGGTTCAGAGACGACACCCTCTGGGGGTATACCAGCCCCCAAGGGGAACCGCAGAGTGTCGTTTTCATCCCCGCGTCCGAGATCAGTGGGACGCAGGTGCTCAAGACGAACCCCTGGAAGGTCGGTGCCATCGCCGTAGGCGCCGTATTTCTCGGTGCCATGATCGTTGCCGCCGGGGAAGCCTCGACCTGCGAGAGCTGGCTGGATTGTTGATCGGCTATCTCATCGGTCCCACTGATCGCCGGCGCCGTCGCTGCATCGGCCGGTCTCTACAGGTCCGTTCACCTCTAAACGGGGAAGGAGAACACCATGTCGTTCCGCCGAGTCGTTTCCCTGCTGTTGCTGGCCGCCTATCTGCCGGCGTGTACCGCTTACCACCAGACGGAAACGCCGCTGGTGCAGTTGACCGCACCGCCGAAGCCCGTGGAGCGGGTCCGGGTCACCACTGCCGAGGGGGCGCGTCTCCAGGTCTGGTCTCCGCGGGTGGCTGGCGACTCCCTGGTTGGATTCACAAAGTCTGACGGGCGGGACTCGAGCTGGGTCGCGGTTCCGCTCTCGACGATCCGCTCGACTGAGGTCCAGAAAGTGGATGCCGTGCGCACCCTCGGCGGCGTGGCAATCGTCGGCGCATCGTTCTTCGTGCTGTTCGCCGCCATCTTCTTACTCAGTTACAACTCCTAGCTCGAGCTCGCTTGCCGCGGCGCTGTCGGTCTGCAGCAGTGTACATTTCCGCCTCCGTTCCCTTCCGGAGGCCCGATGGAGTCCCGCCGAGTCGAAGCGCTTGCCGACGGCGTCTTCGCGATCGCGATGACGCTGCTGGTGCTCGAGGTCCGCGTGCCCGAAGTCGCCGACCCCGTGACGGGCCCCGCGCTGCTCGATTCCCTCGCCGCGATCTTCCCGCACATCGCCGGCTACCTGGTGAGCTTCATCATCCTCGGCACCCTCTGGATCGGGCACCACAACCAGGCGCACTTCATCCGGCGCACCAACCGGACCCTGCTCTGGATCAACATCTTCTACCTGCTCTGCATCGCCTTCCTGCCGTTTTCCACGGCGTTCCTGGCGCGCTATCCGATGCAGCCGGTGGCGCTCGCGGTGTACGGGGGCACCCTGCTGCTGAGCGGGATCTTCCTGTATGCCCACTGGAACTATGCCGTCGCGAACGGCTTGGTCACCGATGAGGTGACGCCGGAGGTCGCCGAGGTGGTCCGGGAGCGGATTTCGATGGGGATGGTGGTCTACCTGGCGGCCACGATCGCGGGCGCCTTCCTGCCGAAGGTCGGGCTGGTGCTCTTCGCCTGCATGCCGATCCTCTACATGCTCCCCGGCCGGATCGACCCCCGCCTGGTGGAGGAAGCCGCCGGCGAGGAGTAGTTCTTGGTCAGATGTCCGCGCGCCCCTCTCCGGACTGCCGGGGAGGGGCGCGGTGCGTTCCGGGGCGCTTGACGGCCGCTTGACCCCCTGGCCCATCCTCCTCGCGCTCGCAACGAGGAGAACCCGATGCGCAACACCCGATTATGCGCCGCCATGCTGCTCGCGGCATATCTGCCCGCCTGTGCCAGCTACAGGTCATGCCGACCCGGCGACGAGCTAAAGGCGCCCCGCAGAGCCGAGTTCGGGCAGGTGCCGGATTACGCTCCAGGAGCGGGGAGCGGTTCGAACTGCCGTACGCCACGCGTCGACGGTGACTCGTTCGGGGGACATGGCCGAAGTGCCTGGTGAAAGCGTGGCCATGGCGGACGTGGCGGAGGTGGAGGTGAGAAGTACGTCAGCAGACCGTCGGGCTGTCCTCGGACGGTCGTGGTCGGGGGAACATCGTGGGCCGTGATTTCCATGCGGTTCGAGCGAGTGGCTTCGGGCCGCTGACGGGGCTTCGGTGCGCTCTGCCGGATGCATGCGATTCCATCATCCGTCCCGCTTCCGGCGAAATCGGGTCCGCCCCGCGACCTCATGATGGGAGGAGCTGATGCGCTTCACGCGATTGACTCGCAGCCAGCCTGCTCGCGGCATACCTGCCCGCTTGTGCGACCTACAGCGTCATGCCGGATCCGGCCTCGACGCTGAAGCCGCCCCAGACTGAGCTCAAGCAGGTGCAGGTCACCCTCCGGACTGGTGAGCAGGTGACCGTCCGTTCGCCACGGGTCGAAGGGGACTCGTTGCGGGGGACCTGGCCGAACTCCCTCGTGAAGAGCGTGGCCCTGGCCGACGTGGCGGTGGTACAAGTGAGGCGTACCAGCGTGGAAAGGACGGCGGGACTGGTGGTGCTTTCGGTCGCAGCGGCAGTGGGGGTGGCTTTGACCGTGGCAATAGTTCCGCTCGATTGACCCCGGGAGCGTCTCCCGTTTCAGGTGAGTGCCGGCGCCTCGAACCTTCGGAGGCTCAGGTCGCCCCCACATCCAGCCCCGCCTCCAGCGCGGAGCGGATCAACCCCACCGTAGCGCTTTGACTGGGAGGAAGCGATGCGCTCTACTCGACCCGCCGCAGCCATCCTGCTCGCGGCCTACCTCCCCGCCTGCACCAGCTACCAGACCCTGGCCGATCCGGCTGCCAACCTCCAGGCCTCGGCAACGCCGGTCAAGAAGGTCTGGATCACCCTCCAGTCCGGAGCACACTTTCAGCTGACATCGCCGTATGTGGAAGGGGATTCGCTGCGGGGCGTGTCGGAGCTGTCGCGCCCGACGAGCGTGGCGATGGCAGATGTGGTGAAGGTGGAAGTGAGGGAAGTCAACGAGATCAAGACAGTGGGCCTAGTGATCGGCTCGGCCGTCGTGGCTTTCTGGGCGGTGGTTGGGCTCCTGTTCGCAACGGGTCAGCTCGGTGATTGACGGCGGCGTCTTCCCGAAATCTGGGCGTGTGCTCACTAACGGCTGCTCGCAGCCTCAGGCGCCCCCCACGTCCAGCCCCGCCTCCAGCGCAAACCGGGTGAGCCCCGCCACCGTGCGGATCCGGAGCTTCCGCATCAGGCTCTCGCGGTGCGTCTCCACCGTGCGATGGCTGATGCCGAACCGCGCGGCGATCTCCTTGTTGGTCTCCCCCTTCACGATGCCCAGCAACACATCCCGCTCGCGCCCGGTGAGCGCGTCGAGCGCCTGGCCGCGCTGCGCCTCCTCCAGTTCGCCGCGTACCGCGGTGGTGAGCATCGCCGCGATCTTCTGGCTGTAGTACGACTCCCCAGCATGCACCGCGTGGACGGCGGCCCGGAGTTCGGTGGCGGCCAGGTCCTTGAGCAGGTAGGCGTGGGCCCCCGCCCGCACTGCCTCGAGCACATACTCCGGGTTGTCGTGCATGCTGAGAATGACGACCCGCACTCCCGGCAGCTCCTCGTGCAGCGCGGCCGCCACTTGGAGCCCAGTCATCCCCGGCATGGTGATGTCGAGTACCGCGACATCGGGCACATGCTCCCTGGCCATGGCCAGCGCCTGGTCGCCGCTCGCCGCCTCGGCCACGACATCGAAGCCCGGCGTCTGTCGGAAGACGTGGCGGATGCCTTCCCGCACGATGGCGTGATCGTCGGCAATCAGGATGCGAATGGGGGTGGCGTCGTCGGTCATGCCGTTGGTCCTCGATTGGTGGTGTCGGTGCCGGCCCCGCCGAGCGGCAGCCGTACCCGGACCCGCACGCCGGCCCCGGTCGGTGCCTCGACCGTCACGGTCCCGCCGAGCGCGCCGATCCGTTCCCGCATGCCGGTAATGCCCATGTGTCCGGGGCGCTCGATGGTGCCGGGGGTGACGCCGTCGGGCAGGCCCCGGCCGTCGTCCTGCACGGTCAGCTCGAGGGCGCGGTCGTCCTGCCGGATGGAGACGGCAATCGTGGTGGCCCCTGCGTGCCGCGCCACGTTGGAGAGCGCCTCCTGCAGCGCGCGGAACAGCGCCAGCTCCGCGTCCTTCGACAACGGGGCAAGCGTATTCGGCGCGTCGAGCGACACCGCGAGTCCACTCCGCTGCGTGAACTCCGTGATCAGCGAGCGGAGCGCCGGCAGGAGCCCAAGGTCGTCGAGCAGGGAAGGGCGGAGCGAGTGCACCACGCTCCGGATGCCGCGGATGCCGGTGTCCACCAGCGCCAGCGCGTGATCGATGCGGCCGGCCGCCTCCGGAGGCACGCCCTCGCGAAGGACGCCGAGCTCCATCTTGACCGCCGAGAATACCTGGGCCGTCTCGTCGTGCAGCTCCCGGCTCAGCCGGCGGCGCTCCTCTTCGTGTTGCTCGACCATCCGCGCCGAGAGGTGGGCCAGCTCGACGGTCCGCGCGTGGAGGCGCCGCGTCAGGTCCGCGTTGGCCAGGCCGGCGCCGACCTGCTGCCCGAGCGTCACCAGGAAGCGCTCGTCGAGCGCCGCGAAGGGGTCCCGCGCATTCCCCGTCAGAACCAGCGCGCCGGTCGCCTCGCTCCCGCGGAACACCGGGAGCACCGCCTCGTAGAGGTGGTCCCGTCCCCTCCGACTGATGGACGGCCCCAGTTGCGGGCGGCCGGTGGCCATCGCCTGGGTGAGCTTTGCCGCCAGGTCCGGCGGTGGGGTCGGGGGCCAGTGGGCACAGGCCCCGGCGCCCCGCACGTACTGCACACCGGCCTCACCGCGCACGTACAGGGCGGTCCCGTTCACCGCCGGCAGCGCGAGCGGGCGCTCCAGGAGCGCCGCGAGCACATCCTGGTCTTCGCGTCCCGCCCGCTGCAGGTCGCCGGACAATGCGCCGAGCGCGCCGAGTCCGCGGCGCAGGTCATCCAGCACCAGCAGGAGGATGCCAGTCCCCACCGCGAGTTCGAAGAAGATGTCGAGGTAGTAGCCCCATGGGTTCCACGCCCCCTGCGCCCGGAGGATCAGGTAGTCGAGGTGGTGGACGCCCCACAGGAGGAAGGCGCCGGCCAGCATGCCCGCGCCGGTGCCACCCACCCGGTCGAAGTGGCGGAAGAACACCCATCCGGTGGCCAGCGTGGCGAACGACAGGAAGAGCACGGCGGGGAGCGCCGCCCACACGAAATGGTCGAGCCGGTAGATGGCGATGTACGACCAGACCAGCGGGAAGAGGGCCACCAGGAAATAGGAATGACGCCAGCGCGGCTGCCGCACGAACGCCAGCGCCGCCCAGAGCAGCGTCAGCGCCGTCCATCCGGTAAAGACCTGGTGCCAGTAGAGCCACCCCGGTTGGGCGGTCGTCAGGAAGCTGAGAATGGCCCCCATGCGGAGGACGTACATGCCCCACGCCGCGGCGAACCAGGCGAAGTACGGCTTCCGGTACCTCCGGTAGAGATGGAGGCAGAGCGCCGCCAGCGCCGCGAGGATGACCGCCTCGAGGATGCCCGCCGCGCGTTCCAGGCCCACCGGAGGAAGGGGGAGTTGCATGGGGAAAAGATAGTGGCGTCCCCCGCCTCCCTGCCCACCCGCCCGGGGTCGCGGTATCTTCGCTCTTCCCCTCTCTCCGGACGCCTGCGAGTGACCGAGACCGCGCCGATTGTCGAATTCAGCCGGGTGAGCAAGTCGTTCGGCGACACCCGGGCGGTGGATGCCGTCTCCTTTTCCGTCCGGCGCGGGGAGTTCTTCTCCCTCCTCGGACCCAGCGGCTGCGGCAAGACCACCACCCTGCGACTGTTGGCCGGATTCGAGACCCCCGACGCGGACGGCGGCGAAGTGCGCATCGAGGGCGAGGTGGTCAATCTTCGACGCCCCTACGAGCGCCGCATCGGGATGGTCTTCCAGAGCTACGCCCTCTTTCCCCACCTCTCCGTCGAGCGGAACGTCGCCTTCGGCCTCGAGGAGCGCCGCGTCCCCCGCACCGAGATTCCCGGTCGGGTGGAGCGCGCCCTCGCACTCGTCCGGCTCGCCCCGGCCACCTTCGCCCGGCGGCGCCCCCATCAGCTCTCCGGCGGTCAGCGGCAGCGGGTGGCGCTCGCGCGGGCCCTGGTGCTCGATCCCGCCATTCTCCTCCTCGACGAGCCCCTCGGCGCCCTCGACCTCCAGCTCCGCAAGGAAATGCAGCTGGAACTGAAGACGCTCAATCGGGAGCTCGGGATGACCTTCGTCTACGTCACCCACGACCAGGAAGAAGCGCTGGCCATGTCGGACCGGATCGCGGTGATGAGCGCGGCGCGCGTCGCCCAGCTCGGCACGCCGGCCGACATCTACGAGAATCCGCGCACCGAGTTTGTGGCGAGGTTTATCGGCGAGGCGAACCTCTTCGAGGGCAGGGCAGCGGGGCAGGGGGGCAGCGGGGCAGCCGTGACGTGGGCGGTGGCAGCGCCCGAAGACCAGTCGTTCCAGGTGCCGCACCATCCCGCCATCCGCGAGGGCGCGACGGTGCGGATCGCCGTGCGCCCCGAGTGGCTCGACCTCTTCGCACCGGGCGCCGTGCCGCCGGGGGAGAATTCCCTCCCCGGCACGGTGCGCGACGTCATCTATCTCGGCGAGACGATGCACGTCGTCGTGGCGCTGGCCGGCGACCGCGTCGTCCGGGTGGCGCTCCGCAACGAGGGCCAGCTCCTCAACCCGCTTCCGTGGCGCCGGGGCGACTCGGTCATGGTGGCCTGGCGGCCCGAGGACTGCCAGGTGCTGGAGTCAGAGTGACGACCCCACGTCGTCGCGCGCTGGCGTTCTTCGCGCGTCGCCCCGCAGCGGGCTCCTGGGCACTGCTCACGCCGGGCATCCTCTGGCTGACGCTCTTCTTTGCCGTGCCGCTCGCGGTACTTGCTCGGGTACAGTGTCATGCACCGCGGCACCTATGGCGGCGTGGCCCCCGGCTTCACGGCGGAGCACTACCGGCGCTTTCTCGACCCGCTGTACCTGGCGGTGGCGGCGCGCACGCTCTGGCTTGCGCTCGCGACGACCGGCCTCTGTCTCCTCCTCGGCTATCCCGTCGCCTACGTCATCGCCCGCGCCGGTCGCTGGCGCAACACGCTGCTCTTCCTGGTGATCCTCCCGTTCTGGACCAGCTTTCTGGTGCGTACCTACGCGATGATCGTGCTGCTCCGGGAGAGCGGGGTCATCAACGCCACCCTGATGGGCATCGGCCTGACCAGCGCGCCGCTCGACCTCCTCTACACGCCGGGCGCGGTCCTGGCGGGGCTGGTCTACGGCTACCTCCCCTTCATGGTCCTGCCCATCTACGCCTCGCTGGAGCGACTCGATCTCGATCTCCTCGACGCCGCCGAGGTGCTCGGTGCGCGCGCGCCGTCCCGTTTCCGCCGGGTGACGCTGCCGCTCTCCCTGCCGGGCGTTGCCGCGGGATCGTTACTGGTGTTCATCCCGGCGCTCGGCGCGTTCCTGACCCCCGACCTGCTCGGCGGCGCCAAGACGATGATGCTCGGCAACCTCGTGCAGAACCAGTTCGGTCCGGCGCGCAACTGGCCGTTTGGTGCGGCGATCTCGTTCGCGCTGATGGGCGTGGTGTTCGTGGCGCTGCTGGCCTGGCTCCGGGTGCGCGATGCCGAGGCGGCGGCATGACGCGCCGGCTGCCCCCGCTCCTGGTCGCCCTCGTGGGCGGGATCTTCGTCCTGCTCCATCTCCCCGTGCTCGTCCTGGTGCTCTACTCCTTCAACACCTCGCGCTACGCTGCGGGGTGGACCGGCTTCACCCTCCATTGGTACGCCCGCCTCCTCGAGCGCCCCGACATCCTCCGCGCGCTCCGGCTGAGCCTGATCGTCGCCACGGTGAGCACGCTGGTGGCCACCGCGCTCGGGACGCTCGTGGCCCTGGCGCTGGCCCGACGTCCCTTCCGGGGCCAGCGGCTGGTGGAGGGAGGGCTGTACCTGCCGATCGTCACGCCGGAGATCGTCGCGGGGATCGCGCTGCTCATCCTCTTTGCGGCGCTACGCATCCCGCTCGGGGTGGGGACGGTCCTCGTGGCGCACACCGCGTTCAGCCTCCCCTTTGTGGCGGTGGTGGTGCTGGCGCGGTTGCGCGGCATGGACCGTTCGCTCGAGGAGGCGGCGCTGGTCCTCGGAGCCGACGAGGCCACCGCCTTCCGCCGCGTCACCCTCCCCCTCCTGGCGCCAGGCATCCTCGCGGGTGCGCTGCTCGCCTTCACCCTCTCGCTCGATGATTTCGTCATCACCTTCTTCGTGGCTGGTCCCGGCTCCACGACGCTCCCGGTGCTGGTGTACTCGATGGTCCGCCGCGGCATCGAACCGACCATCAACGCCGTCAGCGCCGTGCTCGTCCTGCTCACCACGCTGACCATCGCCCTGGCGGCGCGCGCGGGCGGGGAGCGGGGCGTCTGAGGTTCGCGGACCCGGCATTCGGTGTGTAGCTTAGGGCGGTCCCCCTCGTTCCCGGTCCCCGCGACGATGCCGCCAAAGAACCCAGCCGATCAGCAGCCACCTGGCGTCGCGTCCACCGTCACGCGCCGGGACTTCGTGCGCGCCACCGCGGCGGCGGGCGCCGTCGTGGGTCTCGCTCCGTGGCTGGCGGCCTGCGACCGAAGCCCCCGGATGAATCTGTACATCTGGTCCGACTATCTCGCGCCCGAGACCATTCCCGACTTCGAGCGCGAAACCGGCATTCGCGTCACGGTGGACACCTACGAGAGCAACGAGGAGCTGGCCGCCAAGCTCCTGGCCGGGGCGCAGGGCTACGATGTCATCGTCCCTTCGAGCTACGTCCTCCCCTCGCTGGTCCGCGCGGGCCTGGTGCTGCAAATCCCGGCCGGCGCGCTCGTCAACCTCGGCAACGTCGCGCCGATGTTCCGGCTGCCCGCCTCCAATGCCTTTCCCGACTATGCGGTCCCCTACCAGTGGGGGGTGTCCGGCATCGCCTGGCGGCGCGACAAGGTCCCGGAGCTTCCGGCCACCTGGGGCGTCTTCCAGGATCCGGCGCATGCAGGACGGATGACCATGATGGACGACGGTCGCGAGGTCCTCGGCGCCATGCTCCGATTCCGCGGTCATTCGATCAACTCGACGGACCCGGCCGAGCTCAATCAGGCCAAGGTGGACGCGCTCGCCGCCCGGCCCAACCTCCTCGCGTACGTCTCGGCCCCGGTGAAGGGACAACTGGTGGCCGGCGACGTCTGGATCGCCCAGTTGTGGAACGGCGATGCCGCGCAGGCGCGGAGGGAAGCCCCCGACATCGAGTTTCTCGTGCCGCGCGAGGGATCCACCATATGGACCGACTTCCTGGCCATCCCCGCCAACGCGCCCAACGTCGAGGAGGCGCTCCGGTTCATCGATTACATCCTGCGGCCCGACGTCGGCGCGGCCATCGCCACCGCCACCGGATACGGTTCGGCCAACGCCGCCGCCACGGCGCTGATGCCCGATCCGATCGCCTATCCCTCCGCCGATGAAATGGCACGGCTCGAGTTCCAGCACGACCTCGGCGCCGCCACTGAACTGGTGGATCGCCTCTGGACCGAGGTGAAGGCCGGATGACGCCGCCCACTCCCTTCGCCACGGCGTACGGCCGCCTGATCGCCGCCTATCGGTCCGGTCCGCCCGCGGCCGCGGAGGCCACGGCGTTGCTCGCCGAGGTCGTGGCGCTGGTGGCGACCGGGTCGCAGACGGTCGAGGCGGGACTCTTCCTTTCCGGCGAGTACGACACCGCCAACCTCCGGTCCCACCTGCTCCGTCGGCAGATCGAGGTGCTCACTGTGGCCGCCGGCGCGCCCGCCGAGGTGCTGGAGTCGTTGGCGCGGGCGCTGGGCGGCGATGCGCCGCTTCCCGAGCACCCCACGCTCTCCTATTGAGATGGTGGCGCAGGTCGTGCCGACGGCGCCCCTGCCGGCCCCATCGGCCCTACCCGCGGTCGCACCTCCCGCATTGATCCTCATGGGGACCGAGAGGTTTGCGGAGGAGGATGACCGGGCGTATTCCGCGTTCGGCGCCGAGGTGGCGGCGCTCACTGCGGCGCTCGAGCTCCGCCCGCACGCGGGGTGCGTGGACCGAGGCGCTCCACGCGGCGCAGGCGCTGGTGCGGCTCTCGAGCCGCGTGCCGGAGGTGGACCGGCGCACGGTGGCCATCACCGCGCGGCGCGCCCTCTCGCGACCGATCCTGCTGGGGATCATTCAGCACGCCATCAGGACGCCGGAAGAACAGGCGCGGGCGGCGGAGGTGCTGCAGTGGCGCGGCGGCGAGGCGGCGGAGCTGATGATCGAGGCGATCCGGAAGACCGAGTCGCCGGTACCACATCGCTTCCTGATCGACGCGCTCGCCCGGATGCCCGATGCCGTGCCGATGCTCATCCCACTCCTTGGCAGCCCCGCCTGGCATGAGGCGCGTCACGCCGCAGACGCGCTCGGACGCCAGATGGCCCCGGAGGCCCTCCCCGCGCTGCGCGCGCTCCTCACCAGTCCGGAGGCGCGCCTTCGCGGTGCCGCGCTGGATGCCCTGTCGCGCTATCCTGCGCACCACGGGACGGAGTCGCTCCGGCAGGGACTCGCCCATCCGAGCCCGGAAACACGACAGGATGCCGCCGCGGCCATCGGGCGGCGCGGCGGCGGCTCCCTGGCCATGCCGCTGCTTGCGGCGCTCGAGTCCGAACGGGATCTCGCCACCTGGCGGGTGATCCTCGCCGCGCTCGGACGGATCGAGGCCCCCGAGGCCGCAGCCGCGTTGAGCGCGGTCGCCCTGCGCAAGCGGGGGTTTCTCTCGCGCGCGGGGTTCTCGCTCTCGCAGCGACTCGAGGTGGTGGCGGCGCTGGCGGCCTCCCCGACCGGGGCCGCGCGGCAGGCGCTCGCGCGGGTGGCGCGGGAGGCGGAGGGTGAGGTGGGAGCGGCGGCCCGGGGAGAGCTGGACCGCCGCGAATGACGGCCCCTACAGCCGATGGACCTGCAACTTCTCGAGATGAATGCTCAGGTTGTGGTTGATGCGCGCGCCGACCACGCCCTTGGTGTCCACGTCCGCGGCGTTCGCGGAATAGACTTCCTTCCCGTTGGCCATGAACGAGACCTTGCCGTCCTTGATGAGGATCGTCAGCTCGTTCGAGGAATGGCCGGTGCTGTCGGCCGCCTTGACGGCGGTGTTGGCGGTCCAGTCCATGACCTTGGTGGTGGTGTCGCCTTTGCGGCGCTTGATCATGAACTTGCCGTCGCCGCGGATCAGGAAATAGGTGTAGGACTGGTTCGGCCCCTGCAGATCCTGCCCGCCGAGGAACAAGCCGAACGACTCCGGATGCGTGGCGCCCGGGAAGAGATGGAACAGCCCGACCAGGTGGGCGTTGCCGCTGGTGGTGTCGGCCGGCTGATAGAAGATGGCCGCGGGGCCGAGGGTGATGTGCCAGCCGGGAGCCATCGTCACGAATTTCACGTTGGTCATGGCGGCGCCGCCGTCAGTTCGGGCCATCCAGCCGGTGGGCAGGGTGCCGCCGCCCTGGACGGCCTTGTCCGGGTCGGCCTGATGGTCCTGCGCCATGGCAGGGACGGCCAGCGTCAGGCTCAACGCGGTCATCGCAAGAAAGCGTCGCATCGGTACCTCGGATTGCAGGGGTGAATACGGGGCGGACCCCAGTTGCGAGGGGCCCGCGGCACAGATTAAGCTACTGCCCAGACAGAGGGATGTTAACCCCGAGGAGCGCGTGATGTTCAACTTTGTCGAGATGGTGCTGGCCGCCGTGGGTGCGGGGATGATCCTGACGGCCTTGGCCTTCGTGTCCACCCTCATCGGGGTGCTCGTCAATGCCATGATTGCGCTCTTTGCCGGCCCCGTGATCGACCGGGTGCTGGCGCGGAAGAGCGCCGCCTGACGTCGGGGCGGCCTGCCGCCCCGACCCGCCCTCCCCGGAATCCTTTCCTTCCCGCGTTCGTACGTATATCCTAATGCCCGCCGTGATGGCGGGAACGTTTTGTAACTCCTTGCGGTACAAGCATATTCGCCAAGTGGCCGTGGGTCCGGAGCTCTCCGGAGCCCTCTTGCCTCCGGCCTGCTCAGGGAATCGGCCTCATGTTCCTTTCGGATACCTCCGTCAAGCGCCCCGTTCTCGCCACGATGATGAGCCTGGCGATCGTGCTGTTCGGCGCCATCGGCTACACCCGGCTCAGCGTCCGCGAGTATCCGGACATCGACCCCCCGATCATCTCGGTCTCCACCTTCCTCCCCGGCGCCAATCCGCGCGTCATGGAATCGGCCGTGACCGATATCCTCGAGGAGGAGTTGAGCACGGTGGAGGGGCTGCGGACCCTGACCAGCACCAGCGGTGAGCAGTCCAGCAGCATCACGCTCGAGTTCAACCTCGGCCGCAGCGTCGAGAGCGCCGCGCAGGACGTGCGCGACAAGGTAAGCCGCGTACGCGGTCGCCTGCCGCGCGAGGTGCTGGAGCCGGTCATCGCCAAGCAGGACGCCGACGCGCAGGCCTTCTACTGGCTGGCGCTCTCCGGCGAGAACTACAGCCTGCTCGACCTCTCCGACATCGGCGACCGGGTCGTCAAGCAGCGCCTCCAGACCATTCCGGGCGTCGGCAATTCGTTTATCGCGGGCGAGCGACGCTATTCCATGCGGATCTGGCTCTCGGCCAAGGAACTGGCCGCCCGCGACCTGACGGTGCAGAACGTCGAGGCGGCCATCCGCAGCCGGAACGTGGAGATTCCCGCCGGCCGGATCGAGTCGGAAAACCGCGAGTTCACGGTGCGCTCTCTCGGCGAACTCAAGACGCCCCAGGAGTTCGGCGACCTGGTCGTCGCCAATCAGGGCGGACAGCTGGTGCGGCTGAAGGATCTCGCGCGCGTCGAGCTCGGGCCCCGCGACGAGCGGAGCATGCTCCGCTTCAACGGCACCTCGGCGGTGGCGGTCGGCATCGTGCGGCAGTCCAAGGCCAACATGGTGGACGTGGCCGACTCGATCCGCGCCGCCCTCCCCCTGATCGAGCAGGCGCTCCCGCCCGGCGTCCAGCTCCGGACCGCCTTCGACCAGTCCATCTACGTCAAGCGCTCCATCAGCGAAACGATCGACACGCTCTTCCTGGCCTTCGTGCTGGTGGTGATCGTCATTTTCCTTTTCCTCCGGAACCTGCGCGCCACGCTGATCCCCGGCCTGGCCATCCCAGTGTCCATCGTTGGCGCCTTCGGCGCGATGTTTGTCCTCGGCTACTCGGTCAACACCTTTACCCTGCTGGCGCTCATCCTGGCCATCGGGCTGGTGGTGGACGACGCCATCATCGTGCTCGAGAACGCCTACCGGCACCAGGAGGAACTCGGCGAAGACCCGGAAACCGCCGCCATGCGCGGCACCAGCGAAATCGGATTCGCGGTCATTGCCACCACCATCGCGCTCGTGGCGGTCTTCGCGCCGCTGGCCTTCCTGACCGGTACCACCGGGCGGCTGTTCAACGAATTCGGCGTGGCCCTGGCGGGGTCCGTGGTCATTTCCGGCTTCGTGGCCCTGACGCTCACCCCGATGCTGTGCGCCAAGATCCTCCGGGTGCCGAAGAGCCACGGCCGGATCTACAAGACGCTCGAGGCCGGGCTCGACTGGATGGCAACCACGTACGCCTCCACGCTTGGCTGGGCGGTGCAGCGGCGCTGGGTCATCATCGGTGGCGCGGTGGGGTCGCTCCTGCTGGCGGGCATCACCTTCAAGGCGCTCAAGAGCGAGTTTATCCCGGCCGAGGACCGCGGCTTCTTCATGGCCGCCGTCACCGGGCCGCAGGGCGCGACCGTGCAGTACACCGACATGTACCAGAAGCAGGTCGAGACCGTGATGGCCGGGGTTCCCGACATCAACTCCTACTTCAGCATCGTCGGCATGGGCGGCGATGTCAGCAGTGGCTTTGTGTTCGTGAACATGAAGGACTGGCGCGATCGGGTGCAGAGCACCCAGCAGGTCATCGGCGGCCTGATGCCGCAGCTCTTCGGGATTCCAGGCGTCATGGCGTATGCGTTTGCGCCCTCCCCGATCGGTGGCTTCGGGAGCCCGGTGCAGTTCGTGGTCCAGCACCCCGACTTCGACTCCCTCGTGGCGGTCATGCCCGCCTTCCTGGCCCGGGCCAGCCAGATCAAGGGGCTGGTCAACGTCCAGTCCAACCTCAAGGTCAACAAGCCGGAACTCACGGTGCGCTACGACCGCGACCGCGCCGAGGACCTCGGCGTGTCGGTGTCGGACGTGGGCTCGACGCTGGAAACCATGCTCGGTGGGCGGCGCGTCAGCACCTTTACCCGCGACAACAAGCTGTACGACGTGATGGTGCAGATGCAGCCCGGCGACCGGGCCACCCCGTCCGACATGAGCTCGCTGTACGTGCGCGGCCGTGGGGGCGAACTCATCAACCTGGCGGCGGTCACCACCGTGGACGAAGGCGTCGGTGCCCAGCGCCTCTTCCACTACAACCGGGTGCCGTCCTTCACCATCACCGCCAACCTGATGCCCGGCTTTACGCTCGGCGAAGCGCTGGACAGCCTGGACGCCGCCGCCGTCACGCTCCTGCCCAAGGGCGGCTCGACCGCGCTGAGCGGAGAGTCGCGCGAGTTCGCCGAGAGCGGTTCGGCGCTGTACGTGGCGTTCCTGCTGGCGCTGCTGGTGGTCTACATGGTCCTCGCGGCCCAGTTCGAGTCGCTGGTCCACCCGTTCACCGTGCTGCTCGCCGTGCCCCTGGCGGTCACCGGGGCCCTCGTCACGCTCTTCCTCACGGGGTCCACGCTCAACCTCTACAGCCAGATCGGCATGATCCTGCTCATCGGCCTGGCGTCGAAGAATTCCATCCTGCTGGTGGAATACGCCAACCAATTGCGCGAGCGGGGCCTCGGCCTCCTCGAAGCCACGCTCGAGGCGGGCCGGGTCCGGCTCCGCCCGATCCTGATGACCGCCTTCGCGACGATCTTCGGCGCGCTGCCGATCGCGCTCGGCCTCTCGGCGGGGTCGGAGAGCCGCCAGCCGCTGGGGTACGTGATCGTGGGCGGCATGTTCGTCTCGACCTTCCTGACCCTGTACCTCGTGCCGGTGGTGTACGTGCTCCTTGAAACACTGCGGGAAAAGATGGGCGCGCGCCGCGCCACGGTGGAATCGGCCTCGGCGGGGATCGTATGATCCTCCCACTGCTCCTGGCCCTGCAGCTGGCGCAGGCCGACACGATGCCGCAGGTCACCCTCGCCGAGGCGCTGACCGAGGCCACCCGCTACGACCCGAATTACGTGCAGGCCGCCGGCTTCGTGGCGGACGCCACCTGGGTGCGCCGTGCGGCCATGCTCGTGTTCGTGCTGCCGTCCGTCACCGTCTCGGCGGATTTTTCCGGCTCGACCACGCCGTCCTTCAACTTCGGCACCAACAGCCTGTCGAACACCATCGTGACGGCCCGGGTCGACGCGCGGTACGAACTCTTCACCGGCGGCTGGAAGATTGCCGACTACCAGCGGGCCACGGCGGACCTGCAGGGCGCGGTCGCCAACGAGGCCGGGGCCAGCTTCCTCGCCGCCGCCCAGACCGAAGCCACCTTCTACGATGTGCAGGCGCGCAAGGGCCTCCTCGCGGTGGCCCAGCGGCGGCTCGAGCGCGCGCAATCGCAGCTCGCCGTCTCGCGCGCCCGCGTGGTCTCCGGCGCGGCCGTCCAGACCGACTCGCTGCAGGTGCTCCTCGAACTGACCCGCGCCCGCGTGGACCTGCTCCGTGAGGCGGCGGGGCTCGACGTGGCGCGCGCCGAACTCGGCCGGCGGGTCGGACGGTCGGTGGCGGTGGACGCTGCCGGGGCCGATACGACACCGGCACCCGCGCTCCCGATCACCCTCGCCGACGCGGTGCAGATCGCTCTGGAGCAGGGGCCCGAAATCCGGACGGCCGAGGCGCGGGCGCGCTCCACCGCCGCGACAGTTCGCGCCAGGAAAGCGTTCTACCTCCCCTGGGTCACGTTGACCGGCACCGCCGCGGCCTATGACGACAAGTTCTGGCCGACCGCCACCGACCGCTCCTCGGGTGCGATCACGGTCAGCCTTCCGATCTGGAACAACGGCGTCAGGGAGATCGCGCTGGCGCGGGCCAAGTCGGCCAACGAGGTCGCCATCGCCGTGCGCGATGACCTGCAGCGCGGCGCGCTCGCGGACGTGACCCGGAGTTATCGTGCCTACGAGACGGCGGCCGAAGCGGCGCTGCTGGCCGCCGAGGCGGTCGTCGTGGCCCGCGAGAACTACCGGGTGCAGGACACCCGGTACCGGGCGGGCGCCGTGGACATCATCGAATTCCTGAATGGCCAGGTGGATCTGGCCGACGCCGAATCGGGCCTGGTCCAGGCCCGCTACGCCACCAAGCTTGCGCTGTCGGGGCTCGAAGTGATCCTCGGCCGCCGCCTCTTCCCCAGCGAGAACTCCCAGTGACCCGACTCCCGACCCTGCTCCTCCTGTCCGCGTTCGCGGCGGCCTGTTCCAAGGGCGACTCCAAGGCCGGCGGCGCCGGCGGGCCCGGTGGCGGGCCGGGCGGCGGTCCGCCGGCCATGCTGGTGGAGGTCTCCGTCGCCCGAACCGACTCGGTGGTGGATGCCATTGCGGCCACCGGAGAAATCGAGGCGGTCCAGTCCATTCAGCTCCGTCCCGAGGTGGACGGCCGGATCACCGGCATCCTCTTCCGCGAGGGCGACGAGGTGGCGCAGGGGACCGCCCTCTTCAAGGTGGACGACGCGGAGTTGAAGGCCCAGGTGGCCCGCGCGGAAGCCGATCGCGACCTCGCCGCGCAGGCGCTCACGCGCACCCGGCAGCTGATCGCCGACAAGGCCTCCTCGCAGGCCGACCTCGAGCGTGCCGAAGCCACCGCACGGAGCACCCAGGCCTCGCTGGACCTGCTGCAGCTCCGGCTGGAGCGCACCACCGTCCGGGCGCCGTTTGCCGGCGCCACCGGTCAACGCATGGTGAGTCTCGGCGACTACGTCACCTCCTCGACGCAATTGGTGTCGCTCCAGACCGTCAACCCGGAGCGCGCCGCCTTCCAGGTCCCGGAACGGTATGCCGAACGGCTCCGCCGCGGCCAGCGGGTGACGTTCCGCGTCGCGGCGCTCCCCGGCCAGGAGTTCGTCGGCGTGGTGGATTTTGTGGATCCAGTGGTCCAGCTGCCGGGACGCACCATCACGGTCAAGGCGCTGGTCCCGAATCCGAAGCGGACCCTGCAGGCCGGCATGTACCTGGACCTTCGGCTCGCCGCCGAGGTGCGCCCCAACGCGGTCGTCGTGCCGGAGGAGGCCATCGTGCCGCTGCAGGGTGCCAACTTCGTGTACGTGGTGCAGGAGGGGAAGGCGTCGCGGCGCCAGGTGGGGCTCGGGATCCGCGCGCCGGGCATCGCCGAAATTCGAAGCGGCCTCGACGCCGGCGATACCGTCGTGGTTGGCGGGCAGGAGCGGCTGCAGGACGGCATGCCGGTGATGGTCAAGCCGGTGGCCGAGACAGCTCCTCCCACACCGGGAGAAGGTTCCTGAAGCACGGACCGCCACGCATCCGCCGGGCCAGCGCGGTGCTCTTTGCGCTCCTCGGCTTCGCGGCCGGGACCCTCGCCGCACAGGCGTCGGTCACCGGCCGCTGGCACGTGCGGGTCACGACTGGCATCACCATCTTGCGGGGCGATCTCCGTCTGGAGCAGCGCGGCGGGGCACTGACCGGAAGCATGGCGCTCGAATCGAGCGACGGCCCCCCGGTGTCCATCCGCGATGGCCGCGTCGGGACCGGCGGTGCAGTGGAATTCACCGTGGACACACCGGAACCGATGATCTTCACCGGTCGGCAGAGTGGCGGCGCGCTGGCCGGACAGGTGGCCGTCCCCCGGGCACGCACCTGGCAGTGGAGCGCGGAGCGTCTACCCCCGAACGCCGAGTTCTACGCGGCGCTGCCTCGCTTCCGGGCGGCGCAACTCACGCTCGGACGCAATTTGACCGATCTCCGCTTGCCGGGCGCGTGGGTGGAGGCCGCCGAAGAGCAGCCGGGGGTCGCCCTTCGCGCGGACGCACTGGCCCTGGCCGCCGGGCTGCCGCCGATTCCCGCCGACTCCGTCCGAAACTACGGTTTTCTGCCCTCGCTCGGATTGCTGCGCCGGGACGAAATGGTGCCGGCCATGGTCAGGACCCTCTCCACCATTTACGCCGCGCTCCCCCCGGCAGAACAACCCACGTTCAACGCGCTCTTCCGGCCTCGTGGGGAGTGGCTGGTGGATCTGCATGCCGCCGCCCTCGACGGGGCGCGCCGCCGATCCCGGAACATCTCCTGGGAGGACGCTCGGCCTGCCCTGGCCGCCGCGGGACTCATTCCGGCCACCCTTCCCCCCGGGACGTCCGTCCTGCCGCTCGCGCTCTACCGACTCGCGACCCTTCGTGAGCGGGATACCGTGGCGTACGAGACGGCGCGGGAACGCCTGATGCTGGGTGGCAACGCGTCCGCCCAAGTGACCGAGATTCTGCTTGACGGGTACCGGGACGCCGCGCCCTGGCAGGGCCAGGCGGTGGTGTTTCTGCTGTCGGCCACTTGGGTGCAAGCGGATGGGCGCCCCACCTCCCTGGCCGGACTCATGCGGGCGGCGTGGGCCCAGCCCGATCTGCCGATTCCCGCGGTTCGTCCCCGCTACTTCGGTATTCCGGAAGCGGTGCCGCGCGTGGGGATGCCGGGCGATGTGGTCGGAAGGCTGGTCGCCCCTGAAAACTGGGCCGCGGAGGAATGGGCCCGGCGTCGCGGGCCGGGCGCCGAACTGGATGTCCTCCGGCGACTACCGCTCGACATTGGCACCAACACGACGCTCGAATCTGACGGCCCGTGGATCCTGACCAGCGTGGCCCGGGAGGCGGCGGCCTCCCCAGCCGGTTTCCTGGAGTCGGCCGACGCGATCATCGAAGACCCCGGCAACCCTCCGCTGTACGCCGTGGCCACCGCCCTGCACGAGTGGCAGCACATCCTGATGGAGCGACACCGACTTTCGCTCAGGAAAGATGGCGCCATCCGGGATGATGGAACCGGCCTGCAGATCGTCGCCTCTGACCTGTTCCTGGCCGAGGGGCTGGCCGAGTGGGTGACGGAACGAGTGCTGGGCCCGGTCCTCGAGCGGGCGCCGATCGTGGGGGTCGGTGACGCGCAAAAGCTGGTGGCGCTCGCCTCCGAAAATCCGCTCGACCCGCATGCACTCGGCCTTCGCATGATGCGCGCCCTCGTCGCCGCCAGTTCCGCCGACGCCGCCTGGAGCGCGGTCCTGGCGCACGCGGACTCTCCAGCCCAGGTCGCAGCCACCGTCACCGCCTGGCGCGGGTCGCGGACTCCGGACCGCGTGGTACCGACCCGCGGCCAGCGGCGCCTCGTCCCCGAGACTATTTTTACAGTCGAAGACGGCGTTGGTGACATCAGCGGTGTCCACATCCGCGTCCAGGCTGATACCACGGCAACCAGGTAGCGAACCATATGACCGATGCATCACACTCAATCGTCCCGCGCGCCCCGGCGCTCAAGTCCCCCGAATTCGGCCTGGCCCTCGGCCTGGTCGTCGGCCGGTTCGCGCTCGACATGCACGACCTGCACTACGGATACTGGACCCCCGACCTCCCGCTCACCGCGGCCAATCTCCCGGTGGCCCAGGCGCGCTATACCGACAAGCTCATGGCGGACATCCCCGAGGGGGTCAAGACCATCCTGGACGTCGGGTGTGGCGCCGGCAACACCGCGAAGAAGCTCCTCGACCGGGGCTACGAGGTCGTCTGCCTGTCACCCAATGAGTGGCTGAATGCCGAAGCGCAGAAGGCGGTCGGCAATCGCGCCGTCGTGCACCTGTCGCGGTTCGAGGACTTCCAGCTCGACCGGAAGTTCGACCTGATCCTCTTCAGCGAGAGCTTCCTGTTCATGAAGGCGGACGTGGCGCTCGCCAAGGCCGAGTCGATGCTCAATCCGGGCGGGTACATCCTGATCTCCGACATCTTCCGGGTGCCGTCGGACCAGAAGAGCCCCATCGGCGGCGGGCAGGACATCCGGCGCTACCAGGCGATGATGGCGGCCTCCCGGTTCACGATGCTCAAGGACACGGACATGACGGAGCAGATCGCGCCGACGTTCGACCTGCTCAACCTGGCGTACCAGGAAATGATCATGCCGGCCTACGCGCTCATTCTCGCCAAGATGGAGGCCAGCAATCCGCTGGTCATGAAGTTCGTGCGGTGGAAGTGGCGCAAGAAGTTTGCACGCCTCGAGGAGAAGCACTTCACCGGCAAGCGGACCGGCGCGCACTTCCGCGTGCACAAGAGCTACCGGCGCACGCTCTACCGCCTGGCCGCCTGATGCCGGTGGCGCCGCCCGTGCTTGCACCCGGCTCGAAGGCGCCCGCCTTCCGGCTGCCGTCTGACGCCGGGTCCCCGGTGGCGCTCAAGGACCTGAAGGGCCGCCCGGTCGTGCTGTACTTCTATCCCAAGGACGACACCACGGGCTGCACCACCGAGGCGTGTGGTTTCCGCGACAGCTGGCGCGCGGTGCAGGCGACCGGCGCGGTGGTGCTCGGGGTGTCGCCCGACGGCGTGGCGAGTCACCAGAAATTCAAGAAGAAATACGAGTTGCCGTTCACGCTCCTGGCCGATGAGGACCACGCCGTCGCCGAGGCGTACGGCGCCTGGGGCGAAAAAAGCATGTACGGGCGGAAATATTTCGGCGTGCTGCGCACGACGTATATCATCGACGCCCGCGGGAGCATCACCCGGGTGTTCGAGAAGGTGAAACCACGCGGTCACGCCGCCGAGGTACTGGCTGCGCTCACCGAATAGCATGCGGCGTCCGTAGTCCTACGGATTGCCTGTTTCCCCGTGACGTTCGTACTCTGGTGGGCCTAGAAACCTGGAGACTCTCATTCGTACCGCATCGCTTCTCATCGTGCTCGCCGCCGCTCCGCTGCTCTCCTGTCGCGGCACCGTCGAGGTCGTGGCCACGCCCGCCATGCCGGTGGCGGCCCTCCCCGGGGAGGGGCACCTCCGGAACATCCAGCAGCTGACGCATGGCGGCAACAATGCGGAGGCGTATTTCTCCCGGTCCGGCCGGCAGCTGATCTTCCAGCGCCAGGAAGACCTCACGGCGGGCTGCGACCAGGAATACATCATGAACACCGACGGGTCGGGGATGCGCCGCGTGTCCAACGGGAAGGGTCGGACCAGCTGCGGCTATTTCTATGACAACGACAAGCGCATCCTGTACAGCAGCACCTTCGAGTTCGACGCCGCCTGCCCGGCGCGCCCCGACATGTCGAAGGGCTACGTCTGGCCGCTCGGTCACTTCGAGATCTACACCGCCGCGAGCGACGGGTCCGGCCTCAGCAAGCTGACCGACGACAATGCGTACAACGCCGAGGCGACCGTCTCTCCTGACGGGAAGCGCATCATCTTCACCAGCACGCGCGACGGCGACATCGACCTGTACAGCATGAACATCGACGGCTCCGACGTGCGCCGCGTGACCTCGCGGATCGGCTACGACGGCGGGGCGTTCTACTCTCCCAACGGCAAGCAGATCGTCTGGCGCGCCTCCTACCCGGCCACGGCGGCCGACACGGCGGACTACCGGAGCCTGCTCGCCCAGCGTCTCGTCCGGCCCGCCGCCCTCGAAATCTGGGTGGCCAACGCCGACGGGAGTGAACCACGGCAGGTCACCCGCGTGGGCGGCGCCAACTTCGCCCCGTTCTTCTCGCACGACAGCAAGCAGATCATCTTCACGTCGAACCACCTCGACCCGAAGGGCCGGAATTTCGACCTGTTCCTGATCAACGTGGACGGCACCGGGCTCCAGCAGGTGACCACCGACCCGGACTTCGACGGCTTCCCGATGTTCAGCCCGGACGGCAAGAAGCTGGTGTGGGCCTCCAACCGGAACGCGAAGATCCGCGGCGAGACCAACGTCTTCATCGCGGATTGGGTCAGGTAGCCGGGCGCCGGTCCCTCAGCGGGGAAACCACGGGGCGCCGGGGGTCGTAGGGACCGCCGGCGCCCCGTGTCACGCGGGGTCTTCACCCCGTTCGCTCCTCCGGTTAGGTTACCGCGCCCTCCCTCTCACCGGGACCCAACGACCCTCATGCCCCAGTCCAAGCCGGCGCCTGGTCACCATTCGTTCGTCCTCTGGCTATGGGAATGGACCAAGTCCATCGCCATGGCCCTCGTGGTATGGCTGGTGCTCCGGACCTTCCTCGTCCAGGCGTTCCGCATCCCGTCCGGCAGCATGGAGAACACGCTGCTGGTCGGCGACTTCCTGTTCGTCAACAAGGCGCTCTACGGGGCGGAAATTCCGCTGGTGCACAAGCGGCTCCCTGCCTTCCGCGAGCCCACGCGCAACGACATCCTGGTCTTCGACGGTGTCGAGTCGGACATGGAGATCGTCAAGCGCATGGTGGGGATGCCCGGCGACACGCTGGCGATGGAGGGGGGGCAACTGATCCGCAACGGGGAGCGTCTCGACGAGCCCTACGTCGTCCACGCCTCCCCTCTGCCGATGGCGGGGCCGGAGCAGCGGTTCCTCATGCGCCAGTGGCAGGTCAAGTACCTCGTCGGACGTGACACCGCCACCTACAATCCCGACCTGCAGGACTGGGGGCCGATCGTGGTGCCCCCCGATTCGTATTTCATGATGGGCGACAGCCGGGACAACTCGCACGACAGCCGCATGTGGGGCTTCCTGCCGCGGAAGAACGTGCGAGGTCGCCCCATGTTCATCTACTACAGCTATGACTCCAACAGCTGGAAGCCGGTCCCCTTCCTGACAGCCATCCGATGGGGACGGACCTTCAGTCGCCCGAGGTAGCGCCGGAGCGCCCGCTCGGGCGGATCCGCCGCTGGCTGCGTTTCCCGAGGAGTTGGGCGGAGGTACGCCGCCTCGGCTGGCGCGCCGTGGCGGCGTTCGTCGTCTTCTACCTGGTGCGCGATCTGCTGCTGTACGTGTTGCTGCCCTACCTGGTCTATCGCGAGGTCGTTGTGCCCTAGGGGGCGTCGGGCGGATGGTACGGCGACTCGGGTGAGCGCGACGGATCCGGGACGCCCGGCAGGTAGGCGGCGCTGCGTCCGCACTTGGAGCAGAGCAGGGCGATGCGGCCGATTTCGCTCGGGGTATTCGGTGGGGGGCGTTTCGGGGTTCTGGTAATGGACTCGGTGCCGCATGACGGACACACCAGAGGCTTCCGGTCACGATCCGCGGCGACCAGCGCGAGCGCTTCCGGCGCTCGAAATTCCTTGATGCCCCGACGTCCCATGGGCGGCCCTTCCGGGGGTGGTATATCACCCCCTTCCTACCAATCTATGATTCCCCTGATGAGCGCGCAAAGCTGTCGGGGAGGCTCGACTGTCGAGAAATGAGACAGCGACAGCTTAGTGCCGCGTGAATGCTGTGACACTGTCACTAATTTCAGTTTGTTTGCTTGCTTGCCACCCGATTCAACCACCTCTCCGGGCCGTTCGCTTGACTGCACCCCGCCGGTGTGGTACGTTGGCGCCGGCAAGGCATAACGCGGCATAGCGTTACGCCACCCTTACAGTCCTCCGCTGTCTTGGCTTGAAGGAGTCCCAGTGGTATCTGAACTCGGCGGCGCGCAAATCTCCACGTTGCTCGAAAGCCTCCCAGGAATCGCGACAGTCCTCCGCAGCCCGGTGGCGGATGCGCTGGTAAACGTCATTCGTGCCGCAGCCCGGCTCTCGGAGTTCGACATCGCCGATGCCGACGAGCTGGTCAAGTACGCCACGCGCCGGGGCCTCCTGGCCGAGGACGAGGGCGATCGGCTCCTGGCCGACTTGAAGGCCGCGCACCAGAAGAAGCTGGACCGCATCGCGGCCCGTCCAAAGGCCGGCAAGCCCAAGGGTGCAAAGCCATCGAGCGCCAAGGCCAAGCCCAAGGCCAAGCCGAAGTCCGCGAAGTCGGCCTCCCGTCCGGCCGCCAAAAAGGCGGCAGGCAAGAAGGCGCCGGCCAAGAAGAAGCACTAGGCATTCGGGTCTGAACGAAAGCGCCCCCCTGGCTCTGGCCAGGGGGGCGCTTCCATTGCTGGGCTTCGCGTGGATCAGGTGCGGAAGGCGTTCATCGCGTCCGTCAGTCGGGTCGCGCCCTGCAGCAGGTCGCCAGCGGCGGCGGCCATCTCCTCGGTCGAGGCGCTCTGTTCCTCCGCAGCCGCCGTGACTTCCTGGCTCGCCGAGGCGTGCTCCGTGGCGGAAGCGGCCACTTCGGCCGTCTTCCCGCCCAGTTGGTCCACGATCGTCCGGTTGAGCGCCGCCTGCGCGGACACCACCGCGGCGGCCGTGCGCACCTCCTGCACGGCGGCGCCGATGTCGTCGAGTGCGCGGGCGGCCGCGCCGGCCACGCCCTCGATCCCCCGCACCTTCGTGGTGCCCACCTGCATGGTGCTGGACACCTCGCGCACCTGGTTGCGGATGAATTGCACCGTCTTGGTCACGTCCTCCGCCGCGCGCGCGCTGGAGTCCGCCAGGTGCCGGACCTCTTCCGCCACCACGGCAAAGCCCCGGCCATGTTCCCCGGCGCGCGCCGCCTCGATGGCCGCATTGAGGGCCAGGAGGTTGGTCTGCGACGAGATCTGCTTGATGAGGTCGATGAACTCCGTGATCGACTCCGACTTCCGCGCGAGCTCCTGCACCTGCTGGGCGGAGGTCTGGACGACCTCCCGCACGTCGAGCAGGGTCTGGCCGGCGGCGGCGACGTCCGTCCGGTGCCGGACGGCCAGGTCGCGAATGGTGTCGCCGAGCGCCACCACGCGGGTCGATGCCTCGTCGGCCTCGGCCGCCGTGGCGCGGAGCCGGCCGAGGAGCTCGTCGGCGTCCCGCATGCCGTGCACCTGCGACTCGGCGCTGTGCGACATCTTGACCATGGCCGTCGAGATTTCGCCGCTGCTGGCGGCGAGTTCTTCGCTCATGGCGGAAAAGTCGCTGGCGCTGCTGGAGATCTGGTTCGATTCCTTGACGACGATCCCGACCACTCCGCGGAGCCGCGCCGCCATTTCGTCCATGGCGGCGGCGAGCCGGCCCAGTTCGGTCGGCATGTCGCCGAGGGTGACCGGCCGGAGATCGCCGGCGCCGAAGCGTTCCGCGGCGCCGACCAGCCGGCGAAGCGGGCGGTCCACGGTGCGCACCGTGTAGAGGGTGGTCGCGATGCCGAGGACGAGGGCAAGCCCGAACAGCCCCCAGACGCTCCGCTCCCGTCGGCCGGCCTCCTCCCGCAGCGCCTGGACCCGGATCAGCGCCCGGGCGCTCTGCGAGCGGGACAAGGCGCGCACGTCGGCCACCAGCGTGTCGGCCGGGGCGCGGGCCGCGTTGGCGAACCGGCGCGCCTCGGCGTCGCGGCCGAGGTCGGCCAGCGCGTGGGCCATGGCGTACGAGACTTCGATCGTGGCCTGTTCTTCGGCGATCTTGTTCGTGATGTAGCGGTCCTGCGTGGAGAGCCCGCTCAACTGTCGGAAGGTCTGCTGGTAGGCGTAGGCGGAGTCGCCGCTGGCGATGAATTCCCGCTGCAGCTCCACCGAGGGCTCCAGCAGGTACTGCTCGGCGCTCCGAATTTCGTTGAGGACGGCGCCTACGAGGCCGCTGCCGGCCTCGGTGCCGGCCATGAGCGCGGCGGTCTCGGTCTCCACGGCGCTGCTGATGGACCGGACGGCGCGCGTGGCGCTGACGGCGATCAGGAGGACCAGCGTCACCAGCACCGCCATGCCGAGGCTGACCCGGCTCCGGAGGCTTCGCAACGGGTTCATTGCCCCTCCGCCAGCTTCATGGCGCCGTCGCGCACTTCGCCGACGTAGATCTTGAGGCTGGGCACGTCGCCGTTCTCGTCGAATGCGATGGTGCCCATGGCACCCTCATACGCCGGCGTGGCGGTCCCGATGCCGGCAAAGGCGTCGCGCACCGCCTGCCGGTCGGTGCCGACCCGGCGCATCGTCTCCCGCAGCATGTACACCGCGTCGTAGGCGGCCGCCCCCGAGCCGTTCGGGTCGCCGGCAGCGGGGAAGCGCTGCCGATACGCGGCGACGAAGCGGGTGTTGGCAGGGGTGTCAGTCTGGGGGAAATACGACGAGGTGACGTAGGTGCCGTTGGCGACCGGTCCGGCGAGCGCGATCTGTTCCAGGCCGTCGCCGCCCATCGCGGGGATGGTGAGGCTCTTCTTGCGCGCTTCGGTCAGGATGGTCCGCGCGTCCGGGTCGTACCCTGCGATGACCATGAACTGGGCCCGCTTGTTCCGGGAGAGCAGGTCCACATACGGGCTGACGTCGGGGGTGTCGCCGAGGTACGGGTAGGCGCCGATCACGGAGCCGTCGAGCGACGCGAACTCCGACTCGAACGCGGCGCGGATGCCGCGGCCGTACTCGCTGTTGGTGTAGAACACGGCGCCGCGAGTCAGGCCCAGTCGTTCGCGCGCCCAGTGCGCCAGCGCCGACCCGTGCGCCAGGTCGCTCGGGCAGACACGAAAGGTGTAGGGTCCCGCGTCCGTGACCGCCGGGGCGGAAGCGGCGGGAGAGATTTCGAGCAGGGGGTCGCTGCCGCCGTTGTACACCGGCGCGGCGGCGAGCGTGGGGCCGGAGAACCCGTGCCCGATGACCGCGACGACCGGCGAGTTATAGAAGTCGGTAGCCACGACGATCGCCGAGTCGGCGTCGGCGTAGTCTTCCCGCTCGACCAGCTCGATGGGCCGGCCGTTGATGCCGCCGGCGGCGTTGATCTCCTCCACCGCCAGCTGGGCGCCGTAGCGGATCGGAAGGCTCAGCGGGTCGGTGAAGTTGGCGGCCACCCCGATCTGGATGGGGCCGCTCCCGCTCCCGCAGGCGCCAAGGAAGAGCAGGCCGAGCAGGACGGCGCCGGAGCGCGACCCACCAGGCCGACGAGAGTGCAGGACCACGTCAGGCTCCGGGCGTGATGCTGTGGAAATCCGCACGTGCGGACAGGTGCTCAGGGGAGATACCGTAGGTTAGCCGGGTGGGCGAGGCTTGGCAATCCGCGTGGGCGTCTCGGCGCCGAGGTTCCAGCCGTCGAGCACCGGGCCATCCACGATGCTGATGGAGGTTTCGACTCGGCCCGACGCCGAGCGCCAGGTGAGGCGCAGCATCTGCGTGCCGACGATCCACTGCACCATTCCCTGCGCGCCCTGCACCGTCGCGGCCCGCGGTCCGTACACGGCCTCGACGTCGTCCCGCCACCGCGTGAAGTCGGCGGTGGGCAGCGTCGCGGAGATGGTGACCACGCCGATGACGCTGTCGATGGCCGCCAGCCAGATGCTGACCGGCGTGCTGGCCACCGGGTCCGCGATCGTCGCGCGGCACTCCTGCAGCCGGGGATCAGCCGTGCTCCGCTGGCACGAGAGTCCGGCCCCGAGCAGCAGCCGCACCTGGGCATCGGTGTCTACGAGGGACACGCCGGCCCGGAATCCATAGAACGAGAGTTCCAAGCCCTGCGCCGCGGCCGGTGACGCGGCGCCGAGGGCGAACAGCGCGAAGGCGATCGCGTGCCGGGCCGAGCTCAAGCCTTCCGCACGTTGGCCGCCTGCAGGCCCTTCGGTCCCTCGACGACATCGAATTCGACGGCATCGCCTTCGGCCAGGGAGCGGAATCCGTCCATGGTGATGGCGGTGTGATGCACGAAGACGTCCTTGCCGCCCTCCTGCGAGATGAAACCGAAGCCCTTCGCGTCATTGAACCACTTCACGGTGCCCTTCGCCATTGCCACAACCTCGGTTCAACGGGAAAAAAATGGCCGATCGGAGCTGGCGCATCCGAGCGGCGAGAGGTGCATCGACTCCATCGTGCGACTGCGGTGCATGCTCCAAGCTGCGAAACGGGGGGATTTCTGTCAATACGCCGACGGCGCCGAGAGCGTGAGCCCTACCGATCTCAACTCGTGGTCGAGCAGCCAGCCCTTCGTCTCCAGTCCGCCGCCGTAGCCCACCAGCCCGCCGTCCTTCCCGACCACGCGGTGGCAGGGGAGGAGAATGGCGAGGTGATTGGAACCGTTCAGCTGCCCAACCGCCCGGGGGTGGATGCCGGTGGCCGTGGCGATCTCCTCATAGGAGCGGGTCTCGCCGAACGGAATGGCCGTCAGCGCACGCCAGACCGCCTGCTGCGAGTCGCTGACGCTCAGGTAGTTCGCCAGGTACTCCGGATAGCCGAACGGCCTCGGCCGGCCCGCGAAATAGGCGGTGAGCCACGAGGTGGCCTGCCGGCAGGGGCCGGTGTCGATCACCGCCCCGGGCGCCTGCTGCCGCAGCCGCTCGGCCAGGTGCAGCCGCCCGGTGCGTTCAGCGTACTCGACGATCAGCGGCCCCTCGCGCGCCTCGAGGATCGTCAGGACGCCGACGGGCGACTGGTAGGATGTCCATTCAATGCGCATGGTGCGTCTCCAGCGCCCAATCTATCTACGGACCGGGACGTTGGCCACGCGCCAGGGGAGGTGGACGCCGCCCCGCCGCCGTGTAACTTGATCGACCCCCCAGCGGAGAGATCCGATGCTGCTCGCCCTTGCCCTGATGTTCCAGCAGGTCCCGACGCCGACGCCGACTCCGGTCGCCTCGGTCACCATCCGGCCCGCCGAGGCGGCGGTGGCCGTCGGTGACACGCTGCGCCTGACGGCGCAGGCGTTCGATTCGACCGGACGTGAGCTCTCCGACGTCCGCATCCGCTGGTTCCAGGCCGGCGGGCAGTTCGAGGGTACGGTGGACAGCACCGGACTCGCGACGGCGGGCGCAGTCGGCGCGTTGCGCGTGACCGCCCTCGCCTCCGCGAAGGGGGGCGGCCGGGCCAAGACGGCCGTCGCGGTCATCACCATCGTGCCCGGTCCCGCGGCGGCCATCGTCGTGCAACCGGCGCCGCGTCGGCTGTACGCCGGCCAGGCCGTGGCCCTGACCGCCACCGTCAGCTCCGCCAACGGCGACACCCGACACGATCCCGTCACCTGGGTCTCCGATCAGCCGGGCGTCGTCACCGCCTCGAACACCGGGATCCTGACCGCGGTCCGGCCCGGTCGCGCCACCGTGACGGCGCGCGCGGGCCAGGCGAGCACCACGCTGCAACTCTCGGTGGTGGCCAATCCGGTCGCCACCGTCGAGGTCAAGCCGGCGCTCGCCACGGTGCGCACCGGCGATGTCGTGCGCCTCGCCTTCGAGGCCCGCGATCGCACCGGGACCGTGGTGCCCGACGTCCTCCCCGAGTGGATGGTCAATCCGGGCGACGGCCTCATCGAGGCCGACGGGGCGTTCGTCGCGAACGAGCCGGGGACCTACCGCGCCGTCGGCGCGTTCGCCGGACGCGCGGCCACCGCCACCATCACCGTGGTCCCGCGCGACGTCGTGCGCCCCACCACCCTGGTCGGGCGCGTGCCGGTCAAGGGCTTCGCCACGATGGAATTCTGGCTCCATCCCGACGGGCGCTACGGCTATCTCTCCACCCTCGGCGACCGGGTCTATGCCATCGACCTGTCCGATCCAGCCGCGCCGGTCATCACCGACTCGGTCATGGTGGACGCCCGGGCCATCAACGACATCATGACCACCGAGGACGGCCGCTACGGGGTCCTGACCCGCGAAGGCGCTTCGTCGCGGAAGAACGGCATCGTGATCCTCTCGTTCGAGGACCCCGCGCATCCCAAGGCGATCTCGGAGTTCACCGAGACCGTCAGCGGCGGCGTGCACAGCACCTTCATTTACCGGGGCTACGTGTACCTGACCGACGACGCCACCGGGTCGATGCGGGTCATCGACATCCGGGATCCGTTGGCGCCGAAACAGGTGGCACGGTGGGAGACGTCGGGCAGCGCCGCGGGCCGGATGCTGCACGACATCGATGTGCAGGACGGACTGGCGTACCTCAGCTACTGGAACGACGGGCTGGTCATCCTCGATGTCGGCAACGGGGTGCGCGGCGGCAGCCCGGAGAATCCGCAGCTCGTGTCGCAGTACAAGTACGACCTGGAGTCGCTCTACCGCGACGTGGCGGCGGTCGGCGGGCCCGGCTTCATCCGCGGGACCCACACCGCCTGGCGGAGCGGGCGCTATGTCTTCGTGGGCGACGAGGTCTTCGCCGCCAAGCCGCAGGCCACTGCGGGACCGAGCCTCCTCGGCCTGGGCCGGGCCTACGGCCGGCTCCACGTGCTGGACGTCTCCGACATCGCGCGGCCCCGGGAGGTCGCCTGGTACGAGCCGAAGGACGGTGGCACCCACAATGTCTGGGTGGCCGGCGACACCCTCTTCCTCGGTGACTACCAGGGCGGACTGCGGGTCCTGGACGTGAGCGGGGAACTCCGGGGCGACCTGCTGGCGCAGGACCGCGAAATCGCCCACGTCTATACCGGCGACGCCAAGGGGAATTTCCCGAACGCCGCCATGGCGTGGGGCGCCATCCACCGGGACGGCCGGATCTATGTCCCGGACGTCTTCTCGGGACTCTGGATCGTGCGGGTCGAGCCCAAGAACGAGTTGACGCCGTAGGAGGGTCGCGGTGGCCCCGGAGGCGGAATTCGCATATCTTCCCTCCCCTATGACCACGACCCAGAATCTCGTCGTACGCAGTTTCAACGACCGCGCCGAAGGCCTCGCCCATTTCATGCTCCGGGCCGGGGAGGCGCCGCGCTTCATCGCCATCGACGACCAGGCCGGCTGCCCCATGGACACCGCATTGGCCGCGCTGGAATGGACCCGGCAGGTCGGCATCCTCCGTGACGACGACCTGCTCCACGCCGGGCGCCTGACCAGCGAAACCGCCGCGGCGGTGGTCGAACGGAAGACCGACCGGGGCCGGCAGTTCGTGTACCTCGGCCCCCGCCTCGATGCGCCCCCGATGGACGTCTTCGAAGGCTCCGTGCTCTATGACGAGCCGGGCGTCAAGGCGGTCGAATTCAACCAGCGGGCGCACGCGCTCGCCCATTTCCTCCGGGCCACCTCCGGCGTCGGCGCGCTGATGGCGCTCCTGGGCCGCCGCGCGCCCGAACTGCGTCACCTGCGCAGGTGGCTCGGTCCCATCCTCCACGAACTCGACTCCCCGCGCCCGCTCATGGCGGGCTGGTTTGCGGCCTCCTCGGGTGGTTGCCTCTTTGCCCTCCCAGAAGGAGACGTGGTCTGCCGCTATATCGAAGTGGGGATCGACTCCTGACCCGCCATGGCTTCGTCGCCCTCCTGGCCCTGGTGCTCGTGGCCCCGCTGGAGGCACAAGTCGGCCTGCAGCATTTTGCCACACCGGACACCGCGCTCGACGCCGCCCACGCCGTCCAGCAGGACGCGTTTCTGGTGCTGCGAGACTCCACCTCCACCATCAGTGCGGCCGGTTCGCGGCTCATGAGCGAAATGACGTCCTCCACGTCGCTCGCGTGGATGCGGGCGCGGGCCAAGGCCGTCGCCGCGGCATGCGCCCGATCCGCGGCTCCCCTCGCAAGCGCGCGGGAGGTGACGCAGCAATGGAAGAGCACCAGCGACGGCCAGCGGAACGCCCAGTCCGCCCTGCTGAAGGAGATGCCCATCTTTGCCGGCGACCTCGTGGACTGTCAGAAGCGCTGGACGGTCCTGGCCGCCGACACCAGCCAGACTTCGCTCCGCGAAAACGCTCCCTACCAGATGAAGCTCCTTCAGGAGAAGCTGGACAAGTTCAACCGGACGGCCCGGACCTACCTTCAGTTCATCTCCGTCAAGCTGCCCCCGCCTGGGGCCTCAACGAAATAGAGCTGCTCTCCCGTCACGGCCCCGATCCGAGGGGCCGTCTCGGATTGTGGATACACATTTCCACATGGGGTGGAGAAACGCGTTACAGGCAGATTCCGCATCGCTTTACCACTCCACAATTGACCCACATAAAATCGCGTAACCCGAATAAATACAGGCACTTGCGAGATTTCGTGGCGCCCGTAAGTTTGGGGAGCATCGGAACGGTTCCACGCGCGCCGACAAGGCGCCATTGGGGCGGTTCAGGTGAGTTCGGACCGGAGGAGCAGGGGAGGGGATCGCCGCCGTAAAGGCCCGGTTTCCGTTGATCCTGGACCAAGGCCGGCCGAACGGGTGGAGCCAGTCGCGTGCTCTGCCCACCCCGATCTGGCGCCTCGGGGTGCCGTGCGAAGGGCCGGTCCGCGACCCGACCCGAATCGCAGCGCTCGCAACGACGACCTCGGCCGGACACCGTTCTGGCCGGGGCCAGGACCGACTGGGCCTCGCCCTGTCGGGTCATTGTGGGAGACGGCCGCCCGGCGAAGAACCGGACGGCCGTCTCTGCATTTGTGCACTCTGCCGGCTCGCGGGGTCAGCCGCCCCAGTCGCTCCGGCCTCGATAGGCGCGCCGTCGGTCGAGTTGCCAGAGGCCCCGTGCGCTCACGAGGCTGTCCCCGTCGAAATTGTCCGCGTCTGCCAACGCGTCGGCCATGCTCGCCGTCTTGGCGCTCGCGTTGTCGGCGTAATGCAGGACCTCCGCCTCCAGCGTCATCGGCGCCACGGCCGCCCCGAACTCGAGCCGACCGTGGTGCGAGAGGACCAGGTGCTGGAGGATGGCCAGCTCCTGCGCCGTGCAGGGTGCGGGCTCTGCGGCGCGCACGGCGCGGTCCACCATGAGCGCCCCCAACACGACGTGGCCGTGCAGGGCGCCGGCCTCGGTCATCTCGAAGAGCCCCCCCTCCCAGCGGTAGGCGTCCAGTTTGCCGATGTCGTGCAGCAGGACGCCGGCCACGACCAGATCCGTCTCGGCCCGACAGACGCGGGCGATGGCGCGGGCGATGCTCGCCACTTCGACGGTGTGCTTGAGCAGCCCGCCCAGGAGCGCATGGTGTCCGCTCAGGCTGGCGGGGCACGCTTCGTAGCGCAGCCGGAAGTCGTCGTCGCCGTAGAACAGGTTGAGCGTGGCGGCCAGGCGGGGACGTACGATTTCGGCCCGCCAGCCGTCCAGCGTTTTCCAGTAGGGTGCGGGATCCCCGATGGACGGGACCAGTCGACTCATGTCCACCGTTCCCTTGGGCAGGGGGCGGATGGAGGTGACCTTCAGCTGCCGCTGCCCGCGGTAGAGGGCCACCTCACCGATGATCTGCGCGACGTCGCCGGGGGAAAGGCCGGCGATCTTCGGCTGGTCCTCGAGCCAGAACGGTGCGCTGGGCAACCGACCGGTGGCGTTCGCAAGGGTGAGGACGGTGTGCGGCGTGTCCCCGCCCCGGCGGTCCACCTCCAGGATCAGCAAAGGGTCCTGGACGCGCTGGCCCGGGGAAAGGCCGGGAAGATCGGTGAGGTCGTTCATGGGAGCCGCTCGGTCCGAAAGAAGGGAACGGAGCAAAGGTAACAGCCTCTGCCAGATCGTCCTGCGAATCGTGGCACCCGGGTGTGACATCGTTCCGCCCGATGCAGATCCTTGCTCCTGCTCGCCGGCCGGATACCTTCTCCTCCCATGGACCCCCTCCACCTGCTGGTCGTGTCGATGGACCCTGAACGCGCTGAGCGGCTCTCCGGGACGCTGGGTGCGGCGGGGCATCAGGTGGTCCCTGCGCCGACTGGCGAGGCGGCGGCCGAGGCGCTGGGGGTGCCCGGGATCGGCGGGGTACTCGTGGACCTGAGCCTGCCGGGCCTCGACCGCGCCGCGCTTCGGCGCGCGCTGGTCCCGGCGAGTCCGGTCCCGCCCGACACACTGGCTGACGCGGAGCGCCGCCACATCGTGCTCGCGCTCAACCACACGCGGGGGAACAAGCGCCAGGCGGCGCTCCTCCTCGGCATTTCCCGTTCGACGCTCCTGCACAAGATTCGGCGGTACCAACTCGAGGCGGTGGCGGTGCGAGGGCGTTCGACCGGGTAAGGGTTGGGGGTGGCCCGGAGTCGAGTGGACCTCCGGACCCGGCTTCCGCCGGTGCCGTCTTCCGGCGTCGGCCGCTTCGTTGTCACGCTCCCCCCTCCGTCCGCTTCGCTTCGCTCATCGCTCGATACGCACCCGGCCAAGGCGGGAGATGACGACTCGCCGCGTGGCTGCCCCCTTCGTGAGGGTCCACGAGGCGTTCGAAAACCCCATGGTGATGCCCATGGGGGAAAAGGTCAGGGTCCGCTCTCCCCCCGTCATGGACACGGCGAACTGGCCGGGGCCGGGAACGGCCCACCGCCGCACCGGGCCGTCGGGTCCGACACTCTCCATGGTCAGGCTGTCCGGCCCCACGTGCAGCAGGGTGATCCGGGACTCTACCACGGCCGCGACGCGAGCCCGCGCGTGGGCGCCGGCGATTTCCCCGGCGGCGTGCTCGACGGCCAAGGCATCGAGCGGTTCCGACAACCTGGGCGCGGCGATGCCGAGGACCAGCGCGACGAGGCTGACGGTGACGAGCAGTTCGGGAAGGGTGACGCCACGGTTCATGGAACCACGGTACCGTCCGCTGGACGGCGGGCGTCATCCTGAGGCGGCCGCCGTCATCCTCACGACGCGCACCGCCCTTGCTCCGGCCCTGATCCGGAGGCATACTGCGGGTTCGTTCTCAAGCGCAGAGGGCTGGTTGCACATGACTGCACGCGTGCTCGTGGTGGACGACGAGCCGGCTATTCGGCACGCGGTCGGTCGGTTGCTCCGCCGGGAGGGGTGGGAGGCGGTCACCGCCGCCACGGCGGGGGAGGCGCTCGCGGCGCTCGAGGCGGCGCCGGCGCAGGCCGTGCTGCTGGATTACCATCTGCCTGGCATGTCGGGTGCGGATTTGGGCGCCGAGATCGTCGCGCGCTGGCCTGCGCTCTCGGGACGGCTGGTGTTCGTGAGCGGTGACCCGCAACTGACAGTCGAGGCCTTCCCTCCCGCGTGCCGGGGGGCGCCGCTGCTGTCGAAGCCGTTCGATCTCCTCGAGCTGGTGGCGCTGCTGCGGGGCGTACTCTTCCCCCCCGGCGCCCATTCAAATTCCTCCGGGACCTCCGCATGACACTCCCCGCCGGTTTGGCTTCGCTGTCGGGCGCCGATCCGCTCGTCGCGCTACGCGCCTACCGCGCGCTGGCGCCGTGGAGCCTCCGTGACCTGGCCTCGCTCGCCGGCGCGCTGTTGGAGGCGTCGAATATCGTGCCCGTCAACGCGGCCGCGCGGGCGCTGCCCGGGGAGCGCACCATTCGGTTCTACGTGGCGCGCGGATTGGTGAGCCCGCCGGAGGGACGGGGCACGGCGGCTACCTACGGCTATCGCCATCTCCTCCAGGTGCTCGCCATCAAGTTGCGGCAGATGGAAGGCGCCACGCTCGACTCGCTCGGCAAGGAACTGGCGGAACTGGCCGGCGACATGCTGGAGCGGCGCGTGGCGAGCGTGCTGGGCCCGGCGCTCCCGATGCCGGAGCGCGTCCTGGCGGGGCCCGGGTCCCACGAACCGCGCGGGCGCGTGGCGCGGGCCATGCAATCGGCGCTGCCCGTCCCGGGGCAGGCGCCGCGGCCGACCACCTGCCGGCGGGTCCCGTGCGGGCCCGGCGTGGAGTTGCTGCTCGACGAGCGTCACCCCGCCCTGCAGCTGCCCGGCGCGGAGGCGGCACTCGCGCGCGACATCGCGCGCTTGCTCGACCAGGCGGGGACCGGCTCCCCGCCCACGCCCTGAGCCCGTCACTTTTTCCCGGAGTCTGGCATGGCGACGATCCTCCTGCTCGTAGTCCTCGCGGCGGTCCTCCTCTGGGCCGTCAGCGCATACAACCGGCTCGTCGGCCTGCGGAACCAGGTGCAGAACGGCTGGACCCAAATCGACGTCCAGCTCAAGCGGCGGCATGACCTGATCCCCAACCTGGTCAACACGGTCAAGGGCGCGATGGAGTACGAACGCGGCACGATGGAGGCGGTCATCAGCGCCAGGGCCAAGGCGATGGGCGCGCAGGGGGTCAAGGCCACCGCAGAGGCGGAGGGACAGCTGACGCAATCGTTGGGCAAGCTCTTCGCCTTGATGGAGAACTATCCCGACCTCAAGGCCACCGCCAACGTGCTCCAGCTCCAGGAGGAACTGGCCAGCACGGAGAACCGGATCGGGTTTTCCCGCCAGCACTACAACGACGTGGCCACCGAGTACAACACCGCGCAGCAGCAGTTCCCCACCAACCTGGTCGCGGGCATCGCGAAGGCGACGCCGGCGGATCTCTGGGTCATCGCCGATGCCGGTGAGCGCGCGGTGCCGACGGTGGACCTGTCCTCCCGCGCTCCGGGCGCGTGAGCGACGCCAATCTTTTCGCGCAGCAGGCGGCCAACCGCCGTCGCTCGGTGTGGCTGGTCGCCGGGTTCCTGCTCTTCTTCGCGTGGGTGGGCTTCGGCGGCGATTACGCCCTCTTTCTCCTGACCGCCGACGCGCCCCAGGGCGCGTATCACCATTCCATTCCCTTCATCGGCCTGCTGACCACGGCGGGGGCCTCGGCCCTCTGCTACTTCGCCTGGAAGACCGGCCCGCGCCGGGTCCTCCTCGCGGCTGGGGCGTGGGAGGTCGTCTCCCCCGCCTCGCCGGCGCAGCTGCAACTGATGAACGTGGCGGAGGAGATGGCGATTGCCGCCGGACTGCCGAAGCCGACCGTCTGGGTGGTGCCTGATCCCGACCTCAACGCCTTCGCCACCGGGCACGATGCGCGGCACGCCAGCATCGCCGTGACGGAAGGGCTCCTCGCCGCGCTCGACCGGGACGAGCTGCAGGGAGTCGTCGCGCACGAGATGTCGCACATCCAGAACGACGACGTGAAGCTGATGACGCTGCTGGCGGGCATGCTGGGCGCGGTGGCCCTGCTCTCCGACGCGATGGGCCGCTACCTGCGGATGGGGGGCCGGATCGGGGGGTCCGCGCGGGGCGGCAGTGGCCGGAGCGGTGGGAAGGGCGGCAACCCGCTGGGGGCGGTGCTGCTCGTCCTCTGGCTGTTCACGCTGCTGATTGCGCCGGTGGTCTCACGGCTGCTGGCGATGGCGGTCAGCCGAAAGCGCGAGTACCTGGCGGACGCGACCGCCGCGCAGCTGACCCGCCATCCCGAAGCGCTGGCCCGCGCTCTCGAGAAGCTGGAGGCCGCCTCGGCGCCGACGCGCAGCATTGCCCAGGGTGCCGCGCACCTCTGCATCGTGGATCCGGCCGAGCGAAAGATGAGCGATCGGGAGGGGATCGTGGGGGACATCTTCGCGTCCCACCCGCCGATCCGCCTGCGGGTGGCCCGCCTCAAGGCGATGGCGTTCCAGCAGGCCAAGCGAGAGGCGGGAGTCCTGCCGGCTTAGACCGCCTGCGCTCGTGCCAGCGCCGCCGTGAACCCTTCCGGGTCGAGCGGGAGCCCGAACGTCTCGGTGGGTTGCGCAGCCCGCGCGGCGGTGCCGTCCCCATCCTGCAGGACGAACAGCTGGTACGATCGATCGGTCGGCGCCGGCAGATTGGCCGGGAGCGAGCGCTCCGCCGCGAGCACCAGCGTCACGTCGAATCCCTGCGAGGCGGGTACCAGCGACCCGGGACCGGCCACCCGCTGGACGGTGAACCCGGCGCGGCGGAGGAGCGATTCCATGACGCGGGCCGTGCCTTCCTCGGGCACCAGGACGAGGGCTCGCCCACGGGACGCCACCCCGGGCCGGGCGGGCGCGTCGAGGTCGATCATCTGCACGCCCGGCGCGTACTCCGAAGTCGCCGCCCGCCGGAGCGCTCCCGCCCGCTTCACGATTTCCCGAATCCGCTCGAGCATTCCCCGAATCGTGTCCAGCGATTGACGCTGGGTGGCGCTCAGCGGCTCAGTGCCGCCGAGCAGCAGCTCCATCTCCGCCGACGCCGCCATGAGAGGATTGTTGATCTCGTGGTGCAGCGTCACGGTCATCTCGCCCACCGCCGCCCGTCGCTCCACGTGGAGCAGTTCCCGCTCGGCAGTGGCGAGCGCCTCGCGCAGCGAGCGCATCCGGCGCACCCGTTCCACGACTTCCGGCAGCATCGCGGCCAGCGACGCGTCCTTGACCAGGTAGTCCTCCGCCCCCGCGCGGAGCGCGTCGGCGGCGAAGGTCTCGCTGCCATGGGCGGTCACCATCACCACGCTCGGCGGTTCGGGCCACGCGCGGAGCGCGAGAAGGACCTCGCGCCCCGCCAGGTCCGGGAGGTTCTGGTCGAGGAGCAGGACATCGGCCCGGGCGGCCGCCAGCAGCGCGTCGCGCCCGGTTGCCACGTGCTCGAGATCGGTGAAGCCGTGCGCCATCAGCGCCGCGGCCGCGAGTCGGACCATCGCGGGGTCGTCGTCCACCACCAGGATGCGCAATGCGCTCCGTTCAGCCACGTGCCGCCTCCGTCTCGGTCCGGAATCCCACCCGCGCGAACTTTTCCCACGTCGTTTTGCCCCGCCAGGCGTCGATCAACCCGCGGAGCCGCCAGTACAGTGTAATGTGGCGGAAGCTGAAGGGCACGTTTTCGAGGATCGCGTACCCCAGCAGCACCAGGACATCGCGCCGCCGGCTGAACGGCAGCAGCCCGCGTTGCAGGCGGTCCGCCAGGCCGAACCGGAAGCGCCAGGCGCCCACCAGCACGGCGAACAGGTTCACCAGCATGCCGTAGCCGAACGCGGCCAGGAAGAAGGCGATGGCGTACGGCCAGTTGATCAGGTGGATGCCGAAGGCCCACTGGAGCAGCAGGAGAAACGAGAAGAAGAAGTATCCCGCCATCTCGATCATCGGGCCGTAGTACTCGAAGAACCAGAACGTCGGCAGCGCGAACACGCCGATCCGGCCGAAGCGGCGCCGCAGCAGCATGGCGCGGTGGTAAAAGAGCGACTCCCGGAGGCCGCGGTACCAGCGGCCGCGCTGCTTGCGGAGCGACTCGAGCGATTCCGGCACCTCCGTCCAGGCCACTGGATGAGGCAGGAACGCGATCCGCCGGTCGAGATGCTTGTCCCGGATGTACCGGTGGAGCCGTACCACGATTTCCATGTCCTCGCAGACGGTGCCCGCCCGTGCCGCGATGTACTCCTCCACGATTCGGTGCCGCACGAAGGGCGTGAGATAGCCGCCCGCCCGGATGACCGTCTCCTTCTCGAAGACCGCGAACACCCCGGAGAGGATGAGGATCGAGTCGAGCCGGTCGAGTCCCGTCCGCCCCGTGGTGAAGGAGCGCAGGTACTCCACCATCTGGAACCGCGCCAGCGGGTGGCTCGGCAGCCCGACGCTCACCACCCGACCGTTCCGGATGGTGCAGCCGTTGGCGATGGCCACCTGCCCGCCGACCGCCACGACCCGCGGGTCCTCCTGGATGACCCGCATCATCTCCTTGAGCGCGCGCTGGTCGAGGATCGAGTCGGCGTCGAGGCAGACGAAGTACGGCGCCGTGGAGGCGTTGACCCCCACGTTGAGCGCGTCCGCCTTGCCGGCGTTCTCCTTGTCGATGACCACCAGCCGGAGCACGCCCTTCGGCAGCGCGGCGGTGGATTCGTAGAGCGCCCGGACCCGCGCGGTGCCGATCGCTTCGCGGTAGGGCAGGTCGGTCCGGCGCAGCTTGAAGGCGCGCTTCAACCGCTCCAGGGTGTCGTCGCTCGAGCCGTCGTTGACGACGACCACCTCGAACCGTGGGTAGTCGCAATGGATGAGGTTGGTGACCGAATCGACAATGGTCACTTCCTCGTTGAACGCCGGCACGATCATCGTGAGCGGCTTGGTGGAGCCGCTGTCGTCGATCAGGTCGAGGTCTTCGACGAAGTGGCCCGCCACCTTCCGTCGCACCTGGCGGGCCGACAGGGCGATCAGGAGCAGGGTGTAGCTGTTGTAGAGGATGAAATACGCCAGGAAGAACGGCTGCGCCGTGAGGGCGATGACCGTAAGGGTGGCGAGGAAGGTCTCCTGCATCAGGCCGCCGGGAGCGCGGCGCGGACGGCCTGCCGCACCGACGGCACCGGGTCGTCCGCAGCCATGCGGTGGGCCGCCGGGTCGTCGAGCAGCGCCAGGACCACCCCGGCCGCCTGCCGTCGGTCGGCCGCCGTGTCCGTGGCCCGCCGGTGCAGCTCGTCCAGCGGCAATACCGTGGCCGCCGCCGCGGCGAGCGATGCCAGCGGGAGGCCCGTCGGCAGGGTCTCGCGCGTGCCGATCAGCAGGCCGGCCAGCGCCGCCATGGCCTGCACCGCTTCGGCCGGGTCCGCCGCAAGCGTCGCAATCCCGCCGGCGGAGTCTCCCGCCGCGCAGGCGGAGGCGACCGCGACTCGCACCGCCACGACCGGGTCCCGTGACAACCCCTCGAGCAGCACCGGGTCGATCAGGTCGGGACGGCGGCACCAGAGGCGCACCAGGGACTCCCGGACTTCCGGGGCGCGGCTGGACGCCATCGGGGGCAGGAGTGCGGGCAAGTGCGGGTGGTGGATATAGCGCGCCACCTTGGCGACGGTCACCAGCTCCGCCCCGCCGGAGCCCAGTCCGAGGGTGAGGTCGACGAAGGTGTCGAAGCTCGCTTCGGCCTGGCTGGCCACCGCCTGCAGGAGCACGGCATCGTCGTCGTCCGGCTGGAGCATCCGGATCAGGCTCGGCAGGGCGCGGTCCGGCGCGATCCGGGCGAACAGCGCCACGGCGGTGTGACGGACGTTTGCGTCCGGGTCGGAGAGCGCCCGCGTCGCGGCGCGCTCCAGCTCGGTCGCGTCCAGCATCCCCGCGACCGCAGTGAGCGCCGCCGAGCGGACGGTGGGGTTTGGATCGCTCCGCACGACTTGCAGCAGTGCGCTGCGGCTCCGGTCGCCCTGGAAGGCGCGGAGGCCGCTGACCAGGCGGAGTCGTTCCGCCGGATCGAGGGCGCCGCGAATCCCTTCGGTCAGCGAGAGCTCCATGGCCTCCCGCGTCGTGGCGGCAAGCGCCTGCAGCTCCACGTGGCGGGACGAGCCGAGGCGCTGGGCCAGCAGCCGGTACTCGGCGTCGTGCCTGATCCGCTCGGCCAGGAAATCCCGCAGCTCGCGGTTGTCCGCCATCTCGATGAGTCGGCCCACCATGCTTTCCTGCTCGTACCCACCGAGCGCCAACAGCGCCGCCGCGCGCACCGCCAGCGGCGCTCCCGGCCGGCCACTCGCGGCGAGCAGCGCCGCCTCGCCGCCTGGCGAGCGGAGCAGCCCCGTGGCGAGGGCGGCCCGTTCCTGCACCCGCGCGGAGGGGTCGCGTTGCAGCAAGCCCAGCAGGCCAGGGCCCGCATCGGTGCCGCCCATGCGCGCGAGCGCATCGACGGCTTGTGCACGCACCTCTTCCTCCGGATCCTCGAGCCCGGCGGCGAGCAGCCGGACGGCCTCCGGGCCGCCGAGGCGACCGAGGGTTCCCGCCGTCGCCGCACGGACCGCGGTGTCGGGGTCACGCCAGAGGACACCGAGAATCGAGGGGGCGGAGGGAGCGCGCAATTGGGCCACCGTGCGGACCACGGCCAGCTTGCTTTCCAGGTCCCCGGCCTCGATGAGGCGATCGAGGAGCGCGGGCACCTGGGTGAGATCGAGTCGAGTGACGGCTGTCGCGATGGCGCCGCGAACGGCCGGACTGGCGCTCTTCAAGTGGTTGAGCAGGATGCCGGCGGCGGAGCGGTCGCCGAGGCGACCCACCGCCAGGACGGCTTCGCGCTGCACCGTCGGGTCGGTGTCGGTCAGCATGGCGAGCAGGGTAGAGCCGGCCTCGCGCGCGTTGGCGTCGGCCGCGCCCCGGGCCGCAGCGGCGCGGACGCCGGCGTCGGGGTCCTTGAGCAGGCGGATGAAGTCCGCGCCGGCTCCGCGTGCCTGCGTCAGGCCGAGGGCGGTGGCGGTGGCGGCCCGCACGGCGGGGTCGGGGTCGGCGGTGCGGGGCCGAATCTGGTCGGCGAGTTCCGGTCCGCCCAATTGTCCGACCAGCAGCATGGCGGCGGTTCGGACCCGCTGGTCGGCGTCGTTGAGATGATCGAGGGCGGCGGCGATGCCTTCCGTGACGCCCAATCCGCGGAGGACGTCGAACGCGTTCGCCCGCAAGGCGGGGTCAGCATCTGTACGCGACAGCTGCACCAATTCGGTGGCCAGGTCGCGCCGGCCCGCGCGTCGAATCGCCTCGATCATGGCGGCGCGCACGGCAGGGGCCGGATGAGCCAGTCCTTCGGCCAGCAGTTCGCGGGCACCGGCGTTGCCGAAGCGGGCGAGCGTCTCGGTCGCCTCGCCGGCGTGCTCTCCCCGTTCAACGGCAGCGATCAGGCGGGCCGGAACGCCGAGCCGCTCGAGGGCCACGGCGGCGCGAATCCGGATTTCGGGGTCGGCGTCGTCCAGGGCCAGCAGGAGCGGACCCTCGGCCTGTGCGCCGACCTGCTCGAGCGCCTCCACGCTGCGCATGCGGACCCACCAGGCGGGGTCACCCAGCGCGCGGACCAGACGCTCCACCACTTCGGGTTGGTCGAATTGTCCGAGCGCCTGGGCGATCCGCGCGCGCACGAACGGCGCGGGGTCACTGAGCAGGTGATCGAGGAGGTACCCGACGGCGCGGCCATCGCCGATGCGCCCCAGCGCGCTTGCGCTCTTGGCGCGCACCTCGTCGTCGAGGTCGGTGAGCGCGCGCACCAGCGCGGGGAAGGCGCGGGCGGCGCCGACCTCGCCCAGGATGCTGGCGGCCCACGCCCGGGCGGGATGGCGCGCCGGGTCCTCGAGGAAGGCGATCATCGGGTCCACGGAAAGCCCGCCGTGCCGCGTCAGGATATCGGCGATGCGCGGGACCAGCCACACCTCGGAATGCTTGAGCGCCTCCACCAGCGGGGCCACGGCGCGCGGGTCGCCGATGCGCGCGAGCGCGCGGAGCGCGATCTCGCGGACGTCGGCGTCCTCGGTGCGGGTGGCGGCCACCGTGTCGAGCAGCGCCGGGACGGCCTTGGCGTTGCCCACGCGCCCGAGGAGCTCCGCCGCAAACGCCCGCTCCCGCCACTGGGTGGCGGTACGGAGCCGGGTCACGTACTTGTCCACCAGGCCCAGGCGGTCATAGGCGTCGAGGAGCCAGCCCGGCCGCTCCGTGGCCCCGCGCGCCTGCTCCTCGAGGACGGCCTCGAGCGCCTGGAAATCCTTGAGGGTGGTCAGCTCGCGGAGCTGCGGCTCGAGCAGGGCACGGTCCCGCTGCGCGAGGCCGGTGACCAGGTCGCGATAGAGTCCCTTGCGATAGGCCAGCCGCCGTTCCAGCCGGTTGAGGTACGAGGTGTAGCCCAGCCACGAGAGTACGGCCACGAGGCCGACGCCGGCCATCACCGCCGCGACACCCAGGATGATCGGGAGGGTAATCACCGACGCTCCGTCAGGTCTTCGATGCGCCGGATGAGTTCGGGAAGGTCCACCGGCTTGGTGATGAAATCATCGGCGCCGACCTCCCGCGCCCAGAAGTGATCGGTGGGCTCGTCCTTGGCGGTGAGGACGAGAATCGGCCGGTCGGTGGTCGCGGGATCCCCCTTGAGCGTGCGGCACACCTGGTAACCGTTCATGCCGGGCATCATCACGTCCAGGATGATCAGGTCGGGTAGCAGGGAGTGCGCGGCGGCGCGTGCCGGCCTGACCATCCGGCGCGGTCACCACCCGGTACCCCGCCGCGGAGAGGGTCCGCTCGAGAAACCGCCGCTGCTCCGGACCGTCGTCGATGACCAGAATGAGCTTCGCCATGGGGTGGCTGGCACTCCAACGTGTTGTTTTACAAGGTTTTGGGTGTTGACGATAGGCTGCTCCCCACCGGTCGATCGCGGGGGGTGCAGCCGAGGATGGAGGTGCACGAATCGCGCCAGCGAAGGCCGCGCAGGTGCCTCAGGCGGGAGTGGTGTCTTCCAAAAAGACCAGCGTTTGTCGACGGGCGATGACCGCCTCCAGCCCGGCGAAGACGGCCGGGTCCACGGCGGTGCCCGCGAGGTCCCGGAGGCGCTCCACCGCGAAGTTCGCCGGCATCTTTTCCTGGTAGGGCCGCGAGGTCGTCAGCGCATCGAAGATCTCGGCGATCCCGAGAATCCGCGCCCCGAGCGGGATGTCCTCGCCCTGCAAGCCGTCGGGGTAGCCGTCGCCGTCCCAGCGCTCGTGGTGACTCCGCATGCACACGATGGCGTTGTGCAGGTGGGCGAGCGGCGCCAGGATCTGGGCGCCGATGATGACATGGTCCTTGACGTGCTCGTACTCGGCCGGTGTCAGCGGGCCCTGCTTGGCGAGCACTTCCTCGCGGATCCCGATCTTGCCGATGTCGTGCAGCCGCCCGGCGGTGCGGATGGTCTCGACGTCTTCGTCGGACAACTGCAGCTCGGAGGCGATCATGGCGGAGAGATCGGCGACCCGGGCGGAATGGCCCCGCGAGAAGGGATCCTTGGCCTCCAGCGCGTTCACCAGCACTTCGAGCGTGGCGATCGTGACCCGCTCGAGCGTGGCCCGTTCGCGGCGCACCTCCGCCGCCCGGATGGCCACCTCCTCCTTCAGCCATTGATTGACCTGCGCGGTCTCCATCTGGGTGGCCCGCCGGCGCAGGGCGCGCTCCAGCGCCCGTCCGAGGTCCACCAGGTCGATCGGCTTGATGAGGTACTCGAACGCGCCCCGCTGCATGCACAGCGCGGCCGTGGTGGCGTCGGTGACGGCGGTGAGCATCAGGATGGCGAGGTGGGGTTCCAGCTCGAGCGCCTGCGGCACGAGGTCGATCCCGCTCAGGCCCGGCATCCGGACGTCGAGCAGCATCCCGGCGATCTTCTGCCGCCCGAGCATGGCGAGCGCCTCCTCCCCGGAGGAGGCGGTGCTGACCTCGTAGCCCTGCTGCGTCAGGTAGCGCGCGAGCGCGCCGCGAATCGGCTCTTCGTCGTCAACCACCAGCAGTGACGCCGAACCCTCTGGCATCGACACAGGCATTCTCCGGTGCGGGGGAACGCAGGAAACCTAGCCTAACCGACGAACTCCGCCACGACCCGCTCGGGGATCAGGCCGGCCTCGAAGGCCCGGTCAAGGAGCAGCTGCACCGCCTGGCGCCCCCGCGGTCCGTAGTCCACCGTCCATTCGTTGACGTACATCCCCACGAAGGTGTCGGTGCGTTCGTCGCCGATGCCGCGGTTGAACTGCTTCGCGTGCTCGAGCGCCGGCCGCCGGTGGGCCAGCGCATACTCGATGCTGGCGCGCAGGTCGCGGGCAATCTGGGCGGTGAGTGCCGCCCCGAGGTCCCGGCGCACCACGTTCCCGCCCAGCGGCAACGGCAGCCCGGTCTCCCGGCCCCACCACGCCCCGAGATCCTCCCAGAGCTGGAGTCCGTCGTCGGCGTACGTCAGCTGGCCCTCGTGGATCAGGAGCCCGACGTCCACGTCGCCGCGGTGGACCGCGGCCTCAATCTGGTCGAACGGAATGATGACTTCGGTGACGGCCGGCTGATAAAGCCGAAGCGCCAGGGCGGCGGTGGTGAGGGTGCCTGGGATGCCCACCCGGAGGCCGCGCAAGGCGGCACGCGGGTCTGCCGGTGCTGGCGACTTGCTCACCAGCCTCGGGCCGTAGCCGTCGCCCATGGAGGAGCCGCTCGCCAGGAGGGCGTAGGTGCGATGGAGATGGGCGTAGGCGTGGATCGACACCGCCGACACCTCGAGGTCGGCCGTCAGGGCGCGCCGATTGAGCGATTCGATGTCCGAAAGCTCGTGCTCGTAGCGCAGGTCGCCGGTGTCGAGCTTCCCTTCGGCGAGCGCGTAGAACATGAACGCGTCGTCGGAATCGGGGCTGTGGGCGACGTGAATGGTCCTGGTCACTTGGTCTCCGCTGCCCGCTGGACTTCCGTGAGCAGTTGTTGGTGTTCGACGTATTCGGGCCGGTCGGTCCGGGCCAGCTCCCGGTCGGCACGCTGCCGGAACAGGTCGAGGGCCCGGTGGTATCCTGCGGTGTCGCCCTCGAGCCGGGCGAGGGCGCCGAGCAGGACCGGTCCGAAGAGATGGTCAGGGTCGCGCGCTTCGAGGGTGTCGGCCAGCGCGTGCGCCCCTGCAAAATTGCCGATCTGGATGGCGATCAGCCCCGCGTGAAACCGCGTGTCGGCGTCCACCGAATCGAGCTGGGCGTACGCCTGCGCGGCCAGCGGGGACAGGCTCGCGACCGTGGCGCTGTCCCACTCGGCGCCCGCCCGCATGAGCCGGTCGAAGAGTCGCGCGAACCGCTCGTCCGGGCTCAGGCTGCTGAGCTCCGGCAGCGGCACGACTCCGGCCGGCCTGCTCCCGGCGTTGGCCATCTCCGGGGCGGGGGGTTGTGAGGTGCCCCGCAGAACCGTGGCCGCCACCGCCAAGACGGCCGCCCCGGCCAGCAGCGAGGCCACCAGCCAGGCCCGGCGGTCGCCCGGGCGACCGCCGAGTGCGGTTCCGCACTGCTCGCAGAAGGCCCCCTCGGAACGGGTGCCGCACTCGGCGCAGCGGTGGGTCGGTGCCATGGTGGCCCCAATCTAACCGCCCCGGCCGGGGAGGGGCACCACGCGGCCGCTGGCGTCCGATGGCGGAAGTCGTTACCCTGAGTGCATCTCGGAGGTGACATGGGACAGCCGCAGCACCCCCTGCCGGCCGGGCTGCCTGACGCGCCGATGGCGCGTCATCTCGGCGACCTCGGCCGTGCGGACGATCGGTGGCAAGTGTTCCTGGAAGCCCGGCCCCAGGGACAGACCGTGGCCGGCCGGGTGCACTTCGTCCAGGGTGAGCAGACGCGCAGTTCGGCGTGGATCCTCCTGGAATGGAGCGAGCAGGATGTCCTGCGTCGCTTCAACGAATTCAGCGCCGTGGAGCTCTGGCGCCTGCTGGAGAGCCTGGGGTAGCCTTCGTCCCGTCTCCGGGACGGGGGCCGCCTCGCCCCCTCACATCCGATCGAGCTCCCGGAGATTCTTCTGGCCCGCCGCCTCACCCTTGCCCTTGCCCTGCTTCTCGTGCCATCGTGGTCCGTCGCGCAAGCGACTGGCGACTCGGTCCGTCCGCCGGTCATCCGCGGCATCCAGCTGATTCGCCAGGAAATCTTCGATTCGGCGGAGGCTGATCACTGGATCGAACGCCTGGTCAACACGCTGCATATCCGCACCCAGCCCCAGATCATCCGGCGGGAGCTGCTCTTCCGCCCCGGCGAGCCCTATGACTCGGTGCACGTGGCCGAGTCGGCCCGCAATCTCCGCGCGCTGGGGGTCTTTCGTGACGTCCGGATCGATTCCGTGCGGGCCGACAGCGGGGTCAACATGGTGGTGAACACCCGGGACAGCTGGAGCACGCGTGTCGGCGGCCGGCTGCGGACGGTGGGCAACCAGGTGGCGATCGGCTTTTCCTTCCTGGAAGACAACTTCCTCGGCACCGCCAGCCGGGCCGGCGTCTCGTTTTCTTCCGACCCGATCCGAACCACCTTCGCCCTCGAGGCCTCGCAACCCCGGTTCCTCGGGTCGAGCGTCGGCGTCGGCGCGCGGTGGGAGGACCGCTCGGACGGCACCGTGCTCCGTGGTCGCGTCATCCGTCCGTTCTACTCCGTGACCGATGCGCGCGCGTTCTCGGTCAATGCGGACTACCGCGACGAGACGGTCTACCAGTACCTCGACGGCGTCGACGTGCCGGTCGACACCCTCGATCACGTGATGGGCGCGGTCCGGACGTCCGCGGCGTGGGCGGTGCGCCGGGGCAACAACCGGTACACGAGGGTCGGGGCGCTGGCCCAGGTGGTGCGTAATAACTACGAGCCGGCATCCGACAGCGCCCCGATCCCGCGGACCGTGACTGCCGCGGTCGGCGGCTTCGCGGAGTGGTCCCGGGTGCGCTACATCACCCGCCGGGGCTTCCAGACCTTCACTCGGGTCGAAGACATCGACCTGAGCACCACGCTGACCCTTGGGCTCTATGCCGCCCCCGCCTTCCTCGGTTACGACAGCGCCGGCGTCGGCGTGTTCGCCAGCCTGCGCATCGGGGCGCCGTTTCGGAACGGGTTCGTTCTCTTCACCGGAATATCGGACGGTCTGATCACCGCGGCGGGCGTGGACTCCGGCGGGACCGTGCTGAACACGACGGTGGCCTGGAATCCTGACTCGAACTCGCAGGTGGTGTGGCACGGCAGCGCCGGTCGAATGACCGATCCCGCGCCGGGATACGAGTTCGACCTCGGCCTGACCAACGGACCGCGCGCGTTCGGGGTGCACAGCTTCACGGGGAACCGGGCGTTCTTCACCACGATGGAGTTCCGCCGGCTGATCTGGCCGAGCATCTTCGGCGTGGAGAGCATCGGGTTTGCCGCCTACGTGGACTACGGGGGGGCGTGGTGGAGCGGCAGCCCGGTGCGGACCGGGACCGACGTGGGCATTGGGCTCCGGGCTGCCCAGTCGCGGTCGTCGCAGGGCATTGTGTCGCGGGTGGACCTCTCCTGGCGGTTCGCGAACAGTGCGGAGGGCGCCGGGTGGATCGTCTCGGTGGGGCGCGGGTTCGTCTTCAGCACCAGCGCGCAGCGGCCCACACCCTGATGCTGTCGCAACGGCGAGCGCTCGCCTACCTTCCAGTCGTCCCATTTCTCTTGGAGCAGGCATGACGGAACCAGTCCAGGAAGCCCCCCGCCGCGGCCTGAAGCGAAAGACCAAACTCGTCCTGCTGGGGATCTTCCTGGCACCGATCGCGCTGTTCGTCCTCTACACCTGGGCGGCGCTATCGTGGGACTTCTCCGACGGAGAGCGGGCGGGGATCCTGCAGAAGTTTTCGGAGAAGGGGTGGATCTGCAAGACCTACGAGGGCGAACTCGCCATGACGTCGGTGCCGGGGGTCATGCCGGTGCTCTGGGCGTTCAGCGTACGCGACGCCGTGGTGGCGCAGCAGCTCCGCGACGCGATCGGGAAGCACATCGCGGTCCACTACACGGAACACAAGGGGATTCCGACCGATTGCTTCGGCGAAACCAACTACTTCGTGGACAGCGTGACGGTACGCTGACCCGGCCGTGGCCGTGCGAGCAGGAGGATGCGAACGTACTGGCCGAGCACCGCCAGCACGCCGGCCAGATAGAGTGAGGCGCCGGCCAGAATCAACTGGGGGCGCCCCGCCATCGTGCCCCCGGCCATGCCCCAAACGCCCAGCGCGAGCAGGCCCAGTGACAGCCGCACCATGGCGGTGGACGTCAGGTCTTCCTGTCGGGGCGCCCCCGCCTGAGCTGCGCGGGGCCCGAACAGGTTCATCCACGCCAGGAACGGCAGGATCTTGTAGAGCACTCCCACCACCAGCAGCACCAGCCACCCGACAATCGCCAGCAGCCCGTAGGTGATCCAGACCCGGACGGAGGAGTAGCCGGCCAGGATCGCCGCCCCCAGCACGACCGCCACCGCGAAATGCAGCACTCCCAGCGCGACGTGGGCCATGGCCGGATCGACCGGTCGTCGCTCGGCGTACCGGAAATAGAGCGCCAGCTGCACGAGGTAGAGCAGGGCGCTGGCCAGCACCAGCGTCCCGCCGACGCGCGCGACGATCGGCCAGCCGCCCAGCGCGCCGGTGGTCAGCACAGCGAGCCCCGCCATTCCCACCGGACCGATCCAGCGCAACGGCCAGGTCGGCGCGCGCGCGGCCAGCAGGAACATCGGCAGCATCCAGCTGCCGACGCCCACCGCGGTGAACACCACGAACCCGAAGACGGCGAGATGGAAATGGCTCACGATGACGGCCATCCGGTCGATCGGCCACCAGCCCAGGGTGTTCCCGATCCGGGCCAGGGCCACGAGCATTGCTGTTCCGAACGCGATATGGCCCGCGGAGACGTAGCGACCGATCAGCAGGCCGCGGGGCGCCCGGCGCCGCTGCGGGAGGAGGTTCCAGCTGGAGCCGAAGACGCCGGCAAAGAGGAAGATCCATCCGAGGCCGAGCAGCGGGGGGCGCCACAGCCAGAATCCGGTGACGAGGGCCAGCGTGCCGGCGGTATGCAGGGCCCAGGTCCAGTGGGCCACCCGGACGCTCCGGATGGAAATGCCGAGCGCGCCGGGAAAGAACTGGTTGAGCGCGCCGTAGATGGTGGTGGTCAGGACACCGAGGGTGAACATGTGGGCGACGGCAAGGACGCGCGGTGCGAGGAAGTTCCCCGCCGCGAGATCACCGGTGACCGCCACCAGCCCGACTGCCCCGGCGAGCAGCCAGAGCAGTGCCGTGGCGAAATGCTCGGCGGTGAGCCAGAAGGGGGGCGGATGGGCGGGCCCCGCGATCGGGAGGCCCCGGGCGGATGCTGAGCGCGTCATCCGGGCAATACTAACTGCCTTGGCAGACCACCGCCGCGTAGGGAAATGGGATCGCCCGCTCCCCGCCGTCGGCGGGCCCCGCGATTTCTGCGGTCAGGCCCATCGCCCCGGAGCGTCGATACCCGACGCGCGTGGGGAAGTCGTGGGCCGGATTGACGAAGGTCACGCTGCTGTCGGTGGTGGTCGGTGCCAGGAAGATCGCCTGCGCCTGCCCAGCCGGATTCGCGGTATAGACCAGCGTGTCTCCTCGCGCCGTGATCGTGACCACCTCCGAATCGATCACCGCACCGTTCTGCATGGTGCGCCCCCGCCCAGCGAGCGAGCCGTCGGATCGTGCAGTCCACACCTCCTCGATCGTGCTGCTTCGCCGTGTCGTTTGCCAGCATCCGAGGAGCCAGGGCAGGCGGGCCTCCGGGGTGCCGGGAACCAGCCTCGGCTTGAGGGCTGCGGGCTCGAACTCCTTCAGCCCGAGGTAGAGCAGTGCCACCAGCGCGTCCATCCGCCGTTCGCTGCCGAGCATCGGCTGCCACGGCGCCGCGGGGTGGGCGGCCTGCGTCTCCTCGACGCCGTCGCCTGCATCGATGGACCCTGCCACCGCCGTGCTCACGCCGAGGAGCATTTCCCGGTACTCAAGCAGGTCCGCGCGGTTTCCCACCGGTCCGTGGCCGGGGACGATGCGGGTCGCGCTGTCGCTGTGCGCCAGTCCCCAGTCCACGCCGGCGAGCATGCCGGTCAGGCGGCCCCCGGCCCACCAGTCGATGAAGGGCGGGGCCTGATGCTCGAAGAGGTCGCCGATGTGGATGACGTTGGCGTCCGGCAGCCAGACGATTGCGTCGCCGTCGGTGTGCGCGGAGGGCAGGTGCGTAATGATCACCCGCTGTCCGTTGACGCGCAGCGTGAGGGAATCCTGGAAGGTGCGGGTTGGGATCGAGGCGGGCGCGGCGGGCGTGCGGTGCCACTCGCCCCATGACGTGATGGTGGTGTCCTTGCCCATCTGCACGGGGAGTTCCGCCTGGCCGATGATCTCCGCGCCGCGTTCCCGGAAGAGCGCGTTCCCCTCGGTGTGGTCGCCGTGATAGTGGGTGTTGATGACCCACCGGACGGGTGGCGCGCCGAGGCTGGTCAGGACGGAATCGGCGAGCCCCACGCGCTTGGCGCTCTGGGCGTCCACCAGCAGTGTCCCCTCGGGGCCGGTCAGGACGAGGATGTTGCCGTTGGCGAATCCTGAAATGACGACGAGGGCTGGGCTCAATCGCTCCGCGCGCATCGTCATGACATCCTGCTGGGCGCCCGCAGGGGCGACGAGGCAGGCAAACGTGAGCAGGGCGCTGGCGAGGGCGGTGCGGCGAATCATGCGACTCATCGGTTGGGAATGACTGCCCTACGGGACGGGCGGGCTGAGGTTTCCGGTGCAGCCTGCGGAAACCTTGAGAATTGGCCCCCGCGTAGCGATGTTAACCCTCCCGGCGCCGTAGCCAAGTGGTAAGGCAGAGGTCTGCAAAACCTCTATTCGCGAGTTCGATTCTCGCCGGCGCCTCTTGCCCCATAACGACTTAGGCCCTCCACGTGGAGGGCCTTTGTCGTTGTGCCGTGATCGGTGACCGCCTGGGCGTCCGCGCGTCAGGGCTGCTCTACCGCCGTCCACGTGGAGTCCGGGTTGTAGAGTTCCATGCTGGCGAATGTCTCGAGCGTCGTGTCGCCCAGGTCCTTCTGGTACACCACGCCCTCCCAGCTCACGATGAAGGTCTGGATGCCGGTCACCCCGTACTCCGCCGGCGCGGCGACGAGTGCGAAGCCGCCGATCATCGCCCCCTCCACCACGAAGTTCATCTCCCCCAGCGGCGTGTCGGGCCCCTGGCCCTTGAGGATCTTGTAGTAGTACCCGTGGAACGGCTGGCTGCGATCCGAATAGCCCTCGGTGATGACGCGGGCGATGCTCTCGCCCACCGGGCCTTGCCACGTGCCGTCCGCTTCTTGCCAGGCCAGGCCGTCCTGGGTGCCGGGCGTGCTGATGATGCGCTGGGCGTACTGGTTGAGCAGCGATCCGTCGTGCCGCACGAGAGCGTACTCACGCTGCGCCTCGACGTAGCCGAGGCACATGGTGATCGCGTCGAGTTCATTCTGGCCGACGCGCCGGTGGAGGATCTCTTCCTTCCCCGCCGCGGCGTCGAAGTACCACGCGCCGCCCTGCTCGACGATCGGGATCGGCATCGGCCAGTCCTCCGCGCCGACGATGAGCACCGCGGACGTCCGCGTGGAATCGAACTCGAGCCGCTGTTGTACTCGGGCCTGCGTCGCGAAGGCGGCGGCGTGGTTGCGGTCCGCCACCGTATCAGCAGACGCCACCAGCGGCTCTCCCTCCGGGCCCAGGATCGCCTTCAACTCCGGCACGTCGAACCGCTCCGCCGCGGCGACCAACGCGCTCACGGCCTCCTCCGGCGTAGCGAAGGTCCGTTCCGGCAGGGGGCTCTTCCGGTCGCCGCACCCCGCGACGAGGCCGCACAGCGCGGCCGCCACGCTCAGGTGGAAGGTGATACGCATAGTCAGGATTCTCATTATCGGCGCCCTCCGCCACCCCGCGAGCCGCCCCCGCCACCCCGCGAGCCGCCCCCGCCCCCGCGCGAGCCGCCATAGCTGCTTGCAGCCCATGCTCGACGCGCCTCGGGAACTGCTCGCCTTGGCACTCGATCCGCTATAGCCCCCTTGGCCGCCGCTGAAGCCGCTCTGGCCACCCTTCGAGCTCGGGACGTCTCGGCCGCCGATCTGGTCTCCACGGGTTCCGCCCGCCGGCTGGGTGCTGGCACTCGGCACCCGCGCGCCCCCGCCTCCAGCAGGCTGGGTTCCTGCGCTCGGGCGGCCGCCCGCGGCGCCCCCTTGTCCCGCGCCACCAGCCGGCCTGGTGCTGGCGGTCGGGGCCCGCCCGCCCGCACCGCCGCCCTGACCCGCGCCGCCAGCAGGCCTCGTGCTGGCGCTCGGGCCGGACCCGCCTGCGCCGCCCCCGGGCCGCTGACCCTGACCGCCACCGTACTTGTTGGACACGTTCTGGTTGGGGTAGGGAGCCCCGCCGCGGTGCTGCGGGTTGTGCTGCCAGTTGTTGTTGCCGCCGCCCCCGCGATTGATGTTGTTGATCTGATTGAAGTTGTTGTTGTTGTTGATGATGACGGTATTGCCGCCGCCGTGCCCCCACCCGGCGTAGCAGCAGGAACCGCCCCAGACCGCCGACCTCCACACCACGCCCACCGTGAACGCCATCAGGTACGCGCCCGGGGGCGGCGGCGGAGGGTAGTAGATAGGGGGATAGGGATACACCGGTGGGCCGTACACGACGGTCGGGGTGTACACAGGGACGTAGATGACTTCGGGGTTGGTCGGCTGCACCACGATCACCGTCTGCTTCTCGACGACCTGGGTATCGACCTTCTGCTGCTCGTTCGACGTAAGGGCGCCCTTTTCCACCGCCTTCTTGCGCATCACCTGCACCGCATCCATCACGTCGTCCTGCTGCGCCAGGAAGGCATTGCCAAGTTCAGTGGTCCACTGGATGTCATCGGCGAGGCGCTTGACCACGTCGGGGACAACGGCCATCGACTGGATGCTCGGGTCCCAGGGTTGTTTGGCCACGGAATCGGCCAGCGCCTTGTCCTTCACATTGGGATGTTTGGCCATCCACTGCTGCAGCTGGATGATCTCGAGCGGGTAGGTGGACGCGACGAGGGTCTGGGCCAGGAGAGGGTCGGGATACAGGGCAATCGGGGCCACCAGCGCCTCGAGTTGCGCCATGGGGAGTTTCGCCGTGTCCGCTGCGGCGGCCGGCGCCGCCGGCGGCTTGTCCTGTGCAGCGAGTGCCGCGGCCCCTGGCCCGAGCAGCATTGCCCCGGTGATCGACAGGAACCAATGCCGGCCCTGCCGCCACGATCGGGATCGAATAGTTGTAGCACTCATCGTGATGCGCTCCCACGCCGTCCAACGTTTCCGGGCACGTCGCCTCGTGCCGCTGACATCCGTTTCCGCCTGTACCTTAACCCGCGGTCAGGCAATAGTGAAGCAGCAGCGGCAGGCTCGGCGCGTTCGCTATCATTCCCTCCATGCCTTTCCCGCTGCCTCTCGACACGCCTCGCGCTCCGCTCACGCGCTTTGCCCCGGCGCCGACCGGCTACCTGCACCTTGGGCATGCGGCCAGCGCGGTCTGGGTCTGGGGAATCGCGCGGGCGCTGGACGGGAAGGTGCTGCTCCGCCTCGAGGACCACGACCGCGGCCGCTGCCGGCCGGAGTACGAGCAGGCGCTGCTGGAAGACCTGGAATGGCTGGGGCTGGAACCCGATCTTGGCCTCCCGGCGCACTACCGGGCCGGCCGGTGCGAGTACCGCCAGAGTGAGCGCGGTGCGCTGTACGAGCGCGAACTGGCTGGCCTCGCGGGGGCAAGACTCATTTACGCCTGCGACTGCTCTCGCCGCCGGCTCCGGGAGGCGGTGGCCGACGTGCCGAACGTTGAGACCCGGTATGATGGTCGGTGCCGGGACCGCGGGCTTGCCCAGGGAGCCGGGCGTGGTGTCCGCCTGCGGATGGAGTCAGGGGTGGAACGATTCGTGGATCTTCGGCTCGGGGCCAAGACGCAGGATCCCTCGGCACAATGCGGCGATCTCCTCGTCCGCGACCGCCTGGGACAGTGGACCTATCAATTTGCCGTGACGGCGGATGACTGGCGCCAGGGGGTGGACCTGATCGTCCGCGGTGAAGATCTTCTCGAATCCACCGGACGCCAGCTCCGCCTGGCCCGCCTGCTGGGTCGCGCTTCCGCGCCGCGCTTCCTGCATCACCCGCTCATCGTGTCCACCAGCGGCGCCAAGCTCAGCAAGGCAAACCGGGACACCGGGCTCCGCGAGCTGCGGGCCGCCGGGGTGACGCCGGGAGAGGTCCTGGGCGCCGCGGCGGCGGCCACCGGCCTCCTGCCCGCGCCGTACTCACTGCGTGCCGTGGATCTGGCGGGGTTGTTCGCGCACGGCTGACCGCTACATTCCTCCCCCTGCCCCGCTGCCCCGCTGCCCCGCTGCCCCGCTGCCCCGCTGCCCCGCTGCCCCGCTGCCCCGCTGCCTACGCCTCCTTGAAGTCCCCCTCCCCCTCCCAGCGCGCCATGGCCGCAGAGGCGAGGCAGTTGCCCAGCAGATTCACCGAGGTGCGCGCCATGTCCATGAAGGCGTCCACGCCGAGTATCACCGCGACACCCTCCAGCGGTAGCCCGAAGGTGGCCAGCGCCCCTGACAGGATGACCAGCGACGCCCGTGGCACCGCGGCGACGCCTTTGCTCGTCAACATGAGCGTGAGCATGATGATGAGCTGCTGCCCCAGGGAGAGGTCGATGCCGGCGGCCTGCGCCACGAACATCGACGCGACCGCGAGATAGAGGGTCGATCCGTCGAGGTTGAAGGAGTATCCGGTGGGCAGCACGAACGCCACGATCCGACGGGGCACGCCGAATTTCTCCATGTTTTCCATGGCGAGCGGGAGTGCCGCCTCGGAGGACGCCGTCGTGAATGCAAGGAGCCACGGCTCCCGCACCCAGCGCCAGAACCCCCGGATGGGGATGCGGAACAGCAGCGCCACCGGCACCAGCGCCACGAGAACGAAGACGATCAGCGCCGCGTAGAGCGTCAGCACCAGCTGCCCGAGGTTCCAGAGGACGTCGAGGCCGCTCTTGCCGATCGTGCCTACCATCGCCGCGAAGATGCCGAACGGGGCGAACATCATGACGAGGTTGGTGAACTTGAACATCACCTCGTTCAGCGACTCGCAGAACCGCAGCATCGGTTCCTTGGCGGCGCCGCGCACCTGGGCCAGCCCGATGGCGAACAGCACCGTGAAGAAGACGACCTGCAGCACCTCGTTCTTGGCGGCGGCGTCGAAGAAACTGGCGGGCACCGTGTGCTCCAGGACGCCGCCGAGGGTGGTGGGCGTGCTCGCGAACTGCTGGCCCTCCGTCGCCGAGGCCGACAGGACCACGCCGTCCCCCGGGCGGGAGATGTTCACCGCCAGGAGCCCCACCAGGAGCGCCACGGTCGTGACGATCTCGAAATAGACGAAAGACTTGAGCGCAAGTCGGCCGACCTGCTTCAGGTCGTCGCCGTGGCCGGCGATGCCCACGACGAGGCTGGCAAAGATGAGCGGCACCACGATCGACTTGATCATGCGGAGGAAGATCGAGGAGAGCGGCTTGAGCGCCGTCCCGACGTCCACCGTGGTCCAGACGGTATTGTCCAGGTAGCCGACCACCGCACCCAGGATCGTGGCGACGATAATCCACTGGGCGAGGGTCGTCCGGCGAAGGAGGGCCCACATAGAGGAGAGTCTCCGGTGGAGGGGGCTAGCTGGCCAGCGCACCAGCCTTGGCGTCGATACCGCTGAGGAGCGACTGGAAGGAAGCGGCGAACTTGTCGACGCCCTCCGCTTCCAGTTCCTGCGTGACGATGGCGAGACTGATGCCGGCCGCAGCCAGCGCGTCGAGGCGCGCCGCCGCCGTGGCGGTGCCGGCGGCGATGCGCACTGCCGGGTCACCATGGTCACGATACGCGACGAAGGTCTCGGGGGGAAGGGTGTTGACGGTCTGCGGCGCGATGAGCGCCTCGACGTAGTACACGTCCGGCAGGGCGGGGTCCTTGGTGCTGGTGGAGGCCCAGAGCGGACGCTGCACCCGCGCGCCGTGCGCCGAGAGCTTCGCCCAGCGCGGCCCCTGGAACACCCGCTCGAACGCGGCGTACGCCAGGCAGGCGTTGGCGATGGCGATGGTGCCGCGCAGGTCGCCGCGTCCCGCGGCCCCGAGCATCGGGTCCACCTTGGTGTCCACCCGGCTCACGAAGAAGCTGGCCACCGAGGCGACATGGTCGAGCGCCTGCCCCGCCGCCGCGCGCCGTTCCAGCCCACGCAGGTACGCCTCCATCACCGCTTCGTGGCGCGTCACCGAGAAGAGCAGCGTCACGTTGACGTTGATCCCGTCGGCGATGCAGCGCTCGATGGCGCCGAGCCCTTCCACTGTGCCCGGGATCTTGATCATCAGGTTGGGCCGCGCCACCGCCGCCCAGAGCCGCCGCGCCGCCGCCTCGGTGGCCACCGCGTCGCGCGCGAGCGTGGGCGATACCTCCAGCGACACCAGTCCGTCCGCCCCGCCACTCTTCGCATACACCGGCTGGAAGGCGTCACACGCGGCCCGCACGTCGGCGATGGCCAGCGCCTCAAAGATCTCCTCTGCGCCGCGGCCCTCCGCCGCCAGCCGGCGGATGTCGTCGTCGTAATCTGCGCTCCCGGCGATGGCCTTTTCGAAGATGGTCGGGTTGGAGGTCATGCCGAGCAGGCCGTCGTTGCTGATCAGCGCGCGCAGCTCGCCGGTCGCGATCAACTCGCGGGTGATGAAATCGTACCAGGGGCTCTGCCCGAGGGCACCGAGCCGCACCAGCGGGTTGTCGCTTGCCATGGGATCACTCACGCCGAACGGGAGAGCACACGCCGGATCGTGTCCGCCACGTGTGCGGCCGAAAAGCCGAATTCGTCGAACAGTCGCTCGCCCGGCGCGGAGGCGCCGAAGTGGTCGAGGCTCACCGCCTCGCCCGCCTCGCCGAGCCAGCGGTGCCAGCCGAAGGAGGTGGCCGCCTCGACGCTGACCCGGGCGTGCACCGCCGGCGGAAGCACCGAATCCCGGTAGGCCTGCGGCTGCGACGCGAACAACTCCCACGAGGGCAGGCTCACCACCCGGACACGCACTCCGTCCTTTGCGAGGAGCCGGGCCGCGTCCACCGCCACGGAGAGTTCAGAGCCGGTCGCCATCGCGATGGCCTGAATTCCTCCCGGTGGGTCGAAGAGCACGTAGCCGCCCCGGTGCACCCCCGCCGCCGCTCCGAGCGTGGAGCGGTCGAGCACGGGGAGTTTCTGCCGGGTGAGCGCCAAAATCGTCGGCCCCTCCCGCCGCAGGACGGCGGCGCGCCAGGCCTCGACGGTTTCGTTGGCGTCGCCCGGGCGGAAGACCACCACGTTGGGAATGGCGCGGAGCATCGCGAGCTGTTCGATCGGCTGGTGGGTCGGTCCGTCTTCACCGACGCCGATGGAGTCATGCGTGCCGAGATAGATGACGGGAAGCCCCATGAGCGCCGCGAGCCGGATGGCCGGCTTCATGTAGTCGCTGAAGACGAGAAAGGTGCTCCCGAACGGGCGGACTCCGCCGTGCGCCGCCATCCCGTTCATGCATGCGGCCATGGCGTGCTCGCGAATGCCCCAGTGGACCGTCTGCCCCGACTGCCCCGGCCCAAAGTCGCCGCCCAGTCCGTGCGCCGTCCCGGTGCTCCCCGCCAGGTCGGCCGAGCCGCCGACCAGGTTCGGCAGTGCCGCCGCGAGCACCTTGAGCGCCGCCGCCGAGGCCTTGCGGGTTTCGACCGCCTTTGCGTCCATGCCGAACACCGGCAGCTTCGTATCCCACCCTTCGGGCAGTTCGCCGGCCATCCATTGCCGGAATCGCTCCGCCTCGGTGGGATGCGCGGCGCGGTATTCGGCGTGGAGCCTGTTCCAGTCCGACTCCGCCTCTGCGCCCCGGGTCGCCACGGCACCCATGTCGGCGCGCGCCGCGTCGGGCACGAAGAACGGTTCGTCGGGCCAGCCCAGGATCGCCTTCGTCTTCCGGATCTCTTCGGCCCCGAGCGGCGCGCCGTGGGCGCCGGGGGTGTCCCGCTTGGTCGGCGCCGGGTCGGCGATGATGGTGCGCAGCACGATCAGCGTCGGCCGCTCCGCCTGGCCCGCGGCGTCGGATAGCGCCGCGTCGATGGCCGACAGATCGTTGCCATCGTCCACCCGCAGCACCCGCCAGCCGTACGCCTCGAACCGCCCGCCGACATCTTCGGAAAAGGAGAGGTCGGTGCGGCCGTCGATGGTGATTCGGTTGTCGTCGTAGATGACCGTGAGCTTGCCGAGCCGGAGATGCCCCGCCAGCGATGCGGCCTCCGACGCCACACCCTCCATCAGGTCGCCGTCGCTGGCCAGCACCCAGGTGCGGTGCTCCACCAGTGGTTCACCATCGCGATTGAACGCCGCGCCGAGGAACCGTTCCGCCATGGCCATCCCGACGGCGGTGCCGATGCCTTGGCCCAGCGGGCCGGTGGTCGTCTCCACCCCGGCGGTGTGGCCGCGCTCAGGGTGCCCCGGCGTGCGGGAGCCCCACTGGCGGAACTGGCGGATATCGTCGAGGGACAGGTCGTAGCCGGTCAGGTGGAGCAGGCCGTAGAGCAACATTGACGCGTGGCCGCAGGACAAGACGAAACGGTCGCGGTCCGGCCAGTCGGGGTGACGGGGGCTGTGCTTGAGATGCCGGGTCCAGAGCAGGTAGGCCACCGGCGCCAGCGCCATCGGCGTGCCGGGATGTCCGGAGTTGGCCTGTTCCACCGCATCCATGGCCAGGACGCGGAGGGTGTTGATGCTGGTCCAGGCAAGTTCGGGCTGGACGGGGGGAACGGTCGGGGCGGAGGCGCGAGGCGCCGCGGTATGAAGCGTCAGGACCCGACTCCCGTCTGATGTGATGCGGTGGCGATGCGGGGTGTGATGACCGAGTCAAAATAACACCCCGCACCGCTCGCCGTCACCCGCGCTAGGGGACCTGATTGATCATCAGGTGCGCGTAGGGCGTCCCGGCAAACATGATCCAGGTTCCCGACTTCTGCGGCGTGGCGCTCAATCCGGTGGTCTTCGGGTCGAACGCCCACATGACCATCCAGTGCGGAGGCGACTCGACGAACTTCTGGCCCGGGACGATCTTCGCCCACGGATCATTGGCACTGATGTCGCTTCCGCCGCTCAGCATGTACGCGATGCCGGGCGCGGTGTTTTTAGGCGCGGGATCATGGGACATCCATGACTGCGCCCAGACCATCGCCTGGGGGTCGAGGCACATCGCGTCCTTGCCCGGAGTCTCCGGCTGGTCTGGCAGGCAGGTGAAGCCGTTCGTCCCCGCCTTGAGCTCCATCATCTTGCCGTCCGGCCCAGGCGCAATCACCGCGGCGCCCTTGGCGATGTCCGCCGGCGCGGCGGCGAGTGCGCTCTTGATGAGCGCCTCCTTGCTCATCCCCTGGCCAAGGAGCGGGGCGGTGGGGCCTGCCAGGAGGAGGAATACGGTGGTGACGGAGCTGAATCGAGGCATCATGCCTCCCGTGCGAAGGGGCAACGGAGGGCAATCCGTGCATCTGCACGGTGTCGCGTTGCGCGGGACCCCCTCAAGAGGCCGGGACCCACACTGGCGATAATCGGGTCGGGTACCGGTGGCGTCAATAAGGGGACCTTTACGGATGTCCGGGGTACCACGGCGCGTCTACCCTTGTGGTCAGGAACCTTTGACATCCTCGCATCTGGCAGGCATCTTGTCGCCCGTGACCGAATCAGAGCGCACCTACGAGATCCAGGAAGTGGCCGAATTGACAGGGCTGAGCACCGCCCGGCTCCGGGCCTGGGAACGGCGATATGACGTCGTCCGGCCCGAGCGGCAGGCCAACGGGTACCGGGCCTATTCCGCCACCCAGGTCGCGCTCCTCCGGGCTTTTGCGCGGCTGGTCAATGCCGGGGAGCGAATCGGCGACCTGGCCGCCGACTCCCGCGACGCGGTCATCGCCCGTGCCGAAGCCGCCGCCGGGGATGCGTCCCCTCTCTCCCCCATGATCGAGGCCGTCCGTGGGTACGACCGGGGCCTCCTCGAGGCCCTGGTCTCCGAGCGTCTCGGCAGCATGGGTCTTCGCCGATTTGCCGAGGAAGTGGTGCTCCCCCTGGCCGCCCAGGTCGGCGACCTCTGGGCGCTCGGCAAGCTCCCTATCGCGTCGGAGCATCTGGCCAGCGAAGTGGTCGTGCACGCTCTGAAGGGCGCCATCCGCGAAGGTCCAGGGCATGGGCCGCTGCTCGTCGCGGCCGGCCTGCCCGGTGAGCGGCACGAATGGGGATTCCTCGCCACGTTGGCCATGGCCCGGTCGGACGGGTGGCAGGTCCATTACCTGGGCGCCGACCTCCCGCTGGACGAGGTAATCCAGGCCGCCTGGACCCTGCGGCCCGCCGCCGTCGCCCTGAGTGGCAGCGATCCCGAACTCTTCGAACGCAACCTCCCCGCGCTGTCCCGCTTCGTTTCCCGCCTGCCTCCCGATGTGACCGCCGTGATTGGCGGGCGCGGCGCGGAGCCCGACCGGAACATTCTCCTTCGACATGGGTTCCAACTGGAACTGGGGCGCCCCGCGCCCGTTGTTCGCCGCTAACTCGGCCGTTCCCGGAGGACCCTTTGGCAACCGTACTGTCCGATCTAGAGATCGGCCATGCCGTCCGTTCGATACCTCCCAGTGAACGGGCGCCCGCCCGCGAAGTGCTCGTGGTGGGCGCGGGGTTGGGTGGGCTGGCGGCCGCCGTACGGCTCGCTGCCCAGGGCTACCGCGTCCGCGTGCTGGAGCGGCACGCCACGCCGGGGGGCCGCTGCGGACTCTGGGAGTCGGAGGGGTTCCGGTTCGACACCGGCCCGACGCTGCTGCTGATGACCGACTACCTGCGGAAGGTGTTTGCCGACGCCGACCGCCGGTTGGAGGATTACCTCGATCTCCGGCAGCTCGACCCCAATTACAGGGTCTACTACGCCGACGGCAGCTCGCTCGACGTGACCAGCCGCATCAACGGCATGCTCGAAGGGGTCGAGCGGATCGAGCCTGGCGTCGGCCCGCGGTTTCTCCGGTTTCTGGCGGAAACCTCCAAGCTCTACTCCATCGGCCTTGCGGCGTTCGTGGACCGGAACGTCCACCGCCGGCGCGACTTCTTCAACCTCAAGAACGGGCTGTTGCTGCTGCGCGCGCGCGCCATGGAACGGCTGCAGAAGATGGTGCGTCGCTACTTCAAGGACGAGCGCCTGCAGCAGGCGTTCAGCTTCCAGTCGCTCTACCTCGGGCTGTCGCCCTACGAGTCGCCCGCCATCTACAGCCTCCTGCCCTACACCGAGGTGGCCGGCGGGCTCTACTTCCCGATGGGGGGGATGCACGCCATCCCGCGCGCGCTCGCCCGGCTCGCCGAAGAACTCGGCGTGACCATCGAGTACCAGACCGAGGTGGCGGCGCTCGAGCGGGCCGAAGACCGGATTACCGCCGTGCGCCTGGCGGACGGCCGTCGCCTCGCGGCCGACATCGTGCTCGTCAACGCCGACCTGCCCTACGCCTACGAGTCGCTGCTCGGCGAGCGGTACAAGGGCATCGACCGGTTCGACTTCAGCTGTTCGGCTTACCTGATGTACCTCGGCGTGGACGGGCTGTACCCCGATCTCCCGCATCACAACCTGATCGTGCCGAGTGACCTCCGCCGTGCCTGCGACGACATCTTCGAGCGGCACCAGGTGCCGGCGGATCCGGCGTTCTATATCTGCAATCCCAGCAAGACTGACCCGTCCCTGGCGCCGAAGGGGATGGAAAACATCTACATCCTGGTGCCGGTGCCGAGCCAGGACCCTGCGCACCCGATCGACTGGGCGGTCGAAGGCCCCCGGCTCGAGGCGGCCATGCTCGAGCGACTCGAGCGGTTCGGGCTCACCGACCTGCGGCGGCGGCTGGTGACCAAGCGCACCTTCACGCCGGCGGACTTCCAGCTTCAGCTCAGTGCCACGCGCGGCGAAGCCTTCGGCCTGGCCCACGGGATCGACCAGGTCGGGTACTTCCGCCCGCACAATCGCCACGCCGAGTGCACCAACCTCTTCTTCGTCGGCCAGAGCACCCATCCGGGATGCGGGGTGCCGATGGTGCTGATCTCGTCCCGGCTGGTGGTCGAGCGGATCGTCGCCGAGCAGCGGGCCGTCGCATGATGTCCGCGGCGCTGGAGCGGAGCTACGCCAACGCGGAACGGGTGACGGCGTCGTGGGCCCGGAGCTTCTACTTTGCCAGTCGGTTCGTCCCGCTGGCCAAGCGCCGATCCATCTTTGCCCTGTACGACTACTGTCGGTATGCCGACAATCTCGTGGACCTGCGCGGGGACCGTCCGGTGGCGGAGGTGCGTCAGCAGCTCGCGCTCCTCGCCGGGACGGTGCGTGCCCTGCATGCGGGCGCCGAGTCCGAGCATCCGCGCTGGCTCGCGCTCGGCGACACGCTGCGTCGCCATCCCGTCCCGCTCGCACCCCTCCTCGAACTGCTCGATGGGGTGGCCACCGATCTCGATCCTGTGGAGATGCGGACCTTTGCCGACCTCGAGCGCTACTCCTACCAGGTGGCCGGGGTGGTCGGATTGATGCTTGGCCCGGTGCTCGGTGCCGAGCGGAATGGCTTTGACTCCTACGGTGTTCGCCTCGGCATCGCCATGCAGCTCACGAACGTGCTGCGGGACATCGGGGAAGACCTCGGGGAGGGCCGCCTCTACCTGCCGGCCGACGAGCTGGCCGCCTTCGGGCTCGACCGCGCGGCGCTCGAGCGCCGGGTGGTCACTCCGGCGTTCCGGCGCTTCATGGCGTTCCAGATCCGGCGGGCGCGGCAACACTTCGCCGCGGGCGACGCCGTGGTGGATCTCTTCCCGCAGGACGGCTCGCGGATGACGGTGCGGCTGATGCAGCGGACCTATGCCGGCATTCTCGACGCGATCGAGCGCCATGACTACGACGTGTTCCGGCTCCGGGCGCATGTATCCTCGCCGCGGAAGCTCGCGATTCTGGGCCGGGCACTCTGGCAGGAGTATGCACCGGTGGGTGCGGCGCCCCGGGAGCAGTCCGCCTGACCGGATCGCTGCATCCGACCATCCCGCCTCGCCCCTGGGTGGCCGCCGGTTTCGAGCGCTACCTGCGCCGCCTCGCGAGCAAGCACTTCGCCGCCGTCCATTTGCGCCGTCCGCCGGCGGTTCCTGCCTGGGACGCGGAACAGCCCACGATCTTCGTCGCCAATCATACGAACTGGTGGGACGGATTTCTGGCCTACCTGGTCGGGCGCGCGCTGGGGACCACGTACTACGTGCTGATGGAAACGCAGCACCTGGCTCGCTATCGGTTCTTCCTGCGGGTAGGCGCCCTGCCGCTCGACCGCGCGTCTGCGCCGCGGGCGTACGCCGATCTCGAGCGGGCCCGAGGTGTGCTTGCGCCAGGGGCCGGACTCTGGGTGTTTCCGCAGGGCGCGCGCCGACCCGCCTCCGAGCACCTGACGGGTCTCGAGGCCGGTGCGGCCCACCTGGCCCTCACGGCGGCCACGCCGATTCGGATCTGTCCGGTGGGCTTTCGCTACGGGTACCTCGGCGAGCACCTGCCTGAGGCGTTCGTCTGGGTGGGCGAGAGCTGGGTGGTCCAGCCTGGTGACGGGAGTCGGGCGGCGCTGACAATGAAAATTGGCGAGCGGATATCCGGAGCACTCGGCGAACTCGACGCCGCTCGCGATGCCGAGCGACTGGCGGAGTTTCGCCTGCTGGTCCGCGGCTCGCTCTCACTGAACAAGCGGCTCGACCGGCTCCGGCACCGTCTGGGGTGGCTCGACGGACCCTACGAGGAACGCAATGGTTGACGTGTCCACCTGGCGGGCGCTCCATGTGCTCGGTGCCGTCCTGCTCGTCGGCAACGTGACCGTCACCGGCTTCTGGGCCGCTTTCCTGTATGCGCAGCGGACCGCGCTGCCCTTCCGGCCGGTGGCCCGAGCCATCCTCTGGACCGACCTCATCTTTACGGTGGGCGGGGCCACGCTCCTCACCTTTTCCGGCATCCAGTTGATCCTGACCACGCAGGTCCCGTTTTGGGACACGCCGTGGTTGCTCAAGGGCGTCAGCTCGTTGGGCCTGGCGACGCTGCTCTGGCTGGTTGTCCTGATCCCGGACCAGTTTCGGCTGGAGCGCATGGCGCCAGAGGACACGGCGGGACTCCGGAAAATCTTCTTGCGGTGGAGCGTGGTGGGATGGACCTCGACCGCCATCCTGTTCTACGGACTCTGGGCCATGGTCCGCAAGTGGGGTGGGTAGTTCGGGGCCGTTGCTGGCCAGCGACACTGTAAGTACAATAGTGGTATTGCATTACACCATTTTTGGAATTGGAGTTTTTGCGACGTATGTGGTCGGAATGGGGCAGGGGACTGTCGTGGAAAGGTCCGGCAGTGTACCTTTAAGAGTTGAAATAACAACGCATTAGGCGGCCCGGATGGTCCGGACCGTGTACGACACTTCAGGCAGGGTTTGTGGCACGAACATCCAGACGACGCAGTAACACCAGCTCGAACGCGGCAGCAGTCGCCGCACCATCCTTCCGCCGGTCCGCCGGCCGCTCCTACTCCGGTCATCGTGAGTGGCTCCTCGCTGAACACGGCTCGATTTGCGCCTACTGCGGAATCGAGACGGCTCCAGAGGCCATCACCCTCGATCACGTCCGCCCCCGGCGCGGGCAGGATGCGTACGACCGCCCGGACAACCTCGTCCTCGCCTGCCGCGACTGCAACGCGGCAAAGGCCGACACGCCGCTCGTCGCGTTTCTCATGCAGCGGCGCTCGCGCGGGGTCTTCCTCCTGCACTACGGCGAGCACCTCTCGGAGCCGCTGAAGGAACTGGCTCGGAAGGCGTCGGAGAGGCCAATCCTCCCGGCTTAGGCAGCGGGGCTGCGGGGCAGGAAAAGCGAAACGGAGGATTCCCACTCGGGAGTCCTCCGTTTGTACATTCTGCCCCGCTGCCCCGCTGCCCCGCTGCCCCGCTGCCCCGCTGCCCCGCTGCCCCGCTGCCCCGCCTATTTCACCGCCTCCCCCACAATGCGCGCCTGTTCCCCCGCATGGGCGGAGGGGTACCCCTCGGCGGGACTCGCCCGTTCAGGCCGGCCCGCATAGCGCAGGGTGACGCCCTCCGGCAGCAGCGTGCGGAGCCGCTGCTCGACGAAGCTCCACGCCCCCATGTTCTTCGGTTCCTCCTGCGCCCACACCACCTCGCGAAGGGCGGGATACCGGCTCAGCGTCGCGCGGAGTTCCTCGGCGGGGTAGGGGTAGAGCAGTTCCTGGCGGACGATGGCGGGGCGACGTTGCGCCTCGCCCGCCCCAGCCACCAGCTCATAGTAGAGCTTGCCGGAGCAGAGCACGACGCGCGTCGCGTCGCTCGGACGCGTCGGATCGTCGAGCACCGGGCGAAAGGTGTCGTCGGTCAGGTCGGTCAGGGACGACGCGGCGGCCGGCAGGCGGAGCAGGCTCTTCGGCGTCATGACGATGAGCGGCCGGACCAACCCGTTGTGGGCCTGCTGCCGGAGCAGGTGGAAGTACTGGGCCGGCGTGGTGCAGTTGGCCACCCGCATGTTCCGCTCGGCGCACAGCTGGAGGAACCGCTCCAGCCGCGCGCTCGAGTGCTCCGGCCCCTGGCCCTCGTAGCCATGCGGGAGGAGCAGCGTCAGCTTGGTCCGCAGGCCCCACTTCGACTGTCCCGCCGCCAGGAACTGATCCAAAAAGACCTGCGCGCCGTTGACGAAGTCGCCGAATTGGCCTTCCCAGAGCACCAACACTTCGGGCGCCGCCACGCTGTACCCGTACTCGAACCCCATCGTCGCCAGCTCGGAGAGCGGACTGTTGTGGATTTCGATCGGCGCCTGCGCGCCCGAGAGGCGCTGGATCGGCGACCACCGCTCACCGGTGTTCACGTCGTGCAGCACGAAATGGCGATGACTGAAGGTACCGCGCTCCGAGTCCTGCCCCGTGAGCCGGATCGGTATCCCTTCGAGGAGCAGGGATCCCATCGCCAGCGCTTCGGCGTGCCCCCAGTCGATACCGGCCGGTGCCGAAATGTCCTTGCGGCGCCGCTCCAGCTGGCGCGCCAGCTTGGGGTGTGCCGCAAACCCGTCGGGCCACGTAAGCAGCTCCTCGTTGAGCGCCATCAGGAAGGCTGCGGGGAGGGCGGTCTCAACCGGAGTGACCTCCGGAAGCACCTGGGGCTGCCCATCCGTACGGGGGGCGGCGGCGGTCTTCATGGCCAGCTGGACATCGACCAGCCGCTGGTAAGCCTGCGCCGTCTCCGCGTCCGCCTCCGCGGCGCTCAACAGACCCTGGTTGACCAGGTGCCCCGCGTACCGTGCGCGAACCGTCGGCAGGTCCTTGATCCTCGCGTACATGACGGGCTGGGTGTACGCCGGCTCGTCTCCCTCGTTGTGCCCCCAGCGCCGGTACCCGACCAGGTCGATGAGCACGTCGCTCCGGAATTTGGCGCGGTAGGCCATGGCCAGTCGCACGGCGCTCAGGCACGCCTCGGGATCGTCGGCGTTGACGTGGATGATTGCCACGTCGAAGCCCTTGGCCAGGTCGGAGGCGTACCGGGTGGAGCGAGAATCCCGCATGTCGGTGGTAAAACCGATCTGGTTGTTCGTGATGATGTGGAGCGTACCACCGGGGTCGTAGCCCGCGAGGTTGGCGAGGTTCAGCGTCTCGGCCACCACGCCCTGGCCGGCGAAGGCGGCGTCGCCGTGAATGACGATCGGCAGCGCCGTCGTCGGGTCGTGTTCGACGCTCCGCCCTTTGCGCGAGGTCTGCCGGGCGCGGATCCGGCCGTTGACCACCGGGCCGACGAACTCGAGATGGCTCGGATTGGGGAGTACGCTCACTCCAACGGTCTTGCCGGTGGAGCTGCGGATGGTCCCTTCGGCGCCGAGGTGGTACTTCACGTCCCCGGTGCCGGCGTCCGGCTCCTCCGGGTGCGCCTTGTGTCCCTCGAACTCCGCCATGATGGACTCGTACGGTCGGCCCACCGTGTGCACCAGCACGTTGAGCCGCCCGCGGTGGGCCATGCCGATGGCCACTTCACGCGCGCCTTGATCGGCCGCGAGGTCGCTGGCCAAATCGAGCATCGGGACCAGCGCATCCACCCCTTCGATCGAGAACCGCTTCTGCCCGAGATAGGCCTTGTGAAGGAACCGCTCGAACGTCTCCACGGCGGTCAGGCGGGCCAGCAGCTGTCGCTGTTCCGCCGCGGGCAGCGGCCGGCGGTAGGCGCCCGACTCGATCGCATTGCGGAGCCAGACGCGCTCGGCGTGGTCGGAAATGTGCTCGACCTCATAGGCGATCGTCCCGCAGTAGGTCTCGCGCAGGCGCGGGAGCGCCTCGGCCAGCGTCTCGCCGGGCACCGCCACGCGGAGGACCTGTGCCGGGATGCGTGCCATGATGGCGGGCGTCAGCCCGAGCACTTCCGGGTCGAGTGCGGGGTCGCCGATCGGTTCACTGCCGAGGGGATCGAGCCGGGCTGCAAGGTGGCCGTGGGTCCGGAACGCCTTGACCAGGCCCATGGCGGCGGCCACCCGCGACAATTCGTCCGGTGAGGCGGCCGAGGGCTCGGTCACGGCCCGGGCGGCGGGTGCCACCGCGGTGGCCGGGATTCCGGTGGCTGCGGGGAGGTGCAGGCTCTCGGCGATGGCGGGGTAGAACGGCTCGGCACCCGAGAGGAACCGCTCGATGGTCCGGAGGAAGCTCCCCGATTCCGCTCCCTGGATGACGCGGTGGTCGTAGGTGCTGGTGATCGTCATGACCTTGCTGATACCCAACTCCCGAATCCGCTCCGCCGTGACGGTGGAGAACTCGGGGGGATAGCTGATGGCGCCCACGGCCACGATGGTGCCTTGGCCGGCCATGAGCCGCGGCACGGAGGCCACCGTGCCCAGGCCACCCGGGTTGGTCAGCTGGATGGTGCCGCCCGAGAAGTCATCGGGCATCAACTTGTTGGTGCGGGCCTTCTCGATCAGTAATTCGTACATCGTGTGGAACGCGGCGAAGTCCATCGTCTCGGCGGACTTGATGACCGGCACGACGAGGCCGCGGGTGCCGTCCTTCCGCTCCATGTCCACCGCAATGCCCAATCCCACCGACGTGGGCGAGACACGGTGCGGGGCGCCGTCGAACACCGCCAAGACGTCGACCATGGAGGGATGGACCTTCACCGCCTGCACGATCGCGTAGCCGATCAGGTGGGTGAAGGACACCTTTTCGCTCCGTCCCGCCGCCGCGAGTCCGGCGTTGAGACGGGCGCGATGCGCTTCCAGCGCGGCGACGGGCAGTTCGCGAAACGTGGTGGCCGTCGGGACGGTCAGGCTCTCGTTCATGTTGGCGACGAGCCGGGCCGCGGGGCCTTTCAACAGCACTGCATTGAGGGGCGCGTTGGAGGTAGTGGTGGCGGGAGCGGCGGTGGGCACAGATGCCGCCGCCGGTGCGACCACGGCTCCGTTCCCGGCAGCGCTCCCGTTCCCCGCGGGAGCGCCGACGGCCGGTGGTTCGCCGATCACACCGCTTTCGAACAGCTGGCGCCACTCTGGCGACACCCCGTCCGGGTTGCGCAAGAACTCCTCGTACACGGCCTGCGCAAATCCTGCATTGGCCGTTTCGAACACGTTCAAGTCCACACACCGCTCCGCTGCCTTGGGTCGCCTGGTCGGGAGGGCTTTCCGGCCCCGATTACGGGGGGAAAGATAACCGCCCGAGGGGCTCGGGCAGCGCCGGTACGGGGCCGGGCTCTTGCCTCCCCTCCCGCGCCTCAGTAACCTCCCGGACACCCCCGCTCGACCGTCCCCTTCACCACCACGCCATGCGACCGTACGCGCCGATCGTATTCCTGGGTCTCACGGTAGCGGCGGCCGCCTGCAAGCGGCCGACCGGCGCCGCCGTGATCGGGTATGCCTTCCCCCGTGATGGGCAGCGGGCGGCGCTCGTGGCGGCGGCTGCACTCCCCGCCGACACCTCGCTCGGCGCCATCCGCATCGTGGGTGACTGGGACTCGGGCGGGACCGAGTCCTCCGTGGAAATTGCGCGGGCCCATCGGTTGGTGGCGTTGCCAGGGGTGATGGGGGTGGTGGGTCATGCCGGTAGCCGAGGCACCCTGATCACCGCGCCGATTTACGCCGAGGCCGGGATTCCGCTGGTGGTGCCGACCGCCACGAGCGGTCGCTTGTGGGAAATCGGGGAGTGGGTTTTCCCGATGGCGCCCAACGACTCGATCGAGGCGGCGTTTCTCGGGCAGGTGGCGGTGGACGGTTTGAGGGCGTCACGCATCGCGGTGTATTTCGTGAACAGCGCGTATGGCAACGGCATCCGCGAGGAATTCCGTCGCTGGCTGGCCGGGCGGGGGCTCGCCCCCGTGGACGAAGTGCCCTATGTCATCGGCGCCGATCTCGAGACCCTTCTCGAGGCCTCGGTGCGCCGTAGTCAACCCGACCTGGCCGTCCTGGTCGGGCGCCGGGTCGAGGTCGCGCGGATGGCCGCGCTCCTCTTCGAGCGCGATCCGTCCATCCGGCTCCTGGCCGCCGATGGGGCGTACGATCAGCTGGCGGAGTTGATCGAGGCGGCCGGGCCAGCCGCGGATTCCCTCTACCTCACCACCTTCTGGGTGGCGGACACCACCATCCCGATTCAGCGGGAGTTCATCCGGCGCTACCGGCTCGATACCGGCCGCGAGCCGACGGCCTTCGAGGCGATGCGCTATGACGCGGTCATGGTCCTCGCCGAGGCGATCCGGGAGGTCGGCCCCGACCGGACAGCGGTCCGGGACTGGCTTCGGTCGCTCGGGGGATCCCGGCCACCCTACCAGGGAGTCACCGGCGACATCAGCTTCCGCCGAGGCGCGCGCCGCAGCCTCCTTCTCGTCCGGCTCCGGGACGGCGTGCCCGTGCCCGTGCCGGAAGCAGGAGTGTGGTGATGACCACCGGCACCCACCCCGTGACGCGCCGCCGCCGGCGCACCCTCAGCATCCGCACCCTCTTCCTCCTCCTCGTGGCGATGGTGGGGTTGTACGTGCTGGGTGTTTCGATCTTCCTCGCGGCGCGGATGCACCCCGGTGCCGTGCTCCTGCGACGGGACACGCAGCCGGTGGTGGAGCTCTTCGGCGTGCTCAACGACCGCTCCCAGCGGCTCGAGTCCGAGGTGCGCGAACTGCAGAACCTCGTCGCGCTGGGGCCACCGGGATATCCCGCGACGTTGAACCGCCTGCGCGCGCAGCTCTCCGAGGCGCCGGACGAACGGAGCACCCGCGCCTTCACGGCGGTGCCGGAAGCGATGCGGACGGCCATGGCCACCGCGGATGAGGCCATCGCCCGGCTGGAGACGGCGGCGCTCGAGGTTGTCAGCCTGCTGGAACTCGGCCGGTACGAAGCGGCGTCCGCCCGGATGATGTCGGTCAACGCGCTGATGGGGGAAATGAATCGCCACCTCGCGGAGGCGGAGCGCCGCGGCCTCTCGGATCTGGTGCGCCGGGAAGACGAGCTTTCCCACGCCACCGGGCAGGCGCTCCGCGCGGTGATCATCTGGCTCGTCATCGGTCTCTTCTTCCTCCCGACGGTGCTCCTGCTGGCGTACAGCCGGCTTGGCACGCCGCTCCGGGATCTCGAAACGGGGCTGACCCAGGTGGCCGACGGAGATCTGCACGCCCAGGTGCCCGTTCGCCATGCCGACGAAATCGGGCGTCTCGCCGATCACTTCAACCACATGACCCTGGTGCTTCGGGACCGCGCGGAGGAGCAGGGCCGCTTCGCCGCCGCGGGCGAACTCATCGCCGGCGTCGCGCATGAAGTGAACAACCCGCTCATGGCCATCTCGGCCATCACCCAGCAGCGCCTGGAAGACGACGACCTCCGCGCCGATGACCGGCAGGACCTCACGCAGATCCTTCGGCAAGCCCGGCGAGCCGGCAAGCTGCTGTCTGGCCTGCTGCGCTTTGCGCGGAGCGGCAACGAGCCGCGAGCCGAGACCGCCAACCTCGGCAAAGTGCTCCGCGAGGCGATCGACCTGGTGTCGTACCAGTTCGGGGTCGCTGAAATCACCCTCGACGCCGGCATCGATCCGAACCTCCCCCGCGTCTACGGAGATCCCGCCCGCCTCGAACAGGTCTTCGTCAACCTGCTGAGCAACGCCATCCACGCGGTCCGCCAGGTCACGCCGCCGCGCACGATCACGATCGCCAGTGGGCAGGACGCCGACGGCGTGTGGCTGACCCTGACAGACAACGGCCCGGGCATCCCGAGCACCCTCCATCGCCGCCTCTTCCGCCCCTTCGTCACGACCAAGGGACGCCAGGGCACCGGCCTCGGCCTGTACATCTCTCGGCAGATTCTGCGGGACGCCGGCGGGGAAATCGAAGCGGAGGCTGCGCCGGAGGGCGGCGCGCGATTCAAGCTTCGGTTCCGGGCCGCCGAGGGGGACGACTGGCTGACCACCCCGCGCGACCAGGTCCGCCCAGGCGTGCCGTCCACGCTGGAGGGCATACGCATTCTCGTGGTGGACGACGAAGTGGCCCTTCGCAGCCCGATCGCCCGGTTCCTCGCCCGCCGCGGTGCGGTGGTCGAGGAAGCGGGGGATGGCGTCGAAGCGCTGGAACGGATTACCGCGTTGGAGGGGAAGCTGGATGTGCTGCTGGCCGACCTGCGGATGCCGCGCATGGACGGCGTGGCGCTCTACGAGGCGCTGCGGACCACCTACCCCTCGCTGGCGGACCGCGTGGTGTTCCTGTCCGGCGACCTTTCCCACCTGACGAGTGGCTCCCAGACGCTGCGCACGGGCGAGGGCGCCATCCCCGCCGACCGCATCCTCCTCAAGCCGGTCTCGCTGGACGAGGTGGAGGCCCGCCTTCTCCAGGTGGTGCAGCAGGCGCCGTCGGCGGACTGAGCGGCTGCCAGGCGGCCAACTCGCGGGCCACACGGTCGTCATCCCAATCCAGCTCCCTGCCCAGCAGCGCCGCTACCCGGGGCGCTGCCTGCGCCCCGTGGTCCGGGGTCTCGTAGTGCAGGTGAATCCGGCGCACCAGCACGTCGTCGATGCGGGAGGCGAGCTCCCGACGCGCGTGGTGGACCACCTCCGCTTCGATGGCCGGATGGTCCGGGTGCAGGCGTGCGAGCAGTCCACGCTCCAGCCTCCCGAGATTGCAGATCGCCGCCGCCTCGGTTCCGTAGTGCAGAAGGAGATGGTCGGCGGTCGCCGCGCTCAGGCCCAGGTCCAGCACGGTCTGGCGCATCGGCCCAAGGTCGGCGGCCTCTCCGCCCGGCAGCGGCTCGGTATCCGTCGGGGCGGGGTCCGGACGGGACCGGCCCTCCCGTCGCGTCAATTCCGCCGCCACCTCGTCCACCAGTTCCGCGGCCATCGAGCGATACGTCGTGAGCTTTCCCCCGGCAATGGTGAGCATTCCCGCAGGACCGCGTCGGATGATGTGCTCGCGGCTGACGGATGATGCCGAGCCCGCGCCGCCGCTGTCGAGCAGCGCTCGCACCCCGGCCCAGCTCGAGACGACGTCTTCCTCCGTCAGGTGGGCGTGCGGAAAGCAGGAGTTGGCCGACCGGAGGAGGTAATGCACGTCCTCTTCCGAGGGCGCAGCCGCCTCCGGCGGTCCGGGCTCATCGGTGTCGGTCGTGCCGATGTACGAGAACGCTCCCCAAGGCAGGACGAACATGACGCGCCCGTCGATTGGGCTCGTCAGGGTGATGCCGGCGGTGTGCCCGAGCCGCTCCCGGCGGACCATGACATGGGCGCCGCGGGTGCGGCGGAGCAGCGGCTGGGCGGAGGGGTCCTCGAGTCGGCGGAGTTCGTCCGTCCACGGTCCGGTGGCGTTGACCACCACGGACGCGCGCACCTGCCCGTGGCGCATCAACTCGTCCTCGACCACGGCGCCCCGTACCTGGCCTCCGCTCCGCTCGAGGCCGATGACCCGGGTGTAGGTGGCGACGTCGGCGCCGTGCAGCATCGCCGAGCGGGCCGTGGCCACCACCAGGCGGGCGTCGTCGCACTGCGCGTCGTAGTAGCGGGCGCCGCCCACCAGTCCCCGCTCGCGGAGCATCGGTTCCTCCGCCAGAAGGGCGCGCTTGCCGAGGATGCGGTGTCGGCGCACATTCCGGAGCGGAGCCAGCAGGTCGTAGAGCAGCATGCCGGCCGCCAGCTTCCAGAGCGGTACCCGGTCGCCCGTGTGGACCGGAAACACGAAGGCCAGCTGGCGCACCAGGTGGGGAGCGATGGTCAGCAGGGTCCGGCGTTCCCGCGTGGCTTCGTGCACCAGCCGGAAGTTGCCCTGTTCGAGGTATCGCAGGCCGCCGTGGATGAGCCGGCTCGACAGCGAACTGGTGCCCGACGCGAGGTCTCTCGCCTCGACGAGGGCGGTGCGGAAGCCCCGCATGGCCGCGTCCCGGGCGATACCCGCCCCGGTGATCCCGCCGCCGATGACGAGCAGGTCGTACGGCCGGGCCGTCAACCTGTCCACGGTTGCACAACGGAAGGAAACGTTACGAGTGTCCATGGCTCCCGAGGGTCGGTTCGTCCTGCCCAGTACATGGTTTACGTGGCACGCTCACCTGGTCAAACCGGGGATGCGTGTGCTCGACTTGGCCTGTGGCGACGGCCGGCACGGCGTGGCGGCTGCCGCGCGGGGGGCCGACGTCACGGCCTGGGACCGCGACGTCGCCGCGCTGGAGGTGGGCCGGGCCACGGCCGCGGCCCGCGGCCTCCGCATCGACTGGCAACAGGTGGATCTCGAGACGGACTGGCCGCACGGACCGCCTTTTGATGCCGTCCTGGTGTTCAACTATCTTGACAGGGAGCGGATGCCGAGTGTCCTCAGCCTGCTGGCCCCTCGTGGAATGCTCCTCATGGAGACCTTTCTCACGACCCAGCGAGACCTGGGCTGGGGACCGACCCGCGACGAGCATTTGCTGGCCCGGGGCGAGCTGGCCCGATTGATCGCCCCGTTGGAAGTCCTGCACGGACGCGAGGTGCTTGAACCGGTCGACGTGGAACGCTGGCGTGCGGTCGCGAGTGTCGTGGCCCGCCGGCGTCCTGACGAACCCTAACACACGAACGATAACATGCTGACGATCCCATCCGGACGACGGGCCGCCGTCGTCGCCGGCGTGCGGACTCCCTTTGCGAAGAGCGGCACCGCACTCAAAGACGTAACGGCAGTGACCCTCGCGCGCCACGCCACGAAGGAACTGCTCTACCGACTGGACCTCTCGGGCGCCGAAGTGGATGAGGTCATCTTCGGGCAGGTCATTCCCTCGGTCCTCGTGCCCAATCTCGCCCGCGAAGTCAGTCTCCTGCCCCAGTTTCCCAAGACCATCCCCGCCTACTCGCTCAACCGGGCCTGCGCTTCCGGCGCCCAGGCGATCGTCAACGCCGCCGACCAGATCATGCTCGGTCGGGCCGACGTCGTCGTCGCCGGCGGAGCGGAGTCGCTCTCGGACATCCCGATCCTGCATTCGCGCCGGTTCAGCACGCTGCTGGTCGAGGCCAGCAAGGCGCGGAGTCTCGGGCAGCGCCTCGGGGTGCTCTCCAAGGTGCGGCCGCGGGACCTCATCCCCGTCACGCCGGCCATCGCGGAACCGTCGACCGGCGAGTCGATGGGGCAGTCCGCCGAGAAGATGGCCCAGGAGAACGGCATTCGTCGCGAGGATCAGGACCGGATCACGCTGCTGAGTCATCAACGGGCCGCCGCGGCCACGGCCGACGGTCGCCTCACCGCGGAGATCGCGCCCTGGTTCGGCGGCCGCGGCATGGACGAAGTACTGACCAGCGACAACGGGGTCCGTGCCGACACCTCGCTCGAAGCGCTCGCCAAGCTGAAGCCGGTCTTCGACCGCCGCTACGGCTCGGTGACGGCCGGAAACTCCTCCCCGCTGACCGACGGCGGCGCGGCGGTGGTCCTCATGGCCGATGAGAAAGCCCGTGCGCTCGGCTATCGCCCGCTGGCCACCGTGCGCAGTTACGCCGTGGCGGCGGTGGACCCGGGATGGCAACTCCTCATGGGCCCCGCCGTTGCGGTGCCCCGCGCCCTCGAGCGCGCGGGCCTCACCTGGAACGACCTCGGGCCTGGTCGAGATCCACGAGGCGTTCGCCGCGCAGGTGCTCTCCAACGTCCAGGCCTGGGGATCCAGGGCCTGGGCCGACCGCCTGGGGCTGCCCGGCCCGGTCGGCGAGGTCAACTGGGACATCACCAACGTGCTCGGCGGCTCCATCGCCATCGGGCATCCCTTCGGTGCGACCGGTGCGCGGATCGTCACCACCCTGGCCAACGAGATGCACCGCCGCGACGTGCAATTCGGGCTCATCTCCATCTGTGCCCAGGGTGGGATGGGCTTCGCGATGGTGCTGGAGCGCGTATGAGCATGTTCACCGTGGTCGAGGAGCATGGCGTCGCCGTCGTCTCGATCGACCAACCCGGTTCGCCGGTCAATATTCTCAACGCCGCCGCCAAGGTGGAGTTCGAGGCGCTGCTGGAACGGCTCCGGGCGGACAAATCGGTGCGCGCGGTGGTGCTGATCTCGGGCAAGCCCGACAGCTTCATCGCCGGCGCCGACATCGAAGAGTTCGTGGCGCTCCCCACGCAGGCCGCCGCCGAAGCCCTTTCCCGCGACGGCCAGGCCATGGTCGGTCGGGTGGCGGACTTCCCCAAGCCGGTCGTCGTCGCCATCCACGGGGCCTGTCTCGGTGGCGGGCTCGAAATGGCGCTCGCCTGCCACTACCGTATCGCCACCAACCATCCGAAAACCCAGCTGGGCTTGCCCGAGGTCCAGCTCGGTATCCTCCCCGGGGCCGGCGGCTGCCAACGGTTGCCGCGGCTCATCGGCGTCCGCGCGGCGCTCGACATCATCCTCGCCGGCAAGTCGGAGCGGGCCGCCAAGGCTTTCAAGCTGGGCATGGTGGACGAGCTCGTGCCGCCGTCGCTCCTGCGCAGCGTGGCCATGGCGGCCGCCCTGCGGCTGATGGAATCGGGCGTCCCGCGCCGCGCGCGGAAAGGCGGCATGGCCGGCCTCCTCCTCGATGCGAACCCGCTGGGCCGGGCACTGGTGTACCGCATGGCGCGGAAGTCGGTGCTTGCCAAGACCGGCGGCCACTATCCGGCACCGCTCTCCGCGCTCGAAGCGGTGCGGACCGGCATGGAGCGGGGCATGCACGCCGGCCTCGTCGACGAACACCGCCGGTTCGGGGAACTGGCCGTCAGCGCCGTGTCGCGCAAGCTGGTCCAGATCTTCTTTGCCACCACGGCGCTCAAGAAGGACGACGGCGTCCCGTCCGGCACGGCGACGCCGCGCCCGGTCCGCCGCCTCGGCGTGGTCGGCTCGGGCTTCATGGGCGCTGGCATCGCCGGCACCGCGGTGTCGCAGGCCGGCGTCGAGGTCCGCCTGAAGGACGCGGATCTCGTGCGGGTCGGGAAGGGGCTCAAGGCGTCGCTCGGGATACTCGACGGTCGCCTCAAGCGCCGCTCGATCACGCGGCAGGAGCACCAGCGGTTGTCCGCGCTGCTCTCCGGCACCGCCGATTTTTCCGGCTTCCCGCGCATGGACCTCGTGATCGAGGCGGTGTTCGAGGAACTGTCTGTCAAGCGGGTCGTCGTCGCCGAAGTCGAGGCGACGGTCGGCGACCAGGCCATCATCGCCACCAATACCTCCACCATCCCGATCACCGACATCGCCGCCGGCGCCCATCATCCCGAGCGGGTACTCGGCATGCACTTCTTCAGCCCGGTCGACCGGATGCCTCTCCTCGAGGTCATCCCCGGCGCGGCGACGTCGCCGGACGCCATCGCCACGGCGGTCCAATTCGGACGGCGCATGGGCAAGACGGTCATCGTGGTGGCCGACCGCCCCGGATTCTGGGTCAACCGCATCCTGTCGCCCTACCTCAATGAGGCGGGGCACCTGTTGATGGAAGGCACGCCGATCGAAGCGATCGACCGGACGATGACCAAGTTCGGATTCCCGGTGGGCCCGATCGCGCTGCTCGACGAAGTGGGCCTCGACGTGGCCGCCAAGGGCGGGGGCGTCATGCACCAGGCGTTCGGCGAGCGGCTGACGCCGGCCGACGCCATCGGCCGGATGCTGGCCGACAAGCGGATGGGCCGGAAGAGCGGACGCGGATTCTATCGATACCAGGACGGCAAGAAGGCCGGGGTGGACGTCGAGGTGTACCGGCTGCTCGCCATTTCCCCGTCGGACCGGGTGAGCCCCCAGACGATCGAGCAGCGCCTGGTGTATGCGATGCTCAACGAAGCGGCGATGGCGGCAGGGGAGGGCGTGGTACGCTCCCCGAGGGACGGCGACATCGGCGCCATCTTCGGCATCGGCTTCCCGCCGTTCCGCGGCGGTCCCCTCCGGATGATCGACGACCTCGGCGCCGCGCAGGTGGTGTCGACGCTTCGGGCGCTGGAGGCCGAGTTCGGGCCGCGCTTCGCCCCGGCCACTGCGCTGGTCGCCATGGCGGCGCAGGGCGGCAGGTACTACGACGACGGTGGTTCACGGTAATTCTCTCGACACGGAGCACGGTGATGCGCAGACTGTTTCTGTTGGTCATGTTGGCGGTACTCATCGCCCCGGCCTCGTCCGCCCGGGCCCAGAGCTTCCCTTCGGACGATCCGGTCATCAAGCAGATCTGGGCCATGGGCATGGACAGCTCGCAGGTCGGCGCGCTGGCCCAGGTCCTCGACGATTCGATCGGGCCGCGGCTCACCGGGTCGCCTGGGATGAAGGCCGGCAACGACTGGCTGGTGGCCACCTACACCCGGTGGGGCATCAGCGCGGAAAACGTGCAGTACGGGACCTGGAAGGGGTGGAAGCGCGGCGCCAGCCACTTCGATCTCATCGCGCCACGGGTCCGGTCCCTTGAGGGAATGATCCTGGCGTGGAGTCCGGGCACCAAGGGCAAGCCGGTGGACGGCCCAGTCGTGATCCTGCCCGACGCCGCCGATTCCATGGCATTCACCGCCGCCGTCAAGTCGGTGAAGGGCGCCTACGTGCTCATCAGCGCGCCCGAGCTTACCTGCCGGCCGGACTCGAGCTACAAGGAGTCCGCGCTGCCCGAGGAGTTCGACCGGATGACCAAGGCGCGCACCGAATATCGCGCCGCGTGGGCGGCCCGCGTGAAGCGGACCGGGCTCACCAACAAGGCGCTGCAGCTGGCGCTCGAGGCCGCCGGCGCCAAGGGCGTGCTGACCAGCAACTGGTCGTCGGGCTGGGGCGTCTTCCGGGTGTTCGACGGCAAGACCACCACGGTGCCCGCCGCCGTGCTGAGCTGCGAGGACTACGGCCTGGTGTTCCGTCTCGCGGAAAAGAACCAGGGGCCGGTGCTTCGCGTCACGGCCGAGTCGCAGGACCTGGGCGAGGTGCCGGTCTTCAACACCATCGCCACGATTCCCGGGACTGACCGGGCCGATGAGTACGTGGTGCTCTCCGCACACTTCGACAGCTGGGATGGCTCGTCGGGCGCCACCGACAACGGCACCGGCACCGTCACGATGATGGAGGCGATGCGGATCTTGAAGGCCGTGCTGCCGCGGCCCAGCCGGACCATCCTGGTCGGACACTGGAGTGGCGAGGAGCAGGGACTGAACGGCTCGCGCGCGTACATGGCGGATCACCCGAAGGTGGTGGCGGGGCTCCAGGCCCTCTTCAACCAGGACAATGGCACCGGACGCGTGGTCAACGTGGGCGGGGCGGGGCTGCTCGACGCGAGCGGCTTCCTGGCCGACTGGTTCTCGAAGGTGCCGACCGAAATCACCGGCAATTTCAAGACCTTCGGCATGCCGGGCAGTCCGGCGGGCGGCGGCTCCGACAACGCCTCCGTGGCGTGCTACGGCGCGCCAGGCTTCGGCCTCGGCTCGCTGCCCTGGGAGTATTTCTCCTACACCTGGCACACCAACCGTGACACCTATGACAAGCTGGTCTTGAGCGAAGTACGGAACAACGCCACCCTCACCGCCATGCTCGCGTACCAGGCGGCGCAGGACCCGGATCAGATGCCGCGCGTCCGCCGCGTCATGCCGATGAATACGCGGACCAACCAGCAGATGACCTGGCCGGAGTGCACCCCGGCGGCGCGCTCGTTCGCGGAGTACACGCGCTAACTCGAAGGCGGCATGGGCCCGCATGTGCAAAGAGAGGCGTCCCCCCGGGGACGCCTCTCTCTGTTGTACCCTCGACCGTCGCTACTTGGTCAGCGTCGGGATCAGCTCGGCGTTGGTCTTGGTGTTCCGGAACAGCGAGAGCAGTTCCTGCATGGCGTTGATGGACGGCATGCCGGCGGTGCGCTGGCGGAGGGCGTACGAGGCGGCCAGCGCCTCCGGGGAGAAGAGCAGCTCCTCGCGCCGGGTGGAGCTGGCGGGGATGTCGATGGCGGGGTAGATCCGGCGTTCGGCCAGTTCACGGCTCAGCACCAGCTCGCTGTTGCCGGTCCCCTTGAACTCCTCGAAGATGACCTGGTCCATCTTGGACCCGGTGTCCACCAGCGCCGTGGCGATGATGGTCAGCGACCCGCCCCCGCGCGAGGGGTCTACGTACCGGGCGCTGCCCAGGAAGCGCTTGGGTTTTTCCATGGCGTTGGCGTCCAGCCCGCCCGACAGCGTCCGACCGGTGCCGCGCTCCAGCGTGTTGTAGGCGCGCGCGAGTCGGGTGATGGAATCCAGGATGATGACCGAGTCGCGACCGAGTTCGACCTGGCGCCGGGCCCGCTCCAGCGTCAACTCGGCGACTTCGGCGTGGCGCTCGGCGGGCTGGTCAAAGCTCGACGCCACCACTTCCCCGGCGCCCGCCAGCTCCATTTCCGTCACTTCCTCCGGGCGCTCGTCGACCAGGAGGATGAACAGCTGCGCCGCCGGATGGTTGCGCGCCACCCCCTCCGCCACCGCCTGCAGCACCGTCGTCTTCCCCGCCTTGGCCGGGGCCACGATGAGCGCGCGCTGGCCCTTCCCGAAGGGGCAGAGCAGGTCGATGAGCCGGGTGATTTCGTGGGAGGTGCGACGGGTGCCGGGCGGCACCTCGAGGGTCAGCATTTCCTTGGGGTGGCTGGCGGGCAGCTTGGTGAACTCGGGGCGCCCCGCGATGGCGTCCGGCGCCAGGCCGTTGATGGCCGTCACCCGCTGCAGGCTCGGGCCGCGTCCCTTGCCGCCACGGCCGCCCTCGCCGTCGATCGCGTCGCCGGTGCGGAGGCCGTATTGCTTGACGAGCTGGGGAGGGACGAACAGATCGCCGTCGGCCGGCGCGTAGCCTGACTCACGACGACGTACGAAGGCGGTGCCGCGGTCCGTCAGCTCCAGGATGCCGAGGAAGGTCTCGCTCACTGCTCCCCGGCGTTCCAGGAATCCCACGTCAGATGACAGCGTGTCACGAAGTACTCCGGCGGATGGCCTGTGCGCTCCAGGAGGTCATGGAGCATTTCGTGGCGGACGACCATTTCGTTCCCCACGTAATCACCGGCGATGGTGATGCGGGAGACGTTGCCGACCCGTTCCCAGAGACCCACCTTCTCGCCGATGCTGGTCTCGAAGGTAGCCACGTCGGGCACCACATACCACTCGATGCCCCCAAGGGCGCCGCGCAACTCGGCGCAGGCCTCGGTCTTCGCGTACCACGTCGCGTACTCGGCGGGGGCAGTCATCAGGACGGCACCCTCGGGCGGGGCGCTCGGTTCGAGTCCGGCGCACGACGCCGCACCCAGCCAGACGGCCAGGACGGGAAGGAGCCTGCGAGGAATGGATGCTGGGCGCATGGTGTCTCCACAACGCCCGATAAGCACAAAGCCTTGGGGTCGCATCCCGGCGGGATGAACGCTGCTGGCTCCGCTGCTTTGCCTGCCTTCGGCACCGAGCTATCTCCGGCCGATTCCGGCCTGAGACCTCAAGTTTTGCGGCCCCGGATCACTCCGGGTGTGCTCTTATCGGGCGGGTCGTTGGTGTGACCTGCAGGGGGGGTAGAACGCAAGTCCGGGGCCGACCATGCCCGGTCCGGCGTAAGTTCTGTCAGCGGCTCCGCTTAGCCGCTGGAGTCAGTCCGGAACTTGTTGTCCTGACGTAGTTTAGCTACCTTCGTGGCGGCGCCTGAGCCTGCTGGTCAACCCGTTTCGGACCCCCGTTGAGGGACTTCTGTCGATGATGCGCACCTTCCTACTGTGGCTGTCGGAGCAACAGGGTGTGTTCAACTTCCTGCGGCGCAACAGCCTGGCCCGGCGCTTCGCCAGCCGCTTCGTGGCCGGTGAAACGAGCGAGACGGCCACGGCCGCCGCGCTCGAACTCAAGCGGCTCGATATCACCACCACGCTCGATCTCCTCGGCGAGAGCGTCGCGCGCGACACCGACGCGATGGCGGCGCGGGACGAGTACCTGCGGATGCTCGATCGTCTCGCCGCCAGCGGCGCAGCCATCAACGTCTCCGTCAAGCTCACCCAGATGGGCTTCGACATCGACGAGGCGCTCTGCGCCGACAACATGCGCCGGATCCTGACCAAGGCGCGCGACCTCGGCGGGTTCGTCCGGATCGACATGGAAAGCTCGGCGTACACGCAGCGCACGCTCGACTTCTTCGAACGACACCTCCTGGCAGACTTCGGGAAGCACACCGGGGTGGTCATCCAATCCTGCCTGCGCCGGTCGGCCGTCGACGTTCCGCGGCTCATCGAGCTGGGCGCCCGCGTGCGGCTGTGCAAGGGGGCGTACCTCGAGTCCCCCGACGTCGCCTTTCCCGACAAGAAGGACGTGGATCTCCAGTACATCGCGCTCATGGAGCAACTCCTTCGCCGCGGCAACTACCCCGCGATTGCCACCCACGACACCCGCATGATCGAGCACGCCAAGGCCTTCGTGACGCGCGAGGGGATCCCGGCGGAGCGCTTCGAGTTCCAGATGCTGTACGGCGTGCGCCGCGACCTGCAGGAACGCCTCCGGAAGGACGGCTTCAACATGCGGGTGTACATCCCCTTCGGCACCCAGTGGTATCCCTACCTGATGCGCCGGCTCGCCGAGCGCCCGGCCAACATCGTCTTCATCTTCGGCAACGTGGTCCGCGAGACGCTCGCCCTGAAGGCGTGATGGAAGCCACCCTCGGCGGATACATGGCCCAGCACGGGCGCGCGGCCGCCTTCGGGGGGAGCGACGGGCACGCGTACTCCGTGGGCCTCTACGTTGACGACGACGCCGACGCGCAGGGCCGCTATGGGGCCGCGCTCCTCTTCGTGCGATGGGACGCGGCTGGCGCCGCCCCGGTCGGGCATGTCGAGACGGAGTTCCTCGCGTGGGGCCGCACCGCGGCCGAAGCCGAGGAGCGGCTCAAGGCGCTGTCGCTCTATGACGTGAAGGCGGCGCTGGACCAGTCCATCGCCGATCAGCCGGAGGAGTGGTGACCGGCGTGCCCGGCACCGTCCTCGAGCGCGACGGGGCGGCGTACCGGGTGGCGACGGCGGAGGGGGAAGTCCGCGCGGTGCTGAGTGGGAAGACCAAGCGCGACACGCCGCGCGTCGTCGTTGGCGACCGGGTCACTCTCCTCCCCGATCCGGTCGGGGGGCTCGCCAGCATCACCGAGGTGGCACCGCGGAAGACCTTGCTCGAACGGCGGGTGCCCCTCGGGCGCGGCACCCGCCCCATCGCCGCCAACATCGATACCGTCTTCGTCGTGACTTCCAATTCCGACCCCGCACCCCTTCCGCAGCTCATCGACCGGCTCCTGGTGGTGGCGGAGGCCAACGAGATTCCCGCCGCCGTCGTCATCAACAAGGTCGATCTCGATCCCGGCGTCTGGCTCGAGACGCGGTGCCGGAAGGCGGGCTACCCCGTGTTCCGAACCAGCGCCAGGACGGGAGAGGGCCTCGCCGAACTCCGCGCCGCCATGGCGGGCCGGGAATCGGTGGTGACCGGTCCCTCCGGCGCGGGGAAGTCGAGCCTGCTCAACGCGCTGCAGCCGGGGCTCACGCTGCGGACCGGGGAGCTCAGCGTCAAGCATCGGCGCGGCCGCAATACCACGGTCTCCGCGCTGATGCTGCCGTTCGAGGGGGGGTACCTGGTGGATACGCCCGGGTTCAACGAGGTGGGGTTATGGGGGATCGAGCCGCGCGAGCTGGCGAGCTGCTTCCCGGAGTTTCGGCCGCTGATCGGCGAGTGCCGCTTCCAGGACTGCCGGCATGTCAGTGAACCTGGCTGTCGCATCCAGGAAGCGGTGGCCGCCGGCTCCATCGCACCGGACCGGCTGGAGAGCTATCGGATGCTGCTGGAGGAGACGGAACTGGAGCCGAAGGAGTGGGAGTAGGGGCGGGTTCTGTCATTGCGAGGAGGCCCCGTCAGGGGACGACGAAGCAATCTCGGGCAAGATTGCTTCGGCCACGATGTGGCCTCGCAATGACACACACGGCGGGCTGAGCGGCCCTAGCTCGGTTTTCTCGTCCACCGCTCCGCATCCCGACCCTCGACCTTGGCCATCATCCGGTCGAACGACTCCTCAAGATCGATCCCCTCCCGATTGGCCATGCAGATCAGCACGAACAGGATGTCGGCCATCTCCATCCCCATGTCGCCGTCCGGCTCGCCCGGCTTCTTGGTCTTCTGGCCGAAGCGGTGGTTGACCTCCCGCGCCAGCTCGCCGACTTCCTCGGCGAGGCGGGTCATGTTGGTGAGCGGGTCGAAGTACCCTTCCTCGAATTGACGGATCCAGGTATCCACTCGGCGCTGGGCGTCGGACAGGGTCATCGGGGTGGCCAGTTGAGGTGGGGTGGAGGCGAGCGGGAGCCCCTCGCCATTCGCTCCGGAGTATAGCATCTTCTTCCATCCCGCTGCACGCCGCACCCCCTCATTCCGGTCTCCTCATGCGCGCACGCGACCGCATCCTGTCCAATCTCGAAGAGCTTTACCGCGAAACGTATGAACGCGCCCGCACCGCCGGCGACCAGCGCCGGGTCGAGGAGCTCGATGCCGCGTACGTGCGAGACCAGCTGATGCTCGAGATCCTGCTCGACATTCGCGACCTCTTTTCGGTGGCGCCCGCCGCTCCGACGCAAGGCTCGTCGGCGCTGGAAAAGCTCGAGGCGCTCCGCCGGCTCACGACCCTTCGCTAGGACCATCCCCCGATGCGTTATCGCTTCGACTCGCCCGTTCCTCGCTCGCTGCCCGGCCTCCTGGCGCTGGCGCTCGCGCTCCAGGCCTGCTCCCCGCCGCCACCGCCAGCGAGCGTCGTCGCCTTCGGGCGCACGTGGACCGGCAATCCCGAACAGCCCTGGGCCGGCGGCGTCGCCATGCGAGGCGACACCATCCTGGCGGTGGGCGACAGCACCGATCTGGCGCGCTACGTCGGCAAGGCGACTCAGGTCGTTTCTGCCACGGGGGCCATGATCGTCCCGGGGTTCATGGACGGCCACACCCATTTCCTCGACGGCGGATTCCAACTGGCCAGCGTGGACTTGCGGACCGCCGACACCCCCGAGGAGTTCACCGCCCGGATCGCGGCGTTCGCGGCCGAGCGGAAGCCGGGGGAGTGGATCCTCGGCGGAGACTGGGATCACGAGCGGTGGCCCGGGGCGCCCCTGCCCACGAAGGAGTGGATCGACTCGGTCACCCCCGACAATCCGGTATTCGTGCAGCGTCTCGACGGGCACATGGCGGTGGCCAACAGCGCCGCGCTCCGCGCCGCTGGTATCACCAGGTCCACCAAGCACATCCCCGGCGGCGAGATTGTACGCGATCCCCGCACCGGGGATCCGACCGGCGTGCTCAAAGACAACGCCATGCTTCCCGTGTACACCGCAATGCCGGCCCCGACGGAGGAGCAGCGGGACGCCGCACTGGCCCGGGCCGTGGCCTTCGCCGCCAGCAAGGGGGTGACGGCGGTCAATTTCATGAGCGCCCCGACCTCGTCGCTCGGGGCCTTCCAGCGCGCCCGCGCCGCGGGGACGCTGACAGTCAGGACCAAGATGTTCTTTCCGATCGAGCAGTGGCGGTGGGTGGCGGACACGGTGGCCGCCATCGGCGCCGGTGACGATTGGCTGCGCATCGACGGCGTGAAGGGATACATGGACGGCTCGCTGGGCTCGACCACCGCCCTCCTGTTCCATCCTTATCTGGACGCCCCGAACACGCGCGGCCTGGAGACCACCCCGCTCGACTCGGTCCGCCACTGGGTGCAGTCCGCCGATTCTGCGCAACTCCAGGTGGCGGTGCACGCCATCGGCGACCGCGCCAACGCACTCCTGCTCGATGTGTTCGACTCAGTGGGTGTCGCCAACGGCCCCCGCGACCGCCGCTTCCGGGATGAACACGCGCAGCACCTGCGCCCCGAGGACATCACGCGGATCGCGAAGATGAACGTCATCCCGTCGATGCAGCCCTACCACGTCATCGACGACGGCCGCTGGGCCGCCAAGCGCATCGACAGCACCCTCCTCCAGACCACCTACGCCTTCCGCGACCTGATTGACCAGGGGGCGCACCTCGACTTCGGCTCCGACTGGACCGTCGCGCCGCTCGATCCCTTGCTCGGCATCTATGCCGCCGTCACCCGGCGCACCCTGGACGACAAGAACCCCGACGGGTGGTTCGCGGCCCAGAAGGTCACGGTGGAGGAGGCGCTCCGGGCCTACACCGTCGAGAACGCCTACGGCGTCTTTGCAGAGGGGCGCCGCGGGGTGTTGAAGCCGGGCGCGCGGGCCGACATCGTGCTGCTCGACCGCGACATCACGACGATCGACCCCGTGGATATCCCCAGTACGCAGGTCCTGGCGACCATCGCCGGCGGCCAGGTGGTGTACCGGGCGCCGTGAACGCCTGGTGGGGCATGGCATTCTCTGACCTGAAAGGGGCGGACGTCATGGTGCATCGAGTCGCCGCGGGGATGGCACTGGTCCTCGCTCTGGCAGTACCGCGAGGACTGCCAGGGCAGTCAGCCCCCACCGCCGCCGCCACGTGGGACGCCGCCTACACCGAGATCACGGGAATGCTCCCTTCCAGCGGGCGGGGTGCGTCGGTCAGCGGATTGGTGCTCCAGCGCGAGACGGGGCAGTTCACCTTATCGAGCGGGACGATGGTGCTCCTGACCCCGATCCGGGGCCGCGTCATGGGCGCCACCTTTCGGGGGACCGGGACGTTCACCTTCGCGCCGACGACCGAGATGGAGCGCCAGCAGCTCAGCCGAAATCACAAGGGGACCACCCTGACGGTTCCGTTCACCGAGGCGGTCTTCCTCTTCTCCGATACCACGCTCGCCGAACTGGAGCGCGAGCTGCGCTTTGAGCCAGGCGTCGCCACAGGCACCGCCAGCAACCGGCTATCGCAGGCGCTCGATTATCTGGGAGACGATCAGGACCACAGCATCGAACCCGACGTGATGATCGAGCTGCTCAACGCGGCTCCGGGCGGGATGTTCTACGCCCATTTGATCCCGACCAGCGGCAGCCCCATCATGTTTCTCGTCACTCCCCGGGAAGGGGAGGGCGTGGAGTTGCGGGAACGCGAGGGGGCCGGGCTCGCCTCGGGGGGGTACTCCACCACGACGGTCAAGGAGCGCGGGACAGCGACCGCCGCCGGTCCGGCTGGTGATCGCGTGGGCGATGCACTGATCCGGCACTACGCGCTCGACGTCTCCCTGCCGAGCACCGGGTTTGACGACATCGGTTTTTCCGCCTCCGCGCGGATCTTCATTTCCGGCGAGGCGCCGATCGGGCCCTGGGTCGCCTTCTCGTTCTTTAGCAAGTTCACCGTGGACTCTGCGCAGTGGGCCGACGGGACGCCGGCGGTGGTGGAAAAAAAGAAGGACAGCCCGTACCTCTGGGTCCGCCTGCCCAAGGTGGTTCCGGTCGGAGAGAGCGTCCAGCTCGTCGTGTGGTACCACGGCGACCTGATCGACCGGCTCTTCGACTTCTTCGTCATCAAGGGATCCACCGCATGGTACCCGCGGCCGCTGTCCGGCCGCAGCCTCGCTACCTTCGAGATGATTTATCACTACCCGTCCAAGTATCTCTTTGCCAGCGTCGGCGAGTTGATGGATTCGACCACGACCGGTCAAATCACCACGAGTCGCTGGGTCACCGCGCGCCCGATCCGGAACGCCTCGTTCAACATCGGGATGTTCAAGGCTTACACGCCGGTCGAGCCTGGCGCGCCTCCGGTCACGGTACTCGTTTCCGAAAGCGGCCACCGAGCCATCGGATCGAAGGCGTATTCCGCCGATGAAGCTAGTCTGGACATTGCGCGGAGCATGAAGCTCTTCACTACCATGTTCGGGCCGCCGCCGGCGGACCAGTTCTACGCTACCGAAATCCCGGCGGGCCACGGCGAGGCGTTTCCCGGGCTGATCCACCTGTCGATGGCCACCTTCGACATCACGGGAACGCAAGGCCACAACGAGGTGTTCCGTGCCCACGAGGTAGCCCACCAGTGGTGGGGCATCGGCGTGGACTTCGCCACCTACCGCGATCAGTGGCTCAGCGAAGGATTCTCGGAGTTCGCCGCGCTCTGGTACCTCCAAACGGTGCGTGGGGACGGCAAGCAGTACTTCGCCATGCTCGACGAGTGGAAGGCGGACCTGCTGGTCCGGGGGGCTGACGCCGCACCCATCGGCCTCGGAATGCGCACGGCGGACGAGGACAACCCCGGCGACTACAATCTCATCGTGTACGAGAAGGGCGCCTGGGTGCTTCACATGCTGCGGGCCATGATGGTCGATCTCAAGACCATGAATGAGGACCGCTTCGCCGGGATGATGAAGGACTTCTACCAGACCTACCGGGGCAAGCGGGCCTCGACGGCCGACTTCCAGCGCATGGTCGAGCAGCACACCGGACAGGACATGGGGTGGTTCTTCTCGCAGTGGGTGTACCGGTCGGCCATCCCGACCTACCGCGTGGCGTACCAGTTCGTGGATGCGCCCGACGGGAAGTACGTGGTGAAAGTTCGCGTCCGTCAGCTGGACGTTCCCGAGGACTTCCAGATGTACGTGCCCATCGGGATCGAACTCGGGAAGGATCAGTGGGTGCGTGTCCGGAAGAAGGTGACCGGCCCGCTCACCGAATTTGAGCTTGGTCCGCTCCCCTCCAAGCCGAAGAGCGTCAAGTTCAACGATCTCGATGGCGTGCTGGCGGATGTGAAGATGGAAGGGTGGGGCGCGTGAGCCGGCACCGCTTTCTCCCCCGCAACAGGGGAGGTATCTTTCAGGAGCCGGGTGAGTCCGGCCCGTCTCCGTCTCCACCGAGGGTGAAACCCTGATGGCCACACGCACCTCGGCGCCCGCCAAGAACGCACCCTCGTCCCGCCTCGACAAGGCGGAGCTCCTCGAGATGTGCCGCCTGATCCTGCTCTCCCGCCGGATCGACGACCGCGAGATCCAGCTCAAGCGCCAGAACAAGATCTTCTTCCAGATTTCCGGTGCCGGGCACGAAGCCGTCCTGGTGGCGGCCTCCAAGGTGTTCCGCCCCGCCTACGACTGGTTCTACACCTACTACCGGGATCGCGCCCTCTGCCTCGGCCTCGGGATGACCGCCACCGAGCAGCTGCTCTCGGCGGTGGCCGCTGCCGACGACCCGAATTCGGGCGGCCGGCAGATGCCTTCGCACTGGGGGCACAAGGACCTCAATATCGTCTCCGCGTCGAGCCCCACCGGCACCCAGTTCCTCCAGGCCGTCGGGTGCGCGGAAGCGTGGCTCCGCTCCAGCCGCACCCCGGGCATCGCCAGCGCCGAGACGCCGTTCCACGGCGATGAGGTGGTCTTCTGCTCCACCGGCGACGGCACCACCAGCCAGGGCGAGTTCTGGGAGTCGATGAACTCGGCCTGTAACCTCAAGTTGCCGGTCGTCTATCTCGTCGAGGACAACGGGTACGCCATTTCCACGCCGGTCGAGGTCAACACCGCCGGCGGGTCGATTTCCAAGCTGCTGGCGGGCTTCCCCGATCTCTATATCCAGGAAGTCGACGGGTGCGACACCCTCGCCTCCTTCGACGCGCTCTCCCGGGCGGTGGACTACTGCCGCCAGCGGAAGGGTCCGGCGCTGGTGCATGCGCACGTCATCCGCCCCTACAGCCATTCGCTGTCCGACGACGAGGTGAACTACCGGACGCCGGCCGAGCGGGAGGCGGAGGCCGAGCGGGACCCGGTCACGACCTTCCCGCGCTGGCTGGTGGCGCAAGGGATCGCCTCCGAGGCGGAAATCGAGCGGATCCGGCTGGCGGTGGAGGAGGAGGTCAACGTCGCCACGGACACGGCGCTCGCCTCGCCGCAGCCGACGACGGACACGATCTACCACTTCGTCTATTCACCCGACGTGGACCCCACCTCCGACCAGTTCGACACCGAGGACGACCCGCACTTCACGGGCGAGCCGACCACGATGGTGGACCTGATCAACGGCTGCCTCAAGGACGAGATGGCGCGGGACCCGCGCATCGTGGTCTTCGGCCAGGACGTGGCCGATGTCAGCCGCGCCGAGCACCTCAGCGAGGTGAAGGGCAAGGGGGGAGTCTTCAAGGTTACGTGGGGGCTGCAGAAGCTGTTCGGCAGCGACCGGGTGTACAACTCGCCGCTCGCCGAGGCCAATATCGTGGGCCGCGCCATCGGGATGGCCACGCGCGGCATGAAGCCGGTGGTCGAAATCCAGTTCTTCGACTACATCTGGACCGCCTACATGCAGTTGCGGGACGAGCTGGCGCTCATGCGGTGGCGGTCCAACAACGCGTTCAGTTCGCCCGTCGTGGTGCGGGTGACCTACGGCGGGTATCTCAAGGGCGGGTCGGTGTATCACTCCCAGACCGGCGCGGCCATTTTTACCGGCGTGCCCGGCCTCCGGGTGGTCTGCCCGGCCACGGCGCTCGACGCCAACGGGCTGCTCCGCACCGCCATCCGCTGCGAGGACCCGGTCATCTTCCTCGAGCACAAGCACCTCTACCGCCAGACCTACAACAAGGCGCCGAATCCCGGACCCAATTTCATGATCCCCTTCGGCAAGGCCAAGGTGGTCAAGGAGGGGAAGGACGTCACGGTGGTCACGTACGGCGCGGTGGTGCAGCGCGCAGTCGTGGCGGCCAAGGAGCTGGAGGAGACCACGGGCGTCAGCGCGGAAGTCATCGACTTGCGCACGTTGAGCCCGGTGGACTGGGACACCATCTACGCCTCGGTCCGGAAGACGAGCCGAGTCATCGTGGCGTACGAGGATTCGCTGTCCTGGGGGTACGGATCGGAAATCGCCGCGCGGATCGCCGACGAGGCCTTCGCGTGGCTCGATGCTCCGGTGCGGCGCGTGGCGGCCACCGACACCTTCGTGGCCTACGCGCCCGAACTCGAGGACGTTATTCTTCCGCAGGTGGAATCGCTTCGCGCGGCCATCGCATCGATCGCCGCTTTCTGAGAATTGGAGTGTATATGGTCCGCAAGAGTATCCGACTGACTGGCTGGGCGACGGTGTCGGCATTGGCGCTGGTCGCCTCGCCAAGACTCTCCGCCCAGGACTCCACCACCTACAAGAACCATCTCTATGACAAGTGGACGGCGGGCGTTTCCTTCACGACCGTCCTGAACAATTCCACCGCCCGGTTGGACGGCGCCAACGGCGAAGGCACCGACCTGAATTTCAAGGACCGCCTTGGCATCTCGGGCAACTCGGTCCAGCCGGCGTTCGGCCTGGCGTGGAAGCCGGGGCGGCACACAGAGCTCGATGTCGGCTACCAGTTCATCAACCAGAGCGGCACGGCCAGCTACTCCGACTCCCTGGTCATCGGTGACAACACGCTGCAGGGTCAAATTGACGCGAACACCAAGCTCGGTTCAAGCACCGCCAACCTGGCGTTCAAGTACTCGATCCTGGCCAAGGAGAAGTACGTCGCTGGCGTTGAACTCGGGCTCGGGGCGATCTTCTTCGACCTCCAATTCGATGGGACCGCCGAGGGCTGCGTCGGACCGGACTGTGCCAGCGGCTCGGTCAACGTGAACCGGAGCTTGACCGTTCCTACGGGCGCACTGGGTGCCTTCGGCCAATGGCGGCTGGGCGACCGCTGGTACCTCGGGGGGGATGCTCGTGGTATTGGGGGGACGGTGGACCGGTACAAGGTGTCGGTCTTTCAGGCTGACGCGTACGCCCGGTACTTCTTCTCGAACCGGTGGGGAGCCGTGCTCGGCTGGTACTTCAATGACGTGACGGTGGATGTCGCTGCCAAGGATGGAGCCACCGCGGGGGACGGCAACCTGGATCTGGGCGGAAAGGTCTCGTTCAACTACACCAGCCTTCGGCTGGGAGTCGTCGCGGTCTTCTAGGGCTCGATCGCTTCCTTGATTTCGCTCGCCGCGGCTGGCCTCCGGAGCCGATCGCGGCTTTCCGTTCAGGGTGGTGTCATGACTCTCGGATACGTTCGGTTCGGGCTGTGGATCGCGCTGGCGGCGCTGGCGCTCGTCGCGTCCCCGAGGCTCTCCGCCCAGGACACCACCGCCTCCAAGAACCACCTCTATGACAAGTTCCAGGCAAGCGCCTTCTTCACGACCGTCCTGAACAATTCAACCGCCCGGTTGGACGCCGCCAACGGCGAAGTAGGCACCGACCTCAATTTCAAGGACCGCCTCGGCATTTCGGGCAACTCGGTCCAGCCGGCCCTCATATTGAGCTGGAAGCCGGGGCGCCACACGGAATTCGATGTCGGCTATCAGTTCATCAACCAGAGTGGCACGGTCAGCTACGCTGACACCCTGGTCATCGGTGACAACACGCTGCAGGGTCAAGTTGACGCGAACACCAAGGTCGGTTCGAGCACCGCCAGCACTGGCGTTCAAGTACTCGATCTGGGCCAAGGAGACGCACGTCATCGGAGCTGAGCTCGGACTGGGGGCCATCTTCTTCGACCTCCAATTCGACGGGACGGCCACTGGCTGCGTCGGGCCGGACTGCGCCGACACAACGATCAATGTGAAGAGGAGCTTGACCGTTCCGACGGGCGCGCTCGGCGTCTTCGGCCAATGGCGGTTGGGCGATCGCTGGTACCTGGGGGGGGATGTCCGGGGTATCGGAGGGAAGGTGGACCGGTACGATGTCTCAGTCATTCAGGCTGACGCGTACGCCCGGTACTTCTTCTCGGATCGGTGGGGGGCTGCGCTCGGCTGGTACTTCAATGACGTGACGGTGAATGTTGACCCCAAGGAGGGAGCCGCCGCGGGGGATGGCAATCTGGACCCCGGCGGCAAGGTCTCGTTCAACTACACCAGCCTCCGGCTGGGGGTCATCGCCGCCTTCTAGGGTTCGATCGCTTCCTTGATTTCGCTCGCCGCGGCGATGGCTCCGTCCACGTCGCGGCTGAGCGCCCGGGCCTGCTGGGTGGCGTTCGTCAAGTCGCCCAGCACGGCCCCCACCCCCGCCGACTTCAGCCGCAGCAGGTCGAACCGCACGTTCTGCATGGCCAGGATGCAGGACTCGAGGTTGGCCGCCACCTGTTCCCGCCGGCTCCGCAACTCCGCCAGCTGATTCTTCTGCCGCTCGAGCAACCCGATCCGCCGGGCGCGCTCCTCATCGTCCGGCTCCCGCATGATCGCCACGATGCGTTCCTCGACCCGGCTGAAGCCGCCGGTTTCCAGGTTCGCGTCCATCGCGTGCAGCGTCTTGCCGAGGTCGGTGGCCCGGGCAAAGAGGGCGTCCGCCGTCTGCACCACCTCGGGGAGCAGCTTCTTCTCCGAGGCCGGCAGCCGTTCCATGAGTCCGAGAATGGCGATCCGGTCGCGGTAGAGCTGCTGGATCTGCGGCAGTCCCAGCCCGTAATCGGCCGCCGTCGGGGCAGGCAAGAGGCGCGGCAGCTTGCCGCCGCTCGTGGTGAGCTTGGTCTCCGCGGAGTCATGCGCCGCCGGCCGGCTCAGCACGTCGCGCCAGCTGTAGCCCGACTGCCAGAGCGTGGCGTAGCTGCGGAGCAGCGGGATCCCCATGCCGCCGATGACGAACAGGAACCACGGGTTCCCGAGTCCGGTGGCCACGTTGATGAGGAAGCAGCCGCCACCAACGGCGGCCCAGCGGGCAAAGATGGCCCTCGTCTTCTGGACGATTTCCGGCTCGCCGGTGTCCACCGGCGGACGGTCCTTGTCCTGCTTCTCCACGTCCCAGGAGGACTCCCGGGCGGGGCGGAGCGGCCGCTTGTCGCGGAGCGCCACCGCCCGATCGTTGTTCCGTGCCGGCAGTGAACCGGCCAGCGGCCGCAGGGGGCGCTCTGACGTGCCGGTGCCGGTGCGGGGCGAGGTTGGCCGGCCTGCCGTGCGCGCCGCCTTCCAGCCCGTGCCCGTCGGCCGGTAGCCGGTTACAGTGCGCGTTTCGAGGGCGCGTCGCAGCGAGTCCGCCGTCGGCCAGCGGTTCTCGGGGTCTTTTTCAAGGCAGCGGCTGATGGCCAGCGCCAGGTCCTCCGGCACGTCCGCCCGCTTGAGCGTGACCATCGGGGCCGGCTCGGTGATCTGCTTCATCAGGATCCCGGCCACGGTCGGTGCCTGGAACGGGAGTTCCCCCGTCACCATCTGGTAGGCGACGACACCGAGGCTGTACACATCGGAGCGGCCGTCGATCTCCCGCTCCCCCGCGGCCTGCTCGGGGCTCATGTAGGCGGGGGTGCCAATGGCCACGCCGGCGCCGGTGAGCGTGGCACCGGATCCGGCGCCCGAGAGCGCCTTGGCGATGCCGAAGTCGGTCACCATGACGCGCCCGCGGGTCCCTTCCAGCAGGATGTTGTCCGGCTTGATGTCCCGGTGCACCACGGAGAAAGCATGGGCGGCGCTCAGGGCGTCGGCCGTCTCCTTCATGATGCGGCGGACTTCCTCCGTCGGCAGCTGGCCCCGCCGCTTGATCCGCGCGCCGAGCGACTCGCCGTCCACGAGGCCCATGACGAAGTAGACCAGCCCGCCCCCCTCGTCGACGCCGTGGATCGGGACGATGTTGGGATGGGACAGCTTGGCGGCCGTCTGCGCTTCGCGCATGAAGCGCTGCCGAATTTCGTCCTGGAAGGCCAGCTCGGGGGGCAAGACCTTGATGGCGACGCGGCGCTGGAGCCGTTCGTCGCGGGCCCGATAGACGACCCCCATCCCGCCTCGTCCGATCTCGCCTTCGATCGTGTATGCCTCTCCCAGGGCCAGGCCGAGGCGGGAGGCGAGTGAGGTGTCCGGGGGTGCGCTCATCGAAGCTCGAATCCTCGTGCGTGAGGCAGCAGCAGGCCGTTCATCGGGAACACAACAATCTGTCGCCCTTGTTCCGATAGGGCAACAAGGTAATTACTGTCAGGTATGGATCGGCAGGGGCTCGACTGACCCTGTCTCTTTGGCAGGGCACAATTGGGTCGAGATCCGACCCGTTCCGTATTGAACCCGAGGGACCCATACGGGGGTTCTCTGCAAAGAGATTCCGCCGCCTTCGACTGGCACAGGGGGTGCATTCTCAGTCCCATCTGCGATTTTCATCTGCCATTTTCGCCCTTGCTCTCAAGGGATGTGAGGATTTCCGATGTCTGAACGCATGACCATTCCGGTGCTTCCACTGCGGGACGTGGTGCTCTTTCCGGGTGTCACCGCGCCGATCGGCGCCGGTCGGCCGGGCACCCTGCGCGCCATCGAAGCCGCCCTGGCCACTCCCGACAAGCTCGTCTTTGCCGTCTCCCAGCGGGAAAACGTCGAACAGGTCCACCCCGAAAACCTTTACACCATCGGCACCATCGCCCGGATCGGGCAGTTGCAGCGCGGGCTCGCCGGCATGCAGCTGCTGCTGCACGGTGAGCGGCGCGGAATTGCCATGCACGTCGTGGAGAAGGACGGCTTCCTCCAGGCGGTCGTCCGCGACGCCGAGGAGCTCGCCCCGCTCGACCCTGAAGACCCTGCGTTCCTGGCCCTCCATCGCGAGGCCCGGAGCCGTGCCGCCGAGTTGGGCCAGAAGTCCGGTCTGCCGGAAGAAGTCATCCAGCAGGTCCTGGCCGGAGTCCACGACGCAGGGCGGTTCTCCGACCTCGTGGCCGGCTACGTGGACATCACCCCGGTGCAGCGGCAGAACCTGCTGGAGACCCTCTCGGTCGAGGATCGGCTCCGCCGGCTCCTGGTCCATATCCAGCGACAGATCGGCCTGGTGGACGCCCAGGAAGACATCAAGTCACAGGTGCAGGAGGAACTCGGCGAACGCCAGCGCGAAATGTTCCTGCGCGAGCAGCTCAAGACCATCCGGCGCGAACTCGGCGAGGACACCGAGTCCGACGACATGGACGAACTGCGCACCAAGCTGGCCGCGCTCGAATTGCCCGCCGACGCGCGCCGCGAGGTGGACCGCGAACTCGGCCGACTCGGCCGCATCGCGCGGGAGTCGATGGAATCCCAGGTCATCCGGACCTACCTGGAGACGATTCTCGAACTGCCGTGGAGCGCCCGCAGCGACGAGCACCTCGACCTGGCCGAAGCGCAGCGGATCCTGGACGAGGATCACTACGCCCTCGGCGACGTGAAGGACCGGGTGCTGGAATTTTTGGCGGTACGCCAGCTCCGCGGTGCGGAGCGGCAGGGCAGCGGGGCAGCTGGGCAGGGTGGCAGCGAGGCAGAGGCTGTGACGGCCTCCCCGCCCCCCGGCCCCGCTGCCCCGCTGTCGTCCGGCCCCGCCGCCCCGCCTCGCGGCGAAGCCGCGACAAAGGGCCCCATCCTCCTCTTCGTCGGCCCTCCAGGCGTGGGCAAGACCTCCGTGGCCAAGTCCATCGCGCGCGCCATGGGGCGGAAGTACGTCCGCATCTCCCTCGGCGGCGCGCGGGACGAAGCGGACATCCGCGGCCACCGGCGCACCTATGTCGGCGCCATGACCGGCCGGATCCTGAACGGCATGCGGCAGGCCGGCACCCGGAACCCCGTGTTCCTCCTCGACGAGGTGGACAAGCTCAGCGTGTCGTTCCAGGGCGATCCGGCCGCGGCATTGCTGGAAGTGCTCGACCCGGCCCAGAACGACTCGTTCGTGGACCATTACCTCGGCGTGCCGTTCGACCTGAGCGAAGTGCTGTTCATCGCCACCGCCAACTTCCCCCAGAACATCCCGGCGCCGTTGCTGGACCGGATGGAAACCGTGGAGTTCAGCGGGTACACCGAGCGCGAAAAGCTCATGATCGCCCGGAACTTCCTCATTCCGCGCCAGCTGGAGGAGAACGGGCTCTCCACCGAGCAGATCGAGATCACCGACGGCGCCCTGCAGGAAATCATCTCGAGCTATACGCGCGAGGCGGGGGTGCGTCAGCTGGAACGGGAGTTCGGCAAGCTCTGCCGCAAGGTGGCGCGACAAATCGCCGCGCACGAGGTGGAGCGGGTGACGGTGGATTCCCAGGTGGTCGACGACCTGCTGGGCCGCCCCAGGGTCTTCCCGGAACACGCGGCGCGCGAGGACCAGGTCGGCGTCGCCACCGGCATGTACTACTCGGCCACCGGCGGCGACATCATGTTCGTCGAGGCGTCCACCATGCGCGGCAAGGGGGAGCTCACCCTGACCGGCCAGCTCGGCGACGTCATGAAGGAGTCGGCCCGCGCGGCCTGGACCTATGCCCGGTCCCACGCGGCGGGACTGCACATCAAGGACGACATGTTCGACCGGGACCTCCACATCCACGTGCCCGCCGGCGCCATCCCGAAGGACGGCCCCTCCGCCGGCGTCACGATGGCCACCGCGCTCGTCTCGGCGCTCTCGGGCCGTCCGGTCCGCAACGACATCGCGATGACCGGAGAGATCACCCTCCGGGGTCACGTCCTGCCGATTGGTGGGGTCAAGGAAAAGGTGCTCGGCGCCGTGCGGGCGGGGATCACGAAGATCGTGCTTCCGCGCAAGAACGAGCCAGACCTGGAGGACTTGCCGGAAGAGGTGCGGAAGTTGATCGAGGTATTTCCGGTGGACAGCCTTGGCGAGGTACTCGCCCTGACCCTGCGCGGGGCTTCGCTCAGGGAAGGTCGCCTGCTCTTCGGCGACGAGAACCCGCGCGATGTCGCCCCGCTGGTGGAGCGATTCGCCCACTAGCGGTCAGCCCGGGCCGCCCTGGCTGAAGGCGTCCGCAATCTCCTGAATCCCCGCCCGGACTTCGGCCAGGCGGGCCGGAGTCCAGTGGGGCTCGCTCCGGAGCAGGCGCTCGAGCTCCCGGGCGGTGGCACTGACCTGCGGAAATCCGTAGGCGCCGCCCGATCCCGCCAGTCGATGGAACAGCATCGTCAATCCGGTTTCGGCTCCATCCTCGCCCGCCGAGAGCGCGGCCAGGCCGCGCTGCAGTTCCGCCACGCGGGCCGGACTCTCCGCGTGATACTCCCGTCGTAATTCCCGGAGCGCCTCCGCCACCGGGTCGCTCACGGTGCGGTTCCGAATCGCTCGAAGGCGAGCGCAGCGGCCGCCACGAACGCCGGCGCCGTGCTCCAATGTCCCCGCACTTCCGCACCGACCCGCGCTGCCATCACGGCGCTCTTGTCGTCCATGACCGCCACGAGCGGCTGGCCGGGCCACTGGTGTCCGGCGTGCGCCGCCTGCACAGTGGCGAAAGGAAGTGTGACCGGCTCGAGGGCGCGGAGGTCGAGGGTGACGCCCGTTCCCGCCGCCTTCCGGAGCGCCGGTGTGAGAATCGGGAACGCGTCGGCTGGCGCGAGCAGCCGAACGGAAGTCGTGGCGCGGCCGATATCATGGGCGATCAACTGCAGCGACCCGCGCGCCGATTCGATTTCCACCAGGGTGGGCGAGTCCGGTACCGAGATCTCGGCGAGGTGTTCGCGCAGGGTATCGAGCGCCTGCCCATGCTGGCTCGCGATGCGGGCCACCAGCGCCGTCGGCGCCTCAGGCCGGTATCGCTTGGGTCGGGTACCTTCGACCCTCGCGGCGCCCTTGCTGACGAGGCCTTCGAGCGCGCTATAAGCGTTCGCACGCGCCAGGCTCGCGGCGCGGGCAATACCGTACCCTGTGCCCGGGCCAGTGGTTAGCAGGACCTGGTATACCAGACTCTCGGTCGGCGTGAAGCCGAATGGCATGAGATTGAGAGGGCGCATGGAGAGTAGTATGGGATGGGACTACGCAACTCGCAAGGACTTCGAGGTCTTGATGGCCTCGCAACGAAAACGGGTGCGCTTGCGCGCACCCGGACTTGCCGCTACCTTGCTGCCCCGCTGCCCCGCTGCCCCGCTGCCCCGCTGCCCCGCTGCCCCGCTGCCCCGCTGCCCCGCTGCCCCGCTGCCCCGCTGACCTACGCCATCTCCAGCTTCCAACCCAGATGCTTCGCAATGAGCGCCAGGCGGAACGTCACATCGACTTGCCGCGACTCGGCGGTCTTGGTCTCAGTGGCGAGCGGGAACGTGTGGTAGGTGATCCTGTTGCCGGCCTTGACCAGGCTGCGCAGGCCCTTCGGGTGCCAGACCCCCGTCTCATCGCAGTCCTTCAGGAGGCGGCAAAGGACCTTGGTGGCCACAGGCGCCGTGTGCAGCGCGCCGATCCGGGCGAGGAGTTCGATATAGTGCAGCGCGAGCGGAACGTCCTTGGCCACGCCCTTGCCGTCTGCCTCGATCGGGTCGCCGAGGAGCAGGTGCTGCGGCTTCACCGTCTTCTTGCCGACGTGGAGCGAGTACGCCTTCTTCGGCGCCGGCTGCGCCAGGTAATGGCCGAGCCGTTCGGTGAAGCCGGCGCGCTCCCGCTGCAGCGAGGGCATGGAGGCGACCATGGCCACGGAGTACCAGCTCGGCGGATAGGCCTCCGGATGGAGGATCGTCTTGCCGCCGATCTTGACGAACGGCTTTTCCGAGAGTGGGCTTCGCAGGAACTGCGACACCGCGCTCGCCACCTTGTGCGCCGAGCCGCGGAGCCGGGGATCATCGATGTGGCCGGCCTCGGCGAGCGTCGCGCAGGACGCCTCGCGGATGACCCAGCGGGCCCACGACTCGGCGTGCGTGTCGCCGGCCGCCATCTTGCGGAATTCGAAAAGGAGCGCCGGGTCGTCGTCCCGAGAGAGGAGGCGGAACAGGAGCCGGTCGGCAAGCTTGAACGGCCGCCCGCTGAGCGGAAAACCCATTTGCAGCAGTCGGCGGTACTGGGGAATGGTGCCGACGTCCTTGATGCCGGTGGTCTTGGACGCGGCGAGCCCGAGGAGGTTTCCGCCCCAGACCCCAGTGTCCTTCTGCTTCTTGACCACCGCGGCCACCGGCTTGGCCGCCACCACCGCCTGCTGGGCGGCGTCGAGGACAACTGGATCAACGGTACCGGCCGGAGCAAGCTCGGCCAGGGTCCGGAGGGTGATGATTTCGCCGCCGTGCTGCAGGAGCCAGGTCAGCGGGACGCGATGCTGCGACGGGAGTTCCAGAGGGGCTCCTGGTCGGAGAAATTCCGGTGTGGAACGCCCGCGAAACTACACTGGATGATGGAGGAGGTCTAGGGGGCGCCCGTCAGACGTGAGGCAGCTGGGCGGCTTGGCAGTCCTTAACATATTATACGGCAAGCTGTTAGATCAGACCAACTGACGCGCTGCGGAAGTGCGCGTCAGCGCGTTGCTTATGACACTGCTACGACAGTGCCGTCTTGCTGTGTTTATACTACTTCGATGCGGGAGGTTTGACCCGCGCTTCGCCGACCGCGCGGAATTCCGAATCCACATCCCAGGTCGGCTGCCCCGAGGCGTCGGCGGCATAGATGGCGGTGCGGAGCCCCACTCTGGTTTCGGGCACGGTGCCATCGAGGGTGTACCACGGTCCGAACTCGTCCTGCGGACGGTGATAGCGCTTGGTGGTGTACTCCTCCTGAGTCTTCTTGGCGTAGTCCTTCGGCCGACCCACGAAGTTGGTCCCCGGCTCGAACGACAGCGCTGGGATTCCGGCGCGGGCAAACGGGAAGTTGTCGGACCGGAAGAACGTGCCGCGGAACATGCCGGAAGAGTCGTCGGTCACCTGGAGCCCTTCCAGTCGCGCCGCCGCCTGCAGGGCGCCGAGGAGCGATGACTGGTCGGAGCCGTTGGCCGCGATGTCACGCGTCCGGCCCGAGAGGTTGGCCCCGTCGAAATTGAGCATCGCGGCCACGTTGCGGAGCGGCATGAACGGGCGGTCGATCATCGCCTGAGAGCCGAGGAGCCCCGCCTCCTCCCCGCCGAACGCGGCGAAGATGATCGATCGCTTGCCCTGCAAGTCGGCCCGGTTCAGTGCCTCGGCGATGGCGAGCATTTCGCCGACGCCAGCGGCGTTGTCCCGCGCCCCGTTGTAGATCGAGTCGCCGTCCACCACCTTGCCGATGCCGAGATGGTCGTAGTGCGCGCCGAGGACGACGGCCTCCTGGGCGAGCGGGCCGCCGGTGCCCGGGAGGCGCCCAAGGACATTGTACGTCGCGGTGCGGGTCATCGTGGCGCGCACGGTAGCGGCCACGCGGAGGGGCAGCTCCCGGCCCACAAACCCCTTCTTCCCCGCCAGCGTCATGGCCTGGTCGAGATCACTGCCGGCGGACTTGAAGGCGCGCGCCATGGCGTCGTGCTGCACCCATCCTGCCACCTGGAGCGAGGTCGGAGCGGTCTCGAGCCGGACCTGCCGCCCGCCATAGCTTCCTTCCACGGTGCCCCAGGGGTACGTCGCGCTCTCCTCGGTGTGAATCAACAACACACCCGCCGCGCCCTGCCGCGCCGCCTCCTCGTACTTGTAGGTCCAGCGGGCGTAATAGGTGAGCACCTTCCCCTTGAACGTGGTGGAGTCGTGGAGGCCGGGGTCGTTGACCATCACGGCGACGACCTTCCCCTTCACGTCGAGATTGGCGTAGTCGTTCCACTCGTATTCCGGCGCCACGATGCCGTAGCCCACGAAGACGAGCGGGGCGTCCACCGTCACCAGCGAATCCCAGCGCATCGGGTTCAGCACGAACTCCCCGGGGTACTGCAGCGCCACGTCGCCGAGGGCGAGCGTGGGGTCCGGCGTGAAGGAGATGAGCGGCACCTTGAAGAAGTAGGTGCTGTCATCGCCGGCTGGCTGGAGTCCGAGGCGGACGTATTGGGCGGCGATGTACCGTGCGGCGAGGTCGCCGCCCCGGGTGCCGGATCCGCGTCCCTCGAGGGCGTCGCTGGCCAGGAAGTCGATGTGGGCGCGGATGACATCCGCCGAGACGGCCCTCGCAGCCAGGTCCACGCCCGTCTGTGCCTGCACGGCAGGCGCCAGGGCGAGTATCAACGCGGGGGCGAGGAGGACGGCAAGTCGTCGCATGGTGCTCACGTGGGTTGGGGAGTTCCGCCGACGGCAGGTCACCGTCCGCGCGTCGCAGTCGCTATGGTTGGCCGCACTCAAGCAGGTACAGCGTGCCGCGGCTGGTCGAGCTCGATTCGCTGGTCAGGAGCAGGCGGGTGTCATCGAGCCAGGTGACGCCCTCGCCCTGGGGCTCCAGCATCCCGAAGAAGCACTCGCGCCCCTGGTCCGGCGTCAGCCGCCCCCCGCTCCCGACCGCAAAGAAGAAGACGGCGGAGTAGGTGCGTACCGCCACGCGGCGGCCGTCCGGCGACAGGGCGGCGTCGCTGACCCAGTGCCCGATGCTTATGTCCGGCGTGATGGGCAGGGAGTCGAGCCGCTCCGGAACCGCGGCGCCTCCGGACGCCCACGCCGAGGCAGGGATTCGGAAGAGCCAGATCCCCTGGGAGCGACCCTTCGATACGAGGTAGAGATCGCCCTTGGCGTCGGCATAGATCGCCTCGACGTCGTGCGGACCATTGGCGTATCGGACGCTGAGCGTCTCCGCTTGCGCGGTCACGCCCAGTTCGGCACGCGAGGCGTTTCCGACCCGGGGTTCAGGGAACCGGTAGAGCATGACCACCGGCCTGGTCTCCGGATTGTCCCCGAGGTCGCCGACGACCAGGCAGGTACCCGCAGGGCAGGGCGTGAGCGTGAGCGATTCCCAGTCGAAGTTGCTGGCCCCCGCCACCCGGAACACCCCAAGTGAGCGCCCGGCGGTATCGACAGCGTACACCCAGGGAGCGTTCCCGGAGTCGTTGAGGGTCCAGATGACACCCGGTTGGGCGCGGCTGGCGGCGGCAGCCGACGCCTCCGAGATGGTCGTGTCCTGGAAGGTGCCCAGCGGCACGATGCGCGTGGGTGCGGCGATCTTCCACGGCGATTGCGCCACCGCCGGCGCGGTGACCAGCGCGGCGAGTATGGACAGGGTCAGGAGGCGCATGGCCTGTATTCTACCCCGCCGCCTTCCCTTCGCAAACAATCCTTGCTCCGGCCCTTCGGTGCGGACATTTTGAAGCAACCAGGAGAAGTCCGCCCATGCTCGAGAGCCTCAAGTCGCGCCCGATCACCATGCTCCCCGACGCCATCACGTTCGAGGGGCGTATCCTCTACCTCACCGTGGACCCGGCGCTTGTCCGGAGCCAGCTCCAGGGCCAGGACCTGGCCTGGACGCCGGCCGTCCCGCTGCGCGACGACATCTCCACCGACGAGATCACCCCCGCCTACATCTGCTACTACTACGACCAGACCCTCGGGGACTTTCCCTACCTCGGCCTCAAGTGCGGCGAGGAATTCCCGATCACCCGCGGCTCGGTGCGCCAGGGCGGCTTCGTGGCCTCGGTCAGCGGCAAGCGGCGGGGCAAGGGATCGAGCCGCGAGCAGTCTCCCTACGCCGAGCTGATGGCGGGGGTCAAGCTCGTGGTCGCGGAGAACATCGAGCGGATCTACCGGGAGAATTGCCAGAACCTCGGCGTGTTCACGAGCACCGACTTCTCCGTCCTCGACCGGGTGCGCCGCGGCGAGCCGATCCCGCTCTCGGTGTTCACGGCGGGGGAGGGCGGCATCACGCGCGGCATCATCGAGCACGGCGGGCTGTTCCAGTACAACGTGGCGCGCATGCAGGGCAAGGTGCGGGTGCCCGAGGTCACCACCCCGAAGCGGCCGATGACGCTGGCCGAGAAGGTGCTGGCGCGCCGCTGGGTGACCGACCTTTCCGGCAACCGGGTCGGCGTTCCCTACGTCAGGCCGGGCGACGAGGGCTTTGTCCGCACCGACATCCGGTTCAGTCACGAGTACGTGACCCCGATGGCGGCCATCTTCTGGCGCGATTTCGTGGGCGTGAACGAAAAGGTCGTGGACCCCGACTCCATTTTCTTCTTCCGCGATCACCTGACCTTCCTCGAGCTGGCCATGACCGACGCCCGCAAGGCCGAGGGGCTGCTCGACGTGGCGCTCGAGCTGAAGACCAAGCAGGAGGAGTTCGCCGCGGAGCAGGGCATCAAACTCTACGGCGAGCTGCCCCGGACGGCCCGGAACAGCATCGTCCAGGGGTCGGAAGCCATCTGCCACTCCAAGATGCTGGAGCGGCACGTCCTCCCCGGGCAGGTGGTCATCGGGAGCGACAGCCACACGCCCCATAGCGGGGCGGTGGGGTGCGTGGCGTTCGGGGTCGGGACCACGGCCATCTTCAACTCCTGGCTCACCAAGGACGTGCGGCTCAAGGTGCCGCCGTCGGTGCTGATCCGGGTCAATGGCACCAAGCCCGCCAACGTGACGGCCAAGGACTTCATGCTGCAGATCCTGCGGCATCCCTACGTGAAGAGCGGCCGGGCCATCGGCAAGATCGTGGAGTACGCCGGCGACGCCGTGCGCGCCCTGTCGATCGACGAGCGCGCCACCATGACCAACATGGCCGCCGAGGTCGGCGCCTTTACCGGCATCGTCGCGCCGGACGAGGTGACGGTGGAGTACCTCGTGCGGGAGCGCGGCCTGCCGCGCGCCGAGGTGGCGGGAATGCTCGATGGCCTCTTCTCCGACGCCGACGCCGAGTACGAGGAGGTGATCGACATCGACGCCTCCGCGCTGGAGCCGATGATCGCCCTGCCCGGCGACCCGGGCAACGGGCAGTTCATCCGCGAGCTGGGGGAGCAGGTCAAGCTGGACATCGCCTACGCCGGCAGCTGCACGGCGGGCAAGAAGGAAGACATGGACATGTACGCCGCGGTGCTCCGCGAGGCCGCCGAGGCCGGCGAGCGAATCCATCCCGACGTGCGGTTCTATATCCAGTTCGGAAGCCAGGACGTGAAGCGGTATGCGGAGGCGCAGGGTTACGTGGACATCTTCCAGGCGGTGGGAGCGGAAATCATCGAGCCGTCCTGCGGGGCCTGCATCAACGCGGGTCCGGGCGTGAGCTACGACCGGAAGACCGTCACCGTCAGCGCCATCAACCGCAACTTCCCTGGCCGCTCCGGCCCGGGGCAGCTCTACCTGGCCAGCCCCTATACCACGGCGGCCAGCGCCCTGGCCGGCTACATCACCGGTTGGGAGCCCAAAGCCAGCTTGGCGGGTGCCAAGCCAGCCTCGCGGTAATCACTGCGGGGGTTCCACAGCACCCAGCTGTCGATGCCGACGTCCGCCGCCGCCCGGATCTGCGCGCGGACGTGCTCCCCCGTGTAGCGCGGCGCGCCGAGCGTGAAGGCCTGCAGGTAGGGGCGGATGCTGGCGGGGCGAGTCATCGACGCGCTCCGCCGGAGGCCGTCCTCCAGCGCCCGCCGCACCACCAGGTACGGTTCGGCATTGGGTGTCTGGGTGCCGTACATCCCGGCGGCGTAATGGCTCGGATACACCATGGGCAGCACGACGTCGGATGCGCTCACCAGGTCCTCCCACACCTGCCCGATCCCCATGTCCCCGGTCATGATCGTGGTCATCCCGAAGACGTCGAGCGTCACCGGCACGTCGAAGGGGCGCATCCGTTCCCGCAGGAGGCGGAGGTTGCGCTGGACGCCCGCGCGGGTGGTCTCGCCGGCGCGGCGCGCCGGGAAGACGGCACTCGCCATCCGGGCGCGAGGTTCGTCCGGAAACCGCACATAGTCGAATTGCACTTCCGCGAATCCCATCCGCACCGCCTCGGCGGCGAGCTCGGCGGCGTACACCCACACCGAATCATTGAACGCGTCCACCCACGCGGTGCCGCGGCGGTCCCGCCAGAGCCCGCCACCGCTGCTCTGAATGGCCCACTCGGGCTTTCCCACCGCGAGCAGCGGATCCTTGGCGACCACGATGCGCGCGATCGGGTAAATGCCATGCGCCAGCATTTCGCGGACCCGCGCTTCGGTGTCCCGCGCGCGCAATTCCCTGTTGGCGCCGATGGCGATGGCGGTCGGCACCTTCGAGGCATAGGTCAGGTATCCGGTGTCGTCCTTGAGGTCGATGACCAGCGCGTTGACCTCGGTCTCATCCGCCATCCGGATCAGTTCGCGAAACCGGCTCCCGCCGAAGGCCCACGCGTTGACGTAGAGGGCGCGCACCTCGTCTGGCGGGCGAACCAGCGGCGGGCTCGGCCAGGGGGAGAGCAGGTGCGAGGGAAGCGGTGGCAGGGGAGCGAGGAAATCGATGCCGTAGGATTCCGGGAGTTCCCGGTGCCAGTGGCCGTCCTGCGCAAGGGCTGGCGTGCCGACAATTGCACCGAACGCGAAGGTGAGGCACAGGGCTGAACCACGCACGTGAACGCTCCGGCCCGGGGGGCCATTGCAGGACGCCAGTTGTCGTGCAGGGGGTCAGGGCGGGCGGGGTTAGGAGCCGATGATCCTGATCTCGGTTCGGCGGTTCTGGCTGGGCGCCCCGTTCGGGTCGGCACCAGTCGAACCTGCGCCGCGGGCCTGCAGTCGCTGAGGGCTGACGCCCTGGCTGAGCAGGTAATTCCTGACGGCATCGGCGCGTGCGGCAGCGAGCTGGATGTTGGCCGTCTGGGAGGAGGCGTCGTCGGCATAGCCGACAATCTCCGCCGTGAGTCGCGGGTCGGCCTTGAGGACCGAGGCCACCGAATCGAGGACGGGCAGCGCAGCGCCGCCGATGGTGCTGCCCTGAGGGGCAAACGCCGTGCCGGGCACGACCCACAGTCCCCGGGTCGGGGCCGCGGCGGCCGCCGCGGCTCCGGCGGCGGCTGCGCCCCCTGCGGCTGCCGGGGCTGGCGGGCGGGGCAGGGCCGCGGACGCCGGACAGCCGAAGCTGTTGACCGTCACGCCGATCGGCGTGTTGGGACACTGATCGATTCCGTCGGGCACCTTGTCGTTGTCGGCGTCGCCGGGGCACCCGAGCGCGTCCACCGTGGCCCCCGCAGGAGTGGCCGGGCATCGGTCGAGGCCGTCGGGTACGCCGTCGGCGTCAGAGTCGATCGGGCATCCCGCCGCATCCACCTGTGCCCCGGCCGGGGTGTCGGCACACTGGTCCACCCCGTCCACCACACCGTCCTTGTCAGCGTCGCTGGGGCAACCGGCGGAGTTGACCGTGGCCCCGGCGGGCGTATTCGGGCACCGGTCGAGTCCATCGGGCACGGTGTCGCCGTCGGTGTCGGTGGGGCACCCCTGCTTGGTGACGATGGCGCCCATCGGCGTGTCGGGGCACTTGTCCTTCCGGTCGAACACCCCGTCCCGATCGGTGTCGATGAGGGGGCGACTCCCCACCATGACCGCCAGGCCGAGACTCCCGACCAGGTTGCTGAACGAGGTGACGTCGCTGTTGTGCTGGTAATCTGCCTCGCCGCGGATCATGAGGATGGGCGAGACGGCGGCCCGAAATCCGCCGCCGAACACGAACTCGGACGCGGAGCCGCAGGGGCCCGAGCCCGGGACCGACACGGTCGGGCAGCTGTCGCCGTACTTGGTGGTCCCGAGGCCGGTCTTGAGGAAGAGGGAGCTCGACTCGCCGACGCGGATGTTGTAGAGCAGGGACGCGGTGCCCGAGAGAACGCTGGTGGACGAGCCGGCGGCGGTCTGCGCGTTGGAGGTCAATCCTTCCAGCTCGATCCCCAGGTTCAGGGGGAGCCAGTACCCCAGTCGAAGCGCCCCGCCGAACCCCGCGTCGAGGTCGGTCACCGAGGCGAACGAGGTGACGGCCGCGGCGGCGCCGAGTTCCAGGCGGTACTCCCGCCGCTGGGATTGGAGCGGGGAGGCGAACGCGAAGAGGAGGGCGGCAAGCGCGACGGCGCGTGGACGGAGGGTCGGCATTTCCTTCATAGATACGGGCGCGGGGTGGGCGTGGCAAGCGTCAGCTGCTTGGAAAGCACCCGCCGCCGCGCTACGATTGACGCAGGTTTCCGCCGATATCGTCACCCTGTCCCGGGGGTTCCGCGATGAAGTTCACGATCCAGTTTTGCGTCGTTTGAAACTACCGACCACGGGCCTCCAGTCTGGCGGCCGAGCTGAAAGACGCCTTTCCCGAGGCCGAGGTGCAGCTCCTCGAGTCTTCGGGCGGGGTGTTTGAGGTGACGATGGACGGGCAGCTGATCTACTCCAAGAAGTCCCTCAAGCGTCACGCCGAACCGGGCGAAGTGCTCCGCCTGGTGCGTGAGGCGCGGGGCTGACGCGGATGCGGATCGCCATTTCCACCGGCGGCGGCGACGCCCCCGGGCTCAACGCGGTGATCCGGGCCGTGGTGCTGGCCGCCCACCAGCGCGGCTGGCAGTGCTACGGTATCCGCCGGGGATTCGGCGGCCTGCTCGGCAACGACGGCATCATGACGCTCAACCCGGCGGCCGTCCGCGGCATCACCCACCTGGGCGGCACCATTCTCGGCACCACCAACCGCGGCAATCCCTTCCGCTGGGTCACGCCTGAGTCCGGCGGTTCCACATCAGAGGTGGATCGCTCGGACGACCTGATCGCCGCCTTCCGCGCCAGCGGCTTCGACGCCCTGGTGTCCATCGGCGGCGACGGCAGCCTGCGGATCGCGCACGACCTGTGGAAGAAGGGGCTGCCCGGTGGTCGGCGTGCCGAAGACCATCGACAACGACGTGATCGGCACGCTGGTGACCTTCGGGTTCGACACGGCCGTCACCACCGCCACCGAGGCCATCGACAAGCTCCACACCACCGCGGAGAGCCACGATCGGGTCATGGTGGTGGAGTTGATGGGGCGGGATGCCGGGTGGATCGCGCTCCACAGTGCGGTGTCGGCCTCGGCCGACATCGTGCTGATTCCGGAAATCCCCTTCGACATCGACCGGGTCTGCGAGGCCATCCGCCAGCGCGAAGCGAGCGGGCGGCGCTACAGCATCGTGGTGGTGGCGGAGGGGGCGCGGGCCAAGGGGGGCGAATCGATGCTGGTCGAGCGCCGTGCGGCGGGCACCGTGGACCGGCTGGGCGGCGTCGGGAGCCGGGTGGCCGCCGCCATCGCCGAGCGCACCGGCAAGGAGACCCGGAGCCTGGTGCTGGGGCACCTGCAGCGCGGCGGCAGTCCCACCACCTTCGATCGGCTCATCGCCCTTCGCTTCGGGACGGCGGCGGTGCGGGCCATCGCCGCCGGCGACTTCGGCACCATGGTGGCCTACACTCCGCCGATCATTTCCACGGTGCCGCTCGCCGACGTGATCGGCCGGACCAAGACCGTGCCCCTCGACTCCGACACCATCCAGACCGCGCGCGACCTCGGCATCAGTTTCGGCGACTGAACCGCCGCTCGCCCTCCGATTTTCGCTACCACCCGCCGTCCAGGAACCGTTCCACTATCGCATGCCCACCCTCGGTGAGCACCGACTCGGGGTGGAACTGCGTGCCGACCACCGGGTGCTCCCGGTGCCGCACCGCCATGATCTCCCCGTCCTCCGCCGTTGCCGTGACGCGAAGCTCGGCGGGCAGCGAGCACGTGCTCGATCACGAGCGAGTGATAACGCGTGGCCTTGAAGGGAGCGGGGAGTCCGGCGAAGAGCCCCGTACCGTCATGCGAAATATCCGAGGTCTTGCCGTGCATCGGCCGGGCGGCGCGCACCACCCGCCCCCCGTAGGCGGCGCCGATCGCCTGGTGGCCGAGGCACACCCCGAAGATCGGGGTCGTCGGGCCGAATCGCCGGATGACGTCCACCGAGATGCCCGCTTCCGCCGGGGTACAGGGTCCGGGCGAGATGATGATGTGGCTGGGCGCGAGGGCCGCGACCTCGTCCACGGTGATGGCGTCGTTGCGGACGACCAGCGGCTCCCGGCCGAGTTCCCGGACGTAGCGCGCCAGGTTCCAGACGAACGAATCGTAGTTGTCGAGGAGGAGGATCATGGCGACGCCGCGAAGGCGCGGCGGATGCCGCCGGCCTTGTCGAGGGTCTCCTGGTACTCGAGCGCCGGGTCGGAGTCGGCCACGATCCCGCCGCCGGCGTGGAAGCAGGCCTGTCCATCCTGCAGCGTGACGGTGCGGATCGCGATGCTGGTGTCCATGGCCCCGGTCACGCTGAGCCAGCCGATGGCGCCGCAGTAGACGCCCCGCGCCACGGGCTCGAGTTCGGCCAGGATTTCCATCGCGCGCACCTTCGGTGCGCCGGTGATGGATCCGCCCGGGAAGGCGGCACGGAGGAGATCGGCGGCTGTGCGACCCTCCTCCAGGCGACCCGTCACGATCGACTCGAGGTGGTGCACCGTCGGATGGCTTTGCAACGCGCAAAGCGCGGGAACCTCCACCGAGCCAGGTTGGCACACCTTCGAGAGGTCGTTCCGCAGCAGGTCCACGATCATCACGTTCTCGGCGCGGTCCTTCTCGCTCGCGAGCAGCTCCTCGGCCAGCCGGCGATCCTCCGCCGGAGTCTCACCGCGCCGCCGCGTCCCCTTGATCGGCCGAGTCTCGACCTTCCCTGCGACATCCACGCTCAGAAAGCGCTCGGGCGAGGCGCTCGCCACCGCGAAGCCGTCTCCCTGGAAGTAGGCGGCGAACGGGGCGGGATTGACGGCATTGAGCCGCCGGTAGAAATCGAACGGATGATCGGGCCATGGCGCTTCGAAGCGCTGCGAGAGGTTGGCCTGGAAGATGTCGCCCGCCAGGATGTACTGCCGGACCCGCTCCACCGCGAGCAGGTATTCGTCGCGGGTGAACCCCGAACGGAACTCCGGGGCTGCGCCATCGTGGTTGGCCGGCGTCGCGGCGATGTCCGTCGCGCGCCCGAGGCGACGGAGAATGTCCCGAATCCTTTCTTCAGCAGACGGCCCCGCTGCCCCGCTGCCGCACTGCCCCGCTGTCCTCACCCCCTGCCCCCCTCTCCACCATGTGGAGAGGGGGGACGCGTCTTCGGCCCTTTCGTCACCCCGGCGAAAGCCGGGGTCCAGTGCAAGCGACCCACGCCCTGCCTTGTTCGTGATCCCAGGCAATCACCCACTCATACGCACCGAGCCACGCATCGGGCAGCCCGAGGTCGTCCGAGCGCGGTGCGGGGAGCCGTTCGAGCCGGTGGCCAAACTCGTAGCCGAGGAATCCAGCAACGCCGCCCTGGAAGGGAGGCAGGCCAGGTATCGGCTCGGCGCGGTGGGAGGCGAGGTATTCGGCGGCCTCCTGCAGGACGTCGTGGTCGTCGGCGGGGTGACTGGTCCAGATGTGAGCGGGGTCGGCCGTCAGGTAGGAGTAGCGCCCGAGCTCGGTGCCGCGAGCCGAACTCTCCAAGAGAAGTGGATAGGGGAGGTCGAGGAGCCGCGCACAGGCGTCGGCCGGGGAGGGCGGGTTGGCGAGTTCCTCGATCAGCACCGGCAGGGAGATCTCAACTCTCCCGGACAAACTTGCGAGTGGTGCCCCGCAGCGCCGCCCCCTTGCCGGGGCGCCAGAGGACGACCTCGTCGATCTTGCGCGCGAGTTCGAGATCCTTGTCGGTCACGCCGCCGGCGGTGTGGGTATTGAGCCGGACGGAGAGCTTCCCCCAACTGACCGTCAAGTCAGGGTGGTGGTCGCCCGCCTCGCAGAGGAATCCGATGGCGTTGACCGCCATGAGAGTGGTGGGCCAGCCGTCGGTCTCGTAGAAGCGAACGATCGAGTCCTGCTGGAACTCCCAGCCCGCCGGCATGCGGTCGCCGATGTTCGTCGGGTCCCAGGTGCGCTCCTTGCCGCCCATGCGTCACTCCTTCCCGTCGAATCGCACGCTGAAGCCGGCCGACTGGCCCGGGCTCTCCTCCACCTCGATGTCCAGCCGGGTCAGGTGGGTGTGCCCGCCGGCCAGCAGCGCCTTCCGCACCTCGATCGCGAAATACTCCGCCAGCATTTCCACCGTGGTGTTCTTGACCGGCACCAGCGCCACGTCGGACTTGGGAAAGACGAAGCGTCCCTTCCCGAAGTAGTCCACGATGACGGCGTCGTGCTCCTCGCGGAGCCCGATCTTCTCGTTCTGGGTGGGGAGGATGACCTTGTGGTCCACCGCCTCCACCAACGGCTTGATCACCTGCTTGAGGACGGCGAAGTCGAGCACGAAGAGGCACTCGGCGTCGACGTCGCCTTCGACCACCACGGCCAGGCGGTAGTTGTGGCCGTGCAGGGACTCGCACTTGTGGCCGCGGAAGGTGATGAAGTGCGCCGAGGAAAAGGAGAGATAGTCCTTGGCGACGGAAACCCGGTAGGAACGCACGTGCCGTAGTCCTGGTGGAGGGGAGCGATCGGCCCAAAGGTAGGCCGCTGGCGCGCATGAGTCGAGGGGAGCGTGCTCCGCGTCACATGAATTCCCGTCAGCGGCCCCGTAGCGTCCTCAGCCGCGGACACTCACGGAACAGGGTGTCAGTCGTAACTCGTGGTGCGGCAACCATTTCCACGGTTGGCACGCGCCTCGCTTTTCTTGCGGCCGACTCCAACAGAGAATTTCGGAGGTTCCATGCTCGCCAATATTCGTCGGCCCCTGGCCGCGTCACTCCTCAGTTCCGCCTTCGTTCTCATTGCCTTCTCCACTTCTTCCACGCCCGTCGCCGCGCAGGTATCCGGTGCGGTCGTCGTCACCAGCGGCCCCGTGCAGGGTCGGATCGCCGTCGGCGAACCGGTCTTCGCTCCTCGCCCGGTCATCGTCTATCAGCCGGTGCGCGGCCGCCGGATGGAAGTGGCGCGGTACGCTCAGCAGGTCGTGTTCGTCGAGCGTGGCCACGGGCGTCATGGAAAGCCGGCCTCTTGGTACGGCCGCCACGGTTACCGGCCGGTGACGCTCTTCTACGCCGAAGGCCGCTACTTCACGCTCATCTCCGCCGACCGCGCCTATCGCCGGGGAGGGTACTTCATCCCCGTCACGGTGTGGGAGCGGGGCGGCCGGTACTACCTCCCGGCAGGCACCGGTCCGGAGGGGTACGGGTACAGCACGTATGACAGGAATTCGTCCCACGGGTACGAGTATGATGACGACCGCCCGAACGGCGACGGCCGCGACTGGGACGATTAACCGGGACCGCGAGGTCCCACTTCCCGCCTCCAGAGAGGCGTTTACATAGATGCAGGACCAGGGGGCGGGTTCCGGCGATGTTGCCGGGGCTCGCCCCTTCTGGCATGCGATACTGAAACGTGACAATTTCACTTGCAAATCGCCCAGTTGGAAAGTATTAATTGGCTACCCTGCCTTTCAGGGTCGTTCCGCCCCGAGAGATCGGCACCCTCTCCCCCCTGAGGACGCGCTCGATGAACTACCCCTTCCATGCACTGCGGATGGCAGCGATGGCGTTCGCCTTGGCGTCGCTCGCGGCAGCCCACCCCGCCTCGGCGCAACAGACGTCCAAGAAGCCCAACATTCTCTTTATCATGGGCGACGATATCGGCATCATGAATGTCGGCGCCTACCATCGTGGGTTGATGGTCGGGGAAACGCCCAACATCGACCGCATCGCGCGGGAAGGCACGTTGTTCATGACGGCCTACGCCGAGCAGAGCTGCACCGCCGGGCGCAACTTCATTTATCACCGGCATGAACCCGTTGCGGGCTGGCATGATCATGCCGCAGCTGCCGGGCTCCACCACTTCCCTGTTGCCCGGCACCCCGGATCTCGCCGTATTTCTGCACGATCTCGGCTACAACACCGGCGAATTCGGCAAGAACCACCTGGGCGACAAGACGAACTCCCTGCCGACGGCTCATGGATTCCAGGAGTTCTGGGGCTACCTGTATCACCTGGACGCGATGCAGGGCGTGAGCTTCCCGGACATCAATAGCTCGCCCACGGTTCAGGGAGTGGTTCCACCGTGCCTGAACACGCCGATCCCGGGGTTGGCCCCCGTGCCGGGCGCAGTGGATCCGAAGACCACACTGTGCATGACGCCGCCCCGTCCGGTCCTCTGGTGCAAGTCCTCGGATGGGTCGGAGGCAAACCAAAGCTGCAAGGACGAAGGCCCACTGACCCTCGAGCGGTCGACAACCGTAGATGAGGAAATTTCAGCCAAGGTCGTTGACTTCCTTGATCGCAATGACCCGAAGAAGACCAACAAGCCGTTCTTCGTCTGGTACAACCCGGCCCGCATGCATATCACCACGATGTTCTCGCCGAAGTACCTGGCGATGCTGGGTACCAAGGGCGGCAAGGACTGGGGCATCAACGAAGTCGGCATGAAGCAGATGGATGACAACATCGGCGTCGTGCTGGCCAAGCTCGAGGCGATGGGGCAATTGGACAACACCATCGTCGTGTTCACCACCGACAACGGGGCCGAGGTCATTACCTACCCGGACGGCGGGGTCACGCCATTCCGGGGCGGCAAGCTCACCACCTGGGAAGGTGGTATGCGAGTCCCGATGATGGCGCGTTGGCCCGGACACATCAAGCCGGGCACTACCAACGACCAGATCTTTTCGATGCTGGACTGGTTGCCCACCTTGGTCAACATTGCCGGTGGCCCGACTGGCGACGGGCTGAAAAAGCAGATCGAGGCCGGCAAGTATCCCGGCATTATCAAGACGACGCTCGATGGCTACGACCAGCGCGCCTACCTGGAGGGCACAGGCGAATCCGCGCGCGACCACCTCTTCTACTACAGCGGTACGCACCCCTCGGCGGTGCGCTACAAGAACTGGAAGTTCTACTACGCCATGGCACCCTCGAACGCCACCGGCGGCCTGTTGGGGGTCCAGTCCTTTCACTGGACGCAAGTGGACAACATCAAGCGGGATCCGTTTGAGACGGCCGTCGGCGCGACCGAGTTGACCCTCCTGGGCATGGGTGGTGCCTTGGCCGCGCCGAGTACGGCATACATCTATGACTGGAACCTGCTGCCCATCGGCCAGATGCTGTGGATGAAAGAGCTGATGACCTACAAGCAGTTCCCTGCGCTCCAGACTCCGTCGAGCTACAACCTCGATCAGATTATCCAGGAAATGCAGGAGTCGAAGACCGGCAGCCACGCAGGCGAATAGACACGCGCTGACCACCTTGGCACTTGGCGGGCGTCCAGATCTCGGGCGCCCGCCTCGTTGTATTTGCTTATGTGGGCCCGGCTCTGCGGTGCGACCTGGTTCCCCGGTATTCGCCCCCCTGGTACATGGTTACCCGTCCGTGACTCGTGCGGTTGCCATTCGGCGTACGGCGGGGTAGGTCTCAGTGGGCTCCATCCATTGAACTCACCCCCTGGAGATTCGAGCACATGACTGTCACGCCCCGAATGCTGCAGATCGCGATAGCCGCGCTTGGCATGGCGACGATGGCTGCGACAGCGCCCGCCGCCGCGCAGGCCAAGAAACCCAACATTGTCGTCATCATGGCCGACGATATCGGGTGGTCAAATGTCGGTGTGTACAATCAGGGCATCATGGCGGGCCGGACGCCGAACCTCGACCGGATGGCGTCAGAAGGGATGCGGTTCACCGACTATTACGCCGAGGCGAGCTGCACCGCCGGCCGCGCGAACTTCATCACCGGCGAGTTGCCGATCCGCACCGGCCTCACCACGGTCGGTCAGGCCGGCTCGCCGATCGGCATGCCGGCCGCGGCGCCGACCATCGCCACGGCGCTCAAGTCGATGGGATACGCCACCGGGCCAGTTCGGCAAGAACCACCTCGGAGACCTCAACCAATTCCTGCCCACGGTGCACGGGTTCGACGAGTTCTACGGGTACCTCTATCATCTGGACGCGATGGAGGACCCCTGCCACCCCAATTATCCGCCGGCGGCCAAGGAGACGGTGGGTCCGCGGAACATGGTCCACAGCTGGGCCACGACGATGGATGATCCGACGGTCATGCCACGCTGGGGCAAGATCGGCAAGCAGAAGATCGTGGACGACGGGGCGCTCTGTCCTCAGCGAATGGAAACCATCGACGACGAGATCCTTGCGAACGCGCTGAAGTTCCTGGATGGGGCGCGCGGCGCGAACAAGCCCTTCTTCCTCTGGCTCAATCCAACGCGCATGCATGTGGTGACGCACCTCTCGCCCAAGTACCAGGCCTGCGGACGCCGGAAAACGGGTGGAGCATCCAGGAAGCCGGCATGGCGCAGCTCGACGACATCGTCGGGTCGGTCATGCAGTACCTCAAGACCAACGGCCTGGACGACAACACAATCCTGGTGTTCACCACCGACAACGGCGCCGAGACCTTCACCTGGCCCGATGGCGGCACAACGCCGTTCGCCGGTGCCAAGGGGACGGTACTGGAGGGCGGCTTCCGCGCCCCGGCGATCATCCGCTGGCCCGGCAAGGTGCCGGCGAACACGATCCAGAACGGCATCTTCTCCGGGCTCGACTGGTTCCCGACGCTCGTGGCCGCCGGCGGGGAATCCCAACCTCACCGCAGCAGCTGCTGGCCGGGCAAGCAGCTCGGGCGGAACGACCTACAAGGTCCACCTCGACGGCTACAACCAGCTGGCCCTGCTGACCGGCAAGGGCCCTTCGGCCCGCCATGAGGTCTGCTACTTCGCCGAGATCCACCTTGGGCGCGGTCCGGGTCGACGATTACAAATACCGGTTCCTCGATCAGCCTGGCGGCTGGTTGGGCGGCACGATCAAGCCGGACTGGCCAATTCTCGTGAATCTGCGGCTCGATCCGTTCGAGCGGATGGGGCTGCCGAACGGTGGCCGTCGGCTCGCTCGCGTTCTACAACTGGTACGCGTACGAGTTCTGGCGCTTCGTGCTGCGTCCAGAAGCAGATCGCGGCCGGCGCGCAGAGCTTCATCGAGTTCCCGCCGATGCAGGCGGGCGCGAGCTTCAACCTGAGCGCATTGAAGGAAGAGCTGGAGAAGAAGGCGGCGGCGGCGAAGGGCGCACAGCGGCTGAACTAGCCTGCAGCCGGTAATGCGACGGCGGGCGTCCCGACAGGGGCGCCCGTCTTCGCTTCCGGACGAGGACAGGATCATGGCTTGGAGAACGGCATGGGGTCGACGCATTCTTCTCGACATGACGAGTACCGGAACCTTGTTCACGGCCACTGCCGCTTTGGCCCTTCTCGGCCTTGTGCCCGCACGCGCCGCTTCCCAGACCCCCACCACCGGCAGCGCGTTCTGGCCGGCGGTGGAGGCGCATGCCAAGATCCGCGGCAATTTGCGGCTCCTGGCGCTTGCGAATTGAAGAACGGCGAGGACTATTCCTACGATCAATGGCGGAGTCGGCGCCGCACTCGGTTACCAGATGAAGTCGTTCGCCCGGCCGCACCTGGAGGACATCGATCCACAGCGGGAACACAAGCTCTTGTTCGGCGCCGGCTACGAATACATCGAGTCCACCGAGTCCTCCAAGCCAGGCACTGAGAATCGGGTCACACTCGGCTTCACTCCCCGGGGCCGCTTTCCCGGCGGGTTTCTCGTCTCAGACCGCAATCGCTTCGAGTTCCGATGGGTCAACGGGGCGTACTCCAACCGCTACCGGAACGAGCTGGGAGTCGAGCGGGCGACGGCAATCAACCATTTTCGCTTCATACCATATGTGACGGCGGAATTCTTCTACGACCTGACTGACGGGGAATGGAATCAGGAGCAGTATGCGGTCGGCATTGCGTGGCCGTACAAGCGGGTGCTGAAAGTGGACACGTATTACCTGTATCAGGTCTGCACCTCATGCGACCCGCGGTATTTGAACGTAGCCGGGGTCACGCTGCACTACTTCTATCGAAACACGAAGTAGCACCCCCGCTTCTCCGCGTTCCCGCCTATCTTCCTTCCGTGCATCCAACCCGGAACCACTTCCTCCCCCCGATCCCGACGCCTTCAAGCGGGAACGCCCGTCCCACGGCCGCGTCATCATCATCGCGCCCACCCGTGCCGCCTGTGAGACCATCGAGCTCGCGCTCGCGCTGACCGGCGTCGATACCGTGCTCGAACGCGAGCACGGCGCGGAGCTGCGGGATTGGGCCGCGGCGGGCAGCGGCTTCGGCATCGTGGCCGGCACCGGCACCGGCAAGACCCTCGGCATCCGCCCGGTGGCCGAGACGATCCTGGGCGAGTCGCTCCGGGTCGGCGTGGTCAACCGGGAGCGGGAGGCCACCCCCGAGACGCCCACCTGGAACGTGGTCATCGTTACCACCGGCATCGCGCGGCGCTGGTTCCAGGACGACCTCATTACCCGGCGCGACACGGTGGTGGTGGACGAGATCCACCAGACCTCCGCGGAGCTGGAGCTCTGCCTGGCACTCGGCAAGCGGGCCGGCGTGCGGTTCATCTGGCTCAGCGCCACCGTAGACCCCTCCTTCTACCAGAATTATCTCAACAGCGCCAATGTGCTGGTGACCGAGGCGTTCGATCCGGCCCTTCGCGCCCGGGTCAAGGTGGAGGCCAAATCGGCCGATGAGTTCTTCGACGAACGCTTCATGCGGCATCTCATTCAGCAGAAGCGCGGCGTCGCGGTGTTCATCCCGACCCGTCGGGAAGTGGAGCAGCTGGCCGCCGACCTCGGCGCCCGCTATCCGAAACTCAACGCCGCGTTCTATCACGGCGGGGAGCCGATCCGCGTCATCCGGCAGTTCCTCGAGGGCGACCCCCAGAAGCCGTTTCTCCTCGCCATGACCGCGGCGGGCCAGTCCGCCATCAACGTGCGCGGCCTCGACACGGTGGTCATCTACGACGCCCGCTACGGCAACGTGGTGGAGCGCGGGCGCAACGTGCTGCACCGGCTCTACCTGGGTGCCAACGAGATCCTCCAGATGGCGGGCCGGGTGCACGGCCGGGTGGCCAAGGGCGAGGTGTACATCCTTTCCGACCGGCGCATGGTGTTCGAGGACCTGGTACCGGGTCCGCCGGAGTTCCAATTGGCGGGAGACGCCGAGCGGGTGGCCATCACGTGCGCCTCCATCGGGGTGGATGCCGCGGATCTGGAGTTGCCGGTGCCGCTCGACAAGACGGCCTACCGGCGGGCGATGGAGGTGCTCATCGACCGCGGACTGATCAAGGACGGACGGCTCACGCCCTACGGCCGCGAGGTCGAGGCGATGCCGGTGGAGCGCCCCTGGGGCGAGCTGCTGGTGCGGGCCGACCCCGAGCTGGTGCCGCTGGTGGCCACCGCGGCCAACATCGATTCGCTGCACCGGATGACGCGCGAAGAGCGGGAACTGCACGGGCTGATCGCCAACGGGAGCGATCACCTCACCGCCGCCAACGTCTATGCCGAGGCGGTCAACCAGCACGGGTACCTGGGAGAGGTGTACGGGCTCCCTCGGCATTTGTTCGAGGAGGGGCTGACGGAGTGGGCCGAGAAGCGGGGCGTGCTGGTCAAGTCGGTGGAGGACACCGCGCTCGGCGTGGCGGCGGTGTACCGCGCGCTGGAGCTGCCGTTGCCGAAGACGATGCCCTATGCGTCGAAGGAGCTTCGGAACCGGTTCATCGAGCTGGTCGCCCGCGTTATGCCGTTCGACCTGGTCATCGACGAACACACGGTGGATGGCACCGAAGCGCGGATTTCGAAGACGTCAATGGCGGGGAGCTGGGGGGCGGTGGCGGGCAACCTCCGGTTCTTCGGCGACCGGAACGGGGTCGCGCGGGCCGGCATCGAGGGCACCACGATACCCTACGACCTGGTGCGGCAGAACGCCCGGAAGGGCACGCCGGTGGTGAGCGTGGCCGGCGCGCGGAAGCACCGGCATCTGGCCGTGTCGCGCCGGCTCACCTACTTCGGCTTCGAGCTGGAGACGGTGATGGAGGAGCTCCGCGGCGAGGTGCCGTCCGCGCTGCAGGAGCAGGCGCGCGACGCGCTGGCCGAGGCGCTGCTGTCGGGCGACACGCCGCATCCAGATCAGGGCCGCATCCGGCGAGCGCTCTCCGAGCTGGGCGAGCTGTGGCGGCGCTCCGGCGGCACCCTGGAGCAGGCCGCGACCCCGGTGCTGCGCTCCCGGATCCGGACCGCGCTGGCGGATGTCACCAGCTGGCAGGAATTCCTGGGTACCCGGGTGGCGCTGGATGCGGACGCGATGGTGGACGGCGCGACGCGCGCCCGGCTGTTGGAACTCCCGTCGATGGTGCACCTGCTGGGGGATGCGGTGCCACTCGACTATGAGGTGGAAGACGGGGCAGGGGTGGTGGTGCTGCGATTGCGGGAGGGCCAGCTTCGCCGGTTGAAGGATGGCGAGCTTCCGAAGGTGGACCGACCGCTCCGGTTCAGCATCATGCGAGGCAACCGGCCGGCGCTCCGCGGGAGCACGCTCGACCAGCTTCGGGACGCCATCCAGAACGAGCCGCGGGAGCGGCGCGGACCGGCATACGGAGTTCCGTGGGCCGCGGCGAGGGGGGCGTGGCGGCGGTGGCGGTGATCGGCGGCGGTGGCCGGGGGGGCGCGGCCGGGCCGAGGCGGGAAGCGCAGCCGATAGTCAGGGGAGGAGCGAGAGCCAGAGGCGATGGTACGCCTCGTGGACCGTCTCCTCGGAGGCGCCGAGGTGAAGCGCCATCTGGAACCCCTCGAGTGCGGCGACCGCCAGTCTGGCTTCCTCGGCGCGGAGTGGCGGGACTTCGAGTGCCCGGCCGATCGCGGCGGCGAGCGCAGGCGAGCTCCGTCGGTGCGGCATCAGGGGCATCGATGCCGGGTTCGGCGACCAGGGCAGCCCAGGCGGCCCACTCGCCACTCCGCACCTCTTCGACCAGGGCCTGCCAGAGGTGATCGAGAGCTGCGGCCCCCCGTCCGCTGAGCGCGGCCAGGCGCCGAGCCTGCCGAGCCCGGGCGAGGTTGGCGGCGACCGCGGCAAGGAGCGCCTTCTTGCTGCCGTGGTGGTAGGGCACCAAGTCCCTTGGCGCAGCCGGCCTCGGATGCCACGCGGTCCACGCTCCACTTCTGGAGCCCGTCACGGAGCAGTACGGCGGTGGCTGCGGCTGTGATATTGTCTTTCAAGTTATTACCTGTAATTGATTTAGAATATGACTGAACGGTCAGTCATAATATCGGTTCGAGGGTCTCATCGTGCAAGTCGGCGTGCATCTCCTGCTCTTCCTGGTACAGGTACTCTTCGCCAGTCTGGCCATCGTCGGCAAGATCGTCCTCCGGGATTTTCCTGCGGGGTCTATCGTCTTGTTCCGGGTGGTCGGGGCGGCCATCGTCCTCCTGCTGGTCAACCTGATCTGGACCCGACGCTGGGTCCGCGACCGGCGGGACCTGCTGGGCCTGGCGGTGCTCGGCCTCCTCGGCGTGGTCCTCAACCAGACGCTCTTTCTCATCGGCCTCAGTCACACCACCGCCATCAACGCCACCATCCTTGTCACCACGATCCCGATTTTCACCGTCCTCTATTCCGTCCTGAGCCACCGCGAGCCCGCCTCGGCGCTCAAGTTCGGTGGCATCGCGGTGGCGGGGTTGGGCGCGCTGTACCTCATCGGCCCCGATCGGATGTCGCTGGCCCCCGAGCTGGCCCTCGGCAACCTGCTCATCGTCGTGGCGATGTTCTGCTACTCGCTCTATCTCGTCCACTCGAAGGCGATGGTCATGCGGTACGGACCGGTGACGGTCAGCGCCTACGTGATGATGTTCAGCGCCATCGGCACCCTGCCGCTCGGGCTCTCGGGACTCGCCACGGTGAATCTGGCCGCCATCCGGCCCGTCACCTGGATGTGGGTGGTGTACATCGTCGTCTTCCCGACCATCGTGGCGTACTTCCTCAACATCTGGGCGCTCCGGAGAGTCTCCCCGAACCTGGTCGCCGTGTACATCTACCTGCAGCCGCTCTTCACCGCGCTCGTCGCACCGGCAGTGCTGGCGGGGGAACGCGTCACCGCGCGCGCGGCGATTGCCGGCGCGGCGATCTTCCTCGGCCTGGCGCTGGTGATCTGGGGAGAGCAGAGACAGAATCGGGCGGTACCCGCGACTGTCATGCCTGGCGAGTAGTTCAAACACCTGTCGTTCTTCTGCGCTCTTCGCGCCTCTTCGCGTCTTTGCGGCAAAAGCTGTTCACCGCAAAGACGCGAAGAGACGCCAAGGGCTCTGGTCTGAAGTCGGCACCTCTTGATTTGGTCCGCGGGGGGTGAAACGCCAGATTTCGTCAGTTAACATATTGTGCCACAATGTCTTGCTGGCAATATGGACGGCTTGAGCCGGTGTCCCTGTTTGAAACCTTTTCGTCTCGCCCGGCGTATCCACCCTTATGAACGCCCCTCAGCCATCTCATCCGACGCCCCTGCCGTCTGTCTTCTCCCCCCTCGCCAAAGCCCTGCTCGACGGCTTCAGCGAGGGGGTTGTCGTGTTCGACGCCGCCGGCCGGGTGCTCTACGCCAACAGCCAGGCCCGTGCCCAGCTCGAGGGCGATGTGGACCTCGGTTCCGAAACCGCAGAAGACCTGCAACCACGCCTGGCCGCTATCGGTGGCCGCATTCGTCCACTTCGGGTCGGCAGCCTCGAACTCGGTGAGGCGCTTTTCCTTCCTCCCCTCGAGGGCCCCACCACGCTGGCGGCCAGGGAAAAGGATGCGATCGTCGCCTCGCTGGACGCGCACGCCTGGAAGCTTGCCGAGACGGCGAAGAGCCTGGGGATCAGCCGGACCACCTTGTGGCGCCGACTCAAGGCATATGGGCTTCACCGTGACGGGCGGAGCCGGTGGGCCTCGGCCTCCTGACCGCGGCGGTCCTGCTGACCGCCCCTGCCGCTCTACCCGTCGCAGACAGCCATCTCGCAGACACGCTCCCAACCTTCTCCTCCGCAGCCACTCGCGAACTCGTCGCCCGTGCGCAGGCGCGCCACGCCGCCGACGACACCACGGTCTCAGATTACACCGCCAAACTCCGTTATCGGGTTTCGTTTTCGCTCGGGCGCCGCAAGTGGGCGCGGATGCCGACCTACGCGGTCGAGGAGCAGGAGGGGACGGTCCACTGGCAGGCGCCGAACGACCTCCGCCTCGATATCCTCGGACGGCGGAGCGCGAGTCGTTCCAAGGACATCACGCTCTCCAGCGATTTCACCAGGCCGTGGTTCGTGCCGCGTGGCCTCGGTGACTCGGTTCGCATCTTCGGGAACGACTTTCCGACCCGCGCCGCCCTCCATCCGCTCGCTGCCGACGGGCCCGACTGGTACCGCTACGAATTGACGGACAGCGTGGCGCTCACGACGGCCAAGGGCACCACGATCCGACTCTATGCCGTGGAGGTGGTCCCATCCCGTCCGGGGCCCTCCCTCGTAGCCGGCACCCTCTGGCTTGATTCGGCGAGCGCACAGGTGGCTCGGTTCACCTTCCGCTATGTGGGCAATGAACTCTGGGTCGATCGCGACGACGACGACCCCGACCTCAAGAAGATGGGTGGGGCCAAGGGCGCCAACTCGTTCATCAACAAGATCCTCACGGTGGACTCCGACCTGGAGTACGGCCTGCAGGACGAGCGCTACTGGATGCCGTCGCGGCAGGTGCTCTCGGGCACCCTGCAGATCCCGATCATCAGCGACGTCGTCATCCCGTTCGAGGCGATCACCACCTTCTGGGACTACGACATCAACAGCGGCCGGCCCGTCGTCTTCGACGCCCCGCCGCCGGATTCCGGCTCCAAGACCACCATGGTCCGGGGGTCCGACTCGCTGGCACCGGTCATCCGCTCCGGCACTTGGGCCGACGGCCGATATGAAGTGCACCGCCCTCCGGTGGACACGCTCAAGAGCTACACTGAATGGGGTGATTCCCTCACGCTGGACCTCGGTCCGCAGGAGGACCAGCAGGTGCGCGAGGTGCAGGCGCAGCTCGCCACGCTCGCCGAGGGGTTGCCGTCGGACGTGACCGGCATCAAGCCCGGCGGCGTCAACTACGAGGCGTTCGCCGACATCTTCCGCTACAACCGGGTGCAGGGCCCCTCCCTCGGCTATGGCTACGCCGTCGACGTGCCGGGCTGGTCGTTCACCCGGGCACAGGCCACCCTGCGGTTCGGGTTTTCGGATGCCCGCCTCACCGGCCAGCTCGGCCTGGTCCGGGAAGCACCCTCTGGTCGCTGGCGGCTCGACGGCTACCGATCCATCGCCGAGGTCGAGCCCTTCTTCAAGGTGAACACCTTCGGCAACACCATGAACGGCGTGTTCGCCGCGCACGACGACGCCGACTATTACCTGGCCCAGGGCGGGCGCATCGGATACGAGACCTCAGTGGGCCAGGGACTCGAGCTCGCCCTGCAGGCGCGGTTCGAGGACCAGCAGAGCGTCGTTACCGACGCGCGGAGCGCCATCAACGACTTCCTCGGCGGCAGCGGTGATTTCCCGCCGAACCCGGCGGTGACCGAGGGGTTCTTCGTCGGCGTCACCGCGACACTCGATGGGGTGGTGGGAACCGGGACCTGGCGTCTCGGCGCCGAAGGGCTCGGCGGCGAGGCGGGCACGACCGGCCGGTTCATGGCCGAGATTCGGCAACGGGCTTTCGGGATGCGAGGCGTCACCATTACCGGCCGCGCCGGCGTTGCCACCTCCGATCCGCTGCCGCAGTCGGAGTTCCGTCTGGGCGGACTCAAGACGGTGCGCGGCTTCAACTACGGCACCTACCAGGGCCAGGCGTTTTGGTCGATGCAGGGCGACTGGACCCCGTTCAAGGGGAAGGTCCGTCCGGTGCTCTTTGCCGACGTGGGCCAGGCAGGGGAAGTCGGCAGCGTCTTTTCCCAGCGCCCCCTGGTCGGTGCGGGCATCGGGCTTTCGTTCTTCAACGGGATTGCGCGGTTCGACTTGAGCGTTCCGCTGCAGGGGCCGGCGAGCGGGCTGAGGTTTGATATTCAGTTTGGGGCGCCGCGGTAACAGCGGGGCAGCGGGGCCGGGCGGCAGTAAGATTCGGCCTCCCTGCCTCCCTGCCTCCCTGCCACGCTATCTTCAATCATGCCATCTCCCTTCCTCATCGAAGAGTACGTCCGGTGGTCCGACGTGGACTTTGCCGGCATCATCTTCTACGGCTCGTACGTCCGCTTCTTTGAGCTGGCGGAGACGGAGCTGTTTCGCGCGGCCGGCCTTCCATTCGGCACGGTCTTCGACCAGTTCGACGTCTTTCTCCCGCGGGTGCAGGTCCACACCGAGTTCCACTCGCCGCCGCGTCTCGACGACCACCTCGCGGTGGCCGTCTACATCGGGCGGGTCGGCCGGACCTCAATGACCATCGAGTTCGAAGTGGTGCGCCGCCCCGACGGGACGCATTGCGCCGACGGGCACATGGTCCTCGTCTGCGTGGACCGCAAGGGACTCAAGCCCTGCCCGATCCCCCAGGCCTTCATCACGCAGCTGGCGCCGTACACCATGACACGCGCAGAAGCCCGCCGGCAGCTGGGCATTGCCGAGGCGGGGGCGTGAACCCGCGTCCGCTGCTGGGGGTGGCGTTGGCCCTCGCGGCTGCGGCCGCGTGCAATCCGCTGGGGCGGAGCGGCACGCTCACCGCCCGATGGATCACCCCGGTCGATACCGCGGAGGTCACGATGCCGGTCACCGGTACCTGGTGCGTGGGTCCAGGGCGGCTCGATCTTCGTGCCGCGGCCGGCGATACCGGATTGGGTCTGGCCGTCTATCCCACGGACAGCAGCGCCCTGACGGGGACGTACCCGGTGTCCCAGCCGGGAGGGCAGATCCAGGTCCGGCCCAGCGCCGCGGTCGCGCTCCGCTGGGCAAGCAAGGTGCTGATGCAGGGGTGGTGGGGAGACTCCGGCTCGGTGGCGCTGGCCGGTGAGTCCATTCGCGGCCTGTCGGGCAATGGCGCCGTGTGGCTTGTCTCCGGTCTCGGCCCTGACTCGGTCACCATGCTCGATTTCAGTTTCCGCGGCGTGCGGGTCCGCAGTGACACGTTGTGCGACGCACCGGTCCTGCCGGTGGCGATTCCCCTCGACACCGCGGGAACTCTCACGGACCCCGGGGTAGATTAGGCCATGGACCAGACCTATTTCCGGAAGGGCTTCGGCCTCAAAAAGGACATCGAGGGGACGCTCACGTCCGATTACGCCAGCGGTGTCGTGGACGCCTTTCTGAAGGGCGGTTACACCCTGGTGGCCGGACCGCTCACCTTCCGGTTGGCCAAGGAGTTCGGCTTCTGTTACGGCGTGGACCGGGCGGTGGAGTACGCCTACGAGACCCGGGCCAAGTTTCCGGATCGCCCGATCGCGCTGGTGGGTGAGATCATCCACAACCCGCACGTGAACGCCCGGCTCAAGCAGATGGGCGTCCGCTTCCTGGAGCGCGCCGTGGACGGAGAGTTTGATTTCTCCGGGCTCACCACCGAGGATGTGGTCATCATGCCGGCCTTCGGGGTCACCATTCGCGACTTCGAGCGACTGCGGGCGGTGGGGTGCGTGCTGGTGGACACCACCTGCGGTTCGGTGCTGAACGTCTGGAAGCGGGTCGATTCCTACGCCCGCGACGGGTTCACCGCGATCATCCACGGGAAGAGCTACCACGAGGAAACCAAGGCGACCGCGAGCCAGGTCACGAAGTACCCCGGGGGTCGGTACCTCGTGGTGTACGACATGGCCGAAGCGCGACTGGTGTGCGAGTTCATCGAGGGGCGGGGCGACGCGGATGCGCTGGCCGCCCGGTTCGCGGGCAAGACATCACCGGGGTTCGACTTCGCCACCGACCTCGAGCGCGTGGGGCTCGCCAACCAGACGACGATGCTGGCCGGGGAGTCGCTCGCCATCGCGGCGGAGTTCGGGCAAGAGCATGGCGCGGCGCTACGGCGAGGCGCACCGCGACGAGCATTTCCGGAGTTTCGACACGATCTGCTCGGCCACGCAGGAGCGGCAGGACGCGGTGCTTGCGTTGCTCGAGGAGCCGCTCGACCTGATGGTGGTGGTGGGCGGCTACAACTCGAGCAACACCTGCAACCTGGCGGCCATCTGTGCAGGCTCAAGGGGTGCGGACGGTCCACATCGAGGATGCCGACTGCATCGACGTCGCGGCGGGCAGCGGTGCGGCACCAGCCGATCCGGAGCAAGGTGGAGGAACGGACCGAGGGGTGGCTCTCCGGCGCCCGGCGGATAGGTTTGACTGCAGGCGCCTCGACCCCCAACAACAAGATCGGCGAGACCGTCGCGCGGATTTGCGAAAGCGCGGGGGTGATGGCCGAACTTCGAGAGGTGCTGACCCCAGGGACCTGAGGTACCAGATGTCCTTCTCCTCCGCCCCGCCCAGCCGCTTGCTCCCGGCCCTTCTGACAGTTGGCCTCTTCTCGGCCTGCAACGATCCCTCCAGCGTCGATTCTCCCTACATCGTCACCCCGGTGACGACTGCGACGCTGTCCGGGACGCCAGGCTGGGCGCTGATCGACACGCTGGTGGTCGAGGTGCGCGACGCCGAGGGCAACCCGGTACCGGGCGCTAAGGTGCACTTGGTCGCTGCCCGCAGGGTGGGAAGCTGGCGGTGCAGCTGGCGGAGGCGGACGACCGGATGACTGGCCGGCGGACAGTCGCGGGAGGAACTACGCCGTCTGGACACTCGGCATGGGAGAGGGGCAACAGGTGGTCAGGGTCGCCGCGGGGTTCGAGGAACCGACGACCTTTACCGCTACGGCCACCGCGCTTCACGCCCTCCAGGTGACGGTGGGAGAGGACTACGCCTGCGCGATCCTGACCGACCAGCGGCCGGTGTGCTGGGGAGGGAATTCGAAGGACAGCTCGGTGTCGGTGACGTCGCGAGCTCGGCCGCTCCGACGGCGGTGCAGGGAATGCCGGCTGCGGCGTGCAGATCGTGGATCTCGCCAAGCGACCACACCTGCGCGCGGGACTTGGCGGGTGACGTCTGGTGTTGGGGCGCGAATTGGAATGGTGAAACCGGGCCACTTGCGCTGCCAAGCAAGCCACGCCGGTCCGGGTGCCGGGTGCGCAGGGGGCCACGACGATTGACTTCGGGTACTACTTCAGTTGTGCCGTCCTCGGCGTCGGCGGGGCCCGGTGCTGGGGCAGCAGCGAAGTCCGGGCGCCTGGGGATCGGTTTCGTGCCGAACCTCAGTTACTTTCCCAATCCCACGGCCGTCGTCGGCGGGGGCGACTTCGTGAGCCTCGGCCTGACCTACGACCGAGCTTGCGCGCTCGATTCTGCTGGGGAGGTCTGGTGCTGGGGCGTCGCGTCCGTCGGTGAACTCTCGCCGGCTCCGAACAACAACTACTACATCCCGATTCAGCCGATCCCGGGTTACAAGTTCTCGGAGGTGGCGCTCAACTGGTGGACCAATTGCGGCATCGCAGTCGGCGGCGTCGCGCGTTGTTGGGGCTACAACGCCGGGCTGGGCTACGGCTGGTCGCCACAGAATACGCCGGAGCCAATTTCGCCCCGAGTCGATGGCCCGTTCGCGCAGATCGATGCCGATCAAGGCACGTTCTACGGCAGGACTCGCGACGGCCGCCTTGCGGTCTGGGGCTACTACAACTGTTGCGGGCTCCAGACGCTGGGTGAGGTGCCCCTCCCGGTGCGCGCCATCGACGTCGCAGGCGGGGGATACGGCTACTGCATCATCGCCGAGACCGGCGCGCTCTACTGCGAACGCGACTCCTATCCGAAGAGCGGACTTCGAGCGTTTCCCGCAACGCCCATTCCCTAGCCCCCGCCCGCCACCGGGGCGCCGGCGGGACTGCAGGAAGCTGCAGGTCTGCGGAGGCTGGCCCCGACCTTGCACCCCGGAACAGAGCGGGCGTGGCGGCTGACCGTGGGCCTCTGGACAGCGGAGGACTAGCGGAACGGCCGTTTGCGCTGCACCTTAGCGACCCCTCCTCATCCTGGATGCGAGGTAGCTGGCGCCATGGTCCGACCGATGTCCGACGCGTACCGCCTGGTGCAGGCCGCCTTGAGCGACCTGCCGAACGTGACGACCCGAAAGATGTTCGGGGCGGAGGCGTTCTTTCACGGGCGGCGCATGTTCGCTTTCCTGCGCGAGGACCTGGTGGTGCTGAAGCTCCCGGAGAGCCAGCGCGAAGAGTTGCTGGAGGCGAAGACCGCGCGTCCGTTCCTGCTGAACGAGAACGCCGGTTTCGGTCGGTGGATCGAGGTGCCGGGATCGGGATCGGATGCGGAGCGCGCTGTCGCCCTTGTCCAGTCGGCCTACACCGCGGCGAAGCGCCCCGACCGGGATGGTCCCCGCCGGAGACGGCGTCGCCGCACCGCGAAGACCGCCGCCTGACGTCCACGGCCCGCTTTCAGGAGCGGGCCGCTTCTTTTCCCCCCGTTCCGTCAGCATGCGCGCCACCGCCGCGATGGTAAGCGGCGCACTTCCCTCCGCCCGGTTGTTCACCAGCACATAGGCCGGAATGCGAGCCTTCACGGCCGTCTCGATGAGCCGCACGAGGTCGCTCCGCAACTCGGGGTTTCGGTCCTGGATCCGGTCATACGGCGCGAAGGCGTCCACCGCTTCTGCGTAATACCGTCCGGGCCGGAGGAGCGCCCGCGCCACGATGAACGGCGCCCCGATGGCCCCGGGCAGGTCGAGCTGCTCGCCGATGGACGGCATGCGGGTCCACGAGTTGAAGCAGTGCGCCACGCTGTGTTCCCGCAGCACCGCGAAATAGGAGGGGGTGAGGTACTCCTCGTTGCGCACCTCGACGGCGTAGGGAGCAGTGCGGGGGAGCGCCGAAAAGAACCGGTCAAGCTGATCGGCAAAGTGCTGCGGCGGCACCTTGGATTTGTGCGTGATGGCCTGGAACTCGAAGACGAAGGGACCCACATGGCCACCGAAGTGCGTGAGGCAGGGCTCGAGCACCGCCTCGACGAACAGCTCCGGGTTGAGGAAATCGGGGTTGGGCTGACCGGCGTGGGCCTTGTCGCGCATCTTGCTGTGGGTGTGCACCGTGATGCGGTCCCACACCTTGCTCACGCACCGGAATCCCGGTGGGAGCGCGGCGGCGTACTCCGCGAGCGTCTTGGCCGAGAGGGGGTTGTAGAAGCTGGAGTCGATGCCCACGCTGGAGAAGAGTGGCCACTGCGCATATTCGGCCAGCATCTTTCCGCTGGCGCCGGTCTTTGGGTACTTCTTGTGATAGACGAGGCCCTGCCACCCGGGATAATTCCACGACGACGTCCCGAAGTGAACGCCGGCAGGGAGCGCGGCGCGGAGCCGACCGAGTTCCTCCGCTGAAGGTGGCGCGTCGGCGGTGGACATCCTACTTCCCTGGGGCGATCCGGTAGATCGAGCCGTTGGCGAGGACCACGTAGAGCTCGCCCTGGGCGTCCTCGCCGAAGCTGGTGATCTGCTGCTTGGTGTCGAGCGCCGGCCAGGAGGATGCACTGGTCGCCGCGCCGTTCCGATAGGTGAAGCTCCGGATCCAGCCGTTGCAATAGTCCCCGTAAAAATAGGTGCCGACGAGCTCCGGGATCGCCTGTCCGCGATAGACGTATCCGCCGGTGACCGAGCAGCCGTCGCCGTGGCCGTACTCAGTCACCGGCAGCACCAGGCCGCTCTTGTCGCAGGAATTGCTTCCGTAGCAGTGGTCGCCCTCCATGATGGCCCAGCCGTAGTTCTCGCCGCCGGCGCTGGAGGCGGGCTGCACGTCCACCTCCTCCCATTTGTTCTGGCCGACATCGGCGATGTAGAGGTCGCCATTGGAGCGGTCGAAGCTGAAGCGCCACGGATTTCGGAGGCCCCAGTTCCAGAGCTCGCCGCGCATGCCGGCCTGGCCGACGAACGGGTTCGACGGCGGCACGGTGTACGGGAGACCGTGGTCGAGGTCGAGGCGCAGCAGAGAGCCGAGGAGGTCGGCGCGGTCCTGGCCGTGACCCTGCGGATCGCCGCCGCTGCCCCCGTCGCCCAAACCGAAGTAGAGGAACCCGTCGGGCCCGAACGCGACATGCCCCCCGTTGTGGTTGGCGTAGGGCTGGTCCACGGTGATCACCGGTTGCTCGGTGGCTGGATCGAGGACGTCGGGGTTGGCGCCGGGCCTGAATGTCGAGACCTGCGAGCGTCCGCCGCCGGGGGTGCCTGGGACGGTGAAGCTCAGCACGACCCGATTGTCGGTTGGATGGAACGCCATGCCGAGGAGCCCCTGCTCGCTGCCGGTCGTGACGCGACCGCTCAGGTCGATGAACGGCGTGGGGAGCAGGGCCCCGTTCTTGAGGATCCGGACCGTTCCACCCTTTTCGACGACGAAGAGCCGGGACGCGTCGCCGGGGGCGCTGGTCACGAACACGGGGAAGTTGAGCCCGGTGGCCACCTCCTCGAGGTGGACCTCGATGACGCCCGGAGGCAGGACCGTGCCAGCGGGGTCCCCGCCACAAGTCAGGGCCAAGGCAAGGAATGCCGGGGTCGCGAGATAGGATCGCCGAATACGTGGCATACCTAGCTGGTCTCCTTGGCAGGGTCCTCGGCGCGCAGTAACTGCGCCGCGGCGGAACCGTCCACGCTGCGGAGGTGGAGGTCGCGCTGGGGGAAGGGGATCTCGATGCCGGCGGCTGCCAGGGCGTTGTTGACCGCAATCGAGACGTCGCTCCGGATGATGGCGACGCGGTCGGCATCCACCGTCCAGAACCGCAGTTCGAAGTTCAGCGCGCTGTCGCCGAAGCCGGTGAACAGTGCCATCGGCTCCGGCGTCTTGAGGATATCGCTGTATTGACCGGGCACCTGCTGGAGCAGCGCGATCACTTGGCCAGGGTCGGTGCCGTAGGCGACGCCGACCTGGACGGTGATGCGGCGCTGCTGGTCGGACAGCGTCCAGTTGACCACGTCCTTGGTGATGAGCGAGGCGTTGGGGACGATGACTTCCGCGCCCTCAAACGTCCGCACGATGGTGGCGCGGAAGCCGATGCGGCGCACTTCGCCAGTCAGCGCCTCCAGTTGGATCAGGTCGCCCTCGCGGATCGGGCGCTCGAAGGCGAGAATCAGGCCCGACACGAAGTTGCTGACGATGTTCTGGAGGCCGAACCCGATGCCGACGCCCAGCGCGCCGCCGAGGATGGCCAGTTGGGTGAGTTCGACGCCGATCGCGGCCAGGGCGAAGAAGAACCCGAGGGCGATGAGGGTATACCGGGTGAGGCGCCCGATGACGCTCGGGAGTCCGCGCGGCATGTCGAGCCGGGAGAGGACGTCCACCTCGAGCAGGCCCGAGAGCCCACGGCTGACGAGCACGCTCGCCCAGACGGTCGTGAGGAAGACGAGCGCGGCGCCCAGCGACACGCTTAGTTCGCCAAACGAGAACGAGGCGGCAAGGATGCGTCGCGCTACCTCAATCGTCGGGGTCAGCAGGTCGAATACAAAGAATGTCGTGGCGAGCCACGCCAGTGCCGCGAGCAGGTGCGCCGCCCGAAGGCCGCTCCGGACCAGCGCGTCCTTCCGCTGCGCGACGAACCGGGACATGCCGGCGGCCTCCGAGCGGGTGGCCACGATGAGGACACCGTCGAAGAGTCGGACAGCGGCCAGCAGGACCAGCAGGAGGTAGCTGCTCGCGATGACACCGGAAGTCAGGAAGACTGCGAGGGTGACGTTGCCGACGACATTCGACGCGGTGGCCACGAGGAGCGTCGCAGCCGAGATCCGCGCAGCGACTCGCAGCGCGACGGCGTAGGCGTCCTCTCCCAACGACGCGAGATCTCCCCCTTTTCGCAGCAGCCAGAGCAGGCCGGCCGCCGCTATGACGCCGAGCACCAGGCTGCCCGGCCGCTGGTACACCGACCCGGACAGGAGCAGCCCGCCCAGGCGCTGGAGGGCGAAGATCGCCGTCCCGATGACGGAAGGCCGGGTGAGGTTTGCGGGCAGGAAACTCGGCAACAGCCGCAGCACCGGCGGCACGGTGACCAGCAGCGCGAGGTCATACACCGAGAGCGGCGCCCGCGGGTACAGGAAGAGTGCGGCCAACGCGATGATCAGGACCGCGCCCGCGGCGGGGTGGTCGAGGATGCGGCGGGCCGATGCGGCGGGCTGTTCGGTGGTGTGCGGCTCCAGCTGCCCTCGGAACCAGAAGATGCCCAGGAGGATGACGAGGGTCGAGGCGAGCTGGAGGTAGATCTGCAGCCGATACGTCTCCAGGAAGTATCCGAGCTCCGTCCGGGTTCGCGCGATGCCGGCGCCGATGGTCGCGAGCAGGCCGGGGGCGGCCTCGGCGGCGGGTCCGGCCCGCCACAGCGGCGGGGAGTCGATCCGCAGGAGATTTCGGCGCAGGGAGGCCAGCTGATCGTTGACCCGATCCGCCCGCTGCTGCAGGGCCGAGATCGTTCGCGTCAGTTGCGACTGCAGGCGGATAACCGCGTCCATTTGCTGGGTGACCGTGTCCTGCAGGGCGGTGGTGGCCGTGAGGACGCCGTCCACCAACTCGATGACGCCCGGCTGGGCGTCGGCCTTTTTCGCCTCTGTCATCGTCAGGCGCCAGCCCGTCTCGCGGCGGTCCAGCTCCACCTGCAGGGCGGTCAGGACGATCGTCCGGTCGCTGACCTTTTTCTGCCAGGCCCGCATCTGGGCGATGCGGCGCTGCCACTCGTTCTGCATGTCGGTCAGCGAGCGCTTGGTGGGCTGCTCCTGCCCGGGGCGGCCCTCCATGTCCATCAGCGCCGTGATCGTGTCTTGCGTCGCGGCGTAGGCCTTCGCGATCTGTGCGATCGTGCGGTCGCCGGGAAGGGTCTGCCGGATTTCCTCGAGTCGCGCCTGGGAGGCCTCGGCCCGGGACGGGATCTCGGCCAGGGGGACGGCGACGGGCGGAGCCGTGCTGGTGTCCGCAGCGGGCGTCGGCGGCGGGACCACGGTTTGCGCGGTCGCCGGGCCAGCCAGCGCAAGCAGCAGGGCAAGGAAGGGCAGGGAAGCGTGGCGCATCCGTCTCTCGGCAACGGGGGAGGATCGACCCTGCAAGATACGCCGGGAGCCCGGGACTGGCACCCCGCTCAGGAGGAGAGCCGGGCCAGCATCCGGTCCACCCGTTCGAGGTGGGTCACCGTGACCGTCACCGCGCCGAACTCCTCCTCCACCTTCCCGCGGATGAGGAAGGGGCCCTGATCGAAGAGGACATGCCCCCGCCGGTGGTAGACCTCTGGGAAGAGGACCGTCTCGACCAGTCCGTCGCCGTCGTCGAAGGTGGCGAACTGCATCGGCTCGTCCGCGGCGGTGTGCACCGGCTTGGCGGTGGTGAGCATTCCGGCCAGGATGACGGAGTGGCCCACATGATTCGGCAAGTCGGGGCTCCGGACCAGGCGGAAGCGCCGCAACCGGTCGGCGTAGAGCGCCATCGGGTGATGCGCGGTCAGGAAGCCGAGGGCGGCGTACTCGTCCTGGCGACAACGTTCCGGCGCGTACTCGGGAAGGCGGGGCAGCGGAGGCAGCGGGGCCGGGAGGCAGTGGGTCCACAGCTGCGCGCCCCTACGGCCCCGCTGCCCCGCTGCCCGCGGCCTCCCGTCAACCGCCCACAACATCATCGGCCGCGTCATGCCCCCGGCGATGCTGTCGCAGGCGCCGGCCTTGATGAGCGTGCGGAGGTCGTCGATGGAGAGGCGCGCGCGGATGCGGAGGTCGGCGATGTTCTCGAACGGGCGGGAGCCAGACGCCGCACTGCCGCCGTCACCCCGGCGAAAGCCGGGGTCCATGTTGTTCTGCCTCGCTGCATCGCTGCCCAGCAGCCCCGCGGCCCCGCTGTTACGGCCTCCCTGCCCCGCCGCCCCGCTGCCCCGCCGTTCGTCCTCACCCCCTGTCCCCCTCTCCGCTCCATCGTCCTCACCCCCTGTCCCCCTCTCCAGCAAGTGGAGAGGGGGAACGTCCATGCCACGGGCCGATGTGAGGTGTTCTGCGCCAGATGCCGAGAGCCCGTTGATGAACTGCAGTCCAACCCGCAGCTCGCGTCCGTTGCCCGTGGTGCGGAACTCACTCGCGTTCACGTCCGGCGGCAGGATGGTGAGGCCCATCCGCCGCGCCTCGGCGACGTAGGCGAACGGGTGGTAGAACCCGCCGCCGTTGGCGAGTACCGCGGCCATGAACTCGGCGGGGTAGTTGGCGCGGAGGTAACAGGCCTGCTGCGCCACCTGGATGTACGACGCCGAGTGGCCCTTGCAGAAGCTGTAACCGGAAAAGGACATCACCATGTGCCAGACCTGCTCGGTGACGGTATCCTCCCGCCCGAGCGCCTGGGCCCCGCGCAGGAACTCCGCCGCGTAGGAGGCCAGCTGCTTGCCGGGTCGCTTCTTCTGCAGCGACTTCCGGAGGCCGTCGGCGTCGGCCAGCGACATCCCGGCGTACGCCTGGCACACGTGCACCACGTCCTCCTGGTAGACCATGATGCCGAAGGTGCCGGCCAGCGTGTCGCGCAGCACCGGATGGAGAGGGGCGTAGGGCTCGCCGTGGAGCCGGGCCAGGTACTGGCGGATGAACCGGTTCGATGCGGGGCGGATGATACTGGTGTTGAGCACCAGCAGCTCGAAGGTGTCGGCGCGTGACTTGGCGCAGAGCTGTCGCGAGGCGGGACTCTCGGTGTAGAACACACCCATCGTTTGCCCGGTGCGGAAGAGCGCCTTGGTGGCGGGGTCCTCGCCCGCCTCCTGCGAGGTGTAGTCGATCCGGCGGCCGGTGTTGGCACACACGGCGCTGATGGCGTCCCGGATGACGGCCAGCGAGCGGTTGCCGAGGAGGTCGATCTTGACGAGGCCGGCGTCTTCGGCGCCGTCCTTCTCGAACTGGATGACGGGTACCGTGAGTTCCGGCGCGCCGTCGAGCACCTTGACCGCGCGCTCCAGCGGCACGTGATCGGTGAGCGCCGTGGGCACGATGACGACGCCCCCGGGATGCAGCGACAAGTGCCGTGGCACGCCGACCAGCGGCTCGGCCTCGCGGGCAAATCCCTGCCACGCCTTCGGCAGGTCGAGCCCCTGGAAGTTGGGGTGGGTGGCGAGAAGGCTGTCGAGCGGCTCCCCCTCGTGATACCAGGGGATGCGCCGGGTCACTTCGCGGATTTCGCCGGCGGGCCGCCCGTGCACCTTGGCCACCTCTCGGAGCGCGCCCCGGAGCCGGAAGCAGTTGTGGTTGGCCACCATTGCGGCGCGCGGAAAGGGATAGCGGCGGAACACATACGCCAGCACGCGGTCCCGCTCGTCCCACGGGAAGTCGAGGTCGATGTCGGGTGGATCGGTGCGCGCGGGATTGAGGAACCGCTCGAAGAGGAGCCCGGCGCCGAGGGGCTCCACGTGGGTAATGCCGAGGCAGTAGCTCACCACCGAGTTGGCGACGGAGCCGCGGCCACAGTGGGTAGGGCCGTGGGCGATGATGTCGTGCACCACCAGGAAGTAGTCGGCAAACCCCTTCATGCCGATGATGGCCAGTTCGTGTTCCAGCCGGTCGCGGGTGACGGGCGCGATGGTGCCATACCGCCGCTCGGCGCCGGCATAGGCCAGCGCGCGGAGCTGCTCGAAGGCGTCGGTGCGGTCGGTCATGCGCGGCGGTACGACGCGACCCAGCGGAATCCGCCAGCGGCAGCGCTCGGCGATCTCCTCTGCGGCGGTGAGCGCGTCGGGGCAGTCGGGAAAGCTGTGGGAGAGATCGGCGGCGGGGCGAAGCCACGCTGAAGGCGGGGCAGGGGGGCAGCGGGGCAGGGGGGCAGACGCTCCGTCCAAGGCCGCCAACGTCGTGTTCTGGCCGATGGCGACCAGCAGGCGGTGGCGGGCCCAGTCTTCCGGGTTGGCAAAGGCCACGGCGTTGGTGGCCACGGCGGGAAGGCCCAGCCGCCGCGCGGCGGCCAGCACGCCATGGCGTTCGCGGCCCGGCACCAGCTCGGCGTAGAGATCGGCGGGGCCGCTCAGCGCGCGCACCCGCTCGAGAAAGGGAACCGAGCGTGAGAGAAGGACGAGTCCATCGCGATCATTCGCGATGATGTCGGCCAGCAATCGCTGCGCTCCCGCTGCCCCGCTGCCCCGCTGTCCCGCTGTCACTGCCCCGCTGCCCCGCTGTCCCGCTGTCACTGCCCCGCTGCCCCGCTGTCCCGCTGTCACTGCCCCCTGCCCCGCTGTCCCGCCGCCCCGCTGTTTCACCTCACCCCCTGTCCCCCTCTCCATGCATAGTGGAGAGGGGGGACGTCCGCCTCGTTTCTTTCCCCCAATGGATTCGTGTAATCGCCCGGCATAGCGCTCCCCATCCTTTGTCGTCCGTCGCCAGCGCCACCGCCTCCTGTCCCTCGAGCCGCAGGTGCGCGCCGAGGATGGGGCGGATGCCGGCCGACTCCGCGGCCTGCTGGAACTCGACTGCGCCGTAGACGCCGTTGGTGTCGGTGCAGGCCATGGTGCGGAAGCCGCGCGCGATCGCGGCGTCGATGAGCGCCGCCGGGCTGGAGGCGCCGAAGCCGAAGGAGAAGTGGGAATGGGTGTGGAGATGAGTAAACACGGAATACGTCTCAGTCGATGTGCTGTGCCACGTTGCGATGTTTGTGGTCGGCGGGATCGTCGGCTCCGGCAGACGGGGTGGGCTCACGCCCACCCCTGACGCACGGCAACGCAACTTCGTGGCGTCATTTCTCCGCCGCCCACGGCGGCTTCATGGCGAGGATCCGCGCGTATGCGGGGCAGTCTGCGTCATGCGCACCGGGGAGGTAGCCGGTGCTGAGGAGGAACTCGCCGACGATTTCCCCGCCGGTGAAGCGGAAGGTCTGCTTGAAGAGCTTGACCCATTCCGGTTTCGTGAGCGGGTGGTGCGCGTCGAGCCAGGCGGCAAAACCGCCGTGGGACGTCCGCAGCGCCAGCACCTGCCGGGCGTTGTGGATGGCGGCCTCGACCTTGAGGCGGTTGCGGATGATGCCGGCGTCGGCCAAGAGGCGTTTGGTTTCTCGCGCACCGTAGCGGGACACCGTTTCGACGTCGAAGCCGCTGTACGCCTGCTTGAAGGCCTCGCGCTTCTTGAGGATGGTGAGCCAGCTGAGGCCGGCCTGGTTGATTTCCAGCACCAGCCGTTCGAAGAGCGCCGACTCGTCGGTGAGGGGGACGCCGTATTCGGTGTCGTGATAGGGGCCGTGCCATTCGTGGCCTGGCGCTGCTTCGCAGTAGGTCGTCGCCATTGGTGTGCCTTTCTGGATGGTTTCGGTCTATGCGTATGTGGTCGTCGGGGTCGTCGGCTCCGGCAGGCGGGGTGGGCTCACGCCCACCCCTAGCGCACGATAACGCAATTTCGTGCTGCAGGGTCGGGCCGCGCCCTTGCCGTTCCCCTCGCGATGCCTGGCACACCCCAACGATTACGAATCTGGTCGATGGCGGCTTGGATCACGACTTCCTGTTCTCCTGCCCCGCTGCCCCGCTGCCCATCTGCTCTGCAGTTTTCCTGCCCCGCTGCCCCGCTGCCCGTCTGCCCCGCCCCAAAGAGTTCCATCTGCACTTCCATCTCCGCCAGCTGTTCCGCCGTGATGGCGATGGTGCGGACGGCGATGCGCTTGGTGTTGGCCAGGGTGAAGGCGCGGCGGGCGGCGTCGAGCAGGGCCACATCGAGGGCGGCGCCGGGCAGCGTCACGATGCGGCCGCTGGTGCTGTAGTCGGTGTAGGCCAGGTCGAGGCGGAGCCGGCGGGTGACGAGGTGTCGGGTCCGGAGGTTATTGCCGAGCCGCTCGGTGAGCCGGCGGAGGAGTGCGAGGAGCACGCCGAGGTCGTTGGTGTCGGTGGCCAGGGTATGGGCGGCGCGGAATTCACGGCGGATGGCGGGTGGCAGGACGGGGCGGGGGTCGATACCGCGCGCCTTGGCGTGGAGTTCGGCGCCGGCGCGCCCGAAGACCTGGCCGAGGGCGGGGGCTCCCACGGCGGCCACCGCGCCGATGAGATCGAGTTGGTAGTCGTCGAGCCGTTCGCGGATCCGCTCGGCGATATCGGGGAGGAGCGACACCCGATGGGGCGAGAGGAAGGCGGCCTCGCCGCCGGCCGGCACCGGCACGATGTGGTTCTGTCCTGCCGCCCCGCTGCCCCGCTGCCCCGCCGCCACTTCCGTCACCAGCTTGTTGGCGCCGACGCCGATGGTGACGGGGAGGCGGACGTCGTTCCGCGCCTCGCGGTGAATGCGGAGGGCCACGTCCACCGGCGGGCCGAAGAGGGCACCGGTGCCGGTGACGTCGAGGTAGGCGTGGCCATAGCCGCGAGGCTCGATGATCGGCGCGTAGCGGCGGAAAATGTCATGCAGTGCGGCAGAGGCGCGGGCGTAGAGCTTCGGGTTGGGCGGCAGGAACATCAGGTCGGGGCAGCGCTTCCTGGCCTGGCGCACCGGCATGCCGCGGGTGATGCCGGCGGCGTGCGCCTCGGGCGAGAGCGCCAGCACGGTGGCGCGGTCGGCGCCGGGCGCGGCCACCGCGAGGGGCCGGCCGCGGAGGGCGGGAGCCACCAGCGCCTCCACGGTGGTGCAGAAGGCGGGCGGGTCGATGAAGAGGACGGCCCGGGTCACAGCCCTTTGCCCCCTGCGAGCCCGAGTTCCTGGCGGATGGCGTCGAGCCGCCGGGCGAGCGCCGTTGTGTAGTCCTTGCCGGCGGACTGACGCTGTCCGTAGCGGCGGTTGTAGCGCACGGCGAGGTCGGGAAACTCGCGAGCGAGGTGCGGAAGGAAGTGGCGCCGCGCCGCGGGGCCGAGTCGGAGCGCCTCCCCGGCCACGCGACGGGCACCAGCGTCCTTCGCCGCGCGAAAGAGCGCGGTCAGTTGCTCCCGGCCGTCGGTGACGCCGGGAATGATGGGAGCCACGAGGAGGCCGACGTCGAGGCCGGCGGCGGCCAGGCGGCCGAGGGCGCGGAGCCGCGTGTGCGGGGCAGGGGAGCGGGCCTCGATGCGCCGGACCAGCCGTCCCTCGAGGGCGGCGAGCGAGATGTGAATGCTCACGGTGTGCCGCTCGGCGAGTTGGGCCAGGAGATCGATGTCCCGGGTGATGAGCGGCGACTTGGTGATGATGCCGAGGTGGAGCCCGCGGTGCGGGAGGAACGACTCGAGCAGCCCGCGGGTGATGCGGAAGCGGCGCTCGGCCGGCTGGTAGGGATCGGTGGCGGTGCCGATGACGATGGGCGCGCCATTGATGCGTGCCGGATCCAGGGTACGACGGAGGATCATGGGCGCATCGATCTTGACGAGGATGCGGTTTTCGAAGGAGTCGGCCTCACCCACTGTCCCTCTCTCCGCACCTCACCCCCTGTCCCCCTCTCCACGCAGTCCTCACCCCCTGTCCCCCTCTCCGTATGACGGAGAGGGGGGACGTTCGTGCTCCTTCCGTCCGCTCCATGGTCCACCGATGCGTGTCCCGCGCATAGCAGTAGGTGCAGCCGAACTCGCAGCCGATGTACGGATTGACGGACCAGAACGGCATGTGGGTAGCCGTGGGGCTGTTGAGCACCGAGCGGGTCGGCACGGCTTCGAAGGTGACGGCGCGACCGTCGGCTACGCCGAGGATGGGCAGCCCCGTTTTTACCTCACCCCCTGTCCCCCTCTCCACCATGTGGAGAGGGGGGACGCCTGGGAAGGTGAGTTGTTCATGCTGCCCCCCGGCCCCGCGGCCCCGCGGCCCCGCTGTCATCATCCGCATTTGCCCCATCCACAGGCCGCGCAGGTGACGCAGCCGGAGTTATGGGACACCGGGCCAGCGCACTCGGGACAGACCCGGATGTGCTTATAGTTCAACGGGTTGGGACGCGTTGACAGGTAGGTGGTCGGCTGGGTCTGCGGGGGAGCAGGCGGCATGGCGCCCTCTTTCGGTGTTTATTCGGTTTCACCGAATGTATGCTACATGCCTGGCGGTCGTCAAGACGGGAAGTGGGTGGGCGTCCCTGCTCGTTTGCATATCAGGATGGGAGGGATAACCTCCATCATGCGAACTCACCGGGCCGTCTTCCCTGTCGTCACCGCGCTCGTTTGCTTCGCCGCGCCGCTGTCCGCCCAGGCGTCGCGCGCCACGGTACGCGAGTACCAGCAGGTGTTCCCCACCTATCCCTTCAGCGACCCGAACCCGATCCCGGTGGTCGGCCGGATCTATCCCTACTTCCGCTTCGATGGCTTTGCCGCCACCGCCCAGCCGCACGCGTGGAAGGTGGTCGAGCTCGAGAACGCCTACCTCCGGGTGATGATCCTCCCGGAAATCGGCGGCAAGATCTGGAACGCCGTCGACAAGCGGACGGGCCGGTCGTTCATCTATTTCAACCAGGTGGTGAAGTTCCGCGACATCGCGATGCGCGGTCCGTGGACCAGCGGCGGCATCGAGGCCAACTACGGCATCATCGGCCACACGCCGAACGTCGCCACGCCGGTCGACTACGTGACGCGCACCAATCCCGACGGCAGCGTGAGCTGCATCATCGGCGCGCTCGACCTGCTCACCCGCACCCCGTGGCGGCTCGAGATCCGTCTCGGCCGGGACGACGCGGCGTTCAGCACCACCTCCTTCTGGTACAACGCCTCGGACCTGGAGCAACCGTACTACTCCTGGATGAACGTCGGCATCCCGGTGCGCGGCAACCTGCAGTTCGTCTACCCGGGCACGAGCCGGCTGGGCCACGCCGGCGAACATGCGCCCTGGCCCGTCGACACCGCGGGGCGCGACCTCTCCTGGTACGAGCACAACGATTTCGGCGGGTACAAGTCGTACCACGTCTTCGGCCGGGAGACCGACTTCTTCGGGGCCTACTGGCACGACGACGATTTCGGGATGGTGCGCTACGCGCCGCGCGACGAGAAGGCCGGCAAGAAGATCTGGATCTGGGGCCTCTCCCGGCAGGGGATGATCTGGGAGCAGCTGCTGACCGACAGCGACGGGCAGTACGCCGAGGTGCAGTCGGGCCGGCTGTTCAACCAGACAGCGGAGCAGAGCACCTTCACTCCGTTCAAGCACTTCGGCTTCACGCCTCATGTCGCCGATCGGTGGACGGAATACTGGTATCCCGTCGCCGGCATCGGCGGCATCGTCGCGGCCGGTCGCGTCGGCGCCATGAACGTCACGCCGCTCGGCGATCGCCTGATCATCGCCCTCTCGCCGGTCGAGCCGCTCGCGGACACGGTCAGCGTGTACGCGGGCACGCGCCGGCTCTATAGCCGCTTCGTGGTGCGCCGGCCCCTCGAGGTGTTCGTCGACACCGTGTCCGCTGCGGGGGCGGTGCGGGACAGCCTGCGCATCACCGTCGGTGGCGACCGGCTCATCTATCGCCTCGACCCGCGTTCTGGCGACCTCGCCCGGCCGCTCGATGCGCCGGCGGACTTCGACTGGCAGTCGGCGTACGGCCAGTACCTGCGCGGCAAGGAATGGCTCCGGCAGCGCGACTACCTGCAGGCGACGGCCTATCTCGACAGCGCCATTGCGCAGGAGCCGTACTTCGTGCCCGCGCTTGCCGACCGCGCCATGCTGGCCATCCGGGCCCTGGAATACGAGGCCGCCCGCGGAATCGCGGCGACCGCGCTCAGTGTCGATACCTATGACGGGGCCGCCAACTACTACTACGGCATTGCCAACCGCCGGCTGGGCCGGCTTGCCGACGCCAGGGACGGCTTCGAGATCGCGGCGCTCTCGCCCGAGTACCGCGGTGCGGCGTGGACGGAACTGGCCCGGATGTCACTCGCCGAGAGCGACGCCGAGGCAGCGGTACAGTTCGCGGACAAGGCGCTGGTCGCGGAGCCCGGCAACCTCGATGCGCTCGGCGTGGGCGTCGTGGCGGCCCGGCGTCGCGGCGACGGGGCGGCGCACGCGCGGTGGCTCGCCCGGCTCGAGGCGGCCGATCCGCTCAGCCACCAGGCGCGGCTCGAGCGATTGCTGGCCCAGCGCGATCCGGCGCTTCCGGCCAGGTTCGCCGCCGGCATTCAGAGCGAACTCCCCGAGCAGGTCATGCTCGAGCTGGCCGCGTGGTACGTGGACGTGGGTGACGCGGACGTCGCGCGGCGCGTGCTCGAGGCGGCGGGCGACGCGCCCGAGGCGCTCTATTGGCGGGCGTACCTGCTGAACACGGCAAACGCTGGCGGTGGCGCCGAGCTGCTCACGCGCGCCAACGCGATGTCGCCGCGGTTGGTCTTTCCGTTCCGCGCCGAGCTGGTGCCGGCGCTCCGGTGGGCCACCACGCAGACCGAGGACTGGATGCCGCGCTACTACCTGGCCCTGGCGTACTGGGGCAGCGGGCGTGTGGCCGCGGCCGATTCGCTCTTCACTGCAGTGGGTGATGCACCGGACTACGCCCCCTTCTACGCCGCGCGCGCCACGCTGCCTGGACACCCGCCTGAAGAGGCGCGTCGAGACCTGGAGCGCGCCGCGGCGCTCGACAGTTCAGAGTGGCGCTACGGCAAGCTGCTGACGGAGCGGTTGCTGGCGATGGGCGACTCGGCCGGCGCGGTCAGCGTCGCCCGCGAGTACGCCGCCCGCTTCCCGGCCAACTACATCCTCGGACTCACCCTGGCGAGGGCCCTGATGGGCGCCGGCGAGTACGCCGCGGCTGACTCGGTGCTGGGGCAGCTGGAGTTGTTGCCCTATGAGGGCGCGCGCGACGGGCGAGTGCTGTATCGCCAGGCGAAGCTGATGCTGGCGGTCCAGGCAATCCAGGAAGAGCAGTGGGATATGGCGACGGGGCTCATCGCGGAGGCCCGGCTCTGGCCCGAGCGGCTGGGGGCGGGGAAGCCCTACGACGCCGACATCGATGAGCGCCTCGAGGATTGGCTCCTCGCCGACGTGCTGGCGCGGAGCGGGAAGCGCGACGGCGCGGACACGCTCTGGAGCCGCCTCGCCGCCGACCGGAGGGTGCTTCGGTACCGCGAGCGACCTCCTGCCGCGTCTGGGCGCTCGACCGAATCGGGAAGTCTGCGGAAGTGGGGCAGCCGGAGGCGGGTGCGCCCGCGGTCGTACGCCGCCACGGACGGCGATGCGGCCGTGCTTCGCGCGTGGATGGCGACGGCGCCCGGTGGCGGGGCCACCCTTCCGGGAGCGAGCGTCCTGCGGCCCGGTGGGGAAGGCAACGGCCGCTCCATCTGGGGGTGGGCTGCCTGGCTCTATGTCTTGGGTGGTGTCCTCCTCGTGGCGCTGCTTCGACGCCGCTTCCGCCGGCGGACCCTCGAGGACTGACCCGCGCCCCGGCGGACTCCCGGGTGCCCCGAGCATCGTTCGCGTCTTGTGTTCCCCGGCGAAACGTGTATCCTGTGTCCGGCGCCGACTGCCCTGCGACCCAATCCCTATTGCGAGGTACTATGCGAAAGCTCCTGCTCCTTCCCCTGGTGCTCTGGGCCTGTGGTGGCGCGAAGGACGCCCCCCGGCGGACACCGCCGCCATGGTACCGGCAGCCCTCACGGCCGCTGATGTCGTGGGTTCCTACACCGGAACCACCATGGCGAACGGCACCGATTCCGTCCTCAGCACCTGGACGTCCATCGGGACCGCCGACTCGACCGGCGCCCTTTCTGGCAAGCTGGTGGACGCGAAGGCCCCGACTGATTCCGTGGCCTTCACGGGCGTGCTCTCGGCTGACAGCGTCATCTGGTCGTCCGCGCCGTTCATGCCGGCCGGAGCGCCCGCGGGCAGCCCGCAGATGAAGTGGATCGCGGTGGGTCGCGCGGCGGGCAACGCCTGGACCGGTACGGCGGTGACCATGATCGCCGCCACCGACAGCGTGGTGCAGAACAGCCACTGGACGGCGACCCGCACGCCCTGAGGCACTCGCAGCTCGAACACGACAGGGGCCGGCAGAGTTTGCCGGCCCTTTGTCGTTTCGGACCCTTCCCCCGCCTCCGGGTACTCTCGGCACACCTGTACCGAGAGTGAATCATGGCAGGCAAGGTTCTCATATATGGCGGTTCCGGTGGCATCGGAGCCGCCACGGCCAGGCTCCTCCACTCCCGCGGGTATTCGCTGCACCTGGTGGGGCGGAATGAGAGCCGCCTCTCCGCCATCGCTGCCGAATTGGAAGCGACGTACACGGCGGGCGATGTAACCGACAGCGGCCTCTTTGCCCGGGTGGCCGCCGACGCCGGAGACGCACTGGACGGGCTGGTCTACGCCGTTGGGACCATCACGTTGCGCCCCCTGCCGCGGCTGATTGCGGCCGACTTCCTCGAAGACTTTCGGGTGAACGCGCTGGGCGCCGCGCTGGCGGTGCAGGCCGCACTGCCCGCGCTCGCGAAGGCCAATGGGAATGCCTCAGTGGTACTGTTCTCCAGCGTCGCCGCCCTGCAGGGCTTCGCGGCCCACGCTTCAATTGGCATGGCCAAGGGAGCCGTGGCCGGTTTGACCCTCTCACTGGCAGCCGAGCTGGCACCGAAGGTCCGGGTGAACGCCATCGCCCCCTCGCTCACCCGCACGCCGCTCGGAGACAGCATCGTGTCGAGCGACCAGGTGGCCGCCGCGCTCGCCAAGCTGCATCCGCTGCAGCGCCTCGGCACGGCCGAGGACAGCGCGGCGCTCGCCGCCTTCCTGCTCTCCGCGGACGCCAGTTGGATGACTGGGCAGGTGATCGGCGTCGATGGCGGTCGCGCTACCCTCCACACCAAGGGCTGAGGTCCGCTCCGTGACGATTCCAGTGTCTCCCCCTGCGCTGCCGCGGATTCTGCTGACCGGTGCCAGCGGATACGTCGGCGGCCGATTGCTGTTGAGGCTGGAAGGGCTGGGGTACCGCGTGCGGTGCCTGGCCAGGCGACCGGAGGAGCTCAGGCCGAAGGTGGCCCAGTCAACGGAAGTCGTCGCGGGCGACGTGCTGGACCGCGCGACGCTCGACACCGCGCTTCGTGGCGTCGACGTGGCCTACTATCTCGTCCACTCCATGGGATCGAGCGGGTCCTTCGAGGAAGCCGATCGACAGGCGGCGCGGAACTTTGGCCAGGCGGCCAAGGCGGCCGGAGTCTCGCGCATCATTTACTTGGGAGGCCTGGGGAGCGACCAGGAGGTGCTCTCGTCGCACCTGCGGAGCCGGCAGGAAGTCGGCGAACTTCTCCGCCAGTCTGGTGTCCCGGTACTCGAGTTCCGGGCGTCTATCGTCATCGGCTCCGGCAGCCTGTCCTACGAGATGATCCGCTCCCTGGTGGAGCGCCTGCCGGTCATGATCACCCCCAAGTGGGTAAAGGTGCCGGCCCAGCCGATCGCCATCGACGACTTGCTCGCCTACCTGGTCGAGGCGCTGGAGCTTCCGGTCTCCGCGTGTCGCATCTACGAGATCGGCGGTGCCGAGCGCATGTCCTATGCGGACATCATGCGAGTGTACGCGCGGCTCCGCGGGCGGCGGCTTCGGATGATCCCGGTGCCGGTGTTGACGCCGTACCTCTCCAGTCTCTGGCTTGGCCTGGTCACGCCGTTGTACGCGCGGATCGGCCGCAAGCTGCTCGAGAGCATCGTACACTCCACCGTCGTCCGGGACGACACCGCGCTCCGGACCTTTGCGGTGCGCCCGATGGGCGTGGAAGACGCCGTGCGCCGGGCCCTGACCAGCGAAGACCAGCAGATCGCTGCCACGCGCTGGTCTGATGCACTGTCCTCCGGCGGGGAACAGCCCTCCTGGGGTGGGGTGCAGTTCGGCCCGCGGTTCGTCGACTCCAGGACGGTGCGTGTTGCGGCGCCGCCGGCGGCTGCGTTCAGGCCCATTCAACGCATCGGCGGGCACACGGGGTGGTATGCGTGGACCTGGCTGTGGCAGGTGCGCGGCTTCCTCGACCTGCTCGTTGGAGGAGTGGGCATGCGCCGGGGCCGCCCGAACCCCACAACCCTGCACATCGGCGACACCGTGGACTTCTGGCGGGTGGAGGCGGTTGAGCCGGACCGCCTGCTGCGGCTGGCCGCTGAGATGAAGCTGCCGGGGCGCGCATGGCTGGAATTTGAGGTGACGTCCGACGGCTCCGGGTCCACCCTCCGGCAGACGGCGAGCTTCGATCCGGTGGGACCGCTCGGCCGGGCGTATTGGTATGTGCTGTACCCGGTGCATCAGCTGGTATTCGGCGGGATGCTCCGGGCGATTGCCCGGGCGGCAATCGCGGATCAGCATCGCGGGGCGTGACGACCTGCGCCGGCATCGGCGGTCGGCAGTCTGTCAGGCGGGAGGTCGGACTTCCCGACGGGCGGCCTGCTCAATGCCCGATGTTGGCCCGCGCCCAATCCTCGAGCCTGGTGAGCTTCCGCGGAACGCGGGCCAGCAGCGGTGCGGGGTCGAACCGCTGGTCCGTGGTCTCCCCCACGATGGCTGCCTGCAAGATGCGGCTTACACCCTGGTGCAGCGGCGCCAAAAGTCGCGACACCACGCGCAGCATTGGCAGCGGAAGATGGACGACCTTTGCCGTCTTGCCCGTCACGCTCTCAAACACCGCCACGACCTGCCGGCTGCTGAGGTTCTCCGGTCCGCCGATCTCGATGGTGGTGTCCCGGAGTCGCTCATCCTCGAGGGCCATCACGATAAGCGCCGCAACGTCCGAGGCCGCCACGAAATTCTTCGGGTTGGTGCCTGGGCCGAAAAGCACGACCGGCTTGCCCGCCAGGACCGCCTTACCGATCAGGTCGTAGGCGTGGACTTCCATGAATGCGGCCGGCCGGATGATGGTGTACGCCAGCCCGCTGGCAATGAGGTACCGTTCGATCCGCTCCTTGGTGCGCCAGAAATCCACCGGATGGGTGGCGGACGCGCCGAGGACCGAGGTGAAGACGAAATGGGCGACTCCGGCGTCCTTCGCGGCGTCGATGAGGGTGCGCTGGCCTTCGTCGTCCACCCGGGCGCTCGAGTTCTTGCCGGCTCCCAGCATGGCATGCGAGGCGGACACGACCGCCTGGACGCCGTGCATCGCTGCACGCAGTGAACCCGGATCCCGCAGGTCCCCGCGCACAATGTCGGCGCCGGCCGCCCGGAGCGCGTTCGCACGCATCGGCTCCCGCGTCATCGCGCGGACCGGGTGTCCTTGGGCGAGGAGCTGCCGGGCGACGTGTCCACCCAGGTGTCCAGTGGCGCCGATGATCAGGATCATGCGGTGTCCTCGTAGTCGTGAAAGTCGTCAATCCTGGTGGAGAGAACGCGCAACGGGCCTGATGCAGTATGCTGAGGCGCCACGAGGCGCACAATGCGCCGTGCGCCCTCCGCCGTGATGGGTCATTGACGCGGCCGGTGCGGCGCCCCATGTTGGCAACGGTCTTTCCAGCTGAACGAGTCCCCTAGGCAATGTGAGGCGCGATGCGTCGCTCTCTCGTGCCGTGGTCCCAGATGGTGCGCGACCTCCCATGACCGCCATCGACGGCCGGGCGCCGATCGCCCTCCGCCCCCGAAGCTTCCGCCCCGTCGCCCCCTCGGCGGCCTCCTCACCTCCTGCCTCGATGCTTTCGGGCTGGCGCCATGCGATGGCAGCGGCCTGCCTCTGGACGCATGTCGCCTGGCTGGCCCTCCGCAAGACTCGAAATCCCGTCCGGGCGGTCGCCGCACTTCGAGCACTGCGCGCACGGCACCACGCGGACCTCGCCTCCATGCCCAGGAAGTGCCCGGCGGTGTCCGGCCGGTTGTTTCCGAGCCTCTACCTTCCCGGATGGCCGTCTCCGGCGTTCGATCAACTGGTTGTAGAGGAGCTGGGACAAGTCACTTCCTCCGCCCGCCCGCCCGCCCTCTGGAGTGCCATCGTGGCGATCACGCGCCGGTGCGCGTTGCGCTGCGAGCATTGTCTCGAGTGGGACGTGCTGAACCGGGCCGAGGGGATGTCGGCCGAAGAGCTGCGAACGGTGGTGCAGCAGCTTCGCCGACGGGGACTGGCGCAGCTCTTCCTCAGCGGCGGCGAGCCACTGCAGCGCTTTGATATCCTCCTCGATCTGGTAGCATCCATCGGCAGCGATGTCGATGTCTGGGTGCTGAGTTCCGGGCGCGGGCTCACTCGCGAGAAGGCTCGCCGGCTCGCGGACGCGGGGCTGACCGGTGTGGCGCTGAGCCTGGATCACTGGGACGCCCTGGCTCACGACGCCTTCCGCGGGCGACCGGGGTCGTTCGGCGCGGTCACCACGGCGGCGGCGGAGGTGCGCAACGCGGGGATGGTGCTCGCGCTCTCCCTTTGTCCGGTGCGCAGCTTCGTATCGCCGGACAATCTGAACCGATACGCCAACCTCGCACATTCGTTGGGCGCCAGCTTCATCCAGATCCTGGAGCCGAAGGCGGTCGGCCACTACGCGGGGCAGGATGTCGCCCTGGACGCGGCCCGGCAGGAGGAACTCGAGCGGTTCGTGACCTGGCTGAACAGCGCTCCCGAGGCGCGGAAACTCCCGGTGGCCAGCTACCTGGACGCCGAGGCTCGGCTGAACGGATGCAGCGGCGGCAGCCGCTACGCCTATGTCGATACCGAGGGCGCGCTGCATGCCTGCCCCTTCTGTCGCGACCATCCGATTTCATTGGTCGGCCGGGACACCGAGGCGGCGTTCGCTGCCTTGCAGGCCGCCGGTTGTCCGTCGTATGCATCCCGTTGTTGAATGAGGACTGACGTATGAAAACGGATCGGATCTGGTGGCCGACTGCCACCGCGTTTCTGCTGCTGCTCGCGGGCTGCACACGGACTTCGGAATCGGGCCGGGTGGTGGCGTTTGACTTGACGGACGTAGAGGCCGACGAGGTGGCTACCATCCCCCTCTTCTGGTCTGGGCAGGAGGAGGGGAAGCGGTCGACGGCATGGCTTGGACCGTGGACCTACTTGGGTAGCGGAGGCGCTCCGCCTTTCGTGCCATTGCCCGGCGATACCGGCACGCTCCACCTCGGATTCAATGACTGGAGCGCTCGGCTTTCCGGTCTGGTGGTGGGGCTCAAGTTGGATGACGAGGACGGGATAGCTTGGTTCGAGCAGGCGCCGACACAGGAACTAGCCCAACTCCGGACAATCTCACTTTCCGACAGCCTCACGCCGGAAATCCAATTGCTGCTTGAACAGCTGAGCGGCGTGAACCCCAACGCCAACTTGGCCCTTGAAGGCTCTGTCGATGCCGCGTGGCTCCTCAAGCGTTTTCGCCCATGGTCACTATGGTTGCCTGGGTCCGCCAAACTGACGCCCGACCAGCTTACTGACCAACAACAACTCCAGCAACTCTTTCTGGAAGGTGATGGTGTGTTGCCCCTGGAGATCGCTCGACTCTTTCCCAATCTCCGGCACCTGTGGATAGGTGAGGGGGAGATCGCTCGACCCCTGGTCGTTCCTGCCAGTCTTGAAGAGCTGACGTTCTTGGATGCCAGCGTTGATATCCGCCATTTGGGAGAAATGCCACGGTTGCGGGCCCTGCGATTCACGGCCAGTGAGTGGAGCAACGGCTCCGACTTGGCCGCATGGAAGCAGCTCCGGTGGCTCGGGCTCCCCATGAACGCGACACAACTGGAGTTTGCAGCCATCATCAGGGCCCATCCGGACCTTGAAGTGCTGGAGGTGATCGGCGCCGACAGCGTGACAGACCTGTCGCCACTTCGGGGCGCCCGGCGGCTCCGGGCGGTGACGCTGGATGGTGAATTCGCAAACCTGGGCGTGCTGCGTGAGATTCCGACGCTGGAGTTTGTCGGCTTCTCGAAGGAGATGATGGAGAAGTCGCCAGACGAGGTGGCGGCGATTCGGGCGGCGCTTCCCGCCGCGGCGGTCGTACAGGTGACGGGCTTCTGCCTTGGCTCGGGGTGGATCCTGCTGCTCGTCCCCACGGTGCTCCTCATGATGCTCACTCGTCCGGCGAGGCGCGCCGCCTGACGGCCGACCGCCCCAGGACCGACGTGGCCGCGGTCTCCGTGGCCATGGTCTGCTTCGCGCTCGGCGCACATCGCGGTGCGCCGTGGGCGCTCGCCTCCGGCGGCTGCCTGATCGCGTCGGCGGTCATCGTCGGACGCTCGATGCGTCGAGTGCCTGCACCGCTGATTCTGCTCGGGTTCGGCGGTTCGACCCGGTGGGTCCTGCCACTCACGCTGCTCGGGGTGGGCCTTGCCGTGGGTGCCGGGTTGGAACATCGTGGACAGTCCGGGGTCCTGCCCGCCGGCGCCAGTGGGATGCACCCCTTTGTCCTGCTCGCCGCCCTGATCGGGGTGACCGAGGAGCTCGTTTACCGGGGCTGGATGCTGGGCAGATTGACAGCTCTCGGATGGCCGCTGGCGATCGTGGTCAGCGCGCTCGCGCATGCCGCCTACAAGACGGCGCTGTTCGTCTGGCCTCCAGGCACGGTGTCGCTCACCTATGACCTTGGCAGCATCCTGCTCTGGACGCTGGTTGGCGGGCTGGCACTCGGCACCCTGCGCGCGGTTTCCCGGAGCCTGCTTCCCGCTCTCGTCGCCCATGCCGCCTTCGATATCGTTGTGTATTCGGCTTTTGTCGCGCCGCCCTGGTGGGTGTGGGGATAGTCGGTGGGCGCCTCAAATCGCACCCGTGTAGCCTTCCTGTAGCGACCCTCCGCCATTCGACCACGACTGACAGTGTGCTTTTCCAGATGTCGGAGCCGTTCATGCGCGCTTGTTGCGCCGTCACCAGCGTCCACCCCTGGGTGGAGGTCGGCATTCCCGCACCAGCCATCCCGAAGGCGATGACGACCAGCGCCACCCGGCTCCTCGGTGTCGACAATGTCCCGGGCACCCGCAAGATCGGGCAGTTCGCCTGCCTGATCGCCACGCCCCACAACCCGCGCACCGATATCCAGACAGTCAACAGGGTGAGCTTCGTGACGATGAACGGGGAGGTGGTGGAACGGTGAATGTGACCGAGCCCGCCCCCTCCCGGTTGATGGCCCGCCGAAAAGGGGGCATCTTACCCGGCATCCTCCACCCCCTTGGTGCCCATGCGCGCTGTCCACGTCGCTCTCGCGTTCCTCATGCTGGCTCCCTCCCTGGCCACTGCCCAGCGCAAGGCTGCCCCCCCGGCCCCGCCTCCGGTTGCCGCGCTCGACACGCTGGCGTACCGCTCGCTCAAGTTCCGGGCGATCGGTCCGGCGGTGATGGGCGGCCGGATGTCGGCCTTCGCCGCCCGGCCGGGATCCTCGACGATCTTCGCCGCCGCCGGCACCGGCGGGCTCTTCAAGACCACCAACAACGGCACCACCTGGTCCGCCCCTTTCGAGGGCGAGGCCGTGGCCTCGATCGGCGCGGTGGCCCTCTCGGCCACCGACTCCAACCTGGTGTGGGTCGGCACCGGTGAGGGGAACGGCCGCAACTCCTCGAGTTGGGGGAACGGCGTCTACAAGTCCACCGACGGCGGGGGCAAGTGGCAGCACATGGGCCTCGACGAGACCCACGACATCCCGGCAATGGCGGTGGATCCGCGCGATACGTCCGTTGTCTGGGTGGCGGCCCTCGGCCACCTCTGGGGCAAGAATCGCGAACGGGGCGTCTACAAGACGACCGACGCCGGCAAGACCTGGAACGCGGTGCTCCAGCTCGGCGATTCGGTGGGCGCGGTGGACCTGGTGCTCGACCCGGCGAACCCGGACGTCGCCTACGCGGCGATGTACATGCGCCTCCGCACGCCCTGGTCCTTCCGCTCCGGCGGACCGGTGGGCGGGATCTACAAGACGGCCGACGGCGGGAAGACCTGGACGAAGCTGACTGCCGGCCTCCCCACCCAGACCGGCCGGATCGGGCTCGACATCTATGCGAAGAATTCCCAGGTCCTCTATGCGGTAATCGAGTCGGACGAAGGGGGCGCGAGGGGCATCGATGACATCAAGAGCCGCGCGGGCGGCGTGTTCCGCTCCGATGACGCCGGCGCCACCTGGCGCCGGATGCAGGACATCGCGCCGCGGGCCTTCTACTTCGCGAAAGTGAAGATCGACCCGACCACCGACGCCCGCGTGTATATCCTGGGGTTCGGGTTGCATGTCTCCGACGATTCAGGCCACACCTTCCGGGCCGACGGCGCCGAGAAGCCGCACGGCGACCTCCACGCACTCTGGATCGACCCTGCCAACCGCGACCGCCTGGTCCTCGGCACCGACGGGGGTATCTACTTCTCCTGGGATGCCGGCAAGAGCTGGGACTTTGTCAACAACGTGGCGACCGGCGAGTTTTACGAAGTGACGTACGACTTCCGCACCCCATACCGGGTCTGCGGCGGCCTGCAGGACAACGGTTCGTGGTGCGGACCCTCCCAGAAGTACGCCTCGGACGGGATCTGGAACGGCGACTGGTACCGTGTGGGCTACTGCGACGGCTACTACGTGCAGGTGGACTCCACCGATCCCGACATCGTCTATTCCGAGTGCCAGGGCGGCGAGGCGAACCGGCTGAACCTCCGCACCAACCAGCGGCACGACATCAAGCCGGTTGCCAAGGAGGGGACGCCGGCGTTCCGGTTCAACTGGAACTCGCCGCTCGCCATTTCCCACTTCGACCCGACGGTGCTCTATCTCGGCGGGAACCGGCTCTTCCGGCTCACGGAGCGCGGCGCCAGGTGGGAGGCGATCTCCCCCGACCTCTCCACCATGAATCCCGAGACGATGATCACGGCGGGCTCCTCGGCGGAGACGTACAACACCATCGTCAGCTTTTCGGAGTCGCCACTCTCGCCGCGCATCCTCTGGGCCGGCACCGACGACGGCAACATCCAATTGACCCGTGACGGCGGTACCACGTGGACCAATGTGGGGCTGAACCTCAAGAAACTGCCGAAGCCCAACCTGTACATCGCGCGGATCGAGGCGAGTCATTTCGATTCCGCCACCGCCTACGTCGCAATCGACGGACACCGGAGCGACGTCTTCCAGCCGCTGGTCTTCGTCACCACCGACTTCGGGAAGACGTGGACGCCACTGGCTGGCAGCCTTCCCAAGGGTGGGCCGGTGAAATCGTTCCGCGAGGATCCCGTGAATCCCGACCTGCTCTTTGCGGGTACCGAGTTCGCGCTCTGGTTCTCCCTCGACCGGGGGAAGAGCTGGAGCAGCTTCCGGAACGGACTCCCCACCGTGGCGTTCGACGACATCCAGATTCACCCCCGCGAGCACGACCTGATCGTGGGGACCCACGGCCGCTCGATCTACATCCTCGACGACATCCTGGCGCTGGAGCAGTTGACCCCGGCCGTGCGGGACTCGGCGGCGTGGCTGTTCACGGTCCGGCCAGCGCAGCCGTTCTGGAAGGCGCCGGAGAACGGACTCTGGGGGCAGAACTTCTATGTGGCCGAGAATCCGCCGATGGGGGCGTACATCGACTTCTACCTCAAGGCGTTCAGCCTGGACGAGGTCACGGTCACGATTGCGGACTCGGTGAACGGGAAGGAGCGCGAAGTCGCGAAGCTGACTGCTCGGGGCAACCTCGGTCTCAATCGGGTGGTGTGGGATCTGCAGCCCAAGCCGAGTCTGCGCACCGCCGGCCCGGGCGAGCCCACGGAGTACGTGAAGCCGGGGACGTACATCGTCACGCTCGCGGCCGCCGGCAAGACCCTCAAACAACCGCTCGTGGTGATGGCGCCGGAGACATCTCCCTAGCGCAGGGGAGGCCGGGGCGGTTGGTTGGGTGGGCGCCACGCTCACTGCGGCTCTCGAGACAGGAGAACTCCATGCCTCTCGCCCGACTTCTTCTGGCCGGCGCCATCGCCGGCTTCCTCGGCACCATGACCAGCTGGCTGGTCACTGGCAAGCTGCTTTCATCGCTTCCAGTCTCGCACGCCGGCAACCTGGCGCCCCGTCGAGGGGTACCAGCAGTACACCTTGTCCAGCCTCGTCACGCTGGCCGCCGCCATGCTGATTGCGCTGCTGTACGGCCTGACCGGCGGAATCGCTTCCCTGGCGGGCATGGGCTGGGTGGTGCAAGGCGCCGCCTTCGGCTTGCTGTGCTGGGCAGCCCTCAGCGCCCCGGTGCTCGGCTCCATGGCGCTCTTCGTCAACCTGCACCGTGGCATGGTCGTCGGGCTCCTCCTCGACTGGCTTCTCGTATCGCTCATGGCCAGTGTGGCCGCGGCACGCGCGATGACACCTGGATAGCTTTGTACGGCCATGCAACCAGCAGAAGTGGATCTCCTTCGTGTAGCCCTCGCTAGCCGCTACCGCATCGAGCGTGAGCTCGGCCTCGGCGGCATGGCCGTGGTGTACCTCGCCGAAGACCTGAAGCACCGCCGCCGCGTTGCCATCAAGGTGCTCCGCCCCGAGGTGGCCCGATCCATCGGCTTCAGCCGGTTCCTCCGCGAAATCGAAATCGCCGCCCAGCTGAGCCATCCGCACATCCTTCCCCTGTTCGACAGCGGTGAGGCGGAGTCGCTCTTCTTCTTCGTGATGCCCTTCATCGAGGGCGAGACGCTCCGTGCACGGCTGACCCGGGAAACGCAGCTCCCGCTCGACGACGCCCTCCGGATCACCCGCGATGTCGCGGGCGCCTTGGCGTATGCCCACCGCCAAGGCATCGTCCACCGCGACATCAAGCCCGAAAACATCCTGCTCCAGGCTGGGCATCCGATCGTGGCCGATTTCGGGATCGCCGCGGCGCTGCAGGCCGCCGCCGGCGAGCGGCTCACCGATCCCGGATTCGCGGTCGGGACGCCGACGTACATGAGCCCTGAGCAGGCAGTCGGCGAAGCCGTCGATTCCCGGAGCGATCTCTACTCGCTCGGCTGTGTGCTCTACGAAATGCTGGCGGGCGAGCCGCCGTTCACCGGGGCGACGGCTCAGGCCATCCAGGCCCGCAAGGCGGTCGACACGATGCCGCGCCTGCGCACGGTACGAGAGGAGGTGCCGGAGGCGCTCGAGCAGGTGATCCGGAAGTCGCTGGCGAAAGTCCCCGCCGACCGGTACCGCTCCGCCGCCGAATTCGCCGAGGCGCTGTCGGATCGCAGCATGGCTCGGGTGTCGGCGCGGTCGGTCGCGGTCCTCCCGTTCCTGAGCCTGAGCGGGGACCCCGAAAACGAGTTCTTCGCCGACGGGATCACCGAGGACGTCATCGCCCAGCTCTCGAAGATCCGGTCGCTCAAAGTGATCTCGCGGACGTCAGTCATGATGTTCAAGAAGCGGGAGCACAGCCTCCGCGAGATCGGCGCGATGCTCTCCGCCGCGACCCTCCTCGAGGGCAGTGTGCGGCGCGCCGGGGATCGGGTGCGGATCGTGGCGCAGCTCATCGACGCCGAGACCGACCGGCACCTGTGGGCGGAGACGTACGACCGCCAGCTCACCGACATCTTCGCGATCCAGTCCGATGTGGCGCTGCAGATCGCCGCGGCGCTCCGGGCAGAGCTCTCGCCTGAGGAGGAATCCCGGATCCATCGCGAGCCGACGCGGGATCTCCAGGCGTACCAGCTCTACCTCCAGGGACGGCACTGGTTCGTCAGCCACACCGCCGCCGGGTTGCGCCAGGCGATCGACTACTTCAGCCGCGCCATCGCGCGCGACCCGGCATTCGCGCTCGCCCACGCCGATCTGGCGCAGGCGTACCTGGAGGTCGCCCTCGCCTCCGGGATCGGGCTGATGCACCCGCGAGAAGCCTTCGCCCTGGCGTCAGACTCGGTGGCGATGGCACTGGCGCTCGACGGCACGCTCGGGGAGGCGCACTGCATGCTCGGCTTCCTCAAGTACGTCCACGATTTTGACTGGGCCGGCGCGGAAATGGAATTCAAGCGCGCGCTTGAACTCTCCCCCGGCAGTGCGGACGCACACGATCTCTACGGCCGGCTGCTCGCCGCGCAGGGGCGCCACGACGAGGCGATTCGGCTGGAGGCGCGTGCGCAGGAGCTCGACCCACTCTCGCACCGGACCGACCTCGCTTCGGCGCTGCTGAGGGCGGGTCGCTACGAGGAGGCGGTGGCCGCCGCCCGGCACGCCGTCGAACTCGATCCGCAGTACGGACGCGCCCGGGCCACCCTCGGCTGGGCGTACTTGAAGGTGGGCAGGACGGAAGAGGGATTGGCGGAACTCGAACAGGGCGCCGCCCTGACCCAGCACGACCCGATGTTCCTCGGTCAGCTCGGCGAGGCCTACGGCCTCACGGGGCGGGTCGAGCAGGCCCATGACGTGCTCCGGCAGTTGACGGAGCATGCGCGCCACGAATACGTGACGCCGTACTACCGGGCCTACGTGCACACTGGGCTGGGTGAATTCGACCTCGCGATCGACTGCCTGGAGCAGGCGCTGGCCGAGAGCTCCGGCGGGTTGTACGGGCTGAAGGCGTCGTTCCTCTTCGAGCCGCTCCGCGGGCATCCACGGTTCACCGCCCTCTTGGCACGTTTGAAGCTCGCATAGCTGTTTCAATTCGTGACTGTGCACCTCCGCTGGCCGCCGCTCGTCAGTATGGGAAGACCACCCATCGCCAACGCGCCGCGGCCGAGACGGAGCTACGCATGCGGGATCAACACCGGGACAAGCGGGACCTGGTCAACGAAGTGACGGACCTGCGGAAACAGGTGGCCGACCTGAAGCAGGCGGCCGTGGAGCGCCGCCGCATCGAGGACGGGCTCCGCCATGACCGCGACCTGATCCGGGCATTGCTCGACCAGGCTCCCCATCCCCTCTGCCTCCTCACGGCCGCCGGAGCGCCACTCCTGGCCAATCACGCCTTTGCCACCCTCCTCGGCTACGCGTCGGTTGGCGAGTTGGTGCGCCTCGGCCGCGACCTGGGACTGATCCTGGCGGATTCCGCCAAGGTCGGGGCAGAGACGCCGGTCCGGCCGGCGGACATCACTTTCCGGCGGAACGACGGTGTCGGCGTGGCCCTGCCAGTGGTTTCGTCGGTGGTTCCCGGTACCGAGTACCTGGCCATCACCGTGCTCGTGAATCCGCAACTGGCCTGATTCGCCACGCCGGACCGCCGCGCGCTACATTGAAGCGTGACGATCCCCCAGGACTCCACGCTCGTCCGCGCCCTCGGCCGACGTGATCTCACCGCCTTCGCTGTCAACCGGGTCATCGGCGGCGGCATCTTCGGCATTCCCGCCGTACTCTATCTTGCCGTCGGCCCGGCCAGCATCGGGGCCGTCGCCCTGGCCGGCCTCGTCGTGCTCGGCATCACGCTCTGTTTCGCCGAAGTCGGCAGCGCGTTCCGGGACACCGGCGGACCCTACCTCTACGCCTACGAGACGTTCGGCCCTGCGATCGGGTTCGAAGTCGGATGGCTGATGTGGGTGACCCAGCTCGGCGGATTTGCCGCCGTCACGAATCTGTTCGTGAACTACGTCGGGTGGTTTGCCCCCTACGTCACCACTGGCCCCTGGCGCATCGGCATCATCACCACCCTCCTCGCCTGCCTGACCGCCATCAACATCCTCGGGGTCCGCCGCGCCGCCGTCGTCAACAACATTCTCACCTTCGCCAAGCTGGTGCCGCTCGCGCTCTTCGTCCTCGTGGGGATGTTCTACATCGACGGTGCGCGACTCCTCCCTGCAACGCCTCCGACAGCGCCCGCGCTGGCCGGCGCGGTCCTGCTGGCCATCTACGCCTTCAGCGGATTCGAGGTGCTCGGCGTGCCGAGCGGTGAGGTGCGGAATCCGGAGCGCACCGTGCCGTTCTCCCTGCTGGCCGGCCTCGGCATCGTGGCGCTGGTGTACGTCGGGGTGCAGGTGGTGGCGGTGGGTACCCTGCCGGACCTCGGTCACTCCGCTCGGCCCCTCGCGGAGGCCGCTGAACAAACCTTCGGACGCACAGGGGCGCTGGTCATGGTGACGGGGGCGCTCCTTTCCACCCTCGGTGTGGCGCACGCCATCCTGCTCGGTGCGGGGCGGATGCCATTCGCCATGGCGGAGCGGCACCAGTTGCCCGCGGGGATCGCAGTGGTGCACCCCACGTTCCGGACCCCCTACGTAGGGATCATGGTATCGGCGGCGGGGATGCTCCTCTTCACGATCGTCACGACCTTCACCTCCGCGGTTACCATCACGGTGGGGCTTCGGGTCATCATTTACATCATCACGTGTGCCGCGCTCCCCGTCCTCCGTCGGCGGACGGCGCGCGCGCCAGCCACCTTTCGGGCGCCGGGGGGCTCCGTCCTCGCGATCGTGTGCCTGTTGATCGGTCTGGGGTTGCTGGCTACCCGCCCATGGGCGGATATCATACAGCTTGGTGTGGTGCTGGCGGTGGGGGCGATCGGCTGGATCGGCTCGACGAGGCTGAGTCAACGTTGATGAGGAGCGATGGCCGTGCACCAACGCATTGATGCGCTGCTAACCAGCGTTCTCCCCGGACGGTGGCGGATGCGCGCCCTGAGTGGCCTCGCGCTGCTGGCGCTCTATGCGCTGGTCGGTTTTGTTGTCGTGCCCCCGATCATCCGGAGCCAGATCGTGCACCAGGCCTCGACCCGGCTCCATCGGGCGGCCACCGTTGCCAAGGTCAGGTTCAATCCCTTCACGCTCGAATCTCGCCTCATCGGCTTCGACCTCCGTGATCGCGACGATACCCCCCTCGTGGCGTTCGACACGCTGGTCGTAAACCACCAGTTGTCGAGCATCGTGCACCGCGCGTTGGTCCTGAAGGAGATCCGGCTGGTGCGGCCCACCGTGACCGCACGGATCGCCCCGGATGGGCGGCTTGCCGTCGCGGACCTGTTCGAGGCGGACACGGTCGTGCCCGCGGTCGCGGACACGGCGCCTGCCTCACTCCCCCGGCTCAAGGTGTACGCCCTCTCGATTTCGGGAGGCACGATCACCTTCATCGACGACTCGCGGACGCCGAGGTATACCGAGCTGTTCGAAGATCTCGGACTCTCCCTCGACGGTTTCTCCACGCTGCCCGCGGAATCGGGCGACCACGTGCTGACGGTGTCGTTCGCGAGCGGCGCCGAGGTGCGGTGGACTGGCACTGAGGTCACCCAACCGCTCCAGCTGGATGGCCGAATCGAGATTGCGGGGGCGCGGCTTTCTCGGCTGGCGCAGGTGCTGGGCGACCGGATGCCGCTGTCGGTGACCAGCGGCACCGCGGGCGTCACCTTCGAGTACCGGGTCACACAGGCAAGCGACGGCGCCCTGCAGGCCGCCCTGTCGAACGGGGCGCTCGACCTTCGCGACATCGCCATGCGTCCACCGAACGCCGTGAGCGACTGGCTTCGGCTTGGGCGCATCGAGGCGACCGGCCTGCGGGCCGCCTGGCCACAGCGCACGGTAAGCGTGGATCTGGTGCGCGTGTCTCAGCCGTGGATTGCGGCGGCGCGACTCCGCGACGGCACCCTCGACTGGGCACCGTACCTCGAGGCGCTGCAAACTCCCGCGCCCGCACATTCGGACACTGCGCCGGCGTGGACCGCCACGTTGTCGGCGCTGGAGGTGGTGGAGGGCGGGGTCCATCTCGAAGACCGCACGGTGCAACCGGTCGTCGCTTTCGACTTCGACAAGATCGCCGTGCGGCTGGACTCCCTCAGCACCGACCCAGCCAGACGGGTCGGCATCGCGCTGTCGGCGGCGCTGGGCCGCTCGACCAGCTTCGAGGCGAAGGGCGGCGCCACTCGGACTCCCATGGCCGCCGATCTGACATTAGCGATGAAGGGGGTGGAGCTGTCGCTCGTCCAACCCTACCTGGGCGCCGCGCCGCCGATCACGGTCAGCGCAGGCAAGGCCTCGGCATCCGGCTCGGTCAAGTACCGCACCGGGAAGCCCCAGGTCAGTTTCGACGGCGTGGCGGCCATCGATGGGTTGGAAGTACAGTCGGCGGACGGCGACCGCCTGATCGCCTGGAAATCCACGCGGCTCCGTGGGATTCACGCCACCACCGGCCCCGACCTGGCACGCATCAGGAGCGTCGAGGTCGTCGACCCCTTCCTGAAGATTGCCATCACGAAGAGCCAGGAGGTCAACCTCGCGGCGTTGTCGGCGCTCCTGCCCCAGACCGACACCACGGCGGCCTTTCCCTATGAAATCGTCGAGGTGCTGATCAGGAACGCCGAGATCGACTTCGAAGATCTCAGCCTGCTCTTGCCGTTCCGGACCAGGATCCATTCCGCCACGGGGTCGATTACCGACGTGGCCTCGTTCGGCGGGACGCCAGGCGCGCTCGAGTTCGAGGGGTTGATCGACGACGACGGGCGCGCGCGCGCCACCGGCACCCTGTATGTCTCTGATCCCTATGCGGCGACCGAGATCAAGGCCGACTTCCGGAACGTGAACTTGCCGGGTTTCAGCCCGTACTCGCTCGAGTTCGCGGGGTATCCCCTGGTGAAGGGCCGCCTGGACCTCGACCTGGACTACCGGATTCAGGAGAAACAGCTCACGGCGACGCATCACATCGTCGCATCCGATCTGGAGCTGGGCGAACGGGTGGAGGGGGGGGCCGTCCCCGGATTTGCGGTGAAGCTGGCGCTGTCGCTTCTCAAGGACAGCCAGGGGAAGATCAAGCTGGACGCGGTGGTCGAGGGAACGGTGGATGACCCGCAGTTCCGGTACAGCGCGGTGGTGTGGCAGGTCCTCAAGCACGCGCTTGGCCGGATCGCCACGGCGCCCTTCCGCTTTCTCGGCAACCTGCTCGGACTCGGCGGCGACGATCTCGAGCTGGTCGAGTTTGATCCGGGCCGCACCGATCTCATTCAACCGGAGCAGGTCAAGCTCGACTCGCTGGCCGCGGAGCTCGGACGGCGCCCAGCCCTCACGATCTCGGTCGAGGGACGATACGACTCGATTTCCGACGCCGAGGCCATCCGGGAGGGCAAGCTGAAGGCGCTCATTGCGGCCCGGCGCGGGGGTGCGGCGGCGGCCACCGCGAAGGCCGACACCAGCGCCACATCCCTGGGCGTCATCCTGAAGGAGTTGTACGCCGCACAATTCTCAGGGGCAGCCCTGGACAGCCTGCGCCAGCAGTTTCCCGGGGACTCGTCGGCGAGCCGATTCTATGCGGAGCTGCGGACCCGGCTGATCGCCGCGCAGGTGGTGGAGCCGGGGCAGCTGGAGCAACTCGGCCGGGACCGGGGCAACGCGGTGGGCGCGGCGCTCCTGGCGGGAGCCGGCATGGATTCGACCCGCGTGACCGTCACCGACCCCGCGCCGGTCAAGCGGAAGAAGGCCGGCTCCGCGCGGGTGCCGTCCGAAATGAGCATGGACGCCAAGTAGTCCCTGTCCCACGTCGCACCTTTTTCTCGGAGCACTCCATGAGTGGCGCACGACGTGGCGTCGTCGCCGGTATCGTCGTCGCCGCGGCGATCCTGGCCCTGCTGCTCTACGCCAGCAGCTTCGTCGTCTCCTACGGGGACCTCTTCCGGCGCGAGGACCCGCTTCTTCGCACCGACTATGCGCGCCTCACCTCCGCACGCGTGTCGAGTGTCGAGGCAGCCGACGGCGTCGAGCAGCTCCGGTCGGTGCTCGCGGATGCAGCGGCGCGCGGACTCACGGTATCCATCGCGGGGAGCCGCCACAGTCAGGGTGGCCACACCTATCGGGCCGGCGGCGTCGTGCTCGACATGCGCACCTTCAACCGCGTCCTCGCGGTGGACACCGCCGGGCTCACCGTCACGGTGCAGAGCGGCGCCACGTGGGACGAGGTACAGCGCGCCCTCGCGCCCGTGGGGCTGGCCCTCAAGGTGATGCAGTCCTCGAACATCTTCACCGTCGGCGGGACGCTCAGCGCCAACGCCCACGGTCGCGACATCGACGTGATGCAGGAGGTCGAGGTGGTCGAACGCTTTCACCTCATGCTCGCGGACGGGCGCGTGGTGGAAGTGAGCCGGGACACCAACCCCGAGCTCTTTGCCCTCGTGATCGGGGGCTACGGAATGTACGGCGTCATCCTCGACGTCACCCTGCGGGTCACTCGCGACGCCCTGCTCGAGCAGCGCGCAGTGTCCATGGACTACACCGCCTTTCCGGCCTACTTCGCGGAGCAGATCAAGCCCGACCCAGACATCGCGTTGATGCTGGTGCGGCCGTCCATCGACCCGGACCCGGCCTCCTTTCTCCGGGAGCTGGTGGTCGTGACCTGGCGCCGGGCGCCGGCCGGCACGCAGGGCAGCTTCCAGCTGACGGAGGAGGCGCATGTCTGGCGGGACCGGTTCTTCCTCGGGCTGTCGCGCCGCTACGACTGGGCCAAGTCGCTGCGGTGGTCGCTGCAGAAGCGCGTCGAGCTCGGCGCCGGCGAGGCCCGGGTCATGTCCCGCAACAACGCGATGCGCCCGCCGCTCGCTCCGCTCGAGCTGCTGCAGTACCGATCCGGTCACGACACGGACATCATCCAGGAGTACTTCGTGCCGATCGCGCGGTTTGTGCCCTTCATGGACCGGTTCCGGGAGATTCTGGTGGCGGGGAGGATGAACGTGCTGAGTTCCACCGTTCGCTATGTCGCCCCCGATTCCACGCCGGTCCTCGCCTACGCCCCGGACAAGGACGTCTTCGCCATCATCCAGATGAGCAACGTGGAGTTGTCGGCCGAGGGCCAGGCGCACGCCGCAGAGGTCACCCGGCAACTGGTGGATGCGGCCATCGACAACGGGGGGACGTATTACCTGACCTACCAGCTCTACCCCACGCCCGAACAGCTCTACCGTGCCTATCCCCGCGCCGGCACGGCGTTCGAGCGGAAGCGGTTTTATGACCCGACGGAACTCTTCTCCAGCCAGTTCTACGAACGGTACGGACATGCCCAGCCTCACTGACCACCCACGGCGCGCGAGCCGGGCCATCCTCGGGGTGGTCACCGCACTACTCTTCCTCGGAGCCACGTGGCTCTTCTGGTACGATCCGCCCTACACTGGCACGCTCGTGACGCGCCCGGCGCAGCCGCTGATCTTCGGCCATCGTGGTTTCGGGGACCACGCGCCCGACAACAGCCTGTATGCCGTGGAGCGGGCCCTCGACGCTGGGGTGGACGGCGTGGATGTGGATGGGCAGTACACTCGGGACAGCGCGCTCGTCATCTTCCACGACCTGAGCGTCGACCGGCTGACCGCCGACACCGGTCGGGTCAGCGGCAAGACGCTGGCGCAGATGCTGGAGCTCGATCTCGGCCCCAAGGCGGACTCCGCCATGACCGGCGCGATGGTGAAGACCTTTGAGGAGTTCGTCCGCACGGTGACGGGGCGAGGTGGCATCCTCATGGTGGAACTGAAGGTGCCGGGCTCCGGGCGCACCGGCATCGAAGAACGGGCCGTCGAGATCATCAGGAAATACGATGCCCATGCCCGCGTGGTGCTCAGCTCGTTCAACCCGCTCGTGCTGTATCGGCTGAAGCGGCTCGACCCCGACGTGCGGACCGCGTTCATCTTCATGGACACCAACTGGAACCCGGAGCTCCTCGCCGAGATCAAGCCGGGCGACGAGGTGGACCTGCCATGGCCGCTCCGCCAGGAGTGGATCCGGCGAGCGGTACGGAAAGTGGTCCAGCCGGACCTGCTCAGCATCAATCACGAAGTCGACGAAGCCACGCTCGACCGCCTCCTCGGGCTGGGGTGGCCCGTGTTCATCTGGGCCCCGAACGACGAGGCGAGCATCCGCCATGCGCTCGCGAAGCGCCCGTACGGGATCATCTCCGACGAGGCCGAACTCGCGCTCCGACTTCGGGGCCAGTGACCGCTGGCGGCGGCTGACCGCGTTCCAGACAGATTCTCCCTCTACCGCGCCCTTTCCGGAGCTCGCCCATGGGACTCGTCTTGCTCGTCCTGGCGCTGGTCGTCGCCTACGGGGTCTTCACCTTCAACGCGCTGACCCGCCTGCGCCAACTCACGGCCAACGCCTGGGCCGATATCGACGTGCAGCTCAAGCGTCGTCACGACCTGATTCCGTCGCTGGTGGCCACCGTCAAGGGGCACGCCGGCTACGAACGCGGAACCCTCGACGCCGTGGTCGAGGCCCGGAATCGCGCGGTGAATGCGGGCGGGCCCGCCGCGGCCGGCGAGGCCGAACGGGTGCTGGCCGGCGCGGTGCGCCAGGTGTTCGTGCTGGCGGAGGCGTACCCTGAGCTTCGGGCCGCCGAGAGCTACCTCGCGCTGCAGAAGAACCTGACCGACATCGAGGACCACATCCAGAACGCGCGCCGCTACTACAATGCCGTCGTCCGGGACCTCAACACGAAGATCCAGCAGTTTCCCTCAAATCTCGTTGCGGGCCTGTTCCGCTTCCGGGACGCCGAGTTCTTTGGCCTGGGCGACCGGGGTGAAGGGGCGGTGCCGACCATCGACCTGGGTGGCACGAAGTGAAGCGGCTCCTGGTCCTGCTCGCGCTTGTCGTTGCCGCGACCCCTGCGGCGGCGCAGCGGTCGCTGGCCATCAAGCAGTTCGACGCGGCGGTGGCCGTGAACCAGGACGGCACGGTGGACGTCACCGAGACGATCACGGTGCAGTTCAGTGGGAAGTGGAACGGGGTGTATCGCACCGTGCCCGTCCAGTACCACACCCCGCAGGGCTTTTCCTGGACGCTGCGGCTCGAGGACGTGAGCGCCACGGACGGCCAGGGGACCCCGCTCAAGGTGGAGCAGCAGCGGGAGCGGCACTACATGAAGTACAAGCTCTGGGTGCCGGGCGCCGAGGACGCGACGCGCACCGTGGTGTTCCACTATCGGGCGGTCAACGGCCTGCGGTTCTTTGAAGACCACGATGAGCTCTACTGGAACCTGACGGGCGACGAGTGGGACGTGCCGATCGAGGCGGTCAGTGCGCTTATCCAACTGCCGCAGACAGCCACCGGTGTGCGCGCGATCGCTTTCAACGGCGCCTACGGCTCCACCGCCCAGGATGCGGAGGTGGCCATCGAGGGGCACACCGTCCGTGTGACCATGCCGCAGCCCGCTCGGCTTCCACGAGGGCGTCACGGCCGTGGTTGGGTGGGACAAGGGCGCCGTCGTGGCGCCGACCGCCGCCAAGAAGACGATGGGTTTCCTGGCAACCAACTGGCCGCTTGCCCTGCCGATCCCCGTCTTCGTGGGCATGCTCCTCCTCTGGTTCCGCGTCGGACGGGACCCGGAGGAGCGTCCCGTCTCGGCCCAGTACGAACCGCCCTCGGGCCTGACCCCCGCGGAGGCCGGCACGCTCCTGGATGAATCGGTCGACATGCGGGACATCACGGCCACCGTGGTAGATCTGGCGGTGAACGGGCACATCAAGATCGAGGAGCGGGAGGAGAAGCACCTCTTCGGACTCATCTCGAACACCGATTACCTGTTCCATCGACAGGAGCCGAAACCGGGGTCCCGGCCGCTCGAACCGCACGAACAGCGCATGATGGACGGACTGTTCAGCGGCGCGGTACGCAGCGTGGCGCTCTCCGATCTCGACCAGGAGTTCTATACGCACCTGCCCGGCATCCGCAGCGGCATCTATCGATCGCCTGATCGCCCGCGGGCTCTACCGGTCCCGGCCGGACCACGTGAAGGGGCGCTGGGTCGGTGCCGGCGTGGTGCTCGGCGCGGTCGTCGCCATGGGCGGCGCAGTGCTGGGGGCCAGGCTGGGCATGACCCCGTTGCCGTTCGTCGTCGGCGGATTCTTCAGCGCGGTCATCGTGGTGCTCTTCGGGCGGTTCATGCCGGCACGGAGCATCGCCGGCGCGCGCGCCTACGAGGGCACCCGGGGCTTCGAGGAGTTCCTCCGGCGGGTCGAGAGCGACCGGTTTGCGCGGGTCGTGAAGACGCCCGAGATGTTCGAGAAGTTTCTGCCCTACGCCATGGCGTTCGGCGTCGAGAAGAAATGGGCCGGCGCGTTCCAGGGCATCGTCCGCGAACCCCCGTCCTGGTACGTAGGCAACAACGCGATCGGCTTCAACCCCGGCGGGTTCTCGAGCCGGCTCGGCGCGCTCTCCACTCGGGCGGCCAGCACGATGAGCTCCTCGCCGCGGAGCTCGGGCGGCTCCGGCTTCGGCGGAGGCGGCTCATCGGGGGGCGGGGGCGGTGGTGGTGGCGGTGGCGGGTTCTAGAGAGGATGATCGCATGCCCACGGTAGCCTTCACCGAGAACATCCAGCGCCACGTGGCCTGTCCGCCCACGGCAGTCGCCGGCGGCACGGTGCGCGAGGTGCTCGACGCGGTGTTCGCCGGAAACCCGCAAGCCCGGGGCTACGTCCTCGACGAGCAGGGCGAGCTCCGGAAGCACATGGCCATCTTTCTTGATGGCAAGATGATCCTCGACCGGGCACGGCTCAGCGACCCGGTCCAGCCCGATTCCAAGCTCTATGTCATGCAAGCCCTCTCCGGGGGCTGATCCCACCGAGACGGAGGAACTGCCCGATGAGCACCCGCCTGTTCGCCGCCACCCGCAAGGGCCTGTTTCAGATCGAGCGCGGCAAGTCGCGCTGGACCGTGAAGAAGGTCCACTTCCTTGGCGACAACGCCACCATGGTCCTGCCCGACCCTCGCGACGGCACGGTGCATGTGGCCCTCGGTCACGGGCACTTCGGCGTGAAGCTCCACCGCCTGCGGCAGGGCGCGCGGAAATGGGAGGAGGTCACGACACCCGCCCTCCCGCCGCGGCCTGAGGGCACGGCGCCACGCATGGACCCGATGGGACGCACCATTCCCGACAGCGTGCAGTTGATCTGGGCGCTTGAGCCGGCCGACCCCGCTCGTCCGGGCTCGCTCTGGTGCGGCACCATTCCCGGCGGCCTCTTCCGTTCCGACGACGCGGGCATGACATGGCAGCTCAATACGGCGCTCTGGGACCACCCGAAGCGGCTGGAGTGGGTGGGTGGCGGGGCGGACTACCCCGGTATCCACTCGGTCAGCGTGGATCCCCGCGACCCGCGCCGGGTGGCGGTGGGCGTCTCCACGGGCGGTGTCTGGGTCACCACAGACGGCGGCGACTCCTGGAAGGTCACCAGCCACGGGATGCGGGCGGACTATTTTCCCCCGGAACAGGCCAACGATCCCAACGTGCAGGACGTGCACCGGCTGGTGCAGTGCCCTGGCCAGCCGGCGGAATGGTGGGTGCAGCACCACAACGGCATCTTCCGCTCCACCGACGACGCCGCGTCGTGGCGGGAACTGCAGGTGGTGCCGTCAGCGTTCGGGTTTGCGGTGGTGGTCCATCCGCGTGACGGCGGCACGGCGTGGTTCGTGCCCGGCACCAGCGACCAGCGCCGTATCCCCGTGGACGGGCGCGTCATCGTGAACCGCACCCGCGACGGTGGGAAGACGTTCGAGGCCCTCACGAAGGGGCTGCCGCAGCGGCAGGCGTACGACATCACCTACCGGCACGGGCTCGACATCGACGCGACGGGCGATCGGCTCGTCTTCGGCACCACCACCGGGTCGCTGTGGATCTCCGAGGACCAGGGCGATTCCTGGCAGACGATTTCGGAACACCTGCCGCCGGTGTATTGCGTCCGGTTTGCGGCAGGGTGAGCATGGTTGAAGGGAATCGGTTCCGCCAGCTCGATGACGCGCAGATTCTCGAGACGCTTTCGCGCCTTCGGGACCGGATCACGGAGCGATTCCCCGGCTCCGGGTTGGCCGGCGTGGCCGAGGAGCTCCTGGCGCTCGGTCACGAGACTGCTGCGCGCGTGGCCTATCTCCGGCGGCCCCAGTGGCTGATCCGGGGCGCGGCCGGACTTGGGATCGCCGCCATGGTGCTGGTGCTCGTCGTGATCGTCCGCACCTTCGAGATGCCGAGGGGAATCGAGGGACTGGACCAGCTGATGCAGGTGTCTGACGCGGCCATCAGTGACCTCCTTTTCCTCGGCGCGGCCGTGTTCTTCCTGCTGACGCTCGAGACCCGCCTCAAGCGCCGACGTGCCCTCGCCGCCCTGCACCAGCTGCGGAGCATGGCGCACGTCGTGGACCTGCACCAGCTGACGAAGGACCCGGATCGCGTTGCCTCGGTGACCACGAACACTGCCTCGTCACCGGTACGGTCGCTGACTCCGATGGAGCTCGGGCGGTACCTCGACTACTGCAGCGAGCTGCTCTCACTCATCAGCAAGATCGCGGCGCTCCATGTACAGGACTTCAACGAGCCGGTCGTGCTGGGCGCCGTGAACGAGATCGAGGCGCTGACCACCGGTCTCTCCAGCAAGATCTGGCAGAAGATCTCGCTGCTCAGCGCTGCGCAGGCGCGGCCCGGATGAGGAGACGACTCCAGCGTAGGCGCGGCGGGAGGACGGGTGCTCTGGCGGCGGGCTTGGTACTCACCTCGTGGTCGGCGCTGGCGGCGCAGGGCCCGGGCGCCGCGCCGGCCATCGAGCGCGAGTTCGAGCGCCTCGCCGGCCAGCAGGTTCTCTGGCCCGGCTTCGATCCGCTGTCGGTCCCGCTCGCCATCTACGACGGCCAGCAGACCTGGCTCTTCCGCCACCCGAAGCCACCGGCCACCTTCGCCACGGTCGCCGGAAGCATCCCTGCGGCGCGCGCCGCCGCGGGGAGATTCCCGGCCGTCACCTCGAACTCGAGCGCCGAGATCGGCGGTGTCATGACGGCGACGCTGCTCGCGGACGGTCCGCGAGGGCAGCGCCCGGCTGCGGAGCTGGCGGCGGTCGCGATGCACGAGGCGTTTCACGTCTATCAGCGGAGTCATCACCCCGGCTGGTCGGGCAACGAGGGAGACCTGCTCGTCTATCCGGTTGCCAACCCCGACCTCCTCGCCGCGCGGCGGCTCGAGTCGGCGGCGCTGCAGCGGGCCCTCGCGAACGTCGAGAACGCCGGCGCGGCCTGCTGGGCGCGCGTGGCGCTCGCCTATCGCCGGGAGCGGTTTGCGGCGATGGACTCCGCGTTTGTCGCGTACGAACGCCTGACGGAACTGAACGAAGGGCTCGCGGCGTACATCCAGCTGCGCGCGGCTGGAACGACGACGGTGGCGATTCCGGCCGTGGAGTTCCTGCCGGAAGCGGTGCGACTTCGCACCTACACGATCGGCCCGGCGCTCGCGCTGCTGCTCGACAGGCTGAGTCCCGGATGGCAGCAGGCGCTGGAAGCCGATGACCGGCAGTCCCTCGACGGCCTCCTCGACGCCGCGATCAATGGTCCGAACGCTCCGTCGTCGGCGCCCTGCGCCTTCACGCCGGTGGAGGTGGGAGCGGCGAAACGGGAGGCGCGGTTCAACGCCGGCGAGGTGAAGACAGGGTGGGGGAGCCGGCAGCGCGCCTTCGAGGTCAAGGAGGGATGGCGGGTGGTCATCCAGTCCGCGCCCGGTCAGCCGCTCTGGCCACAGGGGTTCGACCCGCTCAACATCGACCGGGTGGACGGCGGACTGATCCACACCCGGTTCCTCAAGCTCGGCAACGACGCCGGCCAGCTGACGGCACTCGAGGAGGATGGCGCGGACATCGAGGCGCGCACCGAGGGGGTCGGTCCACATCCACTGTTCAACGGCGTGTTATGGGTCGAGGTGGTGTTGTCGGTCCGGCCCACCGCGGAGAGCGTCAGGAACCACCTGGTGATCCGCGGCCCGGGATTCTCCGCCGACTTTGCCAACGCCACCTACAGCGTCAGCGGGCAGCAGTATCTGGTGCAGTTGAACGGGCCACCCGGGGGGAAGTGATGCGAATGACCAACGCCGGGACGACGCTGTGAGCGCGAATGCCGAATCGGGCTGGGCGGATCTCGGTTCCGTCAAGGAGCTGAAGCAGACGCCGCTGCGGCAGATCACCGTGGGGCGCACCAAGATCGCGCTCAGCTACAAGGACGGGGAGTTCGCCGCCGTCTCCGGCGTGTGCAATCATGCCGGAGGCCCGCTGGGCGAGGGCACCCTCGACGGGGAGTACATCGTCTGCCCCTGGCATCACTGGAAGTTCCATCGCAGCACGGGGCAAGGCGAGCCGGGCTACGAGGAAGACCGGGTCCCCCGGCATGCGCTGCGCGAGGAAGTGGGGCGGCTGTTCGTCAACCTCACGCCCACGTCGACGCGCCACAAGGCGCCCCACGCGCGGCATCCGCTGGAGCGGCCCGTCGTCCGCGAGCCGGGGCCGATCCGGGTGCTGGGCCTCTCGACCACCGCCATGGATGCGGCGTTTCCGCGCTACTCGACGTCGGACGCCTTGCTCGACATGGCGCTCGCGCACGCCGGCACGCTCGGCGCCGAGACCAGGCTGATCAAGGCCAACGCGCTCCGGGTGCGGCACTGCGAGGGGTACTACTCCAAGAGCGCCCACGCCTGTACCTGGCCCTGCTCGATCACGCAGATGGATCCGAAGGACGAGATGGCCGAAGTGTACGAGGCGCTGATCTTCTGGGCCGACGCGGTCATCGTGTCGTCGCCCATTCGGTGGGGGAGTGCCAGTTCGCTCTATTTCAAGCTGATCGAGCGGATGAACTGCATCCAGAACCAGGTCACGATCCGGGACCGGGTCCTGATCCGGAACAAGGCGGCGGCGTTCATCATCACGGGCGGGCAGGACAACGTGCAATCGGTGGCGGGGCAGATGCTGATGTTCTTCTCGGAACTCGGCTTCGACTTTCCCCAGTTTCCCTTCATCGCGCACAGCCGGGGATGGTCGGCCGAAGACATGGAACAGAACGTGGCCGTGGTGCAGCAGAACCCCGAACTCCACGAGGGCGCCCGGCAACTGGCGGCGCGGACGGTCGAGAAGGCGGCGGCGCTGGTGGCCGCCGACCTGGGCACCGCACGCACGCCGCGCGGGGGGCGCAAGGCGCACCACATGCCGATCGTGGAGCTGCCCTAGCCCTCGCCGAGAAACACCTCCCGGCGCTCGGACCACCTGGCGCCGAGTTCCGTCAGGACAACGGGGCCGAGCGCGCTGTCCGCCAGGGGAAAGGCGAGCCGTTCCTCCTTCGCGAAGTGCTCCCGCGCCAGCGCCACCGCTTCGAGCAGGTCCTCGCGCGCCACGGCCGCGTCCTGCGATCCCTGGGCGCGGGTGAGCAGTCCGGCGATCTCCGCGTGCTCGCTCTCCATCGTGCTCAACAACCCCTCGTCGGCGCCGGCCGCGCGCATCCGGTCAAACAGGAGTGTGTCCTCCAGCTTGGCATGCGTCACCAGGGCGGCCGCCAGGAGTGCGGCCTGCTCCCGGACCTCGGCGGCGGAGGTGGTGTGCGGCAGCGTCTCCTCGAGACGGTCGAACTGGGCGTAGAACGCGCCGTGCTCCCCCAGGAGGGCGTCGGTGATCCTCACGGCGTCACCACCACGCGGATGGCGTCGCCGCCGCGGAGCGTGTCGAGCGCCTCCGCAATGCGTTCCAGCGGAAAGCGGTGGGTCACCAAGTCCATCAGCCGGACGTGCCCCTGGCGCACCATCTCGATGGCGCGCGGATAGTCCACCGGGCGGCAGCCGAGGGAACCGATCACCTCGATCTCGCGGAACATCACCCGGCCGGCGTTGAGCGGCAGCGTCTCGGGACTGTAGCCGACCAGCACCAGCCGCGCGCCGGTCGCCAGGCTGTTGAGCGCCGCCTCCTGCGTAACCGCCTTGCCGACCGCCTCGAACGCCACATCCACGCCCCCGCCGCTCAGCGCCCGGATCTCCTTGTCCAGCTTCTTCGTCGTCGCCGCGTTGAACACCGCGGTGGCCCCGAAGCGCTTGGCGGTCTCCAGTTTCGCGTCCTTGACGTCCACGGCGATGACCCGCCCTCCGACCGCCGCCGCGATCTGCACCAGCGAGAGCCCCACCCCGCCGCATCCGAACACCGCCACCCAGTCGCCGGGAGTCACCCGGCCTCGCCGCACCACGGCGTGGTACGGCGTGGTGACGGCGTCCGCGATGATGGACCCCTCGACCAGCGGAACGTCGTCCGGCATGCGCACCACGTCCTTGGCCGGCACCGCCACAAATTCGGCGTACCCTCCGTCGATGTGGTTGCCCAGCATCTGGCTGTTCTCGCAGATGTTTTCCCGGCCGGACCGACAGAGGACGCAGTGGCCGCAGGAGAGCACTGCGGGGATGAGCACGCGCGCGCCTGCGCTGAGCGCTGTGACGCCCGCGCCGACTTCGGTCACCGTGCCGGCCACCTCGTGGCCGAGGATGATCGGCGGCGGCTTGAAGGTCGGGGTGCCGTGGTCGACGTAGTGCAGGTCGGTGTGGCAGACGCCGCACCCCGCCACCCGCACCAGCACCTCGCCGGCCTGCGGCTCGGGTGTCGGGACCTCTTCGAGGCGAAGCGGCTGGTGGGCGGCATGGAAGACGGCGGCCTTCACGCTGGTCTCCGGGTGTAGAGGATGCGGTAAAGTTGCAGCGCGGCGTGGCAGTCGCCGCACTCCTCGCGCAGGTCCTGCGCGGTCGGCGGTTCGAGCCGCACCAGGAACCCGAGCCGTTCGTACAGTGCGCGGGACTCCTCCAGCCGGGGGCCCACCGCCATGAACCGGCGCTCCCATCCCTCCGCGATCAGCGGGTCCGGCGGCGGGTCGGGCGGCTCCACGACCGGGAGCGTTCGACCCATCAGGCCGCCGCGTGTTCGGCGGCGGCGCGCTTGGTCAGGCGCTGCTGGCCCAGCACCGCGGCGCCGATGGCGGCCGTGAACTGCGCGAGCGGCTCCGGGGGGACGTTCACTTCCTGGCCGAGTTCTTCGCGGAGGACCCGGACCATGGTGGGGAAGCGCATGATGCCCCCGACCAGCGTGATCTCGGGTTCGAGCCGCACCCGCTTCATCAACTGGACCGAGCGCGCCACCAGCGACACCACCGCGCCGTGGAGGATCTCGCCCGGCGCTCTCCCACTCGACACGTGGTTGATGACTTCCGACTCCGCAAACACGGCGCAGACGCCCGAGATGTTGGCGGCGTCGGCGGACGCGGCCGCCACCGCCCCGATCTGTTCGGTCCCGAATCCGAGGTAGCGGGCCGTCTTTTCCAGGAAGGCGCCGGTGCCCGCGGCGCACTTGTCGTTCAGCCGGAAGGCCGCCACGCGGCCGCGGTCATCGAGCCGGCTCGCCTTCATGGTCTGGCCGCCCACGTCGAGCACCGTGCGGGTGTGCGGAAAGAAATGCCGGGTGCCGCGGCCCTGCGCCGTGAGGTCGGTGGCGTGGAGGTCCCGGAAGGGCACCTGGTAACGTCCCGCGCCGGTGCTGACGACGTACGCCACGTCTGCGGCCGAGCGGTCGGCATGGCGGAGCAGCGCGGCGTACGCCTCCTCGGCCGCGGCGTCGAGCCGGAAGCCGGTGGAGATCATGGCGGTGGCCACCAGGGTGCCGTCGTCACTCAGCAAGGCGGCCTTCGTGTAGGTGGAGCCGACGTCGATGCCCGCGGTGAGGATGGTCATGAAGTCGCTCCGGCGGGCGCGCTCTGCCCCGCGACGATCCGGTCCATGGCAAAGAGCGCCGCGCCCAGCGCGCCCATGTAGTGGGAGTCCTCGCCCACCTGCAGCGGGACGCCAAGGAGTTCGTTCAGCACGGCCACCATTGCGGTGTTGCGGGCGACGCCGCCGGTGAAGGTGACCCGCTCCTCGACCCCGACCCGCGTCAGCAGGGACACCGACCGGGCGGCGATCGAGCGGTGGACCCCCATCAGGATGTCCTCGATCTTCTTGCCCTTGGCGGCCCAGCCCAGCACCTCCGACTCGGCGAAGACGGTGCAGGTGGTGGAGATCTTGACCGGGCGCGTGGCCTGCTGGGCGATGCCGCCCAGCTCGCCGAGCGGAATCTCCAGCGCGAACGACGCCGCCTGGAGGAAGCGTCCCGTGCCGGCCGCGCACTTGTCGTTCATGCAGAAGTCGAGCACGTCGCCGTTGGCGTCCACCCGGATGGCCTTGGTGTCCTGGCCGCCCATGTCGAGCACGGTGCGGGTACCCGGGAAGAGGTGCGCGGCGCCCCGGGCGTGGCAGCTGATCTCGGTCACCTGGTCGTTGCCGAAGGTCACCTTGTACCGGCCGTAGCCGGTGCCGATGACGTACCCCACGTCCGCCTCGCGCACCACCCCGTCGTCGAGCGCCGCCTGGAAGGACTCCTGGGCGGCGGTCACCACGTTGGCGCCGGTCATGATGAGCGCCCGGCCGACGATGCGCCGCGCTTCGTCGATCACGACGGCCTTGGTCTGTGTGGAACCGACGTCCACTCCACCAGCGTATCGCATACGTCCCCCGGTCAGGCCGACGCCGCGGCGGTGCGAATCCGCCGGGAGCCGAGGCCCTCGAAAAAGGCGTCGATTCGATTCTTGAGCTGTGCCTCCGAGACGACGCGCCGGTCCATCATGTCCGACTCGATGAACAGGCACTGGACGTCCCGGGACTTCATCAGCGTCTTCCGGCTGCCAGCCAGGCTCGTGGACACGGTCCGGCAGCTCTTGACCGGGTGGTACACGATGCCGTCGGCCTCGAACTGGTCCACCTGCTCGATCAGCGTCTGGTCGTGGAAGAGCATGGCGTCGCCGGCGTGACGGACGCCGATCAGGATTCCTTCGGCCAGGCTCTCGATCGGCCGGCTCAGGTCGTACTGGAAGCCGAGATCGAGCCCGCCCGCCGCGAACCAGAGATAGCTCGACGCCACGAACACGCCGCCCTGGTCGGCGAACATCTCGTGGAAACGACGGAAGATCGGGTAGCAGGGGACCCCGACGAACAGGAGGCGGTACCGCTCGTCCGCGAGCGTGCCGATCCGGTGCGCCGCCTTGTACTCCATTTCCTCGACCAGCCGCTCGAAGTACTCGGCGCCCTCCTGGGTGCCGCGGAGGGCGTTCAGGACGCCGAGGTAGACGGTGCCGTCCACCAGCGCGTTGAAGAGCGCGGGGCGGGTGCGGTTGAGCTCGAGCACCCGCTGCCAGGCGGCCGCCATCCGGTTGGTCCAGCCGAGCACCTCCCGCAGCCGGTCCATGTCCAGCGTCTTCCCGGTCAGCCGCTCGCACTCGGTGATCAATTCACGCAGCTGGATCTCGAGGTACCGGCGGTCGCTCTCGAACACCTCGGTGCCAGGCGCGGCGCCACCCGCCGCGCTCCGTGAGCCGGGGATGTCGAGCGTCACCATGGGAATCTTGTAGTAGCGCTCCCAGAACTCCGCCCACTTCACGTAGGTGTTGCAGGCGTTGGTCGCGATGGCGAGCGCCGGCTTGGGGAGGCGCCCCATCGAGTGCTTCCCGCCCTGGAGCTGCATGGCGACGTCGGCCTTGACGTAGCCGCAGACGTCCGGCGAATAGCCGTAGTCCTCCGCCAGGCCGAGGTATTCATGCGCCACGTGCCGCACCGCGGTCTGCAGCGCGTTGATTTCCGGAAACACCAGGTGCATGTCGAAGGCGCGGAGCACCTCGGCCAGGCTCCCCATCACGAAGACGTAGGCCGCCGTCTCCTGCCGTTCGGCGGCGGCGTCGAGCCGGGCGAACCAGTCGCGCATCAGCTTGGCGCCCTCGACCGCGCCCCGCCCCACGATGTCCTGTTCCGTGATCACGTGTCCTCCCTAGTCGAACAGGATGCTCTCAATGAACGTCTCGAGCTGCAGTTGCATCTGGTCGAAGCCGGACATCTTCTCCTCGAACTCCGTCACGAAATAGGGGATGTGCGCCCCGTCGAGCGCCTTCGTGTAGGCCACCTGCTCGTCCAGCCCCGGCTCGCACATCTTCGCCGCGGCGAGGATCGCCGCCTGGGCGCCCGAGCTGTCGATCCGCTCGAGCAGCATTTCCTCTTTCGGCTTCCGGGTGTCGTGCTGGACCGGGCTGTAGGACGACCCGTTGAGGTAGGCGTCGGCGAGGGCGGCCAGCGGATCCTGACGCGTGTCCACGTCACGGACCAGGAACCGGAGGCCGATCAGCAGGTCGTCGTCGACCACGTAGCAGGACTGTCCGATGACGGCGAGCAGGTCGAGCGGCGGCTGTTCGCAGAAGCCGCCTTCCAGCACGACCCGGATCTTGTCCTGCGACTTGGCCGTCCGCCGCCGGATCTGCGGAAGCAACGCGGCCAGCAGCACGTTGTGCTCTTCGCGGGGCAGCACGGCTCCCAGGGCCACCAGCACGTAGGCCTGGTCCACCGGCAGCAGCCACGGCGTCTCGCGCTTGATGGCGTAGACCTCGCGCATCAGCCGGCGGTTCTCGTTGAAGACCGCCACCGAGCGGCGCAGGTCGGCGTCCGTGACCCGGCGGCCGGCCACGGCCTCGATGTCGCCCAGAAGGCGGGCGTACTCGTCGCGCAGGTAGTCGGCGGTGCCGGCGGAATTGGCGTTCTGGGGGAGGTAGAGGATCTGCGCCGGGTAGGGCAGGTTGCGCGCCCAGACGCCGGCGAGATTGCGCGCCGCGTCGCAGATCGGGTGGGTGACGAACATGTCGAGCGGCAGCCGGCCGTCGAGGCAGACCTCGAGGGAGCTCCGCAGGATGGAGCAGAGGTACGAGCCGAAGTGCGAGTCGGCCTGGCGCATCTCCACCGGGGCGCCGCGCACCTTGACCGGCAGCATGCCGGCGGCGTGGGCCAGCTCCTCCGGGAAGTACACCTGGAAATGGCCGAGCACCTTCCCCCCCGACTCCTTCCAGGCGTGCACGGTGGGGAAGGAGGGATCTTCCAGCAGGTCGCGGCAGGCGTTGAGGGCGGCGTCCAGCGGAAGGGCCGCGACGCCGGCGACGTCGAATGCGGTGGCGGTGGCGCTCATCCCTGCTCCTTCCAGACCGGCGGCCGCTTCTCCATGAAGGCGGCGATGCCCTCATGCGCGTCCGCGAGCCGCATCAGGTCGGTGAGGTACAGATCCTCGGCGAGCTCGAGCGCGGGTCCGAACGCGAGATCGGCGCCGGCGGTCACGGCCCGCTTGGCGAGTCGAAGAGCGGGACCGGAGCGCGAGGCGAGCTCGGCGAGCGCGGACTCCGTGCCGGCCTCGAACTCCGCGGATCCGAAGACCCGGCTCACCAGCCCCATCCGGAGCGCCTCGGCGGCCCCGATGGTCCGCCCGGTCAGGATGAGGTCGAGCGCCCTCTGGCGGCCGATGAGGCGGGGCAGCAGCGCAGCGGCCGCGGGCGGGAACACCGCGAGCTGGATCTCGGGTTGGCCGAGCTTGAGATCGTCGCGGGCCAGGATCATGTCGCAGGCCAGCGCCAGCTCGCAGCCGCCGCCGAGCGCAGCGCCGTGAACCACCGCGACGACGGGCGCCTCGATGGCCATCAGCTGCCGCACCGCGCCGTGAAAGAGCGCGAGCATGCGCCCCACCCGGTCGGCGGTGTGGTCGGCAATGTCCACGCCGGCTGAGAACGCGCGGCCCGCACCGGACACCGCGAGGACCTTCAGCCCACGGTCCGCCGCCACCTCGGTAAGCGCTGACTGCAGCGCCTCCATGGTGGCAAGGTTCAGCACGTTGACCGGTGGGCGGTCCAGCACCAGGCGCCCGATGCCGCCCTCGCGCGTGTACCGGACCGTGGTTCCCGCGGTGGCGGTCATCAGGCCGGCCCCCCGCGGGCGGGGCGCGCGGGCTTCAGTGGCCGCTCCGCACGCGCCGCAGAACGTGAACCCGGAGGGAACGCCCTTGGCGCCACAGCTCGCGCAGTCGGTGGCGTACGGCCCCCAGAGGAACTCGCTCGACCCGCCCGAGGCCGCTTTCTCACGCAGCGCGACATAGCCAGCCGGACGCTTCTCGACGAAGGCGCGCATCCCTTCCCATGGCTCCACGCTGGTGTAGTGCAGGGCGAGCCAGTCGCGCGCGTGGCCGATCGTCTGGTGCCAGGCGAGTTCCTTCCAGAAGTTGACCTGCTGCTTGGTGTAGCGCTGGCACTCGGGGAACTGCTGGAGGAGCTGCGCCGCCAGCGCCTGGACCGACTCGTCCAGCTTCGAGAGGTCGATCGCGTAGCCGTCCTTCCCCTTCTGGGCCAGCGCGATTTGCTCCGGTGTGGCGCCGGTGATGAACGCCCCATCCTTGGTGACGGAAGGCACCACCCGGTTGACGAGGCCCCACTCGAGCGCCTGGGCCGCCGGTATCCGGTTGTTGAGCAGGAGCATTTCGCGGGCGCGCCGGTCGCCGACGTGGATCGGCAGCCACTGGGTGGCTCCGCCGGCGGCCACGCTGCCCACCCGCGTGCCGACCTGGCCGAGCCAGGCGTGTTCCGCCATGACCGCCAGGTCACAGGCCAGCTGGGACTCGTTGCCGCCGCCGGCCGCCATGCCGTTGATCCGGGCGATGACCGGCTTGCCGGCGTTGACCAGGCTCTCGATCCAGGCGCGGAAGAGCCCCATGTACTTCCAGTAGTCGCGCGGGCGGTTGGTGTAGGCCTCCTCGTATTCCTTGACGTCGCCGCCGGTACAGAAGGCGGAATGCCCGGCCCCGGTGACCACGATCACGCCGATCGCATCGTCGAAGGCGGCGTCCTGCACCGCCGTGGCGAGCTCGCGGAGCGCCGCCGTGCTGTAGGCGTTGTAGTTGTGCGGCCGGTTGATGGTGACGGTGGCCACCCAATCCGCCTTGCGGTACAGCACCTCGGCGAACTTGAACGAAGCGGCATCCCGAGACTCGAATTCACGCATCGGCATATCCTCGTTGGGTGGAGCGCATCATCACGCGGCGGCGACGATCTCGTCGCCTTCCGCGCAGACATCGGCCACGTATCGCTCGGCCGGGCCGGCCAGCGCGTCGTGGTAGGTTTCGAAGAGCCGTGCCGCCGCCTCGCCGTGCCAGCCGGCGGGGAGCAGCCGGCGGGGCAGGTAGGGATCGTCCAGCGGAAAGGCGCGGTATTCGTGCACCAGGAGGAACCGGCGCCGGAAGCAGTCGGCCGGGGCGGTGCAGGGCTTGTGGACGCCCGCCTTGGCGCCGGTCATTCCACACTGGTCGCAGTGCTCGAATTCCCCGGTCCACCGGGCGATGAAGGCGGCGTAGCGGCGGTCCAGGTCGGCCAGGTCCCAGCACTGCGCCACCAGGCGCTCGGGGCTCGAATGGGCCAGGTGGTCGCCACGAAATACTTCGAGGTTCCTGGCGAGCTTCAGTTCCGCCGCGATGTCGAGGATCTCGGAGCGCACGTCGTGCGGCGAGATCCAGACGCCGCTGGTCAGCGGGCCACAGCCAAGCCAGGAGAGACGGACGCGGAGGGCGTCGCGCAGCCGGCGCCGCGTTTCGGGAATCGAAAAGACGACGACCGACCAGCGACCGTCCCAGGCGGCGTTGCCGGTCGGGTGGTAGATGCGTTCGCGCCCGGATTCGAGCAGCTTCCGGCCTTTGGGCGTCAGGCCGTACCAGCTCCGGGTCCCCAGCCGTTCGGCGGTGAGCCATCCCTTGCGGGTCATCCGGGAGAGCACGGTCCGCACGGCCATCGGGGACAGCCCGAGCTGTCCGAGGAGGGTGATCAGGCCACTGGTCCACACCGGCCGGTCCCGCTCCAGCAGGTAGTCGCCGAAGAGGGTGAAGACGAGATCCTGCGACCGGAGGCTGGGAACCACCTTACGTGCCATATTGGAAACGCCCGTATAGAGAGTGACATATAACACTCTTGCTACGGACGAATCTGTAGTGACATATTCAACCTGTCAAGACTGGGGTCAATTTGACCCTTTGAGGGGGCCGGGTGGCTTGGCTCTCTTGGCGTCTTTGCGGTAGGAAGTTGTTCACCGCAAAGGCGCAAAGGAACAACACCGCAAAGGACGCAAAGCGAGGGGAATGGCGATGGGGATGTACTACGAGGACTTCCAGAACGCGGGCGAGTTCGTCACCGTCGAGCGGCGGATCACGGAGGCGGACGTCCGGGCCTTCGCCGAGGTCTCCGGCGACTGGAACCCGATCCACCTGGACCGGGCGGCGGCGATTGCGGCGGGGTTCGAGGGACCGATCGCCCATGGGGCGCTCGGACTCTCGGTGGCGACCGGCTTGGCCAATCGGCTGGAGCTGACCCGGGGCACGCTCGTGGCCCTGGTCGGCGTGAGCTGGCGATTCCGCGCCGCCATCTACTACGGCGACGTGGTCACCCTGCACCTGCGGGTGGCGTCGCGACAGGGCGACTGGTAACCCCGCCCGCGGACTGGTGACGCTGGCCGCCGAATTGAAGAACCAGCGGGGTGAAGTGGTCCAGGACGGTGAGTTTGTGGAGTTGATCGCGCGACGCACTCCTTCGGGGGGACAACCATGAGGACAGTACTGTTTGCTGCCGTGCTGATGGCGGGTGTCGCCGAGCCCGGATCGACCCAGACTCCCTCGGGCTGGCGGGCCCACGACCTGACTCGGCCGCGACCGGTGGTCGTCACTCCCGGTCAGGCCGCTGAACCGGTGCCCCCGCCTTCCGATGCCATCGTGCTGTTCGATGGCACCGACCTCGACGCATGGCGGAATCGCGACGGTGGGCCCGCTGGATGGGTGGCGAGGAACGGCGCGATGGAGGCGGTGCCGGGGGCCGGCTACGTGTACAGCCGAGCGGAGTTCGGCGACGTGCAACTGCACGTCGAGTGGGCGGCGCCGACGCCACCGAAGGACTCGGGGCAGGGGCGCGGTAACAGCGGCGTGTTCCTCATGGGGGAATACGAGCTGCAGGTCCTCGATTCCTATCACAACGACACCTATCCGGACGGCCAGGCCGGCGCCGCGTATGGCCAGTATCCGCCGCTGGTCAACGCTTCGCTCCCACCAGGTGCCTGGCAATCGTACGACATCGTGTTCCGGCGTCCACGATTCGACTCGGCCGGGGTGTTGCTGGCTCCGGCCCGCATGACGGCGTTCCAGAACGGCGTGCTGATTCAGGACAACGTGGCGTTTTGGGGCCCGACCAACTGGCTCCAGGCCAATCCGTATCTGCCTGGCAAGAGCCGGGGCCCGATTGCGCTCCAGGATCACGGGAACCCGGTCCGCTATCGGAATGTCTGGGTGCGGGATCTGCCGGAAGCTCCGTTGCCGACGCTCTCCACGCCGCCCGTCGCGGCTGAGGTGCCCGTCCCGGTGCTGAATGCGATGATTGGAACGTACGCGAACGGCGGGATGGTCCTCGTCATTTCGAAGACCAAGAACGGGCTCAGGGTGGATCTGCCAGAAGGCCGGTGGCAGGTGCTGATCCCTCTCTCGTCCACTGAGTACGCCTTCGGGTCAACCGCCGCCACGCTGGAAGTGACCCCGCGGCCGGACGGACGGCCCGCCAAACTCACCTTTCGGATGGGGGACACAACGTTTGACCTGAAGCCCGTCCGCGATCCATCGGCCGCCCGTTGATTTGACCTTCCTCGGCTGCGCAATGGATCCATTTGCGATGCGAGTGTATGCTCACTTGCAAGACAACTACTACAGAGCTCCAGGTGAATAGCAGTAACCTATTTTTTCGTAACGGTTTGGAGAACTTTTTAGTCACTGCAATCAATTCCATGCACCAGCTTGCCGGTCTTGCCTCATGGCTGTGAGTCATCTCAAATGAGCATTCACTCACATCGTGATGTGTTCCAAGCATCGCCGCGCATCGTCCACCAGATCGAATGCATCCGTCCATGTGTATCGGCTCGCATGTATCGTCACGATGCACATGGATCATTTCGAGGCGGTCCCAGTCCGGTCTACTAACAGTTAAGTAGTTATTATGTAATCACATAGCATGTCTGTAACGAATGGCATTGCGATTGCCCACCATGCGCTCACCCTCATCCATCTGGATGTCTATGCAGGACGCCGTGGCGCTCCTCCTCCTGGCATTGCCCAATGGCCTCTCCGGAATTCCGATCTCCGTTGCCGATACTGTGCAAGCCGCACCGGTCCCAGTCGTTGCCCCAGTAGCCATTCCCGCGGCGCTGCTTCCCGACGGGATGCGGTTCGGCAGCGACGTCAGCATCTGGCAGGACACGACCAAGCGAAAGCGGACGACCGCGGTGGAGTACAGCAGCTTCTACAACACCCGGCTCAAGATCCACCAGGTGCTCAGCTGGACGATGCTGCCGCTCTTTGCGCTGCAGTACGCCAGCGGCAACCAGATCATTCAGTACGGCAACGCCGCACCGGATTGGGCCAAGAACGTCCACGGGCCAACCGCAGGGTTGCTCGCCGGGGTGTTCGCGGTGAATACGGTGACCGGCGTTTGGAACCTGTGGGACAGCCGAAAGGACCCCGCCGGACGGACGCGGCGCTACATCCACTCGGCGCTCATGTTCATCGCCGACGCCGGCTTCGTCTATACCGGCACGCTCGCGGACGATGAGGGCGGGACCTCAGACTCCCAGCAACAGCACAAGAACGCCGCCGTCTTTTCGATGGGCGTGGCGACCGCCAGCTGGTTGATGATGCTTATCTGGAAGGACTGAACCATGACGTTTGTCGAATCCCTGGCGCATCTCGCGGAGCCCTGGGCCACCGCGTACGACAATTCCAAGCTGTTGATGAACGGCGTGATGTTCAGCCACATCGGTGGCTTTCTGGTGGCCGGTGGGCTGGCGCTCGCGGCGGACCGTTCGGTGTTCCGGGCCACCACCGCCGACGCGTCGGTGCGGCGGGTTCACGTGGCCGAATTGAACGCCATCCACACTCCCGTGCTCATTGGCCTGATCGTCGCGTTCGCGAGCGGGCTCCTTCTTTTCCTGGCCGACGTCTCCACCTTTGCCACGTCGCCCGTCTTCTGGATCAAGATGGGATTCCTGGCCCTGCTGCTCGGCAACGGGGCGGCGTTGCGGAAGCTCGGCCACCGCTTGGCGACGGAGGACGTTTCCGAACGGGCCTGGCAGGCGCTCCGCCGCTCGGCGGCCGCCAGCTCCCTCCTCTGGTTCGTGGCGGTGCTCACGGGCGTGATGCTGGTGAACCTGTGAGCGACCATGATTGCGGGGGCGGCTGCGAGTTGGAGGGCCGGCGGGACTTCCTCCGGGCGGCGGCTTCACTATTTGCCACGTTCGCCGCGCTCGGTGCGTCGCCGGCGGTGGCCGAGGCGTTGACCGTGCGCGCAGGCACCGCCCTCCGCGTGCGCGGGACCGACGTGACCTATCCGATCCCCGCCGCCGACGGCGCCACCATCGACAAGCAGGAGCAGGTCATCCTCGTGCGATTCCAGGGGGTGGTGTACGCGTTCAACCTGTCTTGCCCGCATCAGAACACCGCGCTCAAGTGGGAAGCGGCGGACCAGCGCTTCCAGTGTCCCAAGCACAAGTCGCGGTATCAGCCCGACGGCACCTTCATCTCGGGCCGGGCCACGCGCGGCATGGACCGACTGGCCATCCGGCGGGACGGCGAGACGGTGGTGGTGAACGTCGACGCGATGTTTGAACAGGACAAGGATCCCGCGGGGTGGACCGCGGCGAAGATCACCCTCTAGCGAGGGAGAGGAGGCACCATGTGTGACGGATCATGCGGGGGGCGCCAGCTGACGCGGCGGACCTTCCTGGCGGAGACCACGATGGCGGCGATGGCAGCCGCACTGACGGCGGCGTGCGGCGACGGCGTCTTCAGCGGCGGGCTGACCGGACCGGGGCAGACCGTGGCGCTCAGCGTCAACGTGAACTCCTTTGCCGCCCTCGCGCCGGTGGGCGGGATCGCGCGGGTGGACGGCAACTCCGGCACGCCCGTGGCGGTCTACCACAGCGGGGTCGACACCTACCGCGCCTACTCGATGGTGTGTCCGCACGCCGGCACCACCATTGCCATTACCGGCAACAGCTTCAAGTGCCCCAACCACGGGGCCACCTTTGCCGCCACGGGGGTGTGGACCGGTGGCCAGCAGGCCAGCAACCTCTTTGAGCTGACGGTGGCGTACGATCCGGCCACTGGCACGCTGAACATCTCGGGCACGACGCCCGGTGGCGGCGGCGGTGGTGGCGACGACGACGGCGACGACGACTAGGGTGCCGGGCTAGAACTCCGCCTGCATCCTCGCCACGATCAAGCGCCCGATTTCCGGGGCACCCACGTATTCCTGGTGGAGGTTGTTGAAGAGGTTGGTGGCCGTCAGCGCCAGTGAAATTTCCCGGCGCATGGGCAGGGTGACCGTCGCGCCGAGATTGAGCACGGCGTATCCGGGAATCGTGCCCTCGAAGACGCCGGATTTCACGGGGTACGTCTCCACCGCCAGCCCCTGCGCCCAGACGCCCCACCAGCTGGTCGGCGGCCGGTAGCTCACCGCCAGCGCCCCCTTGTTCTTCGGGGCGCTGAGTACCGCCATGTCGGATCCCCCCGCACTGCCGATCGAATCCCGGTTGACCCAGGAATAGTTCCCGCTGAGGGTCAGTCCATCGGCGAGCAGGTAGCTCACGTCGATATCCACGCCGACCCGCGAGAACGAGCCCCCCTGATGCCGGAGGTTGAGGAGCGCGGTCGGGTCCGCCGCGTTGGCCGGGGTGACGACGCCGAGGGGGATCTGTGTCATCCCCTGGGCCACCTGCATGGCCAGGTCGGGGTCTCCACCCAGATACGGGGTCAGGTAGGCCGCCAGGCTCGCCTCGTCGAGGAAGACGTTCGGGGTCCCGATGAGGGAGGCGCCAAAGAAGTTCTTGGTCCATGAGTACGCGACGTCGGCCGCCACGTTCCACCGGTTCCCCAGCGCCGCTTTGTAGCCGAGTTCAAGCGCGTCAGTGGTTTCGCGAGTTTCAGTTGGATAGTCCACGATGGAGGCCGGGCTGATCGGCGTCGGATTGAACGCTTCTGTCTGAAGGTTGAGTTCCCGCAGGACCGACGACACTTCCGCGCTGGTCGGCGCCGGGATGCCGCTGAGGTCCGGTCCACCGCTGGCGACCAGGATCGCGGTGGCGGCCCCCCAATAGGCGGTCGCGTCGATGGGCTCGAAACGCCGCGGGATCGGCCGCGAACGGCGAGCGCATGCAGAGCCCGCCGCAGTCCCGGTTGAACTGATAGCCTCCCGGCGGGATGCCGCTGATCTGAATGGCATAGGGGAGCCCGCCGAGGTCGTCCGCCACCTGAATGTCCGCGAAGAAGTCGGGCGGTGCCGGCGTGGTGTAGCCGCGACCGTAGGTGAGGCGGAGCGCCTGGGTCGGGGTGGGTTGATAGACGATTCCCAGTCGCGGCGCGAGGCCGACCGTGCCGATGCGATCGTGGTAGTCGGCGCGGAGCGCGGCGCTCAGGCTGATCTGCTCGCGCAGGGTGAACTCGCCCAGCACAAAGGCGCCGACCTCGGTCACCTGGTCGTTGCCCTCGTTGCGGCCGTTGATCGTGCCGTCAGTCTTTGGATTGGTATACCGGAAGTCTCCACCGTATTGGATCGAGCCGCCGTGCTGCAGCGCGGTACCCGACTTGAGCTGGGCCACCAGCATCGATGAGAAGTCGACCAGGTGGTTTCCGTACCAGAGGGAGTAGGAGTCTCCTGCGTCGTTCCAGGTGTAGGACACGCGGCCAACGAGTGACTTGTTCGTGAACTGCGCCTGGGCGTTGCTGAAGCCCCAGTTGCTGAGCTGGATCGGGCCGAGGGTGGGCTCGAGATCGACCGCGCTCGTGGCGTGCGCGTACCCCATCCCGGCCTGGATCGCGGTCGCGGCCTCGGGCCGCCACTCGACCAGCCCGCCCACCGACCATCGCTCGAGCGTCGGGATACGCGCGTCGATCAGGACCGTGTCGGGATCCGGGAGCGGGGGGGTGGTGTCGGCGAGCGCCTCCGTGCGGTACCTGGCGCCCGTCGTGTCGGGATATGCCCAGTCGGTTCCGGTGAGATAGTCGCCGGTCACCTTGTAGCCGAACTTCGAGCCCACGACGCCCGCCTGCCTGAGCTCCCCCTGCACCAAGTCGCGCCCACCCCCGCCGATGCTGACCGTCGTGCCCGGCGCGTCGAACGGTGAACGAGTGATGATCTGCGCCACGCCCCGCTCGGTGTTGGGGCCATAGACGGCGCCGGCCGGCCCCCGCACCACCTCGATGTGGTCGACGTCGGCCGAGCCGGTGGGCACCAGGTAGGGAATGTTGAAGGCGATGGAGGGGATGGTCTGGTCGCGCCCGTCCACGAGGGTCAGGAACGACCCGGCACTCGCGCCGCGACTGCCGCGCGCCGTGTACGTCCGCTGGGCCAGTCCCTTGCTCGCCACGTCCATGCCGGTGACCCCTGTGAGGTAGTCGATCGGCGTGGCGGAAATCTGTTGCTCCACCTGCCCGCGCGTCACGACGGACGTCGCGGCGGGGGCCCTGAGGGCGACTTGGGGCTCGCGGGAAGCGGTGACGATGATCTCGGAGGCGGGTACCGGCCGGGCGGCGAGCACCAGGTGCAGCGTCACGACCTGGGTGTCCGACACGGTCGCATCCACGCCGCCGAGCGGTGCGTACCCGATGCGCGCCGCGCTGATGGTCCAGGTTCCGTGCGCCAGCGGTGAAAGTCGGAAGCGCCCGCGACTGTCGGAAAGGGTCGATGTACCGGCGCGGCCGTCGGGTGCCATGGCCTTCACCGAGGCGCTGATGATCGGCGCGCCGGTCGCGGAATCGGTGACGGTCCCGGTGATGGCGCCTTGGGCGGCGAGGGGCGCGGCCACGAGCCATCCCGCCAGAGGCAGGAAGCGGGCGAGGCGGAGTGCTGGTCCCGGCATGACGGCTCCTCGTCAAGGTGCACTGGTGGGGAATCCAGCTACCACCATATGCACCCAGCGTCAGGAGATCGTCAAGCGGCGCCCGCTGCTGCCGGATTTTCCTTCGTCAGGGCGCCGGGCGGGGGTCCAGTCTGCGGATGCGCCCGCCGGGCCCCACCATCCAGCCCCGCCCTCCCTTTCCCATCCCGACGCTCCAGTAGTTGAGGGTGTCGATCAGGACCCAGGAGCGGGCGTCATCCCAGGAGATGGCGGCTCCCTTGGGGCCGACCGCGACGAGCGCAGACCGCCCGTTGTCGAGCGAATAGGCGGAACCGTACACCGCGCCGGGGAAGGGGACGGCCCCGCCTGCCTGCCAGCTGACCCCGCCGTCCGACGTCACCGCCACGTTCAGGAGGAAGGTGTCGGGCTTGGCGATGTTGCCGCCCATGGCCACTCCGTGCAGCGTATCGCGGAACGCCACCGTCGCGATGCCGGCGGAGGCGTTGGTGGCAATCGGCGTGTCGGCGCTCCGCCAGCTGCGCCCCTCGTCAGTCGTCCGCACGACCCGCGCGAATCCCTCGGCTGCCGCGCCTGTACCGAACCAGGCGTATCGGTCGTCGAGGGTGGCGAGGCAGGTGCCGCTGGCCGCGAAGGAGCCTTCGCCCGGCCGCGCGTGCGGGCTCGCCGCCTCGGAGAGGAGCGCCCAGTTCTTCCCGTTGCGGGTGGCGAGCACCGGGAAGATGCCATCCACGCCGTCGCTGATCGCGAGGCCGTGCTTCTCATCCCAGAATCCCATGCAGTCGTAAAACGCCTTCGAGCTGCCATTCCTGAACAGCTGGGTCCAGCCCTTCCCGGCGTCGCCCGAATACCAGATTTGCGAAGCCGAGCCGTTACCAGCGCTCATGAGCCACACCCGCTTATGCGTCCAGGGCATAGAGGTCCCGGAACTGCAGGGAATCGGCGCCGGGGACGACGCCGGCGGTCCAGGTGGCGCCTCCATCCTCGGTCCGGGCCCAGGTGCCGCCGTGCCCGCTGACCCACACGACCTCATTGCTCACCACGCTCACCGCCTGCAGGAGTTGCCGGGTGGCGACGGTCTGGGTGGTGATGAGAGGAAGCGGCATGGCCGCCGGGTCGACGGCGTCCGGGACGGCGGGAGCGGATGAACAGGCGACAACCAGGCCGGACACCGCGGCAGGCACGAACAGGCGGAGGCGCATCAGGACTCCTGGGCGGAGGGTCACACCCGCCGGCCGGCGGCGGGCTCCGATGGCGCGGCGAAATCCGCCTCCACCGGGGGACGAAACAGCAGGTCGAAAGCCAGGAAGAGGACCTTCGAGTACGGAAGGAACATGAGCGGGGCGAGGATCATCATCACCACGCCGCCGATGGTAATGGCGGTCCACGGCGGAGTCGGCCAGGTCGCGACGACCACCCCGAGCCCCGCGACCGCGAATAGCAGTTCCGAGGCCACGATGTTGAACATGTAGGAGCCGACCCAGTACCCATCCTCCCCCCGCTCGAAGCGCAGCCCGCAGGTCGGGCAACTCGGCGCCAGCCGGAACCACGACAGAAAGACCGGTCCGCCGCCGCAGGCGGGACAGCGGAGCCGGAGCGCTCGCAGGAACAACCGCACGCCGTTCACGTCGTGGTGTCCCGCACGACCATGATCGGAGCGTCCTCCGGGAGCCACACACCGGGAAAGGCCCTGACGTCTGCCGTGGAGATCGATCGGGGCCGCCCTTCGGCCACGCGTTGCAGCCCGCTGTGCCCGAATTGGAGGTAGAACAGGGTCGGCCCCGCGTTCCGCGCATGTTCGGCGACGAAGACCGCGAAACCCTTGGGCCAATACGCCGCCGGACGCGCCCGGCGTTCCAGCCCGCGGCGATGCACGTCCAGCGCCCGGATCACCTGGTCTCGACTGTAGCCCAGCGTCCGGTACCGGGCGCGGAGCCGCGACTCGTCCTCGCTCACGACCGCCTTTCGCTCGGTCACCAGGTCGCAGGAACACCCGCCGTGGAGCACCCGGGCGATCGTCTGCGCATCGGGATGGAGCGCCCGCAACTCCGCTTGCTCGATCGGCGGCAGCAGGTCGGCGGTCAATCCTGGCGGCAGCATCGAGCGCACTTCACTCAGGGTGAGCGGGCTCGCGATATACAGGAAAAAGCACATGGATGATCACTGGGAGAAGGTGCATACGCCCGACCGCGCGGGCATCAGGCGGCCGGACCGGGCTTCCGTTGCTGTCGCTCCGCTCTCCCCTGGAGAATCAGCGTCGCGGCCTCGCCGGAGGGGCCTCCGCGTCGCGACATCGCTTCCAGCGTGCCGGTTGCTTCGTCCCGGAGCCGGGCTGCCAGCATCACGATCATCTGGCCGCGCTCGGTCTCTGCGCGTTGGGCCAGGATCGTCCGCCGGGTCCGCCATGCGAGGAGAGCAATCAGCACCAGGCAGGCGACGAAGAGGGCGAGCCCGAGGACGGCAAAGGCTTCCGGGATCACATGACGGAAGCCAGCGACAGCCACCACGAGCGACAGCGCCGCGCCGAGCGCCGCCAGTCGGACCAGGGCACGATTCGGGGCGTAGGTCATCACCGCTCCGCTAGATGGGCAGATCCTCGCGCACCAGCACGAGGATGGCCGCCAGAGGCACGACCAGGTACTTCCGCTCCTCGAAGGTGATTTCCACCGCGGCCTTGCGGAAGAAGATCGCCGTGTCGCCCACCCGGGCCTGCATCGGTCGGTGGCGCGTGGATTCCCGGCGCGTCGCCTTCCACGGCTCTTCGTCGAGCGCGCTGAAGTCGGGCATCGGCTCGCCGGGGCCGGTCGCCACGATCAACCCGGCCTGCACCTGCTGTCCCTCGAGCGCGGAGGCCGGGAGGTACAGGCCGACGCGCGTGCGCTCTTCCCCCTCCTCGGGGGTGATGAGCACCCGGTCGCCGACCACCAGCAGCTGCTTCTTGGGAAATTCCATGCGCACTCCAGGGACGGGCTAGGCCTGGTGGATCGTCACCAGTTCCGTGACCCTCAGCCGCCGGATCATCCGCGGCAGGCGGAGTTCCACCTCGTCGCCGACCCGGCGGTCCACCAGCGCCCGACCGAGCGGCGACGCGAAGGAGACGTGCCCGTCCTCCAGGTCCATCATTTCGGCGAGGACCAGCATGTAGGTGTCAGTTTCCTTGCTGTCGAGATCGAGCACCGTGACCCGGGACCCGAGCCCCACGCGGTCGGTGGGGGTTTCCGTGTTGGCGAGCTCGCTCAACTGGCTCAGCCGCTGATGCAGTTGGCCGAGCCGGGCCTGCACGAACTGCTGACGCTCGAGTGCGGCCTTGTACTCGGAGTTTTCGCGCAGGTCACCCATCTCCACGGCCTGGGCGATGGCCTGTGGAAGGGTGATCGTGAGCTCGTGGGTGAGGGCTTCGATTTCCCCACCGAGCTTCTCGCGCATTTCCGTGATCATGAGCGGTCCCGACAAAAAAAGGACGTGCCCGAGAGAAGGAATCTCTCATCGGGCACATGCAGGTTTCTGATGTCTAAGATGCGATACTCGGGCTGATTTGGACAGGTGCCGATGTAACTCCTTCCAATAGAATATCTTACCTTTGCTGCCCCGCTGCCCCGCTGCCCCGCTGCCCCGCTGCCCCGCTGCCCCGCCTAACTCGCCGACAGTTCCGTGAGCAGCGCCAGCGCCTTGTCGACCTCCGCCGGCGAATTGTAGATGTGGCAGGCATGGCGAACGCCGACGGCGTCTCCCATGCTCCGCACCCGCACCCGTCCCCGTACCCAGAGGTAATCCTGGATCTGCGCGCCGGTTTTTCCGCGGAGGCCGTAGACCGTGGTGGCGCAGGTCAGATCCGGATGCGTGGGCGAGACGATGGTGGCGCCTGGCATGGTCGCCAGTCCGGCCCGGAGCCGGTCGGCCAGAGCGAAGTCGCGCTGCTGGATGCGGGCGGATCCGATCTGGTTGTGGAACTCGACGGCCACGCCGAGTCCGATGAGAAGGCTCAGGTTTCCTGTCCCGTACTGCATCAGGCGGTACATCGGATCGGCCTGGTCGTCCCACGCGCTGGACGCCAGGGTGGCCCAGAGGTCGAGTTGCCGCTCGGGCCGGACGTACAGCAGGCCGGTCCCCTTGGGCGCCAGCATCCACTTGTGCGGGGACGCGAAGAACGCGTCGCATCCCATGGCCTGCACGTCCACTGTCACGTGACCCAGCGACTGCGCCCCGTCCACCGAGCTCCAGATGCCGCGCTCCCGCGCCAGCGCGCAGAGCTGCACCACGGGATAGCGGATGGCGCGCGAACTGGAGACATGGGGAATGGCCCAGACCCGGGTGCGCGGGGTCGTCGCGTCGAGGTACAGCTGGATCAACTGGTCGGGAGACTTCGGCGGCTCGGGCACCACGATTTCCTTGACGACGATCCCGTCGCGCTTGGCCCGAAGATCGAACCCCTTGCGGCCGCCGGGGTGCGCCTGGTTGGTGACGACGACCTCGTCACCCGCCTTCAGGTCCAGCCCATTCGCGACGAAGTTCATCCCGAAGGTGGCGTTCTGGGTGAGCGCGATGTCCCGGCCGGTGCAGTTGATGGTGGTGGCCAGCTGGTCGCGGCGGGGCATTTCGGGGTAGTAGCCCGTGAAGAAGTTTTCGTGGTCCGGCTTGTAGTCCCATTCGGCGATGTCGCGGTTGATGTGCTGAATGCTCGCCCACACCGCGTCCTGGACCGCGCGCGGGCTCGAGCCCAGCGTGGCGGTGTTGAAGAACGCCTGGTCCGCCGGGATGGTGAACTGGGTGCGGAGCGCCTTCCAGAAGGCCTCGTCGTCGCGCACGCCGATGTCCGCCGGCATGAGGGGGCGCGCCCTCGATGGCTTGGCCTGGCCGATCGTGGGAAGCGTCAGCGAGGCGGCGAGGGGCGCCGACAGCAATCCGAGAAACGAGCGACGAGTCGTCACTGGGCACCTGGGGTGAGGGATGATGCACAATCGGGCTCGGAGCGTTCCTCCGCAAGACCCCCCTCTGCCGGACCGCCGTCGGTGGCCTTACTCTCCACCCCCATGCGATATGCGTTTCTCCTCATCCTGGGCGGCCTGCCCTCCGCCCTCGGCGCGCAGGCCGTGGTGGCCAACACCGACTCACAGGTGGTGGCACCGGACGTCCTGGCCGAACAGCTTTTGGTGGACGTCCGGGCACTGGACAGCACGATCCGGGTGGACGCCCGGTATGCCGGGCCGGACAATTTCACGGCGGCGCCGCTGCCGGGGTACTACGCCAATCGGGCACTGCTCAGGCGTGAGGCGGCGGAGGCGCTGGTGCGGGTGCAGCGGCGGCTGGCGGCGGACGGACTCGGGTTGAAGATATGGGACGGCTACCGCCCCGTGCGGGCCACGCAGGCGATGGTCGCCTGGACCGAGCGGACCAACCAGACCTGGCTCCTCGACTCGGGGTACATCGCGCGGCGGAGTCGGCACAATCAGGGGGTCGCGGTGGACCTGACGCTGGTGGACCTGCATTCGGGGGTCGAGGTGCCGATGGGCACCCCGTTCGACACCTTCGGGGACGCAGCCCATACGGCCAACGCCTCGGGCACGGTGAAACAGTCTCGCGAGCATCTCGTAGAGGTGATGGCCTCCGAAGGATTCACCAATTATTCGATGGAGTGGTGGCATTTTTCGTACGTCGTCGAAGGGCCGGTTCCCTTCGACCTCGTCATCCGCGCCGCTCCGCCCACATCCCACTGACGGACTCCGCCATGACCCGTGCCGTTCGCGCCGCGCTGGTGCTCGCCCTGCTGGCTTCGCTGCCTCCACTCCTCCCGGCCCAGGTGGGATCGCCAGCCGGGCCGGTCCCGGTGGCCTCCCTGACCGCACGGCGGGCCGACCTGCTCAAGCGGATGGGGAACGGCATCGCCATCATCCGCTCCTCCGAGCAGCGGAGCATCGAGGAGGACTACCCGCAGGACAGCGACTACCGCGAGAACAACGATTTCTTCTACCTGACCGGGCTGGAGACGCCGGAGAGCTGGCTGGTGCTGATCGCCCGTGACACCCTCGCCCCCCAGGTCTACCTCTACCTTCCGGCGCGCGACACCATGTCGGAGCGCTGGACCGGCATGCGGCTCGGTCCGGGCGCCGAAGCCTCGGCCCTGACCGGGATCGAGGAGACCCGCGCCGCCGACCTGGCGCAGAAACAGATCCGGGGGTTCGTGCGTGCACGCACCACACAGGGCGGCAAGCTGTACCTGCTGCTCGGCAAGCAGGCTGTCAGCGACACCTTTTTCCAGCAGCTGGCCTTCGGGAGCGGGGCGGGGGTGACCGACTTGCGCCCGATGCTGGCCGCCATGCGGCTGGTCAAGGACGCCGACGAGATGCGGCGGATGCGCATGGCCGCCGAGATCAGCGCCAAGGGGCACGTCGCCGCGATGCGCGCCGCGCATCCGGGCGCCTGGGAGTACGAACTGGAGGGGGTGGCAGAGGGCACCTTCCGGAGCCTGGGGGCCGAGCGGCTGGCGTATCCGAGCATTGTGGGGACCGGCGTCAACGCGACGACGCTCCACTACGACAAGAGCCGCAGCCAGTTGCAGGCCGGTGAGCTGGTCGTAATGGACATGGGGGCGGAATACGGCTTCTATGCGGCGGATATCACCCGGACGATTCCGGCGAGTGGCAAGTTCTCACCCAGGCAACTCAGCATCTACAACCTGGTGCTGGCCACCCAGCAGGCCGCACTCGACTCTGTGCGCCCGGGGATCACCCTGGGACGGCTGGGGCAGATCGCGCGCGACTACATGAAGGACCATTCCGGCGACCTCTGCGCCCCCGGCACCTGCGACCGCTTCTTCATCCACGGCCTGAGTCACTGGCTCGGCATGGACGTCCACGATGTCGGCAACTACGCGACGCCACTCGCGCCGAACATGGTCTTCACCGTGGAGCCTGGCATTTATATCCCCGAGGAAAAGCTCGGGGTGCGGATCGAGGACGACGTGGTGGTGACGGCGACCGGGTACCAGCTCCTTTCCGGCGGGGCCCCCCGCACAGCCGCGGACATCGAAAAGGTCATGAAGCAGCGCTAGGGGCGAACCTCGTGTGCGCCCCGGCGCAGGTACCGCGGCGTCACCTGGCGTGCCATGCCGCGACGTTTCGCTCGATTTGCCGGGTATGCGTCTCGAGGTGTTCCGCATAGCTCCTGAGCCAGTCCTCGGCGCCGTACGCTCCTGACTGGGTGTGGCGTCCCATCCGCGCCCAGTCGTCGCCGGTCATTCGGCGCAGGAGGGGGACGGTATTGGCCCGCACGGCGGCGATGGTGGCCAACGCGAGTGGGAGTGGATGGGCGTGGTAGTTCATGGCAGTGGCCCAGTGGGCCTCGTCATATCCAATGATGGTGGTGTTGGGCTCGCCCACCAGGTAGCGGATCCGCATGTGACTGTTGGTTTCGCTGTCGGCACAGTGGACGATGACCTCGTGGGCCGACCACTTGCCTGGGGCCGGGCGCCACTGGATCGCCTCCGCCGGCACCATGGCCAGGGCGTCGGTGAGGAGCGTGGGTCCCTCGGCGTAGCGGCGGATACAGTCATCTCGTTCGGCGGGTGTCACGGCTCGCTCCCGGTCGTGGATTTGGGCTCTGGGCAGGGTACCGCCCTGAACAATATGCCCGCTTTCCCCCAAGGGGAGCTTGCGGGCCGGGATTCAGGTGGCCGGATTCATTGACGCCGGGGCCTTCAGACGGTAAAATGCGGACTGCTTGGCCGCTCTTCTCCCGCATTTTTCGCTGAACAGGACGAACGGAATGGCCCTCAGGATTCCCTCCCTCCGGCGCCTCGACTGGTGGGTGCCCGCACTTTGTGTCGCCCTGGCCACGCTCGCGCTGGCCGGGTGCTCACCGGACGGGTACCCCCAGACCACGCTGGCTCCCAAGGCGGACTTCGCGGAACTGCTCGACAAGGTGTTCCGCCGGTCCTTCCAGCTGGCCACCATCGTCTTCTTCCTGGTGGAAGGGGCGCTCGTCTGGGCGCTCTTCCGCTACCGCGGCAAGCCGGGCGACGCCGAGCCGGCGCAGACCCACGGCAACGCGATGCTCGAGGTGGTTTGGACCGTCATTCCCGCCGTCATTCTCGTATTCATCGCCATTCCCACCATTCAGACCATCTTCAAGACCGCCGCGGTCCCCACCGACAATCCACTTGTCATCGAGGTGACGGGGCATCAGTGGTGGTGGGAGTTCCGGTATCCGGAGTACAACCTCGTCACCGCCGGGGACATGCACGTCCCCACCGGCCGGACGGTGGACCTCCGCATGACCACCGGCGACGTCGTGCACAGCTTCTGGACCCCGCAGCTTGCCGGCAAGCGGGACGTCTTTCCGAAGCGTGACAACCGGCTGTGGTTCAAGACCGAGACGCCTGGCATTTACCCGGGGCAGTGCGCCGAATTCTGCGGAACCCAGCATGCCCGGATGGCCTTCCAGGTCGTGGCCCAGGACTCCGCCGACTTCGTGGCGTGGCGTGAGGGGCTGGCGGCGGTGAGCGCTCCGCCCGCGGCCGCGCTGGCGCCCGCTGACTCCGCCGCCCCGCCCGCGAACCCCCTGGTGGCCCAGGGCCAGCAACTCTTCGCCGTGAAGGCGTGCGTCGGCTGCCATGCGGTCTCGGCGGTCGGGGCGCCGACGATGGTCGGCCCGAACCTGGCCGGCATCGGAAGCCGGACCCACATCGCCTCCGGGTGGCTGCCCAATACGGACGAGAACCTGGCCCGGTGGCTGCATAATCCCCAGGCGGTCAAGGTGGGGGTGCTCATGCCCAATCTCGGGCTCACCGATGAAGAAATCACCGCGCTGGTAGCGTACCTCCGGTCGCTCAGCGTGGTGCCTGCGCCCCCGGCGGTCGTCGCGACCGCCGCCGGCAACTGACGAGAGGGTACGCGATGTCCACGATTGCGATGGGGCACGCCGGGGCAGAGACGGCAACCGCCGAGAAGAAGGGACTCTGGAGCTGGATCACGACCGTGGACCACAAGCGGATCGGGATCCTGTACGGCGTCACGGCCTTCCTCTTCTTCCTCATTGGCGGGCTCGAGGCGCTGTTGATCCGCTGGCAGCTCGGGGCGCCGGACAAGACCTTCCTGTCCCCCGAGGCGTACAACCAGCTGTTCACCATGCACGGCACCACCATGATCTTCCTGGGGGTGATGCCGCTCTCCGCGATGTTCTTCAACTACTTCATTCCGCTGCAAATCGGCGCGCGCGACGTCGCCTTTCCGCGGCTGAACGCCTACAGCTACTGGGTGTTCCTGTTCGGCGGACTGGTGCTCAACGCCAGCTTCCTGTTCAACGCCGCCCCGGACATGGGGTGGTTCGCGTACGCCAACCTGACGTCGAAGCAGTACAGCCCGGGCCCGAACGTCGACTTCTGGATTATCGGCCTGCAGATCCTCGGCATCGCCTCGCTGGCGGCGGCGGTCAACTTCTTCGTGACCATCATCAACCTGCGCGCGCCCGGCATGAAGATGATGCGGATGCCGATGTTCGTCTGGATGAGCCTCATCACGCAGGTGCTCCTGCTGCTGGCCTTCCCGATCATCACGGTGGCGCTGGTGCTGCTGATGCTCGACCGGAACTTCGGGACGCATTTCTTCGTTCCCTCCGGCGGCGGCGACCCGGTCCTGTGGCAGCACCTCTTCTGGCTGTTCGGCCACCCCGAGGTGTACATCCTGATCCTGCCGGCCTTCGGCGTCGTGTCGGAAATCCTGCCGGTCTTCTCGCGGAAGCCGCTCTTCGGCTACGCCGCGATGGTGTTCTCGGGGTGTTTCATCGCCTTCCTCGGGTTCGGCGTGTGGAGCCACCACATGTTCTCCACCGGCATGGGGCCGATGGCGGACACGGTCTTTTCCCTCGGCACGATGCTCATCGCCATCCCGACCGGCGTGAAGATCTTCAACTGGATCGGCACCGTCTGGGGCGGCTCCATCCAGTACAAGACCCCGATGTACTTCGCCCTCGGGTTCGTGGCGATGTTCATCATCGGCGGGCTGTCGGGCGTCATGCACGCCTCGCCCCCGGCTGACCTGCAGCAGACCGACAGCTACTTCATCGTGGCGCACTTCCACTACGTGCTCTTCGGCGGCAGCATCTTCGCGCTGACCGCGGGCGCGTACTACTGGTTTCCCAAGATGACCGGCCGGATGCTGAGCGAGGGGCTCGGCAAGGTGCACTTCTGGCTGATGTTCCTCGGATTCAACCTGACCTTCGCGCCGATGCACATCCTCGGCCTGAACGGGATGCCGCGCCGGGTGTACACCTACTCGGCCGGGATGGGCTTCGAGTTCTGGAACGGCATCGAGACCGCGGGTTCGCTCATCCTCGGATTCAGCTTCCTGGTGTTCATCTTCAACATCATCAAGTCGCTGAAGAGCGGGGCGGTGGCCCCGGCGGATCCGTGGCACGGCGCCACCCTCGAATGGTCGATCCCTTCCCCGCCGCAGGAGTGGAACTTCGCGGTGGAGCCGACGGTGGACGGCCGGGACCCGCTCTGGGAACTGCGCCGCGCGAACGGGGGCATCCTGCCGGAGCCGACCCGGGTGAGCGGCAAGGGCATTCACCTGCCGAGCCCCTCCTACTGGCCCATCGTGACCGCCTTCGGGACCGCCCTGACGCTCGTCGGCTTCCTGATGCACGTCAATCTCTGGGTCATCGTGGCCGGCGTCGCGATCACCATGCTCGGCATCTTCTCGTGGGCCTTCGAGCCTGCGGACCACTAGACCACCTACGACTGAGACGGACGGTCCCTTGGCGCACGACACCGCACACGCGATGCATCCCCCGACGGCCACCGGGCTCGACACCCGGAAGCTGGCCATCTGGACGTTCATCGGGTCGGAATGCCTGTTCTTCGCGACGCTGATCTCGAACTACCTGGTCTACAAGGGCAAGAGCCTCGTCGGGCCGCTTCCCCACGAGGCCTCGCAGTGCATGCTGGACGGCAAGATGACCAGCTGCGAGCCGATCTTCGAGATCCCGCTGGTCACCTTCGGCACCGCCGTGCTGCTCTTCAGCTCCTTCTTCGTCGTGCTGGCCCTGAACGGCGCCCAGAAGGGGAACCGCAAGCAGTTGATCGGCTGGCTCTCCGCCACCGTGGTGTGCGGGCTCTTCTTCATCGGCATGCAGGTGTACGAGTTCAGGCACTTCTATCACAAGGGGCTCGGGTACACCACCAACCTGTTCGGGTCCTCGTTCTACACGCTGACCGGCTTCCACGGCACGCACGTCACGATCGGCGTCATCTGGCTCGCCACGATGCTCGTCCTCGCCATCCGCGGCAAGGTCCCGCCCGAGAAGTCGCTCAATCTCGAGATGGCCGCGCTCTACTGGCACTTCGTGGACGTGGTCTGGATCGTGATCTTCCCCGTCGTCTACCTGATGAGGTGATCGGCATGGACGCCCAAGTCGCCACGCACGAACACGCCCATCCGGGGCCCGCGCTCTACCTGCGCATCGCCGTCATCCTCTTTGTGATGACCGCGCTCGAGGTGCTCGCGTTCGAGGTGTCCCACCGGGCCGGCATGCCGTTGCACGATCTCGTGCAGCCGCTGCTCAACGAGATTCTCATCATCCTCTCGGCGGCCAAGTTCGCGCTGGTCGCCATGTTCTACATGCACCTGAAGCAGGACAGCAAGATCTTCAGCGGCCTGTTCGTATTCCCGCTGATCATCGCCGCCGTGGTCATCGTGGCGCTGTTGCTGCTCTTCTCCTACCTGCGGGCGCTCCACCCGGTGGTGTGATGCTCCGCGTCCCCGCAGGTGTCACGGCCCCGCTCTGGCGGGGCCGTTTCGTCTCCCCACCCCGAGGTTCCATGCGCGCCTCCCTCGCATTCATCCTGCTGCTCGTCGGTGCGGTGCCCGTGCACGCCCAGGGCGCCACGCCACCCAACTTCGACGCACTGGCCGCTGAGGCGACGACGTGGCTCCAGGAGTACCTGCGCATCCGGACGGTGAACCCACCGGGAAACGAGACGGAAGGCGCGAAGTTCCTGCAGTCGCTGCTGGCCCGCGAGGGTATCCCGTCGGAGATCTTCGAGTCGGCTCCCGGTCGTGGCAACCTGGTGGCACGGCTGCCCGGGACCGGCGCGGGTCGGCCGCTGGTGCTGCTCAGCCACATTGACGTGGTGCCCGCGGATTCCGCCAAGTGGCGTTACCCGCCGTACAGCGGAGTCGTTGCGGACGGCGCTGTCTGGGGCCGCGGGGCGCAGGACACGAAAGGCCTGGGCATCGTGGAGGTGGCCACCATGGTGGCGCTCAAGCGACGTGGGGTCGCGCTGTCGCGAGACCTGATCCTGGTGGCCAACGCCGACGAGGAAAAGGGCTCCTCGGGTTCGCAGTGGTTCACGACGCACCACGCCGACCAGCTCCGCCACGCGGAGTTCCTGCTGAACGAGGGAGGCGAAAACCGGATGGGGGCGGACGGCAGGACCGTCTACTACGGTCTGGACGCCACGGAAAAGGTGCCGTACTGGGTCCGCCTCACCGTGCGCGGCGAGCCCGGCCACGGCAGCCAGCCCACCGAGGGCAACGCGGCGCTCCGGCTGTCCCGGGTCCTCGGTCGCATCGCCGACTGGGAGACGCCGCTGGTGCTGACGCCTCCCGCCGCGGCGTATTTCGAGGCACTGGCGACGCGAGAGACGGATCCGACCCACCGCGCCTGGCTCGCCGACCCGGCGTCGGCGCTCCGCGATCCGACGGCCGCGGCCTGGCTCACGTCTGACCGCTACCAGAACGCGATCCTCCGGAACACGGTCACCATCACCGTGCTCAAGGGGTCCACCAACACCAACGTCATTCCGGCCGAGGCGTCGGCGGAACTCGACGTCCGGCTGCTGCCCGGGCAGCGCCCGGAAGATTTCCTGGCCCAGCTCCGCGCCGTCATGCGGGACACGACCGTCGAAGTCACCCCGATTTCCACGCTGCGGGCGGCCCGCTCCTCGCCGGTGCAGGGCCCCGTACTCGACGCGCTCACCGATGCGGTGGGCGCCATGGATCCGGGGACGTTGATCCTCCCGAAAATGCTGACCGGCTACACCGACAGCTACGACTATCGGGCCCTGGGCATCGCGGCGTACGGGATCGACGCCTGGCGCTCCACGGAGGAGATCAGCGCGACGACCCACGGCAACAACGAGCGGGTGCCGGTCCCGGAGATTAGGTTCGGGGTGGAGTTCTACTACCGCATTGTGGAGCAGCTGGCCCGCTGACGGGCCTGCGGCCGAACATCCCCCGTCCGGGAGGTTTCATGGCACGCCTGCTCTGGTACGTGATCATCGCTGCGTTGGTCGGGGCGCTGCTGGTCGGGACATCGTACGTGGCCGCCTATTCCGCCATCGGCACCCTGCTCGGCGCACCCCCGCCCAAGATGGGTGAACGCACGGTGGAGTTGCTCTGGAAGGGTGCGCCGGAATTGCCTGGACACCCCCGCGTATGGCGGTTCACCTTTGGGCCCACCCTCATTCCGGGGGCACGATCGGTCAGGTTATGGGTGGACCCGATGGGACGAATCGTGCAGATGGAACCGGCGAACCTGCGGGCGAGGCTGGCGGGTTTCCACGAGCGGGGTTACTGAGTGGAGTTGCCTGACGACGACCGGCGGTTACTGACGGCGAAGGCGATGGTGGTTTCGTAGCCGGTCGCCTCTGGAGACCCGAACAGAATGAGGCCTGCCTCCACGAGGCAGGCCTCTTCCGTTGCCTCGAACGCCGCAAGGTCGAACGGCTGCGCGGGGAGGGCGGCGAAGGCGGGAAATTCTTCCTGGATCGGGCAGGCGTTGGGCAGCGTGCGGTCGTCCAGCGCCTCGAGGCCCAGTCCCATCAATCGGCAAACGGCGGGCCGACCCTCGTAGACGGCACACGCACCGTCGATCAGGCAGGGGCACGGCTCAGGCGGCGAGCGCGTCGCAGACCGCATCGAACCGCGCCTCTCCCAATGCTCGCACATCGTACGGCGCTTCCCACTCCGGGGCCCGCTCCCGTTGGAGAGCCGCTGCCGCGTCCGCACGCTCGTGGATGGCCTGCTGCAACTCTGCAGGAAGCCGGGCGATCGTCTCCCTGAGCAGGAGGACGTCGGCGACGGAGATGTCGAAGGGGCCGTGACAGCAGGCGGTACAACCGAGCCGGCAGGGGATGACGCCGGGATATCGTTCGTGGGCTGCGGCAGACCAGGCGTCCAGCGATTCGAGCAAGCCCCGATAGCGGTGCGCCGCGTCGGTCATGTGCCGCGTCGCGCGGCGAGCGCCAGGCAGAGCCAGCCGGCGAGGAATGCGACGCCCCCCAACGGAGTGATGGCGCCGAGCGCTCGCTGCCCGGTCAGGGCCATCGCATACAGGCTCCCCGAAAAGAGCAGGGTACCCGTCACGAACGACCAGCCAGCCGCCGCGGTGAGCCGACCCGGCCAGCGCTCGGAGGCCCACGCGACCACCAGGAGGGCCAACGCGTGATACATCTGGTAGCGCGCCCCAGTCTCGAAGGCGGCCAGCATGCCCGGGTCGAGCCGGGCGCGCAGGGCATGCGCTCCGAAGGCGCCTGCCGCGACGGCGATGAACGCCGAGAGTGCACCGAGCGTCAGGAATCGACGTTCCATGGCGAGCGGCCTACCGGGCCTTGCTCGAGCGGCGGGCGCGGTCCAGCCACGCCGCGATGGCGGCGAGGGTCGCCATCATGCCGATGTCGCCGAATCCCACGGCCGTGATGCTGGGCGGCGGCGGTCCCAGCGTGGCCACCAGGTACAGCGCGGCGAGAGCGAGCGCAAAGCCGACGGCCCACGCTGGCCGGACGTCATGCTTTCTGCTTCCACCCCGCAGGTACAGTGCGAGCCCCAGTCCGAGGAGCCCGAATTCGACCGTGAAGGTGAGGGGGACGCTGTTCCAGAGTCCCAGTCCCACCTTTATGCTGCCATCGCCAGCCAGTGGGAGGTCGGGAATGTGGACCACCGCGTCGAGGAACCAGTGCGACGCCACCGCCAGCCCGACGATCAACGCCGGACGGGCATGGCGGCTGGTGTCCGTGGTCGGCCAGCTGTACCAGGCGATGGCGGCGGCCGCGGCCCACAGGCAGGCGGCCAGGAGACTGTGCGTGATCGGGTAGGAGACGAATTGGAACGGCGACACGACGGTCCAGCCGGGATGGATGCGGACCTGCTCCCAGCCGAGCAGGATGGTGACTCCCCAGGCGACGTCTACCAGTTGCGTCGCGAGGAACAACGTGCCGAGTGAAAGCCGGGGTTCGACCCGCTTGAGCGCGAGGGCCATCCCGTAGTGGCCGATGAACACGGCCGCTAGCCCTCCGGCGTCGCGAGCGTCTCGGGCGACACCGCCATGCCCATGGCGTGGTAGCCGTTGTCCACGTACACCACGCTGCCGGTGATGGCCGCGGCCATCGGGCTGGCAAGAAACGCCGCCGTATGCCCGACGTCGGACGCCTCCAGCTTTCGCGTCAACGGCGAATTGCTGGAGCAGTATGCGATCATCATGTCGATGAACCCGATGGCCGAGGCGGCGCGCGATGCGTAGGGGCCCGCGGAAATGGTGTTGATCCGGATACCGAACCGGCGGCCCGCCTCGTATGCGAGGGTGCGGGTGTCCGACTCGAGGGCGGCCTTGGCGGTGCTCATCCCGCCGCCGTAGCCAGGAATGGCCCGCTCGCCGGCCATGTAGGTCAGGGAGAGAAACGAGCCGCCCTCGCGCATCAGCGGTCCGAAGTTCCGGACGAAGGAGACGTTGCTGTAGGCGCTCACGCTCACCGCCGACAGGTACCCGGCCCGCGAGGTGTCCAGGAGCTGGTTCTTCACCTCGGGTCCGTTGGCGAGCGAATGCACCACGATGTCGAGCGGCCGCTCGCCGAAGTCCTTCCGGAAGTGCTCCACCACGCCCTGAATCGTGAAATCGTCGTGGTCCTTGTAGCGCTTGTTCTCCCGAATGTCCGCCGGGACATCCGCCATCGTGTCGTAGGCGGCGTCGAGCGGGTAGATCCGCTCGAACTCGAGCTTGCGGCCGTCGGCGAGGGTCATCGAGGCGTCCATCTTGCCGCGCTCGAGCAGTTTCTGGAAGATGCCGAGGGCGGGCGGCCAGGAGCCGAGGCAGACCGAGGCGCCGGCCTCGGCGAGCGACTTGGCAATGGCAAACCCGAACCCGCCGTCGTCAGAGACACCGGCCACGAAGGCGCGCTTGCCGCGAAGATCGATTGGAAGCATCCGGAACATCCCAGTGTTAAGGATGGGGTAAGATACCCCCACCCGGATGGGGAGGTAAGAAGCGGGCTACTCGTTCCGCAGGGCGTCGAGCGGCGTGCGCCGGAAGAGGTCCACCGAGCTCCAGAGTCCCACGCCAACCGTCAATGCCACCACCCCGGCCGCCAACAGCAGCATGGGCCCCGCCGGAAGCGCAAACTTCGTCTCGAAGAGCCAGTGGGCCAGTGACCATCCACTGCCGACCGCCAGCACCAACCCCGCCAGTGCTGCGAGTGTGCCGAGGGCCAGGTACTCCGCCACCGCTACCCGCGTCACCTGCGCCCGGCTGGCGCCCAGCGTCTTGAGCAGGACGGTCTCCCGCAACCGCTGCGCCCGGCTGGTGGCCAGCGAGCCGAGCAGCACAACGAGGCCCGCCGCCAGCGTGAAGAACGCCATGAACCGGATGGCCGCGCCGACCTTGCCGAGGATGTCGTCCAGCGCCCGCTGTACCGTCGAAAGGTCGAGCGCCGAGATGTTGGCGAACCGTTCGACCACTGCCCGCTGGATCAGCCCCCGGTCCGACGCGCTGTCCACCCGGACGAGCGTCACGAGCGTCTGCGGGGCCGCCTCGAGCGCGCCCGGCCGGAACACCACGAAGAAGTTGGTTTCGAACCGTGCCCAGTCCACCTCGCGGAGACTCGTCACGCGGCTCGGCACCGGCACGCCCTGCACGTCCCAGATGATCGAGTCGCCGATGGTGACGTTGAGTTCCTCGGCCAGGCCAACCTCGATCGAGATCGACACCGGCGCCCCCGCGGAATCGGGGCCTGCCCCCCACCACTTGCCGGCCAGGAGTCGCTCGCTCGATACCATCGAGTCGCGGTAGGTCGAGCGATACTCCCGCCGCAGCGCCCATCCCGCGGGACGGCCTTCGACCTCCGTCGTGTCGCGGGAGTAATCCTGGACCGCGCGACCGCCGATGGACTGGATCCGCATCGGGACGATGGGCACGGCCGGTGTCGGTTCGAGTCCGCGGACGCGGAGGAGCGAGTCCACCCCGGCCGCCTGGTCACGCTGGATGTCGAACAGGATCAGGTTGGGGCGGCGCGAGCTGCCGTCCACCCGCAGCGACCGGAGCAGGTTGTGCTGGACCAGGAACAACGTGGCCAGGAGAAAAGTCCCGAAGCCGAGGGAGAGCACCACGGACACGGTCTGGTTGGCTGGGCGATAGAGATTGGCCAGCCCTTGGCGCCACACATAGGGCAGGCGGTGGGGAAACCATTTCCGCAAGCCGCGCACCAGCGCGAACGCCGAGAGCCAGAGTCCGGCGATGGCCAGCCCGATGCCGGCCGCGAACGCGCTTCCCCGGAGCAGGTCCCCGGCCTGCACGACGGCCATCAGGACGACGCTCAGCATGAGGGTCAGGGTGGCGAGGATCGTCCAACGGTCACGCTCCGGCCGGGCCGCGGCCTCATAGGGTCGGCGGAGCGTCGCCAGCGGTGAAATCTTTCGGATGCCGAGCAGGGGAATGAGGGCGAACGCCACGGCGGTCCAGAGTCCGAGGCCCAGGCCGGTGGCGAGCGCGGGCCACGAGACCGAGGGAGTGACCGTGACGGGCAGGAATTCGCCGAGGATCCGTGGCAGCGCCTGCTCGACCGCCAGGCCGATGGCGGCGCCCAGCGCGCTCCCGATGAGGCCGATCCCGGCGGCCTGCACGAGAAAGAGGGTGAACACCTGCCTGCTGCTGCCGCCGAGGCACCGGAGGACCGCCACGGTGTCCATCTTCTGCCGGATGAGGACGTGGATGGCGGAGCCGACGCCGAGACCGCCGAGCAGGAGGGCGACGAGGGCCACGAGTCCGAGGAAGCGTCCGAGGCGTTCGAGCGCGTTGCCGAGATTGCGCTGCTCATCCTCGACCGTGCGCACCCGTACCCGGTCGGGGCGGAGGCGGGGGCGAAGGGTATCGGCGATGGCCTCGACCTCGGCGCCCGCCGGCAGGCGGAGATAGGTGTCGTACTCCGCGCGCGCGCCGAATCCGAGGAGGCCAGTTTCACCGACCAGTGCGCCGGGAATGAACACCCGCGGCCCGAAGGCGGTGGCGATTCCGACGTCGCCGGGCACGTGGTCCACCGTGCCGATGATCGGCAGCCGGAGGGCACCGAGCGCGAGCGTATCGCCGATGGTGGCGCCGAGGGCGGTCAGGAAGGCGGGGTCGACCAGGGCGACGCGTTCGGACTGCAGCCGGGGCCAAGCGGCGGCGGGAGATGTCGTGATCTTTCCGAAGAAGGGCCAGCTGCCCTCGACGGCCGTGACCCGGACCAGACGCACGCCGGTGCGGGACGGGATGTACCCCATGGCGCCGAAGGTGGCGACGGTGGCGCGCCCCTCGCAGGGAAGGGCGCCCGCGCAGGCGAGGGAGTCAGCCAGCCGACGAAGCTCGTCGGTGGGGGCAGCGCGCGAGGAGAGGGAGAGGTCGGCGCCGAGCAGGCCGCGGGCCTCCCCCTCCACCGACGTGCGGAGGTTGGCGGTAAAGGTGTTGATGGCCACCAGCGCGGCGGTGCCGGTCGCGATGGCGGCCACGAGCAGGAGGAGGCGGCGCCTGGATGCGCGCCCCTCGCGCCAGGCCAGTCGCAACAGTGCGCGGAAGGTCACGTGGTGGTATCCGACACGAGGCGGCCGTCGGCCAGCCGCAGGATGCGGCGAGCCCGGCCAGCAAGGTCGGGGTCGTGTGTCACCAGGACGAGCGTGGTCCCGGCCTCACGGTTGAGGTCGGTCATCAGCCCGATGATGTCCGCGCCGGTGCGCTGGTCCAGGTTGCCGGTGGGTTCATCCGCGAACAGAATCTTCGGATGCGTGCAGAACGCCCGGGCGAGCGCCACCCGTTGCTGCTCGCCACCGGAGAGCTGCGCTGGATAGTGACCGGTGCGGTCGCCGAGTCCGACGCGCTGGAGCAGCGCGCGGGCGCGGCCGGGATCGGACTCGCCCCGGAGTTCGAGGGGGACCTGCACATTCTCAAGGGCGGTCAGGGTCGGAATCAGCTGGTACGACTGGAAGACGAACCCCACCTTGGCGCCACGGAGCGCGGCGCGCTCGTCCTCATCCTTGGTGCTGAGCCCTTCTCCATCCAGCCACACTTCGCCGGAGGCGGGCCGGTCGAGCCCCGCGAGGAGACCGAGCAGGGTCGTCTTGCCGCTGCCCGACGGGCCGACAATCGCGAGAAATTCGCCGGCCGACACCGAGAAGCTGATATCTTCCAGCACCGTCAGCGTTCCGGTGCCGGAGCGATAGGACTGGGTGAGGTTTTCACAGCGCAGCATCTGGACTCCCATGACGTATTCCATGCCCCGAATGATACTGCAGTCCATCCTCGTCGCCGCCCTGGTGGCGCTATCGGCGTGTCGTGGCCCTGATACGCCCAAGGGGGCGGACAGTTCCGCCTCGGCCCCGGCCTCGAGCTCCTTGATCCTCGTCGTCGGCACCAGCCTGACGGCGGGACTGGGCCTCGATCCCTCCGAGGCCTACCCTGCCGTGCTCCAGCAGAAGATCGACTCGGCGGGATTCAAGTACCTGGTCGTGAACCGCGGGGTCAGCGGCGAGACGTCGGCGGGCGCGCTGCAGCGGGTCGACTGGCTGATGCGGCAGCCCGTCGCCGTCCTGATCCTGGAGACCGGCGGCAACGACGGCCTCCGCGGACTCGATCCCGATTCGCTCAAGGCGAATCTCGAGGCGATCGTGCGCCGCGCCCGCCGGCAGGCTCCGCCGCCGGCCGTCCTTCTCCTCGGCATGGAGGCGCCACCCAATCTCGGGGCCGACTACACCGTTCGATTCCGGGCGGCGTATCAGGACGCGGCGCGCGAGCTGGGCGTACCGCTCGTTCCGTTCCTGCTGGCCGGTGTGGGGGGGGTCGACTCGCTCAATCAGGCTGACGGCATCCACCCGACGGCGGCAGGGCAGCGACGCGTGGCGGCTTTGGTGTGGGAGGCGTTGCTGCCGATCCTTCAAGGATCCGCTCAGGGCAGGGGGGCGAGCACCAATTGAGCGGTTGAAAGCGGGACGGTGAGCGTACCGAAGGGGGCGTCCGGGACCCTCGCGTAGCGCAGGTCGATGAAGTGGACCACCGTGGACCCGCCGCGGCGGTCCACGATGTAGGTCGGGTAGCGGGCCCACGAGAGAAAGGTGCTTGCCGCAGGAGTGGAGGCGGCCATCGCGATGGCGGGGTCGGCGTCCTCGTCGTCCGGGTTCCGCTTCGGCCAGCGGCCCTCCTGCACGAAATTGCCTCCGATTTTGAGCGTTCCCACCAGGTAGCCGTCGCCCTCGTCCACCACGATGTCGCGCGCGACGGGGGTCACCGGAACCGGGGACGCCAGCACCCGTTGGACCGGCACGCCGTCGGCGCTGAGTTCGAATCGCACCTGGGACACCGCCAACCGCCCCAGCGTGAACATCCCCACCGTGTAGAGCGCCGCCGCACCGAGCGCCACGCGCGGTGGCGACCGCCAATCCAGCCGTCCGCGCCGCTCTCGCTGCACGCTGATCAGGATCCCCGCCGCGAGTGCCAGCCAGACCCAGATATCCACGATGAACAGCGTGTCGCCGTAGTACCACTGGTTCGAGAACGGCATCAGCCATCGAACGCCGTAGGTGTTGAGCAGGTCGAGGAGCGGGTGGCTCATCACGCCGATGGCGGAGAGGAAGACCAGGGGCCAGAACCGTGCGCCACGTCGTTTGCCCAACTGGTCGAACGCGAGCATGGCGGCCGCCAGTAGGAACGGCCAGAGCGCAATCGCCAGCACTCCGTGGGTCCAGCCGCGCCGGAACGCAAACCCCGGGATCCGGCCCCACAGCAGGCTGATCGCGTCCACGTCGGGAAGGTTGGCCGCGATGAGCAGCGTCGCGGTCCCGAGCGGGGAGCGCTTCTTGAGGCCGGACTGGGCGAGCGCCGCGCCGAGCAGGGTGTGGCAGAGGTTGTCCACTAATGGCCCCGCATTCGCCGGCGTTGCCCGGTGGTGAGCATGTCGCGCTCGATGATCCGCTCCACGATGCCGGCCACGAAGCCGTAACCCTGTCCGTCGGCCACCAGCCAGCGCTGCCATTCCAGTTCGTCGAGGGCGGTGGACAGCGTCGCCTGGGGAATGTCTGCGGCGCGGCCAATCCGCTCCGCGGTCACGCGCCCGCCCAGGGCGGCCGCGGCCGCCAGCGCGCGCTGGGCCGGCTCGGACAGCCGCCGATAGCCGACCCGCACTGCGGCGATGACCGTGTCGGGCAAATCCCCCGGAGAGGTCTGGGTCAGGGTATGGAATGGTGCCGGCCAGGCGCCCGACTCCTCCTGCAGGTCCAGTCCCGATGAGACGGCGTGGAGAATTTCGATGGCCAGCAGTGGGGTGCCGGCGGAGTCCGCCGCCACGCGACGGGTCAGTCGGTCGATCGCCGGCTCGTCATAGTGCGGGAAGACCGCCCGGGTCAGGTCGGCCAGCGCACCGTGCGTGAGCGGTCCGAGTTCCACGACCTCGCCCCGTAGGTCCCGTCCGAATCGAGTTCGCAGCGCATCAAGCGGTTCCGACGGGACACCTGGCTCGGCGGTCAGCAGCAGGAGGATCGGAGCTTCCGGGACGTCGCGCGGCAGGGAGGCGAGGCTCTGGAGTGATTCGAGGTCGAGATGGTGGCAATCGTCGGCCACGATGAGCACCGGCTGCTCGTCTGCCGCCGCCCTCACCAGTTCCGTGAACGCTCTCGGCAATGGAGCCGCTTCCGTCCCGCCAGCGCCGCGGTATCGGTCGCCCCACTCCGTGATGTGGACAGCGAACGCCGCGTGCGCCGGGGCGGGCGCCGAGGCGATGCCGCGCGCCTCGAGCAGCCCCCCGCGCCCGACACCCAGTAACCCGCTCCACGGCGATCCTCGGTCCGCCTCCACGCCGCGCACCTTGAGAGTGATGCCCCCCTCGAGCGCCACCCGGGCCATCAGCTCTTCGGCGAGCCTCGTCTTGCCGAGTCCCGCGTCGGCCAGCACCACCACCACGCCAGTCTGTTGGTTGGTGACTGCACCCCGCCACGCTTCCGTCAGCGTGGCCAGGGCCTTCTCCCGGCCGAGGAGCGGGTGCCGTCGCGTGAGCGCCACCTTCGCCGCGTCGCTTTCCGGTGCGGGTGCGAGGCGGCCCTTCCGGATGCGGTCGGCGACTGCAGCCACCTCGGCCTCGGGTCCAAGCCCAAGTCGCTCCCTCAGCGTTTGCACGTACTCATCGTACCGGCCAAGCGCAGCGGCGCGGTTGCCGGAGAGTGCCAGCGCCCGAATCATCACGCCGGCGGCCTGGCTGGACGTCGGGGCCAGCGCCAGCGCGCGTTCGGCGAAGCCGACGCTGCGCGCGGTACTGCCGCTGGAGAGGCCGTGCTCGGCAGCGTGGACGAGCGCCGCTACACACCGGCGCTCCCACGGGTTCCGCTCCGCGACGAGCCAGTCCTCGAACCCCGACTCGCCGGGCACCGCAAATCCCTCGAGCAGGGGGCCGCCGACGAGCGCGGCCGCTTCGGTCCATTTCTTGGCTGCTTCGAGCCGGGCAAACGCGTCGAGATCCGACGTGACAGTCCCCGACTCCAGCTTCACCGCCGTCGCGTCGGTTTGGAGCGCCCCCTCGCCCACCGCGCGGCGGAGCACCCGCAACGCCTCGTTCAGCGAGTGGCGGGCCGCTGATTCCGGCTTGTCGCCCCAAAGCAGGCCGATCAGGTGCTCTCGTGTGCGAGTGTGCCTCGGGGAGAGCGCCAGGTAGACCAGCAAGGCAAGGTTCTTCTTCCAGAGCAACTCGGCGGGAGGCGCATCGCCATTGACAGTCAACTCGACGGGGCCGAGCAGCCGGAGGGCGATCATCTGCATCCCTCGCGGTACAGGGAGTCGGCAGTCGCCTTGCTCGCGCCGAGCGAGGTATCGGCGTCTCGCCAGAGTTGTCGTACCCGCGACAGCATCCGACACGCAACCTCCGTCTGCCCGGCGTCCAGGAGGAAGCGTGCGCGCGTCATGCGCGCCACCACGCTCGCCACGGCGTCGACTTCCATCTTCTGAGCCTCCGCGACGGGGAATCGGTAGGTATCGGAGTTTTCATACCACAGGATTTCGTCCTCGGCACCGATCCTGTCTCCGGCCGCCTCGAACCAGCGCGCGCGGGACAGATGGAGAATACTCCTGGAAAAGATATCCTGGCCCGGGGCGGGGGAGTCGTAGTCGCGCAGGGACTCGGTCGAGGCCAGCGAGTGCCGGGGATCCCGCGCCCCTCCCCGGCGGGCGTCGACCAGCTGTGCGAGGCGGGCGGCGGCGACGTTTGAGGCGCTTGTAGCGGCCAGCGCTTCGGCCCACGCGCTGGCCGAGACGGTATCACCTCGCTCCATCGCGTCCAGTGCGAGCGTCCACTGGGCGCGGGCCTTGTACGGCTCGCGGTCGGCGTGAGCCTCCAGCCAGCGTCGAGCCGCGACCTCCTCCGCTTCGCTTGCACGTCCCGCGCCCAGCACCGGGAGCAGCAGCCGCCACTGGTGCCGCTGCAGCTCCGCTTCGGGCCCGTTGAACAGGGTGGCCGCCGAGTCGATCAGGGCGAGTCCGCGCGCCACATGGCCCCAGGTGAGCTGCGCCAGCCCCTGAGCCTCGAGCCCGCTCGCCCGGTCCGTGGTCAGGAGGCGCGAGGCGATGACGCCTCCCACGCCCGCTTGCCCCTCGGGGAGGTCCCAACTGGCGGCGAAACGGAAGAACTGCGCAAGCGAGCTGATGGTCGCTTCGGATTCGAAATGTTTGAGGTACCAGAGCTTTGCTTTCGCTCGCCAGGGCGACCACCGAAGGTCGTAGCCCAGCTGCAGGAAAGCGGGGATCGGGGGCTCTCCCTCGACATGAGTTCCGGCGGCCATCCGGGCCTCGAGCCACATCGCTTCCGCCTCACGTTCCCCGAGCCGCGACTTGCCCCACACCAGGTGGTCATACGCCGGTGCCGGCGTACCCCCTGCCCGGGCGCGTATGGTGCGCTCGAACATGTCGAGCGACTGCTGGAGGCCGCGTCCGACCAGCGGCCCGCGGTGGAAGAGATCGCTCGCAAAGAGCAGCGGCAGGGAGCCGGCATCGGCGTACAACGCCGTCAGCGAGTCGAAGGCCCGAAACCGCCTGGGGAGGTTGGTGTCGCCCATGGCACGCACCAGGCCCGCCTCCAGCGGAGGCAGCCGGTTGGCACAGCAGGCTGCAAGTGCGGCCGCCTCTTCCCAAGAGTATTCCCGGGCCCAGAGCCTGGCCACGAGTTGCCGCCACCTGGCCTGCACAAAGGCGGAGTCCGCCGCCACTGCGTCCGCGTATCGATCGGCGGCGAGATGCCAGGCGTCCTGGTCGAAGAGCTCTTCCCCCTGTAGAAAGAGCGTTCGGGCTTCGATGCTCTGGCTCGCGAGATTGGTGAAGTCGGTGCCCGGACGGCCGCTCAGGCGGGTGCCGATCCGCCAGGCGGCCGAGTCACCGAGTGCTCTCGGCCCGGCAGCGGAATCGGACACTGAGATCGGCGCGAGGGCCGTGCTCCGCATGGAATCGGTTACGACCAGGGTCAGCACGAGGGCCCTGCCTCGCCGCTCGATGCTGCCCGACACCAGTCGTTCCACGTCGATCGCGCGCCGGGCGGCGGCAAGGTCCTCGTCGGGGTGCTCGCGCTGCCATGCGGCTGCGCGGTTGAAGGAGGCACGTGTCAGGGATGGAAACCCGGCGAGGTCGATGTCGGTGACTTGTGCCACCCGCCAGCCCAGCGAGTCCGCCGGGGCTCCGAGCACGGTGAACGGGAGCACGGCGAGCGCGCGCTGGTCCGTCGGGGGAGTGGGAGTGGAGACGGCGTCGACTACGATCCTGACGAGGATCGCGGCGGCGGTGAGCAGGCCGGCGGTCGTCAGGAGCCGCCAGCGACGGAATCGCGCCTGGTCGAAGACGCGTCGCGCTTCCCGCATCGAGCTCCAGCGCCTTGCAGGATCCGCCGCCAGCCCGCGCCGCAGCATCCGGACCATCGGCCCCGGGACACCGCGCCAGTTGGCGTCTGCCGGCGCCTCGAGCGCCTTCCAGCGCCGGCCGGACGCCGCCTCGTAGAGCACCGCCGCGGCCGAGTACTGGTCCGATCGGTCGGTCGCCGGCTCCCCGCGCAGCTGCTCCGGGGCCATGTAGTCCCGCGTTCCGATCAGGGCTCCTTCCTCGGTGAGCTCGAGCGAGTCATTGGCGGACTCGTGGGCGATGCCGAAATCGCCGAGCAGCGCGCGATGCCCGATGAGAAAGATGTTCTGGGGCTTCACGTCGCGGTGGATGATCCCCGCGGCGTGCGCTGTGGCGAGCGCCTCCACCAGGTCGCGCGCGAGTCGCAAGACCTTGTCGATGGGTAGTGGCCCGGCGACGAGCCGGTCGGCGAGGGTCTGGCCCTCGATGAGGTCCATCACGTAGAAGGGCAGGCCGTCGCGCTCGTCGGCCCGGTGCACGGGGACGATGTTGGGTTGCTGCAGGCGGGCCAGAAGGCGTGCCTCGCGGAGGAACCGTTCCCGGGCTACGGCCGTGGCGAGTTCCGGGCGCAGCACCTTGATCGCCACCCGGCGGTCGAGGGCCACCTCGCGGGCACAGAAGACGATGCCCATTCCGCCGGCGGCGAGCCGACGCTCCACCTCGAATTCGGGTGCCAGAGCCCGCCGCAATCGTTCGAGCAGTGGGTCGTCCAAGACGCCTCGGCGAAGAAGGAGTGCTTCGGTACGGCGGTTGGTCCAGAGGGATGGGACAATCTTCAGCCCGCTGGGGTCTGCGTCAAGGATGGGAAAGCCGCCGTCAAGTCCTCTCCATTGAACATCTTGGAAGTTCGGGCGTGGATCGATCCCCCTCCCGGCCCACACGGCCGCTATTGACAGCCAACCCCTAAAGACTTAGTGTATTGCAACACCAACACACTAAGGCCATGTTCGAACACCTCGACCCGGCATCACCAACCCCGCTGTACGCCCAGCTCGCGGAGCGGCTCCGCGCCGCCATCGCCGCTGGTGATATCGCGCCAGGGGAGCTGCTCCCGTCGGTGCGGCAACTGGCCGTCCGCCTGCGCCTGAACCCCGGGACGGTCGTGCAGGCCTACCGGGACCTCGAACGCACCGGATTGGTCGAGCTCAGACAGGGCTCCGGCACCTACGTCAGGGAGCTCACCACGAGCCGACGGGCGGCGGAGCAGGCCGCGGTGAGTTCCCGCCTGGCCAACGAGATGCTCGCCCGGGCGGTCGGGCTGGGGTTGTCGGGAGAGGACCTGCTCAATGCACTCCGAACCGCGCTGGGGGAGGAACGTCGATGAAGGATGCCGTCCAGATCCGCGGGTTGTCCTACCAGGTGGGTGGGTTCGCGCTCCGCGACGTGAACCTTTCGGTGCCCGCCGGAGCGTTCTACGGCTTCCTCGGCCCGAACGGGGCGGGGAAGACCACCACGATCCGATTGCTGCTCGGACTCCTCCGCCCGGCGGGTGGGTCGATCAAGGTCTTCGGGGAAGAGGTCCCGGCGGACATCGTGTCGATCCTCGGCCGGGTCGGATACGTGCCCGAGCGCCCGCATCTCTACCCTGACCTGACCGTCGCGGAAGCGATCCGCTTCCACGCCGCGTTCCATCCCCGGTATGATCACGCCGCCTCGAGCGATCTCGTCTCCCGCTTCGACCTGCCGATGAAGCGCGCCCTTTCCAGGCTCTCGAAGGGCGAGATGGGCAAGGTGATGATCCTGCTGGCGCTGGCCCAGCGACCCGACCTCCTGGTGCTCGACGAGCCGACCGATGGGCTCGACCCGGTGGTGCGGCGGGAAGCGCTCCACGCGATCCTCGACTATGTGACGGAGTCCGGCGCCACGGTGCTGATCTCCAGCCACCTGGTCCACGAGCTCGAACGCTTCTGCGACTGGATCGGCGTGCTCGACCAGGGCACCATCGTGGCCCAGCTGCCGATGCAGGAGTTCAAGTCGGGGCTCAAGCGCCTCCGGGTCACCGCGGGCGCGTCATCGGCGGAGGCTCCATTCACCCTGCTCGCGCGCGGGGCGGCCGGGATCGGCGGCGAGGTGTGGACGGTGCGCGGGTGGCAGCCGGACATGTCCTCCTGGTTCGATGCAGCCCATCCACTCAAGGAAGTCGTGGATCTCGACCTCGAAGAGGCGTTCGTGGAGCTCCTCCGCAGCGCGCGCAACCCCAGCCGCGAGGAGGCATGATGTTCCGAGCCATGCTCTGGAGTCAGTGGCGGGAGAGCCGCCTCGCGGTGGTGATCCTGGCGGGAATTGCCGTAGCCGTGCCGCTGTTGTCCCTCCGCAACGCGGGGGCGGTCACCGACCCCTGGTCCTCCTGGGACCTGCTTGGCGCCACGGCGCAATGGGGCGCCGCCTATCCGGTCCTTGCCCTGGCGGCTGCGCTGGCGCTGGCCGCGGGCGCCTGGTGGCCGGATCACCGGACCAAGCACGTCTATGCGCTCACGCTTCCATGTCACGGGCCCGCTACCTGCTGCTGCGCTACGTAGCGGGCTGACGCTGCTGCTTGGCCATCGCGGCGTGCTCGCGGTGAGCGCGCTTCGTCGCCACGATCCGGGTGCCTCTGCCCCACCTTGCTCCACGCCTACCCGGCAGGGATCGCCCTCCGCTTCTTCTTCGCCGGACTCTCAGCGTACACCATCCTGTTCGGGCTGAGCGGGACTCACGCCGCGCATGGCGCGGCTGGTCGCGGCGGCGTTTCTGTTGCTGGTCCTCGTGTCCATCGTCGCCGACCTCGCCTCCCTGGGGTGGAATCCGCTCGCGACAGTCGCGGATGCCCTCCTCAGCCCCTACAGCCCGCTGGCCATCTTCCGGGCGCGCTGGATGCTCATCGATGTGTAGACGGTGGCTCGCGCTGCTCGTCCTGCTCGCCTCGTGGGGCGGGTCGCTCGCGGCCCAGGAGCCGGCCGCCGTCCTGCAGGCGGATGGAGGAGCGGCTCGACTCGATGCAACAGGCCAGAGGCGCTGCGCGAACGCCTGGCGTCCGGGCCAGCCACTACGGACACCGTCGTGGCAGGCGGGCTCCGGATCGCCACCTCTCCGCGCCTTCGACCGCTCGCCCTCGCGGCCGCCGAGAGGCGTGGCAGAGTCTCGTCGACTCGATTCGGTCCGTCGGTGGCGGTGCAGCAGGCCTTTCCGGTCACCACATTCGGATACCAGCCGGGAGCCACCGTCCCGAAGCGGGTCAGGGGCCGACAGTGTTCGGGAGCTCGCGCGCGGGTTCGAGCGGAGTGGCGCCCAGTGCGATCTGGCAGACGCAGGGCGCCGACGTCTTGAGCTGGCTGAGAGGCAACGTGCCTACCGGGGGCATTTCCCCAGCCGACGTGGGCGACCTCGCGGCGGAATTGCTGCGAACGCCTGCACGACCGAATCGCGCCTGCTTCGCCGGGGACGCGCAGGCGTGCGCCAGCACTCTCGGCGTCCGGTTGGGTGCGGATACGCTCGAGGAGTGGTTCGAGCCCGGGACCTGGCCGCGCCTCGCCGGCATGATCGGGGGAGAACTGAACGGGCTCGAGACGGGTCGCGCGCCAGCGCTGCATGGACCTGGGCGACCTGTCGGCGTGCCGGTCGATCCTGACCCCGGCGCGCGTTCTTCCACCCGTCGGCGTCATCGGGCGGCAATACCTGGTGCAGTTGGCGCTGGAATCGGGTGGCGCATCGGCGTTCGAGCGGCTCACCGCGGACAGTGGCGCCACCATCGAGCATCGTCTCGCCGCGGCCGCCGGCGTACCCATCGACACGCTGCTGGATCGTTGGAGTGCGAGCCTTCGAGCTGCCCCGCGCGGCCCGGCCGCCTCATACCAGGAACTGTTGCTCGGCCTCGCGTGGTCCGGGCTCCTGCTGGCGATGGCACTGCGAGGTTCACGATGGCGGTGAGCAATCGGGCCCTTGGCGTCCTTGCGGCGATGGTCGCCTGCCTGGCATTGTGGTCCCTCCTTGGCGCAGACTCCCGGCGTCGATCGAATGCGTCGGCGATCGGGGCCCGAGAAGTCAGCCGAGCAGGCGCTGACAGACTCCGCGGTGCGTCTGGGACGTCAGGTCGGCACCGCGGCGCTGCTCGATCGGGCGGATTCCGCACTGAAGCGTCAGCCAGCCGGAGCGGACCAGGCCGTGATCCTTCTTGGCACCGTCACTGCGGCGACGAGAGTGGCTGAGAGCCTCTTCGTGTCGGTTCCGCGGCGGGCGGACCCGGCCGTCCCGACGCGATTGGTCCTGTTGGGATTGTCGCTAGCGGAATCGCTGCCTCGCGGGACGCTCTACACGTTCGCGGTGTTGCCCAGCGCCACATCTGGCGAGCGGTGCACGGTCGTCCACACGCCGTCTCCCGGCGACACCATCCTGGACCGGTACTACGCTGAGGAATGGCGGAGGCAGCCGTGGGGCGGCGCTGTTGGCGCCTGTTGGTACCTGTCCGAGTTCGGGCCTGCCGGGCCCCGGGATTCGGGCCTGGCTCGATTCCCGGTACTGGGACGTGGCGAGCGGCCTTCCACCTTATCGACGGTTCTTCGAGCCCCGCAGAGGATGCCTCCGAGTCCGGCAGCATGCTCGCCCGGGTATTCGGTGACCTGCGGGGGCTGTTCTACAGGGAGTCAGTGATGCTCGAAGCGTGCGCGAATCGGCGCCCCGAACTCTGTGAGGCGGCCTTTCTTCGGACGCCGTATCCGCCCGGGGCAGCTTCCGGCGGGCGTGGTGGGGAGGTGGCAAGCTACTCCGGTATGCTGGGCAGGGAAACGGCGCGTGGATGTTCCAGGTGCCGCAGCTATGCCACAGGGTCGTTGCTCGCCTTGATGGTGGACGACCTGGGGCCAACTCGCTTTGCCGAGTTCTGGACGAGTACGGCTCCCGTGGGTGAGGCGTTCACCTCGGTGGCGGGGATGTCGCTGGGCGAATGGTACCGATCGCAGCTGCGCGGCAGTTGAAGGATGCCGGGAATCCAGATCCTCGCCGCACCCCCTTCTGGCCATCGGCGATCGGCATCCTGGCCCTGGCGCTCGGTGCATCGCTCTGGCACGCCAAGCGCCGGCAGGTGCGGTAAACCTATTTCGCCGTGGGGTGGCTGAGCGTCCAGACGTAGGCCGCCACCGCGTTGACCTGCGCGTCGGTGATGGCGCTGCCCCCCTTCGGCGGCATGACCACGCCGCTCTTCGACTGCTTGGCGGGGACGCCCGTCGTGATCTGCTGGACGATCTCCTGGTAGCTCCCCTTGGAGTGGATCCAGGTTGAATCGGTCAAATTGGGTCCCACCATTCCCTTCCCTGCCGGGCCGTGGCACGCGAAGCACATTCCTGGTCCCTTGAAGATGCTCGCGCCCTGCGTGACCATCGCCGGCGTCACCCCCTCGGGGAGGGCGGTGCCTTCCTGCGCCTGAATGCTGCTGGCCGCTCCGCAAAGGAGGGCGGCCAACGCGGTGGAAAAGACATGCTGGGCCGACATGGTGGATTCCCTCAAAATGCCGTCGTGAACCCGGCCGTCAGCCGGTTCAGTTCGTTGTTGAAGTCGTAGCCATACTCTCCGTACAGCCGGAAGTTGCGGTAGACAAGGTACCCGCCCCCGATCGCGATGGATTCGTACTCGTCCACGCCCACCGGCACTCCCATCTTGACGTTGAGAACCGGCTGATTGGCCTCGATGTAGTTGTACAGGCCGTAACCGTACCAGCGGCTCCCCGCCGGTCGCGCGAGCACCTCGGCGAACCCACCCTTCGTGTCCACCGTCGGCTCACCCGGGACGAATTCCGCCTCGGTGTCCGTTCGCGCGATGTATTGCAGGTTGAGCTGGAGGAGGCCGGCCCCGAAGGTGGCGTCCGCTCCCCACATCGAAATCGCGTTGCTCTGGTTGGGGAACCCGTAGGCGTCGCCGTTCTGCCGGCCGGTATATCCCATCAGGCCCAGGCGCGCGTGACTGCCGAGGTCGTGCGTGATGTGCCCGAACAGGTTCTTGTTGGCGTCATTGTCGTAACGGAAGAGCTCGTTGGTCGCCGGAATGCCGTCGCCGTTGACTAGGGTGCCGGTGAGCGTGAAGCCGGCGAAGTCGGCCGACGCCATGAAGCCGCGGTCGTAGGTCAGGTTGGCGGGCTGCAGGCCGACCAGCACCTTATAGACGGCGTAGTCCAGCACCTCGAGCCGCAGTTCACGCTTGAAGATCGGGTCCGACACCTGGAATTGACCCACAGCGAGGTCCACCGGCGCTCCGCCGATGTCGTTCCAGTAAATGAAGGCGTCCTCCACCCCCGCCACCTCGCCCCGCTCCGCCAGGAGAAAGTAGATGTAGTAGGACAGCTTCTTCCCCAGTGTCCCTCCGGAGAGCAGCTTGAGGTTGAACGGCATCTGGAAGTCGGTCGCCGCCTTCCCGTCGGAGTAGAGCTGCGCGTAGGCGTCCAGCCGGATCGCGAGCGGCAGGCTCGCTGGAAGGGTGAGGAGGTCGTCGCCAGTGGCGATCGTGTCCCTCGGCTCCTCATCGATGGCCATCCGGAACCCGTTGCCGGCAAACTGCTCGCCGAATGCGGTGAGAGCCGGAAACGGATTGTGGCAAAGGTTGCAGCTCACACGGTATTTCCGGGCGAAGGCCGGGATCGCGGTGGCCTCCGTCGGCAGCGCGGCCGCGAGGCTGAACATCAGGGCCCCACCACCGATGACGCGTGCGAGTAGCATGGCTCCTCCTGAGGATCGTTCGATCGGCAAGCGGCCGGAACTGGCCGCTCCGCTGACTGCGGGGGAAGAATGACGAGGGAACGATGAAGAAATCCCAAAGGGGTACTGAAGAAATGCACTCTACCGGCCAGGCGGGGTAAAGCTTGCTCAGTCGATCCGCCGCAATTCGACCCGCCGATTGAGCTCCCTCCCCTGGGCGGTGGCGTTGCTCGCGACCGGGTCGGCGGGCCCATACCCGCGCGCGGTCAACTGGTCGGCTGAAACGCCGGCCGATACCAGGAACGCTCGCACCGACTCCGCCCTGGCCAGCGAGAGCCGCTCGTTGACTGCCCGTGAGCCGGTATCGTCGGTGTAGCCGGCCACCTCCAGCCGCACCGCGGGCTGCGCCAGTAGTGACGCGGCCGTTGCCCTGAGTGATGCGTCTGCCGCCGGCGTGAGCGTCGCGCTCCCGGTCGCGAAGGTCACGTCGCGGAGGATGAGCCGTGGCGCGGGTGCGGGGATAGGGAGGGGGAGTGGGCACCCGAGGGCGTCGACGGCGGCCCCGGCCGAAGTTCCGGGACACCGATCACGCGCATCGGGGACACCATCGGCGTCGGAGTCGGTCGCGTGCTGTGGTGGCGGGCAGCCGAATTGGTCGGTGGTCGTCCCCGGCGGCGTGGCAGGGCATCGATCGAGGGCGTTTGTCACGCCGTCTCCGTCGAGGTCAGCGTTGCACCCGGTCTGGTCCACCCGTTGCCCCGTCGGCGTTCCGGGACACTGGTCGCCTCCATCAAGAACGCCGTCACTGTCCGAGTCCCTGGGCAGGGCGCAGCCCGTCGGATCCACCGCCAGTCCAGCGGCCGAACCCGGGCAGCGGTCCTCGGCGTTCGGCACCCCGTCGCGATCACTGTCTCTTGGGCCGAGCGGCCCCGCATACATCGACAGCCCCACCTGCGCGCCGATCTCCCATACCCGGTTGGAGTTGCTCCCCGCCGGGGCGACATAGTCCACGGTCGATTCCAGGCGGAGGCCGAGGCGATCGCCGAGCCCAAATCGAAACCCGACCAGCCCTCCCGGGCCGTCCTGGTTGAGGTCGAGCCCTCTCGAATAGTGATTGCTCGTGTAGCCCAGGCCGAAGAGCACGCTCGCCCGGCCCCGCAGGGGCAGGTGAACCAGGAACCGGCCCGTCACGTCGCTCACGCTGACCGAGGTGGAGTCCGGCAGGCTGGTCACGGCGTAGCTCCCGGCGACTTCGAGACTCAGTCTTCGGGTCACGAAGAAGCCCAACTCCGCACCGATACCAAACCCGCTCGTGAGCGCCAGCGAGTCGGGATAGAACGCATAGCGGCCGAGCGGCACGATCTCCACGGTTCCGCCGCGTTGGGCGTGCGCCGGCACCGCCATGGCGGCCGCCAGCAGCAGGCCTGCAAACAGGCTCCGAGCTCGATCGTCTATCATGGCGGAAAGATACCGCCCCACTGGCCGGGCAGGCCACGCGAGGGTGGGCTAGATTTGTCAGAACCTCTGCAGACCTCCGGAGTCACCCGATGCTCAACGTGAACACCCGACAGGGTCGCGCCGCCGTCCTGATCCTGGCCTTGGGCCTCGCCATTCTCATCGCCATGGAGCCGTACGCCTCCGGCATCCTCAGCGCCCCCGTGTTCTACGTGATCTTCAGTCCCCTCTACCGCCGCCTTGCTCGCCGCCTCCCGGCCGGGGCAGCGGCGGGGCTGACGGTGATCGTGGCGGCGCTGGTCATCCTTGGGCCCGGGTCGTGGCTCCTCGCGCTCATCGTACGCCAGGCCCAGGATGTGATGGGGAACGCCGCGAATCATCCCTACCTGACGCGGCTCCAGGCGCTGACGATCGCCGGGTATCCCATCGGTCCGGAATTGGCAAAGCACGGGCAAGAAGCCGTCAGCAGCATCGGTCGTGGCGCCTTTGCCGCCGTCGGCACCGTGACGCGGATGGTCTTCAACCTGGCCATCGCGTTGTTCATCTTCTACTTCATGCTGGTGAGCGAAGGCAAGGCGTGGCTCGCCATTCGCCCCTACATCCCGTTCAGTGCGGCAAGCGCCGAGCTGCTCCGGGATCGCTTTCGCGACGTGACCATCTCCACGGTCGTCGGGACCGGAGTGACGGCGGCCATTCAGGGCCTCCTGGTCGGGGGCGCATTCGTCTTCACCGGGCTCCCCAACGCGGCTTTCTGGGGTGTGGTGACCGTCGTCTTCTCGATCCTCCCCGTCGTGGGGAGCGGATTGGTCTGGATCCCGGCGGCATTCGCTCTCTACCTCGATGGCTCCCATGCCAATGCCATTGGCATGGCCCTGTTCGGCGCCTTGATCGTGGGCAACGTCGACAACGTCATCCGGCCCATCGTGTTCCGCCGGTGGGCCCAGACCCATCCCCTGATCACCATCCTCGGGGCCTTCGCCGGTGTCCAGCACCTGGGCCTCATCGGGCTGTTGATCGGGCCGCTGGCCCTGTCCTATTTCTTCGAACTCGTCCGGATGTACAACGAGGAGTACGTCAGCCTCAGTGGTGACGAACGCCCGACGCAGTCGCCGGCCGCTTGAGCGATTCGGCGCGGCCGTCCACCGTTCAGCTGGTCCTTGCCTGGGCGGCGGTCTACCTCATCTGGGGATCGACCTACCTCGGCATTCGCCTGGCCATCGAGTCGATTCCTCCCTTCCTGATGGCCGGATCGCGGCACTTGCTGGCGGGGTTGCTGCTCTATTCCTGGAGCCGGCTGCGGCAACGAGTGCCGAGCCCTTCCCGGCAGGACTGGATTCGGGCCGCCGGGCTCGGTGTGTTGATGCTCGTCACGGCGAACGGCGCCACGACCTGGGCCGAGCAACTGGTCCCGAGTGGACTCACCGCACTCATCGTCTGCACGTCGGCGCTCTGGCTGGTGCTCCTCAACTGGCTCTGGCTCGGCGCCAAGCGCCCGACCGGCCGCATGGTCGCCGGTCTCATCGCAGGATTTGGCGGCGTCGCCCTGCTTGTACTGCCCGGGAAGTTCGCGGGTGGCGAGCATGTCAGTCCGATCGGCGCCCTTGTGCTGACCGGCGCGGCGCTGAGTTGGTCCGCCGGATCCATCTACGCCATCAAGCTGTCCCGACCGCAATATCCCACGCTGTTCGTCTCGCAGCAGATGATCGTGGCTGGCGTCGTGCTCCTCTCGGTCGCGACACTGTCGGGCGAAGTGCATGCCTTCTCGTGGAGCCACGTCTCGGCAACTTCGGCCCTCGCCTATCTCTACCTTGCCCTCTTCGGGTCGCTCATTTCCTATTCGGCCTACTTCTGGCTGCTCCGCCACACCACCCCGGACCGGCTCGCCACCATTTCGTACGTCAATCCGCTGGTCGCGGTCATCCTCGGCTGGGCGCTCGCCGGCGAGTCGCTCAGCGTCCGCACCTTGCTCGCTGCCGCGGTGATCCTCGTGGCCGTCGGGCTCATCACCACGACACGGATGCGACAACGGGCATGAGCGCGACTTGCGCCGCCGCGATTCCGGTGCACCCTTCCGGAGGCGGCGCTCCCACCGCCCGGCACGTCAGGAAAGGATGACAGATGCCATCTCCCCGGCTGCAAATCGAATTGCCTCCCTGGGTCGATGGGTTCGTCGACTGGCAGCGGCGGTATCCGCGGGTCGAGGACCGCATGGCCCTCGTCATCGCGCTCGGGCAAGAGCAGGTGCGCCGGGCGACCGGCGGACCCTTCGCCGCGGCGGTGTTCGAGCGAGACAGCGGGGCGCTCGTGGCGGTCGGGGTGAACCTCGCGGTGCCCGCGCACAACTGTGTTCTCCACGCGGAGGTCGTCGCGCTGATGATGGCAGGAGCCCGGCTGCACAGTCACTCCCTCGCCGGGGCGGGCATGCCGCCGCATGAGCTGGTCACCTCCTGCGAGCCCTGCGCGATGTGCCTGGGCGCCACCTTCTGGAGCGGAGCGGTCCGTCTGGTGACCGGAGCCACCAAGGCCGACGCGGAGGCCATCGGGTATGACGAGGGCCCCGTCTTCCCCGAGTCGTACGACTATCTCGGCCGAAAGGGCGTCGTCGTGATGCGTGAGGTGATGCGATCGGAGGCCCGGGAGCTTTTCGCCGCCTACCAGGCAGCCGGGGGGGTGATCTACTGATGTCGCCGCTGCCACGCCGCCGGTTGGGGCGGACGGACCTCGAGATCACGACTCTCGGTCTCGGGACCTGGGCCATCGGGGGCCCGTGGGCGTTCGGCTGGGGGCCGCAAGACGACGCCGACTCGGTGGCCGCCATCCACCGCGCAGTCGAGTTGGGCATCAACTGGATCGATACCGCGGCGGTGTATGGGCTCGGGCATTCGGAGGTGGTTGTCGGTCAGGCCCTGGCCGCGCTGCCTGCGGCCGAGCGTCCCCTCGTCTTCACCAAATGCGGCCTGGTCTGGGACGAGCAGGATCGCTTGGCGGAGCCCCGTCGCGTGCTCGAGCCAGCGTCGATCCGGCGCGAGTGTGAGGCGTCGCTCAAGCGGCTCGGCATGGAGCGCATCGACCTGTACCAGTTTCACTGGCCCGACGAGTCGGGGACCGCGGTGGAAGATTCCTGGGACACGATGCTGCGGCTGGTGGACGAGGGGAAGATCCGGTGGGGCGGCGTCTGCAACTTTGACGTGGCGCTCCTGTCGCGATGTGCGGCGCGGGGCGCGGTGGCCTCCCTCCAGCCTCCGTTCTCGCCCATCCGCCGCAAGGTGGCCGCGGCCGAGCTGCCCTGGTGCGTTGCGCACGACGTCGGTGTGATCGCCTACAGCCCGATGCAGTCGGGCCTGCTGACCGAAAAGTTCTCGGCCGCGCGCCTCGCCTCGCTGCCGCCCGATGACTACCGCCACCGCGGTGCGGAGTTCACCGGGCCACGCTTCGCTCGCAACCTGGCGTTGCGCGACGGCCTCCGGCCTGTGGCCGAGCGACATGGCGTGACCATCGGGGAGATCGCGATCGCCTGGGTGCTCGCGTGGCCGGCGGTGACCGGCGCCATCGTGGGCGCGCGGTCGGCGACACAGGTCGACGGGTGGATTGGGGCTGCGGAAGTAATGTTGTCGCCGTCGGACCTGGAGGAAATCGCCGTGTTGATGGACCGGACCGGCGCGGGGGAGGGCCCGCGGAAGCCCTGATCGCGGCCCATAGCCCCCGGCGGCGCTATCGGCCTGGAGGGAAGATGGATACTGCGGATCCGACGGCCAGATGGGACGAACTCGGCTGCCGGCCGTTGAGGACCGCCCACTCCGGGCCATACAGCGCCCCGTAGTCCACCTCGAAGTCCAGGGTACGGACCCGCCGGAGCGCCCATTCCGGGTGCTCGACCCGCAAGACAATCGACTGGCCGCGTCGGTTGCGCCCAAAGGCCCAGCGCCGCCCGAGCAGATGATGCGCTGGTCCCTCGGTCGAGGCGACCGAACTCTGGTCGGCGGTCATCCGCACGAAATGGCGTTGGTCCTGCCACCGCCACCGGTGCTCCACCACCAGCTCGTCTCCCATGCTCGCCGTGCGGCTTTCAATCGGGGTCGCGCGGAACGGCTCGTTGAAACGCAGCCGCCCGATGGCGGCCGCCAACGGACTGGGGACCAGTTCGCGGATGGCGACCACCCCCTGGCGGTCTCCCTGGCGCACGTAGGTGCGAAAGTTGATCTCCGGAAAGTCCACGAAGCCGGGAATGCGCCGGCCCCGGATCCGGGTGTCGAGGAAGTCGAACGCGATCAGGGAGACCTGCGCCTTGCCGTCAACCAGGTCGGGCTCCACCTCGCGGGGCAGCCAGGGTCGTACCAGGGACGCCTCTACATCGTATGTCAGGAGGACGAGATTGCTCCAGCGCGCCGTCAGCGAGGGGCGTCGTCGTTCGGGGAGGCCGGGGGGAGGGGATGAGGTCATGGCGGATATCAATAGTATACTCCGGACAACGCCGGCAAGCGCGGCCGACGTTCGCACCGCAGCAGCGCGGAAATCCAGGGGGCATATCGGATGAGCGGGCCGGGAATGCTGGACGTGGGCCGCCGGATGGGCCGGTGGGTGTGGGGCGCCATCCGGCGCAGCCTCCGCCCCTCGGGGCTCGCCCTCGTGTACGACCCGAGATACGTGGTCCATCTCGCGTCCATCCCGATGGACCCGCTCCGCTTCGACATGGTGCTCGCCTTCCTGACCGATGAGGGGCTGATTCGCCGCCGTGAGTTGATGCGCCCCCAAGCGGCGTCGATGAAAAGTCTCCGCCGGGTGCACACCGACACCTACCTTGAGTCGCTGGAGCGCCGCGAGGTGGTGGAACAGATCGTCGGTGCCGCGGTGACGGACGCCGAAGCCGTTGGGCTGGTCGAGTTCCAGCGACTCGCCGCGGGCGGCACCGTGCTCGCTGCCGTCACCGCACTTCGGACCGGGCTGGTGGCAGTCAATCTCGGTGGCGGGTTTCACCACGCCGCCTCGAACCGGGGCATGGGGTTCTGCGTGTTCAACGACCTCGCGATCGCGGTGGCGCGCATCCGGGCGAGCGGGTTCACCGCGCCGGTCCTGATCATCGACCTCGACATCCACGACGGCAACGGCACCCGCCTGCTCTTCGAAGACGATCCCACCGTCCATACTTTTTCGATCCACAACCAGGACTGGGCGCCGCACGAGGCCGCCGCGGCCACCGTCATTCCGCTCGGCACCGCGGTGAACGACGCCACCTACCTCAAGACCCTTCGAGACGCGCTCCCGCCGGTGCTCGCGCAGGTGCGCCCGGGGCTGGTGCTCTACGTGGCAGGAGTCGACCCTGCCGCCGACGACATGGTCGGGGACTGGAACATCACCGCGCAGGGGATGCTCGCACGGGACCAGTTCGTGATCGAGCAGGTGCGACCCGACGGCGGGGAGATTCCCCTGGTCGTCACGCTGGGCGGCGGCTACGGTGGGAACGCCTGGCGGTACACGGCGCGCTTCCTGGGCTGGCTCGCCGCCGGCCGCGTCGTGGAACCGCCCAGCAACACGAACATGTTGATCCGGCGCGCCCAGGAACTCCAACGGCTGCTGCTCGGAGGTGCGCGCAGCCTCCCCGCTGCGGCGGACTGGGCCCTCTCGCCGGAGGATGTGGCGGCCTTCCATCCTGGCGGCGGCACGGCGCCACGTCGACTGCTCGGCAGGTATTCGGCGCAGGGGGCTGAACTTCTCCTCGAACGGCTCGGGGTGCTCGCGCAGGTCCGAACGCTCGGCTTTGACCAGCCGACCATCGAACTGGACTTTCACCTCGACGACTCCGATACAGTCCGCCTGTTTGGCGATGCGGCCCGGACCGAACTGCTGATGGAGATCCGATTCCGACGCGATCGAACCAGTCTCCCGGGGATGGAGGTCCTGTTTCTCGAGTGGGTCCTGCTCCAGAATCCTCGGCGAAGGTTCCCGTCGGGCAAGCACTCCATGCCGGGCCAGAAGCACCCGGGGCTCGGCGTCCTCAGGGACGTCATGGCGTGGCTGGTCGTCCTCTGCGGAGAACTGGGTCTCGACGGCCTGATGTTCATGCCCGCCGGGTACTTCGTGGCGACGTTCGGAAGCCGCTTCCTGGATCCGGCGCACCAGGCACGCCTCGAAGCGATGCGGCGCGCACTCTCCAGTGTGCGCCTCGTCGAGGCGACCCGGGTGGTGGAAGAGCGGCGGCTCGTCAACGCCGCCACCGGCGCTGCCGTCGCATGGGAGCCGGCCCCGATGGTCATTCCCGTCTCGGCCCGCCTGCGCGAGCGGGTCGAAGGCCCGGCGTACGAGGCAGCACTCGAACGGGAACTCGCCACGCTCTCCTACCGGCTGCGCGAGCCGGGGGAGTTGGAGCCCCCTCCCTTCGCGGACAAGGCGACCGACCGGACGCCATAACCGCCGGTCCCGGCGTCGCCACTTGCGCCCCGGCCGACCAGTATCGCATATTTACCCATTATGCATACTTCACCCGGCATCGTCGCCCTCGCCTTTTCGGGCGGACTCGACACATCCTACTGCGTTCCCCGGCTCGCCGAGCAGGGCTGGGCGGTCCACACCGTGTACGTCAATACCGGCGGAGCCACGCCGGAAGAGCGGGCGGCCATCCGACGGCAGGCCGAGGCGGTCGGATGCACCGCACATCATGAGGTGGATGCCCGGGCCCTCGTCTTCGACCGCTTCGTCCGGTTCCTGATTCAGGGCAACGTGCTTCGCGGCGGTGTGTATCCGTTGAGCGTGGCCGCCGAGCGCACCCAGCAGGCGATTTCGGTGCTTGAGGTAGCGCGCGCCATCGGCGCGACGGCCGTGGCCCACGGCTCCACCGGCGCCGGCAACGACCAGGTCCGGTTCGATGTCACCCTTCGGGTACTCGCCGCCGACCTCGCCATCATCACCCCTATCCGCGACGAAGCGCTCTCCCGCAGCCAGGCCATCAGCTACCTCGAAGCCCGGAAGCTTCCGGTGCCTTCCAAGGCCGGCGCGTACTCGATCAATGCGGGACTCTGGGGCACCACCTGGGGTGGCGGCTGGACCCACGACACCTGGGCTGGTCCGCCGACCGAGCTCCTCGATCCCCCTGCCGATGCGCCGCCCGCACGGGAAATCATCATCGCATGGGAGGATGGGCTGCCGGTCGCGCTCGACGGCAACCGCCTGGCGGGCGTGGACATCGTCCAGGCGCTCAACGACCTCGCCGTCGCCTACGGCTTCGGCCGCGGCATTCACGTCGGCGAGACCGCCCTCGGCATCAAGGGCCGCATCGGCTTCGAGGCTGGTGCCGCCGTGCTGCTGGTGGCGGCCCACCGCGAACTCGAGAAGCTCGTCCTCACCAAGTGGCAGGCGTTCTGGAAGGACCAGCTGTCCACCTTCTACGGCGACCGGCTGCACGAAGGGCAGTACTTCGATCCCGCGTTGCGCGACATCGAGGCGCTGCTGACGCACTCGCAGGGGCGGGTCGTCGGCGATACGCGGGTGCGCCTCGCACCGGGGCGCTTCCAGGTGGTCGCCGCCCGGAGCCCCCACTCCATGATGGATCCACGCGTCGCCACCTACGGCGAAGAGAACCTGCTGTGGACTGGTGCCGAGGCGCGGGCCTTTGCGCGGGTGGCCGCGATTCCCGCCCTGCTTGCGGCGCGTGCCGCTGGGGGAACGGACTAGTGGTCACAACGACGCGCGTCCGGCTCGACCGGATCAGCTCCTCCACGAAGAACGCTCACCTGGCTCCGGAAGTGATCGTGGGTCAGGAGATCGTCGCGGCGGAAGGCTATGTACTGGCCGTCCGCCTGCTGACGGACAAGTCCACCTACAACACCGTCGAGGACCTCGCCGGTCGGCTGGTGTCCCTGCGGAAGGGCGACGTGCTCGCCGGCACGCTGGGCAGTCGTCGTGCGCTCCGCGGCTATGCCGGCGAAGTGCCCTCGCATATCGCGGTCGGCGACACCATCGACGTGCTCAACCTCGGTGGGGTTCTCGGCCGCTGCACCTCGGCCAATCCGGACATCGGCCCGCCCTTCGCGGCGGAGGTGCTCGGGGCGGTGCTCGCCTTCCCGGCGCTCGGAGACCGGGTCGGCCGTCCCGCGCATATCCGCGACGGCGCCATTCCCTCGAGCGACCTGCTCGAGGCCGGCGCCCCGGTGGTGTATATCGCGGGCACCTGCATGAACGCTGGCAAGACGGTGGCCGCGACGGAATTGGTACGGGGACTCTCGCGACGCGGGCTCCGGGTGGCGGCGGCCAAGCTCACCGGCGTTTCCCTCATGCGGGACACCCTGGCCATGCAGGACGCCGGGGCCGTGGCGGCCGTGACCTTCAACGACGCCGGCGCGGCGAGCACCCACGCCGGCATGACGGTGACCGTGGCCAAGGGACTCTTCAACCACCTGCAGCGAACTGTCAGGCCCGACGTGATCGTGGCCGAGCTGGGCGACGGCATCCTCGGCGAATACGGCGTGCAGGACATCCTGCGAGACCCCGAGCTCTCGACGGCGGGCCGCGCGTGGGTAATGGCCGCCCCCGATCCGGTCGGTTGCTGGGGCGCCGACCAGATCATGCGTGGCACCTACGGCCTCCCCATCACGGTCCTCACCGGACCAGCCACCGATAATCAGGTGGGCCGCGACTACATCAGCGCTTCCCTCGGCATTCCGGCGCACAATGCGCTCCGCGATGCTGAGGGCCTGCTGGGTGCCGTTACCACGGCGCTGGAGTCAGCATGAAGGTGGCCGTCGTCGGCGCCGCTGGGTATGTGGGTGGCGAACTGCTCCGGTTGGTGCTGCAGCATCCCGGGATCACGGAGGTTGTGGCGACCAGCAGAAGCCAGGCCGGTCGGCCGATCGCCGAGGTGCATCCGGCGCTTGCTCCCCTGACCGAAGCCCGATTCTCCGGCCTGACCGCCGGCGAGGCGGCGCGCGGGCAGGACGTCGTCTTCCTGTCGCTCGAGCATGGCGAGTCCTCCAAGGTGGCGAGCGAGGTGTTCGACGCTGCACCGGGCCTCGTCGTGGACCTGGCCGCCGACTTCCGTGTCCGCGACCTCCGGCTCTACGAGAAGTACTACGGGGCACATCCTGCACCGGAATTCGTCACTCGGTTCACCTACGCGCTGGCGGATGTCCTCGGCACCGAACTCTACGGCGCCACTGCTCTGGCGGCACCCGGGTGTTTCGCCACGGCGGCGCAGTTGGCCCTCTTTCCGCTCAGTAATGCGGGCGTCGTCGGCATCCCGGCCCTCTTCGGTGTGACCGGCTCGAGCGGTGCAGGTGTCCACCCCCGGCCGACCACGCATCACCCGGCACGCGCTAACAATCTCTTCGCCTATTCCGTACTTCAGCACCGCCACCAGGCCGAGGTGCTGCAGGCCTGGCGCGGCTGGACCAAGGCTCCCTCCGCGACCGCCCGGTTGATGACCCACTCTGGCCCGTTTGTCCGGGGCATCCACCTGACGCTGCACGCCACGGTGACCCCGGACGTGGCCGGCCGTGTGGCCGAGCTGTACGCCGGTGCCTACGCAGGTCGGCCCTTTGTACGGGTGTCGGACACGCCCCCTGAGCTGACGCATGCGGTTGGCACCAACATGGCGCTGATCCACGCCGTGGGCGATGCCGCGACCGGCGAAGTGCAGGTGATGGTGGCGCTCGACAACCTGCTCAAGGGTGCCGGCGGCCAGGCCGTGCAGGCGATGAATCTTGCGCTCGGTCTCGACGAGTCGGCCGGACTGCGGCTGGCGGCACCGTTTCCATGCTGAGCCCAGGGGAGCAGGCTCTCCTGCCGGTGTACGCGCAGATGCCGGTCCGACCGGTGTCGGGCCGCGGCGCATGGCTGACGGACGAAGACGGCGCTGAATGGCTTGACGCCTACGGCGGCCACGCGGTGGCCTCCACCGGGCACAGCCACCCGCGCGTGGTGCAGGCGATTGCCGAACAGGCTGGCCGGCTCTTCTTCTACTCCACGGCGGTGCCGCACCCCCTTCGCGAAAAGCTCGCCGAGGAACTCGTCGCCCGCTGCCCCGGCACGCTGGGTCGGGTGTTCTTCTGCAACTCCGGCGCGGAGGCGAACGAGAACGCGCTCCATCTCGCGCGAAAGGCGACTGGCCGCCGGGCAGTGGCGTCCGTTACCGGCGGATGGCATGGCCGGACCGTGGCGACTCTCGCCTGCTGCGATGGGGAGACGTACGAGGCCGGTGCCCGCCGAGCTGGCATGGCCCTCTCGGCGCGGGTCACGTTCAATGACCTGGCCTCGCTCGACGCGGTGCTGAACGATTCCATGGCGGCGCTGATCGTCGAGCCGATCCAGGGAATGGCGGGCGCTCGCGATTGCAGTGCGGACTTCCTCAGGGCCGCTCGCCGCATCTGCACTGAGCGGGGCATCGCGCTGCTCTTCGACGAAGTCCAATGCGGCGTCGGTCGGAGCGGCGTCTTTACCGCGGCGGAACACTATGGCGTGGTGCCGGACGGGCTCACCATGGCCAAGGGACTCGGCTCGGGCTATCCGATCGGCGCGCTGGTGGCCGGGCCGATGCTGGCCCACGGCGTCGGGGTGGGCGATCTGGGCAGCACCTTCGGCGGTGGGCCCGTCGCCTGCGCCGCCGCGCTGGCCACCCTCGCCGTGATCTCCGACGAAGACCTGGCAGGCAACGCAGCCCGCGTCGGGGCGCACATTGCCGCTGGCGCGCGCGCCCTTGGCGCCAAGAAGGTCTGGGGTCATGGCCTCCTGCTCGGGCTCGACTTCGGCCTTCCGGCGAAGCAACTGCAGGGTGGGCTCTTCACCCACCGGATCCTGACCGGCACTTCGTCCGACCCGGGCGTTCTCCGGATCATGCCGCCGCTCACGCTTTCGATTCAGGAGGCCGATGTGCTGCTGGCAGGGCTGCGCGCGGTGCTGGCATGACCAAGCGCCATTTTCTGGCGGTCGAGGACTGGTCCTACGAGGAGGTGGAGGCGCTGCTTGCGCTCGCGGCCCGGGTCAAGCGCGGCGAGGTGCTCGGCGGCCTGGAGCGAAAGGTGCTGGCGATGGTCTTTCTCGACCCGAGCCTCCGCACCCGCACGAGTTTCGAGACCGGGATGTTCCTGCACGGCGGTCACGCCGTGGTGCTCGAACCGGGGAAGGGAAGCTGGGCCCTGGAAACGGAGGACGGCGTCGTGATGGACCGCGATACCGTCGAGCATGTCACCGAGGCCGCGCGGGTGCTCGGCCGATACGCCGACGCCCTCGCCGTGCGCGCCTTCCCGCGCGGCAGCGACTGGCCCACGGCGCGCGAAGACGCCGTGCTCCGCCAGTTCGCGCGTCACTGCGAAAAGCCGGTCATCAACCTCGAGTCGTCCCGTCGCCACCCCTGCCAGGAACTGGCGGACGCCTTCACGCTGCGCGAAAAGCTTGGCGACACGCGCGGCAGGAAGTTCGTGCTGACCTGGGCGTGGCACCCCAAGGCGCTCCCGACCGCCGTGCCGGTAAGCGCCGCGCTGGCGGCGGCACGGATGGGCATGGACGTCACGATTGCGGCCCCTGAGGGATGCGATCTCGATCCGGAAGATCTCGACCGGATCGAGGCGCTGGCCCGGGAAGCCGGTGGAGGGGCGGTGACGACCGTGCATGATCAGGAGGCCGCCATCGCCGGCGCCGACGCCGTGTACGCCAAGTCGTGGGGCCCGGTGTCCCTGTATGGGCAGGCCGAGGCCCAGCGGGCGTGGTTTGATCCGCACCGGGACTGGCGGCTGACCGCGGAACAGATGCGGACGACGCGCGGCGGCAAGGGCATTGCCATGCATTGTCTGCCGGTGCGTCGCAACGTGGAAATCGACGATGCGGTGCTGGATGGGCCCCATTCAGTGGTGGTGGACGAGGCGGAGAATCGGCTGCATGTGCAGCGGGCGCTCCTTCTCACGATGATCGGGAGCGTACGGTGAGCATTGATACGTCGAAGGGCATCGCGGGACTGAAGGGCGCGCTCCGCTACGTGCGAGCCTACCGGGACCAGGTGTTCGTGGTCAAGTTGGGCGGTGAGGTCCTGGCGGACCCGCGGGCGGTGGACGGCATCGCCGCGCAGGTGTCGCTCCTCTCCAGTCTTGGCATCCGCATGGTGGTGGTGCACGGGGGCGGCCCGCAGGCCACGGCGCTCAGCCGCCGGATGGGGCACGAGCCGCGGATCGTGGCCGGACGCCGGGTCACCGACGACGACGCGCTGGCCGTGGCCAAGATGGTATATGCGGGGCAGCTCAACGTGGACCTGCTCGCCGCGCTGCGCGCGCACGAGGCGCAGGCGGTGGGACTGAGCGGCGTCGATGCCGACCTCATCACCGCGCATCGCCGGGCGCCGGTCCAGGTGGTCGACGACGCCGGCAAGACGGAACTGGTGGACTTCGGCCACGTGGGCGACCTCGACCGCGTCGACCCCCGTGTGTTGCTCACCTTGCTCGAGGGCCGGTTCGTCCCGGTGGTGGCCAGCCTGGCCGGCGACGGCGACGGAAACGTGTACAATGTGAACGCCGACACCGTCGCCGAATCGCTGGCCGTGGCCCTCCGGGCCCAGAAGCTCATCTTTCTGACCGGGGCCCCAGGCGTGCTCCGCGACCGGGAGAACCCCTCGAGCCTGATCGCCTTCGCCGATCCGGACGACCTGGCCGGCCTGCTGGCCAGCGGAGTCATCGTCGGGGGGATGCGGCCCAAGGTGGAAGCCTGTATCCGCGCCGCTACCGGCGGGGTCGAGCGGACTCACATCATCGACGGTCGCGTGGCCGACGCCCTGCTCCTCGAGGTGTTCACCGGCGCCGGGTGCGGCACCATGATCGTCGGACGGAAGGAGAAGGCGACCTATCTCGGTGTCGACCTGGCCGACTGAAGTCGAGCTGCTCCGGGCGCTCGTCGCCGTCCCCTCCGTCAGCGGAGACGAGGAGGCGGTGGCGAGACTCGTCGAGGAACAGGTGCGTGCCTGGGGGCTCGCCGTTGTCCGGGATGCAGCGGGCGTGTCGGTTCGCATCACCGGGAAGGCGCCGGGACCGACGCTCGCCCTGGTATCGCATCTCGACGTGGTGCCGCCAGGGTCCGGCTGGACCCGGGATCCGTTCACGCCGGTCATCGAGGGGACTCAACTCTTCGGTCGGGGCTCCGGCGACGCCAAGGCGTCGGTGGCGGCGATGCTGACGGCCGCGCATGACGTGGCGGCGCAGGGCGGCCCGCGCCGGGGAGACCTGCTGGTCCTGCTGGGCCTGGGAGAGGAGACCCGGAACACCTCCATGCCAGATCTCGTGGCCCGCGCCGGCCCGATCGACGCCGCCATCATCGGGGAGCCCACCGATCTGGACTTCGCCGTCGCCCAGCGAGGTCTCATGATGGTTGACCTGGTGGCGCATGGTGATCAACGTCATGCCGGGCGGGTCACGGAAGACGGGCCATTCACCAACGCCCTGACCGCGCTCGCGCGGGACCTCGTCCGTCTCGAATCTCTCTTCACCGATCGCCCGCACCCGATGCTCGGGCACCCGACGGTCACGCCGACCATGGTCACCGCCGGCGTGAGCCGCAACGTGACTCCACCCTCGGCCAGGGCCGTACTCGATGTGCGGAGTACGCCAGTGTGGAGCCACGCGGAGCTCGCCGAGGTGCTCAAGGCGACGCTCGAAAGCGAGGTAATCGTCACCTCGGATCGCCTGGTGCCCTGCGAGACGCCCGCCGACTCCGCGCTCCTCGCCGCCTGCGCCGCGCTCCGGACGGCCGCCAGGCAGTACGGGAGCCCGACCTGCAGCGATTGGGTCTTCCTGAGGCACCTCGACGCGGTCAAGTGCGGACCCGGGACCAGCCGGCGCTCGCACACCCCCGACGAGTGCGTAGATTTACCGCAGGTGTCCGCCGCCCGCCGGTTCTACGCCGATCTCGCAGGGGAGTACCTGGCATGACCCCTCGTCGCCCGACGCCGCGCACGCTCTGGTCGCCCTCGGACGACCCTGATCGCCTGATGCTCGACTACACGGTCGGCGAAGACCGGCTCTGGGACATGCGCCTCCTGTCGTGGGACGTCTACGGGAGCCTCGGCCACGTGGAGGGCCTGCGCGCATCCGGCCTGCTGTCGGCCAGCGCCCACACCAGGCTTCGCGCCGCGCTGCGCCGCGCGTTGCGGGAGGTGGAGGACGGCGAGCTGGTGGTGGATCTCGTGCATGAGGACGCGCACAGCGCGGTGGAGGACTGGGTCACGCAGCGTCACGGCGTTGCGGGTGAACAGCTCCATACCGGCCGTTCCCGCAACGATCAGGTGGCCTGCGATCTCCGGCTCTACCTCAAGAATCAGCTGCTCGAAGTGCATGAGGCCGCAGAGGACGTGGCCGAGGCTCTCCTCGACTTCGCCTCGCGCCACCGCAACCAGCTCTGGCCCGGCTACACCCACACCCGGAAGGCGATGCCCTCCTCGATCGGGCTCTGGGCCGCGGCCTATGCGGAGGGGCTGCTCGATACGCTCGAATCCCTTCCCGCCCTCTGGGCGCGCGTGGACCGTTCACCGCTCGGCAGCGCCGCCGGCTACGGCGTTCCGCTGCCGCTGGACCGCGAGGCGACCGCGCGGGCGCTGGGATTTGCCGCCGTCGAGCACAACGTGGCCGCCGTGCAGCTCGGGCGAGGGAAACTCGAAGCCGCCGTCCTGGCATGGTGCGGAGAGCTCGGCCATGACCTGGCGCGGTTCAGCGCGGATGTCATCCTCTTCAGCGCCGACGAGTATGGATACCTGGCGCTCCCGGCGCGCCTCGCGACCGGATCGAGCATCATGCCGCACAAGCGGAATCCGGATCTGTTCGAACTCACCCGTGCGCGCGCCGCCTCCGTCCAGGGGGATCACTCCGCGCTGATCCACATCGCCTCCCGGCTGACCGGCGGATACCACCGCGACTTCCAGTTGCTCAAGGAGCCGCTGTTCCGCGGACTCCAGCGGACGCGGGAAATGCTGTCGATGCTGACCGTGGCGATCCCGTCGCTCGGCGTCAACGAGCGTCGCTGTGCGTCCGCGCTCGCGGGAGACGCCCTCGCGACCGACGAAGTGATGCGCCGCGTCGAGGAGGGGACGCCGTTCCGCCTCGCGTATCGCGACGTCGCCTCGGAGCTCAAGGCGGGCGCGCGCTTCCCGGCGCCGACCCGCGAGCAGATCTTCGCGCGCCGCCGGTCCACCGGCGGCCTGGGCAACCTTGGTCTCCCCGCGGTGCGCGCCCGCGTGCGGGCGCGTCGGCAGTGGAGCCGAAGGGAACGGCAACGATTCGAACGTGCGCTTCGGCGACTGGCTGGCCGGGGGCCGGAGAGGAAACTGTGAGCACCGACCGGCGGCAGCGGCACCTCAAGATCCTCGAATTGATCAGCACCCGTGCGCTTCACACGCAGGAGGAGGTGGCGGCGGCACTGGCTGAGGCGGGGTGGTCGGTCACCCAGTCCTCCGTCAGCCGGGACATCGCGGCGCTGCGCCTGGTCAAGGTGAACGGGGCATACCGTCGCCCGGTGGTGGTGGCCCGTCCGGCGGACGATCCCGACCTTCGCCGTATTGCCGAAGCGCTCATCGGCGTCGAAACCGCGGGCGACGCCCTGGTCGTGTTGCGGACTCCCCCCGGCGAGGCCAGCCCGGTGGGCGCCGCCCTCGATCGCCTCTCCTGGGCCGGGGTGATCGGGACGATCGCCGGGGATGACACCATTTTTGTGGCCGTGCGGGACGCGGCGGCCCAGCGCGCCGTGTTGCGGGAGCTTCGCAAGATCGCCGCGCTTCCCTGACCACGAACGCCTTAGCCGCAGGAGTCCACATGGCTCGCACCACCCTCATTGAACACAAGGGCGTCCAGATCGCCTTCCTGGACTTCGCGCACGTTCAGACGACCGAGGAGGCGCTGGCCGCCATCGAGGAGGCGGGTCAGATCGTCCAGGCGGCGCCGTTTCGGAGCGTTCGCACCCTGACGCACGTGTCGGGGAGTCGGTTCAACGGCGAGGTGTTGGAGGCGGTCAAGCGGCTGGCGGTCAACAATCGGCCCTACGTGATCGCGGGGGCCGTGGTGGGCCTGTCCGGGCTGCAGAAGGTGGTCTACACCACCGTGATGCGGTTCTCCAAGCGCAATATCCCCGCCTTTGACAACCTGGACGCGGCCAAGGATTGGTTGATCGTCCAGACTTGACGCGTCAGCTCGCCCTCCGATGGACGCCCGCGCCGTAGCGCACCGCCGTAATCTCAGCCAGGATGGCCAGGGCGGTTTCGGCGGGTGAACGACCCCCCAGATCGAGCCCGATCGGCCCGAACAGCCTCGCCAGCTGGACCTCGGTGAGCCCTGCGGCGCCGAGCCGCTCCCGGCGCGCCGCCTGGGTCTTCTTCGACCCGATGGCGCCCACGTACATCGCGGGCGACCGCAGCGCGATCATCAGTGCGGGATCGTCGAATTTCGGGTCGTGCGTGAGTACCGCCACGGCGGTGGCCGAATCGATCCCTGCCTGCGCGAACGCTTCCTCGGGCCAGCCCAGGATCAGCTGGTCGGCGTCCGGGAATCGCTCGCGGGTGAGGAAGGCGGGGCGGCCGTCGGCCACGATCGTCCGGTAGCCCAGGGCGCGGGCCAGCGGCACCAGTTCGGCGGCCACGTGCACACCGCCGAAGATGACCAGCCGCGGGGGGCGCGCAAACACCTCGAGGAACACCGACGCCTCGACCCCGTCGACCGGGAGCCGCACGCTTCGCGACCTGCCTGAACGAAGCGCCTCGGTCGCGGCCCGGCCGATCGGCGTGACGTCGTCCGGCGTCTCGTCGCTGAACACGCTCGACCTCCCGGCGGCGGCACCATCGAGCACCGTCGCGACGACCACGCCGCCGGGGCCGCGCGCTGCAGCGAGGAGGTCGTGGGCCACTTCCGGTTCAACCAGCACCTCGAGCGTCCCACCGCAGGCCAGGCCCACCTCCCAGGCGCGCTCGTCGGTAATGCCGTAGCGGACCAGCTTGGACGTCCGCCGCGCGATCGCCTCCTGAACTTCCTCTGCCACCGCCGTCTCCACGCAGCCCCCGGAGACGGAACCGGCCATTCGGCCACTCGCCGAGACCAGCATCGTGGCGCCTTCGGCCTGCGGGGCCGAGCCCCACACGGAGGTGACCACCGCGCGGCCGACCGGTTCGGCCTCCCGCATCCGCGCGTAGTCGGCCAGGAGGTGGCGCATCTCGCCGCTAACGGTTCCGGCCGTACTGCTCGTGGCTGGATACCCAGTCCGAGGAGGAGATCGCAGACGCCAGGGAGATCTCCCCCGCCAGCACCACGCCCGCGATGATTTCGGCCAGCTTGTTGACCTTGCCGCGCCCGCGGCAGCCGAGCACCTCGAGGCATTCGGCCTGCGTGGGCAACCCGGTGCCGCCGCCGTGGGTGGCGATGATCAGCGACGGGATCGTGATCGACAGGTACATGTCGCGATTCTTGGTCAGTTCCGCGTAGAGGATGGCGGCGGACGACTCCGCCACGTTGGCCACGTCCTGGCCGGTGGCGATGAACAGCGCCGTGATGCCGTTGGCCGAGTGGGCCCCGTTGTTGTTGGCCCCGCTGATGAAGGCGCCGACGTTGGCGACGCCGTGGTGGTAGACGAGGCTTTCCGGCTCCACGCGCATCTGCTGGATGAGGACGTCGCGCGGCACCGTAATCTCGGCGGTGACCCGCTTGCCCCGGGTCCGCATCACGTTGATCTGCGATGCCTTCTTGTCGGTGGCGAAGTTCGACTCGAGATAGAAGTGGACGATCCCCGCGTAGTTGTCGAGGATCCAGCTGCAGGCGGCGAAGGTGGCGCGCCCCACCATGTTCTGGCCCGCGGCGTCGCCGGTGCTGTAGTTGAACCGCAGGAACACGAACTTGTTGGACTGGTACGGGTCGACGTATTGCAGCTTGGCGACGCTGGAGGTCGCTTCCGCTTCCTCCCGGATCTTGGGCATCTGCGCTGCCACCCACGCCACGAACTCGCGCCCGGCGCGGGCGTCGTCGAAGACGAACACCGGCGCGCGCTGCATCGCGTCGCCCACCACCGTACAGCGCACCCCGCCCGACAGGTTGATCACCTTGATCCCCCGGTTGTACGAGGCGACGAGCGTGCCTTCGGAGGTAGCCATCGGCACCAGGAAGTCGCCCTTGGCGTGTTCGCCGTTGATGGTGATCGGACCGGCGATCCCCAGCGGCACCTGGGCCACGCCGACGAAATGCTCGCAATTCCCCTTGGTCAGGTGCGGATCGAACGAATGCTTGCCGACGTGGTCGAGCCTGGCGCCGGTCTCCTTCTCCACGAACTGCTGCCGCGCCTTGATGGCCGCCTCGCTGTAGTCGTCCTCGGCGTCCCGGGGGATGCGTACCAGGGTGTGGGTGCCTTCCTGGATGGAGTCCTCCACGTCGAAGCTGAGCTTCCCGAACGTCTTGGTCTTGACCGCGAGGGCGATGGTGTGTTTTCCCGGTCCGACGGCCGGGTGCTTGGCGACCAGGGACAGGATCGCGCCGACCGGGAACTCGATGGCCGGGCCCCCGGCGACGGTGTCGGCGGTGAGGATCTGTCCCCCAGGCAGGTGGATGGCGACCCGGTCGAGCGCGACTGGCACACCGTCGATGACGACGGACAGCACGGCCGTGATCTCCACGCTGCTGAGGCGGTTTTTGATGCCGAACCGGACGCCCTGCTCGACGTTCGTCAGGCTGCCGAGAGTGTAGAGCTTTTTGAGCAGGAGGGTCGGGATGAACATGCGTGGGTTCTCCAGAAACGGGGCCGGGCGGTACGGGTCGGTGAACGCCTTGTATCTATCACGAAATCAACGACTTCGCCAGCACGGCCGCCGGCCGGCGGGGCAGGGGGGCAGGGGGCCGCAAGGCCGGGCCGGGATGGGGCGGATCCCAGGATTGCCGCAGTGCGACAATCCGGGGTTGACAATTTGCCGCAGTGCGGTATATTCCGGGCACTTCAGGAGGGGCACGTGGTCCGACTGGTCAAGCGCTACGGCGGCGGAAGCCGCAAACTGTACGACACCGAGGAGAGCCGCTACGTCTCGCTCGACGAGGTGGCCGGGTGGGTGCGCGAGGGCCAGGAGGTGCGGGTGCTGGACAGCGGCAGCGGGGAGGACGTGACGCGACAGGTGCTGGCGCAGATCATCCTCGAAGGCGAAAAACAGGGGAAGTCGCTCCTCTCCGCCGACCTCTTCCACGATGTCATCCGCCGCGGCGAGGCCGCGTTGCAGGCGCGAGTGGAGCAGTTGCAGGAAGGAGTGGACCGCTTCGTGAAGGCGTCGGTCGATCACCTGCCCCCGGTCCGGGACGCGCGGCACGAAATGGAAGTGCTCCGGGAGGGCATTACAGGGCTGGAGCAGGCGCTTCGGGATCTCGAGGGGTCCCGGCCCCGGCCAAGGGCAAAGAAGGGCAAGTCCGGAACCACCGCCCGGCGCCGCCGGGCTGAAGGATAGAAGTCAAACAGCAGGATCACACACAAACCACCGGACCGCAAAGCGGTCTGCCACCAGGAGGTACATATGGCACGCACTACTCGCAGCACCACCGCCCTGACCGTCAGGGACAACGCGCAGCACATCTGGCTCGCCGGGCTCGGCGCGCTGGCCACCGCCGGTGAAGAGGGCGGCCGAGTGTTCGAGGATCTCGTCGAGAAGGGCGCCAAGCTGGAAAAGACCGGCCGCGCGCGCTTGGAGAAGGTGCTCCACAAGGCGCAGGGCCGCGCCCGGACGCTTCGCGGCGAGGCGGAAGGCGCCATCGGCCGCGTCTCGGCCCCGATCGACCACGGCGTCGCGACCGCCTTGAACAAGCTCGGCATCCCGACCCGCAAGGAGATCCTCGCGCTGACTCGCCGGGTGGAAGAGCTCACCCGCACGGTGCAGACCGCGAAGAAGCGCCCGGCCAGGAAGACGGCCCGCCGGGCGGCCAAGTAAGGAGTCGCGCCATGCCCACCAAGGCACGGCGCAGCAAGAAACGCCGCCGGATCGGCCTCGCGCTGGCCGGCGGCGGTCCGGAGGGCGCCGTCTACGAAATCGGCGCACTCCGGGCCCTCGATGAGGCGCTCGACGGCCTCGATCTGCATGAACTGGACATCTACGTCGGCGTGAGCGCCGGGGCGTTCATCGCCTCGTCGCTCGCCAACGACCTCACCACCGTGCAGATGGTGCGCGCGCTCGTCAAGCACGAGCCAGGCGAGCATCCCTTCGTTCCCCAGACCTTCTTCACGCCGAACTACCGCGAATGGGCCAAGCGGAGCCTCATGCTCCCGCGCCTCTTTGCCGATGCCATGCTGGAGTTCCGGCGCGGCCCCGAGGAACAGACCCTCTTCGAGTCGCTCACCAAGATGGCCCGGGCCCTCCCCGTCGGACTCTTCGACAACGAGCCGATCCGTCGGTACCTGGAGCGGACGTTCAGCATCAAGGGTCGGAGTGATGACTTCCGTGAACTCCGCCAGCGGCTCATCGTCGTGGCCACCGACCTCGAGAGCGGCCGGCCGATCCTCTTCGGCGAACCCGGCTGGGACCACGTGCCGATATCCACCGCCGTCCAGGCGAGCACCGCCATACCGGGGTTCTACCCGCCGGTAAAGATCGAGGGTCGGTATTGTGTGGACGGGATCCTGCTGAAGACGCTTCACGCGTCGGTGGCGCTCAAGGAAGGCGTGGACCTGCTGCTTTGCGTCAATCCGCTGGTGCCCGCCGACCTGCGGGACGCCGTCGAAGCCGGGCAGCTCAAGGAAGGGGCGTTGCTCAAGAAGGGGCTCGCCACCGTGTTGAGCCAGACGGTGCGGACGCTCATCAATTCCCGCCTCGAAGTCGGGATGCGCGAATACCAGACCCGCTTCCCCGATTCCGAGGTCCTGCTCTTCCAGCCTGAGCGGAACGAGTTCGACCTCTTCTTCAGCAACATCTTCAGTTTCCGCTCCCGCCGGCGGGTGTGCGAGCTCGCGTACGACGCGACACGGCGGAATCTGCGCGCGCGGCGCAAGACGATCGGCCCGATGCTGAAGCCCTACGGGATCACGCTGCGGGAGGACATCCTGGACGATCCGCGGGACATCTGGACCAGCGTGGGACTCGATCAGTTCAGCGAGCGGGACCCCATGACGAGCCAGTTCGCGGTGGCGCTCGATCGGTTCGAGGTGGCGGTCACGAGCGAAATGCCGGTGGCGCCGGGGTCAGGCGGGCGGGCGCGGGGGTAGCGGGCGGTCCGAGAGTCGCCACGTGAACGCGCCCTGCAGCTCCGCCCGCTTTGACCGCGGTACCCCGCGATATCCGCACGGTGGCTTCCGGAACATCCGCGCCAGCGTCAACAGCGGCCACCCGAAGGGCAGGTAGAACCCGATCAAGTCCCAGTCCCGCAGCACGCGGTGCAGGGCGTTCCGCGCCGGCGGCCGGTGCTGGTCGCGCGTCCGTCGCACGAACGAAATCGGCCACCCGGTCGGCAGCGCCCACCGCAACTTTCCCCATCCGGCCTTGATGGCCTGCCAGAGATGCGGCGCGTCGAACGGGCGTCGTCCGTGAATCTTGACCAGCGCGTCGAGCTGGACCTGCATTTCCTGGCGCACCCGTTCCGCGGTGCGCTGCAGCGTCGGCCGGTCCGGCTCCGCGAGGTTCGTCAACCCCGCCTGTGTCAGATATCCCGCCACGTCGATCGGCTCCCCGAGGACGAAGATGGTCCTGGCCGGGAAGGCGAGGTACCAGATCCACGGGAAGATGATCGCCACGATTCCCGCCGGTAGCGGCAGGAACGGGACGCCGAAATAGCGCTGCATGAATCGGTCGAGCGGCGGGAAGACGTATCCGAAGGGGTTGATCCACTCCGCGTTGATCATGTACAGCGGAATCACGGGAGCCCGGTGGCGCGCGGCCAGGAGCACGAAGCTGGTGCTGAAGCGTTGCAGCTGGTACCGACGGTTGAATCCCTTCCCGATGCCGGGGACGCCTTCCGGGAAATACAGGATCCGGTCGCCTCGGGTCAGCAGCCGGTCGAAATTGTCGAACAGCATGTCCACGCCACCGCCGCGGCGCCAGAAATCGTCCAGGCCGAACGGCCGCATCCACCAGGTGTAGGAGAGTTCCTTCTCGTACACCGCGCGGAGCTTCTTGTCGGTCCGGTACCCCTCGCCCCGCCAGTGCGCGGCGTCGAAGATGATGGCGTCGTAGGGGAAGGCGTTGCCGCTGTGATTCGCGGCCAGCACCACCGGACCCTCAGCCGGCAGGTTGTTCAGCCCGAAGATGGCCGGACGGAAATAGTGATCCAGCATCGGGCCCAGGACGTCATCCATCATCATGCGGCTGAAGGCAGGGTCGAACGGCTCCCACGGTTCCGGGGGTTCGGTCGGCGGATGCGTCGGCAGGGGTGCGGGTGGGCGCATCGTCTCAGCCTCCCTTGCGGATCGCGAGGACGAAGGCGATGGCGAAGAACGGCACGTAAAACGGCCAGGCCTGCGTGCCGACGAAGCCCAGGATGATGGCCCCGGCCACCAGAGAAAATCCGGCGATCAAGGTGCCACGCAATCCGGCGAACGGATTTTCAGTGCTTCGCTTGGCAGTCTTTTCCATGACCCGGAGTCCTTCCGTGATCAGGAGCGGCATCTTGACCAGCGCGTCCACCAGGTCGGGGGCGCCCCGGAGCCCTTCCTGGGCTAAGCGCACCGGACTGAACTGCTGGATGAACACCCGGCGGACATGGCGCTTCGACACCTCGGCCACGTCAAAGCCCGGCAGGAGAATCTGCCCGACGCCCTCGAAGGTGATCAGCGCCTTGACCATCAGCACCATCTCCACCGGGAAAAACATCCGGTACTCCGCGCCCCGGCTCACCGACTCGAGGATCAGCTGTCCGAGGGAGAAGCTGTCGAAATTGGAGTTCCGGCGCCAGCGGGTGGAGATCTCCGCGACGTCGCGGCGGAATCCCGCCGGATCACCCCCGCGGCCTGGCTCTGCCGCCGCCGAGAGATACCGGGCGGCGTTTTCCGCGTCCCCCATGACGAGCGCGTAGTAGTAGTAGAGCAGCGTCCGGCGGAGTTCGTCGTGCATCCGCCCGACCATGCCGAGGTCGATGAACCCCGCCTTGGGGCCGGGAAGCACGATGAGGTTGCCGGGGTGGAGGTCGGCGTGGAAGAACCCGTCCTTGTAGATCATCCGGATGATGGCTTCGGCGCCCAGGTCCACGAGCCGCTCGCGGTCTTCCAGCGACATGGCCTGGACCTGCTTTGAATCCGGTCGATAGCCGTCGAAGAACTCCATCGTCAGCACGCGCTCGCCGCTGAACTCACGGTAGATCTTTGGAAAGACGATGCCCGGTTCGTCCGCAAAGTTCGCGGCGAAGGTCTCGGCGTTGTCGGCCTCGCGGCGCAGGTCCACCTCGCGCAGCGTGTAGTCGGAAAACTCCCGGATGATCCGCTTCGGGCCGTAGCGCGGAAAGGCGAGTTCCAGCACCCAGCCCGCCATTGCCAGGAGCTTGGCGTCGCGCCGCAGGATGGCCGGAATCCCGGGCTTGACCACCTTGATGATGACCGGGTCGCCGTCGCGCGTGGTCGCTCGGTGGGCCTGTCCGATGGACGCAGAGCCGAGGGGGATCTCGTCGATCGACAGGAACATGTCGTCGAGCGGGCGACCCAGGTCACGCGTGATGAGTTCGCAGAGCACCGGAAACGGGACTGCGGGCAGCGAGGCCAGCAGGTGCTTCAATTCCTGCGTGATCGACTTCGGCAGGATGTCTTCGCGGAGGCTGAGGATCTGCCCGAGCTTGATATAGGTGGGGCCGAGTCGCTCCAGCCGTCGGCGCAGCTGCACCGGGAATGGGAGGTCCCGAAGGCTGCGGTCGAGAAACGGCCGGGTGAATGCATTCAGCACCCGCAGGAGAAAGAAGCCGAGGCCCTTTCCCCTGGGCGTACCCTTCCGCTGCTCCACGTCCACGGACAACGCGCCGAAGACGAGTCCGAACAGGTGGCGTTGGGTCGTCAGGAAGCGGCGGAAGAGGCTCTGCCTGGGCAGTACCTGGTACACCTCGAATGAGGCGGCGGCGGTGGGTTCGTCAAGGACAGTGGAGGGCGACATCAGGCTCTAATAACCCGCTTCAAGAGGGAGAGGTCAAGAGGCGGGCGGTTCAGGCAACTCCCGGGCGTACGCCGGGAACCGGGACCGCATCTCGCGCCCGAGCAATCCGCCGTGGCCGAGCCTGGCGATGGACTCCGCGGTGAAAGCCTCTCCCGTCATGAGGCGCGGGAGGAGCAGGTCGGCCGCCGTGGCCATGCTGAATGCGCTGCAGCGGGGCAGGCCCAGCAGTTGGGTGGCGCCCAGACGGCCGAGCCAGAGCATCGACCCTGGGTGGGCGGGTACGCCGCGGCGGAATACCACACCGCCCAGTGCCTCAAGCGCCTCGAAGAGGGGGGCGAGCGGATCGCCGGCGGACACACCGCCGATCAACAGCAGGCCGATGCGCTGCCGCACCGCGAGCTCCTCCAGCGCTTCCCGCGCGGCGGCTGCGGCGCTCGCAGGCACTGCTCCGCCAATATCCCGCAGTCCCAGAAAGCTTCCCCCGAGCGATTCCGCCCGCAGCCTCGATGCCGCCTCGAATCGCCCGCGGGCGTCGGGGGACAGCGTCTCCGCGACGATGGCCGCCACCGTGACGCCGGGGTACGACCGAACCTCGAGGAGCGGGGCGAATTCGTGCGCCAGCCGGGCCCCTTCCTTCACCGCGTCCTTTTCGACCACGTGGGGAGCGACCTTGACGCTCGCCACCAGCTCTCCCACCTCGACCGGCTGGTGGTTCCAGCGAGTGAAGAGCTCGAGCGGATCCACCGCGTTGATGCGCGCGAGCCCCTCGAGGGAAATGGTCAGCACCCCGCGGTGCTGCGCGACCAGGTCGACGCGCCCTTGACGCACCGGGCCGAGGCCGATCCCAGGGCCAGCCGAGGCGGTCGCGAGGGTCTCGGCGGCGTCCGCCTCGTGGAGCTCATGGGAACCGACCCACGCCAGGCGTAGCGGGGCGGCGAGCGTGCCAGCGCTGGCTGCTTCGCGGAGGGCAGCGGCCTCGGCTGTGCTCAGGCGATGACCCTTGAGGAGTGCCCGGCCTCCCAGGTCAATGCCGACAAGCAGGACCGCGCCGCCAACCATTTCCGCCGGAAGGGCGAGCAGTTCCGCCGACGTGAGGATGTAGGCGCCGCTGCGGGGGGCCGCGGCGGCCCGCTCCGCCACGTTGGTCCAGAACTTCTCGGTGAATTGCCGGAGGGTGTCCTCGATCATGCCGCGCCCGAACTTGGCCAGCATGCCGTGGACGCCGGTCACCGAGGTCCAGGTGAGGCGCGTCCGCTCCGTTCCGAGCGCCTCGAGCCGGACCAGGGTCTCGACGTCGAGCGTCGAGCCGGGCGCGGTCCCAGTGGCCCGGAGGCGAAGGCTCTCCGGGTGGACGAGGTCGTGCAGCTCCGCTTCGAGGACGACATGCGCCCGCACCAGCCCGGAGCCCACGCTGCACTTGACCGAGTAGCGGCCCGGCCCGCGGATCTCGAACGTCTCCGTGCCAGGGGTGCAGGCCGCCATCATGTCGCCGTCCTGCAGGTGCCGCCAGACTGCCTCGCGCGGCGAATCGAGCTCGGGTGCCCCACCGAATTCAAAGATCATCGCGGAGGCGAATCGAGTCGGGACAGGTCGGCGGGGGTATCCACGTCCGGATTGGCGCCGTCCACGTCGACATGGACCACCAGGCCGGGCGTGTTCGACAGCACGTGGCCAAGGCCCTGGTCTCCGGTCAGCCGTTCGGCAAGACCCCAGACGTCGCGGTCGAGGAGCACAGGGTGTCCCGGCTCGTCCGGAGTGGCCGCGTACCTCGGCCGGACCACGGCCCCGCCGCCCAGCTGCCAGGCGCGGACCACTTCCTCAGCCGCCTCCGCGGGGCCGGAGGGCTGGTCGGCGAGGAAAATGAGGGCGGCATCGGGCTGTGGCCGGAGCGCGACCAGCGCGCGGAGCCCGAGTTGCAGGGACTGCGCCATCCCTGCATTCGTGTGTTCGCTCCAGATTACCCGCACTCCCGCCTGGCGAAGCAGTCCGGCGGCCTGCTCGTCCCCGTCCCGCACCACTGCTGTGGCACCCGACACCACGCCCCGGTCACGGAGGCTCGTGATGGTGGCGAGCACGTGACTCAGCAGGGGGCGGCCGCGCCAGCGCGCCAGCAGCTTGTTGCTGCCAAACCGGGTCCCGGTCCCTGCGGCGAGGAGGAGCGCATGCGGAAGCATGCCTGAAAATAGCCGGGAACCGCGCGGTCCCGCGCGGCCGCGTTCAGCGGATGGCTAGGTAGGTGAGCCCGGCGATGGCCGCGCTCATCGGGATGGTGAGGATCCAGGCCCAGACAATCGTGCCTGCCACGCCCCAGCGCACGGCGGAGAGGCGATTGGCCGCGCCCACGCCGACGATGGCGCCGGTGATGGTGTGCGTCGTGCTGACCGGCACCCCGAGGGAGGAGGCGAGCAAGACGGAAATGCCGCCGGCGGTCTCGGCGCAGAATCCGCCGAAGGGGCGGAGCTTGGTGATGCGGGTGCCCATGGTCTTCACGATTCGCCAGCCGCCCATCGCGGTGCCGAGGGCGATCGCGGTGTGCGCCATCAGCACCACCCACATCGGGATGGTGTCGGCGTTTGGAAGGTAGAGATGGTGCAGCCAGCCGGTCTGTTCCAGGAAGAGCGCCTGCGTGGCCACCAGGAGCCCGACGATGATGCCCATCGTCTTCTGCGCGTCGTTGGCGCCGTGGCTCAGGGAGTAGAGCGCGGCGGAGACGAGCTGCAGTCGCCGGAAGAGCTTGTCCATCGGGCCGGGGCTCTGCTTCCGGAGCGCCCAGGAGAGGGCCACGGTGAGCCCGAGGGCCAGGGCCATGCCGAGCATCGGCGAGATGACGATGAAGAGGATCGGCTTGATCCATCCGGAGGCGATGATCGCCCCCGCGCCCGCCTTGGCCACCGCGGCGCCGCCGTACCCGCCGAGGAGCGCGTGGCTCGACGAACTGGGAAGGCCGAGCCACCAGGTGATGAGGTTCCAGGCGATGGCGCCGAGCAGGGCCGCGAGAATGACGTTCGCATCCACCGCGGAGGGGTGGATCAGGCCCTTGCCGATGGTCTTGGCGACGGCGGTCCCCACCACGAAGGCGGCGACGAAGTTGAAGAAAGCCGCCCAGAACACCGCCACGCCGGGGGAGAGCACCCGGGTGGACACGACCGTGGCGATGGAATTCGCGCTGTCGTGGAAGCCGTTGATGAAGTCGAAGACCAGCGCCACGCCGATGATGGCGAGGACGAACCCCACAGACGCGTCCATGGTCAGGCGTGCTTGATGAAGATGGACTCGAGCACGTTGGCGACATCCTCGGCGTAGTCGAGGGTCTTCTCCAGCGTGTCGTAGATCTCCTTCCAGCGGATGACCAGCAGAGGTTCCGGGTCTCCCTTGAACAGCTCACCCAGCCACTGGTGATAGATGGCGTCGCCGTCCTCCTCCATCCCCTTCACCGCGACGCAGGCCGTGAGGACCTCTCCATGCTTCGACTTGTCCAGGTGCTTCACGCCGATCAGCAGCTGCTCGGTGGCGCCGACGATGGTCTCGGCGAGCAGGATGGCGCCCTTCGGGGCGTTGCCGGCGTGGAACACCTGCACCTTCCGCGCGCAGCCGTCCATCAGGTCCATCACGTCGTCGAGCCGCGACGCCAGCATGTGGATGTCTTCGCGGTCGAGGGGGGTGATGAAGGAGCGGTCGAGTCGCGTCACCACTTCGTGGGTGATGAGGTCGGCCTCGTGCTCCAGCCGCTTGATCGACTCCACGATCGGGAGTCGCCGGTCCATTTCGGTGCCCAGGAGGACATGAAGCTGCTTGGCGGCTTCGACGTTGAGGGTGGCGACCTTGGTGAAGAGGTCGAAGAAGCGTTCGTCCCGCGGCAGGAGGCGCATTGCAACGTCCCGGTGAGGTTCAGGTAACGAATTGCTGGGCGGGAAGATAAGGAGGGTGGCGACCGCCGCAAGACGTGCCGGCCAAGCGTTCCTCGGAGGAAGAAACGGTAAGCCTAAGCGCCGAGCAGAGTTACCAGTTCGTGCGGGTGGTGAAGCCAGTGGTCCGGAGTGGCAGGTTCGAGGTCCAGGCGCCCGAAGGGGCCCCAGAGGACGGCGGCGGTACGGACCCCGGCGCTCCGGCCGGAATGCATGTCGTGAATACTGTCACCAACGTAGATCGTGGTGGCCGGGTCGGCCCCGAGCTGGGCGACGGCCAGGTCCACCGGTTCGCGGTGCGGCTTGGGATTGGTGACGTCATCGGCTCCGATGACCACATCCATCGCGTCGTCCAGGCCGGCCAGCCGGAGTCCGCGAAAGGCCCCCACCCGGTTCTTGCTGGTGACGATGCCTGTGCGGCATCCAGCGGCGCGGACGGCGCGGACCATCTCCACCACGCCGGGATAGACGGTCACCCGGCTGTCATGGTGGAAGATGTTGTAGTCGCGGTAGGTGGCGATCATTGCCTCCATCTGGGGCTCGTCGTGGGCCCACTCCGCAAACTGCACCCGGAGGGGGGTGCCGATTCCATCGAGCCACTCCTGGTCGGAGCGCGGCGGGAGGCCGTGCACCTCGAGGGTGTGGTGGTAGGAGTCGATGATGAGCTGGATCGAGTCGATGAGGGTCCCGTCGAGGTCGAACAGGACAGTATTGAGCGGTGGCATGGGGGAATAACGTAGTGGGGGTGGGGACTGGCGGCTACCGGGCCGACCCGGGTTGGATTGAGGCGCGGGGGGTCTTGCGGCTGGGTCCGATAGGCGCGATATCAGCTAGGTAGGGTCCGTTCCGATATTGGACAACAAGCAGAGGCTGTCAGTTCCTGCCGGGGCGCGGCTGTTGTCTGAATTTTTCCGAGGTGACCGCATGAGCGCACCCGCCCTCCTCTTGGCCTGTGCCACCCTTTTGCTGACTGCGGCGTGCACGCGAGAGGACCCTGTGTCCGTGCTTGAAGTCACGACCACCGTGTCGCCGGCCGTGGCCTCGATGGCCCGGGACACCTCGGGTGTGTTGGTCACCGTCCGGGTCCACAACCCCTTGCCGCGGGCCGCACGAATACGGATCAGGCCCGGGCGTTACCTCCGCGCGAACCCAGACATCGGCGTCTACAACGATTCGACTGGCATGAGCTGGGGCATCGGCCCCGCGGTGCATATCACGGGCGTGGATTCGGCGCACGCAGATTACTCGAGCCTCATTCCCATCGGGCTTCCCGGGTCGGGAAGGATCGTGACGTTCGATTCCGGTGCGACTTCAGACTTTTCCGTTTCACTTTCGATCGTCTCGATTGAGATTGACAATAGGCCCGACCTCGTGCCCGGACGCTACAAGCTGACCGGGAGCTACGGCTCCAATCAGAGCGGGAGCATCGAACTTCTGGTGACGCCGTGATCTGCAAGTCACACCGGCGCACGCTTCTCCTGGCATGCGTGCGTCTCCTCGCGCTTGCTGGCCTGCCGGTTGTGACCGGGTGCACCCGCGACGATCCGGTCTCCGTGCTTGAAGTCACGACCACCGTGTCGCCGGCCCTGGCCTCCATCGCGCGCGACACGCTTGGTGTGCTGGTGACGGTGCAGGTCCGGAACCCCCTTGAGCGGTCCGTGCGAGTGGTGACGAGGCCGGGCAGGTCCCTCAGGCCGTTGGGAGGCGCGCTCGGCGGGGGCGCCGCCGATAGCTGGGGCGCAGGTTTCGAGATATTGGTCGTACCACTTGATTCGAGCGGGCCCGGAAGATCGGATTGGCTCAATGCTGCCCCAAGGGGCAGGACTTTCCGCTTCGCCCCTGGCCAGGTCCTGAGCGACACTTTCAGGCTCGTGCTCAGGGCCACGGACGGAAAGAAGCCTCACTTACGGCCGGGGCGGTTCGTGATTTGGGGTAGTTGGAATACGAACGAAGGCAAGCCGGTTGAAATCGAGGTCGTGCCGTGAGCCGAGCAGCAATCAAGGCAGTCCGTGTGAGATGTCCCCCGCTTGTGGCCGCCTGTGTCTCTCTGTCTTTCGTGGTCGCGTGCTCGCGCGACGATCCAGTCTCAGTACTCAAAGTCACCACGACAGTCACGCCGACTGAGGCCTCGATCGCGCGTGACACGCAGGGGGTTCGCGTCACGATCGAGATACGGAACCCGCTTCAGCGCGCGGCGCGGGTGGTTGTTCGGCCGGGCCGAACTCTCGGTCGGGAGCAACGCTTTAGCATGTTCAGTGAATCAGCGGCGGATAGCTGGGGCGCGGGGCCTGCGCTGTGGGTGTTGTCGCGAGATGTGACCAGCGATTCTGACGCCAGATTGATCCCGATCGGGCCCCTTCCCCCGGGGAAGACCATGACGTTCGAGCCGGGTCAATCGATCAGGTACGACTACACCCTGCAATTCAAGCCGGTCGGAGAAGATAGCGTCCCCGAACTCGTGCCGGGTCGCTTTGTCGTTCGTGGCCAGTGGAACACGATTGGGAGCCCTGGAGTAGAGATCGAGGTCACCCCGTGAGTCGGGTGGCGACCAGCGCGCCCAATGAGCTTCGCCGCGGAACAGGGGACATGCCAACGGGACCCTTGCTGCCGCGCGTCCGCGGCCGAGCAATCGCGCTGTGCTTGGTTGACGCCCAGTGACCTCAAGCCCAGTGGAGGGGGAGCTCCGGGCACTCCGATCGGCGGTCGCCGGTCGGTACTCCATCGAGCGGGAACTCGGCCGCGGTGGCATGGGTGTCGTGTACCTGGCCCGGGATGTTTCACTCGATCGACCTGTCGCCATCAAAGTGCTCCCCCAGTACCTGGCCCTCGTGCCACGGCTACGCGAGCGCTTCATCCGCGAGGCCCAGACTGCAGCGCGGCTCTCCCACCCGAATATCGTCCCCATTTTCGCCGTGGAGGAGATTGATCCCTTCGTCTTCTTCGTCATGGCCTTCATTCCTGGGGAAACGCTCGCTGAGCGCGTCACTCGCGTGGGGCCGCTCGAACCGGCGCCCGCCGTGAGGGTTGTTCAGGAAGCGGCGTGGGCTCTCGCGTACGCGCACCGGCAGGGCGTTGTCCACCGCGATGTGAAGCCCGATAACATTCTGCTTGAGGACCTGAGTGGCCGCGCCATGCTGACCGACTTCGGCATCGCGAAGGTCACGGACGAGGAATCCGTGACTGCTGCCGGCGAGATTCTTGGCACTGCACGGTACATGAGCCCCGAGCAGGCCGGAGGTGATCCGCTTGACGGGAGGAGCGATCTCTATTCGCTTGGAGTGACCGCGTTCTTCGCGCTGACCGGCCGGACTCCGTTTGAGGCATCCACGCCAGCGGCGCTTTTAGTGGCCCACCTGCAAGAAATGCCTCCTCCGCTTGGTGCCATTCGCTCCGAACTACCACAACGCCTCACCGCAGTCGTGGATCGCTGCCTCGCGAAGTCTCCCGGCGCACGTTTCGCGACGGGAGAGGAGCTCGCCGAGGCCGTGGGCGAGGCCAAGTCGTCCAGCCTCGATGTTCCCGAGGTGATTCGGCGACTCCAACTGGAAATCGAGACCCTCGTCGGCGAGACCGGAGGCCTGCTTCTCCTCAGCGCCCTTATCCTGTTGTCCGAATTCGCGCCAGCGCTGGGTGGTGAAGAGAGCTTCACGAACTTCTTCGATAGCATCTACCGCACCGCATTGCTAGTGCTGATCACGGTGTTGTGGCTTGTCCGAAGCAGCTCCGTGGTCTGGCAAGCGCGATCGGTCCTCAGCGATGGTTTCAGGAAGGCGGAGGTGGTGGCGGCTCCCTGGATTCCTGAGAACGCACGGTCAACGGCAGTGGCCTGGCCGGTGTACGTCGGCGCCACCCTGTTGCTCGCGGCGGGATGGTTGTTCAGGCCGAAGCTGGTCGAACTCCTTGGCGATTCGTTTGTGTTTGATGTGGCACTCGTGGGAGGAGCACTTATTGTCGGGCGCACGCTCTTTGGCCGGATCCTTCGGAGCGCCCGGCGACATTGGACTGCCAGCCTCGGTCGTTGGCTCACTCGGGCAGCGCTCTGGGTGGGTGACCTCGGCCTGCGGCCAGGCCGAGGTCGGTCGACGGGGAACGCGGACCCGACCGAGGTGCTGCTCCACCACGCCGCGACCGGGCTGTTCGGCGCGTTGCCCAAGGGCATCCGAGATCAGGTCCCTGACGTTCCTCGACTCGTGGCTCGTCTGGATGCGGCGGCGCAGGCGCTGCGGCAGCGTGAGGCACTGCTCGCTTCTGCTGTCGCCCAGGCGGGGGTGGGGGCGGGGTCAAGGTCGGACACCGCGGTCGCGGTGCGTCGTGGAGAGTTGGTGGCCGATATGGAATCAGAGCGGAAGCGAATCCGGGCTCGCTTGGCGAGTACGGTGGCCACACTCGAGAACATCCGGATCGGGCTGCTCCGATTGAGCGCGGGACTCGGGACACCCTCGGACCTGACTCCCGATCTGGAGGCGGCTCGCGAGATTGGTGAGCGCATCGATGCGGTCCTGGCCGGACACGCCGAGGTGGAGCAGTTGCTTCGCGTTGAATCGCTCGATGGGAGCAAGTCCGAATAGGTCGCAGGGCCCCCGTCACCCCCGCGCTACTCCTCCCCGTCCTCGCTGGTGCAGTTGTCCGGATTCTGGCAGAGTGCCGCGATCGCGACGACCAAGCCGACTGCGAGGACCACCGTGAGCCCCGTCTTGGCCACGCTCTTCTTCCTGACCTCCACCTTGCTGATATCCGCCAGGGCGAGGAACACCCACCCCGTGTCCGGCACCGCCCCGCCGACCAGCGTGTCGTTGTGCACCCGCGGATCCTGCAGCTCGAACTTCTCGCCCTCCAGCGTCGTGACGCGCATGAGCGCCGGCGGCGTATCCGTGCCGGTCAACTCGGGCAGAGGTGTCTTCGTCGCAGTCCAGTAGACGCAGGACGGCAGGTACAGCGTCAGCAGCAGGGCCGCGACCACTCGACGTCTCGGCATGGCCTTTCCCCCATTAAGAACCGGAAACGGACAAGGGCGCATCGCTTGTCGCGATGCGCCCCTGCAGGTTTCCGAATTCCGGAGCTAGCTCACGGAGCCTTGGTGGCCGTCGTGATGAGATTCAGGGTCGAGTCGGCGCCCGCCGTCACGTAGTGAGCCACCATCGGCCCGGTCAGCTGGCCGTTGACGAGGCGCAGGACGCCCGTGGTGGATACCTGGGTGCCTGGACGCAAGACGCTCTCGTACGGGCCCGCCCCGGTGATGAGGCTGTCACCCGACACAGAGACGTTGAACGGCATCGTGTCGCGGCCCGGCAGGATGATCATCCACGCCAAGGGGTCGGCCGAAGCGATGATCGTGGAGGTGACCAGTATGCTGTCGCTCCCTGGCGCGGTCGTCACGGAGGTCCATGTTCCCGTCAGGTCGGCCAGATTGATCGATGGGGCCGCCGGCATGTCCGCGGCGGGCGGTGTTTCAGGCTTGGCGCAGGCCGCGACCAAGACGGTGCTCAAGACGAGCGCAATGCGACGCATTACATCCTCACAGGTGTGAAAAGAGTGGTTTCGAGAGCACGGGCGCACCAATGCGACCGCTAACCTAGTGCCCCGGCGCAAGATGGCAAGTCGGGACCGGTCAGGACGGTCGGATCAGGTGGCGGGCGAACCGGACGGCACCACCGGCGCGCGATGGCTGGCGGCGTCCAGCAAACTCCGCACCTCATCATCGCTGGTTTGGTCAAAGTCCTCATACCACTGACCCACGCCGCCGAAAGAGCGGGGGAGAAGCACCGATACGCAGTCGTCCGCTATCTCCCGCATCCTTTCAACCGTTTCGCGCGCGGCCACCGGCACCGCCACAACGATTCGGAATGGGCCACGGGCCCGAACGCCAGCGACCGCGGCCGCCATGGTTGCACCGGTCGCGAGGCCGTCGTCCACGAGGAGCACGGTGCGGCCGTGAAGATCCGGAGGTGGGGCGTCGCCGCGATACAGGCGCGCGCGGCGGGCCAGTTCCGCCTGTTCCGAGGTGGCAACCTGCTCGATGACCCGTTGCGAAATGCGGAGCGGTTCGATCACCTCGCGATTGAGCACGCGCACGCCGCCTTCGGCGATGGCGCCCATCGCGAGTTCTTCATGGCCCGGGACCCCGAGCTTGCGGACCAGCAGGAGATCAAGCGGTGCGCCGAGTGCCAAGGCGACTTCGTAGGCGACGGGCACACCGCCGCGGGGCAGCGCGAGCACCAGCACCCCCGGTGCGCCGGCCATCGACTGCAGCGTGGCCGCCAATTGCCTCCCTGCGTCGCGACGATCGCGAAAGTTCGTCACCACGAGCCCTCCTTCCAGGCCCTCCGACTCAACGTGGCCGGATCGCTAGCGGTTCGGGTTCGAAATCCGCTCCAGCACCTCTTCCACCAACTCCGGGTCTTCCGGCCCGACGCGCCGCGCGAGGTCGGCCTGCGTCACGATCCCGATGACACGGTGCCGCGCGTCGACCACAGGCAGTCGACGGACTTGGTGCTGTTCCATCCGGTCCGCGATCAGGCGGAGGTCGGAGTCGGCCAGGACGGTCAGCAGTCCCTCCCGTGTCATGTGATCCTCCACCCGACAGTCGAGCTGATGACCTTCGGCCACGCACCGCACCACGATGTCCCGGTCGGTCAATACGCCGAGCAGGTGGCGATGATGCGTATCGTCCACCACTGGCAGCATCCCCACGCGCAGCGTCCGCATCAGCCGTGCGGCGCTGGTGATCGTGTCGTTGACCGAGATCACGCTCGGTTCCGGGGTCATCAGGTTTCGAGCGTACATGGGGTGCCTCACGATGATGCGGTGGACGCGGTCTCGCGCAGGTGCGGCGCCGTGCCGAACCGGAACCTTCCGGAGTACCGACAGGATAGCTCACGCGTCTCGAATTGACGGGGAAGGGCGGATGAGACTCTCTTCACGGACTCCCTTGCCGCCGAGCGGCGGCGGGCCGGGACCGCCGGAACACGATCAGTCCCACCAGGCGAGGATGCAGCGGCGATGGGTGGGGCGACGCCGCCGGCAGGCCTGGAAGGGCCGCCAGCAGGGCCGTGTCATCGAGCGTCGTCAGGGCATCGATCAGCATCGCCTCTCCGACGGTATGCCCTCCAGTGCAGAAGCCAAGCGCCCGCTCGAGGGTATGGAGGAGAGCCGCGTCCCGCCGCCGAGCGGCTTTGGTCGCGAGTGAGCGGAGTCGCCTGACTACCCGTAGGTCGCGCGGCGCTGGTGCAGACCCGACGGTGCGGCGCACCGAGGCGGCACGGAGCAGGCCCCGCACCACGGGCGCCAGCGACGACAGGATCTGACTCACCTCGGTACCGGACGGAGGAACTGCGGGCGGGGCGTGGGCCGCCTCGAGCAAACGAGGCTCGACGATCTCCGGAGTGTCGACCCACTCAAGGGCATGGTCACGCCACAGGACGGTGGATGCGATCACTTCCCCGCCGCGCTCGAGCGCTACACCGGCCAGCACGCCGTCTACATCCGACTCTACCGCGCACAACCCCTCGTTCCCCGGCCCCGGTATCGTCGCCGCGAGTTCACGGCGCCATCGCCAGTGACCACGCCCCTCCACACCGAGCCCGTGTCGGGAGGGCAGGCGCGACTTGCGAAGCAGTATCTCCAGCTGATGCAGGCGAGTCTCGAATGCGGGGCCGGGCAGGAACCGGACGATGTCCACGTGCGAGCGTTGTGCTCCTCGGCGGACCGCGCGGCCGTCGCGCTGAGCCAGACGCACGTCCGTCCAGGGGAGGTCGTAGTGCACCACGCGCCCCACGGTCTGGAGATCGAGCCCCTCGGCCGCGACATCGGTGGTGACCAGCGTGCGGGGCCTTCCCCGGAGGCCTGTCGGAGCGAGGGCGCTTCCGGGCCGGAACCAGCCGAGGACGTCGTGCCTCGGCATGGATGTCCGACCGATGCCGGCGCGCTCGCCGGTGCACCAGGCCACCCATCGATCCGAGAGGCAGCCGCGCAAGAAGGTGACCGTCTCCCTCGCCGTGACGAAGACGAGTGTGGGGACGCCATCAGCGAGGAGATGCTCGAGGCGGGTGGACTTGGCGTCGGACTGGGTCGCAAGGCGGCTCGTGACGTCGATCAGGGTGGTGAGCGGGCGGAGGTCTTCGATCCGAAGTTCTCCCTCCTCCAGCGCCGCGGGCAGGAGTGACCAAAACAGGAGTTGTGCATCCGATCCGCCGATGACCTGTCGCAGGCTCCTCCGGTCAATCGGGTGGCCAGCAGCTCGGGCGTCCTCGGCGTGCCTGAGCAGGTGTTGGTAGCGTCGGAGCGTCGCGAGGAGGGCGGCCGCGCTCGATGTGGCAGCGCGAAGGAATGCGGACCGCACCAGCGCCGCCACCTCCGGGTGAGCCGAGAGCGCCAGCCCGTCGAGCCTCTCCAGGAGCGCGACCGCCCCACTGTCCACGACCTCCGCGGATTGTCGACTCGATGGAATCGCTCCGGCGTCGAGCCGCTGAACCACGAACCGCCCGAGCGCGGCGGGCACGGAACTTCGGCCGAAAGCGGCCCGAAGTGATGGTGCCCCGTCCTCGGCGAGTGCGTCGTCGCGCAGCCCAAGATGGAGTTGATGGTACAGATCCTCGGGACTGTTGACGATGGGCGTGGCGCTCAACAGCAGAACACGCTTGCCAACGAGCCAGGGAGCCAGGGTTTGATACCTCCGAATCTTGGGATGACGAAAGTGATGGCTCTCATCGACGATGACGAGTGACGGTCCGCGCGGCGGCAACCGACCTCGGGAGAGCCGGGCGTGCGACCACACGACGGCCGGCACCCCCAGGCGCTGGGCCGTCAACTGCCACTGGGGGACCAGCGAGGCGGGCACAAAGCAGACGGCCGGCTCCGCGCCAAGTGCCTTTGCCACCGCCAGGGCGAGGTAGGTCTTTCCGCTCCCGACCGGCTCGGCGCAGAGTACCGCACCGTCGGCACGGACTGCATGCAGCAGCAGTCGAAACGCATCTCCCTGGGCTGAATCCAGCCAAGGCGGCGGTTCATCCCGGGCTCGGCGCGGTGCGAGCGAGCCGGCCAACGCCCGCGCCACCGCCGCCGGGCTCTCGGCGGGTCCCGGACGGAGGACGCCGGTCAGCGGGTCGGACACCGGCCGAAGCGCTTCAGCGACGACGCGGGGCGCCCACGCCCACCACTTCGGCGAGAATGCGTCGTTCCTCGGGTCCAAGGTCAAGCGAGTCTCCCACATAGTCATCGAGCTCATCTTGCACGGCCTCTCCGGCCAGTCCCCGGTGGGCAAGCACGACCAGCCGAGGAGTGTCCAGCGCGCCAGGCGGCAGCGGGACGGCGCCTACCGCCCGTGCATTGAACCGGGCGAAGCCCCCGTTGGCGGGGTCGGCCGCAGCGCGCGCCACGGCGCGGATATAGGTGGAGTTGAGCCAGGCGCAGAGGGCCAGCGCCAGTTCCGGCGACGCGCAGCGCACGAGATAGCAGGTGTTCAACGGCACAAAGTGGGATGCCGCCGATCCGACCAGGCAGGCCGCCTCGAGTCTCGGGGCCAGGTCCGACCAGACAACGCGCGGAGTCGCGCCACCGGCGGAGGCGCGGAAGAGCGACCAGGGTTGTCCTCCCACGTCGTCCGAACGCCCGCGGAGCGCCTCGATGTGACGGGCAAAGTGCCGAGCTGCCCCGGCGGGCAGCGACGGGAGCACGATCCCGCGGGAGTCATGGGTCCAGATGATCTGACCCGATGGGGTTGCCCGAAACGCACGGATGTCCCTCCCGTGCAACGCAGGGCGTACGAGCTCGGACTCGATTTCGGGGCTCGGCGCCAGAAACAGGTGGTTGGCCCCCGTCTTGACCCCGAGTTGGATGCGGAGCGCATCAGAGAGCGATCGATGTCGCCTCAGGTGCGTCATCGCTCGATGGAGGTTTCCGGACAGCAGGACCCACGGCGCGCCCGGGCCGGCCGGCGGCTCGAGCGGCGTCCTGGTGGCGGCGTCCAGGCCGAGCATCGGCCGGTGGGTTTCAGGAGGCGGGTGCGACCTGACCACGATCACCAGGGGATATGTGGTGGCGTCGAAGTTGGCCTCGGGATGATGCGTCAGGTCGGCTAGGGCAAGCAGGGTTCCGCTCTCGGTGAGCGCCGACCGCACCACTGCTCCATACGCAGCCGTCGCGATCTTGGCGGGGACGAGCATTGCGAGGACCCCGCCCGGCGCGGTGAGTTCCCATCCGCGCTCCAGGAACGCGACCGCGAGATCCGGCTGGTGGCCGTAGCCACGCTCGCGTCCGGCACGCCACCAGCGGAATCGCTCCCGCAACTGTGTTCGCATGGAGGCAGTGAGTGACTCGGCTCTCACCCAGGGCGGATTGCCCACCACCACGTCGAATCCTCCGCGCGCCATCACGTCACCAAAATGCGTGTCGAAGTCGAAGGCCGGCGCCTCCCCGGATTCAAGCAGCCGCCGGCGAACGGACCGGAGGGAGCTCAGCTCCCGCCGCGCGAGGCGGAGCGCCTTTCGCAACCGCGGGTCGAGCCCGCGAGAGTCACCGAAGAGTGTCTTCTCGCGTCCCGACGACAGCAATGTCCTGATGTCCGCTTCCCGCTCCACCACGGCAGCGTCAAGCCGTTCGGACGCCGTGTCCAACTCGAGTCGGCGGAGGAGGTGAAGGGCGTCACGCTTGGCGACGCCACTCGCGGCCGCCGCGGCGTACCGGGCCGCACCAAGGGCATGGGCGTGTCGTGAGGCGCGGAGCGGGTGCCTCAGCATCAGGCGCAGCGGGTCCGTCAGGCTGTCCCCCTGGCGCACGAACCCGTCCAGATTCGGCAGCGGCTCCACCCGGTCCGGCGCGCCGTCCGGTTCCGCGCTGATGACCGCGAGCCAGAGACGCAATTCCGCTAGCCGGATGGCAGCGGGATTGAGGTCCACGCCGTACAGGTTGCGCGAGACGATGCGCCGCGGCGTGGCCATCCGCCCGGCGGCTGTCCGGCAGACGACGAGGCGCTGCAGCGCCCCGAGGAGGAAGGCACCAGAGCCGACGGCCGGGTCGAGAATGGTGATGTCGTCGAGGAGGCGGACGGCCGATTCGTCGCCTGCGTCGAGGCGCGCCAGCGCGGCGGCATCGGAACACCCCAGCTTGCCGCCCACAAACCCGGCAAGGGCGGCGCCGACCACCGATTGCACCAGTGCACGCGGTGTGTAGTAGGTGCCGCTCCGCTTTCGTGCGACCGGATCCATGACCCCTTCGAAGACCCGCCCCAGCATGTCCGGGGCGATGCCGCCGCTCGCCGCCTCGTTCAGGGTGAAGTGATACCGCTCGAACAGGGTGTCGAACGCGTCCCGCCAAGTCGCGTCGGGGATGACCGGTCGATATCGGCGCTCGAGCCGGTGCGGCTCGAACAGCCCACCGTTCAGGAAGGGGATGCGGCCGAACGTCCGGGCCGTACCTGGGCGCCGCGGCGCCGGCTGATTCAGGGTCCCGAAGAAGAGCGGCAGGAGCAGGCGCCGGTGGATCGCTTTCCGGTGGAAGAGACAGTCGTCGACGTGTCCGCGGAGGAAGTGGTCGTCGCCATTGAGCCATCCCTTGGCCTGGACGAAGTAGAGGAACAGCACGCGGGTAAGCTGCAGCAACGCCAGCTCGTGTCGGTCCCGTTCAGCCATCCCGGCGGGCAGCGCGCTGATGAACCGGTCGAGGGTGGCACGGAACGAGGCGAAGAACTGGCGCCCCAGCCCAGCCCCCGACAGTGCCTCCGCAGTACGGGCCGCGATGCCGAGGGATCCGCCGGCTTCGGCACCGCCGATGCGGGCGAGGCAGCTCGCGGCCAGTTGGCCGGGGCGGTCGAGGTCCACCTCGAGCGTCGGCGTGCCGTCGAAGGCCACCGACACCGCCAGTTGTCGGCGGGCCTGGTCCAGCCCGAACACGCCGCACACGCGCCCGCGCTCGGCCAGCCGCCGCGCGATCCTGGGTGCTGACCGTGCCGGATCACTTGACGCGAGGGCATACCAGGTGAAGCCTCCCAGTCGGCCGACGATGGCCGCCTCCATGGGAGGATCGGAGCGTCGCCCGAGATCGAGCGTGCCGGCGTCGATCGGTTCCCAGAGCGGCTCGTGGCCAAGTGCGGCCACGAGGTGCGGCAGGTCGTGGAGCGCGACGATGGACCGGAGGACGTGGCCTGGCAGCATGGGGGCATCCTGGGAACGGGTGTCGCAGGATGCCCGGAGGATGGGGAAGTGAGGGTACCGTTACGCCGCAGAGATGGACAGATTCATCTCCACGCCCTTCCCAATGCGAAGAGGAAGCATGCCCAAATCGCCCCGTTCCAATCGACCGAGGAAGAAGCCGGCGCCTCCCGCCGGTCCGGCCAGCCCGTTCCGACCGCACCCCTGGCACGGGATCGCCGTAGGGCCGGCGCCGCCCGATGTGCTCAATGTGTTCGTGGAAATCACGCCGTTCGACCTCATGAAATATGAAGTGGACAAGGTGTCGGGGTACCTCCGCGTCGACCGGCCACAGCGGACGTCGTCCCAGCCACCGAGCCTGTACGGATTCATCCCGCGCACCTACTGCCACGAGCGAGTGTGCCGGTTGACTCCCGAGGCGGATCATGGGGACGGCGACCCGCTGGACATCTGCGTGCTGAGCGAGCGGGCCATCAACCGCAACGAGATCCTGGTCCGTGCCCGGATCATCGGGGGGCTGCAGATGGTGGACGGGGGGGAGGCGGACGACAAGATCATCAGTGTGCTCGAGAACGATTACGTCTGGGGGGCGGCGCGCGACATCGCGGATGTGCCGCCCGTCCTGATCGAGCGCCTCCAGCACTACTTCATGACCTACAAACTGGTGCCCGGCGAGCCGGTGCACGCCCATGTGGCCGGGGTCTACGGCCGCACCCACGCGCGGAAGGTGGTCCGGGCTGCCATGGCTGACTACGCCGCCGCGTTCGGGGCCTGACCAAGACGCGCCGCAACCGGCGCAGGGAGGACGGACCGATGCGAATGAAGTATGGGTGGATCGGCGTCGCGGCCGCAGTGGTCGGAGCGAGCTCCGCGTCTGCACAGAACCCGGCGACCGCCGCTGCCGCGCCGAAGTATTACACGTCGCCTGACTCCGTCATGAAGGCGCTGCCGTTCTCGGAGGCGGTCCAGGTGGGCAACCTCCTGTTCCTGTCCGGCCAGATCGGCGTCCTGCCCGGCACCACGACCCTCGCGCCGGGTGGCATCGGCCCGGAGTCGCGGCAGACGCTTGAGAACATCCGCGCCATCCTGGGGCGCCACGGCGCCTCGCTCAAGGACGTCGTGAAGTGCACGGTGTTCCTGGCCGACATGGGCGAGTGGGGGGCGTTCAATGTCGTGTATCGGGAGTTCTTCGCGGCGCCCTACCCGGCCCGAAGCGCGCTGGGCAGCAGCGGACTCGCGTTCAAGGCGCGGGTGGAGGTGGAGTGTATTGCGGTGCTGCCTTAGTAGTTCTCCAGCACCAGCGTCGAGAGGGCGTCCAGCGCCTGGTGCTCCGGCTTCACCTTGCCGTCGACCGTGAAGCGGATGTTCATGGCACAGAGTTCCTCGAGCGCGGTGCTCTGCTGCGTGCCCAGCGGCAAGATGTACGGCGCGCCTTCGGTGCGCATCCTGGCGACCTCGCGGATGAGCCAGTCCGGCTTGTCCGAGGCCGTTTCAAGCGCGGCCAGCATGTCGGCGGTGATGGTCAGGCGCATGCCGTCTCCCAATAGAGGTGTTGGGTAAAGATTCGCCGGGGAAGGGCAGGAAGCAACTCCGTGTTCCCCCCCCGTCACGGTTGCAGCACCTCCGCCCACTGGACGTTGCCGAGCCGCTCCTCGAGGGTGAAGTAGAACCGTGTCCCGTCCGACGCCAGAGTCGGGCCGTTTGTCCTTCCCTCAGGATCCCGGAGGTCGACCAGCAACTTCGGCGCGCCGCGTCGGAGCGGGAGCGCCCAGATCCCCCCTGAACCGGCAGAGTCATGGCCCAGGAAATAGAGGTGGGGGCGACCGCCGTCCCAGGCGAGAAAGGTAGCGATCGGGTCATTTGTAGCTGGCCGCGGGACGTAGAGCTGCATGAGCGGTCCGCTGTCCGCCGGGATGACGTCGATCGCGCCGGACACGCGGAGGAACGCGAGACGCGTCCCGTCTGGCGACCAGAGGGGAAGCTGGGCATCCTCCAGGCGCCAAGTCGGGGGGGCCCAACCTCCTCCCGACCGGCGCTGGATCACGACTACGGCACCGGGCTCAGTGCGATGATCCCACGCGGCGATCGCGCTGCCATCCGGTGACCAGCGGGGAACTCCCATCTCGGTCTCGCCGGCAATGGCTTCGCCGGCCTGGCCTGTCGCGAGGTCGCGAATGTGAAGCAGGCGGGCGCCCCCGGACCAGAGGTGGTACGCGACCTGGTCGTTGCCCGGCGAGAGGTCAGCGGCGTACTCGTCGCGCGGATCGTCCGTCAGGCGTTCGGGGCGGCCCCCGGTCGTTGGAACTCGGTAGATGTCCGCGTTCCCGCGAACGTTGCTGTCGTACACCAGCCACTGCCCGTCCCGCGATGCCCGCACCACCTCCACGATCTGGTTGCCGGTGGTCACACGCACCGCACCTGCCACCGACGCCACCCCCGTGTCCGGGATCGGAACCGACCAGATGTTCGACCGCCTGCTGTACACGGAGTACGCGATGCGATCCTGAGCGAGGCTGATCGACGCTGCCTGGAGCCCGACCCGCTGGAAGGGGCCGACTCCCATCCCGCTTCGGGACAGCCGCGCGGCATACGCCTCGCCCCAGACACCGTCCCTGTCCGAAAGGAACCAAAGCGAACGGCCGTCCGCCGACCATGTCGGGCTGAAATTCGAGTGCTCGCGGTCCGTGAGCGGGACCGGCGCGCCGCCCCCCGCCGGAAAGATGACGATGCCGCATGGCGCCTGGTTCCCAAAGAGGGTGCCGGGGATCAGGGAGACCCAATTGCCGGAGACACAGGCGATCCACCGCCCGTCCGGTGACCACACACAGGAGTGAATCTGGGTTCCGATGCCGACGAACCGAAACCCCGGACCTTCCAGCGGTACCACCAGCAACGAATCATGCCGGACCACCACGATCGAGTCGCCACGCGGCGACCAAGCGGCCGACCGGATCGCCCCCTCTCCCGGACCGCCGGTCGCGATGAGGCGCGGCGTCCCGCCGACGGCCGGAGCCACATACGCATCGGAGCCTGAGAGGTAGGCGAGCGCATCGTTGTCGGGCGACCACCGTGGCACGAGCTCCACGGAATTCGAGTCGTTGCTCAGGGCCCAGGGCGTGCCCCCCTCGAGGCGCGTGACGTAGATCCGCCTCTTGCTCGGCGAGCCCGCAGTGAACGCCACGAGCCGGCCGTTCGGCGAAATCGCCGGCTCGATCTGGAGCCCCTCGCCTGACGTCACCGGCAGCGACTTTCCGATGACCGGACGCGGCGTCGCGCGAAGCCCATTCCACGCCACCGCGCCCAGGCCGACGATTGCCACAATCCCGATTGCCCCAGCCCAGACTCCTGGCCTCGCGCGAAGGGGCTTTGCGACAGGCGTATGGGTGCGCTCGTCGGTTCGAACGGTCGGCTCGAGGGTCAGGGCAGCGGGACGACCAGCCGCCGCGCCGACGTCTCCCTGGACCTCGACTTTCGAACTGCTGCTTCCCCGGCGAATCGACGACGCGAGCGCGACGGTTTCCGGCGCTGGCTCGACCTCGTATTCCCGCGCGAGGCGGAGTCGATACGCCTCATACGCCCCCAGGGCCCCCGCCAGGTCGCCCATCGCGTGGCACAACGACATCAGCGTGCGCACCGCCGGCTCGTCGTCTGCATGGATTTCGAGCACGCGTCGGAGTGTGGCCCGGCAATCGTCCAGTCGCCCGACCCGTTCCAATTCGGCCGCGTGCCGCTTGCCTGCCTCCGCCACCCGTCCCCGCAGCCGCTCTCGTTCCTCGTCCAACCACCGTTGGAAGCCCTCGCTGTCCGGAGGGTAGAGGCCCGGCAGGAGATCGCCCGCATAGGCGTTCAGCGCATCGCCGTGCCGGCCGTCCGACAGGGCTGCCGAGACCAACGCGAGATCGGTCTCGACCACGGCGGGGTTGACCGAGACTTCCTCGTCTCCACGAGTTTGCAGGGCCGGTTCGCCCACAACCTGACGCACCATGTAGAGAGCGTTACGGAGCGAGGTTCGAGAGTGGGCCGTGTCGAGTTTCGGCCAGAACAGGCCGAGAAGCGTGTCGCGGCGGTGCCAGGTCCCGGGCGTCGGGGTGGCGAGGTAGGCCAGCAGGGCCAGCCGCTTGGGCTGGCGAAGCAGTTGGTCGAGTGGCGAGCCGTCCGGGCCGCGCAGCCCAATCTCACCGAGCAGCTGAAAGCGGATCATTCAACCCCAATCGGTGCGGTTCGATGGCGGGAGGGCAAGTCGAAGTATGGCAGCCGGTTGCGAGTTCGCAAGAGCCCAGCCCTGTTCTGGCCTCTCCCAACTCACGCTCAGGTGACGCCGGGGGCACAGCTCGCTCACACGCCGTCGGCATGTTGGACTCGTCAGTTCCCCAGACGACCCCTTCGGAGGCCCCATGCAGACGATTCGGTTCCCGGCGATTGCCCTCCTCATTTTCGCCCTGGTGACGGCCTGCTCAGACGCCGTGGATCCACCCACGGCAGCCGACTTGTCCACGGGCCGCCAAGATCCGGAACGCGGGAGAGCGGGAGGGGTCGTCGTGTGTCACAAACCGGAGCGTGGAGGGCAGCTGCTTGAGGTTTCGACCTCCGCGCTCGATGCGCATCTCGGACACGGGGACTACCTGGCTCGGTACGAAGTGGACCCACTCGGCGAGGAGGCGGCCACCTTCGGCCGGTACCGGCGCATCTGGCAGGCGCTCGACGCCGTGCGCGCCGGGCGGGTCGAACGGGGTGAGCGCACATCCGCCGCCTGCCGCATCACCATCGAGGTGGCGCGTGGGGAGTACACCGGCAGCTTCGACGCGGGCGCTTCCAGCTCGCTCGAGCGCTTCCCCTTGTTGGTCGATGTTCCAGATGTCACCCTGCGCGGCGCGCTCGAAATGGAGGTCGACCAAAACGGGCGCGCGACGGGGGAAGCCCGCCACCCCGACGGCATCACCTCGCTTCGTCCCGATCGCCCTATCACGTTCCAGCCGGTCACCGAGGCGATCGTGCTCGTGGTGGGCCACCCAGGAGGAACAGCAGGGAATGGGGCGGTGATCGAGGGGTTCGCGTTCGGCGCCGCGCCGACCGAGACCAACTCCGGCGGGATGGCGATCATCTCCCTGCGGGTGGAACGACTGGTGGTCCGTGGGAACCGGTTCGATCGCGGGCTCTCGACCGCCGGCGACTTCCGCGCCACGAGCGCGGTGGTGATCCACAACTACGGCAAGGGCCTCGGTGTGAACTGCGGCTTCTGCATGGCCGGGCCCGGGGACTACCTGGCCGAAGGCAACCGCCTGGTGGATGGCGCGCTCGGCGGGCTCTACGTCACGGCCGCGCTCGCCCACTTGCCGTTCTCGATCGGCGCGATCCCCGGGGTTGTAGTCGAGCCGTATGAACTCCCTGGCTCCGCGGCCGTCACCGCCCGCGTCCTCAACAACGAGGTCCAAGGCCACCTGAGGAAGCCGATCGGTTTCGGCCTTCGGATCCTTGCGTTGGGCCCGTCCTCCTCCTCGGTTCCCCAGTCCACGCGAGTCGTCGTGGCCGACAACGAATTCTCGCGAAATACGTTCGGCCTCATCGTGGACGCGGGATTCCCGCAGGCCGGGACGCTCCGCCGAGGCGACGTCGACGTGGCGTTGCGCGGAAACTCCATTTCGCAAAGCTGTCAGGCGAACCTGCTCGTGGCCTTCACCCGTCACACCGGCGCCCTCGGTACGACGGTCAATCCTTACCTCGCGAGCTCCACCTACCGGCTCGATCTCGGAGGCGACCTGCCGTGGGCCGAGGCGTGGTACAGCCATCCGGACGGTTACGGAAACACGCTGATGGTAGGCGGAGCCGGCGTGCCGCCGGGCCAGCGCGTGGCCTACGACCCGGCGAAATCCTGCCCATGATGGGCGAAGGGAGCTCACAATGAGGACTCGAATCACGATCCTTCTGGCGGCCGCCGCCGTGGTCGCGGTGGCCTGCTCCGACCCGACCGGGAGCACCACGTTCATTACTGCGTCCGCGATTGCCGGCGGCGATGCTCAGAGCGCGTTGGTCGGCACCACCCTCCCGCGGCCCCTGCAGGTCCAGGTGCGGTCCGGCGATGTCGCACTGGCCGGCGCCATCGTGGTCTGGCAGCCGTCGTCGGGCGGGCTCACCATCACCTCGAGCGCCACGGATTCCAATGGTGTGGCCTCCGCTCGTTGGACTCTTGGAAACGCCCCTGGACCAGGGACAGTCGTGGCCACCGTCCAGGGGGCCGAGGGTTCGCCAGTCACCTTCACCGCAACGGCGCTTGGCTGGGTGACGGCCACGGTGGACCGCGCCACTGACAACCAATCCGGAACCGTCGGCGCGCTACTCCCGAACCAAATCCGCATTAGAGCTGTCTCGGCCGGCGCCCCGGTGGAGGGGGTGGCGGTCACGTGGACCACGAACAATGGGAGCTTGAACCCCCACTCGACCGTCACAGACGTCAACGGCATGGCTACGGCGGAGTGGGTGCTCGGCACCGTGGCCGGTCCGATGATTGCACACGCCACGATTGATCGGACCCAGGGCGCGCCACTGATGTTCACCGCGACTGCGGTGCCTGGACCGGCGGTACACATCGAGAAGCTACGGGGGGACGGGCAGGTCGTTCCGGCCAATTTCCCCGTATTTGGCCGGCTGTGGGTCGATGCCACCGACCAATACGGCAACACCGTGCCGCCGGAGACGATCGTCTGGTCAGTCCAGAGCGGCCCGGTGAAGATCCTCATGCCGGCCTTTGGGGGCTCCTTCACCGCGGTTGTCTCGCCGACTGACGTTCCAGGAGACGGCGTGGTGCGTGCAGCTGCCGCAGGCGGGCTGGCGGTGGACTTTTCTCTCAGGGCCGCTGCTTCTGTCCCCTTGGTTCTGTTCGACCAGAACGCGGGAGAGTTCTCCAGCCCGCAGAATGGCTCGCTGCCGGCCGTCGACACGATTCCGGTCGGAGGATCAATGACCTGGCTTCTCACGAACTGGAGCTACATGTACGACGACGCGGGGGTGGCGTCGGTCGGGGATCCCTCGTTCGCTGGCGGCGACTTCACGTCAGATCCATCGATATTCACCGCGGTGTTCGCCGCACCGGGGACGTATCACTACACCGATTCCTACAACCAGGCGCCGCATGGCACGGTGGTCGTGCGGTGAATTCGATCTGGACTGGCGGCGGCTAGTGGTTCTCCAGCACCAGCGTGGACAGCGCGCCGAGCGCAACCGCTCGGTCATCCTGCCGTATAGGTCCGCCCCCGCCACTCGATCCGCCGCTCACCACGGCGGGTCGAGCGCGCAAAGATCCAGCCGGTCATGACCACGCCCAGCGGGTAGGAAAGCCCGTACAGCGGGTTGATGCCGAACCCGATGTTGAACAGGATCCAGAACAGCGCGCTGAAACCGGTGGCCCAGGCCGCCGGTTCGAGCCACGCCGGCACCACTCCCGCGAACGCCAGGAGCAGGACGGCCGGCGGCAGCAGCCAGAAGAGCGCGCCGAGGCTGAACATCAGCGGGAGCAGCGCCCGACGTATCGGCTCATCGGGGAACGACCGTTTTCCGCCCACGTATACGTTCTTGGACCAACCCTCGACCAGACCGGCAAGGCTGGTGTACATCCGGGTACCCATCAACTTGAGCGCAAAGGCGAACAGCTGCGGCCGACCCGGCGCGGAAATACAGCTGTGCCATCGCCAGGTCCTCCGCCACCTCGTGCTTTACCGCCGCGTGCGTCCCCACCGTCTCATAGCTCTCGCGGGTCACCAGGATGAACTGCCCGTTGGCGATGACCTCGCTGGCGGTCCGCGCCCGGTTGACGACGGTTGGATGGAACCGGATGGCGAGGAGCGCGCCGATGACCGGCATGATGACCCGCTCCCAAAATGATCCGCAGATCATCCGGCCGATGACGGTCACGAGGTCCCGGCGCTCCGATTGCAGTGCGCCGACCGCGCGGCCCAGCAACTCCGGGGCGTGTCGCGTGTCGGCGTCGGTAAACAACAGCAACTCGCCCCGCGCCTCGCGATAGCCCTGCATGCACGCCCACGGCTTGCCGAACCAGCCCGTCGGGAGTTCCTCCCCCTCGACCAGCCGCACCCGCGGATCCCGGGCGGCGTACGCGCGCACCACTCCGGCGGTGCCGTCCGTCGAACGGTCGTTGACGACCAGGATTTCGATCGGCGCATAGCCGGTCAGGAGCAGGGAATCGAGCAGGATCGGGAGGTTGTCCTGTTCGTTGCGCGCCGGGACGATGATGGACACGAGTCGGCCGTTCGCGAGTGGCGCGTCGGCAAGATTGGGCCGCTGGCGGGCGAGACGCACAAAGGCGAGAAAGGGAGCAGCCCAGGGAAGGGCGGCCCAGTAGGCGGGCAGGGACACCGATTGACCTAACGGTTGCGAGTGACGGCCGCGAGCTCGCCTTCGAGCTGCTCGAGGTGGCGGTCCACCTCTTCGGCATCCACCGCCGTGCCCGGACCGGGCACGCCGTTCTGGGCGAAGATGGTGGCCACCAGTGCATCGGTGTACCCCACAACCGCCACGCCGATCCCTTTGTCCAGCACCCGATTGAGCTGAAGCATGATGGCCATGGCCCGGCGAGGCCGCATGGCGGCCAGGACGGGGGCCAGGTTCCGGATGAGGAGCTCCCGCAGGAACTGCATTTCATCCACGACCTCGCCGGCGGCCAGACCCCGGGCCGCCGCCACCCGACCGAAGTGCTCGCACGCGTGGTTCCAGACCGGCTCGATCTCCCGCCGCACCGGCCCCACCATTTCACCCAGCAACTCGATGATGAGCCGCAACTCCCGCTCGATGATCGGCCGGGGTATTGTGGTGGAGGTCTGCATACGGTCGCCCAGCCAGTCGGCCCATTGGGCGACCATCTCGTCCCGCAGGTCGAAAATGACGCGGCTGGCGGCCAAGAGGGCCGGATGCGAAGCGCGCAGGGCGTTCCTCCAATCGGTGGCGCCCCTAATCTACCACAGGAGTCCGAATGAGGTCAAAGAATTTCGTCCGGCCACCGGCACTCGGAGCGGGCAGTCGGGTGGCGCTCGTCGCGCCGGCGGGGCCGCTGCTCGAGCGCGACGACCTGCTCCGCGGCGAGGAACTCTGCCGGGCGCTGGGATTCGAGCCCGTGCTCGGCCCGAACGCCTACCGCCACTACGGATACCTGGCCGGCACCGACGAGCAGCGGCTCGGCGACCTGAACGCCGCCATCGCCGACCCGCGCATCGACGCGGTCTGGTGTCTCCGCGGCGGCTATGGCATGACACGGATCCTCGATCAGGTCGATTTCGCGCCGCTCCGGAAGCGCCCGAAGGCCATCATCGGATTCTCCGACATCACGGCGTTGCTCAACGCCGCACAGGTCGAGGCGGGACTCGTCACCTTCCACGGACCGATGGCGCGCGAGCCCTTGACTCCCTTCAGCCGCTGGCACTTTGACCGGGTGCTCACCACCGTCAATCCCGCCGGCCGACTCGGCCGGGTGGCTCCTCCCGCGGATGTGCTGGTTCCCAAGGATGGGCGGATCGTGACGCTCGTGGCTGGCCAGGCCACCGGGCCGCTCGTCGGGGGCAACCTGACCCTTCTCCAGTGCCTCATCGGCACTCGGTACTTCCCGGACCTCAACGGCGCCTTGCTCTTCATCGAGGACGTGGGCGAGGACCTTTACTCCGTCGACCGGATGCTCGCACAGCTCCGGTCCATCGGGGCGCTCCAGAAGGTGGCCGGGATCATCGTGGGGCAGTTCACCGACCTCAAGCGCGGCACCGACGACGGTGCGCTCGGCTTCGACGAGGTATTGACCACCTACTTCGCGCCGCTCAAGGTCCCCGTGGCCTACGGCTTCCCGATCGGCCATGTGGACGACCAGTGGACCCTCCCCCTCGGCGTGAGCGCCCGGCTCGACGCCACCGCCGGTGAACTGGAGATCCTCGACGGGGCGGTGAGGTAGCCGGTGGCCACCCCGTCCCTCACCCGGCACCGCCTGCCCGGCTACCTCGGCGACATCCTGATCGACGTGCGCACCGGCGATCGCATGCGGCCCCGGCCGGCGGTGCTCGTGCTGCACGGGTTCAAGGGATTCAAGGACTGGGGGATGTTCCCTCCGCTGTCGGAACGGCTGGCCAAGGCCGGCTTCACCGTGGTCAGCTTCAACCTGAGCGGCAGCGGCGTGGACGACGCCGGGGAGTTCTCGTTGCCCGACCACTTTGCGCGCGCCACCTACAGCGGAGATCTGGGCGATATCGCCCAGGTCGTGGAGGCCGTGGCCAGTGGCGCCCTCGACGTTGCTGCCCCGACGTCGATCGGACTCCTGGGGCATTCGCGCGGGGGCGGCCTCGGGGTGCTTGCCGCCGCGGCCCAGCCGCGGATCGGCGCCCTGGTCACCTGGGCGGCTATCAGCGATGTGCACCGGTATTCGCCGGAGGAAGTCGCGGCCTGGCGGGCCCGGGGACAGATCGACATCGTGAACTCCCGCACCGGGCAGGTACTGCCAATCCTCACCGACGTGCTGGACGATGTGGTGCAGCATGGATCGACGTCACTCGAGATTCGGGCCGCCGCCGGGCGCCTCGCGGTCCCCTGGCTCGTGGTGCATGGGGAATCGGACGCCACGGTCCCCGTCGCCGAAGCCAGGGCGCTCCACACAGCAGGCGGGCCTGCCGCCGAACTCATGGTGATTCCCGGCGCCGGCCACACCTTCGAGGCGGTTCACCCCTGGCAGGGACCCACGCCCGCGTTCGATGCGGCCGCGGACGCCTCCCTCGCCTGGTTCCGGCGGCACCTTCAGTAGGCCGTGAATCCGCGCCCGTCGCATCGATCGTATCGAAGGGGTCCCCGTCCCAACCGTCCCAACCGTACCAGCCGAGAGGTCCCATGCGCATTCCATCCGCCCTTGCCGCTGCGCTGGCCTTCGCCGCCTGCACGCCCACGCCAACAACCCCCGACGCCGCTGCCGTGCGCGCCTCGCTGATCGCCGCCGACGAGGAATTCGCGGCGGCCACTGCCGCGAACGGGCCTCGAGGCATGGCTGGCCGCCTACGACAGCAGCGGCATCCAGATGGAGCCTGATCAGCCCTTCACGCCCGGTATTCCCAGCATTCGCGCCGCCATGGCGCCCGCCTTTGCCGACACCACGTTCCGCCTGACGTGGCAACCGACAATGGCGTTTGCAAGCGCGGCCGGGGACCTTGGCTACACCCTGGGCATCTGGCAGAGCAGGCACTACAACGATGCCGGCCAGGGGCAGGTCACCACCGGCAAGTACGTGACGATCTGGCGGAAGCAGGCCGACGGGAGCTGGAAAGTCGTGTTCGACGGCGGCAATCCCGACTCTTCACCGAAATTGGTGACTGACCCTTGATGGCCGTCGTGCACATGTGGGCCGCCCTGCCCCCCAGCCGCTCATGACGCCACTGCGGGAAAGGATGCTGAGCCGACTGGCCGGGTACACGCCCCGGAAAGTGGAGGACCCCGCCCTCGCGCGCGCGGCGGTGGCGCTGGTGGTGGTCCCGGGGCCCGATGCGATTCTCCTGATCCGGCGTGCCGAACGGATCGGGGATCCCTGGTCCGGACAGATGGGGCTGCCGGGCGGGCGCAGCAGCCCGAACGATGCCGACCTGCTCCAAACCGCCATCCGCGAGACGCGGGAAGAAGTCGGCATCTCGCTCTCGCCCGCCGAGCTTCTCGGTGCGCTAGACGACGTGGCTCCTCGCTCACCCCACCTGCCGCCCCTGATGGTGCGGCCCTTCCTCTTCCTGCTGTCCGAGCGGCCGGTCGTCGTTCCGAACCAGGAGGTGGCCGATCACCTCTGGGTGGAGTGGGACTCCCTGGTTCATCCCGATTCCTATCGCCCGTTCACCATCCGGCTCGGCGACGCACTCCGCGAGTTCCCGGCCTACCACGTGAGTCCGGTGCCGGTCTGGGGAATGACCGAGCGCATCCTTGCGCCGTTGGTTGAACTGCTTTCGACGGGTTGAGTCGGGCCGTTCCCTCGGGCCAATGAAATAGAAGGATCTTGCATTTAGGGTTGCAGTAAAATAAATTTAGGCAACCCTAATATCGGTCGAGCGATGGCACCATCGGCACATGCTGAGATCCTCACCAGGTCCGTCGAGGACTACCTCAAGGCCATTTACCGACTCACGCTCGGTGGGTCGCCAGCCGGCACCACCGAAATCGCCAATTTGCTCGACCTCGCCCCCGCCTCCGTGACCGGAATGGTCAAGCGGCTTTCCGAGCAGGGCCTCCTGGAACATGTCCCCTATAAGGGAGCCGAATTGACGGCCACCGGGCGCCGCGCGGCGCTCCGGACTGTCCGCCGCCACCGGATTCTCGAGTCTTACCTGGTCGCGTTTCTGGATTACACCTGGGACACGGTGCACGAGGAGGCCGAGCGACTCGAGCACGCTGTGTCCGACCGGCTTATCGAGCGAATGGCCACCGCCCTCGGCAATCCCAGCGTCGATCCTCACGGCGATCCGATTCCCGCGCCTGACGGCTCGATGATCGAACTCGTCTACACGCCGCTCTCAGAAGTGCCGGTCGGCGAGTCGGTCGAATTGCGGCGGGTGGAGACGGGGCAGGCGGATCGGCTGCGGTTCTTCGCGGACCACGGGCTGGTGCCTGGTGCGGCGGTGGTCGTGACGGGTCGGCAGCCCTTCGGCGGGCCGCTGACGGTGCGTGCCTCGGGGCGCGAACAACTGCTCGGCGCCGAGTTGGCCGGCGTCCTCCTCTGCTCCCGGGCGGAGGCACCGTGAGCGCCAGCGGGCCCCCGATCGAGGAACTGACAGCCGGCTGGCGGCTTCCGCGGTCGGCGCCGAGCCTCCCTGAGGCGTTCCGAACGGTGGACATTCCGGCGGGCGCCCCCTGGTGGCGGAAAATGCTGGCCTTCGCCGGCCCCGGGTACATGGTGGCGGTCGGGTACATGGATCCCGGGAATTGGGCCACCGATCTCGCCGGCGGTTCGCGCTTCGGTTACACGCTGCTCAGCGTCATCCTCCTCTCGAACCTGATGGCAATCCTGCTGCAGGCCCTCGCGCTCCGGCTGGGTATCGCCACCGGACGGGACTTGGCCCAGGCCTGTCGGGATCATTACTCGAGGCCGGTCAGTTTCCTCCTCTGGGTGCTCTGCGAAATCGCCATCGCCGCCTGCGACCTGGCCGAGGTCATCGGTTCGGCCATCGCGTTGAATCTGCTGTTCGGCATTCCACTGCTCTGGGGCGTCTGCATCACGGCCGTCGATGTCCTGTTGATCCTGCTCCTGCAGCACCGCGGCTTCCGCTGGCTCGAGGCGTTCGTGATCGTCCTGGTCGCCACCATCGGAATGTGCTTCGCCTTCGAGTTGCTGTTGGCACAGCCGGTGGTCGGAGCGGTGCTGCGCGGGCTGATCCCGACGCCGGAAATCGTTTTCAACCCGGGGATGCTTTACATCGCCATCGGTATTCTCGGCGCCACCGTCATGCCGCACAACCTCTACCTGCACAGCTCCATCGTGCAGACCCGCAACTTCGGCCATACCTTGGAGGCCAAGCGCGAGGCCATCAAGTTTGCGACGATCGACTCCACGCTGGCGCTCTTCTTCGCCTTCTTCATCAACGCCGCCATCCTGATCCTCGCCGCGGCCACCTTTCATACGACCGGCAACCAGGGCGTGGCGGACATCAGCGACGCGCACCAGCTCCTCACGCCACTCCTCGGCACCACGATGGCGAGCGTGCTCTTTGCCGTCGCGCTCCTGGCATCAGGGCAGAACTCGACGATTACCGGGACGCTTGCGGGTCAAATCGTCATGGAGGGATTTCTCAACATCCGCCTTCCGGCATGGCTCCGGCGGCTCATCACCCGGCTGATCGCCATCGTCCCGGCGGTCATCGTGACGGCCCTCGCCGGGGAGCGAGGAGCCGGCCAATTGCTGATCCTGAGTCAGGTCATCCTGAGCATGCAGTTGTCGTTCGCGGTCGTGCCGCTCGTGCTGTTCACCAGTGACAAGGCCAAGATGGGTGTGTTCGTGAATCCGCGGTGGGTCCAGGTGCTGGCGTGGTGTGTGGCCGTGGTGATTGGGTCGCTCAACGGGTGGCTGCTGATCGAGACCTTCCGCGGATGGCTCTGAGACTCGCGTCGGCGGCGGGGCTGATTCTTGGCTTGGCTGCTTCACCTCCCCTCCAGGGCCAGGCGCCCCCCGCACCGATTCGCGACAACAGCTTTCTCATCGAAGAGGCCTACAACCAGGACCGGAACGTCGTGCAACACATCAGCACGCTCGCCTTGGGTCGGGACGGCGGCTGGGTGTTCAACTTCACCGATGAGTGGCCGATCGGCGGCCCCCGCGATCAAGCGAGCGTCGGGGCGACGGTCCTCAACGGCGATGGGTCGACCTCCTTCGGCGTCCTCGCCTTCAACTACCGCCGACAGGTGGTCGGCGGAGTGGAGGCGGCCTTCGTGGTGGCGCCGCGGCTGAGTGCGCTGGTGGTCTTTGACGGGGATGGTGCGGAGGGCGGGGGAGGGGTGGCGTTCCAGGCGAACATCCCGGCGACCACGGTGCTGAGCGAGTCGTTCGTCGCTCACTGGAATCTCGGAGTCACCGCCGGCGTCGGCCCCACGATCCTGAACGCCGGTGCCAGCATGGTCTGGCTGGCGTCACCGTGGATGAACTTCCTCGTCGAGGGACTCTACCTCGGCACCACCGGGCAGGAGGCGGCCTGGATCGTGAGCCCGGGCGTGCGCTGGGCGTTCAATCTTGGTTCGGTGCAGGTGGTGCCTGGACTCGCCGTGCCGCTGGAACTTTCCCGCAGCGAGAAGACCGCCGTCCTGATCTACCTCAGCGTCGAGCACCCCTTCGGCCCGACCAACTGAATCAGGACGGCGCCTGCGCCACGGCTCACAGCCCGAGTCGGAGCACCACTCCCGCAGTCCCCCAGCGGTACGCCCCGGTCGCCGAGAGATACGCGCTGTTGCTCACCCCGGCGAACGCCTCGAGTCGATTGCGCTCTGAGAACCACCACGCCGCGCGGCCCTCGATGTGCCCCTCCCATTGCCAGGTCTCGCCGAGGCCGATCTGCTGCACGCCCGCGCCGGCGCTCAGGCGGGTTTCCCAGTCCTGCCCGACGCGCGAATAGCCACCGCGCGCCTCGACGACCGCAAAACGGTCGGGAGAGAAGTACTGCGGTACGGTCTCCTCGAACCACACCAGCCGCGCCAGCCCACCAGCGAAAAAGTGCCGAGGGAGCTGCTTGGTCAACGCGAGCACCCCGGAGGCGCGTTGGTTGCCGTCGCTGAACCAGCCGGCGCCCGCGCCCGCGCTGAGCGACAACCCCCGGCCCACTGCAGCGTCCGCCGTGACGTCCACGGCATCAATGTCGATCCCCGCGCCGATGAGGTAGGCGGTCTCCGCGAAGGGGAAGTGCGCGTAGCTCACGCCGACGCCGAACGCCGGCTGGATCCGGTACGAAGCGCCCGCCCGGGCCGTGAGCGCACTCCGCGACACGCCGGAGTCGGGCCAGAGACCTTGCACGCCGAATGCGCCGGTCATCTGCCAGCGGGCCTGGGTGTAGGTGGCGCCGAACTCGGACGTCCCGCGTGTGGCGGAAATGGAGGGTGCGCTGCTTCCCTCATAGAATCCCACCGACCCGAAGCCGCGCACCCGGTTTGCCAGCGGCGTGGCGACCGAAACGACCTGCCACCACATCCGGTTGTCATCGCTGTCTTCGCTCCAGCCCAACGCCACATCAGCCGCCCCCTGGACCGAACGACCGATCGACTGTCGGGCGAGGAGCGCGTCCCGGTTGGTCGGGGCGAGCGACACCGCGCTGTCCGCTTCGGCGAGGGCCTCGAGTTGACGTCCGGCGGACAGATAGACCTGGGCCAGCCCCACCCGCGCGGTCACGTCGTTAGGTCGGTAGGAGAGCGCCCGCTCGTACCCGGCGATGGCTTCGGCCGTCCTCCCGTCCCAATACGCGAGCTGTGCGGCGCCGGCAAGCGCGTCGCCGTTGGTCGGGTCCCGCTCCAGCACCACCCGGTACAGCGAATCGGCCTCCAGCTCCTGGCCGTCCCACGACAGGGTCCGCGCCTTGCCCACCAGGCCATCGAGTCGGGCCGGATAGAGCGCAATGAGACTGTCCCATTGCACCAGCGCCTGCGGGTAGCGCCCCGCCCAGCTGAGCACCTGCGCCTGCATGGCGCGCACGTCGGGGTCGTCCGGGTCCGCGGCGCGCGCCTGCGCGAGGTATGTCAGCGCGGAGTCGAGGTTCCCGTCCCACGCCGCCAGCACTCCGAGCCGGTAACTCGCCCGGACCGAAGCTGGATCCTGCGTCAGGGCGCGGAGGTAGGCCTCCCGGGCCGCACCGTAGCGTCCCTGGTTCCAGGCCGCGTCAGCCTCCGCTACCTGCGCGGCGGCGGCGGCGGGGAACAGCAAGAGCGTGCCGGCGAGCAGCAGCCGTCTCAGGCAACTCGTCACTTCGACTCCGGGCCGAAATCGTGAAGGGAGGTTCGGCATCAGCGTGCCGTCCATGTCGCTCGCAGTGAATCGTACACCGGCTTGAGACGGCTGTGCGATACCGGCTCCTGCCAGGGAGCCCACGTCCAGGTCGTGAACTCGGGGGCGCGCCATTGGCCTCCTGGTGCGCTGGGGAGAGCGGCGACCGGTTTCCGCTGAGCTCCCTTCCGGTACACGAACGCGCCCATCCGCACTCCGTCGGTGACCGCGGTTCCGAACTCCCCGCCCGCCTGGTTGCTCCGGTCAAACAGCACGGTGCGGCTCGAGGGATCGGTCACGTTCAGGAGGCCCCACGGGAGCCGGATCTCCACCAGTCCGGCCACGGAATCGGCATACCAGTCGGCAAGACTGCTTTCCGCCTCCGTCCCGAACTTCAGCCCGCCCCGGTCGTAGCCCTGCGCCGGGAAGAAGGTCCCATCCCGCCCGAATCGCGCCCGGTTCGTCAGGACGAACATCGGATCGAACCGGCCGTCGGTTTCCACCCCGATCGTCGCGGGTCGTCGGTAGAATCGGCCGAAGTCGTCGCCGTCCAGGACCGAAGCCTCACCCACGTAGGGATTGTACGCGGGCAGGATTTGAAGCGTCGCGTCAGCTGGGCTCCTCAGTTGCAGCACGAACTCGAAGCCGATTTCGCTCCGCAGCGTCGTTTCCGGAAGCGTCATCTGGCCGGCCGCCGGCAGGTACGTGTCGAGCGCCACCACGATCCCGAGGGTGTCCCAGTGGATTGCCCTGCTCGACACCTCCAGCGCCAGATAGAGATAGCCTGCGTCGCTGCCGGCGCGAATGGACTTGAGCAGTCCAGCGCCGGACTGGACCGGGTCGAGCGAGCGCCAGCGCGCGGGGTCGCCCCCCAGGATCGGTCGCGTGCCTTCTGCGCCGGCATACTGCCCGAGAATGCCGTAGTGCTGCTCGGCGTCCATTGCGTTCGTCCACAACCGGTTCCGTTCGCCCGGCTGTTCGAAGTCGATTACGATCCAGTTCTTCTTGAACCACTCGTCCATCCACGCAAACATGATGGCCCCGGCGGCGCCGCTCTCCCGGATCTCGCGCGTGAGCCGCGCGTCGATGGCGGCCATGGCCACTTCGTCGTGTCCGCCGTGGTTCCAGCCCTGCGGTTGCAGGTGCGCGTTGCCCCGGCTCGAGGGGACGCCATACTCCGAAATGACGAACGGCATCCCTGCGTGGTGGCGGCGGAGATCGCTCAGGTAGCCGAAGTAGTTCGAGGGGCCCTCACTCGACTGCGCCTGGCGATAGCCCGGGTCATAGAGCAGGAAGTCAGGGTAGTACGGATAGGCGTGGTAGCTCGCGAACCAGCCGGCCGGATTGGCCGCCGTCGGCCGGATGAGGTTGGCGTCGAGACCGATGGCGTCGTTCTCGTACTCGAGCTTGTCACCGTCCACGGGGCGCCCAGCGCGGCGACGCCATTCACGTTCTTCCGCCGCGCTCGATTCCGTCGGGTGAAACAGCGGGTCGAGCGTGGGCCAGTTGGTGTACGCGATCGGTCGCAGGGCGTTCCACTGGTCGGCTTCGTACGCGAGCAGGTAATCGCACTGTTCCGCCATCCAAACGTCCATTGCGGGCGCCTGGTCGGCGGCGAGGTACCGCCCGGCATACGCGCGGGACGCGGGGTGGAGCGAATCGTAGGCCTTCACCGCAAACGGCTCCCACTCCCGGCCGATGATATAGGCGGCGACCCAGCGGGAGACGTCCGCGTCGTAGCGGCCCGATGCATGGCCCGGCCGCGGCCGCAGTTCGGCGGCGCCGTGGAGCAGGTCCACCACGTTGCGCATTTCGGATCGGAACGACCCCTTCCATTCCGGATCGTCGAAGTCGTGTTCCGGGGGGAGTTCGGTCCAGACGCCGTGGACCAGCCAGATGAGCGCGTCCGGATGCGTCACATTCCAGCCGCGGAGCGCCCGGTAGAACGAAGGCGGCAGGATCGTGTACACCCGCACGACGTTCGCGTTCATGGTGGCCAGCGTATCGAGCCACCCGGCATACACGGCGGAGTCCGTGGGGAACTCGGATGGAAATCGTCCTGGCAGCGCCACCCCCAGGTTCACTCCCTGCATGTAGAAGGGGACCCACTGCCCCGTTGCGTCCCGGACCTCAAACCCTGTGCCTGCCGTTCGCGAAACGAGTTCGAGACTCTTCGGGACGACCCTCTGCGTCAGCGGGGGGCGATCCCAGTCCGGGGCGGCCTCGGTGAGCAGCGCGCGCAGGTCCGCCCGCCCGGGCGCGAGGTCATACGCCCGCCTGGCGGCGCGTGCGGTCGCGGCCACGTCGCCTCGCCGCCACGCTACCCGGGCCGCTCCCTCCCACGCGTCCACCTGCGTCGTGTCCCTGGCCAGCGCAACGGCGAATAGCGAGTCCGCGGTAACGAGCCGGCCACGACGCAATTCCACGAAACCGAGCCCGATCAGGGCGCCCACCGAGCCGCAGCGTGCCGCCGGGGCAAATCGCCTCGCGGCGACATCGAGCGAATCCGCCCGGTAGGAACGCCACCCTGCATCCACCAGTCCAGCGTCCTCCGGGGGGCACTGCTCCTGCGCGGCGGCCGGCCCACCGAAGAGGGCCAGCGCCAGCGCCGCGAGGGTGCAACCCCCGCTCAGGAGTGATAGATTTGGTCGCATGGAGCCTACCCCAATGTCGGACGCTGCGGCGCCGGCGGCAAGCGCAGTACTTACCACCAGCGCGCTGGGCCGCGATCTCGTCGACACCTTCGGCAAGGGCTGGGCCAAGGGTGACGTGCCGCTGTTGATGTCGGTCTTCAGTGACGAGGCCGCCTTCATCGAGACTCCATTCGCGCAGCCTCGGAAGGGCAAGGAGGCCATCCTCCAGTACTGGCGGGATGTGCCAGTGCACCAGGCCGAAGTCACATTCACGAGCGGGGAGATTTTCGCGGTCGGGCCTTGGTTCTCCGTCGAGTACAAGGTCACCTTCCGCCGTCGGCGCACCGGGGAATGGGTGGAGGCCCGCGGGGCAATGTTCTGTGAGACCGACAAGGGCAAGATCACCGAACTCAGGATGTACTGGCACCGGTGGGCTGGGGGACGGGAGGGGTAGGGTACGTCCACCCGTGCGGACGGGCTGGATAGTATATGATCTCGTAACTTGTTTACCTGTAATGCTTTGATTCTTGGCACAACCCTCGCTGTTAGCCGAAGGGATCGCGGACGGACCAATTCAGGGTTTCGTCGGCACCGCCAGGAGGAAATATGCTCACCACATTGCTCGCGTCGATTGCGGTCGCGGCGTCCCTCGCCGATGGACCGCCCCCGCCGATCACCGTTTCGCTGAACGGCGGCGGTCAGTACAACCGCGGCGAGTATGCCCAGGCACAGTTCTCGGCCTACGCCGACGGGTACGTCCTCCTCCTCCAAGCCGACCAGAACGGGCGCATCCGCGTCTTGTTTCCTCTCGATCCAGGCGATGACAACTTCATCCGCGGCGGCAAGACCTACAAGGTTGTCGGCCGTGACAACCGCGGTTCGTTCTACCTCGATCAGGCCGGCGGCAGCGGGATGGTCTACGCCGCGTGGTCGAAGTCCCCGTTCCGGTTTACCAATTTCGTGCGCGGCGACCACTGGGACTACTCCGTGTTCGACCAGTACAGCGCCGCCGAAGATCCCGAAAGCCAGCTGACCGACTTCGTTCTTCAGTTCACTGATCTCGGCTTCGACTACGCCATCGATCGGTACATTGTGTACTCCGTCTCCGAATACAGCTCTGAGGGACCCAGCACCTACATCGGGGTCAGCGGGTGGCCCTGGCCGACCTATTACACCGGTGGCTGGGGCATCGGTGTCACCTTCGGGTGGGGGTGGGGCTATCCCTACTACGGGTATGGCTACCCCTACTACGGATACGGCTATCCTGGCTACGGGTACGGCTATCCCGGCTACGGGTATGGCTATCCCGGCTACGGGTATGGCTATCCCGGCTACGGCTATGGCGGCTATCCGGCGTACGGCTACCCCGGCTACGGGTACGGCGCAGGTTACCCGGGGTACCGCCCTTACACCTTCAAGCCAGGCGGTACGGTCACGCCGGCAGGAAACCCGTACCGGCCGCGTGGTGATACCTTTGCGCCTCGGTCGTCGGTCTTCCAGTCCACCTATAGAGACCGTACCGGTTACGGCCTCACCGGCACCGGCCGATTGGCTGGAGACGCGGCCACGATCAGCGGACGGGCTGAGGCCGGCCGTCGGGCTGCCACGCGTCCCACTCCCCTCGTGGAGTCGAGCCGACGCGGCGCGGCTGGAACCGGCCAACCTTCCGGCGGCACGATCGGCGGTACCCTCCGGCGCCCCACGGGTGCCGGCTCGACCGGAGCGGCCACGGGCTCCGGCATGGATGGGGTGCGGCGCTCGCTCTCTGGACAGGGCAATACCGCACCGCGCGCGCGGCCCGGAGTCAGCTCACAGGGCGGAACCTCCCGTGCGCGTGGCTGGGGTGCCGATGGCACCGCACGGCCCTCCGTGTCGGATCGCCCGAGAATCTCACCTACCCCTCCAGGTAGCGGCCGGAGTACCGGCCCCAGCTCGAACGGCGCACCAGGGAGTCAGAGCGGGGGCGCCACCCCGGGGCGCCGTTCCTCCGGTTCCGGCGGCGGCCAGCCGAGTGCGCAACCCCAGGGCCGTTCGCCTGGCGGTTCGCCGGGAGCGCGAAGCGGGGGCGGTGGGAGCCCAAGTGGCGGCGGCGCCAGACCCAGCGGGGGCGGGGGTGGTGGCGGCGGTCGGGGAGGTGCCGCACCCTCGGGTGGTGGCGGTGGCGGTGGAGGACGGAGAGGTCGATAGCATAAGGGCCCCCGGGAACCAGTCCCCGGGGGCCTCTTGCTGCATACTGTACCGATACCTAGGTTGGCTGGAAGGCCCTCAGGAGATCAACCATGATCACCGCCAGCTTGATTGCCCTTTCGCTGCTTCAATCCGCAATCCCGGCTGCCTCTGTGACGGCACGCGCCGACCTGGGCTCCATGGTGTGGGAGTTGTTTGGTCCGGCCGAACCGGTACTCGCGCCGAGTTCGGTGGCTGCCGAGCCCGCTGATATTCCGCTCCGCCAGACGGTGGACTATTGGACGGATGAAGGGGGCTGCGTCCGACCCACCGGATGGGCTGGACTCTGCCGCCACTATCCCGTGCACACCGCCAGTCCTGATGCACTTCTCGCGGTAGCGACCTCGGTCCCCCCATCTCGATTCGGCGACCCACTCCCGGCCTCATGGGCGGCCCTCGAGGCTGTCTCCTACGGCTGCACATCCGGTGTGTGGTGTAGATGGGCAAGTTATTACAACCCCCTTAGCTGGGCAGGGAGTTACAACGGAAAAGAGTTTGGTGTCGGTTACTATTGGTACTACCGCGATGAATCCATGGTTTTGCAGCTCCAACGGGAAATGGCCCGGGAGTTCGTCGAGACGAGTGCTGGGCTCAGGGCCGGCAAGGAGCTCGAGGCGCGAGGCCTCATCGGGGGTCAATCCCAGGGCTCGGGGTACGCCGGCGGTGGATCCAGCGGCTCGGGTTTCGCCGGCGGTGGATACAGTGGTTCGGGCAACTTCGGCGGCTCAGCCCCGAGCACTGCCTCAGCTGGAAGCGGTTATTCCAGCCCGTCATCGGGTGGGGGTCGTGGTGGATCCTCCGGGGGCGGAAAGCCGGGGGCCGACCTTCCCTGAGGCTTACTACCCGGCGTGTCGCTGGGTGTAGTCCAATCCCCATTGCAAGAGGTCCGCACCGCGGAGCCCGATGCGCATGGCCAGCGCCACGGCATCGTCCTCCGCCATCCCCTTGTCGAGCATGAAATAGGGGATCAGCGCCCCGCCCACCCGATTGCCGCTCCCGCAATGAAAGAACACCGGCGCCGCCGCAGGGTCCCGCACCACCGCCAGGATCTTCTCCATCGTGATGTCGTCGAGGGTTCCCCCGTTCACGGAGATGTTCACGTACTTGAGTCCGAGCGATGCCGCGAGGGCCGGCTCGTCGAAAGGCCGCGGCTCCATCGGGTCGCGAATGTCGAGCACCGTCACCGCGCCTGCGGCGCCCGCAGCGCGGAACTGCGCTTCGCTCGGCTGGCCGCCGGTCACCAACCCAGGCAGCGGACAACAGGCGTTCGCGATGCCGGCGACGGCGGCGAGGAGGGCGTCGTCCGGCTTCACGTGGAATGGCTTCGATAGGCGATTACCCGCACCCGTTCCAGCGTGATCAACCCGCCACCCATCATCGCGTCGATGTCGGGGAGGACTGCTTGGATCTTGTCCTCTGCGTCCACGCATTCCACCACGATTGGCAGGTCGAGCGAAAGTCGGAGGACGGAGTCGGTGTGGAGCCGTGCCGTGGCGCCAAAGCCCATGATGGCCCGGGTGACCGTCGCGCCCGCCAGGCCCCTGGCGCGGAGGAGTTCCACGATGGCCGCATGGAGCGACTTACCCGCGTGCTTGTCGCGCTCGCCGATATGGATTCGCATCAGGGTGCCTTCGCCGGTCAAGCCGTGCATGCCGGGCCTCCTAGAGCGAGCGCCTGAGGGTGAGTACCTGTCCCGCCACCGCGGCCCCCATCAGCACCGCCGCGATGGTCAGCAGCAGGCTCAGGCCGGCGTACAAGGCCAGGCGCGACCATTCACCGCGCTCGAGCATTGCGGCGCTTTCGTAGCTGAACGTGGAAAAAGTGGTGAATCCCCCACACAATCCGATGGTGAGGAAGGCGCGAATCTCGGCACTGACCGCCTGGGTCTCGAGAGCGTAGCGGACGATGAACCCGAGGAGGAGCGATCCGAGGACATTGACGGCGAGCGTGCCGAGGGGGAACTCTCCCGGCGCCCACCGCTGGACCAGGCCCCCAAGCGAGTACCGGGCGGCCCCGCCGAGCGCGCTGCCGAACGCGATCCAGTAGATCATTCCATTAGATTACCCGCATGCTTCGCCTCGCGATAGTGCAGTTTCGGCCCCGCAAGGGTGCCTACGCCGAGAACCTCGCGCAACTCGAGGCGTGCTTCAGGGAAGCGGGCGCGCTCCCCGATCCGCCCGACCTCCTCCTCCTCCCCGAGACCGCGCTCAGCGGGTATTTCCTCGAGGGAGGAGTGCGCGAGCAGGCGCGGACCGCGGAGCAGGTCGCGGAAGACGTGGCCGCGGCCCATCGCGCCTCGGGCGCTCCCCCAGTAGACCTCGCGCTCGGCTTCTACGAGCTCTGGCGGAACTGCCACTACAACAGCTGCCTCTACCTGTCGCTCGGCGCCGGGGCGCCGGTCATCCGGCACGTGCATCGCAAGGTCTTCCTGCCGACCTACGGGGTCTTCGACGAGGAACGATTCGTCGAGGCGGGCGCGGAGGTCCGGGCCTTCGACACCGCGTGGGGGCGGGCGGCCATGCTGGTGTGCGAGGACGCCTGGCACTCACTCATGCCCACCCTGGCCGCGCTCGACGGCGCGCAGGTGCTCCTGGTGGTCAGCGCCACGCCGGCGCGTGGGCTCGACAGCCCCGAAGCACCGGCCAACCTGGAGCGATGGGAACGCCTCGCCGCCGATTCCGCCTCGGAACACGGCATGTACGTGGCGGTCGCCCAGTTGGTGGGTTTCGAGGGCGGGAAGGCGTTTGCTGGCGGATCGGTCGTGGCCGGACCGTCGGGGCGAATCCTGGCGAAGGGTCCGCTGTTCGAGTCGGGGATTACCCGGGTCGATCTCGACTTCGAGGAGATCACCCGGGTGCGCGCCGACCAACCCCTGCTGGCCGACCTGCGGAACCGCCTCCCCCGGCTCATGGCGGAGCTGAACCGTGCCCCGGGCGCGCCCTCCGCGAGCTCGACCTGGGAGGGGCGCGCTGCCGGCCGGGTCCGGCAGGGAGCGGTCGTCGCCCCCCCCGCGTCGGACCCGCTCGTCATCAACGCCGAATTGGCGCGCCGCTGGCTGGTGGAGTTCATCCGGGACGAAGTGCAGCGGCGGCGCGGGTTCGACGGCGTGGTGCTGGGGTTGTCTGGTGGTGTGGACAGTGCGCTGGTGGCCTATCTGGCCGCCGAGGCGCTGGGCAAGGAGAACGTGACAGCGGTGCGGATGCCTTACCGGACGTCGAGCCCGGAGAGTCTGTCGCACGCGCAGCTGGTGATCGACGCCCTGGGCCTCCCGAGCCGCACGGTGGACATCTCCGCCGGGGTGGACGGGATTGCCGCGGCCATCGGCGAGCCGCCGTCGCCCGCCGCCCTCGGCAACATCATGGCGCGGATGCGGATGATCACGCTGTTCGACTTGTCCTCGCGGCTCCGTGCTTTGCCGATCGGCACCGGCAACAAGACGGAGCGGCTCTTCGGATATTTCACCTGGCACGCCGACGATTCGCCGCCGGTCAATCCGATCGGCGATCTCTTCAAGACCCAGGTGTGGGCGCTGGCCCGCCACGTCGGGGTGCCGGGTGTCATCGTGGACAAGCCGGCGAGCGCCGACCTGGTGCAGGGCCAGACCGACGAAACCGATTTCGGCATTGCCTACGCGCGCGCCGACGGGATACTGCATTGGCTGCTCTCGGGGTATCGCCCCGAGCAGGTGGCGGCGCTGGGCTACAGCGCCGCCGAGGTTGAACTGGTGCGCGCCCGGCTGGACGGCACCCACTGGAAGCGTCGCCTCCCGACGGTGGCAATGCTGAGTCAGACGGCCATCGGGGAGTACTACCTCCGCCCCGTGGATTACTGAGGAAGAGTCGCATGCTGCCTGAATCGCGCCCGATGTCGTACTCGCGCTCGGAGCTGACCAAGCTCATCATGCCGCACATGCAGAACGTGCTGGGCAATCTGTTCGGAGGCGAGCTGATGTCGATGGTCGACCAGGCCGCGGCCGTCGCGGCGATTCGGCATGCCGGCGGGCCGGTGGTGACGGCCGTCATCGATCGGGTCGAGTTCCGCGAGCCGATTCCCATCGGGGCCCTCGTGACCTGCTGCGGCACGGTGGATTTTGTCGGCAACAGCTCGATGGACATCACCGTCGACGTCTATTCCGAGAAGGTGAGCACCGGCGAACGCCGGCATACCAACACCGCGCATGTCATCTTCGTGGCCATCGATGCCGACGGGAAGCCGACGCGGGTGCCGCGGCTGGTGGCGGAGACGCCCGAGGAGAAAGCGCGCTACGAGGCCGCCCGGAAGCATCGCGAAAGCGTGCGGCGTCAGTGACGTTCACGCGGGTGACGGCGGTGTTCGGCGGCGGCGGCGCGAAGGCCGCCGCGCAGATCGGGGCGTTGCGGGCGCTGGAGGAGGCGGGCCTCCGCCCGACGCGGTACGTGGGAACCTCGATGGGTGGCGTGATCGCGGCGGGCGCCGCCTCCGGCGCTTCGGCCGACGAACTGTCACGGCGCTTTCGCGCGGTCAAGGTGCGTGAGGTCGCGCGGCCGCGGGCGTTCACGCCAATCGCCGGGCTCTGGTTTCCCTCCTTGCTTCGTCCCGAACCGCTTCGGGAGACGATCGGCCGGCTGGTGCCCGAGCGCGAATTTGCCGAGTTGGCCGTCCCGCTCACCCTCACCGCGGTGGACGTGGACACCCGCGAGCTCCTGACCCTGGGCGACGGCGGGCTGCAGATGCCGCTCCTCGATGCTCTGGCGGCCACGACGGCGCTGCCGGTGTACTATCCGCCCGCCGAGGTCGGTGGGCGGCGGCTGGCGGACGGCGGGCTCCGCGCGGTGTTGCCGCTCGACATCGCGGCCGGCTTCCCGGCCGACCTGGTTGTGGCGGTGGACGTGGGGCCCGGCTTCGACGAGCCCGCTCCGAAGCGGAAGCTGCGCGGGCCTGGGCTCCTGCTGGCCCACGACACCTGCGAGGGTGCACTGATGGCCCAGCAGGCGGCGGACACCCTGGCCCGGTGGCGGAGCACGCCGGGTCGATGCCGGTTGATCCACGTACGCCCGCCGCTCCCACGCAGCGCGACGTTTGCCGCCGAGCTCTTCGCCGAATTCGAGCGGGCCGGGTACGACACCACGCGCGCCGCCCTCGCCGAGGAACAGCGTCATGCCTGATGCGCCACGCCTGTTTACCGTGGATGAGGCCAACCGGGTCCTCCCGCTGGTCCGGCCGATCGTGCGCGACTTGCTGGCGGAGCATGCCGCCTGGCGCGGGGCGGTCGAGCGCTTCGAACTGGCCGTCGCGACCGACGCCGGCGAGCCGGGTTCCGAACCGCACATCGAGCCGCCGGCGGTCCTCGAAGCCCGGATGGCGGCCGAAGGGCACGCGCTCCGGATCACGGAGCTTCTGGGCGAACTGGCCGACCTCGGATGCCTGTTCAAGGGATTCGACGGCGGCCTGGTGGACTTCCTCTCGCTGCGCGAGGACCATCCTGTGTATCTCTGCTGGCGGCACGGCGAGGACAGCGTGTCGCACTGGCACGACATCGATGGCGGCTTCGGTGGCCGTCATCCGATCGACGCTCACCTCTTCTCGGAAACGACCTGACATGCGACTCTGGCTCTTCTTGCACTTCTTTGGGCAGGTGATCTGGCTCGGCGCCGGCCTTGGCTCCATGGTCTACGGGATTGTCGGCAAGAAGGAACCGGGACCGGTGCTCGCGGCCATCGCCCGCGGGCAGGTGGCGGTGCATAAACTGCTCATCGGGCCCGGCGCGTTCCTCATGATCCTGTCGGGCGTCATGCTCTCGCTGCAGATGTACGGGTCCGCCATGAGCGGCATGGCGCCGACCGTCTGGATGATGGTGATGCAGGGCGCAGGGCTGCTCGGTGCGCTGATCGTGCTCGCCTTCGGCATGCCGACGATCGCGCGGCTGGGTCGTGTGTCGCCGGAAGGGCAGACCGCCCCGCTGTACCAGGCCATCCGGCGCCGGCATGTGGCCATCTCGATCGTTTCCGGCACGCTGGGGCTGCTGGCGCTGGCGGCGGCGAGTTTTCCGCTCCGCTGATGCAACGCCGTGATCTGCTCCGTTTGGCGGCGCTCTTTCCCGCGGCCGCCTGGCTGCCCCGGATCGGGCACGCCGCGGAAGCAGGCACGACCTCAGCGCTCCCTCGCCCTGGCGACGACGAGGCCTACTGGGCCGAGGTACGACGCCAGTTCCTGATCACCGACGGCATCTTCATGAACACCGGGACCTGGGGCGCGCTCCCGGTCCCGGTGCTGGAGGCGCTCGAAGCACACATGCGCGCCTTCGAGACCGTCTTCCACCAGACCCCCTTCGACGTCCACGCGCTCCGCGCCCAGCTGGCCGCGCTGGTCGGCGCGCCCCCCGAGACTCTCGCGTTCACCCGCAACACCACCGAGGGGATGAACGTGGTGGCGCGGGGCCTCGATCTCCGGCCGGGCGACGAAATCCTGCTGACAACCCAGGAGCACGTGGGCGGGCGTTGCTGCTGGGAACTGGTGGCGGCGCGCCACGGACTGGTGCTCACCCAGTTTCCGCCACCGGTGCCGGCTCCGAGCGAGGACGCCTTGTTCGAGGCGTGGACGTCGCACGTCGGGCCAAAGACGCGGGTGCTGAGCATCCAGCATGTGTTCTTCAGCACGGGCGCCATCCAGCCGGTCCGCCGTCTGGCGGCGTGGGCGCGGGAGCGCGGCATCATTACCGTGGTGGACGGGGCCCATCCGCCCGGCATGCTGGCGCTCGACATCCAGAGCCTCGGTTGCGATTTCTACGCCTCCAGCCCGCACAAGTGGCTGCTGGCGCCGAAGGGCTCGGGGTTCCTGTACATCAGCCCCGAATGGCTCGACCGGCTCTGGCCGTTGATCGCGAGCGGCGGGTGGGACGACCTGGCGCTCAAGGGCGATCGCTTCGACCACGTCGGCACGCGGAACGACAGCTTGCTGGTCGGATTCCAGGCGGCGGTGGGCTTCCACAATGCGATCGGCACCGACCGGGTGGAGCGCCGCTGTCGCGGGCTGGCGACCCGGCTGGACGCCGGCCTCCGCGCGCAGCCGGGCGTGCGGGTCGTGTCGCCGGCCGCCCCGGAACTCCGCAGTGCGATGGTGTCCTTCGAGGTGGATGGCAAGACGGGCACCGAGATACAGCAGCGGCTCTGGGCCATGGGACCGGTGCGGGTCCGCCACGTCGGAGAGGACAACCTCGACTACACCCGGCTCTCGACGCACATCTACAACACGCCGGAGGAGGTGGATCGGGTGGTCGGGATGGTGGGGGAGATCGCGAGAAGCGAGGACTGAGGACTGAGGACTGAGTCGGGCTTCGACCTCAGTCCTCAGTCCTCAGTCCTTTCCGCCCCGTCTTGCATGCCGGCCGCACCGGGCAGACTCCGCAGCGCGCCACTCGTGCGGTGCAGACCAGAGCTCCCAGCTCCATGATTGCCTGGTTGAACGCCCACGCCGAATGGCCGTGCCGCGTGTGCAGTCCCGCCGCCGTTTCCCATAGTCGGCGTTCTCCCGCGGCGCCGCGGGTCCGTGGATGGAAGGCGCGTCGGAGCACCCGTGCCACGTTGGTATCCACCGCGGGTTCGGCGCGCTCGAACGCAAAGCTGGCCACGGCGCCGGCGGTGTACCGGCCGATGCCGGGGAGGCGCCGCAGCGCCTCCGTCCCCGAGGGGATCCGGCCGTCCTGCTCGTCGGTGATTACCTGAGCCAGTTTGTGGAGGTTGGCGGCGCGTCGATAGTAGCCGAGGCCTTCCCAGCTTTCCCGCACCGACGACGGCCGCGCCCTGGCGAGCGCGTCGAGGGTGGGAAATCGGGCGAGGAACCGCGGCCAATATGATTCGACCCGCGACACCTGCGTCTGTTGCAGCATGACTTCGGACACCAGCACCGCGTAGGGATCTCGGGTCCGGCGCCAGGGCAAGTCGCGCCCGTGCTTGCGGAACCACCGGAGGAGGCGACGACGGAACTCGGGAGCGGCTGCCGGAGGGCGCTTCGGGGTGGACTTCGCAGGCATGGGAGGGCAAGATAATAGCGATGCCGACCGCGCAGACCGCCGTTCTCAGCTTCCCCCGCGCCGTGGGCCGGTCCGTCATCGGCTCGCTGGCGCACGTGGGGCGTTTCAGCCTGATGGTCGCGGAGCTCTTCCGCGCCCTCGGTGAATGGCGCATCTGGCTGCCCCGCACCATGGACGAGGCCCGCAACATCGGCGCCGGAAGCCTGTTCATCGTGCTGCTGGTGTCGTCGTTTGCCGGCGCGGTGACCGCGCTGCAGACGGGATACCAGTTCCAGGGCAATTTGCCGTACTACGTGGTCGGCACGCTGGTGGTCGAATCGATCGTCCTCGAGCTGGGGCCGGTGCTCACGGCGCTGGTGCTGGCCGGCCGCATCGGCGCCCGCTACGCCGCCGAACTCGGCACCATGCGTGTCACCGAGCAGATCGACGCGCTGGAAAGCCTGGGTCGGTCGCCGATGTCCCACCTCATCATCCCCCGGGTGCTCGCGGGGCTGGTGATGATTCCGGTCCTCACCATCTTTGCCAACGCCATCGGCGTCCTCGCCGGTTGGTGGTCCGCCAAGCAGGTCCTCCCGATCGGCAACGCCGATTTCACCTACGGCGCGCAGTACTACTGGCGGGCGTTCGACGCCTACTACTCGATCATCAAGGCGTTCTTCTTTGCCGGCGCCATCACGCTGATTCCGTGCTACATGGGATTCAACGCGCAGCAGGGAGCCGAGGGCGTCGGCAAGGCGACCACCACCGCCGTGGTGGCCACCTCGGTGACCATTCTCATTCTCGACACCCTCCTCGCCAAGCTGCTGCTGCACCCATGATCGAGCTTCGCGACATCCACAAGCGCTTCGGACAGCAGGTCATCCTCAACGGCGTGGATTTTTCCGTCGAGGAAGGGGAAACGGTGGCGTTGCTGGGTCCGTCCGGCACCGGGAAGAGCGTGCTGCTCAAGCATATCATCGGCCTCATCCACCCGGACTCGGGGACGATCCTCGTCGACGGACTGAACGTCTCCACGCTTGGCCGGAAGGAACTCGCTGCGCTGCGGAGCACCATCGGCTACGTGTTCCAGAACGGCGCCTTGTTCGACTCGATGAACGTGTTCGAAAACATCCGGCTGGGCATCACCGACGAGAAGTCCAACGGCGACGCCGCCTACTGCGCGGCGCGCGTGCCGGAGTGCCTTGCGCTGGTCAACCTCGCCCCGGAGGTGGCCACCAAGTACCCCGCCGAGCTGTCGGGCGGCATGCGCAAGCGGGTGGGCATCGCGCGGGCCATCGCGGGCCGGCCGAAATACCTGCTGTACGACGAGCCGACCTCCGGACTCGACCCGGTCAACGCGGACATCATCGACAGCCTGGTCAAGCACCTCGCCGTGACGCTCGGCGTCACCAGCGTCATGGTGACCCACGACGTCCGGGGCGCCTTCCGGGTGTCGGACCGGGTGGCGCTCCTGAGCGACGGCAAGATCGTCCTGCAAGGCACGCCGAAAGAATTTTTGGCGTCCGCCGATCCGCGCATCAAGGCCTTCCTTGAGCGGGACTTCGAGAAACACTCTTTCGCGGCCTGAGGCTTTATGGACCTGCACTACAAGCGTGAGGCCCTGGTTGGTTCCATCGTGCTGGCGGGCGCCGCGGTGTTCGTCGTCGGCACCATGTGGCTGGGCGGGAAAAGCTTCGGGAAGGACAACCTGGTTCCGGTCCGGTTCACCGATATCGGCAACGTGAAGTCGAGCACGCCGGTCAAGGTGTCCGGCGTGCAGGTCGGCAAGGTGGACCGGATCGTGTTCGAGTCGGTGGGCAGCGTGCGGGTGGACCTGGCGCTCACCCAGCCTGTGCCCCTCACGAGGAGCGCGTCGGCCACCATCGAGGCGGTCGGCGTCCTGGGCGACGTGGAGATCGTGCTCGACCCCGGTAGCGACAGCGTGCCGCTCGCGCCCGGGGAGTTCATCGAGGGACGCACCGCGCCCGGCATGGGAGGCATGGTGAACGAGCTCGGCGACCAGGCCCGTGCCGTCATGGTCGGCGCCCAGACCCTGCTCAACCAGCGGACCGCCGACGACCTCCACGAGACGCTCAAGGCGATGCAGCGACTGATGTCGGTGTACGCGGACACCCGCAGCGGCCCCACGGCGGAAATGACCAAGCTCATGGTGTCGCTCCAGACGGTCAGCGCGCGTCTCGACTCGACCCTGTCCAATCCGCACCTGGTGCGGACGATGGAGAACATGGACAGCGCCACGGCGGGGCTGACCCAGCTCACGGCCCAGCTGACCGCCGCCACGGCACGGATGGACACGCTGGTGGCCAATATCAACGCGGGGAAGGGGACCCTCGGACAGGTGGCCACCAACCCCGCGCTGTATGATCAACTCACCGCGACCATGCACTCGATGCAGGCGCTGATCGATTCCATCACGGCCAAGCCCGGCAAGCTGACCGTGCAGATGAAGATGTTCTGAGCGCGGCTTACCGCTGCACCAGCCGCAGGAATTCGTCCCGCGTGCTGGCATCCTCCCGGAACACGCCGCGCAGCGCGCTGGTGAGTGTCCGGGAGTTCTGTTTCTCCACCCCCCGCATCATCATGCAGAAGTGGGACGCCTCGAGGACCACGCCCACACCGCGGGGCGACAGGGCGTCGTCCAGCGCCTCGGCGATCTGGTCGGTCAGGCGCTCCTGCACCTGCAGCCGCCGCGCGAAGACGTCGACCACCCGGGCCACCTTCGAGAGCCCGACGATCCGCCCATCCGGGATGTAGGCCACGTGCGCCTTGCCGAAGAACGGCAGCATGTGGTGCTCGCACATCGAGTAAAACTCGATGTCGCGCACCACGATCATGTTCTGGTGCGCCTCCTCGAAGAGCGCGTCGCCGATGACTTCGGCGGCGTCCAGGTCGTACCCGCGGGTGAGCCAGCGCATGGCGCGCTCGACCCGTTCGGGCGTCTTGAGCAGGCCCTCGCGGTCGGGGTCTTCGCCGACCAGTTCCAGCATATCCTTCACCGCCGACTGGAAGCGGGTCTCGGTGGTGGGTTGGGTCCAGGGTAACCGGGCAACGGACATGACAGGCTCCGGGGCGAAAGTTTGGGTGTCGTCCTGTTAACCCGGGCGCCCGGGAAATTGTTCCGCCGGGCCGCTTCCGGCCCCCTCCGCCGGGGTTATCTTGAACCCGCCATGACCCTCACGCTCACCTTCCTCGGCACCGGCGCCGCGATCCCGTCACTGGATCGCAACGTCGCCTCGCTCGCGCTGGCTCGCGAGGGGGAAACCCTGCTGTTCGATTGCGGCGAGGGGACGCAGCGCCAGATGATGCGGTACGGGGTGAGCTTCTCGGTCCGCGACATTTTCTTCACCCACTTTCACGCCGATCACCTCCTCGGACTGACGGGCCTGGTCCGCACGCTCGGCCTCCAGGACCGGACCGATCCGCTCCGGCTCTACGGCCCGCGCGGCGCCCGGCGCGTGCTCGAGCATGCCCTCGCCGTGGGGATCGAGCGGAACAAATTCCCGGTGCAGATCGAGGAGCTCGCGCCCGGCGACAAGATCAGCCGGCCGGAGTACGATGTGGTGGCGCTGGAGGCCGACCACCGCGCTCCCTCCCTGGCGTATCTTCTCGTCGAACACACCCGACTCGGTCGCTTCCAGCCGGAACGGGTGCGAGAGCTCGGCGTTCCAGAGGGCCCGCTGTGGGGCCGGCTGCACCGCGGGGAGACCGTTGAGTTGCCGGACGGCCGTCGCGTGGGACCGGCTGATCTTGTGGGCCCCCCGCGCCCGGGGCGGAAGGTCGTCATCTCCGGGGACACTCGGCCCAGCGCGGCGATCGCCGCCGCCGCCGCACGCGCTGACCTGCTGGTCCACGAGGCCACCTTCTCGGCGGAGGAAGCCGAGAAGGCCGCTCAGACCGGCCACAGCACAGCGTCTGAAGCGGCCGGCATCGCCCGGGATGCGGGGGTCCGCCGGCTGATTTTGACCCACATCTCGGCCCGGTACACGCGCGAGGCGCCGGAACTTCTTGCCGAAGCGCAGGCGGTATTCCCCGAGTCGATGGTGGCCCGCGACGGGCTGATCGTGGACGTCCCCTTTCCCGACGCGGAGATCACCGCATGACGAGCTCCTCGAACCGCCTGCCCATTGTGCTCCTCGTTGCGGTCCTCGCGGTGCTTGCCTGGTCCGGGGTCGCGCCGCACGACCGCTTCACCTGGGTGCTCGAGGTGGCGCCGGTCCTGATCGGCCTGCCGATCCTGCTGGGCACCGCCCGGCGGTTTCCGCTGACGCCGCTGCTGTACACGCTGCTCGCAGTGCACGCCTGCATCCTGATGGTCGGGGGGAAGTACACCTACGCCGAGGTGCCGGCGGGGTTCTGGGTGAGTGAGTGGCTCGGGCTCGCGCGGAACCACTACGACCGGCTGGGGCATTTCGCGCAGGGGTTCGTGCCCGCCATCCTGGCGCGGGAAATCCTGGTCCGCACCTCGCCGCTGCGGGGGAGCCGCTGGCTTCCGTTTGTGGTCGTTGCCTTCTGCCTGGCCTTCAGCGCGTGCTATGAGCTCATCGAATGGTGGACCGCCGTCGCCACCGGGGACTCCGCGACCGCCTTCCTCGGCACCCAGGGCGACGTCTGGGACACGCAGTGGGACATGTTCCTCGCGTTGATCGGTGCGGTGACGGCGCTCCTCACGCTTTCCCGCGCGCACGACCGCCAGCTCGCCGCCCTTTCGCCGGGGCGCTGACCGGGTCCGCGAGCTCCCGGCTCGCTTCCGACGCGAGCCAGCCCTTCACGTCGAACTTCTTCGCGGCGGCGTTGAGGGACATGTACCTCACGGTGCCGAACACGGGGCGGCGGTAGAACGGCCGATCGAACTTCCCCAGAATCCAGTGGAAGCCGGCATAGCTGTTCGGGTCACGCCCATCCAGGGCGTACTTGTTGTTGAGGTGTTCCATGGCCTGGAGCGCCGTGCCGGCGTCCGGACTCCAGTGCAGGATCGCCTTTCCCCAGAGCATCCGCAGGTAGTTGGGCATGGTCCCGTCGCGCACGTAGGCGCGCTGCGCGGCGTTCCAAAGCGGGCTCTCCGTCTCCCCCCGTTCCATCTCCTCCACCGAATATTGCGCCGGGCGCGGGTCGTCGGCGTGGTCGTCAAGCTCCTTCCGGGCCCATGCCGGCACCGCCGCCAGCGTCCGGTGCTTCGGATCGTGGTGGCAGAAGTTGTGGGCCAGCTCGCGCCAGACGAGGAGCTCGTCCTGGAATCGGGTGTACTGGTCTGGGGGTGCCACGTCGCGCACGCGGAGCAGGACTTCCTGCGGGCTGATGTTGCCGAAGTGCAGGTAGGGGGAGAGGCCGCTGACCGCCTCGGGGTGGTTGGGGTCCCCCCGATCCTCGGTATAGCGTGCGAGCCGCGTCTTCAGAAACGCCGATAGCCTTGCCGTCGCCGCCCGCTGTCCGCCGCGGATGGACGGCGACGGACCGACGGAGTGATCGATGTCGCAGCTGGCGGCAAGGGCGGCCGGCGCGACGTGGCCGTCGGGGGGAATCGCCGAGTCGAACGGGAACTCGAAGGCACGGCGGACCTTCGGGTCCACGGTGCCCACGGCGTGGAGGAAATGCGGCAGGGCGGCGACCGCCTCGGTGCGGAAGCCCCGCGCGGTCGGGTGCGCCCGACTGATATACGACATCGGCACGATGGTGCAGGAATCCACGGCCACGACCGGGGCGTCGATCCGCTCGCGGAGCCGCCGGGTCTGCCTCGGCACGATGAAGGTCGGGAAGTAGTCGGTGACGACGACGGCCGCCCGGCGGGCGAGGCCTCGAGGGGCGAGGGGGCGCGCGGACTCGCCGGGAACGCGCCGGTTCCGCTCGAGGTAGAAGCCGTAGGGGATGTCCCGGCTGGCAAAGTCTGCGGCCATGTCGGCGGCAGACTCCAGGATGAAGGTGTGGAAACGGTCGCTGGCCCAGGGGTAGTCGGGGCGGAGGCCCTGGTAGACCACGAGGGGGAGCCCGAGGTCGTTGGCCGTCTGGGCGGCGTGGTTCAGGGCGAAGTTGTCCCGGGACCGCATGGTGGACTGGATCCAATAGAGGACGAACTCACCGGGCACGGCCCGGGTGCGGGGGCCGGGGTGGATCCGGTGGTCGGTGGGCGGCGGGGGGGCTGGCATCGAAGCCTCTACCCCGGAGGGGTGGGCCGGGTGCCCTACCTAAGTGTTTGTTCAAGGTTTGAGCTATGGAACCTATACAAAGCGGAGGTGTATTCAGCTTGTCCGGCCCGATGGAGGGCTGGCTAAGCACTCAAAACTTCATCACTTGGAGAACTACCCATGCAAGTCACCACCCTCCTCGCCCTGGCACTGACCGTCGGACTGACGACTGCCTGCAGCGAAGACGACACCACCGCCCCGGCGATGAACGACGCCTACGTGCAGGTGGTCCACGCCTCCCCAGACGCCCCGAACGTCGACGTCCTGGTGGACAACACCATTGTACTGACCAACGTGCCCTACCAGGCGGCTTCCGGCTACCTGGCCGTCCCGGCTGGCACGCGAAACCTCAAGGTCAACGCCACCGGCACCTCGACCACGGTCATCAACGCCGACGTCGCCCTCATGAGCGGTCAGTACTACACGGTCATGGCCACTGGGTTGGTCGCGGCGATCCAGCCGCTGGTGCTCACAGACGACTACGTGAATCCGGCGGCCGGGAACGTCAAGGTCCGCCTGGTACACGCCGCGGCCAGCGCACCGACCGTTGACATCTACGTGACGGCTCCCGGCGCCGACATTTCCGGCATCGCGCCGACTTTGGCGGGCGTGCCGTTCCGTGGCTACTCTGATTACCTGGAAGTCCCGGCCGGCAGCTACCAGGTCCGCATCACCGTGGCCGGTACCAAGACGGTCGCGATCGACACGGGTACCCTGGCCCTGGCGGCGAATCAGATCCGTACCGGTATCGCCTTGGACGCGACCGGCGGTGGCGCTCCGTTCGGCGCCGTCGTGGTGCTGGGCAAGAACTAGATCGAAGGGCAGGGCCGGGGGAGAACTTCCCCCGGCCCGTCCCCTTCTGCCCTCGCATTGCCGGGATCAGGCATCCCGCTCCAGGCATATCTGGGCCCAACCTGCCGAAGGGCAGTCGATTCCACGAACCGGCCCGCTGCCTCCATCCCCCTCGGCCCGACCCGCTTACGTTGACGCCCACCCGTTGGCCCGCTACTTTACCCCGGCTCGCTGGGGGCTGTAGCTCAGCTGGGAGAGCGCTGCAATCGCACTGCAGAGGTCAGGGGTTCGATCCCCCTCAGCTCCATATTGGTGTTCTGCCCCGTGGTGTAACTGGCAACACGCCTCACTCTGGATGAGGAGAGTCTTGGTTCGATCCCAAGCGGGGCAATGCCCAAGGTGATGAGCCTTGGGCAGTTTCATTTCTGGGCGGGGCAGCGGGGCAGCGGGGCAGTCGGCAGGCGACCTAGCTGCTCGCCTGACTCGGCTCGCCTTCCAGCGCCTCCAACCGCTCCAGGTCGGCTACCGACACGATCGCCGCTACCGCCTTCCCGTGGCGTTCCAGCACGACCCTCTCTCCATACACCAGGACTTCATTGAGCAGATCGGAGAAGTTGCTCCGAGCCATCGAAACTGGGAGCGTCGTTCTTTCCATGCGGGCTCCATGGCAGTCATCTAGTAAAACGTACGATATGTACAAAACGTACAAATCTTGTAGATTGATGTCAATCTCTGGACGAGGTATAGCTGCCCCGCTGCCCCGCTGCCCCGCTGCCCCGCTGCCCCGCTGCCCCGCTGCCCCGCTGCCCCGCTGCCCCGCTGCCCCGCTGCCCCGCTGCCCCGCTGCCCCGCGACCATCCCAGCCGAAGCGGCATCTACTCCCCCGTGACCAATAACCCTTGAGGGAGACAGCCCAATGACTCGTTCGTGGATCACCCTGGCGCTCGGCGCGCTGGTCCTCCTGCCGGTGGGTCTGGCCGCCCAAGACCAGGACGTGACGGTGTACGCCGTGGCAGGCCGCCCCAGGATCGGCGTGATGGTGGACACCGATGCCGGCGCCGCCAACGACAAGCTCGGCGCCACCATCAAGTCCGTGACACCGGACGGCCCCGCCGCCAAGGCCGGACTCCAGGCCGGCGACATCATCACCAAGTTCAACGGCACCGCGCTCGGTGGCGATGCGCCGGGAGCAAAGCTGGTCGAGCTCGCCCAGCAGCTCTCCCCGGGTGACACGGTGAAGGTCGAGTACCGCCGCGGCACCAGCAGCCATAAGGCGACCATCGTCGCCGCCGACCTCGGCGGAACGTCCTTTGCCTGGAGTCCGGGCCCCAGCGAGGGCCAGATGATCGAACTCTCGCGTGCGTACGAGGGACAAGCGCGGGCCTTTGAAGGGCAAGCCCGTGCAGTTCAGGGTCGCGAACTCGCCATGCTCGACATGGAGCGGTCGATGGCCGGCATGGGCGACCAGTTCAACGTGCGCATCGGCGGCGGTGGCTTCGGTCTGAATCTGGCGGAGATGAACGCCGGGCTCGGCGAGTACTTCGGAACTCAGAAGGGTGTGCTCCTGCTGGAAAATCCTTCCGACTCGACCATGCCACTCAAGGCGGGCGATGTCATCCTGGCCATCGATGGCCGTGCCCCGGCCGATGTCGGGCAGGCCCGGCGGATCCTCGGCAGCTACGACAGCGGCGACGTGGCCAAGTTCGAGATCATGCGGATGAAGAAGAAGGTCACGGTCTCGTGGACGGTCCCCGCCGGAATGCGGATGATGGGGCCGGGCACCATGCGGTTCCGGACGCTCGACCCGATGGGAACGCCAGGCGCTCCAGGCTCGGCTCCGCGGATGAAGGCGAAGGTGGTGCCGGGCTACCCGATGAAAGTGGTGCCGGGTTACCCGATCGCGCCGGCAGCTGGTGCCCCGGCCGTGGCGGCACCGGCCCCACCCGCCGGGCGCACCTGATCCGGCGCCGTGGATGCACCAAGCGGGGGTGCGCCAGGTCCGGCGCACCCCCGCTTGCTATGTCCGCAGGCTGCTACTTGGGCTCCTGCGCGGGCATCTGGCTCTTGGGGCGGATGAAGAAGCCGTAGATCTGGCCGGAACGACCGAGCGTGAAGGCGAGGACGAGCGGCTCCTCCATCATCTCGAACTTCGCCTCGCGAAGATAGGCCGACAGCGAATCCGCTGCGACGACGGTTTCGGAGATGATCTCGGTCTCGGCACCCACCTGTGTCGCCAGCTGTCCCTGGATCTCGGAGAGTTGTGCAGCCGTGACCTTCTCCTTGACCTGCGTGGAACTGTGTGCGATCAGGCTGTCGCCGAGGTCCGCGTAGAACCACTCGGTGTATTTCCGGCCGGCGGCGAGGGTAGCCGCCGAGTCGAGTCGAGCCACCGGTGGGGCGGCAGCGCTGACTTGGGCGAGCAGGGGAGTGGTTGAGATGGATGCAAGGGCCAGGACGAGCAGTCGGCGACGCATGAACGCCTCGGTGAGTGGGATAAGAAGATCAGGCGGGTTTCGGTCCCCGGAGTCGGCCAATCACGACAGTCACGTTGTCGCTGCCGCCGCGCGACAGCGCAAGGTCCACCAGCGCGTGGCAGCAGACCTCAGCCGACTCGCCCCGGAGCAGGTGGTCCCGGATTTCGTCGTCCGACACATGCTTGGTGAGGCCGTCGCTGCAGAGGAGCATGACATCTTCCCACTCGCAGTCGAGCATCGTCACCTCCGGCAACGCCTCCTTGCCGCCGAGGGCGCTCCAGAGGACGTGCTTCAGGCGGCTCTGCTCGGCGGCAGCCTGGGTCAGCGCCCCGGCGTCCACCATGGCCTGCGCCATGGTCTGGTCCTTCGTGACCTGGGTCAGCACGCCCTTGCGCAGCCGGTAGGCCCGGCTGTCCCCTACGTGGATGACATAGGCCCGGGGCCAGTAGATGGTCACCATGGTGAGGGTCGTCGCCATCCCGCGCTTGCCCTCGGCCTCGCCGGCGTCCTTGATGGCCTGGTGCCCATGTTCGACGGAGCGGCGAAGCCGGTCGACCACGCGGTGTTCGTGGTCGCTGTCGGGCAGCGCCTCGAGGTCCATCCCGTGGATGACGTAGTCGGCGATGGCGCGAAGGGCCGAGCCGCTGGCCTGCTCCCCCCAGGGCGTGCTGCCGACGCCGTCGGCGACGAGGAAGACGTAGCCGCGGGCGCCGCTGACCAGCGAGCCCAGTCCCTCGTTGGGGAGGGTGGTCTGGTGCAGCTGCATCGACTTGTGAAGGCTGGCCACGAGGAAGTGGTCCTGGTTCTGCTTGCGCACCAGCCCCAGGTGGCACATCCCGAAGATGTCCACGTCCTTCCGTTTCGGTCGCTGCAGGTTCGGATCGGTATCGGTCATCGGGACTCCCCTCTGGCCTCAACTTCCCCTGCCGGCCGGGCCTTGGCAAGGCGGGGCCGAATTCCCCGTGGCTTCCTTCCCTGCCGGGCCGTTCGGGGTCATTATTAGCGGGATTCCCCTGTCCGGAGTGCGCATGGCCGAACTGTCGGACCGCCTGCACGCGGCCCTCGGCGACAATTACCGCATCCTCCGCGAACTGGGCGGCGGCGGCATGAGCCGCGTCTTCCTTGCCGAGGAGGTGCGGCTCGGCCGTCGCGTCGTGATCAAGGTATTGCCTCCCGACATGGCGGCCGGCGTCAACGCCGAGCGGTTCGAGCGGGAAATCCAGCTCGCCGCCTCCCTGCAGCACCCCCACATCGTCCAGCTCCTGACGGCCGGCGCCAACGCCGACCTGGCGTATTACGTCATGCCGTTCATCGAGGGGGAGTCGCTCCGCGCCCGGCTGGCCCGGGAGGGCGCGCTCCCGATGAGCGAGGTGCTCCGCATCCTGCACGACGTGGTGGACGCGCTGGCCTATTCCCATCACCATAGCGTGGTGCACCGCGACATCAAGCCCGACAACGTGATGCTCTCCGGCAAGCACGCGCTGGTGACCGATTTCGGTGTGGCCAAGGCGGTGAGCGCCTCCAGCGGCGACGGGCACACCAACCTGACCTCGCTCGGGATTGCGCTCGGCACGCCGGCGTACATGAGCCCGGAGCAGGCGGCGGCCGACCCGCGGGTGGACCAGCGGGCCGATATCTATGCCGTCGGCGCGATGGCCTACGAGATGCTCTGCGGCCGCACGCCGTTCGTGGCGCCGACGCCCCAGGGGATGCTCGCGGCGCACATCACCCAGCGACCCGAGCCGCCGATCCGGTACCGCGACACGATTCCGCCGGCGATGAACGAACTGGTGCTCAAGTGCCTGGAAAAGAACCCGGCCGACCGGATCCAGACCGCCGATGAAATAGCCGTACGGCTGACCGCGATGTCCACACCCACCGGCGGCACGACGCCGATCTCCACCACGCCCTTTTCGACGGCGAGGCTCGATGCACACGAGGCCGTGCGCCGATCCGCCCCCCTGCGGGTGCTCGGCCTGTTTGCGCTCGCCTCGGTGGCGGTGGTCGCCACGGCGTTTGCCCTGACCAGGATGTTCGACCTGCCGGACTGGGTCTGGGAGGGTGCGGCCATCGCCATGGCGCTCGGGCTCCCGGTCATCGCCTACACGGGACGGGTGGAACGGAAACGGGCGGTCCAGATGACCATGGGCTCGCTCCGGTTCGAGCAGGAGCCGGCGCACCACGGCTGGTTCACCTGGCAGCGGACCATCCGTGGGGGCTGGCTGGCGCTCGGCCTGGTCGCGCTGCTCACGGCGGGGTTCCTGGTTTCACGGAAGCTCGGCATCGGACCCGGCAGCACGCTGGTCAGCGCGGGGGTGCTTTCGGCCCAGGACCGGATCATCCTGGTCGAGTTCGAGAACCGGACCAGCGACTCGACCCTCGGCGCGTCGGTCACCGAGGCGCTCCGGATCGATCTCGGCCAGTCCAACGTGATGCGGCTGGTGGAGGCGGGCGACCTGCAGGCGGCGTTGCTGCGCATGGGCAAGCCGGCGGACGCGAGTGTCGATCAGGCCCTTGCCGCCGATGTGGCGCGGCGGGAGGGGATCAAGGCCATCATCACCGGCGAGATCACCTCGCTCGGTTCCGGCTACTCTCTGGCGGCACGCGTCATCGACGCCAACAGCGGCGAAACGCTGGTGCCGATCCGGGAAACGGCAGCCGACGCGTCGCAGCTTATCGCCGCGGTGGACCGGCTCTCCAAGCAGCTGCGCGAGAAGATCGGCGAATCGCTGGGACGGATCCGCGGCGGCGACCCGCTGGAACAGGTCACGACCTCGTCCCTCGAGGCGCTCCGGCTGTATAGTGAGGCGGTGCGGGAACACGCCTCCGGTCGCTCGGAGGAAGCGGTCAAGCTCCTCCGGCAGGCGGTGCTCGTGGACAGCACCTTCGCCATGGCCTGGCGCAAGCTGGCGGTGGTGCTGCCGCAGGCCATGGTGGAGAGCACCGCAGAGGCGATGGACGCGGCGCGGCGCGCCTATCAATACCGCGACCGGCTCCCGCCGGTCGAGCGCGGCCTGACGGAGGCGTACTACTACAACGTCATCACCGAGGATCTCGACAAGGAGGAGTCCGCCTATCGGGCTGTCCTGGCCGCAAATCCCGATGAGCCGACCGCGCTCAACAATCTCGGCCTCATGCTGAGCACGCAGGGGCGCAACGCGGAGGCCGAGCCACTGCTGCGCCACCTCGTGGCGACGACACCCATGCAGAGCGCCTTCCTCAACCTGAATGCCGCGCTGCTCGCGATGGGCCGGAACGCCGAGGCAGATTCGGTGCTGCAGGAATTCCGGCGTCGCTGGCCGGAGTCCACAAGGGCCGACGACATGGTCCGGTACGCCGCGTATATGCACCGGGATTACCACGCGGTGGACTCCCTGCTCCGGGACTCGACGCTGCCGGTCCCCAAGTCGCGATCGCTTCAGGTCACCCGCCAGTACGAGCGGATTGTGGTTGCGACGGCGCTGGGCCGGATTGCCGAGGCGGAGAAGCTGGCATCCCAGTTGGCGACAATTCTGGTGGCTTCCGGCGCCCGCGGCTCGGCGCTGTTTCTGGAAGCGACTCCCGCCCAGAACCGGGCGTACTTCCTGGGAGACCCCAAAGTCATGGCCCGGGCGGCGGACTCGCTGATGCCGAAGTCGGTGCTGGACAGTCTGCCCGCGGATCAGCGGCCGTACCAGGGACTCGGGTATGTCTATGCCGTGGCCGGCGAGCCTGAGCGGGTCCGGCAGCTCCGGGCCGAATGGACGCGGGTGCGCCCGCTGGAAGAGCAGTCACCTGCCGATTCGGTCTATTGGAGCGCACTGACGGCGCAGTCGGAGGGCCGCTGGCGCGAGGCCGCGATGGCCTACGATGACCATCGGGTCCGCATCAGGTGCGCCGAGTGTGACCTGACGGACGCCGCCCAGGCCTGGGAGCGGGCCGGTGAGGCCGATTCCGCCCTGACGCGGTACGAGCGTTCCGTCACCATGGCGGACGGTCGGACGAGCGGCAACGAGGAGGTCCCCTGGACCCTCGGCCCCACCTACAAGCGGCTCGGCGAGATGTACGAGGCAAAGGGCGACCGCGCCAAGGCCCTGAAGTACTACGGCGATTTCGTGGACCTCTGGCGGGACGCGGACGCGGTGCTGCAGCCGCAGGTGAAGGACGTGCGGCAGCGGATGGCGGGGCTGGCGGGAGAGAAGTAGGCGGGGCCGCGGGGCCGCGGGGCAGAAAGACAAGCGGGCGCTCCTTGGAGCGCCCGCCCTTTTGTTGCTGTCCCGCTTACTTGGCGATTCCCATCAAGTTGTTCTTGAAGCCTTCACCCGGGCCGGGCTTCGGGCCGATCCAGGCCTTGAAGAGCGCGTCGGCGAAGTCCTTGCCCGGGATGGTGCCCTTCACCGCGCCGGCCACGCTCACCTCGGTGCCGGTCCCCGGCACGTAGGTGAACACGAACTGCTGGGTCTTCTTGATGTCTTCCATGTAGCTGCAAAGCGTGACGAATTCCGTCTTGAGCTGGGCGGAGGCATTGGGCGTGTTGTTCTCGAGCGCCTCGTCCCACGCCTCGCACATCTTCTCCTTGCTCACGTTGTAGACGAACTGCATCACCATGCGGCGCGGGGTGTCGGCGGCCAGCACGGCGTCGGCATCGGTGGACTTGGCGGTGAGGTAGAGCCCGGCCACATACACCTTGATGATCGACTTCTTGCGGACGGCCACGCCGTTGAGGACCAGCGAATGGCCCGCGACCGTGACCGTGCCGGGCAGCGTTACGCCGCTCACGGTGGTGTCTGCCGGCGCGGCGGTCAGGCTGCCGGCCAGGGCCAGCAGGGTAAGGCTGAGCATGGGATGCCTCCAGTAAGGGGACCACGGGCCGACGACCGAGCCGGCGACCCCCTCAAGATGCAGTGCGCAACGCGCGGAGGGAAGGGTGGCGGGGCCTCCCCCTCGGCGAGTAGGGGAGCGATCTTGTCCTGATGCGACAGATCCTGGTCGAAGCCTGCGTCGAGACGCTCGAGGGATCCCTTGCCGCGGAGGAGGGCGGAGCGGGGCGGGTCGAGCTGTGCGCCTCACTGGACGTCGGGGGACTCACCCCGTCGGACTCGCTCATCCGCGAGTCCGTCCGCCGCTCGTCCATTCCGGTCTTTGTGCTCGTCCGCCCCAGCCCCGGCTCATTCGTCCTTTCGGAGCCGCAGCTCGTTCAACTGGCGGGTCAGATCCGCCGTGTGGGCGACCTCGGAGCAGCCGGCATCGTGGCCGGCGCGCTTACGCCAGAGGGGACCGTCGACCCACACGCGGTATCAGCGGTGTTGGCCGCGGCCCATCCGCTTCCAGTGACCTTTCACCGCGCGTTCGACGAAGTCGTGGACCAGGCGGCCGCGCTGGAGGTGTTGATTCGCCTCGGGGTGTCGCGGGTGCTCACCTCGGGCGGCGCCGCGACGGCGGCGGGCGGGGCGAGCCGCATCAGGGCGCTGGTGGATCAGGCGGCCGGCAGGATTGGGGTGCTCGCGGGAGGGTCGGTGCGCGCGCATAACGCCGAGGCGCTGGTCCGGGAGACGGGCGTCACTGAAGTGCACAGCCGCACGCCCGTCGATGCGGAGTCGGTGCGGGCGCTGGTCCTGGCGGCGAATCGCGCCGCCTTCCTCAGTTGATCCGGCGGGCTCCCGGGGCGGGCTGGGTGGTGAAGCACTGGGCGCGCCGCGCGGCACCCGGAAACTCGCGCCGGTACCCGTCCATCAATTCCCTGCTGAAACGCTCGCACCCGCCGTCCTCGACCATGGCCCACACACTGCCGCCGAATCCCGCGCCGAATGCCGAGGCGGCCTGTGCGCCAAGGGCCCGCGCCCGGCGCGCCAGGTAGATCGTCTCGGGCACCTGGTTGCCCAGCCCGTCTTCTGCCTCGAGTTGGGAGCGGTCCACCTGCCGTCCGAACTCGGCCAGGTCACCACCGGCGAGCGCAGCGGCGGCCGCGGGGATGATCTCGACGCTTTCCGCAATGAACTGCCGGAAGCGGCCGAGAAGGAATCCATCGGGGAACTCGGGCGCCGCAGTGTGCGCCAGCAGGTCGCGTATCGCCGCTGGCGCGCCGGGCTCGGCCGCGGCGGCGGCAAGTGTGGGGGCCTCGACCCCGACGCCTGTCTCCATCGATCGAGGATCAGCCGCGCGGACAGGGACAACCGATTGTACACCTCGCGCTGCGGTCCCGTCTTGCGGGAACGCACGCCGCTCACGGCGATGACGAGGGCCATCCCTTCGGGCCAGCGCACCTCGCCCTCGAAGGTCACGGGGGCAAACGAGTAGCGGCTGACCCGCCCGGCGTGACAGCAGAGGATCGCGGTGTGGTCCTGGCTCCCCCCGAAGGTTCCGACGCCCCGATCGCCGCTCAGCGGGCCGAAGCTCTGTCCGTTCTCGACACAGCCGAGATACTCTGACAGCGCCTCGGGGGTGGAAAGATGCTGGCGCCAGGTGTCGGTCGTGTGGAGTTGGTTGACCTCGGCGAGTGCGAGGAAGGTGGCCACGATGAGGGCGCTGGAACTGCTCATCCCGGCTGCGGAGGGCAGGTCGCTCGCCAGCGCAAGGTCGGCGCCCTGCCGCGCCTCGGGGAAATTCCGGGCGAGCCGGCGGGCCACCGCCATGGGGTAGCCGGCCCATCGGCCGGCCAGGGGGACCAACTCGGGATCGAGCGGGAAACCGGCGCGCGCCTCGCTCGATGTGTCGAGAAAGGTCACCAGGTTATCGCGGCGCGGCGCCATGCCGATGACCAGCCCGCGATCCAGCGCGGCCAGGAGGCTCCGGCCGCCGGCGTAGTCGGTGTGCTTGCCCAGCAGTTCGACCCGTCCCGGCACATGCCAGAGCGCGACGTCCCTCCCACCGGCCTGCAGCGCGGCGTGCACCTGGTCGCGCAGGCGGCCGCCCGTCAGAGCCGCACCTCGACCCCCTCGAGGCGTGCGGCGACGGCGGCAATGTCTTCGCGATGGGAGAGGTCCAGCACGCCGGCCTCGACTGGTACCACCCGGAACCGGGTGCCGAGGACCCGAATGGCGTACCGCACCGCATCCTGGAGTTCGAGCTCGCCGCGGATGGACGGCGTGACGTGTCGGCAGGCGTCGAAGATCTCGGGGCCGAACACCCAGGCGTTCATGCTGACCCGGGTTCGGGGGCCGAGCCGTGCGGCGGTCACAGGGTCCGGCTTTTCGATGACGTCCACCAGGAAGCCGCCCGGCGCTTCCACCAGGAGGGCGAACTGCGTGACCCGCGCGGCGGGGATGTTGCTCAATCCGACCAGCGCCGCGGGGGCGAACCCCGCCAGGCCCGGGCCGTTCAGCGCGCGCAACTCGGCGAGGACGTCGGCGGGGTAATAGTTGTCGGCGTTGCAGACCAGAAAATGCTGGCCGCCGGCGAAGACCTCAGCCGCGAGGACCGCGTCTGCGGTGCCGCGAGGCTCCTCCTGCACCGCGAAGGTGACGGCGATCCTCGAGAGGCGTCCGGGCGCCTCGTAGTAGTCGCGCACCAACTGGTGCTCCGGGCCGATGACCAGGCAGACCTCTTCGAAGCCGGCGTCCGCGAGCGAGGAGAGCAGGTAGTCGAGGAAAGGGCGCCCGATGGGGATCATGCCCTTGATCCCCCTGGCCGCCGCGGATTCCTGGCCGGCCTCGAGCACGGTGTCCGGGTTGGACTCGCGCATCCGGCGGCCCAGCCCGCGGGCCAGGATGACGGCGCGCTTCACTCGGCTCGGCCCGCCCCGCCCCACATGGCCGGGAGCAACCGGGCGAGCCACCCCGAGGAGACCACGAAAACCACGATGAAGATGAGCCCCTGGGTCGTGCGGCCATAGAGCAGGCTCCCCACGCCGAAGAGGGCGGAATAGACGGCGGTGCAGCCGAGGACCCAGCCGAGGAAGGCCATCGGCAGGCTGTCGGGTGAGGCGGGTACTCCGGCCTCCGCCTGCACCGCACGCCAACCCGGCCCGGCGGGCCGGACCAGCCGGAAGAAGCTGAGGAGCGTGCCCCGTTCGGTGGGCGCCGTGAGGAGCGTCACGGCGACCCACACGGCGGTGGTGATGCCGACGCTGAGCAGGAGCTGGATGGTCGGGTCCACCGGGGTCCCGGACTTCTGTGCCACCAGGAACCCTGCCGCGAGGAGGAAGGAACAAATCATCGCACTGATTTCGCTCCAGGCGTTGATCCGCCACCAGAACCAGCGGAGCAGGTAGAGCAGCCCGGTGCCGGCGCCGATCGAGAGCAGCAACTGGAAGCTCTCGCGGGCCGAGTCGAGGACGAATGTGAGGCCCGCCGCCGCCACCATCAGCAGCGCGGTGACGACCCGTCCCACCGCGACGTAGTGGCGTTCCGTGGCGTCGGTGCGGAAGAACCGGCGGTAGAGATCGTGCACCAGGTAGGAGGTGCCCCAGTTGAGGTGGGTGGAAATGGTCGAGACGTACGCCGCCAGCAGCCCCGCCACCATCAGCCCGAGCCAGCCGACGGGAAGGAACTTGAGCATGGCGGGGTACGCCATGTCGTGCCCGATGAGCGCCGGGTCCACGTTCGGGAAGCTGACCGCGATGTCGGACAGCTGCGGATAGACGAGCAGCGAGGCCAGCGCGACGATGATCCAGGGCCACGACCGAAGGGCGTAGTGGGCGACGTTGAAGAACAGCGTGCCCGCCATGGCGTCGCGTTCGGTGCGTGCGGCGAGCATGCGCTGCGCGATGTAGCTCCCGCCACCAGGCTCGGCGCCGGGATACCAGACGCTCCACCACTGCACGGTGATCGGAATGATGAGGACCGAGACCGTCAGCTTCCAGTCACCGAAATCTGGGAGCAGCCGCAGCGTGCTCGGGTCGAGGCGGGTCATCAGGCCGTGGAGCCCACCCACCTCCGGTTGCTTCAGCGCAAAATACGCTGCGGCGAACGAGCCCGTCATCGCGATGCCGAACTGGATCATGTCCGTCACCAGCACGCCCCAGAGGCCGGCCGTGGCCGCGAAGGCCACATTGATGGCGGCGCAGATCAGCAGCGTCTGCCACATCGGCCAACCCAGCATCACGTTGGCGATCTTGGCGGCGGCCAGATTGACGGAGGCCATGATGACGCAGTTGAAGAAGAGGCCCAGGTAGACGGCGCGGAACGCCCGGACCAGCTGAGCGGGGCGGCCGGCGTACCGGATTTCGTAGAACTCGAGGTCAGTGAGTACGCCGGAACGGCGCCAGAGCCGGGCGTAGAAGAACACCGTCGCCATGCCGGTGAGCAGGAACGACCACCACGCCCAGTTGTTGGACACCCCGTGCTCGCGGACCAGGTTGGTGACCAGGTTGGGGGTGTCGGTGCTGAAGGTCGTGGCCACCATCGACACGCCGATCAGCCACCAGGGGGCCGAACGGCCCGAGGTGAAGAACTCGGCGGTGCTGGAGCCCGCGCGGCGGGCGAGCAGGACGGCGGGAAGAAATGAGACCGCGATCGACAGGACGACGATGACCCAGTCCAGCGTCACCAGCTGCATGCGGAGGCTCCGGTCTCGGGAGGGGAGGGTCCCTCAAGATAGAAGGCCCCGCACCGGGGTGCGAGGCCTTCGGGTCGTGGCGGCGGTGCGGCGGGCCGTTACTTGGCGCGCTCGAGGTATTCGCCGGTGTTCGGGTTGACGCGCACCCGCTCGCCCTGATTGACGAATTCGGGGACGTTGATGGTGACGCCGTTGCTGAGCGTGGCCGGCTTGGTGCTGGACGTCTTGGTGGCGGTCTTCATGGTCGGCGCGGTCTCCACCACCTCCAGCTCGATCGTGCTGGGCAGGTTGATGGCGATCGGGCGGCCATCGAGCACCTCCGCCATGAACTTCATCTCCGCCTGGAGCCAGGGGGTCTGGTCGCCGGTGACCTCTGCATCCAGGGTGTACTGGTCGAAGGTGTCCTCGTCCATGACGTGGGTGCCCTGCGCGTCCTGGTAGAGGACCTGCAGTTCCTTGGTGTCGAGCCGGGCCTGCTCCACGAAGTCTGACGCGTTGAGCCGGGTGTCGAAGGTGTTGCCGGAAATGAGGTTCCGAAATCGCACCTGGACGAAGGCCCGGAGGTTGCCCGGGGTGCGGTGCGTGAAGTCCATCACGCGGCACGGCTGCCCCTCGATCAGGATCACGTGTCCCTTGCGGACGTCTGTTGCCTTCATGAGATCTGCATTCCCTGCGTTGGAGTGTGCCGGCCCCTTCGGCGGGCCGTGCTGCCGGGCCACAAGATACACCCGGAACGGGGCAGGAACGAGGGGGCCACGATTTGCGCCCCGGGGCGGCCCCGGGGAGATTGCGGAATGACCGACCACGCTCAACCCTCCGGCCCGCCCCCGCCGAGTCCCTGGACTGGCGGGCCGAGCCGCCCCGACATCCGCGACTGGCTGGCGGGACCTCGCTCCCGCCTCAGCGAACTGGCCCGGCTGGGGCGTATCTTCGCCGAATTCCTGCGCGGGTTTCGGGCGCTGCATTTTGTCGGGCCCTGCGTCACGGTCTTCGGCTCGGCCCGCGTACGCGAGGACGATCCCCATTACGTGCTGGCCCGGGCCATGGGGGCCCGGGTGGCGAAGCTGGGCTACACCGTGATGACCGGCGGCGGCCCGGGCATCATGGAGGCGGCCAACCGCGGCGCTCACGAGGCCGGGGGCCGCTCCATCGGCTGCAACATCGAGCTGCCGCACGAACAACGCCCGAATCCGTACGTGGACCGCTTCATCACCTTCCGGTACTTCTTCGTGCGCAAGGTGATGCTGGTCAAGTACAGCGTGGCCTTCGTCGTGCTCCCGGGCGGCTTCGGCACGCTGGACGAGCTGTTCGAGGCGCTCACCCTCGTACAGACCGGGAAGATCGCCGCGTTCCCGGTGGTGCTGATGGGCACCGAGTACTGGAGGCCGCTCTGCGACTTCCTGCGGAACACGCTGGCGGCGCAGGGCATGGTGGCGCCGGCGGACCTCGATCTCCTGACCGTGACCGACAGCCTCGACGAAGCCGTCGCGGCGATCGAGCAGGGCAGCGGGGTGCGGCCGGCCACCTGGGTCACGCCGAAGCGGCGCCGGCTTCTGCTCGAACGATCCTGACGCAAACGGGGCGCGGATCGCTCCGCGCCCCGTCGCCTCTGCGTCCGGCCCGGCTCAGTCGATGACGAGGATCAGGAACTTCGACGGCGCCCAGAACCCCTCGGGGGAGGCGATCTTGACCCCACCGGTGACCCGGCCCTTCGAGTCCGGCTTGTTCTCGATGTAATCGGTGTTCTGCCGCGACACGATCTTGTAGCGCTGCGTGGTCATCGGCGACGGGATTTCCATGACGACACGGCGATCGACGGCGGTGAAATCCGCCTCGTTCAGTACCCGCGCCGGCTGCAATGCCTTGCTGCCGAAGAACAGGACCTTGGATCCGCCCTCCTCGACGATGATTCCCTTGGCCTTCAGCGAATCCTTGGTGCCGATCACGTAGTAGACCGTGTTGCTGCGGTCGGTGATGGCCGTGACGGTGTCGATCAGCGCGGCCTTCTCGACCGAGAGCTGGGCCACTTCCTGCTGGCTGGTGGCCAGTTGCTCGCTCATGGTGGCGATTTCGACCCGCTGCGTCGCGATCATCTGCTGGTATTCCGCGACCGCGGTTTCCAGCGAGGACAGGTCGGTCTTCAGGCTGTCCTGTGACTTGCTCAGCCGCCGGATACGCGCCTGGCTGGCGCTCAGCCGTGCCTCGGCGTCGTTCAACCGCTCGGTCATTTCCTTGACGCGCGCCAGGACGATGGCCCTCTGGTCGGCGTCCGGCTGCGTGCCCCCTTCGGAGCCAACCACCGGTGACACCCCGGACTTGAGATCCTTCACCTTGGCCATCTCGGTGTTGATCTCGTTCATCATGCGCGCGTTCTCGGCCACGGCCTGGAGGAGCGTGTCCTTTTCCGCTGAAAGCGCGGTGACCTGATCCAACTGGGCCTGAAGATTTTCCTGCTGCTGCTTCTTCTGGGCGGGGGACATACAGGCGCTGAACGCCAGGGCCGCGAGGGCCACAACGGCCACCATGCGGGGGCGGAAGGTGATGTGCATCACATTCTCCTGAAACGGGTTACGCGAACGGCAACCCTGTATTCAAACCTCGCGGCCCTCCGCGCGCAAGTTGGGGAAATGAAGCGGCCGCCCGGAGGCGGCCGTCTGGTCTAGCGGGAGGTGGGGAGCCGGGTGAGTCCGATTCCCTCGAGGAGCGGTTGGACGGTGGTCGGCACCGAGGAGGCGGGCTGTCCGGCCCAATGCTCGAGGCGGCGAGTGATCCACCCCTGCAGTTCGGCATAGCGTGCGCTGGCGTCCGCGTTCTCGAAGTGGATGGTGCTGCCGTCGACCTTATACCGGCCCGACTGCGCCTGCAGCAGCGCGAACACCGCATCGATCTGTCCACCGAGGCGCGCACCCTCGTCCGCGGCTTCCCGGGTTTCCTTCAGCGAAGTGTGGGTCATCCAGTCGCGCAGATCCGCGGGCGTCGCCCCGCTGCGCTCGAGGGCCCGGGCCGAGTCCTGGTAGGCCTTCTCGATCGTCGTCTCACGGGCATGGTAACGCTGCATGGCGGTCGCGGCGGCGTCCAGTGCGCGGCGCGCCCCGGCGAGGCCGTCGTTCGTGGTGAGTTGCGTCTGGCTGAAGAGGCGAACCATGCCGCTGCGGTCCATCTCACCCTGGAAGTCGTTCTCGAGATTCTGGTAGGAGCGGGTGTAGCCCCGCGCCAGTTCCGAGCCGGTCTTGGCGCCGGTGCTCGGCGCGGCGGATCCCGCGCTCACCAGTTCGGTGCCCCCGGTCGAGAGGTCGATCATCGGGGCGCTCGGCAGGAGACCGGCAGGCGCCTCGCTATCCCGCGAGGCCGTGGCGGCCGGGGCCGTCGGGGCGCCGGACGTCGTACCCTTTCCGGGCGCAGGCATCGGGAAGCCGACGTTGGATGTCGGCGTGACGGAGGGAGAGGTGGTTTCCGGTACCGACACTACGGGAGGGACGGCGACGGTGGCGGAAGCCGGCGTCACCATGCTCTTGTCGGCATCGGACCCGCCGGAGGTGAAGGCGAACACGACGGCGGCGAGGAGCGCCACCGCGCCGACGAAGAGCATCGGACGAGCGCGCCGACGGGCGGGGACGGCGAACGCCGCTTCGTGGCGCGGCTCGGACTCGACGTATTCCATTTCCGGTGTCGTTGGCGCGGACACGGTCAACTCGACCATTTCCATCTCTTCGCTGGCCACCTCGACCGCGGCGGTGGGCACCACGACGGGTTCGGCTGCGAAGCCGACTTCCGTCGAGAGCTCTACGCGCTCGAGTTCGATGGGGACCGGGATTTCGTCGAGGTGGATTTCGATCGGGAGGCCGAGGTCACTCGGTGCCGGCTCCGCCTCGAACGCGGCGATCGGCTCGACCCGCTGAATCGGCTCCTCGACAACGGCCTCATCGGCCAGGACCCGCTCGTCTCGAATCACGTCCAGTGACACGGGGGCGAGATCGACCTTCTCGGGGGCCGGCGGAGGCTCCAGGTCTTCCAGGCGGAGCATCGTCCCGAACGTCTGCCCGGACTCATCGGATACATCGGCGGGCTGCACTGGTTCGGGGCGCACCAGCGTCAGCGCCGGGGGCGCAGAGACGTTGGACGGCGCGGGCTCGGCCCGCTGCGCCGGCGTGGGGAGCGGGTCGAGGAGGACGAGCAGGCGATTGAGTTCTTCGAGATCACCCTGGTCGGGCTTCTGGGCCACGGGAGTCGGCCGAACACCGGTCGTGGCGACGGGGGAAGCCGGGCGAGTGAACTTCAGGCGCGAGGTGCGGGTGGCGGTGCCGCCTTCGAGTGCCATCCGGAAGTGGGGATGGCTCTCGATCGAAAGCCAGCGCTCGCTGCGCTGGTGATAGATCTCCGCTTCGGCCGTGACCTCGCCGCGCTGCACGCCAGCGGTGAGTTCCTGGATCGAAGGGTAGACCTGCTCTTTGCCCGAAACGAGTCGGATGCGGTACATGCTGCCCCCAGGGAGAATCGGCGGGCGCCTCGACATAAATTGCCCTACCGTCAATACTAGCAACACTTAGGCCAGTCATAACTCCTTTAATTGCAACATAATGCATTTTGCTATGTCAATTTATTGCGGCGATGTGCAAGTGCTGTCGCGACAGATTCAGGGGAGGAGTCGGGGGCGCGCGGGCGAAAAATCGTCGGGCTTGGAGTCCGCAAGTCCTTGTGTCTCTTGGGGTAACAGCTTATTCTGCCCCCCATCAGATGGCATTCTTCAGGCGTATGGAGGGCAGGGTGAGCGACGAACCGATGTATTTGCAGCGCCTTCGGCAGAACCGACGGGGCAAGGACAAGCAGGGCGGGTCGGGAGCAGACTCGGCCGAGGGGCTCACGGCGCAGGAACAGGAGGCGCTCCGCTGGGCGCGCGAGGCCGCGGGCACCGACCTTCGTTCGAAGAAGGACCTGTCGGGCGCCAAGTACGCGGTGGTGATCCGCGTCAATTCGGCGAGCGGCACGCCGTTCTCGTCGTGCGAGGGCTTGCCGAGCCGCGAGGCCCTGCTGGAACGGCTCAAGAACGCAGCGTTCATGAGCGAGGATGTGGTCGGCGCCTACGAAGTGCGCGGCGGCCGTCCGCTGACCATCGGCAACGAGGATGGAACGATCACGCTCAAGTCTGGCGCGCCGCGGCCCGGGGCCAACCCGAAGTCGCCTGACCAGATGCTGCGGCAGGCCGCACAGGACGCCGCGGAACGTGCGAAGTCCCGCCCCCGGGACGACGATCGCGGCGGCGCACGCCGCCGCTGACATGAGCGCCTCGCTCGACTGCGTGCTCCGTCCCCGCCGAGTGGCGGTGATCGGGGCGTCCCGCACCCCGAACACGATCGGGCATGAAATCGTGGCCAACCTGGTCGGCTACGGGTTCACCGGAACAGTCTTCCCGGTGAACCCGAAGGCCGACGCAATCCACTCCCTGAAAACCTATCCCACCATCGGCGCCGTGCCGGATCACGTCGACATGGCGGTCATCACCGTGCCGAAGCAGTACGTCCTCGGCGTGGCCGAAGAGTGTGGCCAGGCGGGCGTGCAGGGGCTCACCGTGATCTCGGCCGGGTTCCGCGAAGTGGGCGGCGAGGGGGTGGAGCGGGAGCGTCAACTCGTGGAGATCGTCCGGCGGTACGGGATGCGGATGGTCGGACCGAACTGCATGGGCGTGCTGAACGCCGACCCCGATGTGTCGATGAACGCCACCTTTGCGCCGAGCATGCCGCCGTTCGGGCGGGCGGCGTTCGTGTCACAGTCGGGCGCCATGGGGCTCAGCGTGCTCGACTACGCCAAGGAATACGGCATCGGCATCAGCCAGTTCGTCTCGATGGGCAACAAGCCCGAGGTGAGCGGCAACGACCTGCTGCTGCATTGGGAGCATGATCCGTCGGTCGGCCTGGTGCTGATGTACGTCGAGAATTTCGGCAATCCCAGGAAGTTCCTCGAAATCGCGCGGCGGATGACCCGGACCAAGCCGATCATCGTCGTCAAGTCCGGCCGTTCCAAGGTCGGGGCCCGCGCGGCCTCCTCGCACACCGGCGCGCTCGCGGCCAGCGACGTCCTGGTGGACGCGATGCTCACCCAGGCCGGGGTCATGCGCGCGGAGACGGTCGAGGAACTGTTCGACCTGGCCATGGCCTTCTCGGGCGGCCGGATGCCGCGCTCGCGGCGGACCGCCGTGGTGACCAACTCCGGCGGCCCCGGGATTCTCGCGGCGGACGCGCTGGAGCGCGTCGCCGTCGAGCTGCCGGACCTGGCGCCCGAGACGGTGGCCCGGCTCAAGCCGCTCTTCCCCGAAGAAGCGTCGCTGCGCAATCCGCTCGACATGATCGCCAGCGCGACTCCACCCGGGTATCGGGCCGCGCTGGACGCGCTCCTCTGCGACCCGAACGTGGACTCGGCGCTTGCCATCTTCGTTCCGCCGCTCGGCATCAAGCAGGCGGATGTGGCCGAAGCCATCGCCTCGGTGGCTGGCGCCCATCCCGACAAGCCGGTGCTGGCGGTGTTGATGGGGCGGGAGGGCTTGCCCCAGGGCAAGGCGGAGCTCCACGAGGTCGGGGTGCCGGCGTACATCTTTCCCGAGTCGGCGGCGCGTGCGCTGTCGGCGCTCTGTCGTCAGCGCGAGTGGGCCGAGCGACCGCTCCCGCCGGTCGAGGAACTCGCCGTGGACCGCGCGACGGCGAGCCGGCTTCTGGCCGACGCCCGGGCGGCCGGACAGTCGAGGCTCGGTGAGGTCGAGTCGCTGGCGCTGCTCCGGGCGTACGGCATTCCCACCGCGGCAGCGGGGCTGGCGCGCACCGCCGACGACGCCGTCGCCCTGGCGGCCCGTTCGGGTGGTGCGGTGGCGATGAAAATCGTGTCGCCGGAAATCGTGCACAAGACCGACGTCGGCGGCGTGAAGGTGGGCGTCGTGGGCGCCGCGGACGTCCGTGCGGCGTACGACGAGATCGTGGCCTCGGCGCGGCGCGCGGTGCCCGGCGCGACGATTCACGGCGTCCTGGTGCAGGAGATGGTGGTCGGCGGCCGGGAGACCATTGCCGGCGTGACCCGGGACCCGTCCTTCGGTCCCCTGGTGATGTTCGGGTTGGGCGGGATTTTCGTCGAGGTGCTGCGCGACGTGATTTTCCGCGTGGCGCCGATCAACCGCCGCGACGCGGCCGACATGATCGCCGGCCTCCGCGGCGCCAAGCTCCTCGACGCCCTTCGCGGCTCCCCGCCCGCCGACCGCCGCGCGATCGAAGAGGTGCTGTTGCGACTCTCGCTGCTCGCCGAGCATTTCCCCGAGATCGCCGAACTCGACGTGAATCCGCTCCTGGCGTTTCCCGACCGCGCGGTGGCGGTGGACGGCCGGGTGCTGCTCCGCACCTGACACTGGTTCAGTTCGAGGTGCCCACCTCGGGCGCCGCGCTCCAAACCGTTTGACCTAGTCCCGGCCGGATCCCCACCCCGCGGCACTCATCACCGAGCTTCCACCACCTGAAATGCCGATTGAGATCGGGCGAGCAGCGCATCCAGCATCGGTGGTGGCGGCGTGGGTGGGGGAGGCGGTGCCACGGGCGCGCCCCCATACACAATCCCCGGTCCGCTGACCGCACCCGACTCCAGATAGAAGATGATCACTTCATACTGCGGGTTTTCCGTCACGGCGCGTACGTAGCGATCCACCAGCCAGCGAGGCTCCGCCCGCAGGCCCCGCGTCCGCAGGAAGTCGGTCATGGCTGGCAGGCGGAACAGGTCGAATTCGGCGAACGCCCAGGTCTGGTGCAGGTACTCATCCGCGCCGAGTCGGGTCATCTGCAGGCGCGGGTAGTCAAAGGTGTGTGTCGTGTTGGGGAGGAAACGCTCGAAGTGCACGATCACCGCACGACGGAGCTGCCCCTGGGCGGTATCCCCGAAGACGAACTCTTCCGCCTGGGCGACGGTGTCGACCGGAAAGGCGAGTCGGCCAAGATAGGCGAATGCGCCCGAGACCCGGACGTCGAGTCGTGGCAGGGAATCCGAATGGACCAGGTGATCCACCTGCCGCTGCGCGTGCAACCGCGCCGGCAGGAACAGCGTCGCGAGCGCCAGTGCGACCTTCGGCGGCAGGGCGGACTGGCGTGAGGTCATGAGGTCGCTCGTCGATGTTGCAGTGTGGTCGAGGAGTTCGGGGCTGGTTCAGTCGAGATGTCCGGGCGGGTGCAACGGTTGCGCGCCGCCGTCTCAGCGCCCGCCGCACGCCCGGATGATCGACTTGGGCTCGGCGGCGTCCGGAAAGAGCCGTGCCGCCTGCCGTGCGTACAGCAGGGCGTCGTTGCACCGGCCGCGGCGCCGGTAGGACTGTGCCACCATCACCTGTATCCGATAGCTCCCCGGGTCCATCGCGGCCGCCTCCGCGCGGGTACTGATCCGCCCCCACAGGGCGATCAGTTCCATGGCGCGCACCTGCTGGACGCTTCGCCAGGTGAGTCCGACGCCGACCACCAGCACCAGCGCGGCCAGCCCCGCGCGGGACTGCCATGAGGCCGCCCGCCGCTTTGGGAACGGCTCCACCGGCAACAGCACCCCCGCCAGGCTCCAGACGTACAGCGCCGGGACCGGCAGCAACAACACCGCGTCGAAGGCCCCGACCACGGCACTCGCGGCGACGGTGCTGGCCAGCACGAGTGGCGCCAGGTCTGCAATGCCGCGCGGTCCGGCGAGCCAGCCTCGCGCGCCGGCAAGAAAGAGGAGTCCGCCGGCCAGCGTGAGCAACAGGAACGCCGGCACTCCCCGCTCCGAGAGCACGGCCATCCAGTCGCTGCTCGGCCACGGGTTGGCGGCCATCCCTTCGCTGTCGAGCGAGGGATCTTCCGGACCGACCACGGCAGGATATTCGACCGCCCAATTGCCAGGACCCACGCCGAGGAGCGGGTCGGCCTGGACGAGCTCCAGGCTGTTCCGCCACTGGAGCAGGCGCCCGCGTCCGCTGCCTTCCTGGTAATTGGTCAGCCCCTTGAGGGTGTCGGCGTAGGGCGTGTCGCTGCGCCAGTCGAGCGCGTTCGGCACGCTGAGGGCCAGGACAGTGCCGACCAGGACGGCGAAGACGGTTCCGAGCAGCCGGCGGCGCGCGGTCGCGTCACGCCACAGGCCACCCCGAAAGAGTCCGAGTCCGAGAAAGACGGCTCCGGAGACCGCCGTCGCCAGCCAGGCGGCGCGTGAACGGGTGAGGACCAGGAGGCCGACAGTCAGCAGGGTGGCCAGGATGGAGACCAGGTACCCGATCCGGCTCCTGGCGGCGAGCGCGGTGGCCAGAAGGGCGGGCAAGGCGATGGCGCCCAGGTGCGCCACGAAATTCCTGTTCCCGAAGGTGCCCCCCGGGGCGCGGCTCAGGCTGAGCAAGTCGGAATCAAGGACGCCGTAGGCCTGGCCCAGCGCGGTCAGCACGCCGACCACGGCGCCTGCCGCGAGCCCGATCGTGATCGTCCGACCCAACCCAGCGCGGGAGAGTTCCCGGGCGGACCAGTAGAGCAGGAGGCCGGACCAGGTGATTCCGAGGGCCCGAAGGGCGAGCCACCCGTTGGTGGCGAAGGCCGCCGACGCCACGCTTGCACCGAGGTAACCGAGCAGGAAGAGATCGGTGCGGCTCCAGCTCCACTCCCGTCGGCCGGGGATGACCAGGAGTGCGACCACGAGGGCGGTCGCGTGCAGCACGACTTCTTTCGGGAGGAAGAACCGGTCCAGCTCGAACGTCCGGTGCGGCACCACGACGAGCACGACCGCGAACGCCCCGAAAATGAGGAGGGCGGCGGCAAGTCGCTCGGCTCGGCTGGCTGTCACCACGTGGACTCCGGGACCGGGACACAGGACGGGGGAATAGTATTGTGGCCCGCCGCCGGGGGAAACTAAGATACACCATGACCTTTCCGCCGTTGATCGGCGCCGCAGCTCTGCAGGACCGCCTCGGGGACCCCTCACTCGTCGTTCTGGATGCCAGTTGGTATCTCCCGAATGCCGGACGGGATGCCCACGCCGAGTTTCTTGAAGGGCATGTGCCCGGCGCGCAATTCTTCGATCTCGACCTCGCCAGCGACCACTCCACCCCCTTGCCTCACATGCTGCCCTCCGCCGCCGAGTTCGAGGCGGTCGTTCGTGGCCTGGGGATATCCCCGGAGCACGAGGTGGTGGTCTATGACGGGTCGGGCGTGAACCTCAGCGCGGCTCGCGTCTGGTGGATGTTCCGCGCGTTCGGGCACCGGGGTGTCGCGGTGCTCGACGGCGGAAGCGGTGCGTGGCGGTCGGAGGGGCGGCCGCTGGAGTCGGGCGCGTCTCCTGTCCGTGCCTCGGGCGACTTTCACGCCGTGCTGCAGCCCTCGCACGTTCGTTCGCTCGACGAGGTGCGCGCCGCGCTCGGAGACGGATCGACTCAAGTGGTGGACGCACGGCCTGCGGGCCGGTTCCAGGGCAAGGATCCGGAACCGCGCCCCGGGCTTCGAGGCGGCCACATGCCGGGGGCGCTGAGCCTGCCCTACGGAGAACTCGTGGACGCCGCAGGACGGTTTCTTTCGCCCGATGCGCTTCGGGCTCGGCTCCTGAACGCTGGTGTCGACACTCAGCGGCCGGTCGTCGCGACCTGCGGCTCGGGGACCTCGGCCTGCGCGATCCTGCTGGCGCTCGAGGTGTTGGGCGCACCGGCCGGCGCGCTCTATGACGGGTCGTGGACGGAATGGGGCGCCCGGCAGGACCTGCCGGTGGAAGGCACGTGAGTCATTCGGAGTCGCAGCTGGACGTGGTGGTGATCGGCGCGGGAGCGGCGGGGCTGCTCGCCGCGGCCTTCGCGGCCGGAGAGGGCCGCCGAGTGCTCCTGCTCGAACGCACCCGGGACGGCGGACGGAAGATTCTCATCAGTGGCGGCGGGCGCTGCAATATTCTCCCCTCCGCGGTGAAAGCGGAGTGGTTCGTCACCGATTCCTCTCCTCATTCCCTGCGCAATATCCTGCGAGGCTGGCCGCTCGCGGCCCAGCGACGCTTCTTCGAGGACGAGCTCGGGCTCCCGCTCGTCCTGGAGGAGGAGTCGGGAAAACTGTTCCCCGCCTCGAACCGCGCGCGGGACGTGCGTGACCGGCTGGTGGAGCATGCGCGGGGCTGCGGTGCGGAAATCCGTTTCAACTCGACGGTGACGGGCCTGGCGCCGTCAGGCGGGGGCTGGGAGGTCGGTCTCGAGGGTGGTGCTTCGCTCCGGACCCGCGTGGTCGTGGTGGCGACCGGCGGGCTCAGCGTGCCGAACACCGGGAGCGACGGCACCGGTCTCGGCCTCGTCGAATCGCTCGGACACCTGGTGCATTCCACGTATCCGGCCCTCACGCCGCTGACCACGAAGGTGACGCGGTGGACCGACCTGTCGGGGGTCTCGTTGGAGGCTCACCTCACCGCACCGCCGGAGACGCCGCACTACAGCCAGCGGCAAGGGTTACTCTTCACGCACCGCGGACTGAGCGGCCCGGCGGTGCTCAACATATCCCACGTGTTCACCCGCCCCCGGACGGGCGCACCGCCGTCCATTCTCGCCCAATTCGGCAGCCTCGCCCGAGCGGACTGGGAACGGGAATTCAATGCGGGGGGGCGAGTCCACCTGGCCACCGCCATCCGCCGGCACCTGCCGGAGCGGCTGGCCCTGGCGCTGCTCGAGGAAGCGGGCGTGCCGGGCGATCGTCCGCTGGCGCAGCTCCGGCGCGAGGAGCGCGAAGCGGTGCTGGTGGCGCTGACCGCGCTCCCGCTTCCCATCACGGGCGACGAGGGGTATCGCAAGGCGGAAGTGACCGGAGGCGGCGTGGCGCTTTCCGAGATCGACCCGGTCACGATGGAGAGCCGGCGGACACCGGGGCTGTTTCTGTGTGGCGAGGTCCTCGATGCCTTCGGGCCGATCGGGGGCTTCAACTTTCTTTGGGCCTGGGCGACAGGTCGAGCCGCGGGGCTCGGCGCGTGTCGTCGCGTGACGTCCTAGCAGCGAAGGAGTCGGTGATGCTGTCTGCGTTGACCAATCGGCTGAGCGTGCTGGACCAGGCGCGGAGCCGGTTCCTGGCCACGGTGCGGGCTGCCAGTGAATCACAGCAGCGTTTCCGCCCCACGGCGGAGTCGTGGTCGTTGCTCGAGGTGACCGAGCACTGCGTCCTGGCCGAGGAGAAGAGCCTGCAAGGGATGCTGAACGGGCCGCCACCGGGGACCACGGTGACGCCGATCGCGCACGTTCGGATGGGAATGGTCCGCCTCGTCATGAAGTCCGACATCCGGGTCAAGGTGCCGGTGGCGAGGGTGATGCCACTCGGACATTCGAGCCTTCCCGAGCTGGAAGCTCGATGGGGTGAGTCCCGGCGCGGCCTCGAGACGTTTCTCGAGCAACTCACTGCGGCGGACGCCGGCGCCGCGCGGTTCCGGCACCCCATCGGCGGGTGGGTGACGGCGAGCGCGGGCGTGGCGTTCCTGGCGGGGCACATCGGCCATCACGCGCGTCAACTCGTTCGCATCCAGCGGGCCGCGGGGTTTCCGTCCTCATGAACGCACCCGACCAACAGGGCATTCCGCGCCATTCCCGATTCCGGCAGGCGCGCAACCTGCTGCCAGAGATCGAACTGCGACCCGCCTCAGCGCTCCGCGAAGCGCTCGACGAGGGGTATACCAGGAAGCTCCTGCGGAACGACCTCCTCGCTGGAATAGTGGTCGGGGTCGTCGCCCTGCCCCTCTCGATGGCGCTGGCCATCGCCGCCGGCGTGCCTCCGCAGTACGGCCTGTACACGGCGATCGTGGCCGGCGCCATCATCGCCGCGCTCGGCGGATCCCGGATGCAGGTGTCGGGACCCACCGCCGCCTTCGTCGTCATCCTGGTGCCGATCGTGCACCGCTTCGGACTCGGCGGCCTGATGGTCGCGACGATGATGGCGGGCGTGATGCTGATCGGGTTCGGCGCGGCTCGGATGGGCAAGTTTATCCAGTTCATCCCGCTGCCGGTCACGGCGGGCTTCACCGCCGGTATCGCGCTCGTGATCGCGGTCATGCAACTGAAGGACTTCTTCGGGCTGCAGCCGGTCGGGGAGGCGGAGCACTTCGCTGGAGCGCGCCGGCGCCCTGATTGCGGCGGCGCCCGGGGTGCGGTGGGAAGAGGCTGCCGTGGGCGCCAGCACGCTGGCCGTCCTCCTCCTGTGGCCGAAGCTCCGCACCAAGATTCCGGCCCCGCTCGTGGCGCTGGTCGCCGCGGCGGTGGGCGTGGTGCTGGTCCGCCGGCTGGTTCCGGGGTTCGAGGTGGCCACCATCGCCAGTCGGTTCCAGTACTTCGTGGACGGAGTGCCGTACGCCGGCATTCCCCGCATGCCCCCGATGCCCATCCTTCCCTGGTCGATGCCAGGCCCCGATGGCGCCCCGATGCAGTTCTCCATCCGGATGATGCAGGACCTTTTGTCTGGCGCCTTTGCCATCGCGGTGCTGGGGGCCATCGAGTCCCTGCTCTCCGCGGTAGTCGCCGACGGCATGGCGGGCACCCGCCACGATCCCAACGCCGAGCTGGTGGCCCAGGGGACGGGCAACCTCATCGCGCCGTTCTTCGGCGGGTTCGCCGCGACCGGGGCCATTGCGCGGACCGCCACCAACTTCCGGGCCGGCGGGCGCTCGCCGGTGGCGGCGATTACGCACAGCGCCGTGGTGCTGATCGCCATGCTCGCGTTGGCGCCACTGCTGGGCGCGCTGCCCATGGCCTCGCTGGCCGCCCTGCTCCTGCTGGTCGCCTGGAACATGAGCGACCTCTCTCACGTGCTCCGAGTCCTTCGGGTGGCGCCGCGCAGCGACGCCCTGGTCCTGCTGACCTGCTTCTTCCTGACCGTGGTCTTCGACATGACGGTGGCGGTGACGGCCGGGGTGCTCATGGCCGCCGTACTCTTCATGCGGCGCATGGCGGATGTGTCGGGCACCCGGGTGGTGGAAGAGGGCCAGCATCCAGCCCTTCGCGAGCCGCTTCCCCCCGGCGCCGTCCTTTACGAAATTGCGGGTCCGCTGTTCTTCGGGGCGGCCGAAAAGGCCATGGACTCGCTGCATGCGAGCGCGGGTGAGGCCGGCGTGGTGCTGCTTGAGCTGGGCGCCGTGCCGGTCATCGACGCCACCGGAATGGTGAACCTGGAGTCGGCGCTGGCACGTCTCGCGCGCGACCGAACGCTGGTTATTCTCGTGCGGGTGCAGGATCAGCCCGCCAAATTCATGGCGCGAGTGGGCATCGTGCCCTCCCCCGGGCGGATCGCATTTGCGGCCACCGTGGAGGAAGGGTTGTCCCTCGCCCGTACCCATCTGTCCAGGAGCTCCTGATGCGTCGTTCCACCCTGTTCCTCATGCTGGCGCTGCTCACCGGCTGCACCCTCGACGCCGTCCGTTCGAAGCCGCTCGGCGCCCAGTCGAAGGCGCCCGGCAATCCGAACGTCGGCGCGCCCGAGACGCTCACCTACAACCCAAGCCTGAATGTCGACCTCGCCATGATGGCGCACATGCCGAGCGGCCTGTACTGGAGGGACCTGACGGAAGGAAAGGGAGCCGAGGCGGTGGCGGGCAGTACCGCGGCGGTGATCTACACCGGCTGGCTCGCCAACGGGAACAAATTCGACGGCAACGAGAACACCGGAAGGCCGTACTCCTTCGTCGTGGGGCAGGGTCGCGTGATCAAGGGGTGGGATGAGGGTGTGGCGGGCATGCGAGTCGGCGGCAAGCGACTTCTGGTCATCCCGCCGCAGCTGGCGTATGGCGCCCAGGCAATGGGCAGCATCATTCCGGCCAATGCCACGCTGGTGTTCAACGTGGAGCTGGTGGACGTCCGGGGCGGAAGATGACCCCTTGCCAACGCCGCGCCGCGGCGGATCGTTAGGGGATGTACGCCGTCGCCGTGATCCGGTACCTCAAGCCGCTGGAGGAGATCCTCCCCCATGTGGAGGCACACCGGGCGTACCTCCGGGGCCTGGAGTCCGCCGGCTTGCTGCTGGCCTCGGGACCGCTCGAGCCCCGGACCGGTGGGGTGCTGCTGCTCCGCCTGCCGGACGGCGACCCACTCGCCGGGCTGGCCGAGGTACGGGAGGGGGATCCCTTCACTCGGCTTGGCCTCGCCTCGTACGAACTGCTGCACTGGAAGCCGGTCATCGGGATTGAGCGGCTCGATGCGCTCTGACTGGTGCGGAGGCCGAGCCGGTGGAGGCCCCCCACCCGTGGCCGGCGTCGCCTTCATCATTCCTTACATCGGCTCTCATACATTGCGTACCGGGGCGCCCTATCTTCTCACGTTCCAGATCTTCGATGCAGTGATTTTCGGGCTCGTGACCGCCGGCGTGTTCGGCTGGCTCTGGCCCCGCTGAGTCGTTCGGCACTCGGTTGCCCGTCGGCAGACACCACTCAACCCGTCGTGGAGATGCTCATGTATCGCCGTATCCTGCCAGTCCTGACCGTGCTCGGATTCCTGCTGGTCGGCCCGCTGACCGCCCAGGACACCTGGGCACCGAGCGAATACCCGGGACTCGAGACCGGGAAGATGTGGACCTTCGACCAGCCGCCGCTCGCCTACTGGGCCAAGCGCTACGGCTTCCAGGCCACGCCGCAGTGGCTCGATCATGCCCGGCTCAGTTCGCTCCGGATTCCCGGCTGCTCCGCGTCGTTCGTGTCGCCGGACGGTCTCATCATGACCAATCACCACTGCGCCCGCGCCTGCATCGAGTCGAGCACCAAGCCGGGTGAGGACCTGCTGGGCGACGGCTTCTACGCGGCACGCCGGGAAGACGAGCGGGCTTGCCAGGGGATGACGGCCGACCAGTTGCAGGCCATCACCGACGTGACTGACAGCGTTACCCGGGCGGTGCCGGCTGGGAGCACGCCGACCGTGGCGGCCGCCAAGCGCGCGGAGGCCATCGCGCGGATCGAGGCGAGTTGCGGCAAGGCGACTCCCAATGCGAACTGCCAGGTGGTCACGATGTACCGGGGCGGCAAGTACATGTTGTATCGCTTCCGCCGCTTCACCGATCTTCGGCTGGTCTTTGCCGTCGAAAGCGAGACGGCGTTTTTCGGCGGAGATCCCGACAACTTCACCTATCCCCGTTTCGACCTCGACGTCTCGATGGTGCGGGCGTACGTGGATGGCCAGCCGGCGCACACCGAGTACTTCCGGTGGGCCAAGACCGGCGCCCAGGAGAAGGACCTGGTCTTCGTCGTCGGGAACCCTGGCTCGACCGGCCGGCTGAACACGATGTCCCAGCTGGAGTTCCTCCGCGACCTGACCTATCCGGCCACGCTCGGCGGATACAAGCGGCAGATCGCGGTCTATCACCAGCTCTCCAATGCCGACACGGTGCGGGCCAAGGCGCTCCGAAACACCATCTTCGGCCTGGAGAACTCCCAGAAGGCGACCATCGGCTACCAGTCCGGCCTGCTCGATCCGGCGCTGATGAGCCAGAAGAAGACGTGGGAGACCAACTTCCGGAGCGCGGTCAATTCCAACGCCGGCTACAAGAAGGCCTACGGCGACCCGTGGAAGGAGATCGAGTCGGTCCGGACGTCGATGCGGAAGCTCGATGCCCAGCGCCGGTTCTATTCGTTCAACGCCTACGGGACCCGCCTGCTCCAGCTGGCGGGCCTCATCGTGCGGACGCCGGCGGAGATGGCGAAGCCGGACTCGACCCGGCTCCCGGCATTCCAGGATTCCCGCAAGGCCGGGCGGGAGCGGGCGCTCGCGTCGGCCACGCCGATCGACACGCTGCAGGAGCGGCTGCTGCTGACGCAGTGGTTCGAGGCGATGCAGGCGAGCCTGCCCGCCACCGATCCGGTGCTGAAGGCGGCGCTGCAGGGGCGGACGCCGGCCGACGCGGCGGCGGCCATGGTGCGCGGGTCGAAGATCTCGACCGCGGCGGAACGAGAGGCGTTGATCTCGGGCGGTGCCGCCGCGGTGGCCGCGTCGAGTGATCCCTTCATCCGGCTCGCCGCGGTCATCGACCCGCTGGACCGCAACGTCCAGGCGCAGTGGGCGGCGCTCGCCGACCGCGAAGCCTCGCAGGACGAACTCGTGGCCCGTGCACTGCTCGCGGTCTACGGGAACAGCGTGGCGCCGGACGCCACCTTCAGCCTCCGGATCAGCGACGGCGAAATCCTGCGCTATCCCTACAACGGGACCATCGCCCAGCCCTTCACCACGTACTACGGGCTGTACGATCGTTCCGACGGGTTCTCCGGCGTCGCGCCCTTCGATCTCACGGCCAAGTGGAAAGCGGCCCGGGACTCGATCAATCTGGGCACGCAGTTCAACGTGGCGGGGACGCCCGACATCATCGGCGGCAACTCGGGCAGTCCGGTCATCAACGCCAACGCCGAGGTGGTCGGCCTGATCTTCGACGGCAACATCGAGTCGCTGCCCAACCGGTTCCTGTTCACGGAGCGCGTTGCCCGCGCGGTGTGGGTGGACAGCCGTGCCCTCATCGAGGCGTTCAGGCGGGTGTACGGCGCCAGCGCCCTCGCCGACGAAATGGTGGGCCATTGATCAGCATCGCGGCGCGTCGAGCGCGCGTCGGGAGCCCGGACTGGCGCCGCCTGGTGGGGGCGCTGGCCTGGGTCGCGGCGGCGGGGTGCTCCATGAACCCGGCCACCGGCCAGAAAGAACTGAACCTGGTGTCGGAGAGCCAGGAAATTGCACTGGGGATCCAGACGGCCCAACAGGTGGCCGTGCAGATGGGGCCCTATCAGGACACTGCGTCGCAGGGGTACGTGTCACGGCTTGGCCTGCAGCTGGCCGCCAAGTCGGAGCGGCCGCAGCTGCCGTGGCAATTCACGCTGGTGGACGACCCGCAGGTCAACGCCTTCGCGCTGCCCGGCGGGTTCATCTATGTGACCCGCGGCATCCTCGTGAACATGAACTCCGAAGCTGAACTGGCCGGGGTCCTCGGCCACGAGATCGGCCACGTGACGGCTCGCCATTCCGCCACGCAAATGAGCCGCGCGCAGTTGGCGCAGCTCGGCCTGGGCCTCGGTGCCGTGCTGCGCCCCGACCTGGCACAGTACGCCGGCGCGGTCACCACCGGCCTGCAGTTGCTGTTCTTGAAGTACACCCGCGACGACGAGACGCAGGCCGACATGCTCGGCTTCCGGTATTCGCTGCGTTCGGGCTACGATCCCCACGCCATGCTCAATCTCTTCACGATGCTGCAGGGGGTGGAGTCGGCGAGCGGCCAGGAGCGGCTGCCGGCCTGGGCGGTCACGCACCCCTTCCCGGAAAACCGCCTGGCGCACACCCAGCAGATGCTCGACAGCGCCAAGGTGAACTACGCGGCCCTCACCTGGGACCGCGAGCCGTACCTCCGCCGGCTCGACGGGATGGTGTACGGTGACGACCCCCGGCAGGGCTATTTCGACGGCGCGGTGTTTTACCATCCGGACCTCAAGCTCCAGATGGTCTTTCCCGCCGGCTGGCGCACCAACAACGGGTTTTCCGCGGTGACGGGGCTGGCCGAGAAGCAGGACGGGCTGGTGCAGCTCGAACTGGGCGACACGGCGTCGATCGCCGCGCAGCTCCAGACCTTCCTGGCCCAGCAGGGGGTCACCCCAGGCGCCACCTCAAGGGCACCGGTCAACGGGCTCCCGACCGCCTCTGCGCAGTTCACGGCCCAACTGGAGCAGGGTACGGCCCAGGGATATGTGGCGTTCATCGCGTTCGGCGGCCGGAACTATCGCCTGATGGGTCTCGCCGTCTCGGCCCAGGCCGCCGCGTACGACGCTCCGATACGGAACTGGATCGGCAGCTTCCGGCCGTTGTCCGATCCGGCGCGGCTCAACGTCCGGCCGGCCAGAATCAAGATCGTCAAGATCGGCGGCCCGATGACGGTGGCCGCGTTCAACGCGAAGTTCCCGTCCGTCGTGCCGCTGGCGCAGCTCGCGCTCCTCAACGGGGTCGCGGCCGACGCCACCTTCCCGACCGGCCAGCTCGTCAAGCAGGTGGTGAAATAGACGTGGCGGGGGCGCGGATTTGACTGCTGCCGTGGTGCCGCGTCCCGCCTTCGGCGCGCTGCGCCATCGGAACTTCCGGCTGTTCCTCGGGGGCCAGTTCGTGTCCCTCAGCGGAACCTGGATGCAGACGGTCGCGCAGGGCTGGCTGGTGCTCCAGCTGACCCATTCGGCCTTCCAGGTCGGTCTCGTCACCACCATCGGCACCCTCCCGGTCCTGCTCTTTACCCTCTACGGCGGGGTGGTGGCGGACCGCGTCAACAAGCGCCGCTTCCTGCTGACCCTCCAGAGCCTGATGCTGTTGGAAGCGCTCGCGCTGGCGCTGCTCACCGCCACCGGCCGCGTCACGGTGGGCTGGGTCATGGCGCTGGCGGCGGTGCAGGGGCTCCTCAGCGCGTTCGAGATCCCGGCTCGGCAGTCCTTCCTGGTCGAGATGACGGGGCGGGAGGACCTGATGACCGCCATCGCGCTCAACTCCTCCGTCTTCAACGTGACGCGGGTCATCGGGCCGGCGGTCGCCGGCCTCATCATCGCGGGCATCGGCACCGCCGCCTGCTTCTTCGTCAACGCGGCGAGCTACCTCGCCGTCCTCTGGATGCTGGCCATCATGCGACCGCCATTCGCCGGGGCGAGCACCGCACCGGCCGGCCGGTCCACCTTCCGTGACGGCTGGCGCTACATCATGGATACGCCGGAGCCCCGGCTGCTGACGATGCTGACCATCACGTTCAGCGTCTTCGGCTTTTCCTTCGCGCCGATGCTGCCGGTCTACGCGACCGAGGTGCTGGGCGCCGGGGCGACAGGATACGGCGCGCTGATGTCGGGGGTCGGGGTCGGGGCCGCGACGGCGGCGCTCTTCGTGGCGGCCATGGGCCACCGGGTGCACCGGGAAGGGCGTGTGTTCGCGTTCGCGACCCTGTTCGGCGTGGTGCTCGTCGCCACCAGTCTCGTGGGGCGCTTCGGCCCCGCGCTGGCGCTGCTGACGCTGGCGGGGTGCACCTGGGCCCTGACCGGCATCCTGACCAACACCCTCCTCCAGACCAAGGCGCCCGATCACCTGCGTGGGCGGGTGATGGGTTTCTACTCGTTCATGGTGGTCGGCATGGCGCCCTTCGGCGCGCTGCAGGCGGGATGGATCTCGGAGCACTTCGGTGTCCAGACCTCGCTCGCGATCGGGGGCGGCGTGTGTGTCCTGGCCGCCGGCCTCGCGTGGCGCAGCGAACGCCGGCGCTCGACCCCAGTGGCGAACTAGGCCCCCTTTTCCCCGGGCGGAACGACGATGCTCATCACCATCTCACGGGAGTTCGGCGCCGGCGGTTCGCTGGTCGCGGCGCACGCCGCGCGGACGCTGGGCTGGCGGCTGGTGGACAACGACTTCGTGACGCAGGTGGCGGTGCGGGCCGGTCTCTCGGAGGCGGCGGTGGCGCTGCGTGACGAACGGGCGCCCGGCTTCCGGGAATGGCTCACCCGCGCGCTGGCCCGGGCTGCGCCGGAGCTCTTCGCGCCGGCGACGGATTCACCGCCCGCCGAGCTCGAGGAGGCGGCGCTGGTCAAGGTGACGGAAAGCGTGGTGGCGGATCTGGCCGCGGAGGGGCGAGTGGTGCTGGTGGGCCGAGCGGCGCCGGCGGTGCTGGCCCGCAAGGAAGACGCGCTGCATGTGCGCGTGGTGGCGCCGAAGCCCGACCGGATACGGGCGGTGATGGCGCGCCTGTCCCTGGGGCCGGCGGAGGCCCAGCGGATCATGGAGGACACCGACCGGAACCGGCAGCGCTACCACCGGGAGTACTACGACCGGGACTGGGCCGATCCGGCGCACTTCCACCTGGTGCTGAACACCGGCCTGCTGGGATATGAAGGGGCAGGAGACGTGATCGTGGATCGTGCTGGCCGTCTCGGGTGGATAGGGGACCCGCAATGAGGAAGCTGCTCGGAGTGCTCGTCCTGGTTGCCTTGTTCGCGTGCGCAGGCGAAAAGCCGGCGCCGGATGCCGCCCCGGTTGACAGCGCCGCACCGGCGCCGGCACCTGACAGCATTGGAGCGCCGCGGCACGACGTGAAGGCGCCGCCCGCCGACTCGGTCATGGCCCGGGACACCGCTCAGCCGATGTGAGGTGCCGGCAGGACCGGTCAGGCCGGTCGGGCGTACCGGCGCACCAGCATCGCGATCACCTCGCGGTGCGGCACCACTGGTTTCCAGCCCAACTCCGCTTCCGCTCTCGCGGAGGTGTAGGGATTCCCACCGCGCCAGAAGCGCACCGCGCCCGTGATCGAGCCCGGGTACAGCCCGGGGCCGACGATGCGGAGCACGGCCTGCACGCCCTTCGCGATGGCCTGCGCGGCGTCCTCCGGTACCGGAACGGTCCGGATCCGTCGGCCGGTTCCCTCGGACAGAGCCGCCACGAATTCGCGGGCGGTAATCTCGCCGTCGTTCGTCACCTGGTAAATCCTGCTGGCGGCGCGCGGCGTGTCGAGCGCACGCACGGCCGCGTCGGCCACGCTGTCCGCGTGGACGACGGCCATCGGGAGGTTGCCCGCGCCGATGCGCGGGAGCCATCCGCGCCGTGCCACCGCAGTGATCTTCGGGAGAAAGAGGCGGTCGCCCTCGCCGTAGATGACGCACGGCCGGAGGATCACCGCCTCGAGTCCGAGGGCCACCTCCGAGCGGACCATGTCCTCGGCGAGCCGCTTGCTGCGGGCGTAGTAGTCGTGCTCCTCGAGCGGGCCCATGGAGGAGTTCTCACTCCGCGTGCCCGGCGGTTCGTCGGCCGCCTGTCGGCCGTAGACCGCCACCGAGGAGATATGGACCAGTCGGGCGCCCAGGCGCCGCGCGGTGGCGGCGGCCAGCCGAGTGCCTTCCACATTGACCTGGAAGAAGGTCTGCCACGGCGTGCGCGACACCACGAGCGCCGCGGAGTGGATCACGCCGTCGAACTCCGTGATGCCGTCCCACATCCGCGCATCCTCGACGACGCCGAACGCCGGTGTGGCGCCGAGCGCGCGCATCCGCGTGGCGGCCTGCTCGGTGCGCACCAGGGCCGTGACGGAGTCTCCCCGCGCGAGCAACGCCCGGACCACCGGCTCGCCGACGAGGCCGGTGCCTCCCGTCACGAACACCCTCACCCTTCGACGTCCTCCGGTCCGAACGGAAGCCCGATGACGACCGCGGGGCTGTCCCCGACGGTGACCCGGTTGCCCGGCTGGAGCTCCCGGCGGATCACCGCCAGGCCGAGGACGCGGTCCGGCAATGTGAGGACCGAAGTTGCCCGGCCCATCTGCTTGTCGCCCGCGAGCACCTGGTCGCCCTCGGCCCTGGGCCCGATCCACCGCAGCCCTCGAAGCACCCGATTGGCATGGCCACGGAAGTGCAGCCGGGCGACGGTTTCCTGCCCGGTGTAACAACCCTTCGTGTAGGACACGCCGGCGTGCTCATCGAACCGCACCTCCTGCGGCAGGGTGCGTTCGTCGATCTCCGCGCCGAGCGCGGGCCACCCGGCCAGGATCCTGGCCGCCTCCCGGTCGGCCTCTCCCCCCATTCGCATCCCTGCTGTCTTGAGCAGGCTCTGCATCCCGGCCATCACGTCGGCGGCGCCGAAGAGCACGGCGTGGAACGGCCCCGAATTCGGGGTGGCCACCAGGAACGCCCCCTCGGCCGTGTGGCCCGCAGTGACCAATCCCGGCTCCGGGAGACGGCCAAGCGGCAGCACGGGCCATCGATCGGCAGCGCCGTCGCCGAGGAGGTGGAGCACCCGGGTCGTGTCGGTCAGATCGGTCGCGGTGGCGAGCCGGGGCGGGAGGGAACGGCGAAAGATCTGGGTGACGACTTCACGAGATGCGGCCGGCAGGAGGAGGTCCACGCTGTGTCCGCCGGCTCGGATGGCCCAGCCGTCGGCGACGATCATCCCCTTGGGAGTGAGGAGCGCCCCGTAGGTGATGGAGGAGTCACCCGGCTCGAGGAGGTCGTTGGTCCACAATCCCTGCAGGCAGTCGAGGGCCCCCGGCCCGGCGATGCGGAAGAGCGCCGCGGGGGCGGGGGCGACGACGGCACCGCCGCGCAGGCCGTGGAGCTGTTCAAAATCCGGAAGCCTGACGCTGATCATGCCGGAAACTTAGCGGTGTGCCGGCCCGGCGGCGTCATAGATCCCCGCCACCCGGTACGCCTCGTCGAGCAGCTCGACCGGGTGGGCAGCCCGCGCCGGAAGATCGGCGGCGAGGAGGCCGGCACCGACCTGCATCAGGCAGCCCGGGTTGCCGGTGGCGACGACGGTCGGGACGGGCCGCGCGTCTCGAATGGATTCGAGCTTGGCTTCGAGCACGTCGCGGGAAAGCGCCGGCTCCAGCAGCGAATAGATGCCCGCGCTGCCGCAGCATCGGTCCGCGCCAGGAAGCTCCCGGAGGCGGATGCCCTCGATGGCGCCGAGGACGGCGAGTGGGGCGGTGTGGACGCCCTGCGCGTGCTGCAGATGGCAGGGTGCGTCGTACGCCACCTCAAGCGGGAGCGGTCCGGCAGGCCGCGGGCCTTTGGCGGCCAGGAGTTCGGTCACGTCGCGCACCCGGGCGGCGAAGTCGAGGGCGGCCGGGCCGTCGAGCAGATGTCCGTATTCCTTGAGCAGCGCCCCGCACCCGGCGCTGTCCACCGCGATGAAGTCCGCCTGGCCCTCGAACGCCGTCACATTGCGGCGCGCGAGCGCGCACGCGCCGGCGTGGTCGCCGGCGTGCTCATGCAGCGCGCCGCAGCACTCCTGCCGGGCCACCTCCACGACGCGATACCCGTTGGCCTCGAGCGTCCGGCGGGCGGCGTCGTGGACGTGGGGGAAGAGCGTGTCCATGACGCAGCCGGTGAAGAGGGCGACAGTCGGGCCGCTACTGCGGCGCGGGTCGGGGAGCGGGGCAGCGGGGCCGGTTGGCTTGGCCGCGGGGCCGCGGGGCCGCGGGGCAGTTGCAGCCAGCATCCCCAGCGAAAACGCCACGCGCCCGTCGCCAGCGAGAGAAGTGGGGATTCCGGTGGCGCGAAACCACCGCGCCATCGTGAGCAGCGGCCGCCAGAGGAGCGGTGTGGCGAACACCTGCAAGACCAGCTTCGCCTGCCAGGACAATCCCCTCGCTTCGACCAGCGTGCTCCGTGCCGCCGCGAGTCCCTGCCCATAGGCGACACCCGAGGGGCAGGCCGGTTCACAGCCGCGGCATCCGAGGCAGCGGTCGAGGTGGTGGTTGAGTGCGCCGTCGGTGGGCGCGATCCGGCCGGACGCCAGCGCCCGCATGAGGACGATCCGACCGCGCGGGCTGTCGTTCTCGTCGCCGGTGGCGAGATAGGTGGGACACGCCGGCAGGCAGAACCCGCAGTGCACGCAGGGCGCGAGCGGTTCCAGGATGCCGGCGGCGCCTTCGCTGCTCACGGCTCCACCCCGTCCATCGCCACCACGAGACGGCCCGTCGGGTCGAAGGCGTCACGGAGCTGCGCCACCAGGGGCCCGACCCCTTCGCGGTAGGCGCCGAAGTGACCGATGGCCTGCCGCATGGCCCACGGCGCGCGTTCGAGGGTGAGCGGCACCTCCCGCTCGGCGGCCAGGCGACGGAGGGTGCGGACCTGGTCCGGGGCTGCATCGCCTGCCCAGCGCATGCCGCCCTGTGAGGCGCCGGCCCAGATGAGCCCTTCGTCGAGGTGCTGGGACACCAGGTCCAGGAGCTCGTCGAGCCCCGGGGCGAGCACGCCGAGCCGGACGGTCATCGTGGCGCCGCTGCCGGCGTGGGTCACCAGGTGCCAGAAGGCGTGGGCGCGCTCGGCGTCGAGTTCGTTCCAGGCGAGGTCGGCGGTGTCGAGGATGCGGGCCAGGTCGCCGGCGACGCCGCCGGCCGAGCCCATGCACCGCGCCGCCATGATCCACTCGGATTCCGCGGACACCGCCGGCGACAGCAGTTCCAGCGCCTGGGGTTGCACGCCGGCATCGGCGAGATCGCGCGCCACGCTGGTCAGGTGGTCGCGCGGCGCGCGCGCGAGGAGCGTGACGTCGGCGGCGGGCAGTGCGCGGAGGCGCAGGTGCAGCGTGGTGAGGACGCCGAAGGCGCCAAACCCGCCGACCTGCAGCTTCGTGAGGTCGTAGCCCGCCACGTTCTTGACCACAGTGCCGCCCGGGCGGATGATCCGGCCGTCGCCGGTGACGGCGGTGCAGCCGAGGACGTGGTCCCGCACCGGTCCGAATCCGGCCCGCAGGGCGCCCGCGGTGGCGGTGGCAACGATCGATCCCACGGTGCGGTCGGGACGACCAGGGGGATCGAGCGCGAGCCACATCCGGTCGTCGGCCAGCCGTCGCCGCAGCACGTCCATCGGGACGCCCGCCTCGACGGTCGCCACGAGGTCGGCGGGGTGCACCGTCACGATTCGGTCGAGGCCCCGCGTGGTGAGGGCGAGGTCGGCGCTGGCGTCGGGCGGGACCCAGCTGCCGTGCCCCTCGAGGCGGACCCGCCAGCCGGACTCGTCCGCCAGGCGCATCGTGGCGGCAACCGCCTCGGTGGAATCGGGGACCGCGCGCGGGATGCCGTCGGGGTCACGGCTCACCGCCGCCGTGCCGAGGAGGGCGCGCAGTCGGTCGAGCACATCGCCACTCATACCGTACCTCCCCGGCGCCACTCGCGGCAGGCGTGATAGGGAATGACCTTGCCGGGGTTGGCCCGCGCAGTCGGATCGAACACCTGCCGGACGGCGCGCATGGCGCCGAGGGTCTCGGCATCGAAGGCGTCCGGCATGTAGGCGAGCTTGTCGGAGCCGACGCCGTGTTCGCCGGTGATGCTTCCGCCGACGGCAAGGCAGGCGTGCATGATGTCGTGGTTGGCGGCGTGGACGCGGGCCACCATGTCGGGATCGCGGCCATCGAAGCTGATGTTCGGGTGCAGGTTGCCGTCTCCGGCGTGAAAGACGTTGGCCACGCTGAGGCGGTAGTGCGCGGCGATGGCGGCCACGCGGTCGAGGATGTCGGGCAGGGCGCTCCTCGGCACCACGGCATCCTGCACCGCCAGGTCGGGGGAAATCCTGCCCATCGCCCCGAAGGCCTTCTTCCGTCCCTGCCAGAGCCGCGCGCGCTCGGCGGCCGTCGTGGCGGTGCGGACCTCCGTGGCCCGGTGGCGCTTGAGCAGCGCCTCGACCAGGTCGGCCTCGCCCCGGACGGCTTCGGGCGTGCCGTCCACCTCCACCAGGAGGACGGCCGCCGCGTCGGCGGGGTAGCCCGCGGCATAGATCGATGCCTCGACCGCCCGGACACAGGCCTGGTCCATCATCTCCATGGCGGCCGGGACGATGCCGGCGGCAATGATCCCGCTGACCGCCTCGCTGGCGGCGCGGATGCTGGGGAAGGCGGCGAGGAGGGTGCGCACCGCCGCTGGCAGGGGCTCCAGCCGGAGGGTGATCTCGGTGGCGATGCCGAACATCCCCTCGCTGCCCACGAAGAGCCCGACCAGGTCGGGGCCCCACGACTCACTGCTTTGGGAGCCGAGGCGAACCAGCTCGGCGTTCGGCAGCAGCACCTCGAGCGCCACGACGTGATTGGTCGTCACACCGTACTTGAGACAGTGCGGGCCGCCGGCGTTCTCGGCCACGTTTCCGCCGAGGGTGCAGGCACTCTGGCTCGAGGGATCCGGCGCGTAGTAGAGCCCGTGCGGGAGCGCCGCGTCCGAAAGGCGCGCGTTGACGACGCCGGGCTCGACGACGGCTCGCCGGCGCACGGGGTCGAGGTGCAGGATCCGGTTGAGGCGCGTCAGGACGACGAGCACCGCGTCGCTGCCCGCCAGCGCTCCCCCGGAGAGCCCGGTGCCGGCGCCCCGGGCCACGAAGGGCACGGACGCCAGGTGGAGCACGCGGATGATCTCGATGAGTTCGTGGCGGGAGCCGGGGAGGACGACGAGGGCGGGGCGCGAGGCGTGGGTCGGGAGTCCATCGGCCTCGTAGGCGGCGAGTTCGGCGGGCTGGAAGCGGACCCAGCGCGGTCCGACGATGCGCCCGAGTTCGGCGGCGAGCGCCGCACTCACGTGGCGATGGCGATGTCGGGGTGCGGGCCGCCCTTCCCGTTGCCCTGTGCGCGGGAGTGCACCCGGGCGCGCACCGTGGCCTCGGCGGCGAGCGGGGGCAACAACTCGAGGAGGAGCGCGATCCGCTCGGACGGGGTGCGCATTTCGAGCAGGCGCCGCTTGACCTCGAATTCCAGATCCACGGCCGCCGCCACCTGGAAGGAGAGCGGCTCGGCGTCGTCGGCCCACGGGGAGCGGTCATTCCCGCCGCCGAGTATTTCCATGGCGCCCAGGTAGGTGGTGGCCACCTCGCGGAGCGCCGCCAGCGAGGCGGACGGGACGTCCGGGCCGGCCATGTCGTCAAACGCATCCACGAGGCCGATCGGGTACGTCGTCTCGGTCTCCAGCATCTGCCGCAGCAGGAATCGCCGCTCACCCACCACCACGATGTTACTCCGCCCGTCGGGGAGTTGGTGGGAGGCGCGGATTCGGGCGATGCACCCGACGGTGCCGGGGCGCGGTGGGCTGCCGTCCTGCGCGGGCGGAAGCAAGCCAAACCGCTCGTCGGCCGCGAGACAGTCGGTGAGCATGACGCGGTAGCGGGGCTCGAAGATGTGGAGCGGGAGAGGGGTGCCCGGGAACAGCACCACTTCGAGCGGAAAGAGGGGCAACCGGGAGGGCATGCCGAAATCTAGCGCAATTTCAGCGGCAGGGGTGCAGCCGAAGGGGCGCACAGCTGTGCGCCCCTTCGTTGGATTCGCGATGCCGGAACAGCTCCAGGTTACGCGGCGCCCCACATGCCGTTGAGGCCCTTCACGTCGGGGGCCTGGCGCAGTTTCTCGAAGGCGCGCTCCCGGATCTGCCGGATCCGCTCCCGGGTGACGCCAAGAAGCTCGCCGATGCGCTCGAGGGTCAGGGCGTCGGAGCCCTCTTCGAGGCCGTAGTAGAGATATAGGATCTTTCGTTCGCGTGGGGTCAGGTACTGGTCGAAGAGGCGGTCGATGAACTCGCGGGTGAGCCGGGCGTCGGTGTGTTCCTCGATGTCCGAGCCGCCGGTGCCGGGGAAGCGATCGCCGAAGGTGCTCGAGCCGCGGTCGCTCCGCTCCACCGGCGCGTCGAGGGACAGCTCTCCGGAGCTCATGCGACGGGCCAGGCGGACGTTCTCCACCGAGTCGTTCAGCGCCGTGGCCACCTCGCGGTCGGTCGGCTCGCGCCCCATCTCCTGGGCGAGGAAGCTCTCGGCGCGTGACATCTTGATGAGGGCGGAATTCTGGTTGAGCGGGATGCGCACGCTGCGGGTCTGCTCGGCGAGGGCCTTGAGGACTGCCTGCCGCACCCACCAGACCGCGTAGGAAATGAACTTCACGCCGTGCTCAGGGTCGAACTTCCGCACCGCCTTGAGCAGCCCCTCGTTCCCGATGGCGACGAGCTCCGAGAGATCGAGTCCGTGGCCCTGGTACTTCTTCACGTAAGAGATGACGAATCGGAGGTTGGCGGTGACGAGTCGCTCTGCTGCTTTTTCGTCCCCGTTCTGCGCCAGCCGTGCGAGCCGTTTTTCCTCCGCGGGGTCGGAGATCATCGGGAGCTTCTGGATGTCATGGAGGTACTGGTCGAAAGCCCCGGTTGGCACTGCGCGGAAAAGGGCTTTGGGTTTGGTGGCACTACCGTGAGCCATGGCGATCCCCGTGGGTCGTGGCGCGAGCAGAATGGAGCGGCTTGTCTGTGGAGCCGACGGCGGACGGTGAGCCATCAGGTGTGCGAATATAGGACACGCCCAGAAACTGGTCAAGCGAATTTTTCTTTCCACATCACAAAATCACACCATTGAATGACTTGCAGGTTTCGTCCACTTGCCGCGACTCTCCATTCCCCACCAAAAGTGGAAAAAGCAACGTAAGTGATTGCAGCGCAATCACTTAAATTTCAACGCTATTTTGGAGGAATGTGGATGGGTGTGGATTCAGGCGGCGCCGCTCGTGCGCAGCGCGTGCACAATCGCGCCGGCGTCACGAACGGGCACAGTCCAGCGGTCGGCATCGCGCGCCATGACGCCAATGTCGTGCAGCAGGGCGAATCGGAGTTCGTTTCCAGCGCGCTTCTTGTCGAGGCGCATGGCCTCGAAGAGTTGGTTAGCGTCGAGATCCACCGGCAGGCGCGTCGGCAGCGACAATCGCCTGAGGCCGGCCGTGACTCGCTCGGCGAGGCCGGTCACGGCGAGTCCGAGGGACTCGGCGAGGTGCGCTTCGGCCACCAGGCCCATGGCGACGGCGTCGCCGTGGGACACGCGGAAGCCGGAGGCGTGTTCCACCGCATGCGCCACGGTGTGCCCCGCGTTCAGCACCGCCCGACGGCCGGTCTCCCGCTCGTCTTCCACGACCACGGCCGCCTTGATCTGCACGCTGCGGGCGATGAACCGGGTGAGCGATTCGGGGTCCCTGGCCAGCAGCGCGGCGGCCGCGCTTCCCAATTCGTTCCAGTACTCCGCGTCCGTGATGAGGCCATGCTTGGCCATCTCGGCCAATCCGCAGCGCAGGTGCTGTGGCGGCAGGGACTGCAACACCAGCGGGTCGGCGAGGACGGCGGCGGGAGGGTGGAAGGCGCCGACGAGGTTCTTGCCGAGGGGCGTATCGACCCCCGTCTTGCCGCCGACGGAGGAGTCCACCATGGCGAGGAGCGTGGTGGGCACCTGGAGGAAGGGAATGCCGCGTGCGTAGGTGGCGGCCACGAATCCGGCGAGATCGCCGACCATGCCGCCGCCGAGGGCCACGATGGCCGAGTCACGGGTGAGACCCGCCGAGAACAGCGCGTCGGTGAGCGCCTCCCAGCGACCGCGCGTCTTGGAGGACTCCCCGGCCGGGACCGAGAGCACCAGCGCCCAGGGGCCCGCGGCGAGGCGGTCGGCCATGAGGGCGCCGACCATGTCGTCGGTAATGACCGCGACGGGGCGTCCAGGCCAGAGCGCCTCGACCCGCGCCGGGAGTTCGTCGAGGACACCGGCCCGCACGGTCACCGTGTAGCTGCCGAGGGCGTGGGCAATCCGGAAATCGGGCACGACTACCAGGTCTTGTCGGCCACGCCGGCCCGGTGGTTGGCCAGGCGCGCCAGGGTGAAGAGCAGGTCCGAGAGCCGGTTCAGATAGGTGATGAGCAGCGGCGGGACGGCGGCGAGGTGTGCCAGGTGGACCACGCTACGCTCGGCGCGTCGGCACACGGTCCGGGCGTGGTGGAGGGCCGCGGCCTGTGCGGTCCCGGCCGGCAGCACGAAGGCGCGCAGCGGTGGCAGTTCGGTGTCCGCTTCATCCATGGCGGCCTCGAACTCCGCGATACGCCCTTCCGGAATTTCCGCCTTGGCGAGGGCGGCCGCCACCTTGGCGGGATCCGGGGTGGCGAGGTAGCCGCCGATGCTGAAGAGATCGCGCTGGACCGTTTCGAGGAGCGGGTCGAAGGCGGCGCCGGGGCCGGCGGCGCGGGCGACGCCGAGCACGGCGTTGAGTTCATCGACGTCGCCGTATGCGGCCACGCGCTCATGGTCCTTCGGCACCCGCCCGCCGCCGAACAGCCCGGTCTCACCCTGATCGCCGGTCCTGGTATAGATCTTCATGGTGCCTGCCTTGCGCGTCGAATGACGGCGAGCATCTCGCCGGGGTCGGTGATCTTTTCCCGCGGGGCTCCGTGGGCGGCGCCGGCGCCGCATTCGTGGGCGTCGAGCGCCTGCCAGTCCCGCCAACTCACGACGTCTACCCCGCGACCCTTGAGGAGTGCCAGGATTGCGTCGGGGTCTGGGATCGTGGGTTCGGGGAGGGCACCCCGCTCGGCGTCTTCGAGCAGGCAGCCGACCGTCTCCACGGCATCCGGCTTGTTGGTTCCGATGACACCGCTCGGCCCCCGCTTGATCCATCCCGCCACGTAGCTACCCGACACCGCCGCTCCGCCGGCGGTGGCCAGCACGCGCCCCCGGTCGTTCGGGATGACTGCGCGCCGGTCATCGAACGGTACGCCATCCACCGGCAGGGCGCGATAGCCGACCGACCGGAAGACGAGTCCCACCGGCAACACCGCTTCCTGCCCGGTGGCGACCGCCTGCACGCCGCGCGGGCCCGCCTCGAGCCGGTTGGCGCCCACGATCAGGCGTTCAACCCGGCCTGGTCCCTCGATGCGGAGCGGCGACGTGGAGAACCGCAATTCGATGCGTCGCGGACGGCCCTGGAGGCCCCGATCGAGGAAGCCGCGAAGCGTCTTGAGATTCTTCTCGGCCTCGCGGTCGGGCGCGGCCTCGAGCGAGGCGCGGGTCGCGGCATCGAGCTCGAGATCCTCGGCCCGCACCACGACATCGGCCAGCGGCAGCTCGCCGAGCTCCTTGAGTTCGGGGTTGGTGAAGGCGGCCTGCGCCGGTCCGCGTCGGCCGAGCAGGTAGATGGTGCGCACCTTGCTCGCGCGCAGCGCGTCCAGTGCGGTGCGGGTGATGTCGGTGATGGCGAGGTCGTCCGGGTCGCTGGCGAGGACCCGCGTCACGTCCATCGCCACGTTGCCGACGCCCACGACGGCGGCCGCCTCCTGGCTCAGGTCGAACCGGCGATCCTGGAAATCAGGATGTCCGTTGTACCACCCCACGAACTCGGTCGCGGTGTGGCTGCCGGCCAGGTCCTCTCCCGGAATGTCGAGGGCCCGGTCCGCCGCGGCGCCCACCGCCCAGACCACGGCGTGGTAGTGCCGACGGAGTTCCTCGGCGGTCACGTCGTGCCCGGCCGTCACGTTGCCGAAAAACCGAAACGCCGGGTGCGCGGCCACCTTGTCGTAGACGCGGGTCACCGACTTGATCTTGGGGTGGTCGGGCGCCACGCCGCCCCGCACCAATCCGAACGGCGTCGGCAGTCGGTCGAAGAGGTCGACCGCCACGGCGCGTTCCTGGCGCAGGAGGTGCTCGGCGGCGTAGAAGCCGGAGGGTCCGGCGCCTACGACCGCGACGCGAAGCGGCGCGTCGGCCATGCTACTTCTTTCCCATCTGCACGATGAGGCTGTCGATTTGCGGGAGCATCACCCGGCTGCCGAGGGTGTGGTTGTTCGCTTCCACGGAAAACGTCAGGGTGCGGCCGGGCAGCTCGATGTAGCCCGAGATCGTGTTGACCCGGCTGATGCTGCCGGTCTTCGCATGCACCAAACCTTCGAGGGGTGTCCCCACGAACCGCGACTTGAGCGAGCCCCGCTGCCCCGATTGTGGAAGCCCCGCGGCAAACGTCTCGAAGCGCGGGTGCGCGTGCATCCACCGCAGCAGCGTGGCGAAGGCCAGCGGGGAGACGAGGTTGGAGCTCGACAGTCCGGAGCCGTCGCGCAGCGCGAATTGCGTGGAGTCGACCTTCATCGAATCGACGAGGAAGCGCCGTTCGACCGCCAATCCCTCCTTCCACGAGCCTCCCCCGCCGAACTGCCGGCCGAGCTGCTTGAGCAGCATCTCGGCGTACCAGTTCTGGCTGGTGTTGAGGATCGGGAAGATCCAGTCCTTCACCGGGCGCGACGACACCTCGGCGAGCGGGGCCCCCTGGCGCGCCGCGTGGTATCGCATGGAGTCCGTGGTGGAGCCGGTGGCGCCCAGCACAGCGATGCCGCTGTCGGCCAGCGCTGCGCGCAGTGCCCAGCCGGTGAAGAGATCGGGATCGGGCAGGGCGAAGTATTCCGTGCCGCCCCGCGACGTGAGCGCCACGTCGCCTTCCGCCCAAACGTGCAGCGTCCCCGGTTCGCGGTAGAAATCGATGGTGGTCGGCTGGCCGGCCGCGACGGTGCGGGTGCGGTTCTCGAACGCCACCGTCCCGAAGTCCGGCGTGAAGCTGATCGACGCCGGGGCCCCGACCGCCGGGCCGGGCGCGTAGTGGAAATCGATGCTGTTGTCGTTGAATCCCAGCCCGGACACGGGCGCGGCGTACCACCAGTTGAGGTCGTAGATCTCCCAGTCCCCGTTGACCAGGTCGCCATCGAACCAGCTGCCGTCGCCGATGAGGTCGCCGGCGACGGTGGTGATGCCGCGAGCGCGCAGCTGCCCCGCCAGTCCGCGGAGGCGCTGGGAGGGGTCGGTGTCGCACGCGCCGGGTGCGGTGGTGTCCACCGCGTAACAGCGCGCCCCCATGGTGGGGTCGCCGCGGCCATACAGGATCAGGTCGCCCTCGACGACGCCGTTCACGACGGGCCCGTCGGCGTAGACGCTGGTCTGCACGGTCCACTCGGGAGGGAGCAGGGCGGCCGCCACGGCGCTGACCACGAGCTTCGTGTTGCTGGCCGGGATGAACATCCGGTCGGCGTTTCTGCCGTACAGTTGCTTGCCGTCCGGGCCGATCAGGACCACCCCCCAGAGATTGTGGTTGAGCGGAGGCGCGGCGAGCCGGGTGTCGATCCGTTTCTGCAGCGCCTGCGCGCCGGCCGGGCCGGCGCCGACCAGCGCGGCGAGCGCGAGTGCGGCGAGGATGCGCCGGAAGGCGTCAGTCATACGAGATCCGTGGATCGGCTTTGGCATAGACCAGGTCGGTGATGAGGTTGACGAGCACGAACACGACACTGAGAAACAGGATGCTGCCCTGCACGGCGGGCAGGTCGCGCTTGCTGATGGCGGTGAGCACGTAGCGACCCACGCCGGGCCAGGAGAAGATGGTCTCCGTGAGGATGGAGCCCGTCAGGTAGCTGCCGAAGTCGAGGCCGATGACGGTGATGACGGGCAACATGGCGTTGCGGAGGCCGTGGCGCAGCACCACCCGGCCTTCGCCGAGGCCGATGGCGCGCGCCGAGCGGATGTAGTCGGCCTGCAGCACCTCCTGCATGGCGGCGCGCGTCATCCGCGCGATGACTGCGACGGAGCGCATCCCGAGCGTGAGCGCCGGCAGCACGAGGAAGGCCAGTCCACCGGAGCCCGATGGCGGGAGCCAATGCAGCTGCACGGCGAAGATCAGGATCAGCAGGAGCCCGACCCAGTAGACCGGAAAAGAGACGCCGAGGTAGGCGCCGAGCGTCATGACCCGGTCGAACCAGCTCCCGGGGCGCCATGCGCCGAAGATCCCGACCAGCAGGCCGGTGCTCACCGCGAAGAGCATGGCGGCGAGCGCCAGGCGGAGGGTGTAGGGGAAGCGGTGGAGCAGTTCGCCGAGGATCGGTCGGCCGGTGATGTAACTCTTGCCCAGGTCGCCCTTCAGGATGCCGGCGGTGTACAGGACGAAGCGCTTGGGGAGCGGCTCGTCGAGATGCAGTTCGGCGCGCAGGCGGACCATCGTCGCCGAGTCCGCGCGCTCGCCCACCATGGCCTGGACCGGATCGCCGGGGGCCACGTGGAGGAGGAGGAACGCCACCACCAGCACGCCGAACAGGGTCGGGAGCACGACGACCAGCCGCCACGCGAGGAATCGGGTCACGGGGTGCGCCGCACGTTCCGCCAGCGCTGCCCGTTGAAGATGGCGGGCACTTCCCAGCCGGTCACGTCGGCGCGCTGGGCCCAGAGGTCCACCGGAAACCAGAGGAAGATCCAGGGCGCCGCCTCGAAGATCCGCTGGTCGATGGCGCGGCTCAGGCTGTCTTTCAGGGCCAGGTCCGGGGTGCCGCGCGCCAGCAGGATCATGCGGTCGGTCACCGGGTCGGAATAGAAGGCCCGATTGCCGCCGCTCCCCGCGTTCTTCGAGTAGAAGGTCGGGTAGTTGAAGCTCTCGGGGTCGGGATAGTCGGCGTACCAGTCGGTGAGGAAGAGGTCGGCCTCTCCCTTGGAGGAGGCGGCGCGCGCGCTGGAGGCGTCGCGCTCGATGATTTCGACCGTCACGCCCGCGAGGGCGAGGCTCTGCTGAATGGCCTGCGCGATGCGCGCCAGCTCGGAGCGCTGGGTCCGCCACAGCTTCAGGGTGAGCCCGTTGGCGTATCCTGCCTCCGCGAGCAGCGCCCGGGCGGCGGACGGGTCGTATGGGTACGGCGCGCGGGTGCTGTCGTATCCCTCGAGGCCGGGGGGGATCGCGCCCGCGGCGCGTACACCTCGCCCGGCCATGATGGTCCGCATCATGGTGCCCGCGTCCACGGCCAGGTTGAGCGCGCGCCGCACCCGCACGTCCTGCAGGGGGCCCCGCTGGGTGTTGATGGCCACATAGAGCGCGCGCAACGCGGCCCGCCGCTGCAGCTCCGCGCCGTGCTCCCGTTCCCACCGCGAGGTCTCGCTGAAGGGGACTTCCACCACCGCCAACTGGCCGAACTCGAACTCCGCCGCCTGGGTGAGCGGCTCGGGAATGATCCGCACCCGGAGCGTGTCGGACGCCGGGCGCCCTCCCCAGTACGTCTCGTTGGCCGCCAGCAAGAGCGCGTCGTCGTGCGACCACTCGACGAATCGCCACGGGCCGCTTCCGACCGGTTGCTCGCTGAAATCGGGCCCGACCGATTCCGGGACGATGGCCGACGCCGGCATGGCCAGGAGCTTGGGGAAGACGTTCAGCGGTTCCTCGAGCGTGATCACGACGGTGGAGTCATCGGGTACGGCGATGCCTTCCACGTCGTCCGCGGTCCCGGCCGCAAAGGCCGCCGCTCCCCGGATGGGGGTGAGGGTCCAGGTCCGCGATCCCTTCGACGCGAGCGAGAGCACCCGGCGGAACGAGGCCCGCACCGTGCCGGCGGTGATCGGCCGGCCGTCGTGGAAGGTGGCGTCGGTCCGCAGGTGAAAAGTGTACACCTCGCCGCTGGTATCCGCTTCCCACCGCGTGGCGATGCCGGGCACCAGGCGCCCGTCGGCATCGAACTGCGTCAGGTTGTCGAACAGCATCGCGATCATCTCGCCGCTCGGCACATCGGTCGAGAAGGCGGGGTCGAGCGACCGCGGGTCGGCGGTGAAATAGTAGGTGATCGAACGGGGTCCCCCCTCGCCGCCGCAGGCGGTCAGGATCATCACGGCGGCGACCAGAAAGCGCGTCATCGGCAGGTGACCTGTGGGGGTTCGAGACAGGTGGTCCGCGCACCGGAAGGAGGGGGGAGCGGGAGGCTCCTCGGCTGTGGCGTAAGGTGAAGAAACTAGGCATCTTACAGCATGCCGTCAATTACGAGCGCCCCCGGCTCAGGGGGGACGCCGCGTGAGCGTGCCGCGCGGCGCACTCCTCGCGGTCGCTGTCATGCTTCTGGCCGTCACGCCGCTTCGCGCGCAGGACGAGCCATTGGTGGTGCGCGGGCTGTCCTTCAAGGGCAACCACGCGCTGGACGCGACGCAGCTCGCCACGGCCATCTACACCACGAACTCCTCCTGGTTTGCCCGCTCGGGGCTGGTGCGCTGGATCGGACTCGGCGAGAAGCGCCCCTTCGATCAGCTCGAGTTCGACCGGGACGTCCTCCGCGTGACGTTGCTCTACCGGAAGAGCGGGTACATGAACGTCGTGGTGGACACGGTGGTGCGCCGGACCCCCAAGGACATCTACATCACCTTCCGCATCGTCGAAGGGCCGCCGGTCCGGGTGGATTCCCTCCAGATCCTCGGACTCGATTCGGTCGCCAAAGCCGCCGTGGTCACGCGCGACCTCCCCCTGCAGCCGGGTGATCCCTTCAGCCGGATTCTGCTCGACGCGACCTCCGACACCCTCGTCCGCCGGCTGCGGGACAAGGGCTACCCCGACGCCATCGCGTTCCAGAGTTTCGAGCGGGACAAGTCGGAGTTGACCGCCAACGCCGCGATCGACCTGCAGACCGGCCCGCTCTCCGACGTGAGTGGCGTCACCATCACCGGCACCAAGCGGGTGTCGCCGGATGTGGTGCGTTCGTTGCTGGCCACCAAGCCCGGGCAGCAGTTCTCGCAGGAAGACCTCTACCGAAGCCAGCGCAACCTCTATCGGTCGGAGCTCTTCAGCTTCGCCGCGGTGGGGATCGACAGCGCCGCGTACGATCCGGCCTCGGATTCGGTGCCGCTCACGGTGCGCGTGGGCGAGAGCAAGCCGCGGCGGGCGCGGGGCAGTGTCGGCTACGCGACGGACGACTGCCTCCGCGTGGGTGCGGGCATCACGTTCCGGGATTTTGCCGGCGGTGGACGCATCCTGGACATCAGCGGGCGGTTGTCGAAGATCGGCGTCGGCACGCCGACGGCGTGGGGGATGGAGGACGGCTTCCTCTGCTCGCAGTTGAAGCCGGACACCCTCGGCTCGGGCGAGGTCAACTACAGCCTGGCGGTCTCGCTGCGCCGGCCGGCCTTTCTCTCTCCCCACAACACCCTGACCACCCGGGTGTTCGCCGACCGCCGCTCCGACTACCTGGTGTACTTGCGGCAGGAGGTCGGCGCGGGGGTGAGCATCAACCGCGAAACGCTCCGCCAGGCGAAGCTGGCGCTGACCTACGCGTACACCTACGGGAGCACGCAGGCGAGCCCCGCCAGCTTCTGCGTGTCGCTCGACGTCTGCAGCGCGGAGGATATCGCGCGCCTGAGCGCCCAGCAGGGGCTGGGCTCGTTGAGCGCCTCCGCGACGTTCCCCGAGATGAACAACCCGCTCGACCCGACCCGGGGCGAACGCACCACGGTGCAGGCCACCGTGAGCGCGCAGATCCTGGGTTCCGCCGAAACCCAGCAGTTCATCCAGCTGGTGGCCGACCGCGCCTGGTACCGCACGTTGTCCCGCCTGACGGTGCTGAGCTTTCGGCTGCGGGCCGGCGTCATGTGGGCGCCGCTCACCACCTTCAGCGACGAGAGCAATCCGACGAACTACATCCCGCCGGCCAACCGGTTCTATGCCGGCGGGCCCAACGACGTGCGCGGGTACCAGCTCAACGGCCTCGGCCCGATCAACTACCTGATCGACAACGACAGCGTCCCGGTGGATACCACCGATCTCCTCGGCATGCCGATTCCGCCGGGCGCCGTCCGCTACTCGCCGATCGGCGGCAACATGCTCGGCGTGGGCAACGTGGAGGTCCGGCTGCCCTCGCCGGTCTGGGGCCGGCTGTTGCGCTGGGTGGCCTTCGTCGACGCCGGCGTGCTCTGGGACCGGTACCAGAACCAGCCGGAACTCCGCGTCACCCCGGGCGTCGGGGTGCGGCTGGTCACGCCCCTCGGACCGGTGCGGCTGGACGTCGGGTACAACGGCTACTCGCAGACAGCCCGGCCCGCTCTACCTCAGCCAGAACGACGCCGTGTACAAGATCCGGGAGTCCTACCTCCCCAGCGGCTCGCCGGATCGGTGGGTCTTCCACTTCGCGATTGGACAGCCCTTCTGATGCGCCGCCGCCTGGCCCACATCGTCTTCGTCATCGGCTTCGGCACGGTGGCGATGGTCGTGGGCCTGCTGGCCGCGCTCACGGTGGCGCCGTCGGGGCGGAAGCTGCTGGCGCGCACCGTCACGACGCTGTCGGACCGGGTGTTCCGGGGGCACCTGACCATCGGCGAAGTCTCCGGCAACTTCCTCACCACGCTGTCGCTGCGCGACGTCGTGCTGACGGACAGCAGCGGCGCGGTGGTGGCGGCGTTTCCCCAGCTCGATGTGCGTTACAAGCTGCCCAACCTGCTGGCCGGCCGGTTCGATTTCGACGGGGTCCGCGCCGAGTCGCCGGTCATCGACCTGGTTCGGCACCACAACGGGCGCATGAACTACGAGGAAGTCCTGCACCTCGGCGAAGGCCAGGGCGGCGGGCGTCCCCCCCTCATCGAAATCCACCATCTCGAAATTCACGGCGGCACGCTCACGCTGCGGTTGCCCTGGAAGCCGGCGCCGTGGGTCCGGCCGGGTGCGGGCGACTCGGCGCTTGCCGCCGAGCGTGCGCTGCCCGGCCGGGTCATCGTGCAGGGCGCGGAGGGGCTGGATATCATCCGCCGCTTCGACAGCCTGGCGCTGGGGCTCGACCGGCTCACCATCAGCACCCCGAACCGGGATCCGCTGTCCATGGTGATCGACACGCTCGGCGTGCGGGTGAGCGATCCCGGCGTTCGGGTGCAGCAGGCGCGCGGCCAGGTCCGGATCAACGGGGACAGCCTGCACTTCGAGATCACGCGCGGGGCGCTGACCAGCTCACGGTTTCAGGGCGCCGGTGTCGTGACCTTTCCCGACGGGCCGCTCCTGCTCGATTTCGGCATGACGTTCGGCGAGCTGGATCTCGTGGACCTGCGGTGGGTGTCTCCCGACTTTCCGGCGCTGCACGGCCGCTCCGTCGTCGTCGGCAAGTCGCTGGACGCGGAGCGCTCCAGCTTTTCCCTGCAGCAGCTTCACCTCGAAAACGATACCACGCGCATCGACGGCCAGGTGGTCGTGCTGACCGACGTTCGCCGCGGGCTGGGCGTGCGCGACATGGACCTGCAGATCGAGCGCCTCGACCTCGAGGCGGCGCGGCCCTACCTCGACACCCTCCCGCTCCGGGGGAGCCTGTCGGGCCGGATCGCGGGCACCGGCTTGCTCTCCGATCTCGCGCTCACGCTGGACGTGCGGGTGACGGACATCGGCGTGCCGGGTGGCGCCACGAGCAGCTTTGCGGGACGCGGGCGCATCCTGACGGGCGACGCCGACGGCCTGACGTTCCGGAACTTTGCCCTCGCGTCCTCCGACGTCGACCTCCGCACGGTGCAGCTGCTCACGCCCTCGGTGACCCTGCAGGGCCGGGCGCGCCTGTTCGGCACGCTGGACGGGCCATGGAAGAACGTGCTCTTCACCGGCACGATGCGTCACCAGGACAGCGAGCGACCGGTCAGCGTCGTCCAGGGCTGGGTCCGGCTCGACACGCGACGGCTGGTCACCTCCTTCGACGGGGATCTCCGGCTCGACTCGCTGTCGTTCGAGGGGATCCGGGCCGGCTACCCCACCTTGCCCAGCCTGGGTTCGATCACCGGGCAGGTTCGCCTGGCGGGCACGATGGAGCGGATGGACCTCGACGCCGACGTGGAGGGCGAGATCGGCGCCTTCCGCGTGCGCGGACCGGCGATCGTCATGCCCCCCCATTGGGGCGGCGACTCGCTCCAGATCGATTTTCGTCGCCTCGACCTCCGCGCGCTGCGGGGCAGCGGCCCGACCTCCGACCTGACCGGCGGCGTGTTCATCGTCGGATCCATCGACACCCTGCGCGCGCCCGAAGGGTCGATCGCCGGCGCGCTGGGGCCGGGTCGGCTCGACGCGTTCCGGCTCGACACGGCGGAAGCGCGGGTGTCGGTACGCGACAACCTCCTCGTCGTGGACACCCTTGGTGTCGATTGGCGTGGCGGCATGTTGGGGGCGCGGGGCACGCTCGGCTGGGCGGTGCCGCACGAGGGCCAGCTGGAGCTGGTCGCGCGCTTCGACAGTCTGCGCGCGTTCGATTCGCTGCTGGTCTCGCGGCTGGGGCTGGGGCCGGACTCCGCCGGGGCGGAACTCGAGGGCCGTGGGCGGCTCGACTTCTCGCTCGCGGGGTCGCTCGACTCGATCGTGGCCTCGGGATTCGCCGATGCGAGCGATCTCCGGTTCCGGGGTGGGCGGCTCCACTCGATGTCCGCCACGTTCGGATGGCTGGGCGGGAGTCGGCCACAGCTCAGTCTGCAGGTGCTGGCCGACACGATCGCCTCCGGCAGGCTGGTCGCCACCAACGCGCGGGTCGGGGTGCTTGGGTGGAGCGACTCCCTGCGCTGGACCGGCTCATTCGAGGGCAGCGAGGGCGCGGCCTTCGGCGCCACCGGCCGATTCGGCACGCGGGACAACGTGAGCGTGCTCGCGATCGATTCCCTCTCGATGGCGTTGCCCGGGCATCTCTGGAGGCTGCTTGAGCCGGCGGTCGCGCAATCGACTGATTCCGGCACGGTGCTCTCGCCGCTCCAGCTCGAATCGGTGGACGGGTCGGGCGCCATCCGGGTGGGGGGCGTCCTCCCGGGCGACCGACCGGGCAACCTCCGCGTGGACGCATACGGGCTTGATCTTCGCGACGTCTCTGGTTTGTTGCGGGGCGACACGGCCGGGGTGTCCGGGTCCATCGGCGCGGACCTCGAAATCACCGGCACCCGCCAGGCGCCGATCATCCAGGGGACGGCGTCGCTCGGGGACGCCGTGTTCGGGGATTTCCGCTCGCCCTTCGTCCAGGGGATTCTCCACTACGAAGACCGGCTGCTGGAGGGGAACCTCTCCATCTGGAAGACCGGGCAACGGATCCTCGGCATCGAGGTCGCGCTGCCGCTCGACCTGGCCCTGGCCTCGGTGCCCAGGCGGCAGATCGATGGCCCGCTGGTCATTCGTGCCCGGGCCGACAGCCTCGACCTCGGGACCCTCGAGGCCTTCACCACTCGGGTGCGGCGCATGTCGGGCATCCTGAGTGCCGATGTGCGCGTCGAGGGCACCTGGCTCGCGCCGCGGCTGGCGGGCTTCCTCGATATCCGGGACGGGAGCGGGACCGTGCCCAGCCTCGGGGTCCGCTACTCCAGCATCGTGGGCCACGCCCGGTTTCTGGACGACTCGCTGGCCCTCGACTCGCTGCTGCTCCGTACCGCGCCGGCCAACGGCTCGCTGCGCGTCAGCGGCAGCGTGCGGTTCACTCCGCTGACCAATCCGCTGCTCAACCTCCGCCTCGTGGCGAGCGATTTCCTGGCCAGCGAGATCCGTGGATTCCTCACGCTGGACGTCAGCGGCCGGATGCGCCTGAGCGGCCCGTACAGCGCGCCGACGCTGACGGGGTCGGTCACCGCCAATCGCGGGGTGCTCTACTTTGCCGACCTCGTGACCAAGGACGTGGTGGATCTCGACGACCCGGAATTCCGCGACCTGCTCGACCAGCGGTTCCAGCGGATGCTCCAGCGCGGCTACACCACGCGGAACCGGTTTATCGACTCGCTGCGGGTGGACAACCTCACGGTCAAGGTGGGCGAGGCCTTCTGGCTCCGGTCCAACGAGGCGAACATCCAGCTGGGCGGCGAGGTGCGCGTGGACAAGCTGCGGCGCGACTACCGGGTGGACGGCCGGATGGACGCGCTCCGCGGCAATTACGCGCTGGTGATCGGTCCGGTCCGCAAGGATTTCAAGGTCCAAAAAGGGGAGGTGCGGTTCCTCGGCACGCCGGACCTGAACGCCGACCTGAACATCGAGGCCGAGCACATCGTCCGGCCCCTCGACGGGAGCCAGGACGTGCCGGTCATCGCCAAGATCACCGGCACCCTCCTGGAACCGAAACTCGAGTTGACCTCCACCATCCTTCCGCCGATTTCGGAGACGAACCTCGTCTCGTACCTGATGTTCCGGCGGCCCGCGACAAACCTGCAGACCACCGGCGGTGCGGCCGGGGACCAGCAGCAGGCGCTGAACCTGGGGCTCGCCTATGTCTCCAGCGCGGTGACGAGCGAACTGCAGCGTGCCCTGGTCACCGACCTGCGGGTGCCGGTGGACTACATTGAACTGCGGCCGGGGACGGCGGGCGGTGCGTACGGCTCCTCCACGGCCACCCAGCTCGCCGCGGGGTGGCAGATCGGCCGGAAGACCTTTCTCACGTTCAGCGCCGGCATCTGCACCACCGGCGGCGCCACCAGCTACAAGAACATCGGGACGAGCTTCGAGTACCGGTTTGCGCGCGGCTTCCGGTTCCTTGCGAGCTTCGAGCCGTCGGCGTCGTGCACCGCCGACCAGCAGACGGCCCCGCTGACCACCAACGACAAGTACCAGGCCGGCCTCGACGTCCTCTGGGAGCAGGAGTTCTAGCGTGCCACGCGTCCTGGTCATCACGAATCCCGCCGCCGCGCGCACGAAGCCGAAGACCGTGCGCGAGGTGCGCGACGTGCTGCACCGGGGCGGGTGGGAGGCGGAAATCGTGGCCACCGGGGGGCCCGGCGATGCCCGCCGCCTGGCCAGCGAGGCCGTGGCGGCCGGGATGGACGCCGTCGCCGTATTCGGGGGAGACGGGACCACGATGCAGGCCGCCTCCTCGATGGTCGGCACCGATGTGGCGCTCGCGCTGATCCCCGGAGGCACCGGCAACCTGCTGGCCGGCAATCTCCGTATCCCTGCCGTTCCGCAGCGCGCCGCCGAGGTCCTGGTGCGGGGCCTCTCTCGGCGCCTCGATCTCGGGCGCCTCGAGGCGTCGGGGGAGGAGCACTACTTCGCGGTGGCGTGCGGGGCCGGCTTCGACGCGCAGATCATGGCGGCAACGTCGACGGCCCAGAAGCATCGGTGGGGGTTCGGGGCGTATATCGCCACGTCACTCCGCCTGGTCGCACGAAATGCGGAGCCATCGCTTTCACATTCGGGTCGACGGAACCGAATACGAGGCGAACGCCGCCGCGGTGCTGGTGGCGAATTGCGCGGAGGTGCTCCCGCCCATCCTGCGGTTCGGCGACGGAGTGCGGCCGGACGACGGCCTGCTTGACGTCGTCGTGTTGCGGGCCGACGGCCTGGCGGACGGGGTGCAGGCCATCTGGCACCTCATCCGCCGCGCCACGGGGCCGGACTCGCGGGTCGGACACCTGCGCGGCCGCGAGATCCGGGTGGAGGCCGAGGTCCAGGTGCCGCTGGAACTCGACGGTGACCTGGCCGGCCACACGCCCTTCACGGCCACCGTGGTGCCCGGCGCCATCCGGGTCATGGTGCCGGAGTCGCTATGAGTCGCCCATCCCCCGACGCGTCCGTGTCGGCCGACGCCGTCCGGGCCGCCGCCGATGCCGTCACGGCGACGCTCGCGGGCAGCGAGGCGGTCCGTGCCCTGACGCACGATCTCTCCACGCTCGGCACCCTCGACGCGACGGTCGAGCGGGGCCTGCAGGCCGCGCTGAGCGTGGCGCGGGCCGCTGGCGCAATGATCGCGGGCCGGCCGGGTGAGCAGGTGCCGGGACTGGTGGTGCTCGGGGCCCTGGGGCGCGAGGCCCGCCTCTACCGGGTGGGCGATGTGCTGGGCGAGCGGGACCCGCAGGTGGCCATCGCGCGGGGCGGAGACGCGAGAGCGAGCGCGGACCTCGAGGCGGAGCCGGAAGCCGCGCCGGATCCGCGCCGGCCGCGGCCGCACCGGCCCGGGGCGATGGTCCCGATGCGGTTCGGGTCCGTGGTTACCGGCGTGCTCACGGTGTCGGGTCCCGATTCCGACTGGTCCCCCCCTTCGCCCGACACGCTCCTGCTGTTGCAGGCCGTCGCCGACCAGGTGGCCGCTGCGGTCAGCGGGCTGCGGCTGCGCGGCGAACTCCTCACCCGCCTCGACCAGATCGACGCCCTCGGCAGGGTGGCCCACGCGCTGACAGGAGTCGAGGACGCCGACCGCACCACGCACTTCCTCGCGGAGGAGGGGATGCGGGTGTTCGGCGCCGAGCGGAGCGCCGTCTTCCTGCTCAACCGCGCGCAGCAGTCGGTGTCCTGCCTGGCGCGGGTGACCCTCTCGGCCGAATACGCCCAGGCATTCGAGCGGCAGTTTCACGCCCTGCCCGCCTCGCGGGCGCTGCTCGAAGGGAAGCCGGTCTTCGTCGAGCATGCGCGGCGCGACTTCGCCTCGCCCATCGCCGCGGCGGTGCAGGCGGAGGGCTATGCCTCCGTGGCGCTGCTCCCGCTTGTCTTTGCCGACGAGACGATCGGCGTGCTGGCGTTCTTCCACGACCGGCCGCATGAATATGCCGCGGAGGAGCGCCGGCTCGCGGTCGCCTTCTCCGACCAGGCGGCGCTGGCCATCGGCAAGAGCCGGCTCTTCGACCTGGTCAGCCGAAGCCGGCGGGAGTGGCAGACCGCCTTCGACGCCGCGGCCACCGGCCTCGCCATCCTCGATGCGCAGGGGCGGATCGCGCGAGCCAACCGCTTCATCGCGGACCTCGCCGGGGTCGCCATCACCGAGATTGTCGGGCGGTCCTTTCGCGGCCTCTTCGTCGACGCCGGTGCGATGCACAGCGATCCGCTCAGCCTCTCGGCGGACGCCGGTTCGGGGGTGACCACCCTGTTGGAGGCGGCGGACGGCCGGTCGCTCATCGTCACGGCCACGCCGCTGCCCGAAGGGGGGCACGTGGTGGCGGTGGACGACGTGAGCCAGGTGCTGCGCCTCGAGCAGCGGTTCCGGGCATTGTTCGCCACGGTTCCGGTCGCCATCTTCACGCTGGACGAGGCCGGTGTCCTCCAGTCGGTGAATCCGGCTGCTCGCTCTCTCGCCGGATTCGGCGACGCGGCCTCGCGGCTGTCCGACTTCCTGATGCCCGCGGAACTGGGGTACGTTGAGACGCAGCTGGCGGCGGTGCGCAGCGGGGAATCACGGGAGTTCGTGATGCACCTGCGCCGGCCCGACGGCGCGGTGCGCGAAGCGGCGGTGGTGGCGGTGCCCGCGGCGGGCGAGGAGGCGGGTGCGCCGCTGGTGCTCGCCATTGCGCGCGACGTGACCGACGAACAGCGGCTGCGCGAGCAACTGGGACACACCGAGAAGCTGGCGGCGCTCGGCCGCCTGGTGAGCGGCGTGGCGCACGAGCTCAACAACCCGCTGGCCGGCATCAGCGCACTGGCGCAGGCGCTCATCCTCGACGAACCGCTCGATGACGGCAGCCGCCGGGTGGTCGAGAGCATCCGGACGGAAGCCACCCGCGCGGCGCAGATCGTGACCGACCTGCTGAGCTTCGCGCGGCAGCGCCCGCTCCGGCGGAGTGAGGTCGATCTCGGTGCCCTGGTTCGCGAGGTGATCGATTCCGCCGGTGAGCGGTTGGGCGCATGGGACGTGGAGTACCCGGCGGACCTGCCGACCGCCCACGCCGACCCCGACCAGGTCCGGCAGGTGCTGCTCAACCTGCTGGCCAACGGCGGGCACGCGATGCGGGCGACCGGCGGCAGCGGCACGGTGCGGGTGCGGGCCGACGGCGAGTCGGTGATCCTCGAGGCCATGGATACCGGTCCGGGCATCCCGCCGGACATCATGGCGCGGATCTTCGAGCCGTTCTTTACCACCAAGCCGGCCGGCGAAGGCACCGGACTGGGGCTCTCCATTTCGCACGGGATCATCCGCGCCCACGGCGGCGACATTCACGCCGAGAACCGCCCGGGGGGCGGCGCGCGCATCTGGTTCGAACTCCCGCGGCACCCCGGCCGCGGCGCGAGGTGACACCATGATCGGTTCCGTCCTGCTGATCGACGACGACACGGACGTCCTCCGAGCGATCGGCAATTATTTCGAGACCCTCGGCTGGGAGGTGACCCGCGAGCTGAGCGGGGAAGCCGGGCTCGCCACCTACGACCGCCTCCACCCCGAGGTGGTCATGCTCGACCTCCACCTGCCCGGGATGGACGGACTGGAAGTGCTCGAAAAGCTGCGGGAGCGCGACGCCGGCGTCATCCTCCTCACCGGCAACAGCGACGTCCCCACCGCCGTCCGCGCCATGCAGCTCGGCGCCGAGAACTTCCTCTCCAAGCCGGTGGACATGGCGCACCTGTCCGCCGCCGCCGCCCGCGTGGCGGACAAGGCCCGCCTCCGCAGGGTGAACGAGGTGCTGGTCCACCAGGGTGCGGCGGGGCACGGACTCGATTCCCTCGGCGGCTCGGCGACCATGAAGGCGTTCGCCCACCAGATCTCCCTGCTGGCCCAGAGCGAGCGCACCACGGTCCTCCTGCTGGGCGAGAGCGGCAGCGGCAAGGGGTGGGTGGCGCGGATGATCCACAACCTCGGCCCGCGGGCGCGGCTGCCGTTCGTGGAGGTCAACTGCGCGGGGCTGAGCGCCACCTTCCTCGATTCGGAACTCTTCGGGCACGAGAAGGGTGCCTTCACCGACGCGAAGGACCGCAAGCAGGGGCTCTTCGAGATCGCCGACCGGGGCACCATCTTCCTCGACGAGATCGGCGACCTCTCGCTCGAACTCCAGCCGAAGCTGCTGAAGGTCCTCGAGACCAAGACCTTCCGGCGGCTGGGCGGCACCCGGGAGATCACGGTGGATGTGCGGCTGGTGGCCGCGACCAACAAGGACCTGGCGGCGGAGGTGGAGGCGGGGCGCTTCCGCGAGGACCTCTATTACCGTCTCAGCGTCATGCCGGTGAAGCTGCCGGCGGTGCGGGAGCGTTCCCGCGACGACCGGCTGGCCCTGATCACCCGCATCTTCAACGACCTGCGGACGGAATTGCCGGACGGGCCGCCGGAAATCGGCGCGGAATCGCTGGAGCGGCTCCTCGGCTACACTTGGCCCGGCAACGTGCGCGAGATGCGCAACGTGCTCGAGCGGGCCCTGATCCTCGGCCGGGGGCAGACGGTGGTCGGCGTCGAGCACCTGCCGGGTGAATTCCGCGCCCGGCCCGGACCGGGCGACCGCCGTCATACGCCCCTGGCGCTCGAGGAACTCGAGCGCCAGCACATCGAGCGGACGCTGCGGCATCACGACGGCAACCGCACCCGCTCCGCGCTGGAGCTGGGCATCTCGCGCGCCACGCTGATCAACAAGATCAAGCGCTGGAACCTGGACATCTGAGCGGAGGCGGCATGGCGGAAATCAAGGAACACGACGCGATGCAATGCCGTGCTTGCGGCCGGGAAGAGCGCGCGTCCGAGGGGTATCCCTGCGCCGGGTGCGGCACCTTCATCTGCCTGATCTGCTTCTTCCGGGGCGTGGACCGCTGCGCGACCTGCCAGGCCAAGCACCCGAAGACCGACCTCGCATGAGCGCGGTCATTGCGCGGTCGGCCGTGGCGCCCCTGCACGCCGAGCCGTCACTCCGGTCGGAGCAGGTCACCCAGTTGGTCCTCGGCGAGACGGCCACCGTGCTCGCGACCGACGGGTTGTGGCACCGAGTCCGGCTGTCGGGCGACAGCTATGAGGGATGGCTCCACCGGGGCTACGCCGTCGAGTGCGACGACGAAGCCGCGGCGCGCTGGCGCGCAGAGGCCACAGGTTGGTCAGAGGGAGCGGAGATCGACACCGACTCGGGCCTTCGCCGGCTGCCCGTCCGGGCCCGCGCGGTGCTGGAGCATGGGCGCGTCCGCCTGCCCGACGGCTCCGTCGGCTCCCTGCGCTCCGGGCACATCCTGCCGATGGAGGAAGTGATACGCGCCGCCCTGACCGTGTCCGCCGAACGATGGGCCGAGCGGACCTTCGCGGGGGTGCGCTACGAGTGGGGCGGGGTCACCGATTTCGGCGTGGACTGCTCCGGCTTGGTGCAGACCACGTTCGCGGCGCGCGGGGTCAGCCTGCCGCGGGACGCCGCCCAACAGGCCCGCATCGGGGCAGAGGTCGCGCACGAGTCGATCCGTCCCGGTGACCTCCTCTTCTTCAGCGACTACGGCCAGGGCGTGACTCACGTCGCGTTCTTTGCCGCGGGGGATTCGCTCACGCATTCGACGGTGGCCTGTGGCGGGGTGCTGACCGAACCGTGGACGGCGGGACACCGCGCTGCGCAGCTTCGGCCGCTGCTCGTGACCGCCCGCCGGATCCCCGGCGCGGCGGCGTCGGCGTGACGCGCGTCCTCGTCCTCTTCGACATCGACGGCACCCTCCTGCTCACCGCGGGGGCCGGGCGCCGCGCCATTACCAGCGCGCTGGCGGACCGCCTGGGGAACGGCGACGCCTGGCAGAAGATCACCTTCGACGGCAAGACCGATCCCCAGATCGTGCGCGAACTGCTCGAGGCGGCGGGCGACGCCGCCGCCGGCGATCCCGACCTGATCGCGGAAATTTGCGATCGGTACGTGGGCCTGCTCGAGGAAGAACTCGACCGGTCGCCGGGATGCACCCGCCTGCTCCCCGGCGTGGTGCCCCTGCTCGACGAGCTGGCGTCCCGCACCGATGTGGTGCTGGGCCTCCTGACCGGCAACCTCGCGCGCGGGGCGGGGCTCAAGCTCCGCTCGGGCGGATTGGACCCGGCGCTCTTCCGGGTCGGCGCCTACGGTTCGGACTCTCCCCACCGGCCGGATCTTCCGGCCATCGCGGCCGAGCGTGCCGCCGCGATCTTCGGTCGGGTGCCGACGGGAGACACCGTGGTCATCGTCGGCGACACGCCCTCGGACGTGACGTGTGGCCGCGGCATCGGCGCCCGCGCCGTGGCGGTGGCGACCGGGAGCTATGCGGTGTCCGTCCTGCGCGACGCCGGTGCGCGCGCCGCGTTCGACGACCTCTCCGATACCGCGGCCGTCCTGGAGGCCATCCTCGCATGAGCGCGGTCCCCGGGTCGAATCCCGAGCTCGAGCTCAAGGCGGTGGTGCCGGATGCGGCGCTGCTGCGGCGGCATCTCGTCGAGTCGGGCGCGGAGGCGACCTTTCGGGGGCTGATGGAAGACCGGATCTTCGACCAGGGCGAGACCCTCAGGCAACGCGACGAAGTGCTGCGGGTGCGCACCTGGCGGCCCGATGGCGCCGCCGCCCGCGCGCAGATGGCGTGGAAGGGCGCCACCCGCCGGTCTCCCGAGGGATACAAGCTGCGTGACGAACTGGAATTTTCCGTCGAGGGCGACGGCGCCGCCGCCGCGGGCGTCCTGGCGGCGCTCGGCTACGGCGTCACGAAGTCCATCGACCGCTTCGTCGAGGTGTACCGAGTGCACGATGCGGAAGTGCGGCTCGAGTGGTATCCGCGCATGGATGTCCTCGTCGAAGTGGAGGGGACGGCGGCGGCGATCGAAGCGGCGCTCGGGGTGACCGGCCTGCCGCGCAGGGCGTTCGAACCCGAGCCACTGGTGGAATTCGTGCGCCGGTACGAGGAACGCTCCGGCGAGCGCGCGGCGCTCGCGGTGGCGGACCTCAAGGGAGGGCGCCCGCAGTGGGAACGTCGGTGAGCCCCTCGGTGGGTCTGCCCGAGCTCGGACCGGCGCTGGGCCGCCTGGTCCATCCCGGCTCGGCGGGCGGGATCGACCTGCTCCTGGCGCCGGTGCGCCTGTCGCTCGTCACCCGGTTGCTCGCGGCCGCCGGCCAGGCGCGCGGCGCATTGGCGGCTGGGGATGCGGCCGCCGCCCGACAGGCGCTCGCCCCGGCGGCCTGGGCCGCCCTCTGGGATCGGGCTGCCGAAGAGGCCGCGGCACAGTTGATTCGGCGGCTGGATGATCGCATCACCGCGGCGGCCGTCGCCGCGCGGATGCCGGCATGGCGGGTCGACCGCCATCGCGTGACGGCGGCGGAACACCGGGCCATCCATGCCCGGCTCGGCGCAGGCGCGGGCGCCTTGCTCCGGGCTGCAGGCGAGCTCGAGCATGTGGCTGCACCACAATGGGGTCCGCAGGTGCTCGCCACGACCCGGCGGCTGGAGAGCGCCTGGTCGGCGTTGACCGCCGCCGCGGAACGGGAACTCGCGGAGTGGGAGCCGGATATCGAATCGGTGGCGTCGTGGCGCCGCGCCCGCTGGCCGCTCTGGACCTTCACCGCGGTGCTGCTTGGCGCGGCGCTCTGGGCGGGACTGGTGCTCGGCGGGTACCTGCCGGTTCCGGCGCTGCTCGCCCCGGTGGCGGACATGGTGTGGGGGCGCTTGTGAGTGTCCTCGGCGTTGGGATGGACGTCGTCGAAGTCGAACGGGCGCGGCACATTCTCTCGCGCCACGGCGAGCGGGCGCTCGGACGGTTCCTGACCGAGGCAGAGCGCGAGTATGTCATGCGACAGCCGGATCCGGCGCCGCACTTCGCGGTTCGGGTGGCCGCCAAGGAGGCGGCCTACAAGGCGCTGCAGTCGCTGCCCGGCATGCGGGCCGTCGGCTGGCACGACCTCGAGGTGGAGCGCCTGCCGGATGGCCGACCCCACATTCAACTGCACGGACTCGCGGCCACCCTGTCACCCGAGTATGCGTTGCTGATTTCGCTGACGCATACCCATGGAGTGGCAGGCGCGGTGGCCGTTCTCTCCCACACTCAGCCCTAGCGAATCCGACCGAGGCGGCCTAGTTTCCCGCTTCGCCGACTAAACGACTTGATAATGATTCTCATCTCTGTAGTCTCTTCAGTTCTGCTCCTCGCCGCCCCCCAGCAGGGGGCGCAGTCGCCCCTGCCCGCTGGCGACCTGACGCCGGTCGTCCAGCGCATCGCGACGACGGTCCAGCTTGCCGCGCAGGAGTACCGCATCGGCGTCGCCGGTGGACGGGTCATCGCGCCCGCCGAGGTGGAGGAGGCCGGCCTCTTCCTGGCCGAGGCCCGCCGGACCGCCGAACGCCTTCCTCCCGAGTCCTCCGCCTCCACCATCGCGGCGCTCGACCAGCTGATCGCCGCGGTGGGTCGCACCGCCGATCCTGATTCGGTGGCCAGCGGTGCGCGCGCCATCACGAGCGGCCTGGCGGAGCGGTATCGGGTCGATGTCGATCAGGTGCCCTCGACCACGCCGTCCATCGCGCGGGGCGCGCAGGTGTATCAGCAGAACTGCGCGGGCTGTCATGGACCGGCGGGGCGGGGCGACGGACCGGACGGGCTGGCGCTCACGCCGCCCCCGAGTGCGCTCACCGACGGTGTGCGACTCGTCGGCGTCTCGCCGCTGGACTTCTATCGTCGCATCACGATCGGCGTGGCCGGCACGGCCATGCCCGCCTACGAGACCAGGCTCAGCGCCGCGGATCGCTGGGCGGCGGCGGCCTACGCCACCTTGCTCAGGTATCCGGCGCCATCCGGGGAGGTCCCGGCGGGGCTTCGGGCCTTCAGCACCACGGCGCGCATGTCGGACACGCAGGTGGCCGACGCCATGTCGATGCCGGTGGATCGCGCCGCCCCGGTCATCGCCGCCGTCCGGAGCTTTCACGGGCAGGAGGCGGGCATCGAGGCCGAGGCGGTGTTCGCCGACGTCGATCGACAGCTCGACTCGGTGTTGACGCTTGCCGCCAGCGGACAGAGCGCCGCCGCCGGCGGTGCCGCGTTCGAGGCCTACCTGACGTTCGAGCAGGTGGAGTCCGGCGTTCGGGCGGTCGATCCGGCGCTTGCGTCCCAGCTCGAGGCGGCGTTCGCGACCTTGCGCGGCCGGGCCGGGGGCGGCGCCACCGCGGGCGAACTCAAGACGCTCCGCGCCGAGCTGGCCACCGACCTGGCACGCGCCGAGCTGGTGCTCGGCAAGCCGATGAGCCGAACCGACCTGTTCGTCCAGTCGTTCGTCATCCTGCTGCGGGAAGGCCTCGAGGCGATCCTCCTCATCGGCGCGCTGATCGCGTTCCTGGTGAAGACCGGCAACTCCAAGCGCCGGCGGGACATTCATGTCGGCGTCGCCGCCGCGGTGGTGGTGAGCCTGCTCACGGCGGTGGCGTTCGAGACGATCTTCCGGTTCTCCCCCGCCAGCCAGGAGGTGCTCGAAGGCGCCACGATGCTGGTGGCGACCGTCGCGCTCTTCTATGTGAGCTACTGGCTGCTCTCGAAGATGGAAGTGGCCAAGTGGAACCGGTTCGTGAAGGGAAAGGTGCAGGACGCGCTGGTGTCGGGGTCGGCGTTCGCGCTCCCGTCGGTGGCGTTCCTGGCGGTGTACCGGGAGGGCGTGGAGACGATCCTCTTCTACAAGGCGCTGCTGGTGGCGGGGCCGGCCGGAGGCGCGGTGCTGCCGGTGGTGCTCGGGATCGCCGCCGCCTGCGTCGTGCTCGGCGTGGTGTATGTGCTGATCAACCGGTTCGGCGTCAAGCTGCCGCTGAAGCCGTTCTTCGGCGTCACCAGCGCCTTCCTCTATTACATGGCGTTCGTCTTTGCGGGGAAGGGGATCGCCGAACTGCAGGGCGGCGGCGTGGTGCCGATCACCGTGGTCAGTTGGGCGCCGCAGATCGAGCGGCTCGGCATCTACCGGACGGTGGAGTCGCTCGCCGTGCAGGGCATCCTGCTGCTGCTGTTCATCGCCGCGCTGGTCTGGACCTTCTATCTCGAACCCCGCCGGCTCCGGGTCACCCAGGAACTGGTGCCGGACCCGGTCCCGCCGCCTCCGGCGGAGCGGGCCGACGCGGGGCCGCTCGAGAGCGGGGCGGGCGTCCCCTTCGAAGTGGACCTGCTGCGCTCGCTGGAGCGGATGGACGCCGACCTGGCGGAACTCCGCGCCGAGGTGGAGCGGCTCAAGGCGCGGGTGCACGCGCGCCGATAGACGAGATTGCTTCGTCGGCCCCGCCCGGGGCCTCCTCGCAATGACAGAAGCTGACGATGCCAAATGCAAACGGCCCGCCGAAATCGGCGGGCCGTCTGCGCAAGAGAGGTGGTAGATCGCCCCCTGAGTTATACGGAAACGGGCAGAAGTGCCCGCTCCAACCCTTCTTCGACCTACCACTTTTTCCAGGGGATGAAATTTCCCCTTCCTGCTCATCTACTAAAGCACCGTTCGTGCCACATTGTACAAGTCCGTAACATGCTGGAATTAAACAAGTTATGATATCTGCCTGCAGCAAGAAAAACGACCAAAATCGTCAAATTTCTCGACAATTTTGGCCGCTACATCTCAACCGATGTGATCTGAATCACTTAATGGACTGTCCGGTTACTTGTCGGTCCGGCCTGGTGTCATGGAAAGGTACACCCCGGTCGGGGCCTGCCCGGCGCCACGCAGCCGTACAAAGACTATCGCTCCCACCAGCACGATCGTCACGCTCATCACCTGTGCCGCCGTGAAGCCGGCGAAGAAGCGGTCGTCCTTGGCGCGGAGGATCTCGACGAAGAACCGTTCCACGCCGGCCATCATCAGGTAGACGCCGAAGACGGCGCCGGTGCCCCAGTCCTTCCGGCACAGCTTCCAGAGGATGGTGAACGCGAGGAACATCAGCAGCACTTCGTACAGTTGGGTCGGGTGCACGGCGAGCACCGTCGCGGGGTCCAGCCCAGCGGGCACGGCGACGTGGAACGCGGCCAGGTTGCCGGCCGTCGAGGGGGGCAGGCCCTGCGGAAAGGCGACGGCCCATGGCAGGTCGGTCGGGCCGCCGTAGTCGTCGCCCACCAGGAAACAGCCGACCCGGCCGAGGGCATAGGCGGCCGCGAGGGCGGGCGGCATGACCTGCATGGTCCACCGGGCGGGCACGCCCAGCCGCCAGCCGTTGAACAGCACCGCGACCACTCCCCCGAGAAACCCGCCGTACCAGACCAGCCCCCCGCGCGAAAAGAGCGCGCCGGGGTCCTGCGTGAGCACCACGTACCAGAGCTTGGCGCCGACGACGCCACCGATCAGCGCGGCAAAGATGATGTCGGAGGAGTAATTGCGGTTGAGGCGGCGGCGTTCGAGTTCGAGCGCGATGAGCCAGCCGCCGACCAGGAAGCCCACCATCATCATGATGCCGTAGCCGGTGATCTGCAGCGGGCCGACGTGAATGTTGAACGGATAGACTGGCATCGACGCTCCGCCTCAGGCGGCTGGGGAAAGAAGTCCGGGGAGCGGCAGGCTGTCGCTCGGCTCCAGGCCGGGACCGCTCTGTTCGCCGCGCGCGAGATGCCAGGCGCCGGCGGCCGCGATCATCGCGGCGTTGTCGGTGTTGAGCCGAGGAGAGGCCACGGCCACGCGCACCCGCGTGCCCAGGCGCTTCCGGAGCCGCTCCGCCAAGGTCCGGTTGCAGGCGACCCCGCCGCCGAGCATGGCCAGCGGATAGCCCAGCTCCTCGGCAGCGGCGGCGGTCTTCTCCACCAGCACCTCGAGCGCCGCGTCCTGGAATCCGCGGGCCAGATCGGCGCGGTCGGCGTCGAGATCGGTGCTCTGGCGCACGGCCCGGAGGACCGCCGTCTTGAGCCCGCTGAACGAGAAATTCCACCGGTTGGGGCCGTCGCCCGAGAGGTCGCGCAGCAGCGGCCGGGGGAAGACGAACTTTCCGGGGCGCCCGGTGGCGGCGAGCTTCTCGAGTGGTGCGCCACCCGGGTAGCCCAGCCCGAGGAGGGTGGCCACCTTGTCGAAGGCCTCGCCCGCCGCGTCGTCGAGCGTCTGGCCGAGGAGGCGGTACTCGCCCCAGGCCGGCACGTCGAGCAGCAGGGTATGGCCGCCGCTGACGAGCAGCGCCGCGAAGGGCGGCGCGAACTCCGGATCCTCGAGCGAGGGGGCAAAAAGGTGCCCCTCCATGTGGTGCACGCCGATGAGCGGCTTCCCCGTGGCCCAGGCCAGCGTCTTCCCGTACATCAATCCCACCAGCAGCGCGCCGACCAGCCCCGGTCCCGCCGTCACGGCGAATGCGTCCACGCCGTCGAGGTCGATGCCCGCTTCGACCAGCGCCCGGTCCACCACGGGGACGATGGCGGTGAGGTGGGCGCGGCTCGCCAGCTCGGGCACCACGCCGCCGAACACCCGGTGCACGTCCTGCGAGAGGATCACCACGCTCTCGAGATGCGGCCGGCCCTCCTCGAAGCGCACGATGGCGGCGGAGGTCTCGTCGCAGGAGGACTCGATGCCGAGGACGCGCACGGGGCCCGGCTCAGCTCCCCTGGTCGAGCAGGCGCTCGATCAGTTCACGGTTGACCTTGGAGCTCCAGTCGTGCGCGCCGATGATCCGCTTGACGATGATGCCGTCGCGGTCGAGCAGGAAGCTCTCCGGCACGCCGGTGGTCTGGTAGGTGCGCTGGATGAGCCCGCTCCGGTCCTGCAGCAGGTCGAAGGTGACGCCCATCTCCTTGCCGAACGCGATGACGCTGGCGGGCTCGGTCTCGTCGATGCTGACCGCCGCCACCTTGAAGCCCTTGCGGGGCGAGCTCCTTGTACGCCTGCTCCATCGCGGGCATTTCCTCCCTGCACGGCCCGCACCAGGTGGCCCAGATGTTGACCAGGGTGACCTGCCCCTCGTAGTGCTGGCGGAGCGAGATGGTGTCGCCGCTGGCGAGTTCCACGACCCGGAAGTCCGGGGCCTTCTTGCCGACGGCCACGCCGTAACTGTCGGGGCTGTTCTTCACCAGCGCCACGGCGCCCGCGACCATCCCGATCACGACGGTGCCGACGATCCACCACTGCTTGGACATGGGTGCGTCTTTCCTCAGGCCCGTGCCAGGCACAGGCGATGGAGTTCACTGACGGCGGCGCGCACGTCGGGTGCGCCGAAGACCGCGGTGCCCGCCACGAAGGTGTCGGCGCCGGCGGCGCGGATCTTGGCGATGGTGGCGGTGGTGACGCCGCCGTCCACCTCGAGCCGGGCGACGGACTTCCGGGCGTCGAGCAGCCCGCGGACCCGGCGGATCTTGTCCGTGGCCCCGGGAATGTACGACTGCCCGCCGAATCCCGGATTGACCGACATTACGAGGACGAGGTCGAGCTCGGGCACCACTTCCTCGAGCATGGAGAGCGGCGTGGATGGGTTGAGGGCGAGTCCGGCCAGCATCCCGCGTTCACGCACCGCCGCGAGGTGCCGCTGCACATGCACCGTGGCCTCGGGGTGAAAGGTGAAGAGGTTGGCGCCGGCAGCGGCGTACTCGTCGATGTACTGCTCCGGCCGCTCCACCATGAGGTGGACGTCGATCGGGCAGTCGGTGATCCGGCGGATGGCCCGGATGATCGGGGCGCCGAAGGTGAGGTTCGGGACGAAGTGCCCGTCCATCACATCGACATGCATCCACTCCGCGCCGCCGGCGAGCGCGGCCTCCACCTGCTCGCGCAGGCGGGCGAGGTCGGCGCTCAGCACGCTGGGTGCGATGATCGGGTTCACGGTGTCCTCGCCAAGGTCAGGTCCACCCGGCTCCGCCGGGGTAGGCGTACGCCGGGGGACGGTCGCTGTTCCAGCACCACGCCGGGCCGCGCGCCCGGCTGGTCGGCAAATCGCACGTAGCCGACCAGCAGTCCGATTGCCTGGAGTCGATCCGCCGCCTGATCGCGGGTGAGCCCGCGCAGCATCGGTACCTGAATATCGGCGGGCCCGCGGCTGACGACCAGCGTCATCGACTCGCCCGCTTGCCGCACCACGCCGATTCCGGGTCGGGTAGCGAGCACCGTCCCGGGGGTGCTCAGCGACGCCACCGAGTCGACGCCGGTCACCTGGAAGCCCGCCTCCCGCAGGACGGAGCGGGCCAGCTCGAGGTCGAGGTTGACCACATCCGGCACGACGGACCCCTCGAGGCCGGTGCTCACGGTCAGGCGCACCACGGCGGAGGCCGGGAGCTGCATGTCCGGGGGCGGGTCCTGCCACACGACGATCCCGCCGGCCGCGGTCGGGTGCGGGACTTCCGCCTCGCGCCGCACCCGGAATCCTGCCGCCTGGAGCGTCGCCTCCGCGGAGGTGTAGGGCTGGCCGAGTACGCTGGGCACCGCCACCGTCCGGTCGGTGATCGGGGCGGGGAAGAGCACCACGGCGGCCAGCAGGTAGCCCAGCAGCGAGGCGCCCGCGACCACGGCGAGGCCGACCAGGAACCGTCGACTGACGATCGGCGCGACCTCATCGGCCGTGCGGCGAAATCTCACGGTGCCCGCCGGAGTCGCGCCGCAAAGGCGCCGTCGGTGCCGTGGCGATGGGGCAGCAGCGTCAGGTCTCCCACTGCCGAGAGGCACTCCTCGGGGACGGCATGGGAGGGCTCGCGCCGGAAATCGGGGTGTGCACCCAGGAAACGCGCCACCTGCTCCTCATTCTCTTCGGGTTCGAGCGAACATGTGGCGTAAACTAACAGCCCGCCGGGCCGCACCGCGGCGGCCGCGCCGTCGAGCAGCAACGCCTGGGTTTTCGCGAGGTCGCGGAGCGCTTCCGGCGTCACGCGCAGCCGGGCGTCGGGGTGCCGCGCAAAGGTGCCGGTGCCGAGGCAGGGGGCGTCGAGCAGGACGCCATCGAGCGGCCGCACCGGCGGCACCGCCGCATCGGCAATGACGAGCAGCTCCCGGCCCGAGCCGGCGCGCCGGAGATTTTCCCCGAGCCGTATGGTCCGGCGGCGGTTCCGCTCCGCCGCCACCAGGACAGCCGCCGTCCGCCCCAGCGCAATCGCCTTGCCGCCCGGCGCGGCGCAGGCGTCGAGCACCGTGCCACCCTTCGGGAAGTCGGCGAACCGCGCCACCAGCGCCTGCGCGGCGTCCTGCACGAAGAACGCCCCCTCGGCATACCCCGGGAGTTCACCGGGTCGGGTGGCCTCGACTATCAGCCCGGCCCCGAAGGGCGCCGCCTCCGAGGCGATGCCGGCGGCGTCGAGCCGCTCGCGCAGTGCGGTCAGGTCTTCCCGCGCCGCCTGCAGCACCAGCGGCGGCCGGCCGTTGTTCCAGCGGAGCAGCGCCTCCGTCCCCTCGGCGCCGAAGCGTGCCACCCACCCGGCCACCAGCCACTCGGGATGACTGTGCGCGCGGGCCAGGGTGGCGACCGGGTCGGCGGACTCGACGAGCGGCGCGGGGTCGGCTTCCCGGCCCACGCGGCGAAGAATCGCGTTCACGAAGCCGGCCGGCGCGTTGCCGGCCAGCTCGCGCGCCAGGTCAACGGAGGTACTCACGGCGGCGTGCGGAGGGATGCGGTCGAGATGGAGCAGTTGATATGTGCCGAGTCGGAGGAGGTCGCGGAGCGGCGGGGAGACGGAATCCCATCCGAGCCGGATGAGCCGGGCCAGACGGTCGTCGAGCGAGTCCTGGGTGCGGAGCACTCCCCCGGCCAGCTCGTGGGCCAGCCGTCGGTCGGCCTCGTTCAGCCCGTCGATGGCGCTGCCGAGGGCGGCGTCGAAGGGGCGGCCGTCGCGGACCTCGCGGAGAATCGTGAGTGCGGCGCGCCGTGCGTCGACGCCGACAGGCTGGTTCAGCGCAGCATCCCCGTGGTGGGGCTCGAGGGGACGGCGGTCTCGCGGCGCGGCATCCGGCCGGCGCGCCAGGCAGAGCGTCCCGCCTCCACCGCGTTGCGCATGGCCCACGCCATCAGCACCGGGTCGGCCGCTTCGGCGAGGGCGGTGTTCATGAGAATGCCGTCCACCCCCTGCTCCATGGTGAGGCAGGCGTCGCTGGCGGTGCCGACGCCGGCGTCCACGATGACCGGCACCTTGAGGCGGCTCTTGATGGTGCGGATCGAGTAGGGATTGAGCAGGCCGAGTCCGCTGCCGATCGGGGAGGCGAGGGGCATGACGGCGGCGCAGCCCTCGGCTTCGAGCCGGAGCGCGGTGATCAGGTCGTCGTTGGTGTAGGCGAGGACCTTGAAGCCTTCCTTCACCAGCGTGCGCGTGGCGGCGAGGAGTCCCTCGGTGTCGGGGAGGAGCGTTTCCTTGTCGCCGATGACTTCGAGCTTGATGAATTCGTTGAAGCCCGCTTCGCGCGCCAGGCGGGCGTAGCGCACCGCCTCGTCGGCGGAGTAGCAGCCGGCGGTGTTGGCCAGGAGGAAGTAGCGGTTGGCGGGGAGGTGGTAGAGCACCCCCGCCTCCTTGGTGCGGTCGAGATCCACGCGGCGCACGGCCACGGTCACCACATCGGCGCCGGAGGCCTCGATGGCGCGGGCCATCTGCTCGTTGTCGCGGTACTTGCCGGTGCCGACCAGCAGGCGGGAACGGAAGCGCTGGCCGCCGATTTCGAGCGGGGCTTCGGTGGTGTCGCTGGCGGTTGTCGGGAGGGTGTCGGTCATGGGGGAAAGATAACGGCGCGGAGGCTACCCGCCGCCTACGAAGTGGACCAGCTCGATCACGTCGCCCTCGGCCACGGGGGTGTCGGCCAAATTGGGCCGCCGGACGATGGCGCGGTTCTGCTCCACCACCACGGCGCGCGGGTCGAGGCCCAGGTGCTCGAGGAGGCCGGCGAGGGTGAGTCGGGCCGGGGACGTGCGCGGGGCGCCGTTGAGGGTGATGGACAGTTCGCTCATGTCGGGTTGCTCCAGGGGACATACGTCACATTTCCACGAGATCTTTTCAGCCTTTCCGTTCAAGGAGGTGTACCCTGACACAATGGTGCATCGTAGTTCACCCAACCGGACAACTCCCCCCGACCATCAATCACGAACCACCATGTCCTTGTAATCATTGGATTGGCAAAACCACCGAGTTGCACTGGCAGAGTAAGCCGAACAATAATGGACCCATTCCTACGAATGATGGAGTCCGCTTGATCTCGCTTTGGGCCACCGGGGCGGCAAGTTGATCCACCAACAGTCAGCCGATAGGGTGTGACCGCTGGAAGGGCATGATCTCCCGTGGCCACGCCTACCGATAACTCAGGGCTCGCAACCCAGGCAAGACTGCGCCCGCTAGCAAGGAGGAGGCTGTCCGAGAGCCCCGCGAGGGAATTCCTTCCTGGTGCGAGAATTGCTCGCCACGCCACAATCAGGTCGGGACTGGGAAATCCTCCGAGCCTAAGCAGCTCCTCACCTTCAAATGCAACCAGGTATGGAGGCCATTGTCCGTCCGGCATCCGGGTATCGACCCTAAACAGTCGTAGACGTCCAAGCATACCGATCGGCTCTGCCTTGAACCGCCCTTCGACATCCGGTGGAATGAGCCCGTCAAGCCCGTCAGGAGTCCACTCGTCTACCTGGGCAAGCCATGCCGTTTCCTGAGCCTCTGCCGCGGCTTCAGCCCGGACGGCATCCGAGGCTACCTGTGCCCCAAGGCTCCCGGGAGCACCGACCGCCAAGGCGATTTGCAGGCTGCGAATCCACAAGGACCGCCACGGGGCATTCTTTGAGCTTGTATTCATGGCGAATTGGAGCTGGAGTTCACCCGGTTTAGTGGACGGCTGGCGACTGACGGAGGCCACAGCATGGGAGCCCCTTGGGGAGAGCAATTGCATGGTCGGCCCCTCTTCTACCTTTGCTTGGTAGGCGAAGGTGCCCAGTGTTCAGGGGAAGCCACTCCTGGCAGCCCGCTTACGGCCTCTCCCGTTCGCAATGCCCACCCGCTGAGATGTTGGGACTGGTCGAACAGAAAAGCAAAACCGACCGGCCGATACTCCCATTCAATAGGCTCCAATTGGAAAAGTGTAATGATGGCGACCTCTTCCCCCCTCCCGATGGATCGAATTCCTTCTGTGGGCCACTGCTCCTTGAGCTTCAAGCGAAGCGCAGCTGCCAGACGCTGCGGGACGGAATCCAGAAAATTGTCAAACCCGAGCAAGACTGGCTCGCCTGATGCAGCGAGTGCGAAGGCCATTGTCTCCGTGAGACACCTGGTTGAAGGAGGGGCGTCACTCGAAAGGCCCTCCGCGATAAGGGCTCTGGCAAACCCCAAGATTTCTGGCGCGCCGAATCCGTTGAGATGAAATACTTCATCTCCAACGACTGCCATCGTTGGCGGACTTCCATCTGAGGCGCCTCTCATTTCCCAATAGGACGTGCGTCGCCAATCTCCTGCACACCCCTTTGGTTGTCGCTGGAGGGCCCGCTCGCCGAACATGTCCTCAATGCTATACAGAGCGGCACGCGCCGTCTGCATCGAGTGGTACGACGAGTCGACAGAGGTGGCGGTAGCTTCTTGAGCATCGGCCGGGGCCGCAGCGAGAAGACAGGCAAGCCACGCGAGCCAGACCGCAGGCCACCGGTGAGCGCGGGTTTGGTGCACCCTAGTAACTGCAACGATTTGCGGTCTCATGTGCTTGACAACTCCGGTAATAGGCATTCCATCTCATGGTATAGGCTTCCTGTCTGTCGTAATCCCACACCATTTTGTACGTATTTCCGCCGATTCGGTCCGCATCAATTACATGACCGAACTCGTGGGTGATTGCTAGGCCGCGATTGCGCCGCTTCTCGGTTAGATCGAAGTCAACTATGATTAGGGCTCCGAGTACTCCCCCTGTAATGTTATCCCATGCAAGCTTTGTGGCTGCTTCCTTCGCATTGGCTTGAATCGACTTTGGATCTCCAAATTTGATGTCTACAGACGCGCGTACCTCGAACACAATTGTGATGATCGCCTCAGCACAGGCGAGATTCCGCGAACACTCGTAGAGCGCTTCTTCCATCGCCTCGTCACCGCCGGTGCTGATTCTGCCCGTGCGAATGGCAACCCAGGCGTCATAGCGGATGCTGCTCCCGGCCGCCCACGCCATCAGCGCTGCGGCCCCGCGCTGGCCGTACGTGGCCCCGCCGGTCAGCAGGGGCACTTCGCCACCCCCGCCAAAACAAAGGTCCACCCCCAGGCACATCGCGTCCCAGCCCAGGTAGGCCCAGGTGGCGTCCTTCGTTAACCCGTCCGGATCCCTCGCTTGCAGCACATCGCCGTTGACGTAGGCGTAGAGGTTGCCGCCGCCGGCGTAGCCGATCTGATCCTCCTGCACGAACCGCCCCACCCCCGGATCATAGTACCGGCTCCGGTGGAAGTAGAACCCCGTCTCGGCGTCCCACTCCCGCCCGGTCCAGCGGTAGCGGAGCACGGGCTGGGGCCCCGCGCTGTCGATCAGCTGGCCGTAGGGGTCATACCGGAGCCGGCCCATCCCGGCGCCATCACTGCGCCGCACCAGGGCCCGCACGCTCCCCAGCGCATCCGTGACCACGGTGTACTGGGTGGCGCCCACCTGCACCGCTACCAGGTTATCCACCCCCGGCCCCCAGGTGTAGATGGTCGCGAGGCTGGTGTTGTTGGAGTCGGTCTCGAACGCCACCTGATTCCCGGCATAGACCATCCGGAGGTAGCCCAGCGTCCCCCCCGTGGCCGTGCTATACACCCGCTTGACGATCCGCCGGCCCGCCACGTCGTACCCATACCGGGCAATCAGCACCGCGCCCTGCCGCACGCTCACCAGTCGCTCCAGGGCGTCGTAGCCGTACGTGACCCCCGCACCAAGCTTGGCGGTGAGGTTGCCGGCCCGGTCATAGGTGAGAAAGCCGCCGGCGGCCTTGGTGAGGCGGTTGGTGGTGGCGTCGTAGAGCTGCCCGGCGCTGTCGAGGTTCCCCATCGCGTCAAAGCTATAGTCCCGGGTGACCACCAACCCGCCCCCCGCCGACGGATACGACGCCCACCGCGTCACGCGCTGCCAGCCATCGTAGGTCACCGAGTCGCGGAGCGTGTCGACGGGGGCCGTGGCGCCGTCCTGGCGCAGCCACGCCCAGTTCAGCGCGCCCCCACCGAGTCAATGGCATCCAGCCGCTCAAACGCGAGCGGCGTCCAGGTGGGGCTGCTGAAGATGTTGACCTGATGGGACAGCGCCGTGAGCGCGCCGCTCTCGTTCCAGCTCATGCTGGACAGTTGCACGGGGGTCCCCGTGGCCCCCGCGACCTTCAGGCTGGGGGCCCGGCCCAGTTGATCCAAGGTCAGGCTGAGGGAATCGCCGAGCGGCGTCAGGAGGGAGTCCGGGATACCCCGGGCGGCTTCGTAGCGGGTCTGCCACATGCCCACCGTATCGGTCCGGCTGGCCGGCCGCTCCCACAGGTCGTAGGTGTAGGCCTGCGCCCGCGCTCGGGACCCGGTGTAGGCCGTATCCGCCACCAGCCGCCCGCGGAGATCATACGCCCAGCGGAGTTCGCCGTTGACGCCCCCGATGGAGTCCACCGGACTCACGAGCCACTGCCGGGTGAGCTGATCGGCTGGGCCCGCGAAGAGCTTCCGAAGGGTGCCGACCGTGGGGATCACCGTGAGGGTATCGCGGTTCCGGCTGTCGTAATTGGTCGTGATCACGTACCCCCGCCGGGTGATGGTCTTGACGACATTCCCCGCCACATCATAGACGAGCGAGTCCTTGACGAGCGCACTGTCGGCCCAGGGCCGGCGGCTGACGGTGCGGCCGAGGCGATCGAGCTGGTAGAGGGTCGCCTTGCCGCGGGTGTCCACCCGGGCCGTGTCCCGCCCGGCACGGTCCCGCCGCCCGCTCACGGTCTGCATGGTGCAACGTGTCGAAGGTGGCCGGGTACGAGGGCGCGGTACAGGGCGCGGCGCAATTGTGCCGCGCATGAGCCGGGTGGAATCGACCTCATTCGCCACGTGTACCAGGTCCGCAGCTTGCGCCACTGCCAGGAGGTGGTGCTGGCCCGTCACCTGCACCCGGAGCTTGCTTTCGCTCAGCGTGTCGCGCCCGTAGGCGTCGTACCTCGTCCGGCCGAGCAGTTGGCTGAAGGGCCCCACCACCTCGAACCGATTGCCCCACGTGGCCTCGTAGGTGTAGTGGGTCGCCGCCGCCCCCGAGGCGCGGGTGGAATCCACCCGGCCGTCGGCAAGATACCAGACGAACGTCGTGTCATTGGCCGGGCCGATGGTCCGCGTGGGGCGGCCCACGGCGTCGTAGGTGATCGTCGTGACACTTGCCCCGCGGGTCCACCTGTTGGATCACGCGAGAGTTCGCGTCGTAGACCAGGCTGTCGAGCCGGAGGGTGTCGCCCGCGGCCCGGACCCAGAAGCGTCTTCACCACCCGCCGGAGCCCGTCGTAGCGGGTCCAGACCCGGCTCGAATCGGCGACCTTGCCCTCCGTCCACTCGGGACGGCCGTCCATCAGGAAGGAGGCCCGGCCCAGGAGCCCGAGGGCATCCCAGGTGCGCACCGCCTGGCCCCAGCGATTGACGAGAGACCGACTCCAGAAATTCCGCGGGTCGGTCATCTGCACATAGGCGCTGTCGAGCGAGCGCACGGCGGTGATCCCCTGGTACTCGCGCGCGGTGTAGCCGATGGTCGGCTTGAGCCAGGCCCGGTGGAGTCCTGTACTAGCGGGAGCTTCACCTGCACGGGGCGGCGCTTGGCCGTGGAGTCGTACACGACGATCGTCGTGTCGAGGAGGACCCCGATCCGCTTGGTGAGCACCACGGTCTTCGTGCCCGGGGTAGGCCTGATAGACGTAGGTGGTGGTGTAGGGCTTGGCCGTCGGCGAGGGGATCGAGTCCTTCGTCAATTGGTTGCTGGTGGCGTCGATGGTGACCTTGGTTTCCCGGAGCGCGCCGCCCGACAGGCTGGCGAAGTGGGTGAAGATGCCGCCCGCGGTGTAATTGAAGGTGATCTCCTTGCCCATCGGATCCCGCACCTTGAGGATCTTGTCAGTGGCGCCCTCCCAGGCCACGGAGTCCAGATTGCCATTGATGTCCGGGCCGACATCAGGCGCCGGAGGCGTCATACACGCTTTTGGCCAAGCTGCCGCGCGGGGAGAGTTCCAGTCCAGTCCCGACTGCTTCAGGATGACTTCGCTCCCTGGGGGCGGCAGGAAGAGACTGTCGCCGTTGCCCCGGAAGACACTCACCGCTCCCGTGGCCGACACCATCAGGCGGTCGCCGCCAGCCGCGACCAGCAGCACCCCCGCCGTGGGCCACCAGCCCGCGCCTAGCGTGTGGCCCGGCGGTCCACCAACACGACCTCGACCGAATCGATCGAGGTTTCGTGGTGGTGCCGGACTTCACCGACCCTCGACCGGAGCCACTTCCGGGTCGCCGTGCTGAAGGTGCTGGCGCTGAAGTCGCCCTGCAGCACCGCGCGGCAGCGGCGTACTGCTCCGGTGGCACAGGTGGGGCTCACGAACCGCACTGAGTCGAGCCGGGTGCCTCCATCCATCAGCACGAAGGTGATGTCACTTGGCGTGCCCGCTGGCCAGGTGAGCTCCAGGTCGACCGGGATGAGCACCCGCGGGTAGGATTGCCGCGTCGAGTACACCAGCCCGGTGCTCCGCGGAGCTCCCATCGAGACGTAGGGCACCGTGCTGACGCCGGCTTCGATCTCCCCAGCGGTGACCGACAGGCCTGGACCAAAGGGCGAGCTGAAGGCCCGTCCCAGCGCTTCGTAGGGCACCCCGGTAAAGCCCAGGATCGGTTTCGAATCGTTGGGCAGCACGACATAGGGTGAGGCGGTGGTGCAGCCGCCGTTGACCGAACAGACCCGCACCATGAGCTGGGCGGAATCGCAGTGCCGCTGCCCACCGTCCCTAGCCCCTGGGCCGAGTCGGGCTCCCATTCGAGCAGGCCCCGGTTGAAGCGCGCTTGACTGGTGACGTCCACGCCCCGCCACGTGATCTGGACGGTGGTGGAATCGATGGCCTGCGGTGGGGCGACCCCGCCCGGCACCCAGCGCACCGAAACTCGCGGTTGACGGGTGCGCACCACGCGCCGGAGCAGTTTGACCCCGGTCGGCGCGACAGCGTTAGGACAGGGTTGGCGAGCACGGTCATGGCCACGGTGTCGACGCGGGCGCGCCGGTATTGCCGGTGGCCGTGAGAATGACGCCCGCCGCCCCCGCCGCGCCCGTGGCATAGGTGATATTCACCTCGCGCGCGGCACCTGGGGCGAGACTGGATTGGAAGCTGGGGTTTACGCTGACGCACGCAACCGGCCCGCTCGCCGTGCAGGCCATGTTGATGTTGAGGATCGTGGTGGTCCCGGTGTTCTGGACTATGTAGGAGGCGTTCGCGCTACCCTTGTTCTCTGGTTCCTCGACGACGTCGGGATCAGCCGTCACGGTCAGCATGGCAATGGACGAAGCGGACCTATCAATGGCATTCGGCTGCCACGCGAGCACGACGACGGCGAGGCTCACGATAGGAAATGCAACTCGGGGGATTCGTGACACGAAGCCTCCAGGGGGGAGAGGCATCTATCAGATGGGACGTAGGCCAAGGTGGGCGTTTGCGCCGCACCCGTCAATAGGGACTATTTTCTGAATTCGCGACCCAACAGGTGAGGATTGCGGATCGCGGCGATTCCCTCGGCCTGACGTTGGATAAGCAGGGCCGCGCCCCCAGCCTGATGATGCGGGGGCCGTCCGGGACGCCGATCCAGATGTCGACCCTGAGCTGGAATCCGTCGGGCGGACTCACCTCGCTGGACCATCAAGTGAACGTCTTCGGCACCCCCAACTGGTCGCCCCTGCAGTTTGATCGGGAAGATGCGATTGATTCGGTCGGCGGCGCGCTGGTGTGGTTTTGGCACCAGCAAGACAGCGCCAATGCGACCGGCGCGACGTTCCGGGACTCGGTGACCTATGACGGGTGGAGTCGGGTGCAGCGCTGGAAGGAATTCTTCACGGCCGGGAGCGGCGCGATGGTCACGCGCGACTACTCCTTTGACCCGATGGGCAACCTCTTCGGCGGCGGGGGCCTCCTGTACGACAGCACCACGAACCGGCTCAAGAAGGAGGCCACCGGGGGGTTCCTCACCTATGACCGGGCCGGCAACCTCACCGCCAAGCTCGGTACCGGGGTCACCTACGGCTACGACGCCCTGGAGCGCCTGGTGAGTGTGCGGCAGGGCGCGGTGCTGATCGCCCGGTATGGCTACGACGTGGCGGGCCGGCGGATCGCCAAACGGGTGTATAGCACGGCCACGGGGGGCACGGCGGGGTATCTCCGGATGGTCTACGCCGGGAATCAGGTGGCGTTCGAGACCGACTCCAACAACACCGCCCTCGCGACCATCTACACCTGGGGCCCCGGGGTGGACAACCTGGTGGCGGTGCAGGTGGGCGGCACCCAGTACACCGTGGTCACCGACGCGCTGGGGAGCGTGCGCGCCCTGGTGCGGCGCAGTGATGGCGCCGGAATGGGCCGGCTCCGCTACGACCCCTACGGCCAGCTGATCGACAGCGCGGGGCCGCAGCCCGTGCTCCGGTACCGCTGGACCGGCCGGGAGTGGGACGCCGAGACGGGGTTCTACTTCCACCGGAGCCGGTACTATGATCCGGGCGTGGGGCGGTTCGTGCAGGAGGATCAAATCGGCTACGCCGGCGGCGGCAACCTCTACGCCTACGTCAACGGTAACGTGCTCCAGGCCCGGGATCCGGGAGGGACGCTGCCCACGTATGATAGGTATCGCAGACCAGATGAGTGCTGTGGGAAGTGGGCTAATGGGTGGGACGGGTGGTTTGGGATCATTGGGAGCATACTCCCGACACCTGTGTGGTTCGCAACCCTCTCGCTTGATGGCACAACAACCTCGTTTGTTCTTCCCCGCTCATGGTCCAACAAGGAGGCTCTGTCGATCGATCTTGGAATCGGGCGGCCACTGTCGGACCTTGAGATCAGCAGCCTAGCCAATTTGTGCTCTCCGGGGTCAGATCTCTGCTCTGGAATTCGGTTGTTCACAGGCCTTCCGATGCCCGATGGCAGAGCGTTGACCTTGGGGAGCCTCATCTTCGCCGCCTGGGGAGACGACGCTCCCGTCGGTCGTATCATCGGCAGCCTCGCACACGAGGTCACCCATACGCTTCAGTATGAAGTCCTTGGCTTTACCTTAGCGTTCAGCGTGTTCTTGGGAGAACAATCAAGGTACGAGGCCTTTCAGCGATTTGGGATTGGTAGCAGTCCGTACGACTGGGCGGTCCAATATCGAGCGGACCCGACAAGATCATTCTGGAGCTACACTCTTGAGGGACAGGCGCAACTCGTTGGCGAATGTTTCGCCGCTGGTGGCAACAGGGGCTACACGGCCTGTCAGGTGTCCCCGTTCGGCCCGGGTAGGTAGGAGAGCAGATATGCGAGTTCAATTGAGAGGGTCTGTACTGGGGCTCATTCTAGCCGCAGCATTGAGTTCATGTCCTCGAAAGGTTGTCGCATGGCTTGAGCCCCAAGCCTATGCATGGTCGCCCATATTCGGCGTCGGGAGCACGCTCAGGGGTGACCGGTCAGTCGGCAGTGTGCCTCTTACGGTGATGGAATGCGACACTCCGAGGTCAGCCACAATCGTGTGGCAAGTCTTGCCCGATTCGACTCTCGAAAGCCTCCCCGTCCGCATAATATATGGTGCGCCCCCGCACAGTTACCTCACCGTCGCGGGGCCGGCGAAGCTGCGTCACGGCCGCTACTGCCTCGACATTTCTGGGGTTACGGTGCTGACCTTTTCCATTGATGCGCGCGGCTACGCATTGGCTGGCGAGTGACACCATAGTGTCGGATCGCCACAGTTCTATCAGCAGTAGCCAAGGCGCTCGGACGTGTACACGTTGATCCCATTTGGATACAGTCCATGGCGAGAGTAACGCCGTTTCCGCCGCCCGTTGCCCCTGACGGTGCATGCCGAAGTCGTTCGGGGTCAGGTGCCCAAGCACCCTGTGAGGCCGCCAGTCACCACAATCGACAATTCGCTCATGTGTCCGCGCTCCACGGCGCCAGCAACGCCATCGCGGCGGCGTAGGCATCGGTGGTGTGCCAGAGGGCGCGGATGGCGGCCACGCCCCAGGCGCCGGTGTCCTTCACCGATTGCGCCCGTTCCGGCGTGACGCCGCCGATGGCGATGACCGGCGCGCCCAGCGCGACCACCTCCGCCAGCAGGTCGAGTCCCTGCCCAGCCTTTCCCGGGTGGCTGTCGGTGTCGAAGACCGATCCGAACAGCAGGTAATCAGCTCCCTCATCAATTGCCGCGCGCGCCCCGGCAACATCGTGCACTGACCGGCCGATCCAGCCGGCGCCGAGCACGATTCGCGCGTCCGCTGTGGACAGGTCTCCCACTCCCAGTTGGACCCCGTGCGCCCCGACCGCGCGAGCCACGTCGGGGCGGGCATTGATGATGACCGCCGCCTCCGCCGGAGACGCGAGCGCCATGAACCGCGTGGCGCACTTGGCCAGGAAGGCGGCCGAACTGTTCCGGCCGCGCACATGCAGCGCCGCCGCCGGCCCGACGGCCGCGATGGCCGCCGCGCGGATGCCCACGTCGGCGTCGGCCAGGATGGCATCGTCGGTGATGGCGTGCAGCCGCGGCAGTGGTCTCATGTCAGTCGGTCTCCGACGGCGAGCGGCCGCCCGCGAAGCCATTCCGCCGACGCCATCCGGCGCCCGCCCGCCGCCTTCACCTCCGCCACCTGCACCGCGCCATCCCCGCAGGCCACGACCAGCGTACCGTCGGCCTCGAGCACCTCACCCGGCTTGCCCCGTCCCTCCGCAATCCGCGGCGTAAAGAGCTTCAATTCGTCGGCGGGCCCTTCCGACCACGCGCCGGGCCAGGGGTCGAAGGCGCGAAGATGCAGGGCGACCTCCACGGCGCTCTTGCCCCACGGCACTCGCGCCGACGGTCGGGACACCTTCGGGGCGAGGGTGGCCTCGGCCTCCACCTGCGGCGCCGGCACGATCTTCCCGCCTTCGAGGGCGTCCACCACCTCGAGCAGCGCCTCCGCGCCGAGTTCGGCCAGCCGAAGCGTCAGGATATCCGCGGTGTCCTCGGCGCCGATCGGCAATTCGCGCCGGAGATACACCGGCCCGCTGTCGAGGCCCGCCTCCATCTGCATGATGCTGACGCCGGTGACGCGATCGCCGTGCAGGATGGCGGCCTGGATCGGCCCGGCGCCGCGCCAGCGCGGCAGCAGCGAGGCGTGGACGTTGATCATGCCGCGGGTCGGGATCGCGAGAATCTCGGGCTTCAGCACGTGTCCGTACGCCGCCACGACGCCGAGGTCGGCCCGGTGGTGACGCAGGGTAGCGGCAAAGAGATCGCCGACGGGGCGGTCGGGTTGCAGGACTTCGATGCCGGCGGCAAGCGCCGCATCCTTGACCGGCGGGGGCACCAGTTTCGAGCGGGAACGGCCGTGGGGCCGGTCGGGCTGGGTGACGACGGCGACCACTTCGTGGCCGCCACGGCGGAGGGTGTCGAGCGAGGGAACCGCGAAGTCCGGCGTGCCGAAGAAGATGATGCGCATCAGGGGGTCCGGCCGGAGGGCCGCGCGACCTCCCGCAGGAGGCTGTCGCTCTCCTTGTACTCGCGGCGGTACTTCGCGACCAGCAGCCGCCGCTTCAGCGGGCTCAGACGGTCGAGAAACAGGATCCCGTCGAGGTGGTCGATCTCGTGCTGGATGGCGCGGGCCAGGAGCCCGCGCGGCCTCGATCCGGTAGGGCGCGCCGTCCCGGCCGATGGCCTCGAGCACCACCCGCTCCGGCCGGGTGACCTCGGCGTACACCTCGGGGATCGAGAGGCAGCCTTCTTCCTCGCCGCTCCTTGCCGGACGCCTCGCGGATGACGGGGTTGATCAACGCGATGCGGGTCGCCCTCCGCGTCCACCACGGCCACGCGGATGGCCTGCCCGATCTGGTTGGCGGCCAGTCCGACGCCCTCGGCCGCGTCCATCGTCTCGAACATGTCGTCCACCAGCCGACGCACCTCCTCCGTCACCTCGGCGACCGGCGCCGAGGCCTCCCGGAGCACCGGGGAGCCGAGGAGGTGAATGGGCAGGAGGGACATCAGGCCTGCGTGGTGGGGGCGGCGGTGTCGCCGACCTGGACGATGCGGGCGCGGTGCACCACCAGCGTGCTGGTGCCGCTCTCGATGGTCACTTCGTCGTCCTTGATTCCCTTGACCTTGCCCATCAGGCCGCCGGAGGTGATGACGTCGTCGCCCTTCTTGAGCGCGCCGAGCATCTCGGCGTGCTTCTTCCGCGCCTGCGACTGCGGGCGCAGGATGAGGAAGTAGAACACGGCGCCGATCAGCGCGATCTGGAGCAGCAGGACGGACATGCCGCCGCCGGAGCCGGGGGTCGGGGCCATCAGGGACAGTGCGTGCATTACGATGCGCCTTTCAAGTGGTAGCGGCGGAGCCACTCGCGGCTCCAGCCATCGAAGGTGCCGGCCAGGATGTGGGCGCGGGCCAGCTCACCCAACCGGACCAGGAACCGGACATTGTGAATCGATACCAGCCGGAGGCCCAGGATCTCCTCCGCCACGAACAGGTGCCGCAGGTAGCCGCGGCTGAACGTCGAGCAGGTCTCGCAGTCGCACTCGGGGTCGAGCGGCTCCTTCGAGAGCCGGTGGATCGCGGAGCGGACGTTGACCTTTCCGGTCGAGATCCAGGCCGACCCGTGCCGCCCGTTCCGGGTCGGGGCCACGCAGTCGAACAGGTCCACCCCCCGCGCGATCCCCTCCAGCAAATCCTGCGGGAAATCCCACGCCCATAAGATAACGCGGGGCGCCCTTTGGCAGGATCGGCCCCAGCTCCTCCAGCACCCGGTGCATCACCGGCTTCGGCTCGCCCACCGAAAGGCCGCCGATGGCGATCCCGGTCCACGGCCCTCGCTCGAGGATGCCCTCCAGGGAGCGCGCGGCGCAGGTCGGCGTGGGTGCCGCCCTGGACGATGGGCCAGAGGCGCTCTGACTTCGGGAGGCGGGGGGTCAGGGGGGCCGCGGAGGCGGGGACGGCCGTCGGGCGCCGGAAGTCGCAGCTCCGCGTGCCTGGCCTTGCACCGGTCCAGCCACCGCAGCGAGCGCTCCATCCCTTCCTTGGCCAGCGTGTGGTCCGCGCCGCCCGGCACCACGTGATCGAACTGCATGGCGATGTCGGCGCCCAGCGCCCACTGGATCTCGACCGACTTTTCGGGCGTGATGGTCCGGTGGCTGCCGTCCACGTGGCTCTGGAAGGCGACGCCCTCCTCCGCGATGGTCCGCAGTCCCTCCAGCGAGAAGACCTGGAACCCGCCGCTGTCGGTCAGCATGGGGCGGTTCCAGTGCGAAAAAGCGTGGAGCCCGCCCAGTGACTGGACCACGTCCTCGCCGGGCCGGAGGTGCAGGTGGTAGGTGTTGCCCAGCATCATCTGCGCGCCGGTGCGCTCCACCTCCGCCGGGTGCAGGCCGCGCACCGTGCCGTAGGTGCCCACCGGCATGAACGCCGGCGTGGCCACGTCGCCATGCGGGGTGTGGAGGGTGCCGGCGCGGGCCTCGCCCTGGGTGCCGTGGAGAGTGAACTCGAACATCAGAGGATGCACATGGCGTCGCCGTAGGAATAGAACCGGTAGCGCTGCGTCCACCGCGTGACGGTACGCCGCCATCATCACGTCGTAGCCGGCGAAGGCCGCGACGAGCATGAGCAGCGTCGAGCGGGGCAGGTGGAAGTTGGTGAGCAGGTGGTCCACCACCCGGAACTGGTACCCCGGCGCGATGAGCAGCCGCGTCTCTCCCGCGCCCTCGACCACGGTGCCGTCCGCCTGCGCGGCGCTCTCCAGCGCGCGGACCACGGTGGTGCCCACCGCCCAGACCGAGCCGCCCCGCGCCCGCGCCTCGCGCACCGCCGTGGCGACGGCCGCCGGGATCTCGTACCGCTCGGGGTGCATCGGGTGCGCGGCGATGTCCTCCTCCTCCACCGGCTTGAAGGTGCCGGGGCCCGACTTCGAGATCGAGCGACGCGATGTGCACCCCGCGTCCCCGCAGCGCGTCGAGCAGCGCCTCGGTGAAGTGGAGCCCCGCAGTCGGCGCCGCCACGCTCCCCTCCCGCTCGGCGTACACCGTCTGGTAGCGGTCCTCGTCCTGCTCCGTCGGGTCGCGCTCGATGTAGGGCGGCAGCGGCAGCTTCCCGAATGTCGCGATCGCCTCCTCCGCCGGCATCCCGACGAACCGCACCCGCCGCTCGCCGTCCGGGAGCACCTCGAGCGTCTCGATCTCCGATCCGGCGCCGAGCGTGATGCGCTTCCCCGGCTTGAGCGCGCTGCCCGGCTTCCCGATGGCAATCCACGTCCCCTCGGTGGAGGGGTGGATCAGGAGAACCTCCGCCGGCGCGCCCGAGGGGCGGGTGCCGAGGAGGCGGGCGTGGCGCACCCGGGTGGAGTTGAGCACCAGCAGGTCGCCGGCGGGGATGAGCTCGGGGAGCGCGGCGAACTGGCGGTCTTCCAGCCCCGCTGCCCCGCCGCCCCGCCTGACAACGAGCAGGCGGCTCCCGCCCCGCTCGGCGCCGGGCGTCTGCGCGATCAGTTCCGGGGGGAGATGGTACGCGAAGTCGGCGGTGCGGAGGGGGCGCTCAGGCGTCAAAGATCGTGGCCTGTCCGGACGGCGGCGTGATGCCGAAGCGGCGATAGGCGTTGGCGGTGGCGCAGCGGCCGCGCGGCGTGCGCTCGAGGAACCCCTGCTGGATGAGGTAGGGCTCGTACACCTCTTCGAGCGTGCCGCTGTCCTCGCCGACGGCGACGGCCAGGGTGTTGAGCCCCACCGGCCCGCCGGAGAACTTCTCGATCAGCGTGGTGAGGATCCGCGCGTCCATGTCGTCGAGCCCGAACTCGTCCACGTTGAGCCGCAGCGAGCGCCTCGCGCGCCGACCGGGCCGGTGATCTTCCCGTCGGCCCGGACCTGGGCGTAGTCCCGCACCCGGCGCAGCAGCCGGTTGGCCACCCGCGGCGTGCCGCGGCTCCGCTTGGCAATTTCCAGCCCGCCCTCGGCGTCCATCGGCACCTGCAGCATGCGCCGCCGACCGGGTGACGATCCGCTCCAGGTCCTCGGCCGGATAGAAGTTGAGCCGCTCGACCATCCCGAACCGGGCGCGCATCGGCGGCGTGAGGAGCCCGAACCGCGTCGTGGCGCCCACCAGCGTGAACTTTTCGAGCGTCATCGGAATGGTCTGCGCGTTCGGGCCGTCCGCAATCCGCACGTCCACCCGGAAGTCTTCCATGGCGGAGTAGAGGAACTCCTCCAGCGCGGGCCGCATCCGGTGGATCTCGTCGATGAAGAGGATGTCGCCGGGTCCCAGCGTGGTGAGCAGCCCGACCAGGTCGCCGGCCTTTTCGAGCACCGGGCCCGACGAGGTGCGGAGCTGCACGCCCATCTCACGCGCCATCAGCATGGCGAGCGTGGTCTTGCCCAGGCCCGGGCGGGCCGAAGAAGAGGGTGTGGTCGAGCGCCTCGCCCCGTCCCCGCGCCGCGTCCATGGCGATCTGGAGCGACGCCTTGACCTGTTCCTGCCCGACGAACTCGTCGAGCCGCGAGGGCCGGAGCGCCGCTTCGGCGCCGGTCTCCTCGGGGAGGGCGTCAGGAGTGGTGACTTCGAGGCGCGGGGTCACAGGGGCCGGTCGGGGTGTCAGCTGGCCCGCGCCAGCCAGCGGACGGTGGTGTCACCCGGCTCGATGCGGTGCTTCGCGTGGCAGGAGACGCAGCGGTCGGTGGCTTCGTCGCGCGTGCTGGGGACCAGCTTGCGATTGGTGGAGCCGCAGCGGGTGCAGTCCCACTCGGCGGTCCGGGCGGTGACGGTCATGTGGAACTCCCTCCCTTGCCGGCGGTCAGGCGCTGCAGCGCCCGCCGCACGATGAGTGACGTATCGGTGGTGGCCCCCGCGGCGAGTGCCAGCGCGGACCGCCTCTTCCGCGGCCGCCACCGGGTAGCCCAGTCCCGTCAGCGCGCTGACGGACGCCTGGTCGGGGCGCGCCGCGGCCGGCTCGGCGGCGGCCGGCAGGTCCTTGAAGCGGTCCCGCAGTTCGAGCACCAGCCGCTCCGCCTTCTTCTTCCCGATGCCGGACACGCTGCCCAGCGCGGCCAGGTCGTTGTTCAGGATGGCGCGCACCGCGCGGTCGGGGCCGAGCGTCGAGAGGACGGCCAGCGCCAGCCGGGGGCCGAAGCCGCTCGCGGTGAGCAGCCGCCGGAAGACCATCCGCTCGTGCGGCGTGTCGAACCCGACCAGGAGCCAGGCGTCTTCCCGCACGACCAGCTCGGTAAAGAGGTGCACCGCGCCGCCGGGCGCGGGGAGCCGGCCGAGGACGCCGAGCGGCACGAGGACTTCGTAGCAGACGCCGCCCGCCGTCTCGATGGTGGCCAGGTCGAGGTCGACCCGCTCGAGCTTCCCGCGCACCCCGCCGATCATAGCGGACCCTCGCCCCGCCACCCGGAGGTGCGGGTGCGCTGAAAGGATATGGTGCGCGAGGGCCACCGCCACGCCGTCGGCGGCATCGGCGGGACTCGGTGCTGCGGTGAGCCGGAGCAGTTGCGCCACCATGTATCCCACCTGCGGCTTGGCCGCGCCGCCGCGTCCGACCACCGCCTTCTTGACGATCGCGGGTGGATACTCTCCGATGGGCACTCCGGCCTCCTCCGCCGTCAGCAGGATCACGCCGCGCGCATGGGCGAGCACCACCGTGGTGCGGAGGTTCTTGCCGTAGAAGACGTCCTCGACCGCCACCGCGTCGGGATGATGGCGCTCCAGGAGTTCAACCATCCCGTCGCGGATGGCGCGGAGCCGCACCGGGAGGGGATCGCGGGCGGGCGTCCGGACCACGCCGCACTCGATGAGCCGGACCCGCGCGCCGGGGCCGGCCTCGATGACGCCGTAGCCGGTGACCGCCGTGCCGGGATCGATGCCGAGGATGATCACGGGCGGCCGGTCAGCCTGCCGCCTCCGCCATTTCGGAGTCGATGTCGAAATTGGAGAAGACCTTCGAGACGTCGTCCAGCTCCTCGAGGGCCTCGATCAGCTTGAACAGCGCTTCGACGTCCTTCCCCTCGACCTTGACGGTGTTCTTGGGCACCATGGCGAGCTCGGCCTCGTCGATCTTGATCCCCTTGGCGCGGATCGCGTCCTGCACCGCGTGGATGTCGTTCGGCGCGGTCGAGACGATGAACTGGTCGCCCTCGCGCGCGAAGTCCTCGGCGCCGGATTCGAGCGCCACCTCGAGCGTGCGCTCCTCGTCGTGCCGGGTCGCGTCGATGTAGAGCTGGCCCTTCCGGTCGAACATCCAGGCCACCGAGTTGGTGGCGCCGAGGTTGCCGGCGTTCCGGCTGAAGGCGTGGCGGATGTCGGCGACGGTGCGGTGCGGATTGTCGGTCGTGGCCTCGATGAAGAGCGCGGCGCCGCCGGGGCCGTACCCCTCGTACGCCACTTCCTCGATGTTGCCGCCCTCGAGTTCGCCGGTGCCCTTCTTGATGGCCCGGTCGATGTTCTCGGCGGGCATGTTCACCGCCTTGGCGGCGTCGATGGCGGTCCGCAGCCGCGGATTGCCGCCGGGGTCACCCCCGCCGGCCTTGGCGGCGATGGTGATTTCCCGGATGACCTTGGTCCACGACGACGCCCGGCGGGAGTCCGTCACGGCCTTTTTGCGCTTGATTTGCTTCCACTTGCTATGGCCTGCCATGGCCCGCTCCATCGCGAGAATTCAGACCCCAAGCATAGCGGCAGGCGCGCAGGGCGGCAACGCGTCCGCTTGACCGCAGGCGGCCCCACCCGCTACTCTCCCTCCCCTATGCGATACCATCACTTGGCACTCATCGTGCTCGCTCTCGCCGCCTGCCGTCCAGACGCGCCCCGGCAGGCCGCCTCGACCGGCGCCGCCCTTCCTTTCCTGCCCTTCCCGCCGCAGGCCGAGGTCGTGTCGCGCGCCAGTTCCGCCGATGCGGTCCAGATCACGTTTCGCAGCAAATCCACGCCGACGCAAGTGTTGAACTACTATCGGGTCATCCTGGCGCAGTCGGGCTGGTCGCTGGAGGGGGATGCGGTGGACGCGGTGGGGGCGGCGGCGCTCTACGCGCTGAAGGACGGGCACCCGATGTGGATCCGGATCAGCCAGACCCCCGGGATGCCGGGGACCATCGTGGAAATCAGCGGCGCCGTGGTGGTGTCCGACTCCGCGGCCGCGGCCAGCATCGCGCCGGCCGCCCCGGCCGACAGCCAGGCCGGGCGCTGACGCAGGCGCCGTGCTGCTGAGCTAGCTCCGACGCCCCGGCTCGTCCGGGGCGTTTTCGTGTCCGCCCTCCTCGAGCAGCGCCTCGATCGACGCCTTCATCCGCTCGGAGGCGTGGCCGTCCAGTTTGTAGAAGAGATGGTCGCGCTCACGGTCCTGCTCGCTGCGCATCGCCGCGGTCGGGGCCAGGGCGCGGGTCACGGCGTCGGCCAGGTCGTCGGGTCGGCCCACGTGGACGAAGGCGTCCTTCAGGAAGGCCCGGTTGTCCTCGCCGAGCAGCGGCATGCCGTCGCTGTGCTTCAGCCGGTCGCCGGGGAGATCGTAGATGATGCCGGTCTTCCCCAGCGCCAGGAAATCGAAGACAGTGCTCGACGCCTCGCTGAGGAGGGTGTCGGCCGCCGCCATCCACGGCACGATGTTGTACTCCTCCATCGGCACCAGCGTCGCGTGCGGGAACCGCCGCACCCGCCGCTCGAAGATCCGGTGCTGCTCGTGCGGCGCGTATTTTCCCATCCAGCTGTAGTGGTGGAGCTTGACCACCAGGTTGCACCGACCCTCGGTGGCCTCGAACACGGCGTCCTTCACGTCGTACATGCAGGTGGGCTTGTAGGTCGGCGCAAAGAGCACGGTCGGCTTGGACGGGTCGAGGCCGCGCGCCGCCAGAAAACCCGCCCGGTCGGCGTACCGCCCCTGGAAGATGCCGTCGAGCTTGGGGAGCCCCACCACGCGCACTTCGCTCCGGCCCAGCTGGCCCGACTCCACGATCTTCTCCTCGCGGTAGCGGCCTTCCACGTAGATCTGGTACCGGGTGTCGCGATGCTGCGCGAGGTTGCGGTAGAGGATCGTCTTGATGCCGGTGCCGTGATTGAGAAAGCAGAGCAGGGTGCGGCCGTAGGCCGCGGCGTCGCGGATGGTGTCGCCCGCGATCACCACGTCGAAGCCGCGCTTCTCGGTGGTGAAGCGGTATCCCTCGCGCACCCACTGGTCCACGATGGGGGGGCGGTAGGGGAGGTTGAAGAGGCCCCAGCGCCGGATCCGTTCCTCGTCGAGCGCAAAGGACACGTCGTAGCGGTCGTCGGACAGGAACTGCTCGATGACCGGATCGAACGCCGCCTTGTGGTACACGAAGCCGATCTTGAACAGCAGGCGGATCCGGGCCATGGGGCGCCGCTCCTCAGGCGAAGGTGGCGCGCCGGGTCAGGGCGTGGCGATAGCTCTCCGGCGTGTCGACGTCGAGCCAGGCGGCGCCCGGCGGAAGCAACACGGTGCCGAAGCCCGGGCCCCGCACCAGTTCCCGCACGCCGTCGCTGATGCCTTCCCGGCCCTGGGCCACCGCCGTCTCGAGCGCCGAGCGGAAGCGCTGGTCCAGCCGGAACACGCCGCAATCCAGCACATCGTAGTCGCTGATGTCCTTGCCGATGTCCGCGATCCGGTCCCCCTCGCGGCGGACCTTGGTGGCGTCGGGGAGGTCGAAACACTCGTCGATGCGCGGATCGACCAGCAGGAGGTTCATGTCCGCCGGGCCGTCGCGCACGGCCGCGAGGGCGGCGGGACTCACCAGGTGGTCGGCCATGGAGAGGATGACCGGTTCCTCCGGCGCCAGGTAGGCCAGCGCGCGGAGCACCGAGATGCCGTTGCCGCGGTGCCACTCCGGGTTGTCCAGCAGGTGCACCGCCATCCCGAAGTTCGCGTGGTCGCGCAGGTGCTGGGCGATGAGGTCGCCCCGGTACCCCGTCACGATCACGAAGTCACGGATGCCGACCTCTGCGAAGTTGCCGAGGATCGAGGCGAGGATGGAGCGATCGCCGAAGGGGAGGAGCGTCTTGGGCTCTCGGCCGGTGGTTTCCCAGAGGCGGCTGCTCTGCCCGGCGGCGGTGATGATGGCTTTCATGACAGAGAAGTTCGCGCCACCCGGGCCGCCAGCGCAATCGCGTCGCCCGCCTCGGCGCCGAGGGTGTCGCGGACCGGGGCCACGAGCTGGGTCAGTGCCAGCGCCGCGGCGGCGGCGTCGCTGGCCTGCAGCTGCGCCAGGGCGGCGGTCAGCGCCCGGCGGAGCGGGGCAGGGAGGGTCAGGCTGGCCAGGCGCCGCTCGAGGGCGCCGGTCCGGCGACGGCGAGCCCGGTCAGGGAGCGGCGGCGTCAGGCCGAAGTCGAGCGCCACCCGCACCGTGAGCCAGAGGGCAAAGACCCCGTCGCGCCGGGGGCCGCGCGCGGTCCGGGGGAGGAGGTCTGCCAGCGCCACCGCGGCGGGTTCCCAGGCCCGGGCGAGAGGCCGCTCCTCGGTCATGTCGCCTCCACGGCGGCCAGCGCCGCCTGCACCGCCTCGGGGAGGATGCCGCGGAGGCAGTCGTGGTGGCCGAGCGGGCAGACGGGGCCGCCCATCCGGCTGCAGGGCCGGCAGGGGAGGTCGCGCTGCAGCACCGTTGCGCTGGCCCGGTAGGGAAAGAAGCCGAAGGCCTCGACCGTGGGCCCGAACAGCGCCACGACCGGCGTGCCGACCCCGGTGGCCATGTGCATCACGCCGGTGTCCCCGGACACCAGCGCGGTCGAGCGCGCCAGCAGGGCGCCGGTGCCCTGGAGCCCGAACCGCCCCGCCGCCACCACCGCGCCGGGCGCGGCGGCGGCCACTTCGTCCGCCATCGGCACGTCTTCCGGACCGCCGACGATCACGAGCGAGTGGCCCCGCGCCGCGAGAGAAGCGGCCAGCGCCTGCCAGTGCTCCACCGGCCACCGCTTGGTGGCGTGGGCGGCACCGGGCGCCAGTGCCACGAGCCTGCGTCCGGCGCGGAGGCCCGCCGACCCGAGGTACGCCGCCGCCTCGGCCAGCGCCGCTGGGGCCAGGCCGAATTCGGGAGGGCCGCCATCCGGCCTCACGTCGAGTCCGGCGGCCGCCTCGAAGTAGCGTTCGGGGACGGGCGGCGTCCCGGCGGGGTAGTGGTTTCTATGCGTCAGCACCAGGAATCCACGGGCCAGCCGGTGCTTGCGGTATCCGCGCCAATGTCCGGGCAGCAGGAGCCGAAGCTGCCGGCTCCGGAGGCTGCCGTGCAGGTCGAGACGGTGGGTATAGCGTGCCGGGCGGAGCCGCGCCGCGAGGGACGCCAGCGATTCGCCCTCCGCCGGGGTCAGGACGGCGTCGAGATGGGGGTTGTCGGCGAGGAGCGGCGCGAAGCGGGCCTTGGTCAGCGCGTCGATCCGGGCGCCGGGATGCCGCGCCCGCAACGCGCGGATCAGCGGCGTCGTGAGGAGGATGTCGCCGATGGAGCTGAAGCGCACCAGGAGGATGCGGGGCGCGTCGCCGGGGGCGGAGTGAGGCACGGCGGGAATGTAGGCCGCGCGGCCGGAGGCCGCCAGCGCGTTGTGCCGCGCCGCGAGCGGCGGTTAGGTTTGAGGCATGCCACGCCCCAAGAGCATCCTGTGGGTGGACGACGAGGTCGAAAGCCTCACGTCCCACATCCTCTTCCTCGAGGAACACGGGTTCACGGTGGACAAGTCGCCGCACGGCGACGACGCGCTCGTCATGCTGCAGCGTCAGCCGTACGGCGTGGTGCTCCTCGACGAACAGATGCCGGGCCGGCGGGGGCTGGAAATCTTCCAGGCCATCCGCGCGCTCGACCAGTCGATGCCGGTCGTCATGGTGACCAAGAGCGAGGAGCAGGACACGCTCAAGGACGCCATCGGCGCCGAGATCAGCGACTACCTCATCAAGCCGGTCAATCCGCGCCAGATCCTTTCGGTGGTCACCCGGCTCCTCGAGGGCGACCGCATCCGCCAGCAGCGGCTGTCGCGCGACTTCGTCACCCGGTTCCGGGAGCTCGACACCCGGCGGGGCGAGGCGATGGCGTGGCGGGAGTGGATCGAGCTGATCGTCGAGCTTGCCGAGTGGGAGGTCAAGCTTGGCCGGGCCGACGAACCAGGCCTGCAGGACGCCCTCCGCACGCTGCAGGACTCGCTCCGCGCCGATTTCGCGAAATTCCTCGGCAAGCACTACGGCGCCTGGCTCGACGGCTCCGAGGAGGACCGCCCGGCGCTCTCGGTGGACATCGTCGCGGAATTCGTGCGCCCCACGCTCGACGCCCACGGCAAGGCGCTGCTCGTGGTGGTGGACTGCCTCCGGCTCGACCAGTGGGCCATGATCCGCCCGCTGGTGGCCACCCGCTTCGACATCGAGACGGCGCACTACTTCTCGATCCTCCCCACTGCCACACCCTACGCGCGGAACGCCATCTTCAGCGGGCTCTTCCCGAACGAGCTTGCCGCGCGGCATCCGGCCTGGTGGAAAACGGAGGAGGAGGCGGGACTCAACGCGCACGAGGCGGAGCTGCTCGAGGAGCACCTGCAGCAGCTCACCGGCCGCGCGGTGCCGGTCCGCTACGAGAAGGTGTTCACCGCCGCCGACGGTGAGGGACTGCTGCGGCGGCTGCCGGCCCACCTCGCGCAGGACGGCGTGACGGCGCTGGTCTTCAACTTCATCGACCAGCTCACCCACGGCCGCACCGAGAACTCGACCCTCTTCGAGGTGGCGCGGGACACCGAGGCGCTCCGGAACCTGACCCGCACCTGGTTCGAGCGGTCCCCGCTCTGGGACGCGCTCCGGGAGGCCGAGCGGCGCAACGTGCCGGTGCTGCTGACCACCGACCACGGGTCCATCCACTGCCACACCCCGGCCACCGTCTTCGCCCGGCGCGACACCACCAGTCATCTCCGCTACAAGTTCGGCGAGGACCTTCGGGCGGAGGATCCGGGCGCGGCCCTGGTGGTGGAAGACCTGGAGCGGTTCGGCCTGCCGCCGCGGACGCCGGGCACCCGGCTGCTCCTCGCCACCGGCGACCGGTTCTTCGTCTACCCGACCAAGCTGCGCGAGTACCAGGCCCGGTACCGCGGCGCGTTCCTCCACGGCGGCGTGTCACCCGAAGAGGTCGTGCTGCCGATCACCCTGCTCACGCCGCGGCGGTCGTAGGGTGCGGACCGAACTACGCCTCCTGCGGCAGGTGCGTCCGTATCGCGCGCCGTTCATCCTCTCGATGGTCACGTCGGTGCTGGCGTCGCTGCTCGACGGCACCACGGTCATCGTCCTGATTCCGCTCCTCCGCCTCCTTTTTGGCACCACCGGCCAGCTGGGCGCCTCCGGCTCGGAACGGCTGACCAAGTTCACCGAGTGGCTCCTCGACCCGGTCATCGCCGGGGTGCCGACCAACGTGGCGGTGGCGCGCCTGCTCGGCGTGCTGGTGCTCGGGCTCGTGCTGCGCAACGTGATGACCTACAGCACCACGCAGCTGATGGTGTCCGTGCAGGAAGGGCTGGTCCGGGACCTCCGCTCGGCGATCTTCGCGCACCTGCTCAAGCTCGACCTCGGGTACTTCCAGCGGACCCGTCAGGGGCACATCATCTCCACGATCTCCGTCGAGGTGGAACAGATCAAGGAAGTCGTGACGGCGGCGCTGGTCCGGCTGTTCCAGAGCGTGGTGAAGATCGTGACGATCCTGGTCCTGATGAGCCAGATCAGCGGGCGGCTCACGCTGCTCACGCTGGCCACCGCGCCGATTCTCGTGCTCGCCCTCCAGGTCGTGCTGGTTCGCCTGCGGCGCCACGCCCGCGCGCGGACCGAGGACCGCGCGGGGATCACCGCCACGATCGCGGAGCAGGTCGGGGCGGTCAAGCTGATCCGGGCCTATGGCGAGGAGGATCGCCAGCTCGGGAAGCTCACCGACCAGCTCACCCGCTATCGCAAGAAGGTGCTCCGGACCCAGCGGTATTCCTCGCTGACCGGGCCGATGAGCGAGATCTTCGGCGGACTGCTGATCATCCTCATCATCGCCGCCGCCACGCAGCCGGCGCTCATCGGCGGCGTGCCGCTTACGCCGGAAGCGGCCATCGCCTTCCTGGTGGCGTCGCTGCAGCTGATGACCCCGATCAAGGCCATTTCCCAGTACCCGGCGAGCATGGCCATCGCGATGGCCAGCGCCGACCGGGTGTACGCGCTGCTGGACGAGCCGGTGTCGGACGTGGACGCTCCCGGCGACGTCCCCGCGCGGTTCGCGCAGGACATCGTGTATGATCGGGTCTCCTTCCGCTACGGCACCGATACGCCGGTCCTGCACGAGGTGTCCTTCCGCCTGCCGAAGGGCCAGGTGCTGGCCATCGTCGGGCCCTCCGGCGCCGGCAAGACGACGCTGGTGGACCTGCTGCCCCGCTTCAACGAGCCGGTGGGGGGCACATCTACCTCGACGGCGTCCCGCTCGACACCATCCAGCGGAAGTCGCTCCGCGCCAGCCTGGGGGTGGTGAGCCAGGATACGGTGCTGCTCAACGACACGGTGCACGCCAATATCGCGTTCGGGTCGCCGACCGCCACGCGGGCCCAGGTCGAGGCGGCCGCGCGCGCCGCCAACGCGGCGGAGTTCATCGCCGGGCTCCCCGACCGGTACGACACCATTCTTGGCGAGCGGGGCACGCGGCTCTCCGGCGGCCAGCGCCAGCGCATCAGCATCGCCCGGGCGCTGCTCCGCGATCCGCCGATCCTGATCCTCGACGAAGCCACCAGCGCACTCGACACCGAATCGGAGCGGCTGGTGCAGGAGGCCATCGAGCGGCTGATGAAGGACCGCACGGTGCTCGTGATTGCGCATCGCCTGGCGACGGTCCGGCACGCCGACCAGATCCTGGTGCTGGAGGCGGGCCGCGTCGTCGAGCACGGCACCCACGCGGCGCTGATCGAGCGCAACGGACTGTACCGGCGGCTGCACGACCTCCAGTTCCGGGATCCGGGGCCGGCCGCGTGACGCGCGTCCTGATGGTGGCCGCCTACGACGAGGCGCTGAACGCGCACTCGGCGCAGCGGGAGCGGGCGCTCGAACGGCACGGGCAGACCGTCACCCGGTTCGACCTCAGCGCGCGGCCCGGACTGCTGACGCGGCTCCGGGGCGGCGACCTGGTGAGCCGGCTCGACCGGGAGCTGGAGGTCGGGGCGCCGGACATCGTGCTCGTGGTGCGGGGGGAGGCGCTCTCCGCCCAGGCGATCACCACGCTCCGCCGCGACCATCCCGGCACCTGGGTCAACTGGGTCCCGGACGACCTGCACGGGCTGGCCATCGTGCAGCATGCGCTGCCGGCCTACGACATGGTGTTCGCGGCGGGGACCGACGTCGCCGAGGCGCTGCGGGACATGACCGATCGCCCGGTGCACTACCTCCCGCTCGCAGCGGACCCGTCGGTGTACAAGCCGATGCGCTCGCGCGACCAGTACCGCGCCAACGTCGTGTTCGCCGGCACCGCCACGCCGCGCCGGGAGCGGCTGCTCGGAGACCTGATCGAGTTCGGGCTGGCGCTCTGGGGGCCGGGCTGGCGGCGCACGTCGCTCCGCGACTATTGCCGCGGCGAGCAGCTGGACACGGAGAACTTCGTGCGCGCGTACGCCGGTGCGTCGGTGGCGGTCAACATCCACCGGTCGGCGGACGCCGAGCCGGCGGTGGGCGAGCGCGGCGTCAACCAGCGCACCTTCGAGGTGGCGGCCATCGGCGTGCCGCAGGTGGTGGACTACCGGGGCGACCTGGAGCAGCACTTCGTCGACCGGAAGGAACTCCTCATCTACCGCTCGGTGGAGGAGATGCGCGCGCTGGTCGAGGCGGCCCTGCAGGACCCCGCCGCGGCGGAGGCGGTGGCTCGCGCCGGACGGGAGCGCGTGCTCCGAGAGCACACCTACATGCACCGGCTCAAGCGGCTTCTCGACGTGGTGCGGGAGTCCGGCCGCCGCGCCTGACGCGGTGGAATTCGTCCAGACGCCGGGGTACATTCCCCGCTTCTCACAACGACGTCAGGTGCTTCCCATGGTCAGGGTGTCCGGCTTCACGATCATCAAGAACGCCATCAGCCACGACTTCCCCGTCGAGGCGAGCATCCGGTCGATCCTCCCGGTGTGCGACGAAGTGATCGTCAACGTCGGGCCGTCCGACGACGGCACGATGGACCTGATCAAGTCGATCAACGACCCGAAGATCAAGATCATCGAGGGCGTCTGGGACGTCAGCCGCCAGAACTGGATGCTGAGCGACGAGACGCTGCGCGCCATGCGCGCCTGCAGTCATCCCTGGGGCATCTACATCCAGGCCGACGAGGTGCTCCACGAGCGCGGCGGCCCCGAGCTGGTGGCCACGATGGCGGAGGTCGACGACGACCCCCGGGTCGAGGCGCTGCTGGTCAAGTATCTGCACTTCTACGGCGACTTCGACACCATCGCCACCAACCGCCGGTGGTACCGCCGTGAAATCCGCGCCCTCCGCCTCGATCCGGCGCTCGACCTCCGGCCCTACAAGGGCGCGCAGGGGTTCCGGGTGGGGCCCGACAACCGGAAGACGCGGGCCCGGGTGACCAACGCGGAAATGTTCCACTACGGCTGGGCGCGGCCGGCGGCGGCGCTCCGCGCCAAGATCGTCACCAACCGGACCATCTATCCGTGGTCGGCCGAACGCGACCTCGGCCGCCCGCTCCTCCCCTGGTTCCCCGGGCTCAAGCCGTTCACGGGCAGCCATCCTCTGGTGGCGCAGTCGTATGTGGCCGAGCGCGCCAAGGACCCGGAACGGGTCGTCGAGCCCCGGCACTTCGAGATGGAACACCTGCGGTTCTACGCCTCCGACGTCCTCGAGCGGCTGACGGGGATTCGTCTCTTCGAGTACCGGAATTATCGTCTCGTCTGAGGGCCGTCCCGCCGAGGCCGTCCGAGGTTCCGTGCCGGCACCCCTCCCGCTGACTGTCATCATTCCGACCCTCAACGAGGCGTCGAACATCGCCGCCTGCGTGGCGAGCGCTGCGTTCGCGGATGAGATCCTCGTGGCCGACGCGGGGTCGGTGGACGGGACCGTCGCGCTGGCCCGCGCCGCCGGCGCCACGGTGCTCGAACAGACCGGGCCCACCATCGCCGCGCAGCGGAACGCCGCTATCGCCGCCGCCCGCCATCCCTGGATCTTCGCGCTCGACGCCGACGAACGGGTCACGCCGGAGCTCGCCGCCGAACTCGCCGCGGTGCTCGCCGCCCCGGCCCACGCCGCCTATCGCGTCCGGCGCCGCAACTTCTACCTCGGCGTCGAGCAGAACCGCGGCGGCTGGGCGCGCGACTGGGTGGTGCGGCTCTTCAGTCGGGACCGTCGCTACGTCGAACGCCGGGTGCACGAAGGACTCGAGCCGGTCGAGGACACCGGTGCGCTCACCAACACCCTGCTGCACCATCCGTATCGGTCCCTCGGCCATCACATCGACAAGCTCCAGCGCTACGCGGAGTGGGGCGCGGCGGACCTCTGGGACCGTGGTGAGCGCGCCACCTGGACCGACCTGTCGCTACGGCCGGTGGGACGGTTCCTCAAGGCGTACTTCCTGGCGGGGGGCGTGTTGGACGGGCGGCGGGGGATAGTGCAGTCAGTGCTGGACGCGTACGCGGGGTTCCTGAAGTACGCGTATCTGTGGGCGAGAGGAGCAGACAGGACGAGGACTGAGGGACTACCGGTCCTGCCGCAACGCGGCAGCGGCCCGCTCCACTCCCCGGTGACGGGCCTGGCGCTGATGGCCCAGGTCGGGCAGTTCCGGATGTAGATGCCGTCCAGCGGCGACCACGCCTGCCGCGGAGCCACCACCTCCGCCTTCCCCAATCCATCCATCTGGAATATTCCGGGCGCCCGGAGCGCGCAGGCGCCGCAGCCGATGCAGCGCGTCCGGTCCACGTGAATCCGGACCGGCGTCTTCGGAAAGATCCCTTCCTCCGGCGACTCCAGCAGCCGCAGCAGCTCGGGCAGCAGCTGCCGCATGGCCCGGTAGCCCTCCGCCATCAGTTCCTGTGTGCGGTCGAAGACGAACATGGGATAGTCCTCGACCCGCGGATGCACCAGCAGGAGCGGTGGCGTACGCCAGAGCCGCAGCGTCCGCTCCAGCATCGTCTGCATGACGATCTCGAGGCCGCGGGCGTAGGTGGTCGCAAAGCCGGACTTTTCGACCTCGGAGCGGAGCGCCATCGATGCGCTCACATCGACGCCGATGATCGGGCCGGGCCCGCAGACCGTGGCGGCCTTGATGGGGAGATTGTCCGCCACCGCGCCGTCCACGTACCAGCGGCCGGCGATTTCCCTGGGGGGCAGGATCCCCGGCAGCGCGCACGACGCGAAAACGGCGTCGGCCACCGGGACGTACCGAAGGCCCGGGAGGCCCCAGAGCACCTGGGCCCCCGAGTTGATGTCCACCGTGTTGACGATGAGGGGGTGTGCGAGCTCGTCGAAGGTCTTGTCGCCGACCATTTCGTGGATCAGGGCGTCGAGCGGCTCATGCCGGTACACGGCGGGCGAACGCATCCGCTTGAACGCCATGTCGGTGTGCGCCACCAGGAAGACGTCGCGGCGCTTGAGCCGCAGCGCCCGCTCCCGCATGAACTCCACCGAACGCCCGGCGGCCCACGCGGCCGCAATCAGCGAGCCGATGCTGGACCCGACCACGCCGCTCGGCCGGAGCCCGGCCTCCTCCAGCGCCTGCAGCACGCCGATGTGCGCCAGCCCCTTGAGGCCGCCGCCACCCAGGACGAGGCTGAAGTTGCGATCGGTTGGCATGGGTGAATAGTAACGAGGACTGAGGACTGGGGACTGAGTGAGCGCCGATACCCCCTCAGTCCTCGGCCCTCACTCCTCAGTCCTGTCTTTTCAGTCCTCGGCCCTCAGTCCTCAGTCCCTCTGCTATCTTACGCAATGCTCTCCCGCTTCCGGAACGACCGCTTCTTCCAGTTCGGGCTCCTGCTCGTCTCGCTGGTGGTCGGCGCGGCATTCCTCGCACCGCTGGTCGCCCCCGCCGGCCCGTACCAGGGCGACCCCGCAATCGCCTATCTCCTCCCCCCGAGCCTCGCCCACCCGCTCGGCACCGACACCCAGGGCAGGGACGTCCTGACCCGAGTCATCTACGGCGCGCGAATCTCGCTGGCCGTCGGCATCATCAGCCAGGTGGTGGCCAGTCTCCTCGGCGTCACCCTCGGCCTCATTTCCGGCTACTACGGGCGCCGGGTGGACGCACTCATCATGCGCCTCGCCGACGTGACGCTCGCCTTCCCCACGCTGCTGCTGCTCATCGCGGTGGCCGCGGCGGTCAACCCGTCGCTGCCGGTTGTCTTCGTCGTCATCGGCGTGGTGGGCTGGGCCGGCATGGCCCGGCTGGTCCGCGGGCAGGTGCTGGTGCTGAAGGGTGCCGAGTACGTGCTGGCCGCGCGGGCGCTCGGGGCCCCCGACCGGCGCATTCTCTTCCGGCACCTCCTGCCCAACGTGCGTGCCCAGGTCATCGTGGCGGCCACCCTTGGCATGGCAGGCGCCATCATGGCGGAGGCGGCGCTGTCGTTCGTAGGGCTCGGTGCACAGCCGCCGACGCCGAGCTGGGGCTCGATGGTGGCCGACGGCCGAGACCTGCTCCGTGTGGCGCCCTGGGTCTCGTTTGCGCCCGGCATTGCCATCGGGCTCGCCGTCCTCGGCTTCAACCTGGTGGGCGACACCCTGCGCGAAGCCTACGACCCCAAACTCCGCACCGAACGGTAGGGACCGCCGATGAGCACTGACTTTGCCGCCATCCGCCGAGAGGAGTTCGCGGCGCTCGACGAGGCGATTTACCTCAACAGCGCCTCCATCGGGCCGATCCCGGAGCGCACCCGCCGCCGGCTCGACGAGTACAGCGTCATGCGCACGGCGCCGCACCGGATGAACGATCATGACTTCTTCTCGGAGCTCGACCAGGCGCGGGCGCTCACCGCCCGGCTGCTGAATGTGACCCCTGGAGAAATTGCGCTGGCTTTCAACACCAGCTACGGACTCAACGTGGCGGCGCGCGGACTGCCGCTGGAGCCGGGAGACGTGGTGCTGGCCAGCGACCGGGAATTCCCGGCCAACGTGTACCCCTGGATGCGCCTCGCGGAGCGGGGCGTGAGCCTCGAACTGGCGCCGGTCACGGCCAACGGCTGGCCCGACGAGGACCACCTGGTGGAGCGGATGGCCGACCCAAAGGTCCGGGTGCTGGCGGTGTCGCTGGTCCAGTTCAGCAACGGCTACACGGTGGACCTGGCCCGCCTCTCGAAACGGGCCCGCGAGACGAACACTTTTCTCGTGGTGGACGCGATCCAGGGACTCGGCGCGGTGCCGGTGGACCTGCAGGCCACCCCGGTGGACATCCTCTCCTGCGGCGGGCAGAAGTGGCTGCTTTCGCCCTGGGGCAGCGGGTTCGTGTACGTGCGGAAGGAGTTGATTCCGGTGGTGGAGCCGGTGGTGATGGGGTGGATGGCGTTCGAGGGCACGGACGACTTCACCCGGCTCACCGACTACGACCCGCATCTCCGGGGCGGACGCCAAGCGTTACGAGATGATCAGCCTCCCCTTCCAGGATTTCGCGGGGTACAACACCTCATTGGGCCTGCTGCTCGAGGTGGGCATCCCCGCCATCGCCGCGCATATCGCCGAGGTGCACGCGCCGATGCTCGATTGGGCGAAGCGGAAAGGCATCCAGATTTCTTCCCCGGTGGGGGCACACGCGTCGGGCATCGTCTGCGTGAAGGTGCCGGACCCCGCAGGAGCGTATCGCGCCATCCGCGCGCAGGGAGTGATCGGGAGCGTGCGTGAAGGGGCCATTCGCCTGAGTCCGCATCTGTTCAGCACGGTGGACGAGATGGTGCGGGTGACGAGGATGCTGGAAAAGTTGTAGGGTTCGCGGACAACGGGGTGGGCTCACGCCCGCACATGAACGCGGGTCGGTCCAGGTTCCTGTACCTCGATCCCCTCTCCCCCTCTCCACTTTCACCTCGACCCCGTGTCACGCCCTCTCCTATATGGAGAGGATCGCAGATCGGTGCAGATTGAAGGGATCGTTCGGCCCGCTGCTGCTCGGCAAGGTGCTGGCGCTGAACGAGACACAGACCAGTGTGCTCTCACTGGTCTTCAAGTTCTGCGACGATCAGGGCATGCCGCTGCTGGATTTCGCCGATCTTCGCTCGGTGCTGCAGTACCTCGACAGCGACGAGGGGAAGCCGGCGCTTGCGGAGTACGGCGGGATGTCGTCGGCTACGGTGGGCGTGCTGCTCCGGAAGATGGTGGAGCTGGAGGGGCAGGGGGCGGAGGCGTTCTTCGGGGAACCGGAGTTTGATGTGCGCGACCTCCTGACCTGCACTTCCGACGGGCGCGGTGTGGTGACCTGCCTCGAACTCTCGGATGTGCAGGACAAGCCCCGGCTCTTTTCCACGTTCATGATGTGGTTGCTGGCCGAGCTCTTCCACAACCTGCCGGAGGCGGGGGACCTGCCGAAGCCGAAGCTGGTGTTCTTCTTCGACGAGGCGCACCTGCTGTTCAACGACGCGCCGAAGGCGTTCCTCGGTAGGTCCGGCTCCGCGCGAGCTGGACTTCTCACGGGGTGGGCTCACGCCCACCCCTATTTTGAAGGATCGCAGATCGGTGCAGGATGAAGGGAACGTCTCGGTAGGCCAACTCCGCGCAGAGTCATGGACTTCTTCGACCGGGGTGGGCTCACGCCCAGTCCCCGAGTTGACGAACTCGCCGATAGGTGCAGGGTGGGGCGCTTCTGGGGAGCCTGGCGGCCACGGTGGGGCGGACGGTCGGTCGGGAACTCGTGCGTGGGGTGTTCGGCCTCCTGGGGGCCAAGCCGCCGAGGACGAGGCGGCGCACGACGCGGTGGTAGGTTAGCGAAAAATGGACCCCGCTTTCGCCAGGGTGACGACCTTCGCCCGCTGCCCCGCTGCCCCGCTGCCCCGCTGCCCCGCCGCCCCGCTGCCCTACTGCCCCGCCTTCAGCAACGCGTAATTCTTCTTCCCCTTCTGCAGCATCACGTATCCCCCCGCCAGCAGGTCGCCTGAGGTCAGGACCCGCTCCGCGTCGTCGGTCTTCTCGCCGTTGACGGCGAAGCCCTTCCCCTGGATCCCGCGGCGGGCGTCGCTCTTCGAGGAGGCGAGGCCCGAGGTGACGAGGGCGTCCACCAGCGGGAGGCCGGTGTCGAGCATCCCGGCGGGGAGCGCGGTGGTCGGCATCTCCCCGCTCAGCACCTCGAACACCCCGGCATCGGCGGCGCGAAGGTCGGTCCCCCCGAAGAGGATGGCGCTGGCGGCAATCACGCGTGCCGTGGTCTCCGCGCCGTGCACCCGGGTGGTGATGTCCTCTGCGAGCAGCCGTTGCGCCGTACGGCGGCTCGGGTCGGCGGTTTGCTCCTTCATTGCCGCCGCGATCTCCTCGCTCGACAGGAAGGTGAAGAAGTTGAGCAAACGCTCCACGTCCCGGTCGTCGGTGTTGAGCCAGAATTGGAAAAACTTGTATGGGCTGGTGCGCGCCGGGTCGAGCCAGACATTCCCGTCTTCGCTCTTGCCGAACTTGGCGCCGCCGGACGTGGTGAGGAGCGGCATCACGAGGCCGTGCGCGCTCCCCTGTTCCCGCCGGCCGATCAGCTCGATCCCGGCCGTGATGTTGCCCCACTGGTCGCTGCCGCCCATCTGCAGTTCGCAGCCCGCCGTCCGGAACAGGTGCCAGAAGTCGTACGCCTGCACCAGCATGTAGCTGAACTCGGTAAAGCTGATGCCGGTCTCCATCCGACTCTGGACCGAGTCCTTCTGCAGCATGTAGTTGACCGTGAAGTGCTTGCCGGTGTCGCGCAGGAACTCCATCAACCCCAGTCCGCGGAGCCAGTCGGCGTTGTTCATGACGCGGGCCGCGGCCGGCCCCTCGAAATCGAGGAAGTGGGCCAGCTGGGTCTTGAGCGCCGCCGAGTTCCGGTCGATGACCTCCACCGACAGGATCGGGCGCTCGTCCCGCTTGCCGCTCGGGTCGCCCACCATGCCGGTGCCGCCGCCCACCAGCGCGATCGGCCGCCCGCCGGACCGCTGGAGCCACGCGAGTCCCATGACGGGGAGGAGGCTGCCCACATGCAGGGAATCGGCGGTGGGGTCGAAGCCGATGTAGGCGGTGACCGGCCCGGCGCCGAGGCGGGCCTGGAGGCCTGGCGTGGCGTCGTGGACGAGGCCGCGGGCGGTCATGGTGTCGAGGAGGGTGGGCATGTGGAGAAACCTAGGGGGACGATTACCTTCCCTCAATGCTTGGATCCTTTTTCGCCACCGTCCGCGACACCCTCCTCCGGTGGTGGCACACCCCCAAAATCCGTCGAGGGGTCCTCCTCACCATCCTCGGTGGCACCGTCTTCGCCGCCGCGCTCACCTATGGTGCGTGGGCGCGGGCCTGCGCCGGCAACCGCTGCCCCTCCATCGCGGGGCTCGACAGCTACGACCCCGACCAGGCCTCCAAGGTGTACGCCGCCGACGGCCGCCTCATCACCGACCTCGGCAAGGAACGCCGCACCGTCGTCAGCCTGGACGAGATGTCCCCCGCCATCGTCGCCGCCTTCCTGGCCACCGAGGACAAGCGGTTCTACCAGCACCACGGCATCGACTGGATCCGGTTTGCCGGCGCGGTCAAGGCCAACATCCTGGCCGGTGGCGTCAGCGAGGGGTTTTCCACCATCACCATGCAGCTGGCCGGCAACCTCTTTCCGGAAGACATCAACCGGCAGGAGCGGTCCATCGGTCGGAAGCTGCGCGAAGCCCGCGTCGCCCGGGAAATCGAGGCGCAGTACACCAAGGACAAGATCCTCGAGCTCTACCTCAACCAGATCGACCTCGGCAACCGCGCGTTCGGCGTGGAGGCGGCGTCGCAGCGCTACTTCGGCAAGTCCTCCCGGGACCTGAACGTGGCGGAGGCGGCGACGCTCGCCGCCATGCCCAAGGCGCCCAGCCGGTACAATCCGCGGCGGCACCCGGCCCGCGCGATCCAGCGCCGCAACCTGATCCTCGGGCTCCTGGCGCAGCAGGGCACCATCACCCGCGAGGAAGCGGACCGGTGGAGAGCCTATCCGCTCCTGTTGTCCTCGCGTGACGACTTCAGCGCCGTGGCGGAGTACTTCGTCGAGTACATCCGCCAGCAGCTCGATGCCCGGTTCGGCCCGCGGCTCTATACCGACGGACTCCGGATCTACACCACGCTCGATCTCGAGGTGCAGCAGTCCGCGGAGCGCGCGCTCGAGGCCCAGCTGAGCGCCATCGAGGCGGGCACCTACGGGCCGTACCGTCACCCGACCTACGCCGCCTATCTCGAGCAGAAGGCGGAGAGCGACGACGAAACCGAGCACACCACCACGCCCTACCTGCAGGGGCTGGCGGTCACGCTCGAGGCGAAGACCGGCTACATCCTGGCCATGGTGGGCGGGCGCGACTTCGAGGACAGCAAGTTCAACCGCGCCACGCAGGCGCTCCGGCAGCCCGGGTCCACCTTCAAGCCGATCGTCTACACCGCCGCGGTGCGGGCGGGGATTCCCCTCTCGACGATCATGGTCGACGAGCCGATGACGGTGCAGATGCCGGGCGCGCAGCCGCCGTGGGAGCCCCAGAACTACGACGACAGCTTCGACGGGCCGATGCCGCTCCGGCAGGCGCTCTACAAGTCGCGTCAACATCATCACCATCAAGCTCGGCATGGAAATCGGCGAGGAGGCGGTGATTGCGGAGGGCACCCGTTTCGGGCTGGTGGCGTCGCCCATTCCCGCCGTCCCCTCGATCCACCTGGGGTCGGCCGTGGTCAAGCCGCTCGAGTTGATCGCCGCCTATACCGCCTTCGCCAACCAGGGGGAGCTGGCCACGCCGATGGGGATCCTGCGGGTCGAGGACCGGCAGGGCAACATCCTCTGGCAGCCGAAGCCGCGCCTCGAGTCGATCATGGACCCGCCGCTCGCCTGGATCATGAACGGCGCGCTGCAGGACGTGGTGCGCCGGGGCACCGGCACCCGCGCGGTCGCGGGGCTCAACTTCCCGATCGGCGGCAAGACCGGCACCACCAACGACGGCAACGACGTCTGGTTCATCGGCTACACCGCCGAGCTCGTCACCGGGTTCTGGTTCGGGCTCGACGTACCGGAGCGGATCAAGCCGAACGCGCAGGGTGGCTTGCTGGCGGCGCCGGCGTGGCGGCAGATGATGGCGGAGGTCTACGAGCGGCGCAGCACGCCGGGCGGCTGGGCCCAGCCCGACGGGCTGGTGAGCGTGGAAATCGACCGGACGACCGGCTTCCGCGCCTCGCCCTATTGCCCCAGCACGGTGCGGGTCATGGAGTGGTTCCTCCCGGGCAGCGAGCCGAACGAGGCCTGTCCGGTGCACCTGCCGTTCGGCAAGTCCACCGCCGTCGATGCCGCGCCCGTCGAGCCCGCACCCGACAAGCCATAGCGTGCGGGCCCGCCGCCTGAGCGCCGCCTGGGTCCTCCCGATGAGCGGCCCGCCCATCCGGGAGGGCAGCGTCCTCATCGGGAGCGACGGCAGGATCCTCGAGGTGGGCCCGCAGGACAGGGTAGGGCACCCCGCCGACGCCGATGTTTCGGAATGGCCCGACGCCGTACTCCTTCCGGGCCTGGTCAACACTCACACCCATCTCGAACTGACCGGCTTTGCCGGCTTGGCGGAGGAGGCGGACTTTGCCGCCTGGATCCGCCGCATCCGCGCGCTCAAGGCCGAACGCACCCCGGCGGAGTTCCTGGCCGCGGCTCGAGCCGGCCTGGCCGACTGTCACGCCGCCGGGGTGACCACCGTGGCCGACACCGGCGACACCGGCGCAGTCATCGAGGCGATGGTGGAGGCGGGGGGGAGCGGGATCGCCTATCACGAGGTGTTCGGCCCTCATCCCGACCAGCTGGAGGAGAGCATGGCCGGCCTGCGCCAGCGGATCGGCGAACTCCGCCGGCTCGATGTGGGACGGGTCCGGCTCGGCGTCTCCCCGCACGCCCCGTACACGGTGAGCGGGCCGCTGTATGCTGCGGTGGCCGAGTTCGCGAAGCGGGAGGGGCTGCCGATGGCGGTGCACCTCGCGGAATCGGAGGCCGAGTCGGACCTGCTGGGCGGCGCCTCGGGCGCGTTTGCGGAGGCGTGGCGGCTTCGCGGCATCCCGTTGCCGGCCCTGCCGGGGAGGTCGCCGGTGACGTGGCTCGACGCGCACGGCGTCCTGGGCGAGCACACCCTGGCCATTCACGTGGTGCGAGCCGATGCAGGGAGACGTGGAACTGCTGCGGGAGAGCGGCACCGCCGTGGCGCACTGCCCCCTCTCCAACCGGCGGCACGGGCACGGCGCGGCCCCCCTCGGCGCCTTCCTCGAGGCCGGCCTCCGCGTGGGCGTGGGGACCGACTCCGTGGCGAGCGTGGGCCGCCTCGACCTGCTCGCCGAGGCGCGGGCCGCCCGGCGCCCTGGCGGGCCTCTCGGCGGAGCGGGCCTTGGCGCTGGCCACCCGGGGCGCGGCCGCGTGCCCTCGGGCTCCAGGACGAGGTCGGCATGCTCCAGCGGGGGCTCTGGGGCGACGTGGCGGTGGTGGAGGTGTCGGGGGCTGGCACGGCCCGGAGGCGGCGTTCGAGGCGGTACTGGCCGCCAAGCCCGCAGATGTGGCGGAGACGATCCTCGGTGGGCGCACCGTGTATCGGCGGTGAGACAGGCCGATGCACCGTCCCTTGCTCGCTCCAGCGCCGACCGTTACGATTCTGGCAACCGACTCACGCGGGAATCACCGCATGCGCTGCCTGGCACTGAACGCCTCATTCGAGCCACTGACCATGGTGCCCGTCCGCCGGGCGCTGCGGCTGGTCATCGAGGGCAAGGCCGAAATCGTCGAGGCCGACGGACCCGAATACATGCGAAGTGAGCGGCTGGCCATCCCACGGCCAGCTATCATCCGCCTCGTCAAGTTCGTGCACGTCCCCCGCCGCTTCCGCCGCCACGTCACCAACACCTTCCTCTTTGCCCGCGACGAGTACCGGTGCATGTACTGCAACCGGAGCCAGCCCGAGCTGCGCCCGCGGGAGTGCCTGACGCGGGATCACCTCGTGCCGATTTCGCGCGGGGGAGGAAATGCCTGGACCAACGTCGTCACGGCGTGCAGCAGCTGCAACACGCGGAAGGGGAATCGCCTGCCGGAGGAATGCGGCATGCATCCGATCCACCCGCCGCTCGAGCCCCACTTCGTGCATCTGTCCTGGGCGGTACGCCGGCTGAGCGGGACCCAGGCCAAGTACATCCGGCTGTTCTATGGCGAGGCGGCGCTGCACGCTCTCCGCGGGCATCACTGATCTGACTGCAGGACAGGACTGAGGACTCGAGGACTGAGGACTGAGTGGGCTCGGATGCCACCTCAGTCCTCAGTCCTTTTTCGCCCTCAGTCCTTCTGAAAGGTCTCGGATTTCCCTTCAACCTGCATGATCGGCAGCCCCGCCACGCGCAGCAGCATCCGGCGCGCGGAGCGGCCGACCGCGTCGCCCAGGTTGCCGTTGTCGTCGGTGGCGGCGCCGGCTTCGCCGCGCATCACCCGGTCCATCTCGTCGAGGTCGGAGTCGGAGAGCGTGGACACCGACAGGGTGGCCACGTAGTAGTACTCCCCCTTGTCGGTGGCGCGCACCGCGATGCGGTAGGCCACGCCGAGCGCGTTGCCGAGCGCGGTGAGGTCGGGGTAGCGCTGCAGCCGGGTGCGGCCGAGCAGCACGGTGGTGACGGAGTACTGGTCGAGCAGCGGCTCCCGGCGCACCACCACGTCCCATTCGACGGACCGCACCGCCGCGTCGAACCACGACGCCCGGGCCCGCCACAGCTCGAGCCGGTAGTGCAGGCGGAGCGGCAGGCCGCTCAGGAGCGCGGAGGTCCAGCGGTCGTCGTCGAGCAGGCCGTGCACTCGCGCCTCGGGGAGCTGTCCGTTCTTGCGACTCGCGTCGGGCACGAGGGTCACGGAGAGGGTGACACCGGCGGCCCCCTGCGCGTTGAGCGGAGGGGCGGCAGGCAGCGTGAGCGCCGCGAGCAGCAGGAGGCCGGCCGGCAGGCGCATGCTAGAAGCGGCGCTGCAGTCGGATAGACACGCGGAGCGGGCCGTCGTCGGTGATCGACTTGGCCAGGTAGGCGCCGAGGAATCCGAAGTCGATGCCGGCGCCGATGTCGGCCGACCAGTACTCGGATGACGGCAGCCTGTTGTTCGGCACGTGGCCGGGGCCGGAGCCGCTCAGCCAGGCGCTGCCGACGTCGGAGAGGAAGACGAGGTCCGCGGTCTGGATGCCGATGACGCGGCTGGCCGACCCTTCCTGGCCCTTGGCGAGCGTGTAGTGCCAGCCGAGGTCGAGCCGGTGCCGGAACTCGACCTGGAAGAACATGGTCCGGTCGCAGAGGCTGGCTTCTGACGGATTCGCGGTGCTGGGCGGGGTGCAATTCACCTGGCGGAATGCGTCGCCGGGGAGGATCGAGGGGCCACCGAGGGAGAGCCGCCGCTGCATCGGGAGCGCATCGCCGCCCACCCAGCCGGAAAAGTAGGCTCGGCCGCTCAGCCGGTCGTCCGGCGAGAGCCGGAAGTAGCGCCGGAGGTCGAGGGTCAGCAGGGAGTAGTTGTACGCCCCGTCGGTCGGGATCGGGTCCCGGAGGCCCGGCGGCAGCACGACAGGTCCGACGTCGCTGCTCTCGCCGAACTCGACGCTGCCCTTGGCGTACCAGCCGAGGGCGGGCTGCCGGTCGCTGTCGCGGGTGTCGAGGGTGACGGAGCCGGTCGTGATGGAATAGTTGCCGTCGTCGATCAGCGGGTTGGGCCGCCACCGGTTGTCGTTGACGAAGAGCGAGAAGGGGTCGTTGGCGGGCGACGATGACTGCTCTTCGCTGTTCCAGGAGAGATCCATCCGGAACTGGCGCGCCGGAATGAGGAACCCGTAGAAGCCGAATCCCTGGCCGTAGTAGTAGTCGTACTGGTCTTCCTGGAGGAGGAACGAGGACCATCCCGACTCGGCGCGCGACAGCGTCTGGTTGGGAATCACGTCGATCACGCTCCAGGCCCGCCCGCCGAACCCGAAGCCCACCTCGCCGTAGCGGCGCCACTCGAGCTTGGTCCGGTAGCCGAAGTCGCTGTGCGAGTCGGTGCGGTCGGTGGTGGTCCGCACGATGCCGGTCAGGTCGAGCTTGACCCGGTCGCGCTGGCTGGCCCGCCAGTCGAACCCCACCCCGGCGTCGAGGGGAAATCCCTCGATGCGGTCGTAGGTGCCGCCGGTCGAGGCATGCACCGTCGTCCGGATCTTGCCGACCCCGAAGCTCTTCTGGGCCGTGCCGAGGGTCTCGAGGTCGGGCGTCTCCTGCAGCGTCAGCGTGCCGTCGCTCGTCCTGGCCACGGGGGCCAGGTCCCAGTACACCTGCTCGGCGCCGTCGAGCGTGCTGCCCTCCTGCTTGCTCAGCCGGCCGCCGACCACGAGGACGTCCCCGGTGATCACCGCCCCGGGGAGGAGAATCAGGCTGCCGTTGATGACGGTGACGGGGCCCTCGATGACGCCGCCGACCCGCAGCGTGCCGCGGTAGATGGCGACGGGGCCCTGCAGTCGGCTCCCGGCGGCAATGGTGACGGGGCCGGTGAATCGCGTGGTGCTGGAGTCGTTCCAGGTGCGGATGAGTTGCTGGGTGACGGCGTCCGGAAGCGTGCCGACCGCCGAGCTGTCGGCGAACGGCGCGTCGGGGTCGATGACGACCACGCTGGAGTCCTGGGCGTGGGCGGCACCCGCGACGAGGAGCATACACGCAAGCGGTCCCCATATCGATTGGCGCATGCCACCACCGCTAGGGGTGGGCGAATGCCCACCCCTATCGAAACGATTTTGCACATCCGTGCCGGATGAACGAATCGCTTCGGTTGAGAGGTTCCCATCGGAACATTGGATGGCCATCGACGCTCCTCTTGAGGGGCGGATTTGCGAATTCGTCGTGCGAGGGGTGGGCGTAAGCCCACCCCTAGCGTGAGCCCACCCCCAACGTGTGCCGTCACCCCGGCGAAAGCCGGGGTCCAGTTGATATCTCTTGCGTCCTTCGCGTCTCTTTGCGTCTTTGCGGTGAAGAGCCTTTCACCGCAAAGGCGCAAAGAGGCGCAAAGGACTCCGATCGTATTGTGGTTCCTACTCTATTCACCCAATCCGAGTCGCTTCATCCGTCGATACAGATTCGCCCGATCGGTCTGGAGGATCCGTGCGGCCTCCGCGACCGTTCCGCCGGCGTCCGCGAGCGCGGCCTGGATCAGCGCGCGCTCGTGGTTGTCGAGCGATTCTGTCAACGAGGTGCTTCTCCCCCTCTCCATTTCATGGAGAGGGGGTTGGGGGGTGAGGTGAGACATGTGGAGAGGGGAGGACGTTCCGGCACCACCTGCCGCACCAGCTCCGCCGTCACCGCGCCGTCCGCGAGGATCGTCAGCCGCTCCACCACGTTGGCCAGCTCCCGCACGTTGCCGGGCCAGCGGTATCCCGCCAGGGCGGCCACGGCGTCGGGGGTGAACGCCACGGGCTCCTGGGGCCGGAGCCGGCTGGCGAAGTGGCGCACCAGGGCGGGGAGGTCCTCGAGCCGCTCCCGGAGCGGCGGCAGGTGGATCGGGAAGACGTTGAGCCGGAAGAAGAGGTCTTCCCGGACCTTGCCCCGTCCCACCGCATCGTCGAGCCGGCTGTTGGTGGCGGCGATGACCCGCACGTCCACCCGCGTGGTGCGTTCGGCGCCGAGGCGCTGGACTTCGCCGGTCTCGAGGACGCGGAGCAGCTTGGCCTGGGCGGCGAGGTCGAGGTCGCCCACTTCGTCGAGGAAGAGGGTGCCGCCGTCGGCCAGCTCGAAGCGGCCCATGCGGCGTTCGGTGGCGCCGGTAAAGGCGCCGCGCTCGTGGCCGAACATCTCGGACTCGACGAGGTCGCGCGGAATCGCCGCGGAATTGACCGCCACGAACGGCCCTGCTGCCCTGCTGCTGGCCTGGTGGATGGCGGCGGCCACCAGCTCCTTGCCGGTGCCCGATTCGCCGGTGATGAGCACCCGGGTGTCGCCGGGGGCCACCTGGGCCACCAGCTCGCGCACGTGGCGCAGGGCGGGGGACGCGCCCACCATCTCGTCGCGGTGGCCGAGGGCGGCGTGCAGGGCGCGGTTGGCGGCGCGGGTGCGGGAGAGATCGAGGGCGGCCTGGAGGGTGACGAGCACCGACTCGGGGGTGAGCGGCTTCTCGAGGAACTGGAAGGCGCCGAGCCGGGCGGCGCGGACCGCGTCGGCCAGCTGGGCCTTGCCGCTCATCATGATGACCGGGGCCGACACGCCCCGCTCCCGGAGCGCCTGCAGCGTGGCGAGACCATCGGGGCCCGGCGGCATCATCAGGTCGAGGAAGATGGCGTCGGGTTCCGCCTCATCGACCGCCAGCAGCGCGGCGTTGCCGTTGGCCGCCTCGGACACCACATGCCCCTCGGCGCGCAGCAGCGCCCCGAGCATCCGGCGGATGTTGGCTTCGTCGTCGATGAGGAGAATGGCGGGCATCAGTAAAGATAGGCGGGCGCCCGGCCCCGCGGTAGCGGGCGCGACAGCTGTGCGGCCGCATCTCAGTCGTCGGTGCCGGCACCCGCCCGACAGGATCACGACGAACGTCGCCCCACCGCCCGGAGTCTCCCTGACTTCCACATTCCCCCCGTGCGCCACCGCGGTCTGCCGCACCAAGGCCAGCCCGAGTCCGGTGCCTTCGTCCTTGGTGGTCCAGTAGGGCTCGAACACCTGGGCGCGCTGGTCGGGGGGGATGCCGGGGCCGTGGTCGGCGATCGCCACGATGACGCCGCCGGCGCCGGGTGCGATGCGGATGTCGAGCTGGCCGCTGCCGCCCATCGCCTCGACGGCGTTCCGGATCAGGTTGCTGAAGGCGCGGCGGAGCGGGTCGTAGTGGCCGAGGATCCGCGGCGTCATCGGGTGCACCTGGAGGGTGGACTCCACCGTCGGCGGCACGGCGACCCGCCGCAGCTCCTCGAGCAGTTCGGCCAGGTCCACCTCGGCGGCGGGTCCCTCGGGCAGCCGGCCCAGTTCGGCGAATTCCTTGGCGAGCCGCTCCAGCCGGCGCGACTCGGCGGCCAGCACCTCGATGGCCTCGACCTGTTCGGGGCGGGCGGTGAGCGACAGCGACTTCACGGCAAAGCCGATGGGGGTGAGCGGGTTCTTCATCTCGTGCGCCACTCGGCGGGCCACCTCGCCGAAGGCGCGGATGCGCTCGGTCTCGAGTTCGCGGGAGCGGCCCTGCTCGAGTTCGGTGGCCATGGAGCGGAGGGCGGTGCGCAGCGCCTCGAACTCCGGCGCGCCGCGGAGCGTCTCGGCGTCAGGAATCGGTTCGTGCCGGGCGATCTGGCCGGTCCAGCCGACCAGCTCGTCGATGGGCCGGCTCAGTTGCCGCGACAGGTGCCCGCCGAGCCGGACGGCGGCGTAGACGTAGAGGGCGCCGAGTGCCAGGAGGAGGGCGGCCAGCCCGGCGTAGTAGTACCTGCCCGTACGCCTCGGCGGCCTGGGTGCGCACCAGCGCGCGGTTCAGCGCCTCGGCGTGGGCCGCCAGGGCGCGGCGTTCGTTGGGGCGGAGCCGGGTGGTGTCGACCGTTTCAACGAGTACGCGGCCCGAGTTGCCGACCCCTTCCACCGCGGCGCGGGCGGCGGTGGCGGGGTTGTTGGTGCGGATGGTGAAGGCCCAGCCGAAGATGGCGATGGCGGTGGGCACGGCGCCCAGCGCGATCAGCACCACCAGGATGCGCTGGCGGAAGGGGAGGGTGAGGCCGGGGCGGGGCATGGCAATAAACTACCATTGCCGGCGTTCCACCTCACCCCCTGACCCCCTCTCCGGCAAGCGGAGAGGGGGGACTCCCGGATGATTCGTTACCTTCGGCCCCGCTGCCCCGCTGCCCCGCTGCCCCGCTGCCCCGCTGCCCCGCTGCCCCGCTGCCCTACGGCCGCCCAATCCGGTGCACGCCCCATGAGGCGCCCAGGTCACCGAGGACGTACAGCGCCCCGTCGGGCACCGACCTGCACATCCGTGATGGCCGAGGTGTTGTTCCAGAACGAGTACACGGCGTTGCCGTTCGCTGGTATCCATCCGCTTGACCCACCCCTGCACGTAGTCCCCGAAGAAATAGCTGCCGACATACTCGGAAGGGTAGAGCACGGTCGTGGGATTGTAGAAGGCCGACCCGACGATGGCCTGGCCGACGACGAGGCTGCTGTTATTCGAGTGGCCGTAGACGTAGATCGGATCCACGTAGGTCGGTGCGCCACCCGTGCCTTCCCTGTTGGGCCAGCCATAATTGGCCCCCGCGGCACCGTCGTTGATCTCCTCCCAGGTTCCCTCGCCGACGTCGTTGATGAACATCCGGCCGGTGCCTGGCTGGAACCCAAAGGTGAAGGGATTCCGGAGGCCGAGCGCCCAGATGGAGCGGTTGATCCCGGTGGTGCTGCCGTAGAACGGGTTGTCGGTCGGAATCGTCCCGTCGTCGTTGAAGCGGAGCATCTTGCCGAACGGTGTGGCCATGCTCTGCGCGTTGCTGCCCGTCGCGTTGTCGCCCACGGCCACGTAGAGCTTGCCGTCGGGCCCGAAGTGCAGGGCGCCGCCGTTGTGGTTGGTGGCGCTGCTCAGGTTGGGCAGGTCCACCAGCACCGTCTCGCCGCCGGCCGCCACGTCGCCGCTGGCGGTGTAGCGCACGATGCGGTTGTGCGCGCCGCCCGTGCTGGAGGTGTAGTAGAGGTACACCCAGCCGTTGGTGGCGAACTGCGGGTGGAAGGCCACGCCGAGCAGGCCCGCGTTCGCCGTTGGCGCTGGTGTTGACGGTCACGAACGGCGTGGCGAGCATCGCGCCGTTCTTGACCACGCGGAGTGCGCCATCCTGCTCGGCAATGAAGAGCCGGCCGTCTGGTGCAAACGCCATCGTCGTCGCGCGGCCGGACGTAATGCCCTGCCACGAATTGCGTGCGGCTGAACCCGGCCGGGCAGCGCCGACGCCGTTGAAGGTGACACGCGCGGCGCGACCACGAGGAGAGGTTGCCGGCGGCGTCCCGCGCCCGGGCGCGGACCACGTGCACGCCGCTGGCGTAGGGGCTCGTGGCGGGGAGAGTGGCGCGTGTAGGGGGTGCTCAGATCTTCCGAGAGGGGGACGCCGTCCACCTGGAACGCCACGCCAACGACGCCGACGTTGTCGCTCGGCGTAGCAGTGAAGTTCGAGCGAGCCTGATAGACCGGTCGTGCCGTCCGTGGGACTGGTGAGTTGCACGGTGGGCGGGGTGCCGTCCGCGCCGGGCGGCACGACTGTGACGCTGACCGGTGCCGAGGTCGTGGTGGCGCCGCCGTTGTCGGTGGCGCGTGCGGTGAGGCTATGCGTGCCGGTCGTGGCGGGCATCCAGGTGACGGAATAGGGGGAGGAATTATCGGTCCCGAGCGAAGTCACACCATCGAAGAACTGCACCGAGGTGACGGTTCCATCCGGGTCGGACGCCGTGGCGGTGACCGGCGTGGAAGTGCCCTGGACGATCGTGGCACCACCGGATGGCGCGGTCACGCCACGATGGGGTGCTGGTTGACCACCGCCACCGCCTGGTAGGTGGCGGTGTACGTGGTGTTGGTGGTCGGGGTAACGACCGTGTGCAGGTTGGCGCCTGCGTCGGACCAGATTCTGCCAGACGAGGCTGTCGGGGCCGATCACCTGTGGCGTGGGGGCGCCGATGTCGCGTTCCATGCCGACCACGCCGACGTCGCTGAATGGCGTCACCTGGGGCTGTCCGTCCAGCGTCAATTGCACACCGCTCGGCGAGGAGGCGAACGAGAGGGTCACCTTCCGCGGCTGGACGTCCACGTAGCGTGGTGTCCGCCACGCCCTCGGCGTCCACGACGCGCAGGTAGATGCGGAGGATAGATGTTGTCTTCGGTGTGACCCCGGGGCGGCACCAGGAAGCTGCCGCTGGTCGAGCCGGTGGTCGGCGGCACGAAGGGATGGGTGTGGGTGGCGTGGTGGAGGTCCACCCACCAGGTGAACTGGCTGCCGGTCAGCGACGCCGTCCTCGGGGTCGGTGCCGGTGCCGGCGTAGGCAATGGTTTCGCCGCCGGAGAAGAGGGCGCCGGTGGATGGGGTCGTGATCGTGGCCACGGGGGCGGCGTTCGTCGGCGGGGTGACGTCTCCGGACTGGCAGGAGAGCTAAGAAGACGCTGCTCCGAGGGCGAGGCTTCGAGAGTCGGTCGGGTCGGGAAATCATGGTGTGGCCTCAGCGAGTGTGGTCGAATGCGTCCTCGGAATCCGGTACAGCGCGTTCGCGTTGCCTCTGCGCCGGGCGAGCAGCCAACCACCCGGCCATAATCCCGACAAGGGCCGACAGCCATTCACTCCAGTGCGCGGGTGGGAAAGCCGGCGGCGCTAGGGCACGACCCCAGCAGGAGGGCGATCGTCGCCGGGGAGGATGACGAGCGACGCTCCCCCGCCCAACACGCTCCAGTAGGCCAGCAGGGCGAGGAGTCCGGCGATCCAGAGCGCCGGTCAGGACGTGGACTTCCGGTCCCCAGGACCGGATCCCACGGAGCGACGAGGCTCCAGCCCCAGCTCGCGCTGAGCGGGAGCCGCCGGGTGCACCTGGCCGCCGATGCGTGAGCTCAGTTCGAAGGCGCCGCTGCGCAAGGCGCCCTCGGCGTCCACCGTGTCGCCGGGCTGGCCGGCCATGCCGTTGCGGAGGGTCACGGCTCGGGTTCCGCAGCTTCAGGATGTTTGCGCGCATGCGGAGACCGAAATCGAGATCCTGCCGTCCTGGCCGATGAGCAGCACCTCGCGCTGCCGTCCGTCGTAGATCGCCCCGACCGGAGCGAGCGCGGTCGGGGCGGGCCCAGGACGCCGGAATGCCATCATGGGGTTGGCCGCCACAGCGTCTTCCAGTCGGCTTTCATCGAGCGCCGGCCGGGAAGTAGCGGTTCTCCGCCAGCGCGTGATCTTGAGCGGGCTTCCCAGGAACGGCTTCGAGATTGCCCGAGTCCGGCGCCCATTGCCCATACCACGGTGCACCAGTGGGCCATGTGGTCCGAGGGCCCACGCGGTGCCGGCCCAGATCCAGGTCAGAGCGAGGGCATAGCCCATCGCCAGCCGTCTGGCGCCTGTTGCCGCGGCGAGACCAGCACGTCGCCAGTGCGCTCCGAGGAGGCGCCGATGCCGCTGCCCAGTGGTGTTGGTCAGGATGTCGCCGAGGCTGGCGTCCCGACCGGCGATCACCTTCATCTGGAGAAGTTCGATCCGTAAACGTGATCAGAGCCGGCGAGCGCACGTGCCCGGCGCCAGGAGAATCCGGCGAGTCGCGAGCCCGAGGCCGAGCGGGATGAACAGCAGGATGTTCAGGAGGAAATCGACCCCACCCGGTCCCCGCAGACGATGCAGCCGACGGGCGTGGCGGCGGCACGCCCGGCCTCTCCGGGTGGGGAAGCAGTGTCAGGATCGCAATGACGGCCAGCCCGGCTGCGGCGAGGCGGTACCCGAAGTGGCGCTGGCGGCGGGGCATGGGGCCCTTGGGAGAATGTTGGGCCGCCGCCTTCCCGGCACGGCCCCTGCATAGATAGTAACTTCCAAGGAGCAGGATCCACCAGACACCGATCCCTTGGGAGTCGACACCTGGACCAATCGCACCGCTTTTCGGTGGATGTGGAGGAGCACTTCCACGTCAGCGCCTTCGAGCCGTTCATCGACCGGGCCGACTGGGAGCGCCAGCCCAGCCGGGTGGAGGCCAACACCGACCGTCCTGCTCGACCTGCTGGCCCGGCACGGGGCCACCGGCACCTTCTTCGTCGTGGGGTGGCTGGCGGACCGGAAGCCGGAGCTGGTGCGCCGCATCGCCGCGGCGGGGCACGAGATCGCCAGCCACAGCTGGTGGCATCGCCGGGTCCCGACGCTGACCCCCGCCGAATTTCGGGAGGACGTGGCGCGCACCAAGGCGCGGCTCGAGGAGATCTCCGGCCAGCCGGTGCGCGGATTCCGCGCCCCCAGCTTTTCCATCCTGCCGGGCATGGAGTGGGCCTTCGACGTCCTGCTCGAAACCGGCCACACCTACGACTCGAGCGTCTTCCCCATCCGCCGCCCCGGCTACGGCTGGCCCGGCGCACCCACCGCGCCCTACGACATCGTCCGGCCCGGCCGGCACGCTCCGCGAATATCCGATGACCACGCTGGACCTCCTCGGCATCCGGATCCCGGCGGCCGGAGGCGGGTACCTGCGGCAGTTCCCCTTCGGCGTCATCCGGCGCGCCTTTCGGAACCGGCAGCGGCAGGGCCAGGCGGGGATGTTCTACATCCATCCGTGGGAGGTGGATCCCGACCAGCCCCGCATCGACTGCGACCGGCTCACCCGGATCCGGCACTATCGCGGGCTCGACCGGACCCTGCCGCGGCTGGAGCGGTTGCTCGGCGAGTTCCGGTTCGCGTCGGTGCTGCCGGTCGGCGGCGTCGTGACGGTCGGTCCGGCCGTTCGACGGCGCGCCGGCGGAGTGGGATGCCTTCGTCCGCCGGCAGGCGGGGTGGACCCACTTTCACCTGTACGGGTGGCGGGAGGTCATGGCCGACGGCGCTCGGCCACGAGACCATCTACCTCGCTGCCCGGCACGATGGCGCGCTGAGCGGGCGTGCTGCCGCTGGTCCGGGTCCGGAGCGCCCTCTTCGGGCACTACCTGGTCTCGATGCCGTTCGTGAACTACGGCGGCCCGCTCGGCGAGCCGCGAGGCGGTGCGGGCGCTCGCGGCGGAGGCGGTCGCGGCTTGCCGACGCGAGCGGCGTGAAGCTGCTCGAACTGCGGAGCGCGCAGGAACTGCCGCTGGACCTGCCGGTTTCGCACCGGAAGGTGACGGTCGTGCTGGACCTGCCGGCCGACGCCGACGCGCTGATGAAGGCGTTTCCGGCCAAGCTCCGGAGCCAGGTGCGCCGCCCGGAAAAGGAGGGGGTGACCTACGCCTTCGGCCCCGACCAGGTCGCGCCCTTCTACGCGGTCTTTGCCCGCCACATGCGCGACCTCGGCACGCCGACCCAGGGGCGAGGGCTCTTCGAGGCGATCGCGCGGGCCTTTCCGGAGGACGCCTGGTTCGGCTGCGCCTGGCTCGGGCGGCAAGCCGATCGCGGCGGGGGCCGGGTTCCGCTGGGGCGCGAGTTCGAGATGACCTGGGCCAGCGCGCTCTCCGAGTTCAACCGCACCTCCGCCAACATGGGGCTGTACCGGGCGTTCATGGAGCGGGCCATCGGCGAGGGGTGCACCCGCTTCAACTTCGGCCGCTGCACCCCGGGCAGCGGCACGCACCGGTACAAGCTGCAGTGGGGCGGGCGGGACGAGCCGCTCTGGTGGTACCAGCACACGCCCGGCGGAGCGCCGGCGACCACGCCCTCGCCCGATCACGGGGCGTTCAGCTGGGGGCCGCGGCTCTGGAAGCAGCTTGCCGCTTGCCGGTCGCGACGGCGCTTGGGCCCCGCATCGTGCGGCTGATCCCGTGAGCTTGTTCCGGCAGCCGCCGGTCTGGTCGCCGCTGACCCTCGGGGCCATGCTTGCCGGGTTCCGTGCCGCCTGGCTCAGCGACGGGACGGCGCGCGCAGCGCGACTGGATCGAGGCGCTTCGGGCGGCCTACGCCCCGAGGAGCTCTACCTCACCGACAGCGGCACCTCGGCGCTGACGCTCGCGCTCCAGGTGGCGCACGCCGCCACCGGCGCGCCCGTCGCGCTGCCCGCCTACTGCTGCTACGACATCGCCACCGCGGCCGACGGGGCGGGCGTTGCCGTTCCTCCTGTACGACATCGACCCGGCGACCCTCTCGCCCGGACCTCGCCTCGCTCCGGCGGGCGTTCGAGGCCGGGGCGCGGAGCGTCGTCGTGGCGCACCTGTACGGCGTGCCGGCGGACCTGGCGGCGGTCCAGGCGCTGGCCGCGGAGTTCGGCGCGCATCGTCATCGAGGATGCCGCGCAGGGCTCGGGGTGCGAATGGCGGGGGAGGCCGGCGGGCGCGCACGGCGCGCTCGGCGTCCTCAGCTTCGGCCGCGGCAAGGGGGTCACGGGGGGAAGGGCGGGGCGCTGCTGGTCAACGACGAGCGCCTCGTGGCGGCTGCCGCGGCGGCGTGGGAGGCTGCCACGGGCCCGCGGAGCCGCGCGGCTCGCTCAAGGACTATCTCGTCCTCAAGGCGCAGTGGCTCTTCGGCCGGCCGTCGCTCTACTGGATTCCCGCCTCGCTTCCCTTTCTCGGCCTCGGCGAAACCACCTACCGGGCGCCGCATCCGGTGGGCGGCATTTCGACGCTTGGCGGCCGGGGTGCTCGTCCGGACACTGCCGCTGGTGCCTGCCGAGGTGCGCGGCCGGCGGGCCAATGCCTCGCGGCTTCGCGCGCGAGGTGGTCGGCGGCAGTCCTGTGCGCCCGCCGCCGGATGGGAGGCCGGCTGGCTGCGATTCCCGGTTGTGCTCCAGCGCACGGCGGACGAGTACTGACGTCGTATCTTGCGGCGCGGGCGTCATGCGCGGCTATCCGAAGTCGCTGTCGGCGCTTCCGGGATTCGGGGAGCGGAGGCTGAATCCGGGGGAGGATTTCCCGGGGGCCAGGCTGCTGGCGGAGCGCCTGGTGACGCTCCCCACCCACCGATTCGTGCGGAGCGCCAGAATACGCCGTGTTTTAGCTTGTGATCTTGACCGGAAGTGCAGTCCTTTGCGCATGCAGCGTATTTCGGGCAAGGATGGTCTCGCGCCCAGCGAGCCCGAAGCCGTCGCGGTCACGCTGGTAAAGTCCTCATCGCAGACTTGCCCGAGGAGTTCGTCGTGCCGGTAATGCGGGTCCTGCGTAATGGTGCACTCCACCGGAAACTTCAGGGAGCGGGCCGAGAAACTGCGGAGCGGATCTACTCTTGGTAGGCGCTCGGGACGCCATTGGGTGAGTTGTACCTCTCCCTCACGGCCGCGGCCACTTGGCGAGACCAGGCAAGCGGAAAGTCCCGGCCGAGCATGACCACCTGCTTCAGCCCGATCGCAGGCAATGATGCGTCCGTGCCACAGGCCGCGCTTCCACTTGGCCTCCTTCAAACAGAGGAGGGCTGACTTGGTTTGTAGCGGTCTTTCAATGTATTGTGGCGAATGGATTTACCGCTTGAATTCTAGCAAATTGCGCCTCCAATTGGGGCATACAAGGTGCATTGTATCAGGTGATGTCAAGCCCACGCGCTCTACCCAACCTTCAATCCCGGCGATCTTCAGGATTCCGTCGGTGATCTTCCTGCTGGTGCCGGCGTTCACCCTGACCTTGATTTGGGCACCCGCCATCTTGCACTATCATGCGCCGCGTGCACCCATCGGCTCCGAGATGGTCGCGGCCGCGCGGTTGAGCCCTGTGGATTCGATGCTCGAGGAGTTGCGCCGGTTCCGCTCATCCCGATCGCTGGTCGGGACGGGACATTTGAGGTCGCAGTAGCGGAAGGAATTTGAAGGGTCGGCTGCAATTGCCGGCTTGCCGGTCGGGAGCTCGCTCTCTCATTCTCCCCTCATGACTTCGAACGTCTCCCCCCGCACTCCAGCTTCGGTATGCGAGCTTCGTGGTGCCAGACTATTCTGCTTGGCAGCGTATGTCGATACGGGCCGCGAGGAGTTCTTTCCGCTGCTCGGGAGTTCATCACGGCGGGGATCAAAACGAACGACAGGCATGGTCCCAAGGGCTCCTCTGGAACGATCACGCCACGGCAGCGCGCGTGCGCGTCCTGGCGGAGTTTGGCGGGTCTACCGGGGACGGCCGACTACCGGCCCGAGGTCGGGCGCGCAGTCCTCGAGCAGGCGCGTCGTTACGGCTATTTCCTGTCAGCCCCGGGCACTTCACCTTTTCCACGAACCACGGGGTGATGCAGAACCTCGGACTCCTCCAACTGAGCCTGGCCTTTCCCGAACTACCCCAGAACGCGCGTATCAACGGTCGCGGTTGAGCGTCTCTCTCGGCAGATTGACCTTCTTCATGGGACACGAAGGCATCATCCGGGAAAACTCCGCTGGCTATCAGGCGTTCGACCTTGAAAATGCTCGCCATGACTTTCGGAGCATGACTCTGTTGGGCGACCCAATCGTCCACGAGCTCCTTGGGCGGAGCGATATCGTGCGGGGATCGACATTCTCGGCGCGCTCCGACGGCCGGATGGAACCTGCCAGCCATCGGCGACACAGATTGGGCGAACACGGGGGACTTCCCAAGGGTGACGATATTGATGCACGCGGACATGGCCGGAAGATCACACCTATACGAAGCCCAAACCCCCGATCTTGGGAATCACCTCCATCCTGTTCGAGGGGTACTGGATCGATTGGACCAGGTCTTACGGGTCGCCTGATGGGCCTGGACTCCAGTCAGACGGTTCTAGTCCTGGCCCAGCCCCCCGGCACCCCCACAAACACGCGGACGAGTGAGCGTCCTCCTCTGGTCCGGCGGAGTATCTGGCTTACCAGTGTGGGCTATTGGCCCTACACGGAGGAGGGCAGGGGGCAGGCCGAAGGATGGGACGGTTCCAACGCGCCCCATATCAGCGGTGAGGACCCGCTGAGCCAACGTGCCACTCGTTTGCATGTCCTTCGGCACATCGGACCGGCTTTCGGCGGTGGATCTTGAGCGCTCGGGCCAGGGGAGTATCGCGCCCGGCGCCAAGTGGTCCGTGTCGGCCCGAATCTGTGGGTGGTACTGGATGTCGTTTCGGGTTGCCGGACACGACTGGCAGGAGCGTTTGGACATTTTCGCCGGAAGTCGAACTCCTCGACGGAGGGAGGCCCCGGGTCGTATCGGCTGCATCGTGAGGGATTCGGCCGCTTTCAGGATCGACTCTTGGACCCCCGGAAACGGGGTTCGGGGTCTACCGAGGGAGCCTTCAGCCATTTGCCGGGTGGCACGTGGTTCGCATGGCCCGCGGCCGGCACCCGCCGTTGTCGTCGAGCAACCTGGCCCGGAGACTTGGCTGGCGGTGGTGGTTTCCCGGGCTGGTGGGCGCCTTCGGGGCCCGATCGTGGCCTAGGCAGGCCGCGCATGGCGCGGAAGGTCAGCCGCTGAAGAGTGGGCAATCGACGTTCCCACCCCGTCCGGCATGCTCGGTGTTGAACGGAACGGGTGGTTCATATTCGCGACTCGAACGGTGGATGGTCAGGTGATCCGGGAGACGCTCACGCTTAACCCCGGACCAGAGGTCGGCCCCGAGTTGGTGGCAGTCCAGGCCGCTTTCGATTCGATGTCCGCAGTGTATCCAAGATTTCGGCCGTTGTGGCCGGAGCGGAAGAAGGCCAGTTACCTTGTGGTCCTGCTCCTGTTCGGCCAAGAGGTCGTCTTCTTGGCTGTCCGTCGGAAGTGGCCGAGGGTCTATCGGCCGCTTCGAGTTGTGAGTCTGTTCTGCTGGGCCGGACTCGCTGCCTGGCTGCACTTTGACCTTCTGCGGTCTTGGGAGGTCGTCACACCCAGCATGGGACTCATGCCGTTCTTGGTACGCAGGTCGAGCGTGCAGCCCGATCGCCTCCGCTCATAGCGGAAAGCCAAGAAGGCATCATGAATATCAGCGGTTTCGGCCTGGGCTATGTCGGCACGGTGTGCTCCGGCTGTCTGGCCTCCGAAGGTCATGCCATCGTCGGGGTGGACGTCAACGTCGCGAAAGTTGAGGGGGTGAACACGGGCGTGGCGCCGATCGTCGAGCCCAAGCTGCCCGAGCTCTTTGCCGAGGCGCACGGGCCAAGCGTCTCTCCACCACGATTTCAGCCGCCGCGGCTGCTCGCGGCCGCCGAGCGGGCCTGGAGCTCGGCTACTGGCCCGCGCTCCCCGCGGGGAGCGCTCCGGGACTTGCTCCTGCTCACGGCCCAGTGGCTCTTCGGCCGGCCCTCACTATACTGGATTCCGGCGTCGCTGCCCTTCCTCGGCCTCGGCGAGACCGTGTACCGGCCGGCACACCCGGTGGGGGGGATCTCCGCGCTGGCGGCTGGAGAGCTGGGGCGGACCCGTCCGCTGGCACGCGCGGAAGCTCAGGTCAGACGGGACAACGCGCTCCGAATTCAGACAGCGCTCCTGGAGTCGACTCACTTGCGCGCACCAGAAGGCTGGATGGCCGGCTTGTTGAGATACCCTGTTGTGCTCCAGCGCACGGCGGAGGCGCAAACATCGCGCTACTATGTGGCGTGCGGTGTGAGTCGAGGCTATCCCGGCTCGATCGCGGAGTTGCCGGGCTTCGGTGCTCGACGCATCAACACGCAGGATGGATTTCTCGGGGCTGACGAACTCGTGAGACGACTGGTCACGCTTCCGGCGCATCAGCATGTGCGGAGCGCCCGAGTTCCCGCATTCTGAGTTTCGAATCGCCCCACTGCAAGGTTCTGCGCCGTTGATGTCAAGAAATACAGCACCCTAACACATTGCTGCGTATGTTGTTATCCTTGTACCTGCGCGCTCGCAGTTCGGCGCGGGGCTTGCTTTTCGAGGAGTAGCCCAAGTGGTGGGGGCGGCGGGGGCAGGTTGGGCTTGATGCGGGTTGTTGAGCTGATTCGGCTTCAGTGGAATCCGTGGAGTTTTCCCATCCGGTCCGCCTTCAGGGCCATCGAGTGTACGGCGGTTCGCCGTGCTCGGGCTCGCCTGTTCCTCGGGTCCTGCCCCCGGGCGAAGCGAAGGATGGATTGGGTCCTGATGATCCCTCCCCGATCACGCAACTGAACGTTTCCCCGGATTCCGCCAGCGTGAACACCGGGGAGTCGGTCGATTTCGTGGTGTCACGCCGTCCACCGGACGGGAGCACGTCGATCCCGCAGGTGACGTGGACCGCGACCGGCGGAGCCGTTGACGCCAACGGCACCTTCACCGCCGGGCCGGCTGAGGGCGACTTGCGGTCACCGCCGCGCTGGTGGGCAGCGCGCTCGCCAGATCCCGGCCGGTCAAGGTCCGCTCCCCGATCGTGAGTCTAACCGTCTCGCCAAGCCCAGCCACCGTCACGGCCGGGGCGAGCCTCGCTTTCTCGGTTCTTGGCACGAGGCAGAACGGCACGACCCTCGTCCCCGCCATCACGTGGACCGCCACCGGTGGCACCATCAATTCCAGTGGGGTGTACTGCGGCCGGTGGCCGCCAGGCGTCTATAGCGTCACCGCCCAGCTGGTAGGCGGCTCCCTCACGAACGCCTCGGCCGTGACCGTCAATGCAGCCGTCTCCCCCGTCGTCAGCCTGAGTGTCTCGCCCAATCCGGCGACGTGCCGACCGGCGGTTCGCAGGCCTTTACCGCCTCCGCCACCCGACAGGACGGGACGACACTCGTGCCGAGCGTCACCTGGTCGGCCACGGGGGGGACCATCACGGCGGCGGGTGTCTATACCGCGGGCGCAACGCCTGGCGGGTACACGGTCACGGCAAATCTGGCGGGCGGCAGCCTCAGCGCGTCGTCTCCGGTCACCCTATCGGCCGTCGTCTCGCCCATTGTCAGCGTCACGGTGTCCCCTGCTCGGCCAACCTGACTGCCGGCGCAAGCCGAGCCTTCACGGCGAGTGCCACCCGGCAGGATGGCAGCACCCTCGTGCCGAGCGTGACGTGGAGCGCCACCGGGGGGGCCATCAACGCCACCGGACTCTATACCGCCGGCACCGCCGGCAGTCCTATCGCGTCATCGCCAGGCAGCAAGGTGGCACCCTGGCCGACACCAGCGCGGTCACACTGACGGCTGCGCCGCCGGTGCTCCAGGCAGTCATCCTGGCGCCCTCGAGCGTGTCCTCGCCACCGGCGCCACCCAGCAGTTCACCGTGAGCGGCAGTGGAGCAACGGGGCCACGACCGCGCCGGCGGTGACGTATTCGGCGCACCGGCGGCACCGTCACCACGGGCGGGCTGTACACGGCGGGCGCACACGGCCGGCAGCTTCCGTGTCATCGCGTCCCAGCAGGGCGGGACCCTGGCCGATACCGCCGCCATCACCGTCACGGCCGGCGGCGGCACGGGTTCGACGCTGTTAGCCGAGGGCTTCGAGGACGCCAACATCGCCAGCCGCGGGTGGTTCGACGCGACCACGATTGCGGTCGACGATCGACGCGCGGCCCGGCAGTGCCGGCACCCAGGCGCTGCAGTGGCACTGGACGTCCGGCTCGACGGCGCCCCAGGGCTCGTCGCGCGATGGACTTCGCCCCGAGCAACTCGGTCTATCTCTCCTACTGGGTGAAGCAGAGTGCCAACTGGATCGGCTCGGGCGTGAGACCACCCGCACATGTTCCACTTCCTGACCACGGCGGATGACCATTGGTCGGTCCCTCATCGCGCACCTGACCTTGTACGACGAGTGCTCTACGACCGGTGCGCGCGGCGGGAGCAGCCGATCCTGGCCATGCAGGACGCGCTCATGATCGACACCGACCAAGCTGATGGTGGACCTGACCAACGTGACGGAGCAGCGCGCCATCGGCGGGTACAATGGCCGGCCGGAGCCGGGGCTCGCTCTGGGACGCCTTCGACTACGGCGGGGGCCTGTACACCAACTACAAGATCTTCCAGCCGGGACGCTGGTCATGACCGGACGCCACCAAGAGCTCGTGGCACCACGTCGAGAGCTACTGGCAGCTGAACACGATCAGTGGCGGGAAGGGGCAGCCGGATGGGGTGGTGCAGTACTGGTTCGACGGGGTGCAGCTGGTCGACCGGCACGACATCTACTTCCGCACGGCCGCCAATCCGTCCATGCAATTCCGGACCTTTGTGATGGCCCCCTACATCGGCGACGGCTCGCCCGCGACCAGTACATGTGGATCGATGACCTCTGTCATCCGGACGGCCAAGCCATGATTCGGCCACGCCACACGGACTCTCCTGAAACGTGCGGCAGTCGCCGGAATCGGCGGGCTTCCGCCTGCCTGCTCGCCCTTTCCGGGTGCGCCGAAGGGGAGGTCAAGGCGGGGCTCGGTCCCAACGAAAACCCCGTGACGTCGGTCGTCGTGTCGGCGGGGCAATCGAGCATCTCGGTCGGGCAGGCGGTCATTCTGCACGCTGAGGGTCGGACTGCCTCGGGCCAGCCGGCGCCGGTCGAGGTGGTGTGGTCGGCGAGCGGTGGCTCGGTGGTGACGCTTTCGGACTCCGTGGCCTCCTTCAGTGCGGCGGCGGCCGGGTCCTACGTGGTCCGCGCCACCTCGGTCACCCCCTCAGGCCTGCTGGATTCGACGACGATCACCGTCGTTGCGGCCACCTCGCCGACGGTGAGCCTGGCGCTCGCGCCGGGTTCGGCTTCCCTGGCCACCGGCGGGGTGCAGCCGTTCTCCGTCGTAGCCACGCGGCAGGACGGACCACCTACCAGCCCAGCGTCACCTGGAGCGCGACCGGCGGGACAGTCACCTCCAGCGGCGTCTATACCGCCGGTGCCACGGCGGGCACCTTCCGAGTCATCGCGACCCTGCAGGGCGGCGCGCTGGCCGACACGGCCGCCATCACGCTGACCGCGCCGGTGCTCCAGGCGGTCGTCCTGACTCCCTCGAGTGTCTCCCTGGCGACCGGCGCTACGCAGCTATTCACGGTCAGCGGGCAGTGGAGCAACGGGGCCACCACAGCTCCGGCGGTGATCTACAGCGCCACTGGTGGCACCGTCACGTCAGGCGGGCTCTTCACGGCCGGCGGCACGGCCGGCACCTTCCGGGTTATCGCCGTGCAGCAGGGCGGCACGCTCGCAGATACATCCGTCATTGATGTGAGCATCGCGGGACCTGGAGGCACCAATCCTCACGAACCTGTGGGTTACGTCCGCATTACGGACCAACCATTCAATGCAGTCACGGCCGACGGGTGGCATATCGAGGGCGGCAATCCCACGCTCGCCTCGGACCCTTCGGCCACCGTTTCACCGTCAAACGTTGCCAGGGAAACCTTTCCGACCGGATACGCAGGTGGTGGAGTTCCCTGGTCTGTGGATCACGTGCTTCCAGGATCGACTGAGCTGTATTACAGCGTAGCTTTCAAGCTGAGCACGAACTTCCAGGGCCATCTGACGGGAACGAACAAGCTGGGATTTGTTTGGGTCCACGACAATCCTTCGATTTTTGTTTCGGCGGAGGGCGTCGGGAGCGGAACCCTCGTGGCTGAGGTTGGGCTCCAGGGTGTCCCTGACAGTCGAGATCACCTTACGCCGAACCAAGGCGCTGGTGGGGCGATCGGTCGAGGGCAATGGCACAGGTGGAAGGTCCAGATAATCTCGAACACCAGCGGTGCAGCCAATGGGGTGGTCCGGTGGTGGCTGGACGGGAATCTGATCGGGAGTTACACCGATGTTCGCTTCGCCAGTTCGGGGCAGAGTCGGGTATTCGAGCTGCTAAGCCTCTACCCCATCTGGGGTGGACTCGGTGGAACCGTCGCGGTACGATGAGTATCGACTTCGACCACATATACATCAGTGGGAAGTAGGGTCACACCGGTAGCGAGGCTAGCGACGCACTGGGTCTCCGAAGCCCGCAGTAGCGTGAGTTAGGTATTGAGCCGGACAGTCGAACGAAGGTATGGCTTGATCTCCCGCTGATTGTTCTGGTGCTCGAGTGACAGGAATGAGTCGCCGAGTCATGGCCACTCTGCGCCGAACACCTTCCTCCTGTTGGCTTCCTTCCGTTTGACCGCGACAGCGCTGCCCCCCCTCGGTCGGACCCATCACGCACCCTCGTCCTTGTCTCAGAATCCTCCCGGTCGGCGTGGCCATGCGCGCCGCGCTTTCGCGTCACTCCGCCATTGGCGTCCCCTTCAGGTGTCGCAGGCTGACGAAAGGGTGGCGATTCCCGCCTTGCACACGGTGCAATCGTTGTGACTTGGCGCACCGAAGCTGACGACATATTGCGATTGGCAACATCAATGTTTTTGACAGTTATTGCCTTGATCTAATCTGTTGCAGGCATTTAACACCTTGAATTACATAATGTTACGATATGGTATTTAATGATACTTGTGAAATTGGTAGATAATTTATACACCACAGATAGGTCCAAATGTTGCATTATCCCGCACCGGACCCAAGGGTGGAACTGGGGATGTGAGCGGTTGGGTGCTGATGCCAGGGATTCCGGGGCCTCTTCCCCATGGACTTCTATCGTATCCGCGCTTGCGCGCCGCCTCGCGGCCGCGCGATCCTTCTCATGTTGCTCCCTCTCCTCCTCCTCGCGGCCTGCGCGCCGGGTGAGTTGAAGGAAGGTCTCGGTCCCAATGAGCGGGAGGTGGCCGTTGTCCGGTCGCCCCGGCGAAGTCAGTGATCATCGCGTGGGCCAAGTCGTCCTCGTCCGCGCCACTGCGCAAACGGTCGAACGGTCAGCCGGCCCCGGCCGAGGTGGACTGGACGCTGCGGACGGCGGCAGCTCGTCGCCGTGACGGACTCCACAGCGCAGTTCAGCGCCGCCCCTGCGCGGCAGCTACTGGGTTCGGGGCCGGCACAGAAGAACCCCAACCCGCAGGACTCGACGACGATCACGGTCACCCAACCCGACCGCCAGTCCTTCAGGCGGTGATCCTGACGCCGGCCAGCGCCCGCTGCCACCGGCGCCACGCAGCAGTTCAGCGTGAGCGGGCAGTGGAGCAACGGGGCCACGACGGCCCCGAGCGTGACCTACAGCGCCACCGGCGGCACGATCACCTCCGGCGGGCTCTACACCGCCGGCAGCACGGCGGGCACCTTCCGGGTCATCGCGATCCAGCAGGGCGGCACGCTGGCGGACACCGCCGCCGTGACCCTCACCGCGACCCCGCCGGTGCTCCAGGCGGTCATCCTGACGCCGGCCAGCGCCTCGCTGGCCACCGGCGGCACCCAGCAGTTCAGCGTGAGCGGGCAGTGGAGCAACGGGGCCACGACGGCGCCGAGCGTGACCTACAGCGCCACGGGCGGCACCATCACCGCCGGCGGGCTCTACACCGCCGGCAGCACGGCCGGCACCTTCCGGGTCATCGCGACCCAGCAGGGCGGCACCCTGGCGGACACCAGCGCGGTGACCCTCACCGCGACCCCGCCGGTGCTCCAGGCGGTCATCCTGACGCCGGCGAGCGCGTCGCTGGCCACGGGCGCCACCCAGCAGTTCAGCGTGAGCGGCCAGTGGAGCAACGGGGCCACGACGGCCCCGAGCGTGACCTACAGCGCCACGGGCGGCACGATCACCACCGGCGGGCTCTACACCGCCGGCAGCACGGCCGGCACCTTCCGGGTCATCGCCATCCAGCAGGGCGGCACCCTGGCGGATACCAGCGCGGTGACCCTCACGGCGACCCCGCCGGTGCTGCAGGCGGTCATCCTGACGCCGGCGAGCGCCTCGCTGGCCACCGGGGCCACCCAGCAGTTCAGCGTGAGCGGGCAGTGGAGCAATGGGGCCACGACGGCCCCGGCGTGACCTACAGCGCCACCGGCGGCACGATCACCGCCGGCGGGCTCTACACCGCCGGGCAGCACGGCGGGCACCTTCCGGGTCATCGCGGCCCAGCAGGGCGGCACCCTGGCGGATACCAGCGCGGTGACCCTCACGGCGACGCCGCCGGTGCTTCAGGCGGTCATCCTGACGCCGGCGAGCGCGTCGCTGGCCACCGGCGGCACCCAGCAGTTCAGCGTGAGCGGGCAGTGGAGCAACGGGGCCACGACGGCGCCGAGCGTGACCTACAGCGCCACGGGCGGCACGATCACCGCCGGCGGGCTCTACACCGCCGGGCAGCACGGCGGGCACCTTCCGGGTCATCGCGATGCAGCAGGGCGGGACCCTGGCGGATACCAGCCGCGGTGACGCTCACGGCGACCCCGCCGGTGCTCCAGGCGGTCATCCTGACGCCGGCGAGCGCCTCGCTGGCGACGGGCGCCACCCAGCAGTTCAGCGTGAGCGGGCAGTGGAGCAACGGGGCCACGACGGCCCCGGCGTGACCTACAGCGCCACGGGCGGCACGATCACCACCGGCGGGCTCTACACCGCCGGCAGCACGGCGGGCACCTTCCGGGTCATCGCCGTGCAGCAGGGCGGCACCCTGGCGGACACCAGCGCGGTGACCCTCACGGCGACCCCGCCGGTGCTTCAGGCGGTGATCCTGACGCCGGCGAGCGCCTCGCTGGCCACGGGCGCGCACCCAGCAGTTCAGCGTGAGCGGCCAGTGGAGCAACGGGGCCACGACGGCCCCGAGCGGTGACCTACAGCGCCACCGGCGGCACGATCACCACCGGCGGGCTCTACACCGCCGGGCACGCACGGCGGGCACCTTCCGGGTCATCGCGACCCAGCAGGGTGGCACCCTGGCGGATACTCAACGGTCACCCTTTCGGGCGCACCCCCCCAGGGTTCGAACCCCCATGAGCCGGCGGGGTACATCCGGATTACCGACCAACCTTTCAACTCCGTCACCGCCGATGGTTGGCATATCGAATCCGGGAGCCCGACTCTTGCCTCAGACGCAAGTGCGCCGCTCTCCCCCTCCGGTGTCCTGCGCGCGACCTATCCGACCGGCTTTGCGGCCGGCCACCGTGGGCGGTGGACCGTACTCTGACCGGGCAAACCAATCTTTACTATCGAGTTGTATTCAAGCTGAGCTCGAATTACCAGGGGCATGCGAGCGCGACGAATAAACTGGGATTTGTCTGGATTCACGACAATCCGGCCGTCTTCATCTCGGCTGAAGGAGCTGGCGCAGGCAGCCTTACTGCTACATTGCGCCTTCAGGGTGTAGCGGATTCACGCGACGCCCTCGATCCAAACCGCGGGGCTACCGGTGCTATTTCAAGAGGGATTTGGCATAGCTGGGAGGTCCAACTCATCAGCAATACAAGCGGGAATGCGAACGGTGTGGCTCGGTGGTGGCTGGATGGGGTTCTGATTGGCGAATATACGAACGTATCCTACTCAAGCGCCAGTCAAAGTCGGTCCTTTCAACTCTTCAGTATCTATCCGATCTGGGAGGGGGTGGCTATTCGTGGCCAGTACAATGACTATCGACTTCGACAACGCTTACGTCAGCGGCAACTAGAGAACAGCCAGCCGCACCCTCGCTCAACGGAAGGCGCCCGCCGCGACGACGGGCGCCTTTCATTTGGAGGCAGCTTCCGGCATACTGATTGCGAGCACTGCCGTGCGCTCTGGTGCGTTTGACCTCCTCGAGTGGGTTGCGACCCACATTCTCAACCGTTTCGCCCGAACTCATATCGAGACTGGCACTGATCACCGCTTCTGGAGTTATCGTCGATGCAAACGCTTCCGCGGTTCGTGTTTCTCGTACCTGCTCACAATGAAGAGCTGTTGGTTGCAGCATGTGTGGCGTCCGTCCACAAGCTCGACTATCCCCGTGATCAGTTCCGTGTCGTCGTCATCGCAGACAACTGCAGCGACTCCACCGCCTCGATCGCAGAGGCTGCCGGCGCGGAAACCTGGGTACGAAATGATACGACAAGCCTTGGGAAGTCTGCCGCGATCGGGTGGGCCATCCAGCGGCTTGATCTTGCTCAATGTGATGCGATTGTCATCCTTGACGCCGATTCGACGGTAGACCAGCGGTTCGCGGCAGCAATCGCCAAACATGGGCCACTTAGAGCGCAAGTCGTTCAGGCCTACTTTGGATCTTCTAATGAGTTTCAAACCTGGCTGACGAGATTGTCTGGGTTGCTTGGACGCATCCGGTATGAAGTGGAGTATCCAAGGAAACAAATGAGAGGTCTAAACGTCCCGTTGACTGGCAATGGCATGTGCATCGGCGCAGATCTGTTGGCAACGGAAGGGTGGCATGCCGATTCGATCACTGAAAACTGGGAGCTGTACGCGAGGTGGACGGCAGCGGGTTAGAATTCACTATGCGGCGGAAGCTCTTCTATTCTCCCAGGAGTCAAGCTCCCTGCGGCAAAGCGGCACGCAGCGACTCCGGTGGGCGGCGGGTCGGGCGGAGGTGTTTGTTCAATGGCGTATGCCAATTTTGAAGAGCGAGGCCATCGGTCTCGCCCAAAAAATTGATGCCATCTGGACATTGGGTTCCCCAAGCCCCGTCGTCGGTCTCGCAATTGCCCTGTCGGGCATTGCCGCTAGCCTGTTGATCCTGCCGGCCCCCTGGTCAGTAGTGCTGGCAATCGCCTTCATAGTCACAATCCTGCCCCTCGTTGCTGCAACAGTGCGAGTTCTCTGGACCCACCCGCAAAGATTGCGGACGCTCGCTTGTTTTGTGATGCTGCCTCCGTACGTGATCTGGCGAGTGCTGGTGCAATTGCGCTCGGTTGTCGTGGGGACCGGGGGAGGGTGGGTTAGAACCGCACGAGAGTAGCGCCGCGATCTGGCGTACCCGAGCGAACGACTAGAACAGTTGCTTTAGTCGAACATCGGCCGATGGCGCTGTCCCATCACCGACTTGCCCACCGAGGCCCATTCCCAGTGTCCGAGGCGGGTACTGGGTTGTCGACTTGTCCCGCCGCCAGCCCATTCGGCAGCCGAATAGGCTGACCTCAACTCGCCCGCGTGTTGATTGTAGACTTGGTCACTTGCGGTTGTTCCCAAAGTCGCCACCGCGTACCGAGTGTGGTCGAGGTAGAGCGAGTCAGCCTTTGCGAGGGCCCGAACAGAGCGGTACCAACGCCAGCTGGCAGAGGCGGTTGAAGGGGGTGTTCTTGAATGGAATTGCGAAAAGGCTTGTCGCCATCTCCCCGGTCCAATACCCGAAGGTCTTCCAGACTGCCGTCACTTCAAATCCAGCACGCGTCGTGGCAGCCACAAATTGCTCAGCGGTGAGCTCCTCCGCAGTGTGCTCAATGCTCACCCCACGAAAGGAAATCCTTGAGGAAGCGGTGGAATGGGACCGGGCGGGTGCGTACCGTGGGGACATGAAGAAGGCATGACCCCCGGGCTTCAACGAGCGACGTAGTCGGTGCAATACCTCGCCTTGTTCCGGGATGTGCTCTAGTACATCGACCGAAATGACCAGGTCAAAGGCGCCGACTTCTTCGATCGAACGCAAGTCAGCCAGCTCCACAACTAGGTTGGGTATGCCTAATTCACGCACGGAATCCAATAGGATGGAGACCCGCTGGGGGTCAATATCCCGGGCGACAACCAACGCCTCAGGAACCTTCTGGCGAGCCAGATCGAATGATCTCCAGGCCCACTTCCCGCGTCGAGAATGCGCCTGGGGTCGAATCCAGGGATGGAGGCGAGTGCCCGCGCGAGATAGCGATGGTGAAGGTAGTTCGCTGGGTCGGGCACTCCAAACAGGAGATGGAGGAGCTTGCTCGCGATGCTCCCGCCCTTTCTCACAACCCGCTGCTCTCCAAATCGCGGAGATCGCCGCAACGCATTCTTTGAACGATTGCCGGTCAAAGTGATCACCTCACCCTCAATAGTCTCCGCTTCATCCCTGGCCCTTCACGGCCATAGTCGCCGCAAGGGCCGCAGCGTTTGTCGTGTCGTATGCGCTGGTCGCGAACACCTTGGCGACATTGATCGCCGGGCGGCGCGGGCGCAGCACCTTCTGAAGTGCGATCGCCATCCAGGACATTGGTGCCAGCACCAGGGAAGGCAGCCACAGCACGCTGAGGTCGGGATTGCCTGCCCGGAGCCTGCCCAAGAGATCCCGCTTCGTGGGAAGCGCGGGATCAATCAAGTTCAACACACCCGGCGCGCTCGTCCAGTGGCCGACGACCCACGCCAGCGCCTCGCCGGCCTGGGCCACATCCACCACGCCCAGGCAATCGCCGGGCGCACCCACCGCCACGAAGAAGTTGCCGAGTCGCTTCCCGAGCCGCCCCGGGGGGTCGAAATTCGCGTAGTCCACAAGCGCGCCTGGCCGCACCACCTTGACCTGCAACCCCAATGCCCCGCCCAATGCTATCGCCATCCGTTCGGATTCGAGCTTGCCCCAGACATACGGCCCGATCCCTTGCGGTCCGCCTCCAAGGGGGAGCCCGTCGGAGATCGGCCGCCTCGCCACCCTCGAGCAGCCGCCGAGGCTGCTGACATGAAGAACTTGGAGCGTCCACCGGCGCTGCCACCCCCCGAAGCATGTTCGGTGGCGTCGAGCGAGTTGCGTTGGGTTCCAGTTCCAGCCCGCCCGCTGTTTCCGCTGCGGCGTGAACCACGGTATCTACACCCCGGCAAACCAGGGAGCTGGCCGTGCCCGAGGCAAGGTCGGCCTCAACGTACTCGGCCCCGACCATCGCGTTCCCAAGCCGGGGGTGCGCGCCGGGCCAGGACACGAACGGACTCCCACCGCTCAGCAGGGCCTTCACCACCTCTCGTGCCGAGTAACCCGGTGCCTCCGGTTACCAGCACGCTCGGTTCCGGTCCAACGGCCGCGGTGCGGAGGCCGCGAGCGCCTTTCGCTTCTTCGCCCGCGCAGCGCCTCCGCCACCCGGCCGCAGATCCGAACCGTTTCCAGCAGGCTGCTCCGGGCTGCACGGGCGACGGCGTGCCCGGCGCGGATCGAGTCGTAGAATGCGCGGAACAGCTCGGCGAGCCCTGGATAGCTGGCGCCTCTGCTCAAGAAATCGGCGGCCGAACGCGATCCGTGCTGCCCACCAGCACCTGCCAGCCCTGGCGATACGGCGCCAGCAGCTTGTCGATGCCCGAGCTTCCCGGGCCGATGGCGCGCTGCACGGTGCCACGCACATAGTCCGCCAGGAGCGATCCGTTCGTCCCGACCACGCGCAGGAGCTCTCGACGGTCTTCCTTCCAGGGTGACGACCAGGGTGCCCGTGATACTCGCCGCAGCGCACCAGCGCGTGCACCGTCCCCCGTGGGCTCACCTCGAGTGCGACAGCGTCAATGGCTCCCGGCCTCGTGCGTTGCAGTACCCGGAGCAGCAGGTACACCGGATGCGGCAGGATGTCGAGCAACTGGTGATCGGCCCGGGACTCGGCGCCCCCCCGGGGCGTGCCGAACGGTACGAAAGGAGAAGTAGCTCTCGATGTGGGCCACGCGGCCGATCGCGGGGAGGAAGCGCTCCAGGACCCGGGTCGGCGGTTCGAAAAGCAGTTGGTGGCCGGCGCAGACGAGCAGGTCCCGCGCGGCGGCCAGCTCCAGGATTGCCCGGGCCTCTTCCAGTTGTTCCGTGAACGGCTTCTCGACGTACACATGGCTGCCGGCCTCAAGGGCACGGAGCGCCAGCGGGCGTGGGTGGCGGGCGGGGTGCAGATGTGCACCACGTCCACTCTGACTCCCTCGAACAGGGCCTCGGGAGAGTCGAAGCCGGCGACCCCGGCACAATGGCTTGATCGCGGCCCGGGCCGGCGCCGATGGGTCGGCCACCGCGACCAGCCGGGCGCCGGGCAACGGAGAATCGCGCGGGCGTGGTGCTGCGCGTGCCGGCCGGCGCCCAGAAGGGCGACCCGGAGGGGCTGACCTGCTGGGACAGGGGCTTGTCACGGCCTCGCTATCTGGTTTAAGGATCAGTACTTGGCGCCTATTCCGAGACCCTCTGGGCTTGGCAGGTTCCGTGCCACCGGGTCGCACGAAGCGGCCTTGATCCGCCCGCGCGTGCGCTGGATGGCACGCGGGAGGCAGTCGAAGGTGACCGGCGGAGCGGCGGGCCTCGACCAGCTGAGCCACGCGCCGTGCCACCGGGCACCCGTCTCTGCACGCGAGGGGTTCGCGAATGACTTCTACTTCCCAGACCCTCCCGAACCTGCGCCGGCGCCCGGTCCGGCCTCCTGCACGCGCTGCCGGCCGCGGGCTGCGGATGGATCTGGACGCCTAAGCAATACGTAATCTGTCCTCAAGCGGCGCCACATAGA
>CAWEMJ010000008.1:0-410000 GCA_963810185.1 uncultured Gemmatimonadales bacterium
ATGGACTGGAGGGCGAGTCGGAAGGCTTCGCGGTAATGCATGAAGGAAAGTAGCGGGGAAGCGGGGACGCGCGTAGGGGCGCACAGCTGTGCGCCCCTACGTGCGTTCATCTGGCCTACTCGTATCTCAGCGCCTCCACCGGATCCAGCTTGCTGGCCTTGTTGGCGGGGTACATCCCGAACATGACGCCCGTCACGATGGACGCCAGCAGCGCCACCGCGACCGACCAGAGCGGCACCGCCGCGGGGATCGGCGTCAGTTTGTTGACCGCGAGCGCGATCAACCCGCCGAGCAGCATGCCGACGACGCCCCCGACCAGCGTCAGGGTGGCCGCCTCCACCAGGAACTGGAAGAGGATTTCCCGCCGGGTGGCACCCAGCGCCTTGCGGACGCCGATTTCCCTGGTGCGCTCGGTCACCGAGATCATCATGATGGCCACCACCCCCACGCCGCCGACCATCAGGCCGACGCTGGAGAGGGCCAGCATGACCAGGAAGAAGGCGCTGGTCATCTTGTCGAACGTCTCGAGCATCTTCTCCTGGGTCAGGATCGCGAAGTTGTTTTCCTGGCTCGGCTTGAGACCCCGGCTGGCCCGGAGCGCGGCGACCACCTGGTCCTGCGCCTCGTCCATCGTGATCCCCTCGACCGGCAGCACCGCGATGTCCATCCATCCCTTCCAGTAGTTCGCCACCTTCTCGAACGTGCTGTGCGGGATGGCCAGGCGCGCGTTGTCCCCCCCGCCGAAGAGCGAGGCGGCCTCGACGTGCAGGCCGACGACCTCGAAGGGGAGCCCGAAGAGCTTGATCGTCCGGCCGATCGGGTCGAGGCCCGGGAAGAGGCTCTCCGCCAGCTTGTCGTTGATGACCGCCACCCGTGCACCCGCCGCGTATTCCATGGCCGTGAAGCTCCGACCGGCCGTGATCTGGCCGCCGGTCACGTACACCCACGCCGGTCCGAAACCCGCCACCTGCACGCTCGGCAAATCGACCTCGGCGTACTTGACCGGCCCATTGGTGAACTCCTGCACCGACACGTCCTGGATGCCGGGGAGCTGCCGGATCAGGTCCGCTTCCGCCACGGTAATCCACGGCATCTTCCGCCACGGGGACAGTTCGTCCGAGCCGTCGGAGATGTTGAGGCCGCCCTGGAAGTAGCGCTCGACGAAAAAGGTCCGCGGCCCCGCGGCCTCGAGTTCCTTGGTGAGGGCGCGATTGATGCCAGTGATGGCGGACGCCATGGCGATGACCACCATGACGCCGATGGCCACGCCCAGGATGGTGAGCGCCGCCCGCACCTTGCTGGCGCGGAGGGAGTCGAGCGCGATGCCGATGCCCTCGAAGGCGCGGCTGAACGTCTGGGACACGTGGCCTCCCGGCTATTCGGCGCGGAGCGCGTCGATGGGGTCCAACCGACTGGCGCGACTGGCGGGGTACACGCCTGCCACGACGCCGACGAAGATGCCGAGTCCGACCCCCACGAGGATCGACCAGGGGGCCACCGCCGCGGGGAGCGGAGTCAGCGCCCGCACGGTGTAGGCGAGCGCGATGCCGGCACCGATGCCGAACGCGGCGCCGACCGTCGAAAGCGTCGCCGATTCGACGACGAACTGCGCCAGGATGTCGCGTCGCTTGGCGCCCAGCGCCTTGCGGATGCCGATTTCACGGGTCCGCTCCGACACCGCCATCAGCATGATGTTCATGATGACGATGCCGCCGACCACCAGCGAAATGGCCACCAGGCCCGGCAGCGCCATGAACAAGACCCGCGAGATGCGCTTCCAGCCTTCGAGCGCGCCCTCGGCGGTCTGCAGGTAGAAGTTGTTCTCCTGCGCCGGCTTCAGGCCGCGGCGGGCTCGCATCATCGTTTCGACTTCGGCCATCGCAGCCAGCATGGCGGTGGGGCCGGCCGTCTGGATCTCCACTTCGTCCAGGATGTTGATCGGACAGATGTAGCGCCGCGCCGGGGCGGTGTAGGGCATGATGGCGAACTTGTCCATCGAGATGCCGAAGATGTTCCCCTGCTTTGCCACCACGCCGATGATCCGGTAGGGGAGTCCCGCGATCAGGACCTCCTTGCCGACCGGATCCTGCCCGGGGTAGAGCTTCTCCGCCACCAGGTCGCCGAGGACCACCACGGTCTGGGCCGCGCGAACTTCCTGCGCGGAAAAGGCCCGGCCGTTGACGATCTCGTAGTTCTTGATCTGGAAATACGTCGCCTCGGTGCCGACCAGGTCGATGTCCTTCGCGGTCTTGCCCTTGTAGCTGAGCGGCATCCGGTCGGCGCAGTACATGGCGATCGTCGCGGGAGTGGTCAATCGAGCCTTGATGTACTCGGCGTCCGCGTAGGTGATGCGTGGACGGCGAAACCACGACATCCAGGTCTCCCGGGGGACGTCGCCGGTGCTGATGCCCGGCCGCTGCCGGACCTGGAACGTGTTCAGGCCGATCAGCCGGTTGGCGAACTGGTCCTCCATGTACACGTTCATGCCCTGCACGATGGACACCACCGCGATCAGGAACATGACGCCGATGAGCACGCCGATGAGGGAGAAGAAGCTCTTCAGCTTCTGCACCCAGATCGTGCGGAGGGCCATCGTGACGGCTTCCCAGATCGGCATCGGCTCAGGCCGCCTTGGGCTGGTTGAGGACGTCGCTCGCCACCCGCCCGTCCCGCAGGACGATCACCCGGGCGGCGTGGGCGGCGATGTCCGGCTCGTGGGTAACCATGATCACGGTCTGCCCCTCGGCGTGCAGGTTGGCGAACACCCGCATGATCTCCTCGCTGGTCGTGCTGTCGAGGTTGCCGGTCGGTTCGTCCGCCAGGAGGATCGACGGACGGTTGACCAGCGCCCGTGCGATGGCCACGCGCTGCCGCTGCCCGCCCGACAGCTCGTTGGGACGGTGGTGCATCCGGTCGGCCAGGCCGACGCGCGCCAACGCGTCCTCGGCGCGCGCACGGCGCTCCCGGGCGCTGGTGCCCGCGTACACCAGCGGCAGCTCCACGTTGTGCAGCGCCGTGGCGCGCGGCAGCAGGTTGAACGTCTGGAAGACGAACCCGATTTCCTTGTTCCGCACCCGGGCGAGCGCGTCGTCGCCCATGCGCGACACCTCCTGCCCGCCGAGCCAGTATTCCCCGCTCGTGGGCGTGTCGAGGCAGCCGATCATGTTCATGAGCGTGGACTTGCCCGACCCCGACGGTCCCATGATGGCCACGTACTCATTGCGCCGAATTTCGAGGTCCACGCCCCGGAGCGCCTGGACCACCTCGGCACCCATCTCGTAGGACCGCGCCAGGGCGCGGACGGCGATGACAAGGTCGCTCATTACTTCTTGTCCTTGTCCGCGCCGGGCGCCGGCACCTTGGCGGCGCGCACCTCGCGCGCTGTCCTGCAGGTCGCGGATCGTCTGGTAGGTGCCGGCCACGATCGAGTCGCCGAGCTGCACCCCCGAAATCACCTCGAAGTATTCCTCGCCCGCGATGCCCACCTTGACCGGGGTGAAGGTGGCCACGCCGCCCCGCACCACGAAGACGCCTTCGGTGTCCTGCTGCTTGGCCCCGGCCGTGGTGTCGGCCGGCGGCGCGTCGGCCGGGACGCTCTCGTTGGGCACGGCCTCGTGCTGTCGGACCGTCAGCGCGATGATCGGCACGCTCGGCACCTGGGTGCGCGTGTCGGTGATGATCTTGGCCGTGGCGCTCAGGTCCGGCCGGATGTCCTGCGGCGGATTGGACAGGGTGATCTCGACGTCGAAATCCACCGCGCGGTCCGAGGAGCCCGCCGCCGTGGACGTCGCGCTGAGCTGGGCGCTGTTGCTGATCTTGGTGACACGTCCGACGAAGGCGGTGTCGGGGAAGGCGTCGATCGTGATGCGGACCGAATCGCCCATGGCCAGCCGGACCACGTCGGTTTCGTCCACCTGCACCTTGGCCAGGATGACGGACAGGTCGGCCACCGTCATGAGCAGCGCCGTCTCCCGCGAGAAGTTGCCGGGCACGGCGACCTCGCCGACTTCAACGTTCAGGCGGGTCACCCGGCCGTCGAGCGGCGAGAGCAGCCGGGTCTTGGCCAGCTGGTCTCGCGCATCCAGGAGGCTGGCCCGGTTCTGCGCCATCTGCGCGTCGGCCGCGCTCAGGTTGGCCTTCGCCACCTCGAACGACGTCTGCGCCTGCTCGACCGCCTCGGTGGAAATCAGGTTCGGGCTGCTGGTGCTGATTTCCTTCGCGCGGCGCGCAGTCCGCTCGGCCTGGTCATAGTTGGCCTTGGCCTGCACCTGGGCGGCGGTGGACGCCGAGAGGAGCGCTTCGCACGCGCGCCACGGCGGCCTCGTACGGGCCGGGTCGATCTGGAGCAGGAACTGCCCCTTCTTGACCCAGTCGCCTTCCTTGACCGCGATCTGGGTGACGCGGCCGGTGATGTCGGCGCTGATGTCCACCTTGGTCTGCGGCTCGATGCGGCCGCTCGCCGTTACCGAGGCCACCAGGTCTTGCGGCTTGACCGTGTCAAACCGGACTTCCACCGCCCGCTTGTTGCGGTTGGCCGCAGTCAGGAAGAAGAGGCCGCCGACCACGACGACGACAATGAGGGCAATGAGTCCGAACTTGGTGCGACGTGACATGTGCATCCTCGGGATTAACGAAGGGGTTGCCCAACCGCCTCTTCGAGCGCGGCGATGGCCTTGTGGTATGCGTAGACAGCATCGACGTAGGTGCCTTCGGCGCGTTGCACCGATCCCTCGGAGTCCGAGAGCTCCAGCGCCGTGCCCTGGCCCAAGCGGTACCGGTCCTGCGCCAGGCGGAGCTGGTCCGCGGCGGCGATCCGGTTCGCGGCGGCCGCGCCGATGGCCTTGTAGGTGGCGCCGATGGCCAGGTACCGGCTCGTGACCTGCGTCCGGACCAGCAGCGATTGGGCGCGCACCTGCTCGGTGGCGTCGTCGCGGCGGGCCTTCGCCTCGGACACCCGGGTTTCCCGCTGCAGGCCGGTGAAGATCGGCAGCGACAGGCCGGCGAAGATCTGGAACGGCTGGGTGGTGAATTCCCAGGGGAAGGTGTTGTTGGCGTCGATGATCTGCTGCGAGACGAGCGGGTTCAGCGCCGTGCCGGAGGCGTTGAGCCCCGAGGTACATGTTGCAGTCCGGGATGATGCCGCCGTTCGGATAGCCCGGGATGCCGCCGGTCCGTAGGTCAGCCCCTGGATGATCGTCGTTCTGGAAGTTGCAGTTTGTCGCGGTCGCCGACGCGCTGCCGTACGCTTGGTTGATGAGCGACTGGTCGTCGGTGTACTGCTGGGTATATCCGCTCCAGTTGGCCGAGGCCCGCAGGGACGGCAGGTACTCGCTCTTGACGGCGCTCAGGTTGTACCCGGTGGCGTCCGAGGATGCCACGGCGGCCAGCAGGTTCGGGTTCACCTCGGCCGCGGTCGCGAGCAGGTTGTCGAGCGAATAGTTCGGTTCCACCACCGGGAAGGAGTCGGTCAGCGCCATCTGCTCGAATCCCTCCGGCGCCGACACGCCCATCAGCCGAAACAGTTCCAGCCGGGCGTCGGCGTTCTGCTGCCTGGCCACGAGCAGGTCCACGTCCGTTTGCCCGAGGTCCACTTCCGCCTGCCTGACATCGAGCATCGTGGCCTGACCGACCTGCTGCCGGGCCCTGGCGAGGTCCAGGAACACCTTGTTCCGGGCGAGCTGCTGGGTCACCACGTCGATGCGGGCGTTCGTCTGGAGAACGTTGAGATATTGAACCTGGACGGCGGAGCGGAGCTGCACGTTCGCAGCCTGGATCTGCTCCCGGGTGGCGCGAAGGTTGGCCTTCGTCTGTCCGGGCGCGGTGATGACCCGGCCGTCCAGCGTCCAGTCAAGATTGATGCTGTAATTGGAGCCGACCGAGGCCGACGTCTTGACCACGTTGGTGCCGCCGAAATTCGACGAGCCCGACCCGGTGTAGTTGAAGCCGCCGGAAACGTTGGCGTTCGGGATGAAGCTCGCGTAGGCGCTCTTCACGGCCATGCTGGCCGGGCGCTCGTTGTTGAGCCATTGCAGGTACTCTGGATTCTTGGCGAGGGCGGAACTGACGGCGTCGGCCAACGACAGACCCGCGGTCGGGGCGGGCTCGAGTGTGGCCGTCGGTGTCGGCGCGGCGGACTGCTGGGCGACGGCCAGGCTCGGGACCAGGAGGCCAAGCACGAGCAACCGCTTCCAATGCGTCATGACAGTTTCCCCAATGTTTTCGAACGGGTGATGTGACCGTGCGCCCCCTACGAGGGGGGCGTACGCTGAGTTTCAGCTTGGGACGAACTGGGTGGAAGGTAATGCCGTGCAATAACTTCGGAGGGAGGTGTCTCGCCTATCGGGACTGCCGGACCGCTGAGACTCCATCAGACAGGACCACCCGCATCAGTCGCCCTGACGCGTCCACGGTCAAGGTGCCGCTCACCACGCCGCTGAGGTCGATCGTAGTCGGGTTGGCCAGAGTGGCCGTCAGCTGGCCCCGGCGGCCGGTCCGGGGGAAGAGTACCGGCAGTCGGGCGCCCGCCTGTGTGGCCCGGTGTGCCACGACCTGATAGAGGGCGAACAGGCTGTCGTCGAGGATGACAATGCCCGCCGCGCGGGGATACTCCCGCACCGATTCCGCCGCCGAGGTGGTCTGGCGAATGGTCAGGTTGTCCTTGAGGGCAGCCCCATACACGCGGCTGACGCCGGTCGGTTGCCGGGTGTCGATTTGCAGGGCCACAACGGCGCCCGCCTCGTTCTGTTCGAGCATCGCCTGAATCTGGACGGTGGGTGCCGCGGCGGGGTACCGGGCCAGCGATGCCAGCACCCCCCCGCCCGTGCCCCCATCGGCGCTGGGCTGGAAAGTGAACTCCTCGCGCCCCATGGGGGCGTCGCCGCGCTGGATGGTGAACACGCCGCGGTCGCCCTGCTGGGCGGCGAGCGGCCACGCACAGACCGAGAAGCCAAGAAGCAGGTGCCAGGTGCGCATCACGACTCCTGGTGCAGGCAACGGACCGCGATCCGGTCCAGAATGAACTCGTACAGCCGGGCCCCCTTCTCGGGAGTGGACAGCGACGGGCGTGCGCGCGGCGTATCCTGGGCCAGGTCCATCCGCACCAGGTGCGGGGCGATATGCATCAAAAGGGAGGTGTCGAGCTCGCCCCCGTGGGCCGGCATGCCCGGCCGCTCGAGCAAGGCCCCGAAGTCCAGCGAGAAGATATCGACGACCTGCACCCGGGCTTCCGTCACCAGCAGCGTGCTGAGCGCCTCCTGGTGGGCTTCGTGGCCTTCGGCGGTGACCAGCACGAACTCCCGGACGCCGCTGCCGAGTTCCCACGCCTCGATCAATTCATTCATCAGCCGGTGGAGCGTCTTGCGGCCCAGCGGCGCGCTGCCCGGGAGCGGGCGGTGCGGATCCCGATTGGCGGCGTACTCGACGGCCGGTGCCCGAAGGATCCCGAATCGCGCGGACAGGTCATCGGCGAGCCGCTCGACGAGAATCGTGTCGATGCCGAGGGGCAGGTGGGCGCCGTGCTGTTCGGTGGACCCGACGGGCACGATCAGGGCCGGGCGACGCGCCAGGCACCGATCCACCTCGGTCGGGAGCAGGTCCTTGAGCCGCCAGGGCCGAGTCGAACTCATCCTGCGTATAATACGCGGGTGAACCGCTCCCCGCTTCGATGGTGGCTTCCCTGGGCTGCCCTGACGGTCATCGCCGCCGGCGAATGGCTGCGGACCCCGATCACGCTCTGGATGCTCGTCACCTGCGCCGCGGCGGTGCTCGGCCTCGCTGGCCTCCGGCCGTGGACTGGGTGGCGAGTCCGTGCCATCGGAGCGGCGCTGGCCCTGCTCGCGTTGACTCCTGTCATCACCAGTTGGCGCCTCGAAATGTTGGAGACGTACTGGCCCGCCATCCAGCGCGCGCGGGTGGATCGTGCCACGGATCGGCTGACCGGCGACTTGCACGCGGCGTTCCTCCTCGCCAGCCGGCTGGCGGACGAGGCCACCGCAGCGCCAACAAATTTGCAAGCAGCGTTTCCAGCGCTCGAGCGCCTCGTGGCGGGTGCGCCCTTGGAAGCTGGGGTGGCGCTGCTCGACGAGACCGGCCGGGTCCGCGCCTGGGCCGGCTCGCATCGCCTCGCTCCCAAGGGCGACGGCCGTCCGGTTTCGACGACCGACAACCCGTTCTACCTGGCGCTCGAAGTGACGCGCACCGCGCCCTTGGAGCGGCGGGCAGTGGGCTCCGTCGTCGTGTGGGCGTCTTCCGCCGTGCCGGAGCGCGTGCAATCGGTGACCGAAGATTTCCGGGCGAGAACAGGGGTGGGGCTGCGCGTCTATCCCGCAGGGACCGCGCCCGACCGGCCCGATGTCTTCGACTATTCCGAGCCGACCACCGCCGGGGAGCGCCTTCTCTTCAGCGTCGAGCCGGTGCCGCCCGAACTCGGGGACGTCACCGCCGCCGCGCGGGCGCAAGGCGCCCACGTCACGGCGTGGCTGCTGCTGCTCACTCTCCTCCTCACTGCCATCGCGGCCGGGAATGCCGTCGCGCGCTACGCGGTGCTGGTGCTCGGGGTCGGGCTGCTCAGCCGCGCACCGATCGGCGCCTTGCTGGGACTCGACCTCTTCTTTTCGCCGATGTCCTTCTTCCGTCCGGCCCTGGGACCGATGGGGAATTCGGCCGGCGCACTCGCCGCGCTCTCCCTCCTGGCTACGCTCCTGGCCGTGGCCCTCTGGAACCGTCCACCTCGGCGCCGATGGTTCTCGGTGCCGCTCGGCATCCTCCTGCTGCTCTGCGCCCCCAGCGTGCTTCGCTATTTCGCCCGGGGGATCACCCCTCCGCCGACCGGCGTGTCTCTGGGTCTTTGGCTCGGCTGGCAGTTGACCCTCGCGCTGGCCGCCATGGCGCCGGCGGTCGTGGCGGCGGCGCTCTTCCGTGGGGCGCCAGTGAAGCGCGGGAGGCCGACCGCGGTCGGGGCGGGCATGGCGTTGACGATGGTGGCCGCCGCCGGTGGGCTGTACGCGTGGCACCCGGGTATCGGGTGGGAGGGGTGGTACAGCTTCCTCTGGATGCCGGGATTGCTGCTGGTGACATGGCCGGCGACACGTGGCGCGACCATCGCGGGAATTGCCGCCGTGGCCGGCAGCGCGGCGGCGTTGCTGACGTGGGGGGCCATGACGGAGAGCCGCCTCGAAGCAGCCCAGCAGGACGCCATGCGCCAGGGACTCGCGGTGGATCCTGTCGTCGTCCCGCTGCTCGATCGGGCCGGAGTGAGGCTTCGGGCCGCCCCCGCGCCGCGCGATGCGTCCGAGCTCTACGTGCGGTGGTTGCAGGCGCGTGCCGGCCTCGGCGGCTATCCCGCCCGGCTCACGATCCGTGGCCCCGACGGGATCGTCCACTCCGCGTTGGCGCTGGATTCGCTGGACCTCCCCGACTCAACAGTGGCCCGCCTCGCCAGTACCCTGGGTCCCGCGGATTCGGTCTCCGTCACGTCCGTTCCTGGTGTGCCGGGCGTGTACCAGGTGCTGGCGCTGCGGCTGGAGTCTGGCGATGTGCTCACCGTGGCCGTCGGTCCGAAAACGAGACTGCTGGCCGCGGGCCGACTCGGCTCGCTGCTGAATCCGACGGCGCTCGACGAGGCGCCCTATCGGATGACGCTCTCACCGCCGACCCCGGGGCTGACCCCGGACGCCCGGCGCCTGAAGTGGCGACGGGAGGGGTGGGTCGTGCATGGCGAGCGGGCCGTGCGGATGGACGACGGGGTTCGAGGGACCCACGCGGACGTCGACCTGCGCGGTCCGTTCCCCGTGCTGGTGCGCGGGGCGCTGGTCGTCGTGCTCGATGCTGCGGTCCTCGCGCTGATATGGCTGCTCGCGGAGGCGATCGCCGGGATGCCGCCGACACTGCCAGGCTGGCACCGCATCCGCCGATCTTTTCGGGTACGGGTCGCGGTTGCGCTCGCGGGTTTCTTCCTCATTCCTGCCGTCGGGTTTGCGGTGTGGGAACTCTCACGACTCACCTCGGAAGCGGACACGCACCGGGACGAAGCCATCACCCAGGTGTTGCGCGATGTCGTGGCCGCCACCAGCGACCCCGTCGCGGCGCCGTCTTCCGCGGTCGAAATGCTCGATCGCCTGGCGGGGCGATTCGGGGCGGAACTGGCGGTGTATCGGGGCGGAGGCCGCGTCGCGGCCACGGACACGGTGCTGGCCGCGCTCGCCATTCTCGCGCCGCTCCAGGATCCGCGCGCCTTTCAGACGCTCGCGTTCGGGGGCGAGGTCGAGTCCGCGGCGGATGAGCCGCTCCTCGGCCGGGGCGGGCGCATCGGGTACCGAGTGGAGCGTCCCGGTCCGGCCGATCAGCTGGTCGTCCTGGCTGCACCGCGTGGTGCCGAAGTCACCCGTTTGGCGGCCAGCCAGGCGGATCTCGGCTGGCTGCTGCTCCTGGCCACTGTCCTGGGGCTGGCCGCCGCGCTGGTCGCCGCACGGGTGGTGGCCGAGGCACTCGCCCGTCCGGTCGCCGACCTCCGGGGCGCCGCCCTCGCACTCGGGCGCGGGGAACCGCCACCCAACCGCACCACCGCGCCGCCCGTGGAATTCGAACCGGTCATCGCGGCATTCGGGAAGATGTCGGACGACATCCGGCGGAGCCGCTTTGCGCTGGAGGAATCGCGGCGCACCACCGCGGCGGTGCTGGCCACCGTCTCCACCGGCGTGGTGGGCATCGGCCCGGATGGTGCTGTCCTGGTCGCGAATCCTCGCGCCGAAGAACTGCTTGGTGGCAGGCTCGGGGTTGGGGAAAGTTTCGGCGGTTCGCTGCGGGGCGACTGGCCGTCGCTCGTGGGGGCGGTCGAGGCGTTCCTTGCCGAACCGGATACCGCGCCGACGGAGGCGGAACTCGCGGACGGTCCGCGGCGGCTCGCGGTGGCCCTGGCCCCGCTCGGCCCCGAGTTCGGGGGCGCCGTGCTCGCGCTGAACGACGTGACCGAGTTGTCGCGGGCCGAGCGAGTGCTGGCCTGGGGGGAGATGGCCCGCCAGGTCGCCCACGAGATCAAGAACCCGCTCACGCCCATGCGGCTCGGGATTCAGCATCTGCGACGGGTGCACCGCGAGCGCCCCGAGATGCTCGGCGCCGCACTCGACGAAACCGCCGAGCGGATTCTCGCCGAGATCGAGCGGCTCGACACGATCGCGCGCGCGTTCAGCCGGTTCGCGGCGCCGACCGGCCCGACGATCGCGCCGGACCAGATGCGACTGGCTCCGGTGGCCAACGAGGTCGTGCAGCTCTACCGGCTCGCCGGGGCGGGGACGGATGTGGTACTCGAGTCCGATCCCGCCGCGTGGGGAAGTGCCCGGCCGGACGAGGTGAAGGAAGTCCTTGTCAACTTGCTGGAGAATGCGCGGCAGGCGGGTGCGAACCACATCGTGGTGAAGGTGCTGCCCAATCGGCTGGAGATCCACGACGATGGTCAGGGGATCTCGGCGGAATTGCTGCCGAGGATCTTCGAGCCCCGGTTTTCCACCACCACGAGCGGTTCGGGGCTGGGGCTGGCGATCGTCAGGCGCCTGGTCGAAGGGTGGGGGGGACGATTCAGGTCGAGAGCGAAGCCGGGCGAGGCACCGTGGTGACGGTGGAGCTGGCTTGAGCGGGCGGACCGGGCGGTACGGTTTCGTTTCGCCCGTGTGCGCCGTATCTTGGAAGCGTGCCCACCAACGGTTGGCGCGCGCCTGATTCCCAATCGAAGCCTGCTCGGAGGCAGCCTGAAGCACTCAACTCGCCTGTCCAGACGTCACTTCATTGCCGCCTGTTGCGGGGTCGTCGCGGCCGGGGCTGGGACTGCGTCGCCCGCATGGGGATCCGCGCGAAGGCATCGGGGCGATCCCAAGCACCCCACCCCCCGACCCGGAATCACGGCGGCGAAGGTCCTCCCCGACTCCGATCTCGTCGACTACCCCAGTTCCAAGACTGCGTTCGACGCGATCCGGGAGATCCCCCAGATCGTGGACGGGATTCGCTGCAACTGCGGGTGCGCCGACATTCCCGGCTTCTATTCGCTGCTGTCTTGCTACGAGGGCGCAGGGATGGCCCGGATCTGTGAGATCTGCCAGGGTCAGGGCCGACTGGCGGCCCGGCTCTTCAAGTCGGGGCAGACGCTGGACCAAATTCGCACGGCCATCGACGCGCGGTACGGTTGAGCCCGATGTTCGCGCCCGGCTGCGTACCGACTTCCAAGCAACCTGTCACCCGGGACACCCAATGAGACGCACTGTGGAGTGGGTCCTGATCATCGTTGCCATGGCTGCCCTGCCAGCCGGCGGGCAGGCCCAGGTGCGCGCCAGCGAGCGCGGCGGCTCCTTCCAGGTGGTGAATGGCACGACGATCACAATCGAGTACAGCAGGCCTGCCGTTCGGGGGCGGTTGCCCATCTTCGGCGGCCAGATTCCATGGGGCCAGGTGTGGACGCCAGGCGCCAACTGGGCGACGACCCTCGAGGTCGACCACGATGTCTCCGTCGATGGACACCCTCTCAAGAAGGGGAAGTACTCGGTCTGGATGCAGGTGGAGCCGACGGCATGGACCGTCATCTTCGATCCACGGGCCAAGCTCTTCCATATCGCCCATCCGAAGCCGGACAGCGCCCAAGTCCGTTTCCAGGTCACGCCCATCGACGTCGTCGGGCCGGAGGTGCTGACCTGGTCGTTCACCTCCTTATCGCCGACTGGTACGACGCTCGAGATGGCCTGGGCCGGCAAGGCGGTCGCGCTGCACATCACCGTTCCACCGGTCGACATCCCGCCGCTCGCCGCCGGTATCGCGGAGCGATACGTCGGCAGGTACAAGATGTGGTGGGGGTCGGAGTCGAATCCGAGCGAGCTGGCGGTTTCCGCCAAGGACGGGCGATTGCTGGGCAGGTGGAGCGGTGCTCCCTTCCCAGTGTGGAACAACCTGACCTTCGTTCCCGTGGCCGAAGACTGGTTCGACCTCGGCGCGATGGTCGATGGCAGCCTGTACGACGTGGTGACGGACGTCGTCTTCGAATTCACCGTCGCCAACGGGCACGCGACCGGCTTCGACATTCGTGGTCCGGGCGACAACGTGGTCGGGCGCGGCACGCGGGTGCCGTAGGGCAGGTATTGCGTGCGTGAGCGCCAGTAATCGCCTCCCTGGGGGACTTGATGACGAAGGTCAGGATCTGGTCGGTGGTGCTTCCCGTGCTCCTCATGCTCCCGAACTCGGTGCACGCGCAGGTGCGCGCCAGCGAGCTTGCGACCGTGTCCCAGACGATCGACGGGACCGTGATCACGGTGGAGTACAGTCGGCCCAGAACGCGGGGCCGTTCACCGGTGTACGGGACCCCGATTGTGGCCTGGGGCGAGGTCTGGACCCCGGGCGCCAACTGGGCCACCACGCTCGATGTTTCCAACGACGTCGCCATCAATGGGCATCCCGTCCCCAAGGGCAAGTACTCCGTGTGGATGCAAGTCGAGCAGGGAGACTGGACGGTCATTTTCGACCCGAAGGCGAAGCAGTTTCACACGCAGCATCCCAAACCGGACAGCGCGCAGATCCGGTTCGCGGTCCAGCCCGATAGTGGCACTGGGCCGGAGGTGCTGACGTGGTCATTCCCGGACTTGTCCTCGAACGGGACCGTACTGCAAATGGCGTGGGCGGGACGATCCGTCCGCCTGGCGGTTGACGTCCCACCGTCGCACCCCCGCACGCTCGCGGCCGCGCTGGCCGATCGCTACGTCGGCAACTACTCCCTCAAGTGGATCCCCAGGGATTCGACGGCGGCAAAGGCGGATTCGGTTCCGCCTCCGCTGGAGACCTGGAAGCTGTCGTATGCCACAGACATGCTCATGCTGGATTGGGAGGTGGCCGCCGACTCGGAAGCGCCGTACCACGCCATCCTGGTCGGCATCGGCAACGACGCTTTCTACCCGCTCTTTCTCGAGGAAGATGGCATCCAGGACGCGGCGCCGAACCTGGCCGCCGAGTTTGCCGTCGCGGACGGCCGAGCAACGGGCTTCGTGATACGCCGCAAGGACGACTCGATTCAGGCCGTGGGGACCAGGGTACCGTAGCGCCGGCAGGATTTCGGACACTGGCTCGGTGAAATTGGTGGGCGGGCGGCGGGCGGGCGGCACTACCGTGGAGAACTCCATGGAGGTGCCGCCCGTATGCTTGCCCGGATCCGCTCCGCCGCCGTCCTCGGCATCGACGCCTACCTCGTCGAGGTCGAGGTGGACATCACCAACGGCCTGCCCTCCGTCGCCACGGTCGGCCTCCCCCACGGCGCCGTCAAGGAGGGACGGGAGCGGGTCACCGCCGCTCTCGTCAACGCCGGCTATTCCTTCCCCCTCAAGCGGATCACCATCAATCTGGCCCCGGCGGACGTCCGGAAGGACGGCTCCGGCTTCGATTTGCCCATCGCGCTGGGCGTCCTGGCCGCAAGCGATCAACTGGCCGTAGAACGGCTGGCCGATCAACTCGTCATCGGAGAGGTCGGCCTCGAGGGCGATCTCCGTCCCGTACGAGGCGCGCTGTCCATGACGCTCGCGGCCAGGAAGGCCGGACTTCGGGGCGTCATCCTGCCGGCCGCCAACTTGTCGGAGGCGGCCGTCGTCGAAGGCATCGAGGTGCGCGGCGCCCGGTCGCTGGCCGAAGTGTGCGCGCATCTCGGGACGGGTCCGCTGCTCGCGCCGACGAGGGTGGACGTCCAGGCGCTGATGATGGAGCGGGCTGCGGATGTGGTGGACTTTGCGGATGTGCGGGCCCAGGCCGGGGCCAAGCGGGCGCTCGAGGTTGCGGCGGCGGGAGCGCACAACATCCTGCTGGTTGGCCCGCCCGGGGCAGGGAAGACGATGCTGGCCCGGCGCCTCCCGTCGATCCTGCCCGGCATGGCCCTGGACGAGGCGCTGGAAACGACGAAGGTGCATAGCGTGGCGGGCCTGCTCGCCCCCGGGCAATCGCTCTGCACGGTGCGTCCGTTTCGCAGCCCACACCACACCATCAGCGACGCCGGCCTCATCGGCGGGGGCTCCATGCCCAGGCCCGGCGAGGTGAGCCTCGCGCATGGCGGCGTGCTCTTCCTCGACGAACTCCCGGAGTTTCGGACCAACGTGCTCGAGGTGCTTCGACAGCCGCTCGAAGACGGTGCCGTCACGCTCAGTCGCGCCGCCGTCAGCCTCAGCTATCCTGCGCGCTTCATGCTGGCCGCCGCCATGAACCCCTGCCCCTGCGGTTACCTCGGCGATCCGAGTCACCGCTGCCACTGCACCCCGATGCATGTGGAGCGGTACCTCTCGAGGCTGTCGGGGCCGCTGCTCGACCGGATCGATATTCACCTCGAGGTACCAGCCGTGGCGTACCGCGATCTGGCGTCGCAGGCGCCGGAGGAGACCAGTGCCACGGTCCGCGCGCGGGTGGAGGGGGCTCGTCGCCGGCAGCGCGAGCGCTTTGCCGGGATGCCAGGACTCTACGCCAACGCACACATGACGGCGCGCGAGATCCGGCGCTTCTGCCGATTGACGGATTCCGTCGAAATTCTGCTCCGGCGTGCGGTGGGACGCCTCGGGCTCTCGGCACGGGCGTACCATCGGGTGTTGAAGATCGCGCGAACGATTGCGGACCTGGCGGGTATGGACGAGTTGGAGGTGGCGCACGTTGGCGAGGCGATCCAGTATCGCACCCTCGACCGGCGGCGTGCGCCGCAGTCGGTCGAGGCTGCTGGGACAGCTGCGCCGGCAAACTCGCCTGGCGCTTGAAGCTGTTGGTCGCGGCTAACTAGTGATACGTCTTCATGTTAGACGGTACTACCTGTGTCCTTAATGATAATGCAAGCGCATACTTGCACTGCCGGGTTGGTCCATCTATCTTCGGTGCCCATGAGTACTGACTCCCGAGAACGACTGCTCGAAGTGGCGGCCCGCGTGTATGCCGAGGCGGGCTATCACGGCACCACCACCCGCCGGATCGCTGATGAAGCGGGCCTCAACGAGGTCACGCTGTTTCGTCAGTTCGGCAGCAAGGACGCCCTGCTCCGTGAGGCGATTGAGCAGGCGGACGTCCACGGGCGGCCGGTGCTCGATCCGGACGCCGCCGACCCGATCGCCGAACTGCACCGGTGGGCGTTGGCGGCGTTTCACCGGTTCTACCTCCACCGAAACCTGATTCGCCAGGTCCTTGGCGACATCGTGCAGCGCCCCGAAATCGCGCCGCGCATCTGCGAGGATACGACCGACGAACTGAACCAGCTCGTCGTCTTCCTCACGCGCCTCGGCGAGCGTGGCATGCTGCCCGCCGGGGACCCGATGCTCCTGCGCGCCGGCGCGGCCATGCTGGTCCACTCGCTGCTCAGCAACGCCCTCTGGCGGGATCTGGTGCCGGTCATTCCCGCGCCGGACGAGTGCGCCCGCCTCTACGTCGAAGTCCTCTTGCGCGCACTCCGTGCGCCGGCCGTCGCCGAGGAGTCAATCCACTCATGAGATTCACTCTGTGCACACTGTCGGTGCTGCTGGCGGCGACCGCGCCGTCCGCGCTCACTGCGCAGGCCGCGCCGTCGGCCGCGCTGGTGCCGGGGCCGACGGTGGACACCCTCCGGCTGACCCTCACCGCGGCCCTCGCCCAGGCGCAACCGGCCAGTGAGCAGGTGGGCATCGCCCAGGCTGAGGTCCGGAGGACTGAGGGAGCGCAGATGCAGACGCGCTCCGCGCTGCTGCCGCAGATCAGCCTCGGCCCGCAATACACGATGGTCCTGGAGAGTCCGTACGAGGGCCTGTTCGGCGGGGGCACGGGCGACGGAGCCAACCCGTTCACCTCCTCGAACCAGTGGCGGCTCGGCGGGAGCGCCAGCATCTCACTGTTCAACCTGAGCCAGTGGTCGCAGCTGGGGGCCAGCGGCGCCGCGATCCGGGTGTCCCAACTGCAGCTCTCGCAGCAGCAGGCGCTGACCATCCTCACGGTCGCCAGCGCCTACTATGACGCCGCCCTCAGCGCCCAGCTGCTCTCGATTACCGAGTTTACCCTGGCGCAGGCCGAGAAGACGCTTGCCGATGTGACGCTCGGACGCGCGGTGGGCGCGCAATCGGAGTTTGAACAGCTGCGGGCCCGTGTGGCGCGAGACAACCAGATCCCGGTGGTGACGCGGGCGCGGGCCAACCGGGACATCGCCGCCACCCGCCTCAAGCAGCTCCTCGACGTGCCGTTGGCCACCGAGGTGGTACTGCTGACCCCGCTGGATGACCGGGAAGATCCTGGGGCACTGCCGGCCGACGTCTCGACGCTCCTGAGCGGTGCCGATACCACGGTCGCCGCCCGCGCGGTGGTCCGGACCGCCCAGGAGACGGTGGCGCAGAACGAAAAGTTGACCGCGGCCGCCGGGCAGCAGTGGATTCCGACCATGACCACGTCCATGAACTACAACCGGGCCGGCTACAGTACCGAGTTCTTCCCGACCAACAGTCAGTTCGGGAACGACTGGACGCTGAGCGCCGTGCTGAACTGGCCGCTTTTCACGTCGGGGCGGATCACCGGGGCCAAGCGCCAGGCGAGCGCGAATCTCGATGCGGCACGGCTGCGCGCCAAGTTGACGGCGGAGCAGGCGGCGCTCGACAACGAAACGGTGGAGGCACGCCTGCGCGAGGCGCTCGACAATACGCGCGCCACGGCGAGTGTGGTGGAGCAGGCCATGCGGGCCTACGACATCGCGGAGCTGCGCTATACGGAAGGCATCTCCACGCAGACCGAGTTGCAGGACGTCCGGCTCCAGCTGGAGCAGGCGCGCGCCAACCAGGCGCAGGCGGCCCGCGACGCGCAAGTGGCGCGGCTGCGGAAGGCACTGCTGCCCTATCTCCCGCTCGGCACCGCCGACGGGGCGACGCTGACCACGTCCACGGTCACTTCGACCGGCGCCGCCGCTCAGGCGGGTGCGGGCGCAGGAACGGCGGCCCGGCGGTGAGGCGGACCATGCAAATTCTTCATTTGACGCCAGGGGACCGGAACATGACTGCACGACTGGGAACGCGGACGCTCGCCGGATTGCTGCTCATCAGCGCGGCGCTGGGCGGGTGCAAGGGCGGGGCTCCCTCGGGCGACCAGGCGTCGCTGCCCCCGGTCGTGATCGGCCCTGAAAACGTCGCCTTCGTCCTTGATACGACGCTGATGGATGGCCCGTCGATCTCCGGCACGCTGGGCGCCGAGCGCGAGGCGCGAGTCCGGGCCGAGCTGGGTGGTTCGGTGCTGCAACTGCTGGTCGAACCAGGTCAGGCGGTAAGGGCTGGTCAGGTGCTTGCGCAGATCGAGCCGCAGACGGCCCGGGAGCAGGCGGCGTTTGCCGACGCGCTGGTCCGCAGCCTCGATAACGACCTGCGCCTGCAGCGGCGCAATCTGGAGCGGGACAAGCGGCTGGCCGAGGCGGGGGCGTTGTCGAACCGCGCGGTGGAGGCGGATTCACTGGCGGTGGCCCAGGCCGAAGCGGCGCTGGCCGAGGCGAACGCGCGGCAGGTGGTCGCCCGCCGGTCGCTTGACCGGGCGAGCGTCCGCGCTCCCTTTGCCGGCATCGTAAGCGAGCAGGCGGTCAGCGTCGGCGATGTGGTGCAGAACGGCACCGAGCTGTTCACGATCATCGATCCCTCGAGCCTTCGCCTCGAGGCCCAGGTCCCTGCGCAGGCCCTCAGCGGACTCCGGGTGGGCACGGCGGTGCAATTCACCGTGAGCGGGTTCGGCGACGATCACCTGACGGGGCGCGTGACGCGCATCTATCCGTCGGTCGACCCCGCCACGCGCCAGGTGCGGATCCTGGTCACGGTACCGAACGCGCGACAGGAGCTGGTGGTGGGTCTGTTCGCCCAGGGCCGGGTCGTGACCGCGAAGCGACGGGCGCTGACGGTGCCCAAGGCGGCGGTGGACCTCCGTGGCGTGCGCCCGATCGTGGTGCAGGTCAAGAACGGGCGGTTGCTCCGGACCGAAGTCGTGCTCGGCCTGGAGGACGTGGTGGCGGAGCTGGTCGAAGTCACCTCCGGCCTGGCGGCGGGCGACACCATTGTCATGGGCAGCTCTCGCGGCATCGCGGAGGGCACGCCGGTCCGGGTGCAGGATCTGGCTGAGCGGGCCAACGCCTCGACGACGCCGTAAGGGGCGACACCATGTTCATCTCCGATTTCGCGATCAAGCGCCCGACCATCACCGTCGTCACTATGCTGGCGCTGGTGGTGGGCGGCATCATCGCGCTCATCCGGCTCCAGACCGATGAATTCCCCGAGGTGGCCCCGCCCTACGTCTCGGTGGCGGTCCCCTATCCGGGCGCCTCGCCGGAAACCGTCGAGACCGAGGTCCTCAATCCGATCGAAGAGGCCATCGCCTCCATCAGCGGCGTCAAGAAGGTGACGGGGAAGGCGGAGGACGGGTTCGCCATCATCCTCATCGAATTCATCTTCGCCAAGCCGCTCCCCGAGGCGACGCAGGACATCCGGGACGCGATCTCCGGCATCCGGAACGACCTGCCGATCGAGATGGAAGAGCCGATCATCAAGAAGCTCAACGACACCGACCGGCCCATCGTCTCGCTCGCGCTGTCGTCCACCCGCCTGACCCCTGCCGAGCTCACGCGCCTGGCGGACCCGGGGATCACGCGCGAGTTGCGATCCATCCCGGGCGTCGCCGAAGTGACCGTGACCGGCAAGCAGGAACGCGAGCTGACGGTGGAGCTCCGCCCCGCCGCGCTGCAGGCCGCGCGGGTGAGCGTGGCGCAGGTGGTGCAGGCGCTGCAGGCCCAGAATCTCGCCGCGCCGGTGGGCCGGGTGCAGGGCGAGTACGACGAACGGGCCATCCGGCTCCAGGGCCGGCTGACCGGCCCGGCGGAGTTCGCGCAGCTCGTGGTGGCGGAGCGCAACGGGGTGCTGATCCGGCTGGGGCAGGTGGCCGACGTGCGGGACGGCATCGAGGAGCAGCGGACCCTGGCGCTCTACAGCGGGACCGAGGCGGTCGGCATCGACATCAAGAAGTCGAAGGGGTACAGCACGACGGCGGTGGCCGAGCAGCTGCTGGAGCGGGTGCAGAAGCTCGAAGCGACGCTCCCGGAGGGCACCACGATCAACGTGGTCAAGGACGCCGGCGTCCGGGTGTCAGCGGCCGTGCGGAACGTCCAGGAGGCGCTGCTCGAGGGCGCCATCCTGACCGTGCTGGTGGTGTTCCTCTTCCTGAATTCGTGGCGCTCCACGGTCATCACCGGCCTCGCGCTGCCGGTCAGCGTCCTCGCCTCGTTCATCGCGGTGTGGGCCTTCGGCTTCAAGCTGGAGACGATGTCGCTGCTCGGGTTGTCGCTCGCGATCGGCATCCTGATCGACGATGCCATCGTGGTGCGGGAAAACATCGTGCGGCACGTGGAGCTGGGGAAGGACCACTATACCGCGTCGATCGAGGGCACGGACGAAATCGGGCTGGCCGTCACGGCCACCACGTTTTCGATCCTGGCGGTGTTCCTGCCGGTGGCCTTCATGTCCGGCATCGGCGGGCAGTGGTTCAAGCCGTTCGCCCTGACGATGGCCTGCTCGGTCTTCGTCTCGCTCTTCGTGAGCTTTTCGCTCGACCCGATGCTCTCCGCCTACTGGCCCGATCCGCACGTCCCGGTGGAGCAGCGGAACTGGATCACTCGGCGGCTCGACACGTTCAACGCCTGGTTCACGCGCATGGCCCTCGGGTACCGCGGCGTCATCGCGTGGGCCCTGGACCATCGCGCGGCGATGGTGGTGCTGGCCACCGGGTCGTTGATCAGCGCGTTCGCGTTGCTCGTCAACGGTGTCCTCGGCTTCCTCGCGCTGGTGACGGGGCTGGTGATCATCGTGTGGGCGCTGTCCGGCACGCGGCCGGTCGCGGTGCGCCTCGGCGGGTCGGTCCTCGGCGTGGCGGTGGGCGCCGTGCTCTTCCATTTTGCGCCGCAGTGGGGAAAAGTCGGCGTCGGGTTCATGCCCATCGACGACCGGTCCGAGTTCAACATCCAGATCGAAACGCCACCGGGATCCAATCTGGCCTATACCCGGGCCAAGGCCGAAGAGGCCGACCGCATCATCCGGGAGCGGCCCGACGTGATGTACACCTACGTCACCCTGGGCGACCCGACGTCGAGTGCGGTGGACCTCGGGAAGATGTACGTCAAGCTGGTGCCGAAGAACGAGCGGGCGCTCGACGCCGAGCGGATCGGCGCCGAGGTCCGGGGCAAGCTCGTGCGGCTGGGCGGCGTCAACATGGCGCTCTTTACCAGCGACATGGGGGGCGGCCGCAAGCAACTCGCCCTGCAGATCAAGGGGCCGGACCTGGCTTCGATCAACGCCGGCGCCGAGCAGGTGCGCGCCATCGTGGAGCAGACGAAGGGCGCGGTCGATATCGCGCTCTCGAGCAAGGGGCAGCGCCCCGAACTCACGGTCGACCTCGACCGGGGCCTCGCCGGGGCGCTCGGGTTGACGGCGGGGCAGGTGGCGCAGGCGCTTCGCCCCGCGTTCGCGGGGATCGACGCCGGCGACTGGGTGGATCCCAGCGGCGAGACCCGGGACGTGGTCGTCCGGCTTGCGCCGTCGGCGCGCCGCGGTGCCGAGGATCTCCGGCAGCTCCCGCTCCTCGTGCCGGGCGGCGCCAATGGCACGCCCCGCACCGTTCCGCTGGGTCAGGTGGTGCGCGTCCGGTCCGACCTCGCCCCGGCGGTGATCAACCACCTCGATCGCGACCTGGTGGTCAACGTCGAGTGGAACACGGAGGGGCGGTCAACCGGGGAGGTCATGTCGGATGTCCGGCGGGCCCTCGCGGCGACGCCGTTGCCGCCGGGCGTCACCTATTCCGAAGGCGGAGACGCCGAGAACCAGAGCGAGGTCTTCGGCAACATCTTCCTGGCCCTCGGCGTCGCGGTGCTGCTGATGTACCTGATCCTGGTCATGCAGTTCGGCTCCTTTCTCGACCCGATGGCCATCCTCATGTCCCTGCCGCTGTCGCTGATCGGGGTCATGCTCGCGCTGGCAGTCACGGGACTGACCATCAACATCATGAGCCTGATCGGCGTCATCCTGCTCATGGGGATCGTAGCCAAGAACGCGATCCTGCTCATCGACTTCGCCAAGTGGAGCCACGAAAAGGGCCTCCCGATTCGCGAGGCGCTCATCGAGGCCGGTGCCATCCGGCTTCGTCCCATCCTGATGACCACCTTTGCCCTCATCGCGGGCATGATCCCGGTCGCCATCGCCGGGGGCGAAGGCGCGCAGTTCCGCCAGCCGCTGGGCGTGGCGGTCATCGGCGGGGTGCTCACCTCCACGCTCCTGACGCTGCTGGTCATCCCGACCGTCTACGAGATCTTCTACGACTGGCGGGAGGCGCTGGGCCACCGCATCCGGCGCGTCCGGGGACTCGCGCCGGTGTTGGACGAACCGGGGAGTTCGCACTAGATTGACCCGCATGCGGTGTAACCGGTTCTGGTCGAGGTGGTTCGCGGGTGCCATGGCGGTCTGGTTCGGCCTGCTCATGGCCGCGCCCGCCATCCTGCACTCCTGCCCGCAAGCCATGGCCAACATGGCTGCGGCCACCGAGGCAGGCGCGGGGCACGCGGCTCACGGCGCCCATCACTCCGACCACCAGGACACGCACGGGCCAACCAACTGCCGATGCCTCGGCAGTTGTGCGGTATCGACCGCCGCTGCGCTTCCGGCCGGCACCACCACCGCCACGGTCATCCGGACGCTCTCGTCGACTCGGCCGCTGCCGGCCGCCGCCGACGTCGCGGTCCGGTTGACACCCGATCATTCACAACCCCTGGCCACCGCTCCACCCCTCCCCATCGGCTGAGCCCGGCGCACCTGCGCTCCGGACCGGCCCCCCAGACCCAACTCACCGTACCGCATTCCTCGGCCCAGGCCGGGGACATCCGTCCTTGTTGCCGCTGACGCTGCCGCGTCGGCGGCGATGGAACTGGCTGATCGATGGCTGCTGGCCTTCGCAATGGCGTTGGACTGTTGCTCCGGATCCTTGGTCCGGCGCTTTGCGCCTGTGCGCTGGTCGCGGGTCGCCTTCAGGCACAGCAGCCGGTCCCGCCCCGGGCCGACAGCACCAGGCCCGTCACGGTGACTCCCGTCGTGGTCACCGGGAAACGCGAGCACGCGGTCGCCCCACCTGTCGCCACCGTCGATGTGAGCACGGAGACAATTCAACGGTCCCCCGCGAGCAACCCGTATGACCTGATCGGTCGGTCGGCTGGCATCGAGGTCCACCAGCAGGGTCAGGGTCCCGGATTCGCTTCGAACGTGGTCATCGGGGGCTTCACATCGGATCACTCTTCCGACGTATTGCTGGTGCTCGACGGCGTGGCGATCAACCTGCCCATCCACGGTCATGTGGAGGGGTATGCGGACTGGAGCATCCTCTCTCCCGGCGTCATCAGCACGACTCGCGTCATCCACGGTCCCGCGAGCCCGCTCTACGGGGACTTCTCCCTGGGCGGCGTGGTGGAGGTCTACACCGCGGCGGATATCGCCGGGCCGGCCGGCTCGCTCGGCGTCACCTCCTTTGGCGACGTCCGCGGCTGGGCGACGACCGGCTACCAGCACGAACAATCCGGTGCCCTGGTGTCGCTCGCCGGCCAGCGGGAACAGGGGTGGAGGGAAAACGCCGACTACTGGCTCGGCAACGGGGTGCTCCGGGGCTGGCGCACTGTGGGGGCAGGACGGCTCGAGGGTGGGTTCTACGCCTACGGCTCGAAGTGGAATTCGCCGGGATATGTATCGGTGGCGGACTACAACGACGGCAATCTCATTGCAGCCGCCGACACGACGGACGGTGGCGACGCCCAGCGCTACATCGGCACGATAAGGTATGGTGTGCCCTTGAACTCCCGGACGACGCTCGAGACGCAGCTCTGGGGGCAGCTGGGCCAATCCACGGTGTTCCTGACCCTTCCGGAAGACGACGTGCTCACCCAGACCGCCGAGCGGGACGATCGGCAGGCGATCGGGATGCAGGCCCAGGTCAGCCGGGTGACGGGAGGCGGCGAGTTCAGCGTCGGGCTCAGCGGACGGGCGGACTGGACCACGTACACCCTGGATGAGACCGAGGCCCGCGCGCCGGTGTCCGCCCAACAGGCGGACGACGGACGATACCAGGCGCTCGGGGCCTACGCCCGGTGGCGCGGCATGGTGGGGCGCCGATTCATGTACGACCTCGGCCTGCGCGGCGACCTGGTCCACTACCAGAGCTACAACCACCTCGACTCCCTGGCCGAGTGGCAGGGCGCCACGGACCCGATGCTGAGTCCGAAGATCGGTGCCAGCTATCTGGCGTCCAGCCGGCTCCGGGTGCTGGGCTCACTGGCTCGCGGGTTCCGCGGGCCGGTCGGGGTGATCGGCGACCCCAGCCGGCCGCTGGTCACGGCCTGGGCAGGAGAGGTCGGGGTGGAATACGACGGTGGTCCGTTGCAACTCGCGGCGTCCTTCTTCCAGTTCAACACTGCCAATGAACGCATCAGGGATCCGGTCAGTCTCGACATCCTCGCGACGGGCACCAGTCGGCGGCGCGGCATCTCGGGGAGCGTGACGTGGCAGATCGGTCGCCGACTGCTGGTCCTGGCGTCGGGGACGCTCAATGACGCCACGATTACGGGCGCGGCGGATCCGGTGGACGTCGTCCTGGACCTCGGCTCGCTCCGTCCACCCCGACCCAACTTCCACACCGAACCACTGGCGCCGGGCGACCCGGTGCCTGGAGTCTCCGACTTCTTTGGCCGAGTTGGAGCGCAGTTCCTTCCGGCGGACGGGTGGTCGACCTACCTGCTCGCCCGGTTCACCGGTCCCTACACGCCGATCGGGGAGCCGGGCATCACCACCCAGGCCTACGCCGTGGTTGACGCCGGCGGTTCCGTGGCCCTCAGCGACGGCACCAGCATCGACGTCGACCTGCTCAACGTGTTCGATACCACGTACCCCGAAATTCGCGCGTCCGGCTACATCAATCCTGGTGCACCGCGAAGCCTGCTCCTGTCGGTGCGCTTCCTTCGTCCGAACTGACCGTTCCGCTCATCACTCTCAGAGGAGACCATTGCGATGCATGCTCGCTTCACTCGACGGATGCTGACCCGGTTCCTGGTAGCCCCAGTTGCCGCGCTGACGCTCACGATCGGCGGTTGCAGCAGCGACGAGGCCGCCGCGCCGCACGATCATACGCCGGCGTCGGCCAAGCTGTTTGTCAACAACGTGGACGTGACGGCCAATCTCGTGTTGCCGGCCGGCGCGGTGACCCGGGTCGTGGTGAAGTTCTACCACGACGATGGCGATGAAATCACCGGCACCGAGGCCGATCACTACGCGGCCCTCACCTTCACGCCAGGCGCCCTCGCCACTCCCGTGGCGGTGGTGGACCATCACTACCAGTTCGACGTGACGGCCCAGGCGTCGGCCGGGGTGGGGACGGTGCTCGTTGGGTGGGGTCACGAGGTCGCGGCCGACGACCTGACCTTCGGGCCCTCGCCGGTCACGGTCCCGTAGCCGGCGGGACGCCGCCAAGCGGTTTGCAATCGAGGCGAGCCCGATGTCTATTGTGCGGGTTCGCCGTTTCGCGAGTCACCGTCCCAACGGAGTCTGATGATGCGCACTCGTCTCTGGTACCGCGCCGTGGTGTTCGCCCCGCTCGTGGCGCAGCTCCTGGCCGCACCGGCCCTGGCCCAGCAACCCGCCGCCAAGCCCGCCAGGCCTGCACGCGCCGCCGCCGCCGCCCCGAAGGCGGTGAAGGTCACCTCGGTGGAAGGCATCACGGAGTACCTGCTGCCGAACGGACTGCGGGTGCTCCTGCTGCCGGACCAGACCAAGCCGGTGGCGACCGTCAACATCACCTACCTGGTTGGGTCCCGGCACGAGAACTACGGTGAGACCGGCATGGCGCACCTGCTCGAGCACCTGCTCTTCAAGGGCTCCACGAATCACCGGAAGATCGGCGAGGAAATGACGACGCACGGCGCCGACTTCAACGGCACCACCTGGTACGACCGCACCAATTACTTCGAATCGGTCCCGGCGACGGCGGCGAATCTCGAGTGGGCGCTGCAGCTTGAGTCCGACCGGATGGTCAATTCGTTCATCGCGAAGAGCGACCTGGAATCCGAGATGACGGTGGTCCGGAACGAATTCGAACTGGGCGAGAACGATCCCGGGAGCATTCTCGAGGAGCGGGTATTCTCCACCGCCTACCTCTGGCACAACTATGGGAATTCCACGATCGGGGCGCGCTCCGACATCGAGAACGTCCCGATCGGGCGGCTGCAGGGGTTCTACCAGAAGTACTATCAGCCGGACAACGCCGTGCTGGTGGTGGCGGGCAAGTTCGACGAGGCGGCCACGTTGAAGCGGATCGAACAGCTCTTCGGCACCATTCCGCGCCCGAAACGGGAAGGGGCCAACACCCTGTGGGGTACCTACACGGTCGAACCGGTCCAGGATGGCGAGCGAACTGTCACCCTGCGCCGGGTCGGGGACGAACAGGTGATCCTGGCGGGATTCCACATCCCGGCGGGAGCGGACTCCGATTTCGCCGCGATCAGCGTGCTGACCCAGGTGCTCGGGTCGGCGCCGAGCGGCAGGCTGTACCAGGCGTTGGTGGAGCCCAAGCTGGCGGCGCAGGTGTGGACGTCGGCGTATCAGCTCTACCAGCCCAGCATGCTGCTGGCGGGCGCCCAGCTGCGGACCGAGGACACCCTCGCGGTGGCGCAAGCGGCGTTGCTTGCGACGCTCGAGGCGGTCACCACCCGTCCGCCCACCGACGAAGAGGTGGCACGGGCCAAGCAGACCATTCTCAAGAACATCGAACTGAGCCTGACCCAGACCGACCAGGTCGGCCTGGCACTCAGCGAATGGGCCTCGCGCGGCGACTGGCGGCTCATCTTCATCAATCGCGACAGGGTGCGTGCCGTCACGCCGGCGGATGTCCAGCGCGTCGCGCAGGCCTACATCAAGCCGAGCAACCGGACGCTCGGGGTCGTTCATCCCCACGGCCCAGCCGGACCGGGCCGACATTCCCCCGGTGCCTGACATCGCGGCACTGGTCAAGGACTACAAGGGCGACACCACCATGACCCTGGGGGAGGCCTTCGACCCCTCGCCGGCAAACATCGATGCCCGCACGATCCGGAGCGACCTGCCTAGCGGCATGAAGGTGGCATTGCTCCCCAAGGAGACCCGCGGCCAGACGGTCAACGCCACCATCCGGCTGCATTTTGGGACCGAGGCATCGCTGACCGGTAAGGCCACCGCGGCCTCGCTGGCCGGCTCCATGCTGCTGCGCGGCACGACGACCCACACCCGGCAGCAGATCAAGGACGAGTTCGACCGACTCAAGGCGCAGGTGAGCGTCCGGGGCTCGGCGGAGGGCGCCACGGTCTCGATTTCGACCGTCCGCGCCAATTTCCCGGCGGTGCTCCGGTTGGTTGGCGAAGTGCTCCGCCAGCCGAGCTTCGAGGCGACTGAGTTCACCACGCTGCAACGTGAGGGGCTGGCGCGGCTGGAGTCGCAGCGTACGGATCCGATCGCCCTCGCGCAGACAGCGTTGTCGCAGGCGACGCAGGCCTACGCGCCGGGACACCCGCGGTATGTCGCCACCATCGACGAGCGGATCACGGAACTCACGGCGGCTACGGTGGACGATGCGAAGCGATTCTGGGTGGAGTTCTACGGGGTCGGGGCGGGCGAAGTGGCGGTCGTCGGCGACTTTGCCCCGGCAGAGGTCATGCCGGTGCTCACAGAGCTCTTCGGGACGTGGAAGAGCCCGGCGGCGTACGCCCGGGTGCCGGAGCTCTACGCTGATCGTCCGGCGGAGACGCGCCAGATCGAGACGCCCGACAAGGCCAACGCCATCATGCTCGCCTCCACCAGCATGCGCCTCAGTGAGGACGATGCGGCGTTCCCGGCGCTGGCCATCGGGGACTACATCTACGGCGGTTCCGCGTTTGACTCCCGGCTCATCGTCCGGATCAGGCAGGAAGAGGGCCTCAGCTACGGGGCGGGCAGCGGACTGAACGTGAGCGAGCAGGACCAGGCGGGGCAGTTGTTCGTCTATGCCATCTCGGCGCCGGAAAACACGGCGAAGGTCGTGTCGCTCTTTCGCGAGGTCACGGAGAAGGCGGTGGCGGGCGGGTTCACGGCGGAGGAAGTAACCAAGGGCAAGGCCGGGTACCTGCAGCAGCGCGAACTTGGTCGGGCTGATGATGGGCAGCTGGTCGGCCAGCTTGCCGACCAGGCGTTCCTTGGGCGAACGATGGCGTGGGAGGCCAAGCTCGACCAGGCCATCGGGGCGCTGAGCCCGGCGCAGGTGAGCGACGGGTTCCGCGCCTTCGTGATCCCGGCGCGCATGACGGTGATCACCGCGGGTGACTTCGCCAAGGGGAAAGCGGCACCCGCGCAACCGTAGGCGGGGCTACTCGTCTGCGGGTGGCTGACGGCGCTTCGCCTTGGTGGCGGAGCGCTGTTTCTTTTCCTTGAGTCGCCGCTCCCCGGCGGAGCGCGGGGGCTTGGTCTTGCGACGCGGCTTGGGCGGCACCAGGGCCGCGGCGACCAACCGATGAAACCGTTCGGTCACCGCCTCACGGTTCTTCAGCTGGCTCCTGGTGGCGGCCGACACGAGGCGCAGCCAGCCCTCGCCATCCAGGCGGTGTCCGAGGGCCATCAGCAGGAGGCCCCGTTCCGCATCGGTCAGGCTGGGCGAGCCGAGCGCGTTCCACCAGAGCTCCACGCGGGTGGACGAGGTGTTCACGTGCTGCCCGCCCGGCCCCCCCGATTTGGTGGCTCGATAGCTGAGTTCGTGGGGCGGGATGGGCGCGGGCATGAGGGTAAGATATGCGCTACTTTTCCCCGATGGCTACCGTCGAACAACTCGAATCCCACCTCGGCGCGCTCCCGAGCGCCGTGCTCGGCTATTCCGGGGGCGTCGATTCCGCAGTGCTCGCCGTCGTGGCGTCCCGGGTCCTCGGACCATCGCGATTCGTGGCGGTCATCGGGCGAAGCGCGTCCTATCCAGAAGTCCAATGGCGGAATGCGGTGGAGCTGGCCGTGCGTTTCAGCGTGCCGCTGCTTGAGGTGGACACCAACGAACTGGCCGACCCCGAGTATGTGGCGAACCCGCTTAACCGCTGTTTCTTCTGCAAGTCGGAGCTCTGGCGCGTCCTTGGCGCGGTGGCCGCCGAGCGGCAGTTCGAGCAGCTCCTCGACGGGACCAACCTCGATGACTTGTCTGAACACCGGCCAGGAGCGGCGGCCGGTGCGGCGCGGCGGGTGCATTCGCCGTTCGTCGACCTCGGCTGGACCAAGGCCGACGTGCGCGACGCCGCCCGCCAGCTCGGTCTTCCGACCTGGGACGCCCCGGCGGCCCCGTGCCTCTCGAGCCGCATTCAATTCGGGCTGTCCGTCACCGCGGAGCGCCTGCAGCAGGTGGAACGCGCCGAGGCCGTGATTCGCGAATACGGCGTCACCGGGGATGTCCGGGTTCGGCATCTTGGTCACGTGGCGCGGGTGGAGGTGCTGACGGCGGAGCGACCATTGGTTGAGGCGCGTTGGGGCGAGATTGCCGGCCGATTGCGCGCCCTGGGCTTTGCCGAGGCCGAGCTCGATGCCCGCGGGTACCGGCGGGGCAGCCTGCTGCCGATCGCGGCAGGGCAGGCCGGACGCTGAATGCTCGGGTGCCTCTCGCTGCCGTTCCGCCTGCTCGGCCTGCTGATCGTGGCGGGCGCCGTGTACCTGGGATGGACGAACCGCGATCGGATTGCGCCGTACTGGCACCGCCTGACCGACCGGCCTGCGGCGAGCGCCGTCGGCGAGACGGGGTACCCCGGGGAGGCGGCCCTCGCGGCGGCCACTGACAAGATCGACAGCCTGAACGGCTGGCGGGCCGACTCCGTCACGCTGACCGCCGCGGAGATGGCATCCCTCGTCGGGGCGGGCCTCGACCGCCGGCTGCGGGGAGAACTCGATTCGCTCGCCGTGACGCTCGGCGACGGCCGGATCGCGGTGGCGGGGAAGATCAGGACGGCCGGGCTTCCTCGCGAGGTGCTCGGGCCGCTGGCCGGCGCATTCGAGGAGCGGGAGCCGATCCGCGGCGCGGGTCCAGTGCGGGTGTCCGGCCCCGGGCGGGCGGAGTGGCAGGTGGACGCGTTCCAGGTGCGAGACTTCGAGTTCCCCCGCGAGATGGTGCCCCGCATCGTCGGGCTGGTGGCGGGCAGCAAGCGGGATAGCGTGCTTTCCATCGCGATTCCGGTCGGGATCGGCGGCGTCCGGGTGCACCCGGACGGTGTCACGTTGTATCCTTCAAGCCGACAGCCATGACCGTCCATCGCATTCTCGTCATCGACGACGAAGCCGGCGTCCGCGACGCCCTGAAGCAGGTGCTGGCCTACGAGGGACACGACGTCCGCGTGGCCGGCTCCGGCGGGGAAGGCCTTACCGTCTACCCTGAATTTCGCCCCCACCTGGTCTTCCTCGACGTGAAGATGGCCGGCCTCGACGGCCTCGACACCCTCTCCCGGCTGCGCGACCTCGATCCCGCCGCCACCGTCGTCATGATTTCCGGGCACGGCACGATTGCCACCGCGGTGGAAGCCACCCAGCGCGGCGCGTTCGACTTCCTGGAAAAGCCGCTCGACAGCGACCGGCTGCTGGTGACGGTGCGCAACGCGCTCAACCTGGCGGTGCTGGCCACCGAGAACCAGCGGTTCAAGCGTGCCGCCGACGAAGCCCACGCCATGATCGGGACCAGCCCCGCGCTCCGCGGCGTGCGTGGCGTTGATCGACAAGGTGGGACCGACGGCGGCCGCGGGTGCTGATCACCGGCGAGAACGGCAGCGGCAAGGAACTGGTGGCGCGCGCCATCCACGCGGCGAGTCCCCGGCGGAAGGGACCGTTCATCGAGGTCAACTGCGCCGCGATCCCCAGCGAGCTGATCGAGAGCGAACTGTTCGGGCACATGAAGGGGTCGTTTCACCGGCGCCTTTGCCGACCGGCCGGGGAAATTCGAGCTGGCCGACGGCGGGACGCTCTTCCTCGACGAAATCGGCGACCTGTCGCTCGCCGCGCAGGCCAAGATGCTGCGCGCGCTGCAGGAGGGGGAAGTCACCCGGGTCGGCGGCGCCAAGGCCATGCGGGTGGACGTCCGGGTGCTGGCGGCGACCAACAAGGATCTCGAGGCGGAGATCGCCGCCGGGCGGTTCCGCGAGGACCTGCTCTACCGCCTGAACGTGGTGCCCATCGTCGTGCCCCCGCTCCGGGAACGGGCCGGCGGACATCCCGGAACTGGTGGCGTTCTTCGCGAAGGGGATCGCCGAGGCGGCCGTGGTGCCCTCCCGGCAGTTCGACGCCTCGGCGGTCGGGCGCCTCCAGCGACGCGCCTGGCCGGGCAACGTGCGCGAGTTGCGGAATGCCGTCGAACGGCTGATGATCCTTGCGCCGGGCAAGGCGGTGACCGGCGGCGGACGTCGATCGCATTCTCGCCGGGGGGCGCCGACAGCGCGGCGCCCGTGGCGGCGAACCCCGACGATCCGTTCACGGCGCCGACGTTCGAGGCGTTCAAGCTGGAGGCGGAACGGGTCTTCCTGGCGGCCAAGCTGCGCCAGCACGACTGGAACGTGTCGGAAACCGCCCGGGCGCTCGACATGCCGCGCTCGAATCTCTACAAGAAGATCGAGCAATACGGCCTGATCCGGGAGGATATGTGAGCGATCCGCCGCGCGACTGGGACAAGGAACTCGCCGCCATCGACAAGGTGATGGCCAAGGGTCGGCGCGGCCCCCGCGGGAGTGCCGGCCCAGCGGGGCGGGCGCGCGGCGCCGAGCGCGCCGGCGCCCGGCCGCGCCGCTCTCCCGGCGGACGGTCCTCACCACCTGGGTGCGCGCCGCGCTGGGCATCCTGGTCGCGGCGGCCGTCCTGCAGTGGCCGTACGCGCCACCGCTGCGGCCTCGGCCTGATGCTCTACCTCGGCGCCGCCGGCATGGTGGCGGTCGCCGGCGCCTGGACCATGATCGTCAGCTGGCACCGCCGGCAGGGCTGGGCCCATTTCGTGGGTCTCGGCGTCTTCCTCGGCGGCCTCGCCCTCGTCGCCACCGTCCTGCTCCCCCGGCTGGGTTACGCGGCGACGGTACTCCCCTGGATGTGCGACTAACGCCGTTCCCTCTCCACTCCGACCCCTGAAAGCCCGATGGCAAAGACCTTCAAGAACTTCATTGGCGGCTCCTGGGTGGCCCCGACCACCGGCACCTAGTTCGAGAACCGCAACCCGGCCGACACCGCGCGACCTGATCGGCCGGTTCCCGGATTCCTGCGCCGCGGACGTGAAGGCGGCGGTCCGGTCTGCGCAGCGCGGGTTCGAGATCTGGCGCCGCACGCCCGCGCCCGCCCGTGGCGACGTGCTCCGCCGCGCTGGGCGACCTGCTCGTCCAGGCACAAGGAAGAGCTGGCCGACGGCATGACGCGCGAGATGGGGAAGGTGCTGGCCGAGACCCGCGGCGACGTGCAGGAAGGCATCGACACCGCCTACTACGCGGCCACCGAAGGGCGCCGGCTGTTCGGCCACACGGTCCCCTCCGAACTCCGGGACAAGTGGGCGATGAGCTTCCGGCGCCCGATCGGGCGTGGCGGGGCTGATCACGCCCTTCAATTTTCCGCTGGCGATTCCGACCTGGAAGATGTTTCCGGCGCTCGCTCTGCGGAAACGCCGTGATCCTCAAGCCGTCGGAAGACGTGCCGCACACCGTCACACCTGCTGGTGGAGATCCTGCTCGAGGCCGGCCTGCCGCCGGAAGTGATCCAGCTGGTGCACGGCCGGGGCGCCAGCGCGGGGAAGGCGCTGGTGGAGCATCCCGACGTGCCGGTGATCTCGTTCACCGGGTCGACGGCCACCGGGTCGCTTCATCGGCGAAACCTGCGGCCGGATGCACAAGCGCCTGTCGCTCGAAATGGGCGGCAAGAACGCCAGATCGTGATGGACGACGCCGACCTCGACCTGGCGCTCGACGGCGTCCTCTGGGGCGCGTTCGGTACGACCGGGCAGCGCTGCACCGCCACCAGCCGGCTGATCCTGCACCGGAAGATCCACGACCGGTTCCTGCGGCAGCTCGTTGAGGCGGCGGAGCGGCTGCGCCTGGGCGACGGGCGCAGGCAGGTTACGACGTCGGGCCCGCTGATCCACGAGCGCTCCCGCCAGAAGGTGGAGTCGTATGTGGCCATCGGGCAGGAGGAAGGCGCCGAACTGCTGACCGGCGGCAAGAAGCCGGGCGGCGAGCGCCTCGGCCATGGCTTCTTCTACCGGCCGACCATCTTCGCCGGGGTGAAGCCGTCGATGCGGCTGGCGCAGGAGGAGATCTTCGGCCCGGTGCTGAGCGTGATCCAGGTCCGCAGCTTCGATGAGGCGGTTCGCGTCAACAACGGCGTCAAGTACGGGCTGTCGAGCTCGATCTATACCCGGGACGTGAACCAGGGCTTCCGCGCCCTGCAGGACCTCGACAACGGGATCACCTACGTCAACGCGCCCACCATCGGCGCCGAGGCGCACCTGCCGTTCGGCGGCGTCAAGCAGACCGGCAACGGGCACCGCGAAGGGGGCTGGGAGGTCTACGAATTCTATTCGGAGACCAAGGTCGGGTACGTGGATTACAGCGGCACGCTCCAGCGCGCGCAGATCGACAACTACGATGAGTGACGCCCGGTTGCGCCGCCACGCGGCGGCCGCTAAGGTTCGAGCGTAGCGGCCAGCCCACCCGAGGTTTCCGCGTATGCGCCCACTGCAAGTCGGATCCACCCGGCGAGGCCCCACGTCCGATGAGGGGTCACTCGACCAATACCTCCGCGAGATCAGCCGGTACCCGCTGATCCCGCAGACGGAGGAGGTCACGCTTGCGCAGGGGATCCGCCGGGGCGACGCCGAGTCCCTCGACAAGCTGGTCCGCAGCAACCTCCGGTTCGTCGTGTCGGTCGCCAAGAAATACCAGAACCAGGGCGTGACCCTGGCGGACCTGATCAACGAGGGCAACCTCGGCCTGATCCGTGCGGCGCACAAGTTCGACGAGACCAAGGGCATCAAGTTCATCTCGTACGCCGTGTGGTGGATCCGCCAGGCCATCCTCCAGGCGCTCGCCGAGCAGAGCCGGATCGTGCGGGTCCCGCTCAACCGGGCCGGGACGCTGCACCGGATCGGCAAGCGGAGTGCGGCGCTGCTCCAGGAACTCGGGCGGGAACCGACGCCCACCGAGATCGCCGAGGGGATGGATATCACGCTCGAGGAGGTCCAGAAGACGATGTCGATCAGCCAGGCCCATCTGTCCCTCGACGCGCCGCATGACGCCGGGTGAGGACAACCGCCTGCTCGACTACCTCCCCGACACGCAGAACGCCGGCTCCGATACCGAGACCTTCGAACACGCGCTGACGGAAGGGATCGACGAGGTGCTCGCCACGCTCAAGGAGCGCGAGGCCAGGATCCTGCGCCTGTATTTCGGGCTGGAGGGCCCGGAGCCGATGACGCTCGAGGAGATCGGCACCCTGCTTGGGCATCACCCGGGAGCGGGTTCGACAGATCAAGGAAAAGGCGCTGAGCCGCCTCCGCCACGTCAGCCGTGCCAGGTCCCTCGAGAGCTTCCTGTCCTAGGGCGCCCTCGGTTCCCAGTCTTCAATCCTCAGTCCCCTCTCCCCCCCGGCCCATGGCATCCAACTCCTCCTTCGACATCTCCACCGGCGCCGACCTGCAGGAGGTCGACAACGCGGTGAATCAGGCGCTCAAGGAGATCCAGCAGCGCTATGACTTCAAGGGCACCCACTGCACCGTCGAATTCGATCGTGACAAGGCCGAGATCCGGCTGACCGCGGACGACGACTTCAGGATGAAGAGCTTGCTGGACGTCCTCCAGGGCCGCCTCATCAAGCGCGGGAGTCCCGGTCAAGAACATGACGACCGGCGACTTCGTGGCCGCGACCGGCACCTCCGTGCGATGCACGGTGACGCTCACCCAGGCCATCGCGAGCGACATCGCCAAGCGGATCACCAAGGCCATCAAGGACAACAAGTCGTTCAAGAAGGTCACGGCCAGCATTCAGGGCGACGAAATCCGGGTCACCAGCCCATCCCGCGACGATCTCCAGGCCGTCATGGCCTTCCTGCGCGGCGAAGACTTCGACATCGAGCTGAAGTTCGGGAACTACCGCGGATGACGCTGCGGTTCACCCCGCTGTTCCTGGCGGCCGCGGCCGCGGCGGTGGCGGTGGCATCCTGCGGCCCGACGCAGCCCGCGTCCTCCCCCGTTCCGCAGGCCACGACTCCTGACACGACGCGGGCTGCCGTGCGTCCGGCGGTGGATTCTGGCCCGGGCGGGCCACCCGCGTTCCCGCTCCCTCCCGATACCGTCGTCAGCACATCCGATGTGCGCATCGGGATCGCGGTGGGCGCCTCCGAGCTCTGGCTGGGCGGAGGGGGGCCGCTCGTCATCACCGACCCCTCCGGCGCCCGTGTGCAGGATGTCATCGAGGGCGCCTCATGGCGGGTGCGGCCGGCGGGTGCCGGAATGACCCTCGCTGGTCCGGCCGGGCTCGACGGGGGCAGGCTGGACGCAATCGTGATCACACCCCTGCATCCTGGCCAGTTCGTCCGGATCGACGGCCGTGATTACCGGGGCGAAGTCTCAGTTATTCCAGGGCCGACCGGGCTGACCGCGGTCAACCGGCTCGGCCTCGAGTCGTACCTGGCCGGAGTGCTGTCTGCGGAAATGGGACGGCGGGATCCGACCGAGGAGCAGGCGATGTATGCCCAGGCGGTCATTTCACGGACGTACGCGATCCGCAACTCCGGCAAGCGGCGCGCGCTCGGATTTGACCTCTACGCCAACGTGTCCGACCAGGTGTACGGTGGCGTCGGGGCGGAAACCGATCAGAGTTGGGAGGCCGTGCGGGCCACCCGGGCCGAGATCGTAACATGGAACGGTCGGCCGATCGACGCCTTCTTCTACTCGACGTGCGGTGGGCAGACGGAGTCCGGCGCGGCGGTGTTCCAGCTGGCCGGGACCCCCTACCTGAAATCGGTGTCGGACCTTGATCGCGACGGGCTGGCCTACTGCCGGTTCTCGCCCCGATTTCGGTGGCGCGAGGAGTATTCCGGCGACAGCCTCGAGGCGATGCTTCGCCGCACCTTGCCGGGGGTCACCTCCATCAAGGCCCCGGATGTCTCGCGCGTCGAGGACGTGACGGTCTCCCGCCGCACCCCTTCCGGTCGGGTGGAGACCATCGAGTTCAGGCTCGACGGCCGGCGCGTGTCGGTGTCGGGGCAGGCGGTGCGGCGGGCGTTTCTCCTCCCGGACGGCGGGATACTGCGCAGCACGGCCTTCGACGTTCAGGAGCGGGCGGACGGATCGCGGGTCAGCTGGCTCGCCATCGACGGCCGAGGTTCGGGGCACGGGGTCGGGTTTTGCCAGTGGGGTGCCGTCGGGCGCGCGCGCGACGGCCAGTCGTACGGCCAGATTCTCCTGGCCTATTATCCTTCCACGAGAGTGGAACGCCTGAATTGACCGGTCACCCCGGGGGCCAGGAATGAGCGACACGATTCGCGTCGGCGTGGTCGGGGCGGGAGCCATCAGCCAGGTGGCGCACCTCCCTGTCCTGCGGAAGCTCAAGGGCGTGGAAGTGGCGGCCATCTGCGACGCGGACTTTCCCAAGGCGCGATCGCTCGCCGACCGATTCCAGGTCGAGAGCGCGTTCGACGACATCGAAGAGCTCCTGGGACACTCGGAGCTCGATGCGGTCGTCATCTGCACCCCGAATCACCTGCACGAAGGTCATGTGCTCGCCGCGCTCCGGGCGGGGTTGCACGTCCTGGTGGAGAAGCCGATCGCGCTCAATGCGGCCAGCGCCCAGCGCGTGGTCCGCGCGGCCGCGAAGAAGGACCGCGTCGTGATGGTGGGGATGAACCATCGGTATCGTTCGGACGTGCAGATCGTGCGCAGCTTCGTGCAGACCGGTGAGCTGGGGGACGTCGAGAGCGTCCGTGGCAGCTGGCATGTCTTCCGGCCGAGCCGCTCGATGCTGGGCTGGCGGCTGAAACGGGACCTGTCCGGCGGCGGGGCCATGCTCGACCTCGGGCTTTCGATACTCGACCTCGGCCTCTGGCTGATCGGCAATCCGAAACCGGTCCGCGTGAGCGCTACGCTGGACCGGCCGGGCCGCGAAAAGGCCACGGAGTACGCCGGGAGCGCCTTCGTCGTCTGCGAGAATGGCGCCTGCATCTTCGTGGACGTGACCTGGCACCACCTCGGCGAAGGCGAGCGGTTCGGCGTCGGCCTCCGGGGAAGCAAGGGCACGGCGAGCATCAATCCCCTCAAGGTCTGGAAGGAGATGCACGGGACGCCGGTGGACGTCGCTCCGACCGGATCGACTTCCCGGGAGAGCGTCTTCACCTCCTCCTACCGGGCGGAGTGGGCGCATTTCCTGGCGGCGATCCGCGGGGAGGCCAAGGCGCCGGATCTCGACGAGCATGTGGCGCTCCACCGCGTGATCGACGCCATCTACAAGTCGGCCGACGACGGCCGCGACGTCCTGCTGTGAGCCCTGGGTGCCGGGTCGCCCTCCTGCTTGGGTTGCTCGGCGCCTCGCTGGCGGGGAGCATGGCTGCGCAGGTTACTCCGCCCGGCACCACTGCCCCCATTCCCGCCGCCGCCCCGCGAATTGCCATCATCACCATCGGTCCCGGATCCGCGGTCTGGGAGAAGTTCGGGCATAACATGATCCGGGTGACCGACCCCGCCACCGGTACCGACCTCGCATACAATTTCGGGATGTTCGATTTTCGGCAGAAGAACTTCTACTGGAATTTCCTCCAGGGGCGGATGCTCTATTCCATGGGCGGGTACGACGCGAACCGTGAACTCGAGTTCTATGGGAGGACGGGGCGGTCGATCCAGATCCAGGAGTTGACGCTTACGCCGGGGCAGGCGCGGTCGCTGGCGGAGGCGCTCGCGCGGAACGCCGAACCGGATCAGCGGAACTATCGCTACGACTACTACCGCGACAACTGCTCCACCCGGGTGCGCGATGCCCTCAACCTGGCGCTCGGCGGCGCACTCGAGCACGAACTCTCGCCGGTTCGGACCAAGTCCACCTATCGATCCGAGACGGCGAAACTCACCGCCGGTGACCCGGCGCTCTACTTCGGGCTGATGCTCCTGCTCGGGCCGGCGACCGACCAGCCACTCTCGGCGTGGGAGGAATCCTTCATCCCGATGGCCTTCGCCGGGCACCTCGCGCCCATCACGACGACTGGTGCCGAGGGTGCGGCGGTGCCGGTGGTTGCGGCCAGCTCAATGTCGCCGGCGCGTAACCCGGAGTTTGGCGCGTCCCGGGACGCGGCCTCGCTCCTGCGCTGGTTCCTGGTGAGCGGCGTGGTGCTGGGGGGCCTCCTGGCGTGGGCCGGAGGCCGGAGCGGTGCGGGGCGGGGGCGGGCACCGTTTGTCGTTCTCGGCAGCCTCTGGAGCCTGCTCTCCGGCCTGGCCGGCTTCATCATGGTCTATCTCTGGGCCTTCACCGACCATGTCGTGGCCTACCGGAACGAGAACATCCTGCAGGCGAGCGTGTTGGGGCTCGTGATCTTCGGCATGATGGCGGCCTGGGCCCGGCGGGGCGGACCGGCGCCAGCTGGGGTGCGGGCGCTGTCGGTCACGATTGTCGTGCTGTCGCTCGGCGGAATCGCGTTGAAGTTCATCCCCGGGCCGAATCAGGTGAACGGCATCGTGCTGGCCTTCTTCGTCCCGGCCAACCTCGGCATGGCGCTGGGCGCCATGCGCGCGGCCCCCGCTACGACTGGACCGACTTGAGTCCTTCCTTCGCCGCGGCAAAGTCCGGCGCGAGCTTCAGCGCCTGTTGGTAGTAACCAGCGGCGGCGGTCTTGTCGCCCTGGTCCTGGGCCAGCACCGCGCGTCCGAAGAGGACGAGCGCGTCCGAACTGACGCGGGGTGAGGACGGCGTCCCGGCCGGAAGCGCCGGCAGCCGCTTGCCCGACATCAGCTGCGAGGCGATGTCCGCAATCATCTGGGGCAGTTCCGTCCGTGCCCGCTGACCGCTCGACACCACCTCGAGGATGGCGCCGGTCCCGGCGTCGATCAGCCGGGCATCGATGCGCATCTTCCCGTAATAATCCACGAACGTCCCGGTCACCACGTATCCGGCGCCGACCTGCTTGGCGACCCGTGCGGCGGTCGCGGCGTCCACCCGCCCTCCCCGGCTCAATCCATCGCGATCGATGACGCGCTGCGCCTCACTCCGGGCCACGGTGCGGAGGCCGGGGTTTCGCGCCAGGTCCGCGGTGAGCGCCGCCGGGATGGCGCGCCCCAGTCCGGAGAAGTCGAGCGAGTCGAGTCCGTAGGAGCCGCCGTTTTCGAACGTCAGCACGACGACGGTCGGCGGCGGCGCTTGCGCATGTAACGGCGCGGCACCGGCGACAAGGCCGAGGACAAGCAGCAGGCGGGCCGTCCGAAGCATCGGTCCACTCCTTGGGTGAAGTCGTGTCATAGCGTCACCGTCCATCCCTCGCGGGCAGCGCTCACGGTGAGTCCTGCCGGCGCGGCGGCCTTCGCCGCGGCGAGCAGGCCATCCACTTGGCGGTCGTCATGGTCGGGGTCGTGATGGAACAGCACAAGGTGCTCCACGCCGCCATCCCGGGCCAGCGCCACCGCATCGAGCGCGCTCGAGTGTCCCCAGCCCGCCCGCTCCGTACTGAGCGCGGGCGTGTACATCCCGTCATGAATCAGCAACGCGGCGCCCTGCACGAAGTCGGCAAGGTCGTCCCGCCACGTAGCCGGGACCCGTGCGGCGCCCCCGCGGCCGAGCTCGTTGTCGGTCAGGTACGCCACGGCCGGCCCGCCGGCACTCGGCGTGACGAGATAGCCCAGGGCGCCGCCGGGGTGGGAGAGCGCGCAGGTCCGAACCCGGAAGCCGGGGATGTCTACCGTGGCGTCCGGCGGAATCTCGTTGATCGACAGCTGCGCCGGTCGCGCGGCCAGGGGCACGGGATAGACGGCGCCGTCCAGCTGGCGTTCGAGCACGGATTCGAGCCCGATCCCGTCTGGCGTCGGACCGTGAATGTGGATGTCCTGCCCGGCGGCGAACATCGGCCAGAAGAACGGCAGGCCCTGGATGTGATCCCAGTGCACATGCGAAAGAAACAGGTCGAGCCTCCCGCCATGCCGTGTTTCCTGCAGGGATTGCCCCAGGACGCGGATGCCGGTTCCCGCGTCGAGAATGACGCAGTGACCGGCGGGGTCCCGGATGGAGACACACGCCGTGTTACCGCCATACTGCGCGGTCCCGCCGCCGGGGACGGGGATCGTGCCCCGCGTACCCCAGAATGTCACCGAGACGCTCATCGCCATGCGTGGGTGTTGGGGCCAGTTTCGTGCCGCGCTCGCCATGCGACAATGACGTGACGAGCGAGCGCGTGCGCCGTGACGTGGGTCACGTGGGCCGGACGGCCGCCTCCAGCGCGGCGCGGTCGAGGATGCGGACCTGCCGGCGTTCGATGGCGATCACGCCGCGCTCCGTCAGGTGCTGCAGCGTGCGCGAGACGGTCTCCCGGCTGGCGCCGATGAGTTCAGCCATGTTCTGGTGGGTGAGGCGACGGGGAAAGACGTCACCGCCCGCCTCGGTGGCCTGTTGCAGGAGCAGGTGCGCCACTCGGCCGTTCACGTCGAGGAGGCTCAGCGCGCGGATGCGTTCGTCGGCACGGCGAAGCCGACTCGACATCGCGGCCAGCATGGCGAGGCAGAGGTCGGGCGAGGCGCGCAGCCGCTCGTGAAAGGCGCCGCGATACAGGGTCATCACGTGACAGTGCGTCATGGCGATCACGTGGGCCGACCGGGGCTCGTCATCCAGCAGCGACATTTCCCCGAATACCGCGCCGGCCCCGAGCACGCTCAGGATGACCTCCCGCCCATCCTCCCCGATCAGGACCACCTTCACGCGTCCCTCGATCACCACGTACATGGCGTCGCCGGCGGCGTCCTGGCGCAGGATGACCTGGCCGGCAGGATAGGACCGCTCCCGGGAGGCCTGGGCGAGGGCGACGAGATCCGACTCGGGTACGTGCGACAGTATCGGGACCGAGCGGAGAATTTCAAGCGGGGTCTGTGTCACCTGGTCTCGGTATGGAAGTGGAAGTGGGGACGTTACTTAGGGGGACGGGCGTAGTCAATTCCGGGGCCGGGAACCCCACCTCGCGGGGGCGCCCTTGGGGTGGCTCGGAAGGGGCTCCGCCGCGCTTCCGTTCGGGGCGTAACTCGTTTATGTTTCCCGGCTTGCGAACCCTGGCCCACTCCGGGCCTCGGCGACCACCAGCCGCACTCAGGAGCGCCCCGTGAAGGCCGACATCCATCCCGTGTACCAGAAGCTGACGGCCATTTGCGCCTGCGGCAATTCCTTCGAGACTCGCTCGACGTCGAAGTCCATTCACGTCGAAGTGTGCGCCAAGTGCCACCCGTACTACACCGGCAAGCAGCGCTTGATGGACACCGCAGGTCGCGTGGATCGGTTCCGCCGCCGGTACCAGGCAGGCGCCGACGCCCCGAAGGAGTAGCGCATGGAGGCGCGCCTCCGCCAGGCCTTGGCCCGGGCGGAGGAGGTGTCGAGGGAATTGTCCGACCCCGCCACCGCCCGTGATACGAAGCGCCTGACCACCCTCGGACGAGAGCATGCCCGGTTGGTGCCGATCGTGCGCACGGCCGAGCGGCTGCGGCGGCTCGAGGACGAACTCGCACAGGCTCGGGAGATGGCCCAGGAGGCCGATCCCGAGCTTGTGGCATTGGCGCGGGTCGACTTGGAGCGGCTGCCGTCAGAGGTCGAGTCCGCCCGGGCCGAGCTCTATGACCTGCTGTTGCCACGCGACCCGCTCGACGATCGCGATGCCATCGTCGAGATCCGGGCCGGAACCGGTGGCGACGAGGCCGCCCTCTTCGCGGCCGACCTGTACCGCATGTACACCCGGTACTGCGAGCGACACGGACTCCGGATCGAGCTCATCTCCGAAAGCGACGCCTCGCTCGGCGGCGTGCGCGAGGTCATCTTCGCGGTACGGGGGCAGGACGCGTTCGGGCGCCTTCGGCGCGAATCAGGCGTCCATCGAGTCCAGCGGGTCCCGGCCACGGAGACGCAGGGCCGTATCCACACCTCGGCGGCCACTGTGGCCGTCCTGCCGGAAGCGGAAGAAGTGGACGTCAAGATCGAGCAGAACCACCTCAAGATCGACGTATTCCGCTCATCGGGACCCGGCGGGCAGAGCGTGAACACCACCGACAGTGCGGTGCGGATCACGCACCTGCCGACGGGGCTGGTCGTCAGCCAGCAGGATCAGAAATCGCAGCTGCAGAACAAGCTCAAGGCCATGGAAGTGCTGCGCGCCCGGCTCCTGGACCGGATGATCGCCGAGCAGGAAGCCGCCCGGGCGCACGACCGCCGGGCCATGGTCGGCACCGGTGATCGTTCGGCCAAGATCCGGACCTACAACTATCCGCAGAGTCGCGTGACCGACCACCGGATCAATCTCTCGGTGCACAACCTGCCGGATATCATGGACGGCAAGATCGAAGAAGTCGTGGAGGCGCTCCGCGTGGCAAGCCGGCAGGAGGAAGCCGCGAGTGGTCGCTGATCTGCCCCGGACCGTGGCGACGGCGTTGCAGGCTGCGGCGGAATCGCTGCGCGGGGCCGGACTTCCGGACGCGCGCCGAGAGGCGACACGGCTCGCGGAAGCGGCTTGGGGCGTGGCGCCCGGTCAGGCACGGTTGCGACCGGACCGGGTACTGACGGCTGTCGAGGTGGATCGGCTGGAAACGATGGCACAGCGCCGGTCCGCTGGCGAACCACTGTCCCATGTGACCGGGCAGGCCGGGTTCCGGCAGCTCCTCCTCGGTTCCGACGGTCGGGCGCTGATTCCTCGCCCCGAAACCGAAGGGCTGGTCGCACTCGTCTTGGAGAGGATGGCATCCGGAGTGGTGGCCGACGTCTGCACTGGGAGCGGCTGCATCGCCCTGGCGCTGGCGCAGGAAGGCCGCTACGCACGGATCATCGGCGTGGACTGCTCGGAGGCGGCGCTGGCGCAGGCCAGGGAAAACGCCGAGCGCACCGGGCTCGCGGTGGAGTGGCGCCTTGGCCACCTCGTCGCCCCGCTCCTGGGGGAACAGGTGGATGTGCTGGTGGCCAACCCCCCGTACCTGACGCGCGACGAGTACGCGTCGCTCGAGCCTGCGGTCCGTTCCTGGGAGCCGCGATTGGCGCTCGAGAGCGGGGAGGACGGCCTGGCCGCGACCCGCGAGCTGCTGCAGTCGGGGCTGGCGGTGGTCCGGCCGGGCGGCTGGATTGCCCTCGAAGTGGATTGCCGACGGGCGGCCGCCGTGGCCACCCTCGCGGCCGTGTTCGGATGGATCGAGCCGACCGTGCATCAAGACCTTTTCGACCGCGCGCGCTTTGTGCTCGCGCGGAGGAGTGAGACGTCGTGATCTGGGAGAAGGCGAAGGACCTCGGCCGCCTGATCGGCCAATCGACTGAATACAAGGCGCTCCGCCGCACCGAGCAGGCGCTCCGTGAGGACGCGCCGACGGTCGCCAAGCTGGACGCCATCCAGCAACTCGCCACCAAGGTGGATCAGATGATGGCCTCGGGGCAGATGCCCGACGCCGAGACCACCGCCGCGTACGAGACCGCGGTCCGGGAGCTGGAAGTCAGCGTCACCGGTCAGGCGTACGCGGTGGCGCGCGCCAATTTCGAGAAGCTGATGACCAAGGTGAACCAGGAAATCAGCGAGGGCATGGAACTGGGCGCCACGAGCAGCATCATCACGCTCTGATGCCAGGTCCGGGCTTGTTCATCGTCGTCGAGGGACCCGAGGGGTCCGGCAAGTCCACCCTGATCCGTGGCCTCGCGGCGCGCATGTCAGCCGCTGGGCAGGAGCCGGTCGTCGTCAGGGAGCCTGGTGGCACGCCGCTGGCTGAATCGGTGCGCCAGGCGCTGCTCGACGCGGATCACCAGGTGGCGCCGGTGGCAGAGTTGTTCCTGTTCCTCGCCGCACGGGCCGACCTGACCGCGCAGGTGCTCCGTCCGGCCCTGGCCGGCGGGCGGGTGGTGCTGGCCGATCGGTTCACCCTGTCCACTGAGGTGTACCAGGTGGTGGGGCGCGGACTGGATCGCGAGTTGGTGGCCGCCGGCAACGCGGCGGCCACCGGGGGACTGCGGCCCGATTTGACGCTGGTGCTTGACCTTCCGCCTGGCGTCGGGCGGGGGCGGCAGGAGGCGGCCGGAAAGGCGCTGGATCGGCTCGATCGGGAATCGAGCGAATTTCACGACCGGATTTGCCGGGCCTATGTCGCGGTGACGGGCCCAGGCATGGTACACTTGGATGGAACCTGGGCGGCCGAGCGGTTGCTCGACGCGGCCTGGATGGCCGTGCAGGACGTGCGGCCTGACCTCTGGAGGAAGTCATGAAGCAGCGTTGGGGAATCATACTGGCGGTGGCCTGCATCTCGTTCTTCTCGGGCGGCTGGCTGCTCCAGCGCGGGGTCGACAACGACGGGGGGGTGTACAAGAGCGCCCGCCTCTTCGACGATGTGTTGTCCCGCGTGCAGACTTATTACGTCGACAGCATCGGCGAGGCCTCTCTCTACCAGAAGGCGACGGTGGGGATGCTGGCCGAATTGCATGACCCCTACACCGATTTGCTCCAGGGCGACAACTACAAGGCGCTGACCGAGACCACCACCGGCAATTACGGCGGCCTGGGCATTCAGATCGACGTCCGGGGGGGCTGGATCACGGTCGTCGCGCCGTTGCCGGACACGCCGGCGGAGCGGGCCGGCATCGAGACCGGAGACCAGATCACCGCCATCAATGGCACCACGACCGAGGGCTATTCGTCTGAAAAGGCGGTCTCGTCCCTGCGTGGGCCGGCCGGCAGCGACGTGGTCCTGACCGTCCGCCGGTCGGGGGTCACCGCACCGATCGAGTTCAAGCTGACCCGCGCCCAGATTCATAACCGGTCGGTGTTTTCCCCGACGCTGTTCCCGAACCAGGTCGGATACATCGGGCTTACCACCGTGAGCCAGGCGTCGACGAGCGAGTTGCGCGCCGGGATCGACAGCCTCCGCGGCGCCGGCGCCAAGTCGATGATTCTCGACCTGCGCGGCAATCCGGGTGGGCTCCTGGACGAAGGCGTCGACGTCTCCGACCTCTTCCTCAACCCTGGCCAGGAAGTGGTCTCGACGCGCGGGCGTGCGCCCGGCTCATCGGAGACCTACTCGGACGCGCAGCCGCAGGCGTGGCCCGGGATGCCGATCGTCGTGCTGGTCGACACCTATTCGGCCAGCGCCGCCGAGATCATCGCGGGGGCGCTCCAGGACCATGATCGTGCGCTGGTCGTCGGGGTGCCGACGTTCGGGAAGGGGCTGGTGCAGTCGGTGTTCCGCATCGACCCCACCACCGCCCTCAAGCTGACCACGGCGCGGTGGTACACGCCGAGCGGCCGGACGATTCAGCGCACCGCAACCGACGAGCGGGACCAGGTCATGCAGGCGATGCTGGCGGCGGAAAACGGGGGCTTCGTGCCCGATTCGGTGCTGCGCGCCCGCGGTGACTCGATGAAGCTGCCGGAGTTCAAGACCGACGACGGGCGCACCGTGTTGGGCGGCGGCGGGATCGTTCCCGACCTGATCGTCCGTCAGGACACGCTGACCACCGCGGAGCGCGAGTTTGCCAAGGCGCTCGGGGCCAACGTCGCGGCCTACCAGGATGTCCTGACCGGCTACGCGCTCGAACTGAAGAATGCCGGCACGGTCAAGTCACCAAACTTCTCCGTCACCCCGGCCATGCGGACGGTGGTGTACGAGCGGTTGCAGGCCAAGGACGCGGCGATGAGCCGCGCTACCTTCGACGGCGCCGCCACGTTGATCGACGAGCAACTCGGCTACACCATCGCGCGGTACGTGTTCGGCCGGTCGGCGGAGTTCCGTCGGCGGGCCGCCAACGATCAGCAGGTGCAGAAGGCGCTCAGCCTGCTCTCCAAGGCTTCGACGCCGCAGGCGCTGCTTTCCCTGGCGGCCGGGCAACCGGTGCCCGCCGGGAAGTAGCCTCGTGACCTTTCGCGTCGCCGTCATCGGCGCCGGCCGGATGGGCCAGGGCATTGCCCTGGCCCTTTCGCGTTCCGGGGCGGGGGTGGTCCTGCTGGCCCGCGCGGCCAAGCAGGTCCCGAAACCGTTGACGGTGCGGGTGGAGGACTGGGGCGGGGCCTGTCGCGAGGCCGACCTGGTTCTGATCGCCACACCTGATGCGGCCATCTCCGAGATTGCGGAGCGACTCCTCGCGGAAGCGTCTCTGGATGCAAGGCACTCGGTCCTCCACCTCTCGGGGCTGCTCAGCCGCGACGCGCTGCGTCCGCTTGCGGCAACCGCTGCCGGCCTGGGCTCGTTCCATCCATTGCAGACGGTGGCGGACCCCGAGACGGCCCCGGAGCGGTTTCGCGGGGCCTATGCCGGCATTGAAGGGGATGCGAAGGCGCTCGCGGCGGGCGAGCGGCTCGCGGCCCAGCTGGGCCTGACGCCGGTGCGCATCCCGGCCGGCGCGAAGGCCGCCTACCATGCGGGCGCAACGATCGTGGCCAACTACACCGTGGCCCTGATGGGGATGGCGGTGCGGCTCGCCGAGGAGGCAGGAGTCCCGCCGGAGGTGGCGGCCCGGATCTACCTGCCGTTGCTGCACGGGGCCGCGGTCAATCTCGATCGGCTGGCCCCGGCGGAGGCGCTCACCGGCGCGATTCGTCGGGGGGACGCCGGGACGGTGTCCGCCCACCTGGCGGCGCTTTCAGCCGCCGATCGGGTGCTCTATGCGGTGGTGGGACTGGAGGCGTTGGCGCTCGCCCGGCGGGCAGGGCTGGCGGAACAGCCCGCGGCCGCGCTCGAACGGCTGCTGACGAAGGCGGCTACCGCTCGATGACCTTGACGCCCTTCGGCGGCGTGAAGGTGAAGGTGCCGGCGGGCAGTGTCAGGTTGGTGCGCAGGTTGGAGAGCGTCAGCGTCCGGTGGTTGCCGGACGGTTCCGTCACCTCGATTCGGCGGGGCAGGCCGTCGCCCTTGGCCAGCCAGAGTACGGCCGTGGTGAACGGCAGCGCTTCGACGGCAGGCGTCAGGCGGATCACGTCGACGGGGGTGCCCGCGACGGCGTCCTCGCGCAAGAAGCGCGCGTCGTACCGCTCGGCCGGCCGGTCGAGCAGCCAGCCGAGCAGGTTGACCCCGTATCCGGCCGCGCTGGCGATCGGCGCCTTGAGCACCTGCCCGGGAGCCGTGCTGGGGGTGTAGATCCAGATGGAGGTGCCGTCGATGACGATGGCTTCTCCCGCCGGATCGGTGAAGCGCATCGAGAGCCGGGACGCCCCCGCTTGTGCGAGGGTGCCCCGGCTCTTGAACGTTCCCAGCATCTCGTTACTGACCACCTGCTCGAAGCCCGCGCTCAGCGAGCGGAGCTGCCGATAGATGGTGGAAGTGCGCTCGATGATCGAGTCGGCGCGCTGGGCGTGAAGCGGCGGCACCGTACCGAGGACGACCAGCAGGAGGGCGCCAGCCGGGCGCATCACCTGCGTGCGCCGACCGGCTCGGCGATCCGTCGGCCGATCGCCTCCGCGATCAACCGGAGCTCGCCCATCATGCGCTCGAACTGTTCCGGGCGGAGGCTCTGCGCGCCATCGGACAGCGCCTCCTCTGGGTTCGGGTGGACCTCCACCAGGAGCCCATCGGCCCCGGCGGCGACCGCGGCGCGGGCCATGGCAGGCACGAAGTCGCGCCGACCGGTGCCATGGCTTGGATCGGCGATGATGGGCAGGTGCGACAGGGCGTGCACAGTCGGAATGGCGCTCAGGTCGAAGCAGGTTCCGGGTCTGGGTGTCGAAGCTCCGGATGCCCCGCTCGCAGAGGATGACGTCGGGGTTGCCCTCCGCCAGCAGGTACTCGGCCGCGAGCAGCAGCTCCTGGATGGTGGCGGCGATGCCGCGCTTCAGCAGCACCGGCTTGCCGGCCCGTCCGGCGCGGCGGAGCAGGGAGTAGTTCTGCATGTTGCGCGCGCCGATCTGGATGATGTCGGCCGCCTCGGCCACCGCGTCGACGCCCTCGGGGTCCACCGCCTCGGTCACGATGAGGAGGCCGGTTTCCCGGCGGGCGAGCGCCAGCAGCTTCAGGCCCTCGCGCCCCAGGCCCTGGAACGAGTAGGGCGAACTCCGTGGCTTGAAGGCGCCGCGCGCGCAGGAGCGTGGCACCCGCGTCCTTGACGGCATGCGCCGCCCGGAGCAGCTGCGGCCTCGCCCTCGACCGAGCAGGGGCCGGCGATGACCTGCGACGTCGTCGCCCCCGACGGTGAGCCCGCCGGGGAGCGTGACGACGGTGGACTCCGCCTTCCACTCGCGTGAGACGAGCTTGTAGGGCTGGGTGACGTGCAAGAGTTCCAGAACGCCGTCGAGCATCGAGAGCCGGGTGCCGTCAACCCGCCCGTCGTTGCCCACCACGCCGATAGTGGTCCGCTGCCGGCCCGGCATCGGACGCGCTTCGTACCCCATGGCTTCAATCGCCTCGACGACTGCCCGGATGTCCGTGTCCCGGGCGTCATGGCGCATGACGACGAGCATGCCTGGTCACCCGCAGGTGGCGAGAAGTGCCGATGCAACACGATCAACCCCACAATACTACCCCGACCATCCCCAGATTGCTCCCGGATCAGAGCACCGGCTCGCCGAGCCGGACGCCGACGATGGTGGAGACGCCCGGCTCCTGCATCGTCACGCCGTAGACTGCGTCGGCGGCCTGCATGGTGCGCGGGTTGTGGGTGATGACGAGGAACTGGCTGCTGTGCTTGAACTCGTCGAGCAGCGTGGTGAAGCGCCCCACGTTGGAGTCGTCGAGCGGCGCGTCCACTTCGTCCATGAGGCAGAACGGGCTCGGCTTGGTCAGGTAGATGCTGAAGAGCAGGGACACCGCCACCAGCGTCCGCTCGCCGGAGGACAGCAGGTGGATTCGCTGGGTCCGCTTGCCGCGCGGGGCGGCGTGGATCTCGATCTCGCTCTCGAGCGGATCGTCCTCGATCGCAGAGCCGGAGGTCGCACTCGCCGCCGCCGAACAGCGTCTGGAAGACGGTCAGTGAAGTTGGCGCGCACCGCCGTGAACGTCTCGAGGAACATCGCCTGCGCGGTCCCGTCGATCTCCCGGATGGCCTGCAGCAGGGACTGGCGGGCGGCCACGAGGTCGTCGCGCTGGGCAGACAGGAACTCGAAGCGCTTGCTCTCCTCGGCGTGCTCCTCCACGGCCAGCGGATTGACGGCGCCGATCGCCTCGAGCGCCGCGACGATCCGGCCGGCTTCGGCCTCGAGCGTCTCGAGGTCGAGGTCGAGGAACGGGGCGCCATCGAGCAGCTGATCGATCGGCCGCTTCCACTCCGTCTCCACGCGCTCGATGATCCGCCGGCGCTCCGCCCCCGCCTCGGAGAGCTCGAGCTGGAGCCGGTGATGCTCTTCGGTGGACTGTTCGAGCCCATCGCGGTCATCGTGGACCCGCCGTTCGGCCGTGCCCAGCGCCTCCGTGACGACGGAGAGCGCCTCCTCGGCGTCCGCCGCCGCCGCTTCCAGTTCCAGCAGGGTCACGCGGCGCTCGGCGCGCTCTTCCTCCCAGGTGACTCGCTCCGTTTCCAGGGTCGCCGCGTCTCCCTCGAGTTGCGTGAGTTCCCCGGCCAGCGTGGCGGCGGAGCCCGCCGCTTCCTGCCCGATCTGTTCGGCGCGCGCCAGGCGCTCGCCGGCGCCGAGCAGCCGCGCCTCGACGTGCGCCAGCTGCACTTGCCAGTGGACCCGGGCCTCACGGGCGGACTCTTGCTCGGTCTCCAGCTCCGCAAGCAGATGACGCCCGGCGCCGAGCGCCTCGTCGAGCCGCGCCTTGCCGAGTTCTCCCTCGGTGAGTGCGGCATCGACTTCGTGCAGCCGAGCTTCCGACGCGGACAGCCGCTCGGTGACCCGCAGCACCTGTGCGTCGGATTCCAGCAGCTCGCGAGTGCGGGTGGCCACCGATCGTTCGGCGTCGTCGCGCGCGGAACCGCCGAGACGCTCCGCTTCGCGGGCGCGTTCCGCGGTCTCGGTGGCCATGGCGAGGGCCGTCTCCAGCTCGCCCAGTCGGGCGATTGTGGCGGCCACCGCTGCCTCCGCCGTCGCGAGCGTGGTCCGCGCACGGTCGAGGTCGCCGGTCAGGGCCTCGAGTTCGGCGCGACGGCGGAGCGGTCCCGACGGCGCCCCCCCGCCAGAGAGGAGAACGGCGCCGTTGCTGCGCCGCAGGGCGCGTCCCGACGCGTCAAGCACCTCGGAACCGCCGAGCAGGGCGCGGACCCACCGCGCGGCGGATGGATTGTCCACCTGCAGAGAGTGCTCGAGCGGATGGCTGCCGCCCTCGCGCGCCGGGCCCCGTTCCGCCGAGAGGAGCACGATGGCGCCGACGTCCGTTTCGGCATGCCATTGCTGGATGGCGCGCACGGCGGCGTCATCGCGAACCAGGACCGCGTGCACCCACTCGCCGAGGAGTCGTTCGGCCAGGTCGGCGTCCGTGGCGCCGGTATGCAGGAAGTCGCTGAGCGGCCCGAGCACACCCCCGTCGAATCGGTCGCGCGCCGCGAGCAGCGACGCGGCGCCCGGCGCCAGTCCGACCCGGTCCCGCTCGAGCTCGGCCAGCGCCTCGTGACGCGCGGAGAGCTGGGCCACGGTCTCCTCCGCCCGGCGCCGGTCGGCGCGGGCGAGCGCCTCATGCTCGCGCGTCTCGGCCAGGAGGTGTCGCGCCCGTTCGGCGTCGGCGGCCGCGGAGCGGTGCGCGTCGAGCAGGCGCGCGGCATCCGCGGCGAGCGCATCGCGGCGTTGCGCCGTCGCCTCGAGTTCCTGTCGCAACCCGTCGCGCAGGGCCGCGGCCTGCACTGCCCGGTCCCGGAGCGCGGCCAGGTCGGTCTCGAGCGCGGCGCGCTCCCCCTCCAGCGACCGGAGGGTCTGCGCCTGACGCTGGAGGGTCTCCTCCATCTGGCGCACCTGCGCGCGCTGATCCGCCAGGCGGTTCCTGACCGCGTCCTCGACGCTGGCGCGGCCCTGCAGCTCGCCCTGGATCCGGCCGTAATCGGCCTGCGCGGCGTCCCGCTCCTGCAGCGCGATGTCCCGTTCGCGGAGGGCCTGCTGGGCCCGCTGCTCCATCACGCCGCGCTCCTCGAGCGCCCGAACCCGGCGTTGTCCGGCGTTCGCGAGCCGCTCGGAGGCGAGGTTGAGGTCGCCTTCGAGCCGCCCGAGGGTGACGCGGATCTCGCCGAGCCGACGCGCGATGTCGGTACGCGCGGCCTCGGCCGCGGCGCGCCGCCGCGCCGCCTCTTCGCGTTCCGCTTCGATGGCCGCCAGGGCGGTGCGGCGTTCCGGCAGCGCGCTGGCCAGCTCGGCGTACCGAGCCTCCTTGTCGCGTACTTCGGTGCTCAGGCGATCGAGGTGCTTCTGCGCCAGCGTCAGCTGCACCGCGAACTTCTCCTCCATCAGCTTGGTGTGCCGCTCCGCGCGACCGCGCTGCCGGGCCAGGCTGCGGATCTGTGACTGCACCTCCGCCACGAGGTCTTCGACGCGCTGCAGGTCGAGGGCCGTCTCCTCGAGTCGCCGTTCGGTGCTGTGCTTGCGGTCGCGATAGAGGCCGATGCCAGCCGCTTCCTCGAACAGGGAGCGGCGTTCGTCCGCACGGTCGGAGAGGAGCAGGTCGATCATCTTGGCTTCGATGACGACGCCGGCGTCTCCACCAAGCCCGGTGCCGCGCAGCAGGTCCTGGATGTCACGCAGCCGGACGGGGGCGCGGTTCAACAGGTACTCGCTGTGCCCCGAGCGGGAGAGCCGCCGGGTGATCTGCACCTCCTGGTAGGCGATCGGCAGCGTGCCGTCGGAGTTGTCCAGGTACAGCGAGACCTCGGTCACGTTCACCGGCCGACGTCCGGCGGCGCCCTGAAAGATCACGTCCTCCATCTTGCCGCCACGCAGGAGCCGGGCGGACTGTTCGCCGAGCACCCAGCGGACGGCGTCGCTCACGTTCGACTTCCCGCAGCCGTTCGGACCGACGATGGCTGTCACGCCCTCTTCGAAGGTGAGCGTGACCGTGTCGGCAAACGACTTGAAGCCGGACAGTTCGAGCTTGGAAAGCTTCATGGAGGAGGTCCCTGGGACGGCTACGGGTGATAGATGAAGGACGGACGACCCAACCGACGGCCGGCCGATTCGGCGGCCTCACGGGACGGATAGGGCCCGACGACGACGCGGTACGCTTCTTCGCCGGCCTTCGGCGTGAGCACGAGCGCGGGGAAACCGTCGCCCTGAATTTCGGCGGCCAGCGCCTGTGCCCAGGCCGGATTCTGGGAGCGGCTCACCTGCAGGTACAGGATCGACGGCAAATCCACCGGCTCGTCCGCCCCGGCGGCGGTATCGGGCGCTGCCTGGGCGACCTGTCCCGGTTCCGGCGCGGGAAGCACCGGTTCCGGCTGGCTGCCCCGCGGTACCCACGGCAAGGGCAGGTAGAGATCGGCGGCCGCGCCCTTCAGGCGTCCCGTCTCGGGGAAATCCGGGAGGGAGAGGTCCCGCGCGACGACATCCTTGCCTTCACGGACGAGCAACGTGGCATCGCCGAAGACCGTGGGAAGATCGGCGGCCCACGGCCCGGTCACGGTTCCGGCATACTCTCCGGTGGCGAGGTTGATCACCCAGATGGTGTCGCCGGCTGCGGGGCGCGCGAGCAGCCAGCCCCCGTAGGGGGCCACGCGAAGGGCCGCGGCGGACCCTGGCGTGGAGATGTCGCCGATTCGTTCACCGGCGTAGCGGTCGATGACGGCCACGTCCTCGGCCTCGCGGCCGACGTAGATCCGGTGGCCGGAGGCCGAGAATCGAACGGAGGTCGGAGTGCCGCCGACGCGGATGCGCCGAATCGGGACGCCACCGCGGGGTGCCCAGAGATACACACCGGTCGGGGCGGCAGCCGCGAGCAGGTCGCCCCACGGAGAGGCGGCGGTTTGAGTCGTGGGCAGATCGACGGAGATTCCTGGTTGGGAGCCGGTCACCAGCAGGGCGCGCGCGGTGTCTCCCGCCTCGATGGCGATCAGCTGCCGGTCTCCCGTCCCGTAGAGTGCGGTCGGCCGACGGGGGAGGGTGGCGTCGATTCGCTTGGCGAATCGATTCCGGATCCGCACGATCCCGTCTTCCTCGTCCACAACCCAGAGGGTTCCTTCCGGACCGAGCACCACACCGCGAACCCCCTGGGTCAGGACCCGTGTCGCTCCGGTGGTGACATCCAGGGCCTGGAGCCCCGCGCTGGAGTCGACCGCATAGGCCAGCCCCTGGTCCTGATCGAATCCAACCACCAACTGGAGGGCCGGAAGCCGCGCACGTCCGCGCCAGTCGACATCGTGCAGCGCGGGCCCGCCGTAGAGTTTCGCGGTGCCCCCCGCCCGCGGAAGTCGGAGCAGGGTGGTGACGGGGACGGCTTGCGACGCGGGGGGAAGCGCCCCGGCCCCGGTTCCGGGACTTCCTTGGCAGGCCATGAGGCCGACCGCGAGCGCGGTCAGGCCTTTCAGATGGGGGGACGGCACCCGCCAAAAATAGGCGCTTGACGGGGCGGGGGCCAGACCGAAGGTCGGGCCGGATTCAGCTGCGGATCAGAAGGGCGGACCGATGCTGATGGTCCAATAGGGCGGGATCCCGCGGCCCTGGGGGTAGGAGAAGTCGAAGCGGAGGATCATGTACCCGAACAGGTTCATCCGGGCGCCGAACCCGAGGGTGGTCACGGGGGTACGCGTCAGCGCCTGTTCCTCGAACGTGTCGGCGGGGTTCTTCGAGAAGGCAACGGTGTTCCAGCTGTTCCACGCCACACCGTAGTCGATGAACGCCACACCGTCGATGTAGGGCAATCCCTGTGGGCCGATGCCAAGGTAGGAATTGACCAGGGGAAAGCGCAGCTCGAGGTTGCCGACGGCGATCTCCGTGCCGACCATCTGGTCGAGGTCATAGCATCCGGTCAGCGGGGCCAGGTTGCCGCTCGTCGTGGTGCATTCATACCGGTAGTAGGAGCCCGACGTCCGGCCGCGCAGGATTTCCGTGCTGCCCAGGAAGTACCGTTGCCGGTCCGCGTCCGGTCCCTTCTGGCCGAGATACATGGCGCGGGCGGCCAGGATGACCGGTCCCTTGAGCGGGATGTATCGGCGGTAGTCCGCCAGCAATTGCGTGACGTTCCACCCGCCGACGGTCTGGGCCACCGCCAGTCGGTACCGCGTGCCGAAGAGGGGACCGATCCAGCCCATGAACGTCGCGTCGTACACCAGCGCGACCGAAGGCGTCGCCACCTGCTGGCCGTCGAAGTAATAGGTCTCCTTCACGATGGCGCCGACCGGCTGGCCGGTCAACCGGTCGTATGGTTCCGCGAAGCTCTGGATGCCTTCGTCGATCTGGCCGAAGGCCAGCCCCAGTTCCAGCCGCTGAAAACGACTGATGTTGTAGAAGCCCCGGCCGAAGATCTCGCGTGTGGTGAGGAGCCGCGTGCGGGTGACGTAGGTATTGAGCCCTGGCGCCGGATCATTGACCAGCACGAACGGCTGGAGCACGTAGTAGTTCGGCACCTGCTGGAACCCGACGGCCCAGTTCAACCGCCCTTTCAGGTTGGCGTACGCGGCCAGGAACGTCCCCTGGTTCAGGGAGCCGTTGATGTACCCGGAGAAGATGAGCTGCTCGTTGCCCAGGATGTCGCCGAATTGGATCGCGCCGCCGCCGTAGATGCCGTTGCCGAAATTGTCGCGCGTGTAGCCGACCGACGGCCGGGCGGAGCTTTCGGGTGTGAAGTGCCGCTGGTACGGGCCCACGGTGAAGCTGCTGGTGTCCGGCAGGAAGAGCGAGGCCGAGTCGAGCAGGCCGACGATGGTGACATCCGACGCGCGGCGCCGCCCCGTGGTGTCGACGACGACCGGCGCCTGGGCCGCGGCCCGGAACCCGGACGGGGTACGATAGATGGATCCACCCTCGCGCGCCTGCGGGACGCCGGGCACAGGGGGCGCGGCCGAATCCGCCGCCGGGACCGGAGTGGCCACCACCACAGCGCTCGAATCCGGCCGGGCCGGCGCGGAGTCGATCCGCGGCGGCGCAGGGACCGCCCGTCCCGCGACGGGTTCCGGTGCCGGTGGGGCCGGCCGCCACGGCTCCCGCATGAGTGACCGAGGGTTCTGGATGGTGTAGACGTCGTTGTTCTGGTTCTCGAAATAGACGAAGGCAAGCCGGTCCGCGTCCCGCGCCCAGCTCAGCGCCGGCGACAGGGGTGTGGCGGACTGGGCCCCCGTGAACAGGTTCGTGATCTGGTAGATGTCTCCGCCGAGCTCGTACAGGTAGATGTTGGCGATGCCGGTCCGGTCCGAGACGAACGCGAACGACTTCCCGTCCGGCGCCCACTGCGGGCTGACGTTGCGGCCCACTTCCATGTGGGGGAGCAGTTCCCGGCTGCCGAGATCGAGGTCGAAGAGGGCGATGCGAAAATTGCCGTAGCTGAGGTCGGTGAAATTGGTGCCAGGGCCTTCGTCGGTCACATACGCGATGGTGTGCCCGTCCGGAGACCACGCCGGCATCAACTGGGCGTACTTGTCGCGCGTCACCTGCTGCAGGCCGGTGCCGTCGGCGTTGATCACGTACAGGTCCGAGAGACCGCCTTCCATTCCCGTAAACGCCAGTTGCTTGGCGTCCGGGCTGAATACCGGCGACGACACGCCGCTCAGTTCGACCCGGATGCGGCGGATCGCCTTCCGCCGAATCGGGTCGAAAATGACGATGTCGTCGCCGCCCTGCGCGCGAGCCGCGAAGACCAGGTACTTGCCGTCCGGCGACCAGGAAGCCGCGGAGCTGATGTACCGGAATGTCTCGTAATTGGCGTCGAACACCGAATTCGCCAGCTTCGACAGGACCTCGCCGGTCTCGCCGTTGGCGAGATAGAAGTCGATGAAGAAGAAGTTCCGCTCGCTGAGGTACGCGATCAGCTTGCCGTTCGGCGAGAGCGCCGGGGCCACGTGCAGCGTGCCGCCGGAGAGCGCCTTGGTGAGAATCGGCTTGCCGACCGCGGACGCCAGTTGCTTCGACGCCACGTCCGGGAGATAGGTCTCCTGGACCCAGTCGCGCCACTGGACGGAAAGCTGGTTGAGCGTAATCCCGAGGACCCGCTGGAACGCCCCTTCGACTCCCCCGCCGTTCAGGGTGGCCGAGAGAATGGCACCGATGGCCTCGTCGCCCCAGCGGTTCCCGATATAGGCCCAGAGCGAGTGCCCGAACCGGTACGGGAAGATGTATGGGTCGTACGTCAGCTGCTCGATGGTGGGCAGCTTCCCCTGCAGGACGGCGTCGCGCAGCCACATCGCCGTCTCAGGGGTGATTTCCCCGAGCGACAGATACTCCGCCATGCCTTCGGCAAACCAGAGCGGGGGGTTCACCTGGATGATGGTCGCCACGCCCGTGCCCGCCTTGCCGCGGGACCAGGTGTCGTACTGGAACTGGTGCGCCATTTCGTGCATCAGGACGTGGTCGAAGTCCTTGTACGCGCCGGTGAACGGCATGATGGCGCGGTGCTTCATGAAGTCGGTGACGCCGCCCGTCGCCTCGCTGATGTCACCGCCCAGCGCGTTCGTCTGCTGGAACTCGGACGAGGAGGCGTACAGGATGATCGGCTTGCGCTCGATGAACTGGTGGTTCAGGATGGTGGAGAGCCGGCCGTAGGACCGCTCGGCCATCCGCGCCGCATCGAAGGAGGCCACGCGCTCGACGGGGTAGAAATAGATGTCGAAATGCTCGGTATGGATGATCTCGAACTGGAACTTGTCGTACATGACCCGGTTCTGGCCGAAATACTGCGCCGACGCGACCGCGGGAACGGTCGAGAGGAGAAGGAGCAGTACGAGCGACCGCAGCGTCATGGCAATCCGAGCGTGCTTAGAGGTGAGGCGTAAGCGCCGGGGCATCGTCCCAGAGGCGCTCCAGCTGATAGAAGGCGCGGGCCTCCGGGTGAAACAGGTGGACCACGAAGTCCACGAAGTCGAGCAGCACCCAGCGTCCGGAGGGCAGGCCCTCGACGTGGTGCGGATGCTGTCCCTGCCGGGCGAGGGCGTCGAGCACCGCGTGGGCGATTCCCCGCACGTGGGCATCGGAGGTCCCCGATCCTACGACGAAGAAGTCCGCCGCATCGTGGAGTCCACGCAGGTCGAGCACGGTCAGGTCGCGCGCCTTCAGGTCGTCGGCCGCCTGGAGCGCGGCGCGCAGCGAGGGAGGGAGGGTGGGTCCCCGGGTCACCCCGGGCTCCGCGGATTGGGCGGTGCCGGCGGGGTGCCGTCCTCGACCTGGTAGAACACCGCCCACGCCCCCTCCCCGACATGCGTCCCGAGTACTCCGGTCGCCAGCGACACGAAACAGTCTCGCGGGCGGTACGCCGCCACCAGCGCATCGTGCACCCGCTTGGCGACGTCCGGGGCCTCGGCATGCACCACACCGAACCGGAGCTGCTTCGGCCGGGGCTGCAGTCGCGCCTCCAGCAGGGAGAGCACCCGGCCGATGAGCTGTTCTCGGCCGCGCGCGCGGTCGACCGGGACGACCCGTCCCGCGGTGTCGAGCGACAGGATCGGCTTGACGTCCAGCAATCCGCCGATCCAGGCCTTCCCGCGGCTGACCCGGCCGCTCCGGAGCAGGTTGTCGAACTTGTCCACGGTCAGGAAGACGCCGGATTGGTCCCGGACCCGCTCGATCTCGGTGGCGATAGCGGCCGCCGGCCACCCCTGTTCCGCCAGCTCCGCGGCGCGCAGCGCCAGCATCCCCGACCCGAGCGACGCCGACTTGCTGTCCACCAACCGGACGTTGGTCAGTCCGCCCGCCTTGATGGCCGCGGCCCCGGACTGGAAGGTGCCCGAGAGCCCCGAGGAAACCAGCACCGAAATCACGTCCTCCGCCTCGTGGCGCGCCTCCCGGAACACCCGGACGAAGTCCGCCACCGTCGGCTGGGAGGTGGAGGGGAGCACCGTGGACGACCGCATCCGGCGATAGAACTCTTCGGGCTTCATCTGCGACCCGATCCTGGAACACCTCGTCCCCGAAGATGACCTGCAGGGGAACCAGGGTGATGCCATGGCGGTCGAGCACGGCGTCGGGGAGGTCCGAGGCGCTGTCGGCGACGATGCCGACCTGCTTCTGGACCCCGTGCTGCAGGCCCCGATGCTGGGCCCGCATGTCCTCCGCCTTCGTCTTCTCCAACTGCCCCCAGCGGGACACATAGGTAAAGACGGCGTCGGGGGTGTCGGTATGCACATGGGCGTTGAGGATGTCGCCCATGACGGCCACGACCAGTGAGCCCCCGAAGGTCCGGAGCGCCGCCCGGACCTCGTTGGCGGGTGGCAGCTGTTCTCCGCGGACCACGACCTCGGTGCAGAACTGGAAGTCCTGATCCACCGCCACTTCCATGTCCGCCGCGGGGACGGCGTACTCGCCGGTGAACCCCGGACCGGCCGCCAGGATCGGGTCGCCGTCGATGAACCGCACGACGCCTTCGATCATCCGCATGAAGCCCATGCCACCGGCGTCCACGACGCCCGCCTCCTTGAGCACCGCCATGAGCTCCGGGGTGCGCGCCAGCGCCGCCTCGCCCTCGAGGTGCATCTGCCGCATGAACTCGGCGATGTCGGGTGACCGTGCCGCGGCGCGTTCGGCGGCGGCGGCGGCCTCGCGGGCGACCGTCAGGATGGTGCCTTCCCGAGGGTCGTCGAGCGCGCCGTACAGGCGTGCCGCCCCGGTGGAGAGCGCGGCGGCCAGCTCGGCGGGCGTGGCGGTGTCCTTGTCGCCGATCGACTCGGCGACACCCATGAGGAAATGGGCCAGCATCATTCCCGAGTTGCCCCGGGCACCGAGGACCGCGGCCCGGGCCATCGTGTTGCGCCGTGGCTGGAAGCGACGCGTCGCCGAGCGCCCGGAGGGCGTCGGCGACGGCGCGAAGCGTCAGGCTGAAATTGGTGCCGGTGTCCCCGTCGGGCACCGGAAAGACGTTGATGCGGTTGATCTCTTCCCGGCCCGCCGCCACCCAGTCCGACGCGGCGAAGAGGGAGCGGGCGAGCCGGGGCCCGTCCATGTAGGCGATACCGACGCCCATTGGCGGGCGGCTCCTATTCCGCTGCAACCGTCACGCGGACGTCGGCGTGCACCTCGGGATGGAGGCGGACGATGACGCTGTGCTCCCCGACGCTCTTGATGGGGTGGGGGAGCTCGATCTTGCGCTTGTCCACGGTCTGTCCCTGGGCGGCCAGGCTGTCGGCGATGTCCTGGGAGGTGATGGAGCCGAAGAGCTTGCCCTCTTCGCCCGCCTTGCGGGTGAAGGTGAGCGACACGGCGGCCAGCCCCGCGGCGACGGCCATGCGCCGAGTCCTTCTCGGCGGCGAGTCGAACGTTCCGCGCCTTGGTTTCCGCCACGATCCGCTTCTTGTTCCCCTCGGTGGCCTCGTAGGCGAGGCCCTTCGGCAACAGGAAGTTGCGGGCGTAGCCCGGCTTCACACGAACGAGGTCGCCGGCCTTGCCGAGCGTCTTGATGTCATCGCGCAGGATCACTTCCATCATCGGTCCAACCCTCCGGAAGGCGGCGGCGCCATGCGCCGCCGGAAGTCGAGCCAGGTATCAGCCAGGCCGAGGAGGGCGAGCCCTCCGACGGCGAACGGCAAGAGGAACAGTCCACCTACCATCAGCAACACGACAAACAGACGCGGCGCGTACCGCAGCGCCGTGGCGAGCACCGCCGAACCGCGCAAGGCATAGAGCCCGACGCCGAAGGCCAGCAGGCTCGCCGCCGGGCCGGCCGCCTGGGTGGCGCCGGCGAAGAGGACACCCAGCAGTCCGAGAATCACCAACCACACCAGGTGGTCGCTGAACCGGAAGTCATCGAACCGTCCCGGCAGGGGCGCCGCGGCCTGGCCGGCGATCCGCGGGGCGAGCAACGCGGCCAGGCAGAGCCCGGCGAAGAGCAGCAGGGCCAGCACCCCCGGAAAGAACGGCGCCATCGGCCGCACCCCTTCGCCGAGCGTGCGCAGGGCATCGAGCGTGGCCGGATCGGGGCTCTTGCCCCCGAGGCTGAGGAGCTCCAGGGCCGCCCGCTGCGCCGCCATCCCCTGCTGGACGACGGCCAGTTCGATGTCCCGCCAGCGCAGCCCGACCAGCATCGAGAGGGCGGCGGCGCCGAGCGCCACGACGGCGGTCCCCCGGAGCGCCCGGGTCGAGACCGAGCCCGCGCTGAACAACAGCACCAGGACCCCGATGCCGGCAGACAGGGCGGCCGAGGCGCGGACAAACTCCTCAAGCAGGCCGCCGGCTTGGGCGGCCCACAGCGAGAGCCACAGGCCAAGCGCGGCCAACCAGAGCCAGGCGCGCCTTCCGTGTGGCCTGCTCGCCGCGACCAGCACGGCGAGCGGCGCGAACAGGAACGCGGTCATGACCGGCCACGTGAACAGGACGTAGGCCGCGACCGCCAGGCGGGCCCTGAAGGACAGCACCTGTCCCTCCATGGGCCGCCCGCTGGAAACGGTCAGCTGCCGTGGCCCTTCAGGTAGGGCAGGAGGGCCATGACCCGCGCCCGCTTGATCGCGGTGCTCAGCTGTCGCTGGTGCCGGGCGCACGTGCCCGAAAGCCGGCTCGGCAGGATCTTGCCGCGCTCGGACAGGAATCGGGAGAGCGTCCGCTCGTCCTTGAAGTCGACGACACGCACGCCCGACTCACAGATCGAGCAGCTCTTCTGTGGGCGCCTCATTCGTCGTCCTCCCCGTTGCCCTTGTCGGCGCTGGCGGGAACCGGCTGGGGCCCTTCGTTCACCACGATCAGGAAACGGAGCACGCCCTCGTCGAGCTTGACCGCACGCTCGAACTCCGGGAGTGCCGTGGGGGCGGTCTCCAGCTTGGCGATGACGTAGTAGCCGGTCTCGTGGCGGTTGATCGGGTAGGCGAGGGTGCGCTTGCCCCAATGGGACAATTGCGGTGCCTCGGTATCGGGCTGAGCGAGCAGCGCGTGGAAGCGCTCGAGGCGCTCGTTGATTGCGGCTTCTTCGAGGGCAGAATCGAAGATATAGACCGCTTCGTACTGACGGGTCATGACACCTTCCTTTGGACAGTTGCCCCAGCCCTGGTGTGGGGCCGAGGAGGAGTATTGTGAGCGGCGAAGTATAGTCGGGAAGCGGACTTGAGTCAAAGGGCCGGCCCCTTATCTTCCTGCCATGATCCTTCGCTCAGTGCAGGTCGGGGTACCCCGCTCCTACGGCGCCGAAGGCGCCGACGAACCGCTCGACCGGCCCTGGACGAGCGCCATCGCCAAGCAGCCCGTGGCGGGGGCAGTCTGGATCGGGGTGATGGGGGTGGCCGGTGACATGCAGGCCGATCGGGAGGTGCACGGAGGGCGGGACAAGGCGGTTCTGGCCTACGGGTTCGAGCACTACGCGGCGTGGCGTGAGCTGCTGGGCCGTTCGGACATCGGTCCGGGGTGGTTTGGCGAAAACCTGACGATGACCGGCACCGATGAGGACAACGTGTGCGTGGGCGACCGGTTCGCGGTGGGGCAGGCCCGGTTCGAGGTGAGCCAGCCGCGGCAGCCGTGCGCCACGCTCAACCGGCGGTTTCACCGCAAGGACATGGTCAAGCTGGTCCAGGCGAACCAACGCACCGGCTGGTACCTGCGCGTGCTCACGGAGGGGTGGGTCGAGGCGGGGATGCCGGTGACGCTCGCCGACCGTCCCTTCCCGCAGTGGCCGGTGCGTGTCGTGTCTGAGTTGATGGTGGAGCGAGCCCAGCGGCGGGAGGAGTGCGTCCGGCTGGCGGCGTGTCCGGCGCTCAGCGAGAGTTGGCGCGGCGGCCTGCAGGTCGCCGCGCCATTCCGGTGAGTGTGGCCTAGTTCCGGCGATCCCCGAAGAGACGGAGCAGGGACAGGAAGAGGTTGATGAAGTCCAGGTAGAGGCTGAGCGCGCCGACCACGGCGTACGAGCCGGCCTGTTCGCCCTGCACCTGGAGCGCCATGGAGCGCAGCCGCTGGGTGTCGTAGGCGATCAGCCCCGAGAACACCAGCACCCCCACCACGCCCATCACGAACTGCATCGCGTCGTTCTGCCAGAAGATGCTCACGACGCCGGCCAGCACCAGCCCCACCAAACCCATGAACATGAAGCGGCCCATGCCGGTCAGGTCCCGCTTGGTGACGCTGCCGTACACCGCCAGCGCACCGAACATGCCCGCCGTGACGAAGAAGGCGTTGGCGACGGACGCGCCGGTGTAGGCCAGCAGGATGAGCGCAAAGGTGACGCCGTTGAGCGCGGAGTAGGCCAGGAACAGCGTCCCAGCGGTGGAGGGGGCCATCTTGCTGACCCGCGCCGACAGATAGACCACCAGGCCGAGTTCGGCGATGATCAGTCCGAAGAAGAGGATCTTGTTGCCGACCAGCGTGCTGACCGCGGCCGGGGAGCTCGCGACCGCCATCGCGACCACGGCGGTGACGGCGAGGCCGCCGAACATCCACCAGTACACGCCGCGCAGGAACGCCGCGACGCGCGCAGAGTCGACATCAGAAACGAAACCGGTACGGCCCTGGGTGGCGCCGAAGGGATTGGACATTGTTTCAGTCTCCTAGACGTTGAATCGAAACAGCATCACGTCGCCGTCCTGCACGACGTACTCCTTGCCTTCCGCCCGCGCGAGGCCCTGTTCGCGGGCGGGCTTCCAACCACCGACGCGGACAAAATCCGCGTAGGCCACCGTCTCCGCCCGGATGAACCCGTGCTCGAAGTCCGAGTGGATGACCCCTGCGGCCTGAGGAGCCCGATCGCCCTTGTGAATGGTCCAGGCGCGGACCTCCTTCTCGCCGGCCGTGAAATAGCTCTGCAGGCCGAGGAGGTGGTAGGCGGCGTGCGCCAGCCGGTCGAGCCCGGATTCCGCCAACCCGAGTGACTCCAGGAACTCCGCCCGGTCCGCCGGCGCCAGTTCCGCCAGCTCGGCTTCTACCTGTGCGGAGAACGTCACGATCTCCGCCGGCTCGCCGTCCCGCTCCAGCGCCGCCTGCAACGCCTTGACGTGCGCGTTGCCACTGTTGATTTCCTGCTCGCCGACATTGGCCGCGTAGAGCACCGGCTTGGCGGTCAGGAGATTGAAGCTCCGATAGACGGCGGCGTCCTCGGGCGATGGGGCCACGGAGCGGGCCGGCCGCCCTGCCGCCAGGGCGTCGCGGAGCGCCTCGAGGAGCCGGGCTTCGACCTTGGCCTGGGCATCGCCCGACTTGGCGGTCCGGGCGGCCTTGTCGAGGCGCTTCTCCACCGCGGCCAGATCGGCCAGCCCCAGCTCGATGTTGATGATCTCCCGGTCCCGCGCCGGGTCGACGCTGCCCATCACGTGCTGGATGTCGTCGTTCTCGAAGCAGCGGACCACATGTACTACCGCATCCACCTCCCGAATGTTCGCCAGGAACTGGTTGCCCAACCCCTCCCCCTGGCTGGCGCCCTTCACCAGCCCGGCGATATCCAGAAACTCGACGGTAGCAGGCAGGGTGCGCTCCGGGCGGACGAACGCCGCGATGGCATCCAGCCGCGGGTCGGGCACCTGGACGACGCCGGTATTGGGCTCGATGGTGGCAAAGGGATAGTTCGCCACCAACGCCCCGGCGGAGGTCAGGGCGTTGAACAGCGTGGACTTGCCGACGTTCGGGAGACCGACGATTCCGAGTCTGAGCACGCGGAATTATCGCTGGGGAGGGGCGGCAATGGAAGCGGGGTGCTGGCGCCGTATGGGGCCTCGTGGATACAATTGGAGCGCAGGCGCTCCCCCCAAACCAGGCGGGTCCTCATGTCGTCAACAACCAGCGTTCCTGGCGGGGCCGATGCGGCCGGTACGCCCGCGGCGCGAGAGCAGGCCGTCGTCCGGTTTGCCGGTGACTCCGGCGACGGGATGCAGATCACCGGGGCGCGGTTTGCCATGGAAACCGCGCTGTCCGGCAGCGACCTGGCCACCTTCCCGGACTTTCCGGCAGAGATTCGCGCCCCGGTCGGCACCACCTTTGGCGTCTCTGCCTTCCAGATCCACTTCGGGTCGGTCGAGGTGGCCACCGCCGGTGACGACCTCGACGTCCTGATCGCCATGAACCCGGCGGCGCTCACCACGAACCTCATGGATCTCCGGACCGGCGGCATCCTGATCGTCGACAAGGGGGCGTTCACCGAGCGAAACCTCCTCAAGGCCGGCTATGCGACGAACCCGCTGGACGACAACAGCCTCTCCGACTTCACGGTCCTGCCGCTCGACATTGGCCGGCTGACGGAGGCGGCAGTCGCTGGGCTCGGGCTCAGCTCCAAGCAGACCGCTCGCTCCCGCAACATGTGGGCGCTCGGCCTGGTGCTCTGGTTGTACGATCGGGACCGGAAGACCACCACGGACTGGATTCAGAAGAAGTTCCAGAAGGACCCGGCCATCGCGGCGGCAAATGTGGCGGTGCTGAACGCCGGCCATGCCTTCGGCGAGACCGCCGAACTGCCCAACTTCCTCCGCCCGGTCACTATCGGGCCGGCGCCCGGCGGCGCCGGGTACCTACCGGACGGTGAGCGGGACCGAGGCGGTGGCCTGGGGCCTGATCGCCGGCCTCAAGGCGGCCGGGATGGAGAAGCTGGTATTCGCCAGCTACCCGATCACGCCGGCGTCGCCGGTGCTCCATGCCCTGACCAGCCTCCGCGCCTACGGCGTCGTCACCTTCCAGGCGGAAGATGAAATCGCCGCGATCTGCGCCGCGATCGGGGCGTCGTTTGCCGGATCGCTCGGCGTGACCTCGTCTTCCGGACCGGGCATCGCGCTCAAGACGGAGGCGTTGGGACTCGCGATCGCCACCGAACTCCCCCTCATCGTGATCGATTCGCAGCGCGCCGGCCCGTCGACGGGCTTGCCCACGAAGACCGAGCAGTCCGACCTCTTCCAGGCGGTGCTCGGCCGGAATGGGGACGCCCCGCTGCCGGTCCTCGCGGCCTCCACGCCCTCGGACGCGTTCGAAGTGGCCATGGAGGCGGTCCGGCTGGCCACGAAGTACATGACGCCCGTCTTCCTGCTGACCGACGGCTACCTCACGAATGCCTCGGAGCCGTGGCGGATTCCGGACCCGGCGGGGTTGCCGGTCTTCCCGGTGAAGTTCCGGGCCGATCCGACCGGATTCCAGCCCTTCGTTCGCGACCCGGCGACGCTGGCCCGGGCCTGGGCCCGCCCGGGTACGCCTGGCCTCGAACACCGGATCGGTGGCATCGAGCGGAACGCCAACACGGGCGATATCTCCTACGATCCGGACAATCACGCGCTGATGACGGAGGCGCGGGCAGCCAAGATTGCCGGCATCGCTGCGGACATCCCCGAACAAGCGGTGAACCAGGGCGAGGATCAGGGCGAACTCGTTGTGGTGGGATGGGGCTCGACGTTCGGGCCGATCCACATGGCGGTGCAACGCGCCCGGGCCCAGGGGCGGCGGGTGTCGCATGTCCACCTGCGGTACATCGCGCCCTTCCCCCGGAACCTCGGTGACCTCCTCAAGCGGTTCGACCGGATCCTGGTGCCGGAAATGAACAACGGGCAGCTCGTGACCCTCCTCCGGGCCGCGTACCTGGTGCCGGCCGAGCGGTTCAGTCAGGTCAACGGGAAACCGTTCAAGGTGTCCACGATCTTCGAGGCTATCGTGAAGCGAACCAGCGCCAACGGGACTGGAGGTGCCGCATGACCACCACGACCGCACCGATCAAGCTGCAGCCGAAGGACTACGCCTCCGACCAGGAAGTCCGCTGGTGTCCAGGCTGCGGCGACTACGCCATCCTGAAAGCGGTGCAAAAGGTGCTGGCCGACATCGGGGCGCAGCGCGAGAACACGGTGTTCGTCTCGGGGATCGGCTGTTCCTCCCGCTTTCCCTACTACATGTCCACCTATGGATTCCACACCGTGCACGGGCGGGCGCCCGCCATCGCGACCGGAGTGAAGCTCGCCAATCCGGCGCTCGACGTGTGGGTAATGACCGGCGACGGCGACGGACTGTCGATCGGCGGCAACCACATGCTGCATGTGCTCCGCCGGAACGTGGACCTGCAGATCATCCTCTTCAACAACGAGATCTACGGCCTCACGAAGGGGCAGTATTCCCCGACGTCCCGGCAGGGCACCAAGAGTCCCACCTCGCCGACCGGCTCGATCGAGCGCCCCCTCTCCGCCGCCACCTTCGCGCTCGGCGCCGGTGGCCGTTTCGTGGCGCGAGGCATCGACACGCAGCAGGGCCCGCTGGTCGAGGTGCTGAAGCGCGCCCACGCCAACCGGGGCGCGTCGTTCGTGGAGGTCTTCCAGAACTGCCTGGTGTTCAACGATGGAGTGTTTGACGAATTCACCGACCGGGATGTGGCGGAGGAGCGCCAGCTCCACGTCCAGCATGGGCAGCCACTGCTCTTTGGGAAGGGCCGGCAGAAGGGGCTGCGCCTCGATCCGTCCAGCCTGACGCTCGAGACGGTGACGCTGGGCGAGGCCGGCGTGACGATGGAGGACATCCTGGTCCACGACGAGACCAACCGGACGCTGGCGGGGATGCTCGCGGCCCTCGAACCCCCGGGGCCAGTGGCCCTCGGCGTGCTCTACGCCTCACCGGTGACGGATTTTACCACGGCGTTCTACGGGCAGGGGACCCCGGGGTCGGGCGACCTCGGTGCGCTGCTGAAGCAAGGGAAGACCTGGACGGTGTAGGCGGGGCTATCGATTGAACCGCGTCATGGCCGCTTCGATGCCATCGGCCAGCCAGCATTCGACGGCTTCGGCCATCGGGTCGAGCAATCCGGTCAGCACATCCCATTCGTCCGCCGCAAACTCGTCGAGGACGAAGTCGGCCAGGTCCCGGCCGTCCGGAGGTACCGGCCCCACGCCGATGCGGAGCCGGGCGTAGTCCGGCCGCATCAGCGCCCCTTCCACGCTCTTCAGTCCGTTGTGCCCCCCGGCCGATCCGGCGCCCCGCAACCGGAAACGGCCTGAGGCGATGGCGACGTCGTCCACCAGCACCAACAGGTCTCGCGCGGGGTCGAATCCTGAAAACGAACGGAGCGGGGCGAGTGCCGCCCCGCTCCGGTTCATGTAGGTCGTCGGCTTGATCAGCCGAACGTCCGTCCCGCCGATCTGACCGCTTGCCTCCCGGGCCCGCTCCGCCCGGCGGAACGCCCCGAATCCCCAGCGCCGTGCCAGGTGGTCGGCCAGAATGAATCCCGCGTTGTGGCGGGTCCGTGCGTATTCAGGGCCCGGGTTCCCGAGTCCGAGGATGGCGCGCAGAGCGTCACTCCTTCTTGTCGTCCTCGTCCTCTGCCTTCGGCTTGCGAATCAGCTCGGGCTCGGTCGAAGCCGCCTCGGCCACCGGGGCGGCGACTTCCTCGGTCCGCGGCGCCACGACCGTGCAGACCGGGACGTTCGGGTCGTCGAGGATCTCGCCCTTGGCCAGGACGAGGTCCCGGACGAAGATCGAGTGCCCGATGGTCAGGTTCGTCACGTCCACGTCGATGCTGGCCGGGATGTCGCCCGGGAGGACCCGGATTTCGACGTCGCGGTGCACGAAGTCGAGCACGCCACCGAAGTTCCGGACGCCGTCCGGGATGCCGTTCAGGCGAATGGCCACGCGCACGTCCACTTCCTCGTCGGCGTGGATCTCGTAGAGGTCGAGATGCACGATGGTCGAGGAGCGGAGCGCGTGCCGCTGGATGTCGCGCAACAGCGCCTTGATCGGCGCCCGGCCGTCGACGGTGACGTCGAGGACGGTGCTGGCGGACATGGTCGGCAGGAGCCGGGAGAGCGCGCCGGCGTCGATGGCGAGCGGTTCGGGCTCACGTCCGTGGCCGTAAATGACCGCAGGCACCTGGCCTGAGCGGCGGAGCGCACGGGCGGCGCCCGTTCCGGTCTGATGGCGGGAGGCCGCCGCGAGATGTCACCTGTTGTGCCATAGTTCGATCCTTCGAGGTAATGGGCGCCGATGCGGCGGCCTCAATCGAACAGCGAACTCACCGACTGGTCGCTGTGGGTGTAACCGATCGCCTTGGCCAGGAGGCCGGCGATCGAGAGCACGGTCAACTGCTTGAAATGCCGATCCGGCGGAATGGCGATCGTGTTGGTGACCACCACTTCCTTGACCGGCGACGCGGAGAGCCGTTCCACGGCCGGCCCGGACAGCAGCGCGTGCGTGGCGCAGCAGTACACGTCCCGGGCCCCGAGTCGCTTCAGCGCGTGCACCGCTTCCGACATGGTGCCCGCGGTGTCGATCATGTCGTCCGGGATGACGCAATCCCGGTCGTTCACCTCGCCGACGACGTTCACGACTTCCGCGATGTTGGCCGACGGCCGCCGCTTGTCGATGATGGCCAGCGTGGCGTTGAGCCGCTTGGCAAACCCGCGAGCCATCTTGGCCGAACCGACGTCCGGCGCCACGACCACCGGGTCCTTCAGCCGCTTCTGCCGAAAGTGGTTCACGAACGCCGGCGCGGCGTACAGATGGTCCACCGGCAAGTCGAAGAACCCCTGCATCTGGTGCTGGTGGAAATCCATGCCGAGCACCCGGGTCGCGCCGGCCATCGTCACCATGTTCGCCACGAGCCGCGCACTGATGGCCACGCGCGGCTGATCCTTTCGGTCCTGCCGTGCGTAGCCGAAGTAGGGGATCACCGGGGTGACCCGCGCGGCGCTGGCCCGCTTGGCGGCGTCCATCAGGAGCAGCAGCTCCATCAGGTTTTCCGCCGGCGGATTGGTGGGCTGGATGATGTAGACATCCCGGCCCCGCACGTTTTCGTCGATCTTGACGAAGATCTCGCCGTCGGCGAACCGCTTGATGGTCACCTTGCAGAGCGGCTGGCCGAGATGCTGCGCCACTTCTTCCGCGAGCGGCCGGTTGGCCGTGCCGCTGAGGAGCAGGATCTGGCTGCGTTCAAGCGAAATCGACGCCATAGAGCCCTCAAATGTAACCGGGCGAAGCAGGGAGAGTCAACTTGCGTGGAGACAACGGGATCCACCGGCGGGACGATTGGCCCTGGTGGATTCGAACCACCATTCGCAGATCCAAAGTCTGCTGTCCTGCCATTGGACGAAGGGCCAGCGGGATCAAAGGTAAAGCATTGGGAGCAGAGGAGAAAGGAGGAGAGGGACTTGGGACTTGGAGGGGTGGAAGGAAGAAGGAGTCCGGCCTGAGGGTGGTGGGCGGAGGTCGCGCCGTCAGCCCGCGGTGACCTCCAGGACCTTCCCGTGCTTGCGGCCGAGCATCATGACCGCATCGCCCCGATCGGCCGGGGTCCGGTAGACCGCCAGGAAGGCCGACCCCGAGCCGGTCAGCCGGCAAAGCATCGGACCCGTGCCGGTGAGCGCCTCAAAGGCGGCCTTGAGACTCGGCTTCCGGGCAAAGAGGGCCGCCTCGAAATCGTTGCCCGCCATGCGGGCGATGTCTCCCCAACTTCTGAGCGTGTCGGGCTCGAGGGCCAGTCCGCCGCGCCGGGTGGCTTCGCCTCCCTGGTCGATCCAGGCATAGGCTTCCGCCGTCGGCATCCCTTCCGGGGGCACCAGCAGGAGCGCTGGCGCTTCCGGCAGGGCGGGGAGGCGCAGCATCCGCTCTCCGTGCCCCCACGCGAGCGCCAGGCGCGCCTCACTCAGGAAGAACGGGACGTCGCTGCCCAGCCGGGCCGCGAACTGCAGCAGTTCGTGCCTCGGCACCGGGTTGCCGGCAAGTTGATTCGTGAGGAGGAGTGCGGCCGCGGCATCACTGGAGCCGCCGCCCAGTCCAGCCTGCATTGGTATCCGCTTGGCCAGCGTCAGGTGGACGCCGAATCGGCGGCCGGTGGCCTGCAGGACCATGTCCGCCGCACGGACGGCGAGGTTGTCCGCTGCGGGTCCGACATCGGCGCCCTGCACGTCGATGGTGACGCCCTCGCCGGGCCGCCGCTCCGCCGTGAGGTCATCCGCGAGGTCGAGCAGGCAGAAGAGGGTCTCGATGCCGTGATACCCCGAAGCCTCCCGCGCCAGGATGCGCAGGAAGAGATTCGCCTTGGCCGGGGCCTTCCGGGTGAGCGGCCCGTCAGGCATCGGGCGGTGCCTCGCGCGCCGTCGCGCCGAGTCCGAGCCCGGTCTTTGTCGCGGACCAGACGCCGAGCAGGGTGATGGGCACGAACGTGGTGAGGTGGTATCCGACCGCGTACGCGACGGCCTGGCTCGCTCCGATGCCGTACAGGGCAAGGACCGCCGTGATGGCGGCTTCGAACGGCCCGACGTATCCCGGAGCGGAGGGGACGGCGATGCCGAAAGCCAGGACGCCCTGGAGGACCACCGCGCCGACGTAGTCCACCGGGAGGTCGAAGGCCTGGAACGCCAGGTAGAACGAGAGGGCGTTGACCAGCCAGAGCACCAGCGACCACACGATCACCCTGCGAGGCGGAGCGGCGACTGCAGGACTCCGAGCCCCTGGCGAATTCCCTCGATCATCTCGATCAGGCGCAGTGCGATCCGGTCGGACGGGACGATCCGGCGGATGACGCCTTCGGCCGCCCGCGGAAAGGCCACGACCAGCCCCGCACAGCCGAGGGCCGCCAGGGCGAGCAATCCGGCGGACGTGGCCACCTGCTGCACCGGAATGCCGGCGACCGAGAGGCCGGAGGGCATGCCGGGCATCAGGAGTGCGACGGCCAGCAGTCCCACCACCGTCAGCGCATCAAACACCCGTTCCACCGCCACCGAGGCAAAGGAACTGCTCAGCCGGGCGCCGGTGAGGCGACTGGCGGCGACGGTGCGGACGACCTCACCCGCGCGGAAGGGAAGCAGATTGTTGGCGGCGAACCCCATGGCAATGGCGTGCCAGAGCGGCAGCCATGGATAGGGGCCGCCGTCTTCCTTGCGGAGGAGCAGACGCCAGCGGAACAATCGGAGTGGGAAGAGCGTGGTGGCCACGATGACCGCGGCCAGCAGCCAGCCGAGGCGCACGGCGCGGAGGTACCCCATGGCTTCCGCGAGGTTGACGTCTCGGAAGGCCCACCAGAGGAGCAGGGCAGAGATGGAAATGGCGAGGAGCAGCTGCCAAATCCGGTGACGCGATCCAATCAAGCGGAGCGCTCGAGCGCCAGTGGGACCAGGTCGAGGAGTTCGTCGAGCAGTGGACGGATGCTCCTGAGCTCGGCCCCGCCGCGCAGCAGCTCCGTGAGGTCCCGGCGCACATGATCGGCACGGCGCAGCGCGGCCTCCCCGCGGTAGAGCAGGGTTCCGATATCGACAACGTCGGCTATATCGGTGGTCGTCACGGGCGCGGGGCTGCTTGGGGCCGAGGTACGGGCGCCGCCGCCGTTGCCCGAGGTACGACTCCGTGCGCCCGAGAGACGGGCATAGGTGAGGAAGCTCCCGGCGAGAGAGGCGTCTTCCGAGGCCTCTGCCGGAGGGAATGCGCCGGGCTCCGGCTCGGGCGCCAGCTGCTCCACCGGAATGACGTCGTCGTCGGGGGCCAGGGACTCGATGGGCACGATGTCGTCGGGGGCCTGTCCGAGCATGGCCGCCAGGCCCGCCAGCTCGGTCGAGGCCGCTTCGGCATCGCTGCGGGGCCCGAGGCCACGAATCAGCGTACCGGCCGAACGAAGCGCCGCGGCGAAACCGGCAGGATCTCCCGCGGCGGTCCCGCTGACAATGGCCAGCCGGACCGCCCGCCCGAAGGTGTCCAGGCCGTGCCCGATGGTGGCCGCCGCCACGAGGCGCGGTGAATCGAGGGCGCCGGTGAGATTGAACAGCCGAAGGTCTCGCTGGGTGTCGGTGTCGGCCCGTTCCAGTTCGTCGGCGGCCTGCACCAGGAACTCGCCGTGGGTCAGGAGCTCCACGGATCCAAGCGTCACGGCGTTCGGCTGCTCGTGCAGTGTCCCGGGCTGGACGATGCTGGGCTGCCCGACGGGGCAGAGGGTCTCGATGCCCACGACGTCCCGGTCATCGGCGAGCCGTCGGATGAGCAACGCGGCGAAGTGACGGGCCTCTGGCGCATCGGCGGCCGGCCGACCGGTATCCGCGACGTCACGGGAGGCGCGGGTGAGGGCTTGGGCCGCCGCGTCGAAGACTTCGCTCACCCCGGCGGGCGGTGCGGCTGTCCGCAGCAAATCACCCACGGCCATTTCCAGGCTGTCGAGCAACTCCGGCAGGGGCGCGAGGTCCGTCAGCGCGGCGAGGCCTCGCAGCGACTGCATGCGGCGGAGGATGTTGTGCAGCGGGTCGCGGGTGGCCGGGTCGGCGTCGAGCGCGCGGGCGGCGCGGTCGAGGGCGCTGGCCACCAGCGCGCCTTCCCGGGCGACGAAGGCGCGCACGCCCGCGTTCAGTTCGCCCCGGCTCCGGGTGGCGGGACGGCTCCCCTCCGGCGGGCGGCCGCTGATCGACTCCAGCGAGCGCGAGAGCCGCTCGGCGCGGGCGGTGTCGTCGGCAGTCCACTCCCTGGCCTGCCGGACCAGCCGTTTCAGGTCGTCCACCGACTGCCCGACGACTTCGGCGAGGGCGGCATCCCAGCTGCGGACCCGTTCGTGAAAGGCGCGCGCTACCCCCTCGAGCGCCCCGGCGGCTCTCGTGATTTCCGGCTGATTGGCCATGAGGGCGGAGCCGCGGAGAGCGCGTGCGTACCGCACGAACTCGTCCGGGGGCGGGCCGCCGTCGGTGGCCACGAGCCGGGCGAGCCGCTCGAGGTACTCGCCGGCCTCCAGCGCGAAGAAGTCAGTCGGGCCGAGGGGATTGGGCATGTCGAACCAAGTTAGGGTGTGTGGCGTTTCCGGGAAAGGTTACGCCGGGCCGGGGGCTCGGCGTGCCTCGGTCAGGAGTCGCTTCATGTGGCGGACGGCGCCTTCCATCCCCTCGAAGAGCGCCCGGCTGACGATGCTGTGTCCGATGTTGAGCTCTTCGATCTCGGGAACCGCCGCCACGCCGTGAACGTTCAGGTAGGTCAGGCCATGCCCGGCGTGGACGGCCAGCCCGAGTTCGGCGGCGTGGCTCGCGGCGCGGCGCAGTTGATCGAGGGCGGTGGACCCTTCGCGCCACCTGCGAGCGTAATCCCCCGTGTGGAGTTCGACGGCAGGGACGCCCAGGTCCTTGGCGGCGTCGATGACGTCCAGCACCGGGTCGATGAACAGGCTGACCCGGCAGCCGGCCTCGTCCAGGCGCCGGATGGCGCTCCGGAGCCGTGCGTCGCGCGAGGTCACGCGGAGCCCGCCTTCGGTGGTCACTTCCTCGCGACGCTCGGGGACCAGGGTCACCTGCAGGGGGCGGAGCCGGCAGGCGAGCCCGACGATGTCGTCGCTCATGGCGAGCTCGAAGTTGAGCGGGGCCGGCAGCGACTCACTGATGGCGACGACGTCGGCGTCCTGGATGTGTCGACGGTCTTCCCGCAGATGCACCGTGATGCCGTCGGCCCCGCCCGCCATGGCGGCGCGCGCCGCGGCCAGCGGATCCGGTTCGTCGGCGCGCCGCGCCTGGCGGACCGTGGCGACGTGATCGATGTTCACGTAAAGCCTGACTGGCGTCATTGCTCGCACTCCGTGCGCGGTTTACGTTTGATGCAGTCCTCTTCACAAGGCGGCTGGCCCGTGACTCTGCGCTGGATTCCCTCGTTGCTTCTCGTCGCGGCCTGCGCCGGCGGCGCCGGCGCCGGCAGCAGCGGCCCCATGTCGAACCGCTCGCCGGAGACGACCGTCAAGGCCTTCCTGGCGGCCGCCAAAGACACGAATCTGACACTCATGGCCACCTATTGGGGCGGCTCGTCAGGCCCGGCCGCCAAGACCAAGCAGCCGCCCGACTACGAGAAGCGCATCCGGATCATGCAGAAGTACCTGACCAATGATTCCGCCAAGGTCGCCGCGCTGGGCACGGTGGACGGACATCCGGACCAGGTCATGGTGACGATGCGCATCTTTGTCGGCAAGTGCCAGAACTCGGTGCCCTTCATCGTCGGGAAGTGGAAGGATCAGTACCTGGTTCAAAACGTCGACGTCACGTCGGCCGGCGCTCCAGGCCGGCCCTGCGACGACCAGGGCAATCCGCTCTGACCGCGTGAGCCTGGGGACGGATCACTCGGTCAGTTCGATGAGGATGCCGGACGTGGACTTGGGGTGCAGGAACGCGATGCGGCATCCGCCTGCGCCGGTGCGCGGGGTCTCATCGACCAGTCGGTAGCCGGCGTTGCGGGCGCGTTCCAGGGCGGCGTCGAGGTCGGCCACCCGGTAGCAGACGTGGTGGATGCCGGGTCCGCGGCGCGCAAGAAACTTCGCAATCGGCGAGTCGGCGTCCCGGGGCTCCAGGAGTTCCACTTCGGACTCCCCGAACGGCAGCGAGACGATGGTGGCGCCATCGGCCAGCTCGGCGGGGTGGGGGACGAGGCCGAGGATGTCGCGGTAAAACGTGAGGGCCTCGCCGAGATCGTTGACGGCGATGCCGATATGGGCGATACGGGGGGCATCCGGCACGGAGACTCCGGCGTGACAGGTGGATTGGCTTCAAGTTAACTCTGGGGCGCGCGACAGCGCACCCCGCCGCACTCTGGGAGGTTGGACGCACATGGGGCAGCACACGATTGAGGTAACCGAGAGCAACTTCGCCGCCGAGGTGGAGCAGCAAAAGGGACTCGTCCTGGTCGACTTCTGGGCCACCTGGTGCGGGCCCTGCCAGATCATCGCACCGTCGCTCGACCAGCTGGCCGTGGAGTACTCGGGCAAGGTCCGGATCACCAAGCTCGACGTGGACGCCAACCAGCGCGTCGCGGCCCGATACAACATCCGGTCGATTCCGGCGCTCCTGTTCTTCAAGGACGGAAAGCACGTGGACACCGTCATCGGGGCCGTCCCCAAGCCGGCCATCGCGTCGAAGATCCAGCACCACCTCGCGGCGTAAGGCGTCGCGTCCCAGGCCGCCCAACCGGGCGGCCTGTCCCGCCGGGGGTCTATGCGCGTCAGCGGCACTCGCCTGCTTCACTCCGCCATCCGGCTGAGCGACGTCGCCTTCCCGGCGTCGGACACCTTGCTCGCGCGCACGCGTCTCATCTACATCCACCTGGACAACCTGCTCTCGTTCGCCAAGCGCGACCGAGACGGCAAGGTGGACGCCTATTTCATCGGGTATCTGCCGGACGAATTGATCCTGCTGTTCTTCCGGCAGGGTGAGCTGGTGACCGCCGCGGGCATCGGCGCCGGGCAGCGCACCGTCCTGCCGGTCGCGGAGGCGGTGCGGCGCCTCAAGTCGGATCCGGAGCGGAGCGACGCCGCTTATTGTGCGGCGCCGCTCGCACAGCTCGAGCTGATGTACCAGGCATGTGCCGCTCCCGCGGAGCCGTGGGTGGTGGATTCGAAGCATCCCGAGCTGATCTTTCCCCGGGTCGTGGGCGAGTCGCTCACCGGTGCGCTCGAGATCATCTCAAACGGACGCGTCAACTACCTGCAGTTCGATCATGGCAAGTTCAGCGGCGGCTTCTTCTACGCGAGGCCGGAGTCCGTTTCGCTGCCGGCGTATATCGAGGGGATCTTCCAGCCGGGCCCCGACGGAGTACGACCGGCGCTGTCCGTAAGCGGCCTGCCGCCGGTGGCAGGACTCCCCGCACAGGTGCTGCCGTCGCAGGTCCGATTGTACCGAGACCTCTTCGTCCGGATTTCCAGCGCCATCGAGACCGAACTGCCGGAGGATGGCCACCGTCGGGTGGAGCGGGTGACCGCGCGGCTGCTCCCGGTCCGTCCCGCGCTCGGCGAAATCCTCCCCTCGAACGGCGGTGACCCGGCGATGGTGGCGACGCCGGCCGCCGAGCTCACGTCCGACCTGGCGGCCTGGACCGGCGCGTTGCTGACCGAGGTCGAAGTCGTCGCACCGGGCGCCGGGCCGCGTATTCTTCAGTCGACAACCAAGGACCAGCGCCACCTGTTGCAGGCCGCCGGATTCTACGCGCATTTTCCCTGGAGTCTCACCTGGTAGTCCCCGGTACCCTCTACGTCGTCGCCACCCCGCTTGGACACCTCGGAGACCTGACCACCCGCGCCGCCGAGGTGTTGCGGGCGGTCGACGTCGTGGCCGCCGAGGACACGCGCCGGAGCCGGACGCTGCTGCAGCACATCGGGGCAACTCCCCGCATGGTCGCCGTCCACGCCCACAGCGAAGCCAGCCAGGCTGAACCGATCCTCGCGCTGCTGCGTTCGGGGCAGTCGGTGGCGATGGTGACGGACGCCGGCACGCCGGGCATCAGCGACCCGGGTGCCCGCCTGGTTGCGGCGGTGCGCGCGGGGGGCTGCCCGGTCGTCCCTATCCCCGGTGCGTCGGCGGTGGCCACCGCGCTGTCGGCGTCGGGGCTCCCGGCGGACCGATACCTCTTCCTCGGGTTCCCGGCGCGCAAAGGTCGAGAGCGGCAGGAGGAAATGGCCCGGGCCGCCTCCGAGCAGTGGACCGTCGTGTTCTACGAAGCGCCGCCCCGCCTGACGGCCCTGCTCCGGGACCTGGCGGAGGTCTGCGGACCCGGGCGACGGGCCGTCGTCGCCCGGGAGCTCACGAAGATGCACGAGGAGTTTCGCTCTGGCACGCTCGACGAGCTGGCGGAGTGGTACGACGGGCACCCCCCGAAGGGCGAGATTACCCTGGTGCTCGAGGGGGCGTCGGCGGCGGCAGCCAAGCCACCGGACCTGGACACGATCCGCGGAGACGCCGCGGCGCTTCTCGCGGAGGGCCTGAGCCGAAAGGACGTGGTTCGGCAATTGACGGAATCGAGCGGCCTCGGCCGTAATGAGGTGTATCGCCTGGTCATGGAGCTTCCGTGATGTCTCCCAGGCCCTCGATGCGGGGCCTTTTCTTCTGGTGCCTGACGGTATCCGTCCTCGCCGGCGTCCCCACGTTGGGTGCGCAGGAAGGGACGGGCGTGGCCATCGGGCGGCTGCACTATGACGGCGGCGGCGACTGGTACGCCAATCCGTCGAGCCTGCCCAACCTGCTGGCCGCGGTCCGAGCCCGCACCGACCTCCAAACGGCCGCTCGAGAACTCGTGGTGACGCTGTCGTCGCCCACGCTCTGGGACGTGCCCTATCTCTACATGACCGGGCACGGCAACGTCCGGTTCAGCGACGCGGACCTCGCCACCCTCCGGCGGTATCTCCTGCAGGGCGGCTTCCTCCATGCCGACGACAACTACGGGATGGATGCATCCCTCCGGCGCGAGCTGGCCCGGCTCTTTCCGGACCGGCCCCTGGTCGAGGTGCCGCTGGACCACCCGATCTACAACCTGGTCTATCCGTTCCCGGCTGGCGTCCCGAAAATCCACGAGCACGACGGCAAGCCTGCGCAAGGCTTCGGCATCTTCATCGACGGACGGCTCGCGGTGTACTACACCTATCAATCCGATCTCGGTGATGGGTGGGAGGACCCCGACGTACACAAAGACCCGGCCGAGGTCCGCGAGTCCGCGCTGCGCATGGGCGTGAACCTCGTCGCCTACGCCGTGGGGACAGGTCAGTGAGTCCGCCGAACACGCGCGCTGCACTCGAGGAACTCTCCACGCCGCTGCTGCGGCGCGTCGCCGTGGGCGGCGGCGCGCTTGCCGTCGGGGCACTGTTGCTGGTGCTCGGCACCGCGGCGTGGCTCGCGCGGCTCGGCGTGGTGCACACGCTGTGGTGGGTGCCCGCTGCCTGGGCCATCGCCCTGACGGGCGCAGGGTCGGCCGTCGGTTTGTGGTGGCGGCGTTCCCGGTCGCTCGGCCCGTCGGCGCTGGCGCGCCGCCTCGAGTCCGAGGGGTCGTGGCGACTCGGGGCCTTGACCGGCATGCTCTCGACCCCGGCGAACGGACTCAGCCAGGAGCTGTACGTGGCCGCCGAGCAGGCGCGCGCCGCTGACGTCTCGGTCCGCGGACCCGGCGCGCTGGCGTCGCTCCGCTCCGGGATTCGGCGGGACAACCGCGTCGGGGCACTGGCCTGTTTGGTCGGCGCGGTCGGACTGCTGGGTGCCGGGCCGGCGCGCGCGCCGGTTCGCATGCTCTGGCACCCCGCAAAAGCGCTCGGACTCGCCCTCGGCGCGGTGCAGCTCGAGGCGTCCACCCTGGCGGTGAATCGCGGGGATGGGGTGTCCCTCACCGTCCGGGCCCCGGGGCGGCGCGTGGTGACGCTGTGGCGACGCAGCCCAGGCGAGACCTGGCGCTCGGACGAGGTGCTGCTCGATTCGGTCGGCGAGGCACGTGTCCCCTCCGGCCCGCTCACGATGGACCTGTTCGTGCGGGCCACCAGCGGCGGCCGCGCGTCTGATACGCTGCACGTCACCGTGCGTGTGCCGGCGTTTCTGGGCTCGGTGTCGGTGACCGCGCAGTATCCCGCGTACCTCGGGCTCGAGGATGAACCGCTGGCCGTTGGGCCCGATTCGATCCTCCTCCCGGAAGGGACCCGCTTGCTGGTAGAGGGCGAAGCGACCGCCCCGCTCGCCGGGGCGGCACTGGTCGGCCCCGATGACACGGCCACGCTGGCCGTGGACGGAGGTCGGTTCACCGGACGCGCTCTCCCTGCTGTCTCGGGCGCCTATCGACTTGCGCTGTCGACCGTCAGCGGGACCCCATTGGCGGGTGACGATGCGACGCTGCTGCTTCGGATCGCTCCGGATAGCGCACCCGCGGTCAGCATCCCGGTCCCCGGGGCTGACACGCTCGCACCGCTCGGGCTCAGCGTGCCATTGGTCCTCGACGCGCGGGATGACCATGGCCTGTCCGCGCTCGCGATCGTGAGTCGACGCATCAGCCGGCTCGGCGTGGAGGACGAGGAGCGCCGGGAATCGGTGGCGATCCCCGCCGGCGCCCCTGAGCGGCTGATGCTCCCGTTCATGCTGTCCCTTGAAGGCCGCGCACTCCTCCCAGGCGACACCGTTCGATACTACGCCGTGGCCACGGATAACGCGCCGCGCTCACGGAGCGGCCGGTCGCGCGAATACATCCTCCGCCTGCCGACGATGGCCGAGGTGCGCGCCGCCGAACGCGCGGCCACCGAATCGGTGGGGGCGCAGCTCGACTCACTGGCTGCCGCCAGCAAGCAACTGCAGCGGCAGACCGAAGACCTGTCACGGGAAGCGGCACGATCCGCCACTGACAGTCCCGGCCGCCGCGACGCCTCGGCGATGTCGTTCGAGGAGGCCAAGCGGGCGGAGGCGGTCGCACGGCAGCAGGAGGAGCTCGTCCGGCAGGCGGAGGAGACCCGGACGGCCATTTCCGAGCTGCAGCGGGCCGCAACTGAGGCCGGCGTGCAGGATCCCGAGTTCCAGCGCCTGATGCAGGAGATCGCGGAGCAACTCGACCGGGCGCTCACGCCGGAAATGCGCCAACAACTCGCGGAGCTGCGGCAGGCCGTCAGTCAGCTCGATGCGGCCCGGTCGCGGCGCGCCCTGGAAGACCTGGCGGAGGCCCAGCGCCAGCTGAAGGAAGCGCTGGAGCGCAGCCAGAAACTCTTCGAGCGCGCGGCCATGGAAGGGCAGATGGCCAACATGGCGGCGGAGGCGCGCGACTTGGCCGAAGAGCAGAAGCGGTGGAACGAGGAGGTATCGCGCGCCGATTCGGCGCACGCGGCGGCCGAGGAGGAGGCGCTCGCCTCGCGGACCGATTCGCTGGCGGCGGCGATGCAGGCTGGCGCCGAGGAGTTGGGGAAGATGAAAGGGCAGGAGCCGTCGGCCCAGATGGAATCGGTGGCGGAGACGGCGAAAGCGGCGGCGCAGACGATGAAGCAGGCGGCTTCGGCGGCGCGACAGGGGAAGCCGGACGCCGCGAAACGCCAGGGGAAGCAGGCCGAGGAGCAGCTCGACGCCATGGGAGAGCAGCTCGAGCAGCAGCGCCAGGATGTGCAGGGCGAATGGAAGGCCGAAGTGATGGCCGCGATCGACCAGATGATGGCCGAGACCAGCCGGCTCGCCGACCGTCAGCTGGCCATTACGGAGGCGCTCCGGTCCGGCGAGTCCGCGTCGGCATTCCGGGCACAGCAGGCCGCGGTCGAGGAAGGAGTGGAAAAGCTGACGGAGCAGTTCCGAAAGGTGTCTGGTGCGAATGCGCTGGTGCCGCCCCAGATCGGTGCGACGCTCGAGGCGGCGCGGCGCGAGATGGGCCAGGCACGGGAAGCGCTCTCGACGGCGGTGCCTGGCCAGCGGGAGGCGTCGACGCAGGCGGGAGAGGCGGTGGATGCCCTCAATGCGGCGGCGTATCAGATGGCACGGGCTCGCGGGGATGTGTCCGGCTCGGGGTCAGGGTCGGGGTTGGCCGAAGCGATGGCGCGTATGAACCAGATGGCCGAGCAGCAGGGGCAACTGAGCCAGCAGGGCGCCCAGATGCTGCCGATGGTCGGTGGCGGTGGCATGCAGGAGCAGATTCGCCAGCTCTCCGCGCAGCAGCGGGCGCTCGCCGAGCAGCTCGAACGGCTCCGTGCCGAAACGCAATCGGCCGGGGCGGGTGAACTAGCCGGCGAAGCGCGCGACCTGGCACGGCAGATGGAGGCGGGCCGGCTGGACCGCCGGACGGTGGAGCGCCAGGAGCGCCTGTTCCGCCGAATGCTCGACGCCGGCCGGACGCTGCAGGGCGAGGAGCAGGACGACCAGAAGGAGCGCAAGAGCACCACCGGCGCGCAGGACGACGTCCGGCTGCCGCCCGCCCTCCGGGCGCAGATGGAGGACGGTGCCACGCAGGTGCGCATCCCGAGCTGGGAGCAATTGCAGCAGCTCTCGCCGGAGGATCGTCGCCTGGTGCTCGAATACTTCCGCCGGTTGACGGAGCGCGCCGCGCCATGAGTCGAGCGCTGCTTTCGATGCTGGTGCTCCTCAGCCTGCCCGCGCGGCTGACCGGACAGACCGAGTTGATGACCCACGCCTACGAGCAGGAGCGGCGCAGTGATTTCAACGGCGCCGCCGAGGCGTACCTGCAGGTCCTCCGCCAATACCCGGGGAACCTCTCCGCCCTCCTGGGGCTCGAGCGCGCCCTCGCCCCGTTGCACCGGGATGCGGAGCTGGCCGGGCCGGCGGAGGCGTTTCTTGCCCATGAGCCGGCAAACGTGGCGGGCTATTCGGTGGCGATGCGCGGCTGGGCCGCCGCGAACCGTCCGGACAGCGTGGCGGAGGTCGCCAAGCGGTGGGCCATGATCGAGCCCGGGAGCGAGACGCCGTACCGCGAGTGGGGAAACACCCTCCTCGGACAGCAGGACGGGAACGGGGCGCGACGCGCGTACCTGACGGGGCGTGAGCGCCTCGGCGAACCGGCCGCGCTGGCTGGGGAGATGGCGCTGCTCGCCGCCGCCCAGAACAACTGGGAGGAGGCCGCCCGGGAGTGGGGGCTCGCGATGGACCGGTATCCCGGGTATCGGTCGACGGCGCGCAACGCGCTGGCGCGGGCGCCGCTGGCGGATCACGAGCGGGTCGTGAGGGAGCTGTCCCGCGGCACTCCGGCGGCGCGGCGCCTCGCTGCCGAACTCGGCGTGCAGTGGGGAAAGCCATCTGCCGCCTATGCGCTCCTGATGGCCAGCCTCCCCGAGGCGAAGAACGAGGCGCTGGATGCGCTGCGGCAGTTCCTGGACGCCGCGCGTGCCGTCGAGGGCCCCGAGGCGGCGCGGGTACGCGGCCAGACACTCGAGCAGATCGCGGACCGCAGTACCGGTTCCACGGCCTCCCGGATGCGGCTCGAGGCGGCGCGTGCGTATGCCGATGGCGGCGATGCCGCGGCCGCCCGACGGATGCTCGCCGCGCTCGCCGCCGACGGGAGCACGCCACCGGACATGGCGGCAGGCGCGACGGCGACGCTGGTGAGCGTACTGCTGCGCGAAGGGCAGGTGGCGGAGGCCGAGCGGCAGCTTGGTGTATTGCGGACGACCCTCGGCGAGGAGAATGCGGGGCGGCTGACGTTGGAGGTGGCGGAAGGATGGATTGACCAGGGCAACCTCGACCGCGCCGAGGCGGTCCTGGCGAACGACAGCACGGTAAACGCGCTGGCCGTGACGGGGCTGATCCGGTTGTACCGCGGCGACCTATCGGGCGCCACCACGGCGCTCCGCGCAGCGGGGCCGTTCGCCGGCAGTCGCGAAGCGGCAACGGCGCGCACGGCCATGCTCGCGCTCATCCAGCCGATCGAATCGGATTCCCTCCCCGCGCTGGGTGCGGCGCTCTTGACGCTCGCGCGCGGCGATTCCGCCGGCGCCGTCATCGAAATCGTGGCCGTGGCGGATGGGCTCCCCGCGGCCGGCGGTGGCGCGGAGTTGCGCCTGCTCGCGGGGCGCATCGAGGTGGGTCAGGGGCACGCCGAGTCAGCGGAACGGCTGTTGCGGGCCGCGGCCGACTCGACGGCACCGGCCGCCGCACCGGCCGCTGAACTGGAATTGGCGCGCCTGCTGCTGTCGCTCGGGCGAACCCGGGAGGCGGTGGACCAGCTCGAACACCTGATACTTGCCTACCCGGGCAGCGCGGCGGTGCCCCAGGCCCGCCGAGTCCTCGACGCCGCACGGGGCGGCATTCCGGAGAGCTGATGCGCCGACGGGACTTCCTCCGGAGCGCGGGCGGCATGCTGGCCGTGTCGCCGCTGATCGCGTGGCCCTTCGAGGAGGGGCGACGGGCGCCGTGGCTGCTCGTGCCGATGGACGACTCGCAGGCGGATCACCTCAAGGCGTATGGCGTCGTCTTCCGTCTCCTCGAACGGGGCGGGCGCGCCGAGTGGTTCCTCAACTACCGAAATGGCTCGTTTCTCCTGCCATCGGACCAGGTCACCGCGCGGGACGCGGCACTGGCGGGCGTGACCACCGAGCCCCTGGACGAGGCGACGCTCCTGGGGATCCGGGCCGAGATCCAGCTCGGGAACATGGAGGCGGTACCGCTCGAAAAGGCCCCACGGGTTGCCGTGTACGCCCCGCCCAACGCCGCGCCCTGGGACGACGCCGTCACCATGGCCCTCCGGTATGCCGGCGTGAACTTCGAGAAGGTGTGGGACCCGGAGGTGCTGACGCCGGGAGGCGCCGGCCTGGCCCGGTACGATTGGCTGCACCTGCATCACGAGGATTTTACCGGGCAGTACTCCAAGTTCTACCTCACCTACGCCGGGGCCCCGTGGCTCACCGAGATGGTCGAGCGCAACACCGCCATGGCGCGGATGTACGGATTTCCGAACGTGCCCGCCGAGAAGCGTGCCGTGGCGGAGGCGATCGCGGCCTACGTCCACCAGGGCGGCTTCCTGTTTGCCATGTGCGCCGCCACCGAAACGCTCGACCTGGCGCTGGCCGGCGCCGGGGTGGATATCGCCGCCGCCTATGCGGACCAGACGCCGATGGACCCCGGCGCCACCGCCAAGATGGACTGGAGCCGTGCCCTCGCCTTTCAGGACGCCCGGCTCGAGCTGAGTCCCAGCGTGTCCCAGTTTTCAGACATCGACGGCCATGAGGTCAACGCGATGAGCCGGCGCCAGGAATTGGGCAGCTTCCGGTCGTTCAACTTCAGCGCCAAGATCGATCCGGTGGCGACGATGCTGGTGCAGAACCACCGGGAGACGATCCCCGATTTCTACGGGCTGACCACATCGTTCCGCAAGAGCCGGATCAAGCCCGGCGTGACCATCCTGGCCGATGAGCCGGGCGCGCCGTGGGCCAAGTATCTTCATGGGGAGCATGGGCAGGGGACGTGGACCTTCTATGGGGGGCACGACCCGGAAGACCCGCAGCACCAGATCGGGGATGCACCGACCGACCTGTCGCTGCACCCGCACTCCCCAGGATACCGGCTGATCCTCAACAACGTGCTGTTCCCGGCGGCAAAGAAGAAGGAACTCAAGACGTGACGGCTCCGCAGTTCGCTCCGGTCTCCGTGACCTCGTGCCCCTGACGCAATCCCGTATCGCCTCCGCCGTGCGCGTCCTGCTCGCGGCGGAGATTCGTGCCGCCGGCGGCCGCGAGGTGTCGTTCGTGGCCGACGTGGACGAGGAGGGACTCGTCACCGCGGCACGCGCGGTGGCACGCGGCACCGTCCAGATGGTGCTGGCGCTTCCCGGCGCCGCCCGGCGCGGGCAGATGCTGCTGCACAACCATCCCAGCGGACAACTCGAGCCGTCGGAGCCGGACCTGGCCGTGGCCGCGCGCCTGCACGACGGCGGCGTCGGGTTCGGGATCATCGACAATACCGCCGAGCGGCTCTACATCGTCGTCGAGGTGCCCCGGGCGCGCACGGTCCAGCGACTCGACCCCTACGCGGTGGTGGAGACGCTCGGCGAACATGGCCCAGTGGCACGCGTGCTGGGACAGTACGAAGACCGCCAGAGCCAGCGGGACATGGCCGCCTACATCGCCGATGGGTACAACGACGGGGGCGTACTGGTGCTCGAGGCCGGCACCGGCGTGGGCAAGTCGTTCGCGTATCTGGTGCCGGCGCTGGCCTGGTCCCGCGCCAACGGCGAACGGACCGTCATCAGCACCAACACCATCAATCTGCAGGAGCAGTTGGTCGGCAAGGACCTCCCGATGCTGCGGGAGGCGCTGGCGGAGGAGGGGTGGGCGCCGAAGTTCGCGCTGCTGAAGGGGTGGCGAAACTATCTCTGCCTCTCCCGCCTGCAGCATGCGACCGGCGCACAGCAGAGCCTGCTGGAGCCGGAGCGCCAGGACGAACTGGTGTCCCTGTCCGAGTGGGCGTCGCGCACGGCGGACGGCACGCTCAGCGACCTGGCGGTCCAGCCGACCGGCGAGGTGTGGGACGAGGTCTGCGCCGAGGCGGACCTCTGCACCCGGGTGAAGTGCTCTTTCTTCGACCAGTGCTTCCTCTTCAAGGCCCGGCGGCGGGCGGCCGAGGCCGACGTTGTCGTGGTCAATCACCACCTGCTGGCCGCGGATCTCGCGGTGCGGCAGGCGTCCGACAATTGGGAAGAGGCGGCCGTCCTCCCGCCCTACCGGCGGCTCATCCTCGACGAAGCGCACCATCTCGAAGACGTGGCGGCCTCCCACCTCGGCACGCAGGTCACCAGCCGGGGAGTCCAGCGGTTGCTCGGCCGGTTCGAGCGGAACCGCAAGGGGCTGGTGCCGTCGCTGGTCATGGAACTGTCGGGTCGAGGGGACCTGCTCAGCCGTGCCAGCCTGGACCTGGTGCGCGAGCGGCTGTTGCCGGCCATCGGCGACGCCCGGCGCGCCGCGGATCAGCTGTTCCTCCGCCTGCACGGCCTCACCGAGGCGGCGGGAGGTGGCCAGCGCCGCCTCACCGAGGAGTTCGAAAAGGACGAAGTCTGGGACGAGGGGCTCCGCATGGAGCTCGATGCGCTGCTCTCCAGCTTCGACCAGATCAAGAACCAGGTGGAGACGGTGGAAGACCGCCTGGCGCAGGTGGAGTCCACCGAGCGGGGCGACCAGCTGCTGCAGGAGATGCGCGCCGTGGTCCGCCGGCTGAACCATGTGTCGGACGGGCTCAACCGCACCCTGCGGCCGGCCGCGGGCGGGGTGCCCACGGTGCGGTGGATCGAGCGAGCCGGCGCAAAGCGGCAGCACACGCAGCTATCCGCGGTGCCGCTCGACCTGGCCCCGGTGCTGCGGGAGTTGCTCTTCGAACGCCTGGAAACGGTGGTCCTGACGAGCGCCACGCTGGCGGCGGGCGGCGACTTCGAGTTCCTCGAGCGGCGCCTGGGCCTCGCGGTGGCGCCGAGCCCGGTGACGACCCGGGAGATCTTCTCGTCGCCCTTCGACTATCCCTCGCAGTGCCTCTTCGGCATCCCCGACGATTTCCCCGACCCGCGGGAGGACGAGGCCGCTCACGATGCAGCCCTGGCGCAGGCGGTGACCGACCTGGCCCACGCGGCCGACGGCGGCCTGTTCGTCCTGTTCACCAGCCACGCGGCGCTCAGGCGGGCCGCGCAGCAGCTGCGCGGAATGCTCGATCCGCGCTGGCCGCTCCTGGTGCAGGGGGAAAGCAGCCGCGACACGCTTCTCCGTCGATTTCGCGATGCCGGCAATGCGATCCTCCTTGGCACCGATTCCTTCTGGGAAGGGGTAGATGTGCCGGGGCGGGCCCTGCGCGGCCTGGTGTTGTGCAAGCTGCCGTTCAAGGTTCCCTCGGAGCCGATCACCGCCGCGCGCCTGGAACGGCTGGCCGAGGCTGGGGAGGACGGCTTCATGGGATATCTTTTGCCGCACGCGGCGTTGAAGCTGAAGCAGGGCTTCGGTCGCCTGATCCGCTCGACCTCCGACGTCGGCGTGGTGGTCTTGCTCGACCGGCGGGTGGTCACCAAGCGGTATGGACCGCTCGTGCTGGCGGGGCTGCCGAAGGCGGAGCGCGTCGTCGGATCATGGGCGCAGGTGCGAACCAAGTGCGAGGATTTCTTTGCCCGTCACGGGCTGGGAGTGCTGGAATGACTTCGTTGCGGCCGTCGAAAATCGTCTGCGTCGGGCGGAACTACGCCGAGCACGCCAAGGAGCTCGGCAACGCGGTACCGGAGCGTCCATTGCTGTTCTTCAAGCCTCCCAGTGCGTTGATCGCCTCCGGGGAAGTCATCGTCCTGCCGGCCGCCTCGGCGCGGGTCGAACACGAGGCGGAAATCGGCGTCGTGATCGGCCGCCGGATGCGCCATGTGACCCCGGTCGAGGCGGAGCTCGGCATCCAGGGGTTTACCTGCGTCAACGACGTCACCGCCCGGGACCTCCAGAAGACGGATGGGCAGTGGGCGCGCGCCAAGGGATTCGACACCTTCTGCCCGACCGGCCCGGCGGTGGTCGAGGGGCTCGACTGGCGGACGCTCGAGGTGATCGGGCGGGTCAACGGCGAGGAGCGGCAGCGAGGGCGCACGGCGGAGATGATCTTCGACATTCCCCACCTGCTCGCCTACATCAGCGCCATCATGACCCTGGAGCCTGGAGACCTGGTGGCCACCGGGACGCCGGCCGGGGTCGGGCCCCTGGCGCCGGGTGACGTGGTCGAGGTGGAAATTCCGGGCGTTGGCATCCTGTCCAATCCTGTACGGAGCGAAGCACAGTCATGATCTCCCCCAGCGCACGGCTCCTCGCCCTTCCCGGATACCCTCTCGCGGAACTCCCCGGCATCAAGCGCCGGCTGATCGCGGAGGGTCGGGACGTCATCGATCTCGGCGCGGGTGACAACGACACGCCGGCGCCGCGGGTAGGGCTCGATGCGCTGAAGGCCGCCATCGAAAACCCGGCCAACAGCAAGTATGGGTTCCAGCAGGGGCACCCGGAGTTTCGCCGCGCGGCGAGCGATTACGTCTCTCGTCGCTTCGGTCACCGGTTCGATCCCGCCACGGAGTTGCTGCCGCTGATCGGATCGAAGGAAGGGCTGGCGCACATGCCGTTCGCCTTCGTGAATCCGGGCGAAGTGGTCATCGTGCCCGAGCCGGGCTACCAGGCGTACCTGGGCGGCACGGTCCTGGCCGGTGCCGAGCCGTACATCGTGCCGCTCAAGGCCGACCGCGGCTTCCTGCTGGACATCGACGCTGTTCCGGAGGCGGTGCTTCGGCGGACCAGGCTGCTCTTTCTCAATTACCCCAACAATCCGACGGCGGCGGTCGCCACGCTCGAGTACCTGGAGCACGTGGTGGCGGTCTGCCGGAAGCACCAGATCATCCTGGCCTACGACAACGCCTACTGCGACATCGTGTTCGACGGCTACCGCGCGCCGAGCATTTTCGAGGTCCCCGGCGCGGATGAAGTGGCGGTCGAGTTCTTTTCGCTCTCCAAGAGCTTCTCGATGACCGGGTGGCGAATCGGGTTTGCCGTGGGGCGCGCACCGCTCATCGCTCCCCTTACGCAGGTCAAGACCTACACCGATACGGGGCCGTTCCTGGCGGTGCAGGAGGCCGGCGCGGCCGTGCTCGACCGCGCGGAGGAACTGACCCGGCCGATTTGTGCGGAAATTGCGCGGCGCAGGGACGCGGCGGTACCGGCGCTCCGGGCCGCCGGCTTCAAGGTCGACCTCCCCAAGGCGGCGATGTACCTCTGGGTCGCGCTCCCGGCGGGGGTCAGTTCCAAGGCGTTTGCGCGGCACGCGCTGGAGGTGGAAGGCGTGCTGGTGCTGCCGGGGAGCGCGTTCGGGCCGGCCGGGGAGGGCTTCTTCCGGATTGCGCTCACCGTTCCAGCCGAACGGTTGCTGTCGGCGGTCGGGCGGCTGGCCAAGGCAATCGCCGGTGTGCAGGAAGCCGGGGGTGGGCACACCGCCTGACCTCCAGCTCCCACGGCCGCCGGGGTGGCCGCCGTGGGCCATCGCCACGAGCGTCGCCGTTCACCTGGCGGTCCTCGTGGCCCTGTTGCTGTTGTTTGTGCCGCCGGGCGCGCCCGGGGGTCGCCACCTGCTCGTCTCGCTTGCTCCGCAGTCGCGCGCTGTCCCTCGTGCAATGGTTGCGTTCCCCCCGGCTGACCTCGGCGCATCTCCCTCCCTCGAAGCGACCAGTCCTGCGCTCCTGACCGAGGCTCCCCTCAGGGAGGATCCCTCCCGTGGCGCCTCCGCGCCTTTGGTCGGGTCAGCCGTTGATTCCGGGCCTCTCTCGGCTCCGCTCGGCGATGGACGTGCCGTGCCGTGGCCGTCGTTGGGGAGTGGGTTGTTGTGGGATCGGCGGTCTCCGGCTTCGACCATTGTCGGGCGAACCCACGCCCAACTGACCGATAGCGCCGTGAAGGCGATCATCAATCACTATCTCGATTCGCTGGCGGCCCTGCCGGGCGGCGGGGCGATGCTCCTTCCGGCCTGGACCGCGACGATTGCCGGGCAGGAGTATGGGCTCGACGGGACCTACATCACGGTGGCCGGCGTGAAAATCCCGGCGCTATTGCTCGGGCTGATTCCACTGCCGGTGGCGGGCAACGAATCGGAGGCGATGAACAAGGGGGCGTGGATGCGGGCCCAAGATTACGAGCTGGCGTTGCCCAGGGACGCGGCGGCCGCGGACCGGCGGGAACAGATCAAGGCCATCCGGGAACGGAACGCCGCCGAGCAGGAGCTCCGGCGGAAGCAGCAGCAGACGTCGGTTGATCCCTAGAGCGGCTCCATCTTCTTCACGGCGCTGCGATTGACCAGCACCCGGATGTTGTTGCTCGCCGGATCGACGGGGACCACGAAGAAGAACGGCCGGTTGGGCGGAAAGCGGTTGGTCAGGCCGACCATGACCTCGCCGTCGGGGAACTGCAGGGACACGGCGGTCGAGCCGTGCGCGCGCGGGTCGGCCGGGTCAAGTGCGTGGACTTCGTGGCGCGCCATGTCGCCTTCCAGCGACCGGACGAAGAAGAGCGCCTTCAGATCCTTCAGCTTCACCTCGGCCGTAATGCCCTCCGGCGGCCGGACGTGAAAGGCAGGGCGGGCCGGGTCCACGTCGAGGCTGGTCCCCTTGAGAATCCTGCCGTCCAGATAGCGAGCCACGACGAGATTGTTCATCGGTCCCTCCCCGAGGAGTCAGAGGCAGATCTCGGATGCTCCTGGTGCGCCTCGCCGGACCGTGAACGGTCCCAGGGTGGCGCCGAGTTCGGGGACTGACACGGTGAAGGTCAGTACGCTTCCCCGGAATTGACCGGTGTAGGTGGCCGCGTACGGCGGGCGCCCCTGGACCGGCAGGGGGCCGCCGCCGACGAAGTGCTGGCCGGTGGCCACCCAGTGACCGTCCGGCTCGGTGCGCCAACCGGCATCGACTGTCCCCGAACCGCATGCGTACTCGATCGTGCCGCCGGCGGGCGCGAGCACGAGGGTGGCGTCAGGACCGCCCCACTGGCCGGTAACTTCGGGCGCGGCGGGATCACTGCAGCCGAGGGCGAGGACTATAGCGACTAAAGGAGAGAGCGGGAGCAGGCGCACGGGCCCTCCGGCGTGGCTGGGACTCTTCCGAGTATTGGGGCGGGCACGGAACCTGTCAAGCGGATTGGGGGTAAGTCAGGGGATTGGGTGGTCCTACTCTTCTCCATTCAGGAGCCTGCCATGCGCGCGCCTCGCACTGCGATCGTCCTGCTTGTCCTCGTCGGCGCGCTGTTCGGTTTCAGCCCCCTCACGAAAGCCACCCCGGGCCGCGCCGAGGTGTACCGGGCGATGGTCGGCAAGTGGGAGGGCACCCTCACCTATCGCAACTACTCACCGCCCAGGCAACTGGTCACCCTGCCGACGACCATCGACATCTCCTACGTGTCGGACTCCACGGCCGTCCAGATGGACTTCATCTATGACGACGGGCCAAACAAGACCGTCTCGAGCTCCGACCGGTTATTCCTCGACGAGTCGGGATCGCGGCTGGAGTGGGATGACCCGAAAGCGTCGCCGCCGACCACGTGGCGGGTCGATACGCTCCGGGCGGACGGCGTGCGTGGAGGATTCGTTTTGGTGGCCGAGGTCGAGGCGGACGACGACAACGCGCCCGCAACTCTCCGTGAGACCATAACTGTCGGTCCCGATACCCTGCGGATCTTGAAGATGGCGCGCCCTACGGGGGGGAGCTTCGCATACCGCCACGAATACCTGCTCCACCGCGTGCGCTAGCGGGGAGTTCGCTCAGCGGCCGCCGGCCCGAATCCGCGCCAGGCTCTGCTCACGCCCCACCACCACCAGCAGGTCGTTGACCGGCTCCGATACCGTGGACCCCGTCAGCACCACGCGGACCGGCTGCAGCAGGTCGCCGAGCTTGGCGCCCCGCGATTCGGCCAGCGCCTTCATGTCGGTCAGGATACGATCGGAATTCCATTCGGCCGCCGGAATCCGCTCCAGTGCCGCGGCCACGACACCCAGGTTGGCGCCAAACGCCTCACCGAGTTTTGCGGCCAGCTGTTCCCCCTTGGCGTCCCGCACCACCCGGCTCGGGTCGAGCCGCACCGACACCTGCTCGGCAATATTCAGAATGGTGCGCGAGCGAGCCTTGACTGAATCGATCAGGGGCCGGAGGTCACGGCCTCCGGCCGCCACACCCATCCGCTCCAGTTCACGCTCGGTCGGTGCCAGCAGGTCGTCGGCGGAGAGCTGCGACAGATATTGGCCGTTCATCCACTCGAGCTTGGCGACGTCGAATACCGCCGGCTTCTTCTGGATCCCTTCCAGCGAGAACGCCGCGATCATCTCCGCTTCCGGGAGGATTTCCCGGTCGCCGCCCGGGCTCCAGCCGAGGAGCGCCAGGAAGTTCCGCATGGCCAGCGGGAGAATGCCCTTGTCCTGGTAGTCGCCGACGGCGGTGGCCCCGTGCCGCTTCGAGAGCTTCTTGCCGTCGTCGCCGAGGATCATCGGCACGTGCGCGAAGATCGGCGGCTGATGGCCGAGCGCCCGGTACAGCGCGATCTGCTTCGGGGTGTTGGAGACGTGGTCGTCGCCCCGGATCACGTGGGTGATCCGCATCTCGATGTCGTCCGAGACCACGGCCAGGTTGTAGATGGGCGTCCCGTCGCTCCGGAGGATGACCAGGTCGTCGAGGTCGTGCCCCTGGAAGCTGATCCGGCCGTGCACGGCGTCGTCCCAGGCGATCTCTCCCTGCGGCATCCGGAAGCGGATGGCGAAGGGCGCCCCGGCCTCGAGCCGCGAGGCCACTTCGGCCGGCGCGAGGCGTCCGCAGCGGCCATCATATCGAAACGCGGCCTTCATGCCCGCCATGGCCTTTCGCTGGGCCTCGAGGTCCGCGGTGGTGCAGAAGCAGCGGTAGGCCGTGCCCTCCGCCAGGAGTCGCTCCGCGTCCGCGCGGTGGCGGGGTCCGCAGGCTCCCTGGAAGAAGGGGCCCTCATCCCACTCCACGCCGAGCCAGCGGAGTCCGTCCAGGATGACCTGGGTGTGGGCCTCGGTGCTTCGTTCGCGGTCGGTATCTTCGATTCGGAGGATATGCACGCCGCCCATCTTCCGGGCGTAGAGCCAGTTGAACAGCGCGGTGCGGGCGCCGCCGACGTGGAGGTATCCGGTGGGGGAGGGGGCGAATCGTACTCGAACAGGCATGGCGTACCACCCGAAAAGGACTGAGGACTGAGGACTGAGGTCGGCGAGGGGCGTGCCCTCAGTCCTCAGTCCCCAGTCCTCGCATCACGGAGCGGGGGGGATTCGAACCCCCGATAGAAGCTTTAGACCCCTATGTCGGTTTAGCAAACCGATGCCTTCAGCCACTCGGCCACCGCTCCAACGAGCGAGGAAACTGCCACCGGGGAAGGCTTTACGCAACCCCGGCGCGGGTGTGTGGCGGGTGGTTCCTCCGGCGTCATACGGCTATCTTGCACAGACCTTCCACCATTCCTGGAGCCATTGATGCGCAAGTTCCTGCGGGCGACAGGGCTCGCACTCGCGGTCGGGGCAGGGCTCGCCGCCTGCTATCCCGAACGCCCCAGCCAGCCCAACGACTACGCCTCCATCACGACGGTCTACGACACCCTGATGGCGTTTGACTCGGTCGCGACCTTCTACATCCCAGACACCGTCGTCCACCTCGGCGGGACCGACAACATCAGCCACGTGTACGACAGCCTGATCATCGCCACCACGGCGGCTCGCATGGTCGGGCGCGGATACAGCCGGGTCGTCGATCCGGTCCTGGCCGACCTGACGCTGAACCCCATCGTCACCGTGAAGGACAATTTCGACTACACCACGCCGGATTGGTGTGCCGAATGGGAGGATTGGTATCCCTGGGTGTGCAGCGGCTGGATTCCCGACTATCCCGGGGACGTCATCGGCTACACCTACAGCACCGGCACGATCTTCATTCCGATGGCGAATCTCTCCGGCGGTGTGCCTCCGGCGGTGACCCGGCCACCGGTGGTGTGGATTGCCGGCGTCAACGGCGTGGTCAGCGGCAACTCGTCGTCCGCCCTCGCGTCGAAGATCGAGGATGGCATCAACCAGGCCTTTGCCCAGTCCCCCTACATCTTCCGGGTGAACCCATGACGCCCCGTCTCCGCGCCGCGATGCTCCTCGTCGCCCTCGGCCTGGCCGGGGCCGCGCCCGCCAGCGCCCAGGTGCTCGGCGGCCTGTCCGCCTTCTGGTCCCTGCCGTCCGGCGACCTCTCCGACAAGTTCATCGGCAACGACAGCTGGGTCGGCATCTCCGTCGAAGGCCGGCGCTTCATCAATCCCAACGTCACCGTCGGCGTCTCCGCCGGTTACACCGCGTTCTACGAAAGTACCTCGGAGCCGCTCTACTTCCCCGGTGGCGCCGTCTCGGGCGAGCAGTACCGGTCCATGAACGTGTTCCCGCTGATGGTCACCGGCCACCTGTACAGCAAGGCCGGCGGGAAGATCCAGACGTACATCGGCCTCGGACTCGGCGTGTACTACATGAAACAACTCATGGACGTCGGTCCTGGCACGGTGGAAACCAACAACTGGATCATGGGATTTGCGCCGGAACTGGGGTTCATCCTCAACAAGGGGTCGAACACCGAGATCGCCGTGTTCGGCAAGTACAACTACCCGGCGAACGCCGGGAAGTACCTCGGCGGCGAGTCGGGCTCCTATCAGTACCTGAGCGTGGGCCTGTCGTTCATGGGGCATCGCTAGCACCAGGTTGCGCCAATGGTGAAGAGGGCGGGGAGGACGAGCCGGGCGTTGCCCGGGCCGTCCCCTCCGCCCTCTGTCGTTTGCCGCACCGGATCGAGCGGCGTGGGTGAGATTCGAACTCACGGAACCGTTTCCGGTTCGGCGGTTTTCAAGACCGCTGCCTTAAACCACTCGGCCACCACGCCCTATCTCAGAATATAGGCGTCGCCCTGCTGGAAGCGGCCGCGCCCGCCGCGACTAGTTGCGTTCTCCCCGCATGATGGCCTGCTGCACGGCGACGGAAACCGAATCGGCCCGCGCCGCTTCCTCGAGCAGGCCTTCGGTCTTCAGGATGACGCCCGTCTCCCGGTAGATGATGCTGTAGAGCTGGAGGATGGACGCCGACGGCACGTCGACCCAGCCCCGCGGCCGCTCGCGCGTCGCGCTCTGCCAGTGATAGGTCTCCCAGAGCAACTGCCGGGTCACAGGGACGTCCACGAACCCGAGCGTCCTGGAGAGCACGATTCCGTTCCCCTCCTGAATCGGCTTCGGCATCAGCTTGCGCACCAGCCCCGTGGTCAGCAGGTACTCGGTGAGTCCGAGCGTTCCATCCGGGTAGTTGCCGTCACTCCAGCTGAAGTAGATCGGACGGCTGCCGAGATTGTCCCGGATCAGCGCGACCGTGGCGATGTCCTGCAGCGTCAGATAGTCCTGCCCGAACGCGATCACGAGGCTGTCCACCCGGATTCCGGTGCCCTTCTTGACGGCGATCGCCTCCGGCAGACTGTCCAGCTGCGGGGCCGAGAAGCTCTGGAAGACCGAACCCTCGGGACGTGGCCACGCTGCGGCCTGCGAGCCGGCGGCGGAATCGGTCAGCGCCATGCCGGTTTCGGCCGGACCCGGACGCCACACCCGTGCGGCGCGGGCGGCATCGAACTCCGGGGTGGCGCGGCGCTGCAACTGGCGCAGATGCCAGCGGGTGTTCATCAGGGAGAGGTTGGCGAGCGTCACGTCGGGCCGCACGCCGAGTACTTCCTGGGCAAACCAGAGCGGGAAGGTGTCGTTGTCGCCCGCGGTGATCAGGATGCCATAGGGCTCGACCGACTCGAGCATGTCGATGGCCATGTCCCGCGCCAGGAACTCGTTGGCTCGGGTGGCGCTCGCGTGATTGCCCGCGAGGGGAATCAGGGCGATGAGGAAGACCGGGGACGCGGCCACCCACCGTTTCGCCTCTGGCAGCCGTACGGCCAGTGAATCGGCGACGCCGCGGTAGAGTGCGCCGAGGCCGAGCGCCACCAGGACCCCGAAGTAGGCGAACGACCCCATGAAGAAGTAGTCGCGCTCACGGACCTCGCGCGGCAGGTCCCGCTTCCGGGTGGATGGAGAACCCGTACTTGAAGTTGAGGTAGAAGATGAGCGCCACCGTCAGGGTGCCGAACATGGCCAGGGCCGCGAGCCCCGCCCGCCGGTCCCGGCGGATCAACTCCCACAGGCCGTAGAGGCCGAGCATGCCGAAGAGCGCCGCGGCCGCCCCGGCCGCGGGACCCCAGTCCCGGGCGTACTGCCACCGGAAGTACTGCAGGTAGTTGGCGAACTGGGAGCCGAGGTCGGCCTGCCGGTCGAGCACCGAGGGCTTGGCGTACTGGACGCGGTTGATGACGTCCATCAACGCCTGGCTGAAGAAGCCGACCGGTTCGCCTTCATTGATCGGCGGGAAGAGCCCCGCCCGAATCGGGAGGAACAGGTAGTTGAGCGAGACGCCGACGAGCACGGCCGTGACGACGCCCACCCAGACCCACGGCCGCGTGATGACACGCCAGTCGGTCCAGAGGATATAAATGGCCACCGCCGGTGCCGCGAGCAGGCCCATGAGGTGGTTGGTGGTCGAAAGCGCGGTGATGTACGCGATCAGGACGACCCACCGGTCGCGGTGCGGGCCCGGCTCGTCGTCGCCCCAGTGCACCGCGAGCCAGGTGACCAGCGCCATGGACAGCAGGGAGACGGTGTACACCTTCTCGTTCACGGTAGACTGGTTCCAGATGGTCCACGAGGTGGCGGACACCAGCGTGCCGGCCGCCGCGGCCAGCAGCCGGCCCCACCGGACCGGGACGATGGTTCGGAGCCAGCGTTCGGCGATCAGGAACCAGAGCGCCGCCGACGCCGCGCTGCTGAACGCCGCGAACAGGTTGATCCGCTTGGCGTACTCGCCGGCGAGCGGCAGCAGCCCCCAGGTATGGGCGAGGATGACAAAGAGCGGATTGCCCGGCGGGTGGGGAATGCCGAGCACTTTCGCGGCTGCGATGTACTCGGAGGTGTCCCAGAACGCGGTCGTGGGCGCGAGCGTGGCGATGTAGATCCCGAAGACGACCAGGCCGACGAGGGCGGCCCAGCGGTACGGGGTCACGGGCTTGGTGTTCGTCACGAATTCTCCGTTAGTGCCTGAACTGCCGCGAACCGGTGAGGACCATGGCGAGGCCGAGCCGGTCGGCCGCGGCGATCACGTCCTCGTCCTTCACTGAACCACCTGGCTGGATGATGGCGGTGACGCCGGCGGCGGCGGCCGCCTCCACTCCGTCTGGGAATGGGAAGAACCCGTCGCTGGCCAGGACGGAGCCGCGCGGGTCGTGTCCCTGCTGCCGAGCCTTGTGGACCGCCAGGAAGGACGAGTCGACCCGGCTCATCTGGCCGGCGCCGATCCCGATGGCCGCCTCACCACGCACCAGCAGGATGGCGTTCGATTTCACGGTCGCCACGCCGGCCCAGCCGAAACGGAGGTCGCTCCACTCGGCTTCGGTGGGATGGCGGACCGTCGGGACCCGCCAGGCGTCCTCCGACGGATCGAACTGGAAGCGATCCTGGACCAGGAAGCCGCCGCGCACGCACTTGTAGTCCAGTCCGCGCTCGCCATGGCTCACGGGCAGTTCCACCACCCGCAGGTTCTTCTTGCCGGCCAGGACCTTGAGCGCCTCGTCATGGAACGACGGCGCCACGATCACCTCGAGGAACAGCCCCGCCATCTCCTCGGCCGTCGCCCGGTCCACCACGGTGTTGAACGCCACCACACCGCCGAAGGCCGACTGCGGGTCGGTGGCCAGCGCCCGGCGCCAGGCCTCCAGCGCCGACGGCGCGACGGCCAGTCCGCAGGGCGTCGTGTGCTTGATGATGGCGCAGGCGGGTCGGTTGGTCCACGGCGCCACGGCGGCCATGGCGCCGTCGAGGTCGAGAATGTTGTTGAACGAGAGTTCCTTGCCCTGGCGCTGCTTCAGGTCGCGGATGCCGCGCGGCTCCTCGGTCACATAGAGCGCCGCCCGCTGCTGCGGGTTCTCCCCGTACCGCAGCGACGCCATCCGCTCCAGCGAGCCGCCCAGCCGGGCCGGCAGCCCGTCCTCACGCGGCGTCAGGTACCCGGCGATGGCGCTGTCGTAGTCGGCGGTGTGCGCGAACACCTTGGCCGCGTAGGCGCGCCTGGTCTCGGCGGGCACCTCGCCGGCGCGGAGGAGGGCGAGGACCTCGGGGTAGTCCGAGGGTTCCACCACCGCCAGGACAAACTCATGGTTCTTGGCCGCCGAGCGCAGCATCGATGGCCCACCGATGTCGATGTTCTCGATGGCGTCCTCGAAGGAGACGTCGGGCTGGGAGATGGTGGCGCGGAAGGGGTAGAGATTGACGGCGACGAGCTCGATCGGCGTGATCCCATGCTCTTCCATGGCGCGGAGGTGCACCGGATTGTCGCGGCGCCCGAGGAGCCCGCCGTGGACCATCGGATGCAGTGTCTTGACCCGGCCGTCGAGCATCTCGGGAAACTTGGTCACCGACTCCACCGACTGCACCGGCACGCCGGCCGCCTTGAGCGTCGCCGCCGTCCCGCCGGTGGAAATGATATCCCAGCCCAACTGCACCAGGCCCTGTGCGAACGCGACGATGCCACGCTTGTCGCTGACGGAAAGCAATGCCCTCGGCATGGGACTCCCAGGTGAATTCGACTGGTGGATCAAGCTGTCTCTGGCAGCGGCACGGGCCGCCCGGCCCTCGCCGCCGCCAGGACGACATCCGGAAGGAGCTCATGCTCCTTGGCGAGCACCCGCCCCGCCAGGAGCTCCGCGGTGTCTCCCGGCAACACCGCTACGCGCCGCTGGGCGAGGATCGCGCCCCGGTCATACACCTCGTCCACGAGGTGGACCGTCGGACCGGATTCCGTCGCGCCGCTGGAGATCACCGCTTCATGCACCCGCTTGCCGTACATCCCGGCGCCCCCGAAGGCGGGGAGCAGGGCAGGGTGCACATTGACGATACGACCCGCGTACTTCTGCACCACGCCGGCCGGCACCAGCTTCAGGTAGCCCGCCAGCACGAGGAGATCCACGTCACGTCGGCCGAGCCGTGTGATCCACTCCGACGCATCGGAGGGATCAGCCAGTACTTCCGCCGGCACACCCGCCCGGCGAGCCCGCTCAAGCCCACCGGCCTCCGCGCTGTTGCTCAGCACCAGCACGACGCGGGCGGGGGCCTCTCCCTGCAGCCGGTCGAGCAGCGCCTGCAAGTTGCTTCCCCCGCCGGAAACACAGACCGCCACGCGATACGACATAGCCCAGAAAAGTAAGGGGGCGGGCCCGTCCCCCCTAGGGGGTGTCGGCCGATGCAGCGGACCCGAGAATCCGGTCCACCGCCGCTCCGAGGTTGTCCAGAACCGGGAAACCGGCCGCCGAAGCCGCTTGCTCGTGCTCTCGACCGGTACCGGTGCGCACCAGGAGCCCGTGGCCGCCGAGTTCCCGGACCGGTTCGAGATCCGACAGGCGATCGCCGACCCCCCAGCTCGCCGCCAAGTCGAGGCCCAAAGCCTCCGCGGCGCGCCGGTAGAGCAGGGTCCCGGGCTTCCGGCAGTCACACGGCCCACCAATCGGCGGGTAATGAGGGCAGTGGTACGTGGCGTCGATTAGTGCGCCGTGTTCGGCGAACAGTTCGACGACCCGGCGTTCCACGGCCGCGTACTCCGCCGGCGTGATGAACCCCCGTGCGATGCCTGACTGATTCGTCACGACGACGACGACGAACCCCGCGGCGTTGCACCGTGCCACGGCCGCGGCGGCTCCCGGCAACAGCTGAATCGCCGATGGATCGCGCTGATAGCCGGGGTCGAGAATCAGGGTACCGTCTCGATCGAGAAAAACGGCGGAACGCAGGTTCGAGGGAGAGAACTGGACCCCGGCTTTCGCCGGGGTGACGATCGGATGGTGCGGCAGGGGAACGGTCATTCGGTGACAGCTGCGGCCACTGCGGCGGCCAGTTCGGGGAAGCACACCTCAGGCAGCGTCCGGGGATCCAGCACGACAGAGCCGTCGGCCACGCGCGCGACGACCGGCGGGTCGCCGAGGCGGAGGGCGAGGGCCAGTGAGTCCGCACCTCGGGGGCCCGGGTCGAGGACCACGAGGGTCGTCGGCAGGGTCGCGGCCGGGAAGGAGCCACCGCCCGTCACCGAAGTGCCTTCGGTGAGGCGGGGCCGCGGGGCAGCTGGGCAGGTGGCCGCGATCGACTGTGCGAGTCGGTCGGCTCGCTCGTGAAGTGCCTCTGCGGAAAGGGTCAGCATCCGGAGGACAGGCACTTCCCGAAGCGCGACAACCGGGTCGCGGTAGAGCTCCAGCGTCGCCTCGAGGGCGGCGAACGTCATCTTGTCGGCGCGGGCGGCGCGGGCCAGCGGGTTGACTCGGCACCGGGCCAGGATCGAGGCTCCACCCACGAGGCATCCCGCCTGCGGCCCACCGAGGAGCTTGTCGCCCGAAAAGATGACCAGGTCCGCTCCGTCGGCGACCGCGTCCGGAACGCGTGGCTCAGTCGTCAGCCCGAAGGCGGAGAGGTCCGCCACCAGGCCGCTGCCGATATCGTGCAGCAGCGGCAGACGGTGCTCGTGGGCGAGCGCGGCCAGCTCCGCGGCGGCGGGTGCGTGGACGAAGCCGGACTGCTCGAAATTGGATTGATGGACCTTCAGGATGGCGCCGGTGGAGGGCCCCAGTGCGCGGCGATAATCCTCGAGGTGGGTTCGGTTCGTGGTGCCGACCTCACGGAGCCGGGCGCCGCTCTTCGCCATGATGTCGGGGATGCGGAACGAGCCGCCGATCTCCACCAGCTCGCCCCTGGAGATGACGACTTCCATACCGTCGGCCACCGTATTCAGCGCCAGGATCAGCGCGGAGGCGGCGTTGTTGACGACGAGTGCATCTTCAGCACCGGTCAGTTCGGCCAGCAGGCGCCGGCCGTGATCGGTTCGACTGCCGCGCACGCCCGCCTCCAGGTCGAACTCGAGTGCGCTGTACCCCGCCGCGACCGCAGCCACCGCGTCGAGCGCGGCCTGCGCCAGCGGGGCACGCCCGAGGTTGGTGTGCAGCACGACGCCCGTGGCGTTCAGGACCGGCTGGAGCGAACGCCGCGCGATTCGCCTGGCCCGTTCCGCAACCTCCGCGCTCCAATCGGCCGGCACGAGGCCCCGGCCGGTGCGCGCCATGGCCAGGGCCTCGCGGGCGGCGGCCACGACCACCGTGCGGGGCGTCGAGTCGAGGAGGCGGCTGATCGACGGCTCCTGCAGCAGCCGTTCGACGGAGGGTAGCTGTCTGCGCGGGTCGTCGCTCACCGGGCCGGTTTCTTCGACGACAGTGAATCGGGACGTGGTGGCTTCGTGGCCGCGGAGTCAGGGGGCGTCTTGGCCGAGTCGGCGGCCGCGGCCGTCGAATCGACCTTCGGCACCGGTATTTCCAGGGGGCCCCGGGCGTCGGCCGCGGCCAGATTGACGTTGCGGATGGAGTCCACCTCGATGACGTACCTGGCGCCCTTCTTCCACGGTTCGGCAACCCGGAGCAGTAGCGTCGTATAGAGCGGCGCCCGGGAGGGACGGACGCTGTCGACGGGCGGGGTGGCCTTGACCGGGGCCGGCGCCGCCTTCGGCGCGGTCGTGTCCGGCGGCGGTGGCGGCGGGCGGTAGAGCGAGTCGTGTTCCACCTTCGGGAGCAGCGACAGGACACCTACAGACACGGAGTCCGGCAGGAGCAACACATGCACGGCACCGGGGCCGAAGCGCTGCGCAGGATCGAGTGGCTGCGAAAAGGTCAGGAGCGCCGAAAGGGAGTCCGACGCAGTGGCCGTCGAAAGGCGCGGGCCGACCGTATCGTGCGGGAACACCCACAGTTCCGGGACCACGCTGCTGTCCCGGGGCACCGGGAGGGAATCCCACGGTTCCCGCCGGTCGAGCCTGGCGTTCTTGTTCTGGTCGATGGCGCCGTACACCAGGTAATCGCCGCTCGGGAGCGGCCCGAAGTCGAACATTCCGGCGCTGTCCGTCAACATCCGGTAGCGCAGACTGTCCGGGAGCAGCACTGCGGTGATGAGCGCGCGGGGGACGGGGCGCGCGGTGCTCCAATCCCAGACCCGGCCGCTCAGGTGCAGCGAAGGGATGGGCGCGCCGGTGGTGAAGGTGACGATGGTACTGCTGTCGTTGCGGTTCCGGCGGAGGTCCATGACGCCAGGGAGGAGCTGCACCCGATAGACGGTGTTGGGGCGCCATCCTTCTTGCGGCCGGACCGTGACGCGGCTCCGCTTCCAGCGCACCCTCGGCACCTTCTCGGTGGGCGAGAGGATGACCAGCTTTTCGAGGTCGCCGGTGCCGAGGCCCATGTTCGGGCTTCCGCCCTCGGACACGGTTTCGTTGAAGACGAACTCGACGTCTCCCGCAAAATCCGGGAGGATGGCCAGCGAGTCGGGGACGGTGGCGATCAGCCCGGGCGGGAGCAGGTCACTCGGGCCGCCCGGCGGCGGTTCGATCTTGGCGCAGGCCAGGATGCCGAACGCCAGGGCCGCTCCCGCCAGGCGCTTGGCGTTCACGCGCAACCCAGCCGACGGCGATTCTCCGCTAGTGCGTCCGCCTGCGCCTGCCAGGTCGCGAGCTTTTGCCGCTCCCCCTCGACCACCGCAGCCGGCGCGCGTTCGACGAACTGCGCGTTGCCGAGCTTGCGCTCCTGCGCCTCGACAAGTTGCCGGAGGTGCGCCTCGTCCTTGGCGAGCCGGGCACACTCCCGGTCGCGATCCGCGACGCTCAGCTCGATGGACACCTCCACGCCGTCCGGGAGGACCGCCGTCTTCAGCGCGCTGCCCGCTGCCGCCGCGTCGGAGCGCACCACGACCGCATCCACGGTCACCTTGGCCAGCCGGGTGATCGTCTCGAGCTGTGGTGCCAGCCGGCTGCGCGCGGCCGTGCCGGCCGCCGTGATCCACCCGCTGGCCTTGTCGCCGGGATGCAGCCCTGCGTCGGCGCGCAATTGCCGCAGGCTCGTGATGATCAGCTGGACCTCGGCGAATCCGGCGAGGGCCGCGTCATCGGTTGCCCGGTCGTCCGCGGTCGGCCACGACGCGACACTGACCGAGTCGGCCGCTCCCCGGCCGGGGAGCCGTTTCCAGAGCGTCTCGGTGATGAAGGGCATGACCGGGTGGAGCAGGCGGAGCGCCACGTCGAAGGTCTGGGCCACCACCGCGCGCGCGACGTCGCCGCCGGGCTGTGTGCCGTAGAGCCGCGGCTTGGCCTGCTCGATGTACCAGTCGGCCAAGTCGCTCCACAGGAAGTGATAGACGGCGGCGGCCGCCTCGTTCAGGCGATAGCGCTCGAACGCCTCGGTGGCCGCGCGCACGGTGGCGTCGCAGCGCGCGATGATCCAGCGGTCGGGGAGCGAGAGCTCCTCGCGCCGCACCACGTCGGGATAGCGGCCGGCCAGTGGCCGGGTAGGTCCGTCCAGCGTGCCAAGAATGAAACGCCCCGCGTTCCAGAGCTTGTTGGCGAAGTTCCGGCCGGCCGCAAAGGACGTCTCGAGGTCGGCCGGGTCGAGGATCAGGTCGGTGCCGACCGCCATGCCCGAGATCACCGTATAGCGCAGTGCGTCCGCGCCGTACCGATCGATCACTTCCAGCGGATCGATGCCGTTGCCGAGGGACTTGGACATCTTGCGATGCTGGGTGTCACGCACGGTGCCGTGCAGGTACACGGTGTGAAACGGCACGGCTCCCTGGAACTCGAGCCCCGCCATGATCATCCGGGCGACCCAGAAGAAGAGGATTTCCGGGGCGGTGACCAGCGCGTCCCCGGGGTAGAATCGGGCCAGGTCCTCGGTGCGCGCCGGCCAGCCAAGGCTCGAGAAGGGCACCAGCCACGACGAGAACCAGGTGTCGAGGACGTCCTCGTCCTGGCGGACCGGGCCGCCGCACTCAAGGCAGGCGGTGAGGTCGGTCCGGGACACGCTCGTGTGGCCGCACTCCGGCGCATCGCAATACCACACCGGGATGCGGTGGCCCCACCAGAGCTGGCGGGAAATGCACCAGTCGCGGATGCCTTCCATCCACTGCGCGTACTCGGTGCCGCGGCGCTCGGGGATGAAACGGACCGCGCCATCCTTGTACGCCCGCAGGGCGGGTGCGGCGAGCGGGGCCATCCGGACGAACCACTGTTCCGAGAGCCGCGGTTCGACCACCGTGCCGCAGCGGTAACAGTGGCCCACGGCGTGGTGGTGATTCTCGACCTTGTCCAGCAGGCCCAGCGCTTCGAACTCGCGCACCACCTGTTTCCGGGCCTCTTCGCGGGTCAGGCCCTGGAAGCGCGCGGGCGCGTTCTCGTTGATGTGCGCGTCGGGGGTCAGGACGTTGAGCGTCTCGAGTCCGTGCCGTTGACCGATTTCGAAGTCGAGCGGGTCGTGCGCGGGAGTCACCTTGACCGCGCCGGTCCCGAAGGCGGGGTCGATCGCGTCGTCCGCGATGATCGGAATATCCCGGTCCACCAGCGGGAGGCGGATGGTGCGGCCGATGAGGCCAGCGTAGCGGGTGTCGGCGGGGTGCACCGCCACGGCGGTGTCCCCGAGCATCGTCTCGGGCCGCGTCGTGGCCACGACCAGGTGCCGTCCGTCGCTCAGCGGGTACCGCAGGTGCCAGAGGCGCCCCTCTTCCTCCTCCTTCTCGGCCTCCTCGTTGGAGAGCGCCGTCAAGCAGCGGGGGCACCAGTTGATGATGTAGTTGCCGCGGTAGATCAGGTCCTTCTCGTACAGGCGCACGAAGACCTCGCGCACCGCGCGCGACAGCCCCTCGTCGAGGGTGAAGTAGGTCCGGGTCCAGTCACAACTCGAGCCGATGGCCTTCAGCTGGTCGAGAATGGTGGCGCCGGTCTGGTCGACGTGCTGCCACACCCGCGCCACGAAGGCCTCGCGGCCCAGATCGAAGCGGGTCTTCCCCTCCGCCGTCAGCATCCGCTCGACGACGTTCTGCGTGGCGATACCGGCGTGGTCGGTGCCCGGGAGCCACAGCACCTCCCGTCCGCGCATGCGCTCGAAGCGGATCACCGCGTCCTGGATGGTGTTGTTGAGACCGTGCCCCATGTGCAGCTGCGCCGTGACATTCGGGGGCGGCATCATGATCACGTAGGGGCGGCCGCCCGGCCGGGGGGCGAACAACTCCTGCTCAGTCCACCACTGGTACAGCGCCCGCTCGATTTCACCGGGCTGATATTGCGGGGCGAGTTCGCTCGTCATGCGGACCGGCCCTTGAGGGTCAGGGCCGGCGGGGCGCCGAAATCGTCTTCTCCGTGCACGAGGATGCTGTTGATGAGGTCGTCGAGGCCCGGTACCTGGGCGGCCAGCCGGACCGCGCGTGCCCGGGTGCGGCGGTCGGGCACCCACCCGGTCAGCTCCACCGTTCCCCGGGTGACGGCCACGGGGCGCAAGTCATGCGGCGCCAGGGCGGGGTCGGCCATCAGGGCCCGATGGACCGTCTCGGCGAGCGCCACTGGCGAGCGGCCGGCAGGCGTGCGCGAGGCCCTCATTCCGTCGGAGAGCCGACTCCTGGTGACCCGGCCCAGCCAGCCGGCGGCCCAGAGCCCGCCCACCAGCCCGGCCCCGAATCCAACCACCGACCAACCCAGCGTTTCGGCCGTACTCAGACGCTCCCGCTTCACGCGCATGCTCCTTGTGCAAATATTGGCTAAGACGCGTTAAGTTAACATGTTCGCTCGTGAAGTCGCAGGTATCGCTTCCCCCTGTTCCCGGGTGTCTCATGGCCGACGAACGCTCCAGGATTCCGGGCGGTGAACTGGCCCGTTGGCTCTTCGTGGCGGTCCTGATCGTGGGTGGGATCGCTCTCTATTTTCGCTACGCGCCCAGGGCTCAGCCGATCGTGACACCGGTCATCCAGGACGCCGCACCATGACGCAGATCCGACTGACCCTGCCGGACCAATCGGTACGGGAAGTGCCTGCCGGTACCACGAGCCGCGCCGTGGCACAGATGATCGGCCCGGGACTGGCCAAGGCCGCGCTGGCCTCGCGGGTGGACGGCGTCATCTGGGATCTCGACCGGCCGATCGAACGGGATGCCAGCTTCGCGATCCTCACCGATCGGGACGCCGCCGCGCTCGACCTGCTCCGCCACAGCACCGCGCATATCCTGGCCACCGCGGTCCGGGAGCTCTTTCCCGGCGCGGGCATCGGGTTCGGCCCGCCCATCGAGGACGGCTTCTACTACGACTTCGACGTGCCGCGGCCCTTCACGCCGGAGGACCTGGCCGCCATCGAGCAGAAGATGACCGAGGTGGTGGAGCGGGACTACCCGTTCCACCGGGAAGTGGTGGACCGCGACGAGGCCAACCGCCGCTTCGCCGACGACCCGCTGAAGCTCGAGCGGATCAGCGAGCTCGGCGACGACGAAGTGATTTCCGTCTACACCGACGGCCCGTTTCAGGACCTGTGCCGGGGCCCCCACCTTCCGTCCACCGGACGCCTCAAGCACTTCAAGCTGCTCCACGGCGCCGGCGCCTATTGGCGGGGCGACGAGCGGCGCCAGATGCTCCAGCGCATTTACGGGACGGCGTGGTTCAAGAAAGAGGACCTCGCGGCGTACCTGCACCGGCTGGAAGAGGCCCGGAAACGCGATCACCGCCGGCTGGGGAAGGAACTCGACCTCTTCGTGTTTCACCCCTCGTCGCCGGGCTCCGCCTTCTGGACCGACCGCGGCACGACCATCTACCGGGAAGTGAACGACTACATCCGGGAGCTGCAGCAGCGGGCCGACTACCAGGAAATCAAGACACCGCTGCTCTACAACAAGCTCCTCTGGGAGCGTTCCGGCCACTGGGGCAAGTACCGCGAAAACATGTTCATGGTCCTCGACAACGAGTCGGGCGAACATGATTTTTCCCTCAAGCCGATGAACTGCCCCAGTCATCACCTGCTGTACGGCATGCGGAAGCACTCCTATCGCGAGCTGCCGGTCCGCTACGCCACGTTCGACGTCCTGCACCGGAACGAGGTAACCGGGGCGCTTTCGGGACTGACGCGCGTCCGACAGTTCCAGCAGGACGACTGCCACATCTACCTGCGCTCCGACCAGATCGCCGGCGAGGTGCGCGCGCTGACCCGGATGATTCTCGACGTGTACGCCACCTTCGGGCTCACGGCCACGCTCAAGTTTGCCACCCGGCCGGAACAGCGGATCGGGGACGACGCGATGTGGGACCGCGCCGAGGCCGACCTGCGCGCCGCGCTGGAGGCGACCGGATACCCGTACGAGCTGAAGGCCGGCGACGGCGCCTTCTACGGCCCCAAGATCGACTTTGACGTGTCGGATTCGATCGGGCGGAAGTGGCAACTGGGCACCATCCAGCTCGACTACGCGGCGCCGGAGCGATTCGACCTCGGGTATGTCGGCGAGGACAACGCGGAGCACCGGCCGGTGGTCATCCATCGCGCCATGTGCGGCTCGTTTGAACGGTTCATCGCCATCCTGATCGAGCATTTCGCCGGGGCCTTCCCGGTCTGGCTGTCGCCGGAGCAGGTCCGGGTCCTCCCGATTTCCGACGAGCAGGCGGCGGCGGCCTCCAAGGTCGTGGCGCGGCTGCGGGAGGCCGGCATCCGGGCCACGCTCGATGCAGGCAATTCGACCCTCAATTACCGGATTCGCGAGGGCGAGGTCGGGAAGGTGCCGTACATGGCGGTGGTCGGGCAGCGGGAGGCCGAGGCCGATACGGTGGCCATCCGGGTCCGGGGCGCGGGCAACAAGCAGGAAGTGGTGCCGGTGGCCGAGTTTGTCGCCCGGGTGGCGGCGGAGGTGAAGAGCAGGGCCCTTTCCTGAGCCTCGCGAAGGGACTTTTCGGGAGGTATCTTTGACCGGTCGATTTCTTCAACGTCTGGATGCACCGTGAGCGACTCCAACACGCCCGTCCTCGTCTCCGCCGTCCGCACCCCGATCGGCCGCTATCTCGGTGGCCTGTCGTCGTTTTCGGCCCCGCAACTCGGGGCCGTCGTCATTCGTGAGGCCCTGCGTCGCGCGGCGGTGGACCCGGCTGCCGTGGACGAGGTCATCATGGGGCATGTGTTGCAGGGGGGCGCTGGTCAGGCCACCGCCCGCCAGGCGATGATCCACGCCGGGGTGCCGGGCGTGGTGCCGGCGCTGACCATCAACAAGGTTTGCGGGTCGGGCCTGAAGGCCGTGATGCTCGCCGCCCAGGCCATCAAGGCCGGTGACGCGCAGTGCGTGGTGGCTGGCGGCCAGGAAGCGATGTCGGCCTCGCCACACTACCTCTTCGGCCTCCGCAGCGGCATCAAGGCCGGCAACCAGACGATGCTCGACGGGATGATCCACGACGGCCTCTGGGACAGTTTCGGCGACAACCACATGGGGGTGTACGCCGAATACACCGCCACCAAGGCCGGTGTCTCGCGCGAGGATCAGGACCGGTTCGCATACGAGAGCCACCAGAAGGCGGTGGCGGCCATCGAGTCCGGTCTGTTCAAGGCGGAAATCGTGGCGGTGGAAGTGCCGGGCCGGAAGGGCCCCACCATCGTCGACACCGACGAGTCCCCCCGGAAGGACACCAGCCTCGAAACGCTCGCCAAGCTCAAGCCGGTGTTCCAGAAGGACGGCAGCGTCACTGCAGGCAACGCCCCCGGACTCAACGACGGCGCAAGCGCCCTGGTCGTCACGTCGCTGGCCTTCGCCAAGGCGAATGGCCTCAAGCCCCTCGCGCGGGTCACGGCCTACGCCACGGGGGGCGGCGAGCCGAAGGAGCTCTTCTTCGCGCCGATCCTGGCGGTCCAGAACCTGATGAAGAAGGCCGGCACCACCATCAAGGACTACGGGCTGATCGAAGCCAACGAGGCGTTCGCCGTCCAGGCGCTCGCCGACGGTCGCGCGCTCGGCTGGGACTGGTCGCGCGTGAACGTCCGGGGCGGCGCGGTCGCCCTCGGCCATCCCATCGGTGCGTCGGGCGCACGTGTGCTCACCACCCTGCTCCATGCCATGAAGGACCGCGGCGTCGAGACAGGTCTCGCAACCCTTTGCCTCGGCGGCGGCAACGCCGTGGCGCTCAGCGTGGAGGCAATGTGAACACCCAGACCGACCGTCAGGCCCTGCCGGCGCTTCCCGTGTCGTCCACCGGACGCCGGGTCATTGCCATCGCGCTCGGCGCCCTGGTCGTGGCGCTGGCCGCGCAGGTGCGCGTCCCGCTGCCGTTCACGCCCGTGCCCGTCACGCTGCAGGACCTGGCCGTCCTCACGGTCGGCGGGGTCCTCGGCCCCGTGGCCGGCCTCGCCGCGCTGTTGACCTACCTCGCGCTCGGCATCGCCGGCCTGCCGGTCTTTGCCGGCGGCGGCTCGAGCCTCGCCTGGCTCCTCGGCCCGACCGGCGGCTACCTGCTGGCGTTTCCGGTCGCGGCCCTGGTCATGGGTGCGGTGGCAGCTCGCGCCGGGTTTGCGCGCGCCGTGCTCGGGGCGCTCCTCGGCATGGTCATCATCCACCTCGGAGGAGTGGCACAGCTCACCCTCCTGAGTGGGGATCCTGCTGCGGCCTTCCGACTTGGCTCGCTGCCGTTCCTGCCGGTGAGCTTCGTCAAGGTCGGGCTGGCCGCCGCGCTTGTGACAGGGATTTCGCCAAAGCTGGCCAAGCTGCTTTGACCTTCCGCGAACTGGGCGGCGGTTGGCAGGGAGCGCTCAAGGCGATCGGCTGGTCGGTCGCCTTCGGTGTTGAGGGACTGGTGCTGGGACTGGCGGCTGCCGTGGGCATCGGCGCGCTGGTCCAGGGAGGCACCAACGCGGCCTGGTTCTCGACGCCGGGGCTGGGGCAGGCCTTTGCGCAGGGCGCCGGTTTGTCCATCGGGTTTGGCATCGCCACGTACCACGTAGGGCATCGACTGCTTGGGCGGACCTGGGAAGACCTGCGCTGGCGTGGCGCGGCATCGTCCGGCGGGTGGTTTGGCCGGGGACTCGTGCTGGGGTTGGCGGCGGCTGCTGTGGCCATGCTTTTCGGCCTCGGCGTGGCCGGGGCAAGCTGGAGCACCGGAGCGGGGACGCTGCTCGGCTGGTCGGGTTCAACGCTGTGGACCGCGGGGGCCCTGGCGCTGCCGGCGCTGAGCGAAGAGCTCATTTTTCGCGGCGTGCCGCTGGTGTTGCTGGCGGGCGTGCTCGGGCGCTGGCCCGCCGTGGTGCTGACGTCGGTGGCGTTCGGGTTGTCCCATTGGAACAACCCTGACGTCACCTTGCTCGGGTTGGTCAACATCAGCCTGGCCGGCGTGCTCCTCGGCACGGTGTTTTTCGGGCGGGGCGGCATCTGGGCGGCCTGGGGAGCCCATCTCGGCTGGAACCTCTCGCTGGCGGCGCTCGGCGCGCCGGTGAGCGGACTGCCGCTTTCGATGCCGTGGCTCGAGTACCATTCGGGCGGGCCCTCCTGGGTCAGCGGGGGCGCGTTCGGGCCGGAAGGCGGCGTCCTGGCGTCCGTGGCCATGATGGGCGCCACCGCGATCGCATCGCGCTGGATACCGAAAGGGGAGGCAGCGACATGAGGCAGGCGGCGGTGGTCGGGGCAGGGACGATGGGCAACGGGATCGCCCACGTATTCTCGCAGCATGGTTGGAACGTGGCGCTGATAGACGTCGCCCAGCCCGCGCTGGATCGCGGCATGGCGGCCATCCGCGGAAATCTCGATCGGCAAGTCAAGAAAGGGACGCTGACGGCGCTTGTCGCCGACGACGTGATGGGGCGCATCTCCATGCACCTCTCGCTCGAGGCGGCCGGACCGGCCGAGGTCGTCGTCGAGGCGGCGTCGGAACGGCCCGACATCAAGTTCTCCCTCTTCGAGCAGCTCGACCGGATCGCGAATCCGGCGGCCATCCTGGCCACCAACACCAGCTCGATCTCCATCACCGAGATCGCCTCCCGCACCAAGCGTCCCGGCCAGGTCATCGGCATGCACTTCATGAATCCGGTGCCGGTCATGCAGCTGGTGGAGGTCATCCGCGGGCACGCGACGTCGGACGCGACCGCCGCCTGGACCATGGAAACCTCGCGGGCGCTGGGCAAGATTCCGGTCGAGGTGAACGACTATCCCGGGTTCGTGTCCAACCGGGTGCTGATGCCGATGATCAACGAGGCCATCTTCTGCGTCATGGAGGGAGTAGCCACGCCGGAATCGATCGACACCGTGATGAAGCTCGGCATGGCGCACCCGATGGGCCCGCTGGCGCTGGCGGACTTCATCGGGCTCGACGTGTGCCTCGCCATTCTCGAAGTGCTGCACAAGGGCCTCGGCGACGACAAATACCGGGCCTGTCCGTTGCTCCGCCGGATGGTGGCGGCGGGGCACCTCGGCCGGAAGAGCGGCCGCGGCTTCTATGAGTACAGCAAGTGACATTGCCGACGACCGGCCGGACCCTCCGGGCCGGGGCCTCCACCGCCATTTCCCAGTGAGCGCAGCCATGGATCTGTTCAAGGACATCGCCGGATACGGCCACGAGCAGGTGGTCTTCTGTCACGAACCTGCCTGCGGGTATTTCGGCATCATCGCCATCCACGACACCACCCTCGGCCCGGCCCTCGGCGGGACCCGGTTCTGGCAGTACGAATCGACCGACGCCGCCATCACCGACGCCCTGCGGCTGGCGCGCGGCATGACCTACAAGGCCGCGGTGGCGGGCCTCAGCCTCGGCGGCGGCAAGTCCGTGATCATCGGCAACAACAAGCGCACCGACCGCGAGGCGATCTTCCGGGCTCACGGCCGATTCGTCGAGTCGCTCGGCGGCCGCTACATCACCGCCGAAGACGTCGGGACCAGCCCGGCCGACATGGAATTCGTGCACTACGAGACCAACCACGTGGCCGGCCTGACCGGCCTCTCGGGCGATCCGTCGCCCGTCACGGCGCACGGGGTGTACGTCGGGATCAAGGCCACCGCCAAGGCCAAGTGGGGCAGCGACAAGCTCACCGGCAAGACGGTGCTGGTGCAGGGCTGCGGCCACGTCGGGCAGTACCTCTGCAGCTACCTCAAGGCCGAGGGCGTGAAGCTGATCGTGACCGACGTGGACGAGGCCAAGGTCAAGAAGGTGGTCGAGACCACCGGAGCTACGGCGGTGGCGCCCGACAAGATCTACGACCAGGCGGCGGACATCTACGCGCCCTGCGCGCTCGGCGCCACGATCAACGACGACACCCTGGCCCGGCTCAAGGTCAGCATCGTGGCGGGCGGCGCCAACAACCAATTGGCCGAGGTGCGGCACGGCGACGCGCTCGACGCGAAGGGGATCCTCTACGCGCCCGACTTCGTGATCAACGGCGGCGGGCTGATCAACGTCTACGGCGAGATCCACGGCTGGACGGCCGACCGTTCGAAGAAGAAGGCGGGAGAGATCTACGACACGCTCCTCCGGATCTACGACCTGGCCGCAGCCGAAAAGATTCCGTCGTATCTCGCCGCCGACCGCCTGGCCGAGGGCCGGCTCCAGCAGGTCGGCGGGATGCGACCGATGTGGATGCCTTCCTAGGCGGGGCAGCGGGGCAGGGGGGCCGCGGGGCAGTCGTCCCCGCGCCCTCCCGCCCCGATCTCCCTTACATTCGCTCATATGCCAGAGATCATTCCGATTGCCGCGGACCACGCGGGCGTCGAACTGAAGGAGCGGCTCAAGCGGGAGCTGGCTGCGCTTGGGTACCAGCCACTCGACATGGGCGCCAACGGGACCGAGTCGGTGGACTACCCCGACTATGCCCATCCGCTCGCCGAGAAGGTGGAACGGGGCGAAGTGAAGCGAGGCGTGCTGCTCTGCGGGACCGGACTCGGCATGGCCTATGCCGCCAACCGTCACCACGGGGTGCGCGCCGCGGTGGTCTGGACGCCGGAAATCGCCGTGCTGTCGCGGGAGCACAACGACGCGAACGTGCTGGTGCTGCCGGCGCGGTACGTGGAGGCGGACGCCGCCGTCGATATTCTCAAGCGCTGGCTGGACACTCCGTTCGCCGGCGGCCGGCACAGCCGTCGGGTCGCCAAGATCGAGGAAGGGGAGGGGACGTGAGGCGTCACAACACGACCGGCCTGCGGGAAGCCGATCCGGCGGTCGCCGCTATCGTGGATCGCGAGCTGCGCCGCCAGCGGGACGGACTCGAGCTGATCGCGAGCGAGAACTTCGCCAGCCGGGCCGTCATCGATGCGATGGGCACTCCGCTGACCAACAAGTATGCGGAGGGGTATCCCGGGCGCCGGTATTACGGCGGCTGCGAAGTGGTCGACGAGGTCGAGCGGCTGGCCATCGAGCGCGCCAAGCGCATCTTCGGCGCCGGCCACGCCAACGTGCAGCCGCACAGCGGCGCCCAGGCCAACCTCGCGGCCTACATGGCGCTCATCGCCCCCGGCGAACTCCTCATGGGGATGTCGCTCCCGCACGGCGGGCACCTGACGCACGGCGCCTCCGTCAACCACAGCGGCATGATCTTCCGGGCGGTGCAGTACGGCGTCGACCCGGCCACGGGGCTCATCGACTACGACGTGGTCCGCGACCAGGCCCGCCGCGAGCGCCCCAGGCTGCTGATCGCCGGCGGGAGTGCCTACGCCCGGATCATCGATTTCGAGGCCTTCCGCAGCATCGCCGACGAGGTCGGGGCCTACCTCCTGGTGGACATGTCTCACTTCTCCGGCCTCGTGGCCGGCGGCGTCTATCCTTCGCCGGTGCCGCACGCCCATGTCACCACCACGACGACGCACAAGACGTTGCGGGGTCCGCGCGGCGGCATGATCCTGTGCGGTGAGGAGCTCGCCAAGCAGGTGGACAAGTCAGTGTTTCCCGGCCACCAGGGTGGCCCCCTGATGCACGTCATCGCGGCCAAGGCGGTCGCTTTTGGCGAAGTGCTGGAGCCGGGATTCCGCGAGTACGCGCGCAAGGTGGTGGAAAACGCGAAGGCGCTCGCGGTGGCGCTGCAGGGGCGCGGTTTCGCCATCGTGTCTGGCGGCACCGATTCCCACCTCATGCTGGTGGACCTCCGGCCCAAGGGGCTCACCGGGAAGCTCGCGGAACAGCTTCTCAACCGCGCCGGCATCACCGTCAACAAGAACACGATCCCGGACGACCCGCAGTCCCCCTTCGTGACCAGCGGGATCCGGCTCGGGACGCCGGCCCTGACCACGCGCGGCATGGGAACGTCCGAGATGAAGCGCATCGCTACGCTGATCGACCGGGTGCTGGTGGGGCAGGATGACGCGACGGTCGACGCGGTGCGCGGCCAGGTGGAGGAACTTGCCCATGGGTTCCCGCTGTACCAGGCGGAGCGGGTGTGAACGACCTGACGTTCGTCGCGGATGTCCTGACCCGCATCCGGTCGCGGAGCGATCAGTTCGACGAACGGGCCTACTTGTTCGTGCTGGGCGCCATCGAGTACGTGCAGGGTCGGCTGCCGGCTCGCCGGCACCTCGGAGGCGTCGAGGTGGCCTGGGCGTGCCGGGACCTGGCCTGGGAGCAGTTCGGGCTCCTGGCGCCTTCCGTCCTGTCACATTGGGGCATCACCTCGACCAATTCGGTCGGCCGGGTGGTGTTCACGCTGGTGGAAGCGGGGCTGCTGGTGGCGCAACCGGGGGACTCGGTGGACGATTTCACCGATGTGTACGACTTTGCCGACGCCTTCCGGACCGGATACGTCTGGAGCGGCGCGCGCGGGGAACAGGTCGAGACCTAGCACGGGAGGGGTATATGGATGGGAAAGACTGGCCCGCATGTCAGAAGTGCGCCGGCGGGATACTGATCCCGCTCTCCGATTACGGCAGGGAAGGAGCGCCGATCACCTACAAGGCGTGGGTGTGCACCAATCCGGAGTGCGGTTTCAACCTCCGGATCGACAACGGCGAAATCTCCTTCGGGCGCGTCATCGGTCAATCTTACAAGTAGGACTGGGGACTGAGGACTGAGGACTGAGAGGGCTTCGGCGCCGGTCTCAGTCCTCAGTCCTCAGTCCTCGCTCCCCTTCGAATGCTGATATCAGTGCTGACCCCCGCCCAATCCGCCGCGTGGGATGCACGCGCACTAGCGGACGGCATCGCCACCGAGACCCTGATGGATGCGGCCGGTCGCGCCAGCGCGGAAGTGTTGGCGGCCCGGTACGGGCCGGCACTCCGGGGCGGCGCGCTCATCGCGGCAGGCTCCGGCAACAACGGTGGTGACGGCTGGGTCCTCGCCCGGACGCTCCATCGGCACGACGTCCCGGTGTGGGTCGCTCCGCTTTCCGGCACACTCTCCCCTCTCAACGCACACGCACGCTCGATCGCCCTGTCCGAGGGCGTCCGCGAGGTGTCGCCCGACGGCCCGTGGCCGACCGTTGCGCTCGCGGTGGACGCCATCCTGGGCACCGGTGCATCGGGGGCGCCGCGTGGCCCCGCCGCCGCGCTGATCGAGCGCCTGCGCGATCTTCGCGTCCCGCTGGTCGCCCTCGACGGTCCCACCGGCGTGGATCTCCTGACCGGTGCCGCCTGGGGTCCCGCCGGCGCCAACCTCTCCATCACCTTCGGGGCCCCCCGGAGAGGACATCTCCTCGCGCGCGATGAAGTCGGCGACATCGTCGTCGTCGACATCGGCCTGCCCATGCCTGACCCCACCTGGCCCGTCGTGATGACGGACGCCCTCGCGGCGCAGTGGCTGACGCCGTTTCCGGCCCGGGCGCACAAGGGGGATCGCGGGCGCGTCGTCGTGATCGGTGGGGATGTCGGGATGAGCGGGGCGCTGCGGATGGCGGGGCGGGGTGCCTTCGCCGCCGGGGCGGGGCTGGTGTTCGCGGTCGCTCCCGAGGCGACCACGACCGCATTGGCCGGTGCCGAGCCTGACCTCCAGTTGCGGGCCCACTCGCTCGATTGGGGCGCCGAGCGCCGAGTTGCTCGACCTCGTCGCCCAGGCCGATGCCCTCGTCGTCGGGCCGGGTCTCGGCCGGTCGCCCGGACGCGCGGAGTGGTTGGAGCCGGTGCTGCGGGCCTCGCGCGCCGCCGTCCTCGATGCCGACGGGCTCATCGCGTTCCAGGGTGCGCTTCCGCTGCTCCGCGACCTCGCGGGCGGACGCCGCCTCGTCCTCACCCCGCATCCCGGCGAGTTCCGCACGCTCTTTCCCCACCTGGCCGGCTCGCTGGATACCGATCCCTGGGCGGCGGCTGAATCGGCGGCGGCGGAAACCGGTGCGACGGTCCTGCTCAAGGGAGTGCCGAGCGTCGTGGCCCGGGTCGGGCAGCCATCCCGCACCATCGCCGCCGGGAATCCCGGTCTGGCGACGGGTGGCAGCGGGGACATCCTCGCCGGTGTTTGCGGCGCCATGCTCGCGGTGGGGCTTCCCCCGGATCAGGCCGCTGCGCTGGCCGCCCAGGTGCTTGGTCGCGCCGGCGAGCTCGCCGCGCGCCGGCACACCGCCCGCGCCATGCGGCCAATGGACGTGGTCGCCGCGCTGCCGGACCTCTGGCGCGCATGGGAGCTGTTGCGCACCAGCCCGCCCCGGGCCAATCCACCGGTCCTCCTCGAACTTGGCCGCCCCGCCTCCTGAACGTGAAGCGGGCAGCGGCCGCGCACGAATGCGGTACCTTTCCTCCATGCGCCTGATCTGCTTGTCCGCACTCCTCCTCCTTGGCGGAGGCGCTCTCCTCCCCGCCCAGGTATCCCGAAACTGGCGCCCGGAAGATCGGGTGGTCGTCGGCGACTGGACCCGCATCCGCGCGGTGGCGGCGGGCCCGGAGCGCGTGTTCGTCGTCTCGCCGGATGCGGTGTTGTCGTGGAGCCCCCTCCTTCGTCGATGGGAGGGACCGTACGACCCGCCGGTGGCCGGCGCGCTCGACCGGGTGACCGCCGGGATGATCGATCCGCTCGACAACAGCCTGTGGCTGGCCACCTTCGATGGGTGGGTGCATTTCCAGCCGGACCTGCAGCTCTGGGAACGGGGCGAAGCCGACGGTCGACTGTTCGACTTCGCCTTCGACCTCGCTGCCCCGCTCGATGGTCTCTTTTTCAGGACCGCGAGCGGATGGTTCAAGGTGCCCCGTGGCGGGTTCGTCGGAGTGCCGTCCCCGGCTCCCGTCCGGCCGGTGCGACCGGCGACGGTGGAGCAGGCGCTGGCGTCCAATCCGGCACTCCGCGGCAGCTCGTCCTCCTTTCTGCTGGACCCCACGCTCCGCAATGCACGCGTGACTTCGGCCGCGCGGTCCTTCGACAACCTCGGTTGGTACCTCGGAACGGACGCGGCGGGCGCGCTCTTCGTGCAGGATGGCATGGTAATTCCCCAGCGGCTCATCTTCGGCCTGCCGGGGCCGGCGGTGGGGGCACTCTACGCCGTCCCCGGGGGGATCTGGGTCCTGACCGACCGGATTGCCAACGGACCGTCGGCGCTTGCCTTCGTGTCGAGTGACTTGACCGAGTTTCGGGTCTTCACCGGACCGGCCGCCACTGGACTGCCGTTCACGCGGGCGCGGCAGCTGATCGGCGTCGGATCGGCGCTCTGGGCGGCGACCGATGCCGGGGTCCTCCGCTTCAGTTCCGAAGAACCTTCCCAGTTCACTCTCTACGCCGAGGGCGCCGGGTTGCCCGACCGCCGAGTTTCCGCGATCGCGACACGCCGGGGGGTCGTGGTAGCCGCCACCGCCCGAGGACTGGCCCGGTTCACGGATACCACCGGCGCCACGGCACTGGCGCCAGACTATGCCGGTTCGGTCGGAGCCGTCGCGATGGGCCCGGATACGGTCTGGGTCGGCACCTCGACTGGTCCGCACTGGGCGATTCCCGAACTCGCGGGGCTGGTCACGCCGTACTCGCTCGGCGAGGCCGCGTCATTCACGCGCGCGATCTACGACTTCGCCTGGATGGCCGACACGCTGGTCGGCATCACGAGCGATCAGTTCATCTGGAAGGCGCCCGGTGAGGATCGCTGGGTGCTGGGTGCACCGATCTCGGGTCTCGTGGGACCGCTGCGACGGCTGATCGTCGATGGCGACGGGTTCTGGGTCGCGGGGGATCGGGGCGTCGGGTGGACTCGGCTCGCGGGGACGCCGGTCCGCCCGCTCACGCTGGACGGTGATCTCCCGGGCGCTCCACTCGACCTGGCGGTGGACGCCGACTTTCTCTGGGTCGGAACCACGGCCGGACTGGTGCGCTTTCGCCTCTCCCAGGTCCGGCCATGACCGACATTGCGCTCGGTGGCGGCGCGGAGTTTGACCGGATCAGGGCCATCGCTGCGGCCCTCGGTCCCACCGCCACCGGCCTGGGCAACGACTGCGCGGTGCTCCCTCCCGGCTTCGGGGAGGTCGTTCTCAGCACGGACATGAGCGTCGAGGGGGTCCACTTCCGCCGGGAGTGGCTCTCCTGGCAGGAAGTGGGGTGGCGGGCCGCCTCGGCCGCACTCTCCGACCTGGCAGCCGCCGGCGCGGAGGTCGTCGGCCTGACCGCAAGCGTCGGCACTCCACGGGAAGCGCCGGCGGACGACCTGGTGGAATTGATGCGCGGTGTCGGTGCCGCGGTGGCGGCGGTGGGAGGCCGCGTGCTCGGCGGGGACCTGACGCGCGCCCCGCAGTGGCTGGTGGACATCACGGTAGTCGGTCGGGCGGCGCGCCCGGTGGGTCGCTCGGAGGCCCGCGCGGGGGATGTGCTCTGGGTGACCGGCACGCTCGGCGGCGCCCGCGCGGCGCTGCACGCCTGGGAATCCGGGAGCGCACCGAGTCCGGGAGCGCGGGAACGCTTCGCGCACCCGATCCCTCGCATCAAGGAAGGGCGCTGGCTGACCGCCCACGGCGCCCACGCCATGCTCGACATCTCGGACGGATTGGGTGGGGACGCCGGCCACCTGGCCGCGGCGTCGGGCGTCCGTGTGGAACTCGATCTCGAACAGGTTCCGGTCCATCCCGACGCGGTCGCCTGCGCATTGGCGCGGGGAGATGCGGTGCAGGCGTTCGCGGCACGCGGGGGAGAGGACTACGAACTCCTGGTGGCGCTCCCCAAGACCTTCGACGACCTCGAAGCCCGGCGGTTTCAGCAGGACACCGGCACGGTGCTCACCCGGATCGGGCGGATTCGGCGGGGGACGGGCGTCGGCGCCTCATTCGCCGGAGTCGCGGTCGCCCTCTCGGGCCACGATCATTTCGGATGAGCTGGCTCCGCACCACATGGCTCCTCGCGGTGGGCGTGCCGGTCACGGCCTTCTACGCGACGTGGGCCGTCGTGGCCTCGTGGGTCGGCATCCGTTACGCCCCGCACAACGTCTATGACCGGATCATGGGCGGCTGGGCGCGGCTCCTCCTCCGCGCCAATGGGGTGCGCGTCTCGGCCGAGGGACTCGACCGGCTCGATCCCGGCCTCTCCTACGTGTTCGTCGCCAACCACACCTCGATCGTGGACATCTGGGCCCTCCTGGTGGCCATCCCGAACAGCTTCCGGTTCCTGGCCAAGCGCGAGTTGTCGCGCGTCCCGGTGTTCGGGCGCGCCATGACCTCGGCCGGCAACATCTTCATCGACCGGAACAACCTCGTCTCGTCGTTCTCCAGCTACGACGAGGCCGCCTCGCGATTGCGGGAGGGGCTGTCCGCCATGGTTTTCGCGGAGGGGACTCGGAGCCGTGACGGACGCCTCTTGCCGTTCAAGAAGGGTCCCTTCGTGCTCGCCGTCCGCGCCGGCGTGCCGCTCGTGCCCCTCTGCATTTGCGGGGCGTTCGAACGGACGCCGAAGGGGGTCTTGAACGTCCGGCCCGGTGAGGTCGTGATCCGGGTCGGCGAGCCGATCCCCACGCGCGGCTTGACCTACGGTGACCGGGATGCGTTGAGCGCGGCCGCCAGGGCCTCGATCGAGGCGATGGCAGCGCGTTGACGGGGTCACTCGAAGGCGGGTAGTTTGGTGGCGGGGCAGCGGGGCAGCGGGGCAGCGGGGCAGGAAGGCAGGATTGTGCAGGTCACTTTTCGCTTTTCAGACTTGGAATTTCATGTCCACGATCATTGAAGTGCATGCGCGCGAGATCTTCGACAGCCGGGGCAATCCTACCGTTGAGGCCGACGTGGTGCTGTCCAGCGGGGCCAGCGGGCGGGCTGCGGTACCGAGCGGGGCGTCCACCGGCGAGGCGGAGGCGGCCGAGCTGCGCGACGGCGACCCGAAGCGGTTTGCCGGCAAGGGCGTCTCCGAGGCTGTGCGCAATGTGAACGAGCTGATCGGCCCCCGGTTGGAGGGGATGACGGCCGAGGACCAGATTCTCATCGACAGCGAGATGATGGACCTCGACGGCACGCCCAACAAGAGCAAGCTCGGGGCGAACGCCATCCTGTCGGTGTCCCTTGCGGTGGCGCGGGCAGCGGCCGAAGACGTCGGGTTGCCGCTCTACCGCTACCTCGGCGGCCCGATGGCGCACATCATGCCGGTGCCGATGATGAACATCCTGAACGGCGGCGCGCACGCCTCGAACAACGTGGACGCCCAGGAGTTCATGATCGTGCCGATCGGCGCCGACACCTTTCCGGAGGGTCTGCGGATCGGGGTCGAGGTGTTTCATGCGCTGAAGAAGGTGCTGACCGGGATGAAGCTCTCCACGGCCGTGGGCGACGAAGGGGGCTTCGCACCGATGCTGCCGAGCAACGAAGCGGCGCTCGACGTGGTGATGCAGGCCATCGAGTCGGCCGGCTACCAGCCCGGCAAGGACGTCGCGATTGCGCTCGATGTGGCGGCCTCGGAACTGTACCAGGACGGCAAGTACGTCTTCAAGAAGGGCGACGGCAGCAAGCGGAGCGCCGAGGAGATGGTGTCGCTCTACACGCAGTGGGTGGACCGGTATCCGATCGTGTCGATCGAGGACGGCCTGGCGGAGGATGACTGGGACGGGTGGGCGCTGCTGACGGAGAAGTTGCACGACCGGGTGCAGCTCGTCGGCGACGACCTCTTCTGCACCAATGTGGATCGGCTTGCCCGCGGGATCGAGGCCGGGACCGCCAACGCGATCCTCATCAAGCCGAACCAGATCGGGACGCTGACCGAGACGCTGCAGTGCATCGAACTGGCCAAGGGCAGCTCGTACGGCGTGGTCATCAGCCACCGGTCCGGCGAGACGGAAGACACCTTTATCGCCGATTTGGCGGTGGCCACGGGCGCGGCGCAGATCAAGACGGGGAGCGCCAGCCGGACGGACCGGGTGGCCAAGTACAATCAGCTGCTGCGCATCGCCGAAGAGCTGGATGAGGTGGCCCACTATCCGGGCCGGGATCTCTATCCGCTGTGAGCCGCCTCGCCATCGCCCGGCTGGTCATCGTCGTTCTGGCGGCGGTCTTCGCGCTGCAGGGCGGGGAATACAGTCTCTGGAACTGGTGGGAGCTGCGATCGGCCGAACGCCGTGAGGCAGCCGCCGTGGCGGACTTGAAGGACGTGGTGGACTCGCTGGAAAGGGCGGCGATCGCCATCGAGCGGGATCCGCGGGTGCAGGAGCGGGTGGCGCGGGAGTCCTTCGGGATGATCCGGAACGGGGAGTTCCTCTTCCGCGTGGTGCCACCGGCCGAACCTTGATATCCGCGGCGCGCGCGGCTAGGATTGCCGCCCGGTGTCTGTAGTCTTGGCAGGGTAGCTCAGGTGGTTAGAGCACGGCACTCATAATGCCGGGGTCGCGGGTTCGAGTCCCGCCCCTGCTATGGTCGTTTCACTCCCCGAAGATGGGGCCTCGCGCTTCGCGTCGAGTCCCGCCCCTGCTATGGTCGTTTCACTCCCCGAAGATGGGGCCTCGCGCTTCGCGTCGAGTCCCGCCCCTGCTATCAGTCTCACTTCGTTTCGACTGCAGCATCAGGGACTCGCGCTGCGCGTCGAGTCCCGCCCCTGCTATGCCCCCGAAAGGGGGCTTCTGTTTTGGCCTCGGCCTCCGGTTCGCGTTCTGTCCCTGCTATTATATGAACGCCCGTGCCAGCATGAAAGAAGTCACTGACGCAACGGCAACCGGAGCCAAGCTCATGAATCGTGCCTTTGGGGAACGATCTGCATCAGATGGCGCTTGGGGGTGGTTCAGGCGTGCCCAATGGGGCGGCGAGTCCCGACGTTCTCGGGCATGGGGTATCGCCCTCGCCACGATCCTGATTGCAGGCTGCACCCGTTTCGACCCGCAGCCGCTGGACCAGGTGGGTTTCGAGCAACGTGCAATATCGAGTACGGACGGTGGGGTTACGGTGAGCGCAACGGCGCTCAGCGAACCGGAAGCCCGCGGCGCGCTCGGTGTCAACCTCGCTGGCGTTGGCATCCAGCCGAGTATGGGTGAAGGTCGAAAACCGGGAGGCGATTCCCTATGTGATCACCCCCATCGTCATGGACCCCGATTACTTCTCGCCCCTCGAGGCGGCTTGGCGGGCGCACGGCTGGCTCTCCGGCGGGACCAACGCTCGCATCGACGACTATCTCCGCACGCTGAGCCTGCCCGCCCGGGTCGGGGCGGGCGCGAGCGTTTCCGGACTCGTATTCACGAACCTGGATCAGGGAGTCAAGTACATCAGCCTGGATTTGCTTGGCATCGGCGATGCCCAGGTGCGCCACTACGCGTTCCTGGCGAAAGTCCCGGGCTTGAATGCAGACTATCTGGAACTCGACGGCAGGAGCCCCTATGGGAACGAGGAGCTCAAGGATCTGGATGAGGCCGGCTTTCGCGCCTGGGCGGCACAACAGCCCTGCTGTGTGCTCGGCGGCGACCGCAAGACGCCAGGCGATCCGCTGAACGTGATGTTCGTCGGTGAGCGCTCGGTTCTGGCCCCCGCGCTGGCCCGGCGGGGGTGGCACACGACGGTGGCCGTCACCAAGGAATCAGTGTGGGAGACGATCAAGTCATCCGTTTTCCGCAGCAGCTATCTCTACGGTCCTGTGTCCCCACTGTACCTCTTTGGCCGGCACCAGGACATCGCGGTCCAGAAGGCGCGCAGCGACATCAACCAGCGCATCCATATGCGCCTGTGGTTGGCGCCGATCAAGGTCGATGGCTCGCCAGTGTGGGTCGGGCAGATCAGCCGCGACATCGGGGTGAAGCTGACGCGCAAGACGATCACCACCCACAAGGTCGACGCCGAGGTGGATGATGCGCGCTTCTACCTGCTGCAAGACCTGTTCTACTCGCAAAGTCTGCAGCGGTACGCATTTGCCGCTGGGGTGGGCGCAGCGAACGCCGCAAAGCCCGCATTTCAACTTTACAGGCGATCCATACTGGACTGACGGCTTGCGGCTGGCGATGTGGCTCTCGGCGAAACCCGTGAGCTACGACCAGGTGGAATCCGTGCATTGGGAGACGCCCCCGCCGAACTGAACGCCGCGAGTGGCAAAGGTTGCCTCCGCTTCGATGGCGGCACTCCGTCGGGGCCCATGCCTCTTACTCACCCACCCCGTGCTCGATCGGCATCCCTGCCAGCCGGATCCACTCCGCGAACGATCCATCCGACATCTTCGTCTCGTATCCCGGATATCGGGCCACGACGTAGGGAAGCTGGGCCGGACGCCGGGACGGCAGTGCGTCACCACGAGGTCGTTCGGCGCGGCGCCGGGCGCGCGAGGAAGCGCTTCGGGTGGCAATACCACAGGATCGGCAGGAACAGCAGGACCGCGATGCCCATGACGTGGTAGTAGTCCAGGATGTCCACGGCGCGACTGCCGATCAGGTCGCGGCCCGAGACGGCGAGCACCACCATGAGCGCCATCGCCACGCCACCCACCCCCCGATCGGCTGTGCGCCGCTCGACCTGACCCTCGCCAATCGCGAAATAGAAGTACAGGACATACGCCCCCGCCGGCACGAAATAGAGCATCGAGTACTTCATCTGGTGCGGGAAGATGCTCAGCGTCACCAGGCAGAGCATCGCCAGCTCCCAGTAGAACGACGTCGGGAGGTGCACGCCTGCGCCCTCATCCTCGGTGCCGGAGGCGCGAAGGACCAGCCCGAGCCTGCGCGGGAGGTCCCGAACGGGCCCGGCGAGCCAGCTCCGGGGCAGCATGGCGGCCATCAGGACGAGCAGCAACAGCATTCGGCTCGCCTGCAGGACGGCGGTCAGGGTCGGGCGCGGCACCGCGGTGATCATCCGGGGCAGATCGACCTTCCGATGGCGCGGCTTCAGGGACGGGTGGCCGGCGCCAAAGTCGTAGAGGTATGCCGGCAACAGTGCGTTCAGCGACACGCAGCCGTCGTTGTCCTCGAAGGCGAACTTCTCCCCGGCCGGATTGATCACCGTGCGCCAGGTGGACAGCAGCCGCGCGTTGTAATCCCAGCCGTGCACGGCGGCGGGCACGACCAGCGTGACGCCGACCAGCGCGAGCGTGTAGACAAGGGCCCTGATCCGTCCGCGCATCCCCAGGTAGACCAGTACGAGGAGCGGGATGATCTTGAAGTTGATGCCGAGGGCGATCAGCGCGGCGCCGAGCAGCGGGCGGCCCCGGGTGGTCTGGTAGATCCCTTCCGTGGTGAGCCAGAGAATCAGGATAGTGACCTGGCCGAGCAGGAAGATGTGGTTCAGGAAGCCGGCCGAAAGCAGGATCACCGCGACGGTCCAGAGGCGCCGCGCGCCTGCCGACAGGGCCGGCACCATGTCCCGCCAGATGAACCAGAGGCGCACGGCCAGCGCCAGGTTGACCAGCATCCACACCACGCGGGCCGCCGGCATCGCCAGGAGGGAAAGTGGCGCCAGCATCAACGCGAATAGCGGGCTGTAGAGGTAGACGTTGAACGGGTTGAGGGAGTAGATGTCCTCCCCGCGGATGAACTGCCCGGCCGCGTACAGGTACACGTTGATATCGTTGCCGCCGCGGAAGGTGCGGGCGACGAGATAGGCCAGGCAGAGCAGCGCGACGACGCGCGCAGCGAAACGGCCGGGGCGGCTGGGTTGCCCGGCCGCCAGCTCAGGCATGAGGACTCCTCGTCTTACTCACCCGTACCCTGCTCGATCGGCATCCCTGCCAGCTGAATCCACTCCGCGAACGATCCGTCGTACAGCTTCACGTCATAGCCCAGATACCGGGCCACGAAGTAGAGGAAGCTGGCCTGGACGCCGGTCCGGCAATACGTCACCACCAGGTCACCCGGTGCGGCACCCGCAGCCTTGAACATCGCCTCCAGCGCGGCGCGGTCGAGGAGCGCGGGCGGCGTGCCCCCAAGCGTCGTCTTCCAGAAGATGTTGCGGGCCCCGGGGATGTGCCCGCTCGGTGGTGAGGTCCCGGGCGTGCCGGCATAGTCGGCGGCCGGCCGGGCGTCGAGCAGCGCCACGGTGGAGTCGTGGAGGTGTGCATGAACCCACGCGGCGTCGGCCAGGACGCCCGGCCTTGGGGCCGGGGTGAACGTCGCCCGCCCGGGATTCGCGGACTCCTGGGCGACGGGGAATCCGGCTGCCACCCACGCCGGTGTGCCACCGTCGAGGAGTGCGGCGTGGCTCACGTGGCCGAGGTAGTCCAGCGTGAAGAAGAGGCGGGCGGCGGCCAGCGGGTCGCCGGTGATGATCACTCGACTGTCGTCTCCGATTCCGATCGACTCGAGGACGGAGTCGAGGGCCGCGACGGTCGGCAGTTCGTTCGGAACGCCGTCCCGCTCCACGATGATCGATGCGAGCGCGAGATAGTGGCTCCCCGCGATGTGGCCCGCGTCGTAGGCGGTGCGGTCGCGGTCGGCGTGGATGACGACGACCCCTGGCTGACCGAGGTGGGCGGAGAGCCAGGCGGGCGACACCACGAGGGTGTCGGTGCCCAGCAGAACGGCGAGGAACGGCAAGAGGGTCAGCATGTGATGCTCCGGGCTGCTGGCGGCGGCTGAGCGCTGTGTCGCGCTCGGCGGCCTCTGGCCGGATTCTAGCCGCCCCGGCCCCCGGAATGAAGCGTCGGCACCGGGTCATTCCCTGCCTCCCCAACCGGCCTGATCCGGCTAAGTTTGTGCCTGTCGGTCCAGCGTCACCGCTGGACGACGCCGCAGGCCAGCACCAATTGGTATGGAGGGGGAAATGGGATACGTCCGCAGCGAATATGCCGTCGGGTGGGGCACGCTCGCCCTGATCAACGCCGGCCTGGCACAGTCGAAGGGCAAGAGCGGGCTTCTGTGGGGTCTCCTGTCGCTCTTCCTGGGGCCGTTGGCGACGCTGATCCTCGTCTCCGCCTACGCCTCCTCGAAGCCCTGACTCGGAGCATCGCATGACTGCCCATCAGGCGGAAGAACGCCTCCGCGGACTTTCGAGCCTCGTGGGGAACACCCCCCTGCTCGCCATCGAGTTCGACTACCGCGGCTCGCGGCGGGTCATCCACGCCAAAGCGGAACACCTGAACCTGTCCGGCAGCATCAAGGACCGGATGGCGATCCACATCCTTCGGCAGGGATACGCCACCGGCGCCCTGCAGCCCGGGGCCCTCATCATCGAGGCCACCAGCGGCAACACCGGCATCGCCTTCGCCTCCATCGGCCGCGCGCTCGGCCACCCGGTCACCATCTTCATGCCGGCATGGATGAGCGCCGAGCGTATCGACCTGATCCGGAGCCTCGGGGCGAGCATCGTGCTGGTCAGTCGCGACGAAGGCGGCTTCCTCGGAAGCATCGCCATGGCGGAGGCGCTGGCCCGCGCCACGCCGGGGGCGTTCCTGCCCAGGCAGTTCTCCAACCGCGACAATTGCGACGCCCATTACCAGACCACGGGCCCCGAGATCCTCGGGCAGCTGGCGGCCTGGGACCTCGTGCCGGCGGCGTTCGTGGCCGGCGTCGGGACCGGCGGCACCATCATGGGCACTGGGCGCTTCCTCCGCGAGCAGGTGCCCGGGATTCGGCTCCACCCCGTGGAGCCGTCGAATTCGCCGACCATGTCCACCGGGCACAAGGTGGGGCATCACCGCATCCAGGGGATCTCGGACGAGTTCATCCCGCCCATCATGGAGTTGGACAAGCTCGACTCCATCCTCGCCGTGGATGACGGCGACGCGATCCTGATGGCCCAGAAGCTCGCCACCACCCTCGGTCTCGGCGTGGGCATCTCCTCGGGCGCCAACTTTCTCGCCGCCCTGCAGGCACAGGACGCGCTTGGCGCCGGCGCGATCGTCGCCACCGTCTTTGCCGATGACAACAAGAAGTACCTCAGCACCGACCTGCTCCGGGAGGAACCGGTGCGCGCCGGGTTCCAGAGCCCGGAGGTCGAATTGCGCGGGCTCCAGGCGCTTCGGCGGACCTGCCAGACCTGTCGCTATCCCGATCCGGCCCCGGTGGGCTGGGCTGCCATGAGCGCCCGGCCGGCGGCGCCGCGGTGACGCAGTCGCAGCCTGCCATCCCCTCCGGCGGCGGAGGCGTGGGTGTGCTCATCGGGCGCGCCGCCCTCCGGCTCAGTGGATGGCGCATCGTGGGGGAATTGCCGATGCTGCCGCGCTATGTGCTTGCGGTGGCGCCCCACACCTCGAATTGGGACTTCTTCGTCGGCCTCTTCGCCAAGTGGGCCCTCGGGCTGAAAGCGAAATGGCTCGGCAAGCACTCCGTGTTTCGCGGGCCCCTGGGCTGGGTCATGCGCGCACTCGGGGGCATCCCCGTGGATCGGGCCCGCCCCGACGGGACGATCGAGGCGGTCCTCGCCCAGGTCCGATCCGGTTCGACCTTCGTCCTTGCCATCGCGCCCGAGGGCACGCGGAAGCGGACCGAGGGGTGGAAGACCGGCTTCTACCGTATCGCGCTGGCGGGCGACATGCCTATCGTGCCCGTCTCCTTCGACTGGTCCACCAGGACGATCGGTCTCATGCCGCCGTTCTATCCCACCGGCGACTCCTCACACGATATCCCCCTGCTGCGCGCGCTGTTTCGGAAAGAGATGGCGAGGCGGCCGGAGTACTTCTCGGACGTGCATCGCGGTGCCGAAGGCATGACGGCGATGCCGACGTGGGCGGCGTGGCTGCACCGTCTCAACCAGGATGTCAGCACGGACCTGTTCGGCGGTCCGCGCGTGCTCAAGCTGGCCTGGGTCATCAACGCCCAGAAGCTCGGGTCGCTGCCGTTCGTGCTGTGCCTGATGTGGGTCTACGAGAATTGGTCGACCGTCGCGTGGATCTACCTGGCGCTCTACGGCAGTTACGGGATCTGCTGGTTCCTGAAGGACATGGCGTTTCCCGACCAGAACTGGCAGCGCCGTGTGACGTGGGGCGGGGCACTGGCGGCCTTCCTGTTCGGGCTGGCCCCTTACTGGGTGCTGCCCTGGCTGCTCCTGTCCGGGCGCGGGCACCCGCCGGATTCCGCCGCAGTGGTCGCGTTCGCGATCGGCCTCCACACCGTCGGGTTGTTCCTGATGATCGGCGCCGATGCGCAGAAGACGTTCACCCTCCGGGCGGGCGCCGGCCTGATCACGGTGGGCATGTTCCGATACGTGCGTCATCCAAACTATCTCGGCGAAATGATGCTGTACGCCGCCTACGCGGTGCTGGTTGGTCACTGGGTGGCGTGGGCCATTCTCTGCGCAATCTGGATCGCGGAATTCATTCCCAACATGTTGGCCAAGGAAGCCTCGCTCGCCCGGTATCCCGAGTGGGAGGAGTACCAGGCCCGCACCGGGGCGCTCCTGCCGAGGATCTGGCGATGACGACGGAACTCGCGACATTCGGCGGCGGCTGCTTCTGGTGCCTGGAGGCGGTGTTCGAGCAACTCAAGGGCGTGAGCCGCGTCGTGTCAGGGTACGCAGGCGGGGCGGTGGCACATCCCACCTATGAGCAGGTGTGCAGCGGCCGGACCGGGCACGCGGAGGTGGTGCAGATCACGTTCGACCCGACGGTCGTGTCCTATCGCGACCTGCTCGAGGTCTTCTTCTCGATGCACGACCCGACCACGCTCAACCGGCAGGGCGCCGATGTCGGGACCCAGTACCGATCGGTCATCCTCACGCACTCCGACCGGCAGCGGGCCGACGCGGACGAGATCGTCCGCCGGCTCGGGGCCGAGGGGCTCTGGGCCGAGCCGATCGTGACGGAGGTCGTAGCTGCCACGACGTTCTATCCCGCCGACGACGGCCACCAGGAGTATTTCCGGCGAAACGCCGGCCAGCGCTACTGCCAGGTGGTGATCGCTCCGAAGGTGGCGGCGTTCCGGAAACAGCATCTCGACCGATTGCGGGCGTAATCTGCGCTTCCAGATGAGGCAGATCCTTGCGGTGATGGGAGTCCTCTGGGCGGCGATGTCGCCAGGTGCCGCCCTGGCCCAGGGGCCGGGCATCGTCGATACCGCGCCGAGCGCCGCGCCGCGCATCGCCGGGCCTCAGCCTCTGAACCCTGCGCTCCTGGGGCTCGGCCTGCCTGCAAGCACCGCTCCGGCTCTCACGCCCGACACTTTGCCTTGCCCGGACTGCAATCCCCCGAAGCGCTTCTGGTTGGGTGTGGCGGACCTGATGCTGGTGCAAATCCTTCCCTGGAGCGCCAACCTGCTCATCGCAAACCAGGAATGGGCGGAGATCAGCCCCCAGACCTGGCGCAACAACTTGGCCTACCCCTGGCAGTGGGACGACAATTCGTTCGAAATCAACCAGTTCCAGCATCCGTATCAGGGAGCGTTCTACTTCAATGCCGCCCGCACCAACGGCTATGATTTCTGGGCCTCGGCTCCGTGGCCGGTGGTCGGAAGCCTGATGTGGGAGTACTTTTTCGAGGCATACCCGCCGGCCCCCAACGACCTGGTGAACACGTCGGTCGGCGGCATCGTGCTGGGGGAAACGCTGTTACCGGCTCTCGCGGCTCACGCTCGACAATACCGCGACCGGGGCGGAGCGGACGTGGCGGGAAATCGGCAGCGCGCTCCTCAATCCGGTCAGCGGGTTCAACCGGCTGGTTCGGGGAGAGACCGGCCGGGTCAGCGCCAATCCTCCCCAGTGGCGGCCCAGCGCAATACTCGGCGTCATGGACCTCGGATATCGCCGAACCGTCCAGTCGATTGGGAGCGGCAACATCGAAACCGGCTCCAATCAGTGGAACGCCTCCTTCCTTCTGTCGTACGGAGACCCGGCCAAGGATCTTTCGCGCAGCCCTTTTTCGTATTTCTCCCTCCGGGCGGATCTGGCCGGACCGAGCAACGAGGGGCTCGTCAATCAGATCAGCGCCCGCGGCAGCCTGACCGCGTGGCCTTTGGATGCCCGCGGGCGCCATCAGGTCGCCGCCAGCCTCGAGTACGACTACTTCAACAACCCCGCCTTCGAGTACGGGGGGCAAAGCGTTCAACTGGGGTTGGTCAGCAACATCGGAGCGCCAGGCAAGGTGTGGTGGGGGCAGACGTCATTCCTGTTCAACGGTGTACTGCTCGGCGCCGCCAAGTCCGACTACTTCCAGTCCACCGGGGCGCGCAACTACGATTACGGCCCGGGCCTGGGGACGATTCTGAGCGGGCGCATCCTGTACCGGAACCGGCTCCAGGGCACGGTGGGATATACCGGGCTGTGGATTCATACCGTCGACGGCACGCAGTCGGCCCACTACCAGGACGCCCTGCTGATCGAGGCCCGTTACTGGGCAACACGGAAAGTCGGTGTGGGGCTGAGCTATGCCGGGTACACTCGGCACAGCGACTACCGGGACCTGCCGGACGTCGACCAGGATGCGAGATTTGTGCGGTTCTTCATCAGCCAGGCCATCCCGGGGCTGCCCAACGGAGCGCATCATGAGTAGCGTCGTACCGCATCCCCGAATGCACGGGGGTCCCCAGGCCGTGACGCGCGCGCTCTGCGTGTTGATCGTTACGACGTGGTGCGGCGTGAGCCTGGTTCACGCGCAGGGGCCTCGTCCGGCCTCCAGTCTCGTCGCGCCCTCGCAAGCGACGGCGGCGCCGTCCTCCGGGTCGGCTTGGCGTTCCTGGGCGGCTGTTCCCGGGCGTGGGATTCCGGACTCGCTGCCGTGCCCTGACTGTGACCCGCCGAAGCATTTCTGGGCCGCCTTCGGCGAACTGATGCTCGTCCAGGTCATTCCCCACAGCGTCAACGCCAACCTCCGGGACGCCGTGTGGGCGCAGGTCAGTGTCCAGAGCATCAAGAACAACCTGTCGTATCCCTGGCAGTGGGACGACAATCAGTTCATGAACAACCAGTTCGCGCACCCATACCACGGCAATTTCTATTTCAACGCCGCGCGGACCAACGGCTACGATTTCTGGGAGTCCTTCGCCTGGCCGTTCGCGGGCAGCCTGATGTGGGAGATTGCCGGCGAGGCCTGGGCCCCGGCGCCCAACGACCTGCTGAACACCAGCTTCGGCGGCGTGACGCTCGGCGAGACGTTCTACCGACTGTCCTCGCTGACGCTCGACAACACGGCCACCGGGAGCGAGCGCACCTGGCGCGAAATCGGCGGAGCCCTGCTCAACCCGATCCGGGGCTTCAACCGCCTGCTGCGGGGGGAGACCCACGGCGTGTCCGCCAATCCGCCCGATTGGCGACCGAGCAAGGTCTTCGGCGTGCTCGATCTCGGATACCGCCACACGTCCAACACGCTCGTGGGCACCGGCTTCTCCGACGCCACCGATCAGTGGGATGCCTCGTTCTCCCTGGCCTATGGCGATCCGGTCAAGGACCTTGCCGGCAAGCCCTTCTCCTCCTTCGGCCTGGCCGCGGAAATCGCCGGGCCGGCTCCCGACAGCGGGAGGATCCTCAACCGGCTGTCGGCCCGGGGCAGCCTTGCCGCCTGGCCGCTTGGCAGCTCCGGCCGGCACCAGTTCGCCCTCGGCATGGAGTACGACTATTTCAGCAACCCCGCCACCGAGTACGGCGGCCAGAGCGTGGTGGCCGGCGTCGTGTCCGTGTTCGGCGACTCAGCGTCCGCCGTCCACGTCCAGACGAACGTCATGCTGAACGGCGTCATCATCGGGGCGACCAAGTCGGACTACTACCAGACGCTCGAAGGCCGGAACTACGACTACGGACCGGGCCTCGGCGCCATCGTGAACGCGCGCCTGTTCTACAAGGAGCGGCTCCAGGCCAACCTCTCTTATTTCGGGCTCTGGACCAATACCATCGACGGCACGAACTCGGACCACTACCAGGACGCCATCGCGCTCGAGGCCCGGTACTGGGCGACGGAGCGATGGGGCGGGGGCGTCAGCGTCACCCGCTATTCCCGCCACAGCAATTACGCCGGCGCGCCGGATGTGTCCCAGGAGGCGAGCTTCGTTCGGGCCTTCGTCAGCACCGCTTTCCCGAGGGTGCCGCAATGATCGAATCACACCGCAGGAGCGAACACATGACCAGGAAATGGGGTGCCCTCGGCGCCGCGTTGGCGATCCTCGCGCTGGGCGTGCCGGGGTGCAGTATCCCTGCCGAGACGCTCGGGCCGAACAACCACGTGGAGGTGACCAACCTGGTTGGCCATTTCCAGCTGACGGCCGACAATATCCAGAACGTGACGACCGTGATGTCATTCACCTGGAACAATCCTGGCGTGTACGCGGCCATCGACCACCAGAGCTTCACGCCGCACGGCACCACCAAACTGATCATCAAGGATGCCGCGGACAGTGTCCTGTACGACGGGAAACTGCTGGACGACCAGGAGGACCGCACCCTCTCCGGCACCCCCGGCACCTGGAACGTCACCTTCACCCTCGACCAGAGCGTCGGCCAGATCGACGTCACGCTCGACGCGGCGTGGCCGCCGGATTGAGGCTCGCCTTGCTCCAGCGCTCCCTTCGGCTCCGTTCTCGTCGCCACGGCGCTGGCCTCCACGGCCTGCTCCCGGCCGCTGCCCACCACCACCTTCCTCTGTGCGGGCGGGGACTCGATCGTGGTCGCGTTCGGTCCCCGGTTTGCCGAACTGCACCTGCCCCCCGACCGGGTCGTCCGGCTCTCGCCTGAGCGCGCGGCGTCCGGCGCCAGGTACGGCGACGGGCGGTACCTGCTGCACACGAAGGGGCCCGAGGCGCGACTGGAGCGGGGCGGGGAAGTCATCCTCAGCGGCTGTCGGATCGCGAACGCATCCCCCGAGCCTGACTCCGCGCTGACGCCGGCCCTGGCCCGGGCCATCGCCGACTCGATCGACTCGCTGACCGTTGCCCTGGAACCGCTGACGCGCACGCTCCAGCCGGAGGCGAAGGGATGGGACCCGCGGGTGCTGTCCCTCTGGGCCGACAGCGGTCGCCCCGTCAAGTTGAGCGTCACCGAGCCGACCAATGCCGGAACGATGGCCGGACCGACTACCTACTATTTCACCGGTGGCCGGCTGGAGGTCGTCCGGGGGCCTGTGTCGCAATATGTCTTCCGCGATACGACCCTCATCCTCTGGACCACCGACTCCCTCCAACAGGTGGCGGACGTCCCCCTGCGGGACATGGTGGCGCGGCAGAACTTCGTGCTGGGCGAAGTCCGGCAGTACCTCGCCATGTTCGGCATCGAACCAGGGGCGAGCCCATGACCCATTTCCTCGGACTCCGGACCGCAGCGTATTCGACGGCGCACCTCGCGGCAGCCAAGGCCTGGTACACCCAGGTGCTGGGCATCTCGCCCTATTTCGACGAGCCATTCTACGTCGGCTTCAATGTCGGGGGGTACGAACTCGGGATCGTGCCCGACAGCGACGCGGCGGATCGGCGCCCCCCCGCCGGCGTGGCCTACTGGGGCGTGGCAGACGCCGCCGCGGCGTATGGGCGCCTGATCGCGCTGGGCGCGACCGCCCACGAACCGGTGCAGGATGTGGGCGAGGGGATCAAGGTCGGCTCCGTCCGCGATCCCTTCGGCAATATCCTCGGCGTGATCGAGAACCCGACCTTCAGGCTCGACCCTGCCTGATGGCCGCCGAGCCGCGGTTCGTTCCGCTCTCCACCTGGATCCAGCTGGCTCCGGCTGAGATGCAGGGCCGCAGCAGGGCGTTTGCCGACGAGCTAGCCCGGCGCCGCACCGTCCGACAGTTCAGCGACCGTCCGATTCCCGACGGAGTGCTGGAGGAATGCCTGCGCGCGGCCGCGACCGCCCCGAGCGGCGCCAACCTCCAGCCCTGGCACTTCGTGGTGGTACGCGACCCGATGATCAAGCATCGAATCCGAGAGGCGGCGGAGCAGGAGGAACGGGAGTTCTACGCGACCGCGCCGGCGGAATGGCTCGAGGCGCTGGCTCCGCTGGGAACCGATGAGGACAAGGAGTATCTGGACGTGGCGCCGGCGCTTATCGCCGTGTTCGCCGAGCGCTACGGCGTGCGTCCCGACGGCCATCGGGTCACCCACTACTACGTGCAGGAGTCTGTCGGGATTGCCATGGGAATGCTCATTGCGGCGCTCCACCACGCGGGGCTGGCCACGCTCACCCACACCCCGAGCCCCATGGGATTTCTGAACGACATTCTCGGGCGCCCTCCCCGTGAGAAGGCGACGCTCTTGCTGGTAGTGGGATTTCCTGCCACGGATGCACGGGTCCCGGATATCCTACGGAAGCCGTTGGATCAGGTCACCAGCTGGAGGTGAGTGGAATGCCGAAACGACTCCAGACCTACGAGGGCGGCGGTGCGGTGGTCACGTTCGACCCGAACCTCTGCATTCATGCCGCCGAGTGCATTCGCGGACTGCCGGCGGTGTTCGATGTGCGCCTGAAGCGATGGATCCGCCCGGAAAACGCCCCGGTCGAGCAGGTGGCGGAGCAGGTCCGCCGCTGCCCGTCCGGGGCGCTTCAGTTCCGGGTAGCGCCCGAGAAGTAACTCGGCCGCCTACGGCTTGGGTGGCGTCGCAGGCGTGGCGGGCGCCGCAGGCGTGGCCGGCGGGGCGCCGCCCTGCATCCGCTGCTGCATCTGCTGCTGGATGGCGGCGACGTTCTTGTCGTAGATCGCCTGCTGGTCAGGGGTCAGGACGGTCCGGACCTGCTGGACCGAGGCCATGGAGAGGCTCCGCATCTTCGCGCGGTCGGCGTCACTTGGCGGCGTGCCCGGGGTCATGGTCGGCATCTGCGCCCGCGTCTTGGCGGTGATGGAGTCGACCTTCGCCTGCTGGGCGGCGGTGAGGGTGATCCCCTGGAGGGCCATGGCCTGCAGCCTGCCGGGACCGCCAGGGCCTCCGCCGGGGGTCTGCGCAGAGAGGGCGGAAGCAGTGACGAGGGCGAGGGAGAGAACGGCCAGGGAAGCGATTGTTCTGAGCTGCATGGAGCCTCCGGATAGGGAAGGGTGACCAAGGTACTACGTCCGGCAGGGTGAAAGTGCTGCAAAGGGCAATTGGAGCGCCACGACGGGACGAGATCACTTCACGTGTTACTTTATGTGAAAAGTCATAATATCATGTATTCTAGTAGTTTACGGTGTTTATCGACAAAGGCCTGGGGGCCACGGTGAGTCGACCGATCAAGCCTGTCGCTGCCATCGCGTGGGTCGCCGTGGCTCTGCTGGCAGGGGCCGTTGGCGGGATGGCTGCGGCGCCAGGCGCATGGTATGCCGGGCTCGACAAGCCGTCCTGGAACCCACCCTCGTGGGTCTTCGGGCCGGTGTGGACAACCCTTTACGTGATGATGGGGTTGGCCGCGGCGCTCGCTTGGGGCGGACGGGGCACCCGGGCCGGCCGGACCGGCTTTTCCCTCTTTGCCCTTCAGCTCGGGCTGAACGCCCTCTGGTCCTGGCTCTTCTTCCACTGGCATCGGCCCGACCTTGCGCTGGTGGACCTCGCCGTGCTCTGGGTCACCATCCTGGGCAACATCATCGCGTTCCGGCGGATTCGGCCCGCGGCGGGGTGGCTGCTGGTCCCCTACCTCTGCTGGGTCACCTTCGCCGGGGTGCTGAACGCCTCGATCGCCTCGCGGAATCCGCCTGACGGGCTTGTCGGGCAGGCCCGGCCGGTCGTCGGCATTGCCGTAGCCGACTGTGCCCCGTGGGATGGCGCGGCTACGTCGATCTACATTTCGGAAGTCGGCGATGCCGAGCGATTGCCGCCTGCGGCGCCCTACCTTCACATCATTGTGTACGAGGCTGGTGAGCGGCTCCCGGGCCTCCAGGTGACGCTCGGTGGACAGGACGCCGGATCCGGTGCGGCGGTCCGCTGTCAGGCGGACGACGAATGTGCCGCCGCGAATGGCGGCACCGTCGAGTTCGGCAGGTCGGAGCCGGACGGGACCCTGCTCGGAGCGTATCGACTCGACTTTGCCGACGGCCCGGTGTCCGGGACGTTTCGCGCCCTGTGGAACCGACGAACCGCCATGTGCGGATGAGCCTCCCGATGAACCTGCGCCTCCTTCGATCTCTCCGACGCCTGATGCCACTCACCCTGGCGACCCTTGCCGGCGTGGTGCCCGCGCTCCAGGCCCAGGTCCCGGTCTACCGCACCGGCAAATGGACCGCCGATTCCTTCGGGAACCACCGCGCCGTGGTGTCGGTGCAGGCGGCGAGTCCGGCCGTGTGGGCGCACCTCCCCTGGCGCCGCCCCGACCAGCACCCGGAGAAGAAGGACGTCTGGGTGGTGGATGCGAAGACCGGCCAGCGCGTCATGAACGTGTCCGCGGGTCGATCACGCGGGAGTCGGGGGACCTCGCGTTCGAGCCGGTGAGCGGGCCCGGCGAGTACTACATCTACTATCTCCGCTACGCCGGCACGGTCACCTCGAGCTATCCGAAACTCACCTATCCCGGCCCGGACTCGACCGCGTCGGCCACCTGGCTGGGGTTGTTCGATCCGCGCGCAACTGCAGCAGTTGCCGCCGGCCCGGGTGGTGGCCTTCGAGGCGGCGGACACGCTCGACTCCTTCTATCCGATGCAGGTCATCGCGACGGCGGCGGAGACATCGCAGCTCCTCGACCGATCGCCCGGGAGCCCGTTCCTCGTCTTCCCCGAGGAGCGTACCCACCCCATCGTCATGCCGTCGGACCTGCCCGAGCGCTGGGTCGGCCGCGCGGGGCCTCCGGCCTTCTCCGGCACGGCGTTCCGGGGCGAGTTCTACGCCTTCCAGCTCGGTGTCTGGGCGGCGCGGGCGTCCCTCGCCAACGTGCGCGTGTCCTTCGAGCCCCTGACCGGCTCGGCGGGCAGCGTTCCGGCAACTGCCATCCGCTGCTTCAACCAGGGCGGGGTGGACTGGCAGGGGCGGGACTTCACCACCACCATCGACGTGCCGCGCAATCACGTCCAGCCGATCTGGTGCGGCGTGCAGATTCCCCTGGCGGCGCGGCCCGGCGACTATCGCGGCCGTCTCACGGTGAGCGCCGCCGGCCTGGCGTCCGTGCCGGTCGCGCTGACGCTCACCGTGGCGCCGGACACCATTCGCGACGGCGGGGCGGACGAGCCCTGGCGGCTGGCCCGGCTCGCCTGGCTCGACTCCCGGCTCGAGGAAGACCACGGCATCGTGCCGCCCTACACCCCCGTCTCCCGGCGGGGCGACACGCTGGGTGTCCTGGGCCGCAAGATGGTCGTCGGTCCGGCCGGTTTCCCCCGTTCCCTCCAGAGTTACTTCACCATCGAAATGACCTCGATCGGGACACGGCCGAGGGAACTGCTCGCCGGTCCGGTCGGGCTCACCGCCGAGGGGACCGACGGCCGCGCACTCGCGTGGACCAGCGACGGATTCCGGATACTGGAGCACGACACCGGGATGATCAGCTGGGAGTCGAACTCCGCGGCGGGGGCGCTCCGGATGCGGGTGCAGGGCAGTCTCGAATTCGACGGAAACGCCGAATTCGCCGTGGCGCTCTCCGCCGACTCCGCCGTGACGCTTCGGGATGTCCGGCTGGAGATTCCGCTTCGCCCGGAGGCGGCGCGCTACCTGATGGGTCTCGGATTCAAGGGCGGTGCGCGGCCCGATTCGCTCGACTGGGTCTGGGAGGTCAAGCACAACCAGGACGGCGCCTGGCTCGGCGACGTCAACGCCGGCGTCCAGTTCAGCCTCAAGGACGACCAGTACAGCCGGCCCCTCAATACCAATTTCTACCTCTCGAAGCCGCTCGTGATGCCGGCGTCCTGGGCCAATGCGGGGCGGGGCGGATGCCGCCTCCGGGCGCGGCGGCAGGCGTATTCCGTGGTCTGCTACAGCGGCGCGCGGACCATGGCGGCCGGCGAGGTGCAGCACTACGACTTCCGGCTGCTGTTGACGCCGTTCCACCCGATCGACACCAGGGCGCAGTGGGCCACCCGGTATTTCCACGCCTACGTGCCGCTCGACTCGATCGCGAAGATGGGCGCCAACACCGTCAACGTCCATCACGCGACGGCCATCAACCCCTTCATCAACTACCCCTTCCTCCGCCCCGACGCGATGAAGGCGTACATCGACAGCGCGCACGCCATGGGCATCCGGGTCAAGATCTACTACACCGTGCGCGAGCTCACGAATCACGCGCCGGAGATGCCCGCGCTTCGAAGCCTCGGCACAGAAGTCATCGCGCCCGGCCCCGGCGGCGGGGCGTCGTGGCTGCAGGAGCACCTCGACACCAACTATATCGGCGGGTGGTACGTGCCCCCCATCCGCGACGCGGCGGTGGTCAACACCGGCATTTCCCGGTGGCACAATTTCTATGTGGAAGGGCTGGACTGGCTCGTGAAGAACGTGGGCATCGACGGCCTGTACATCGACGACGTCGCTTTCGACCGCAGCATCATGGTGCGGGTGCGGAAGGCGCTCACCCGTGGCCGGCCGGCACCGCTCATCGACCTCCACTCCGCCAACCAGTACAATCCGCGGGACGGGTACGCCAGCAGCGCCAACCTCTACCTCGAGCACTTCCCGTTCATCGACCGGCTCTGGTTCGGCGAGTACTTCGACTACAACGCCGCCCCCGACTACTGGCTCGTCGAGATGTCCGGCATCCCGTATGGCCTCATGGGCGAAATGCTCGAGGGCGGGGGAAATCCGTGGCGCGGCATGCTTTTCGGCATGACCAACCGGCTTCCCTGGTCGGGTGACCCGCGGGAACTCTGGAAGTTCTGGGACACCTGGAAGATCCAGGACACCCGAATGATCGGCTTCTGGGTGCCCGGCTCACCGGTGCGCACCGGGCGGCCCGATGTGCTGGCGACGGTGTACCAGGGGCAAGGGCGGAGCATCGTGGCGGTCGCGAGTTGGGCGCCGGACACCGCGAGGGTACAGTTGGCAGTCGATTGGACCCGGCTGGGGCTCGACCCCGCAAGGGCCCGGGTCGTGGCGCCTGAACTGGCCGGGTACCAGCCTGCCGCCGTGTTCAAGCCGTTCGAGGCGATTCCTGTTGCGCCGGGGCGGGGGTGGCTGCTCATTTTCGAGCCGGCCGCCGGTCCGGGGTCCTAGCTGACACTCTCACAATGAGGAATGCCCGATGACCGCGATGCGCGACAAGATGCGTGAGATGCTCGAGAAGCTCGAGCAGGAGCGGGACGAGCTGAAGGTGCGGATGCACCTCGGCAAGGCGGAGGCGAAGGAAGAGTGGGACAAGCTCGACGGCCGAATTGCGGAACTGCGGGGCCGCCTCGATCGCGCGGGTGATGAGGCCGGCGATGTGATGGAGGATGTCGCCGCCGCCGCCAAGCTTCTCGGGGACGAGATCCGGCTTGGGTTCGACCGCGTCCGACGGATGCTGTGACCGGTCAGCGATCGGTCCCGTCTGCGCCACACCGGCTCGACCATCGCGTCCTCATCGACGCGCCCCGCGCCCACGTCTGGACGCTGGTGGAGGAACCGGCCGCCCTCATGGAATGGGTGCACGGCATGCGGAGTGTCACGGCGGCGGACGGCGGCCCAGGCGGGTTTGCGCTGGGGGCCACCTTCGTCCAGCGGATCCGGATCGGGCTCGTCCCGACCCCGTGTCGGGGTGAGGTCACTGAGTTCCAGCCGCAGTCCCGGCTGGCGGTCGTCGTGCACCATGCGCTCTTCGACCTGGACATCGCGTACAAATTTGCCGCGATGGGCCAGCGGACCGAGGTCACCTGCCACGCCGCCGTGCATGGGCGTGCGCTCGGCGCCGTCCTCCCCCGAGCGAAGATCGAACGGGTGGCGGACGAGATTCTCGAGGACCACCTCGGGGCGCTCAAGGCGCTGGCCGAGCGGACCCGAGTTCGTTAGAATGCGGCGTCGGACCCACACCTGAGGGAACGCATGTCATCTGCAATCATCGGACGCATCGTGGTGGCCATCGCTGTCTTCGGGTTTGGCTTCCTCCTGTTCAGGGGCATGGTGTCCGAGTGGCATCGCCGGGACGGCGAGGGCCGCGGGCAGGCCCGGTAGTCCTTCGTCATTCTCTACTGAGGTGGTCATGAGATGGTCCCGGATCGTTCCCGTGATGCTCGCCGTTGCGGCGGTGGTGTCGCTTGGCGCCGCGTCGTGGGGCCAGCGGCCCCCGACGCCGAGCGAGGCGGTCTCCGTCATCACGGTGTACAAGTCTGCATCCTGCGGCTGCTGCAAGAAGTGGGTGGAATACCTCCAGGCGAACGGCTTTGAGGTCAAGACCGTCGATATCGACGACCTGAGCGAAATAAAGGCGGCCTCGGGCGTGCCGCGTTCGATCCAGACCTGTCATACCGCGGTGGTCGAAGGGTATGTGGTCGAGGGCCACGTGCCCGTTGACGCCCTGCGCAAGCTGCTCCACGATCGGCCCAAGGTCGCGGGCATCGGTGTGCCGGGCATGCCGGTCGGCTCACCCGGCATGGACGGGTCACCGGCACAGCCCTATGACGTGATGTCGTGGGACAAGACCGGCAAGACGAGCGTTTACGCCAAGAAGTGATGCCGCCCCGCCGGCCGCCGCGCGCTGAAGACGATCCTGTCTTCCAGGCGCGGCGGCAGGCGGCGGACCTCAAGGCGGAGTCCGTCCGCCGCCGCTCCCGCCTCGCTTGCCCTCCTCTGGTTCTGCGGATTCCAGCTGTTCGGTGCGTTCATCGCGTCGTTCGGGATGCACGTCCATGGCGAGGCCCTCGGATGGGCCCTGGTATACCTCGGCATGTTCGTGGGGAACGCCGGCTCATTCCTGAGCGTCTGGTATCTCTACCTGTCCCGGGAAGCGCGAGGCGACTGGTAGCCTGGACAGAAACCGCCCCGGGCGGGTGCGCGTAGGGGGTGAGGCCTCCCTACCACTCCCGAACCACGAGTGCCCCATGCCGATAGTGTCCCGCTCCCGCCGTTTTCTCCCGCTGACCGCTCTGATCGTTGCCCTCTCCGCCCTTGCCACGCCCGCGCGGGCGCAGGGCCCCCAGGGATGTGTGGCGCCCGAGTATCGCCAGTTCGATTTCTGGATCGGCGAGTGGACCGTGGCGACTCCCGAGGGCAAGGCGGCGGGCACCAACCGGATCGAGCGGATCCTCGGAGGGTGCGCCCTGCAGGAGCACTGGAGCAGCTCGAACGGTGGAGACGGCACCAGCCTCAATATGTGGAACGCCGCAGACGGAAAGTGGCATCAGGTCTGGATGGATGCGGGCGGAAACATGTTGGAACTTGCCGGCCAGCTGGAAGGCACGCGCATGGTCCTGTCGGGCACCCATCCCACTCCCGGCAAGCCGGAGGTCCTCACCACCGAACGGATCACATGGACCCCGCTCGAAGGCGGTTCGGTTCGGCAATTCTGGGAGTCGTCGACCGACGGAGGCAAGACCTGGACGGCGCAGTTCGACGGAGTATACGCACGCACGCGATAGGGTCTGCCGCAGAGGGCAAGCGTGGTGTTCGCGTTTTGCCGGGTTGCTACAGGGAGGAGAGTCACGCAGGTTGACCGGAATGAAGATGATTTGCCTGGCCTGCCTGCTGTTCGTGTTTCCGATGGGTGTGCTCAGCGCGCAGTCGGTCCGCGGTCGGCTGGTGGAGCAGGGTTCCGAACTGCCGGTCGCGGGAGCGCTGGTGCTGCTGCAGGATTCGGCCGGGAAGCGCGTCGCCCAAAGGGTCAGCGGCTCCGAGGGGCGGTACGTGCTGCAGGCGCCGGCGGCCGGGCTCTACCGCATCCGGGTGCTGCGCATCGGGTACCTCCCGTCTGACTCTCCCGTACGTCTTCCGCCGGGCGAAACTGTCTACCACGATGTGAGCCTGACCAACCAGCCCGTCTCCCTTCCGGAAATCACCATCGCCGGCACCCCCATGTGCGGCGACCGTGCGCGGGGCGACACGCTGTCCTCGGCGCTCTGGACCCAGGCGGGCACCGCCCTGGCGATCACCGCCCAGACGGTGAAGGCGCGCTCCCTTCGATTCGAGACCGTGCTTGAGAACAGGAACATCAACCAGGTTGGGGAAGCCTCGGTCGTCGAAGCGCTGAATGAGCTCAACATCAGCGCATGGCCGGTCCGGAGCCCACCGCCAGACACCCTGCTCGCCAGCGGGTTCGTCGAGAATATCGAGGACCTGGACGAGGGACCGACCTGGTATGGGCCCGATGCGGAGTTCCTCCTTTCGGAGCCGTTCTTCGGCGGCCATTGCTTCTGGACCGTCCCGCCCTCGGCGGTAAACCCAGTCGGTTGGGTGGGCCTCGCGTTCGAGCCGGCCTCATCGGACCAGCGGGCGGATATTCGGGGCACGCTCTGGCTCGACCGCGCGTCCGGGCAACTCCGACGACTCGATTTCAGCTACACTCGCGTGCCGAGATGGGCGCGGGGTTTCGAGGCCGGCGGGATCCTCGTCTTCGCCCCGCTCCCGGAAGGGGAGTGGATCGTGCAGCGGTGGATGCTGCGGGTGCCGATTCCTCAGCGCACCACTCCCGGATCGATGAGGGTGTACGGCTACCGTGAATCCGGAGGCCACGTGTCCGCGGTGCTGGATGCCCAGGGCAAGGTGCTCCAAAGCTACGAAAATTGATCCCGCCTTCCTCAGGGGTCCCGGGCGGCTAACTTTCCCCCATGGCACTGCCTCACCCGCCATCCCGGACCGGCACTTCAGTGCCATCGATCGACGACGTTGCCGTGCGCTTCCACAGCGCATGGGAGGCGTTGGCGTGTCCTCCGGCCTGGCGCCGCGTGCTCGTGGCCGTCTCCGGCGGGCCCGACTCGCTGGCGCTGCTCCATCTCCTCCACGAAGCGCGGGGCCGCCACCGGCTCGAGCTGGTCGTGGCCCACGCCGATCACGGCATCCATCCCGACAGCGCTGACGTCGCCGATCGAGTGCTCCGCTCGGCCACTGCGCTGGGCCTTACCGCGACGGTGGGCCGGCTCGGACTCGGTGCGGGGACGTCCGAGACGTCCGCCCGGACCGCGCGCCACGCCTGGCTCGAGCAGACCCGCCGTGTGGAAGGAGCGGACGCGATCGTCTTCGCACACCATCAGGACGATCAAGTCGAGACCATCCTCCTCCGGGTGCTCGGCGGGAGCGGCCCGGCCGGACTCGCGGGGATGTCGCCGCGCCAGGGTACGCGGGTCCGCCCCCTCCTCGGGTTCCGGAAAGCCGAGCTTGTCGCGTGGCTGGGGTCGCGGGGCATCGCGGGCTGGGTGGACCCATCCAACAGTGATCCGGTGCACGACCGCTCCTGGATTCGGAGCGTGATGCTTCCCCTTCTGGCCGAACGCTCGCCTGCAGTGGACGAACGGCTCCTCCGCCTGGGCCGGCAGGCGGCGGCGGATCGCCGCGCGTGGGACGTCGTGCTCGACACGCTGCCCGGCCTGGATGCCCGGGGCGCTGGGAGCCGAATTTCCGTTGCCGCGCTTCCGCTGGCCACCTATGATTCCGCGCTTGCTGGCGCTCTCCTCCAGTCCGCCGCGCGCCGTGCCGGCTGCGTGCTCGGCGGTCGGCGCGCCGGACGCCTCCTCGAGATGATCCGCCGCGGCCGGAGCGGCGCCGCAATGGAACTCGGCGGGGAGTGGCGGGCGGAACTTTCCTTCGGCCGGGTCTGTTTCTATCGGGCGCTGCCGACTCCCGCCCCGATCGACGTCGCCGGTCCGCGGGGGAGCGTCCAGTGGGGGCCGTGGACCGTGCGGTGGAGCCGGGCTCCAGCCCCGGAGCGAATCCGGCGCGACGGGTGGGAGGGTTGGTTCATCGGAGAAGGGGCCGTACTCCGTTGCCCAGCGGCCGGCGACCGGCTGATCCCGCTCGGCGGAGCTGGCTCTCGCCCCGTCACTCGGCTGCTTCAGGAGGCCCGGGTGGAACGGAGCCGCCGGGCCGGCTGGCCGCTCCTGGAACTCGATGGCAACATCGTCTGGCTCGGGGGTATCTGTCGGGGTGAGGGAGCGCTGCCCCGCGAGGGCGAGGACGCACTTCGGATCGAGGTGAGCGGTGGATGACCTGGCGCGGCGGAGCGGGGGACGCAAGGCCAAGGGCGTGATCTTCACCGCCGAGCAGATCGCCACGAGGGTGGCGTCGCTCGGCCGGGAAATCACCGCGGCCTATCCGGACGGGGATCTGCTGCTGCTCGGGCTGCTGAAGGGGAGCTTCATCTTCCTGGCCGACCTCGCCCGGGCCATCGAGCGGCCGCTCCAGGTGGACTTCCTGGTAGCCAGCAGCTACGGGACCGGAACGGTCTCCAGCGGCAATGTCCGGCTGCTGTACGATCCGGCCACCGACCTGGCCGGGAAACATATTGTGGTCGTTGAGGATATAATTGACAGCGGGAGAACGCTGAAGCGGCTCGTCGAGCTGCTCCGCGCGCGGCATCCGGCCAGCCTGTCGATCTGTACCCTGCTCGACAAGCAGATTGCACCGGCGCCGCCCCCCGAACTCCGGTTCGTCGGGTTCCACGCCCCGCCCGCCTTCCTGGTGGGCTATGGCCTGGATCACGCCGAGGATTGCCGGCACTTACCCTACATTGTGGATCTGGACTGACGCATGGCTGAACGCATACCTCCTCGCCCCACGGGACCCAACTGGGCCGGCATGAGCAAGAACCTCGCGCTCTGGCTCCTGGTGGGTCTGTTGGCGTTGACCCTCTACAACACGATGAACCGCCAGAAGAACCCGACGCAGGAGTTCTCGTATTCGTCGTTCATGACGCAGCTGGATGCCGGCAACGTGGCCCAGGTGACCGTGGTCGACGGCAAGCAGCTGGAAGGGGAGTTCCGGACGCCGGTGCTCCAGGACTCCCGCTCGGCGAAGGGCTTTCACGGTCCTGCTGCCTTTCACCAACAGCGAGCAGCTCCAGACGCGGCTCGAAGCGTCCGGCGTGACGATCGAGGCGAAGGAGTCGCGGAGCGGATTCATGGCCGTGCTCCTGAACATCCTTCCGTTGCTCCTGATCGTCGCGCTCTGGGTCTTCCTCTTCCGGCAGATGCAGTCCGGCGGCAACCGCGCGTTCTCCTTCGGGAAGTCCAAGGCCAAGCTGCTCACCGGCGACACGCCGAAGCTGACCTTCGCGGACGTGGCCGGCGCGGACGAGGCCAAGGTCGAGCTGCAGGAAATCATCGAGTTCCTCAAGGATCCGCAGCGGTTCACCCGCCTGGGCGGGCGCCTGCCGAAGGGGGCCCTCCTCGTCGGGCCTCCGGGCACGGGCAAGACCCTCCTGGCCAAGGCCGTGGCCGGTGAGGCGGGGCGTCCGTTCTTCTCGATGTCCGGGTCGGACTTCGTGGAGATGTTCGTGGGCGTCGGCGCCAGCCGGGTGCGCGACCTCTTCGAGCAGGGCAAGGCGAACGCCCCCTGCATCATCTTCATCGACGAAATCGACGCGGTCGGGCGCCACCGCGGCGCCGGCCTCGGCGGCGGGCACGACGAGCGGGAGCAGACGCTCAACCAGCTCCTCGTCGAAATGGACGGGTTCGAGTCGAACGACGGGGTCATCCTGATCGCCGCGACCAACCGGCCCGACGTGCTCGATCCGGCGCTGCTGCGCCCGGGTCGGTTCGACCGCACCATCGTGGTGGACGCTCCCGACGTGCGCGGGCGCGAGGGCATCCTCCGGGTGCACACCCGCAAGATTCCGCTCGCCGCGGATGTGCGTCTCGACACCCTCGCCAAGGGCACTCCCGGCCTGGCGGGCGCGGATCTGGCCAACCTGGTCAACGAGGCCGCGTTGCTCGCCGCCCGTACCAACAAGACGCTCGTCGCCATGTCGGACTTCGAGGATGCCAAGGACAAGGTCATGCTGGGCGTCGAGCGGCGGAGCCTCGTCCTCACCGAGGACGAGCGGAAGCTGACGGCGTACCATGAGGCGGGCCACGCCGTAGTCGCCCTCAAGACGCCCGGCAGCGATCCGGTGCACAAGGTCACCATCGTGCCCCGCGGCCGCGCCCTGGGCCTGACCGCATCGTTGCCCGAGACGGACCGGCACAGCTATACCAAGGACTGGCTGATCGGCAACCTGGCCATGTTCTTCGGCGGGCGGGTGGCCGAGGAACTGATCTTCGGCCCTGAGAAGGTGACGACCGGGGCGGGGAACGACATCGAGCGCGCCACCGGGCTCGCGCGCCGGATGGTCACGCAGTTCGGCATGAGCGAGCGGGTCGGCGCCATGGCCATCGGCGACCGGGAGCAGGAGGTCTTCCTCGGCCGCGAGTTCGGACAGCGGCGCGAGGTATCGGAGCGAACCTCCGAAATGGTGGACGACGAGGTCAAGCGCCTCCTCGACGAGGCCTATGCGAAGGCGGCGGCGCTGTTGAAGGAGCACCAGGTGCTCCTTGAGCGGATCGCCCAGGCGTTGCTCGATCGCGAAACCATCGATCGGGAGGATCTCGATCTGCTGGTGAAGGATCTTCCGCTGCCGCCGCGCGAGGCGCCGCCCGCGCCGCCGGCTCCGGCGGCGACAATCGCGCCGAAGGCTGCTTCGCCGGCGGCGCTTCCGGCCCTGGGAGCCCCGCCGGCCGAGCCTGCCGGCGCGTGAAGGTGACTCCGCTCGCCGCGGCCTCGCGGGAGGCGGTGCGGGCGGTACTCCGGGCAGGGGGCTTCGAGGAATGGAAAGCCGATGCGGCCGCCCAGGGGACTGAGGCGGCCGCGTTGCATTTGTCCGGGCTCGATGACGACACGCGCGAGGCGCTGGTCGCCTATGCCGGCGGGAAGCTGGGCCTCGATGTGCTGACGACGGACGATGGCGCGGTGATCAGCGGCAGCAGGGCTCGCTTGCAGGCGCTGGCTCGACCGTGGGTCGGTCCTCCGGAGCTCGCCGAGGTGGCCTTCCAGGTCGGGCTGGCCCTCCCGATGGAGCTTCCGGCCATCTGGACCACGGCGTCGGGGAGCCTCGACCTGGATCGGCCGGTCATCGTCGGCATCCTCAACGTCACCCCGGACAGTTTCAGCGACGGCGGAAGGCTCCCCACGATCGCGGCCGCGCTTGATCGAGCGCAGGAACTGCTCGATGGCGGAGCGGTCATGTTCGACGTGGGAGGAGAATCGACCCGCCCCGGCCGGCCCGCGCCGGTCTCGGCGGCCGACGAGATGGCCCGGGTGGTGCCGGTGGTGGCGGCGCTGCGCCAGCGCTGGCCCGCGGTGCCGGTCTCGGTGGATACCGTGAAGGCGGCGACGGCGCGAGCCGCGCTCGCGGCCGGTGCCGCCGCCATCAACGATGTCTCGGGACTCCGCCTCGATCCTGACATGGCGAGTGTCGTGGCGGAGGCCGGGGCTGGAATCGTGCTGATGCATTCCCGCGGTGCGCTGTCGTCGATGGCCTCCTATGACGAGGCCGACTACGGCGGCGACGTGGTCGGCGGGGTCATCGCCGAATTGCGGGAGGCCGTCGAACGGGCCACCGTCGCGGGCATCGCCGCCGATCGTATCGTGATCGATCCGGGGTTCGGCTTCTCGAAGACCGTCGACCAGAATATTCTCCTTGCCGATCAGCTCCGGGCGCTCCACGCGCTCGGCCGCCCGATCCTCGTCGGACCCTCGCGCAAGCGCTTCCTGGGCGAGATCACCGGGCGGGATGTGGTGGACCGGGACCGGGCGACGGCCGCCTTCTGCGCCCTCGCCTATGCGCGGGGCGCCCGACTATTCCGCGTTCACGACCCCTCGGCGGTGCGCGATGCGCTCGCCGTCGCCCATGCCTTCGGAGCGGCCCACTGACCTCCATCGACGACTCGCGGCCACCCTATCTCGGGGCCTTCGCGCTCTTCGTACTCGTGCTCGCCGGGTACGTCCTGACCCTCGCGCCCAGCGTCACCTTCTGGGACGCGGGCGAACTCATCGCCTCCATCCACAACCTGGGGATTCCCCACCCGCCGGGCACGCCGCTCTTCGTCCTGCTCGGCCACGTCTGGGCAGCGCTCCTGCCGGTGGGCGAGTACGCCTGGCGAACCAACCTGATGAGTGCCACGTTCAGCGCCCTCGCCGCGGGGTGCTTCTTCCTGGTGGCGCACGAGAGCCTGCGCGGCGCCGCGCCCGACCTGACCCCGGGGCAGCGGAAGCTGATTGCCATGGGCGGCGGCATGGCCGCCGGACTCATGTCGGCGTTCAGCTTCACCCACTGGCAGAACTCCAACGAGACGGAGGTCTACAGCGTCGCGACCTTCACCATCGCGCTGATCTGCTGGCTCTGCCTCCGCTGGCGCGCGGCGCGTGGCACCGAGCGCTCGCTTCGGCTTGTCCTCCTGATCGTGTACCTGGCCGGCATCTCGATGGGGAACCACCTGCTCGCGCTCCTTGCCGGGCCGGCCGTGGTGATGTTCCTGGCGGCCACCATTCACGGCGCGCCGGCCGCTTCGGCGGTCGAGCGGAGGCAGGAATGGGCCACGGTGGCGGTGGTGGCCGGTCTCTGGGCGCTGCTTATCGGCACCGGACTGGGGAGCACGCCGCTCATCATCCTCGGTGGGCTCTGCTTCCTCGCGGCCGCCGTCTTTGCCGCCACGGCGGGGATGCTTTCCTTCGCGCTCCTGGCGTTCGGCGTCGCCGCGATTGGCGTCACGACCTACCTCTTCCTCTACATCCGGGCGGGGCAATCGCCCACCCCGAACGAGGCGGACCCCTCCACCTGGGATGCGCTGTTGGCGGTGATTCGGCGCCAGCAGTATCCGGTGCGGACCCCGCTCGACGATCCGACCGTCGCGCACGGGCCTGGGAATCCCGGACGCAGCCTGACCATCGCCTGGCTCCAGATCCAGAATTACCTGCAGTACTTCAACTGGCAGTGGGCCCGCGGTGCGGCGAAGTGGGGGGTCGGCGTCCTCAATGGACAATTGCTCGGCGCCGCGCTGGTCACCGCATTGGGGCTCCGGGGCCTGTTCGCCCAGCGACGCGCCGATCGGGCGGCCTGGTGGCTCCTGTTCACGCTGTTCGTGGTGACGGGCTTCGGACTCGTGGTGTACATGAATTTCAAGCCCGGTGCGTCGCTCGGATACGACCTCTTTCCGGATGGAGGACAGCACGAGGTCCGCGAGCGGGACTATTTCTTCGTCGTGAGTTTCCTGGTGTGGGGTGTGTGGGCCGGCATCGGGCTCGCGTCGCTGGTGCGTGACGCGTTGCAGCGGGCGCCCACGGCCGCGCTGCGCACGGCGGTCCCGCTCCTGTTTGTCCTGGCCCTGCTGCCCGCCGCGTCGAATGTCACCGCCGCCAGTCGCCGCCACGGAGTGGACGCGCGGCTGGCGGGGGACTTCGCCTATGACCTCCTCAATTCCGTGCCGCCCTACGGTGTGCTCTTCACGTATGGCGACAATGACACCTTCCCGCTCTGGTGGGCGCAGGAGGTAGCGGGGATCCGGCGGGACGTCACGGTCGTCTGCCTCGCGCTGGCGAACACCGACTGGTATGCGCGCCAACTTCGGGAATCGGCGGTCCAGCCATTCGACGAGGCAGCGGCTCCTGCCATCTGGCAGGGTCGCTCGGCCCAGCGTCCTGACTGGCCGACGCTGCCGATGACCGATGCGGAAATCGAGGCGGCGTACCCACGTCAGCTCGGCGAGTCCGTCACCGTGGCCTTTGGCCCGTACCGGCAGACCTACCAGAAGGGCACCGTCTTCTACACCAGCGACTTCGTGACGGCGCGCATCATCCAGCAGAACCTCGGGCGCCGGCCGGTGGCGTGGTCGGTCACGACCGGCCGAAATTTCCTGTCGCTCGATCCCTACCTGCTTCAGAAGGGGCTGGTCTTCGAGCTGCAGCCGGCGGCGCCAGATTCCATGGCGCCAGGGATCGACCGCCAGCGGTTTGCCGGGGCGTTGCTCGACCGGCCGACGACCGATCGACTGGTCTGGGAGACCTACTGGTACGGCGGCCTTCGCACCGGATCCTCGGCCGGATTGGACGTGACCAGCCGGTCCTTTGCGTCCACCCTGGCGCTTCCCCCGACGCAGCTGGCCTATGCCTTCCAGGCCGAGGGGGACGAGGCGATGATGATCCGGAACCTCGAGTTGGCGTACCAGCTTTCCCCGAATCCTGCCCTGGCTGCCGCCCTGTCCCGGGTGCGGCTCAGCCCGCTGCTGCCGCCGGCCGATTCTCCCTAGCGGCTCCCTGCAAATCTCCGTCAACTCGTTGTATTTTTCAGGGTTATGACATTCCCAGACCTCCCGTCCCGGCTCGCGTCGGTGCGGGAGAAGATCGCCGCCGCACAGGCCCGAACGGGCTGGACCCACCCGGTGACCGTCATCGCGGTGACCAAGACGTTCGGCCCTGAGGCGGTGCGCGCGGCGCTGCAGGCGGGTCTGCAAGCGGTGGGAGAAAACCGGGTGCAGGAGGCGCTGGAAAAACAGGACGCCCTTCCCGGCCTGGCGGTGGACTGGCACCTCATCGGAACCCTGCAGCAGAACAAGGCGCGGCGGGCCGCGGGGCGCTTCGCCCTGATTCACTCGGTCGATCGGCTGGGGTTGGCGCACGAGCTGGACCGCCGAACCCCCGAGGGCACTCGCCAGGCCGTGCTCGTGCAGGTCAACTGTTCGGGGGAGCCGCAGAAAGGCGGGGTGGAGCCGGTGGAGTTGCCGGCATTGCTCGAAGCCCTGCGCGGGTGCGCACGCCTCGACCTCCGCGGACTCATGACGATGGCGGAGCTCACCGACGATGCGGATCGCCAGCGCGCCGCCTTCGGCATGCTGCGCCGGCTGCGCGACGCGGCGGCTGTGCAGGGTGTTGTGCTTCCCGAGCTCTCGATGGGGATGTCGGGAGACTACGAGGTCGCGGTCGAAGAAGGGGCCACGATGGTCAGGTTGGGAACGATCCTGTTCGGGGGACGCCAGGTATGACGACCGACGACAGCTTTCAGCTTACGCCGCACGACATCCGGGGCCACGAGTTCCCGCGCACCTTTCGGGGCTACGACACGGCGCTCGTCGAGTCCTTCCAGCAGCGGGTGTCCGAGGAGTTCGACCGGATCCTTCGCGAACGCGCGCTGGCCGAGGAGCGGCTCCGTGGTTTCCAGGAGCAATTGCGTGCCTTCCGGGATCGGGAACGGGCCATGAACGACGCCCTCCTCGCCGCCCAGCAGTTGCGACTGGACGCCGAGCAGCAGGCGCGGAAGGACGCCGAGATGATCATCCGCGAGGCAAAGGTGGAAGCACTCCGCCAGCTCAATGAGGCGCAGGGGGAGGACCGGCTGCTGCGCGAGCGGACCGACAGCGGCAAACGCCAGTTCGCGGCGTTCCTCGCCAATTTCAGGGCGCTCCTGGAGCGGCAGCTCGGCGAGGTCGACGGGTTGCAGGCCTACGCCCAGACCACGGCCCCGTCGCAGGCCGAGCCCGCGCTCAAGAAGCAGGCGTGAGCGTCTCGCCGCGTCGCCTTCCCTGATGGCCTTTCCTCCTCTTCCCGACCTCGGCGCCGACCAGCTCGAGCAGCAGCTGCTCGAGACCTGGAAAGCCGAAGACCTCTTCCGCCAGAGCATGGAGGCGGGCCGGGGTGGTGCGCCCTTCGTGTTCTTCGAGGGGCCGCCGACGGCCAACGGCCGGCCGGGGATCCACCACGTCTTTTCTCGCACCATCAAGGACCTCGTCTGCCGCTTCCGCGCCATGCAGGGGCGCTCCGTCACGAGAATCGCCGGGTGGGACACCCACGGGCTGCCGGTGGAAATCGAGGTGGAGAAGCAGCTCCAGCTGAAGGGGAAGAAGGCCATCGAGGAATACGGCGTCGAGCGGTTCAACGCGCTCTGCCGCAGCAGTGTATTCACCTACAAGTCGGACTGGGAAGCGCTCTCCGACCGGATCGGGTACTGGCTCGACTACGCCCATCCGTACATCACGTTCAGCAACGAGTACGTCGAGTCGGTCTGGTGGATCCTCCGCCGGCTGCACGACCGCGGCCTGCTCTACCGGGGCCACCGGGTGTTGCCGTACTGTCCGCGCTGCGGCACGGTGCTGTCCAGTCACGAGCTCGCGCAGGGGTACGAGGAGGTCCGAGACAAGGCGATCTTCGTGACCTTCCCGCTCGAGGACGGGTCGGGCAGGGAACTCGTCGTTTGGACCACGACGCCGTGGACCCTCCCCTCGAACGTGGCGGCGGCGGTGCACCCGGATCTCGAGTACGGCGAGTACGCCGACCCGCGGACGCCAGGCCGGCGGCTGGTGCTGGCGACGAGCCTGGCGCCCAAGCTCCTCGCCCGGCTCTTCGGAGAGGGCGCGGTGCAGGCGCCGGAGCGGGTGGTGCTCGGCAGCGCCCTCGCTGGCCTCCGGTATCGCCGGCCGCTCGACGTGGTGCCGCTTCCGGACGACACGGTGCACAGCGTCGTGGTGGCCGGCGACTTCGTCACGGCCACGGACGGCTCCGGCATCGTGCACATGGCGCCGGCGTTCGGCGCCGACGACTACGCGGCCGGGAAGACGCACGGGCTCGCGCTCCTCCGGCCGGTGGCGCCCGACGGGACCTTCGTCGGCACCAGCTGGCCGGAACTCGAGGGGCTGCTGGTCACCGCCGACGAAACCAACGAACTCATCATCCGCCGCCTCAAGACCGACGGCCGGCACCTGCTGACGGAACAGTACGTCCACACCTATCCGCATTGCTGGCGCTGCCGCAGCAAGCTCATCTACTACGCCCGCGACTCCTGGTTCGTCCGGACGTCGTCGCTCCGCGACCGGATGCTCGCGCTGAACAGCGCGGTGGACTGGCACCCGCCGGAGGTCGGCACGGGGCGGTTCGGCGAGTGGCTGGCCAACAACGTCGACTGGGCGCTCTCGCGTGATCGCTACTGGGGCACGCCGCTTCCCGTGTGGTCCTGCGATCGCGACCCGGCGCACATCGTCGTCATCGGGAGCTACGCCGAGCTCGCGGAGCGCTGGGGAGCGGCCCTGCCCGCCGGTTTCGACCCGCACAAGCCGTTCATCGATGGGTACACCTGGACCTGCGAGTGTGGTGGGACGATGACGCCGGGCGTCGGAGGTCATCGACACCTGGTTCGACTCCGGTTCCATGCCCTACGCGCAATGGCACTACCCGTTCGAGCACGAACAGGACTTCGCGGCGCACTTCCCGGCCGACTTCATCTGCGAGGGCGTGGACCAGACGCGAGGGTGGTTCTATTCGCTCCTCGCGATCGCCACCGCCGCGTTCGACGCGCCGGCGTATCGCAACGTCATCGTCAACGAACTGGTGCTCGATGCCGAGGGCCAGAAGATGTCGAAGAGCCGCGGCAACGTGGTCAATCCGAGCGAGCTGCTGGCGGAGCACGGCGCCGATGTGCTGCGGCTCTACCTGCTGGCCTCGAGCCAGGTGTGGCTGCCCAAGCGGTTCGATGTCCGCACCATTCCCGAGGTGGCGGGCGGCTTTCTCAATACGCTGCGGAACACCTACCGCTTCTTCGCCCAGTACGCCGGCGACTGGCGGCCGTCTTCCGGCTCGCCGCCGGCGGCCGCGTCGCTGGCCGACCGCTGGATCCTGAGCCGGCTCGCCGGCGTCGTGGCTGACGTGAACGCCGCCTGGGAGCGGTACGACGTCACCGTGGGCACCCGTGCGCTGATGGATTTCGTGGTGGACGACCTGTCCAACTGGTATGTCCGCCTGAACCGGGGCCGTTTCTGGGCGCCGGACCGCGACGCCGATCCGGACGCGCTGGCTACCCTGCACACCTGCCTCGTCACGGTCGCTCGGCTCCTCGCGCCCGCGGCCCCGTTCCTTTCCGACTGGATGCACCGCGGGCTGATCGGGTCGTCGGTGCACCTCGCCCGGTTTCCCGAGCCCGGGTCCGCGCGGGACGAGGCCCTCGAACTGGCCATGGACGCGGTCCGCCGGCTGGCCTCGCTGGCCCGCGCGGCGCGCGAGGAGATCGGCTCCGGGGTGCGTCAGCCGCTGGCACGGATGCTCGTCGCGGTTCCCTCGGCGGTGCAGGGGCCGACCTTCGCCTCGCTGCTCGACCTCCTCAGTCGGGAGGTCAACGTGAAGGCCATTGAAGTCGTGGAATCCGACGCCGACCTTGTCACCCTGCGCGCCAAGCCCAATTTCCGGTCGCTGGGAAGCCGGTACGGCAAGGAGACCCCCCTGGCGGCCGCCGCGGCCGCCCGGCTCGACCCAAGCCAGCTCCGGACCCTCGAAGCGGGCGGCTCCGCCGTGGTCGAGGTGGACGGGCGTCAATTTGAGTATCTTTCCGCGGATGTGGTGGTGAGCAGGGAGGTGGCCAGCGCCCTGGCCGTGCAGAGCGACGGACCGTTCGTGGCCGCGCTCGACCCGGTGCTCACACCGGCTCTCAGGCAAGAGGGCCTGGCGCGCGAAATGGTCAATCGCATCCAGCGGCTCCGGAGAGACGCCGGATACGACTTCTCGACCCGGGTCGCCCTGCATATCACCGGCGCTGAGGAATTGCTGGCGGCCGTTGAGGCGCATGCGGAGTTCATTCGGGGTGAGACTCTCGCCCGGCAGTTGGTGGCAGGATCACGGGCCGACCGCCCGGATCGCGAGCAGAGTGTGACGCTCGACGGTCTCGAGGTGCTGATCGGCATTCAACGACACGACGATGTCCGGCCCACTGGCCGGCACCCAGACACGGATAGGGCATGAACAAGAAGCAGCTGACGTATTTCGAGAAGCGCCTGATCGAGGAGCGCGCCCGGGTCATGAAGGAGCTCGGTCACTACGACGAGTCGTTCAGCTCGACCCTGCAGGGCGCCGACGGCGACCTGAGCTCCTACTCCTTCCACATGGCGGATCAGGGCACCGACGCGATGGAGCGGGAAAAGCAGTTCCTGATGGCGTCGAAGGAGGGGCGGTACCTCTTCCACGTCAACCAGGCCCTCGGGCGGCTGTACAACAACCCGGAGAAGTTCGGGAGCTGCGAGAGCTGCGGCTCCGCGATCAACTTCGAGCGACTCGACGCCCTGCCGCACGCGCGGCTGTGCATCGGCTGCAAGGAAAAGGAAGAGGATGCCAAGCGCCGGTGAGCGGCGACTGTTCTTCGGCACCGCGCTCGGCGTGCTCGTGCTCGACGCGATCACGAAACTCGTGGCCGAGGCGTATCTGCTCCGGACCACCGGCGTGTCGGTGGCGGGCGAGTGGTTCCAGCTGCGCCTGGTGTACAACCCCGGGGCGGCGTTCGGGCTGCATCTCGGTCCCTACTCGCGCTGGATCTTCCTGGCCCTGGCGCTTGGTGCCGTGGTGCTGCTGAGCCGGATGTCCGCTGCGGCGGCCGCCGGTGACCGGTTCCGCCAGTTGGCGCTCGGGCTCGTGGCCGGCGGGGCCGCCGGCAATCTGGTGGACCGGATCCGGAGCGGCCGCGGCGTCGTGGACTTCCTCGACTTCGGGATCGGGAACCTCCGCTGGCCCACGTTCAACGTGGCGGACATCGCCGTGAGCTGCGGGGCGGTGGCGCTCGCCATCTCGCTCTGGATCGAGGACAGCCGTCAGGCCCGCCACGAAGCTGCGTCGGCCGGCTGAGGCCGGCCCCATGAGCGCCCCCCAGTGTTTCACCGTCCTCGCGGACGGCACCGAGCGGCTCGATCGCTTCCTCGCCGACCAACTCCAGTACTCCCGCACCCAGGCCGCACGGCTGGTGGCCGACAAACGGGTGACCGTCAACGGCAAGGTGGCGCGCGCCTCCAGGCTGCTCCTTCGCGGTGACGCCGTGGAAGTCACGCTCCCCGAGCACGAGCCGCCCCGACAGATCCGCCCCGCCGACATTCCCCTGACCGTCATCTACGAGGACGAGCACCTCGCCGTCATCGACAAGCCGGCGGGCCTCGTGGTGCACCCGGCCCCCGGCCACTGGGACGACACCCTCGTCAACGCCCTGGTGGCGCGGGGGACGACGCTGTCGGGCGGAGCCGAGGGGCGGCCGGGCATCGTCCATCGCCTCGACCGCGACACCTCCGGCCTCATGCTGGTGGCCAAGACCGACCTGGCGCATCGCCGGCTGGGTCAGATGCTGGCCGCGCGTCGCATCCGTCGTGTCTATGCGGCGCTGGTCTGGGGGCACCTCGACGAGAGCCCGACCCGCATCGAGGCGCCGCTGGGCAGGCATCCGACCGACCGAAAGCGGATGGCAGTCCTGGCCGATGGGCGTCCGGCGCGCACCGACGCCTGGTGCATCGCCCGGTTCCAGGTCGCTGACTTGCTCCGCCTGGAGCTGCACTCTGGCCGCACCCACCAGATCCGGGTCCATCTCGCCCATATCGGCCACCCGGTCGTCGGGGACCCGGTGTATGGCGCCGGAGGGAGCCGCCGGATCTCCGGGTCGGCTCGGTTGATCGCGGAGGCGGTTGAGCGCGCGGCGGGCCGTCAGGCACTGCACGCCGCATCACTCGCCTTCAAGCATCCGGTGACCGAGGAAGCCCTCGAATTCCGGTCAGAATGGCCGGCCGATCTGCGCGAGGCGCTCGTCCTGGCGGCGGGGGACCTGATCTCTGTTGCTCCCGATGACGCTCTTCGCTATCTTCTTTTCTTTAATAGAGATGGCTGATTCCCCGTCGGTGCGCGTCGTGGTATTTCAGGTGGGCAACCTGGCCTGCGGGATGCTCGCCAGCCGTGCCCGCGAAATATTGGCGCCCCTTCCGACCACCCGGATCCCGGGTGCCCCCGATACCGTCATCGGCTTGGTCAACGTCCGTGGGACCCTGCTGACGGTCGTCGATGCGCACCGATTGCTCGATCGGGAGCCCCTGCCGGAACATGAAGGGGCGCTGCTGGTGGTGGACGTCGGCACTCGGCGCGTGGGGCTGGCGGTTGGCCGGGTGGATGACCTCTTCGAAATGCCGGCGGACCGGTTGGAGGCCCGCGAGGCGCTCCCCGGGGTGGATATTCGGCTGGTCAAGGCGGTTGGACGGCGCGATGGCCGCCATTTCGTGGTACTCGATACCGAGGCACTGCTGGCTCCACTACTCAGTGCCGCTGGCGGCGCCGACCGCTCCTTCTCACGACCCTCTTAGACGCTTGGAGACAGACCTGTGAGCCACACGGTCCTGGTATGCGACGATGCCATCTTCATGCGAACGATGATCAGCGACATTCTCACCCAGGCCGGTTTCGAGGTGGTGGGTGAAGCCGAGACCGGGCTGCAGGCGGTGGAAAAGTATCGCCAGCTGAAGCCCGATCTCGTCACGATGGACATTGTCATGCCCGACATGGGCGGCATCGATGCGGTCCGGGAAATTTGCCGGGAATCGCCCGACGCCAAGATCCTGATGTGCAGCGCCATGGGCCAGCAGGCGCTGGTCGTCGAGGCGATCCAGGCGGGTGCCAAGGACTTCGTCGTCAAACCCTTCCAACCTTCCCGGGTGCTCGAGGCGGTACAGCGCGTCCTCGGCTGACGCCATGGACCTGAACAAGTACGCCGCCCTCTTCCTTGCTGAGAGCCGCGAGCACCTGACCGCGTGCAACCGGCTGCTGCTCAAGTGGGAGCGGGAGCCCGGTTCGACCGACGCGGTGGCGGAACTGTTCCGTGCCATCCATTCGCTCAAGGGCATGGCGGCCACCATGGGGTACGGGCGGCTGGCGGATCTGGCCCATCGGACCGAGCACCTGCTGGACGCCATCCGCGGGGGGCGGGCTCCCGCTGGCGCCGGCGTGGTGGATCTCCTGTTGAAGACGGTCGATGCGCTGGAGCGAGGTGTGGACGAGGCGGCCGCTGGAGCGGACGCCGGGTTCGAGCCGGGAGAACTGTTGGCGGCGCTCGAAGCGGCTGCCGCCGCCCCGATTGCGGCCCGAGCGCCGGACAAACCGGCCAAGGGGACGGCGCGGAAGGGAAAGAAGACCGCCGCTCCGGACGCGGAACCGATCGCCGCCGTGCCCGTGCCGGCTTCGTTCCAGCTCGAGGATCTCGGAGACGAAGCGGGGCGCGTGGTCCGCGTCGAGATCCGGCCGGATGCGCAACTGCTCGGTGCGCGCGCGTTGCTGGCCCTGCGGCGCGCCGAACAGCTCGGCAAGGTCACCGGCGTCATGCCGCCGGCGGCCGCATTCGATGTCCAGGGGTTCGACGGCCGTTTCACGTTTCGGCTCGACGCCCCGAGCACGGAGTCGCAGATCGTCGCGGCCATCGAAGCGGCCGGCGAAATCAGCAGCGTCGCGGTGGACGCCGATACCGTCCAGACCGCCGAGTGGCGCATCCCGACGGCGGCCACCCCGGCGGCGGCGGCTCCCTCGGCGCGCAGCGGGCAAATCCGCGTCGACCGCCGCCGGCTCGACGCCTTGATGAGCCAGGTCGGCGAGCTGGTGGTCGCTCGCAATCGGTTGCTGGAGCTGGCTCAAGCGGAGCCCGGGGGCGAACTCGAGGCGCTCGGCACCAGGATCAGCCGCCTGGTTTCGGACCTGCAGGCGGAAATCATCGAAGCGCGGATGACCCCGGTCTGGCAAGTCTTCGACCGGTTCCCGCGCGCGGTGCGGGATCTGGCGCGGCAGCTTGGAAAACAGATTCGATTCGAGATGGAAGGCGAGGGGATCGAACTCGACCGGGCCATCCTCGATGAGTTGGGCGATCCGCTGCTTCACCTGCTGCGGAACGCCGTGGACCACGGGCTCGAGACAGCAGAGGAACGCCAGCGCACAGGGAAGCCTGCCGAGGGTCGGCTGGTGCTCTCGGCCGCGCGCGAGCACAGCAGCGTGGCCATTCGGATCCAGGACGATGGGCGGGGTATCGACCGGCGCGCCATCCTGGCCAAGGCGAAGCGGGAAGGGGTCGTCGGGCCCGAGGTGGAAGTGCTGAGCGACGACTTGTTGCTCAAGGTGCTGGGCCGGCCGGGATTCAGCACCGCGGAGCGGGTGAGCAGCGTCTCCGGTCGTGGCGTCGGCATCGACGTGGTCCTCACGCGAGTGCGCGCCCAGGGCGGGGCCGTCGAAATTTCGACCACGCCAGGTGCGGGGACCACATTCACCCTGCGGCTGCCGCTGACCCTCGCCATCCTGCGGGTGCTCACGGCCCGGGTCGGTACGGAGCGATACCTGTTGCCGCTGTCCTACGTGGCTGAAACAGTCGATTTCGACCTGCAGCCCGCCACAGAGGTGAAAGGCCGCGAGGCCATCGTCCTGCGGGACCGGGTCATCCCGACGGTGCATCTGCGGACGTTGCTCGGGGTGGAAGGCGGCGACATCCCGCTCCGGCGGCCCGGACTGGTGCTGGAAGTGGGCGACCGCCGCTCGGCGATCGTGGTGGATTCGTTGATGGGACAGCAGGAAGTGGTGGTCGAGCCGTTTGACGCTCCGAAAGGGACGGCGCCGCTGTTCAGCGGTGCCACGATCCTCGCGGACGGCACTCCGGCGCTTATCCTGGATGCCGCGGCCCTCGTCTAGGGAGAACCGTATGGAAGACGTGCGCGATCTGAAGGAGCTCCAGTTCGACGCCCTCAAGGAGGTGGCGAACATCGGGGCGGGGCACGCCGCCACGGCGCTCTCCCAGATGACCAACAAGAAGATCATGATCAGCGTCCCGGAAGTCACGGTCACGCCGCTCGAGGAAGTGCCCGAGGTGCTGGGCGATCCCGAAGAGGTGGTGGCCGCCGTCCTGATGCACATGATGGGCGACCTCACCGGCCGCACCCTGCTGCTCTTTCCGGAGCCGTCGGCCTACGCCCTCTGCGATATACTGCTTCGCCGCGCCCCGGGCACCACCACCGAATTCGGCGTGATGGAGCAGTCGGGCATCAAGGAAGTCGGGAACATCCTGAGCAGCGCGTACCTCAACGCGCTCAGCGACTTCATGGGGATGATGCTGGTGCCCTCCGTGCCCAGCCTGGTGGTGGACCTCAGCGCCGCGGTGCTGACCTCGACCTATCTCAATTTCGGCTCGGAGCGCGACTACGTCTTCTGCGTCGAGTCCGAATTCCAGTTCGAGGGCGAGTCGTCCAACCTCAAGGGGCACTTCCTCCTCCTGCCGGACTTGGCGTCGCTGCGGGCCATTTTCGACGCCATCCGCGTCGGCTGAACGATGGGCAGTCCGGCGCTGCCCGAACGGGACCTCGCGGTCCTGCGGTCGTTCGCCCGCCGCATCGACCCGTCCGACGCCGGTGCCCACAACAATCTCGGTGTGCTCTACTACCAAAAGGGCCTCATCCCCGAGGCCGTCGCCGAGTTTTCCCGCGCCCTCGAACTCGATCCCCGCATGCAGGTGGCGCAGCGGAATCTCGAAATCACCTACCGAGCCAGCGGTTACTACGATCGGCGTGTCGCCGAGTTGCGGGAGCGCCTCCGCCGCGAAGCGGGCGATCGTGAGGCCCGGTGGGAGCTGGCCCGGGCCTACGCCGCGCTCGGTCACACCGACGAGGCGGTGGCGGAGTTCGACGCGCTCCTCGCGTGGCATCCCGCCGATATCCCCGCGCTCCTCCAGCTCGGACTCGCCGAAAAGGCCCGCGGTCGCGTCGAGGTGGCCGAGGAATGGTTTCGCCGCGCCGCCGAACAAGACCCCGATAGTCCCATCGCGCTCTTCTATTACGGCGAGGCGCTTTACAATCGCGGACTGAACGAGGCGGCGCTCGAAACGCTGCGACAGGCCATCCATCGCAACCCGGACTACGCCGACGCGCATTACCTCCTCGCCTTCGTCCTCGGCGACATGGGCCTGCACGACGAGGCTCGCGCGTCCACCAAGCGCGCGATCACGCTCAATCCGACCCTGGGGCGCGCCCAGGCCAACCTGGCCATCGACAGTCCGGACGACGGATCGGTGCCGGCGGGGCGTTCGCTGGCGGATTCGATGCGCCCGGCGCTCGCCGATGGGGGCACGCTGGCGCACTTCAACCTCGGGCTCGCCTTCCGCCAGAAGGGCTATTACCCGGAGGCGCTGCGCGAGTACCGGCTCGCCCTGGACCATGGCGAGGACCGCCGTCTTACCCTCCAGGCGATGGCCGAGGTCCACCTGCTCCGCCGCGACCTGACCAGCGCGCTGGAACTCTACGACGCGCTGGTCGAGGAGCACGCAGACTCCCCGAAGGTGTGGAACGAGCGCGGCGTGTGTCTGCACCAGGCCGGACGGCGGGACGCGGCGCGCGATTCCTACGAGCGCGCCATCTCACTCGATGCCGAGTACGCGCTCGCCTGGAACAATCTTGGGGTGTTGCTGGCCCACGAGCCAGGCACCGGTGAGGCCGAGGCCGCCTTCCGTGCGGCGCTCCAGGTCCAGCGAGACCTCGCCGCCCCGCGACTCAACCTGGCGCTGCTCCTCTTCCAGCTCCGACGCTTCCAGCCGGCGCTGGAAACCTTCCGGGCCGTGCTGGGCGACCATCCCACGAACGCCCCTGCGTGGAACGGCATCGGCCTCGTGCTGATGGAACTGCACCGGTACGCGGACGCGAAAAACGCGTTCGCCCGCGCGGTGGACGCTGCGCCCGATTACGCCTCCGCCCACTACAACCTCAGCTTTACGCTCAGCCAGCTGGGCGATTTCGACGGCGCGTTGCGCGCCACGAAGCGCGCGCTCGAACTCGAGCCCTATTACATCCAGCAGAAGTTCCAGCTGGCGATCGACCTGCAGTATGAGGATCCGCTGATCGCGATCGTACCGGAGATCAGCGCCGACGTGACGGCCACGGACCTGGGCGACTCGTTCGTGTTCGACGCCACGGTCCTCGAGGGGATCTTCGAAGACCTCGCGCCGGCGACGCCGGTCGCGCCGGCGCCTCCCGCGGCCGAGGAGGCGGCGCTGTCCCTGGCGCGCGACTACATCAGCAAGGGGCTGCTCGAACTCGCGTCCGCGGAGCTCACGCGGGCCATCGCCCGGGGCGCGTCCCGCGCCCGGGTGGCGGTGCTCCTCGGCGACATCTTTGGGAAGCGGGGCCTGCACGGCGAGGCCCTCGAGCGATACCGGGAGGCGCGTGCCGCGGACCCGGCGGACGTCAATGCGTTGCTTGGCGAAGTGCGCTCCCTCCTTGCGCTCAACCGCCCGGAAGAGGCGGTGGCCGGGGCCGAGGGGCTGGCCCAGCTGGCACCGAACCAGGTCGAGGCGCTCGTGGCCGTCGCCCGGGTCCGACTGGCCACCGGCGATCCGGTCCGAGCGCTGGATGCTCTCCGCGAGGCACAGTCCCGCGCTCCGGGTCGGGCGGACCTGCTCCAGCTCCAGGCCGGGGTTTCGCGGCGGCTGGGCGAACGGGAAGCGGCGCTTGACGCCTACCAGGCCGCCCTGCAGCTCGACAGCGGGCTCGTGCAGGTCTGGCTGGAACTCGGCACGCTGGAGGAGGAGCGGCAGAACTGGACCGGGGCACGGCTGGCGTTCAAGCGGGCCCTCGACCTGCTCCCGACCTATTCCGAGGCGGCCCGGGCGCTGGCCCGCCTCCTGCGCCGGGTGGACTCGCCCAAGGCGGCCATGGCCCCGCTCATCGCGCTGCTCGGCGCCGATCCGTGGGATCTCGAGGCGCTCACCCTGCTCGGCGAACTCCTGCTCGAGGATGGGCGCCCCGACAAGGCGATCGAGGCGTTCGAGCGGGTCCTGCGGTTCGATCCCGAGGCGGGGCAGGCCCGGCTGGCCTACGGAGCCGCACTGGTCCGGGCGCGCCGATACCGGGAGGCGTCCGACCAGTGGGAGGCGGTCGTCCGAGCGGACCCGGGCAGCACGCTCGCCGCGGCCGCCCGGAACCAGCTCCGGTCGACCAGGGACCTGGTCCATATCTTTACTGCTGTGGCGGAGTAGCCGGTGCCGATCGAAGGCCCGCTGAAGGAACTGCAGATCCACGACGTCTTCCAGCTGCTCGACCTGGGGCGGAAGACGGGCGTCCTGCGCGTCACCTCGGAGCTGCGGCAGAACGCCGGGGTCGTCTACTTCAACGGCGGCGGCGTGATCTCGGCGGAGATCCGCAGCAATCCGCATCCGCTCGGGGCGCTCCTGATCCGCGCCGGCAAGGTGCGCGAAGACGACGTGGCCCGGGCGGCCGCCATCCAGCGGACCCGGCCGGGGCATCGCCTGGGAGATATCCTGGTCGAAATCGGTGCGCTGCCTCGCAAGGAGCTCGAGCGCCAGATCCGGGCCCAGGTCGAGGAGGTCATCTTCGAGCTGATGAGCTGGTCGGAAGGCTATTTTTCGTTCGAGGACGGGCCGCTCCCTGAATCGCTCGGAGAGGCGACGGTGCGTATCCCGACGGAGTCCCTCCTGATGGAGGCGGCGCGGCGCATCGACGAGTGGTCCCGCATCGAAGCGAAGGTGCCTCACCTCGGCGTGATCCCGCGCTTCACCGGTTCCACCGAGGACGAAGGCGCGCAGCTCGACCTGCTGCCGTTCGAGTGGGAGGTGCTGGCCGGGATCGACGGGTCGACCGATTTGCGCACGCTGGCGGGGCAGCTCGGCCGATCCGACTTCGACGTCGCCCGCACGCTGTTCGGCCTTGCGTCCGCGGGGATCATCGTGGTGGGCGAGCCGGTCGCCGCCGGTCAGGACGCCGAGGCGCCGGTGCACGACCTCGCGGTCCTCGTGGCGGCGACGGAAGAGGCGTTGCTGCTTGGCGAGGTGGCGCGGGCCCGGTTTACCGCCGAGGAGGCGGTTCTGGCGTTCCCCGAGGACGCGCCCGCGCATCTCGTGCTTGGACGGGTCCTGCTCGCGGAGGCCCGGTACGACGAAGCGGTCCTCCGTCTGAATCAGGCGCTCCGATGCGACCCGGGTACGTCGGCGGCGCTTCGGCTGCTAGGCCTGGCGGAAGTGGGCCGCGCCCGTTTTGGCGCCGCCCTCGAAGCGTGGACCCGGTGGGAATCGCTGGAATCACAGCCCGACGGCGAACGCGGTCGGGAAGAGACGGTGCGCCGCTGGCGTGCCGCTGTGGACACCCTCAAGGACGCACTGGGAGGACGCCGTGAGCATTGAAGACATTCGCGTCCTGACAGCGCAGCTTGCGGCTGATCCGTCGAGCCTCGTCTTCCTTCCGCTCGGCGAGGCCCTGCGGCGCCGGGGCCAGCTGGAAGTCGCGGAGAAGATCGCGATCGCGGGATTGACCCGGTACCCCGAGCTCGCCGACGCCCACGATCTCCTGGCGCGCGTCCTCGGAGACCAGGGTGATCTCGAGCGGGCCTTCGATGAGTGGGACATCGCGCTCCGACTCGATGCCCGGCACGCCGGCGCCCACAAGGGCATTGGGTTCCTCTACTACGTCGCCGGCGACTTGCCGCAGGCCTTGGTGCACCTGGAATCGGCCTACGCGGCCGATCCGGCCGCCGAGGGCGTGGCGGCCGCGGTCGCCCGGGTGCGCGAGGCGCTCGCGGCGCCGTCCAGTCCGACGGCTCAGGATGCCGCGACTCCGGCTGCCCACGCCACGGAGGAGATTCCCGCCCCGACGCCCAGTGGGCCCGCGGACGCCGGTGCGGCGGTCTTCGCCGGACTCGAGGGGGCCCAGGACGGGCTGCTGCTGCTCGACGGCAACGGACTCCGGATTGGCGGCGGGCTGTCGGCGCCGGACGGGAGTGCGGTCGGCGATGCCGTGGCGGCGCACCTGGCCGGCGTCTTTCGCGATGCCTCCCGTGCCGCCCGTCTCCTTGAGCTGGGCGCGTGGACCAGTGTGGCCGCCGAGACGTCCGACGCGAACCTGTTCCTGTGCGCCCCCACGCCGGACTCCCTGTTGCTCCTGGTCCGCGACAACAGCGTGCCCATCGGTCGTCTCGCCCTGCAGGCGGAACGCGCCTCCGAGGCCGCGCGCCGGTGGCTGGACGGTGTCGCGTGAAGACGGATATCGTGGGTGCGCTGGAGACGATCACCCGGGTCCGCGGCGTGCGGGGCGCCATGATCGTGTCGGCCGAAGAAGGGCTGGTGATCGCGGAATCGTCGATGGAAGGGATCGACGGCGCGGCAGTGGCCGCGCTGACGGCGGGTGTCGTCGCCCGCCTGGCACGTGCGACGGAGGCCGCGGGGCGGAGTGCGCCGGCGTTCGTGCACTTGCAGGCCGACGGCGGGGCGCTCCTGGCCGTCCCGGCCCCTGGAGAACTCCTGGTCGTGGCGGTGACCGATCCGGCCGTCAACGTCGGCCTGGTGCGCCTGGAACTGCGACGCACGGCGGAGCGGCTCACCTGATGCGCGTCATCGAGCCCTGGGTGACCGAGCCGCTGCAGCGCTTCCTGGCGGAATCGTCGGCCCGCGTGGTGCTCCTGACCACGTCGTCCGGCCAGGTCGTGGCACAACACGGGTTCACCCGCGCGCTGGATGTGATGTCCGCGGCGGCCCTCGGGGCCGCCATCATGGCCAGCACGGAGGAGCTGGGGCGGCTGACCGCCTCCGGCGCCTCGCGCTCGCTGTCGCACCAGGGACCGTCACGGGGACTGTTCCTGTCGGGGTTTGACCTGCCGCAGGGCCGATGGATCGGGTTGGTGGTCTACGATCGGGACAGCTCGCTCGGACTGGTGCGGCTCTTCTTCGACCGGCTGATCGAGGAACTGCAGGCGGTGGCCCCGACGGAGGCGCCCGCGCGCGACGTGCTCGCCGCGGACTTCGAGGATGAACTCAACGCGAGCCTGCGCTCGCTGTTCGGACGGTAACGGATGTCGCTCGTCAATTTCACCACCCGGGAAATCACCTGCAAGATCGTCTACTACGGTCCGGGCAGGTCCGGCAAGACGACCAACCTGCAGTACATCTACGGCCGGGTGCCCGAGGGGCGGCGCGGACGGATGGTGTCGCTCGCCACCCAGTCGGATCGCACGCTGTTCTTCGACTTCCTGCCGATCGACCTCGGCAGCATCAGCGGATTCACGACGCGGTTCCAGCTCTACACGGTGCCGGGACAGGTGTACTACAACGCTACCCGGAAGCTGGTCCTCCAGGGCGCCGACGGAGTCGTCTTTGTGGGCGACAGCCAGGCCCGGCGGTACGACGACAACGTCGAGAGCCTGCAGAACCTCCAGGAAAACCTCCTCGCGCAGGGCGTGGATATCCGCCAGCTGCCGGTGGTGTTCCAGTACAACAAGCAGGACCTGCCGAGCGACCTCATTCTGAGCCCCGCCGAGCTGGACGACGCGCTGAATTTTCGCGGGGTGCGGAGCTTCGGCGCCGACTGCCTGCACGGCCACGGCGTGTTCGAGACGCTCAAGGGGATTTCCGAACTCGTGCTCCAACGGCTGGCGGCGGGGAGCCCGACGGCGTGAGTACGCAGCTGAGCCCCCAGTTCCGCTTCGACGGGTTCGTCGTGGGCGCCGCCAACCGGCTCGCCGCCACGGCCGCGCGAACCGTGGCGGAGTCCCCCGGCACGGGGTACAACCCGCTCTTCATTTACGCCCGGCCCGGCCTCGGCAAGACGCATCTGCTCATGGCCATCGGCCACGCCGCCCAGGCCATCAACCCGGCGCTGACCGTGGAGTACGTGACCCTCGACGATTTTGTCGAGGCGTTTCACACGGCGGTTGGCGCGGGGCAGGGCGACGCCTACCGCCGTCGGTTCGCCGACTCGGACATCCTCCTCCTGGACGACGTCCAGTTCGTCACCCACCGGCGCGAGACGCAGGCCGAACTGCTCCGGCTGGTGGACCAGATGCAGACCACCGGCCGGCAAATCGTGCTGACCAGCGATCGCCCGCCCGCGGATATCGAGGCGTTCGACGAACGCCTGCTCCGGCGGGTGGCGGGCGGGCTGGTGATCGACATCGCGGCGCCAGACTACGAAACGCGGGTGGCGATCCTGCGCCGCAAGGCGGACGAGCGGCAGGTCACCTTCCTTCCCGGCGTCCTCGAGACCGTGGCGACGCTGGCGCTCGACAGCGTGCGGGAACTGGTCGGTGCGCTGAATCGCCTGGTCGCGTTTCAGTCGGTCGGCAACGCCCCGCTCGATGCGGAGCAGGCCAGGCTGGTGCTCGGCGTGCGTGCCCTTGCCGCCGATGTGCCCTCCGTGTCACCGGTGACCACCCCGGATGCGGAGCCCGCGGTGGCTCCGGACGAGTTCGGGGATTTTCTCAGCGAGGTGGCAGAAACGCTGACACGCCAGGTGGAAGGGTGGCGCCGCCGTGTGGAAGAGGCGGTGGCGCGATGGGAGGGGCAGGGATATCGGACCGCGCGCCTGACCGGGCTGCTCGACCGAAGCGTCGAGGGCGATCCCGCCGAGACGTTGGCCGCGTTCGTGGCGGACATCGAGCGCCTGCAGGCGCTGCAGGCCGAAGCGGCGGCACTCGCGGAAGACCTGGCGGCGGATCCGGTCTTCCGGGATCCCGACGCGGTCGCCGCGGCGGAGGCCTTTCTGGTGCGGGCCATGGAAGGGGCCTCACCCCCTCCGCCGCCCGAGGATATCTGGGTGTTCGGGGACCTCGTCGAGTCCGAGGGGAACAAGGTCGCGCTCCGGTCGGCGCGCGAGGTGACCGAACGCCCTGGGGTCGCGTACAACCCGTTGGTGATCGTGGGTGGGGCAGGGGTCGGCAAGACGCACCTGCTCCACGCGGTCGGCAACCTCCTGGTCGCCACTCCCGGCGCCGTGGTGGCCTGTCTCAACGCCCAGGACTTCACCGAGGAACTGATCGAGGCGATCGCCCGGGACCGGATCGCGCCGTGGCGCGCGCGGTACCGCCGCGTCAGCGCATTGCTCCTGGACGACGTGCAGCTGCTGGCCAATCGCGAGCGGACCCAGGAGGAGCTCTACCTCCTCTTCAACCATCTCATGGAGCGGGACGCTCAACTCGTCTTCACCGCGTCCGCCGAACCGGGCCAGATCGAGGGATTCGAGGAGCGGCTGGCGAGCCGTCTTGCCGGTGGACTGGTGGTCCACCTCCCGGCGCCGGAGCGCGAGGTGCGCCAGGCGGTGATCGAGCGCCTCCTCGGCGCGCGGTACGAACGGGTCGATGCCGAACTGGCCAGCTTCCTCGCCAGTCGCCCCGCGGAGTCGGTGCGCGCGGTCCAGGCGCTGGTGCAACGCATTGAAGCCGCCGCGGACGCACGCCATGCGGAGCCGGACGTCGCGCTCGCCCGGGAGATCCTCGAGGGAGCGGCCCCGCGCGCCCCACGCCCCGCCGCGGGGGTGCGCACCAGCGGCGTGGCCGCCGGGGGATTCAGGAGCCCGGAAAAGGGCGTGTGGGAATGGCCGGACCTCGGTGAGCGCCTCATCGAGGAGTGGCGCTGATGGCCATCAAGGGCAGCCTGAAGGAGGCCAGCCTCCCCGACGTCATCCAGCTGCTGGCGCTGGGCCGGAAGAGCGGCTGCCTGGCGGTGGCGGACCGCCAGAACTTCGGCTACGCCTATTTCGACGACGGACGCATCATCTTCGCCTCCATCGTCAACCGACGGGACCGCCTCGGCGATATGCTGGTGCGGAACGGACGGATTACGGACGTCCAGCTTCGCGCCGCGATCGACCGGCAGGCCGGTGACCGGGACCGGAAGCTCGGCGAGATCCTCGTCGAACTCGGCCACATCACCCGGGCCGAGCTGGAAGAGCATATCCGGGTCCAGGTCGAGGAGGCGGTGTACTACCTCTTCACCTGGAGCAGCGGCACGTTCAATTTCGAGGCCGGCGTCCGCCCGGAACGCGAGGACTTTCTCGTGTCCATCAACCCGGAGTCGTTACTGCTTGAAGGTGCGCGCCGGGTGGACGAGTGGAGCCTCATCGCCAAGAAGATCCCCACCCTCGACATCGTGTTCGAGGCCGACCAGGCCCGCGTGCAGGCGGCGGGTGTCCGGCTGAGCGACGAACAGGAAGCGATTCTGCCGTTGCTCAACGGCCGAAACGACGTGCAGGACGTGGTCGACGCGTCCGGGCTGGTGGAGTTTGAAATCGGGAAGGCCATCTACGGGTTGTTGTCGGCCGGGTTCGTGCGCCGCGTCGGGACGTCGGCCACCCAGCAGTCGGAGCGAGTCAATGATGCCCGGGTGGAGGAGCACCGGAACCTCGGGATCGCGTTCTACAAGACCGGGATGTTTGACGAGGCGGAGCGGGAATTTCGCCGCGTGGCCGAGCTGCGCCCGACGGAAGGGAACGCGCCGTTCTACCTGGGCCTCATCGCCCTTCGGCAGGCGCGGTGGGCGGACGCGGTCGACTCGTTCCGGAGTGCGGTCGAGCTGGGTGGCCAGCGACCCGCCGGGATGCACAACCTCGCGCTGGCCCTGGAGCGGTTGGGCCGGCTGGCGGAGGCGGAGGCGGCCGGGGCAGAGGCGGTGTCCCGCGCCAGGGAGGACGCCCGGCCGATGCTCCTCTGGGGGGTGATCGCCCTCAAGCGGGAAGACCCCGAAGTGGCCGAAGGCCGGCTGGTCAAGGCGCGTGAGCTTTACGGCAACCGCCCGGTGCCGCCGCTCTGGTTCTGGGCCGCGGCGCTCGCGGCCGGTACGGCGGGGGACCTCTCCCGGGCGGTCGCGGTCGCGAGGGAAGGCGTCACGGCCTGGCCACAGCACGCGGTGCTGCGCAACAACCTGGCGGTGCTGCTGGAAGCGACCGGTGAGCTGGCGGAGGCGGAACGGCTGCTGCGTGCGGCGCTGGCCGATGAGCCCAGCCTCCCGCAACTCTCCAAGAACCTCGGCGACCTGCTCTATCGGGCCGGACGATACGAAGATGCGCAGGAGGCATTCGATCGCGCGGCCAAGCTGGCGCCCGAACTCGGCGACGACCTCTACTTCAAGCTGGGAAACCTCGCGTTCCGGCGGCGCGACCGCGACCGCGCGCGCGATTGCTGGCGACGCGCCGCCGAACTGAACCCGGGTCACCAGTTGGCCCGCTCCAACCTCGAGATACTGGATGTGCCCGCGTGATCCTGGACGACGAGGAAGGGTTCAAGGCCCTCACGCGCAGGGTGTCGCGGGAGGCCGGGCTGACGCTGGACGCCTACAAGGACAAGTGCCTCCGCCGGCGCCTCCTGGTCAGGATGCGCGCGTGCAGCGTGCACACGTACGGCGAGTACATGGCCGTCCTCGACCGGAAGCCGGAGGAGTGGGACAAGTTGAAGGACGCGCTCACCATCAACGTGACGCGATTCTACCGGAACCCCGAAACGTGGGACCGGCTGCGGGCCGATCTGCTGCCGGGCCTCCTGCTGGCACGAAACGGGCGGCTGGCCGCGTGGAGCGCCGGCTGCTCGTCGGGGGAGGAGGCGTACACCCTGGCCATGTTGTGCGCGGAGGCCGCCGCCGCCGCGGGTCATCCCGGTTGGATGGAACGAGTGCGGATCACGGCGACGGACATCGATCGGGAGAGCCTCGAGCGGGCGACGAACGCGGTCTATCCCTCGTCCGCGTTTCAGGAGGCACCGCCGTGGATGGCGGACAAGTATTGCTCGCGTGTGGGCGAGGCCTGGCAGGTGAACGACGCCGTCCGCCGCATGGTGACCGTCCGCCGGCTGGACCTGACCCGTGAGACGATCCCCGCCGCGGCGTATGATCTCATTTTTTGCCGGAACGTCGTCATCTATTTCGACCGTCCGATGCAGGAGCGCCTCTTCGCCCAGTTTGCGGAAGCGTTGCTGCCTGGCGGCATTCTCGTTCTTGGGAAGGTGGAGACGCTGCTCGGCTCCGCCCGCGAGCGCCTGACCCTTGTCGATGCGCGTGAACGGATCTTTCGGAGGGCGGCATGAGCGTCGGCGAGGTGGTGGTTCACGTGGCGGAATACAAGGTCGGTGGGGCCGGGGACATCCTCCTCACCGTCGGATTGGGCAGCTGCGTCGCGGTGGCGCTCCATGACGCGGAGGCCAGGGTCGGCGGACTCGCGCATATCCTGCTGCCGTCGCCGGCGCTCAGTCGCCGTGAGCACACGCCCGGCAAGTTTCCGCAGACGGCCATTCCGCTGCTGATGCAGGACATGGTCGCGCGTGGGGCCCGCGCGTCCCGGATCACGGCGCGGATTGCCGGCGGCGCGTCGATGTTCACCAACCTGCAGCCGACCGGCGCCATCCAGATGGGGGAGCGCAATCTCGTGGCGGTCCGGGCGACGCTCGAGCACCATTCGATCCCCCTGGTGGGGAGTGAGGTGGGCGGGGACTTCGGACGGACGGTGCGCCTCTTCGTGGGCGATGGACGGATCGAGGTGTCCACCGTGCGACGGGGAGTGACCCATCTCTAGCCTTCCGACCGTGCTGGTCGCGGACGACAGCGCCCTGATCCGCCGCCTCCTCACCGAGATCATCGACGGGTCGGGTGAATTTCGGGTCGTGACCACCGCGCGGAACGGCCTTGACGCGCTCCGGAAGGTGCACGAGTACCAGCCCGACCTGGTGACGATGGACCTCGAGATGCCGGAGCTCGACGGCCTCGGCGCCATCGGCTACCTGATGTCGGAAGCGCCGCGCCCCGTCGTGGTGGTCAGCTCCTACGCGGGACCGGGGACGGCCGGGGCCATCCGCGCCCTCGAACTCGGGGCGGTCGAGCTGGTGGCCAAGGAGGCGGGTCGGGATGAGGCGTCGCGCGACCGGTTTGCATTCCGGGTGCTGGAAGCGTTGCGCGCGGCGCGGGCGGCCAACATTCACCGCCTGCCGGTCCTCGCCCGGCCGAACCGCCCGGACCAGCCCGCCGGACTCTTCGCCCTTCCAGGCCGGGCCCGTTTCTGTGTGGCCATCGCCGCGTCGACCGGCGGGCCACGCGCACTGGCCGAGGTCGTCCCGCGCATTGCGCGGGGGCACCACGCCGCCGTCGTGATCGTCCAGCACATGCCCCCGCGGTTCACGCGCAGCTTGGCGGAGCGCCTGTCGGCACAGAGCGAATTGGCGGTGGTCGAGGCCGAGCACGGCGCGCCGCTGGTCTCGGACACCGCCTACATCGCGCCGGGGGATTATCATATGCGCGTGGTGGATGGGAGCGATGGCCTCGCGCTGGCACTCGATCAGGGCCCCCCGCTGTGGGGCGTTCGCCCGGCCGCCGATCCGCTCTTTCGGTCCGTGGCGCTCCTCTTCGGTGGCCGCGCCATCGGGGTGGTGCTTACCGGGCTCGGGCGCGACGGCGCCGAGGGGTTGCGACAGATCCACGACGCCGGAGGAAAAGGGATCGCCCAGGACCGCGAAAGTTCGACGATCTTCGGCATGCCCAAGGAAGCGCAGGCGGCTGGTGGGGCCGACCTCGTGCTGCCGGTCTCGGAGGTGGGCGCGCGGGTGACCGCGCTGCTCATCAGGCTGAATGCGGCGTGAGCACCATCGGGAGCTGTCAGTACCTCCTGGTCCGGGCCGGCGGCCGTGAGGTCGGGCTCGACGTCGCGGAGGTGCTGGAGGTCGTGGACCTCGCCGCCACCTTCGCGGTCCCGACGACGGATGTGGCGGTGCGGGGTGTCGTGGCCGTGCGCGAACGCCTCGTCCCCGTGGTCAACCTCGCAACCGTGCTGTGGGGCGGAGAATGCCCGGCCGCGATGGGAGAGGTCGGCGTACTCGCCCGGGCCGGGCGTCAGCGGATCTGCCTCGAAGTGGACGGCGCGGAGGCGGTGCTGGCGGAAGAGGTGGTGCCGGTGCCCGTGGGACAGTCGCTTCCCTGGGCGCTGGGCGTGGCGCGCCGCGATGGCATGCTGGTTCCGATTCTTGACCTCAAGGCCCTGGGAGTCCGACTCCTGGGGGGGAAGAGCGGTCCATGACGACCGGCGATGATATCCAGGTAGTGATCTTCCGCGGTGGAACCCAGGAGTTTGCGCTGGAGATTTCCCAGGTGGATCGCATCCTTCGCTACCAGGCGCCCGCGCCGGTACCGAGCGCCCCCGACTTTCTCGAGGGGGTGCTTCCCTACGGCGGGGGCGTCGTGCCGGTGGTGGACCTCCGGAAGCGGCTGGAACTGCCTGCCGAGCAGCTGGAGGAAACACGCGTCATGATCGTCACCATGGACGGCCAGCGGGTCGGCATGATCGTGGACGGCGTCCGAGAAGTGCTCCGGATCGACAGCCGCCGGATCGCGCCATCGCCCCCGATGGTGCGGGGCCTCGCCGCCAAGTACATCCTCGGCGTCCTGACGCTGGAGGAACGCACCGTGATCCTGCTCCAGGCCGGAAAGCTGTTCAGCAGCGAGGAGCGGTTGCAACTCGAGGCGGCCGGGGCGTGACGGGAGACGTGCTCGCGGGACTGCGCCAGGAATACCTCGCGCTCGCCGCTCGTGTCGAGGCGGCGCCGTCCGGTGCGGAACGTCAGGCCGTCAAGCGCGAGATCGTCGCCTATTTCAAGCGGGTGGACGGGACGCTCGTCGAATTGGCCGCGCTCAAGGAACAGATCCGCGGATTGGTCGACCAGTACAAGCAACTCGCGGCCGAGGCGGAACGGGGCGCGGCCCCGCAGTTCTCGGGCGCGCGTCCGGTGCTGCAGGCGGATCACCTCGGCGCCTCCACCTTCATCGAGAAGGGCTGGAGTCTGATCTCTCTCGGCGATTTTGCCGGGGCCATCCAGTCGCTCGACAAGGCGCTCAAGCTCTCGCCCGAGGACATCCAGGCGCTCTCCCTGCTGGGGTGGGCCCAGATGCTGTCGGAGGAGTACGACGAGGCGCTCGGTACCTTCTCGAAGGTGCTGATGCGGGAACCCGCCAACGCGCTGGCCCGGGTCAACGTCGGATACATCTGCCTCAAGAAGGAAATCTTCGGCGAGGCCATCGAGCACCTGTCGCGGGCCATTCGTCTCGACAACGACCGCAAGGCCACCCTCTACGCGAATTTCTACCTCGGCCTCGTGTACCAGGAACGGGAAATGTACGAGGACGCCGAGGCGTTCTTTCGGAAGGCCCTCGCGTTGGGACCCAACCTGATCGAAGCGTATTTCGAGCTGGGACGGTCGCTGTGGCTGGTCGGACGGCAGGACGACGCCCGGCAGGTGTGGACCGACGGGTATAAGGCCAACAAGTTCAATCCGTGGGGCAAGCGTTGCCGCGAGCTCCTCGACCACGCGGCGGCGGGAGGAGACGTCCCTCGACGTTCCTCAGTCTAATTCTCGCGCTGGCGCTCTGGCAGGGCCAACCGACCGCGGTCACGGTGGGGCGGGTCACCGCCGTCGCGTGGCCGGCACAAGCCGCGTTGGCGGTGGGCCTCGCCGACATCGCCGATCGACCCGCGATCTGGCCCGGCCTCGGCTCGCGCGACCTTGGCGAGATCCGCCTGGTCGTCACCGCGGATTCCCAGGCGTTTCGCGACTACACGCGGGGGCGGCTCCCCGGTTGGGGAGCGGGTGCCGCATTTCCCGGCGGGCGGACCATCGTCCTGCGCGCCGACGCCGGCGATCTGGCGGGTACCCTCCGACATGAGCTGGCCCACATCGCGTTGCATCAGGCCGTTCCTGGACGCGTCCCGCTCTGGTTCGACGAAGGGTACGCCACCATGGCGAGTGGCCAGTGGGACCTCTTCGACCGGCTCGGGATCAACCTGGCGGTCGCCTGGGGAGCCGTCCCCGACCTGCGGACCCTCGATGCCGAGTTGCGCTCCTCCCGGATGTCGGCCGATGCCGCGTATGCGCTGGCCGCGACGGCCGTGATGGAACTGGCGCGCCGCAATCCGACCGGCACCCTGGAGCCGCTGTTCCAGCGGCTGGGAGGCGGCGTGCGGTTCGAGGACGCGATCATCGAGACCACCGGGCTGTCGCTCGACCGGTTCGACGAAGCGTGGCGAAAGAGCGTCCGGACCCGGTACGGTTTGGTGGCCTGGACGGTCGGGACCGGAATGTGGGTCGGCATCGCCATGCTGGTGGCGCTGGCCTATGGAATTCGGCGGCGCCGTGACGCACCGCGCCGCGCGGCGCTCGATGTGGGGTGGGTGCTCCCTCCGGACGACCTGATGCCTGGGGACGACGCCCCGGATGCCGGGCAGGGCGCTCCCGGCACCGAGGTGACCCCTGACGGTGCCGATGCGCTTGACCACCGTCCTGCACCCCACTAGCGTTCCACCCCTATGTCCACCTCTTCCAAGCCGTCGAAGTCACGGGCTATCCCGCTGGGGCCTCGCAACTTGGCCTTGCTCGGGGCCGGCGTGGCTTCTCTCGCGGCCGGGTATTTGCTGCTCGCCTCGGGCAGTACCAGCGTTGCGGCCGTGTTGCTTGTCCTTGGCTATTGCGTCCTTCTTCCATTGGGGATCGCGCTCTAGCACCGGCTGCCGGTGTCGGCCGGGCGAATAGCTCAGTTGGTTAGAGCGCCTGCCTTACACGCAGGATGTCGGGGGTTCGAGTCCCTCTTCGCCCATCACTCGCGGACGCCCCGACCGCATGATGTCCCCCATTGGTCCAGCTCTCAGGAGGCCGCAGGAATGCGCCTGATCCGATTCGCTCCCGTTGCAGCCCTTGCGGTGCTCGTTGCGCCGGCCCTCAACGCCCAGATCCCCTCCTCCGCACGGCGGCTGGGCGCTCCCGTTGTGGCGGCGCCGAAGCTCATGGTGGCGACGCCATTCGCCTTCGTCGAAGGCGACTCGGCGATGGCGGTTGAGGTCGGCAATGCGATGCGGACCCGCATGGACCGGGTGGCCGGGACCACCTACCGCGTTGTGCCGTTGGCGCAGATGCAGTCGGCGCTGGTGCAGTTCGGGTATCCGGCCGACGCCCTCCTCCCGCCGGTGGTCGCCCGGGTACTCGCGCTGCAGCTGCAGGCCCGTGTCCTGCTGACCTCCTCGCTTGGCAAGAATGAAAATGGGGTCTATGTCATGACCTCGCGCCTGGCGGGAGTCAACGACGACGCCGGCAACGTGGTGGCGGTGCCGCAGGCGCCGGGGCAGACGGCCAAGCAATTCGGGGAGGCGGTGGCCGATCAGTTCACGCTGGCGGTCAAGTCGGCCGACGAAGCCAAGGCGTGCACCGACGAGCGGGCGACGAGCCCGGACAAGGCGGCCGAGCAGGCACGCAAGGCCATCGGGATACTGCCCACCAACGGCCTCGCGCAGTACTGCCTCGCGATGCTCGCCCTGGACCGCAAGGCGCCGGCGACCGAGGTGATCGCAAGCCTCGAGAAGTCCGTGCAGGGCGATCCGCAGAGCCTCCCAGCCCTGACCGCGCTCGCCAAGGAATACGAGTCCGTGGGCGACAGCGCCAAGGTCATCGAGGCGTTCCAGCACATGCTCCTCGCGGCCCCGACCAACCAGCCGCTTCGGGAGGCGGCCTTCAAGCTCTTCCTCCAGTACGGCCGGCCCGATGCCGCCGTCGATGTCGCCAAGGAAGGGCTGGCTCTCGATCCCGCCAATGCGGACCTCTGGGACCTCCTCAGCAACGCCTACGCAACCGGCGGCGACTACGGCAAGGCCATCGAGGCGCTCGAGCACGTGTACACCGAGGCTCCCGACCGCGCCGACTCCACCTACTTCCTGAAGGTGACGGTCTTCGCCGCGGTGCAGCCGGACACGGCCGCCCTGCTCAAGTGGGCGCGGCTGGGCGTCAACAAGTACCCCGACAACGCCACGCTCCTGGGTCAGTTGGTCACGGCCTACAGCCTCGCTGGTCCGACCGACAGCCTCGTCGCCGTGACCACGAGGCTCATGGTGATCGACACGACGGCTGTCGGGCCGGCCCTCGCGGCCGCCAAGGCGCTGTCCGAGCAGAAACGCATCGCGGAGGCGGTCGTCTTTGCCGACTTCGTCATCAAGCACGGCGATGCACAGGCCAAGGAGGCCGCGGCCGCCGTGCTGACCAACGGCGCGCTGCCCCTCCTGCAGGCGGAAAGCAAGAACCTCCCACTCGCGGCTGACGTGCTCCGCCGCGCCGTCGCGGCGGCCAACCCGGCCGGCCCGGTGGCGCCGACCGCCAACTACGTGCTGGGCCTGGCCACCTTCCTCCAGATTCCGGACGTCGACAAAGAGGCGGAGTTCAACAAGTCGTGCGAGCTGGCGCGGAAGGAAGAGGGCCTCCTGACCGAAGCGGAAACCGCCTTCCGCCTCGGCCAGTCCGCCAAGCCGGAAGATGTCGCCCGATACCTTGGTTACGTCGCGCAGTACAAGCCGCGCGTCGCCTCCATGATCAAGGCGTACTGCAAATAAGGGCTTCCACCCGCAGCCGCCTCCGGTTATTATGGTGCGCTGGATCGGGGGCTGTAGCTCAGCTTGGTTAGAGTGCCGCACTGTCACTGCGGAGGTCGCGGGTTCGAGCCCCGTCAGCCCCGTTCCCGGAACACCCGGCACCCCGTTCGCCTTGGCGGACGGGGTGTTCGCTTTGGACGCTCCCTCCCAGGACCTCCGGTGACCGCTTACCACCTCCCCGTGCTGCTCGACGCCGTGCTGGAACTGGCGTCCGGCGCTCGACGCGCGGTGGATTGCACCCTGGGAGATGGCGGCCACACCGCTGCGTTCCGCGCGGCCGGGGCGACGGTCCTCGGCGTCGACCGGGATCCCGACGCGATCGCGCGCGCGAGCGCCCGACTTGGCTCCGAAGGCGTCCAACTCCTCACCGCCCCGTACGCCTCGCCCGAGGCCCTCCAGGCGATCGCTGACTTCCGCCCGGACTTCATCCTCCTCGACCTCGGCGTCTCGTCCCGGCAGCTCGACGACGAGACGCTCGGCTTCACCTTTCGCCGCGGCGCCGTGCTCGACATGCGCATGTCCCGCGCCGGACCCACCGCCGCCGATCTCCTGAACGAATCCTCCGCCGACGATCTCGCCACCATCTTCAAGGAGTTCGGCGATGAGCCGCGGGCCAGGCGGCTGGCCGGCGAGATCGTCGAGCGCCGGGCCCAGCGCGCCGTTCGCGACGAGCGATGACCTCGTCAACGCCATCCGGCGTGTGCTCGGGCCCCGTTCGGGTCCAGGGGATTTTGCCCGGCTGTTTCAGGCGGTGCGCATCGCGGTGAACGATGAATTGCCCGGGCTGGCGCGGGCGCTGCCGGCGCTGCGGGACAGCCTGGCACCCGGTGGGCGACTGGCCGTGATCAGCTATCATTCCGGTGAGGATCGGCTGGTCAAGCACACCTTTCGCGAATGGGCGGCGGCGTGCGTCTGCCCCTCCGTCCAGCCGATCTGCACCTGCCGCGGTCGGCCGCTCGGGAAGCTGACGCCGCGCAAGCCGATCCTGCCGTCCGCGGAGGAACTGGCCGCCAACCCCCGGTCGCGGAGCGCGAGGCTCCGCGCGTTCCAGGTCGCCGATGATGCTTAAGGGTCGCCACTGGGTCATGCTCTGGCTCGCACTTTTTCTGCTCGTGGCGACGATCGTCCAGCTGCGCCAGACGGCCAGCATCCGGATGGCGCGTCGGGTCGCGGCGCTCCGGCAGGAGCGGGCCAACCTCGAGGCCCGGCAGGCCGACTTCGAGCGTCGCATTCGTGACGCCTCCAGCCGACCGGTGCTCGGACGGAAGGCGCAGGTGGACCTCGATCTGCATTTCCCCCGGGATTCCGAGCAGGCCTCCCTGCCGCTTCCACCGATGGCGGGAGCGCGCTGATGGCGCGGGTCCAGGCGCGCCTCGGTCTGGTGCAGGCGGTGCTCGCAGTCTGCCTGCTCGTCGTGGTGGGACGGGCGGCGCAGGTGCAGCTCCTCAAGGGCGGCGAGTACGCGAAGGAAGCCTCGAGCAGCCGCACTGAACTCCGACGGCTCGAGGCCCGGCGTGGGACGCTCTTCGACCGCCGCGGCTTGTCGATGGCCATCACGCAGGAGCAATACCGGGTCGGCATCGCACCGAACGAGGTCGATGAACGCACCGCGCTCATCCGGGTCGCATCCCGTCAACTCGAGGTGCCCGCCGCCACCCTCAAGCGGGGCTTCGCGTCGAAGAAGCCCTACCTCTATTTCTACGGGCCGTACACGGCGACGGACGTGGAGCCGCTTCGCGCGTTCAAGGGAGTCCACATCGAGGGGGTGTTCCTCCGCAACTACCCGTCCCAGCGCCTGGCGGGCCGGGTCATCGGGCGGATGGGTCCGGACGGGGAAGCCTCCTCGGGCCTGGAGCGTGCCCTCGACGGGTTGATCACCGGGACGCCGGGCGAAGAGGTGGTGCTGAAGGATCGGCGCGGGCGCCGGTACGAGTCTCCTGGACGGCTCCGGAAGGACCCCGTCCCGGGAAACGACGTGGTCCTGACGATCGACGCGGAACTGCAGGACATCGCCGAGCAGGCGCTGGCGGAAACGGTCCTGGAGTTCGGAGCGCAGGGGGGCGACGTCGTCTTCCTCGACCCGCGGACCGGGGAGATCCTTGCGGTGGCGTCGCAGAAGAACGGCGAACCCGACCTCATGGCGTTCACGGAGCCGTTCGAGCCGGGGTCGACCGCCAAGCTCTTCACCGCCGCCGCCTTGCTGGCGCATGAACGGGTCGATTCCAGCGACCGGGTGAGCAACGAGGGCGGGCTGTGGCAGATGCCGCTCCCGAACGGCCGGGTCCGGGAAATCGAGGACGAACATGCCAAGCCCGGGATGCTCACGCTGGCTCAGGCCATCGAAGTGTCGAGCAACATCGCCATGGCCAAGTTTTCCGACCGGTTGACGCCGACCGAGCAGTACGAGCAGCTGCGCGACTTCGGCTTCGGCGCGCCGACCGGCGTGGAGCTCCCGTCGGAATCTCGGGGTATCGTGCATCGCCCGGAGAAGTGGCAGCCGGAGCTGAGCCGGGTCAGCATCGCCATGGGGTACTATTTTGAGGTCACGGCGCTGCAACTGGCGGCCGCGTACGGCGCCATCGCCAACGACGGCATTCTCCTGACCCCAACGCTGATCAAGGAAGTGCGGGCGCCCGACGGCACCGTGCTGTACCGGCACCAGCCGGAGCCCGTTCGCCGCGTCGTCTCGCCGGAGGTGGCCGCCCAGCTGCGCGAGTTCCTGCGGGGAGCCAGCGGGCGGGGCGGCACCGGGAGCAGGGCGCAGGTCGGGGCGTACGGCGTGCTTGGCAAGACCGGCACCGCGCGTCGAGTCGTCAACGGCGTCTACGTGAACGAGTATGTCGCGTCGTTTGCCTCCATGTTTCCGGCCGACGATCCGCAGCTGGTCGTCGTGGTCAAGATCGACGGTCCGAAGGGCGGCCTCTACTACGGAGGCGATGTGGCCGCGCCGGTCGTGCGCACGATGCTCGAGCAGGCGCTGGCATCGAAGCGCGTCTCGTTCGACCGCGCCCGCATGATGGGAGGGCAGCCGTCCGCGACGGTGCCGAGGCAGGCGGCGGTGGATCGCGCCGCTTCGCCGCGGATCGTGGTGCCCTGGCCGGTCCCACCCGACAGTGCCGAGCAAGCACTGGTGGTGGTGCCCCAGGTGGCCGGCCTCACCGTCCGTGCGGCGGCGCTCGCGCTGCACCGCCGCGGGCTGGAAGTGGCAGTCTCGGGGTCGGGACGCGTCGGCGGATCGAGTCCCGCGGCCGGAACGTCGGTTCCGGTCGGAGCAACCGTACGTCTCCAGGCGGAGTGAGCATCGTGGACTGGAAAGCACTGCTGACGGCGTTGCGCCGTGAAGGCCTGCTCGTCACCGCCCCGGTGGAGGGGGCGCCGTTTACCGGGCTCACCATCGACACCCGGGCCATCCGCCCGGGCCAGCTCTACTGCGCCGTCCGGGGCACTACCTCGGACGGGCACACCTTCGCCGGCGAGGCGGTGGCCCGCGGGGCGGTGGCGGTCATGGGGGAGCAGCCGATGGCGACTGGCGTACCGGAGATCATCGTGACCGACGGGCGGCGCGCCGCGAGTGTTGCCGCGCGCGCCTGGTACCGCGATCCCGCCGCGGCCATGACGCTGATCGGCATCACCGGCACCAACGGCAAGACGACGACGACCGGGCTGGTGCGGCACCTCTTCAACGCCGCGGGCACGGCAGGGAGCATCGGCACGCTGGGCGCGTTCGACGGGGCGGGGCAGCCGGTGCCCTCGACCGCGGGCAGCCTGACCACACCGGGGCCGGTAGACCTGCACGCCACTTTTGCGGAACTCCGGGATCGCGGCGTGACGCACGTGGCGATGGAAACCTCGTCGCACAGCCTCGACCAGGGCCGGCTCGACGGGCTCACGTTCGCGGCGGGCGTGTTCACCAACCTGACGCACGAGCACCTGGACTATCATCGCACGATGGACGCCTACCTCGCCGCCAAGATGCGGTTGAGCGCGCTCCTCGGTCCCGCCGGCTTCGAGATCGTCAATGCCGACGATCCCGCCTGGTTCGCGCTTCCCCCGTTTCCCCGGCGCGTCACCTTCGGCGAGTCGCCCGATGCCGACGTGCGCGCCGACGCGGTGCGGCTCGAAGCGGGAGGGAGTCGGTTCCGCATGGCGGGTCGCTTCGGCAGCGCCGACGTGAGCATTCCACTGATGGGTTCCTTCAACGTGTCGAACGCGCTGGCGGCCGCGGCCACCGCGCTGGCACTCGACATGCCGCTCGCCGATGTCGTCGCCCGGCTGTCCGCCTCGCCCCAGGTTCCTGGGCGGATGGAGCGGCTGGCGGACGGGCCAATGGTGGTGCTCCGGGACTACGCACACACGCCGGACGCGATGACCCGCGTCCTCGCCACCCTGCGCCCGCTCACGCCCGGGCGGCTCGTCCTGGTCTTCGGGTGTGGCGGCGACCGGGACCGGACCAAGCGTCCGGAGATGGCTCGCATCGCGGTCGAGGGGGCCGACCTGGTCGCAATCACGACGGACAACCCACGGACCGAGGATCCCGAGCGGATCATGGACGACATGGAGACCGGCATGGGGGGCGCACCCCACCTGCGCATCGCCGACCGGGAGGAAGCCATCCATCGCGTTCTTGCCGACACGGGGCCGGGAGACACTGTGCTGCTCGCCGGGAAGGGACACGAGACGTACCAGATCATCGGAAAGACCAAGCACCACTTCGACGAGCGGATCATCGTGCGCGATGCCCTGGCAGGGCGGACATGAACTGGACCAGCTCGAGCGTGCGGGCGGCGCTCGGCCTGCCGCCGCAGTCCGGCGCCGAGCGCGCGTACTCCGGGGTCTCCACCGACACCCGTTCGCTTTCGGCCGGCGCGCTGTTCGTGGCGATCGCCGGGGAGCGGTTCGACGGACACGCGCACCTGCTGGAAGCCGCCGCCAGGGGCGCCGTCGGCGCCGTGGTGCGCACGGGCACTCCCGCTGTCGCTGACCTTGAATTGTTCGAGGTGCCGGACACCGTGGAGGCGCTGGGCTGGCTGGCGCGCGCGCGGCGGCGGGGCATCAGCGGCCCGGTCGTGGCGGTGACCGGGACCAACGGCAAGACCAGCACCAAGGAGATGCTGGCCGCGGCCCTCCGCACCCGGTACCGGGTGCATGCCACCCGGGCCAACCTGAACAACCTCATCGGCGTGCCCCTGACCATCCTCGAGGCCCCGGCGGACACCGAGGCGCTGGTCATCGAGGCCGGGGCGAGCGTTCCAGGCGAAATCGCCCGCTACCGGCGGATCATCGAGCCCACCGTGGCGGTGGTGACCAACGTATCGGCTGGGCACCTGGAGGGATTCGGTTCGCTCGAGGGCGTCCTGACCGAGAAGCTCTCCCTGGTCGAGGGAGTGGCCCTCGCGGTGGTCGGCACCGATCCGCCGTCGCTCGTCACCGGGGCACGGAAGCTCGCGCGGCGGGTGGTGACGGCGGGCCTGGAAGGAGCGGAGTTGCGGCCCGAGTCGGTCACGCTCGACTCGGCGGGCCGTGCCACGGTGGTCACCGAACAGGCGCGCTTCACGCTGCCGCTTCCGGGCCGCCACCTCGCGGCCAACGCGATGCTCGCCTGGGGCGTGGCGATTCACCTGGGGCTCGATCCCCGCGCGGTGGCCTGGGCGCTCGAACAGCTCGAGATTCCCGGAGGACGGGGCCAGGTCATGGAGGTCGGCGGGCTGACGATTCTCAACGACTGCTACAACGCCAATCCGCTCTCGTTCCGTGCCGCCATTGCCACGGCGCAGGCGATGCGAGGCGATCGCCGGCTGGTGTTCGTCGCCGGAACCATGCGTGAGCTGGGCGAGGGCTCGGCGGCGCTCCACGCGGAGGCGGCCAGCGAGCTGGTTGCCCTCAAGCCGGATCTGGTGGCGGCGGTCGGCGAGTTTGTCCCTGTCCTCGAAGCGTACCGCGAGGAGCTGGGAAACCGCCTGCTGCTGGCCGACGACGTCGTGGCGCTGGGCAGCGCGCTCGCCCCGCGCCTCGACGGAACCGAGTTGGTGGTCCTCAAGGCGTCCCGCGGCGTGGCCCTTGAGCGTATTATTCCGCTGCTCACCCCGCGAGCAGCCCAAGGAACCTGAGGCGCGATGTTCTATTTCTGGCTGGCCCCGCTCGGCAAGCAGTTCATCCTGTTCAACCTGTTCAACTACATCGCATTCCGCGCCGCCGGCGCGGGCGTGACGGCACTGATGCTGTCCTTCATCATCGGGCCGGCGGTCATCCGGCGGCTGCGGGCCCACAAGATCGGCCAGGTCATCCGGGCGGAGGGTCCCGCCAGCCACCAGGGCAAGCGCGGCACCCCGACCATGGGCGGACTCGTCATCATCTTCGCGACGCTGCTGCCGACCCTGCTGTGGGCACGTATCGACAACAGGATGGTCGTGGTGGCCATGCTCGCCACTCTGTGGATGGGCGTCATTGGATTCCTCGACGACTACCTGAAGATCGTGCAAGGGAAGTCCCGCGGTCTCGTGGCCAAGTGGAAGCTGGCGGGGCAGTGCACCTTCGGCCTCGTCCTCGGATTGTACCTGTTGTTCTTCCCGGTGGTGCCGGTGACGATCATTCCCGCGACGGCCACCACGGTGCCCTTCTTCAAGTACCTGGTCGTCAACTTCGCGCCGCTGCTGTTCGTGGGGTTCGTCGTCTTCGTCATCACCGCCTGGAGCAACGCGGTCAACCTGACGGATGGCCTGGACGGCCTGGCCGCCGGATTGACGGCCATCGCCGCCGCGGCCTTCGCCGTGTTCGCCTATCTCTTCGGCCGGGTGGACTTCACCTCCTACCTCAACCTGATCTACCTGCCGGGTGCGGGCGAACTCGCGGTGTTCTGCGCGGCACTCATGGGGGCGGCGCTGGGGTTCCTCTGGTTCAACGCCCATCCGGCGGAAGTGTTCATGGGGGACACCGGGAGTCTTGCGATCGGCGGCGCGTTCGGCACGGTGGCCATCCTGCTCAAGGCGGAGTTCCTGCTGGTGCTGATCGGCGGCGTGTTCGTCGCCGAAGCGGTGTCGGTGATGCTGCAGACGTCGGTGTACAAGTGGTTCAAGCGGACCCGGGGGCGGGAGTACGCCGATGCGCACAAGGTGTTCCGCATGGCGCCGCTGCACCACCACTTCGAGAAGCACGGCTGGGCCGAGACCACGGTCGTCACCCGGTTCTGGATCCTGGGGATTCTGTGTGGCCTGGTGGCGCTGGCCACGCTGAAGGTGCGTTGATGTTCGAGGAATGGCGCGGCCCCGGGCGCGAGGTGGCCGTGATCGGCCTCGGCAAGAGCGGGGTCGCCGCCTCCCGGCTCCTGCTGCGCCACGGCGTTTCGGTCTACGCCTCCGACGGCGGCGCGGGTGCCGTCCTCGCCGAGCAGGCAGCGGCGCTCGGTGCCGAGGGCGTGCAGGTGGACGTCGGCCGCCACGACCTGGCCCGCATCGGCCGAGCCATCGCGGCCATCGTGTCTCCAGGCGTTCCGCCGGAAGCCGAGGCGCTCAGAGCCGCCCGGGACGCCGGCACCCCAGTGCTGGCCGAGGCGGAACTCGGGCTACGGTGCCTCGACCGATCCCGTGTGCTGGCGATCACCGGGACGAATGGCAAGACGACGACCACCGCGCTGACGGCGCACCTGCTCGTGGCCGGCGGCCTGAAGGCGGTCTCGGCGGGCAACATCGGGCGGCCGCTGTCCGCGGTGGCTCTCGAGGAGCCCCCGCCGGAGTGGCTCGCGGTCGAGCTTTCCTCGTTTCAACTTCACGACATGCCGAGTCTTGCCCCGACGGCCGGCGTGCTGACGAACCTCTCCCCCGATCACCTCGACCGATATGCGACGCTGGCGGACTATTACGCCGACAAGGCGCTCCTCTTCCGCAACGCCGCCGCCGACTCGATCTGGATCTCCAACGGAGATGATCCCGAGGTCCGGCGCATGGTGCGCTCCGTGCCGGGCATCCATCAGCGCTTTTCCACTTCCGAGGTGGCCGACGGGTGGTACGATCGGGAGCGCGGGGAGCTCCGGCTCGGGTCGGCAGCGCTGTTGCCGCGGCGGGAGCTGATGCTGCTGGGCGATCACAACGTGGCCAATGCCCTGGCCGCGTCGCTCGCGGCGCGGGTGGCAGGCGTCAGCCTGGCTGCACTGGCGGCCGGGCTTCGCTCGTTTCGCGCGCTGCCGCATCGGCTCGAGCCGGTGCGTGAGGTGGGCGGCGTGCTCTGGATCAACGACAGCAAGGCCACCAACATCGCCTCGACGGAGGTGGCGCTCAGCGCGCTCGACCGCCCCTACGTCCTGCTCCTCGGTGGGCGGCACAAGGGGGAGGCGTACACGCGGCTCGCGCCGCTGCTGGCCAAGGGCTGCAGGGGGGTGGTGGCGTACGGCGAGGCGGGACCGCTCGTCCAGGCGGACCTGGGAGGCAGCGTCCGGGTGGTGAGCGCCGGCAGCTTTGCCGACGTCCTCGCGACGGCCCGCGGCCTGGCCGTGGCGGGCGACGCGGTGCTCCTCTCGCCGGCCTGCTCCAGCTACGACATGTTCAAGAACTACGAGGAACGCGGCGCGCAGTTCCGGGCGGCGGTGGAGTCGTTGTGAGCGCGCCAGCCGCGCGCCATCCGGGGGAACTGCGCTGGGAGACGCGGCTCCTCACGGTGGTCACCGCGACGATGGTGGTGTTCGGCATCGCCAACACGTACGGGGCGTTGAGCCTGCAGACCGCGGGCGGCGGCGGGGCCGGGTTCGCGATCAAGCAGCTGGTGGGCGCGTTGCTGGGCCTGCTCGGCCTCAGCATCGTGTCCCGCATCGACTATCACCTCTGGAGGCGGCTCGCCTGGCCGCTCCTGTTCGCGACGATCATCCTCCTGCTGATCCCCATCCTGCCCGGAACGTACGGCATCGCGCCGAGCGTCAACGGGGCGCGGCGCTGGGTGGACCTCCGGTTCGTCAACTTCCAGCCGTCGGAAATCGCGCGGCTCGCCATCATCATCTGGTGCGCCATGCTCGCGGCCAAGAAGGGCGCCCAGGTCCGCGAGTTCAAGAAAGGCGTGCTGCCGTTCCTGGTCGGCATCGGCATCGTGTCGCTTCTCATCCTGCTGGAACCCAACCTCTCCATGGCCACGCTGGTCGCGCTCCTCGGGCCTGGTGGTGCTGTTCTCGGCCGGCGCCAAGATCGGGCATTTCATCCTGCTCGGGCTGGCCGGCCTGCTCCTGCTCTTCGAGAAGATCCAGTCCGCCCAGTACCGCATGGCTCGGCTCACCACCTTCCTGAGTCCCGGCGAGGCCACCGATGCGGCGGGGATGCAGATCCACCAGTCGCTGGTGGCATCGGGTCGGGGCGCCTGTTCGGCGTCGGCTTCGGCGAGGGGCAGCAGAAGCTCTTCCTGCCGTACGCCTACTCTGACTTCATCTTCAGCACCATCGGGGAGGAGTGGGGATTCCTGGGTGTCGTGCTGGTGGTCCTGCTCTTCGGACTCTTTCTCTGGCTGGGCTTCCGCATCGCGCGCAGCGCACCCGATCCTTTCGGCCAATTCATGGCCGTCGGCATCACGGCGATGATCGGGATTACGGCGGTGATGCACATGGCGGTGTCGCTCTCGCTGATGCCGACCACCGGCCTCACGCTGCCGTTCATGTCGTATGGCCGCTCCAGCCTGGTCATTTCGCTGGTGGCCACAGGCATCCTGGTCAATATCGGGCGCATGCGCGGGCGGCCTGCGAAGGAGACCCGGGCCGAATGAGCACGGTCCTGATCGCTGGCGGCGGCACCGGCGGGCACCTGATGCCCGCGCTGGCCATTGCCGCCGAGCTCAGGCGCCAGCGGCCCGATCTCGAGCCGGTGCTGGTCGGGGCCGTGCGCGGCATCGAGCGGACCCTGCTGCCGACCCGGGACTTCCGGTACGCGCTGCTGCCGTCGGAACCGCTGTACCGCCGGGAGTGGTGGAAGAACTGGCGCTGGCCCGTCGTGGCCGGCCGGCTGGTCCGAGCCGTCGGGCGTCTCCTCGACGAGGAGCGGCCGGTCGCCGTGCTGGGGACTGGTGGCTACGCGTCGGCGCCCGTCGTGTACCTCGCCGCCCGACGCGGCATCCCCACCGCAATCCTGGAGCAGGATGCGTTTCCCGGGCTCGCCACGCGGCTCCTCAGCAGCCGCGTCCGGCACGTCTATTTGGGCGCGCCGGAGGCCAGGGCACACCTGCGCCTCCGCGCGACGACGGGGGTCTTCGATACCGGCAGCCCGATCAATCCGCCCGATCCCGCACGCGGGGCGGCGGCGCGCCGGCGGTTCGGGCTTTCTGGCGAACGCCCGGTGGTGCTCATCACCGGCGGGAGCCAGGGTGCGGTAGCGCTCAACGAGGCGACGGAGGGATGGCTGGCGGCTGGCGGGAGTGCCGGGATGGATGTGCTCTGGGCCACCGGGAGAGGGTCATTTGCACGGTTCGCCTCCCGGCACCGTCCTCCGGAAGTGCAGGTCTTCGATTTCCTCGATCCGATCGCGGATGCGTTTGCCGTGGCTGACCTGGTGGTGGGTCGGGCAGGGATGATGACCTGCGCCGAGCTCTGCGCGTGGGGCCTGCCCAGCATCCTGGTCCCCCTGCCCACCGCTGCGGCCGACCACCAGACCGCCAACGCCCGCGCGCTCGAGGCCTCCGGCGCGTCGCGGGTGCTCTTGCAGGCCAACCTGACCGCTGGCTCCCTGGGCAGCGAAATTTCCAGGCTGCTCGGGGACCCGGTTCGGCGAACCGCCATGGCGGCGGCCGCGCGGACCAGGGGTCGGCCGACCGCGTCGGCGGACATCGTGTCGCATCTTTTGACGCTTTTGGGGTAGCCTCGCTCTTTCGCAACTCTCGATAAGATTTTACATTAGCTCAATTCCAATGGACTTATTCAACCCCTCGGACCCGCGGCCTGTGCACTTCGTCGGCATCGGCGGGGCGGGGATGAGCGCACTGGCCCTGATTGCGCGCCGCCGGGGTGTGGCCGTGAGCGGGTGCGACCCGGAGCCCAGCGGCGCCGCGGACGTGGCGGCCCTGGGCGCCGAGGTGTTCGGTCGGCACGACCCGGCGCACGCGGCCGGTGCCCGGGCACTGGTCTACACGGCAGCCGTCCCGGCCGACCATCCGGAGCTGGTGCGGGCGCGCGAGCTCGGCATCCCGGTCATCCCCCGCAAGGAGGCACTCGCCGGGCTGGTGGCGGGCGGAACGGTGGTCGGGATCGCCGGGACGCACGGCAAGACGACCACCACGGTCATGACCACCGAAGCGTTGGCGGCCGCCGGGCTGGCACCCACCGGGCTCGCCGGTGGACGGGTCGGGCAGTGGGGCGGAAATGCACGGCTGGACGGTGACGCCCTCTTCGTCGTCGAGGCAGACGAGTACGACAAGGCGTTTCTGGCCCTCCAGCCCACGATCGCGGTGGTCAATAACGTCGAGCCCGACCACTTGGAGTGCTACGGTTCCTTCGAAGCGCTGGAGGAAGCCTTCGCCACTTTCGCAGGCCGGGCTCGCATCCGGCTGGTCGGGGTCGATGACCCCGGTGCCGCCCGGCTGGCGGCCCGGCTCGGTCCTGATACGCTGCGGTTCGGCTCGACGACAAACGCCGAACTTCGGATTTCCGAGGTACGCCAGGGCCCGGACTTGACCACAGCAGAAGTGAGTTTGCCGGGTCGGCGGCCCGTGACGCTTCGTCTCGCGGTACCCGGGCTCCACAACCTGCGGAATGCGACAGCGGCGCTCGGCGTGGTGCACGCCCTCGGCGGTTCCATCGACGCCGCGCTCGCGGCCCTCGCGGAGTTCCGGGGTGTGGGTCGCAGATTCGAGCGGCTGGGCGACGCAGGCGGCGTGACCCTGGTGGACGACTACGCGCACCACCCGACCGAACTGGTCGCCACCCTTGAGGCGGCGCGTCAGGCGTTCCCCGGCCGTCGCCTGGTCGCCGTGTTCCAGCCGCACCTGTACAGCCGGACGCAGGCCCACAGCACCGAAATGGGCAGGGCGCTGGCGGCGGCCGACGTGGCGGTCGTCACCGAAATCTACGGCGCGCGGGAGCAGCCGGTGCCGGGAATCGGCGGTGCGTTGGTGGTCGAGGCCGCGCGAACGGCCGGCGCCGATGTGCACTTTGCCCCGGTCCGGTCCGCGGTCGCTGCACTGGTCCGGGGTCTCCTCCGGCCAGGTGATGTGGTGCTCACCCTGGGTGCTGGCGACATTACGCGGTTGGGGCCCGAGCTGGCCGCGGGGTTGCGCACCGGATGAAGCGCTGGATCCGTCCTGCGCTCCTGGGGCTGCTGCTCGTCCTGGCCGGATCGGTGGTCTGGTTCGGTGGGCCTGCTGTGCTGCGGCGGATCGGTTTCTTCAAGATCCGGCGCGTCGAGCTGGTGGGCGTGTCCGCGGCGAGGCCGGCCGACCTCGTGGCCGCCATGCGGATCCCGCGCAAGGCGAATCTGTTCGACGATCTCAGGCCATTCCAGGCGCGGGCGCTGGCTTTTCCAGGCATCCGGAGCGCCGAGGTGCATCGTCGGCTCCCGGGGACGCTCGTGGTGGAGGTGACGGAGGCCAGGGCCGTGGCGCTGGCCCCTCGGGATGGGCGGCTGGCGATGGTGGGACGGAACGGCAAGTTCCTTCCGTTCGATCCCGCCGTCTCCGCGCCCGACCTTCCCGTCGTCGATCAGCCGGACCCGATCGTGGCCCGGGTGCTCGGGCGCCTGCAGGAAATCGATCCGGAGTTATTTTCGAGAGTGGTCACCGCCTCGCAGGTGGGCGGAGACGTAGTGCTGGACTTGGGCGGGCGTCGACTGTGGCTCCGGCCGGACGTATCAGGGGAGGTCATTCGCGCGGTGATGGCAGCGGAACAGGTACTCGGCCGACAGGGCCGCGCGTGGGCAGAACTTGACGGACGGTTCGCCGGACAGGTTGTCGTCCGGGGACGGGGGCGTGCCGGATGAGCGCGGCTCCCCAGCGGCTGGTGGCCGCGCTGGACCTCGGCTCGACCCGCACCGTGGCCGTGGTCGCCGAGGCCACCGGCGACAGCCGGGAGCCGCTCGCCCGCATCCTCGGCGTCGGCATCGAGCGGACCGCCGGGATGCGCCGCGGCGTGGTGCGGGACATCGAGGAGACGACACGCGCCATCACCAAGGCCATGGCCGACGCGCAGCGGATGGCCGGCGTCGAAGTCGGCACGGTGTACTGCGGCATCGCCGGGGAGCACGTGGCGGGGCGCAGCTCCCACGGGATGGTGTCCGTCACCGGCGACGAGATCCGGACCGGCGACGTCGCCCGGGTCAACGACATGGCCAGCAACGTCTCCTTCGGCCGCGACCACGAGCTCCTGCACGCCATTCCGCAGGACTACATCGTGGACCAGCAGCCGGGGATCAGCGAACCGATCGGGATGACGGGGTCGCGGCTCGAGGCCGAGGTTTACCTGGTCACGGTGCTGTCCAGCGTCGCTGCAGAACCTGCGGCGGGCGGTGGAGCGGGCGGGCTATCACGTCGGGGAGTTCGTGCTCGAGCCGCTCGCGGCGTCGCTGGCGGTGCTCACGCCCGACGAGCGGGAGCTGGGCTGTGCCATCGTGGAGCTCGGCGGCGGCTCGACCAACGTCTCCATCTTCCACGGCGGCAAGATCCGGCATACCGCGTCGCTGCTGTGCGCGGGCGGGCACGTCACCGCCGATCATCGTGCACGGCCTGCAGGTCACGCAGCAGGACGCCGAGCGGATCAAGGAGCGATTCGGGGCGGCGTACGAGCCGCTGGTGCCGGAAGACGACGTCATCCAGCTGCCGAGCACGCCGGGACAGGGCGCCAGGAGCGCGCACCGCCGGGTCCTCGCGCATATCAATGCACATGCGCCTGCAGGAAGTGCTGGAGTACGCCCTCGACGAGATCACCCGGGCGGGCTATCACCAGCGGCTGCCGGCCGGCGTCATCCTGACCGGCGGCGGCGCGCAGGCTGCCCGGCATCGTCGAGCTGGCGCCGCGAGGTGTTCGCCATGCCGGTCCGGGTGGGCGTGCCGAGGCAGGGGCTCACCGGACTGGCGGACAGCGTGGAGTCGCCGCGGATGGCGGTGCCTGCCGGGCTGGTGCTGTACGGCGCGCGGCAACTGGCGCTCGGCAGCGGCTTCGGCAGCGGCCGCGCCGCGGCCCGCAGGTGGAAAAGTATCTCGCTCCAGTCAAGCGTTGGCTGCAGGACTTCTTCTGATCCGGGCCTGAGAGGACACACCCATGATCTTCGAGCTCGAAGAAACGGTCACCGCAAAGCGCCACGGATGAAGGTCATCGGCGTCGGCGGCGGCGGCGGCAACGCCGTCAACCGAATGATCGAGGAGCGCCTGCTGGGCGTGGAGTTCATCTCGGTCAACACCGACGCCCAGGCGCTGGCCGGCCTCCCGGTCCGACCTCAAGGTCCAGATCGGAAAGAAGCTGACGCGCGGGCTCGGGGCCGGCGCGCGGCCGGAAATCGGCCGCCAGGCCATCGAGGAGAACCGCGACGAGGTCATCGCGGCGGTGCAGGGGGCCGACCTGGTCTTCGTGACCTGCGGCATGGGGGGCGGCACCGGGACCGGCGCCGCGCCGATCGTCGCGCAGATTGCGCGGGACATCGGCGCACTCACCGTCGGCATCGTGACCAAGCCGTTCCTCTTCGAGGGCCGGAAGCGGATGCGCCAGGCCGAGATGGGCATCGCCGAGATGCGCAACAACGTGGACACCATGATCGTGGTGCCGAACGAGCGCCTGCTGGCGGTCGTCGGCAAGGGGATCCCGTTCCAGGACGCCCTGAAGAAGGCCGACGAAGTCCTGCTGCACGCCACGCAGGGCATCGCCGGCCTCATCACCACGACCGGCATCATCAACGTGGACTTCGCCGACGTCCGCACCATCATGCAGAACGGCGGCGCCGCGCTGATGGGCACCGGCATCGGCCGGGGCGACAACCGCGCCATGGAAGCCGCGCAGCAGGCGATCTCGAGCCCGCTGCTCGACAACGTCTCGATCACCGGCGCGACCGGCGTGCTGATCAACATCACGGGCGGCAACGACCTGACCCTCGGCGAAGCCAGCACCGATCAACGAGATCATTCACGACGCGGCGGGAGACGACGCCGAGATCATCTTCGGCGCCGACAACGATCCGGCCATGCAGGGCGAGGTCCGGGTGACGGTCATCGCCACCGGGTTCGACCGGACGATCGCGCACGATGCGGGCGGCCGGTCCATGCCGGGCATCCTTCCGTTCCCGGCTCCGCGTCGGGCGTCCACGCCGGCGCCGATGTCGTCGCCGACGCCCGCACCTGGCAGCCGGCCGGAGCCCCGTCGGGCCGCCGCGCCGTCCGAGGTGCCGGACATGGAAATCCCGACGTTCATCCGGCGGCAGATGGACTGATGAGGGCCACTCGGTTCCTGGTCGCCCTCGCGATCGTGCTCCTTGGGGCCTGGGCCTCGCTCACCGGCGGGTGGCCCTGGAAGCGCATGCTTGTGGCGGCCCCGATCGTCGTGAGCAACGCGTGGACGGACGTCGCCGACACCCTGCGCAGGGGCGAGACGATTTCCGAACTGCTGGCGCGCCAGGGGGTGGTGGGAATCGACTTGCAGGAAATCGCGGCCCGCTCGAGTTTCGATCCTCGCAGGGCGCGAACCGGGATGATCTTCAATTTTCGTCGCCCGCGGCTCGACTCGCTCCCGGTCGCCTTCTCCGTCCGCACCGGCGCCGATCAGCGGCTCCAGTTCCTCCGCGCCGACAGCGGGTGGGCCACCGAGGTCCAGCCCATCGATTGGCACCCCGAGGTCGTCCAGATCGAGGGTCCGAATCGACAACTCCCTCTACGTGGCGCTCGACGACGGCGTGGACGAGCAGTTGCTGGGGCCCGGTGAGCGGGAACGGCTGGCCTGGGATCTGGCGGACGTCTACGCGTGGTCGGTGGACTTCACGCGGGACATCCGCGCGGGCGATCGCTACCAGGTCCTGTTGGAGCGCATGGTCTCGGACGAGGGCGAGGTCCGGTTCGGGCGGATCCTGGCGAGCGACCTCACCATCAGCGGCCGGAACCTGACCGCCTATCGGTTTGAGACCGCCGACGGAGGTTCTTCGTTCTACGATGCCGACGGCCAGTCCCTCAAGCGCGCCTTCCTGCGGGCCCCGCTGCAGTTTCGTCGAATCTCCTCCAGCTTCAACCGCTCCCGACGCCACCCGATCCTCGGGTTTGCCCGGCGCCACGAGGGCACGGACTACGCCGCGGACTACGGCACCCCGGTACTCGCCGCCGGCGACGGTGTCGTGATCCAGGCGGGTCGCTCCGGCGGGTACGGCAACCTGGTGGAGGTTCGCCACGCCAACGGGATCACGACCCGGTACGGCCACCTGAGCGCCATCCTGGTCCATTCGGGCAGCCGAGTCAGTCAGGGGCAGGTCATCGGTCGGGTCGGGGCGACCGGACTCGCCACCGGCTCGCATCTCCACTACGAGTTCAGGGTCAACGGGGTCGCGCGTGACCCCCGGCGGCTCGACTTCGGGAACGGGCAGCCGGTGGCCACGGCGGACCGGCCCGCCTTTGATCTCGAGCGGAGCAGGCTGACGGGGATGCTCTACTCGAAAGACGTGCCGCCGCTGGCCCAGTTCGGCCACTGAAGCCCCCTCCATCCGCCCGCCTGACACGAATCCTGACGCGATTCCACGCGTAGGAATCCGCAGATCCCCATGCTCACCCTGTTCCTGATTCCCCTCGCGGCCTCGCTCGCGCTGCTCACCTACTTTCGCCTGGAGCCCAGGGAGTCACGGGGCTGGGTGCCGATGGTGTTTCGGGCTGCGGCGTGGGGCGCACTCGGCGCCCTGCTCGTCAACCCGGGTTGCCCCGGGCCGGCCGATCGGCGGCCGCCCCTCGTCCTGCTGGACGCCTCGCTCAGCATGCGGGCCGATTCCGCGTATTGGCACGCCGCCGCCGACAGCGCGCGCGCGCTGGGGCGGGTCCGCTGGTTCGGCGACGCGCGTCCGTGGACGGATTCGATTTCCGGCCGGGGGCGGAGCGACCTCGGGCCCACTCTCGCCTCCGCCGCCGCCATCGGTCGGCGCATCGTGGTCGTGACCGACGGCGAGCTCGACGACGAGCAGGATGTTCCGGCCGGACTTCTCGCGTCCGCCGGCATCGTCGTCCTGCCCCGCGCGCTCGGCCGTGATTTGGCGATCACGCAGGTGACCGCCCCCGTGCGGGCAACGGTCGGCGACACGATCATCGTGACCGCCGACCTGCGCCTCAGCGGCGCGGACGCGGCCGAATCCACGACGGTCGTCCTGTCGGCGGGGACGCGCGTGCTCGGGCGGACGACGGCCGCCGTAGCGCCCGGCGCGACCGTGTCGGTCCGTATCACCGCCGGAACGCGCGGAGTCCCCGCCGGGACGCAGTTCCTCCGCATGGGGATCGAAAACGCCGCCGATGCCGAGCCGCGCGACGACGCCCGCCTGGTGGCCGTGGAGTTCACCGGGACGCCAGGGGTCGTGGTGCTGGCCAGTCCGGGAGACTGGGATGCCCGCTTCCTCTACCGGACCCTGCGCGACGTCGCCGAGCTGCCGGTAAAGGGGTATGTCCGTCTCGATGGCGATCGCTGGCGAGACATGGACGGACTGCGGGAGGTTGGCGCGGGCACGGTGCGGGCGGCCGCCAGGGGCGCCGACCTGCTCGTGGTGCGGGGCGAGGCGCGCACCATGGAGGAGGGGACGCGGGCACGCGGAATCTTGCGTTGGCCGGACGCCGTTGGGAGCGCCGGGGAATGGTACGCCGCCAGTGCGCCGGTCTCCCCGATCGCCATGGCGTTTCTCGGCGTGCCGGTCGACTCGCTGCCACCGGTGACGGGCGCGACCGCGCTCGTCGCCGGCAGCGGCGACTGGATCGGCCTGTCCGTGCAGGCGGCGCGTCGCGGAACCGCTCGGCCGGTGATTGTCGGGAGGCAGGTGGGTCGGCGGCGCGAGGTGATCATCGGTGCCGACGGCTTCTGGCGCTGGGGGTTCCGCGGCGGACCGAGCGCGGACGTCTACCGGGCCATGATCGCCGCAACGGTCTCATGGCTGCTCGCGGAACCCGATCGCGGAAGCTCGGAGGCGCGTCTCGTTCGTCCAGTGGTGAGCCAGGGACTGCCGCTCATGTTCGAGCGGACCAGCGACTCGACCCTGGCCGTCCCCGTCACGTTCGAACGGGCCGGCGAAGTCCGGCAGGACACGCTCCGGTTCAGCGGGGACGGGCGCGCCATGCTCTGGCTGCCGCCGGGCACGTATCGATACCGCTTGTCGGGCCCACGTGGTGGCGGGGGTGTGGTCGCCGTGGACACCTGGTCGCGCGAGTGGCTCTCGCGGCCGGCCGCTGTCCAGGCCCGCGCGATGCCCAAGGCGGGATCCGGAGAGCGTCGCACCGCGCGCCAGTGGCCCTGGCTCTATGCGCTGGCGTTGCTGGCGCTGGCCGGTGAGTGGCTGGCGCGCCGGCGACTCGGGCTGCGCTGATGGCCTGCGTTACATTCCCCTCATGAAACGCGATCGCGTCACCGAGCAGCAGAAGCCCGGCCTCTGGGGCCGGCTCAAGCGCCTGGCGCTCACCGACGTCGGGGCCATGGTCCGGGGGTTCAACGCCGCCGACCTCGAGGCGATGGAGCGCCTCCTCCTCGAGGCCGACTTCGGTGTGCCCGCCACCATGGACCTGATGGCGGTGCTGGAAGACGGGGTGCGCCGCGGGCGCTGGAAGACGGAAGCCGACCTGCGGGACGCGCTCGTCGACCGGATCGCGGAGCTGCTGGCGCCGGCCGAGACGTCGGGAGAAATCGCCCGCGCCGAGGCGGGGCCGACGGTGGTGCTCGTGATGGGGGTCAACGGGGTGGGCAAGACCACGACCGTCGCCAAGCTGGCGCACCGGTTGAAGCGGCAGGGGCGGACGGTGCTGCTGGCCGCCGCCGACACCTGGCGCGCCGGCGCCATCGCGCAATTGGAGGTCTGGGCCACTCGGCTCGGCGTGCCCTGCGTATCTGGCGCCTCGGGGGGCGATCCCGCCGCGGTGGCGTTCGATGCCGTGGAGGCCGCCATCGCGCGCGGCGCCGACACCGTGCTGGTGGACACCGCGGGGCGGCTGCACACCCAGGAAGGGCTGATGGACGAGTTGCGGAAGGTGGCCCGCGTGGTCGCTCGCCGGGCGCCCGGTGCGCCGCACGAGGCGCTGCTGGTCCTCGACGGGACCGTGGGTCAGAACGCGGTGCAGCAGGGACGGCTGTTCGCGGCGGCGGTCCGACCCACGGGCCTGATCATCACCAAGCTGGACGGGACGGCCAGGGGTGGCGCGGTCGTGGCGCTTCGCCGAGAGCTGGGCGTGCCGATCCGGTTCCTCGGACGCGGCGAAGGCGTCGACGATCTCGTCCCCTTCGACGCGCGGGATTTTGCCAGGCACCTGCTTGCCGACGAAGGGTAGCGCTCCCCCGGCCCTCCGGCTCGACACTCCCGTCAAGTTCCTCAAGGGGGTGGGCGAGCGACGCGCGGACGCCTTTGCGCGACTCGGCGTCGTCACCACGCAGGACCTCCTGTGGCACCTCCCCCATCGCTACCTCGACGCCTCCTCCGTCAGCCCGCTCGCGCACGCCCGCGTCGGCGATGAAGTCGCGTGCATCGGCCGGGTGGTGGACAAGGGGGTCGTGCCGACGCGCCGGGGGCTTCGCGTCTTCCGGGCGGTGCTCCGGGACGCGTCCGGTGTCCTCGAATGCGCCTGGCCGGGGCAGGCGTTTCTCGACCGGACCATCCAGGTGGGGCAGACCCTGCTGGTGGCGGGTACGGTACGGTTCTACCACGGTCGCCAGCTCGCGCCGACCGAATTCCTGGTCCTGGCGGACGAGGGCGAGGACATGGTACCGGAGAGCGGGCGTGTCCTGCCCGTCTATCCAGCCACCGAGGGGCTGAGCCACAAGATCATTCGCGCCCTGGTGGACCGGCACCTCGACCACCTGCTCCCCCTCGTCAAGGACGTGCTGCCGTCCTCGGTGCAGGCGGAGCTCGGCCTCCCCACGCTGGTGGACGCGCTCCGGGACGTGCATCGGCCTGCCGCGGTCGCGGATGCCGAGCGGGGTCGGAGGCGACTGGCCTTCGACGAACTGTTCGACCTGCAGCTGATGCTGGTCCGCGCGCGGACGCTGGCCAAGCGGCAGCGGAGCGGTATCGCATTTGAGGTCCGGCGCGACCTCACCTCCGCGCTCAAGGCGGCGCTTCCCTACGAGCTGACCGACGACCAGAAACAGGCCATCCGGGAAATCACGGCCGACATGACCGCGCCGGAACGGATGCACCGGCTGCTCATGGGCGACGTCGGCACCGGCAAGACCGTCGTGGCGCTGTTCGCCATGTTGCTGGCCGTCGAAAACGACTTCCAGGCGGCCCTGATGGCGCCCACGGAGCTGCTGGCGGAACAGCACGCCCGGACGCTGGGAGAACTCCTGGCGCCGCTGCACATCGTGCCGGAGCTTCTTCTGGGCAAGATGACCGCGGCCGCCAAGAAGGCGGCCAAGGGGCGGATCGGGCAGGGAAGCGCGCGCATCGTGGTGGGCACCCACGCCCTGATGCAGGAAAGCGTCGCGTTCCACCGCCTCGGCCTCGTGGTGATCGACGAGCAACACCGGTTCGGCGTCGAGCAGCGGGCGGCGCTCATCGGCAAGGGGTCGGCGCCCGACGTGCTCCTCCTGTCGGCGACGCCGATTCCCCGTTCTCTCGCCCTGACGCTTTACGGTGACCTCGATCAGTCGCGGCTCCGTGAACGGCCACCGGGGCGGGGAACCGTCCGGACCACGATTCGCGGCGAACAACAGCGGGAGCGGGTGCTGGCGTTCGTCGAAGCCGAGTGCCGCGCCGGCCGGCAGGCCTACGTGGTGCTGCCGATCATCGAGGAGTCGGAGAAGGCCGACCTGCGCGCCGCGACCACCATGGCGGAGATGCTCACCGCCCGGTGGCCGGACCTGTCGGTGGCGCTGGTGCATGGCCGGCTCAAGCCGGATGAGCGCGACCGCGTCATGCGGCGGTTCCGGGACGGAGCGGTCCAGGTGCTCGTGGCTACCACCGTCATCGAGGTGGGCATCGACGTGGCCAACGCGACGGTCATGGTCATCGAGCATCCGGAGCGGTTCGGGCTGGCGCAGCTGCACCAGTTGCGGGGACGGATCGGGCGTGGCGCGGTCGACAGCCACTGCATCCTGTTGCCCGGTGGCCGGACGCCGGATCGGCTGAAGGCGTTCGCCGCCACCAATGACGGGTTTGCAATCGCCGAACTCGACCTGAAGGAGCGGGGGATGGGGGACCTGATCGGCGCGCGGCAGTCGGGGGGCATCGAAGTGCGCCATGCACGGCTGCCGGAGGACACTGACCTCCTGCAGCGCGCCAGGGAACTGGCCGGGCAGGTGCTGGCGGCCGACCCCATGCTCCAGCGCACGGCCAATCAGCCCATTCGGTCCCGCGCCCTCGCGCGGTTTCCGAGGGCCACGGAGTTGTTCCGCATCGGGTAGCGGGTGTACAATCCTACCCTCATCGACCCTTATCGCAGCCGAGTCCCATGCCCAACGTCCGCATCAATGAACTGGACCGCCACGTCGGTCAGTCGGTCACCGTCCGCGGCTGGGTGGCCACCACCCGCTCCAGCGGCAAGATCGCGTTCGTCGTCCTGCGTGACGGCTCGGGGTACCTGCAGACCGTGTTCTCGAAGCGGGAAGTCTCGGAGGCCACCTGGCTCCGGCTGGCGGAGCTGACCCAGGAAGCCTCGATCGCCGTGACAGGCGAGGTGCGCGCGGACGCCCGTGCGCCGGGCGGGCACGAATTGACGGCGACCGAGCTGGCAATTCTGGGTACCAGTCCCGAGTTCCCGATTTCCCCCAAGGAGCATGGGAGCAGCTTTCTCTTCGAGCATCGGCACCTCTGGCTCCGGAGCCGCCGCCAGGTGGCCATCGCCAGGGTGCGGAACGAGATCGAGCAGGGGATCCGGGACTTCTTTTACGAACGCGACTTCGTGCTGGTGGACACGCCCATCCTCACGGGGTCCATCGGCGAGGAGGCCGGCAACCTCTTCAGCACCGACTACTTCGACCTGGGCAAGGCGTATCTCGCGCAGACCGGCCAGCTCTACGTCGAGGCGGCGGCGGCGGCGCTCGGCAGGGTGTACTGCTTCGGTCCCACGTTCCGGGCGGAAAAATCGAAGACGCGCCGCCACCTGACCGAATTCTGGATGGTCGAGCCGGAAGTGGCGTGGAACGACTCCGACGCGAACATGACGCTCCAGGAGGAGTTCATCTGCGCCATCGTGGCGCGGGTGCTGGACCGCCGGCGGGAGGAACTCAAGGAGCTCGAGCGGGACACCGTGCCGCTCGAGCGCGTCGTCGGCCCCTTCCCGCGGATCAGCTACACCGACGCCGTCGCCAGGCTGCAGGGGCTGGGGTCGGACATCACCTGGGGCAAGGACCTCGGGGGCGACGACGAGACGCTGCTGGCCAAGGAGTATGACCGGCCAGTCTTCGTCTTCAATTATCCGAAGGGGGTCAAGGCCTTCTACATGAAGGAAAACCCCGAGGATCCCCGGACGGTGCTCAACAACGACTGCCTGGCGCCCGAGGGGTATGGAGAAATCATCGGCGGGTCACAGCGCGAGGACGACTACGACCGCCTGCTGGCGCGGATCGTGGCCCAGGGCCTCGATCCCGAGGCGTACCGCTGGTATCTCGACCTGCGAAAGTACGGAACCTTCGTGCACAGCGGTTTCGGCCTGGGGCTGGAACGAACGGTGGCGTGGATCTGCGGCAACCCGCACATCCGGGAGTCGATCGCCTTCCCGCGGCAGATCCACCGGCTCTATCCGTAGGCCTCAGTCCGCCCTCGACCGCCGCTTCACCTCGTCCCACAGTTCGTCGAGTCTTGCCAGCCCCGCCGAGTGCAGATCCACCCCGCGCTCGGCGGCCAATCCCTCGACCCCGCGAAATCGTTCGGTGAACTTCCGGTTGGCGCGGTCGAGCGCGACGTCCGGCGCGACCCCAGCCTTCCGCGCCAGGTTCACCACCGCAAAGAGCAGGTCGCCAAGTTCATCGACCAGTTCGGCTGACGCGATCGCGGGCGACTGGTGTTCGGTGTACTGCCCCGCTGCCTCGCTGCCCCCCTGCCCAGCCTCCGGGAGGTGCTCTTCAACCTCCCGGAGCTCCTCGCGCACCTTTGCCAGCGGCCCGTGGACGTCATCCCAATCGAAGCCGACCGATGCCGCCCGCTCCTGGAGCCGGAAGGCACGGAGCAGTGGAGGCAGGGTTGGCGGGAGCCCTTCGAGGGTGCCCCGGGTGCGCTCCCGCCGTTTCAGTTGCTCCCACGGCTCGGCGGGGCCGAGATCGAAGAGATGGGGGTGCCGGCGTTTCATCTTGGTCATCAGGTCGTCGGCCACGTCGGCGGCGGTGAACTCGCCGAGTTCCTCGGCGAGCACCAGTTGCCACGCCAGATGGAGCAGGAAATCCCCCATCTCGTCGCGCAGCAGGGCAGGGTCGTTGGCGCCAAGGGCCTGGTCGACCTCGAGTACTTCCTCGACCAGGTACGGGCGCAGGGTCTCCCGGGTCTGGGCCCGGTCCCACGGGCACCGGACGCGCAGGTCCCTGACCATCTCCATGGCGCGTCCAAGCGCTGAATTCTCTTGCATTTATCCTCCGTGAACGGTATCATACCCGCCGTCTCGTGAGCGCGTCAATTCCGATCTCGCCAGCCCGTGCCTGGGCCGATATTGACCTTGGCGCTCTCCTCGCCAATGCCCGGACCGTTCTCTCGGTTTCCGGCTCCCGACTCCTACCCATGGTCAAGGCCAACGCCTACGGCATCGGTGCCGCCGAGGCGACGCGTGCCCTCGAAGCGGTTGACCCGTGGGGGTATGGAGTGGTGACCGTGGAGGAGGGTGTGGCCCTCCGGCGCGCAGGCATCCGCCGACCGATCATCGTGTTCGGCCCGCTTACGGTCGAGACGGCGGCCGTCTGCCTCCATGATGAGCTGCGTCCGGTCATCGGTGACCTCGAGGGGCTGCGACTCTGGCTCGCCACCGGCGATCGGCCTTTCCATGTCGAGATCGACACCGGCATGGGTCGCCTCGGGTTCCCGTGGCGGGATCGCGAAGGGATCGCCGAAGCAGGCCGGATGCTGGCGCAGGCGACTGGCTGGGAGGGGGTGTTCACCCACTTCCATTCCGCGGACACCGATCTGAATTCGGCCGTGGCGCAGTGGGACCGGCTGACGGCCGTCGTCAACGCGCTCCCGCATCGCCCGGCCATGGTGCACGCGGCCAACAGCGCGGCCGCGCTCCAGGGCCGGCGTTTCGCGGGTGACCTGGTGCGGCCCGGGATCTTCCTCTACGGGGGAGCGGCGGGCCAGGCCTCGCCGGCGGCGGTCGTGCGGTTCCGGGCGCCGGTGGTGGCCTCCCGGCGCCTGGCTCCAGGCGACACGGTCAGCTACGGGGCGTCGTGGCGCGCGCCCGGGCCCACGACCGTTGTCACTCTCGCCGCGGGCTATGCCGACGGGGTGCCGCGAGCGCTGAGCGGAACGGGTGCTGTCGAACTGGCCGGGGCCGTGTACCCGATCGTCGGGCGGGTTACCATGGACTTCACGATGGTGGATGTCGGGGACGCTTCGGCGCCGGTCGGCGCCGTCGCGACGATATTCGGCGGCGCCGTGTCGATCGATGCCCAGGCCGCCGCCGCGGGGACGATCAGTTACGAACTCTTGACGCGACTCGGCGGGCGGGTCGTCCGCCGGTACTCGGGGGGAACATGAACCAGCATTTCATGTCACTGGTGCTCGGACTGGCCCAGCAGGCCGAGGGCGCGCTGGCCGGCAAGCTCCCGCCCGGCGCGGAAGGGCTGAGCGCGGCTGACGCACGGCAGGTCGGCCAGGCGTTGATCGACACCCTCGGGATGCTGCAGCAGAAGACCGCCGGGCGACTCGATGCGGATGAGCAGAAGCTCCTCGATGAAGTGCTGACGGCGCTGCGCTTCCGCTTCGTTCAGGGGGCGCCAACGTCATGAGCCGCCGGGCCGCGATCATCGTGCTGGACGGACTGGGGATCGGCGCGGCGCACGACACCGACGCCTACGGCGACACCGGCAGCGATACGCTCGGCAATACGCTCCGGGCGGGCGGGGACGTCCACCTTCCGGAGCTCGAGGCGCTCGGGCTCGGCTGTTGTGCGCCGCTGCACGGCCTTGCGGCGGTTGCGGCGCCGACCGCGGCCTGGGGCACCTGCCAGCCGGCCGGCGCGGGCAAGGACTCCACCACGGGGCACTGGGAACTGTGCGGCCTGACGCTGGCCGAGGCGTTCCCGACCTACCCGTCCGGGTTTCCCGCCGAGGTCGTGGAGGAGTTTGCCCGTCGCACCGGCCGCGCCGGTCATCGGCAACAAGGCGTCGTCCGGCACGGCGATTCTCGACGAACTGGGCGAAGAGCACCAGCGTACCGGCGCGTGGATCGTCTACACCTCGGCGGACAGCGTCTTCCAGGTGGCCGCGCATGAAGGGGTGGTGCCGCTGGGAGAGCTCTACGCCGCCTGCCACGACGGCACGGGATCTCCTGCGGCCGCCGCACGGCGTGTCACGGGTCATCGCCCGCCCGTTTGTCGGCACGCCGGGCAGCTGGACCAGGACCGCGCATCGGAAGGACATCAGCCTGCCGCCGCCGGGGCCGACGCTCCTCGACCGGCTCGCCGATCGCCACGTGCCGAGGCTGGGGATCGGCAAGGTGGACGACCTGTTCGCGAGCAGAAACATCGTGAGCATTCACGCCGCGACAAACGCGGAAGGGTACTACCTGGTCGCGTCGGCGCTGGAGAGCCATGCGCCGCGGCCTCATCCTGGCGAACATCCTCGAATTCGACCAGTCGTGGGGGCACCGCAATGACGTCCCGGGGTTCCTTGCTGGATCTGCGCGAACTCGACCGGGCGCTTCCGGACCTCCTCGCGCGGGTGCGGGACGAGGACCTCGTTATCTTTACCGCGGACCACGGGAACGACCCGACGACACCGTCCACCGACCATTCGCGTGAACGGGTGCCCCTGCTTGTGTACGGCCCGCGGGTCCGGCCAGTGGCGCTGGGTGAGCGCGCCACGTTCGCCGATATCGGCCAGACGGTGGCCGAGTTTCTCGGCGCCGCCCCGCTGGAGTCGGGGACATCGTTCCTGGGAGAGGTCTGGGATGCCTGACGCCCTGCTGGACGCGGCTCGTGCCGCGCAGCGCCACGCCTACGCGCCCTACTCCGACTACCGGGTTGGCGCGGCGCTGGAAAGCACCGACGGCCGGGTCTTCGTCGGATGCAACGTGGAAAACGCTTCCTACGGGCTGACCATCTGCGCGGAACGGACCGCCCTCGTGTCCGCGGTGGCCGCGGGTGTCCGCCAGTTCCGTCGCATCGTCGTCGTCAGCGACAGTGATCCGCCGGCGTCGCCGTGCGGGGCCTGCCGGCAGACGCTCGCCGAGTTCGGGCTCGACCTGCGGGTGGACGCGGTCGGCCCCGCGCAGGCCCAGCGATGGACCCTGGGGGAGTTGCTGCCCGACGCATTTACCTCGCACCGACTTGAGGCATCTTGACCGACCTGTCCTTCCTGCCTGGCTTGCGTCGATACGCCCTCGCGGTGTGCGGCCTGGTCGTGGTCGGGCTCCTGGGCTGTACTGAGGACTTCACGACTCCCGGGTCTTGCCCGCAGACCTGCCCCGGCGGGACGATCGTCATCCGCGACACCGTGATCGAGGGGACGATCGGGGGCGACAGCGCGTATGCGGGGTACGTGCTCGCGGGGCAGGGAACCGGGCTGCTCGTCTCGACCGCCGAGCCCACGGACCAGTACTTGACGACCCTCCGATTCGGCGAGCAACCCGACTCGGTCCGTATTGGCGACTCCACGTACGTCTATGTCGTCGACAGCGTGGCGATCTCGCTGGGCGTGCTGGCTCGGGACGCGGACGCCACCGGCATCGTGCTGCAGCTGTACCGGGCGCCGGCCACGGTCGACTCCGGGGTGACGTACGCCGATCTGGCGGGTTTCGTGAGTCCCGCCACCTTCCTCGACAGCATCGTGGTGCCGGACACGCTGGCCAACGGGAACCTGTCGGTCGTGTTCGCCGGGGCGGACCTGCTCAAGGTCGACATCCCCGCGGCCGACAGCGGGGTGCTTGCGATCGCGGTGTCCATGACCGCCGATAGCGCCACCGGGGTCGAGCTCGGCAACTCCAACGCCGCCAACTTCCTGCCGACGATCACCTGGTACATCAGCGTGCCCCAGGTGGATTCCACCAAGCAGCCGGCGCCGATCCGGCGGGTGCCGACCTTCGCGACCTACGTGGAGCAGAACCCACCCGTCGCCGACCCCGACCAGCTGCAAGTCGGCGGGACGCCGTCGTCCCGGTTCATCGTTCGGTTCAACGTCCCCGACAGCGTCCTCATCGGCGTCGAGGTCCTCAGGGCGGAGCTGCTGCTCACCCCGGTGGAGCCGATCGAAGGGGTGCCGAACATCGGGACCACCGTGACGGCCCGCGGCGTGCTCAGCGACCAGGGGGCGAAATCGCCCCTCGTCCCCCTGCTGCAATCCGTGACGGAGGTGACCGCCGGCTCTGCCGACACCGTCTCCCTCGAGGTCGTCCAGCTGGTGCGCACCTGGCAGACGCCGACCAACCCGCCAGCCCAGGCATTCTTTCTGTCCCTGCAGCCGGAAGGCTCTTCGTTCACTCGGCCGGTGTTCGCGTCGACTCGGAGCCCCTCGGGGGCCCCGCGCCTTCGGATCACGTATGTGGCCCCGCTCGACTTCCAGGAGCCCTGAGTGCGACGGATCTTGATGGGACTCGTGCTCCTGTGTGGCCTGCGCGGCGAGGCCGCCGCCCAGTCGAGCGTCTTCGATGCGCGGGCCCTCGGCATCCCGCAGCCGCCCCTGTCCGCGCGCGCTGTCGGCATGAGCGGCAGCGTGGGCCTGCTGGACGGGATGTCCGGCACCAACCCGGCGGCAATCACGTCCGTCATCGGACTGACGGTCGGCTTCAATTTTTTCCAGGACTGGCGCTCGAGCACCACCCCCGGCGGGACCGGCTCCGGCTCCGACGCCGGCATGCCGTACGTCACCGTGGTCAACCGGATCAAGGAAACGCCGTACTACCTGTCCGGGAGTTTCGGGTCGTACACCGACCGGGACTTCGGCTTCGTCACCACGGATTCGACCCCGGTCAACGGCACCCCGGTCGGCTACCGGGACTCCCTCGAATCCCGGGGCGGCACCTCGGATGTGCGCCTCGCGGTTGGATATCGAAACGGCAAGACGTTGGCGGTCGGGTTCGGCATGCATTTCATCACCGGCTCAAACCGCTTCACCCTGGTGCGCACCTTCGGGGACACAGCGTTCACGCCGGTCCTCCAGCGTTCCGAGCTCGCGTATAACGCCATCGGCTTCAGCCTCGGCGCGGTCTACCATCCCAGGGAGCCGCTGTTGCTCACCGCCGTCGTGCGGCGCGACGGCACGATGAACGTGGACCGGGACTCCCTGCAGGCCTACACCTACACGCTCCCCTGGACGTTTGCGGGCGGCGCCCAGTATCAGCTGGGCAATCGCGGCACGATCAACGCAGAGGTTTCGTACACGACCTGGTCGGATGCCAACGACGAATTGGTGGCGAGCGGCGGGGTGGGGGCGGACAACGTCTTCAACGCGTCCCTCGGGGCGGAAATTCCGACCTCCCCGCTGAATCCCGCCAGGTTTCCCGTCCGCGTGGGAGTGCGCACCAGGCAACTGCCATTCCCGCTCTCGGCGGGGGAGCAGCCGACCGAGTTCAGCGTATCGGCCGGCAGCGGCGGCCGGTTTGCCAAGGGCCACGCCGCCTTCGACCTGGCCCTTCAGCGGCTGTGGCGGAAGTCGGACGGCGGCTTTTCGGAAGACGCGTGGATCGTGACCATCGGCCTGACGCTGAAGCCCTGACGTGGAATCCCGTCCCCTGACGCGCCGAGTCTACATCGAGACCTACGGCTGCCAGATGAACGTGGCGGATTCGTCGCTTATTCTCGGGGCGCTGGGCCGCGACGGGTTCGTGGCCACGGACAACCCGCAGGACGCCGACGTGCTGCTGGTCAACACCTGCGCCGTCCGGGACAACGCCGAACAGCGGGTCTTCGGGCGGGTCGGAGAGCTGCAGCGGTTCACCAGGCCGGGGACGGTCCTCGGGGTCGTCGGTTGCATGGCGCAGCGCCTCGGTCCGGAGCTGCTCGCGCAGGTGCCGCGCGTCGACCTGGTCGCCGGACCCGACGCCTACCGCAACCTCCCCGACCTGATCAGGCAGGCGCTCGGCGGCGAACGCGTCCTCGACACCGAGTTCCGCTCCTGGGAGCACTACGAGGACGTGCCCCAGGCGCGTGAACAGGGGCCGATGGCGTTCGTGACGGTGCAGCGCGGTTGCGATTACAAGTGCACCTTCTGCATCGTTCCGTACACGCGCGGCGCGGAGCGGAGCCGCAGTTTGGAGGAGGTCGTCCGCGAGGTTCGGGAACTCGTCGCGACCGGCACGACCGAGGTGACGCTTCTCGGGCAAACCGTCAACAGCTATCACGACGGCACGCACGACTTCGGCGACCTGCTCCGCGCGGTGGGCGCGGTCGAGGGGATACGCCGGCTCCGGTTCACGAGCCCGTATCCCACCGACTTCACGCCCCGGGTCATTGAGGCCATGGCAGACACGCCGGCGGTGTGCGAACACGTGCATCTGCCGGTCCAGAGCGGCTCCGACGCCGTGCTCCGCCGGATGCTCCGCCGCTACACGCGCGCCCGTTATCTTGAGGTGGTGGCCGAGCTCCGGGCGGCCATCCCCGGGATCACCATCTCGACGGACCTGATCGTCGGGTTTCCAGGGGAAACCGAAGCCGATTTTGCCGACACGCTCTCGCTCGTGGATGAGGCCGGCTTCGACGAGGCCTACACCTTCCTGTATTCGAGGAGGGAAGGCACCCCCGCGGTGCGCATCGCCGACCAGGTGCCCGAGGACGTCGGCGCGGAGCGGCTGCAACGCCTGATCGCCCGGGTGCGCGGACGGACCCGGCAAGCGAATGCCGGCCGGGTCGGCACCGTGCACGAGGTCCTGGTGGAGCGCCCCGCGCGTCGGGGCGGGCAGATGCTGGGGCGCACCCGTTCCAATTTGCTGGTCGTACTCGACCTTCCCGTGGACAGCATCGGCGAGTACCGCACGGTGCGGCTCACGGGAACCACGGGATCCACGTTCACGGGCGCGGTCGTCGTCCCCCAACTGGCGGTCCTATGATTCACAACCTCGTTGAACAGCATGTGGTCACGGCATACGAGCAGCTGAAGGGGCATTTTCCCGGCTTCTGCGGCTGCGAAGTCTGCCGGAGCGATGTCCTGGTCTATGCCCTGAACCGCCTGCCGGCCCGGTATGTGGCGAGCATCGAGGGCAAGGTCGTCACTGAGCTGAACCTCGACAAGGACCAGACCCGAGTCACCATCGAAATTCATGTGATGGAAGGTTTCCGAAAGGTCACGCGGTCGCCCAGGTGCGGCAGGGTGGCTCCCCCATCCGCATGATCGCTGCGGGGCCATGAGGCCCCCACTCTCCGCGTGCATTGCTCTCGCCTACGGGGCCGGTCTAGCGACCGGCCTCGCGCGTTTTCCGGCCCTGACCTGCGTCGCTCTGCTCCTGCTCCCTCTGCTCGTGGCCAGACGGGGACGCGGCCGGTGGCTGAGCGCTGCCGCCATCGTGCTCGGCATCGCCGCCGGAGCGCTGGCTCGACAGCGGGACGGAGTGAGCTGCGCTGCCATCCTTCCGGCTGGCCCCGTCACGTTGACCATCCGTGCCGAGGAGCCGGTGGATTCCGGCGGCGCCCGGACGGAGGCCTCGATCCACTACGCCGGTTGTGCAGGTGCCATCGCCGTGCGCTGGCCGCGATCGCTCCACGCCCCGGCGGGCACCGAGGCGAGGGTGCAGGGGCGATGGAGGCCGCGGACCGGCGCATTCGGCCGGCCTGGCGGAATCCTGCTGGTCTCGGACATTCGCAACCTGACCGACCGGTCCCGCCTGCCCGATCGGCTTCGAACCGCGGTACACCACACCGCACAGCGGCTGTATGGGCGGCGCGCCCCGCTCGTGGATGCGCTCATCCTCGGCCGACGGGGCGACCTGGAGCGCGACCTGCTCGACAACTTCGCGGGCGCGGGTCTGACGCACCTCCTGTCCATCAGCGGATTCCACCTCGGCCTGCTGGCCGGCTGGGTCTTCGTGCTGCTGCGCCTGGGCGGCATCAGGCGTGAGCGAGCCGGACTCGCCGCGGCCCTGTTCGCCGTCGCGTACACGGTGTTTCTGGGCTGGCCTGCGCCGGCCGCCCGGGCAGCTGCGCTCGCCGTCCTGCTGGCAACCCAACGGGGCCGACAGCGCATGCCACAGGGCGGCGCCCTGCTCGGCACGACGGCGCTGGCGGTGCTGCTCTGTGACCCCTGGGCCATTCTCGAAGTCGGCGGGTGGCTGTCGGTCGCGGCGCTGTGGGGCGCGGTCACCTTCTCCACCTGGAGCGCCCGCCGGCTCGGTGAGGGCGTGCTGCTCCGCACCATCACGACGTCGGTCGGGGCGACCTTGGCCACGGCGCCGATTACCGCCGCGGCGCTTGGCACCGTGGCTCTCGCTGGCATCCTGTTGAACGTGGTGGCCATCCCACTGGCGGCGGTGGTGGTGCCGGCCGTGGTGGCGAGCCTCCTGATTGGCACTGCGCTGGCCTCCCTCGCCGCACCCCTGGCGGCGGGAGCCGGGGTTGGCCTGGGGTTGTTGCAGGAGGTGGCGCGCTGGGGCGCAGCTATTCCTGGCGGGCATCTCGTACTGCCGGCCACGCTCTGGTCGGCACTCCCGTGGGTGGCGTTGCTGGCGGCCTTCCTCTGGGCCCTCGACCGGACCACCCGCGGGGAAGCGGTCCGCCGGCTGGGCTGGGTGACGGCCGCATCGCTCTGGGGATGGCTCCTTGTCACGACCCTCCCTGATCTCCGAATTCGACCTGACGAGGGGTCGGAACTGGCGTTACATTTTCTCGATGTCGGCCAGGGCGACGCGGCGGCTATTCGAACGCCGGCTGGTCACTGGATCCTGGTGGATGGCGGCCCGGTGGGGCCGTCAGGAGACGCGGGACGCAGCGTGGTCGTGCCGTTCCTTCGGAGGCACGGGGTGCGACGGCTCGAGGCGATGGTGCTGTCGCATGCCCATGCCGATCACCTGGGCGGACTGCCCTCGGTCCTGGACCGGATCCCGGTGGGCGAGGTGATCGACCCGGCGATGGGGTCCGCCGATCCGTTGTACGCTGGCTTCTTGACCCAACTCGATGAACTGGCCGACCCGTGGATGCGGGCGCGGCGCGGCGATGCCTTCGTGGTGGACAGCGTCCGATTTCGGGTCGTCCATCCCGACACGACATGGGCCGGGTGGGGCCAGGATCTGAACGAGAACTCGCTCGTGCTCGTGGTCGAATACCGGGATTTCCGGGCGGTGCTGGCGGGAGACGCCGGGCTGCCGGCGGAGGCGGTGCTGGCGGGCCGCGTGGGCGGGGCGGACCTGCTCAAGGTTGGACATCACGGCAGTCGGGGCGCCACGGGGGATGCCTGGCTGCGCGAGTTGCACCCGGCCGCGGCGATCATCAGCGTCGGTGAAGGCAATCGGTATGGACACCCGGCGCCGGAGGCCTTGGCGCGCCTGGCGGCAGCCGCGGTCGAGGTGTATCGCACCGATCGAGACGGCTCCATCGAGGTTCGGACGGACGGCAGGCAGATGACCATCCACTCCCGCCGGGGAGTGGTCACGCGCACAGTGAGCGAGCCATGATCGGAACCACCACGGTCACCACCATCGAGCGGTTCATCATCGACCAGGAACACAAGTACCCGGAGGCCACCGGGGAACTGTCGAACCTGCTCTACGATATCGCCCTTGGAGCCAAGCTCATCGCCGCCGCCACGCGGCGCGCCGGACTGGTGAACATCCTCGGTGCCATGGGCAACGTGAACATCCAGGGCGAGGAGCAGCAGAAACTCGACGTCTTCGCCAACGAAATCCTGAAGAACGCGCTGAATCACACCGGGCGGGTCTGCGTGATGGCCTCGGAGGAGGACGACGACCCGATCCCGATCCCTCCCGAATACCCCGCCGGCAAGTACGTGGTGCTCTTCGACCCGCTCGACGGCTCCTCCAACATCGATTCCAACGCCTCGGTCGGCACGATCTTCAGCGTCTATCGCCGGGTATCGATGGAAGGCCGGGGCACCATGGACGACGTCCTGCAGCCCGGCCACCAGCAGGTCGCCGCCGGCTACGTGATCTACGGCTCGAGCACCATGCTGGTGTATACCACGGGGCAGGGAGTCCACGGGTTCACGCTGGACCCGACCATCGGCGAGTTCCTGCTGTCACATCCCAAGATCATGACGCCGGAGGTCGGGAAGTACTACAGCGTCAACGAGTCCAACTATCGCGCGCTGGAACCGCGGGAGCCAGATGGCGGTGCGCGGGTTTCACGGCGACACCCCCGAACGGATGAAGGGCAAGAACAGCCGGTACATCGGCTCGTTCGTGGCCGACTTTCATCGCAACCTGATCAACGGCGGCATTTTCCTGTATCCCGGCCGACACCAAGAACCCGAACGGCAAGCTGCGCCTGCTCTACGAGTGCAGCCCAATGGCCTTCCTGGCCGAACAGGCCGGCGGGGCGGCCACCGACGGCGCGCGTCGCATTCTCGACCTGCAGCCTGAGTCGCTGCACCAGCGGGTGCCGCTGGCCATCGGCTCGAAGGCGGACGTCGAGTTCGTCATCCAGACGATGCGGGAATACGGGACCGGAGCCCCATGACGGACTCGACCGGGAAGGCGGTCTACGGCCCCGGCGACTGGCCCGGTGACGCGGGGCGGGACCTCGGCGCGCCGGGCCGATTCCCGTTTACCCGGGGTCCCTATCCCACGATGTACACCGAGCGGCTCTGGACCATGCGCCAGTACGCCGGCTTCGGGACGGCGGAAGAAACCAACGCCCGGTTCCATCACCTGCTCGCGGCTGGTCAGTCCGGGCTCTCCACGGCGTTCGACCTGCCGACCCAGATGGGCCTACGATTCCGACCACCCGCTCGCTGAGGGCGAGGTCGGCCGTGTCGGTGTGGCCATCGATACGGTGGACGACCTCGCGCTGCTGTTCCGGGGCATTCCGCTGGACCAGGTCTCGACTTCGATGACCATCAACGCCACCGCCGCCATTCTGCTCGCCATGTACGTGGTGGTGGGGGAGGAGCAGGGAGTGGCCCCCGCGGCGCTGAGCGGCACCATCCAGAACGACATCCTGAAGGAGTACATCGCCCGCGGAACCTACATTTTTCCGCCGGCGCCCTCACTTCGTCTCATCGGCGACATCTTCCGGTTCGTCGCCGACGGCGGCATGAACATCAATCCGATCTCGATCAGCGGCTACCACATGCGGGAGGCGGGCGCCACCGCCGCGCAGGAGATCGGTTTCACGCTGGCCAACGCGCTGGAATACGTGCGGGTCGGCATCGCTGCCGGGCTTCCGGTCGACAGCTTCGGGCCGCGGCTCTCGTTCTTTTTCGCCGCACACAACAATCTCTTCGAGGAAGCGGCCAAGTTCAGGGCGGCGCGGCGCCTCTGGGCCCGGCTGGTGCAGTCGCGGTTCGGGGCCGACGACAAGACGGCGCGGCTCCGCTTCCACACCCAGACCGGCGGCGTCACGCTGCAGGCGCAGCAACCGTTGAACAACGTGGTGCGGGTGACCGTCCAGGCCCTCTCCGCGGTGCTGGGCGGCACGCAGTCGCTCCACACCAACGGCTTCGACGAGGCGCTCGCACTGCCGACCGCCGACGCGGCCACCCTGGCGCTCCGCACCCAGCAGGTCCTCGGCTATGAGAGCGGGGTGGCCGACGTGATCGACCCGCTCGGCGGGAGTTACTTCGTGGAGGCGCTCACCGACCGGATCGAGGCGGAGGCGTTGGCGCTCATCGAGGAGGTGGACGCCCTCGGAGGCGCCGCCGAAGCGGTGGCCCGGGGACACTTCCAGGAAGCGATCGCGCGGAGCGCGTGGGAGGCGCAGCAGCGACAGGAAGCGGGCACCCAAGTGGTGGTGGGGGTCAATCGCTTCACCGACAATGAACCCCCGCCGGTCATCACCATGCCGGACTTCGCCGAGCTGGCTGATCGGCAACGCGCCCGGTTGACGGCGGTGCGCGCCGGGCGGAACGCCGGCCGGGTACAAACCGCACTGGCGGCGGTTCGGGAGTCGGCCGGGACGTCCGAACCCCTGATGCCGCCAATCCTGGAGGCGGTGCGGAGCCGGGCCACATTGGGCGAAATCAGCGACGCACTTCGCAGTGTCTGGGGGAGCTACCGCCCCGGCCGCTGAGTGTTCCTTGAAGACTCCTCCTCGGGGGGCTAAGTTTAGGACTTGGCTTTACTTAGACCGGGCGGAGCGGCATGCCGACGTACGACTATCAGTGCACCGCAGGACATAATTTCGAAAAGATCCACAAGATGTCCGAGACGCCGCGGGTCAAGTGCCCGACCTGCGGCAAGCCTGCGGCTCGCCAGATTTCCGGCGGGGCGGGGCTGCACTTCAAGGGAAGTGGTTTCTACATCACGGATTACGGCAAGGACGGCAAGGGTGCCCGGAAGGCCGAGACCGCCGATGGCGGCGCGCCGGTGACCTCCAAGTCGGATGCGAGCAGTGGGGTGTCTGACAGCGCCAAGCCGGCGAAGCCGGAGCCGAAAGCCCCAAAGGAGGCGGCGCCGAAATCGGGCGGCGGATCCAAGAAGGCTGCCGAGTGAGTGACCTGCTGAGGCAGGCGCTGGCACGCGTCGCCACGGAACTGGGTGTTCCGGAGGCTGAGTTCGTGCTGGAGCAGCCCAAGGACCCCGGGCACGGGGATCTGGCCACCAATCTGGCGATGGTCCTGGCCCGGGTGCAAAAGGTCCCGCCGCGCGCCGTGGCCGCCCGGATCCTCGAGGCGCTGCAGCTCCCGCCGGGCGTCGTCGAGAAGACCGAAATCGCCGGCGCCGGATTCATCAATTTCTGGCTTGCCACCGACGCACTGACGGCGTCGCTCCGTGCCGTCATCGAGGCCGGCCCGCGCTACGGCGCGCACGACTTCGGCAAGGGGAGCCGCGTCAACGTGGAGTTCGTATCCGCGAACCCGACCGGTCCGCTCCACGTCGGGCACGGCCGGGGCGCCGCGCTCGGCGACGGCATCGCCGCCTTGCTGGAGTGGACCGGGCACGAGGCGGTGCGCGAGTTCTATGTCAACGATGCGGGCGTGCAGATCGACCGGGTGGGCCAGAGCCTCTGGGCGCGGGTCCAGGAGGCCGTCGGCCGGCCGTTCGTGATTCCGGAGGGCGGCTACCACGGCGAGTACCTCCGCGAAAACGCCGCCCAGGTGCTTGAGCGGGAAGGGCGGGCCTTTGCCGACCTGCCCGAGGAAGACGGCGTGCGCCGGTGCCGCGCGCTGGCGCAGGCGCTGCAGCGGGAGGAGCAGGATCGGGACCTGGCCGCCTTCGGCGTCCGGTTCGACGTCATTTCCTCCGAGCAGGCCATCTACGACCGGGGCGCCATTCCGGCCACCCTCGCGCTGCTCGATTCCCGGGGCCTGACCTTCGAGCGCGACGGAGCGCTCTGGTTCCGGACCACCGATTTCGGCGACGACCAGGATCGCGTGCTCCGGAAGAGCGACGGCAGCTACACCTATTTCCTCCCCGACATCGCGTACCACGTCGACAAGCACGATCGCGGCTTCGATCGCGTGATCGACGTCTGGGGCGCGGATCACCACGGCTACATCCCGCGGGTGCGGGCGGCGCTCCGCGCACTCGGGTACCCGGACGAGTTCTTCAGCGTGATCGTCGTCCAGCTCGTGAAGGTGCTCCGGGGCGGCGACGAAGTGAAGATGTCGAAGCGCTCCGGCGAGTTCGTCACCCTGCGCGACCTCATCGACGAGACCGGGCCGGACGCCGCCCGCTATTTCTTCCTGATGCGCCGGGCGGACTCGCCGTTCAACTTCGATCTGGATCTTGCCACGAGCCAGACCGACGAGAATCCGGTCTTCTACGTGCAGATGGCGCACGCGCGCATGAGCGGCATCTTCCGCGTCGCCGGCATCGATCCGGCAAGCGTCGGCGCCGACGTTCGCCTCGACGCGCTCCCTGCGCCCGAAGACCGTGAGCTCCTCAAGAAGCTGGCGGCCTTCCCGGACGTGACGGCCCGGGCCGCGCGCGAACGGGAGCCGCACCGCGTGACCGGCTACCTCGAGGAACTCGCGCGCCTCGCCCACGGCTGGTATCACAAGTGCCGGGTCCTCGGCGAGCCGCCCGACGTAGAACGCGCGCGGCTCGCACTGGCGCGGGCCACCCGCATCGTCCTGGCCAACGGCCTCACCCTCCTCGGCCTCACGGCCCCAGACCGGATGTGATGCGATGACCCTGATCGTCGTCGGCAGCGTGGCGCTCGACTCCATCCACACTCCGTTCGGCGAGACCGCCGACGCCCTGGGCGGTTCCGCGGTGTACTTCAGCGTGGCGGGATCGCTGCTGCATCGGGTGCACGTCGTCGGGGTGGTCGGCGACGACTACCCGGTGGCGGAGCTCGACCGCCTCGCCGCGCGCGGGATCGACTGGTCCGGCGTGGAACGGGTCGCGGGCGAGAGCTTCCGGTGGAAGGGGAAGTATTCCTACGACCTGCAGAGCCGCGAGACGCTCGAGACGCGACTGGGGGTCTTTGCCACCTTTCAGCCGCGCCTCCCGGCGTCGCTCCACTCCGCCCAGTTCGTCTTCCTCGGGAACATCGACCCCGATCTCCAGCACAGCGTGCTGGACCAGTTCACCGCGCCGACCCTCGTGGTGTGCGACACGATGAACTACTGGATCCAGAGCAAGAAGCCGGCGCTGATGGAGCTGCTCCGGCGGGTGGACATCCTGATGGTCAACGACGGCGAGGCTCGTGAGCTGTCGGGCGACTGGAACATCCACCGTGCCGGGCGCTGGATCCTGGCGCACGGCCCGAAGCGGGTCGTCATCAAGCAGGGCGAGTTCGGCGCGCTCCTGATCGAGCCGGGGCGGACCTTCTACGTGCCGGCGTACCCGCTGGAGGAGGTCTTCGACCCGACCGGCGCCGGTGACGCCTTCGCGGGAGGATTCATGGGGTACCTCGCTCGCGCGGGCGCGGCCGACAGCGACCACCTGCGGCGCGCCATGGTGTACGGGGCGGCGATGGGCTCGTTCGCGGTTTCGCAGTTCGGCATCAAGGGGTTCGACGACGTGACGACGGTGGACGTCGAAAAGCGTGTCCGCGGGTTCCACGACCTGACTCATGTCGCCGAGGCGGAGCGCGTCCCGTGACGCGCCCCGGCGAGTCTCGTCAATACGCCGCCGCCGGCGTGGACCTCGAGGAGGCGGAGTCCGCCAAGGAACGGATCGGACGCCTCGTCGCGAGCACGCGCACGCCGTTGACGGCCGGTCGGGTCGGCGCGTTCGGCGGGATGGTGCGCCTCCCCGAAGGCATGCGCCAGCCGACGCTGGTGATGAGCACCGACGGCGTGGGGACCAAGGTGCTCGTGGCACAGCAGGCCGGCCGCTACGACACCGTCGGCGAATGACCTCGTCAACCACAGCGTCAACGACATCCTGGTGCACGGCGCACGGCCGCTGGCCTTCATGGACTACGTCGCGGGAGCCGGGCTCGGCATCGAGATGCTCGCCGATCTCGTCGAGGGGGTGGCACGCGGCTGCCGCGCCCACGGGATGGATCTGGCCGGCGGCGAGACCGCCCAGATGCCCGGTCTCTACGCTCCCGGACATTTCGACCTGGCCGGCACGATCGTCGGGGTCGTCGAGGAGGACGATGCGCTCCACGGCGACGCGGTCGTGCCCGGCGACGTGCTGCTCGGCTACGCATCCACGGGGCTCCACACCAACGGCTACACCCTCGCGCGCAAGATTGCGGCGCAGGATCTCGGCCTCGGCATCGCCGATGAATGGCCGGGGCTGGGCATGACCGTCGCCGACGCGTTTCTCGCGGTGCACCGAAGCTACGCTCGCGCCGTCACGCCGGTCTTCCCTCGCATGCACGCCCTGGCGCACATCACCGGCGGGGGGATCCCGGGCAACCTGATCCGGGTCCTTCCGGCCGGATGCGAGGCGGTCGTGGAGCCGGGCAGTTGGGAGTGGCCGCCGCTGTTCACTGCCATGCAGGAGGCCGGCCACGTGTCCACCGACGAAATGCGGGACGTCTTCAACCTCGGGGTCGGGCCTCATCGCGGTCTTGCCCCAGGATGCGGTCTCGGCCGCGCAGGCTGCCGCGGCGGCCGATGGCGTCAGGACGTGGGTCATGGGCCGCGTCGCTGCCGGGCCCCACCGTGTCCGATTCACCGCCTGACCGGTCCGCCTGCCTGCCATGACCGATGCCGAGTTGATGGAGCGCGCCGTCGCCCTCGCCTGGCGCGGATGGGGGAGGGTCCACCCCAACCCGATGGTCGGCGCGGTGGTGCTCGACGCCTCGGGGGCGGTGGCGGGCGAGGGGTGGCACGCCGAGTTCGGCGGCCAGCACGGGGAGCGCGCCGCGCTCCTTGCCGCCGGACCACGCGCGCGGGGCGGTACCCTGCTGGTGTCGCTGGAGCCGTGCAACCACCAGGGCAAGCAGCCGCCGTGCACCGAGTCGATCCTGGCCGCCGGCATCACGCGCGTGGTGTACGCCCTCGAGGACCCCAACCCGGAGGCCGCTGGCGGTGCGGAAGCGCTTCGGGGGGCGGGTGTGGTGGTCGAGGGCGGGCTGCTTCGGTCCGCGGCGGCGGCGCAAAACGCCCCCTTCCTCGGCGTGTGGCGCACGCCGGAGCGCCCCTGGGTAGCGCTGAAGCTCGCGACCTCGCTCGACGGACGCATCGCGGATCGATTCGGCCGCTCCCGGTGGATTTCCGGTGAGCCGGCGCGCGACTTCGTCCATTGGCTCCGTGCCGGGATGGACGCCATCGGGGTGGGCGGCGCCACCGCCCGCGCGGATGATCCGTCGCTGACCGTGCGAGGGGCCGTGGAGCCCAGGACAGTGCCGCTCAGGGTGGTCTTCGACCAGGCCGGCAACCTCCCCACCACGCTGGAGGTCCTCCGGACGGCGCGTGAACGGCCGACGTGCGTGGTGGCAGGCCCGCTCCTCTCGAGTGAGCGGGCAGCGGCAATCGAAGAGTCCGGCGCCCGGCTGCTCCGCACCACCAGCCTCCACCACGGCCTGACGGAACTCCGGCGACTGGGCATCACGTCGATCGTGGTCGAAGGCGGCGGACAACTCGCGGGCGCGTTGCTCGGGGAGGGATTGGTGGATCGTTTCTACTGGATTCAGAGTCCGGTGTGGCTTGGCGAGGGTGGCGTGCCCGCGGTGGCGGGGTTGCCAGGCGTCGAGCTGGCCACGGCGGAGCGGTGGACCGTCGTCGAACGCCGGGCCCTGGGCGCCGACACACTCCTGGTGGCGGACCGGGGCTGATGTTCACCGGTCTCGTCACCGCGGTGGGGCGCGTCGAGTCCGCACGCGCGGTGGACGGGGGTCGCACCCTGGTGATCCGCGCCCCCTGGCGGGGCATCGCCCCTGGCGAGAGCATCGCCGTGGATGGCGCCTGCCTGACCGTCGAACGGCGCCTCAAGGGCGCGTTCGCCGTCCATGTCATCGCCACGACGCTGGAGCGCACCGCCTTCGGGGGCTATCGGGCCGGGCGGCGGGTCAACCTCGAGCGAGCCCTCCGGGCGGGCGACCGGTTGGGCGGGCACCTGGTGCAGGGCCACGTGGATGGCGTGGGGCGGATTCGACGGATCGCGAAGGAGGCCGACGCGCTGCTGCTGGACATCGGCGTGCCCGCGGCGGTCGCCGAGGCGTCGATTCCACTCGGGTCCATCACGGTCGACGGTGTCAGCCTGACGGTCAATGCGCTCAAGGGCCGCCACGCGGTCCAGGTGTCCCTCATACCATTTACCTTGCAGCACACAACGCTCGGAGATCGCCGGGTCGGCGACCAGGTCCACCTCGAGGGCGATACCATCGGCAAATATGTGTCGGCGTGGCTGACGCGCCGCGGAGATCATACATGACGTTCGCGAAGATCGAGCAGGCCATCGAAGACCTGCGCAACGGCAAGATCGTCATCGTGGCGGACGACGAGAACCGCGAGAACGAGGGCGACCTGGTGTGCGCCGCGGAACTCGTCACGCCCGAGATGATCAACTTCATGGCCCTCCACGGGCGCGGGTTGATCTGCCTGGCGCTCACCGGCGAGCGCTGCGACCAGCTGGGGCTCCCCCAGATGGCGGAACACAACACCGAAGCGCTCGGCACGGCGTTCACCGTCAGCATCGATGCCGAGCGGCGCTTCGGCGTGACCACCGGCATCTCGGCGGCCGACCGGGCCGCGACGATCCACGTGGCCATCAATCCGGCCACGGTCGCCGCGGACCTTCGGCGCCCGGGCCATATCTTCCCGTTGCGCGCCCGGCCGGGCGGCGTGCTGCAGCGCGTCGGCCAGACCGAGGCCAGCGTGGACCTGGCCCGGCTGGCCGGCCTGGCGCCCGCGGGCGTCATCTGCGAGATCCTGAACACCGACGGCTCGATGGCCCGGCGGCCGGAGCTGGAGGTCTTCGCGCAGGCCCACCACCTGACCTTCGTCACCGTCGCCGACCTCGTGGCGTACCGACTGCAGAAGGAACGGCTCGTCCACCGGGTGGCCACTGCCCGGTTGCCGACGGAGTTCGGCGAATTCCGCGTCATCGGGTACCGAAACGACGTCGACGCGGCGGAACACGTGGCCCTGGTCCATGGCGAGGTGGAGGGAGGCGCCGGCATTCTCGTCCGGATGCACTCGAAATGCCTCACCGGCGACGTCTTCGGGTCGCAGCGCTGCGATTGCGGCGCCCAGCTGCACGCCGCCATGCGGCAGGTCGTGGCCGCCGGCGCCGGGGTCATCGTGTACCTCGACCAGGAAGGGCGGGGCATCGGCCTGCTGAACAAGCTGCGGGCCTACGCGCTGCAGGACGGCGGCGACGACACCGTCGAGGCCAACGAACGCCTCGGGTTCGCTCCCGACCTCCGCAACTACGGCATCGGCGCGCAAATCCTCCGCGACCTCGGCCTCACCACCATTCGCATCCTGACCAACAATCCCGCGCAAGCTGGTGGGCGTGGAGGGCTACGGACTCGACATCGTCGAGCGGGTGCCGCTCCTGGTCGACCACACCAGCGAAAACACCGACTATCTCGCCGCCAAGCGCGACAAGCTCGGCCACCTTCTGGCCCACTGAGACTCATGCCTGAATACAACGGTCGGCTGGGCCCGGTAGGGCGGGTGGCCATCCTGGTGAGCCGCTATAACGAACTCGTCACCGGGCGCCTCCTCGACGGCGCGCGGCACTGCTGCCGCGACGCCCGCATCGCGGACCGCCACATCGATGTGCTGTGGGTGTCGGGGGCGTTCGAGCTTCCGGTCCTGGCGGAAGAGGCGGCGCGCTCCGGACAGTACGCCTGTCTGGTCGCGCTCGGCGCGGTGATCCGGGGTGACACGCCGCATTTCGAGTTCGTCGCCGGCGAGACCACACGCGGCCTGGGCGCCGTGGCGCGGAGTCACGTACTGCCCGTGGGGTTCGGGCTGCTCACCGTGGACACCATGCAGCAGGCGCTCGACCGGGCGGGTGGCGCGGCCGGCAACAAGGGATACGAAGCGGCCGAAGCGGCCATCACGGCGGCCGACGCACTGGCCCGGATCAGGAGAGCCGATGCTCCGACCTGAGACCCGTGCCCGCGCCCGAGCGCTCCAGCTGCTTTACGCCTGCGAGATCACGGGTGCGGGTTCGGTCGCGGCCGCGGGCGGACTCGCCAGACTGACCGGTCCGGAGCCGAGGGTGCTCGACCTGGCGGAGGCCCTGGCGAGCGGCGTGCTGGCCAACCGGGAATCGCTGGATCGCCTGATCCAGGGCGCCGCCGACAATTGGCGGATGGAGCGGATCGGTGTCGTGGAACGGAATATCCTGCGGCTCAGTATCCACGAGCTGCAGGTCGGGGAGACGCCTCCCAAGGTGGTCATCGACGAGGCGATCCGCCTCAGCCAGTGGTTCGGGGGTCCGAAGACACCGGCCTTCGTCAACGGCGTGCTGGACAGGATCGCCCACTCCCTCGGTCGCCTGTGAACCTCCTCGTCGTCAACTGGCTGGACCGCCTGAACCCACAGGCGGGCGGGGCCGAAATCCACCTGTTCGAGATCTTCCGGAGAATTGCGGAGCGGGGGCATCGCGTGCGGCTCATCTGCTCGGGGTGGCCCGGCGCGAAGCCGCTCGAGACGGTGGACGGCATCGAGGTCACCCGGGTGGCCGGTCGGCATACTTTTGCGCTCGCTGGCCGGCGCGCGGTGCGCCGGGCGCTCGCGCAGGAGGCGCCCGATGTGGTCGTCGAGGACATCAACAAGCTGCCGCTCTTTCTTGCCGGCCTGACCGACCGTCCGTTCTGCGCCCTGGTGCCACATCTCTTCGGGGGCACGGCATTCCAGGAAGCACCCTGGCCGATGGCGGCGGTGGTTTGGGTGGCCGAACGGCCCATTCCGTGGGGATACCGACGCGCGGAGTTCCAGGCGATCAGCGAGAGCACCCGGGACGATCTGATCGAACGAGGGGTGTCCGCCGAGCGGATCCGGGTGATTCACCCGGGCGTGGACCCGGTGGTGTTCTGTCCCGACCCAGCGGTTGGGCGCTCGAGTCCGCCCTCGTTCCTGTACGTCGGCCGCCTCAAGCGGTACAAGGGAGTGGACCTGGCCATCCGGGCGCTGGCCCTCGCGCGCCGGAAGCGACCGGAGTTGTCGCTCGACATTGCGGGCTCCGGCGATGACCGCCCCCGACTTGAGGCGATCGCCCGCCGGTTGGGGCAGGGCGAGGCGGTCCGGTTCCACGGGTTCGTCCCGGAGGCGCGGAAGCTGGCCCTCCTCCGGAGCACCTGGGGAAATCTCTTCCCTTCGCCCAAGGAGGGGTGGGGTATTACCGTTGTGGAGGCGGCTGCGTGCGGCACTCCCTCGTTGGCATCGGACAGCCCGGGTCTCCGGGATTCGGTGCGGGCCGGCGAGACCGGGTACCTGGTTCCCCACGGGGATGCCGACGCGATGGCCGCCCGAATGCTGGAACTCGCCGCCAATCCGGCCCTTGTGGAACGATTGGGCCAGGCGGGTCGACGATTTGCCGAGTCTCTTACCTGGGACCATGCGGCCGACCTCACCGAGACCCATCTTCGGGCTCTCAGCGGCCGCTGACCCGCCTTCTTTACGGGGGGATGCATGCCCGTCACCGTCACCGCCCGCCATTGTGACCTGCCCGAACTCCTTCGCGAGCGCGCCCAGGAAATCGCCAGCCGGCTGGAATTCCGCGCCGGACGCCCGTCGGACATTGAGGTGGTCTTCGATGTCGAAGCCGGGATCCCGACGGCCGAGCTTCGCTTCCGCGCCACCGGCGAAGAACTCCTGGTCGCCGCCGGACGCGGCGATGATCACCGATCGGCGCTCGATCAAGCCGAGGCGCGGCTGCGCCGGCAGCTGGAAAAGCCGGTCACCCGGCGGCTCCGCAACCGCAAGCCGACCGAACTGGACAACGTGTGACCCTTCGCCTTCGTGACCTGGTCGAGGGGAGCGGTGAGGCGCTGCAGCTCGAGTGCCTCACCGGGCCGCTGTCCCTCGATCGGTTTCTACCGGATTCCGAAGTGGCGAGCCCAGGGCTCGCGCTCGCCGGCTTCACGGGTCGCTTCATCGCGAACCGCGTGCACGTGTTCGGCGAGACCGAAATCACCTACCTCGCGTCGCTCGATGGGGCGGGCCGCCAAGACGCCCTCGAGGGGCTCTTCAGTTTCGACCTGCCCGTCGTCTTCGTGACCAAGGGCCTCGCCGTCCCTCCGGAGATGCTGGCCCTCGCGGAGCAGCGGCAGGTCCCCATCGTCCGCACCAAGCTGAAGACGGCCGAGTTCTACCGCCGCATCAAGCCGGTGCTCGAGGAGGCGTTCGCACCACGGACCACCCTGCACGGGTCGCTGGCGGACGTGTACGGCGTCGGGCTCCTGTTCGTTGGTCGATCCGGCATCGGGAAGAGCGAGTGCGTGCTGGACCTGGTGGAACGGGGGCACCGCCTGGTCGCCGACGACGTCGTGCAGGTGTCCCGCCGCGGCAATGGCGTCCTGATCGGCAAGGGGCACGAGCTGGCGCAGCATCACATGGAAATTCGCGGCATCGGCCTGGTGGATATCTCGGCGTTGTTCGGCGTCCGGGCCATCCGGCAACAGAAGCGGATCGAGGTCGTGGTGCAGCTGGAGGACTGGGAACACGCGCAGGAGGCCGAGCGCACCGGGCTGGCGCAGCAGGAAGTGGAGATCCTCGACGTCAAGGTGCCGAAGGTGATCGTGCCGCTGAATCCCGGCAAGAACCTCACGGTCATTTCCGAGGTCGTGGCCATGATGCACCTGCTGCGGTATTCCGGGGTGGACGTCGCGGCTGCGTTCAACGAGCGGCTGATCCGGAGGATGAAGGAGCAGCGGGGCATTCGCGAGTACCTGCAGGAAGACTATGAGTGAGGCGGTGCGCGGCGTCGTGGTGTGCCACGGCGGCCTCGCGTCGGCGCTGATCGAGGCGGTGGAGCAGATCTCGGGCCTCACCGACCGGCTGGTGGCCGTGTCCAACATGGGATGTGACCGCGACAGCCTCGAGCGGCGCATCGTCGACGCGATCGCCGGCGCCCCGGCCGTGGTTTTCGTGGACATGCCGAGCGGTTCGTGCCTGTTCGCCGCGCTGCACCGTCTGCGCGACGAACCAAACGTCAAGGTGGTGACCGGGGTCAACCTGGCCATGCTGATCGATTTCGTCTTTCACGCCAATGACGGCCCCGCCGAGGCGGCCGCCCGGGCGGTCGCCACCGGCGAACGGGCCATTCGGATTCCCTGATGCCGATCCGGCTCTGTCGCATCGATGACCGCCTGATCCACGGACAGGTGGTGCTGGGGTGGGCTCGTGCCCTCGGTATTGGCGACATCGTGCTCGTGGACGACGAGGTGGCCGCCAGCGCCTGGGAGCAGGACCTCTACCGGATGGCGGTGCCACCGGAACTGCAGGTCGAATTCGTCAACACGGCACAGGCGCGGCTCCGGTTGCCCGAATGGCAGGCGAGCCCCATGGCGGTGCTCATCCTCACCGGCAAGATCGAGACGATGGCCCGCCTCCTCGCCGACGTCCCGCATCCGCCAGCGGTCAATCTGGGCGGCATCCACCATCGCGACGGCCGGACCGAGCGGTTGCCGTACGTGTACCTCACCGACGGGGAACTCGCCGAATTGCAGCGGCTCCGGTCGGCCGGCGTCGAGGTGACCGCGGAGGATGTGCCGGGCGCCGGCGCGATAAGTCTCGAGGGCCTGGCGTGAGCGAGGTGCCGCTGTTGTCACTGGGTCTGCTGTTGATCTGGGGTACCGTCGTCGGGCTCGATCTGGTGAGCGTTCCTCAAGGCCTGTTCGCGCGGCCCCTCATTGCCGCCTCGGTTGCGGGGTGGGTGCTGGGCGAGGTCGAGGTGGGGCTCAGGGTCGGGGCGGTCCTGGAACTCTATGCGCTCGATGTGCTGCCGGTGGGGGCCAGCCGCTATCCGGAGTACGGGCCGGCGGCAGTCGGGGCGGTCGTGCTCGCTGCGGGACTGCCGAACCCCGGCGGCATCGGGGCCGGCGCGTTGCTTGGGCTGATGGTGGCGATGCTGGCCGGCTACTCCCTGGAATGGCTGCGTCATGCCAACGCCCGCGATGTGCACCGCCGGTCGGCGGAACTCGACGCCGGTTCATGGACCGCGATTCGCCAACTGCAGTGGGCCGGAATCGCACGGGACGCGGTGCGGAGCGGTGGAATCACGGCGCTGTCACTCGCGCTCGCGGTCGTCGCCCGCGCGCGGCTCGACGGCATGACGCACCTGCCGGAATACCTGACGCCGGTACTGGTGGGCGTCGGATTGGCCGCCGCGCTCTCCGGCGCTCTGCGCACGGCGGGCCGCGGGCGCCGACTGGCCTGGCTCGGCGTGGGGCTGGCGGCGGGTCTCCTCCTCACGTTGGGGGTGACGCGATGAAGGGCCGGACGCGGGCGTTGCTGCGGTTGTTGGCCGTGCAGGGCGCGTGGAGCTACGAGCGGATGACCGGCGTCGGCATGGGGTACGCCTCCCAACCGCTCCTGGAGGACCTCGCATTCACCGATCCCACGCGCGGTCGGGAAGCGACCGCGCGCTCAGCTGAGTTCTTCAACTGCCATCCCTATCTCGCCGGCCTCGCCCTGGGAGCGTCGGCGCGCGCAGAGCACGACGGCGTCCCGGGGGGACAGATCCAGCGGCTGCGCACCGCTCTCTGCAGCCCCCTCGGCGCGCTCGGTGACCAGCTCTTCTGGGCCGGACTGGTGCCGATCCTGATGTCGCTGGCCCTGGTGGTGATCGCGTCGGGCGGTGGTGGTCTGGCGCTTGTCGGCGTCGTGCTGCTCTACAATGTGGTGCGTGTGCTGGTCACCCGCTGGGCGCTGATGACGGGGCTGGAACGCGGGATGCAGGTCGGCACCGCGATCTCCGCCTCCTGGCTCCCTCGCACGGCCGCGCGGATCGCGGCGCCGGCGGGGTGGGCGGCCGGTCTTGCCGTCCCGGTGGTCGGAGCCTGGTTGCTCGCGCCGCTGACCGGCCGTGCCATACTGGTCGCGGTGTCGAGTGCCTGCCTGACGCTCGCCTTGCTGCGGTGGGGCGGCGCTCGCTGGACCGCACTGCGTGTGGGGCTGGTCCTTGCCGTGTTCGCCCTCCTTTGGACGAGGATTGCATCGTGATCGAACGCCAGGCGACGATCGTGAACCCGCTCGGGATGCATGCCCGGCCGGCGGCCCGACTGGTCAAGCTGGCCTCTGGCTTCCAGTCGCACATCGAACTGGTCAAGGACGACCTCGCCATCAACGGCAAGAGCATCATGGGGGTCATGATGCTCGCGGCCGAGTGCGGGAGTTCGATCACGATCCGGGCGGAAGGTCCGGACGCCGAGGCGGCGCTGGACGCGCTCGTCGCCCTGGTGGCGGACGGGTTCGGCGAATTGTGAGCGACCCGCGCCGCCTGCAGGGAGTCGGAGTGTCGCCCGGTGTCGGGTTCGCGCCGGCCATGGTGGTGCACTGGGGATTCCCGGACGTAGCCGACCGCACGGTCGAAGAGTCCGAGCTCGAAGGAGAGGTCCACCGCCTGCACGCCGCGGTCCAGCAGGCGGTCGACGGACTCGAGGCACTGCGGGAGCGGGTGCTGGTCCGGGCCGGGGTCGAGGAGTCGCGCATCTTCGAGGCGCAAATCCTGATGGTCCAGGACTCCGATTTCCTGTCGGGCGTCGAGGCGCTGATCAGGAAGAACCAACTCAGCGCCGAGACCGCCTACGAGTTCAAGGCCCTCGAACTGCGGAACCTCTGGGCCTCCTCCGGCAGTGCGCAACTCCGCGAGCGCCTGGCCGACCTGACGGCCATTCAGCGGCGGGTGGTGCTCAAGCTGATGGGTCAGGCCGAGCGGGAGCCCTGGTCCGGCTCGCTCGATGAGCAGGTCATCGTGGTCGCCCACGAGCTCTCCCCCGGGCTCACCGTCCAGCTCGACCGAGAGCATGTGGTCGGGCTGGTGAGCGAGGAGGGCACGCGCACCTCCCACGCGGCCATCCTGGCGCACTCGCTCGGCATCCCGGCGGTGATGGGCGTGGCCGGGGCGGTGCAGAGGGTCCGCGACGGGCAGATGATCCTCCTCGACGGGCGCACGGGGGTGATCATCCTCGAGCCGACCCGGGGCGAGTTGGAGGAGGCGAAGACACGTCTCCACCGACGCCACCGCCTGGAGCTCAAGCTCGAAGCGGGGCTGTCGTCACCGTCGGTCACCCCGGACGGGCGCCGGCTGACGCTCCGGGGCAATGTGGACCTGCCTGAGGAGATCGAAACCGCCGTGCGCCACGGCGCCGAGGGCGTCGGGCTGTTGCGCACCGAGTTCCTGCTCACGGGCCGGGCGGTGGTCCCGTCCGAGTCGGAGCAGACCGAGTACTTCCGGCGGGTGGCCCAGGCGTTCCCCGGCCAGCCGCTCGTGGTCCGGACCTTCGACCTCGGTGGAGACAAGTTTCCGGTGGCCTTCGATGCCCCGCTCGAAGCCAATCCCTTCCTCGGGTGGCGCTCAATCCGTGTCTGCCTCGATCATCCGGAAATCTTCCGCCCGCAGCTCCGTGCCGTGCTCCGTGCCGCGGTGGGGCGAGACATTCGACTGATGCTGCCGCTCATCACCCAGGTGGATGAGGTGACCCGGGTCCGGGTGATGCTGGAGGAAGAGCGCGTGGCGCTGCTCCGCGGCGGGGAGCAGGCGGCGGAGCGCGTTCCCCTCGGCGTGATGATTGAAACGCCTGCGGCCGTCATTCTCGCCGACCGGCTCGCCGCCGTCTCCGACTTCTTCAGCGTCGGGACGAATGACCTCACGCAGTACACGCTCGTCGTGGACCGGGGGAACGCGCGCCTCGCCGACCGGTTCCGGACGGAGCACCCGGCCATCCTCCGCCAGCTCCGCTCGGTGCACCAGGCCGCGACCGCGGCCGGCATCCCGGTCAGCATTTGCGGCGAGATGGCCTCCGAGCCGCTGTCCGCTGTGCTCCTCATGGGGCTGGGGTTTGTCGAGTTGAGCGTGGCACCGCCGGCGCTTCCGCTGCTCAAGCTGGTCGTGCGGAGCGTGCCGGCGTCCGTGGCGGAGGCAGCCGCGGGGCGGGCCCTCGACGCCGACACGTCGGAGCAGGTGCGCGACATCCTGCGGGTGGCGGTTGGCCCGCACCTCGACCTGGGGATGATCGATCCGGCAGGTGCGTTGCCCGCCTATCGCCCGCCCACTAGTATTCCACCGAGCTGACACTTCCTTCCACTTTCACTGGTTTTTCGATGACTGCCAAGCACTCCAAACACAAGCGATACCTGTTCACCTCGGAATCGGTAACCGAGGGCCATCCGGACAAGGTGGCTGACCAGATTTCCGACGCCATTCTCGACGCGATCCTCGCGCAGGATCCGCACGGTCGGGTGGCCTGCGAGACGCTGGTCACGACCGGCATGGTCATGGTGTCGGGCGAAATCACGACCAAGACCTATGTGGACATCCCCGGCATCGTCCGGCAAACCGTCGAGCGGATTGGCTACAACGACGCGACGCATGGCTTCGACGCCCGCACCTGTGCCGTCCTGTCGTCGATCGGGCGGCAGTCGGCGGATATCGCGATGGGCGTCGATGAAACGGGTGGCAAGGAGCAGGGCGCCGGTGACCAGGGCATGATGTTCGGCTACGCCACGCGTGAAACCCGTGAACGGATGCCGCTGCCGATCATGCTCGCGCACCGGATCGCGGAGCGGCTCGCCGCCGTCCGGAAGGGCATCAACGGGCTGGATCAGCTCGAGTGGTTGCGGCCGGACGGGAAGTCCCAGGTGTCCGTGGAATACGAGGGTGATCGCCCCGTGGCCGTGCGTACGGTGGTGGTCTCGACCCAGCACGCGGAGCGGCACGCGAATCGGCAGCTGGCGCAGTCCACCATTCGGCAGGCCATCATCGAGCATGTCATCCGGCCTGTTCTCGAAAAGGCAGGCTTCGGCGAAGGCCGCACCAAGTTCCTGATCAACCCCACCGGTCGTTTCGTCATCGGTGGCCCGCACGGCGATGCCGGGCTCACGGGCCGCAAGATCATCGTCGACACGTACGGCGGCATGGCGCGGCACGGTGGCGGGGCGTTCAGCGGGAAGGACCCCTCCAAGGTGGACCGCAGCGCGGCGTATGCCGCCCGGTGGGTGGCCAAGAACATCGTGGAGGCCGGTCTGGCCCAGAGGTGCGAGGTGCAGGTTGCCTACGCCATCGGTGTGGCGGAACCCGTCTCCATCATGGTCGACACCTTCGGGACGGGCGTCATGCCCGATGAGCGCCTCGAGCGGGTGGTGAGCCGGTCCTTCGACCTCACGCCGCGGGGTATCATCACGGCGCTGAAACTCAAGCGGCCGATCTACAGCCCCACCGCCGCCTACGGGCACTTCGGCCGGAAGCCGTTCACGGCGAAGGTCAACGGCAAGCCGCAGGAGTTCTTCACCTGGGAGCAGCCCAGCCGGGTTCGCGCTCTGTTGAGCGAAGCGCGGTAGTGTCCCGATGATCGAGGTGCAGGTGGTGCATCTGGGCCTCGATCAGAGCACCAACAGCCCGGTGGTGCTGTTGAAGGAACGTGAAGGGGAGCGGGTCCTGCCCATCTGGATCGGACCCGCCGAGGCGAGCGCCATCGCCATGGAACTGCAGGGCGTCAAGGCGCAGCGGCCCATGACCCACGACCTGCTCAAGCATGTAATCCTCGGACTCGGGGGCGAGCTGCGCCGGGTCACCATCACGAATGTCCGGGACAACACCTACTTTGCCGAATTGCTCATCCGCCGCGACGAACAGATGGTGCAGGTGGATGCGCGTCCCTCCGACAGCATTGCGCTCGCCCTGCGGCTCCACGCCCCCATCTTCACCAGTGACGACCTGCTCGATCACAGCGGGACCGAGGCCGGTCCGGCTGCCCCCGAACGGCGGCTCGATGCCGAGTCGCTCAAGCAATACCTCGAAAAGCTCGATCCGCAGGACTTTGGCCGGTTCACGCCGTAGCTCGGTCTTGGCCATGGCGGCCCTCCTTGCGATTGGCGTCGCCCCGCTCGCCGGCCAGCTCCCCCTCTCCGTTGCCGGGCAGACACTCCGCGTCCGGGGCGCGGACACCCTCCCGGTCCCGGGCGTGCCGATCACCCTTCACCGGGTGAGCCGCACCGTGCAGGGCGCCATCGATTCCGCGACGACGGGGAGCGACGGCCGCTTCACGTTCCGCCGCATGGGCGATACCACGGCGATCTACCTCGTCAGCGCCCGCTATGCCGGCATCGAGTATTTCAGCGACCCGATACGGCCCCCGGGAGCGGCGGGCATCCCGATCATCGTATCGGACACCTCGTCGACTGCGCCCGTCCGGCTGGCGGCCCGCCACGTGATCATTCGCCCGCCGGATGCCTCGGGCACGCGTCCCGTGCTGGATCTCTTCTCGATCCGGAACGACGGACCCGACACCCGGATCGGCCGCGACTCGCTTTCCCCCAGCTGGCAGATCCTGCTCCCGGCCGGCGCCAGCCAGGTGGAAGTACGGGAAGGAGACGTGAGCCCCACTGCGGTCGCCATTCGCGGCGACACGATGCTGGTGCTCGCACCGCTCGCTCCGGGCAGCAAGAGCGTGATGGTCAGCTACCTGCTGCCGGCGGCGGTGGCCCGGGCGGCGTGGATCGCGCCGGCGGACTCCTTCGACCTGCTGGTGGAGGAAGGCGGGGCGACCGTAGACGGGGCAGGGCTGGTCCCGGTGGCGCCCGTCGAGCTGATGGGAAGCACCCTCCGTCGCTGGTCGGCTGTGCCGCCCGCGGAAGGAGTGGGAACGGTGCGGTTCCCCGGGAGCGCCGCCGCCCTGACCCGAGTCCTGTACGGGCTGGTCGGCGTGCTGGCGCTGCTCGTCCTGGCTGGAGCGACGTGGGCGTTTCGCCGAACCCGGGCGTCGAGGATCCCCCCGGCCGCCGCTCTGCCCGCTGATCTGATCGGTGCGCTCGCTCGGCTCGATGCCAGGTACGCCGGAAAGCAGGATGTGGTGCCAGCGGCGGAGTGGTCGGCCTACGTAGCGGACCGGGCCCGCCTGAAGGCGGCGGCCCTTGCCCGGGGCCGGATCCAGCCCTAGGTTTGCGCCAGTCATAATTGAACGCAAGCGAACGCAGAATTTCGGAAGCCGGTGCAACTCCGGCGCGGCCCCGCCACTGTAACGGGCAGTTCTCTCCACTCACGACGCCACTGGGAAACCGGGAAGGCGAGTGGAGGCCCGAAGCCAGGAGACCTCTCCGTTCGCGCCACCACACGTACCCTCGGGGGAGGGACAGGTGGCGTGCCACGGCTTCGCATCGCCGCGTCCCGCCCATCGCCGCCCTCCCGGAAGTGGGCGGTTTTCTTTGGGGATCACGCGGCGCACCGGCTGGGCCCTCCTCACACTCCTGCTCGGGGTGGGGGCCTGCGCCCAGGCAGAGCGACCGGCCGCGGCTGGTCCGCTCGTCGCCGTGGACGACGCCGGCGACACCGTCCGGCTCGCCACTCCGGCCACTCGCATCGTCTCCCTGATCCCTGCCACGACCGAACTGCTCTTCGCGCTCGGCCTCGGTGGCCAGGTCGTGGGCCGGACCACCTGGTGCGACTACCCCGCGGCAGCGAGCCAGGTCCCCAGCCTCGGCGATGGCCTCCAGCCCAACCTGGAAGCGATCGTCGCCGCCCGCCCGGATCTGGTGGTGCTCTACAACTCCCTGCAGAACGTCGCCGCCGCCGCGCGACTCCGCGCCCAGCACATCCCGACCGTGCTGGTGAACACCGACCGACTCGCCGATGTCCCGCGACTGGCGCGCCTGCTCGCGCCGCTCGGCGGCCGCGCCGAGGCTGGCGACAGTCTCGCCCGACAGTTCGAACTGGATCTGGACAGGGCAGCGGTGCCGGGGACCGATCCATTGCAATCGGTGCTGATCCTCGCCTGGGACCAGCCCCCGATCGTCATCGGCGCGGGCAGTTTCCTGAGCGAACTGGTGTCGCGCGCCGGGGCCCGGAACGCCTTTGACGATCTCGCAGCCGCGTCCGCGCCGGTCAGCCTCGAAGCGATCGCCAGCCGGGACATCGATGTCGTCCTCGTGCTTGGCGACAGCGTGCCCGCGTTTGCCAGGCGCGCCGAGTGGCAGTCGGTCGAGGCCGTGCGGGCGCACCGGTTCGTGTACGTCCCGGCCGCGCTGTTCAGCCGGCCGAGCCCGCGGAGTCCCGCGGCATTGCGGGCGCTCGCGGCAGCCCTGCGGGCGGGGCCACGTCCATGAAGGCGCGCCAGTGGAGCGTGCTGCTCGTCGTGGCCGTCCTCGCCGTCATTGCCGGTGTACTGGTCGGCGCGGTGAACATCAGCTGGCAGGGAATCGGCGACGCCCTGACGGGGAAAGATGTGGGCGAGGCGGCGCTCATCCGGCACCTGCGGATGCCGCGCGTGCTCCTGGCCTTCCTGGTGGGCGGGGCACTCTCGGTGGCCGGTGCGTCACTCCAGGCGCTGGTGCGCAATCCGCTCGCCGACCCGTATCTCGTCGGCCTCTCCGGCGGGGCGGGGCTCGGCGCCGTACTCGCCATCGCACTGCATGTCGGCGGGCCGTGGGCGGTGCCGCTCGCCGCCTTCGCCGGGTCGCTCGGCGCCGTGGCCGATCGTGTACCGGCTGAGCGTCGTCGCAGGGCGCCGGCTCGACCCGCACATCCTGCTCCTCGGTGGCGTCGTCGTCGGCGCGTTCGCGGGGTCGTTGATGAGCGCGGTCATCACGCTCGCGTCCGCGGCCGAGCTGCGGAGCGCCATGCTCTGGCTGCTAGGCGGATTCGGCATGGCCTCCTGGCCCGCGGTGGCCGTGTTTGCGACGTACGCCGTCATCCCTCTCGCGCTCCTGTTCGGGAGCGCGCGCGGGCTTGACCTCCTGACCCTCGGCGAGGAAAACGCCCAGCACCTCGGTGCCGATGTCGAGGCGCTCAAGCGCCGCGTGTATCTGTCGGTGGCGGCGCTTACCGGTGCCGCCGTGGCCGTCTCGGGAATCATCGGATTCGTGGGACTCGTCGTGCCGCATGTCATGCGACGCTGGGGTGGCCCGTTGCATCGGCAACTGCTGCCGGCGGCTTTCCTGGCCGGGGGCACGTTCCTGGTCCTCTCCGACCTGCTCGCGCGCAGCCTGTTCCGGCCGCTGGAGCTTCCCGTCGGGGTCGTGACCGCGTTGATCGGCGTGCCTATCTTCGCGCTCCAGCTGCGAAAGTCCCTCACATGATTCTCAGCGGCGTGGACCTCTCGGTCCGCTATCGGGGCGCCGAACGGCCGGCGCTCGATCGGGTCAGTTGCCAGGTGGCTCCCGGCCACCTCCTGGCCGTGGTCGGGCCAAACGGCAGCGGGAAGTCCACGCTGCTTCGTGCGCTGCTCGGACTGGCCGACCTCGACTCGGGCTCGGTCGCCCTCAAGGGCAGGCCGCTCGCCGACTGGCCGAGAGCATTGATCGCCACACTGCTTGGGGTGGTCAGCCAGCGAGAAGAGATCCTCTTCCCGCTGGGCGTGGAGGAGACCGTGCTGATGGCCCGGTACGCGAGGCTCGGGCCCCTGGCGCCGGCAAGGGCAGCGGATCGCGACGCGGTCCGCGCCGCACTTGAACGGTGCGACGTCTGGTCGCTCCGGCATCGCCGGACCGATACGCTGTCCGGCGGCGAATGGCAGCGGGTGCGCGTGGCGCGTGCGCTCGCGCAGGAGCCCGAGGCGCTCCTGCTCGACGAGCCCACGGTGGCGCTCGACGTGCGTCACGAGATGGAAGTGTTCGAATTGGTGCGCGCACTGACTGATGGAGGGCTCGGGGCGCTGGTCATTACGCACCACCTGAACCTCGCGGCTCGGTATGCCGATACCCTGCTGCTGCTTGATCAGGGGAAGACCGTGGCCCACGGCACGCCGCGCGACGTCTTGCGGGAAGATGTGTTGTCGTCTGTCTTCCAATGGCCGGTGGCCGTGGCGCCCTGGCGAGATGGGTCCCCCCAGCTCGTCCCGCTTCGGCCCGGAGACGGATCGGTCCGGTGAGCGGACCGACGGTTGGGCTGTTGTTGGCGATGGCCATGCCCGTGCCGCTGGCCGCCCAAGCGCCGATGGCGGTCCGGGGGCGAGTGGTTGATGCCGCGTCGGGCGCCCCAATCACGGCGGCGCGGGTCGACGTCGGTGGCGTCGCGGCGACGTCGGGCGCCGACGGGCGGTTCCTTCTCGGGAACGTCCCGGCCGGGGTCTCGCTGCTCCTCGTCAGCGCGGTCGGGTACCGCCCGAGCCGCCAGCAGGTCGAGGCGCTTCCGGGACTGGACCTGGAACTCACCGTGCGCCTCGACGCCCTCACGCTGCTGCTTCCCGAGCTTGAGGTTCGGGCGTCGACCGGACCGAACGCCAGCCTGGACCACCAGGCGCTGGTCCAGCGCGGCGCTGACCTCGCCACCGCCATCGATGGCTGGCAGGGGGTCGTGGTCCGCCGTAGCGGCGGCAACGGTCCCGCATCTCCGCAGGTGCGCGGAAGCGCGCCCGAGGAAGTGATCGTTCTGGTCGATGGTTTTTCCATCAACGACCCGCTCACCGGCCGGGCCGATCTGAGCCGGGTCGCGACACGGGATGTCGCCTCGGTGCAGGTGCGGCCGGGTGCCCAGCAGGCCGGAGGGGCCGGCTCCGCCGTCGGCGGTGTGATCGACATCCGAAGTCAGGTTGGAGGCAACGCCGAGGCGTCCGGGTGGATGGGAAGCTATGGGAGTGGGGGTGGCTCCCTTTCAGGTTCGGTGGCGGGTACCCGGGTCTTTGTGCGTGGGGAACGGCTGGCGGATGGGTTTCCGTATCGGGTTCCCGCTAACAGGGGTGGAGGGGAGGCGTTTCGGCGGAATACAGGTGGAACGATCGGGTCACTGTCCTTCAGTCGAATCGGTCGCGTTGGCGTGCAGGGGCGGGCGAGCATGTCAGAGCGCGGGCTCCCCGGCTCGGTGGGCAACGAGACCCCGCATGCCGAGGCCGGGGACCGCGCTGCCTTTCTCGGCGTGACGATCGCGGGAGCGTCGAACTGGAGCGGGTCGCTGCAATACCTGCAGAGCAGCGTGCGCGATTCCGCGCCTCCGACGGGATCGGCGTATGAGGTCCGCTCAGAAGGATGGAGCGGAACGCTGGATTGGTCGGTCGGCCGGAGGGTGTCGGTTGGCGGATGGCGCGGGGACATGGAGGTCGGTGCGGCTGTCCGGCACGATCAATTCAGCGGCGACGTGGTACGGAAAGGAACCCAGTTTTCGCGCGGCGGGGCCCGCGCCACCGCGACGTTCCGACCGGCCGGCGACACGCCGTGGACGCTGACGCCCTCCCTGCGGCTCGACCTGTGGACGGGTGAATCGGGACCGCTCGGCAGCGCCCGCCTCGACGCCGGCTGGCGTCGCGGGGCAACGGCGGTGCAGGCGTCCGTGGGGAGTGCGGTGACCGCGCCGCCACTGGCGGACCTCTTCTTTCGTGAGGGGGTGGGTGTGGCCCTCAATCCGGGGCTTCGCCCTGAGCGGGTGCGGTGGGAGGTCGAGCTGGGCATCAGCCAGGACTGGTCGCTTCTGGGTCTGGCCGGCAGCAGTTCGTTCCGCGGGTATTATGGTCGCGTCGAGGATATGATCCTGTGGACCCCCGGGGTGGGGTTCATCTGGAGTCCGGGCAATTTCGACGTGATCCGGAGGGGCGTGGACGCCTCCCTGAGTCTTCGTCCGCTGACCGAGTTGACGCTGGCGGTCCAGGGTGCGTGGACGCCGATCACCTACGACGTGCCCAACGGTGCGCAGGTGCAGTATCGGCCGCGCGCCACCTGGGGTGCGACGGCCGGCTGGGCGGATGGTCGCTGGGGCGCCGACGTCCGGTGGCGATGGGTGGGTGAGCGGTATCCCAATCCGGGCGGCTTGAACCCCCGGCCGGCGTACGGCGTGATGGACGTCGGCGCCGAGCGGACCCTCGGCGCGGCATTGCTTCGGGCCGGCGTCCGGGACCTGTTCGATACTCGTGCGGAATTTCTTGCCGGCTACCCCACACCGGGGCGCACGGCGGTCGTCTCTATTTCTTTGGAGTGGCAATGATGGTCTCCGTGCGTGCGTACACCCTGCTGCTCGGCTGCCTGGCGGTGTCGCAGCTGGCCTGCGCCGACCCTGAAGCGCCGCTCCCGGCGCCCTCCGAAGTCGTGCTCGTGGTCAATTCGATCGGATCGTCACTCAGCGTAGTGCCGGTCAACGCCACCGGCTCGACGTATGGGATCCCGCTGGGCGGCACGACACCCACGCCGGTCGGCGTGTCGGCGCGCGGTGCGTATGCTGTCGTGCCCATGGGGCTCGATCACGCGGCGACGGTGGTGGACCTGTCCACGGGCTCGGTATCCCGCGTGGTGCCGCTGGAGGCCGGCTCGGGCGCCACGGGATCTGCCATCCTGGATGATTCGATCGCCTACGTGGCCAATCCGGGACTCAACACCGTCACCCGGATCAACTATCTCACCGGCGACACTGCGAGCGTGGCGGTCGGCATCTACCCTCAGGGAGTCATCATCACGCGCGGCAAGGTGTTCGTCCTGAATGGGAACCTGATCAACTTTGCCTCGGCCGGTCCCGGCTGGATCACGGTCATCGATCCGGTGACGAACGCCAAGGCCGTCGGTATCGATTCGATCCCGCTGCCATTGCCCGGCAACCCGCAGTTCGCGGTGGTGGGCGGGGATGGTCGGATCTACGTGATGAACGTCGGCAACTACGTGGATGACGGACGCCTCTCCATCGTGGACCCCGTCGCACGGGTTGAACTGGCCAATTTCGGGGGCTTTGGTCCGGGGCCAGGAGAGCTCGCCACTGATGGTGGAAGTCGCCTCTTCGTCAGCTCGTTCACCGAGGGGGTCATGGAGTTCGACATCGATACGCGAACGGTGGTACTCGGCGCCGGCGACGGTGTCCCGATCCCCGACAATTCCAGCGTCGCCGTGGACTCCGAGGGACGGATCTATGCGATATCCGCCGGCAATTGCAGCGCAGCGGCTGGGTCGGCCCACGTGCTGCGGCCGGACCTCACCGAGCGCGCGGTGGTGCCCCTGGGCATCTGCGCCATCGGGACCGCCGTCACCAGCATCCCCGCGGAGTAGATTGCGGGGATGGCCCCCATCACGACCCCTGCCATCATCCTGGGTGCGCTTCGCTATGGCGACACCTCGAAGATCGTGCGCCTGGCCACCCGGGATCTCGGGATCCGGAGCGCGCTCGCGAAGGGGGCGCTCCGACCCCGGAGCCGGTTCGGCGCCTCCCTCCAGCTCCTGAGCGAGGGCGTGGCGCACCTGTACCTCAAGGACACCCGGGATCTCCAAACGCTTGCCGCCTTCGACCTGACCAGCCTCCGGGTCGGACTCGCCGGCGACCTGCCTCGCTTCGCCGCCGCGGCCGCCCTGGGCGAGGTCGCATGGCGCCTCTCCCCGGCAGAATCGCATCCCGACAGCTATGACCTGCTCAGCGGGGCGCTCACCGTCCTTGAGACGGCTCCCGCCGAGGCCGTCGAGGTGCTGGGACTGCGGATGCTCTGGCGCCTGGTGAGCGTCCTCGGCTTCGCGCCCGCGCTCGATCGCTGCGCGCGCGACGGGGTTCCACTCCCACCGGACGTGCCGCTGCGCTTCAGCGCCGCGGAAGGAGGAGGGCTCTGTCCGAACTGTGGAGAGGGGCAGGGCGTCGCCATTCTCTCGGCAGCGGACCGACGTGACCTGGAAGCTCTGGTGCGCGCCGACGCCGAACTCCCGACCCTCGATGAACGGCATGCCGCCTCACATCGCAGGCTCTTCGCCCGCTTCCTGCGATATCACCTGGCGGAGGGCGGCGCCATGCCGGCCGTCGCCTTCTGGGAAGATCGTCCCTGGGCTTCCGCGTGATCATCGGGACCGCTGGACACATCGATCACGGCAAGTCGGCACTAGTCGAGGCGCTCACAGGACGACGGATGGATCGACTCGCGGAGGAGCGGGCGCGGGGCATCACCATCGACCTGAACTTCGCCCCGCTCCGGCTCCCAGGGGGCGGTGTCGCCGGAGTCGTCGATGTGCCCGGCCACGAAGACTTCGTCCGCACGATGGTGGCGGGCGCCGCGGGCATGGACCTCGTTCTCCTCGTCATCGGCGCCGACGAAGGCATCATGCCGCAGACGCGGGAGCATCTCGCCATCGTCGAAGCGCTTGGCGTGCCTCGGGGCATCCCGGTGCTCACCAAGCGCGACCTGGTGGACCCCGAGTGGCTGGCGTTGGTGCAGGAGGAGGTGGACGGGTGGCTGGCGGAATCCTCCGTCACATTCGGCCGAACCATGGCGGTCTCGTCGCTCACCGGGCTGGGTCTCGAGGCATTGCAGGTCGCGCTGGCTGCGGAGGTGGCCGCCGCCGTGCCCCGCGACGCCGCTGCGCCGTTTCGAATGCCGGTCGATCGGGCCTTCTCCGTCCCCGGCGCCGGCACGGTGGTCACGGGAAGCGTCTGGTCCGGCTCGGTGGCGGTCGGCGACCAGTTGCGCCTCCTCCCCAGTGATCGGCCAGTAAGGGTGCGGACCGTTGAGTCGCACGGTGAGCGGAGCGCGCGCGCTCTCCCCGGCGGCCGCGCGGCGCTTGGGCTGGCCAGCATCGATCGCCACCTGGTTCGGCGGGGAGATGTCCTGGTCGATGCCGGCCTGCCCTGGGAACCGACCTCGGCGCTCGATGTCCGGATCCACCTGCTTCCCGACGCCCCCCGACCGCTCACCTCGCGCACCCGCGTGCACCTCCATCTGGGCACCGTGGAGGTGATTGCCCGGGTCCTCCCTCGCTCGTCGATCCCGCCAGGCGGCATTGGGCTGGCGCGGCTGGCCTGCGAGGCACCGCTGGTCGCGTGTGGTGGCGACCGGTTCGTTCTTCGGAGCTACAGTCCGGTCACGACTATTGGCGGTGGGGTGGTGCTGGATCCGCTCCCGCCCCGGCGACGATCGCTGTGGCCGGACCAGCTGGACTCACCGATACCCGCCGAGCGACTGGTCGCCCTGCTGGCGCGTCATCCCGCTGGGATTTCAACTGGTGCGCTGGCCCTCCGGGCAGGCCTCTCCCCGGCCGACGTCGATGCGGTGCTTGTGCAGGACGCCCGGGCGTACCGGCTTCCGGATGGTTGGGTGCTGACGGAGGTGGTCTCCATCGCTCGCGACAAGGCCCTCGAGTTGCTGGCCGGGTACCACGCGGGCCATCCGGCGCTCCCCGGCATGCCGGTGGAGACGCTGCGCCGGGGAATCCACCGGGCCGCGCCGGTTGCCGAAGCGGCGCTGGACGGACTCGCGGCCGTCGGGTCGATCCACGCGGAATCGGGAATCGTATGGTTAACAGGATTTGAGGCCCAAATCGCCGGTGGAGATGCGACGGTGACACGGGTCGTCGAACTGGTGCGTGCCGCTGGCCTCGGCGCGCCCTCAGTCGCTGAGCTCGAAAAACAGCTGGGGCGGCTGGACGTGGTCGGGGCCCTCCGGGTCGGGGCCGGGGCAGGCGAGGTGGAGGCGGTCACCCGCGACTGGTATGTTGGGCGGGCGGCGCTGGAGGGGTTCAGGGTCACCCTGAGGGATGCCGGGAAGGACGGGGACATCACGCTGGGGGGGCTCCGGGACCGGACCGGGCTTTCGAGAAAGTACTTGATCCCCCTGTTGGAATGGGCCGACCGACAGGGAATCACCCGCCGTCATGGCGAGGCGAGGCGGTTGACTTGACACAGTACTCGAAGGGGCCGCATACTTAGGCTGAAATGGCGTAAGTGCTCCAATATCAATCGCTTCGACGGAGGTGCTTCCACCCGCTTCACAACCCTTGTTCGAGTGAGGTTCCGTATGGCAGGCCGTGCCTGGACGGGGCTGTTGCTCGGGCTCATGGTAGGGATGGCAGCGCCGGCCTTCGCGCAGGTCTCGTCTCCCCCACCGGATTTCGAGCTTGGAGACAACTTCCCCAACCCGTTCTTCCCGGCCACGTCCATCCCCTTCGTACTGACACCGGAGGCGTGCACTGACGGTCACCTGCCGTTGGTGACCCTGGAGATCTACAATGTGCTCGTGCAGGTCGTCGCCGTTCCGGAACTCCAGACCGGGGGGCGCGAGCGAGTGCGTGGTCTCCGTCTGCGGTGCGGGTCCCATGTGGCCTACTGGAGTGGCCGCTATCTGGACGACGAACGGGAGGTCACCCCCGGGGTGTACTACTACCGCTTGACCGTGGACGGTCAGAGTCAGGTGAAGAAGATGATCGTCCGCAAGGAGAACCAACCGACCAAATGACCGGCTGGATCGAGGGGGGACATTCTTCACGAATGTCCCTCGCCTTTTTTCAGAAGTGAAGTCGTACGCTGTCAGAACGGCAGATTCCAGCGGTATACCCCTTGCCTTCGTGATACGCCATGCTGAGACCCGAACGGTTGACCCTCAAGGCACAGGAAGCGTTTCGCGACGCCTCGGAAGACGCCCGCAAGCGTGGCAATCCCGTGCTCAACGACACGCATCTCTTCGCCGCCCTCCTCGCCCAGGATGAGGGGGTGGTCCAACCGCTGCTGCAGAAGGCCGGGCTGAACATCGCGGCGCTCAAGGAAGCGGTGGAGCGGGAGCTGGCGCGCTTGCCCCGGCAGGAAGGGGCCACCGGCGAGCCCACCTTCAGCCGCGAGTTGCACAAGGTGTTCGATCGGGCCGAGGAGGAGGCCAAGGCGCTGAAGGATGCCTATGTCTCGACCGAGCACCTCATCCTGGGGCTCGCCGATGAGAAGGGAACGACGGCCCGGAACCTCCTCAACGAGAGTGAAGTCACCGCGGCTGTCCTGCGCGAGGCGCTGGAAGGAGTGCGCGGCGGGCACCGGGTGTCGGACCAGTCGCCGGAAGACCAGTACCAGGCGCTGCAGCGATTCACCCGCAACCTCACCGACCAGGCGCGGAAGGGAAAACTCGATCCGGTCATCGGCCGGGACGAGGAAGTCCGCCGGGTCATGCAGGTCCTGTCCCGCCGCACCAAGAACAATCCCGTCCTCATCGGCGAGCCCGGCGTGGGCAAGACCGCCATCGTCGAGGGCCTCGCGCAGCGCATCGTGCACGGCGACGTGCCCGATTCGCTCCGCAACAAGGACATCGTGGCGCTGGACATCGGCCTCCTGCTGGCCGGGGCCAAGTACCGGGGCGAGTTCGAGGAGCGGCTCAAGTCGGTCATCAAGGAGCTGACGGAGGCCGAGGGGCGCTTCATCGTCTTCATCGATGAAATGCACACGCTGGTCGGCGCCGGCGCGGCCGAAGGCGCCGTGGACGCCAGCAACCTCCTGAAGCCGGCCCTGGCCCGTGGGGAGCTCCACGTGGTGGGCGCCACCACGCTCGACGAATACCGGAAGCACGTGGAAAAGGACGCGGCGCTCGAGCGCCGGTTCCAGCCGGTGCTGGTCGGCGAGCCCAACGTGACCGATACGATCGCCATCCTGCGCGGACTCAAGGAACGGTACGAAATCCATCACGGCGTCCGGATCACCGACAACGCCCTTGTGGCGGCCGCCACCCTCTCCGACCGCTACATCGGCGACCGGTTCCTTCCGGACAAGGCCATCGACCTCGTCGACGAGGCCGCGAGCCGGCTCCGGATCGAAATCGACAGCCTGCCCCAGGAAATCGACGAAGTGGAGCGTCGGCTGGTGCAGCTCGAAATCGAGCGGCAGGCGCTGCTGAAAGAGAAGGACAAGGCGGGCAAGGCACGCCGGCAGGCGGTGGAGCAGGAGATTTCCGAGCTGAAGGAGAAGAGCGCGGGGATGAAGACGCAGTGGCAGTCCGAGAAGGCGGCCATCGGCGAGTTGCAGACGGCGCGCGCCCAGGTCGACGAGCTTCGGACCGAGGTGGACCTGGCCACTCGGCGGGGCGACCTCCAGAAGGCGGCCGAGCTTCGCTACGGCCGGATTCCGGAGCTCGAGGCCACGCTGCAGGCGCAGGAGTCCCGGCTCCAGGAAGTTCAGCGGAACGCCCGGTACCTCAAGGAAGAGGTGGACGCCGACGATATCGCCGAGATCGTGGCGAAGTGGACCGGCATCCCGGTGTCGCGGATGATGGAGTCGGAGCGCGAGCGGCTCACCCGGCTCGAGGCGGAACTGTCCCAGCGGGTCGTCGGGCAGCCGCAGGCAGTGGCGGCCGTGGCCAACGCCGTCCGGCGGAGCAGGGCGGGGCTGCAGGACCCGAACCGGCCGACCGGCTCGTTCATCTTCCTGGGGCCCACAGGCGTCGGCAAGACCGAGACGGCGCGCGCGCTGGCCGATTTCCTCTTCGACGACGAGCGGGCCATCGTCCGGCTCGATATGTCGGAGTACATGGAAAAGCACGCGGTGGCCCGCATGATCGGCGCGCCGCCCGGCTATGTCGGCTACGAGGAGGGAGGGCAGCTCACCGAGGCGGTGCGGCGCCGGCCCTACAGCGTGGTGCTCTTCGACGAAATCGAGAAGGCCCACGCCGACGTCTTCAACGTGCTGCTGCAGATCCTCGACGACGGCCGCCTGACGGACAGCCAGGGGCGGGTCGTGGACTTCCGGAATACCGTCATCATCATGACGAGCAACATCGGGGGCAGCCACATCGTGGATGCCGGCCCCACGGCGGACGACGAGGCATGGGCCGTGGTGGACCGTGCGGTGCGCAACGAACTCCGGCATCACTTCCGGCCGGAGTTCCTCAACCGGGTGGACGACATCATCGTGTTCCGGCCGCTCTCGCGCGACGACATCCGGCACATCGTCGACCTGCAACTCGCCAAGCTCGAACGGCTGCTGGCCGACCGGAAGCTCGGCATGGAGGTCACCCCGGAGGCACGGGCGTACCTCGCGGAGCTCGGGTACGACCCGGTCTATGGCGCGCGGCCACTCAAGAGAGTCGTGCAGCAGCGGCTGCAGAATCCCATCGCCCTCGAGGTACTCGAAGGCCATTTCCCCGAGGGCTCGACGATCCGGGTCGCGCGCGTCGGCGACGAGCTCCGGTTTACCAGTACCGCGGGGAACCCGGAGCGGTTCGGTGCGTAGGGGCGGCGCGTCACCCGCCGATGTGGTCTGGATGGAGGCCGCGTTGCGGCTGGCCATGGCGGCCGCGGTCCGGGGCGAGGTGCCGGTCGGGGCGCTCGTGGTGCGGGAAGGGAAGGTCATTGCCCAGGCGCACAACGAGATGGTCGAGCGAAAGGACCCGACCGCGCACGCCGAGTTGCTGGCCCTACGAAAGGCGCTGGCAGCGGCTGGCGAGGACCGCCTGCTCGACTCCACACTGTATGTCACACTGGAACCGTGCGCCCAATGCGCCGGTGCCATCGTCCTCAGTAAGGTCGGCACGGTCGTGTTCGGGGCGTGGGACAACAGGGCTGGAATGGCCGGGTCGGTGCACGACCTCCTTCGGCATCCTCGCCTGAACCACCGCCCGGAGGTCATCGGCGGGGTGATGGAAGAGGAGTGTGGCGAAGTGCTCAAGCAGTTCTTCAGGGCGCGCCGATAAGCCACCTGGGGGGTGACGTTTTGGTGGCATAACCCCCTGCGATTGATTATTTTAGGTGCAATGCAATCGCGCAGGTAGGGCGTGCTTGCCAGGCGGCGTCCGTGATCATGGAGCGTTGAAATGCCCGCGAAATTCGTGTCGAACAAGGACGAGACCATCCCGCTCTTCAAGAGCCCCTGGCTCGAGCGGATGTCCCATATTCATCCGGCCACCCCGGCCGTGGTATTCCTGCCGGTCGCTGGGTGGTTCCTCTGGCAGGGCCTGCAGGGCGCCTCGTGGCTCGCAGTCGCCGGTCTGGTCGTAGCCGGTTTGTTCATCTGGACCCTGACGGAGTACTCATTGCACCGCTGGGTCTTTCACTACCAGCCGACGACCGACCTCGGGAAGAAGCTGCACTTCCTCATGCACGGCGTGCACCACGACTACCCACAGGATCACACCCGCCTCGTAATGCCTCCCCCGGTAAGCATCCCGCTCGCCGCCGGATTCGGGCTGGCGTTCAGCCTGGTGTTCGGGGCGCATTACGAGGCCATTTTCGCCGGGTTCCTGGTCGGCTACGTCATTTATGATACGACCCACTACGCCACGCATCACTGGAAGATGCAGAGCCGCCGTCGGCCGGTTCCTGCGGGAATACCACCTGCGGCATCACTTCCGCGACGACGATCTCGGCTACGGCGTGAGCTCTCCCCTCTGGGACTACGTGTTCGGCACGGTGGCCACCCGGACCCGGAGCGATCGTCAGGCGGCGTAGTCGACGCGAGCGCGACGGGCTGGACGCGGAACGGGCCACCGAAAGCATCGGTGGCCCGATTTGCGTGCCGGTTCCCGGGAGTTACCCCGCCGGTGGTGGGTCGAGTCGTGGCGTCTGGTAGTCCGCAGGCGGTACTCGGAGGATGAGCCCCGGCAGGAGTGTCACGAGGATTGTGTACAGAACCAGCCCGCCAATCAGACTTGAAGGCACTTCCGGCCGGTCACGCAGCAGGTCCGCGATCACCAGGGTGAACACGAGCGTGGGCAGCAGCGCCAGGCCGATCCGCAGGCTCTTGTCCAGGGGCTCCCCCAGCACGAGCCGGCGCAGAAGCGTCGTCTTGCTGAGGCGGAGCGCGACTCCGCCGACGACCAGCACCATCCCCGTGAGGAACGCCAGGGTGCCCAGTTCGTCAGGGCGAACGCCCTGGCCCGCCTTGAAGAAGTAGAAGGGCACGAACACCGCGGCGAACGCCTCCACGCCGGCCAAAACGTGCTCGGACGAGGCCGCCGGAAGCCGGGTGCGGAACTGCCGCGCCGCGAGCCCCACGAGGAACGCCCCGACGAGATAGTAGACGCCGAGCGCCCGCGTGGCCGAGGCACAGACCATCGCGACCATCAGCAGGAAGGCGAACTCGGACTTTGGTGCGAAGGGCGCCACCCGGACGGCGAACCAGCGGAAGAGCGGGGGCAGCGCCGCCAGCAGGCCGACGAGGGCCAGCGTACTGAGCGCCATGTGCCGCACCGAGGTGGATTGCAGGACCACGAACATGACGCCGAGGGCCAGGAATTCAGACGAGATCGCCTTGGACTTGGTCCAGCGCTGCTCGACCGGGGAGAGTCCGAGCGAGCCCAGGCTGTCGAGAATGAATCCCGCCGACGGCGTGAGCACGGCGAGTCCCACCAGGGTCGCAGAGCGCGGGGTGAGGTCGAACACTCCCGAGGCGGCGAACGCCACGGCCAGGAGCGCCACGCTCCACAATCCGAGGTGCTGCAGCAGCACCGGGACGTCGGGCCGAAGCTCGTCGATGTCGGCGTCGAGGCCGGCGAGGAGGAAGAGGGCCACGATGCCGAAGGTCGCCAGGAGCGCGATGGTGGGGTCGTGCTCGAACAGCCCCAGGGCTGTGGCGCCGACGCCGAGGAGGAGGCTGGTGATGGCCGACGGGAGGCGGTACCGCTGCAGGAACCGCGGTACCACGAACAACACAAAGAGCAGCAGGACGTAGGTCAGGTCTTTCGGCATGCCTCAACATGCCGCCGAGGTGGACCCGGCCGCAACCATGCGGGCGCTTGGCGCGCTAGGGCGCCACGTCGTGGAAAGTGAGTTTGCGCTCGTTCTCCATGGCCCACCGAAGCGCCCACTCGTTCTCGAAGAGCAGCAGGGGCTGTCCCTTGGTGTCGTACAGCCGGAGCCGCCCGCGCGCCGAGGCGGCCTGCTCGATGGCGTCCGGTGTTCCGGTCACCCAGCGCGGATACCGGTAGCCCACCGGCTCGAAACGACAGGGCGCGCCGTACTCGTGCTCCAGCCGGAAGAGCATCACGTCGAATTGCAGCTGTCCGATGGCGCCGACGATCGGGGCCGGCCCCGTCTCACTCTCGGCGTAAAACACCTGGGCGGCGCCTTCCTCCGAGAGTTCGCGGAGGCCGGTGTCGAGCTGCTTGCGACGGAGCGGATCAGCCGGGTAGGCCCGGGCAAAGTGCTCCGGAGGGAACCGCGGGATATCGTGGAATTCGAGATCGGCGCCGGAGGAGAGGGTGTCGCCGATGCGGAGCCCGCCGCGGTCCATGATGCCGATCACGTCCCCAGGCCAGGCTTCCTCGATGCTGACGCGTTCCCGCGCCATGAACTGCTGCGGCGCCGAGAGGCGCATCATCCGACCGGTGCGCACCTGCCGGACCTCCATCCCCGCCTCGAAATGACCGGAGCAGATGCGCACGAACGCAACCCGGTCCCGATGGCGGGGGTCCATGTTCGCCTGGATCTTGAAGACGAACCCGGTGAAATCGGTGCCGTGGGGAGAGATCGGGCCGATCGAGGAGTCGCGCGGGACTGGCGGTGGGGCCAGGGTGAGAAACTCCCGCAGGAACGGCTCGACGCCGTAGTTGTTCAGGGCGCTGCCGAAATAGACGGGGGAGAGGGCGCCGGCCAGGAAGGCCGCGCGGTCGAACGGATGCCCCGCGCCTTCCAGGAGGTGGAGCTCCTCTGTCAGGTGGGCCACCGCCTCCGCGCCGAGTTCGTGGCTGAGCGCAGGGTCCGTGAGCTCGAAGCTCTGGATTTCGGCTCGGGAGGCGCCATGGTCGCCGCTGCGGTCGAAGAGGAGCACCCGTCCGGCGGCCCGGTCCACCACGCCGGCAAAGCGGTCGCTCTGGTACACCGGCCAGGTCGCGGGCCAGCAGGCGATGCCGAGGTCGCGTTCCACGTCCCCGAGCAGGGTCATCGGGTCCACGCCGGCCCGGTCGCACTTGTTGACGAAGGTGACGATGGGCATGCGACGACGCTTGCAGACGTCGAACAGCTGCCGGGTGCGCTCCTCGACGCCCTTCCGGTTGTCGAGCAGCATCACCGCACTGTCCGCGGCGACCAGCGTCCGGTAGGTGTCCTCCGAGAAGTCCTGGTGGCCCGGCGTGTCCAGCAGGTTCACCTGGCAGTCGGCGTACTCAAACTGCAGGACGCTGGAGGTCACGGAAATGCCGCGCTGGCGCTCCAGCTCCATCCAGTCCGAGGTGACGTGCCGGTCGGCGCGCCGCGCCTTGACGGTGCCGGCCAGGTGGATGGCGCCGCCGTACAGGAGCAGCTTCTCCGTGAGCGTGGTCTTGCCGGCGTCCGGATGGCTGATGATGGCAAAGGTCCGGCGGCGCGCCACGGCGCGCTCGAGGTCCTCTGCCGGCTGGAGGGAAGTCACAGCTGTGCTGCGGAGTTCGGACGCTTGGCGCAATGTGCACAGCCCATTAGTTTCCCCGTCGGCATTTGGCGAATATGTACGTCAAGGACAGGTGTCCGAGTGGCTGAAGGAGCCGGTCTCGAAAACCGGTGGGCCCGCAAGGGTCTCGTGGGTTCGAATCCCACCCTGTCCGTTTGCAGCAGAGCCCTGCCCGCCGGGGTGGGCTTCGGATCGAATCCCACCCTGTCCGTTTCTACTGAGTCAGGTTCTTCCGCAGCGCCCCGACATCCAGCACCGGAATCCCGCCCTCGGTCGGCACCATGATGATCATGTTGCTGGACCCCTTCATGTCGTGCAACACCTCGAGATACTGCTTGGTCAGCTGCTCCGGCGTCAGGGTCATGTTGAGCAGGCGCTGCTGGTCGCTCTGCAGCCGCGCCACCTCGACCCGGTGCTTCTCGGTCTCGATCTGCTGTTCCTGCGCGATCTTGTTGTTGATGGCCTGCACGACCTGCGGCGGCGGCTCGAGGTTGCGCAGGTAGAACGCCGTGACCGTGGCGATCCGGAACGGCTCGCCGCCGGCGCGGGGGGTGGTCACCAGGGCGGAATCCACCTCGGCCTCCATGGTGCGTGCGATCAGGTTGCGCTGAGAGACCTGGTTGATCGAAAACTCCACCATGCCGTCGCGCACGCCGTTCCGGATGGCGTTGCGCACGATATTGTCGATCTGCTCCTGTGCGCCGATCTCCTGGAAAAGACGGGGAGCCAACGCAGGATCGATCTGATAACGGAGCGCGGCGTCGACCTTCATGGACATCTGTTCGCTGGACAGCGCATCCATCCGCTCGGCCTCGTCGCCGACGGCGGGAAACTGCTCCTCCCGCGTGGAGTAGCGCTCCACCTCCGACCACGGGCTCACGATCCGGATGCCGGGGAGCAGTGCCACCGGGTCGACGGTGCCGAACGCGTGACGCACGCCGACTTCGCCCGGCTGGATGACCACCACGGCGGACGTGACGACGATGAATCCGCCGAGGCCCAGCAGGCCCATTCCCAGGGCGCGGCCGATGGTGCCTCCCTGCGAGGGTCCCTTGGCCCGGATGCCCGCGGCGCCGAGCAAGACCAGGAAGCCGACGGCCAGCACGAAGAAGCCGAGGACGAGGTGACTCATGGGGACTCCCGACGGTAAAAGGATGGTGTAAGATAGAGGGCGTGGGCTGCCGGGCCAATTGACGTGATTGGAGGCTGGAAATGGCGGAGCTGCCGCGGGACAGGATCTTCATCGGCGCAGGCGGCCATGTGGTGGCCCTCGAGGCGTCCACCGGCCGGGAAGTCTGGCGCACCAAGCTCAGAGGGAGCGGCTTCGTCACGGCCGGCCTCCTGGGGGAGCGTCTCCTCGCGGCCACCGGTGGCCGGCTGTACGCCCTGGACCCGGTGACCGGCGCCATCCTCTGGGAAAATCCACTCAAGGGACTCGGCTTCGGGCTCGTCAGTATTCCCGGGATCGGTTCATCGGGCACGGTGGAGGCCGCCGCACTGGCGGCCGAACGCCAGCGCCGCGCGGCGGCGGCCACATGAGGAGCCGTCGATGAGCCTGCTCACCGGCGCCCGGAGCCTCCTCGCCTCGGGCGCGAGCCTGCCCGGCGACGTGCTGGAGGATTCCCGCAAGCGGATCGGCGTGGCGGCGCTGGTCATCGCCGCCATCTGGTTCCTGATCCTCCTCCTCATCGGGATTGCCGGCCGCTACTTCGCTGCGTCCGTGCCGAACATCGACGCCGCCTGGCCTCGACCTGGGCGCCCGTTCGCGTTGATCGGCATCCTGGGTGGCGTGGGCCTGGCCCTGCTGGCGCGCCGTCTCGGGCCGCGCTCGCACTGGCTGCGCGACGCGACGGCGCTCCTGATGATCGCGACGTGCCTCATGCTGGCGATTCTCGAGTCACGATTCCCGATCACCCAGCCGGGGCGACTCTCCTGGGTGAACGTGATCATCCTGCTCTACCCCCTGATCGTCACCGACTCGCCACGGCGCACCATGGTCGTGTCACTCATGGCGGCCCTGTCCGTGCCGACCTCCCTGCTCCTGGCCCGGCGCGGTGGGGTGGCGCTCCCCGAGACGACCTTTGCCCTCATCGTGCTGATAGTGCCCCCCTTCCTGTGCGCCGCGATCGCCGTGGTGCCGGCACGCCTGATCCAGGGGCTGGGGAAGGCCGTCAAGGCGGCCAGGGAGATCGGGGCCTATCGCCTCGGCAAGCTCCTGGGCGAAGGAGGCATGGGGCAGGTGTTCCGGGCAACCCATCAACTCCTGGCCCGGCCGGCGGCGGTGAAGCTGATCCGACCGGAAAGCATCAAGGGCGTCAGCAGCGAGTCGGCGCGCACGGCCATGGAACGGTTCCGCCGTGAGGCCGCGGCGGCGGCGGCGCTGAGCTCGCCGCACACCATCGCCCTCTACGACTTCGGCCCCACCGGGGACGGGAGCTTCTTCTACGCGATGGAACTGCTCGAGGGGATGAGCCTCGAGGACATCGTCAAGCAGCATGGCCCGCTGCCGCCGGAGCGCGTGGTGTACCTGCTGCGGCAGGCCTGCCTGTCACTGGCAGAGGCGCACCAGCGGAACCTGGTACACCGCGACATCAAGCCCTCCAACCTGTACGCCTGCCGCGTCGGCGTGGAGGTGGACTTCGTCAAGGTGCTGGACTTCGGGCTCGTCAAGGAGACGACGCCAGGGGAGGCCGCCGACCTGAAGCTCACCGCGGCCGACGCGCTGACCGGGACGCCCGCGTTCATGGCTCCCGAGCTGGCGCTCGGCGATCCCGATATCGATCACCGGGTGGACATCTACGCGCTCGGCTGCGCTGCCTACTGGCTCCTGACCGGAGAGTTGCCGTTCTACGCCACCAACACCGTGCAGATGCTCTTCAAGCAGGCCAACGAGGCGCCCCCGAAGCCTTCCGCGAAGGCCAAGTTCCCGGTTTCCCCCGCGGTGGACGCGATGGTGCTCGCCTGCCTGGCCAAGGCGCCGAACGACCGTCCGCGCGACGCGATGGCGCTCATCGCGATGCTGGACGCCATTCCGTTCGAAGACCCGTGGACCCCGGTGCGGGCGCTTGCCTGGTGGAACGAGTACATCCCGTCCGCGTTGCCTTCCACGCCCGAGGACACCCGGCCGGCCGACCGCGGGGAGTGGATCCGGTTCCTCAAGGAATCAAAGGCGCAGTAGGCGAAACCGCCCGGAGGACGTTGACCTCCTCGCACCCCACCGCTAGTATGCGCCCCGGCCGAGGATGGCCGTTGAGGACGGGTGCTCGAGTGGTTTAAGAGGCACGCCTGGAAAGCGTGTAAACGGTTAACGCCGTTTCGAGGGTTCGAATCCCTCCCTGTCCGTGACGTACCGCCACCGCATGCGCGGGCGTATGGACCGGGGTGGGCATATGCCCACCCCTGCTTCAAACGAATTCAACCCAACGTGCCGGATGCCAGGAACCCCCACGGTTAGCCAATTCCGTGAGGCCGCGTGTTGACACCCATAGTTGGGGACCGCACCTTCGGCCCCGCCTGCCCCGCCTGCCCCGCCTCCCCGCCTTCGGGGAACCCTCCGTCGGACTTCAGCGTATAGTTGGGGTCATCCTCCGGAGCCTGACCTGTGCTGATCCGCCGCGGCGGGGAACATCCCCGCATCCGCCTTCACGCCAGAATCGGTCTACGTGAACCGCCGGGCCTTCGTGGCGGCCGCGGGCGGCGTCGCGCTCGGGGCGCTCCTTCCACCGCGTCTCAGGGCCCTGAGTGGGCCGGGCGACCTGAAGCCCACCCCGTACGACACCATCACCACCTACAACAACTACTACGAATTCGGCACCAGCAAGGAGTCCCCCGCCAAGCTGGCCGGGGCGCTCAAGGTGTCGCCGTGGACCGTCGAGGTTTCGGGGGCGGCCAAGCGCACCGGGCGCTACAGCTACGAAGACCTCATCCGGCCGTTTCCCGCGCAGGAGCGGATCTACCGGCATCGTTGCGTCGAGGGCTGGTCGATGGTGATCCCCTGGATGGGATTTCCCCTCGGCGACCTGATTCGCCGCCTCGAGCCGACCAGCAAGGCCAAGTACGTGGAGTTCACCACCCTCAACGATCCAGCCCAGATGCCCGGGCAGCGGAGCAGCGTGCTCCCGTGGCCATATGTCGAGGGGCTTCGGATGGACGAGGCGATGCATCCGCTGACCATCCTGGCCACCGGGCTCTACGGGAAGCCGCTCCCCAACCAGAACGGTGCGCCGCTCCGGCTCGTGGTGCCGTGGAAGTACGGATTCAAGGGAGGGAAGGCCATCGTCCGGATCACGTTCATGGAAACCCAGCCGATGACCACCTGGAACATGGCCGTGCCGAGCGAGTACGGGTTCTACGCCAACGTGAACCCCGAAGTGGACCACCCGCGGTGGAGCCAGGCGCGCGAGCGGCCGGTCGGGGAGTTCTTCAAGCGCGACACCCTGATGTTCAACGGCTACGCCGACCAGGTCGCCAGCCTCTACTCGGGCATGAACCTCCAGACGAACTACTGACCCGGGCATGACACGGGCGCAGCTCATCCGCAGGTTCGTGAAGCCACTGGTGTGGGTGGTCGGGCTGGGGATCCCCATCCGCCTCACCTGGGGCGCCTTCCACGACACCCTGGGCAGCGACCCCGTCCGGACCATTCAGGAGTGGACGGGGAAGGGGGCCCTTATTGGGCTCCTGCTGACGCTGGCCATCACGCCGCTTCGCCGGCTCACCGGGTGGAACGATTTGATCCGGCTCCGGCGCCTGCTGGGCACCTTCGCCTTCTTCCTCGCGACCCTTCACCTCCTCACCTACCTGGTCTTCGACCAGTCGCTGTCCGTGGTCATGATCCGCAAGGACCTCATGGAGCACCCATGGGTCGCGGCCGGGTTCACGGCCTGGGTCCTGATGCTCCCGCTGGCGCTGACCTCCACCGCGGGGATGGTGCGGCGCCTGGGCGGCAGGCGCTGGCAGCGGCTCCACCAGTTGGTGTATTTCGCCGCCGCGGGCGGGGTCTTTCACTTCCTCTGGCTGGTCAAGAAGGACGTCTCGACGCCGGCGCGGTTCGCGGTGGTGCTGGTGATCCTCCTGGCCATGCGCCTCCCCTTCGTCCTTGCGTCGGTACCCATCCGGGGCGGGGCCCCCCGCGCGCGGAAGGCGGCCGACCGGCCCGCTTGATTCGACCCGGAGGCCCCGCTAGCTTCCGCCCTCGATGCCCTCACGTTCCCCTTTGCTCGACGAACGAGCCATCGCACGCACCTTGGCGCGCATGGCCGTTGAAATCGTCGAGCGATGCCAAGGAACGGAGGGCCTTTTGCTGGTCGGCATCCAGCGTCGGGGCGTGGAACTGGCCGACCGTATCGGGCGGCTGATCGAGACGTCCGAGGGGGTGCAGGTCCCGCGGGGCAAGCTCGACATCACGCTGTACCGCGACGACCTCCAGGCCGTCGGCGTGAGTCCCGTGGTCGGGGAGACGAGCCTCCCGGGCTCCCTGGACGGCCGGACCGTCGTCATCGTGGACGACGTACTGCATACCGGAAGGACCATCCGCGCGGCCCTCGACGAATTCGCCGACTTCGGCCGCCCCAAGCGGGTGTTGCTCTGCGTGCTGATCGACCGTGGAGGCCGCGAACTTCCCATCCAGCCCGACATCGCGGGGCAGACGGTGCGCGTCGGTCCAGGCGAACGCGTCGACGTCTTCGTGTCGGAACTTGACGGTCGCGACGCGGTGGAGTTGGCCCGTGTCAGCTGACCTTTCCGCGCTGGCCCTGGGGAAGGACCTGATCGGGCTCGAAACCCTGAGCGCTGCGCAGCTGGAGTTCATCCTCGACACCGCCGAGCCGTTCAAGGAAGTGAGCGAGCGCGCCATCAAGAAGGTGCCCGCGCTCCGCGGCAAGACCATCGTCAATCTCTTCTTCGAAGCCTCCACCCGCACGCGCATCTCCTTCGAGTTCGCCGAGAAGCGACTCTCGGCGGACACGGTGAACGTGGCCACGCAAGGGTCCTCCGTCTCCAAGGGCGAGACGCTGGTGGACACGGCGCGCAACCTCGAGGCGATGCGGATCGACATGGTGGTCATCCGGCACGGCTCCTCGGGCGCCGCGAAGTTCCTCGGCGACCGGATCGCGTCGAACGTGATCAACGCCGGCGACGGCAAGCACGAACATCCGACCCAGGGGCTCCTCGACCTGCTGACGCTGCGCGACAAGTTTGGGCGCATCGCAGGGCTCAAGGTGGCCATCTGCGGCGACATCCTCCACAGCCGGGTGGCGCGCAGCAACATCTGGGGGCTGACGAAGCTGGGCGCGGAAGTCGCGGTCTGCGGGCCGCCGTCGCTGCTGCCCCGCGATATCGAAGCGCTCGGGGTCACCATCCTGCCGCGCATCGAGGACGCCATCGCCTGGGCCGACGCCCTGAACGTCCTGCGGTTGCAGCTGGAACGGATGCAGTCGGGCTTCATTCCGTCGCTCCGCGAGTACAACCGCGTCTTCGGCGTCACCAGCGACCGCCTGGCGCGCGCGCCGAAGGACCTGGTCATCCTGCATCCCGGACCGATGAACCGCGGCGTCGAGATCGACAGCGACGTCGCGGATGGCGAGCACAGCGTCATCCTGCCGCAGGTCACCAACGGGGTGGCGGTGCGCATGGCCGTGCTCTACCTGCTGGCGGGCGGCACCGGGGCCGTCGCCGCCGCCGCACGAGGTGAGGCCGCGTGACGAGCATCCTGATTCGTGGTGGCCGGGTCATCGACCCCTCCCGCGGCACCGACGGCGTCGCGGATGTCCTGATCGAGGGCGGCAAGATCACCGCCGTGGGCCGCGGGGTCGAGGCCGGCTCCGGCGCCCAGATCATCGACGCCTCGGGGAAGGTGGTCGCGCCCGGGCTCATCGACCTGCACGTCCATCTCCGCGAGCCCGGACAGGAAGATCTCGAGACCGTCGCGTCGGGCGCCATGGCCGCCGCCGCCGGCGGGTTCACCGCCGTCTGCGCCATGCCGAACACCGACCCGGTCACCGACAACCAGGCGGCGGTGGGTTTCATCGTCAGCCAGGCCCAGCGGGCCGGGAAGGCGCGGGTCTATCCGATCGGCGCCGTGACCCTCGGTCAGCGAGGGGAGCAGCTCGCGGAGTTCGGCGAACTCGTCGGGGCGGGGGCGGTGGCCGTCAGCGACGACGGCAAGCCGGTCGGGTCCAGTCACATGATGCGGACCGCCCTCGAATACGCCCGGACGTTCGGCATCCCGGTGGCCAACCACTGCGAGGAGATGAGCCTGGCGCAGGGCGGCGCCATGCACGAAGGCCTCGTCAGCACGCGGCTCGGACTCAAGGGCATCCCCGCCGCCGCGGAAGAGATCATGGTGGCGCGCGACATCATCCTCGCGGAGCTGACCGGCGGACACGTCCATCTCTGTCACATGTCCACCCGCGGGTCGGTGGAGCTGATTCGACGCGGCAAGGAGAAGGGCATCCGGGTCACGGCGGAAGCGACGCCCCATCACTTTTCCCTGACCCACGAGCGCTGTGAGGGATACGACACCAACGCGAAGATGAACCCTCCCCTCCGGGAATCGGAGGACGTCGAGGCCATCCGGCTGGGGTTGAAGGACGGCACCATCGACGTGATCGCGAGCGACCACGCGCCGCATCACTACGACGCCAAGGAGCGGGAGTTCGACAACGCCCCCAACGGCATCATCGGGCTCGAGACCGCCCTTGGCGTGGCCATTCGCGACCTCGTCGAGTCCGGCGTCCTTTCCCTCCCGGCACTGATCGACCGGATGAGCACCCGCGCGGCCCGGATCTTCAACCTGCCCGGTGGCACGCTGGCGGTCGGCGCGCCCGCCGATGTGGTGGTGTTCGATCCGACCGAGCGGTGGATCGTCCGGCCGGAAACGTTCCGCTCCAAGAGTCGCAACACCCCCTACGCCGGGGCCGAACTTGTCGGCCGGGCCCACCAGACAGTGGTCCGGGGCCGGATCGCCTTCGATATTCGCGGCGCGTAGCAGAACCGCATCGGTCGGCGGGGTTCCCCCCGCCAACCACCTCGTTACATTTCTCGGAGCACCCGCCCGCCGCGCCGCCAGATGTCCTGGCGTCGGCCGTCACGAGAGGGAAGCCCGACCATGGCGAAATCGACACCCCAATCCGCCAATCCGATCGACGCCCTGCTCGAAGAGCGGGCCCGCTTCCAGACTTGGCTCACCCGCCTCGATTCGGCGGGCTCAGAGGCGCCGCCCGCGGTGCGCGACAAGATTCGGGGCGATTACCAGAAGCGCCTCGAACAGGTCATCGACCAGCTGCGGACCCACGCGGCTTCGGTGGCTGAGCAACTGGCGACGCTGCGCGTGCGCCAGGACGACCTGGCCCACCAGGAGACGAAGGCGCAGGAGACGCTGGCCGAAGCCGAGCTGCGTCACGCCGTCGGCGAATACGAGGAATCGGAGTGGGAGCGGGTCCGCGGTGGCAGCGAGCGTCTGCTGATCGATGTGCGGGAAGAGCTGGCTCGTGTAAGCGACGAAATCACCCGGCTGGGCGAGGTGCAGGCGCTCATCGCCGCCGCGCCGGAGGAGCCGGCCGAACCGGAGCCGGAACCCGAACTGTCCCCGGCAGCCGCCGGCGACGAGGACGCAGGCGACGATTGGGAGCCGTTGATCTCCATGGCGGACGCGCCGGCGGAGCCCGCCCCCGTCGCGCCCCCGAGCGCCCCGCGCTTCACCCCCCGCAGCGGTGCGCGTCCCTCGGAGCCGGTGCCGCCGCGCACCCTCCCGTTTCCGTCCCGCGTCGAACCGTCGCCAGACGACATGGCCTTCCTCAAGTCGATGGCCGACGAGCAGCCGGCCCCCAAGAGGTCGAGCGGCTCCTCTCCCCGGGTGAGCGACGCGGGCGGGAAGCCGGCCGAGGATCCGCCGCGACAGATCCCGGGCAACGAACGGCCCAGCCAGGCAGCGGCACCCAAGACGTTGAAGTGCGGTGAGTGCGGGACGCTCAACCGCCCGACCGAGTGGTACTGTGAGCGCTGCGGCGCCGAGCTGGCCGCGCTCTAGCCAGCCGGGGTCCAGTACGAAAACGGGGCCCGGCAAGTCTGCCGGGCCCCGTGTCACTTCGTGGGATGACGTGCTGCTCAGCCCTTTGCGGCCGCCGCCTTGGCCAGCCGGCTCTTCTGCCGTGCGGCCGTCTTGCGGTGCACCAGCCGCTTGCGGCCGGCGCGATCGAGCAGGCTCGCTGCTTCGGAGAGGGCCTTGGTGGCCTCGGCCTTGGTGCCGGCGGCGCGGACCTTCTTGACCGCGGTGCGCAGCTCGCTCCGCTGTGCCTTGTTGCGGGCCGTGCGGACCTTGGTCTGGCGCATGCGCTTCTTGGCGGACTTGATACGGGGCAAAGCGGACCTCTCTGAAACGGTGCGGCGGGAGGGCCCATCCCCCCCATCATGGACAAGCAGGAATACTAGCCACGCCTGTACGCAAGGTCAAGCGGGACGGTGCTTTGACTTGCTTCCGGCCGGGGTGTATTGTTCCGCGCGCCGCCAGTGGCGCCACACCCGGTCCACCCCACCTTCGATCCGGACGACGGTTGGAACAGCCTGCCGCCCTCGCACTGCCTGATCCGCCGACCACGGCGTTGGGTGCCTCGCCGGCCTTCATGGTCGAACTCGAGGCCTTCTCGGGTCCCCTCGACCTTCTGCTCCACCTCCTGCGGGAGGAAGAGCTCGAGATCGCGGACATTCCGATCGCCAGGATCGCCGATCAGTTCCTCCTGGTCATCCACGACCTCGGGCTGAACCAGGCCGCGGATTATCTCGAGATGGCGGGACGCCTCCTGCGGTCTCAAGGCGCAGATGCTCCTGCCTCGCCGGAGCGAAGAGGACGGGTGGGAAGATCCGCGCGCCGAGTTGGTCCGCCGACTGCTCGAGTATCAGCAGATCCGCGAGGTGGCGCTCTGGCTGGGCCGTGCCGCGGAACGCCGGGCGGATCAGTACGTGCGCGGCTTCCTGCCGGCGCCGCCCGAATCCCCGCCGCCGCCGCTGCAGGTCGACCTGGTGGAGTTGCTCCAGGCGGTCCAGCGGGTCATCGAGGGCATCCCCTCGCCGGTGCTGCATCGCGTGGTGGCGCGCCCCCTCGACGTCGAAGGCGCCACGCGGCGCCTGAACGCCCTGCTCGACGAGCGGGAAGAGTTCGGCTGGCACGAGGCGCTCGGGCCGGCACCGACCATTACCGATGTGCTGTCGACGCTCCTGGCGCTGCTCGAACTCGCGCGCCGGGGCGCCGTTTCCCTGACCCAGGCGGCTGCCTTCGCGCCTATGGTGATTCGCCGTGACGCCTCTCGCGCAGTTGATTGAAGCCGCGCTCTTCGCCGCCGCCCGCCCGCTCACGGCGGAGGAGCTGAGCGTGCTCGACCCCGACGCGTCGCTCGCCGACGTGCGGACCGCGCTGGAGCAGTTGCGCGAGGTGTACGACTTCAGCCAGCACGCCATCGAACTGGTGGAAATGGCCGGCGGATTCCAGTTGCTGACCCGCCCGGCGTTCGCCCAGGCGCTCGAGCGCGCGCAGTTCACCGTCCGGGCCTCGAAGCTCACGCCCGCCGCGCTCGAGACCCTCTCGATCATCGCCTATCGCCAGCCGGTCGGGCGCAGCGAAATCGAGGAGATCCGCGGCGTCTCGGCGGGAGGCGTCCTCCGGTCGCTCCAGGAACGCGGGCTGATCGAAGTCGTGGGACGCAGCGAGGCGCTGGGGCGGCCGCTGCTGTACGGCACCTCGCCGATGTTCCTCGAGCTGCTCGGCCTCAAGGACCTCACCGACCTGCCGCGGGCCGAGGAACTGAGCATCGCCATCCAGCCGGCACGGCCCCTGACCGCCGACTCGGAAGACGCCGCCGCCTACGTGCCGGCCGAATCATGAGTGAAATGCGGCTGCAGCGCGCCCTGGCGCGTGCGGGGATCGCGTCACGGCGCGCGGCGGAGGAACTAATCCGCGCCGGCCGCGTACGGGTTGACGGGAAGGTCGCCGAGCTTGGCAGCAAGGTGGACCCGGACCGGCAGAAGATCACGGTCGGTGGCAAGGCGGTGCAGGTGATCGCCCGGCGCTGGCTGGCGTTCCACAAGCCGCTCGGCGTGGTCACCACGGCGAGCGACGAAGAGGGCCGGCGCACCGTGCTGGAGTTCATCCGCGATCCCGCGGGGCTCACCTACGTGGGCCGGCTCGACGTCATGACGACCGGACTCCTCCTGCTGACGACCGATGGTGAGGCGGTCCATCGCCTCACCCACCCGAAGTATCGGGTGCCGCGGCGCTACACGGCGCTGGTCCACGGGCGCTCCGCCGCCGAGCTCGAGAAGCTCGTGCGCGAGCGGGTGGTGGTCGATGGCCGCCCGGTGCTCGCCCAGGAAGTGCGGGTCCGGCCCGGCAAGGAAGGTCGCTGCATCCTCGACGTCACCCTGACCGAAGGCCGCAACCGGATCGTGCGCCGCTGGTGCGAGGAGATGGGGCTCAAGGTGGAGCGGTTGGCCCGGCTCTCCTACGGCCCGGTGCGCCTGGGCGACCTTCCGGTCGGACGGTCCCGGCCCCTGACGCCCCGCGAGGAGGCCGCGCTGTACAAGACGATTCGGCTCGATCCGTCCGGCGACTGACCGGGTCAGACCGCCGCACGGACCACCCCCCGGAGGAGCACGCATGACTTCCCAGCAGGCGACCACCCCCAGCCCCATCTCGGAACGGCTTCCACTCGTCGTCAAGGAAGTCGGGCTCCGCATCGTCGGCCAGGACCTGATGATCGAGCGGTTGCTCATCGGCCTGTTGACGGGCGGCCACGTCCTGCTCGAGGGGGTGCCGGGGCTGGCCAAGACGCTCGCGGTGCGCTCCCTGTCCGAGATCATCTCCGCCACCTTTTCCCGCATCCAGTTCACGCCCGACCTGCTGCCGGCCGACGTGATCGGCACCATGGTGTTCGACCAGAAGAACCAGGAGTTCCGGGTCAAGAAGGGGCCGCTCTTCGCCCAGATCATCCTGGCCGACGAAATCAACCGAGCCCCCGCCAAGGTGCAGTCGGCGCTGCTGGAGGCGATGCAGGAAAAGCAGGTCACGATCGGCGGCGCGACCTTTCACCTGACCGAGCCGTTCCTGGTCCTCGCCACGCAGAATCCGATCGAGAACGAGGGCACCTATCCGCTGCCGGAAGCGCAGCTCGACCGGTTCATGCTGAAGGTCAGGGTCGGATACCCGACGCGCGACGAAGAACGGGAAATCCTGCTCCGGATGGCCGGTGGGGCGCCGATCCCGGTCCGGAAGCTGCTCGATCCGGCCGGCATCATGGCGGCGCGCGCGGAAATCGCCGCCCTCTACGCCGACCAGAAGGTGCTCGACTACCTGGTGGACGTGGTGCGCGCCACCCGCGAGCCCGCCTCCGTGGGCCTCTCCGAGCTCAAGCCGCTGATCGCCTGGGGCGCGTCGCCGCGGGCGTCGATCGCGCTGGCGCAGGCGGCCCGCGCCCACGCCTTCCTGCGCGGCCGATCCTACGTGGTGCCCGAAGACGTCCGGGCACTCGCGCCGGACGTGCTGCGGCACCGCGTGGTCCTCACGTTCGAGGCGGAGGCCGAGGACGTGGACGCCGACGTGGTGATTCAGCGCGTGCTCGCCGCCGTTCCCGTCCCGTGATGCCCGGCGCCCCCGCCTGGAGGCGCCTCCCGACATGACCCTGGTGTCCCAGGAAGTCCTCAAGCAGGTCAAGACCATCGAGCTCCGCACCCGCGGGCTGGTCTCGTCGCTCTTTGCCGGCGAGTACCGCTCCACGTTCCGCGGGCAGGGCATGGAGTTCGCCGAGGTCCGGGCCTACGAAATCGGCGACGACTACCGCACCATCGACTGGAACGTCTCCGCGCGGCTCGGCAGCCCCTACGTCAAGACGTTCACGGAAGAGCGCGAACTCACCGTGCTCCTGGTGGTGGACCACTCCGGCTCCACCCGGTTCGGCGAGCCGCGCACCAAGGCCGGTCTCGCCGCGGAGGTCGCCGCGGTGCTCGCGCTCGCCGCCGCCCGGCAGAGCGACCGGGTGGGCGCGCTCCTCTTCTCCGACCGCGTGGAGCAGGTCATCCCGCCGAGGAAGGGAAGGCGGCATGCCCTCCGCGTCATCCGGGATCTTGTCGCCTTCAAGTCCGCGGGTCGGAGCACCGATCTGGCCGCCAGCCTCACCTACGCCGTGCGGCTGCTCAACCACCGCAGCATCGTCGTCATCCTCTCCGATTTCCTGGCCCCGAACTGGGAGCGCCCGCTGCAGCGACTGGCCGGCCGCCATGAGGTGGTGGCCGTCACGGTGGACGATCCGCGGGAGCGGGCGTTGCCTGCGTCGGGGTGGCTCGATCTCGAGGACGCCGAAACGGGGCGCCGCGTGATGATCGACGCCGGAAGTCGCGACGTGCGCGGCAAGCTGGCGAGTCTCGCGGAGCGGCGGGTGGAAGAGCGCCGCCGCAACCTCGTTGCGGCCGGGGTCGATCATGTCGCCCTGATCACGGGGCAGGACTACGCCCTGCCGCTCCGGCGCGCGTTCGCGCTCCGCGCCAGGCGGTTGCACCGCTGATGCCGCTCCTCCTCCTTCTGGCCCTGATCCAGGCTCCGCTTCCCCAGGTTGGGGACACGATCTGGCTGGTGCGCACCATTCCGGCCCCGGTCGGGACGGGTGGCGCGGGTGGCGCCGTGGAATCCCGAAGGGGCGGTCGAGGCGCTCGGCCCCGGCATCCTCATCCGCCGGGGCGACTCGCTCGAGGTGCGCTACCCGGCTGTCGGCTGGCTGCCCGGCTCCCACTCCGTGGAAATCCCCGGCCCGGTCCTCGTCTCGCCGGATGGAACGACTGATTCACTTCCGCCTGCCACGCTGACCGTCACGATCGGGAGCGTGCTGCCCACGCTTCCCGGCGATTCACTGCCACCTCCCCAGCCGGAGGCGGCCCCGATTCTTCGGCCGATCCAGACGGCGGTGCCGGTGCTGGTGCTGCTGTTGTGCGCCGTGCTCGTGCTGATCCCGGTCCACTACTGGTGGCGGAAGCGCGGGCGCCCGATCGCGGCCCCGCCCCTGGAGGCGACGTCGACGCGTCCGGAGCTTCCGCTCGACGCCTGGATCGCGGCGGGCGAACCGCGTGCGGTGCTGGCCGCCGTCACGGCACGGCTTCGTACGGCGGCCGCGCTGCGCCCCTCGCCGGAGGCCGACCAGCTGCTTCGAGCCCTCGACGACGCGCTCTTCGGCCCGGGGGATGTCTTCGATGCGCTCCCCCGCGCAGCCGAAGCGATGGCGCTCGCCGACCGGATCGAGGGAGCGCCACCGGCATGAGCCTCGCCCGCCCGCTGCTGCTCCTGCTGCTGCTGCCCCTGTTCTGGTGGTGGTGGAAGCGGCGCCAACCTTCGCCCGGGTTGCTGTACAGCGATGTCTCGATCCCGGCGGCGATGGGCGGCCCTCCCTGGTGGCTGCGCCTTCCGCCCATCCTGCGCACCCTCGCCCTCGGTTGCTTCATCGTCGGTGCGGCCGGGCCGCGGGTCGGTGGGAGCCGGATCGAGATGAAGCGGGAAGGCATCGCCATCGCCATCGCGATCGACATTTCCAGCAGCATGTACGCTGAGGACTTCGCGCCGTCGAATCGGCTGGAGGTCGCCAAGGCGCAGGCCATCAGTTTCATCCGGGGGAGGACCGCCGACCGGATCGGGCTGGTCGCGTTCGCCGCGGAGGCGCTGACCCAGGTGCCGATGACGCTCGACTATCCGGTGCTGGAACAGGCCGTCATGGACCTCCGGATCGGCAGCCTGGAGGATGGCACCGCCATCGGCAGCGGCCTGGCCACCGCGGTCAATCGGTTGCGGCGCGCGCCCGAGAAGTCCAAGGTGGTGCTGCTGCTCACCGACGGCGAGAACAACCGCGGGTTGATCGATCCGCGGACGGCGGCCGCCACGGCGGCTTCGTTCGGCATCCGGGTGTATACCATCGGCGTGGGCACCGAGGGCGAGGCCCCCATTCCGACCGGACGAAGTGCCACCGGTTTCCGGTACGAGGTGCTGCCGGTGCGGATCGACGAGCCGCTGCTGAAGGAGATTGCGGCCACCACGGGCGGCCGGTACTTCCGCGCCACCGACAGCGAGGCGCTCGCCCGCATCTTCCGCCAGATCGACGGGCTGGAGAAGACGCCGGTGCAGATCACTCGCTACCTGCACTACGAGGAACTGACCAAGCCACTGGCCTTGGCCGGCCTGGCGCTGCTCGGGCTGGAGCTGCTCATGGGCGCGACGGTGGCGGTGCGCGTCCCATGATCTTCGACGCGAAGTGGCTGCTCATGCTGGCCCCGCTGATCGCGGCCGGCGGCGCCGCGCTGGCGTGGTGGGGACGGCGGCGCCGGGTGGCGGCGACGGCGGCGTGGTCACCAGGTCTCGGGGCGCAGGCGGCGCTGCGCGGTCGGAGTGCGCCATGGGTCATCGGGGCCGCGGTGTTGTGTGGCGCGGTGGCGGTGGCCGGTCCACGCGGAGGCCGGGCCTCGGTAAAAACCGAGGCACGCGCGCTCAGCCTGGTCATCGCCGTTGACATCAGCCGCTCGATGCTGGCCGAGGACGTCCAACCGAGCCGGCTCGGCCATGCCAAGCGCGAGGCGCGCCGGCTGGTGCAGGACCTCGACGGCGACCGGCTGGGCCTGCTCGCGTTCGCCGGCAGGAGCTACATCCTGACCCCGCTCACGGTCGACGGTGGGGCGGTATCCCTGTACCTCGATGGTCTCGACCCCGACCTGGCCAGCGAAGGCGGCACCAACCTCGCGGCCACGCTCAACCAGGGGCTCGAGCTGCTCGAGGCCACGTCGGAAATCTCGGATCGCGTGCTCGTGGTGTTCACCGACGGCGAAACCCACGATTCGCTGTCCGCCGTCGAAGAGGCGGGAGCGGCCATCAAGCAGGCGGGCGTCCGGCTCATCCTGGTCGGAGAAGGGACGCCGGTTCCGGTCAAGATCCCGATTCGTGACCCGTCCGGCCAACTGATCGAATACAAGCTGGACCAGGACGGCCAGGTGGTGGAGACCAGCCTGGACGAATCGGTCCTGCGGGCGGCGGCGGAGGCGGCCGGTGGGACGGTGGTTCCGGCGTCGCTATCCGACCAGGCGGGCGCCGTGCGCGAGCTCGTGGCGGCCTTCAAGCGAAGTCCGAGCAGCGAAAGCCGTTCGGCCGACCTGCGCCCGATGGGGTGGGTGCCGCTGCTGATCGGGGCGCTCCTTCTGCTCGGGCAGACACTCCTTCGTCGCGGCGCCTCGCTGGTGGTGCTCGCGCTCGCGGTGGGGCTGCCGTCAGCGGCACAGGCGCAGCGTCCTTCGGCGGGCGAGCGCGCGCTGTCGTCCGGCGACCCCACCAGCGCGGCCGGAGCGTTCCTGCAGGAAGCCCGCGAGGGCAGTCGGAAGGACACGGCGTTCTACAACGCCGGCACCGCCGCGCTCCGTGCCGGAGACCTCAAAGTGGCCCGTCGCGCCCTGCTCGAGGCCGCCAAGACCACTGATCCAGGGCTCCGCTACCGGGCGCTCTACAATCTCGGTGTGGTCAACCTGCGCGCGGCGCAGGCCGATTCAACCTTGCGCGACACGCTGGTCGGTGAGGCGGCCGCCCAGCTCCGCGAGGCGCTGCTCCTGGAGCCGGGATCGGAGCGCGCCAAGTGGAACCTCGAACTGGCGGAGCGGATGCGTCCTCCGCCGCCGCCGTCCGGCGGAGGAGGGCAGAAGCCCCCGCCTCCGCAGAGCGGGCAGCAGCCGAAACCACCCGACCAGTCGAACACCGCGAACCGCGGACTGACCCGGGAACAGGCCGAACAGATCCTGAATTCGGTGGAGCGCGAGGAGCGCGCCACCCGGAACCGCCAGTTGGACCGGCTCGCGGGCGGCATGGGAGGGGCCAAGGATTGGTAGCCGCGCTCCTGCTCCTGGCCGCGCTGCAGCAGGCGCGCCCGCCGGAACTCACCGTGACCCTCGACCGAGACCAGGTGGCGGTCGGCGAAGAAGTGCTGCTCATCATCCGGACCCGGAGCGCGTCGCCGTTGCCGATCGAACTCCGGCTGGGCACGGCGGATGGCTTCGTGATGGTGTCGCGGACCGAGGGGACCAGTGTCAACCCCAACGCCGCGGTCTCCCGCACCAAGACCATCGAGTTGCGCCTCCGCGCCATTCGCGCCGGTCAGTGGAAACTGGGGCCGTTCCAGGCGCGCCAGGGCGACACCATCGCCGAGGTCGCTGCCCTTACCGTCAAGGTGACCGATACCGGAAGCGCGGCCGTGGCGGCACAGGTCAATCCCCGGATCAAACGGCTCCTGGAGCAGGCCCGTCCGCCGAGCGCGCCCGGGGAGGTCGGACTGTCGCTGCTCGTCTCCGCGACGACGGCGACCGTCGGGGAGCAGGTGGACATCGTGACGGCGGCCTGGTTTCCGCGCGACCTCCGCCTGCGGCTCCGCCGTGCGCCGACCCTCGTCCCTCCAGCGGTCGAGGGGATGTGGAGCTATCCGCAGCCGGCGCCGGTGGGCATTGCGGCGAGTCGGCAGGTGGGCGGCGTCTGGTACGATCTGTTCGTGGCCCACCAGATCGCGTTCCCGGTTCGCAGCGGTGAGCTGACGATTTCCCCGGCGCAGATGCAGTACTCGGTGCCGCTCGCGCTGCAGTTCTTCAGCCAGGAAGAGCGCTTCTCCGTCACCAGCGACAGCGGCAATATCTCGGTTCGGCCGGTGCCGGAGGACGGCAGGCCCAGCGGCTTCAACGGCGCGGTCGGGACCGACCTGTCCGTCCAGCGCATCCTCACCCCCGCCACCGCCCGGGCGCGCGAGCCGGTGCGCGTGTCGTTCGTCGTGACAGGGAAGGGAAACGTCACGCTCTGGCCGTCACCGGAGGTCACCTGGCCCGCGGGTGCCCGCGCCTATCCCGATCTGGTGGAGGAGCGGCCGGATACCCGGGACGGCATTGTCGTGGGCACCAAGAGCTTCGGCTTCTCGCTCGTGCCGGACGCCGTCGGCACGCTCGCACTGCCCGCCGTGGACTATCCCTACTATGACCTCGGGACCCGGAGCTTTCGGGTGGCGCGGGTGCCCGCCACGACGCTGGCTGTCGCCGAACCGACGGCGCTCGCCGAAGGCGCGCTTCCTCCGCCATTGCTCGAGGCGCGCGGCGCGCTGCTTCCACCGGATCTGGTGGACTTGCCCGGTCGGCTTGGGTGGCTGGTGATACTGATCGGCCCGCCGGCGGCCTGGCTCGCGCTGGCCCTCGTGCGGCGCCGGGGCCGCCGCCCCGCCCGAGAATCCAGCGCGCGTCGGCTGAGCGCGCGCACCGTCGAAATCGAACTGGACGGCCTGCTGACCGGGCTGGCGCCCGCCGCGGTCGTCGCCGGCGAGGACACCGACCTCGCCGCGGCGCTGCGCGCAGCCGGACTCGAGCCCGACACCGTCCAGCAGCTCCTCGAGTTGCGGGCGATGCTGCGGGCGCGCCGGTACGCACCCTCCCAGGAGGGTCAGGATGAACCGATCGTCGCCCGATGGGATGCACTGCGCTCGCAGTTGTCGGGCGGCGGGCGCCGCCGCCGGGTGTCGCACGGACTGCTCTCGGCGATCGCGCTCGGGTGCGTGACGGCGGGCAGCGCCTGGGCGCAGGAGTCGTCGGCCGAGGCGCTGTATGAGAGCGGAGCGCTCGGTGGGGCCCGCTCCGCGTTTGCCGCCCGCGCCGAGGCGCAGCCGGAGGTGGCTGCGCACTGGTACAATCTCGGCGCCACTGACTACCGCCTCGGGGCCGCCGTGCAGGCGAGTGCGGAGTGGCATCGTGCGCTCCGGCTGTCCCCGCGAAACGCCACCATTCGTCAGGCGCTGCAGTTGACGCCCCCACCCGACCCGGTCTCTGCCAGCCGGCTCTGGACCGCCCCGTTCACGTCCTCGGAGCTGGCCCTCGCGGCGCTCCTCCTCTGGTTCGCCGCCTGGCTCGGCTGCATTCTCCGGCCTCGGCATGCGATGCGGTGGAGTTGGGTGGGAGGCGCCGCGCTCCTGATCGGCGCGGCCGCCGTCGGACTGGAGTACCGGTACCGGCAGCCGGTGGACCTCGTGCTCCAGGCGGTCCCGCTCCGGGTCAGCCCCCACGGACGCGGTTCCGCGCTGGCGGCTCTCGACGAGGGGCAGGCGCTCCTTCGCCTCGACAGCCAGCGGGGATGGAACCTGGTGCGGGATCCGTCGGGCCGTCTCGGCTGGGTGCCGGCGGACGCCGTCGCTTCCGTGGACCCGAAGTAGATTCCGGGCATGTCACGCCGAATCGCCATTCTCCCCGATGCCGTCGCCGACCAGATCGCCGCGGGCGAAGTGGTGGCGCGTCCCGCCTCCGCGCTGAAGGAACTGGTCGAGAACGCCATCGACGCCGGCGCCACGCGGGTGCGCATCACGGTGGAGAACGGCGGCAAGACGCTGATCGAAGTGGCCGACGACGGCAGCGGGATGGGCAGGGAGGACGCCGTGCTGTCGCTCGACCGCCACGCGACCAGCAAGATCCGGAGCGCGGCGGACCTCACCGGCGTCACGACCTTCGGATTTCGGGGCGAAGCGCTGCCGGCCATCGGGTCCGTCAGCCGATTGACGTTGACCACGGCGGAGGTGGAGGGCGATGGCACCGAACTGCAGGTCGTCGGGGGCCGCCTGGAGCACGTCGGCCCTGTGGCCCGGCAGCGCGGCACGACAGTCACCGTGCGTGGGCTCTTCTTCAACACACCGGCGCGCAGAAAATTCCTGCGATCGGCCGCGAGCGAATCGCGGGCCGCGTACGAATCGGTCGCGACCCTGGCGCTGGCACACCCCGCCGTCGGGATCGAATACGTCCAGGACGGCCAGGTCCGCCTCGCCGCACCGGCGGGCGAAGCGGAGACGGATCGGCTCGTCTCGGTGTGGGGTCGCGACCTGGTCGGCACGCTGGTGGGAGTGGAACACGCGGCCGGGGCGTTCCGCATCTCGGGGTTCGTCCAGCGGCCCGGCGACGCCTCGCCCAGCGGGCGGCGGACCCAGTTGTTCGTGAACGGCCGACCATTCCGGGATCCCTTCCTCGTCCGCGCGGCGGAAGCGGGCTATCGGGCGGCCATCCATCCCGGCGATCGGCCCTCGCTCTATCTCCGCATCGACCTGGATCCGGGCGAGGTCGACGTGAACGTGCACCCCTCCAAGATGGAGGTGCGGTTCCGTGACCGCATCGGGCTGGAGCGCACGGTGGAGGACGCGGTGCGGCAGGCCATCGGCGCGCTGGTGGCGGCCGCACCCGTCGGCGACTGGCGGCCGATGCCGGTGGCTCCCGGCTCCGGGAGCGGCAGCGAGTCCTTCGAGTCGCTCTTCGGCGAGGCGCCGACTGGGGCCACGGCGTCCCCGGCCGAGGCGTCGAATGCCACCGGCGCCACCGATCCGCTCTCGGGCGGGCTCACCCAGCTCTTTGATACCTACATCGCCTACCAGGCCGCCGAGGGCGTGGTGTTCGTCGATCAGCATTCGGCGCATGAGCGGGTGCTCTATGAGGCCGTGATGGCGGCGCTGTCCGGCGCCGGGGCGCCGTCCCAGCGACTGTTGATCCCTGCGACGGTGGAGCTGACCGACGAGGAGCTGGACGCGCTGGAGCGGCACCAGGAGGCGCTCGAGCGGGTCGGCTTCGTCGTCGAGGAGTTCGGCGGCAATACGGTCGTGCTGCAGGCAGTGCCGACCCCGCACCCCAGGTTCGACGCGGTCGGCTGTTTTCAGGAGATGATCGCGGACCTGGCGCGGGGGCGGTTCGGCGCCTGGGCCAACCCACTGGAGCGGTTCGGCGCCACGTACGCCTGCCGCGCCGCGGTGAAGGCGGGACAGCGACTCAGCCAGGCGGAGATGCGGGAGCTGCTGCTGCGGCTCTTCGCGACGGAGCTGCCGCCCCACGACGTCCACGGCCGTTCGACCATCGTCCAGCTCCCGCGGGAAGAGCTGGAGCGTCGCTTTGGCCGTCGGTAGGATCCCCGTCCTCGTCGGACCGACGGCGGTCGGGAAAACCGCGGTGGCGCTCGCGCTGGCGGCCCACTGGCCCCTCGAAGTCATCTCCGCCGATTCCCGACAGGTCTATCGTCGCCTGGATATCGGCACCGCGAAGCCGACGCGGAAGGAACTGGCCCGGGTGACGCACCATGGGGTCGATATCCTCGACCCCGGGCACCGCTACAGCGCCGGTCGCTACGCCGCCGCGGCGTCGGGCTGGATCGATGACATCCGGGGTCGAGGCGCGCTGCCCGTGGTCGTCGGGGGAACCGGGCTGTATGTCCGCGCGTTAATGGAGGGTCTCTTCCGCGAGCCCGCCTTGGACGCCGACCGGCGGACGGCGCTGGAGTCGGAACTGGAGCGGTTCACGATGGGAGAGCTGGTGCGCTGGGCCAGTCGGCTCGATCCGGCCTACGGCGGCGGCGGCCGACAGCGCGCGCTTCGCTGCATCGAAATCGCCGTGCTCACCGGGTACCCGCTGTCCTACTGGCAGCGGACCGCCCGGGAACAGCGCCAGTTCGAGCCCTGGTACGTGGTGCTGAGCGTGCCGCGGCCGATCCTGCACCAGCGCATCGAGCGCCGGGCCGGGGAGATGGTCCAGCGCGGACTGATCGAGGAGGTGGCCTCGGTGCTGGCCGAGGGACACGCCGCGCACGCACCCGGGCTCGACGGCATCGGTATCAAGGAGGCGGTAGAGTACTTGCATGGCGAGCGCCCACGCGACTCCGTGGCCGGCGCCATCACCGTGAGCACGCGGCAGTATGCCAAGCGACAGGAAACCTGGTTTCGCCACCAGCTCGATGGCGATGTGCTTCGCCTCGACGCCACGCGACCGGCGGCCGACCTTGCCGCGGACATCGCGGCCCAATGGAGCCCTTCATGAAGATCGGCATCACCTGCTACCCGACCTACGGCGGCTCCGGCGCCGTGGCGACCGAACTCGGACTCGAGCTGGCCCGGCGGGGCCACGAGGTCCATTTCATCACGTACGCGTCGCCCTTCCGCCTCCGGGGCGGGTTTGCCGAGCGGGTCTTCTATCACGAAGTCGAGACCCGGCACGGCCACTACCCGCTGTTCGATCACTTCCCGTTCACCCTCGCGCTGGCGTCGGCCCAGTACGAGGTGAGTCGGCGGGAGAAGCTCGACCTGCTGCACGTGCATTACGCCATCCCGTACGCCACGACTGCCTGGATCGCGCGCGAGATGCTTGAGAAGGAGCATCCCATCAAGGTCGTGACGACGCTGCACGGCACGGACATCACGCTGGTCGGCCAGGAGTCGAGTTTCTTCGACATCACCAAGTTCTCGATCGCGCGGTCGGACGAAGTCAGCGCGGTTTCCGAATTCCTCCGGAGCGAGACCCTGCGCGCCTTCGGGCCGGTCCACGACAACGTTCGCGTGATCCCCAACTTCGTGAGCCTCTCCGAGTACCATCCGGTCGAGGCGCCGAAGCGGGAAGGGCTCGCCCCGGTGGGCCACAAGATCATCAGCCACACCTCCAATTTTCGGGAGGTGAAGCGGGTCAAGGACGTGATCCGGATCTTCTCGCGTATCCGGCGCGCCATGCCGGCGACGCTCCTGATGATCGGTGACGGTCCCGAACGCGCCGAGGCGGAGCGTGAGGCGGAGCTGCTGGAGGTCGCCGCGGACGTCCGCTTCCTCGGCCGGCTCGACCGGGTGGTCGAACTGATGCAGGCGACCAATCTCTTCCTCCTGCCGTCCCAGTCGGAATCGTTCGGCCTCGCGGCGCTGGAGGCGATGGCGTGCGGCGCGCCCGTGGTTGCGAGCCGCGCAGGTGGCCTGCCGGAAGTCGTCGAGGACGGCGTCAACGGGATCCTCGAACCGGTCGGCTCGGTCGAGGCGATGGGGCGCCGGGCGGTGGAACTGCTCCGCGATCCCGCCAAGCACCGCGCCATGGCCGACGCCGCGGTCCGGAAGGCCGCCGAGTTCTCAGCCGACCGGGTCGTGCCGATGTACGAGGCGATGTACCGCGAGGCGCTCGGCTAGATGGACCTGGTCCTCCTCTTCAAGGCCGCCCTGCTCGGGCTGGTCGAAGGCGTGACCGAATTCATTCCCGTGTCCTCCACGGGTCACCTGATCGTGGCCGGCGAGCTCCTCGACTTCACGGGGGAGCGCGCCAAGACCTTCGAAATCTTCATTCAGCTCGGCGCCATCCTGGCGGTCGTCTGGCTCTATCGGGCGCGATTTCTGGCCGTGGCCACGAATCTCCGGCAGAGCCCGAAGAGCAGGGCGTTCGTCGTCAATCTGGCCCTCGGGTTTCTTCCCGCCGCGGTCGTCGGCCTGCTGACGCATCACTGGATCAAGGCCCACCTCTTCACCGTGCCGACCGTGGCGGGCGCGCTGGTGGTGGGCGGGTTTGCCATCCTGCTGATCGAGCGCGTGCATCCGGTGGAACGGGTGTCGGCGGTGGACGAGCTGCCGCCGAGGTTGGCGTTCGGCGTCGGCCTGGCGCAGGTCCTGGCACTGTTTCCGGGCGTGTCCCGCGCCGGGGCGACCATCCTCGGTGGATATCTCCTGGGCCTGTCCCGCACCGCCGCGACGGAGTTCTCGTTCTTCCTGGCCATCCCGGTCATGGTGGCGGCCACCCTGCTCGACCTGGTCAGCAGCCGAGGAAACCTCTCGGCGGCCGACATTCCCGTCTTTGCCGTCGGCTTCATGGTCTCGTTCGTCAGCGCGCTGGTGGTCATCCGCGCCTTCATCGGATTCGTCGCCCGGCGCGACTTCACGCCGTTCGCCTGGTATCGTATCGTCGCCGGGTCGGCCCTCCTGGTCTGGTGGAAGGCCAGCGGCGGATGACGGCGGGCGTCTGGCTCGACGTCGTGGATTCCACCCTCGATGAAATCCACGCTCGGGCCGCGGCGGGCGCCGAGGACGGCACGTGGGTGGTGGCTGCGGAGCAGCGGGCGGGGCGGGGGTCCCGAGGCCGGACGTGGCATTCGGGGCGCGGCGGGCTCTGGCTGAGCGTCCTCCGCCGCGGGAGTGGGAGCCCGCGCGGGTTTGAACTGCTCAGCCTTCGCGCGGGGCTGGCGGTGGCCGAGGTGCTCGACGGGCTGCCCGCGGTCACGCCGGTCATGCTCAAGTGGCCCAACGACCTGATGGTGCGGGATCGGAAGGTGGGGGGACTCCTTGCGGAGGCCCGGTGGCAGGGGGACCGGCTCCAGTGGGTCGCTATCGGACTGGGTCTCAACGTGGGGAACGCCATTCCCGACGACCTGGCCGACCGCGCCGCCGCCCTGGGTGACTTCTGTGCCGAGACCACCGTCGAGGCGCTGGCCGAACCGATCGCCCGGGCGCTCGGCGGAGTGGACCTCGAGACGCCCACGCTCACCGCTCGGGAGTGCGCGGAATACGGACGGCGCGACTGGCTGCTTGGCCGACCTGTCACGACGCCGATGGCGGGCACCGCCGCCGGGGTCGGTCCGGACGGGCGCCTGGCCATCCGGGACGCGGCCGGCGGCATCCAGCGGGTGGCCATCGGCGACGTCGTCCACCGCTGATTCCCGCCTTACCGCCTGCCCGTTCCGCGCCTAGATTCCCCCCATGCTTCTCGCCCTCGATATCGGCAATACCGAGATTACCGTCGGCCTCTTCCGGGGCGACCAGATTTCCGCGCATTGGCGACTCACCACCAATCCGGACCGGACCCCGGACGAGTGGGGCACGGCACTCGGCACCTTCCTGCTCCACGCCGGCCACTCACCGAACGAGGTGCGCGGGGTGATCCTCGCCTCGGTGGCGCCCGGCGTAACCCGGAGCGTGAAGGACGGCATCGAGTTGGCCACCGCCTGCCGGGCCGTGTCCATCGATCCTCGCTCTCCTCTTCCGCTGCGGCTGGACGTGGATGAACCGCTCAGCGTGGGGGCCGACCGGATCGTGAATGGCCTGGCGGCGCTCGAGCTCTATCGCGCCGACGCCATCGTGGTGGATTTCGGGACCGCGACGACCTTCGACTGCATCACCGGTGACGGTCGGTTCATCGGCGGGGCGATCATGCCGGGCCTCCGCACTTCCGCCGATCAGCTGACGCGGCTCGCCGCCAAGTTGCCGGCCACCGAGCTCGCCGCGCCCGAGCGGGTCATCGGGCGCCGGACCGAGGAATGCATCCAGGCGGGCGTCCTCTTCGGAGCCGCCGACGCGGCCGACGGGATGTTGCGCCGGATCTTCGCCGAATGGCCCAATCCCACCAAGCCGGTGGTGGTCGCCACGGGTGGCCTGGCCGGCATCATCGCTCCCTACTCGGAGCTGATCCGGCAGATCGAGCCCGATCTGACGCTGCGCGGCCTTCGCATCGCGGCGGGCCACCTCGGACTCCGCTGGTGAGCGACGCCGCCAGTTCCCCGTTTCGCCGCGTCGGCTACCGCCTCCTTGGCTCCCGGTTCGATTACCTCCTGCATACCCGTCCCGCCGAATGGCCCATCATGGCCGCCCACACCGCGCTCGGCTACGCGCTGGCTGTTGGGCTGGCCGGGGCGGCGGCCGGGGTGTCCCTCGGCGCGGCGCTCCTCGGCGTGACGCTCTGGGTCGTCTTCCTGAACGGGGGGACGCTCGCCATCAACTCGGCGTTCGACAAGGACGAGGGCGACATCGGCTACCTCCGTCAGCCGCCGCCGGTGCCGTCGCATCTCTTCGGCTTCGGGATGGCGCTGCTGCTGGCCGGCGGGGCCGTCTCCCTCCTCCTGCCGCGGGCGTTCACCGCGGCGTACGGCGTCTGCTTCGTCATGTCGGTGGTGTATTCCGTGCCGCCATTCCGGTTCAAGGCGGTGGCCGGCATGGACTGGCTGATCAACATGATCGGCTTCGGAGCGCTCACACCCTACGCGGGCTGGGCCCTCACCGGTCGCCCGCTCGACCGTCCGGCGTTGCTGATCTTCGCCGCTTTCGCGCCACTCTTCGCCGCCCTCTATCCGCTGACCCAGATCTACCAGTTCGAAGAGGACCGGCGCCGCGGAGACCGGACGCTGGCGCTCATGCTCGGTGAGCGGGCCAGCCTCCTGCTGGCCATCGGGGCGGCCGCCGTGGCCTTCGGGCTCTTCGCCGTGGCGGGGATGGGGCGGGGCTGGCTGCTCCTGGCACCCGGCGGCGGGTGGCGGGGCGGGCTCCTCGGCATCGCCTTTCTGGCCTGGATGGCGGTCCTCCTTCCGTGGCTGGTCCGCTGTCACACCATGACGCCGGCTCAGCACCAGCGGGGGATGTACGCCGCCCTGGGGGCCTGGGCCGTCACCGACCTCGCGGTCGCCCTCGGGTTTGGACTCGGCTGAACCCTTGGCCGAGCGGTTGGCCGCCCGCTATTATTCCGCATTCCACCCACTCTGGGAGCCCGGCATGAGTTCCGCGGTTCGCGCCGATTCAGGCACCGACCTGACCGATCTGCCCTACGTCCTTCGCTCCGCCGTCACCCTCGGCGTCATCACGGCGGTCGTCGTCGCCGCGATGTCGTTCATCACCCGATTTCTGGCGGGTGCAGCGGAATTTGGACTCGGGGCCGTGGTGCTTGTGGCCGGCCTTGCGGCAGTCACCTTCCTGCCCGGCCACTGGACACGACCCCGGACCATCGAGGGGATTGCGGGGGCGGCCGGCATCGGGCTCGCCGCCGCGGTGGTCTTCCTCGTGATCGACGTCTCACTCCTGCAGCCGACCGGGATGTACACCAACCGCTGGCTTGCGGTCGGCGGCGGAAGCAACTGGTGGTACCATCCTGTGTGGTGGATGGTGGGCACCTTCCTGCCGTGGATGGGTGCCCAGATCCTGGCAAGCCAGGCTCGCGCCGGGGCCGTGTCGATTACCAAGGGCATGGTGACGGCGCTCGCCCTGACCGTGATCTGCTGGGTGCTGGCGGTCGTGGTGCACTTCCCGGGTGCCGGGTGGAACCTCGGCAGCTTTGGCGTGGCGTTCCTGCCAGGCGTGACCCTCACGGCGGCGCTGGGAGCGGTCGGCGGCCGGCGCAGCTGAGGCAATGCGCACCAAGCTCATCCTCCTTCGCGCGTCTGGATGGCTGCTGACGCCCTTCGTGGCGCTGGCAGCCTCTTTCTTGGGAGCGCTCCTCGGGACGGTGTTGTCGGCCGCCCTCCCCAATCCGATTCACGGCGTGGCGCTCACGCTCGCCTGCGGCGGAATCGCCGGCTACCTGACGGTGCATTACTGGCTCCGCGCGCTCCGCCACTCACCCCGACTCCAGCACGCGCTCCACGTCCTTCCTGACGGCACACCGGAAGTGGCCGGACCTGACGCCCCTGCCGTCGAAGACGTCGGCTGATGCGGGCGGCCCACCTCGCGGCCGCGCTCGCGCTGGCGGCCGTGGCCGGTTGCGCCGGAGATGGCCCCCCGCCCGAACGCAGTCCCCTCGCCGATTCCGGCGTCGCCAGCAACGGCTTTCCTGCGCTGCCTGATTCCCTGGCGCTCACCCTGCCGGGGGGCGCCGAGCTCTGGTTCTCCGGCGCTCGCGTCGGCACCGACTCGCTGGGGCAGACGTGTGTTGAGAGGGGATTAGTCATCATCCGTGACGACACCCGCACCCTGGTCCCGCTGCTCATGACCGGCGCCACACCGACGATCGTCAACGACACAACCGTTCGCGCGCGAATCTGGCTTCACTGCCGGCCCGGCGACTCGTACGACGTGAACGTGCGCACCGGCACGCCGACACGCGTCCGGTGAGGCGACGCGCGCGGGCCCGGATCCGGGGCGTGTGCCTGCTGCTGAGCGCCGCCGCGCTGTGCGTCGCCGGCCCGTTGCCGGCGCAGGGCCTGGGTGTCGGGATGGGGTGGTACTCCGGCTCGCAGGAGTCTTACGTGATCCTGAGCGCGGGGATGACGCGCCGCCTGGGCTCATCGCTTGCCACGACCATCTCCGGCTCCTGGTACCAACCGCAGGACGGGGGCGGCGGCCTGCTCGGCGCCGGGCTCGACCTGAGCCTGTGGCGCGGTGGGAGGCCGGGACTCTACGCCGTGGCTGGGGTCGGAGGAGGCTTCGGCTTCAGTGGCGCGGATGCCCTGTGGGGCACGTACTCGATCGGCGCCGGCTACGATTTTCGACTCTTCTCGGCGGTGGGGCTGGGTGTGGAGGCCCGATGGCAGGGCCTGACGCAAGGCGGAGACGAAGGGGTGCAGGTCGGTATTCGGCTCGGCGGCGGCGTGAGCCGGAAGTCCGCCAAGCCCCCGGCGACCCCAGCCGCCGCACCGGCGGCGGCGAGCACGAGCTCGTCGTCCAGCGGGCCTGGCGTACCGGCTACGCCGCTCGCCATATCCGTGGTCGAGACGGCGCTCGGGGCCATGGGAGCGCCGTACTCCTGGGGCGGGAGCAGCGCAAACGGATTCGATTGTTCGGGGCTGATTCAGTACGCCTTCGCTGCGCATGGGATGTCGCTGCCGCGGACCAGTGCGGACCAGGCGAAGCAGGGGATGGCGGTCGACCGAAGCCTGACTGCCCTCGCCCCGGGGGACATCCTGACCTTTTCGAGCGGGGCAGGCGGCACCCAGGTTTCGCACGTCGGGCTCTACCTGGGCGGCGGTGAGTTCATTCACAGCGCCACGAACGGCGTGCAGAAGAGCGTCCTCAGCTCCACCGATCCCTACGGGAAGTGGTGGTGGGACCGGTGGGTCGGCGCCCGGCGGATCGTTCCGGCGTAGGGGCGCGTGTCCTGCAATGATTCATGTGCTCGTGATCCATCTCCCCGCCTGACGGCTTCCCAATCTTCTCCAGCATCGCGATATCCGCCTGGATGTCCGGATCGTTCGGATCCAGCACCGGCCACTTGGCGTAGTCGTCGGGAGCGAACGCGCCGGCCAACAGGCCCATGGCGCCGTTCGGGATCATCGCGCCGGTCCGGTTGTTGTAGTCCGCCCGGATCCGGTACTGCCGCCCTGCTGTCAGCTTGAGGCCGTCTCCCCGCACGCCATAGTACTTGCGAGGCATCTTCAGGAGGGTACCGGCGGAGTCGGTCTCCGCCTTCAGCATGATGATCGTCTTTCCGCTTGTAACGTCCTCCAGAGACACGAACTCCGCGTAGTCGTGCGCGTGGCCCCCGACCGCCAGGAGGCGCCCGCCGAGCGGCATGGTGAAGGTGTACGTCTTGGACGATCGCCCCGCGGGGAGGTCGTAGGAGTCCGTCTCACGATCGTAACTGACGTCCATGTAGAGCGGGAGGATATCCTCTGGCCGGGGCGCCAGGTTTTTCGGGCTCCAGGAGAGGCGCACCGTCAGCCAGGCTCCTTCGATATCGGCGTCGCCGGTGTTGTTCCAGGCGGCGTACATGGCGAGCTGGTATCCCGCCTCCATCGGCAGCCCGATGGATTTGGGAATGCTGACGCTTCCGGTTTCCGATCCCGCGGCCACCATGCGCTCCACCGCCGGGTAGAGCAGCTGGCGGCGGTTGAAGTTCATCACGTTCAGGTGGTGGACCAGGTGGGTGTCCAGCGGGCGACCGTTCGCGTCGGCGAGCTCGATGTCGAAGCCACGGAACCAGGCGGCCATCGGCCATGAGAAGCGGAGGAGCGGCGTGGTGGTGCCCTCCATCTCGTGCATCATCCCGTGGTCCATGCCGGCCGGCATGTGTGCGATGACGAAGGGACCCGCGGTGACGACGACCTCCCTGCGGGAGGAATCGATGGTGACGCGAAGGGTGGGCCCGGAATCCGGGCTCTGTCCGGCGATGAGGAGCGGGGCGAGCAGGGCGATCGCGGAGAGGAGCATCAGTGAATTCCTGGTCGAGTGTGTGGTCGCGACCGGAGAAGCATAGCCGCGGAGCTGGGCGCGAAACAGCACGGTGGGACTCGGAAATGTCCTGCTGGCAGACAGTCGGCCGGGTCGGCAATACCGACGCACCCAGCCGTGGGTGAACTCCTGTCAAAGTGGCTTAGCACTCTGGCCCGTCGATTGCCAACACGGGGGCGGTACCGCTTGACTTCGGGCGGTATCGGATTAAGGTTACGGTGCTCTGGCACTCCCGCTGCAAGAGTGCCAATCGATTGTAGGGTAATGCTTTATACCATCACATTCATGTTGCTGGAGGCAGGAAATGTCCACTGCGACCAAGAGCAAGACGAAGTTGAGCATCAAGCCCCTCGAAGACCGGGTTGTGATCATGCCGTCCGATGAGGCCGAGAGCATGCGCGGCGGGCTCTACATCCCTGACACCGCCAAGGAAAAGCCGACCCAGGGCGAGGTCATCGCCGTCGGGCCGGGGCGGATGGACAAGGGCGTCCGCGTTCCGATGGACCTGTCCGTCGGCGACAAGGTCATCTACGGCAAGTACAGCGGCACCCCGTTCCAGCTCGGCGACGACGAAGTCATCATCATCAAGGCCTCGGACATCCTCGCCAAGATCGGCTGAGCGTCCGAAACACATTACAGGAGAATCGCACCATGGCATCGAAGGAACTGATGTTCAGCGTGGACGCCCGCGCCAAGCTCAAGAAGGGCGTGGACCAGCTCGCCGAGGCGGTCAAGGTGACCCTCGGTCCGAAGGGCCGGAACGTCGTCATCGACAAGAAGTTCGGCTCGCCGACGATCACGAAGGACGGCGTCACCGTCGCCAAGGAAATCGAACTGGCCGACCCGATCGAGAACATGGGCGCCCAGATGGTCAAGGAAGTCGCCACGAAGACCTCCGACCTGGCCGGCGACGGCACCACCACCGCCACCGTGCTGGCGCAGGCCATCTTCCGCGAGGGCCTGAAGAACGTGACCGCCGGCGCCAACCCGATGGAGCTGAAGCGCGGCATCGACAAGGCCGTCGAGCTCATCGTCGAGGAGCTGAAGCGCCTCTCGGTCACCACGACCGGCCGCAAGGAAATCGCCCAGGTCGGCGCCATTTCCGCCAACAACGACAAGGAAATCGGCGACCTCATCGCCGAGGCGATGGAAAAGGTCGGCAAGGACGGGGTCATCACGGTCGAAGAGGCCAAGGGTCTCGACACCACCCTGGAGACGGTCGACGGCATGCAGTTCGACCGCGGCTACCTGTCGCCCTACTTCGTCACCGACCCGGAAAAGATGGAAGCGGCGCTCGAAGCTCCGTACATCCTGATCCACGACAAGAAGATCTCGGCCATGAAGGACCTGCTCCCGGTCCTCGAGAAGGTGGCCCAGACCGGCAAGCCGCTGCTCATCATCGCCGAGGACATCGAGGGCGAAGCGCTGGCCACCCTCGTCGTCAACAAGCTCCGTGGCACGCTGAAGGTCGCCGCCGTCAAGGCGCCGGGCTTCGGTGACCGCCGCAAGGAAATGCTGCTCGACATCGCCAAGCTGACCGGCGGCAAGGTCATCTCCGAAGAACTCGGCTTCAAGCTCGAGAACGCGGTGCTGGCCGACCTCGGCTCTGCCAAGCGCGTCACCGTGGACAAGGACAACACCACGATCGTCGACGGCAAGGGCAAGGAAGGCGACGTCCAGGGCCGGATCAAGGAGATCCGCGCCGCCATCGACAAGAGCACCAGCGACTACGACCGCGAGAAGCTCCAGGAGCGTCTGGCCAAGCTCGCCGGCGGCGTGGCGGTGATCAACGTCGGCGCCGCGACCGAGACCGAGATGAAGGAGAAGAAGGCCCGCGTCGAGGACGCGCTGCACGCGACTCGCGCCGCGGTCGAGGAAGGCATCGTCCCGGGCGGCGGCGTCGCGCTCATCCGCGCGCAGGCCGTGCTGGAGAAGGTCAAGGGACTGACCGAGGACGAGAAGATCGGCGTCGACATCGTGCGCCGCGCCATCGAGGAGCCCATCCGGGCCATCTCGATCAACGCCGGCGTCGAGGGCTCGATCGTCCTGGCCAAGGTGAAGGAGTCGAAGGAGAAGAACTTCGGCTACAACGCCGCCACGGACGTGTACGAAGACCTGGTCAAGTCGGGCGTCATCGACCCGACCAAGGTCACCCGCACGGCGCTGCAGAACGCGGCGTCGATCGCGGCCCTGCTCCTCACGACCGAGTGCGTCATCGTGGAGCGCAAGGAAGACAAGCCGGCCCCGGCCGGCGGCCAGGGCGGCGGCGGCATGGGCGGCATGTACTAGCCCCTCCCGGCTCTGCTGGAACAGGCGGGCGCACTCCGGTGCGCCCGCCTTGTTTTTGTATTATGCTTGGAGCATGACGACCGACCTCTCACACTCGCGCGCCCCGATTCGGCTGGCATGTGCGCTTCTCGCGGCCGCGGTGCTCTTTCCGGCCGCGGCCTCCGCCCAGACGAAGACCAACGCGGCCCCCGCGGTCGAGGGCACGTGGCGTGTGGACGCAGCATCCGTGGCAGGGAAGGGGCCTCGCGAAGTCATCATCCGTTCCGACAGCAGCGCGTCCTGGGGGAAAGAAACGGTGCGTTGGCGGCTCCCCACCCCGGACAAGATCATGATCGCGCTCGGCGGGGAGTGGGAGACCTACCGCATGAAGATCAAGGGTGACAAGCTCACGCTCTCCGGCGGCGACTTGAGCGAGCCGATCACCCTCAAGCGTACGGGGCCCGCCACCGCCAGGCCGGACAGCGTGCCGATCCCGCCCGATCCGGACACCCAGTAGGGGGCCCCGGGAGGGTGCATTTCGCGTGAATGGGCGGGGAGATCAGCGGGGGCGGCCAATCGGTCGCCCCCGTTTTGCGTGCTGGAACCGATGAATTCGCAAGCAGATAGCGGGGGTCGGGCCACCAGGCCCCTGACGGGACTGGGACTTGCACCGTCAGCTCCGGTCATCCCGCCCAACCGAAGCCCCCGCACGCGGTTGGACCGGCAACCGACCTCGGAGGATCTGATGTCCGTCCATCGCTCGCGTGCCGCCGCGCTGGCCCTCACCGTCATGCTGGCCGCGTCTCCTCTCGCGGCGCAGGTCTCGTTCAGCCCCACCATCGGCGCCTACCTGCCGACGTCCAACCTCGTGGATGTCGTCGTGGGCACCGACAGCCTCGCCGAGCTCAAGCAGGACGTCGGGCTGGCGCTGGGCGCCAACCTCGGTGTCGGACTCGGGTCTCGAGTCGCCATTCAGCTGGGCGGCTCCTATGTGCCGAGCCAATTGAGCGGCACGGTGACCGGCGCCGGCACGTTCACCCAGTCGGACGCCAACCTTTTCTTCGGCAACGCCAACATCACCTTCTTCGTGGTGAGGCCCACCAGCCCGGTGTGGCTTGCGCTGAGCGGCGGCGGTAGCGTGGTCAACCGGAGCGGCTCGGCCTATAACGGCGTCTCGGGTACCACCGACTACGGCGGCCTGGTCGGCGCGACGCTCGGGTTTCACCTCGGCAGCCTGCTCAGCTTCAACATCTCGGCCACCGATTACATCTACGGGGCGCAGTTCGAGAAGGACGGCTACACGACCAGCGAGACCAACCAGAACGATATCCTGCTGGGGTTCGGGCTGGGCGTGCCGCTCGGCGGCAAGCCGAAGCAGGCACCGGGAGCGGGCGGCTCGACGGGGCAGTAGCCCATCGCAGCTTCAGAATGCACGACGGGGGCGACCATGCGGTCGCCCCCGTTGTGCGTTCAGTGCCGTCCGAGGAGTGACGGCCAGACGGCTTGCACGGTCGTGCGTGGTCGTCGTGCCACGAGCACCTTGAGTTCCTGTTCCTCCGGGACGGCCCATCGATTCGTGAGCTCTGCCGCGACGACGACTGAATCCGCAAATTGTCGCAACCCCTCCGGCTCCTCGCCAAGTGTGACAACCACTTCGCCTGGGAGCGATCCCGGCCCGAAATACCAATACGTCCCAGCGGAGGAGATGACCTGGGGGAGCCCAAGCCCCGGTCCGTAGAGGTCGAGCGCACCCGCCTCACCGTAGTTGTCCGCCACGATCACGGCATTGGCCCGCTCCGCGGCAGCCAGCGAGTGGTAGACCCGGGCCACCGCCTCCGCCTGCTCCTTCCAGCCCAGCATGTCTGCGTAGTCCTGCGGCAGGGGCAACACAGCCCCGACATTGGTGGTGACCGCGCCGGTGGGGCCTGCGGCGGCGGCGTATCGGGCCATCGCTTCAGGTGGAAGGACCGGGAGACCGAACGGCAATGTGACCAGCCCGAAGAGCACGAGTGAGCCCACAGCCCCCCAACCGACGAGCGGAAACCACCTCCGGGCGCGCGACGCCTCGAGCGTGACGGCACCGGCGGCCCAGAGCGCCGGGTAAATAGGTCCGATGTAGTAGGCCTTGCCGCGGAGCGCCGCCAACAGGACGAAGCTCGCGATGGAGGCCACGCCGACGATCCGGACACTACGCATGCGCGCCGAGGTCAGGAGCGCGACGGCGCCCAGAGCCGCGAGCAGGATGGCGGGACCGAGCAGGAGCTGGCCAGCCAGGAAATCGCGCACGCCGAGCCGGGCGAGTTGGGTGGACTGGAGATCTCCGATCTGCCCCCGAACCGGCCAGCCCAGGCGCATCTGTCCGACGATGCTGGCGGAGCCGATGAGGACGCCCACGCCCACGGCGATCCAGGGTGACGGTGTGGCCAGCCGTCGGCGCCACTCGGGCAGCGAGAGCGCGCCCACGAGCACACCCACCCCGAAGAAGCCGATGCTGAACTTGGTGAGGAGCCCAAGTCCCACCGACAGGGCCGCCAGGCCCCACCAGCGCGGTCGATCTTCGGTGGACAGCATCAGGAGTGAGGCGTACCCAACCGTCCACCACAGCTGGTCCAGCACCGTTGGATGGAAGAGCGTCCCAGCCCGGAGAAAGAGAGGACTGGTGGTCACGGCCAGCGCCGCGACCCCTTGCGCCCACCGTCCACCGCCCAGCCGCGCAGCGATCCAGCCGGCGATGACAATGAGGGCGGATCCGGCGATGGCCGCGGGAAGACGCACGCTCCAGGGTTCCAGACCGCCGCCGAGCCTCTGGACTGCGCGCGCGACTGCGGCGATGAACGGGGGAAAGTCCATCCGCCACCACTGGAGGTGACGGCCCATGGACAGGTAGAGCAGCTCGTCGCGGTGAAATTCGTACGGCCCGGCGGCACTGACCGCGACGTGGACGGCCAGCACTCCAATGGCCAGCCACCAGACGACCGGCGCGAGGCCGCGCCGGTCCGACACCGAGGAGGGCGTCACGGTCGGCTTAAGCGGTGGATTCGGCGGGGAAGGGGCGCGACGGAACGGTCAGGCTGAACGGCCCCGTGGGCTCCGATTGCCTCGCCACGTGAAGCGCGCCGGTGAATCCCGCCGCCGCCAGCGCGGGCGCGACCGCGTCCCGCGCGTGTTGCGCCGTGTTGCACCGCTCGCTGAGGTGGGCCAGGACGACCACTGCGAGCTCCGGATGCACGAGGTCGGCGAGGAGTTCGGCCGCCACGCGGTTGGACAGATGTCCGCCGGCGCCGGCGATGCGTTGCTGGACGACTGGCGGGTAGCCGCTGGTGCGGAGCAGCACATCGTCGTGATTGGCTTCGAGGACCAGGGCCGTACGGCCCCGCAGGAGATACCGGACCGCCGCCGTCGGCCGGCCCAGGTCGTAGGCCACACCGATGCTGGCTCGTGCGGTGGAGATGGCCAGCGCCAGCGGCTCGGCGGCATCGTGGCTGATTTCCGCCGACTCGATCCGGAAGGGGCCCACCTCGACGACGGCCGTCATGCTGAGCGGCGCGTGGCGCGCGTTGCCGACTCGGAGGCGGAGCCGTTCCCAGGTGCCGGGACTGCAGAAGATGGGGACGCCGAGGTCGCGGGCGAGCAGCGCGGCACCGGACGCGTGATCGCCGTGCTCATGGGTCAGGGCGATGCCGGCGACTCGATCGAGGGGGACGGCCGCGGCATCGGCGCGCCGCCGGATTTCCCGGGCGCTGAATCCCACGTCCACGAGGAGCGTCTCGCCATCGTGCTCGATAGCGAGGGCGTTCCCCTTGGACCCCGACCCCAGTACGACGAACCGGGTCACGACCCCGACAGGCGGCGGTAGGTGGCGATCAGTCCGGCCGTGCGCTCGGGCGTGAGCTCCACCTGGCGACGGGGGAACACGCGACCCGCGATGGTGAGGAAGCCGTCCTCGGTCAGGCGTTCGCTGCCGCTGGCTCCCCAGGCGAACGGGGGCACGTTCTTGGGGACCGCACCGCCGAAGACATTCGCCCCGGCGCCAATGATGGTGCCGGTGCCGAGCATGGTGCCGATGGCGGTCTTGGCATGGTCGGCGATGAGGCTGCCGAGGAACTGGCGTCCGGTGTCGATCCGGGTGCCACCGACGTCGAGGCGCACGTCGCCGTAGGTGTTCTTGAGGTTCGAGGTGGTCGTCCCGGCGCCCAGATTGACCCAGGCGCCGAGCACGCTGTGCCCGACAAAGCCGTCGTGCGCCTTGTTGCCGTATCCCTGAAAAATGCAGCCGCTCACCTCGCCGCGCACCCGGCAGTGCGGGCCGATCACCGAGCTCCGGAGGTCGCCGCCCAGCACGATCGAGTGCGGACCGATATAGAGCGGGCCTTCCAGCCGGGAACCGCTGCGCACGGTCGCGCCTTCATCCAGCACGATCGCACCTCCGCGGGTGTCGAACACGACGCCGGGCTCCACGAACGCACCGAGAATGACCACCTCTGAGGGTTCGCCGATCACGACGGATCCCCCGGGCAGCTCGTCGCCCCTGGTGCCCAGCAGGTCGGCGCAATCGGCCGGCAGCAGGTGCTCGAGCGCCGTCAGCAGGTCATAGATGCCGTGCAGCAGCAGCCCATCCACCTCCTGCGCGTCCCCCTCCTCGTGCGGGCCTTCCCATCGCTCCCCGTCCGCCACGATCCAGGCCACTGTGGCTCCCTCGTGTGTGAGGCGCCGCGCGTCGGGATCGAGGTCGAGCGGCGCGCCGGACGGCGCGAACCAGCTCGCCGCCACGATGCAGGGCCCGTCCACCGGTGCGAGAGGCTGCACCGGGGGCTCCGCGCCCTCGTAGAATCCCGCGCAGTGATCGCCGAGGATGGCGGTGGCCTCGGCATCGAGGATTCCTTCCCACCGCTCGCGGACGCGCCAGACGCCGGCGCGAAGCTCCGCCACCGGGCGGACGCCGGCGAAGGGGGCCCACGCCGCACCCGGGTCGATCGGCTCGAGAAGGTACAGCGCCTGCTCAGACATCGCGGACCTCGGGGGGGAGTGTGTCAAGCGCCTCCTTGAGCCGCGGCGCGTCCGTCCGGTTCATTACGAGGATGCGGCCGTTGGCTCGCACCACCACCAGATCCCGGACTCCGAACAGCACGACCGGCTCACCGTCGCTCCAGGCGATGCAGTCCTCGGCGCCGTGCGCGTGCACCGGGCCGACCATCACGTTGCCGTGGGCATCCCGCGGGCGGACACGTGAGAGAGCCTCCCAGGTGCCGACGTCGTCCCAGTGAAACGCGCCGGAGACCACCGCCACGGCGTTGCTCCGCTCGAGGACGCCGACGTCGATGGAGATCGGCGTCACCATGGAGAAGAATCGCGGCACATCCCCGGCGCGGAGGGCCGCCAGCGCCACCGACAGTTCGGGGGTGTGGCGCTCCACCTCGGCGCGGAGCCGGGCGGCGGTCCACGCGAACAGGCCGCTGTTCCACAGCGCGCCTGCCGCGATCAGGTCCAGCGCCCGTGCGGCGTTCGGCTTCTCGACGAAGCGGGCCACCCGGCGCGCGGCCCCGTCCAGCTCCGGGCCGGGCACGATGTACCCGTAGCCGGTCTCCGGCCGGGACGGAACCATGCCGACGGTGACCAGGCGATCATGGAGCCGGGCGCTCTCGAGCGCCGTGGTCGCGGTGCGACGAAAAGCTTCGGCGTCGGCAATGACCCAGTCCGCGTGGAGTGAGAGCACCTCCGCGTCCGGATCGCGGCGCTGTGCTTCGAGGGTGGCCCACAGCAGGGCAGGCCCCGTGGAGGCCGCGCGCGGTTCCACCAGGATGTTCTCCGCGGGGAGTGGGAGCGCCTTCCGCAACGGCTCCGCCAGCGCCTCGCCCGTGACGACCAGCACGCGCTCGGGCTCGATGAGACCGGCCAGCCGGTCGATCGCCTCTTCGGCGGTGGAACGCGGTCCGGCGAGGGGCAGGAGCTGCTTGGGGTGAGCAGGGGTGCTGAGTGGCCAGAAGCGGGTTCCCGAGCCGCCGGCGAGGAGGACGGCCCACCTCATCGGATGACAGGGGTGACGAGGTTGGCCGAACGATGTGGGATCATGGCGTGAGGAGCCGAAGCCTTAGAGGAGAGCGGACAGCGCGTCGGCGTCCGCGGACAGTTCGAAGAGCAGGGTGCCGACATTGACGTCACGACGAACGAGGAGCAGCAGGGAAGCCTCGTTGCGGATCGGATGGATCACCACGCGGCCGGACTCGTACTCCACCACGCCCATCTGGAGCTTGCCCTGTTTGGTGCTCGTGCCCAACTGGGCCAGGTGCCGCAACGCCGCGGAACCGACCGCGGCCAGCTCGTCGGCGGCAGGATCATTGCCGGCCTGGGCGACGGACAGGCCGTCGTCGCTCAGGACCAGCACGCCGAGTACGCCAGGGCGCGAAGCGATATCGTCCAACAGCGTGGAAAGTGCCGACATTCGGAGGGCTCCGGGGCGGGGGTCGGGGCCCGCTGAACGTAGGCCCCGACCCGAGCGAAGTCAAGAATCCACGGTGGGTTGACCCACTTCCTCCCCGTTGGTAACCTTCCGCACTTATGCGCCTTCGACACCTGCTTTCCCTGCTCGCTTCCGCCGCGTTCTTCGCCGGCTGCGGCACCGACGTGCAACTCGCGCCCGCGTCCATTCCAAACGTGGTTGACACCTTCACGATCGGCTCCCTCACCGGGTCGCCTGTGTCAGTCCCGAGCGCCTACTCGGTGGCCGACGGCAACGTGGTCCGGACCGACATCACATCGGCCTTCGACTTCGCCTACGACGTCGATGCCACGGGGCAGCACGTCTTCCTGACCCTCGAGGTGATGCGGCTCACCAGCGCCAACCAGGCCGGCCCCGGGCTGCAATACACCTCGCAGCCGTTCGACCAGATCTCGCAGGCGCCTTCAAACGGGTGGATCACCAGCGATACCATCGTGGTGGACTCGGGTTCCGTCCTGCTGCTCCGTTCGCGGATCATCTGCGGCGGCCTGGGCGTTCCTCTCTACGGCAAGCTCGAAGTGCTCTCCATCGACGACACGCCGGGCAACGAGACCATCAGGTTCAAGGCGCTTTCCAACGAAAACTGCGGGTACAAGAGCCTCCTCCCGGGTCTCCCGAAAGACTGACGCCGTGATCGATATCCGGCAGCTGCGGCAGGATCCCGAGGGCGTGCGGGCGCAACTGGCTCGCCGGCTGGATCGTGCCGTGGACGGGATGATCGACGGCCTGCTCGCGCTCGACGTCCAGCGCCGGCGCATTCTCGCACGGGTCGAAGCGCTCAAGTCGGAACGCAACAAGGCGACGGAAGAGGTGGCTCGCCGGAAGCGGGCCAAGGAGTCGGCCGACGAGCTGATGGCGGACCTCCGCGCGTCGGGAGACGAGGTCCGCGCGCTCGACGAGGAACTTCGCCAGGTGGAGTCGGCACTCGATGAGCGCACCCTCGAGGTGCCGAACCTGCCCGCGCCGGGGTGCCCCGACGGCGACGCGAGCGCCAACACCGTCCTCCGCACCTGGGGCGATGTTCCATCGTTCGACTTCGAGCCCCGGCCGCATTGGGACCTCGGCGAACGCCTCGGAATCCTCGACCTTCCGCGTGGCGCCAAGCTTTCCGGCAGCGGGTTTCCGGTCTTCGTCGGGCTCGGGGCGCGACTGGTTCGTGCGCTCGAGAACTTCATGCTCGACCTCCATACCCGCGACCACGGGTATGTGGAAGTCGCGGTTCCGCTGCTGCTCAACCGCGCCAGCCTCCAGGGCACCGGCCAGCTCCCCAAGTTCGAGGAAGACCTCTACGGCGTCGAGCGCGACGGACTCTACCTCCTGCCGACGGCCGAGGTCCCGGTCACGAATCTCCATCGCGATGAAATCCTGGACGGCGCCTCGCTGCCTCGCGGCTATGTCGCCAGCACGCCCTGCTTCCGCCGCGAAGCGGGGGCGCACGGCAAGGACACGCGCGGGCTGATCCGGGTCCACCAGTTCGACAAGGTCGAACTCGTGCGGTTCGTGCGTCCGGAGGAGGGCCCGGCGGAACATGAGCGCATCACCGCGCATGCGGAGGCGGTCCTGCAACGCCTCGGGCTGCCGTATCGCGTGCTCTCACTGGCCGCCGGTGATATCGGCTTCGCCAGCGCGCGTACCTTCGATCTCGAAGTCTGGGCGCCCGGCGTGAATGCCTGGCTCGAAGTGTCGAGTGCGTCCACGTTCACCGATTTTCAGGCGCGGCGGGCCAACATCCGGTACCGGCCCGAGCCGGGCGCCAAGCCGGAGTTTGTCCACACGCTGAACGCCAGTGGCCTCGCCTTCCCCCGCACCATCATTGCGCTGCTGGAGAATGGCCAGCAGGCCGATGGTTCCGTCCAGATTCCCGAGGCGCTCGCGCCCTATCTGGGGACCGATCGCCTGGTCCCCCGTGCGTAGCGATTCCCTCCGCCGGCTCGCGCCGGGTGTCATCGTCGCGCTGGCGGTCGGGCTGATCCTCCTGACCGCCGGCACCGGGTTGATGGTCACCCGCCACCTCCAGCAGGATGCCCTCAACATCAGCCGGCTCTATTCCGGCGTCTTCGCGGGGCTGAACGATCCGTCTCCCGGGGCCGAGACGGGCGCGCTGCTCCAGCTCGGTGAGCGCGTGCGCCAGCAGGGGCTCCCGCTCGTGGTCACCGACGGCATGGGACAGGTCACCGCCTTCGCCAACCTCCCGTTTCCGGCCACCCTCGATGACCCGCGCGTGAAGGAGTACGCCCGGCAACTCGACCGGGTGAACCCGCCAATCGTCGAGTCCGGCCTCGGCACCGTGCATTTCGGGCCGATGCCGGCGCGCCGCTCGCTCGGGCTCCTCGCGCTCCTCCAGGCGCTCACCGTGGCGGTGATGGTGGGCGTGGCGTTCTACGCGTACCGCCATGCCATGTCGTCGCAGCGCGACCGCCTGTGGGTCGCCATGGCCCGCGAGGCCGCCCACCAGATGGGTACGCCGCTCATGAGCCTGCAGGGCTGGATCGAAGTCGTCCGGTCGCGACCGAGCCCGCCGGCCGACCTGGCCGACCACCTGATGGCCGATGCGGAGCGGCTCGAGCGCGTGGCCCAGCGGTTCGAGCGGATCGGCAACCCGGCGCGCCGCGAACTGATCGGGCTTGGCGCGCTCGCCGATCGCGTAGCCGGCTACTACCGTCCCCGCCTCCCACGGCACGCGAACCCCATCGAGCTCCGGGTCGAGGCGGCGGGTGCTGGCCCGACGGTGCTCGGCGATACCATCCTCCTCGAGTGGGCGCTCGAGTCGCTGGTCAAGAATGCCATCGACGCGCTGCGGGGCCGTTCCGGGACCATCGTGCTCCGCGTGGAGACGGAAGGCCGCCAGGGCGTGCTCCGCATCATCGACGATGGACCAGGGATCGAGGGCAGCATCCGGCGGACACTGTTCCAGCCGGGCATCACCACCAAGACCGGCGGGTGGGGCATCGGCCTGGCCCTCGCGACCCGCGTGGCCCAGGAGGCGCACGACGGCGACCTGGTCCTGGAACCTTCTCCGACCGGCGCCTGCTTCCGGCTGTCGCTCCCGCTGCACGATGAAGCGGCGGCCACGTGACCAACCCCTTGCTCGGCACCCTGAACCCCGCCCAGCGTGAGGCGGTCGAACATGTGGAGGGCCCGCTGCTGGTGCTCGCGGGCGCTGGATCGGGCAAGACGCGGGTGCTGACCGCACGGGTGGCCAACCTGATCGAGTCCCATGGCGTCGCCCCCGACCGCATCTTCGCGGTGACCTTCACCAACAAGGCCGCGGCCGAAATGAAGGAGCGCATCGGGCGGCTCCTCGGCCGCGATCCAGGCGGACTCTGGATCGGGACGTTCCACTCCCTTTCCGCCAGGATCCTCCGGCGGGAGGCGGAACTGCTCGGCTTCACGCGGCAGTACACCATCTACGACGAAGACGACCGGCTGCGCGTCATCCGCCGGCTCCTGGAGCAACTGGGACATCCGGCCAAGGCGTTTCCGCCGAAGGCGGTGCAGTCGATCATCTCCGGCGCCAAGAACCGGATGACCCCACCGAGCGAACTGCTCGCGTCGAGCACCTTCAATCCGCTCGTCAAGGTGGCGGCCGAGGTCTACGCGGCGCTGGGCCCGGCGCTCCGGTCCGCCAACGCGATGGATTTCGACGACCTGCTGCTGCATCCGCTGGAGCTGTTCCGGGCGCACCCGGAACGGCTCGAGGCCTATCGCCGCAAGTTCCAGTTCGTCCTCGTGGACGAGTTCCAGGACACGAACCGCGCCCAGTACGAGCTGATTCGCTCGCTCGGCGCCCACGGCAACGTGAGTGCGGTCGGCGACGACGACCAGTCGATCTACGGGTGGCGGGGCGCCGAGGTCCGCAACATGGTGGACTTCCAGCGCGACTTCACCGACGTGCGGCTGGTTCGCCTGGAGGAGAACTACCGCTCCACCCAGGTCGTGCTCGACGCGGCCAACGCGGTCATCGCCGAGAACACCGGCCGGATCGGCAAGACGCTGCGGACGGCCAGGCGGGGCGGGGAGTCGGTGACGCTCGTGGCCGCGGCGGACGAGCGGGACGAGGCGGAATGGATCGCCGGCGAGCTGCGGCGCCGCGCCGCGGACGGCGACTGGAGCTACGGCGAGATGGCCGTGCTTTACCGCACCAACGCGCAGTCGCGCGCGCTGGAAGAGTCGTTCCGCCGCAGCGGCACGCCGTACCGGATCGTGGGCGCCATCAGCTTCTACGACCGACGCGAGGTGAAGGACCTCCTCGCCTACCTGCGCCTGGTGGCCAATCCGGCCGATGATGACGCCTTCCTCCGGGCGGTCCAGGTGCCCCGCCGCGGGATCGGTGAGTCCAGCCTCGCCGCGGTGGCGGAACTGGCGCGCGCGTGGAACAAGCCGCTGCTGGCCATGGCGGCCATGGCCGACCGGCTGCCGGACCTCCGGCCCATCGTGCGCCAGGGCCTTACCGGGTTCGCCGCGCTCCTCGACCGGCTGCGCAGCCAGGCCGGACACCAGCCGCCGGCCGACGTGCTGGAAGAGCTGATGCAGGCCATCGACTACGAAAACCTGCTCCGGCAGGAGGGCCCGGAGGGCGCCGACCGCTGGGACAACGTCCGCGAACTCGTGGCGAGCGCGGCCAACTGGTCGGAAGTGGTGTCAGCGGACCCCGAAGAAGAGGGCTCGCCGCTGGAACGGTTCCTTGCCGACGCTGCGCTGCTGAGCTCCCACGACGCGATCGAGGGTTCGGAGGAAGGCGTCACCCTGATGACGATCCACACCGCCAAGGGCCTCGAGTGGCCGGTGGTGGTGCTGTCCGGGCTGGAGGACGGCCTGTTTCCGCTTGCCCGGGCGGACGAACAGCCGGGCGGGGTCGAGGAGGAGCGGCGGCTGTGCTACGTTGGGCTCACCCGCGCCAAGGACAAGCTGTACCTGACGTTTGCGCGGAGCAGGCGGCGGGGCGGTGACTTGCGTTACGGGCGGCCCTCGCGCTTTCTCGAGGCGTTGCCACCAGGAATCCTGGATGAGAAGCGGACCTCCGTCGCTGGATGGGGCGGGGCAGCGGGGCTGGGAGGCAGGGGGGCAGGGGGGCAGCGAGGCGGTTGGACCGCCCCTTCTGCCCCGCTGACCCGCAGCCCCGCCGCGGAGGCTCCGGAGGAGCTTCCGCCGGACTCTCCGCGCTACGTGCGCGGTGAGCGCGTCACGCATCGCCGCTTCGGCAGCGGAGCCATCCAGGGCCTCACCGGGGCCGGGCGGGAACTCAAGGTGACGGTCCAGTTTGACGACGAGGAAGTCGGACTGAAGCAACTGCTCGTGGCCTTCGCGGGCCTCGAGCGCGAGTGGGAGAGCGCATGACGATCGGTCGGGAGGAAGTGTTGCGCGTGGCGCAACTCGCCGCGCTGGATGTTCCGGCACGGGACGTCGAGGGCCTGGTCGCGCAGATCGGGCGCATCGTGGACTACGTGGCGCAGTTGAACGACGTGCCCGCCGGCGAAACCGCCGAGCCGTTCCAGGCCGGTCCCGGCGCGGCGACGTTGCGCGAGGACGCGCCGGGGTCGATCCCGCTCGCGCACGGCATCGAGACCTTCGCGCCGGAGTTCCGGGACGGCCTCTTCCTGGTGCCGCGCCTCGGCGCCATGGAGGGCGAATGACCGGGGCACGGCAGGCGGGCCTGCGGGGATCGCTGAACGGCTGCGTGCGGCGGACGCGCGCGGCCTCAACGCGACGCTGCACTGGAGTGAAGCGAACCTGGCGGCCGAGACGGCCCGCGTGGCGGCGCTCCATGCGGCCGGTGCCACGCTGCCGCTGGCGGGAATGCCGATCGCGCTCAAGGACAACATCGTCACCACCGACGCCCCCACCACCTGCGCGTCGCGCATTCTCGAAGGCTACCGCTCCCCGTACGACGCCACCGTCGTCACGCGACTGCGCGGGGCGGGCGCCGTCATCGCCGCCAAGACCAACCTCGACGAATTCGCGATGGGCTCCTCCACCGAGCACTCGGCGTTCGGGCGGGTGCAGCATCCCACGCACCCCGACCGGGTGCCGGGCGGTTCGTCGGGTGGGTCCGCGGCGCTGGTGGCGGCGGGGGTCGTGCCGGCCGCACTCGGGTCGGAAACCGGCGGGTCGGTTCGGCAGCCGGCCAGCTTCTGCGGCATCGTGGGAGTGAAGCCGACCTATGGCCGGGTGAGCCGCTTCGGACTGGTGGCCTTCGGGTCCTCGCTCGACTGCGTGTCGGTGTTCGGTCGCACGGTGGACGACGCGGCGCGGGTGCTGGCCGTCATCGCGGGGCCGGACCCGCAGGACGCGACCACCGTGGCCGCTCCCCCGCTCATGATCGAGGCGGCACCCGGATCGCTGCGCGGACTCCGCGTCGGCCTGCCCACCCAGTACTTCCCGGCCGATCTCGACCCAGGCGTCCGGGCCGGTGTCGACCGCGCCGCGGATGCCCTGCGGGCCCTCGGCGCCGAGTTGGTGCCCATTTCGCTCCCACATACCTCCTATGCCGTGCCGACCTATTACGTGCTGGCGCCCGCGGAGGCCGCCTCCAACCTCGCGCGTTTCGACGGCGTCCGGTACGGCCAGCGCCGCATCGGCGCGGCGGGTGACTTGCCGGCACTCTACCGCGCGACGCGTGGCGAAGGATTCGGTGCGGAGGTGCGCCGCCGCATCCTGGTCGGCACCTATGTGCTGAGCGCCGGCTACTACGACGCGTATTACCGGAAGGCGCAGCAGGTCCGCAACCTGATCGCCGCGGACTTCACGAAGGCGTTCGCGCCCGGTGGGGTGGACTTGATGCTGACCCCGACGACGCCGACACCCGCCTTTCGGGCCGGTGAAAAGACCGAGGACCCGGTGTCGATGTACCTGGCGGATATTTTCGTGTCCGCCGTGAGCCTGGCAGGGTTGCCCGCCATGAGCCTTCCGGCGGGGCTCTCGGAGGGGCTGCCGGTGGGCGTGCAGCTGATCGCGCCCGCCTTCGGCGAGGCGCGGATGCTGGCCGTGGCCAGCGCGCTCGAGGCGGCCCTCGGCGCCCCCGCGGAGGTGCGCTGATGGCCTGGGAAACCGTCATCGGGCTTGAGGTCCATGTCCAGCAGGGCACCCGGACCAAGATGTTCTGCGGCTGTATCGCCTCCTTCGGCGATCCGCCCAACACCAACGTGTGCCCAACCTGCCTGGGGCTGCCCGGCGCGCTGCCGGTGCCGAACGCCGAGGCCATCCGCCTCGCGGTGCGGGCGGCGCTCGCCCTCGGCGGCACGGTCCACCACGAGAGTGTCTTCGCGCGGAAGAACTACTTCTATCCCGACCTGCCGAAGGGCTACCAGATTTCCCAGTTCGACCGGCCGCTCTCCACCGGTGGGGAAGTGTGGTTCGACTCGCCGGAACGCGGACGGATCGCCTGCAGCATCACTCGCCTCCACGTGGAGGAAGACGCCGGCAAGTCCCTGCACGACCGCTATCCCGGCCACACGGCGGTGGACCTGAACCGCGCCGGCACGCCGCTGGCCGAAATCGTGAGCGGGCCCGACCTTCGATCGCCGGCGGAGGCGCGTGCCTACCTGACGGCGCTGAAGCAGATCCTGCTCTATGCCGGGGTGAGCGACTGCAGCATGGAGAAGGGCACCCTCCGGGTGGACGCCAATCTTTCCATCCGGCCGGTGGGACAGGCCACGCTGGGCACCAAGACCGAGATCAAGAACATGAACAGCTTCGCCAACGTCGAGCGGGCACTCACCGCGGAGCGGGAGCGGCAGGTGGCGCTGCTGGAGTCGGGCGGACGGGTCGAGCAGGTCTCGCTGTTGTTCAACGCCGCCACCGGCACCGTGCGCCCGACGCGCTCCAAGGAAGACAGCCACGACTACCGGTACTTTCCCGATCCCGACCTGCCGCCGCTGGTACTGAGCGAGGCGTTCATCGAGGAACAGCGCCGGGCGCTCCCGGAATTGCCGGAGGCCAGGCGCCTCCGGTTCGAGTCCGCGTACGGCCTGTCGGCGTACCATGCGCAGGAGCTGACCGGTGAACGGGCGGTGGCCGACTACTTCGAGGAGACGGTCAAGACTGGCGCCGACGCCAGGGCCGTGGTGGGATGGGTGCTTGGGGACGTGATGGCAGGATACAACACGGACGGACGGTTCTACGTGTCTGCGGCGCAGCTGGCTGAACTCATCGCCGCCATCGCTGACGGCACCGTGAGTCACCAGGCGGCGAAACAGGTCTACGCGGCGCTTGCCACGGCGGCCCCAGGCACCTCCGCCAAGGCGCAAGCCTCCAGCCTTGGCCTCGTTCAGGTCCAGGACACCGGCGCACTCGAAGGCTGGGTCGACGAAGTCCTGGCCTCAAGCCCGGGCGAGGTGGCGCGCTACCGTGGAGGCGAGACGAAATTGATCGGGTTCTTCGTGGGGCAGGTGATGAAGAAGAGCGGTGGGAAGGCCGATCCAAAGGGCGTCACGCCGATCTTGCAGAAGAAACTGACCGCGGGCTGAATCGGTTCGTTCGCCAGTCCGAGATTGCTTCGTCGGCCCTGATCGGGCCTTCTCGCGATGACAGAACTAGGGGGCGGGTTGCTGGGGACGTCGCTTCAGCGACATCAGCCGAGCCGTGGCTTTAGCCACGAGCTCAGTCCTCAGTCCTCAGTCCTTCGGTTCGTCTCCCCCAAGCAGATCTTCGAGGACCCGGTCCACGACCTCCGACACCGACCCGGTCAGGACGGTCATCAGCACGTCGCTCGCCTCGGCGGCAAGGTCTTCCGGGTGTTTCCGGTCCCGTGACAGGCGGACGATGTTGCCGAGATAGACCGGCACCGCGGCGCCGTCTTCGAGACTTGGCGTCTCATCCTCGTTCCTCGGGACCTTCTTCTCTTCAACCTCGAACGCCGGCACCGGCACGCTCGCGCGCCAAGGCTCGCTGTCGTCCTCGTCCTCCTCGTCTCCCTCGTCCGAAAGCGGAAACCGGTCGGCCGGCAGCAGGGCGAGGAGGCGACACTGCAGTCCGGGCGAGTCCTCGTAGGCCACGAGGCCGAGATGGACCGGTTTGTCGAAGAGGTGAAATTCCCGTAGCTCCTCGAGGGCCTCCGAGGGGGCCACGCGCCGTCCGACCAACCGTTCGCCGATGAAGGTCCCGAGGCAGACGGAGCCGGCAGGGGTCCGATCATCCTCGACCGGCTCGACGCGCACCTGCACCGGCGCGCTGGTAGCGACCAGGACGCTGGGTCGGCCCTGGCCGTCGCCGTCTGGAAGCCCGAGATCGTCAGGCCGCATCCGACGCTCCCGCGGGAGGGGCCTTCCACGGCCGCGGGGCGGTCAACTCCCGCCAATACGAGAGATCCGCCTTCCGCGGGAGGCCGAAGTCGCGCTGGGCCAGTTTCTCGACGCGCGTCACGTCCACTCGGCCGCCGCTGTCGCGGACCTCTCGGCGGAGCGACTGCGCCGCGCGCAGCGGTTCGGCGCCGGCCGGGTCGAGCCGGCGGGCGAGCGGACGGTCGTCGCCCAGCATCTCCATCACGAACTCGTAGGAAAGCGCCATGTGCTGCTCGACGTCCTCCTCGGGCAGGTCCCACCGGCTGTGCGCCCGGGCCATCCGGAAGGCGCGCTGCCAGCTCCGCGTCTCGACCAGGTGCACCATGCCCCGAAAGAGGCGACGATTGGTCCGCACGCTGAAGATCGTGGGCGAAATGATCTGGTCGAGGTGGGCGTCCGCCGGTGTGTGGTCCAGCTGGATGACTTCCTTGGCCGTGCCGGCAAACCCCTCGCCGAGGTGGGTCTCGAACCGCGCCTCCCAATAGGCGTGCCCCAGGCCGGAACGGGAGCTCGTCACCGCCAGCTGGTGCGGCACGAAATAGTTGTGGGCGACGGTATCGGCGGCCAGGTGCGCCAGGTATCCCAGGCCGAAGGCCCGCAACGCGTCGGTGGGCGCCAGGTCGTGAATCTCCTGGCCCACATGCCAGTGATGACAGTGCCGGCTGACTGGGGCGAAATTCTTGGCGAACGAGCTGTCCGCCGCGATGTTGCCGTAGAGGAAATCGAAGGGGAATGCGCGAATCAGATCGGATACGGTCGGCGGGAGCAGGTGGGCGCTGGCCAGGACGTTCTGGGCGAGGTAGATGTGGGTGCCGGGAGTCCAGGCGTGCAGGGTGTCCGGTGCGGCAGCGAGCGCCAGCCCGACCACCAGCAGTGCCAGGACGACCCGCGCGCCGGTCATCGCCGCCGGCCCCGGCGGAGCGCCCTCGCGATGATCCCGGTGCTGAGCCGCGCGGTGCGGAGCGCGCTCGCAAACCGCAATGCCGTCTCCTCCACCTCCTCGTGCACCACCTCGTAGAGCGCGTCGAGGTCGGCCGCCCGCTCCGAAACCCGGTCGATGCCCTGGTCGAGGCGGTGGCGCAACCGCCGGCTGGTGGCGAGGTAGGCATCGCCCTCCTCCCGCACCCGACCCACCAGCGACTGCAATTCGCCCAGGCTCGCCGAGATCGATTGCAGCGCCCGCCGGGCCGCCAGCGCCGCCAGGGCGATGCCAGCGAACATCACCACGCAGGCGAGCGCGATGATCGCGAGCGAAATCGCCATGGTGGGTCCAACCCAGCCGGGGACGGGCGTCACACGACCGCCTGGAGGAGGGTGAAGGCGTACATGGTGGAAGTATGACCTTGCCGCGCGCCATTCGGAATCCCTCGCGCTTGACGGCCCCCGGCACACCGGGCGAGCTTTGACCATGCCCCCACGCTATCTGGTCCGCGGCGGAAACACGCTTCGCGGCACCCTGCGCCCCGCCGGCAACAAGAATGCCGCCCTCCCTGCCATCGCCGCCTCCGTCCTCGCCGAGGGGCCGGTCGAGCTGGACAACATGCCGCGCATCCGCGACGTGGAGACCATGCTCGCCATCCTGACCGAGATGGGGGCGGGCGTCGAGTGGATCGAAACAAATCGTGTCCGGATCGATCCGCGGCCCATCGAGAACAAGCCGCTCGATCCCCGGCTCTGCGCCAGGATCCGCGCGTCGATTCTCCTGGCCGGTCCGCTTCTGGCCCGGTTCGGGCGGGTGACGCTGCCACCGCCCGGCGGCGACGTCATCGGGCGCCGCCGCGTGGATACGCACTTCCTGGCGCTCGAGGCCCTCGGCGCGGAGGTGCAGGTCGGCGACAGCTACGAGCTCTTCGGCAAGACGCTCCGCGGGGCGGACATCTTCCTCGATGAACCGAGCGTCACCGGCACCGAAAACGCCCTGATGGCCGCGGTCCGGGCCCAGGGGCGCACCGTCCTGCGGAATGCCGCCTCCGAGCCGCATGTGCAGGACCTCGCCCGGCTGCTCGTGGCGATGGGCGCGCACATCGAGGGAATCGGGTCCAACACCTACGTCATCGAGGGGGGACATCCCCTTCACGGCGCCTCCTACACCATCGGTCCGGACCACATCGAGATCGGGAGCTTCATTGGCCTGGCCGCCGTCACCAACAGCGCCCTCACCATCGACGGCGTCCGCGGCGACGACCTCCGCGGCACCCTCCTCGGCTTCGAGCGGCTCGGCATCCGGCCCCGGCTGGACGGACAGCAGCTGATCATCGATGCGGACCAGGAGCGGCGCATCCGTCCCGACCTGGGCGGGCATGTGCCGAAACTGGAAGACGGCCCCTGGCCGGCGTTCCCGGCCGATACGATGTCCATTGCGCTGGTGGCGGCCACCCAGTGCGAGGGGCTCTTGCTGGTGTTCGAGAAGATGTTCGAGTCGCGGATGTTCTTCGTGGACAAGCTGATCGGGATGGGCGCGCGCATCGTGCTGTGCGACCCGCACCGCGCCGTGGTGGCCGGGCCGGTCAAGCTGCGGGGCAGTACCGTCGAATCGCCCGACATCCGGGCCGGCATGGCCATGCTGATCGCCGCCCTCGCGGCAGAGGGCACCAGCCACCTGCACAACGTGGGGCAGATCGAGCGGGGCTACGAGCAGATCGACAGCAGGCTCAAGGCCCTGGGCGCCGACATCGAGCGGTTCGAGGAATAGGCCAGACAGCAAACGGGCCCGTGCGTGCGCACGGGCCCGTCGGCTGCAGCGGGCGGATGTCCTAGAACGTGTAGGAAAAGCCGAGCAGTCCGCCGAAGCTCGTCACGTCGTAGAGGAAGTAGCCCTGCTGGCCCTTCGTTCCGGTGGCATAGTTGGCGTTGATGGCGCGATAGCCCAGTTCCGTGGAGAAGTGCGTCCCGAACTTGTAGTTCACGTAGCCGGCCGCCTGCCATGTGGTGTTCTGCCCCCCGAGTTGGAAGCCGCCCAGGTCACCGCGGCCGATGACCGTAAGGTGCTTCGTGATCGGCACGAAGACGCGGGCCCCGATGAGCGGCGCGATCCAGCTCTGGCTGCCGCTCTTGGTCGAGGCGGAGGGCAGGTTCACGTCAGGCACGATTTCCGCCTCGAGGACCGGGATCCGGACGCCGATCAGCGCGTCCATCCAGGGCGTGACACGGTAGCCGCCGTCCACCTCGAACAGCCACTGCTTGAACTTCACTTCGGCCACGGTGTTGCCGGTCGACGGCACCGCGACGTCGGAGCCGAGCTTCATGTAGATGAAGTCGGCGCCGGTCACCCAGGTCTTGCCGCGACCCATGTAGTTCAGCATGGCGCCCATCTTCAGGTTGTCCAGGATGTCGCTGAAGGGGACGTCCACGGTCGCGGAGATCGGGCCGATGGCCTCGGTCCCCGACATCGCGGCGGCCCACCCGTAGAGCGTGATGGTGTTCTCCCACTTCTCCGATTGAGCGTCCTGGGCGGTCAATACACCAGCACTGCCGCAGGCGAGCGCGACGGTCAGGCAGGCGTTGCGCAGCAAATTGGGGCGCGACATCGTCAAATCTCCGGTCGGGGTAAGCACGGTGTATGGCCCTGCATCGCGGGCCGCGCGCATCTTATTCGGGGCTCGCCCCTTCTGCAATGCCAACCGGCCCAGCCGATGGAAGGAAGCCGCCGTGTCGCTGACCGAACTCCTCCGAGAAGCGCCCCTTTCCACCAGCACCGTCCCACGGATGGAAATTCCCGGCTGGCGCGAGCGCTACGGGGTCATCGCCGGCATCACCACCCGGGGGACCCCGTCGGACCCCTTCGACCTCGGCCTGAGCAGTGATCGTCCGGTGGGGCAGGTGCTCGGGCAGTGGGCCGCCTTCCGCGCCGCCGAGCCGGGATTCCCGCTCGTCGTCCTCGGCCGACAGGTGCACGGGACCGAAACGAGATGGCACGAGGGGGGGCAGGGCTGGCTCCAACTCGACGGGATCGATGGGCACGCAACCGCCGCTCCCGGAGTGCTGCTCACCGTCACGGTCGCTGACTGTACCCCGGTCTATCTGTTCGATCCCGTCCAGGGCGCCATGGCGCTGTTGCACGCCGGATGGCGGGGCGCCAGTTCCCAGATACTCGAGCGGGGCGTCCGGCTGTTGGCCGGGCGTGCCGGGACGCTCGCTACCGACATTGTAATGCACTGCGGCGTAGGAATTTGCGGATCATGCTATGAAGTAGGTTCTGAAGTCTTTGAGGCCTTTGGGTTGGCCGTTCCGGCCGGCGGGAAGGGCCCCCTGGATGTGCGGGAGCAGCTGGTGCAGCAGGGGCGGGAACTGGGGATCCGCCAGATCAGCGTGTCTCCCTGGTGCAGCGGGCACGACGGGTCGCTCTTCCACAGCCACCGTCGCTCCCGGGGCTTGGACGGTCGAATGATCGGCTACCTGGGGCGGCCCTTGGCGTCCCGCTGAGGTGATTGACGCCCCGGGTCCTGCGGGGTATCATTATGTGCTGTGGGGGCCGCTAGTCCGGGGCCGGTTGTTGATGTGGGGGAGTTCCCCCACATTTTTTTTCACCCCCGCGACGCGACTTCCGAACCCATACCCGATGCTGAATCCAGCCGGGCCTGGTGCCGGTTTCCGTCCGTCGGACGATTCGTCGTCCTGCGGGGGAGCCGGGCGGGTGCGGCGGTGCGCATCTGCCTTCGACGCGTGAATTCCCCGGCTGCACGGGGCTGACCGGTGACACCGGCATGGAGTAACGATGGCATCTTCGACTGAAATGTTGGCGGCGTTCCGCGAGTTGACGACCACCAAGCAACTCGACCGCGCGGAACTGCTCGACCTCCTGCACGACGGCATCCAGGCCGCGCTGGTCCGCAAGTACGGGCCGACGGTCCGCTTCGAGCTGGCGGTGGACGAACTGAAGGGCGGCCTGACGGTCACCCGGCTTCGGCAGGTCGTCGAGGCGGTGGAAGACCCGGCCAGCCAGGTCTCGGTGGAAGAGGCCCGCTTCGAGGACCCCGAGTTCCAGCCCGGCGACATGCTGGAAGAGGACATTCCCTTCGAGGCCTTCGGACGGCTGGCGGTCCAGGCGGCCAAGCAGCGGATCATCCAGCGGGTGCGCGAAGGCGAGCGCGCCCGGATTCGCGACGAGTTTGCGGACAAGGTCGGGGAACTGCTCTCCGGCGAAATCCAGCAGATCGAGCGCGGCAAGCTGGTCATCATGCTGAACAAGTTTCGCGAGGCGGAGGCGATCATCCCCTACCGCGAGCAGAACCACCGCGAGCATTTCCATCAGGGCGACACCATCCGGGCGGTGCTGAAGCGCCTCGAGGAGACCCCGAAGGGGCCCCGGCTCATCCTCAGCCGCGCCGACGGTCTCTTCGTCAAGGCGCTCTTCAAGCTCGAAGTGCCGGAAATCCAGCAGGGGATCATCGACATCCGCGCCATCGCGCGCGAGGTCGGCAGCCGGACCAAGGTGGCCGTCATCTCCCGCGACGACGCCATCGACGCCGTCGGCGCCTGCGTCGGGCTCAAGGGCTCGCGCGTCCAGGCGGTCGTCAACGAGTTGAGCGGCGAGCGCATCGACATCGTGCCCTGGTCGCCCGATCCGGAACGCTTCGCCAAGCAGGCGCTGGCGCCGGCCCGGGTGGCCCGCGTCATCGCCGACCCCGCGTCCAAGACCATCAACGCCGTCGTCGACGAGGACCAGCTCTCCCTCGCCATCGGCCGCAACGGCCAGAACGTACGCCTCGCCTCGGAGCTCACCGCCTGGAAGATCGACCTCTACTCCAGCCGCGAATGGCTGGAGCGCGGCGGCGAGAGCCCGCTCTTCGCGCCGCTGCCGCCCGAAGAGGAGATCGCGCTCCAGGTGCCGCTGACCGAGCTGGGCCTGGCGCCCGAGCTGGTGGGGCTCCTGGCCAGCGCCGGCTTCACCATGCTGAACGACGTGCTCGACCTCGAGCGCGACGACATTCTCCGGGTGCCGGGCATGACGCCGGAATTGGCCGATCAGCTGGTCGGGTTCCTCGCGGAGCTCACGACCGACGAGAGTGAGTCCGGGGAGGAAGCGGCACCTTCCGCGTGAGCGGTGGTGTGCTGGGCCTGCTCGGCCTCGGCCTGCGAGCGGGCCACGTCGTCATCGGGGTGGATGGCGTCCGGCGGTCCTTGCAGGCGGGGCAGGTGCGGTGCGTGGTCGTCGCGTCGGATGCGAGTCCCCGCGCGGTGCAGAAGGTGATCCGGCTCGCCGAGGCGCTCGGTGTGCCGCTGGTGCCGGGTCCGGAGGCCGATGTGATCGGCCGGCAGTTGGGACGGCCGCCCGTCATGGTGGCCGGAGTGCGGGACCGCGCGTTGGCCGACGGTTTGGGCCGCCTGGCGCGGGAAGTCCCTGAGGAGGAATGAGTGGTCAAGACCCGGGTACATGAGTTGGCGGCAGAATTCGGCGTCTCCTCCGAGCAACTGATTCAGTCGCTCAAGGAGATGAACATCTTCGTGCGCAGCCATCTGTCCGCTTTGGAAACGGGACAGGTGTCGGCGGTGCGCGTCCGGTGGGAGCGCGAGAAGCGGAAGAGCGCCGAAGAGCCCAAGCCGAAGCGCGGGCGCCGCAAGGCGGTGGCCGAACCGGTCGAACCCGCGGCGCCTGCTGCGCCGGTCCGCCGTCGCCGGACCGCGGCCGAAGTGGCCAAGGTCGAGGCCGAAGCGGCCGCCGAGGCCGAGTCGCACGCCTCGGCGCTGGCCGCCCTCGAGGCCGAGCGCGAACTGGCGCGTGGCGAAGCCGCCGCGCCGCAGCGCTCGCTCGAGGACCGGGCCCGCGAACTCTTCAAGGACCTCCCGCCGATCGAGGCTGAGGACGCGGTCGCCGCGCCCGAGCCGAAGGTCGCCGCGCCGATTCGCCGCAAGATCGAGGAGCTGTTCCCCTCGGCGCCCCAGGCGGCCGGCGCCACGAGCGCACCCGCTCCCTTCGAACCCCCGGTGGCGCCGCCTGCGGCACCCCGCAAGCCGTTCATTCCGCCCCGCATTCAGCGGCCCGCGCCGAGCGCGCCGGCTGCGTCGTCGGGCGCGCCGGCCGGCCGCCGTGGCCCGCCGGCCCGCGGACCACGCCCGGTCTTCAGCAGCGCCACCGGCCCGTCCGAGGCGCCGCGGCCCCGCGAATTCGGTCCCGACGCCAAGAAGGGCGACTTCAAGAAGGGCAAGAAGAAGCGCGGCAAGAACCAGGTCGACCAGGAAGCCGTCAGCAAGAACATCCTGAAGACCATGAAGGGGATGAAGGGCGGCCGGAAGACGAGGGGTTCGCGCTCGGACGAGCCGTCCTATCGCGACGTGATGGCGGGCCGCGCGGCGGAGGAGCGGGAAAAGGAAAAGGCCCGGATCCGGGTCAACGAGTTCATCTCCGTGTCCGAACTCGCTGACCTGATGAAAGTGCCGTCCAGCCAGATCGTCCAGTTCGCGTTCAAGGAACTGGGCCTCATGGTCACGGTCAACCAGCGGCTGGACTTCGACCAGATCGAGCTCATCGCCTCGCAGTTCGGCTTTGAGGCGCTGCGCGAGGACGAGTACGCCGCGGAGCTTGGGCAGGACATCGACGTCGATCCGCCGGAAACGCTGCAGCCGCGCGCCCCGGTCGTCACGATCATGGGCCACGTGGACCACGGCAAGACCTCGCTGCTCGACTATATCCGGCACGCCAACATCGTGGCCGGCGAGGCCGGCGGCATCACGCAGCACATCGGCGCCTACCACGTCGTCCTGCCGGACGGCCGGCGCATCACCTTCCTCGACACGCCAGGCCACGAGGCCTTCACCGCCATGCGGGCGCGCGGCGCCCAGGTGACCGACCTCGTCGTGCTGCTGGTGGCCGCCGACGACCAGGTCATGCCGCAGACCATCGAGGCCATCAGCCACGCCAAGAACGCCGGCGTGCCGATGGTGGTGGCCATTAACAAGGTGGACCTGCCGTCGGCCAACGTGCAGAAGACGATGCAGGACCTGTTGCAGCACAGCGTCGTTCTCGAGGAATTCGGCGGGGACGTGCTGTCGGCCGCCGTGTCGGCCAAGAAGGGCACCGGGGTCGACCTGCTGCTGGAGAAGATCCTGCTCCAGGCCGACGTGCTCGACCTCAAGGCCAACCCGGACCGCCGGGCGCAGGGCACTGTCGTGGAATCGACCCTCGACGCGGGCAAGGGCCCGCTCGCCACGATGCTGGTGCAGCGGGGCACGCTGAAGGTCGGCGACAACTTCATCTGCGGCAAGTTCTCCGGCCGGGTGCGCGCCCTGTTCGACGAGCGCGGCAACCACCTGACCTCCGCCGGCCCGGCAATGCCGGTCCAGATCCTCGGCTTCGACGGCGTACCGTCGGCCGGCGACTCGTTCCTGGTGGTGGCGGATGCCGCGGAAGCGCGTGACATCGCCCAGAAGCGTCAGCGCCTCGAGCGCGAAGCCCAGAACCGCCGCGGCATGCGGGGCGGCACCCTGGAAGACTTCAGCCGGGCGCTCAAGGAAGGGCAGGTCTCCACGCTGCCCATCATCATCAAGGCCGACCAGGGCGGCCCGGCCGAAGCGCTGGCCGACGCCCTGGCGCAGCTCAGCACGCCCGAAGTCCGGGTCGAGGTGGTGCACCGCGGCGTCGGCGCCATCAGCGACAGCGACGTGCTGCTCGCCAAGGCCTCGGGGGCCATTATCCTCGGCTTCCATGTCCGGCCCGACTCCAATGCCCGCGCGTCCGCGGAGCGGGAGCAGGTGGACATCCGCACCTACCGTGTCATCTACGAGGCGGTGGACGACATCCGCAAGGCGCTCGAGGGCCTGCTCAAGCCCGAGGAGCGGGAGACGGTGCTGGGCGAGGCCGAAGTGCTGCAGGTGTTCAAGGTGAGCAAGGTGGGCACCATCGCCGGCTCCATCGTGCGGAGCGGCGTCGTGCAGCGGGGCACCAAGGCGCGCGTGGTGCGCGACGGCGTCACCGTCTACACCGGGTCGTTCTCCAGCCTCAAGCGCTTCAAGGACGACGCGAAGGAAGTCCGCGAAGGCCTGGAGTGCGGCATCGGCATCGAGAACTTCAACGACGTCAAGGTGGGCGACCGCATCGAGTCGTTCCGTCTCGAGGAGATCAAGCGGACCCTCGAGCCGAGCGCCTCTGCCGGCGCGGCGTGATCGATGAAAGGCTCGTCGCGGCGCCCGGAGCAGGTGGCCGAGAACCTTCGGCAGATCATCGCGGACGCCCTCACCCGTGAGATCCGCGACCCCCGGGTCGGGTTCGTGACGCTCACCGGGGTGACGGTCACCCAGGACCTCTCGCACGCCAAGATCCGGGTGAGCGTCCAGGGGGACGAGGACACCAAGCAGAAGGCCCTGGAAGGGCTGCGCAGCGCGTCCGGCTTCCTCCGCACCCGCGTGGCCAAGGGGCTCACGACGCGGACCGTGCCGGAGCTGCACTTCGAACTCGACCGCGGCCTCGAACACGCGGCCCGGATCAACGAGGTGCTGGCGTCGCTCAAGCAGGAGGAGCAGGACTGACCGGCGCGCTGCTGGTGGACAAGCCCGCGGGCCCCACGTCACACGATGTCGTGGCCCGGGCGCGGCGAGTCCTCGGCGAGCGATCGATCGGCCACACCGGCACCCTGGATCCGTTCGCCACCGGGCTGCTGGTGCTGCTGCTCGGCAAGGGGACCCGGGTGGCCCGGTTCCTCGACGGTCTGGCCAAGACCTACCTGGCGACGGCTCGCCTGGGACAGCGCACCGCCACCGACGACCTGACCGGCGAGCCGGTCGGTGCCGCGTACGAGGGGCCGCTGCCCGACCGGGCCGAGATCAGCCAGGCGCTGGCCGGATTCGTCGGCGCGCAGTCGCAGACGCCGCCCGCCTACTCGGCCAAACGGCAGGACGGTGAACGGGCGTACGTGCGTGCCCGGCGCGGCGAATCGATGGAGCTCGCTCCCGCGGCGGTGACCGTCTATGAGGCGGAGCTGCTGTCGGTCGAGGGGGCGGACGTGACGTTTCGCGCCACCGTGAGCACCGGGACCTACATCCGCGCCATCGCGCGGGACCTGGGCGAGCGGCTCGGGGTAGGGGCGCACCTCACGGCGCTGCGGCGGGAGTCGATCGGCAGTCTCCGGGTGGACGACGCGGTGCCGCTCGAGGCCCTCGAGCCGGACACGCCGCTCTGGCCGCTGGGCGCGGTGCTGAGCCACCTGCCGAGGGTCATGGTGGATGAGGCGGGCCGCGTGGATGTCGGACACGGGCGCGCGGTGACGGGGGTGGTGTCGGGCACGGCGGTTTTGGTGGCCGGCACCGAGGTGATCGCGATCGCGGAAGGGGATGGCACGTGGCTCAGGCCGACGGTCGTGCTCGCGGCGCCGTGACCGCCTTCCTCCCGCCGCATTCCGAGGGCACGGTGGTCACGGTCGGCTCGTTCGACGGCGTCCACCGAGGCCACGAAGCGGTCCTCCGCGAAATTGCGGCGCGGGCCCGGGCGGCAGGGCGGCACAGCGTGCTGGTCACCTTCGACCCGCACCCGATGGCGGTGGTGAATCCGGCCGCAGCGCCGCTGCTCCTGACCACCGGACCGGAGCGCCGCGAAATCCTGGCGCAGACCGGGCTGGACTACGCGGTCCTGCTGCACTTCGACCGGGCGCTGGCGTCGATGCCGCCGGAGGAATTTGTCCGGGACATCCTGGTGCGCGGCTGCGGAATGCGTGAGCTGGTCATCGGGCACGATCACGGGTTCGGGCGGGGCCGGCAGGGCGACGTCGAGCTCCTCGGTCGGCTGGGCGCGGAACTCGGCTTCGCCGTGGACGTGGTACCGGCGCTCGAAGTGGACGGCCACGCCGTGTCGAGCACCCAGGTCCGCAGAGCAGTGGCCGGCGGAGATCTGGCCCTGGCCACCCGGTTGCTCGGCCGGCCGTACTTCGCCACCGCGCAGGTGGTGCCGGGCGACGGGCGGGGACGGACCCTCGGATTTCCGACGGCCAACCTTGCCGGCATTCCAGCCCGCAAGCTGCTGCCTCCCGACGGCGTCTATGCCGTGCGAGTCGAGTGGCGCGGCGGTCGGTCCGACGGGATGATGAATCAAGGGGGCAAGCCGACGTTCCAGCAGGCGGAACGGTCCCTCGAGGTGCACCTGCTCGATCATGCGGGTTCGCTGTACGGCGAGTGGCTGAAAGTGGAGTGGGTGGCGCGCCTGCGGGATGTGCGGCGCTTCCCCTCGTTGGATGCACTGCGGGCGCAGCTGGAACGCGACCGCTCCTCGGCGCGCGCGGCGTTGGCCGCGTCCGCGACCGGAACTCTGTCTACCTGAATCCACGGCTGGTCCAGCGACGATGACTGCCTCAATCCGAAACCGTCTCCTGATCATCGGCGCCCTCGTGGCGCTCTCCATCTACAGTCTCTTCCCGCGCGACGTGACGATTCGCTCGCGCGGCGCGGACGGCGCCATGCGCGACACCACGGAGAAGCGCATCCCGCTCAAGCTCGGGCTCGACCTCCAGGGCGGCATGCACCTCGGCCTCGAACTCGACCAGACGAACCGGGTCTCCAGCGACGTCTCGCGGGACATCGACCTCGCCCTGACCGTGCTCCGCAAGCGGGTGGACGAGTTCGGCGTGCAGGAACCGGTGGTCCAGAAGGTGGGCAACGAGCGGATCGTGGTCGAGCTCGCCGGCATCCGGGATCCCCAGCGGGCCATGGACATCGTCCAGAAGGCCGCGTTCCTGGAGTTCCGCATCACGGACCGGACGGGCGCGCTCGACAAGGCGCTGCCGGCCATGGACCGGACGCTCCGGAGCCTGGGTGTCAGCGCGGCGCCGGGCAAGACCTCGCCGAGCGCGGTCCAGTCGCTGCTCGGCGGCGACTCCACCGCGAAGGGAGCCGACTCCGCTGCGGTGGACGGCGGCGTGCTCAGCGGGCTGATCCAGCCCGGTGCCGCGGCCGGAAGCGGCGTGCCGGGAGAGTATTTCGTGCCGGAAGCCGCGTTCCCCCGCGTGGACAGCCTGCTCCGCATTCCGGAGGTGGCTCGTTCGCTGCCGCGCGGCACGGAGATCCTCTGGACCGCGACGCCCATCAGCGTAGGGGTCCAGCCCTACCGGTTCTTCTACGTGGTGGAGGAGAAGCCGATCGTCACCGGCCGGAACCTGGTGGACGCCGCCGCGCAGTTCGACCAGCTGACCAACGGACCGATCGTGACGTTCGAGCTCGACCGCGCCGGTGGCCGGCAGTTCGGGGCGGCCACCCAGGCCCACATCGGCGACTACATGGCCATCGTGCTCGACGGCCGCGTCCAGGGCCCACCGCCGGTGATCCAGGGGCGGATCGACCGCCGGGGGCAGATCACGATGGGCGGCGGCAAGTCGATCGTCCAGGCGCAGGACCTCGCCCTGACGCTCAAGGCCGGCGCCCTGCCGGTCCCGCTCAAGATCGTGGAACGGGTGCAGATCGGCGCGAGCCTCGGCGCCGACAGCATTCGCGGCGGCATCACCGCCGCGCTGGTCGGCACCCTGATCGTCATCCTGATCATGATCGGATACTACCGCATGAGCGGCGTGCTGGCGGTCGCCGCGCTCGGCCTCTACCTGCTCTTCACGGTCGGCGGCCTCGCCATGATCGACGCGACGCTCACGCTGCCGGGCCTCGCGGGCATCGTGCTGTCCATCGGCATCGCGGTGGACGCCAACGTGCTGATCTTCGAGCGCATCCGTGAAGAGCTGGTCCGGGGACGGACCGTCCGCCTCGCGGTCGACGAGGGCTTCCAGCACGCCATGAGCGCCATCATCGACTCGAACGTCAGCACCGTGCTCACGGCGCTCTTCCTCTTCCAGTTCGGCACCGGCCCCGTCAAGGGCTTCGCGGTGACCCTGACCATGGGCATCCTGGCCTCGATGATCACCGCCGTCTTTGTCACCCGGACCTTCTTCATGATCTGGCTGCAGCGGCGGCCCGACCTCACCACGCTGAGCATCTGACGATGACCCGATTCTTTGCCAACGCGAACTACGACTTCATCGGCCTCCGGAAGTACGCCTACGGGGTTACCGCCGCGATCCTGGTGCCCGGCCTCCTCTTCTTGGCCATCTTCGGGCTCCACTACAGCATCGAGTTTACCGGCGGCACGCTGATCCAGATCCGCAGCGAGCAGCCGCTCGACGCCGGCCAGCTCCGCGCCGCGCTCGACGCCAACGGAATTCCGGGCTCCGAGATCCAGTCCTTCGGCAGCGCCCAGGAATATTCCATCCGGGCGCGAGTGGCCAAAGAGGGCTCCGACGCGAACAACACGGAGGAGACGGCCAAGGCCGTCGGGGCGGCGCTCGACGCCGCGCTCGGCGCCGGCACCTACACCATGCTCAGCTCCTCCGGGGTGGGGCCGAAGGTCGGCGGCGAACTCCGCACCCAGGCCTTCCTGGCCATCTTCCTCTCGTTCTTCGCCGTGATGGCCTACCTGGCGTGGCGCTTCGAGTGGCGGTTCGGGCTCGCCGCCGTCGGCGCCACGGCGCACGACATCCTCGCCACCATCGTGTTCATCGCGGTCATGCGGATCGAGGTCAGCCTCGTCGTGGTCGGTGCGGTGCTGTCCATGGTCGGGTACTCGCTCAACGACACGATCATCATCTTCGACCGGGTCCGCGAAGACCTGCACAAGTACAAGCGCGACGACTTCGCCTCGGTGCTCAACCGCGCCATCAACGAGACGCTGCCGCGCAGCGTGCTGACCCACACCACCACCCTGGCCACGCTGTTCGCGCTGGCCGTGTTCGGCGGCGAGGTCATCCGGCCGTTCGCGCTGGTGATGTTCTTCGGCGTCTTCACCGGCACCTTCTCGTCGATCTACATCGCCGCGCCGCTCCTCCTGGCCATCGAACAGCGCTGGCCCGGCGCCGACGCCCGCGGGGTCAAGACCAGCGCGCCGCACGCCGGCGCCACGAAGGTCCAGCCGACCGCCTGACGCCGTGCTGGTCGACACCCACTGCCACCTCGGCGACGCCGCCTTCTCGGCAGACCGCGTCGAGGTGGCGCGGCGGGCGTTCGATGCCGGTGTCGGTCACCTGGTGGTCGTGGGGGAATCCCGCGCCTCCACCGAGCTCGGGCTCGTGCTTGCGGCGGCGGAGCCGCGGATGTCCACGACGGCCGGCCTCCATCCGCACGACGCCCGCACCTGGACCGATGAGACGGCGGCCTGGCTGGCCGAGACCCTGCAGGATCCCCGGGTCGTCGCCTGCGGCGAAATCGGCCTCGACTACCACTACGACCACTCCCCTCGACAGACGCAGCGCCAGGTGTTCGAGCGCCAGATGGCGCTCGCGGAGTCGGCCGGGAAGCCCGTCGTGATTCATGCCCGCGAGGCCGACGACGACGTGGCCGCGGTGCTGACCGCTTTTCCCGCCGTCCCCGCCATCCTGCATTCGTTCAGCAGCGGTCCTTCGCTGTTCGATGTCGGCGTCGCACTCGGGCACTATGTCTCGTTCAGCGGCATGGTGACGTTTCGCTCCTGGGCGCTGGACGACTTCGTCCGCGCCACGCCGCCGGAGCGCCTGCTGGTGGAGACCGACGCGCCGTACCTGGCTCCGGTGCCGCATCGCGGGCACCGGAACGAACCCGCCTTCGTGCGCCTCGTCGCGGAGCGGGTGGCCGCGGCCCGGGGCGAGGAGGTTGGTGCGCTGATCGATCGCACGGGCCGGAACGCCCGGCGTGTCTTCGGCCCCCGACTGAGTCCGCCTTGAGCCCCTGAGCCATTCCCGAGCGCCTCGGCGCTGGTTACCGTTATGGTGCCTGCACATGCTGCCTTCATCCGGAGAGTTCGCGTGACGCCCAAGTTTCCCACCGACATTGAAATCGCCCAGGCCGCCAAGCCGCGTCCCATCACCGAAATCGCCGCCGAGGCCGGACTCAGCCCCGACGAATACCTCCCGTACGGACGGTTCAAGGCCAAGATCACGCCGGAAGCGGCGGCGGCCCGGCCGCCGAAGGGCCGTCTCGTCCTGGTAACCGGCATCAACCCGACGCCGGCCGGCGAAGGGAAGTCCACGGTGACCGTGGGGCTGGCCCAGGCCTTCCGCCGGCTGGGACAGAAAGTGATGGTCTGCATCCGCGAGCCGTCGCTCGGGCCGGTCTTCGGCGTCAAGGGCGGCGCGGCGGGCGGCGGATACGCCCAGGTGATCCCGATGGACGAGATCAACCTCCACTTCACCGGCGACTTCCACGCGATCACGTCGGCGCACAACCTTCTCTCGGCGCTGCTGGACAACCATCTCCACCAGGGCAATGCGCTCGGCCTCGACGTCCGCCGCATCCTCTGGCCGCGCACCATCGACATGAACGACCGCGCGCTGCGGCACATCGTGGTGGGGCTCGACAACCTCAACGGCGGCCCCACCCGTGAGGACCGCTTCGTGATCGTGCCGGGCAGCGAAATCATGGCGATCCTCTGCCTGTCGTCGTCGGTGTCCGACCTGGAGCAGCGGATTTCCCGGATCATCGTCGGCCTGACCCGAGACAAGAAGCCGGTCACCGCCGGCGACCTGAAGGCCGCCGGCGCCATGACGCTGCTCCTCCGGGACGCGCTCATGCCGAACCTGGTGCAGACCCTGGAGGGCGGACCGGCCATCGTCCATGGCGGCCCGTTCGGCAACATCGCGCACGGCTGCAATTCGATCGTCGCGACGCGCCTCGGCCTCGGCATGGCGGATGTGGTGCTCACCGAAGCCGGCTTCGGCGCCGACCTCGGAGCGGAAAAGTTCTTCGACATCAAGTGCCGCATGGGCGGGCTCAACCCCGAGGCGGCGGTGGTCGTGGCCACCATCCGCGCGCTCAAGATGCACGGCGGGGTCAAGAAGGACGCGCTCGGCACGCCCAACGTGGCGGCCCTCAAGGCCGGCATGGCCAACCTTGAAGGACACGTCCGCAACGTGCAGAAGTTCGGTGTGCCGGTGGTGGTGGCCGTCAACCGGTTCCTGTCCGACACGCCGGAGGAAATCGAGGCGGTGATCGCGGCCGCCAAAGGCTGGGGCGCGCGCGTGGCCATGAGCGACGTGTGGGCCAAGGGCGGGGAAGGGGGCGAGGCGGTGGCCAAGGAGGTGCTGGCCGTCCTGGCGGAGAAGAAGGGCAAATTCAAGCCGATCTATGACGCCGCCCTCCCGATCAAGGAGAAGATCGAGACGGTCGCCCGCGAGATCTACGGCGCCGACGGGGTGGACTACACCGTGGTGGCGGAGCGCGCCATCACCCAGCTCACCACCATGGGCCTGGGCCAGACGCCGGTCTGCATCGCCAAGACCCAGTACTCCTTCAGCGACGACCCCACGAAGCTCGGACGCCCATCCGGATTCCGGATCACGATTCGCGACGTCTACGCCTCGGCCGGCGCGGGATTCGTGGTGGCGCTCGCCGGTGACATCATGACCATGCCCGGCCTCGGCAAGACGCCGGCGGCCGAACAGATTCGCATCTTCCCCGACGGCCGGATCGAAGGACTGTTCTAGCCCGCTGTCGGCTCACGTTCATTGCGGAGTGCATCATGTCGCTGACCGTCGTTTCGACCCCCGACGCCCCCAAGGCCATCGGACCCTACAGCCAGGCCATCGTCAGCGGCGGGATGGTGTACACGGCGGGGCAGGTCGCCCTCGATCCGGCTACCATGGAGTTGGTGCCGGGCGGCGTGGCGGATCAGGCGGAGCGGGTGTTCGCCAACCTCGCGGCGGTGCTCGCGGCGGCCGGGTCGGGTTTCGACCGGGTCATCAAGACCACCGTTTTTCTCGTCGACATGGCGGATTTCGGGGCCATGAACGAGGTGTACGCCCGGCACTTCGGCAGCCACCGACCCGCCCGCTCGACCGTTGCGGTGGCCGGACTTCCCAAGGGCGCCCGGGTTGAAATAGATGTCGTAGCCAGAACGACCAAGGACTGAGGACTGGGGACTGAGTCGGAACGACGCTCAGTCCTCAGTCCTCGGCCCTCAGTCCTGTCGTTGAGGGGGCGGATCGGGCCTGGTGGTTCGGCCGGTCTTCAAAACCGCGATGGAGGCGCCTCAGGCGGCTCCGGTGGGTTCGATTCCCACACGCTCCCGCCACCTTTCCTCCCGCGCCGAGGCGTGCGCTGACCACACTCGTCATCCTGAACCCGGCAGCCGGGCATGGTCGGAGCGCGCACTTCCGCGAGGAGGTGCTGCGCGCCGCCAGGACGCACTGGGGTGAGGTGGAGCTGGCCCTGACCACGGGCCCGGGACACGCCACCGCGTTGGCTCGCGACGTCCCTGCGGGCGTGACGCGGGTGATCGCCGTCGGGGGCGACGGCACGGTGCACGAAGTGGCCAACGGGCTCTTGGCGCGCGGCGCGGCGGCGCTTCCTGCCCTCGGGGTCGTGCCGGTCGGTACCGGGAACGACTTCGCCAAGATGACGTACACGGCGCGCCTCAAGCCCGGAGCCGCCGTCGCCGCGCTCGCGGCCGGCACGACGCGCCGCTTCGACGTCGGGCAGGTGTGGGGAGAGTATTTCGTGAACTCCATCGGCGTCGGCCTCGACGCCGACGTCGCCCGGCGGGTCAATCAGTACAAGCACTGGCCCGGCGCCATCGGGTACGTCGTTGCGGCGCTGCAGGCCATCATCCATCGACGCGCGCTCCGGCTGCGCATCGAGGTGGACGGCGAGGCCTGGAGCGGACCGACCACCGTGCTCGAAATCGGGGTCGGCCCCTGTGCCGGCGGCGTCTTCTACCTGGTGCCCGACGCGCGGCCCGACGACGGAATGCTGGATGTCTGCGCCGTGGGTCCGTTCGGGCTGGGGTTCCTGCTGACGCGGGCGCCCCGGGTGCTGAACGGCACGCACACCGCGCTGAAGGAAGTGCGGATGGCCCGGGGCAGCCGGGTGCGCGTCACCTCCGATGACGGTCCACTGACGGCGCACCTGGATGGCGAGTTGCGGTCGCCGGGGCTCAACGTGCTCGACGCGTCGCTGCACCCGGGCGCGCTTCCGGTATTGGTGGCTGCCCCTGCCGGAACGTCGCGGTGAAGGTCGGCCGCGTGGTAGCGCTCTGCTGCATGCTGGCCGCCACCCCGGCCGCGGCCCAGGACACCACGGCGGTGCCGGCAGCGGCTGCTGCGGTGGACACTGGGCCGCCGACGCCACCGGCACCGACCCGCGCCACCGACTCCGTGCCGACCATGCGCCCGCCGATCAGTCCGATGGGGGCGTTCTGGCGGTCGCTGCTCGTCCCTGGCTGGGGGCAGGCCCGCCTCGGTCGGCGGACCGCCGCGGCGTTCTTCATCGCCGCCGAGGGGGTCACGCTGGGCATGACGCTCACCACCAGCAGTCAGTTGAACTACCTCGAGGCGACCAACTCGGGAAGCGTCGAGTCCAAGAGCCAGCAGCGGGAAGACTGGCTGGTCCTGCTGGGCCTGAATCACCTGCTGGCCGCCATGGAGGCCTACGTGTCCGCGCACCTGTGGGACTTTCCGGGAGATCTCTCCATCCAGTCCACCCCCAACGGGATGGCCGGGGCTCTCTCGGTGCCGGTGCGCTTCCCATGAACGCCGCGCCCATCGGCATCTTCGATTCGGGGATCGGCGGCCTCACGGTGGCGCGCGCCATCTATGAGCGATTGCCGACCGAGTCCACCATCTACTTTGGCGACACCGCCCGGGTCCCCTACGGCCCGAAGTCGCCGGAGACCGTCCGCCGCTACAGCCTCGAGATTCTCGACTGGCTCCTGGGGCAGGGCGTGAAGTCGATCGTCGTGGCGTGCAATACGAGCACCGCGCACGCGCTCGATGCGTTGCGCGCGGCGTCACCCGTGCCGGTGCTGGGCGTCATCGAACCGGGCGCCCGCGCCGCGGTGCGGGCCACACGGGGCGGTGGCATCGGCGTCATCGGCACCGCGGGAACCGTCGCGAGCCAGGCCTATCCCGCCGCGATCCGGCGGATCCTCCCGGCCGCAAGGATCGAGCAGGTCGCCTGTCCGCTGCTGGTGCCGCTGGTCGAGGAGGGGTGGTTCGAGCACCCTGCCACCCGGCTGGTGGCGGAGGAATACCTCGCGCCGCTGCGGCAGGCGGGCGCCGACACGCTCGTGCTGGGATGCACCCACTACCCGCTGCTCAAGCCGCTCCTGCACGAGGTCATGGGTGGGGAAGTGGCGTTGATCGACAGTGCGGAGGAGACGGCACGCAGCCTGGCCGAGGCACTGGCCGAGGCGGGGACGGCCAGCGAAACCACGGTGCCGGGGAGGCACCGGTTCGTCGTCAGCGACGACCAGGCACGATTTCTCCAGGTGGGAGCGCGGTTTCTCGGGGAGCGATTGGGGGAGCCCGAACTGGTGCGGCTCGGGTAGGACGGTCAGCCCCGCCAGACCGCCAGTTCGGCGCCGGTCGGCGTGACCACGCCGTAGCGGAAGCCGTCGAGCCACGCGCCGGGATTGAGGAACTGCTGACCCGGCGACGGCTCGCTCAGGACCGGGCGGTGGGTGTGGCCCATGACGAGGCAGCCCAGTCCCGGATCGCGCGCCAGCTCGGCTTCGCCCCAGGCGCGCTGACGCTCCGACGCGCGCTGCAGGATCTCCTCCTCCCTGACCGTGTTCCCCAGCGAGTGGGTCATGCGGTCCACCACCCAGAACGCGAACGCGGTCGGCGCGTGTTTCCACATCGCCACGAAGGCGGGGTGTCGGGTGATCTCCTGCAGCAGGACCGCCGACCAGTGCGTTTCCGTCACCCCGTCGCCGTGGATCGCGAGCACCCGCCGCCCGCCGATGTCGAGTTCCATCCGGAGCGGATCGAATCGCACGTCGAGATCCTGCTCCCAGAAGTCCTCGCCCCACCGATCGTGATTGCCTCCCACCATGGCCACCGGCATCCGCTTCCGGGCCTGCCGGATGGCGGCGGCCACTTCGAATCCGCGCCGCGGGATCAGCCGCCGGTAGGCAAACCAGAAATCGAAGATGTCGCCGTTGAGGAGCAGGCAATCGCCCAGCGTTGGCGCGCGCTCCAGGAAGGCAAGGAGGGACTCCTCGACTTCTGGCGGGGTGGCGCCCACGTGGGCGTCGGAGAGGACGAGGAGACGTTGACCGAACACAACCGAAGATAGAAAGCCCTCGGGGTGTCTCGCAAGCGCTTGCGGCATTTGACTTTCGGCTGCGCCTCGCCCTACCTTGCCTCAACTCCGTCCCCGGCCTCCGATGACCGCCTCCTACGCCGACACCCTCGCGCGAGTCAATTACTCGGAAATCGATCAGATGGGCGTCGTGTATCACGCCCGGTACGCCGTCTGGCTCGACGTCGCCCGGACCGAGTTCCTCCGACAGGCGGGGATGAGCTATCGTGACCTCGAAGCGATGGGGTTCTTCCTCGTGGTGGGCGACCTGACCATGCGATATCATCACCCGGCGCGCTATGACGACCTCGTCCGGGTGCGTTGCTGGGTCCGCGAACTTGCCAGCCGCCGGGTCACCTTCGCCTACCGACTGACGCATGCCGAGACCGGCGCCCTCCTGGTGACCGCCGAAACACGGATGCTGAGCCTCAACCATCAGTTCGTGCCGACCCGTCTCCCCGCGCGCGTCGCGACCCTGCTGCACCCGGTGCCCGACCCCGCATGAACTGGCGCGCGACATCCTCCCTGGCCTCGGCGGCCTTGGTCCCGTGGCTCCTCCTCGGGGCGACGGAGGCGACGGCGCAGAGCGCCGCGATTGTCGAGGCGATCGCGCCGCTGGTGCAGTCCGAGGATTCGCGCCTCTGGTCACCGACCGCCCTCGAAGCCGGCACCCTGTCACCCGAGCCCCTCGTCCGCCGCACGGCCGCCATGGCGATCGGGCGCATCGGGGACCTGCGAGGAACCGCGCTGCTGATCCCGATGCTGCAGGATCAGGACTCCACCGTTCCCCCGGTGGCCGCGTTTGCCCTCGGCCTGCTGCGCGATCCCGATGCGGTGGCGCCGCTCGCCGCCCGCCTGTCCGCGATGCCGGCGCCGACGCTCGAGACGGCGCGCGCGAGCATCACCGCACTGGCCCAGATCGGCGGTCCCACGGCGTCCGAGTTGCTGGGCCGCGTGCTGAACAACACGGCCAACCTCACCGTCACCGGCTCCCCCGACGCGCTGGTCCGCCAGGCGGCGATGGAGTCGTGGCGGCTCGGGGCGTCCGCTCCGACCCGACAGCTCATTGCGCTGGCACAGACTGAGGACGATGAGCTCCGCTGGCGCGTCATCTTTTCCCTGGGGCAGTTACAGGCCCCAACGGCCGGCTCGGCCATCCTCGGTGCGCTGCAGGACAAGCACCCGACCGTGCGGATGTACGCCGCCAAGGCGCTGACCGCGTCCTACGTGGCGACAGCCAGCCTCGAGCCGGCCGGGGTGATCCAGCTGCTGACCCGTGGCGCCCGGGACGAGAATGCCAGCGTCCGCATCAACGCACTGCGGTCGCTCGGGACGTATGGGCGCCCGGAGATTGCCGACCAGATCGTCGCCCAACTGGGCGACCCCGTGTTCAACGTGCAGGTCGAAGCGGCCACGGCGGTGGCCAAGTCGGGCGGGAGCGTGGCCGTGGCCCAGCTCTCCCGGATCGTCCGGGAAGGGAAGGGCACCTTCGCGCTGCAACAGGAGGCGCTCCTCGGCCTGGCTCGCACCAGCCCCGATTCCTTCCGGGCGCTCTCCGGCGTGTGGACGTCAAGCGCCCGCTGGCCGGAACGCGCGGCCGCCGCCGAAGGGTGGGGCTGGGTCGCGCCGGGGCCCGACGTCGGGCACCCCGACTTCCTCGCCGACCCGGATGGACGGGTGGCCGCCGCGGCGCTGCAGGGATGGTCGCAGGCGGTGACGGGTCCGAATCCCGAACTCCTCGCCGCCTCCCGCCGATTGCTCACGCACCCCGATGTGGGGGTACGGACGCTGGCGGCGGAGGTGATCGCCCGCGCCCCGCTTCCCTCCGACATCGCGCCGCTGACCGCCGCCTACAAGCGGGCGGCGACCGATTCGGTCCCCGATGCCGCCCTCGGGGCGCTGCTCGCGCTGCGGAACCTGGCCGGGATGTCGGACGCGGACGACGCGGAAGTCGCCCGGAACTTCCTGGCCCTGAGCGCGCGACCGACGAACTACGTGGTGCGGCTCTGGGCGGAGTCGGCGTGGCCCGCCGCGTCCGAACGCTGGGGGCCCGCGTTCCCCATCCAGACGGGGCGGACCCTCGAGGATTACCGGGAAATCTCGCGTCGTTTCATCGCGGTTCCTGAATCCCCGGAGGCCCATCCGCATGTGTTCATCGAGACGGATCAGCGGGGCGCGATCGAAGTCGAGCTCTTTGGCCCGGAGGCGCCGCTGACCGTGGTGAATTTCCTCACGCTCCTTGATCGACGGTTCTTCGACCGGGGCCGGTGGCAGCGGGTCATCCCCGACATGGTGGCGCGCGACGGCGATCCCCGCGGCGATGGGTGGGGCGGACCGGGCTACGCCATCCGGGACGAGGTCAACCAGAAGCGCTTCGACGGCTATGTCCTCGCCATGGCGCTCTCCGGACCTGATACCGGGGCGAGCCAGTGGTTCCTGACCCTCGGCGCACAACCGCAGTTGGAAGGCCGCTACACCATCTTCGGTCGGGTGGTCGGGACACCGGCGACGCTGCTCCGGGTTACCGAAGGTGACCAGATCCGGGTCATCCGGCGATGAAGCCCTTGAGCTGACTGGCTATAAACTCCTATGCCACAACACTTTCGGCTTGACCGGCTGGGCCGGTTTCCGTATCTTTGCCTTCTGGCAGCGTGTGTGAAGTCAGCCACGCCGCCGTCACCCGAGGGACTCCCGGCGATCAGCGCCGCGGAGGCGCGCCAATGGGTGACGACGACTGCCCCGAATGGGCACCAGCTCACCCGGTTCCGCTGGCTCTTCAACGATGGTCAGGCGTCGGTCGGCGGGCAGGGAAGCGCGCGCATCGCGGGTCCCGACTCGATGCGGTTCGACATCGCGGGGCCGTGGGGCATCGGCGGGGCGGCGGCGATGGTGGTCGGCGACGAGGCCCGGTGGGTGCAGCCTCCGGAGATCATCGCGCGGCTGATCCCCAGCTATCCGCTCATGTGGGCAATGTTCGGGGTCATGCGGCCGCCGCCGCCCGGCGCCCGCAGTCGCGGGTTGAAGAGCGGCGGCAGTACCACGCTGGAGTGGGTGCAGGGTGCCGATACGGTCCGGTATGCCTGGCGAAGCGCAAGCGCGGGTACCTTGCGAGCAGAGTGGCAGCGCGCGGGAATCACGATGGGAATAGTCGAGACGCACCTCGACGCCGACGGAGCACCGGTCTCCGCGCGGCTGACGGTTCCCTCCGTACCGGCCAGACTGGACCTGACGATTGTCGCTGACTCGAGTCTTTCGGCCTTCCCTCCATCGGTCTGGGCGCCGCCTGCTCGCTAGCCTTCCGCTCCTGGCGGGCTGCTGGTACGGCTTTGCCGGGGGCGGGTTGCCGGCCGACATCAAGACCGTGGCGATCATGCCGTTCGACAACCTGACGACGGAGCCGGCCCTCACGGCGCAGGTGAACGCCGCGGTGCAGACCGCCATGCAGGGTCGGCTGGGACTCCGCGCCTCCGGTGAGTCCACGGCCGATGCCATCGTGCGGGGCTCCATTACACGGTACGAGCCCGACCTGCCCGTGGCCTACACCGGCTCAGGCACCAACAACGAACCCGGCAACCAGAACGTCACGGTAACGCAGCGCGCGCTGCAAATTTCCTTGAGCATCGAGATCTTCGACCAGCGCGCCGGAAAGTCGCTCTGGAAAAAGAGCGGGTTGATCGTCGAGTCGAATTACCCGCCGGGGCAGGAGTCCGTCGGCCGGGAGCGCGCCCTGGAGAAACTGGTGACGGACATCGTGGAGGGAGCGCAGTCACAATGGTAACGCACGCTGCGAACCGGCGCGGGTCGAGCTCGACCGGCTGCCTGCTGACACTGCTCGCCTTCAGCGCGATGCTGTACTATGGCATCAACATCGGCGAGGTGTACTGGCGCTTCTACCAGTACCAGGACGAGATGCGCTCACAGGCCAGGCTGGCGCCGAGCCTCACGGACGGCGTCATCCGTCGCCGGCTGCTGCTGACCGTGGACCGCCTCGGCCTGCCGGCGGAAGCCCAGAAGATCCAGATCAAGCGGACCGCCCGCCCCCGCCAGATCACCATTGAAAGCGAATATGCGGAAGAGGTGACCCTGCCGCTGTTCAAGCACACCTTCCAGCTCCATCCTCACGCCGTCGAGGGACTGTGACGGGCGTGCTCGTGGGCGACGGCGGGTGGCGGAGGCCGGGCATTACGTGTCCGGCCTTCTGCTGACCCTCGCCGGGATCCTCGTCGCCGCGAAGCTCCTCGGCGAAGTGGCCGAGCGGGTGGGCCAGCCGGCCGTCCTCGGCGAGTTGCTCGCCGGCGTGCTCCTCGGCTCCAGCGCGCTGGGGCTGATCCCTGCCTCCGGCCCGATCGCCGAGATCATCACCGTCCTCGCGGAACTCGGGGTCCTGGTCCTGCTCCTCGAGATCGGGCTGGAAACCGACCTCCGGGAAATGCGGCGGGTCGGGGGATCCGCGGTGGCGGTGGCGAGCGTCGGGGTCGTCCTTCCATTCCTGGCAGGCTATCTCTACTGGGCCAACGTCCCGCACGGCATGGGAGACCCGGCCACCCTCTCCACCGCGGCCATCTTCATCGGCGCGGCACTGACGGCTACGTCGGTCGGCATCACCGCCCGCGTCCTGTCCGACCTGTCCAGCCTCGGCTCGACGGAAGGGCGAATCATCATCGGCGCCGCGGTGATCGACGACGTCCTCGGACTCGTCATCCTCACGGTCGTATCCGGCATCGCCGCCGGCGGGAGCGTCTCGCCCTTCGGCGTGGCGCGGATCCTGGCCGTGGCCGTCGGGTTCCTGGTCGTCGCCATCGCGATCGGCGGGTGGGTGGCTCCGCGGGTGTTCCGGATCATCGCCACCATGAAGGTCTCCTACGCCGTGCCCATTCTCGCGCTGGCCCTCAGCTTCGCGCTGGCGGCGGTGGCCGACATGGCCGGCTCAGCCCTCATCATGGGCGCCTTCGCGGCCGGCATCATCCTCGCCCGGACCGAGCAGCATCACGCCATCGAGGACCGGGTCCGTCCCGTCGGGGCGTTGCTCACGCCGATCTTCTTCGTCAGCGTCGGCAGCTCCCTGGACATCAACCTCCTCAACCCGATGCGGCCGGGCGGCGCATCGCTCCTGCTGGTCGCGCTGGGGCTCACCGTGCTGGCGATCCTCGGCAAGGTGGCCGCCGGGTACGCGGCGCCCTGGGCCAGGTTCCGCCGCCTCGCGGTGGGCGTCGGCATGGTCCCGCGCGGCGAAGTCGGGCTCATCTTCGCCGACGTCGGCCGTCGGTCAGGGCTGTTGACAGACGATGTCTTCAGCGTCGTCCTCCTCATGGTCATGGGGACCACGTTCGTGGCGCCTCCTCTCCTCAAGCTCCTCTTCCGGACCGCCGCCCCGGGCCCGGCGCCCGAGTCCGCGCTCTGAACACCGACGCCAAGGTGCGCCATCGGGACGCGGCGGTCACGTGGCGCCGTTCGCAGTCGGGCAGCGTCGTGTTCACCAACGGGGTCTTCGATCTCCTGCACCCCGGCCACCTCGAACTGCTGGAGGCGGCCCGCGCGGCGGGCGACGCCCTGATCGTCGGCGTCAACTCCGATGCGTCGGTGCGGCGCCTCGGGAAGTCCCCCGAGCGACCCTTCGTACCGGAGCAGGCCCGGGCCCGGATGCTGGCCGGCTTTGCGGCGGTCGACTGCGTGGTCCTGTTTGACGAGGACACGCCGCTCGAACTGATCCGCGCGCTGGAACCCGACGTGCTCGTCAAGGGCGCCGACTACGCGCGAGACCAGATCGTCGGCGCCGATTTCGTGGAGGCGCGCGGCGGCCGCGTCGTCCGTGTGCAACTCGTGCCCGACCAATCCACCACCCGACTCGTGGAGCGCCTGCGTGCCTCGTCCTGATGGCCGGAAGAACGATGAACTGCGTCCACTCGTGCTCGAACGGGGGGCCAACCCCTACGCCGAGGGCTCCTGCCTGGTGCGGGCCGGCGGCACCCTGGTCCACTGCACCGCGAGCGTGGAACCGGGCGTGCCCTCCTGGAAGCGCGGGTCGGGGCAGGGGTGGGTCACGGCCGAATACGCCATGCTGCCCCGCGCCACGAGCGAGCGGACCTCGCGCGAGCGCAACGGCCCCGGGGGCCGCACCCAGGAAATCCAGCGCCTGATCGGACGGTCCCTGCGCGCGGCCATGGGGACGATGGCCTTCGGCGAATACACCATTCGCATCGACTGCGACGTGCTCCAGGCCGACGGCGGCACCCGCACCGCGAGCATCACCGGCGCCTGCGTGGCGCTGGCCGACGCCACCGCGTGGCTGGCCCGGACCACGGGCATCCCCGATCCGTTCGGCTCGCTGGTGGCGGCGGTGTCAGTCGGGGTGGTCGAGGGCGAAGTCCGGCTGGACCTGGCGTACCTCGAGGACAAGGACGCCGGAGTGGACGCCAACTTCGTGATGCTGGAACCGGATCGCTTCGTGGAAGTGCAGGGCACCGGCGAGGCGGGCACCTTCAGCCGGGCGGAACTCGACGGCCTCCTGGCCTACGGGGAGAAGGGCATCGCGCAGCTCTTCGCGCTGCAGCGGAAGGCGCTGGGCCGGTGAAGCTGCTGGTGGCGACCCGCAGCGCCGGCAAGCAGCGCGAGATCCGGCGGCTCCTGGCCGGGTCCGGGGTCGATGTCGTCTTTCCCGAGGACGTCAACCTCTTCGAGGACGCGGCGGAAGACCTGCTCGAGCACGCCGACGACTTCCGGGCCAATGCGAGGGCCAAGGCGGAGCACTTCGCCAAGCGGTCCGGGCTTCCCACGGTGGCGGACGACTCGGGGCTGGAGGTCTTCTATCTCGGTGGCGCGCCGGGGACGCGTTCGAAGCGCTGGGCGGGAGCGACCGGCACGGCGGAGCAGGTGGACGCCGCGAACAACGCCGAGCTGGTGCGGCGGCTGGCCGGCGCGCCGGAGGCCAAGCGTGGCGCGCGCTATCGGTGCGCGCTGGTGCTGGTCCGGAAGGCCGGAGCGATGCCGGAGGTATTCGAAGGGGAATGCGCCGGGCGGATATTGGAGGCGCCGGCCGGCACGGCCGGCTTCGGGTACGACCCGTACTTCTACTCGGCCGACCTAGGCAAGAGCTTCGGCGAGGCCACCGACGCCGAAAAGGACGGGGTGAGTCACCGGGGCAGGGCGTTCGCTGCCCTGGCCGCGGCACTCAAGGCCTGAGGGCCTTCGACGCGCTGGTCTCCCTGCCACAGCCTCCTCCGCGGAGCGCATGAACCACACCATCGCGCTGCCCTATTGGGTCTTCCTCGTCCTGGCGTTTCTCGCTGGATGGGCGGCGCTCGTGCTGCTGCTGGCGCCCGGGATGCGCTGGTTCTTCCGGCGCCGCATCAACGTCTTCATCGGCGAGGTCAACACCCGGCTGCACGTCGAGCTCCCGTCTTTCAAGCTGACCCGCCGCCAAGTGCTGATCGACCGGCTGTTTCACGACCCAGCGGTGCAGGAGGCCGCCAGCGCGCACGCCAAGGCCACCGGCGAATCGGTGCGCGACACCTGGCATCGCATCGACCGGTACGCGCGCGAAATCGTCCCCTCGTTCAACGCCTACATCTATTTTCGGCTCGGCTACGCGGTGGCGCGCACCGTGGCGCGCGCGCTCTACCGGGTGCGGATCGGCTACGCCGACGAAGCGGCGCTGGCGCGCGTCGCGCCCAAGTCGGCCATCGTGTTCGTCATCAACCACCGCAGCAACCTGGACTACGTGCTGACGGCCTTCCTCGCCGCGGAGCGCACCGCGCTCTCGTACGCGGTCGGCGAATGGGCCCGGATCTGGCCGCTGCAGCAATTGCTCCGGGCCATGGGCGCCTACTTCGTCCGGCGGAATTCGGGCGATCCGCTCTATCGGGTGGTACTCAGCCGGTATGTGCAAATGGCCACCATGGCCGGCGTCACCCAAGCAGTCTTCCCTGAAGGCGGCCTCACCGTCGATGGCCGCCTGCGGGCGCCCAAGTACGGCCTGCTCGATTACATGCTGAAGGGCTTTGACGCGAACGGTGAGCGGGACCTGGTCTTCATTCCCGTCGGCATCAACTATGACCGGGTGCTGGAGGACCGGACCCAGCTGCTCACGCTGCAGCCGAAGGGGCCGAGGCCGGGGCGGTGGCGCGGCTTCGTCGTTGGCGTCGGCTTCGTCCTCCGCAGCTTGTGGTTGATCCTCTTCGGCCGCTGGCACCGTTTCGGGTACGCCTGCGTCAACTTCGGCACCCCGATTTCGATGCGGGCGTATGTGGGTGAGCGTGGGCTCCACTTCCCGGCGCTGGATGAAGCGGCACGCCGGGCCGAGGTGAGCGCCTTCGCCGCTCACATCATGGAGGCCATCGGGGGCGTCATCCCGGTGCTGCCTGTGGCGTTGGTGGCGGAAGTCCTGTCCCGTGATCCCGCCCAACCGCTGAGCGACCTGGAGCTCAAGGCGGCGGCGCACGCCCGGATGCGGGAACTGGAGGCCAGCGGCGCGCACTTGTACATTCCGCGGCAGGATCAGGATTATGCCTTCGAGGTCGGGCTGCGCATGTTGACCCTGCGCCGGATCGTCCTGGAGGAGGAGGGGTTGTTCCGGGCCGCGCCGGACCAGCTCGACGTGCTGCGGTATTACGCCAACTCGATCGCGCACCTGCGGGAGCCGGCGCACCATTGACATCTCACACCAGGAGACCGACCATGACATCCGCCACTTCACAGAAGATGCGCTGGCTACTGTCGCTGGCCGCAGCGATTGCCGTGGCGGCCGGGTGCAGTGATTCGGGAGGCAGCGGCCTCAACCCCGACTACTCGCTGTCGGTTGCTCCGGCGAGCCTCACGGTCGTGCCCGGCGGCGGCGGTTCCTCCACCACGGTCACCATCGATCGCACCGATTTCACCGGCGAAGTGACCCTGAGCCTGAGCGGCGTCCCCGCTGGCGTATCCGGAGTGTTCGACCCTGTTGCCACCACCGGCACCACGTCCACCCTCACGCTCTCCTCCGGCATCGGACCGACGCCGGGCGACTACAACATGATCGTGCGGGGAACCGCCACGGTCGGGGACCGCTCCCGCCAGTTCGCGCTGACCATCGAACCGCCGCCGCCCAGCTTCTCGCTGTCGCTGGCCCCGACGTCGCTCTCGATCGCGCGGGGCGCCAGCAACGGCACCGGCGTGATCGTGACCAGGGTGGACTTTACCGGTGCCGTGACGCTCACCCTTGTTGGTGCGCCGGCGGGAGTCACCTGGACGTTCGATCCGGTGGCGCCAACGGGCATCAACTCGACGCTGACGGTAACCGTCGGCGCCGCGGTGCCTCTTGGCACCTACGACCTGGAGGTCACCGGGACTGGCGCTCCGGGGAACAGCTCCGCCACCCTCACGCTGACCGTATTGCCCTGATCGCAGACCGGGGTGATTGCCGCCATCATTCCGTACGAATCAGGCGTTTACACATAAACGGTGCGAAGCCTCAACCCGAGGTTTCGCACCGTTTCCGTGCCGCGGTTACTCAATCAGTTGCTCAGCGGCCCCGCGGCCGGCAGCTTGGACTCACTGCATCTCAGCGAGCCAATGACCCTGTGTAGGCGAGGCGATGCATCGAACGGCGTCACCCCGTGCGCATGGGGGTCTACTTCTCCGGCACCCTGGCTGGTGTCACAGGAGGCTGGCGGCTGGCCGAGTGTGACTTGAGGGCCTCCTTCAGGACAAGATAGATCGGAATTGAGAGCACTGCCCCCGCCGCACCGAACACCCAGCTGAAGAAGATCAGGGCCAGCAGGCTCTCGAGCAGGCCCAGGTTCAGGCTGGCCCGCATGAAGCGCGGCTTGATGACGTTGTCGGTCAGGAAGTTGGTCAGCACGAACGCGGCGAGCACGATCAGGGCGGGACCCCAGCCGAGCTCCAGGAGCGTCAGCACCGTCGGCGGAATCACGGCGACGATGAAGCCAATATTGGGAACGAAGTTCATGAAGAACCCGAGCACCCCCCAGGTCACGGCGCCGTCGGTCCCGACGATCAGCATAACGGTCGTGACGACGACCGAGAAGATGAACCCCATCGAGCCGGTGATCTTGATGTACTGCCGGGTCTGGCTGGCCAGCGGCCTGAGCCGGGCGATCGGACCGGGGTCGCCCACGGCATCGGCGGCCGGGTCGCCGGTGTCGATCAGCATGAACACCATGAGCAGCAGCACCGCCGCCGTATTGCCCAGCGCCGAGAGCACGGACGACGCAAGCCCGCCGACCATTCCGACGAGCTTCGCGGGCTCCAGGAACCCGAGGTGCGACAGATCCGGCACGGAAAGTCCCCGTCCCTGCAACGCGGCTACGATGCTCGCCTCGAGCGCCACGAGACTGGTCCGGTAGGCCGGCGCATTGGCGGCCAGTTGTCCGAGGGACATGGCGAGCAGGGACGAGATCAGGAGGCCGCCGACGAGGACCAGCACGATGGTCAACGCCACGGCCACGCTGGACGACAGCCCCTTCGCGCGGAGCCAGTCCCGGACCGGCTCGAGCGCCTGCGCCAGGAGCGCAGCCAGCAGGACCGTCGAGAGCGGCCCGGCTGCTTCGCGGAGGCCGATCGTCACGATGACGAAACACGCAGCCCCGACGAGGAACCGGAGCAAGGGAGGCATCGTGCCGTTCGACATGGGGCTCTCCAGGTGGGTAGCTGGCAGGCGTGCCATCAACTAACAGCGCGAGAGACGACCGGGCAAGGACGGACGCTTCCCGAGCTACCGCTTCCTGCACCCGGTTGGCAGAGCCCGGCCATTCGATACCTTGCGGTTCATTCGGGGCGTAGCCCGGTAGGGCTTGTCGACCTCCACGGCAGCAGGCCCCCCTCCGCGGTGAATTGATCCCGCTGCTCTCCCGACCTTGGCGCATGATGCGGCATGCCCACTTGCCGACTCGGCGCCGAGGAGCCCACTTTATGGGTATGCCACAGACGGAAACTCGCTGGACTGCGGAACTGGTCCGGGCCCTCCCGGACGACGGGAACCGCTACGAGCTCGTCTCGGGCGAGCTGGTCGTGACCCCGGCTCCGGCGCCGCTGCATCAGATGATCCTGGTGGCGCTCTACGATCGGATCAGCCCGTATCTGCATGGCAACAGGGCCGGACGGATCCTGTGGTCCCCCGCCGACCTGGCCCTCGGCGAGGATGAGATTCTCCAGCCCGATCTGTTCGTGCTTCCGGCCAGCCTCCCGCGAAGGTTTCGGACCTGGTCCGAAGTCAGCTCGTTGCTGCTGGCCATCGAGGTGCTCTCCCCCTCGACTGCCCGGTACGACCGGATCGTCAAGCGGAGGCGTTACCAGCGCGGTGGAGTCCCGGAATACTGGATCGTGGACCCGGATGCGCGAGTGATCGAGCGGTGGCGTCCGAGCGACGAACGTCCAGAAGTGCTCTCGGAGATCCTCGAATGGCAGCCCGTGGCCGAGGCCCCGCCGCTCCTGCTCGACTTGCCAGCGCTCTTTGCCGAGGCGTGGGGTGAGCAGGTTGGCAGCACGCCATAAGCAGTTATCTTGCAGGTCGTTCGGGGCGTAGCTTAGCCTGGTAGAGCGCCTGCTTTGGGAGCGCGCCGAGCTCAGGGTCATTTTCGCAGTAATTCCGCACGAATCAGGCGTTTACACGGAAAAGGTGCGAGCCGTCAGGCCGGAGGTTCGCAGCTTTGGCGTATGCGTTCTTGCACAGTTTCTGGCACAGTGTCGCCGGGGGATCGGCCCGGTTCGTTCGACGACCCGCCAAACAGGGCCGTCTTTGGCTAACCTGACAAGAGGTCGCCACCCCAGTGCGCGTACCCTTCACTTCCGGACGTGGTGCGCCAATATTTCTCGTCCCCCCGCCCTGATCGGCCTTCAGCAACAGAAGGTGCAACCATGATACCACCCAGCTCCCATCGCCTGTTGTGCTGGTGCCTGATCACGACCATACTCGGCTGCACCGATACCTCGAGTCCCACCGTGGACGCGGCGATTGGGGCGATCGGCGTTTACCGGATCGACACGACCTCCTCGAACATGTCCGTCCTGGTTGGGGATCTGCTCGCGCTTCGGGCCGTCGTGTACGACACCAACCTCGTTCAGCTGCCCGGCCGGCAGGTTACCTGGCAGTCGAGTAGTGCGCACGCGACTGTGACAAGTAGCGGCGTGGTGAGGGGCGTCACGTCCGGCACGGTGTTCATTCGGGTTTCTTCGGGTGGCTATAGCGACAGCGTTCAGATCGTGGTGCTCGACAACGTGGATTCCCTGGTGCTGATTCCCCGGACGGCCGGGATCGTGCCGGGTGGAACCACCCGCATCATTCCCGTCCTCTACCGGGATGGCCTGCCGGTGCCGGACTACGGACGCACGCTCCAGTGGACGTCGTCGAATCCGGCCGTAGCGTCGGTCAGCGGGGATGTCGTGGGGGATGTGACCGGGCTGGCCCCTGGCTCGACTACCATCACGGCGAGCGGTTCCGGGACCTCCACCACGATGCGCGTCGATGTGGATCTGGTTTCTTTCTCCGGCATCTCGGCCGGGTACCGCACCTGGTGCGGCGTGGCGACCGGGACCAGCCGGGTGTATTGCCGCGGTGTGAATATCTACAACCAGATGGGCCACCCGAACATCAGCGAATCCTCCACGCCACTCCGAGTCGAGGGAATTCCGCTTGCCACGGCTGTGGCCTTCGGGTCTGCCAGTGCTTGCGCGCTCGCGGTGGATGGGAGCGCCTGGTGCTGGGGAGCCGACCACGGGAACCTCGGCCGGGGAGTTTCACCTCCAGGCGACGGCAGCCTGCCAGGCCCAGTGAGTGGGGGGCTGACGTTCACCGGGCTGGCGGTCGGCGAAGTGGTCACCTGCGGCGTCGCAACCGGGGGCGGCGCGGGGTACTGCTGGGGGCGCGGCAGCGAGGGAGCGCTCGGCACGGGGGATGCGAGTGATCGCAATGTCCCGACTCCTGTTCAGGGAGGGCTGAGTTTCGCGTCAATCAGCTCGACCAAGATGCAGGTTCTGGCGAGCTACCCCTACGTCTTGCAGTACCACACCTGTGCCGTCACGACGGGTGGGGCGGCGTACTGCTGGGGGAGGAACACGTTCGGTCAGCTGGGCGATGGGGGCATCACCGATGCCGTAGCTCCGGTGGCGGTGGCGGGCGGCCGAAGTTTCGCCACAATCAGTGCCGGCTGGACCTACTCCTGTGGTGTTGCAACCGATGGTACCGGATTCTGCTGGGGCGACAATAGCGAGTTCCAGTTGGGGAGCAGCGGAGGCTCGTCGGCCCTTCCGCGAGCGGTCAGCGGATCATTGACCTTCACGAGCATCGCCACAGGGGATCGCCACACCTGCGGCATCACGACATCGGGGGCCGCCTACTGCTGGGGCCGAAATGCTTCGGGGGAGCTAGGCGATGGCTCGCAGACCAGCTCGGAGGTTCCGGTCCCGGTCGCTGGCGGCTTAGTGTTCGCCACAATCAGCACCGGATCGATGTTCACCTGCGGTGTCACCACCTCCAACGTCGGGTATTGCTGGGGTGCGCCGCTCTACGAAACTGGCAGTACCGTCCCCGTAAAGGTACCTGGCCAGCCGTGAGTCAACGTGGGCTCAGGTTGGCTTGACGCTTCAACTCGTTATCTTGCAGGTCGTTCGGGGCGTAGCTTAGCCTGGTAGAGCGCCTGCTTTGGGAGCAGGAGGTCCCCGGTTCGAATCCGGGCGCCCCGATGATCGAAACACGAACCCCGCCGTCAGTGCCGACGGCGGGGTTTGTGTGTGCACTATCGGTCCCGGACGAACCCGCGCACCTTTCCAGTATGAGTCTTCGAACTGTGCTGCCCCTCGTCGCCCTGGTCTTCGGCTCGGCAAACGCGCTCCTCGGCCAGTCGGACTGGACCCTGGCCGAGACGAAGCGCTGGCTCGAGACCGACGGGACCGACATGGCCATCAGCTCCAGCGACACCTCCCTGACCAACGTGCGGATGGTCGACCTGACCGCCAAGGCCGTCCTCGCTTTGGACGACTGTCGCCTGACCATCGCCGTGACCGACAACTCTGGCGTGTCCGGAAGCCGGACCACGCTGCAGGTCCCGTTGAAGGAGGTCGATGTCGGTGGTGTACGGGTGGTGGCACGCGCGACGGGCTATCGCGACTTCATTTACATCCCCGGCAAGTACTTCGTCACCATTCCCGCGCGCGCACCGGACAGCTACCCGTTCCGGACCATCACGCGTCAGGGGGAGCTTCGGTCCTACCTGGCCACCATTCCGGCCAAGGATCCTGAAGCCGGGGCGATGCTGATGGCGGCGGTGCTGCGCGCCGCCGGACTCTGTGGAGCGCCAGCACCATGAATCCAGCACACCCGAAGCCCAAGGGGGTGGATGCCTACATCGCCGCCTTTCCCCCCACCGTCCGCACCCGGCTGAAAGCGGTCCGGAAGGCGGTCCGCAGCGCCGCGCCTGAAGCCGAGGAGACGCTGAGCTACGGCATTCCCGCGTACAAGCAGCAGGGCATCGTGGTGTACTTCGCCGCGCACACGGGACACATTGGTATCTATCCCGCGCCGCGCACCGCCCCCGGCTTCAAGCGCGAACTCGCCAAGTACGGCGGAGGGAAGGGGACCGTCCAGATGCCGCACAATGAGCCGATTCCCCTGGACTTGATCGAGCGAATCGTGCGCTACCGGGTGGATGCAAACCTGAAGCGGGCCGCCGCCAGGAAATCCAAGAAATAGGAGGAATCACCATGGGCGTGGCACCTGCCATTATCCTCAGGAAAGAGAAGGACCTGGTGTCGCACTTCCGGGACGCCCGCGCACTCTCCCCAGACTCGGCCCAAAGCCTTGGCGCCCTGCGGCTCGACGAGGACGGCATGGCGCTGCGACGGCTGCTCAGCCGCGCGGTCATCCGAAAAGGAGCCCTCGGCACCTACTACCTCGATGAGCCCAGCTGGGAAGCCCTCGGCCGGACGCGACACCGGTTGATCCTCGTGGCCCTCCTGATTGTCCTGTCGGCGGCGGCCTTCGCGTTTCTCACCGGCGGTCGGTCGATCTTCTCTTGACGCCTGGGCTCGCGATCGAACTGGACCGCGCCGATCGCACCTACCTGCAGGGGGAGCGGGTGACCGGCACCGTCCGCGTGACGGTACCGGAAGCACTGGACTGCGACCAGCTGGTGGTGGACCTCTGCTACCTGTTCGGCGGGAAGCTCGGCCGAGGCGAAGGCATCGAAACCACCTCCGTCGTGTTCCAGGGTCACCTGGCCGCCGGCACCCACGCGTTGCCGTTCTCGGTGCCGGTGTCCGAGGAGCTGCCCAGCTACCAGGGCCAGCTCTTCACGGTGACCAGGCTGGTGCGAGCCTCCCTCGTCCCCGCCCGCGGAACCACCCTGACCGACGTCACGGTCGTCTGGATCGCCTGCAGTCCCCGAGACGGCGCCTGGTTCCATCCCCGCGAGCAGCAACCACCTCCCGTACCCCTCAGCATCAACGGCATTCCTATCCGATTTACCGGGGTGAAGCGGGTCCTGGAATCGGGGATCGGCAAGTTGCGCGGCAGGCGCCGGGTGGCGAGCCTCGAGGTGCAGCCCCTCGTCCTCCGCGGCGGAGACACCGTCACTATCACCGCCGTGACGGACCGGCCGGCGCGCGGCCTGGGGGACCTTCGGGCGCGGCTCCGTGGCGTGGAGCGATGGAGCCCCGACGACAACACGAAGGAGAAGGTGATTCATTCGGAGGAGTTCGCCGCAGCCGTCACGTCGGATGGAATACGCACCACCGTGCGCATCGAGGTTCCCGTGCCAGAGGATGCCATGTCGATGGCGGAGCGCCTCCAATGGCGCATCCAGCTGCGTGGCGCCTACGGTTGCCTCGACGCCCGCGATCGCTGGCAGCCGCTCTGGATCGGGCCGTCCGAAGCCTCCCTGGTTCGACTGCGTGGCCGGTCCACCCAGGAAATGAAGACGGTCAGCGCCGACACCACGCGGACCGTGCTCACCGCGGAAACGCGGCAGCGACGCCGGGACCGCGCCTGGGGCGTCGTGTTCGCGCTCAGCGTGCTCCTCCCGTTCATGGGGGTGGCGCTCCGCGCGTCGGCGAGCACCCGCATTTGGATCCTCGGGTGGGGCGTGGCGCTCGCCGCCGTGATCGCACTCATTGCACGGACGAAACGATCCGTCGATCGCGAATTCCGCGACCGTCAATTCCGGGCCCGATCGGCACTGCCTCCCGCCACCGTGCCCGACACCGACCCGACGCCGGGCCTCACCGTGGAGCCGCTCACCGCGGCCGGTCCGCCACCGTCGGCCCTCAGGATTGAGCTCGTCAAGCTCGGCGAGACTCCTGCCTCGCCTGCGGTGGACCGGGCTCTGCGCAGCGAAATCGTCGTGACCCAGCGGGTGGTGCTCCGACGTGGGATCCGGGGCCTCTCGTGGTTGCTCGCCGTGAACATCCTGGCCGCCTTGCTGGCGACATCGGCAGCACTGGGCTCCGGCCTCTTGATTCCACTGTACGGGATCAGTGTGCTCACGCTCGCCGCCTCACTGGCCACCAGCCCGACCGGGCGCCCACTCTCCTGCTACGTGGGTGCGGCCCCCGTTCTCGTGCTCTGCTGGCTGGCCGCGTCGATCTTTGGGGCGGTGGCCACCGTCCTGGCGGGCATCATGAACCGGAGCCCGATCGATCTGGCCGCCGGCCTCCTGCTCGCGACCGGAGTGGCCGTGGTGGTCGTGGGGGCGCGGCGGAGCCGGCCGGAGGGCGAACACGCGCGACGTCTCCTGGTCCTCTGGGTCTTCGGCACCACGAGCCGCATGGAGGAGCTCCTCCGTCAGGTTGCGCTGCAATGGACCTACCTCGGCCCGATCCAATACCTGCGGGGACCCGGCTCACGGGCGGATGTCGGTCGCTGGGTGACCGCGCTGCGGCGGGGGACGCGCGACCTCTTTGCCGACACGCTTCCCGACGTCATGAAGCACCTGCGGCGGTTTCGCCTCACCCCGAACATCTTCGGGATCTACTCGCTTAACTCCCTCCAGTGCACCAACGCCGTCTGGCGCGATGCGGTGGACGCCCTCCTCGATACCACCGACCTCGTGATGATGGATCTGACCACATTCGGGCCGAAGAACCAGGGCTGCGCGTACGAACTGGGGGTCCTCATCGCCCGGATCCCCGCCTCGCGCTTCGTGCTCGTCGTCGACGGGGCGACCGACATCGACCTCCTGACTGCGCTCCTGCATCGCCAATGGAACGAGATGCCCGCCAGTTCGCCGAATCGCGAAGAGAACCCCGGGCCCATCCGCCTGCTCCGGATTCCTTTGCCGGGAGCCGAGGCACCAGGTCGGGTCTGGTCCATGACCCCGATGAACGACCTCGTACACCTGTTGTTCACGCCGGTCGCGGGCCGGCCGACATCGTGATTCGGTCCAAAGCGACAACAGCCGGCTCGACTTTCGTCGGACCGGCTGTCGCCGTCAAGCTGCTACGGGGTCCGCGTGCTTAGGAAGCCGCGCGGGTCACGTTCTCGGCCGCCGGGCCCTGCGGGGCACCAGCCACGCCGCGCTGACTTTCCCCATCTTCCGGAGCGACGCCGAATGCGATCCAACCCGCCACGACCGACGACGGTCGACGCGTACATCGCCGGCTTCCCGCCAAAGGTGCGGAAGCGACTGACCGCGATCCTGAAGGCAGCCCGCAGGGCCACGATTTTCACGTTCCTCCTGGTCGGCGCCGTCACCGCCAGTGCGGCCCAGGAGCAGCTCCGCCCTTCCGGATTGTGGGGGCGTGCGACGTTCGGGATGAGCAGCCTCGACCAGTCGTGCGATTCCTGTCAGTTCACTGGCGCCGGCACCGCCTCCAACTTCAATCTCGTCGGCGGGTACGCCTGGCCGGCGGTGGCCGTCGGCTTCGAGCTTGGATCCATCAGCCGGCAGGGAAACCCGGGCGATGTCTCGCTGATCCTCCTGACCGTCGCCTGGTATCCTTGGCCCGCTTCCGGCGCGTTCGTGAAGGGAGGGGCGGGCACCTCGAAACTCCTCGGCTCGCAGGATGCCGATGGCATCCGCAGCAGCGAGGCCCACGGCTTCGGCGCGCAGTTCGGGGTGGGGATCGACCTCTCGATGGGCAACCTCGGCATTGCGCCGTTCGCGTTCGTGCAGTACGCGCACCAGGAGGAGGCGACGGCGTACGGGTTCTTCCCTGCGGGCCGCAACATGACGCAGTGGGATCTCGGGTTCGGGGTCGGAGTGACGGTGTTCTGACGGGCGACCCGCCCCGAACGAAAACAGCCGGCCCGACTCTCGTCGGACCGGCTGTCGTCATCGAACCGTGTGACCTGCCAACGCCAGAAGCGTTAGGAAGCCGCGCGGGTAACGTTCTCGGCCGCCGGGCCCTTGGCGCCCTGGACCACATCAAACTCCACCTTTTCGCCTTCGGCCAGCGACTTGAAGCCGTCGCCGTTGATGGCGGAGTGGTGCACGAAACAATCCTTCGCGCCACCCTCGGGGGTGATGAATCCAAAGCCCTTCGCATCGTTGAACCACTTGACTGTTCCGGTGGTACGCATTGCTGTACTCCATGTTCTTGAATCGGACCGCGGCGTTGCCGTGTATACCGACTTGTACTGCCCCGTGACAAGCCCTCACGGGAAGGGTGGTGCGATGGCGCTGAGGACATCCCCAACAACCACCAGCCGTCTCGGCAAACAAACGGGGGCCACAGCATCGCTGGGCCCCCAACGTTCACTCGGATTTTGTCCGCGTATACGTGCCTCGACCGCTGGAACAATGTAGCCATCTGCCCACCCAAACGCAAGTTCGGGCTGCGCACCGGCTCTGCCGCTACTGCAACCCCGGGTGCAGCTCGATGATCCATGCCGCTTCCAGGCCGATGATCCACTCGGGGTCCTGCGCGCCGGGGACCGCGAGCAGTTTGCCACCCTCGGCCGACAGGACGAAGTGCCGCCGCCCGATCTTCGCCACCTTCCCGACCTGGACCCCGATCGGGATGGTCGCCGCACCACCGTCGGTCCAGTCGAAGGAGAAGGAGAAGTCGCTGAGGCCCGCGAACCACCCCTCGGGAAAATTGTAGGTCAGCGTCGGTTGGATGCTCAGCGCATTCACCGCCGGTCGCTCCGACGGCCCGGCGAACGAAATCGGGTTCTGGAACACCAGGCCGAACTGCAGGTTGGGCACCGTCGTCAGGATCACCCCGAATGCCGGCCCAAGCTGCCATTTCCCGGAGGTCAGCGCCGTGGTCGAGGCGCCGGTCGGGATGACCAGCGCCACACCCGGGCCCCACCGGCCCCATTTCGCCTTGATCAGGCCGATGTTGAAATAGCTGAAGTCGCCGACACCGGCCACGCCGCCGAGGGCATCCGGAATCCAGAGGTAAGGGACGGTGAGCCGACTCAACTGGCTCAGGGGAATCAGGCGCCCTTTTGCGATGGGAAAGACGAGCTCGAGTTCGGTGACAGTGGCCCCACCGGACGATCCACTCCACGCCGGCAGGAACAAGGTCCGGGACTGCAACAGCGTGATCGGCGCGGTGGGATCGTTGACCTGGTTGGCGAGGGCCGTCGCTCCCGCCATCGTCCCGGTACCGAGTTGGGTCTCTTGCGCGCCAGCCGCGGCGACACCGGCCACCAGCACTCCGAGGATCACCGCGCCGAACGTTCGTCGCATAAAGACATCCAGGATTGGAATCGACCGGCTCACTCCTTGACCCACCCCGGCTGCCGGTAGGGTCCGGCCATGAAGATAGCCGGGTCGAGCGCGGGGACCGGGTCCGCGCGCACATCGCTGATACTCCTCGGTGAGCAGCACCGCTCCGCCTTCCAGCTGCAGGACTTCCGTCTCGATCCACCCCTGGCCCAGCTTCACGTACTTGTTGAACTGCACTTCAGTCTGCACCCCCGGCTTTCGCGGATGCGGCCCCAGGCTCCGCACGAAGACCAGCCGCTCCTGGTCGATCCAGAACTGGTTGGAGGTCGAATCGCCCGGGGCCGCGCCGACGATCCAGACCGTACGGCCCTGCCAGGTCCCGGCGTGCGCCTTCGTGAGGTCGTAGCCCAGCGCCGTGAGGGCGGCGCTCGTCCGTTCCGGCGGCAGGGCGTACACGTCGAAGCCGAGCAGCATCAGGGGATGTACGAACGGGCGTCCCGGCTTGAGCTCCCCGCCGACGTACTGATAGATCGAGTCGTTGCGGAACAACAAGACGTTCCGATCCGCCAACGGGGCAATGTCGATGCGGAGGCCTCCCGGCAGGCTCAGCGCCTCATACCAGATTTCCACCGGCGCATTGGGGCGGATGGTGCGCTGCGTGAAGGTGGCCGTGGTGTACCAGCGGCCGGCGTATTTGGCGTGCATCATCCGTACGACGTCGGCCCCGGTGATCGTATCGGCAGGGGAGGGAGGTGCCAAGGCAAGCGACAGGGCCAGCAGCGGAAGGGCGAGCACCGGGACCTCCGAGGGGGTGTGAGTGGGGGGCGTCGGCCGTACGCACGGAGGCGCGCCGGAGTTTCCCTCCCCAATTCGCGGGCGGCTGCTGTCGGTTCGTCGGGGAGCGCACTATCATACACCCCGTACGTTTTCCTGGCTCGCGCGCCCGTAGCTCAGGTGGATAGAGCATCAGCCTTCTAAGCTGAGGGTCGTAGGTTCGAATCCTACCGGGCGCATTCTCCCCTTTCTGCCGGTTCCCATGCCGCCACCGCCGTTCCTCCCAACCCGTGACGAGCTGCGGGCCCTGCTGACGCTGGCGGTGCCCGTCGTCGTCGTTCAGGTCGGCATGATGTTGATGGGCGTGGTGGACACCCTCATGGTGGGGCACCTCAGCGCCGCTGCACTGGCCGCCGTGGCCCTCGGCAACTTGTATTTCTTTGCCGTGGCCATCTTCGGGATGGGCGTGCTCATGAGCCTCGATCCGGTCATCGCCCAGGCCGTCGGTGCACGGGACGACACCGCTATCGGCCGGGGCGTCCAGCGGGGCATGCTCCTCGCCGCGCTCCTCTCACTCCCGGCGATGCTGCTGCTCTGGCCCGGTGCACGCGTGTTCACCTGGCTCCACCAGCCCGTCGACGTGGTACCCCTGGCCGCCAGCTACGCCCGCCTGATCATTCCGAGCGTGCTGCCGTTCCTCGCCTTCGCGGTGCTCCGCCAGACCCTGCAGGCCATGGGGCGGATGCGGGCCATCGTCATCACCATCGTGGCCGCCAACCTCCTCAACGTCTTCCTCAACTGGATCCTGATCTTCGGCCACCTCGGCGCGCCGGCGCTGGGCGTCGACGGCTCAGCCATCGCCACGACCTGCAGCCGCTGGGCCATGGCCCTCCTCCTCATGGGGCTCAGCTGGCCGGCACTCCGCCGCCACTTGCTGCCCGTCCGCCCCGACGTCCTGCGACTGGTCCCGCTCGGCCGGATGCTGCGCCTCGGTGCTCCGATCGGTGCGCAGTTCGAGCTCGAGTACAGCGCCTTCGGACTCACCGGCGTCCTCATGGGGCAGCTCGGCACCAGTCAGATGGCAGGCCACCAGGTGGCGCTCAACCTCGCCTCGCTCACCTACATGGTACCGCTCGGGGTGTCGGCGGCCGCCAGCGTGCTGGTCGGCCAGGCGGTCGGGCGCGACGACGCCTTCGGCGCCCGGCGCTTCGCGAGGACTGCCCTGATCGTCGGGGCCGCGTTCATGCTGATGACCGGCACCATGTTCCTCAGCGTGCCCCGATTGCTGGCCAGCCTGTACACCAACGCGGGCGACGTGATCGTGGTGGCCGCCGCGCTCCTCCCCCTGGCCGGCCTCTTCCAGGTCTTCGACGGGATCCAGGTCGTGGCCGGCGGCGTGCTTCGAGGACTTGGCGACACTCGCTCGCCGATGATCATCAACCTGATTGGCTTCTGGATCATCGGCATCCCGGTCGGTCTCCTCCTCGGCTTTCGCGCCGGCATGGGCGCGCAGGGGCTGTGGTGGGGACTTGTGCTGGGACTTGCCACCGTCGCCGTCATCCTGTTGGGCAGGGTCAGGCATCGAATGCAGGCCCGCCTGGGGCGAGTCGTGATCGACGACCATCGGCATCCAACGTAAGCAACATGCTGTCGCATATGGGGTTATATTTCCTTGATGCCTGCCAACAAGGCGTTCTCGCTCACGCCACCGCTTCGACCCGAGCCACGCTGGCAGGGCATGGCTATCGCGCTGGCCTTCTACGCCGCCCTCTTCCTGGCCGGAGTGGTCTTCCAGCGCGAACCGAAGACCCCCGCCGAGGCAACCATGACCCCGGAGGAGCTGCAAGTCGCCCGTCAGCAACTGAAGGACCGTCAAGTCCGGATGGTGTACCTCCCGCCCGCGCCTCGGCAGCGCCAGGCAGCCACCCCACCCCCCAAGCTCCCACCACCGAAATCCGGCGGCCCCACCAAGGAACCTGATCCAGAGGCCGACCCGATCAAGGCCATTCGCTCTCCCATCGCCGATCCCGGTGGCGATGCCAAGCGGCTGGGCGATGGCGCCGAGCCGAACCAGCCCAAGATTGCTCCCCCGCGGCCCATGCCGCTGTCGCTCGCGCTGAATCCGGGCCCATCGGCGCCTTCGCCCGCGGAGCCTGCGCCCTCGGCGACCCCCTCGTCCGGCACGCCCGGAGGCATCCAGCTGGGGCCCCGGCTGGGGCTCGCCCCACGGGACCCGCGGCCCTGGACCCAATCGATGCCGGAGACCGGGGATTCCTGCCCGACCGTCATGCCCGATTCGACCAAGCCCGGCGAGCCCCGCATGGGCTCAGCCAGTGGCCGTGTCCTGGTGGTGCAGGGGGGTGGGCCGATGCCGAACGCCCACCTGCAGATCATCGGGACGTCGTTCACCACCTTCACCGACCAGAACGGCGAGTACGTGCTGACGTTCGACGCCTCGCTGCTCGACCAGTGCCGCACCCAGTACGTCCGGGTGAGCGCGCCCGGGTACGAACCGCGGCTCCTGGTCCTCGTCATCGGCCGTAACGTCCGCAGCGACGACGTCGCGCTCCGCCGACATTAGCGCCCCGTGACGGCACCCCGCTTCCGCACCGTGGTCTTCGACTGCGATTCGACGCTCAGCGCCATCGAGGGGATCGACGAACTCGCCGCCGGGCATCGGGAGGCCATTTCCGCACTGACCGACTCCGCCATGCGCGGGGCGGTGCCGCTCGAAACCGTCTACGGGGCGCGGCTCGCGTTGATCCGGCCCGGCCGATTGGCGGTCGAGGCGCTGGCCGCGCAGTACATCGCCGCCGCCGTGCCGGACGCGCGGGAGACCGTGCTGGCGCTCCGCACCCACGGGGTCGCGGTGAAGATCCTCTCGGGCGGACTCCGCCCGGCCATCCTGCCGTTTGCGGCCTGGCTCGGCCTCACCGACGCCGACGTGACTGCGGTCGATCTCTACTTTCACGCGGACGGCAGCTACGCCGGCTTCGATGAACGGTCGCCCGCTGGGCCGTTCAGGCGGAAAGCGCATGGTGGTGGAGGCGTGGCGGGCCGAACTCCCCGGCCCCATCCTGATGGTCGGCGACGGCATCACCGATCTCGAAGCCCGGCCGGCGGTCGATCGCTTCGTGGCGTATGCCGGGGTGGTGGACCGGCCGGCGGTCACGGCCGCCGCCGACGCCGTCATCCGGACCCCGTCACTGCTCCCGATCCTGCGCGAAGTTCTTCATATAAACAGAGCCTGATTCTTTAGCGCCGCGCCGATTATTTTAGAGCGTCAGCGTCTACCGCCTCTACACGAGAGTTCCGCTATGGCACCGTTCGGCAGTTTCTTCCTTCCGGGGCCCACCGAGGTCACCGACGATGTGCTGGCGGCGCAGACCCGCCCGATGATCGGCCACCGCGGCAAGGGCATGGAGGAACTCCTTGGGCGCATCCAGCCCGCCCTCCAGCGCGTCTTCCGTACCACGCGCCCGGTGTACATCTCCTCGTCGTCCGCTACCGGCCTCATGGAGGGCTCGCTCCGAAACGGCGCCCGCCAGCGGGTGCTGTCGCTGGTCAACGGGGCCTTCAGCGACCGTTTCCACAAGATTGCCCTCGCCTGTGGGCTCGAGGCCGACGTCCTCGAGGCGGAGTGGGGAGGCATTCACGAGCCGGCCCGGCTGGCTGACGCGCTGAAGGGCGGCCGCTACGACGCCGTCACGGTGGCGCACTCCGAGACCTCCACCGGCGCGCTGAACCCGATCGCGGAACTGGCCAAGGTGACACACGCCGCCGGAGACGTCGTCCTGCTGGTGGACAGCGTCACCGGCGTGGCGGGCAACCCCGTCGAGAGCGACGCCTGGGCGCTCGACTTCGTGCTGACCGGTTCGCAGAAGGCGCTGGCGCTGCCGCCGGGCCTGGCCTTCGGCGTGGCCCAGCCCAACATCCTGGAGCGGGCGCGCACCCGGACCGGCCGCGGGATCTACTTCGATTTCCTGGAATTCGAGAAGTTCACCCTCCAGAACCAGACACCCAACACTCCCGCGGTCTCGCTGCTCTATGCCCTGGCCAAACAGCTCGAGCACATCGACGCCGAGACGCTGCCGGTCCGCTGGGCACGGCACGAGGCGATGGCGCGACGCACCTGGCAGTGGGCCGAGGAGATGACGGCGCGCGGCGTGCCAGTATCGATCCTGGCCCCCGAGGGATATCGCTCCTGGACGGTGAGTTGCCTGACCATGCCGCCCGGCAAGAAGGGCAGCGAGGTCAACGCCGCCATGAAGGCGAAGGGGATCGTGATCTCGGCGGGCTACGGCAAGCTCAAGGATTCGACGATTCGCATCGGGCACATGGGCGAGCACACGGTCGAGGAACTCGACCGCGTGCTGGCGGCGCTGGCGGAGGTACTGACATCATGACCGCGACCTTTCGCGTGCTGATCGCCGACAAGATCGCCGCCGACGGGCTGGCCCCGTTGCGCGAGGACCCGCGCTTCGAGCTGATCACGAAGCCCGGGCTGAGCCTGCCCGACCTGACCAAGGCGCTGGACGATGTGGACGCCGTGATCGTGCGGAGCGCCGCCAAGGTGCCGCGCGAGGCGATGGCCACCACCACGCGCCTCAAGGTGATCGGACGTGCCGGCGTCGGCGTGGACACCATCGACGTCGAGGCCGCCACCGAGAAGGGCATCGCCGTTCTCAACGCACCGGCCGGCAACACCATTTCCGCCGCTGAACTGACGATGGCGCTCATGCTGTCCGTCGCGCGGAAGGTGGCCGCGGCCGACCGTTCGATGAAGGCGGGGGCGTGGGACCGCGCCAAGCTGGGCGGCGGCGAGCTCTACGGGAAGACGCTGGGGCTGGTGGGCGCCGGCCGCATCGGCGGCGAAGTGGCCATCCGCGCCCGCGCATTCGGCATGCGCGTGCTGATCCACGACCCCTTTCTGCACGCGGACCGGGCCAAGACGCTCGGCGCCGAGCTGGCGTCGCTGGACGACGTGCTCGCGCAGGCGGACTTCCTCTCGGTGCACGTGCCGCTCACTGACAGCACGGCGGGGCTGATCGGCGCGGCCCAGCTCGCCAGGCTCAAGCCGACCGCGGTCGTGCTCAACGTGGCGCGGGGCGAAATCTTCGACGAGGCCGCGCTGGTGGACGCGCTCCGCGCCGGGACCATTGCCGGAGCGGGGCTCGACGTCTACAGCACCGAACCGCTGCCTGCGGATCACCCGCTCCGCTCGCTCGAGAATGCCGTCCTGACCCCGCACCTCGGGGCGTCCACCGAGGAGGCCCAGCAAAACGTCGCGCTTGAAATTGCGGCGGCCGTCCGGGCCATGCTGCTGGAGGGCGATCTCAGCCGGGCCGTCAACGCTCCGGGCGTCGGCGGTGACCGGATGCGGCGGCTTCGCCCGCTGCTCGACCTGGCCGAACGGCTCGGCCGGATCGGCGCCGCGCTGGCCGGCGCCCGCTTGCAGACCGTCCAGGTGCGCTACGCCGGCCGGGAGGAAGACGGCCTGCAGCCGATCGCGGCGGCGGCGCTCATCGGGGTGCTGTCCGAAGTCGTCGGGCACGGCGCGGTGAACGTCGTGAACGCGATGCACCTGGCCACGGGGCGGGGCATCGCGGTCGAGCGCACCCGGCTCTCTCCCCGGGACGACTACGCAGAGTATCTCGAAGTCCGGCTGACCGGAGCAGAGGAGAGCATTCGGGTGGGTGGCGCGGTGCTGGAGGGGGCCCACCCCCGGATCGTCCGCATCGGCGAGTACCACGTCGACATCCAGCCACGCGGGGATCTGGTGCTGCTGCGCAATCGCGACGTGCCCGGGGTGATCGGTCGCGTCGGGACCGCGCTGGCGGCGGCCGGCATCAATATCGGGCAGTACAACGTGGCTCGCCTCGAGGCAGGGGGCCAGGCACTCGCCGCCATCGGCGTGGACGCCCGACTGAGTGCGGATATCGTGGAGAAGCTCAGGGCCCTCCCCGAGGTCACCGCGGTCCGGCAGGTCGAGCTCGACTGACTGCAGATTTCTCCCCCGGCGCCCTTGCGGCCGGGGGTCTCCGCAGGGACATTCCCCCTTCGTTCATGTCCTTCCTCCGCCGCCGCGGGAGCCCGCTCTTGGTACGAGTCTCCACCATCGTCGTGCTCGCCCTGACCGCCGCCACCCCGGCCCGAGCCCAGGAGCCGCGGCTCGGCACCATCAACTTCCCCACATCGGCCGGACCCGCCGCCCAGGGCGCGTTCGTGCGCGGGGTGCTGTACCTCCACAGCTTCGAGTATGCCTCGGCCGCCACCGCGTTTCGCGAAGCACAGGCGCTCGAGCCGGGCTTCGCCATGGCCTATTGGGGCGAGGCCATGACACTCAATCACCCTGTCTGGAACGAGCAGGACAGCGTGAGGGCGCGGGCCCTGCTCGCCCGCCTGGCCCCCACGCCGTACGCACGCCAGGCAACGGCACCCACCGCCCGTGAGCGCGGCTACCTCCAGGCGGTCGAACAGCTGTACGGCACCGGGGGATCCAAGCAGCGGCGAGACACCTTGTATTCCACCGCCATGGGATCGCTCGCCGCCGCCTATCCGGCCGATGCGGAAGCGCAGGCCTTCTATGCGCTGTCGCTGCTCGGGCTGAGCCAGGGCGACCGCGTCGTGCCGACCTACATGCGGGCCGGCGCGATTTCCCTCGCGCTGATGCAGCAGTATCCCGACCATCCCGGCGCCGCCCACTACGCCATCCACTCTTTCGACGACCCCGATCACGCCATACTCGGACTGCCCGCCGCCCGCGCCTACTCGCAGATCGCGCCCGGGGCGCCGCACGCCCAGCACATGACCGCCCACATCTTCCTGGCACTGGGATGTGGAACGAGGTGGTGAGCCAGAACGTCATTGCCAGCGGCCCCGATCGTTCCAGGTGGACGCCAGGGCACTACACCCAGTGGCTGCAATACGGACTGCTGCAGCTCGGACGCTCGGCGGAAGCCGATTCGCTGCTTCGAACCACCCTGGCGAACGCGCCCGCGCCGCTCCAGGGCGGTCGGGCCAGCTATGCCCTCGAGATGCGGGCGGCGCAGATCGTCAACGCCGAGCAGTGGCGGGAGCCGTACCTCTACGCACCGCTCGCGGTCTCGCGCACCTCGGTGGGATCGGAGGCGGCGGATGCCTTTGCCCAGGGGTATGCCGCCCTGCAGCGCGGCGAACTCGGCGCCGCCGCCACCGAACAGGCCCGGTTTTCGGCGCTCAAGGCCAGGGTCGCCAATCGGCCGGACGCCACGCAGCCGGGCACGGTGGACGCACTCGCGAAGGCCCTCGACGCGGCGGCGGCGTTTCAGGCCGGGCACCGCGAGGAGGCCCTCGTGCTGATTGCCGAGGCCAATCACATCGAGGACGGCCTGGTGGTGGAGTTCGGCCCACCGACCGTGGTCAAGCCGACCTGGGAGCTCCGTGGTGAGATGTTGCTCGCCATGAACCGCCCGCGCGAGGCCCACGACGCATTCGTCCGGTCGCTGGCCTTGCAACCGAACCGGTTGCTCTCGGTGCAGGGGCTGGCGGCCGCGGAACGGGCCATGACGGCGACGGGGACGAGCGGCCAATGAGAGCCGACCTCCCGGCACGTCTCACCGCGATCCTCGGGGATCGCTATCGCCTCGAGATGCGGGTGGACGGGAAGCCCGCGCTCATCGGCGAGGGTGGCATGGCCACCGTTTTTCTTGCGGAAGATGCGCGGCACGACCGCTGGGTGGCCATCAAGGTCCTCAAGCCCGACGTGGCCACGGCCATCGGCGCGGAGCGGTTCCTCCGCGAAATCCACATCGCCGCGCAGTTGCACCACCCCCATATCCTGGGGCTGATCGATTCGGGACAGGCCGACGGGTTGCTGTACTACATCATGCCGTATGTGTCGGGCGACACCCTCCGCGAACGCATCGAGAAGGAAGGCGCGCTCCCGATACCTGACGCGGTGCGGCTCATCCGGGAAATCGCCGACGCGCTGGCCCGCGCCCACAAGGCGGGCGTCATCCATCGCGACATCAAGCCGGAGAATGTGCTGATCGAGGAGCGGCACGCCCTGGTCAGCGACTTCGGGGTGGCCAAGGCGCTGAGCGAAGCAACTGATTCCGTGCTCGCCGGTCGGTCCACCGCCGGGTTCACCATTGGGACGCCGGCCTACATGGCGCCGGAACAGGCGGCGGGCGACCCGAAGATCGACCACCGGGCCGACATTTATGCCCTGGGCATCGTGGCGTACGAAATGTTGACCGGCGATGTGCCGTTCAACGCCCCGACGCCGCAGGGGATGCTGGCGGCCCAGGTCTCGGTCGAGCCGGCCCTGCTCCGGACCAGGCGGCTCGATGTGCCGCCGATGCTCGAGGCCCTGGTGATGAAGTGCCTTATCAAGGACCCTGAAGGCCGGTTCCAGCGGGCGGACGACATTCTCGTCGCCATCGAGGCGATGGGGACCCCAAGCCTCCCGGGCTTCGGCGGCGCGGCGCCGGTGCCGGTGCCGAAGCGGTCCTGGCTGGACCGGGTGCCTCGCTCCACGAAACTCGTCCTCCTCCTCGGCGCCATCGTGATCGGGGCAATCCTCCTCATCGGGGTGCTCCGTTGACAACCATCCGGGCCCGATACGCCGCGTGCCTGCTGCTCCTGCTCCCGGCACCCCACCAACCCGACCAGCTCCCCCCAGCGCGCGTCGTCGCCAACGACAACCGCCAACCTGCGGGGCAACTCGTCGACGGCGTGCTCACACTCCACCTCGAAGTTCGCCTCGCGGAATGGTTTCCGCAGGATTCCGCCGGTCCGAGCGTCGTGGTACCGGTCTTCGCCGAGACAGGGAAGGCGGCCCAGGTTCCCGGCCCGCTGATCCGCGTGCCGGTCGGCACCATGCTCGACATCACCGTCACCAACCAGCTCGCAGATACCGGACTCACCGTCTTCGGTCTCGTGGAACGGCCAGCGGCTGGGCCCGACTCCGTCCGGCTGGCCCCGGGCACGACGCACCGGTTCCGGTTCCGCGCGAGCGCGCCCGGCACCTTCCAGTACGGCGCGCGGACCGAGCGCCAGGAGTACCGGGCCTTCGAGACGTTGGAAGAGACGCAGCTGGCCGGGGCGCTGATCGTGGACGCGCCGGGGGCCAGAGCGGACGACAGGGTATTCGTCCTGAACATCTGGGACAAGCCGGAAGACTCGCTCGACGGCACCGTCCGTCCCGAACGGCACGTCCTGACCATCAACGGCCGGGCGTGGCCCTTCACGGAGCGCCAGACCTACACGGTGGGCGACTCCGCGCACTGGCGCGTCGTCAACGCCACCCGGCATGTCCACCCGATGCACCTGCACGGCTTTTATTTCCGGGTCACGGCGCTGGGCGGCTTTGCCACGGATTCGGCCTACGCCCCCGAGGACGAGCGACTGGTGGTGACGGAGAGCATGCTGCCGCAGTCCAGCATGGCGATGGCGTTCCAGGCCCGCGAGGAAGGGCACTGGCTCTTCCACTGCCACCTCATCTATCACGTGAGCCCCGGCGCCAACTTGACCTGGCCCGACGGCGCACCCGCCGTCCACGACGAGCACTTTCACATGGGAGGTCTCGTGCTGGGGCTCATCGTCGCCCCGGGACCGACCCCCGTGCCGCGCCTCAACCCCGCCTCGCTGCGGATCGTCGCCCGAGAGGCGCCACGGCCTGCCGGCCCCAACGGGGTCGTCATGAGCTATCGGCTCGGCACCCCCCCGACGGATGCGCCGGTGTCGTTGCCGTCTCCAGTGCTGTTCCTGACCCGGGGCGTCCCGACCGACGTGACGGTGGTCAACGGTCTCGACGAACCGACGGGGGTGCACTGGCATGGGCTGGAACTGGAAAGCGCCTCCGACGGGGTGGCGGGGTGGAGCCAGACGGGAGACCGCCAGTTCGCCCAGATCCAGCCAGGGGACTCCTTCGTGGCGCACCTGACCCAGCCGCGCGCCGGCACGTTCATCTATCACACCCATTTTCAGGACGAGATCCAGCTGACCTCGGGCCTGTACGGACCGATCGTGGTGCTGGAGCCCGGCGCGGTCTTCCAGCCGGCAAACGACCACATCTTCCTGGTGGGGCGCGACGGCGAGCTCGGCGCGGTGCTCCTGAACGGGGACTCGCTGCCTGCGCCCGTCACATGGCCGGCAGGGGAGACGCACCGGCTCCGGCTCATCAACATCATGCCATACGGCCGGGTCACCTGGCGACTGCTCAAGGGAGACTCGGTCACGGTCTGGCGTGCCGTGGCGCGCGACGGCGCCGACCTGCCGGTATCCCAGCAGCGGACCGGCCGCGCCGCGTCGGTCATTGACGTCGGAGAAACCGCCGATTTCGAGCTCCCGGCCGCCGGGCCAGGCACCTACAAGCTGGTGATCGGGCCAATGAAGGAGCCGCTGGTGGCTCAGGTCATCCAGATCGGCAACCAGGGTCCGCCGGGAACAGCACCGTAAGTCGTTGCTACTTTGGGCAATAGCCCACTTCCTCGGTTGCCATTTCATTCCCGGCACGACTTTTGACCCGGGAGCCGCTTCCTATTAGATTTTGGGATGCGCGTCCTCGGTGTCATCCCGGCCCGCCTCGGGTCCACACGCCTCCTTAACAAACCGCTGCAGCTACTGGCCGGCGAGCCTCTGGTGACCCGCGTCGTTCAGCGCGTGGCCGCCTACGGCCTGGTCGATCGGCTGGTGGTGGCCACCGATTCGCCGATGGTGGTGCAGGTGGCGGAGCGGACCGGCGTCTCCGCCGTGCTCACCGACGAGCGCCACTCGACCGGCACCGAGCGGGTGGCCGAGGTGGCATCGCGTCCTGAGTTCCGGGACTTCGACGTGATCGTCAACATCCAGGGCGATGAGCCGTTCCTTGACCGGGAGGCGCTCGAAGGGTCGCTCGCGCGGGTGGCGCTGGGCGACGACGTCGGCACGGCAGCTGCCCCGCTCGAGCTCGACCTGGTCAAGGACCCGGCGCGCGTGAAGGTCGTCACCGACCTGAACGGGCGCGCCCTCTATTTTTCGCGCGCGGTCATTCCCCATCGCCGCGAGCCGGACGATCCCTCCGACGGGCTCTACTGGCAGCACCTCGGCATCTACGCCTATACCCGGGCCTCCCTGGCGCGGTGGGTGGCCCTCCCCCCGACACCGGCGGAACTCGTGGAGCGGCTCGAGCAGCTCCGCGCCCTGCAGAACGGCATGACCATCGGCGTGGCCCGCCTCAGCGCTCCGGCGCTGCCCGGCGTCGATACGCCCGACGACCTGAAACGGGCTGAGGCCCACTGGCACGCTCTCGCGAGGTAATTCCATGAGCACTGGCCCTTCCGCAACCAAGTTCATCTTCGTGACCGGCGGCGTCGTCTCCTCCCTCGGGAAGGGGATCGCCGCCGCTTCGCTGGGCCGACTCCTCGTCGAGCGCGGCTTGACCGTCACGATGCAGAAGTTCGATCCGTACATCAACGTCGATCCCGGCACGATGTCGCCGTTCCAGCACGGCGAGGTGTACGTGACGGACGACGGCGCGGAGACCGACCTCGACCTCGGCCACTACGAGCGGTTCATCGACCGGTCGCTCTCCCAGCAGAACAACATCACGACCGGCCGGATCTACCAGACGGTCATCAACAAGGAGCGCCGCGGCGAGTACCTGGGCGCCACCGTGCAGGTCATCCCGCACATCACCGACGAGATCAAGAACGCGATCCGGCGGACCGCGCCCGGGCACGACGTCGTGATCACCGAAATCGGCGGCACGGTCGGCGACATCGAGTCGCAGCCGTTCCTCGAGGCGATCCGCCAGTTCCGCCAGGAAGTGGGGCGCGACAACGCCCTCTTCATGCACCTGACGCTGGTGCCCTACATCGCCGCCGCCGGCGAGGTCAAGACCAAGCCCACCCAGCACTCGGTGCGCGAGCTGATGCAGATCGGCATCCAGCCCGACATCCTGGTCTGCCGGACCGAGCGGCCGCTCTCCGCCGACATCAAGCGGAAGATCGCGCTCTTCTGCAACGTCGATTTCGCCTGCGTGGTGGAGAGCCCGGACGTCAAGTCGATCTACGAGATCCCGCTCAAGCTCCACGAACAGGGGCTCGACCGCGAGGTATGCGAGCGGCTCCGGCTGGTCACCAAGGAGCCCGACCTCCGGCCCTGGCGCGCCATGATGGAGCGCATCCTCCACCCGACCGCACGAGACCCGCATCGCGGTGGTCGGCAAGTACACCGACCTGCACGACGCCTACAAGTCGGTGGAGGAGGCCCTCATCCACGGCGGCATCGCGCACGACGCGCGGGTCCAGATCGAGTGGCTGTCGAGCGACCTCTTCACCGACCAGGAGGCGGCCGGCCAGCAGCTGGCGGGCTTCGACGGGCTCCTGGTGCCGGGCGGCTTCGGCGTGCGCGGCATCGAGGGGATGATCGAGGCGGTGCGCTGGGCGCGGGAGAACCAGCTGCCGTTCTTCGGCATCTGCCTCGGACTCCAGATCGCCATCATCGAGTTCGCCCGCAACGTCTGCGAGCTTCCCGACCCGAACAGCACCGAGTTCGAGCCCGAGTGCGGGACGCCGGTCGTCAATCTCATGCAGACCCAGCGCGAGGTCAGCAACCTCGGCGGCACCATGCGGCTCGGCGCCTATGCCGCACGGCTGCGCCCCGGCTCCAAGGTGGCGCAGGCCTACGGGACCACCGAAATCAGCGAGCGCCACCGGCACCGCTGGGAGGTCAACAACTCCTACCGGGACGTGCTGGCGGAGTACGGACTCCGGCTCTCCGGCCAGTCGCCCGACGGCGGCCTGGTCGAGCTGATCGAGCTTCCCGATCATCCCTGGTTCATCGGCTGCCAGTTCCACCCCGAGCTGAAGTCGCGCCCGACCCGGCCGCACCCGCTCTTCGCCGGCTTCGTCGGCGCGGCGCTGGCGCACCGTCTGGCCGCGGCCGCCCCGGCCACGGCCAAGGCGAACCTGGCGCAGGCGACTCGCTGATGATCTGGACCTTCGGCCGGGCTCCGTTCCTGATCGCCGGGCCCTGCATGGTCGAGGGGGACGAGCTCATGCTGCGCGTGGCGGAGGCGCTCGCGGCGCTGTCCGCCCGGCGGGGAATCCCGATCTGCTTCAAGGCGAGCTTCGACAAGGCCAACCGCTCCCGCGCAGGCGGCCAGCGCGGACCCGGAATGGATGAGGGGCTCCGCGCGCTCGAGCGGGTGCGCGCCGCAACGGGCCTGCCGATCCTGACCGACATTCACGAGGCGGCCCAGGCCGCGCCGGCCGCCGACGTGGTGGACATCCTCCAGATCCCGGCGTTCCTCTGCCGCCAGACCGACCTCCTCGTGGCGGCAGGCCGCACCGGCCGGCCGGTGAACATCAAGAAGGGCCAGTGGATGCAGCCCGAAGGGATGCTGGGCGCGGTCGAGAAAGTGCGGGCCGCCGGCTCGACGGACGTGGCCGTGACCGAGCGCGGAACCTTCTTCGGCTACGGCGACCTGGTCGTGGACATGCGGAGCTTTCCGCGGATGCGCGCCGCCACCGGCGCGCCGGTCATCTTCGATGCCACCCATTCCGTCCAGCAGCCGGGGCAGGGCGAGGGCGGCGCCAGCGGAGGGCTCCGCCAGTTCATCCCGCCGCTCCTGGCCGCGGCCGCGGTGAGCGGCGCTGACGGGTTCTTTCTCGAGACGCATCCCGATCCCGCCCGCGCACCGAGCGACGCCGCCACGCAGTGGCCGCTGGACCAGCTCGACGACCTCATGGATCGCACGCTCGACCTCTGGGCCCGCGCGCGCGAGGGCGCCCATGCTTGACCCGCGGGTGGCGCGCCGGGTGCGCCTGCTCGCGCTCGACGTGGACGGGGTCCTCACCGACAACGGCGTCTACATCGGAGCCGCCAACGGGGAGCGGGTGGAACTCAAGCGCTTCGACATCCAGGACGGGCTCGGGCTGGCGCTTCTCGAGGGGACCGGCATTCGGGTGGCCATCGTCAGCGGGCGCCGGTCCGAAGCCACGGCGCTCCGCGCCCGCGAGCTCCGGATCGACGACGTCCTGCAGGACTCCGGGGCCCGGAAGGTGCCGCTGCTGGCCGGACTGCTCGAGAAGCACGGCCTCGGGTGGGACGAAGTCGCCTTCGTGGGCGACGACCTGGCCGATGTTCCCGTGATGCAGCGCGTCGGCCTGCCGATCTCGGTGGCGAACGCCGTGCCGGAGGTGAAGGCGATCGCGGCGTACGTGACCGAATCATCGGGTGGCCGCGGCGCGGTGCGGGAGGTCGTGACCGCCCTCCTGCGCGCCCGGGACGAATACGACGCCGCCGTGAGCCGGTACCTCGCCGCCCGAGATGGCCATGACGCATGATCCCGCGGCGCTGACGGCGCTCGGTCGCCGGGTACTCGAACTCGAGGCCCGCGAAATCGCCAACGCCGGCGGGCGGCTCGACAGCTCGTTCGCCCGCGCGGTGGCGCTGCTCGCCGCCGCCAAGGGACGGGTCATCGTGTCCGGGGTTGGCAAGTCCGGGTTGATCGCGCGGAAGATCGCCGCGACGCTCACCTCCACGGGCACGCCAGCCTCCTACCTTCATCCGGTGGACAGCCTCCACGGCGACCTCGGCATCGTCGGCCGCGACGACGTCGCCATCTTGCTCAGCAAGAGCGGCGAGACGGAGGACCTCTTCGGCCTGCTGGCGGCGCTGCAGCGGTTGAGCGTGCCGATCATCGCCCTGACCGGTGGCGCCGATTCGACCCTGGCCAAGGTGGCCCGAGAGGTCCTCGACGCCGGAGTGTCGGAAGAGGCCTGCCCGCACGACCTGGCCCCGACCACCAGCACCAGCGTGGCGCTGGCCCTCGGCGATGCGCTCGCCGTGGCCCTGCTCGAGGTCAAGGGGTTCAAGCGGGAAGACTTTGCCGAACTGCATCCCGGCGGCTCGCTGGGCCGCAAGCTGCTGCTCCGGGCGCGCGACGTGATGCTGCCGCCCGAAGGCGTCCTCGCGCCCCAGGCGACCATGCGGGACGGGGTGGTGGCGCTGGCCCGCTACCGCGGGCTGGCCATCGTGGCGGAGCAGGGGAAGGTGCTGGGCGTGGTGACGGCAGGGGACCTGAGCCGGCTCGCAGGGTCCGATCCGGCGTTCCTCGACGGCGCGGCGTCGGCGGTCATGACCCGGGCGCCGAAGACCGCCGCCACCGACGAACTCGCCGCGGCGGTGCTGGGTCGGATGGAGCGGCACGGCATCATGGCCATGCCGGTGCTGGACGAGCAGGGCCGGCTGGCCGGAGTCATCCATCTCCACGACCTCATGCGTGCGGGGGCCGGATGAAGGCCCCGCTGTGGCTGCGCGCGACGGCGGCGCTCGGCGCGTGCCTCCTGGCCGCCGCCTGCACCGATACCGGCGCCCGGCCCGGCGTGCTCCTCACCGCGGCGGACACCGCCGACCAGACGCTCATCAAGGTCCGGCACTACATCACGCGCGATGGCGTCCAGAAGAGCCTCGTCGAGGCGGACACCGCCTTCTACTACGAGGCGTCGCAGACCTTCGAACTGCGGGTCGTGACGGTCACCTTCTACGACGCGGAAGGGGCCCCCTCCTCGACGCTGACGTCGCACGAGGCAACCTACCAGACCATGACCGGCGCCATGGAAGGGCGCGGCAAGGTCGTGGTGCGCTCTACCGACGGCACCCGCACGCTCAAGAGCGAGAAGCTCAACTACGAGCCGGGCAAGAACGAGATCTCGACCGACCAGCCCTACGTGTACGAGCAGGGTGGCAACCACCTGGAGGGGACCGGCTTCACCTCCGATCCCAATTTCCAGCGGATGACGACCACCAACCCCCGGGGCCGGGCCGCCGAGGGCGTCGTGCTGCCGGGGCAGTGAGGTGCAGACGGGCTCTCCTCGTCCTCGCTGGCCGCTTGGCGCCCCGAGCGCTGTGCAGGCGCAGGCACAGCCAGGGCAGTGCCGTGCTCGAGCTCGAGCCTGGACGCGCGGACGGGGTACGCGCCTCGGCCAGGACAACTACTTCGCCGCGCGGCAATGTGCGTCTCCGCTGCGTCGGCACCTCCGTGCGCATCCGCAGCGACAGCCTGGCTTCGTACGCGAGCCAGATCGTCGAGTTCATCGGCAACGTGCGCTATGAAGACTCGTCGATGGTCATGACCGCCGACCGGGGCACGTACTACCGGGCGGGCGAACGATGGGAGGCGCGCGGGAACGTCGTCACGCGGAGCACGGGGGGATCGACCCTCCGCGGGCCGTCACTCGACTACCTGCGCGTCATTCCGGGGCAGCGGGACACCGTCGAGGTATTTGCCAACGGCCGGCCCACCATCGATTACGTGCCGCGCGACTCCTCGGGCGCCGAGCAGGAGCCGTACGTGATCGTGGGCGACCGGATCCGGATGAAGGGTGAAGACCGCCTCTGGGCCGGTGGGCGCGCCACGATCAACCGCAGCGACGTGGCGGCCAGCGCCGACTCGATGCGGCTCGACACCGGCACTGGCCAGGACGGGGCGCTGATTCGCAACGCGCAGATCAACGGCCTCGGGAAGGATCCCTTCTCGCTGTTTGGCGACCGGATCGATCTCACGCTGGAGCAGAACGACTTGACCTACGTGCAGGCCGATGGAGCGGGGCGAGCCGTCAGCGCCGACTGGACCCTCGTGGCCGACACGATCGGGCTGGACGTGAACGCGCGGGTGCTCGAGCAGACGCTGGCCTGGGGCTCCATGGTCCGGCCGCACGCGAAGTCCGCCACGTACGAGATCACGGCCGACTCCCTGGCGCTCGATACGCCTGAAAAGGTGCTGACCGAGGCTAGGGCGTTCGGAAAGGCCTGGGTGGCGAGCGGCGACGACACCACGAGCGCCAATCGCGACTGGCTTCGCGGCGATACTGTCACGGCGCGCTTCGCCAAGGTCGAGACCGACGGCAAGGCGAAGACGGTGGTGCACCGGGTGGAGTCGTGGAAAGATGCCAGCTCATTCTACCAGGTGTACGACCCGGCCCGCCCGGGCGTCCCGTCGCTCAATTACGCGCGCGGCAACCGCATCCTGGTACTGATGAAGGACGGCGCCGAGGGCGGCGTGGAGCGGGTCGAGATTCAGGGAAAGGTGGACGGCGTGCAGCTCGAACCCAAGGCGGCAGCGCCACGGGATACCACCGCGACGCCAACCGGGCCCCCGAAGGCGGTCACCGACTCCCTCCCGGCGGCAAAGCCGTGACCCATCCCGGCTGGCTGGACGACCTGGCGCGTCGGGACGCCTCGCTGTCGCTCGCGCTCGCGGCGCTGGTGCATACCGCCGATGCCGAAGGATCGGTAGAGCTCGACCGACTCGTCATGGGCTATCGCAGCACGTTCCTGGGCGCGATGGAAACGATCCCCGGCTTGCCGCGCTCCGAGCTCGGCGGGGACCAGCTGCGGGAGGGCCTGACCCGGTCGGTCTTGCCGCGTCTGGCGGACGGCGGGTGGATCGCCAATACGGGCGCCACGCAATGGGCCGTCGTCCGCGCCACGCCGCATTGGTGGCCGGAGGCTGCGGTGGATCGCGGCGCTGCCCTTGCGCAGCTGCTGGCCGCGGCCCGGGACGCGCATGACCGGCCGGAGGACGCCCGCCGCACCCCGGCCCCGCACGGCAGCGTGCTCGAGGGCATGGGCCTCTGCAAGAGCTTCCGGCAGCGGCGCGTCGTGGACGATGTCTCGGTCCGGGTGGAGCAGGGCGAGATCGTGGCGCTCCTCGGCCCCAACGGCGCCGGGAAGACCGTCACCTTCTACTGCCTGACCGGCATCATCCGCCCCGACGCAGGGACGGTCATGCTCGACGGGCAGGACGTCACCGCCGCGCCGATGTACCAGCGGGCGCGGCGCGGGCTCGGCTACCTGGCCCAGGAGCCCTCGGTGTTCCGCCGGCTGTCGGTGGAGGACAACGTGATGGCGATCCTCGAGATGCTGCCGTTGTCGCGGGTCGAGCGCCAGGAACGCCTCGAGCAGATGCTCGACGAGCTGTCCATCAAGCACCTGCGCAAGAGCATGGCCTACTCGCTGAGCGGCGGCGAGCGGCGGCGGCTCGAGATCACCCGGGCGCTCGTCACCGCGCCGAAGTTCATGCTGCTCGACGAACCGTTCGCCGGCGTGGACCCGATCGCCGTCAACGACATCCAGACCATCGTCGCCGGACTCCGCCATCGCGGCACTCGGCGTGCTGATCACCGACCACAACGTCGAGCAGACGCTCGACATCGTGGACCGGGCGTACATTCATGTTTGAAGGCAAGGTCCAGGCGGCCGGCACCGTGCGCGAACTCGTGTTCGACGAGCGCGTCGCCCAGCTCTACCTCGGGCCCACCCTGACGGCCAGACTACGGGCTCGAATGGAGAACGTCGCGTGAAGACAGGACTCTCGCAGCACCTCGGCCAGCGGCAGGAACTCCGCATCAACCCTCGCCTCTACCAGGCGATGGACATGCTGTACATGCCGATGATGGACCTCCAGCAGCACCTGAAACAGGAGCTCCTGGTCAATCCCTTCCTCGAACTGCTCGAGCCCGAGGAGGAGGAGCAGGACGGCGCGGACCGCGAGAAGGACAAGGAGCAGGAAAAGGAGCAGGCCGCCAAGGAAGAGGAGATGGACTGGGAGGAGATCCTCCTCAACGGCTTCGACGTCGGCGGCACGCGGGAGCAGCACGAGCAGCTCGAGTACACCGAGGCCGTCACCGTTCAGACCCGCGACCTGGTGGACCACCTCCGGGAACAGCTGAAGATGCTCGACCTCACGCCGCGGCAGGTGCTGTTGAGCGAGGAGTTCCTCGGCAACATCAAGGACGACGGGTTCCTGGCGGCCTCGCTGGAGGAGATCGTGGGCTCAGTCAACCAGCTCATCACCTCCCACGCCCGGGAGGCCGTCGAGTCCGATGACGAGGCGGAGCTGGACCTCGACGCCCTCGATGCGGATCCCGCGCTTGGAGTGCTGCCGGCCGGCGTCACGCTGTATGGACGGGACGACGCCGAAGAGATGCTGCGCATCATCCAGGCGCTCGACCCGCCGGGCGTCGGCGCGCGCGACATGCGGGAGTGCCTGCTGATCCAGCTGCGCGAGTTCGGCCAGACCGAGACGCTGACCTACCGGCTGGTGTCCGAGGCGTTCACCGACCTGATCGCCCACCGCTGGAACGACCTGGCGCGGCGATTCGGGGTCCCGGCCGTGGCGGTGCAGTCCGCCGCCGACGCGCTGGCTTCGCTCGACCCGAAGCCGGGGCTCAAGTACTCCGGCCAGGACGACGGCTACATCATCCCCGACCTGATCGTGGACAAGATCGACGGCGGCTACAAGGTCTTCCTGAACGACACCGGGATGCCGCGGCTTCGGCTGTCACGGGCGTACCAGGAAGTGACCCGCGACCGGAAGCGGCTCACGCCGGAAAACCGCGAGTTCATCGCGCTCGAAGATGAACAGCGCCACCTGGATGATCCAGGCCATCGAGCAGCGCCGGCAGACGATGCTCAAGGTGATGAACTTCATCGTGGACCGGCAGCGGGAGTTCTTCGAAAAGGGCATCGAGTACCTCAAGCCGCTCACGCTCCGCGAAGTGGCCGAGGTCATCAACATGCACGAGTCCACGGTGAGCCGGGTCACGAACGAGAAGTTCGTGCAGACGCCGCGCGGCGTGCTGCCGCTCAAGTTCTTCTTCTCGCAGCGCCCTGTCGACGTCGTCGGGCGAGGACGCCAGCGCCCGGTCCATCCGGGCCAAGCTCGAGAAGATGGTGGCCGAGGAGGACACCGGGAAGCCGCTCACCGACCAGCAGATCGTGCATCTCTTCCAGGAGCAGGGCATCAAGATCGCCCGCCGGACGGTCGCCAAGTACCGGGACCAGCTCGGCATTCTGCCGGCCCGCATGCGGAAGCGGGTATGAGCCTCCCCGCACGGACCGGACCGGTGGATGTCAGCGTCCTGGTGCCTGCCAAGGACGAGGCCGAGAACCTGCCGGAGTTCCTGCGCCTGTGCGCCGAGGCGCTGGGACCGGCGCCGTTCACCTTCGAGGTGGTGGTGGTGGACGACGGTTCGCGGGACCGAACCGCGCTGGTCCTCGAGGCGGAGCGGGTCGCGCAATTCCTTCCTGACCGTGGTGACGCATAACCGGCAGCGGGGCATCGCCGACGCGCTCCGCTCCGCGGGCGACGCCGCGCGCGGGGACGTGTTCGTCTTCTATCCGGCCGACCTGCAGTACCTGCCGGAGGACATTCCCGGCGCTGGTCGCCCCGATCCTGGCGGGGCGGGCCGACATCGTCACCGGCACCAAGCAGGGAAAGTACGAGAAGGCGTTCGTCTCGAGCGTCTACAACATGCTCTGCCGCTGGCTCTTCGGCGTGCGGGTCACCGACCTCAACTCGGTCAAGGCGTACCGCCGCGAAGTGATGGCCAACGTGCCGCTCCGGCCGGACTGGCACCGCTACATGGTGGTGGTGGCGGCGGCGGAAGGGTGCGCGGCTCACCTCGTTGCCGGTGCCGCTGTATCCGCGGAAGGCGGGCGTCTCGAAGTTCAACTGGAAGCGGATTCCGGTCGGCGTGCTGGACCTGCTGTCGGTCTGGTTCCAGCTCCGGTTCGGCGCGAAAGCCGATGCTCTTCTTCGGTGGACTCGGCGCGATCCTCTTCCTGGTGGGGTTCCTGGCCGGCATCGTGGCGCTGGTGCTCCGCTTCGGGTACGGCATCGGCTTCCGGCCGCTGCTCAACCTGGTGGAGACCATGGTCATCAGCGGCATCGTGCTGTTCGGGTTCGGTTTCGTCGGGGAAATGATCGCAGGGTTCCGGGAAGATTTGCACGGGATGCGTCGAGATCTACTGCGCACACACCAGTCCACCAAGGAGCGGGACCACACATGAACCGCCGACTGGCGTGGAAAGGGTGGGCCCGATTGCTTCTAGCTGCCACATCGGCGTGCAGCGATGGCGCCGCCGCCGCCGATCCCCCGGTACCCGTCGGCATGGTGATCTCGCCAGTCGATTCGCTCGTCCGGGCGGGCGCAACCGTGCCGCTCACGGCGACCTACCTCGACGAATCAGGCAATCCCCTGCCAGGCGGTAACTTCACCTGGACCACCAGCGACGCGACCGTCGCGGTTGTGTCAGGCACTGGAGTGGTGACAACGAAACAACCCGGACCGGTCACTATCGGAGCGGCCGGATCGGGGTTCGCAGCGAGCTTGTGGCTGAATGTCGTCGATTCCCTCATCGTCACCCGCCTCGATGTGCAGGCTTCCCCCTTTGGCATCGCGATCGCCGGCACGCAAGCGTTTGTCACTCTGCCGCTCGGAGATTCGCTCCGGGTGATCAACACAACCTTGCAAAGCGTGGTGAGCACACTCCCCACTGGAGGGGCACCGACTGAGGTTGCCGTCAATCCCGCCGGCACCCGTGTCTACGTCGCCAATCAGGACGCCAGCCTTGGCGTCATCGACCCTGCCACAAATACCACGGTGAGCACCGTCTCCGTCCCGGGGGGTCTCTACGCGGTCGTCGTCTCGGGCGACGGCGCTACCGTATGGACCAGTTCGACCAACTGGAGCCGTGTCTATTCCGTCGACGCGGCAATGCTCGCGGTGACGGACACCGGCCCGGCTCCGGTCGCTGCGCAGGGCCTGGCGCGTCACCCTACCTTGCCCCGATTGTACTCCGGGGGACAAGGAGAGTTCATTGGGGATCCCAATGTGTATGAATTGGACGCCGGTACGCTCGACTCGCTCCGGAGCTGGGTCATCGATGGGATTGCGAGCGAGATCGCCGTCGCTCCGGACGGTTCCCGCCTCTTTGTCGCCGATCAATCGGGCATGCTCAACGTGATCGCGCTGCCAAGCGGGGTGGCGGAACCGAAGATCCCGTTGCTTGGAGGCGCCCTCGGCATGACGCTCTCTCCCGACGGGACGAGGCTTGCGCTTTCGGTCGCGGGCGGCTGGGTCGAAGTCTACAGTCTCGCCACGCTTCAGCGGGTGAAGCTCGTTTTCGTCGGAGGAACGCCGCGGGGCTTGGCGTACACCACGGATGGTTCACGCCTACTCGTGACGAATGAAAACCGTTGGGTTGACTTCATCCGTTGAAGATCCTCCTCGTCACCCACAACTTCCCCCGCCACGCCGACGACATGGCGGGGGCGTTCTTGCTAGCCCTGGCCCGCGGCCAGCAGGCCCTTGGCCACGAGGTGCGCGTGCTGGCGCCACACGGCGCCGGACTCGCGGAGCGGGAGGTGGTCGGCGGCGTTGACGTCGTGCGCTACCGATATGGGACCGACCAGGCGGAAACCCTGGCCTATGCCGGCACCATGCACGAGCAGGCGCTCGGTTCCTGGGCCGCCCGCTGGCGGCTGGTGCAGTTCCTGCGAGCCAGCCGGCGCGCTCTTCGCAGGGAATGCGCCGCGTTCCAACCCGATGTCCTGCATGTGCACTGGTGGGTGCCTGGTGGGTTCGCCTTCTGGCCCGGCAATGCGAGTGGCGTTCCAGTGGTGCTCACCTCCCATGGCACCGATCTCTTCCTGCTCGACCGGTTCCCGGCTGCCCGGTCGCTCGCCGCGCCGATCTTCCGGGCCGCCAGACAGGTCACGGTGATCTCCTCGCCGCTCCTCGAACGGGTGCAGCGACTCGGTGTCCCGGCCAGCCGCATCACCGTGCTCCCGATGCCGGTCAGCGCCGAGCGGTTCGCGCCGCCGCTCCACAACGTGCGCGACGCCGGGCGCATGCTCTTCGTCGGACGGCTCATCGAGCGGAAGGGGGCCGAATACGCCATCCGCGCCGTTGGAGACCTCCGGCGGCAGGGCAGGGCCGTCCGCCTGACCGTCATCGGTGACGGTCCCGAGCGCACCAGGCTGGTCGCCCTCATCGAGGAGCTCGGCCTGCGCCAGGCCGTCGACCTGGCCGGCGCACTCCCGCACGACGCCATCGCCGACCATTACCGGACCGCGAGCCTCCTCCTGATGCCGGCCGTGACCGACTGGAAGGGAGAGCAGGAGGGCTTCGGCATGGTCCTGGTCGAGGCCATGGCGAGTGACCTGCCGGTCGTGGCCACCCGGAGCGGCGGGATTCCCGACGTCGTGACCGACGGAGTGACCGGACTGCTGGTACCCGAACGGGACGCCGTCGCCCTCGCCGCCGCCGCCGCCCGCCTGCTCGACGACCCCGCGCTCTCGACGCGCCTCGCGGACGCCGCGCGCGCCGACCTCGACCGGCGCTTCTCGCCCGCGAGCCTGGCCACGGGCTTCGACGCCGTCTACCGCCGCGCCCTGGAGAGCCCGTGAGCCCGGCCGCTCACCGCTGGCTCCGCCGGGCGCTCCAGGTGGCCGGCCTCACCGCCGCGGCCTGGTACCTGGTGCACACCGCCCAGACTCATCGCGCCGAACTGGCGGCCGTGCCGATCCTCCTCAAGCCGGTGCCCCTCCTCGCCGCCTCGCTGCTCACCGTCCTGACCTGGGTCCTGCTGGTCCGCGCCTGGTCGCGGAGCCTGCGGTGGTGGGGAGAGACGCTGCCGCTGGGTCCGGCCATCCGGATCTGGTTCGTCACCAACCTCAGCCGGTTCGTTCCCGGCGCCATCTGGCAGTTCGCGCACGTCTCCACCGAGGCGCTGAGCGCCCGCATCAGCCCCGTCGCCGCCACCGGCGCCATCCTCTTCCAGCAACTGGTGCTCCTCGGTACCGGCATCGCGCTGACCGCGTCGCTCGCCCCCGTGCTCCCGACCTCCGTCACCGGCTCCACGAATCCGGCCATCGCGCTGGGGCTGGCCTCCCTCGGAGTCCTGTGCGCCATTATTCTCCTACCCGTCGCCGCGCCGACGCTGGAACGCTGGGCCAGTCGCCTCCTTCGGAGGGAGGTCAAGTGGCCGGCCCCCACTCGTCGCGACCTCTCCGTATACGTCGCCACGCTGGTACTCCCCTGGCTGGCCTACGGCGTCGCGTTCTGGCTGTTCGGACGGGCGTTGCTCGGTGCCGACGCGCCGGGGCTGCTCCCGGCTGCGGCCGTGTTCATTGGGAGTTATGTGGCGGGGATCATCGCCGTCTTTGCGCCCGGCGGACTCGGGGTGCGTGAAGCCGCGATGGTCGCCCTGCTGTCACCGATCACGGGGCCGGGGCCCGCGCTGCTCCTGGCCGTCGGCCTCCCGACTCTGGCTCGTGGCGCTTGAAATCCTCACCGCGCTCGGCGTGCTCCTCTGGCACCGCCGAGGCGTCTCCTTTGCGGAGTGACCTGAGCCCATGCTTTCGCGACTGACCCAACGGTTTCCAACACTCACCGCCGCCGGGCTCTATTCGGCGGCCGTGATCCTGGCATTCCTGCCGTTCTTCCGGGGCCAGTTTCTCGTCAACGCGATGAGCGACGCCCGCACCGGATTTCCGGGCCGCGAGCTCGCCGCCTCCTACTTCCATGCCAACGGCGGCATCCTCCAGTGGATGCCCTATACCTTCGGCGGCATGCCGTTCCTCGCCAACACCGGCAACGGCGACACCTTCTACCCGACCTTCCTGCTGCGGCTCGTGCTCTCCCCGGACGCCGGGGTCTCGCTCGGGTTCATGATCCATCTCGTGCTGGCCGGCGTCTTCATGTTCCTCTTCCTGCGGGCCCTGAAGCTCGACTGGGGCGCGGCGTTCACCGGCGGCGCGGCCTACCTGATGAGCGGGCAGATCGTCTCGCTGGTGAGCCCGGGCCACGACGGCAAGCTCTTCGTCAGCGCGCTCCTCCCGCTGGCGCTCTACTTCCTGTACAAGGGCGTCACCACCAATTCGTGGCGGAGCTTCGTCGGCTTCGGCGTCACGGTGGGACTCTCGCTCATCACGCCGCACGTGCAGCTCACCTATTACCTGCTCATGGCCGCCGGCTTCTGGTGGCTCTACCTGGTGTTCCTGAGCGGCGAGCGCCCGGCCGGATCCTCATGGATCGGCATGGCGGCGCTCTTCGTCGGTGCGCTGGGGCTGGGCTTCGCGATGGCCTCGATCCAGTTGATGCCGTTCTTCGAGTACATCAAGTACTCCCCGCGCGGCGCCGAGGGGAGCAGCAGCACCGGATACGACTACGGCACCGGATGGTCGATGCCCCCCGAGGAGGTGCTGGGCACCCTCTGGCCGGCGTTCATGGGCAACCTGCGCGACTACTGGGGCCGGAACCCGTTCAAGCTGCACAGCGATTACATCGGCGTGGCCGCGCTCATGCTGGCGAGCTTCGGGTTCCTGCTCAAGGGCCGCCGCACCCTCGCCTGGTTCTTCGTGTTCCTGACCGTGTACGGCCTCCTCTTCGCCTTCGGCGGCTACACCCCCTTCTACCATATCCCGTACGCCATCCTCCCCGGCATCAGCAAGACCCGCGTGCCGTCGATGATCTTCTTCCTGGTGTCCTTCAGCGCCGCCGCACTCGCGGCCATGGGCGTCCAGGCGCTGCAGGAGCTCGACGACGCCGTGCGGCGCCGGCGCCTGATCTGGTGGGCAGGGGCCCTCGGCCTCCTGACGCTGCTGGCGGTGGCGGGGGGCTTCCAGCCGATCATGGAACTGGTGGCCGACCCGCAGCGTTTCGGCGGCGTCATCACCAACTATCCGAACTTCCGCCTCGACGCGGTGCGGGTGCTGCTCTTCGGCCTGCTCACCGCGGCGCTCCTGTGGCGCCGGTTCCCGCAGGCGGGATGGGGGCTCGCCATCGGCGGGCTGGTCCTCCTCGACCTCTGGAGCGTCGAACGCCAGTTCATCCAGTGGACGCCGCCCGCGGCGCAGAGCTTCGCGGCCGATGGCGTGGTGCAGGCGGTCCAGGGGGATTCCAGCCTCTTTCGCGTACTGCCGTACGGCGTCTACGACGAGAACCGCAACTACCTCATGACGCACCGGATCCGGTCGGTCCTCGGGTACAACGGACAGGAACTGCACCGCTACGATGAATTGCTGGGCGGCAAGAACGAGTGGAAGAACATCGGGAGCCCGAGCATCTGGCGACTGCTGGCCGTGAAGTACATCGCCCTCCCGCAGGAGATGGAGAGCCCCGCCCTGACCAAGGTGGCTGGACCGGTGGTCACCCACGACGGTCAGCAGGCGTTCGTCTACCGCTTCGAGGACGCCCAGCCGTTCGCATCCCTGGTGCCGGTGGCGGTCAAGACACCGGAAGAGCAGATCATCCCGACGCTGGCCGATCCCCGCTTCGACGGGCGTCGCTTCGTCCTGGTGCCGCTCGACGCGCCGGTGGGTGTCTCGGCGCCGCTCGGACCCGTCGATGTCATCGACGACGCCGTCCAGTCGGAGATGCCGAGGGAAGGGCTCTATCGGTTCACCCTGGCGGCGCCCGCTCCGCAAGACGCCTTCCTGTCGGTCTCGGAAAACTGGTATCCCGATTGGCACGCCACGGTGGATGGGAAGCCCGTCGAGGTGGTGCGAGCGCAGTTCTCGCTCATGGCGGTGCCCGTCCCGGCGGGAGCGCGCACGGTGGAGCTGACATTCAGTTCCGCCGCGTATCGGAGGGGCAAGGCGGTCACCTTCGCCATTCTCGGCCTGCTGACGCTGCTGCTCCTCCTGGATGGGGTGAATGGACTGCGGAGGCCCCGTGGCTGAGCGCGTCCTGGTCGTGATTCCGACCTATAACGAGATCAAGAACCTCCCGAAAATCGTTCCCGAGGCGCTGCGGCAGGATCCGCGCATCGAGGTCCTCGTCGTGGACGACGGGTCGCCCGACGGCACAGGCGAGCTGGCGGACCGGATGGGGGAGGAGGATTCGAGGATTCACTGCCTGCACCGGACGGCCAAGGCGGGGCTCGGGAAGGCCTACCTGGCGGGATTTCGCTGGGCGCTGGAGCGGGATTTCGACTTCATCTTCGAAATGGACGCCGACTTCTCCCACGACCCGAAGTACCTGCCGAACTTTCTGGCCGCCATCGAGGACGCCGACCTGGTCATCGGGTCCCGCTACAAGACCGGTGTCAACGTCATCAACTGGCCGATGAGCCGTCTCCTGTTGTCCTTTGGCGCCAATCGCTATGCCCATTGGGTCACGGGGCTGCCGCTCACCGACTCCACCGGCGGCTTCAAGTGCTTTCGCAGGTCGGTTCTCGCGACACTTGAACTCGACCGGGTCCAGTCCAACGGCTACTCCTTCCAGATCGAGATGAGTTTTCGGGCCTGGAAGCGGGGCTTCCGGCTGAAGGAAATTCCCATCGTCTTCGTGGACCGGGTGGAAGGGCAGAGCAAGATGAACAAGCGGATCGTGCGCGAGGCGATCTGGATGGTCTGGTGGCTGCGGCTCCGCTCCATGATCGGGAAGCTGTGAGCGGCGCCACCTTCTACAAGATGTCCGGCTCGGGCAATGACTTCGTCATGCTCGATGGTCGCCAGACCACGCCCGCCGAGTGGTCGGCCGAGCGGATCCGGGCGGCCTGCGACCGGCGGGACGGGGTGGGGGCGGACGGCCTCCTCATCCTGACTCCGGAGGCCGGCGACACCGTCCGGATGACCTTCTGGAACTGCGATGGAAGCCCGGCCAACATGTGCGGCAACGCCGCCCTGTGCAGCACCCGGCTGGCGGCCCATCTCCAGATGGTCCCGTCGTCCGGGATGACCCTCGCGACCGGCGCCGGACCCTTTCCGACCCGGTGCGTTGGGGACGGGAACCTGGCCGAGCTCAACCTGCCCGACTTCGACCTCCCGGCCCCCGTGCCGGGGATGGCCCTCGCCCCCGGCGAACTCTGGATCCGGAAGGCCGTGGTAGGGGTCGAGCATCTGGTGACCCGGGTGGCGGACCTCGAAGGGTTCGACCTCCCGGCCCGGGGACGGGCCCAGCGGTTCGATCCAGCCATCGCCCCGAAGGGGGCCAACGCCAACTTCGTGGCCGAACCCGCCACTCCCGGCGGCCCCTGGCGAATCCGGACCTACGAGCGAGGGGTGGAGGCGGAGACCCTGGCCTGTGGCACCGGCACGGTGGCCGCCGCGGTCGCCCTGGCTGCCCTCGGGGAGGCGGAACTGCCCATGACCTTCGCTTCCCGGAGCGGCCGGGAGCTCTTTGTCCGGGCCACGATCAAGGGGGGCAGGGCCACGGATGTATGGCTCCGTGGAGAGGCCCGCCTCGTCTTCACAGGAACGCTCACCCGCTAGGCTGGCCCCTGCAGCGCTGGTTTCCCACCGCCAGAACCTCCCACGTAACACGCTGTCACATAGCAGCTTAAGAGTTGATCCTCCGATAGGGGAGCCACTTCTCCACAGTTATCCACCTTGCTACTTAACATAACATATCTTATACGTCGTTGCTGAACGGCCTAAGAAGAAGGGCGGCACTCCGATTGGAGCCCCGCCCTCGATCATCCTCAGTCCGCAGAGCCTCAGCCCAGCGGCGGCCGAGCGGCGGCTTTAGCCGCCGTCCGAATCCCCCTACTTCGCCAGCGTCATCCGCCCCTGGGTGAACTCAGACAGCCGGACCTGCGCCTCGGTCATGGCCGTCGTCTTCGGGTACTTGTCGATGATGGTCTGGAGCGCCTTGACCGCCTCCTCCACCATGCCGGCGTTGCCATACGCCCGGGCCGCCGAAAGGAGATATTGGGCCTTCAGGTAGTCCACCTCGGCGTCGTTCGAGGCGCCCATGTAGGCGGCCGCCGCCTCCTTCGGCTTCCCGGCATTCTCAAGCGCTTCGCCGAGCAGCCCCTGGGCCGGCACCTTGTAGACCTTCTTCGGGTTGGTCTTCAGGTACTCCTGGAGGCTCACCACCGCGAGCTCGCTCTGCCCGTTGACCATCCGGACCTGGTTCAGCGTGACGACAGCCTCAGTCGCCGCGTCAGTCCCGCTGTAGGTCTCGATGATCTTCTGCAGCTCGCTCGCGGCGAGCGGGAGATTGCCTGATTCGGCGATGTTGCGGGCCTGGTCGAGCGACTCTGCCGCCCGCAGTTGCCTGCGCTGCCCGGTCTCCTGGACCAGCCAGATGCCCAGTCCGGCGATCACCACTGCCCCGACAATGCCGAGAGCGAGCTTCTGGTGCTTCCGCACCCAGAGCATCGGGTCGGCGGATTCGGCAACAAGGACGCTGTGTTCGTTCTTTTTCGGGGCTGCAATCGGCTTCGACATGGATCTCCGGTACCGGCCAGTGACAGGTTCGATGCGCACGCAGGTGCCCCCGGCGTGAGTCGAACACGCGGCCAACAGTTTAGGAAACTGCTGCTCTATCCATCTGAGCTACGGGGGCAAAGCCTTTAAGAATATCCGGTTAGACCATCAGCCGTCAACACCGGGCCTGCTAGATCTGGAGGAGGACGTGCACCGGCGCATCCACCAGCGTGGCCCGCCCGCCGATCCGCCACCGTTTCCATGATGAAGGTGTACCCGACCAGCTTGCCGCGCAGCGCCCGTACGAGCTGCCCCGCCGCGTCGGCCGTGCCGCCAGAGGAGAGGAGGTCGTCGACCACGATAACCTTGTCGGAGTCGGTGAAGTCGTCCCGCCTGGCGTCGAGCGAGTCATTCCCATACTCGAGCGAATAGACCTGACGCACCTGGACCCAGGGGAGCTTCCGCGGCTTGCGGGCGGAGATGAATCCGGCCCCCAGCGTCACGGCGATCGCCCCGCCGAGAATCTGGCCCTGCGGTTCCACCCCGACGACATGCGTGACCCCCTTCCCCTTGAAGGGCGCGGCCATGGCCAGCACCACTTCTTTGAGGAGTGCCCCGTTCCGGAAGACCTCCACGCTGTCATAAAAGGTCGAACCGAGCTTCGGATAGTCCGGAATCGGCCGAAGGGCGGTCTTGATTCGGTCCTGGAGCGACGCTGCCATCGACTCGATCTCCTCTCAGGTCAATTAACTAACTATCTAATATCAAAAGACTTATAGAGCTGTTGCTCATCCGAAATCTCGGAAATGTCCACATTGGTGACAATTGCGCTCGGCGGACCGACTTCGAGACACGGCACCAACGCATCAACCGCGTCATCCCGGCCCTCGACCTCACCCTCCACCGCCCCATCCTCCCGGTTCCGGACCCAGCCCGTCAGCCCGAGCGGCCTCGCCTCCGCCTTCACGAACCATCGGAAGCCGACCCCCTGCACCCTTCCCGTGATCACGAAGCGCACCCGCCTCATCGGGCACGCCTCCGCCGGTGCCATACAACGTAACCCAGCACCAGCACGGCGAGCACGGGCAGCATATAGAGAACGGCCTGGGTGCTGTAGGCCTTGACGACCCCCTCCACCAGCACCGTCTCATGGCGGCCGATGAACCAGCCGATGTAGACCAGGACTGAGCACCAGATGGCCGCGCCGAGTCCGGTAAACAGCACAAACCTCCCGAGCGCCATCCGGGACATGCCGGCCGGGATGGAAATCAGGTGCCGCACGACCGGGAGCAGGCGCCCGATGAAGGTGCTGATTTCGCCGTGGCGTGCGAAAAAGGCTTCTGTGCGGTCGAGATGGTGCTCGCGGAGCAGCACGTACTTCCCGTACCGCCGGAGAAAGGGCTCCCCGACCGTGATCGCGAACCAGTAGTTGAAGAGCGCCCCCCCGATGCTGCCCACCGTGCCTGCCAGCACGGCGAGCAGCGGATCCATCCGTCCCTGCGCCGCCAGGTATCCCGCCGGCGGCATCACCAGCTCGCTGGGGAGCGGCAGGAACGATGACTCGATGAACATGAGCGCGACGATGCCCGGGTACCCAAGCGCCGACACCGATTCGATCAGCCACTGGACAACAGAATGGATCATGGGCCAGCCGCTCAGGAGGTGGAGGGACGAAAGCCGAATTCGCCGAGGAGAGGCACGAAGCGGACATCGCCGAGGGAGGTGGTGACGATCTGGTCACCCTCCCGGCGCAGCAGCTGCAGCACCTGGGCCTCGCGGTCGCCGATCGGGATGACGAGCCTGCCGCCGGGAGCCAGCTGCTCGATCAGCGGTGCGGGCACCGAGGGGCTCGCCGCGGCAACGAGAATCGCGTCGTAGGGCGCGAATGGTCGCCAGCCGAGGGTGCCGTCCCCCACCAGGACCGTGACATTCCGGATGCCGGCACGCTCGAGCGCCGAACGGGCCTCGGACGCCAGCGACTGGATCCGTTCGACGCTGAAGACAGTGTCGGCAAGCATGGCGAGGAGCGCGGTCTGGTAGCCCGATCCGGTGCCGATCTCGAGGACCTTTTCCCGACCGGTGAGTTGCAGGACCTCAAGGTACCTGGCCTGGACCCAGGGCTGTGAAATCGTCTGCCCGCCACCGATCGGCAGCGCCGAGTCCTCGTAGGCGCGGTGTCGCACGCTCGCCGGAACGAAGAGGTGGCGCGGCACCTGGGACACGGCCCGCAGCACGGCCAGGTCGCGAATCCCCTTGGCCTGGAGTTCGCTGACCAGCTGCGCGCGGAATCCGCCGTAGCTGTCCCCCGCCCCTACGGGTCCAGCCGCCATGCCCGAACCGTGTCCAGCAGGGGATAGTGCGTGAGGTCCATGTGGAGCGGCGTGAGGGAGACGAAGCCCTCCGCGACGGCAAAGTGGTCGGAGTCTTCCCCGCCCGTCCAGGTCGTCGTCCCGCCGCCGACCCAGTACATCTCACGGCCCCACGGATCCTTCATGCGAGTCAGCGACTCAGAGAAAAACCGACTCCCGAGCCGCGTCACCATCGTGCCCTTGACCTCGGACGCGGGCACGGCCGGCAGGTTCACGTTGAGGATGGTGTCGGCCGGAAACGCCGGCACCGCCACGATCTGCTTCACCAGGCGCGTCAGCAGCGGCCCATAGCTCGCCAGCATCTCCGGATCGTGGCCGGCAAACGAGATCGCCACGCCGGGAATGCCGAGCGTGACCGCCTCCATGGCCACCGCGACGGTGCCGGAGTAGAGCACATCCTCGCCCATGTTGGGGCCGTGATTGACGCCGGAGAAGACGAAGGTCGGCCGCTCCGGCAGCAGCGCGTTCACCGCCAGGAGGACGCAGTCGGTCGGGGTGCCGTCGACCTGATAGGCGCCGTCGGGCCGGAGCGCCGCGCGGAGCGGACGGTGCAGCGTCAGCGAATGGCTGGTCCCGCTCTGCTCGCGGTCCGGCGCCACCACCGTCACGTGGCCCACGCTGCGACAGGCGTCGGCGAGGAGCCCGATGCCAGGCGCCAGGATGCCGTCGTCGTTACTGACCAGGATATGCATCAGCCCGCGGCCTCGCCCCGGTCGGGGCGCTTCACGATGGCGCGGCCCTCGAGCAGCCGCAGCGCGTCGTCCACTTCCTGCCGCAGCTCCCGGACCGTTTCCGCTCCCATCGCGCGCCGGGCCGTCTCGCGCAGCTCGCCGGTCCGTCGGTACTGCTCGATCTTCTGGCGCGCGCCCTCGATCGTGTACTTCTCGGTATACAGGAGGTGCTTGACCAGCATGATGAGCTCGACTTCGCGGCTCTTGTAGACCCGGTTGCCGGAGCGGTTCTTGGCCGGATTGAGGAAACGAAACTGGCTCTCCCAGTAGCGCAGGACGTGCGGCTTGAGGTCCGTCAGCGCGCACACTTCGCCGATGGAGAAGAATTCCTGGGTCGGGCGTGGATGTGTCACCGCCACTGCTCCGCCTTGAGGGTTCGTTCCATGAGGTCGGCCACCGCCTGCCGCGGCTCCTTGCCGTCGAACAGGATGGCGGCCACCTGCGCGGTGATCGGCAGTTCCACGCCGTACCGCGCCGCGAGTCCCACCGCCGAGCGGGCGGTGTTCACACCTTCGGCCACCGTCCGGTGGGTGGCCGTGTACTGCTCGAGCCGTTCGCCCTTGGCCAGCGCCATGCCGAGGGCGCGATTGCGGCTGAGTCCACCGGTGGCGGTCAGAATCAGGTCGCCCATGCCCGCCAGCCCGGCGAACGTCATCGGCTTGGCCCCCATGGCGAGCCCCAGCCGGGTCATCTCGGCGAGGCCGCGGGTGATGAGCGCCGCGCGCGGATTGTTGCCGAGCCCCAGGCCTTCAAGGATGCCCGCCGCGATGGCGACCACGTTCTTGAGCGCGCCGCACAACTCCACGCCCACCAGGTCATCATTCGAATAGACCCGGAACTTCGCCGTCGAGAACGCTTCCTGCACGGTGGCGGCGACGCCCGCATCAAGGGCGGCGGCCACCACCGCGGTGGGCTGTCCCTCGTGCACCTCCGCGGCAAAGCTCGGCCCCGAGAGCGCCACGAAGGGCCGACCTGGCAGGCTCTCCGCGAGGACCTCATGCGGAAGCAACAGGCCGGGCGCTTCGATGCCTTTCGTGGCGCTGACGATGATGGCGTCCTTGCGGATGCCGGCTTCGAGGGGTGCCGTCACGCGACGCGCGACGTGGCTGGGCGCGGCGGAGAGGACGATCGGCGCGCCTTCCACGGCCTCGAACGGATCGGCGCACGCCACCAGGCGGTGGTCAAGAGCGCACCCGGCAAGGAACAGCTCGTTTTCGTGGCGGCTGTTGATGCTCTCCACCACCTCGACTTCGTAGGCCCACAACCTCACCTCGTGTCCCTTGCGGGCCAGCAGGTCGGCGAGCGTGGTGCCCCAGCTCCCCGCCCCGAGGACGCCGATGCGCGTCATGGCGTGTCCGCTCCTTTCCCGTGCCGCCCGAAGCGGTTCTCGGTGCCCGCTGCGAGGCGCCGGAGGTTGGCACGATGCATCCAGACGATGACGGCGGCGAGCAGCACGAAGAGCCAGATGTACTCGCGCCGCGCGGGATAGAGCACCCAGACCAGCGCGGGGAAGATGGCCGTCCCGATCACGGAGCCGAGCGATACGTACCCCGTCATCCAGACGATCAGCGCCCACACCAGGAGGCAGATGCCGACCGCCATCGGCGCCAGCCCGAGTACCACGCCGGCGCTGGTCGCCACACCCTTCCCGCCCTTGAACCCGACAAAGACCGAGAAGACGTGCCCCACGACCGCCAGGACTCCGCACAGCAGCGGGAACCACCCGAGGGGACTCGCCGCCGGCCCGAGGATCAGCACCGGGACGGCGCCCTTGGCCACGTCGAAGATCCCGACCGGGATGGCGTACCGCCAACCCATGATCCGGTACACGTTGGTGGCGCCGAGATTCTTGCTGCCGTGCTGGCGGAGATCGATGCCCTTGAACACCCGCCCGGCCAGGTAGCTGGTCGGGATCGCGCCCAGGAGATACGAGGCCACGAGCGCGGCGACCTGGGCCGGTGTCACGGATTGCGCCCCGACCGGCGCTTGAACTTGATGCGGAGCGGCGACCCCTCGAACGACCACGCCTTGCGGAAGCCGTTGATCAGGTACCGCTCGTACGATTCCGGCACGTCGTCCGGCCGGCTGCAGACCACCGCGAACACCGGCGGCGCCGTGCCGACCTGCGAGGCGTAGAGCAGCTTGACCTCGCGCCCCGGCTTCTGCGGAGGGTTGCTGTGCTGGACCAGCTCCTCGAGCACCTTGTTGACCTCGGCTGTCGGGATCCGGCGTTCGCGCGCCTCCGCCACCGCCAGGATCTCCTCGGGGAGCTGGTGCACCCGCTGCCCGGTTTCGGCGGAGAGGTACACGAACTTGACGTACTCGAGGAACGGCGCCTTGGCCCGGAGTTCCTGCTCGCCCCGGCGCGCGGTGTTCGCGTCTTTTTCCTTGACCAGGTCCCACTTGTTGACCGCGATGATCAGCCCGCACCCCTGGTCCCACGCCTCGTTGGCGATCCGCAGGTCCTGGGTGTGGAGCCCGAGCGCCGCGTCCACCACCAGCACGCAGACCTGGGCCCGCTCGATGGCGCGCTGGGTCCGGAGCGTGGAGTAGAACTCGACGTCCTCGTGGACGCGCGCCTTCTTCCGGAGCCCGGCCGTGTCGATGAAGGTGAACAGCTTCCCGTGGGCCCGGAACACCGAGTCGACGGCGTCGCGCGTGGTGCCGGCCACCGGGGAGACCACCACGCGGTCCTCACCGAGCAGGCGGTTGATGAGCGACGACTTGCCCACGTTCGGGCGACCGACGATGGCCACGTTGATGGACTCGTCGAGTTCCCCGTCCTGCTGCGCGGGCAACCGCTCGACGATCGCGTCGAGCAGATCGCCGCTGGCCTTCCCGATGGCGGCCGAGAGGGGGATCGGGTCGCCGAGTCCCAGCCGGTAGAAGGGCATGTGGGCCGTGGTGTCGGGGAGGTCGTCCAGCTTGTTGACGGCCAGCAGCACCGGACGCTTGGCTCGGCGCAGGTGCGCCGCGATCTCGGCGTCGACCGGATTCAGCCCTTCCTTGCCGTCCACCAGCAGCACGACCAGGTCCGACTGCTCCACCGCCAGGTCCACCTGGCGCCGGATGGCCCGGTCCATCGAGTCCCTGGAGTCGGGCAGCAGTCCGCCGGTATCCACCAGCCAGAAACGCCGGCCGCCCCATTCCGCGGTGCCGAAGTGCCGGTCGCGGGTGGTCCCGGCCTGGTCGGAGACGATGGCGCGACGTCCGCCGATGAGTCGATTGAACAGCGTGGACTTGCCCACGTTCGGGCGACCTACGATGGCGACGGTCGGCATGCTCATGCGGGCACCGGCGCGGCAAGCGCGTCCGTGAAATGATGGGAAAAGCGAATCTTCACCGGCAGCTGCGCCTGCAGCGCATGCGCCTCGACGTCGTCCATGAACAGGAGGTCGTCGTTGATGGATTCGGCCGGCAACAGCGCAAGGTCGAGGTCGCCCCGGTCGCGCAGGGCCGCGAGGAACGCGGCGCCCGGCAGGAGCCCGGCGGTCGTGACGGAGGGGCCGAACAGGGTGTTCTCGAGCACGATCAGCTCGAAGGTGGCGCCCGACGCCTCCGCAAGCGGGGCGAGCACCTGCGGCATCAGCGCGCCCATCGAGGTCCCGGTGAGGACACCGATCCGCATTCCGGCGAGATGGCCGAGCTCCCCTGCCCCCTCCTGGATACGCGCCTGCAGGTAGCGCACCGAACCGACGCCGTTCTCCACCTGGTCGAAGTCGTCGTAGGCCTCGGGCCCTGGCAGTGGAAGGCCGGCCCGGAGGTAGAGCTCGTCCGCGCCCAGGCACCAGGCGATTCCCCGCTCGGCGCGAGCCACTGCCGCGTGCCGCTCCACCAGCCGGACGGCGGCGGCGCACTCGGCCTCGGTCGGCTCGCGCACAAGGTGATGCTTGCTGAACTCCGTCAGGCCGACCGGCACCACCGAGACGCTGAGGACGGCATCACCGAAGGCGTAGAGGTCGTTCAGCGACTGCTCCAGCACCGCACCGTCGTTGACCCCCGGCGACATGACGATCTGCGTATGGAACTGGATGCCGTGCGCCGCGAAGCCCCGCAACTGCTCGAGGATGTCCGGCGCCGTGGGATTGCGGAGCAGCCAGCGGCGGACCGTCGGGTCGGTGGCGTGCACCGAGACGTACAGCGGCGACAGCCGGTACTCGATGATCCGGTCCACGTCCCGCTGCTTGAGATTGGTGAGCGTGGCGAAGTTGCCGTACCGGAAGGAGAGCCGGTAGTCGTCGTCGCGGATATAGAGAGTGTCCCGGAGTCCGGTGGGCAGCCCGTCGACAAAGCAGAAGTCGCAGCGGTTGGCGCAGCGCCGGATGCGGGGCGGCTCCAGCCCGAGGCCCATCGGCAGCCCCTCCGGCCGCTCGATATCGAACTCGATCTCCTCGCCGCCGGGCTGGCGGACGTGCAGCGTGAACGCATCCTCGGCCGTGAGGAATTCCCAATCGAGGAAGTCCTCGAGAGGTCTCCCGTTGACGGACAGCAACTCCGTCCCGACCGACAACCCGAGTTCCTCACCCAGCGATTCGGGCTGCACCGCGGTTACGCGAATCATCCACACGTCCTGAGGTCAAAGCTATCGAGCCCCCATCGGCTCACCGCAAAGATGCACGGATCACCATATAATATCAAGGGTTACGGCTTCACACCTCACGTAATGCCTCCAGCCCGGTCCACATTGGGAGGGGCACACGAAAGCCCCGCCCCGGAACGAATCCGGAGCGGGGCTTCGGGACGCGGCAAGTACGCCGCGTCGGTCCAGCGCGACCCAGCTAGTTGCCGGCCGGCACCACGGTGTCGGTGGTCATCGTGGAATCGGTGGCGACGGTGATCACGAGATCGCCCGTGGTCGGGTCGATCGTGGCCACGCCGGCCTTGGTCACGGTGCCGGTGGCGTCGAAGCGCTCGCCCCAGAGAACCGGGGAGGCGGCGCCGCACTCGGTCGCGTCGAGGTAGGTGGCGGTCCAGCCGGAGCCCACCGGGGCGCCAGCCACGTTGCCGGTCGCGTAGAGCGCGGTCAGCGTGTTGGCCATGGCGGTGCCGCCGTTGGCGCAGACTTCGTCGTCTTCTTCGGCGATGTACAGGATCTTGACTTCATCGTCCCACACGAAGGTCGCTTCGGCGGCCGTGCTGTCGCCGTCGACGTCGACCTGGGCCACCCACGAGGAGTCGCCGGCGTCGCCGGGCTGCGCGGTGTTCTCGGTCAGGGGGCCGCTGGAGACAACCCCGGTCATGGTGCTGGCGTCCGGGGCATCCGGAGCGGTGGCCATCGCGGTCGTTGCGGCGGTCGGCGGGCTCGACACGGTCGGAGCCACGGCGGCCGGGGCGGCGGGCATCGCCTCAGGGGCCTTTTCCTTGGCGCACGCGGCCAGGACAACCAGGCCGACCACGGCGAACATCGTTCCCTTCATGCTACGCATATCCTGCTCCTTCAATGGGTAAGTGGTACGTCTGCGACACCGGACCGATCCGCCATCGCCTGCCCGAGGTGTCGGTCCAACGGCCGACCGCGCTATCCGGCGTCTGGGCCCGACACGAATCGGCAACAATATACACCGTATTGTGTTTGCGCGCAGCCTCGGGTCGGGAGACAGGCAGCCAGATCGCTGGTGGAGCGCGCCTAGGTCCGGGCTCCCGCTGGCGGCATCCTGCGCCCCTGCGCCATCTCGACAATGCCGCGAAGCGTCCTGGAAAATGTCAGCCCGGCCACCTCGGCGGAATGCATGAACGACACCCCCTCCGTCAGGTCCGGGTTGGGGTTGACCTCAAGCACGAAGACGTGATTGTCGGCCGAGACGCGGAGATCCAGTCTCGCATAGTCGCGGCACCCGGAAACTCGATAGGCCCGGAGCGCCACCTCCTCGATCCGCTTGAGGAGCCGCTTGGAGATATCAGCCGGGCACTGGGCGTCCACCTGGTGGAACACCTCCGCGAGGGGGTCCCACTTGGCGGCGAAGCTGATCACCGTGGGCTGGTCGGGAGGCAGCTTCGAGAAATCGTATTCCACCGGGGGCAGCATGACCGGCGGATCGTTGCCGAGGATGCCGACATGGAATTCGCGCCCTTCGATGAACTCCTCCACCAGGACGGGGGCGCCGAACTCGGTGAAGACCCGCTCCAGCTGCGCCAGGAGCTGCGGCCGGTCGTACACCACGCTCCGCCCCTCGATCCCGGCGCTGCCGTCCTCCCGCGCCGGCTTGACGATGAGCGGATAGTGCAGCCCGTGCCGGACGGCGATCTTCGGCTTCCAGAGCTGGTGATAGCGCGGCGTCGGGACGCCGTTGACCAGCAGGAGTTGCTTCATCAACCCCTTGCGGCGGCAGATGGCGAGCGCCATCGGGGTGGCACCGGTGTACGGGATGCGGTAGAGATCGAGGAAGCCGGCCACCGCTGGCTCGAGGTCGGCGTCGTCGTAGAACGACTCCACGAGATTGAACACGACGTCCGGGCGGCCCCGGCGGACCAGCCGCTCCAGGGTGGCGATCTTGTCCTGGAGGTTGACGCCCCGGGCGTGGAAGCCCTCTTTCCTGAGGGCGGCGATGATCGCCTCGTACTCCTCGGCCACGGTGGCCACGGCGATGTCGTAGGAGGGGGTAAATCCGAGGGTGGCGGGGTCGACGTGCTTGAGGGCGTCATATCCCTCGTCGCTCACGCTGTTGTACAGGACCACGACCGAGCCGCGCGTGCTTGCCGTAGGCATCATCCCCTCATCCGCTTACCTTTTTGCAGACTCGAACCGGATCGGACATGGGAATATACCCACAACCCAACATCTGGCAGTGCGGCCCCTTCGCGCTCAAACACGCCCTGGTGGCCCTCGGCGTGCTGAAGGACGAGCGGGAAATCAGCAAGCTGGCGGGCAGCCACTGGTGGCATGGGACCGACGAGATCCAGCTGGGCCGCGCGGCCCGACGGTTCGACTGCGACCTGCTGATGATCCGCCGCCATCGGGAGGCGCAGGCCCGGGCGGAACTGGTCCGCTACCTGCGCCAGGGCATCCCGGTCCTGCTCTGCGTGGAGGAGTGGAGCCACTGGCTCACCGCGGTCAACGTGGAGCAGGGCAAGTTCATCCTGCTCGACAGCCGCGACAAGAAGGTCCTCACCATCGCGAGCTGGGCACAGCTGCGCCGCCTGTGGGTGTTCCACGAAGACGACGACGTCGATGACACCGTCGTCCACACTTTCTATGACCTCCACCCGGTAGTGCCGCGGGTGCGCCGCCAGACCAAGGCCCAGTTCTCCCTGGCCCGCGCCCGGCAGCTTCGCCGGGCCACCAACCGGCAGCTCACCGAGCTGTGGGACGTGTATTTGGGCGACCTCCTGGTGCTCTGCCGCACCCGCACCGCGCTCAGCCGCAAGGTATTTTCCCTCGGCGAGTTCTTCCGGCGCCACGAGGAAATGATCATCGAACAGGTGGACTACTGGCACGGCAACATCGACGAGCGGGCCGCCAAGAAGGTGCTGTACAACCTGCACTTCGTAGCGGACACCTACGGCTTGGTCATCCACGCCGGCCAGGAAAAGCGCACCATCGCCGGCATCACCGCCATCCTGGCCCTCTGGGCCGCCTCGGCCCGCGGCGTCGCGCCGGTGTACGGCCCCCGCCGCGTCCGTCGCTGACCCCCGACGCACAAGACGCCGCCCCCCGAAGGAGGCGGCGTCCCCGGACGAGGCGCGGGCACCCTGCCCGCGCCACCCGACTGCGGGTCAGCGCTCGTGACCAGGCACCAGCATCACGTTGGCAATGACTCCGGCGTGGTCGGACGGCCAGATCCACTGGCCGGCGGCGTTCTTGATCCGGTCCGACGGCACGTCGCCGTACAGCCGGACCTGGCCCAGCAACGAGTGCCGGCCCCGCGCGTCACCCAGCCCGCGGGTCCACACGTAGTCGATCCGCTCGCGGTGGACCGGCCGCGCATTGGACAGGTCGGCCAGCTGGCAGCAGGTGTAGCCCCGCACGCCAGGGCGAAGGGCGCCCCACACGTCCGTGAATCCGCCACCCACCATCACCTGGTACGCCGGCGAATCGGGCGTGGCGTTGAAGTCGCCCATGACGACGGCAGGCGACGCCGTGCCCAGCGAGGCGACGATTTCGGACACCTGGGCCGCGTGCAGCTGCAGGAGGAGTTCCTCGGGTCCGGTGCCTTCGGTGTGGGTGCTGGCAAAGGTGTAGGTCCGCCCGCCGATGTCGGCGGTCATGTCGACCCAGCCCCGCTGCAGGTCCACGCCGGGCGCCACGACGCCAAGGTTGGCGCTGAAAGTGTGGCTACCCGTGGTCAGGACCTGCACCCGATCCGCGTCCACCAGCATGACGTCGGCGTCCGTGAGGCTGATGCCGGGCGCCGGCGCCGCGGTGAAATTATCCAGCCGCACGGCCGCCACGTAGTTCAGCCCCTCGGCCGCAAGCGCGTCGAGCAGGATCTGCTGGAAGTCGAGGTGGACGCTGATGCCGAGCGGTGGGATGTCGACGCCGATCGTGGAGACTTCCTGGAGCCCGACGACCATGGGATGCGTCCGGCCGATTTCCCGTGCGATGGCGCTGCGCCCGGGCCGGGAAGTCGGTTCGCTCGATCGTGGCCACGGCCGCGAGCAGCGCCGGGATGTCGTCCTCGGGGTCGGGCGTCGCAAGCGCCGTGATGACGGCATCGACATCAGCGCCGACGTAGAGGTTTTGCGTCATCACAGTCACATCCCCCTCCCTGCCCCACCGGCCGTTGTGTTCCTCGATGCTCGCCGCATCGGCGTCCGGCATCGGGGTGGGTTCGGTCTGGTCCGCGCACGCCTGGCTGAAGACGACCGTCGCGGCGGCGAGGACCCTGAGCGCGTACTTCATCTGAGCCTCCTGGAGTGAGGGCAGCCAGGTCAACCCCGGTCGGGGTGACGCAGGTGGCCTTGCGCCGAGATGATCACCCCACCCCGTCAAGCCGGCGTCAAGCGGTGGTCCCCCAACGCGACAACCCCCGCCGGACCGGGAGGTCCGACGGGGGCTGCGACAAATTCCTGGAGAGCGGGCGACCGGGCTCGAACCGGCGACGTCCAGCTTGGGAAGCTGGCATTCTACCACTGAATTACGCCCGCGACCTCCGGAAAATCACCCCGACATGGGGGCCATGTCAAATCAACTACTTCTTGACGCTGTAGCGCCACCCGACGATACCGGCGCCGAGGCCTTCCGCTTCCACCGCCGCGGTTTCGCCGACGCCAAGCGCCTTGACCGTACGCTCGCTCGTGGCCACCACGCCCATCTTCTCGTCGAGGAACTCGAACACCAGGGTGACGGGGTGCGGCGCAATCGGCTTGGTGTCGATGGTCTTGGCCGCCCGGCCCGTGGCCGTGCCGACGAGCTTGGCACCGCCGCTCTGGAGCTGCAGTTGCTGGATGTCGAGATTGAAGGCCATGGCCTCCACCTCGGTGAAGTACTTCACGATCATCTTCTGGTCCTTCTTGAGCTGGTACCCCTGCGCCAGCAGCTTGACGCTGTTCTCGTTCATCGGTTCGATCGCGTAGAGCGCGAGGCCCGCCGTGACCACGCCGTCGCCGTTCTGAGAGCCCAGGTACGCGTTGCCCATGTTGAAGAGGGCGTCGCGGTTCCACGGCTCACGCTTGACCACCCGGGCGAACGTGGCGGCGGCTTCCGGGTAGTTCTTGTCGTTGAAGAAGTTCACGCCCGCCGCCATCAGGTCCGCGATCGGGACGTCGGCGCCGGAGCCGCTGATGAGCTCCCGCTCGATTTCCGCCGCCGCGTCCGGTTGCCCGTCCGAACGGAGGGCACGGGCATACCCCTTCTTGCCGTCGATGTCGTCGGGCTTCCACTGCAGGTACTGCTGCCACGCCGCCACCGCCTCGGGCCACCGCCCGGAGTTGCTGAGCAGCGCCGCCATGTTGTACTGCGACTGGTCCCTGGTCTCGGCGGACTTCGGATCGTCGCCGGCGGAGAGGACCGCCTGCTTGAAATAGACGATAGCGCTGTCCGTCTGGCCGGCCGCGTTGAACAACACGGCCAGGCTGCTGTACGAATTCGGCTCGCTGCGGTAGATCTCATTCGCCTGTCGAAAAAGCACCGAGGCGGAATCGTTGTTCTTGTCCTTCATGAAGACGTTGCCGGCGTTGACCAACGCGACCCAGGTGTTCCGGCGCAGCAGCTGGATGTCCTTGGCACAGCTCGGCGTCAGCGTCTGTGCCCGGGTCAGCGCGGTATCCGCGCCGACCAAATTACCGAGCTGCAGGTAGGCCCGCCCGAGGTAATACCACGCCGCGCTGGACCCCGCCTGACCCTTCTCGATGCCCTCGATCGCGACGTCGCGCGCGTTCGTGAAGAGCCGCAGCTTCGTTTCGGGGACGCTGGCCTCCAGCCCGGTCTTCAGGTAGGTGGCCGAGCTGCCGATCAGGAAATTGCCCTTGGTGAGGCCGCAGTCGGGCACGACCCACGTCGTCGGTTGCGCCGACTGGACCCGGCCGTTCACTGCCGCTCCACCCGCCTGGGCCATCAAGCCCGTCGCCGAGGCGGCGACCGCCGCCAGCGCTGCAAGCACCTTCCGCATCATGACTCCTTAGTTGTCGGTCCTGGGCAACGCGACCTCGCGTGCCATCCGTGCTTCCGCCTGCTGCTGCACTTCCCGAACGATGTCCGCGGTCGGGCGCCCTGCGTGCCGGGCGGCGGCGACCACGTCGTCATATTCCGGCTTGACCCGCGGCCCACCGGGGGCCTCCAGCACCTTGACCCGGACAGGGGTCCCTTCGCGGGTCGTCACTTCGAATTCGCGGCGCGCAAGCGTCGTGCGGCCCGCGGCCCACCGCCGGACACCGGCGGTCGTGGTATGACGGAACAGCACCTCGGCCATGGCGTCCGCCGAACCCGCCTCGCTGACCACCTCGATCCGGAGACTCGGACGCCCCTTCTTTCCCATGGTGCTCCACACCTGCACGTCGAGTGCCCCGGCCGCGAACAACGCCGTGCGCACCGGCTCCAGGTACTCTGGAGTGAAGTCGTCGAGGTCGGTGGCGGTCACCACCACCTCGCCCGCCTCGCCGGCCGGCTCCGCGAGCATGATGCGGAGGACGTTCGGATACTCGGCGGGGTTCCGTCCGCCCGCGCCCCATCCGCTGGCCTGCCCCCGCCACCTGACCGGCGGCGGGCCCTCGGAAAGGACCCGGAGCAGCACCGCGCCGGTGGGTGTCGTCGCCTCTCCGGTCACCGGCCCGTTCGGCCCGATTTCCATCCCCTCGAGCAGCAACCCGGTGGCCGGGGCCGGCACGGACAGCACCCCATGCGCGGCCTTGACCCAGCCTGCGCCGACCGACACCGGGCGAGAGAAGATGCGCCGGATCCCGAGCCGTTCAAATCCCTCGATGCCGCCTACGATGTCCACAAGGGCGTCCAGGGCCCCAACCTCGTGCAGGGCGACATCCTCCGCGGGTACACCATGAACGCGCCCCTCCGCCGCCCCCAGGAGCCGAAACGCACGGAGCGCCCGTTCCTTGACCCACTCCGAGAGCGGCGCTCCCTCGATGATCCGGAGCAATTCCCCAATGTGCCGATGGGGGGTGTGCCCGCGGGACAGTGCTGTGGTGGTGCCCATGATGCTGCGCCGCCGTGCTGGTGCCCAACCGGGGTCGCTGGCGCTTCCATGGAGCCGTCGGGCAGGCGAACCGTGACCTGGCTGGCCCGGATCCCCGCCCGATCCACTGGCGCGCATTCCACCCGAACCTCGGGGCAACCCAGCCGAGCGGGCAGCCCCTGCAGCCAGTCCTCGCCCGCGCCAAGATCGATAAGGGCGCCCAGCAGCATGTCGCCGCTGATTCCCGACGACGGGTCAATGATGGCAAAACGGCTGTCGGGCATAGACTTGGAAATATCGCCCCCTAGCGCTCCGCCCGCAAATCCCCCGGCTCACGGTACAGCCACCCGGCCCCGGTGTTGAAGACCACGATCGTCTCCCCGCGATCCACCTGTCCGCGGCCCACCAGCAACTCGATGGCCGCGAGGGCGGCGCCACCCTCAGGGGAGACGTCCACCCCTTCCTCGCGCGACACGGTCTGGGCGGCCTCCACCAGCACCGCATCCTCGATGGCCACCGCCCCGCCGTTGGTCTCGCGGAGGGCGCGCAGCATGAGCCGATCGCCAAGGGCCCCTGGGACCCGCAGTCCACTGGCCACCGTCCGGGGATCGGGCCAAACCTCCGCCCGATCCGCTCCGGCCGCGAATGCCTTGACGATCGGGGCGCAGCCGGTGGATTGGACCGCATAGAAGCGGGGTAATTCACCCTCGACCCAACCCTGCTCCCGCAGTTCGAGGAAGGCCTTCCACATGCCGATCAGGCCGGTTCCGCCCCCGGTCGGGTACAGGATGACATCGGGCATCTTCCACGCCAGCTGCAGTGCCAGCTCGAGTCCGAGGGTCTTCTTTCCCTCGATTCGGTAGGGCTCCCGCAGGGTGGAGAGATCGAAGGCCCCGGACTCGGCGGCCCATGCCCGGCTCGCCTTGCCGCAGTCGCCAATGTGTCCACGGAGGAGGACAAGTTCTCCCCCGAACGCCTCGATTTGGGATAGCATGGTTCGGGGAGTGGTCTCGGGTGCAAACACCCGCACCGCAGCTCCAGCCCTGGCGGCATAGGCAGCCGCCGCCACGCCGGCGTTTCCCGCCGTGGGCAAGGTGAATCGTTGCGCGCCGGCCGCCGTGGCCCGCGTGATCGCGGCACTCAATCCTCGGGCCTTGAAGGAACCGGTCGGGTTGGTGCCCTCGTCCTTGAGCCAGAGGTGCGGAATGCCGAGCCGGGTCGCGGTGCGTCGCAGCCTGATCAGCGGCGTGTCCCCCTCGCCGAGCGAGACCGGCTCCTCGAAGGGGCGCAGGGGCAGGAACTCGCGGAACCGCCACATCCCGTGGCGACGACGCACCTCGGCCCGCTGCATGATGCCGGGACGCCGGTGCGGATAGCGCACCAGCCATGGCTGCCCGCACGCACAGACCGTCGGCAGGCCTTCCGCGGTACTCGTGGCGCCGCAGGCGACGCACTCCAGCGTCCAGTCGATGCCTTCGGGGAGTCGAGAGGAACTTTCGGTCATGTGCGCGATCCCAGGGTGGCGAGCACCCGTTCGGCGAGGGTGGTGGAGAAGCCGGGCACCGCGGCGATTTCCGCCGCGCTCGCCGTCTTGACGGCGGCGAGGCTCCCGAACCGTTCGAGGAGCCGGGTCCGCTTGAGCGGACCGATGCCCGGAATGTCGAGCAGCTCCGAGGTGATGGTCCGCTGGCTCCGCCGCTTGCGGCTGTAGGCGACGCCGAAGCGGTGGGCTTCGTCCCGGGCGCGCTGCAGCAGCCGGAGCGACGGGGCGCGCCGCGGGAGCCGAAGGCCCTCCGCCCGCCCCAGCAGGAAGACCTCCTCTTCCCGCTTGGCCAGCGACACGATCGGAAGTTCGGCAAATCCGCTGGCATCCGCGGCCGCCCGCGCGGCGCCGAGCTGACCCTTGCCCCCGTCGATGACCACGAGGTCGGGCAGCGGCTTCGCCTCCTCGCGCCGGCGCACGAAATAGCGGGTGACCACTTCGTGAATGGCGGCGAAGTCGTCCTGCTGCCCCACGCCCTGGATCCGGAACTTGCGGTACTCCGCCTTCTTGGGGCGGCCGGCCTCGAACCAGACGAGGGAGCCGACGGTGTCCCGGCCCTGGTTGGTCGAGATGTCGACGCAGATGAGACTGCGCGGCACCACGCTCAGGCCGAGGTCCCGACCGAGGGCGTAGACCGGGTCCTCGGCGCGTTCATCGGTTTCGAACGACTCGATGCGGAGGCTCTCGAGCAGGTGCCGGGCGTTCTGATCCGCCAGTTCGAGCCAGCGCGCCGCGGTCCCGCGCTGCGGGATCAGCACCTGGACCCCCGGCAGCAGCGACTCGAGCTCGGCCAGGTCGGCCGGGGGAAGCGGCAGCACCAGGCGATCGGCCCGCCCCTCCGCAGGCAGGTAGTAGCGCACCAGTAACGCGCCCAGCACCTCGCCGTCGGCCACCTCCTCCACGTTTTCGAGCAAGCGATGTTCGCGGCCGATGAGGCGCCCCTCGCGGATGCGCATGAGCACCCCGACCGCCTCGTCGCCGTCGCGCGCGTAGCCGATCACGTCGGCGTCGCCGGTGCCGGTCACCTCCACCGCCGCCGGCGTGTCGGCGCGATCGAGCCACTTCAGCGTGTCCCGCAGTTCCCGGGCGCGCTCGTAGTCCTGCCGCTCGCTCGCGGCGGCCATCAGGTCGCGCACCTGCGTGCGCACGTCGACGGTCCGGCCGCCAAGAAAGTCGATGACCTCCTCGATCATCGCGCGGTAGGACGCCTGATCCTGCCAGCCGACGCACGGCGCCCTGCACCGGCCGATGTGATAGTCGAGGCAGGGACGCTCCCGCCGTTCCCGCGGCAGGTCGTCGCCGCAGCTCCGCACCGTGAACATCCGGCGGATGAGCGCCAGCGAGCGGCGCATCAGCGTGACGTCGGTGTACGGCCCGAAATACCGGGCCCCTGCGATGTCCATCCGTCGCGTTACGAGGACGCGCGGAAATGGCTCCTTCATCGTGACCGCGATCGAGGGATAGCTCTTGTCGTCCTTGAGGCGGACGTTGAAGCGGGGCTGGTACGTCTTGATGAGGTTGTTCTCGAGGAGCAGCGACTGCACCTCGTCGGGGACGACGATGGTCTCGACATCGGCAATCTGGCGCACCAGCAGGCGCGACTTGGGGCTCTCCGCGTGATCGCTGAGGAAGTAGCTGCGCACCCGGCCCCGCAGCCGTTTCGCCTTGCCCACATAGAGGACGGCGCCGGCGGCATCCTTCCACAGGTAGACGCCTGGTCCGTCCGGCAAGGTGTCGAGCTTGCGGGCCAGCGCCACGGATGGAGTGAGCGGCTCAGTCATGGGCGCGCGGTCACTTCCCCCGGCCCGCCCCCGGACGCTGCAGGCGGACCAGCAGGTCTCGCGCCTCCTGGACGCCGAGCAGGCGCGTCGCGAGCAGGTAGGTCGCCCCGTAGCCGCCAAGGATGATCACGGCGGCCGGGACCGGGTGCAGCGCGGGCAGGTACTCGAGCGCGAGCCAGCCGACCGCGGCGCCGGCGAGCGCCGACGCCCACAGCCGTGGAAGCAATCCGGTCGGGAGCCCGGTCGATCCGATGCGCTCGCCGAGGCGCCGCCGGAGCAGCAGGAATTCGAGCCACCCCGCTATTCCGGCGGACGCAGTCAACCCGGCCGCCCCCCACTCCGGTCCGACCACCAGCAGCCCCGGCAACCGCAGCGCCGCAAACCAGCCGAACGCGCCGGTGAGCAGCACCCGGACGACGGCGAACCGCAGCGGCGTGCGGGTGTCGCGCAGCGCGTAGAAGGCCGAGGCATAGAGGCGACCCATCGTCGAGGCGAGCAGCCCGACGGCGGATCCTGCGAGGATGCCCCAGACGTACAACGAGTCCTGGCGGCCGAACTCACCGGTCTGGAAGAGCGCGCTGACGATCACGTGGCCGAGCGCCAGAAACGCCATCGCCGACGGCACCACCAGGAAGGCCACGCGCCGAAGCCCACCGTCGAGACGGGCCCGCAGGTAGGCCCCAACCTCCTCGGCGGTGCCCCGTGCACCGGACATGGCCGGGAGTTCGGCGGCCGAGATGGCCATCCCGAAGAGGCTCACCGGCATCAGGTAGATGGTCTGGGCGTATCCGATGGCGGCCACCGCGCCCGTCGGCAGCAGGGTGGCGAGCAGGGAGTCGATGAAGGCGCTCACCTGCACGACGCCGCGTCCCACGAACGCCGGGACGAAGTTCCCCAGCACCGTCCGCACGTGGATCGTCGTGGTGGCGAGACGGAACCGGAGGGCGGGCGCGACGCGGCGCACGGTGGGCCACTGAACCAGCACCTGCAACAGGCTGCCGGCCACGCTGGCCCACGCCGCGGCCACCGCCAGGTCGGCCATGCCCCGCCGCGGACCGAGCACCAGCAGCACGCCGATGATGGCCAGATTCCACGCCACCGGGGCGGCATAACTCAGGAAGAACCGGCGATGGCTGTTCAGGACGCCCAGGCACCACGCCGAGAGGACGAGCAGCCCCGCTCCCGGAAAGAGAATCCGCACCAGGCGGATGGTCAGCTCGCGCTTTTCCCCTGCGAATCCAGGTGCGATGACGGTGACGAGGAACGGCGAGGTGAGCACCCCGAGCACGACGATGCCGGACACGACGAGCGCCAGCAGCGCCCCGACCGCGCCGGCGACCCGATCGGCCTCCTCGCGATCCTGCTCGGCGAGGAGGCCGGCGTACACCGGAATGAACGACGCCGAGAGGGCGCCTTCCCCGAAGAGATTCTGCAAGAGGTTGGGGATCCGGAAGGCGGCGGTGAACGCGTCCGCCACGCCGGAATTGCCGAGGTAGTGGGCGAGTGCGCGCTGTCGCACCAACCCGAGAATTCGGCTGAGGAAGATCCCCGCCGCGACCATGGCCGCGGGCCGGCGGGACATCGGGACGCTCAGGGGGAACTGCGCGGCGGCAGGGCTGGCCGCGCCGGGGTGTCCTCGATCAGGCGCTGCAGGAAGGCATTCTCGTCCTTGAGGCCCTCGACCGCGCGGGTGAGGTCGTCGATTTCGCTCTCCAGGAGTTCGACGCGCCTGGCAATATCCGCCACGGGGAGCGGAGCGGCCTCGGGACCGTCCACCCGGCGCGCCAGGGCGCGCCCGAACGGTGAGTCGAGGACGATGCTCAAGATGGGGAGCATCAGCGCCACCAGCAGGACCAGACCGAGGAGAATCGCCATGGAACGATCTTACGAGGAGGAGGCTCCGCCTTCAAGGGCGGAGGTATACCAGGAGACCATCTCGTCGAGGAGGGACTGGAGGATTCCGTGGCCGTACCGGGCCAGGAGGGGCGCCACCGTCAGCACTCGTTCCTGCGGGTGGCCCCCGGGCTGGACCGCGGTCCGCGCCCGATCGATCTGGGCGGTTTCCGTTTCGTTCCGGCGCTTGAGGTGCTGAACCAGCTTCTTCTCGGCCCGCTCGGTGCCTTCGATCGCACGGCCTTTAAGGCCCTGGATGGGCCGCAACAACGTGGGGTCCACGTCCGCGGCGACGGATTCAAGCACGCCGTACTGGGTGTCGATGCTGGTCCGAAGGGCATCGAGCGCCGCCATGGTCTCCGGCGGCAAGTGCTCCCGGGCCACCCGGGCCTCGAGCCGTGCACCCGGGGCGAGCAACTCCTGCAGGGAGGCGCCGTACTTGGCCAGGATCCGATCGACCCGCGGTTCCACCAGCAGACCGGACCAGCGCGGCATCGGAAGCTGTGGCGTCACCCCGAGGTGCGCGAAGGCCGCCTCCGCCAGTGCGAGATACCGCAGCTCGCCTGGTCCCGCCACATAGGCGACCGTCGGCAGTACAGATCGCTCGATGACGGGGCGGAGGAGGACGTTGCCCGAGAATCGCGCGGGCTCCCGGTCCAGGAGGTCGAGCAGGTCCGCCCTCGCGTAGCGCTCCCCGCCATGCCGCGTCACGAAGCCGGCGCCGTCCCTGACCAGCCGATCCCTGCCCTGGACTCCCTCCAGCATGACGAGCGTGGCACCGTCTCCCACCGGCACCCCTGGATTCCGGCCGGCCGCCGTGAGGGACGTCGACCGCTGCACGAGCGCGGCCTCGAGACCGGCGGCGTCCTCGAGCGCCTTCCTGACGACCGGAGCCGCCTTGGCCTTCAGCGCGGGGTGCGAGCCGTCGAGACAGAGCACGCCGAGTGGCGCCAGGAGTTCCGCGAGGGCGGCGCCGCCGGCCCGCGCCATCGTGGCGTCGGGTCGAAAATGGGTCCGGAGCCACTGGAGCACCTCAGGGTGCCCCTCCAGCGCCGCCAGGTCCGCCGCGAGCGTGCCCAGCGCAGCTTCAACGCCGGACCCGAGCAGCTCCCTCGACATCGGCCGGAGGGCGGCCTCCGCCGGTCGATCGGGTAGCGTCTCGACATGCAGGGACCCGTCCTGCCGGAGCCAGGCGGCGTGGTTGGCCTCAGCGAAGTCGTGATCGTCGCCTGCCACCCAGAAGACCGGAACGACCGGGCGCTGCCATCGATCCGCGAGCACCCGGGCGAGGGCCGCGGCCGAGAGCGCCTTGTGAACCGCATAAAGGGGACCGGTGAAGAGGGCGGGCTGCTGGCCCGTCGTTACCACCAGTGCGCCGGGCTCGGCCAGGCGGACCCGCAGCGTCTCCTGCCCAGGCCCCTCAATCAGCGCCGGCCGAAGGGCCGGATCGAACCCGCCCCGCTCGGGCACGGGCCATGTGTTCGGCGTGGCGAAGGGAGTGGGCAGGATGCGCATCAATTCACCCGTGTGGACAGCAGGATCGCCCGGGCTGCGCCACGACGCAGCGGGCCGCCATCGTAATCGCCGTACCGAGCCTGCACCGCGAAACCGGCTGCGACGAGCATCGATTCGAGTTCCTCGACCTGGAAGAGCCGTACCCGTTCGACGAACCGGCGGCCGTCGGGCACCTGGATCGTCTTGACGACGCGGCGTCCGCCGTCGTCGAGCGCGCGGGTGATCCGCACCGGACCCACCCCAAGTTCCTGCACCTCTTCGGGGACCAGCCCGTCGCGCACGGTGTCGGCGTTCAGAAAATCGAGGGCGAACCACCCGCCGCCAGCCAGGGTGTCGGCGATGCCGCGGAGGACGCACGCGTGGTCCTCGTCGCGTTCAAAATACCCGAAGCTGGTGAAGAGGTTCACGACCAGATCCATGGAGCGCGGACGGATCGGCAGCTGGCGCATGTCGGCGCGGACCAGCGGGACACCGGCGGCGCGGGCACGGCGCAGCAAGGCGCCCGAAAGGTCGAGCCCGACCGGGCGGGCTCCCGCCGCGGCCAGCGCCCGCGCGTGCCGCCCCGCGCCGCAGCCCACGTCCAGCACCCGCCATCCCGCTCGCCAAGGCAGCGCCCGCGTCAGGAGCGCGACGGCGCGATCCGCCTCCGCCTCATCGCGATGGGGATAGAGCGCGAGGTAGTCCTCGTTGAACCAGTCCTCAAACCACTCGGCCAGCCCTACCTCCCCTTGTGATACGGTTCGCCGCGGAGGATAGTGCCCGCGCGATAGATCTGTTCGGCGACCACGACGCGCGCCAGCTCATGCGGCAGGGTCAGGGCGCCGAGGCTCCAAACGCACTCCGCCTCGGCCGTGAGGCCGGGGTCGAGGCCGGTGGATCCACCGATCAGGAACACCACCGGGCGCCCGTCGGTTTCCCAGCGGCCGATGCGGCGGGCCAGCTCGGCGCTGGTCCAGCCGCTGCCCTCGCGGGCGAGGGCCACGACGCGGGCGCGCGGAGGGAGCCGGGCCCGGAGGCGACCGGCCTCCTCCGCCTGCTGAACGGCCCGGGTAGGAGCCCGGGCCGCTTCGCGCACTTCCACCTCGTGCACCTTCGCGCGCCGTCCGATGCGGCGAAGGTAGTCGTCACACGCCTCGCGGTAGCAGGGCCGAAGCTTCCCGACCGCCAGCAGCCAGAGCTCCACGCGCGGCGGTCCGGCTCAGGCGTACATGCCGCGGAGCCGGTGCACCGCCGCGACCCGTTCGATCGACGAGCATGTACGCCGCGATCCGCATGTTCACCGCGTGCTTGTCGGCCATGGCGGCCACTTCGTCGAAGGACGTGACCATGATCCGCTCGAGGCGCCGGTTGACGGTGTCCTCGTCCCAGAAATATCCGCCGCGGTCCTGCACCCACTCGAAGTAGCTCACCGTCACCCCGCCGGCGTTGGCCAGGATGTCGGGGATGACGAAGATCCCCTTCTGCTCGAGGATGGCGTCCGCCTTGGCCGTGGTCGGCCCGTTGGCGCCTTCGCAGATGATCTTGGCCTGGATGTTCGCGGCGTTCTTGCTGGTGATGACGTTCTCCGTGGCGGCGGGCACCAGGACGTCGCAGGCGCAGCTGAGCAGCTGTTCGATCGAGATGACCTCGCCCTTCGGATAGCCCGCCAGCACCTTCTTGTCCTTGACCCACTCGAGCAGATCCGGCACGTCGAAGCCCTTGGCGTTGTAGAGCCCGCCCGACTTGTCGCCGACGGCCACGATCAGGGCTCCCTGCTTGGCGAGGAGGTCCGCCGCGACCGAGCCGACGTTGCCGAACCCCTGCACGGCGACGCGGGCCCCCTTGATCGGCATCCCCAAACGCTTGAGCGCTTCAAGCGTCACGATCATGCAGCCGCGGCCGGTGGCTTCCCGGCGGCCCAGCGAACCGCCCATCTCCACCGGCTTGCCGGTGACCACCGCGGTCACGGTATGGCGCTTGTGCATGGAGTAGGTGTCCATGATCCAGGCCATGACCCGCTCGTTGGTGTTGACGTCCGGCGCGGGCACGTCGCTGTCGGGGCCAAGGGTATCGATGATGGCCGAGGTGTAGCGGCGCGTCAGCCGCTCCAGCTCGCCCATGGACATGGTGCCGGGGTCGCAGATGACGCCGCCCTTGGCGCCGCCGAACGGGATGTTGACGACGGCGCACTTCCACGTCATCCAGGCCGCGAGGGCCGTCACCTCGTCGAGCGTGACGTTCATGTCGAACCGGATGCCGCCCTTGGCCGGGCCGCGCGAGGTGTTGTACAGCACGCGATAGCCGGTGTACACCTCGACGTCCCCGCCGTCACGCTGCACCGGGATCGACACGATGATCTGCTTCTCGGGGTTGCGCAGGACCTTGTACAGGCCGGCGTCGAGGCTCAGGCGCTGGGCCGCGTAATCGAAGCGCGACATCATCGCCTCGAACGGGTTTTCCTCGCTGAGAAAGGTGTCCTTGTCGGGACGGACGACGTCCTGGCCGGTACGCACGTTTACGCTGGTCATATTCCTCTCCGGGTTGTCCGGACCGTCAGGTTGACTGCGGGCGCTTCAGGGATGGTACGAGGGCGTCCAGCGCCGCGACGAAGGCATCGCCCCCAGATTCGAATCGGACATTCAATATCGCTACGAGCGGCTCCGGCGCGCTGGCCGGCCAGCGATCGCGCAGCTTGACCGCGTCCTTGGCCGTCAGGACCACATGATCGGCCTTCCGGGCGGCCCGGGCGAGCCAGGCCACGTCTTCGTCCCGGAAGTCGTGGTGGTCCTTCCATGTGGCAACCTGGACCTGGGCGCCGGTTCCCTTGATCTGCGCCACGAACGCATCGGGGTCGGCGATGGCGGTGGCGGCCACCACCCGCTCTCCCCGCAACGTCTCCACGGCGCGCGACGTCCCGCTCAGCATCCCCTCGAGGTGGTGCAGGCCGAGGTGCACGATGGCGACCGGGACGGACGTCGCCCTGCCGATCTCCGCCGCCAGCGCGGCGGCGGCGGCGGCCGTGGCCCGCTTCCGGGTGACCACCACGAAGTCGGCTCGTTCCATGGCGCCCCACCCTTCCCGCCAGGGGCCGGCGGGCAGCGGCCACCGGACGGCAAGGGTCGTCTCCGCGCTCACCACGAGCACGTTGAGGTCCCGGAGTACGTCGAGGCGCTGGAAGGCGTCATCCAGCACCAGCACGTCCGCCCCGTCGGCTGCCGCCCGCGCCGCTCCCGCCACCCGGTCGGGATCGGCCACCACCACCGCCTCCGGCACGTCGTGCGCGATGGACCAGGGCCTCGTCGGCCCCGTAGCCGCGGAGCAGGATGCCGGGCCGTCGGCCCCGCGCGGCGAAGTGCCTGGCAATCCAGGTGGCGATCGGCGTCTTGCCCGACCCACCCACGGTGAGATTGCCCACCGCGACCGAGGGCAGCGGCAGCGGATACGCCGCGCGCCACCCGCGGCGAAACGCGAGCTCCCGCAGCCCCATGCCCGTCCGCCAGAGCGCTGCCGCTGGCAGGAGGCCGAGGCGCGCCAGCCTGGCGTCCAGACGCCGGCTGGTCCAGAGCCAGCGGATCAGCCGGTGGGTGTCGCCGTGCCGTCCGGCCATCGTGCCATCCTCTCCACTTCGTCCATGGCGAGCCGTGCCCGAGCCTCGGCCGCCGAAAGATGTTCCTCGCCCCGCTCGATCAGGATCGGCGCGCCGTACGCGACGCGAACCCGGGCAAACGGTTTCGGAATGCAGAACCGGTCCCATGAATGTAGCCGCCACGCCCGATCGACCTCGGCATGGACCGGGAGCACCGGCACGCCGGCCCGCTGCGCCGCGGCCAGCACACCCGGCTTCATGTCGCGCCGCGGTCCGCGGGGCCCATCGGGCGTCAGCGCCACGATCGCACCCTGCTGGAGCTCCCGCGCCGCCGCCAGCAACGCCCCGACCGCGCCCCGCGAGCTGGAGCCGCGCACCAGGCGGTAGCCGATCGACTCCGCGAAATCGGACAGGTACTGGCCGTCGCGCGCCTGGCTCACCACGATGACCGCCCGGGCATCCCGATGATGCCAGAGGAGCGGCAGCAGCGCCTCGTGCCAGAGCATGCAGGCGAAGCCCCGCCCGGCGGCGACCAATCCGTCCCACGCGTCCCGATTCACGTGTTCGAATCGCCAACTCGCCGCGACCGTCCGGGCGACCGGATGGACGATCCAGTGCACCGCCTGCGGCGGGACCTTGATCTTCACGTGGCGAGCAGCTCCGCCGCGATGGCCGCCACGCGGGCCGACGCACCGGGCGTCCCGAGGCGGCCCCGCACCTCGGCGAGCGCCTCCAGCTGGGCGCGGCGCGCCGGATGGTCCGGCGTCAGCAGGTCGCCGAGCGCGGCCGTGAGCGCCGGCACGGTCATGGCCTCCTGCAGAAACTCCGGCACGACCTCGCGGTCGGCCACCAGGTTGACCAGACTCACCCAGCGCACCGTGACCACCCGACGCGCCACGGCGAAGGTCAGCGGGTGCATCCGGTAGGCCACGGCCATCGGGCACGTCGGCGAGCGCCGCCTCCAGCGTCGTCGTGCCCGACTTGGCGAGACAGGCATCCGCCGCGGCGAGGACGGTGCGCCCGTCGGGATGGAGCCGGGCTGACCCGGGCGCCGGGATAGGTACCGGCGGGCGTGACGGCCACCACGATTTCATCGCACCGGCCCGAGGCGCGCAACTGCTCGGCGACCGCGCGGAACGTTTCCCAGTGACTCCGGACTTCCTGCTCGCGGCTCCCCGGAAAGAGTGCCAGGACCCGCGCCTCGGGCGAGATGCCGAGCGCGGCGCGCGCGGCTTCGCGGGACGGTGGCGGCGGCCGGTCGAGGAGCGGGTGTCCGACGTAGGTGGCCGACAGCCCGACCCCGGCGAAGAACGCCGGCTCGAAAGGCAGCACCACGGCCAGGCGATCCACGGCGGCGGCCAACCGACGGGCGCGCCCCGGACGCCAGGCCCAGAGCTGCGGCGGGATGTAGTACAGGACGCGCACCGACGCCTCCCGGGCAGCCCGCGCGGTGCGCATGTGGAAACCGGGATAGTCGATCGGGAGGTAGAGGTCCCAGCGCCGGCGGCGAAAGTCTGCCGTGAGCCGGCGGTACAATTCCAGGTGCGCGGGCACCCGACGGATGATCTCGACCGCGCCCATCGCGCTGAGGCGTTCCATCGGAAACAGGAGCTTCGCCCCGGCCGCCGCCATCCTCGGTCCGCCCACCCCGTCGATCTCCGCCAGGGGCCATTGCGCGCGAAGCGCCGCGACGACCTCCGCTCCGTGCAAGTCCCCCGATGGTTCCCCCGCGGAGACGAGAATCCGGGGGGCGCGCTCGTTCATGTCGCGCGTACGACCGCGCCCACGCGAAGCGCCAGATCCAGCGCCGCCCGTCCCTCCGCGCCGGTCACGCCCCGGTTCGGCTCCCCGCGCACCGCGCGGACAAACTCGGTCAGCTCGAGACGCAGGGCGTCTCCCTCGGGTGCCTCGAGCACGATTTCCTCCACCACTTCCTCGAGGCTGGTGCCGGTCCCGCGCTTCCAGCTGGGACGGACCCTCAGGAAGGTGGCGTGCCCGGTGGCCAGGTCGAGCGTGAGGTACCCCGAATCCTGGTAGATGCGCACTCGGCGGACGCGCTGCCTCCCGAGCCGCGAGGCGGTAATCGACGCCACCGTGCCGCCTGGGAGCTCCAGCCGCGCGTTGACCATGTCGAGATGGGAGGAGAGCACCGCGGCTCCGATCCCACGCACGTCGGTGACCGCCGGGGACCCAGTCAGGGCCAGCAGGAGGTCGAGGTCGTGGATCATGAGATCGAGCACGACGGAGACGTCGGTGCCCCGCGGCGAATAGGGCGCGATCCGTTCCGCTTCGATGTAACGGGGGTTTTCCACTGCGGGCAGCGCCGCGCGCACCGCGCGGTTGAACCGCTCGATCTGGCCGACATGAAGGACGACACCCGCCTGATCGGCCGCGGCCACCAGCGCGTCCGCCTCGGCGAGTGTCGCCGCCAGCGGCTTTTCCATCAGCACCGCGCACCCGCGCTCCAGCGCCCGAAGCCCGACCTCGCCGTGGAGCGACGTCGGCACGGCGACGGACACCGCCTTGACCTGCCCCAGGAGCGTGTCCACCTCCGCGACGGCGGGCACCCCGACCTCCGCGGCCACCCGGGCGGCGGTTTCCGGGTTCGCGTCGTAGACCCCGACCAGGCGAACCCCCTCGAGCGCGGCGAGATGTCTGGCGTGATGCCGGCCGAGCGCGCCGACGCCGATCACGCCGACCGGCAGCGGCGTCTTCACGCAGGCACTCCGCGGCCGGACGACTCCACGAACGCGATGAAGCGCTCGATTTCTGGCATGACAGGCAGGTCCACCCGGGCCCGCTCGATGGCCTGTCCGAGGTTCAGGTCCGAGTTGAAGAACAGCCGATAGGCCTTCTTCAGGCCGGCGATGGTCTGCGGGGTGAACCCGGCGCGCTGCAGCCCGATGGAATTGAGGCCGTAGAGTTCCATCGGATTGCCGGCGGCCTTCACGTAGGGGGGCACATCCTGGTTCACGCGGGTGCATCCGCTCACGAAGGCATAGCTGCCGATGGTGACGAATTGATGCACGGCGGCCAGGCCGCTGATGTTCGCGAAATCGTGAATGGTGACGTGACCGGCGACTTGCGTGCTGTTGGCCATGATGACGCGATCACCCAGCCGGCAGTCGTGCGCGATATGGACGTACGACATCAGGAAGCACCGGGCCCCGACCACCGTCCGCCCGGTGGCCGCCGTACCACGATTGATGGTGACGTACTCCCGGATGACGGTCCCCTCCCCCACCTCCACCCAGGTCTCCTCGTCCTTGAACTTGAAGTCCTGCGGCGGCCCACCGAGCAGGGAGCCTTCCCCGACACGCACCCCGGCCGCCAGCCGTACATACCGCTCCAGCGTGGCGCGCGGCCCGATCCGGCACCCGTCGCCCACCACGACATCCGGTCCGATGATGGCGAACGGCCCCACCTCCACGTCGGTTCCGAGCTGAGCGCCCGGATCGACCAGCGCGGTGGGGTGAACGCGGGTGGTCACCGATCCACCACGGCAGCCATCATTTCGGCCTCGACGGCGACCTTGCCGTCCACGTACGCGACCCCCTTCATCTTGCAGGTCTTCCCGCGGAACTGCAGCATTTCGAGCTCGAACCGGAGCTGGTCGCCCGGCAGGACCGGCCGCCGAAACTTCACGTTGTCGAGCGACATGAAGTAGATGACCTTCTCCTCGGTCATTTCCACCAGTGACCCGAGCAGCAGCATCCCGCCCACCTGCGCCATCGCCTCGATGACCAGCACACCCGGCATGATGGGATGCCCGGGAAAGTGTCCCTGGAAGAACGGCTCGTTGATGGTCACGTTCTTGATGCCGACGATCCGCTTCTTGCCCTCCATCTCGATGATGCGATCCACGAGCAGGAAGGGATACCGGTGCGGGATCACGTCGAGGATCCGTCCGATGTCCATCGCGATGCCGCCCTCGCGCTGGCCGGTGCGAGCGATGGCCCGCGCGAGCGCGATGTTGCCCTGGTGGCTGGGCCGCGTGGCCACGATGTGGGCTTCCACGCGACCGCCGATGAGCGCCAGGTCGCCGATGAGGTCGGCCGCCTTGTGCCGGACGAACTCGTCCGGCCACCGGAGGGTCGTGCCCTCCACCAGCCCGGTGTCGGTCAGGACCACCGCGTTGGCCGGCGAGGCGCCCTGGATGAGCCCCTTGGCCTTCAGCGCCTCCACTTCGTGCACGAACCCGAAGGTGCGCGCGCCCGCCAGCTCCCCGGCAAAGACTGCCGCGGTCACTTCGTAGCTGCCCGCCTGGGACCCGATGAGGGGATGCGGGAAGTCGATGGCGACGGTGACGCGCCCGACCTTGGCCGGCGAGACGACGTAACTGGACGCGCCTTCGGTCACGGTGAACGGCGCGAGCACCCGGAAGACGACGGGATCGCCGTCCTGCATCCGTTCCCCCGCGCCTTGCAGCGCCTCCAGCCACGGCCGGAACGATCCGTCGAGCGCCGGCGGCTCCGGGCCGTCCAGGTCGATGTAGAGATCGTCCACGCCGAGGGCGCAGACCGCCGCGAGCACATGCTCGACCGTGTGGATGGCCTGCGCGCCATGGCCCAGGACGGTGCGACGGTCGGTCGCCTCCACTTCCTCGAGCCGGGCGGCGATCTCAGGGGTACCGGGAAGGTCGGTGCGCCGGAAGACCATCCCGTCGACCGGCGGGCGCCGGCCTGAAGGTGGCGGTCACGGTCACGCCGGTATGGAGCCCCGCCCCGCTGAGGGCGACGTCCCGCTCGATGGTTCGCCTAGCCACGGTCACCTCGCTTCGACACGAGTTCTTCGAGCTGGTTGATGATCTTGGCCACCCGGTAGAGGGCGGATTGGGCACGGAGGTAATCTCGTTGCCGGCGCGCCGGGCTCCCGCCCATGTCGGTGCCGGCCGGCACGTCCTGGCCGATCCCCGACTGGGCGCTCACCCGGACCCCGTCGCCGATGGTGAGATGCCCCGTGACCCCCACCTGCCCGGCCAGGATGACCCCGTTGCCGATCCGGGTGCTGCCCGCGACGCCGACACCCTCGATGATCAGGCAGTCCCGGCCGACCCGGACGTTGTGGGCCAGATGTACGAGGTTGTCGATCTTGGTGCCCGCCCCGATCACCGTGTCATCGAGGCTGCCGCGATCGATGCAGGAGTGGGAGCCGACCTGCACGTCGTCCTCCAGGATGCAGCCACCGACGTGACGGATCATCCGGTGCCCATCCGGTCCGGACGCGAAGCCGAAGCCGTCGCCGCCGATGACCGCGGCGGCCTTGAGCCGCACCCGGTTTCCGAGCCGGGTCCCCCGGTGGCACACCGCGTTGGGGCCGATGTCGCAGTTGTCGCCGACCACGACGCCGTCCTCCAGAACCGCCCCGGGCCCGATCCTGCATCCGGCGCCGAGCCGGACATCCCGTCCCAGCACCGCGTAGGCCCCGAGGAACACCTCCCCGCGCCAGGTGGCGCCCGGGCCGACGACGGCGGTGGGCGCCACCCCCCAGACCACCGGTGGCTCCGGCAGAAGGACAGGGACCACCTCCAGAAGGGACCGCGCCGGGTCATCGACGATGATCCGGGTGGCCGGCCCCTCAGGCTCCGCGGCGTGCTCGGCCCGGAGCAATACCGCCCCCGCGGAGGAGCGGCGGAACATCTCGACGTACCGCGGGCCGCTCAGGAGCGAAAGGGTCGCCCCGTCGGCCCGGTCGAGCGGCCCGACGTCGGTCAGGAGCAGCGCTCCATTGCCAAGCAGGCGGCCACCGACGAGGTCGGCGACCGCCTGTGCTGTGAGCGAGGAAATCGTCACCGTCTCAGCTGCCGCCGCCGGCCTTCAGCTGATCTATGACCTTCTGGGTCAAGTCCAGCGAACGGTCGGCCGCGACGATGCCTGAGTTTTGCGCCCCGACATCGAAGATGATGGCGTAGCCGCCGGCGGCGCGCACCCCTTCGACGATGGAGGTGACGCGCTGCTGGATCGGCTCGAGGAGGTCGCGCTCCCGCTGGGCCGCCTTCTCCTGCAGCTCCTGCATGCGCTTTTCGAGCTGCTGTTGCTGGGCCTCGAGTTCCTTCTGCTTGGCCGTGCGGGCCGACGGGCTGAGCACGACCGAGCTCTGCTGGAAGGCCTGCACAGACGAATCGAGGACCCCCTGCATCTTCTGCACCTCGAGCCGGTAGCTCGCGATCTCCCCCGCGTACAGCGACTCCGCCTTGGCGTAGCCAGGGGCGGCGGCCAGCACCAGGCGGGAATTGATAAAGGCGACCTTGCCGGCGGTCTGCTGGGCCGAGGCCGGCGATGACGCCAGGCTGGCGACCAGCCCGACGAGTGAACATATCGAAAGAATCCGTCCCATCGTGTACTCCTGCCTGAGTGTCAGTGATTTGGGAACTGCGGTCCTCAGAAAATGTTGCCGATCTTGAAATGCAGCTTCCATCCGGGGGCCGGCTGTCCCTGGAAGTTTACGCGGTCGATACCGTAGGCCAGGTCGATGCCGATCGGGCCCAGCGGTGAGATCAAAGCTACTCCAACGCCCACGCTGCGGTAGAGGCGGCTCGGGTCGAACTGCGACGGGGTCCGATAGACGTTCCCCGCATCAAAGAACGCGTTCACGTACAGCGACTGGCTCATCCGGGCCCCTACCTCGGCGGTAAAGGCGGCATAGGACTGGCCAAAGGACTCTGGATTGGCCCGGCCCGAGTTCGCGGACGGAGCATATCCGCGGGGCGTGATGGAAAACTCCTCGTAACCACGCAGCGGGATTCCGTACTGCACGCCGCCCATGGAGTACAGGTCGGTGAAGAAGGGCCCGGCGTCACCGAAGATCCACCCCGCCTTGGTGGTGAGCCCCAGCACGAACTTGACCCCGGTGCCGAGCTGCTGGGTGCCGCCGAGGCCGCCGAGCGGCACGTACCACTGGCCTTCGTACTCGAGCTTCTTGAAGTCCCCGTCGCCGCCGAGGATACCGCCGGTGAAATCCAGGTTGGTCGTCACCCGGGTGCCGCCGGTCGCGAAGGGCAGGCCGACGCGGGTGTCACGGACGAGACTGAGCCCCAGGGTGGACTTGATGCACTGGCTGCAGTTGTAGCGCGCGCGGAGGCTGACGGAGCCGCCCACGTAGCTGATGCTCATCAGGCTGTACGAGGTAAAGAGCCGAGTGTACCGGGAGCCGAACACGGGGAAACCGGCCTGGAGCGACCCACCCGCCTGCTGCCGACGGCCGAGGTCGCCGACGATGTACCGCTGGCGGGTATTGAACAGCGCGATCGTGCCGGACACCCGGGACCCCTGGATCGAGGGGTCGGTGTACGACAGGTTGAAGTCGTTGATGTTCCTGCCGAACTGCCATTGGAACTTGCCCCGCTTGCCCCGCCCGAAGAGGTTCGGCTCCTCGAGCCCGAGAAACCCGCCGAGGCCCGTGCCCTGTCCCAGCGACGCGCCGAAGTTGACGTTTCCGGTCCGCTTCTCGATCACCGTGAAGGTGATGTCCACGTCCTGCCCGCCCTCGGTGGGCGCCACATCGGGCGGAGGAATGGGCTGGAAGAAGCCGAGGTTGGAGATGTTCTGGTAGCTGCGGATCAGCAGTTCCCGATTGAACACCGCCCCCGGCAGCAGGACGATCGCGGCCCGGATGACCGATTCGTGCGTGACGTCGTTGCCAAGGATGATGATTCGGTTGACCGTGGCCGGCGCACCCTCCTCGATGCGCCACCGCAGGTCGATGACGGGCATGCCGTCGGCCCCGATGCGCCGGCTCTCTTCGGGCGTCGACGCGGGAGTAGATGTAGCCGGTGTTGAGGTACAGGTCCTTCAGCCGGGTGGTGGCCGCTTCCCACGCCGCCCGGTTGAAGGGCTGGGTGCCGAGCGGCTTGCCCGACTCCACCGCGGCGGCCCCGCCAAAGGGGTAAAAGGCGCCGATCTCGTCCGCCGAGTAGCGACGGTTGCCCACCAGATCCATGGTGCCGACGAAATAGATCGGGCCCTCCTCCACCGTCAGCGAGAGCGCGGCCTTGCCGGTCTCCGGGTCGGCGAGCACCGTGTCGCGAACGACCTGGAAATCGATCATCCCCTTGGAACCGTAGAACATGGGAAGCTGCTGCCGGATATCCGACTCGACCTTGTCCTGGTCGTACGTGCCCTTCTTGTACCAGAGGAACCCCTCCGGCTTGGTGTTCATGTGCTGGGCGACTTCCTTGTCGGTGAACTGTTCGTTCCCGGTGATGAGGATCTGGCTGATGGAGATCCGCATCCCCTCGACGACCTGGAAGACGATCTGTACCGAGCCGTCCGCCTGCGGCAACTCGTTGACGGTGGTGACGGCCTGGAAATATCCCTTGTCGGCATAGGCCGAGTCGATGCTGGCTCGACTCCGGGCCACGGCGCTGCGATCGACCGGGCGACCGATGACGACCGTGACCCGGTCGCGGATCGATTGCTCCGGCAGTTGCCGCACCCCGAGCAGGCTCCACCCGGAGACGATCGGTCGCTCCTTGACCACGATCACGAGGACCAGGAGGCCGCCGGACTCGCGCTGCTCGATCCGGACGTCGTCGAACTGACCGGTCTGGTAGAGCGCGGTGATGGCGCGCTGGATATCCCGGTAGTTGACCGGCTGACCCACGATGAGCCCGGACGTGCCGATGACCTGGGCGGCCGTGAGCCGCTGATTGCCCTCGACCACCAGGCTGTCGACCGGCGGCGACGACATGTCCTGGCCGCGCAACGGGTGCGCCGCCAGGACCAGGAGGACCAGCAGGGGGATGCAGCGACGAAGCATCAGGGAAAGGACGTCCGCGCCCTCGCCTCGGCTCAGGCCTGGGTTCCGGTCAGGGCGCGGAACGCCAGTGACTTGCCGTCGGGGGCGAGATCGACCTCGATCTCGTCGCCCCGGCCGATCTCGCCGAGCAGGATCTTCTCGCTGAGCGGATCTTCGACGTAGTTTCTGGATGGCGCGCTTCAGCGGCCGGGCGCCGTAGCTGCTGGTCGTAGCCCTGTTCCACCAGGAAGTCGATCGCCGCCTGCGTGAGGCGGACCTCGTCGCCCAGGCGCCGGGCGACTTCGCGCAGCAGGATGCTGACGATCTGGGCGATGTGCTCGCGCGCCGAGCGGATGGAAGACGATGACGTCGTCGAGCCGGTTGAGGAACTCGGGGTTGAAGACCTTGGCCATCTCTTCCTTGACCTTGTCCGCCATCTTGTCGAAGGAGGCGCTTGCTGTCCTCGGCGTGGAAGCCGAGGCTCTTGCCCTGCATGATGTCGCGCGCCCCGACGTTCGAGGTCATGATGACCACGGTGTTCTTGAAGTCGATGACCCGGCCGTAGTTGTCGGTCAGGTGGCCCTTCGTCGAGCACCTGCAGCAGGATGTTGAAGACGTCGGGGTGGGCCTTCTCGATTTCGTCGAGCAGGACCACGGAGTAGGGCTTGCGCCGCACCGCCTTGGTGAGCGTGCCGGAATCTTCGTACCCGACGTAGCCCGGCGGTGCGCCGATCAGCCGGGACACGGAGAACTTCTCCATGTACTCCGACATGTCCACCCGGATCAGCGCCGGAGGGATCGGCGAAGAGGAACTGCGCCAGCGCGCGCGCCAGCTCCGTCTTGCCCGACGCCGGTCGGGCCGGAGAAGATGAACGAGCCGATCGGCCGGTTCGGGTCCTTGAGGCCGGCGCGCGAGCGGCGGATGGCGCGGGAGACCGCCTGGATCGCCTCGTCCTGGCCCACCACCGACCGGTGGATCTCCTCCTCCATCCGGAGCAGGCGCGAGGCCTCGGCCTCCTGGATCCGGGTGACCGGAATGCCGGTCCACCGGGACACGATGAAGGCGATGGCCTCCTCGTCGATGATCGGCCGGCGGGTCTGGCGCTCCTGCTCCCACTCCTCCTGGCGCGAGGCGGATCTGGTTCTGGAGGTCGCGCTCGCGGTCGCGCAGGCGGCCGCCCGCTCGAAGTTCTGGTCGCGGACCGCCTCTTCCTTGTCCACGGTTGACCTTGCTCGAGGTCGCGCCTTGAGGGCGGCCACTTCCGGCGGCGGCGCCTGGGAGGCCAGGCGGGCGCGCGCGCCCGCCTCGTCGATCACGTCGATGGCCTTGTCCGGCAGGAACCGATCGGTGATGTACCGCTCCGAGAGCTGCGCCGCGGCGCGAAGCGTCTCGTCGGGGATGATCACGCGGTGGTGGTCTTCGTACTTCTTCCGCAGCCCCTTGAGGATCTCGACGGTCTCGTCGATCGAGGGCGGCTCGACCAGCACCGTCTGGAAGCGGCGCTCCAGCGCGCCGTCCTTCTCGATGTACTTGCGGTACTCGTTCAGCGTCGAGGCGCCGACGCACTGCAGTTCGCCGCGCGCCAGCGCCGGCTTCAGCATGTTGGACGCGTCGATGGCGCCCTCGGCCGCGCCCGCGCCCGACCAGCGTGTGCAGCTCGTCGATGAACAGGATCGACGTTCTTGTTCTGGGCGATCTCGTTCATCACCGCCTTGAGCCGCTCCTCGAACTGGCCGCGGTACTTGGTGCCCGCGATGACCGCGGCCATGTCGAGCGAAAGCACGCGGTGATCGCGGAGGACGTCGGGGCAGTGGCCGCTCGCGATGAGGAGCGCGAGCCCCTCGACGATGGCCGTCTTGCCCACGCCGGGCTCGCCGATCAGCACCGGATTGTTCTTCTTGCGGCGCGCGAGGATCTCCATGACGCGCTCGATTTCCTTGGCGCGCCCGATCGTCGGGTCGAGCTGGCCCTCGGCGCCGAGCTGCGTCAGGTCGCGGCAGAAATGATCGAGCGCCGGGGTCTTCGACTTCTTCTCGGACTTGGCCGCCGGCTGCGGCTGCCCGCGCGGGCGCGGAGGCGGACGGCGCCGGCAGGTCGCTGCCCAGCAGGCGCAGCGTCTCGGCGCGCGACTGTTCGAGGCTGACGCCCGCGTCCGTCGAGCACCTGCGCCGCGATGCCCTTCTCCTCGCGCAGGAGCCCGAGGAGCAGGTGCTCCGTTCCGACGTAGGAGTGGTTGAGCTCGCGGGCCTCGACCATGGCCAACTCGAGCACCTTCTTGGCGCGCGAGGTGTACGGCAGGTCGGGGCCGGCCGCAGCGGCGGCCTTCCCGCTGCTTGACGGTCTCCTCGATCTTCTGCTGGATGTCCTCGAGGTCCACGTTCGAGGTTCTGCAGCACGCCCGCAGCCACGCCCTCGCCTTCGCGGATCAGCCCGAGCAGGATGTGCTCGGTGCCGACGTACTCGTGGTGCAGCCGGGCCGCCTCTTCGCGGGCCATCTGAAGGACCTTCCGGACGCGGTCAGTGAAGTTATAGCCGTTCATGGGGTCACCCTGCTCGCCGTCCTTCGTCTTGCAGCAGCGTTCGCACGAAGTCGGCGCGGCGGACGCCGAGCGACGGATCGTCGAGCGCCACGCCATGTGCCGAGGCCAGGTGCGCCGGCTGCGTGTGAACCAGCATCTTGTTCAGCGCGTACAACCCGACGTCGGGAATCAGCCTGCAGGCCCACGCCGAGTCGGACGCCGCTGAGGAGGTTCATCGCCTCCTCGTAGGACAATGGCCCGGGCATACCGCAGCAGCCCGTAGGCGCGCCAGACCTTGTCTTCGATGACCGCGCGCGCATCGCGCAGGAGCACCGCGCGCGCCTGCTTCTTCATAGGTCATCACCTGCGCGGACCATCTTGCCGAGATGATCGAGGAGGTCCCGCTCCGACTTGCCGAGGGTGGTCTGGTTCGACAACTGGAAGAAATTGCCGACGACCTCGCTGCCCTCTCCGTACAGGCCCCGCAACGCAAGCCCGACCTGCGCCAGACCCTGCAGGACTTTCGAGATTTCCTTGGTCAGCACCAGCCCGGGCAGGTGGATCAGGACCGAGGCCCGAAGGCCGGTTCCGACGTTGGTCGGACAGGCGGAAAGGTAACCGAACTCAGGGTGAAATGCGAAGGCAAGTCGTTGCCCCAGTTCAGCTGTCCAGCCGGTCCACCTCGGCGTATGCCGCCTCCAATGCGAACCCGGAAACGACCCCCTGCAGCCGGAGATGATCCTCCTCGTTCACCATCGCCCCTACCCGGTCCTGCACCAGCAGCGTGGCACCCACCGGCACCGGCTCACCGCCCAATCCCGCCAGTTCCTTGCTCACCAGGTGGCGCTCGTGGAGCAGGAGGCGGTCCCGTAGATCCAGGCGGTCGAGCCGAAAGCTGGCGGCCCGTCCCAGCGCCTCGGTGCCCACCACCGCGCCGGCCACCGCGTCCGCAATCGCTTCACGATCGGAGGCCGAGTTGCGGGTGGCGAACGGTCGCCCAGCGAGGTTGCGCGCCAGGCGAATCCGGGTGGACAACACGAGCGGGCTGGCCGGGCCGGAGCCGTCGATCCACCCGATTCCTCCGTCCGCCAGCAGCGTCAGGTCGATCATTCCAGGCCTCGCAGGCGGTCCCGGAACTCGGCCGCCTGCTCGAAATTCTCGTCTGCCACCGCCACCGCCAACTGTTCCCGCAGTCGCCGGATCAGCGCGGCCTGATCGGCCGGCTCGGCACCAGGTTGCGCGTAGAACTCGCCGACATGACGCGTGGCGCCATGGACCCGGCGCGTCAATCCACGCAACGGACCCTCGAAGGTGGTCCAGCAGGTGGCGCAGCCCAGTCGCCCCGTGCGCCGAAAGTCCTGCGAGGGTGGCTCCGCAGCCTGGGCACTCCGCCAGCGCCGCCCCGCTGCTCAGCGGCGACTCCGCCGCGGCGTCGGTGCCCATGGCGGCCAGGAAGGCCCCGAGCGGCGTCTTGGCCGACTCCTCGCCCTCCGGCACGCCGCGCTCCGCCGCGCACTTCTCGCAGAGGTGCATGACGCGCACCTCTCCCGCCTCGACTTTCTTGAGGAGGACCACCGCCTCCCGTTCCTCGCACTGCTGGCAGGTCATGACAGGGCGTCCTCCCGGACGGCAGGCACCAGCAGGCCGGCCTCCATGGCCAGCAATCGATCTGCCCTCGCGGCCAGGTGACGATTGTGCGTCACCACCACCAGGGCGGTCTGGAAGTCGCGCGCGAGTCCCGCGAAAATGAGGTGCAGGTTCTCGCTGTGCGCATGATCCAGGTTGCCCGAAGGCTCGTCCGCCAGCACGACGGCGGGCGCGTTGGCCAGGGCGCGCGCCACGGCCACCCTCTGCTGCTCGCCGCCGGACAACTGGGTGGGCAGGTGCAGCCGCCGCCCCGAGAGTCCGACGGCCTCGAGCAAGGCATCCGCCCGGGCCCCCGCCGCGCTGTCGCCTGTTCCGGCGATCAGCATCGGCATCATCACGTTTTCCCGGGCCGTGAACTCCCGGAGCAGGTGATGGAACTGGAACACGAACCCGATGCGCGCGTTGCGCAGCGCCGCCAGTTCCGTCGCGTTCCTCGTCGCGTAGGCCACACCGTCGAGCAGGACCTCGCCACCGGTCGGCACGTCGAGGGCGCCGAGGAGGTGGAGCAACGTGCTCTTGCCCGAGCCGCTGGCGCCCACGATGGCCACGAATTCGCCTGGGAGACGCTCAGGTCGACCCCGGCAAGCACGTCGATCGGCGATCCGTCTCCGCCGAGATAGGTCTTCCGCAGTCCGCGGGCCTCCAGCACGGGGCTCATTCGTGCCGGATCGCGTCGACCGGCGTCAACCGGGTGGCGGCTCGGGATGGGTAGAGCGTCGCCGCCACGGCCACCAGCAGCCCCGCCACGATCACCACGGCGAGGTCCCGGAGTTCGACGTGGACCGGCAGCCGGTCGATGAAGTAGATGGCCGGGTTGATGCGAACCCACCCGCTCTGGTCCACGATGAACGCGACGATCAGGCCGGCGACCAGGCCAATGGACACGCCGATGGAGCCGATGATGGCGCCCTGGGCGAGAAAGATCCGCCCGATCGAACCGGCCGGGAGCCCCATCGCCTGGAGGATGCCGATTTCGCGTGTCTTGTCAGTCACCAGCATCGTCAGCGTGCCGACGATATTGAAGGCCGCCACGATCATGATGAAGAAGATCACGAGACCCATCGCGAGCTTTTCGAGCTGCAAGCGCGCCGAACAGCGCTCCGTTCTGGGTCTGCCAATCCATGCTCCGATAGGGAAAGCCGAGCGGTCTCCTCCAATCCAGCCCCGATGCGCGGCGCCTGCCAAGGGTCGCTCACCCGGACCTGGATGCCCGTGATGGCGCTGTCGAGGCCGGCGAACCGCTGGGCCATCTCCCGATCCATGACGACGAACGTGTTGTCGTACTGGTACATGCCGGTCTCGAAGAGTCCCGACACCTGGAATTTCCAGATCCGCGGCATGGCATAGCCGAGGGCGGGGTTGATCTTCGCGGCAGAGGGGGAGATGAGGCCGACGATGTCACCCGGAAAGGCGTTCAGGCGCTCAGAAAGTCGACGTCCGAGGAGGAGAGCGCCATCGGCCGATGTGTCGGTGACCCGGAACGCCAGGTCGCCGTCGGTGATCACGGACGGAATCGCGGTGACCGGCAGCGACGCGGCCGCCGTGTCGAGGCCGAGGATCTGCACCCCCTCGGGGTAACCCGCCGCGTTGATGATGAGCGATTGGCTGATGACTTCCGGTGCGGCGGCCACCACGCCGGGTGCGGCGCGGATCTTTTCCAGCACGCCGGTCCAGTCATCCATCCGAAGGCTGTTGCCATAGGTCAGGATGCGGAGGTGCGGACTGGCCACCAGGATGCGGTCGCGGAGGTCGTCCCGAAGGCCGTTCATGACGCCGAGCACCACGATGAGCGCCATGACCCCGACGGCGATGCCGCCCGTTGAGATGGTGGTGCTCAGCGAGGCGCCCCGCCGTCCCCGTCGGCTGCGCAGGTAGCGGACGGCAATGCGGCGCTCGAGCCGCGACGGGAAGCGGAGGAGCTCCCGGAGGCCGGTGGCGGCGGGCGCCGGGGCGGCGCCGGTGAGCTCCGCTCGGGGGTTCATTCCGGTCGCATGGCCGGGAAGAGGATGACGTCCCGGATGGAGGGCAGGCCGGTCAGCACCATCAGCAGGCGATCGACACCCACGCCGAGTCCACCGGCCGGCGGCATGCCGTACTCCAGTGCCCGGATGTAATCGGCGTCGTAGGGCTGGGCCTCGTCGTCGCCCGCGGCACGCTGCCTGGCCTGGTCCTCGAACCGGCGGCGCTGGTCGTCGGGGTCGTTGAGCTCGCTGAACGCGTTGGCCAGTTCCCGCCCCTGCACGAAGAGCTCGAAGCGCTCGGTCAGGCGCGGGTCGGCCCGGTGCAGCTTGGCCAGCGGCGAGAGCGGCAGCGGGTAATCCACCACGAACGTCGGCTGGATCAGGTGCGGCTCGAGAAACGTCTTGAACATCTCGTCCTGCAGCTTGCCGCCACTGAATGTGGCGGCCTCCTCGGCCGTGACCCCGGTCCGCACCAGGCGTTCCCGCATGACTGCGTCCGACGCCTCGCAGACGTCCAGTCCGCTCTGAAGGCGGATGCCCTCGACGAACGAGACGCGGGGCCAGGGCGGCGTGAAGTCGAGCACCTGCTCGCCCCGTTCGAGGCGCAGCGTGCCGCAGCAGTGCTCCACCAGTCCGCTGATCATCGCCTCGGTCAGGTCCATCATGTCCCGGTAATCGGCGTAGGCCTGGTAGCACTCGAGCATCGTGAACTCGGGGTTGTGCGTGCGGTCCATCCCCTCGTTCCGGAAATCGTGCCCGATCTCGTACACCCGCTCCAGCCCGCCGACCAGCAGGCGCTTGAGGTACAGCTCGTCGGCGATGCGAAGGTACAGCGGCATGTCGAGCGCGTTGTGGTGCGTCACGAAGGGACGGGCCGCCGCGCCGCCGTAGAGCGCCTGGAGAATCGGCGTCTCGACCTCGAGGAAGCCCTGCTCGTCGAGGAACTTCCGCAGCCAGGAGACCGCGCGCGCCCGGATGCGGAACACGTCGCGCACCTCGGGATGCACCGCCAGGTCGGCATAGCGCTGCCGGTACCGCACCTCGGCATCGGCCAGTCCGCCGAAGGTCGTCGTTTCGCCCGATTCGCCCACCTGGGTCTTTCCCCGCGGCAGCGGCCGGAGCGACTTGGCCAGCATTTCGACCGCGGTCACGCGCACGGTGACCTCGCCGGTCCGGGTGCGAAAGAGCCTGCCGTGCACCCCGACGTGGTCGTCGAGGTCGAGCAGCTGCACCAGCCCCCAGGCCGGACCGAGGGCGTCCTGGCGGAAGTAGAGCTGCACCCGCCCGGAAACGTCCTCCAGATGCGCGAACGCCGTCTTTCCCTGCCGCCGGTACGACACCAGCCGCCCGGCCACCGCCACCACCGGGCCGTCCTCCCCCATCGCGTCGTCGTAGGCGGCCACCGCCGCCGCCGCGGTGCTGGTCCGCCTGAACGAGTACCCGAACGGCTCGATCCCGGCGGCGCGGAGCTCGTCGAGCGTGGCGCGGCGCGCCTCCTCCACGAACGAGCGGGTCTCATCGGTCACGCGGCACTCCCTCCGGCGCCCTTCAAGTACGCCTCGATGAATGGGTCGATATCGCCGTCCATCACCCGGTGCACGTCGCCCAGCTTCAGCTCCGTGCGGTGGTCGTTGACCATCGTGTAGGGCTGGAAGACGTAGGAGCGAATCTGGTTGCCCCACGAATTGTCGGTCTTGGTGGCCTCGACCAGGGCCTTCGCCGCCTCCTGCTCCTCCAGCTTCCGCTGGTAGAGAGCGGCGCGCAGCATCTTCATGGCGGTCGCCTTGTTCTTGCCCTGGCTGCGCTCCTGCTGGCAGGAGACCACGAGGCCGGTCGGCTCGTGGGTCAGGCGGACCGCGGACGACGTCTTGTTGACGTGCTGACCGCCGGCGCCCGAGGCACGGAAGACGTCCATCCGGATGTCTTCCTCGCGCAGGTCCACCTCGATGGTGTCGTCGATGTCCGGGTAAACGAAGACGGAGGCGAACGAGGTGTGGCGACGGGCCTGCGAATCGTAGGGAGAGATCCGGACCAGGCGGTGCACGCCCTTTTCCGCCCGGAGGTAGCCGTAGGCGAATTCGCCGGCAATGCCCAGCGTCACGGACTTGATCCCGGCCTCTTCCCCTTCCACGAGGTCGAGCACACTCACCCCGTACCCGCGGCGTTCTGCCCAGCGGACATACATCCGCATGAGCATTTCCGCCCAGTCCTGCGATTCCGTGCCGCCCGCGCCGGGATGGATGGTCAGGATCGCGTCCCGCGCGTCATCCGGCCCCTGCAGCATGCCCCGCACCTCGAGCGCGGTGACCGCCGCCTGCAGACGGTCCACCTCCGCCTCGAGTTCGGCGGCCATCGCCGCGTCGGGCTCGATGGCAAGCAACTCCGCCATGTCCGTCGCGTCGGCGAGCCGGCCCGTCACATCGGCGAAGGGCGTCACCCACGATTTCAGCTGCTTGATTTCCTGTACGACCGTGCGGGCCCGCTCCTGGTTGGCCCAGAAGGCGGGATCCATCTGCGACGACTCGAGCTCGGAGAGTCGTGACTGCCGGCGCGTCACGTCAAAGAAAACTCCGCAGTTCGTCGGTTTGCGCGCGCAGCGCCGCCAGCCGTTCGGTCACTCCAGCCATGTCCACCCTCGGTCGATCCGTGGTTCCAGAAAACAGAAGGCGTGAAACGGGAACCGGTGCGCGCACACGCCGCCGTTCCGCGTTTCACGCCGGGCGCGCCGCGTCAGAACAGCTTGCTGCCGTCCCCCAGAATTTCGTTCAGCGCGTCGTTGAAGTGGGTCGTGGACTCCGCGAGTTCCCGCCCCACCTGGCCAGCGTACTCTTCCCAGCTCTTCTTGATCTCCTCGTCGAAGATCTGCTTGAGGGTCCCGTGCCGGAGCCCCTCCAGCCGCTTCTCGGGATGATACACGACGATATCGGACACCAGGGCACGCGCCAGGCGCCGGGCCTTCTGCCCGGGATCCTTCGAGAGGAAGGGGTTCACCGAGGGGCGCGCGGAAGCCGCCCGCGGGGCCGACGGCGTGGCGATGCTCACCGGCCGCGAGGAGAACGGAGGCCGGACGTGGGGGCCGACCGTGGCGGGGGCCGGTGCCGGCGGAAAGGTGTGCGCGGCGGGCCGAGCCGGCGCCGGGACCACGAACGGCGGCGGGGCCATGCCCTGATCGACCTGCCGGGACTGCGGGGAGGGCGGTGCGACCTGAGGGCGGGCCGCGGCCGGCGGCTGCGGCATCGGCGCGGGCGGCGGGGCGAGCGGAGGGCCGCTCAAGAGCGACGGCGCCGCCGCCGGTGCCGAAACCTCGCCGACCGCCGACTCCACCCGGAACACCGCGCGGCACACCGAGCAGCGCGCACGCACGCCCCCCACGGGGACCTTGGCGGGGTCCACCCGGAACACGGTCGAACAGCCTGGGCAGCTCACGTTCATCGTGGATTCCTCAACGCTTGTCCCGGCCCTCGCCAGCGGCCGGCGATTCGCCCTCGGGCACCTGACGGCGATCGACCACGAACACCGAACCCGGAAGGGTCTTGGCGTAACTCTTCATTTCGGTCGCCAGCTCACTGACCTGTGCCGGGTGCGCAAACTTGCGGTTCCGGTTCGTCACGATGCCGATCGACAGGGTCATCAGCGGCACCCGGTGCAACTGCCCGCGACGATCCTTGCCGAAGAAATAGCCCGCCCGCCGGTCCTGGTCGTTGTACTGCAACGGGATCAGTGTATCGAACACCGACAGGATTTCGCCGCAGACATCGCCGATGCGGGCCGACGGGATGACGAAGATGAAGTCGTCGCCGCCGATATGACCGACGAAGCCCGAGGAGCCGGTGATCCCGCGCGTCACGTCGTGCAGGATGCGCGAGAGAATGAAGATGACCCGGTCGCCGTCGTAGTAGCTGTACCGGTCGTTGTATTCCTTGAAGTGGTCGAGGTCCGCGTAACACACCGCGAACTCGTCGCCCGACTCCAGCTGCACCCGGATGGCGCGTTCGATTTCGGTCGTGCCCGGGAGTCGCGTCGACGGATGCACCGAGACGTCGCGCTCCGTGCGCACCAGCATCGCGTCGAGTCGCGCGCGCTGCTCGGCGGGGGCGAAGAAACCGGTGATGACTTCGTCGGCGCCGGCCGCAAACCACTCCCCGACCCGCTCCGGCGCGTGCGTGCCCGAGAGCACCACCGCCGGGACGATGGCGGTGAAGGCATCGGCCTTCAGTCGCCGCACCATGGCGAGTCCCGCGCCGCCGGTCTCGTCGCCATCCAGGAAAATGAGGCACGAGGCCCCGCGGAGGACGATGGATTCCAGCTCGGCGCCGCCCCGGAACTCGAGGACGGGAAAGCCACGGGCTTCAGCCCAGCGCCGAAGGACTCCAGGCACTGGGCGCGCGTCCGGCGAGTGGAAGAGAATCGTCGGGCGGTTACGCACCCAAGGCACCCCGTAAGAGTTTATCCGAAACTAACTTAGGAGCGTGCTCCGGCGAAGTCAAATGAAATAGGCCGCGATGCCGACCAGGACGTAGAGTGCCAGCAACTGCACCCCCTCGAACCAGTGGGACTCGCCGTCAAGCGTGATCAGGGCACTGACGCCGGTGGCCAGGGCCAGCGCGAGCACTTGGAAGGGAGTGAACACCAGGTTCATGTCCACGCCGATCAGGATGCCGACGCCCACCAGGACTGGCGCCACGAACAGCGCCACCTGGGTACTCGACCCGAGGGCGATCTGCAGGGCGAGGTCCACCTTCCCCTTCCGGGCCATGACCACCGCCGAGGCGTGCTCCGCCGCGTTGCCGATGATCGGAATGACGATCAGGCCGAGGAAGGTCTGCGACAGCAGCCCGCCTTCGGTGATCGGCTGGATGGCGTGCACCAGGATCTCGGACATGACGGCGATCCCGACCGTGGACAGCGTCAGCACGGCCATTGCGAGCGGAACACCCCACACCGGGTGGACGGTCGGGTGGGGGTCCCCGCCCAGGAGCCGGCGGTGGGTCCGGAGGGAAAAGAGCAGCGACAGGAGGTAGACCACCCCCAGCACGATGGCGACCGCTTCCGAGAGATGGAGCTCCACGAGGAGCGTCGCATCCGGGTGCGTCGAGTGAAAGAGCGCCGGGAACACAAGGGCGGCCACGGCCAGGGCAAGCATGGCCCCGGCCATGCCGGCGGCGGTCCGGTTGAACGTGAACAGGTGCTTCTTCATCCCGGCCGCCATCAGCGACAGTCCGAGAATCAGCAGCAGGTTTCCAAGGATGCTCCCGACGATCGAAGCCTTGACCAGCTCGATCAGGCCGGCCTGCAACGCGAAGATCGCGATGATCAACTCGGCGGCGTTGCCGAACGTGGCGTTGAGGAAGCCGCCCACGGTCGGACCGGTCCGCTCGGCGAGATGCTCGGTGGCCTCGGCGAGGAATTGTGACAGCGGGAGAATGGCGAGACAGGCGACCGCGAAGACGAGCCACGGGTCCGCGCCCTGCCGAGCCAGCCAGAAGGCGACGGGCACGGCCGGAAGGAGGAGGTGCCGGACTCGCAGCCGAAAGGGGTCACCGACGGTCGGTGCGACCCGCCTCGGCAGGGGTTCCGGTTCCGGGGTGACGGCCGGAGCGGCGGTAGCCGCGCCCCGCGCGGCGGCGGACGCGGGTGGAGCCGTCCGGCCGTCCGGCTTGCGATCACGTCGATCGCGACCCGGTTCGGGCGACGCTGCGGCACGCGGCTTGTCCCTGTCCCGGCCCCGACCTCGTTCGCCCCGTTCGGGACGCTCGCCCCGTTCAGGGCGCTCTCCCCGTTCGGCGCGGGCGGGCGGCTGCTCGGCGGGGGCATCGGGCTGCCCCTGCGGCTCCGGGCCACGCTGCTGTTGACGGTCCCTTGGCCGCTCCCGCGGTGCGGGCCGCACGGCCGGTGGATCCGCAGCTTCCTCAACCGGAGCCTGGCCCTCCTCGGCGAAGGCGGGTGGGGCGTCGCGATCCCCCTTCTTCTTTCCGCTCGCCTCGCGGAGGATGGCCGCCGCGATGCCCTTCGTTTCGCCCTGGAGGGCCGTCAGCAGGTGCTCCGGGGTGATCGTGGAGCCGCCCTGCCGTCCGGCCACCGCGGCGGCTTCGTCCATGATCCGGCGAGCCCGGCTCGAGAGCGCCAGCCCGTCGTCGGGAGGCGTGCCTCGCTTGCCCGCGCTCATCAGGCGCTTGGCGGCGTTCTCGGCGTCCTTGGGAAGCAGCGCGGCCGCCTCGGCAGGGAGGCTCTCTCGCTCGCGCAACAGTGCGAGCAGCAGGTGCTCCGTACCGATCTGGGCGTGCCCGAGGCGCTCGGCCTCTTCGCGGGCGGTGGCCAGAATGCGGCCGGCGCCCTCAGTCGATGCAGGTTCGGTCATGCGTCCCGGGGGGAGGTCAGAGGGGCTTCGCCTCGTCGACGAGCATTACCGGAATGCCATCCTCGACGGAATAGACCAGCGCGCACGCGTGACACACGAGTGACTCGGATGGCCCGGTGCGGTATTCGAGGTCGCCCTTGCACTTCGGGCAGACCAGGATCTCGAGCAGTTCGGGTGCAAGGCTCATGGGACCGTCGGTTGGAGGGTGACCGGTTCAGGTGGCAGCGGGTTCCTCGGGGAACCCGAGCCGGGAGAGCGAGGCGGCGTTCCGCCGCCAGTTGGGAAGCACCTTCACCCAGCAGTCCAGGTAGACGGGGCTGCCGAGCAGCGCTTCCAGGCGGGTCCGGGCATGCGAGCCGATGGCCTTGATGGTGCGTCCGCCCTGCCCGATAATCATCCCCTTCTGGCTCTCACGCTCCACCAGCAGCGTCACACGAATGTACACCGGCGACGAGTGCTCGCGAAACTCCTCCACCTCCGCGGTGAAGGCGTAGGGGAGCTCGTCCTCCAGCTCCTGGAACGCCGCTTCGCGCAGGTACTCGACGACGAAGAAGCGGAGCGGCTGGGTGCCGATGTCCTCCGGGTCGAACTCGAACTCGCCCTCCGGCAGCAATCCCCGGATCCGTGCCAGGAGCTCGGGGATCCCTTCGCCGGTTTCAGAGGAGACCAGAAGCGCGTCGGGGCCGAGGGCGGCGCGGGCCGCGGCGGGGACGAGGTCCGCCTTGGTGTAGACGGTGAGGACGGGCACCCGCGGAGCCGCCTCGAGGCCCGCCAGCGACTCGAAGGGCGGGGCCACCCCCGCCGGGGCCGGGTGCAGGTAGACGATGGCGTGCGACCTGGCAAGCTGGTCGAGCGCGGCCTGCCGCATCCGGGCCTGCATCATGTATTTCGGCTCGAGGAGCCCAGGGAGGTCATGGAAGACGAACTGGGTGTCGCCTTCGGTCCGGAGCCCGACCGTGGGCAGGCGGGTGGCCTGGGGCTTGGGACTGACGATGGCGAGGTGCTCCCCCACGAGTGCATTGAGCAGGGAGGACTTGCCGACGTTCGGGACGCCGGCGAGGGCAATGTGGCCGGTTTTCGGCATGGGGGAAAAGTAGCGCCTTTCGTCGGCGGGGCCGGTCGGCGTGGTGGCCGGGCGGCGGTCAGGGGTGAAACGCACAACGCCCGGACTCCAAGGAGCCCGGGCGCTGTGAAAGGGATGGCTGGCGACGGTCTACTCTCCCAGGCCCTCTCGAGCCAAGTACCATCGACGCTACAGGGCTTAACTGCCGTGTTCGGAATGGGAACGGGTGTGGCCCCTGCGCGCTAGTCGTCAGCCAATCAGACGGCACCCGGCGGACCGGGCGCCTGCAGCTTGGCAATTGAGTGATGGATGTGTTTGTCATGCGGGAAACAACTTGGAGAGATCAAACTGCACGGGCGATTAGTAGCGCTCGACTGAAGGCCTTGCGGCCCGTACATCTGCGCCCTATCAACCTGGTAGTCTCCCAGGGCCCTTCAGGGATCTTAAGATCCAGGAGTGTTCATCTTGGGAAGAGTTTCCCACTTAGATGCTTTCAGCGGTTATCTCCGCGCGACATCGCTACCGGGCGCTGCCCCTGGCGGAACAGCCCGTACACGAGCGGTCGCTTCGTCTCGGTCCTCTCGTACTAGAGACGACGTCCCTCAACACTCCCACGCCCACGACGGATACAGACCGAACTGTCTCACGACGTTCTGAACCCAGCTCATGTACCACTTTAACCGGCGAACAGCCGGACCCTTGGGACCTTCTCCAGCCCCAGGATGTGATAAGCCGACATCGAGGTGCCAAACCGCGCCGTCGATGTGAACTCTCGGGCGCGATAAGCCTGTTATCCCCAGCGTACCTTTTATCCGATGAGCGATGACCCATCCACACGGGATCACCGGATCACTTACGCCAACTTTCGTTCCTGCTCGCGCCGTCGCGCTCGCAGTCAGGCGGGCTTTTGCGTATACACTCAGCGTGCGATTACCGACCGCACTGAGCCCACCATCGCGCGCCTCCGGTACATTTTAGGAGGCGACCGCCCCAGTCAAACTACCCACCAGCCACGGTCCTCGGCGGTGTTGCCGCCAGAGTGAGATTGTTAGTAAAACAAGGGTGGTATTTCACTGTTGCCTCCGCCCGAGCCGAAACCCGGGCCTCAACGGCTCCCACCTATGCTACGCAGGTTATACCGACAATCAATGACAGGTTGTAGTAAAGGTGCACGGGGTCTTTTTGTCCTGTCGCGGGTAATCGGAATCCTCACCGATGCTTCTATTTCGCCGAGCTTACGGAAGAGACAGCTCCC
>CAWEMJ010000008.1:415000-1127794 GCA_963810185.1 uncultured Gemmatimonadales bacterium
ATGGCGCCCGTGCCGTCGTTCGTCAGGAAGACATTGGTGCCGTACTTCTCCTGCTTGTACACGAAGGCCGAGTGCACGCCGGAGGTGACGCCCTCCGTGAATTCCGCGATGACCTTCGGGTGCGCCGGATCCTCGGTGGACGCGATCACGATGCCGTTCTTCCGGTCCGCCGCCCCTTCGCGCGTGAACACGATGAACTTGCCGTCCGGGGTGGACATCACGTCGTTCACCCGCCGGGTGTTGAGCACCAGCGAGTCGGTGACCACCGGCGCCGCCGGATCGCTGACGTCGACGGCGTAGAGCACGTCGCCGCCGCTGCCGCTCCCAAGGAAGGCGTGCTTGCCGTCGGGCATGACCCAGACTTCTTCGGTGGTGAACCGGGTGCGCGGCAACCGCCCGACCACCGCCGCGGGCCGGCGCACGTCGCGCGGCCGCAGCGTGACGGCGGCCTCGGCGCTCGCGACGCCGAAGTTGACCGTGATGAAATAATCACCCGCCGTGTAGCCGACGAACTGCCCAGCCGACGTGAGTTCCCCGCTGCCCGGCGCGAAGGTCCAGGACGGAATCAGCCCGGTGATCTCCTTCCCCTGCGCGTCGCGCACCTTGACCTTGAAATCCACGACGTCGCCGGTCCGGGCCTCGGCGTGTGACGGCGACACCTCGACCCGGGCGATGGTGTTGGGCACCACCTGCAGGGGGATCGACGCCAGCGCCGCCCCCGCCCCCGCCGTAATCGTGGCACGACCTGGCGCCACCGCGGTCACCACGCCGTCCACCGAGACCTTGACGGTGCCGGGCGCGGAACTCTTCCAGGAGATCTTGTCGTCGCGCTCGTCGCCGGCCTGCGAATAGCTGGTGGCCGTGAGCCGGAGCCGCTGCCCGGCGACCAGCTTCGTGACCTGCGGCGTGACCGCGACCCGCGTCGCTGGCCCCGCGATCATCTGAATCTCGACGCGCTCCACGACCGACTTCGTCCCGGGCACCGCGGCGACCACGCTCACCGCCAGGGTGCCGGTCGAGCCCGACCGCACCAGGCCGGTCGAATCGACCTTGCCCTCGAACCGACCGCCGGAGACAAAGTACCGGAGGGTGGCGTCCGGCACCGGCTGGCCGTTCGCATCGAGCGCCCGTGCGGTCAGGCGGAGCGTGTCGCCCGCCGGCATCTGCAGGGAGGTCCCCGGCAGCACCTCGAGTCGGGCGATCGGCGAGGGCGCTTGCGCGGCGGGCGCGGCCTGCGCCGGCGCACCCTGTTGCAGCGCGGCGAGGAGGACGACGGCGTTCAGCAGCATGCGTAATTCCGGGTTGCGGGAGGGTGACGAACAGCGCCCGCCCCCACGGTGGGGGCGGGCGAGTGTTCAGAGTATAACGCGGCGGACCGCGGTGCGATACCTCAGGGGGTGACGGTGATCGCTCCGGCCCCCGAAGCGGCCGGCGGCACCGGGAGGTCGGGGCTTGCTGGCACGCCCGGAGCCGTGAGCGAATCGGGGCCCTGCCATCCCTGATGCTGGAGATCCTTCACCGCCGCTGCGGGGAGAAAGAGGGGCAGCGCGATGTCGGTGCCCTGCACCAGCACCTGGCCGAAGGGCACGAAAGAACCCGAGGCGCCTGGGTCGCCCGCGGCGACGCACACGAAGGTGGTGTGCTCATCGATGTGCTCGACGTCGTCGATGCGCATGGTGCAGTTCCGGAGTCGATCCGCGGCCGCCGCGCTGTCCGTCCGGACCGTGATTTCCACTCCCGCGATCGCCTTCGGCGCGGTGCGGAGCAGCTTGAGCTGCTCGAGGCGACCGAGAGAGGCGCCATCGACCCGGAAGGTGACGAACTTGAGGGGGATGCTGATGGGGTCCGAGGTCTCGAAGACGGTATGGACGGTCGTGACGCCTTTGCGGACCCCGAACCAGACGGCCATCCCGATCGCGAAGATGAGCAGCGCGCCGAGGACGATCTTGATCCAGTATCGAGTCATGGGTTCCCCCGGGAGGTAGCCGGCAGTGGAATGTTTCAGATAGTGACGATCTGCGGGAGGCGAAAGTTTCAGCAACGGCGCGACCTGCCAGGCTACCGCGCCACTTGGTGAAAGTTGTACAGTGGTATATCTTTGCCACATCAAGACTTACGCTCACTGCAACCCAGGCGCCATGCTCAACTCTGCCGAACCCGACAACCTTCCAGCGGACAATCGGGACGCCGTGGGATTCGTCCTGAGGCTTGCCCGCGCCATGCACGCCTATGGCTACCCGGCGCATCGGGTCGAGGGCGCGCTCGGCGAGGTCGCTCGCCGCCTCAAGCTCACGGCGCAGTTCTTCTCGACACCGACCTCGTTCATGGCATCGTTCGGCATCCTGGAACGGCAGAACACCTACCTCATCCGGGTCGAGCCGGGCGACGTGGATCTCGGGAAGAGCGCCGACATCGAGGACATCATTCGCGAAGTCGTCGACGGTCGCGTGTCCCTGGCGCAGGGATCGGCGGACCTCGAGCGCGTGCACGCCGCACCGCCCCGCTACGGTCCGCTCACGACGATGCTCGCCTTCGGCCTGAGCTCGAGCGCGGCGTCCCGGTTCCTGGGTGGCGGACTGCGAGAGGCACTCGTGGCGGGCGTGATCGGCCTGGTCATCGGTGTGCTGCTCATCCTCGCGGGGCGAGTGCCCGCGATGGGGCGTGTCTTCCCCTTCCTGACCGCCTTCAGCGCCTCGTTCATCGCGGCGGCCGCGGCCACGGTCCTGCCCCATTACAGCGTGTACGTCGGCACGCTAGCCGGCCTCATCGTGCTGATCCCCGGCCTGACCCTCACCACGGCGATGACCGAACTGTCCTCCGGTCACCTCTCCAGCGGCACCGCGCGGCTCAGCGGGGCGCTGATGCTCTTCCTGGTCATCGGGTTCGGCGTGGCCATCGGCAGCCAAACGGTGACGCTGACCCTCGGCGACTACGCCAGCCGGGTGCGGCCAGAGGCGCTCCCGGGATGGACCTGGTGGCTGGCGCTGGTGGCGGCCCCCCTCGGATTCACGGTGCTCTTCCGGGCGCACGCCCGCGACGCCATCTGGATTCTCCTCGCGGGCGCGCTGGGCATCGCCGGAAGCCGCATCGGGTCAGCGACCTTCGGCCCGGAGCTCGGCGCGTTCATGGGCGCGCTTTCCGTCGGCGTGGCCAGCAACGTGTACGCCTATCTGCTCCGGCGGCCCGCCTCCGTAACCCTGGTGCCCGGCATCCTGCTGCTGGTGCCGGGCTCGATCGGCTTCCGGAGCCTCTCCTCCCTGCTGGACCGGGAGGTGGTGACGGGGGTGGAGACGGCATTCACCATGGTGCTCATCGGCGCGGGACTCGTGGCGGGGCTGCTGCTGGCCAACGTGCTGGTGCCGGAACGACGAAAGGGATGAGCTACCCGCGCGGGTGATACTGCCGGTGGACCGACCGGAGGTACTCTCGATCGACGTGGGTGTAGATCTGCGTCGTCGAGAGATCCGCGTGACCCAGCATCTCCTGCACCGCGCGCAGATCGGCGCCACCCTCGAGCAGGTGCGTCGCGAAGGAGTGGCGCAGGGTGTGCGGGGTGACGGCCTTGGTGAGCCCCGCGCGCAGTGCCGCCCGCTTGACGATGCCCCATGCCCCGACGCGCGAGAGCGGCTGTCCGCGGTTGTTGAGGAATACCCGCTGACGGGACGCGCCGCGATCGAGGGCCGGACGGAGCGTATGCAGGTAGACTGACAGCGCGCCGAGCACGCTCCGCCCGATCGGCACCAACCGCTCCTTGCTGCCCTTCCCGAGCACCCGCACCAATCCCTCCGAGAGCACCAGGTCGGTCAGCCCGAGCCCGCACATTTCCGAGACACGAAGGCCTGCCCCGTAGCCGAGCTCGAGCAGGGCCCGGTCCCGCCACCCGAGCGGCTCGTCGATGGAGGGCGCCGCCAGCAGCGCCTCGATGTCCGGCACGGAGAGTGTTTCGGGGAGGGTGCGCCCGAGCCGGGGGCTTTCGAGGCGGTCGCTCGGATCCTCCTGGACGATCCCCTCGCCGAGGAGGAACCCGAAGTAGGTGCGGACCGCGGATACGTGGCGTCGGATGGTCGCGGCGCTGAGGCCGAGATCCTTCAGGGCGAAGACGAACTCCCGGAGCACGGGCCTCGTCAGCTCGGCCGGGGCGCTGAGGCCGCGCGCGTCCGCGAATTCCGCGAGGCGGCGAAGATCGCGGAGGTAGCTCTCGACGGTGTTCGGGCTGTGCCCCGCCTCCAGCGAGAGGAAGTCGCGGAACCCTTCGAGCCAGAACTGGCGCGCCGGATCCGGCGCGGTCATCGGTGGTCGACGCCCAGCAGCGCGGCGGCCCGGGCGATCATGGCGGCCTCTGCGGGGGTCACCGCGCCATCGGCCTCCGCCACGTGCCGCATGCGATCCACCAGCCGCTGCCGCTCGTCGGACTGATAGGCCGACGTGGCACGCAGAATGGCGGCCTCCACCGCCGTGCGGTCCGCGCTGACCTGGCCTGGGAGATGGTTGAAACGGGCCCGCAGCCGGGCGGTGAGCGCCTCCCGTTCGGGCGTGGCGAGATGTTCATCGGCCTCCGCCAACTCGAGCACGAAGGCAGCCACGGCCTGCAGCGCCGGGTCCACCACGCCCGCTGCAGCCGGTTCGTGGTCGATGGCAACGCGAAGGGCGTCCCACAGCCGGGCGCGCCGGGCGGCGCGGGCGCGCCACCAGACAGTGAAAACGGCCCGCCGCCACGAGCAGGCCGACCACGGCCAGGCCAGCGTTCAAGTTTCTGATGGCGAGCTGAATCCCCTCCCAGCTCTTGCCGATGTACCGTCCAATGGCGATCAACCCCGCGAACCACAGCGCGGAGGCGAGCCCGATGGGCACGAGGGCGCGCGCCGGGGGGAGCCGGATCAGCCCGGAGAAGGGAGCGACGACCGCCCGGACCCCGGGGAGGATGCGGCCGAGAAACACGCCCGACAGCCCGTACCGGATGTAGCCGCGTTCGAGCGAGGCGATTGACTCCGGCGAGAGCAGCCGGCGGCCCATCCGGGTCTCGAAGAGCGCGCCGCCCACGCGCCGGGCGAGGAGGTAGACACCGATGGCACCGGCGAAATTGAAGCCCCAGCAGACCAGGAAGAGGACGACGGGGTCCAGTTGTCCGTTGACGGTGAGAAACGCGCCGAGCGCAACAACGGCGTCGCCGGGAACCGGGGGAAAGACGTTTTCGATGAGCGACAGCGCGGCGAGCACGGCGTACACCGCGATCGGCGGCATCGTGGCCAGCGAGTCCAGCAGGGACGCGATCAGCGCACCTCCAGCGTCGCCACCGCCAGCGTGGCGACTCCTTCTCCGCGACCGATGAACCCCATCCCCTCGTTCGTCTTGGCCTTGACGCTCACCGCGTCGACCGACACCCCGAGCGCCTCGGCGAGGGTGGCGCGCATGGCGGGAATGTGCGGCCCGAGGCGCGGGCGTTCGAGGATGACCGTCACATCCACCTGGCCCACCCGGAAGCCGCGCTCCGCCACCAGCGCAGCGGCCGCGCGGAGCAGCCCGATCGAGTCGGCCCCTTTCCAGCGCGGGTCGGTGTCGGGGAAATGGGAGCCGATGTCGCCCGCGGCCGCGGCTCCGAGGATGGCGTCGGTGAGCGCGTGCGCCACGGCGTCGGCGTCGGAGTGCCCCGCCAGTCCGTGGGTATGGGGGATGACCTGGCCGCCCAGAATGAGCGGGCGCCCTTCCGCGAACCGATGCGAGTCGTACCCGATGCCGGTACGCGTCATGCCGCCACCGCCGCCGCCTCGATCAGGGAGTAGTCCTGGCGTCGCCGGCGGGGCGTGAATCCCGCGTCGGCGATGACCCGTTCGCATCTCCCCGAGCGTCGCCCGGTAGGTGGTGCCGGCGGCCGACACGACGTTCTCCTCCATCATCAGCGAGCCGTAGTCGTTGGCGCCGAACCGCAGCGCCACCTGCCCCACCTTGTGCCCCATGGTGACCCAGGACGACTGCATGTTGGGGATGTTGTCGGCAGATGATGCGCGCCATGGCGAGCGTCCGGAGGTAGGTCACGGCGTCGGTCTTGGCCCACCCGTCGAACATCGGGCGTGCCTTCCGGCTGGAGCGGCCAGCAGATGAAGGCGGTGAAGCCGCCGGTGCGGCGCCTGGACGTCCCGGATCTTGAGCAGGTGCTCGATCCGGTCCGCGTTGGACTCGCCCATCCCGTACATCATCGTGACCGAGGTGCGCATCCCCTGGCGGTGCGCCTCCTCCTGCACCCCGAGCCACTCTTCGGTCTGCGCCTTCTTCCTGGCGACCCGCTCGCGCACGTCGTCCACCAGGATCTCTCCGCCGCCACCGGGGATCGAGTCGAGCCCGGCCTCGCGGAGTTGCCGCACGACCTCCGGCATGGGAATCCGGAAGCGCTCACTAGAAGAACACGACTTCGCTGGGGCTGAAGCCATGGATATGGATCGTGTGGTGCGCCTTGATGTAGCGCATCAGCTCCAGGTACCACTCAAAGGGGATGTACGGATTGTGGCCGCCCTGGAGGAGGATCTGGACGCCGCCGATGGCGCGGCATTCCTCGATCTTGGCCCCGATCTCCTCGAAACTCAGGACGTACCCCTCGCGAGTCCTTCGGGCGCCGGTAGAAGGCGCAGAAGCCGCAGTCCGCCACGCAGACGTTGGTGTAATTGATGTTGCGGTCGATGATGTGGGTGACGACCGGATCGGGATGCAATTCCCACCGGATGGCATCGGCCCGGCGCCCGAGTTCGAGCAGGTCGCCCTTCTCGTACAGCGCCAGATAGTCGCGGAATTCTGCGGAGTCGCGGTCGACTTCGTACATGGTCAAGCCGCCGTGATGAACGAGAGCGAGCCCGCCGGCGCCAGATCGTCCTGCGCCAGACGATGAAAGAACGTCGTGAGTCCCTCGAGCTCGGCGCCGCCGAGCGCATAGTCGAGGGTGCCGAGGTAGGCGCGGCAGGTGGCCACGCTGACGCCCGTCGCCGCCGCGGCATCGGCGGCCAGGAGGTCCAGGTGCTCGAGACCCCAGCTCCGCGAGGCGAGGAGCTGTCGGTGCAGGCCCCGAACCGCGCCGGCCGCCACCTCGCGGCGGGCCGCCCACACGGCGAAGACGAATGGCAGCCCGGTCCAGGCCTTCCACTCCGCGCCAAGGTCGAGCACCCACGGATAGGCGCCACGGGCCGTCAGCTGAAGGGCCGCGTCGCCGATGACCAGCACCGCCTCGTGCGGCAGCCGGGCGAGCGCACTCGAGGTCGGCCGACTCGGCGCGAGCCGTGGCGAACCTCGGTGCGATTCGCCACCGATGGCGACAGAGCAGCTCCAGGAGCAGCACCGAGGTGCGGGACGAGGCCGTCCGCAGGACGGTCAGGCCGTCGAGTTCCTCGACCGGCCGCTTGCTGAACAGCGCCACGCTGTGCACCGGGCCGTCGGCGCTGATCGCGAGGTCGGGCAGGAGGTGGTAGGCCGCCGCATTCCTGGCGTATTCCACCGCTGACACCACGCTCGCGTCGAGTTCTCCCGCGGCGAGCAGGTCGTTGAGCTCGGCCGCGGTGCCGGTCACCAGGTCCGCGCCGATCGGGACGAGCCCCCGGTCGATGGCGCCGGTGACGGGATAGCAGTTGATCCACGGGATCCGCCCGAGCTTCATGCGGCGTGCACCACCGGAAGGGAGCGCTTGCGCGGCTCGGCCTGGGGCGGCGGCATCGGGGACGGATCGTCGAAGGCGTCGCGGACCGCTTCGTAGAGGCTGTTGCGCTCGACGGGGCGCCGTCCGGCGTCGCGGATCAGCGCGACGAGCTGGGGATACGCCATGGCCATCTCGGTGCTGGCGCCCGCCTCGTGGTACACCCGCTCGAAGACCACCGTCCCCTCCACGTCGTCGCATCCGAAGCTCAGCGCGATCTGCGAGAGCGCACGGGGTGACCATCGGCCAGTGCGTCTTCACGTGGGGGATGTTGTCGAGGAAGAGCCGTCCGATGGCGATGTTCTTCAGGTCTTCGAACCCGGTCGTGGCCGTGCCGACCCGGCCGAGCTCTTCGCCGAGCTCGTTGTGATCGGGGTGGTAGGCCAGCGGGATGTAGGTGAGGAACCCGCCCGTCTCGTCCTGCAGGTCGCGCAGCATGGCGAGGTGCTGCAACCGGTCGTCCGCCGATCTCCACGTGCCCGTACAGCATGGTGCAGTTGGTCGGGATACCGAGCTGGTGCGCCGTGCGATGCACCCGGAGCCACTCCTCGCCGGTCAGCTTCCGTTCCGCGATGGTGGCCCGCACCGCGGTGCTGAAGACCTCGGCGCCTCCGCCCGGGAGGCTGGTGAGTCCGGCCTCCTTGAGCGCCACGAGGACCTCGCGCTCCGAGATCTTCTCGATCCGGGCCAGGTGGGCGATTTCGACGGCGGTCAGCGCCTTGATGTGCACCGTGCGGGTGCCGCTCCTTGAGCCCGCGGAGCATGTCGGTGTAATACGAAAGGCGGAGCTTCGGATGCAGGCCGCCGACGATGTGGAACTCCGTGGTCGGGGCGCCCCGCGCCTGCTCGGCTTCGGCGTACACCTCGTCGAGCGAGCGAGTGTACGCGCCTTCCTCTTTCGGCGTCCGGGCGAAGGAGCAGAAGGTGCAGGTCGCGCGAAGCACGCAGACGTTGGTGGGGTTGAGATGCTGATTGGCCGAGAAGAACACTCGATCGCCGTTCCGGCGCCGATTGGCGAAGTCCGCAAGGGTCCCGAGTCCGAGGAGGTCGTGGGTGGAGTACAGCACCAGGCCATCGGCGTGGTCGAGCCGATGGCCGAGCGTCACCTTTTCCCCGATCGGACGGAGCGCCGGATCACGGAGCACGCCGAGGTCGAGGGTGGGGGGCATGCGCATCTCCTTGAGCGGTGGTCGATTACCCGGGGAATCTACCCCGGAGCGGGTTCAGGGTGCCAGATGACGCGCCCGGCTGCGACGAGACCCCGGAAGCAGGCTCCCGGGGTCTCAGGTGTGCGGCGCGGCGCCCCGAGAGGCGGAGAGGCCCTCAGCCCTTCCAGGCCCGCACGGCGAGCGTGACGTTGTGGCCGCCGAATCCGAAACTGTTCGACAGGGCGACGTCGATCTTGCGCTCGACGGCGACGTTCGGCGCGCAGTTGAGATCGCATTCCGGATCAGGGGTGGTCTGGTTGATCGTGGGCGGCACCTTGCCGGTGCGAGCCGCAAGGAGACAGACCGCGAATTCGAGCCCGCCGGCGGCGCCGAGCAGATGTCCCGTCATGGACTTGGTTGAGCCGAAGATCAGCTTCTCGGCTTGCGTCCCGAAGACCGCCTTCACCGCGGCCGTCTCGGCGATATCGCCCTGCGATGTGCTGGTGCCGTGGGCGTTGATGTATCCCACGGACTCGATTCCGACCCCGGCGTCGGCCAGGCAGTCGCGCATGGCGCGCTGCGCACCCTCGCCGGACGGCGCCGGCGAGGTGATATGATAGGCGTCGCCGCTCAACCCGTAACCGAGGACCTCGCCCAGAATGGTGGCGCCGCGGGCCTGGGCGTGCTCAAGGCTTTCCAGCATGACCATGGCGGCGCCGTCGCCGAGGACGAAGCCGTCACGTTCCTTGTCGAACGGGCGGCTGGCCTGTTCCGGGGCGTCATTCCGGGTCGAGAGCGCCTTCATGTTCTGGAACCCGGCGATGGCGAGCTCGCTGATGGCGGCCTCGGTACCCCCGGTCAGCATCGCGTCGGCGTGCCCGGACTGGATCAGCTGGTAGGACTGTCCGATGGCGTGCGCCGAGGAGGCACAAGCAGAGACGGTCGCGTAGTTGGCGCCCTTGAGTCCGTAGCGGATGGACACCAGCCCGGCCGCGATGTCGGGAATGAACATCGGGATGAAGAAGGGCGACACGCGGTCCGGTCCCTTGGTGATCAGGAGCTTGCACTGCTCCTCGAAGGTCACCATCCCGCCGATCCCGCTGCCGATGATGACCCCGGTGCGCTCGGGCGACGGGAACTTGCCCTCCAGGCCCGACTGGGTCACGGCCTCGTGGGCCGCCCCGAGGGCATACTGGACGAAGAGATCGTACCGGCGCGCTTCCTTCTTGTCCATGAACTGCAGCGCGTCGAATCCCTTCACCTCGCAGGCAAACCGCACCTGGAAGAGCGACGGATCGAACTTGGTGATCCCGGCCGCGCCCGACCGGCCGGCGAGCAGGCCCGCCCAGGAGGTCTCGACGTTGTTGCCGAGCGGGGTCACCAGCCCCAGGCCGGTGACGACGACACGACGCGCCAAGCTACTTCCCGGTCTTTTCGTGGAGATACTTGAGGGCGTCGCCGACGGTCCGGAGCTTCTCGGCTTCTTCGTCCGGGATGTCGATGTCGAATTCCTTCTCGAACGCCATGACCAACTCGACGGTGTCAAGGCTGTCGGCGCCGAGATCTTCCATGAAGCTGGCCTCGGGGGTCAGCTTCTCGCGCTCCACACCCAGTTCCTCGGCGATGATGTCCTTGACCTTCTCTTCTACGTTGCTCATGTCTTCCTCGAAAAGGAGTGGGGGTCGGGCTAAATGACCATCCCGCCGTCCACCACCAGGACCTGCCCGGTGATGTAGGACGCGAGATCTGATGCCAGGAACAGCACGGCGGCGGCGATATCCTCCGGCCGGCCGAGTCGCCCCAGCGCAATGCCCTCTAATAATGCCGTCCGCGCCTCAGAGGGCAAGGCGGCGGTCATATCGGTCTCGATGAACCCGGGGGCCACGCAATTGGCCAGGACGCCCCGGGCGGCATACTCCTTGGCCACCGACTTGGTCAGGCCGATCAGCCCGGCCTTGCTCGCGGCGTAGTTGGCCTGACCCTTGTTGCCGGTGAGGCCGACGACGCTGCTGATGTTGATGATGCGCCCGGCGCGCCGCTTCATCATCCCCTTGATCACCGCCCGTATGGTGAAGAAGGCGCCCTTCAGGTTGGCGTCCAGGACAGCGTCCCAGTCCTCGTCGCTCAGACGGAGCAGGATGTTGTCCCGGGTGAGGCCGGCGTTGTTGACGAGAATGTCGATCGGGCCGATGGCGGCTTCGGCCGCCGCGATGGCGGCCTCCACCTGCCCGCGATCCGCGACGTCACAGCCGACGCCGACCGCGCGTTCACCGAGTTCGAGCGCCACGATCTGGGCCCGTGAGGCGTCCCGCCCCACGATGGCCACCTGGCCCCGGCCCCATACAGCGCCCGGGCGACGGCCAGGCCGATGCCGCGGGTGCTGCCGGTCACGAACGCCGCTCCGGCCCGTCAGGTCGATCTGGTTCATCCGAGAAAGGCCTCCACCTCGGCCGCGGTCCCAAGCGTGACGCTCTTCGCTCCAGGGAGAATCTTGCGGAGGAGCCCGGAGAGCACGCTACCCGGCCCGAGTTCGATAAACGTGGCCTCCGGGGCCAGGACGGCCGCCGCCTGCATGCATTCGATCCATCGCACCGGGGCCGTCAATTGCGCGGCGAGCAGGCGCACCGCATCGGCGGTCGTGCGTACCGGCTCGGCCGACGCGTTGGCCACGACCGGAAACGCCGGGGCGGTGAACGGCGCGGCGGCAAGCGCCGCCTCGAGGCCGGGGACCGCCGGCGCCATGAGGGGCGAGTGGAACGCGCCGGAGACCTTGAGCGGGAGGACCCGCTTTGCCCCGCGTGACTTGCAGCCCTCGCCCGCCCTGGCCACGGCCACCGGGTCTCCGGAAATGACGACCTGGTCCGGCGAGTTCAAGTTGGCGGCGACGGCCACGCCGTCGGCCCCTGAGGCCTCGGCACATGCCGCCTCGACTGCGGTGGGATCGAGTCCGAGCACTGCCGACATGGCGCCGGGGCGGCTCGTCCCGGCTTCGTACATCAGCTCACCCCGCCGGCGCACCAAACGCGCTGCGTCGGGCGCGGAGAGCGAACCGGCCGCCACATAGGCGCTGTACTCGCCCAGGCTGTGCCCGGCCCCCGCCGCCACCGTGCCCAGCCGCTCCCGCACGACCGCGAAGACCGCGGCGGAGTGCGCGAGAATGGCCGGCTGGGTGTTGTGGGTGAGGACCAGTTCGTCCTCCGGTCCCTCCCACATGAGACGGGACAGCGGCACGCCGAGCGCCTCGTCGATCGCCTCGAAGGTGTGGCGGGCCGCTGGAAACCGCTCCGCCAAGTCCTTGCCCATGCCGACCTTCTGCGCCCCCTGGCCGGGGCACATCACCACCGCTACCACCGCACCACCGCGCTGGCCCAGGTGAATCCGCCGCCGAACGAGACGAGGAGCAGGGTCATCCCCGGCTTGATCCGGCCTTCCTTGATGCCCTGATCGATGGCGAGGGGGATGGACGCCGAAGAGGTGTTCCCGTACCGATCGACGTTGATCATGACCTTGTCGAGCGGCATCTTCGCGTGCTTGGCTGTGGCCTCGATGATCCGGAGGTTCGCCTGGTGCGGCACCATGAGGTCGACCTGGTCCGCAGTGATGCCGGCGCGCGCGAGCGCCTGATCGGAGGCCTCCGACATGGTCAGCACCGCGGCCTTGAACACTTCTCGGCCGGCCATCTTGATGAAGTGGGACCGCTCGGCCACCACCTTCTCGCTGATCGGGTCGACCGCGCCGCCGCCGGGCCGGTAGAGCAGGTTGGCCAGGTTGCCGTCGGACTTGATGAACGTGGAGAGGACGCCCCGCGGACCGCCGGACGACTTCCGGATGACGGCGGCGCCTGCCGCGTCGCCGAAGAGGATGGCGGTGGATCGGTCGGTCGGATCGGCGATGGTGTTGAGCTTTTCGGCGCCGACGATCAGGAAGTTTTCGCCCTGCTCCGCCGCGATGAGTCCCTCGGCGACGGTGAGGGCGTAGAGGAACCCCGGGCAGGCGGCCGACACGTCAAAGGCCGCGGCGTTCTTGGCGCCGAGGAGGGCCTGCAGGTCGCACGCAGTGGAAGGGAGGAGCCGGTCGGGCGTGGCGGTGGCGAGGACGATGCCCTGGAGATCCAGCGGCCCGAGGCCGGCGACCTTCAGCGCGTCCAGCGAGGCGTCGCGGGCCAGCATGGCGACCGACTGCTCGGGTCCTGCCACGCGACGCTCCCGGATGCCGGTGCGTTCCACGATCCACTGATCGGAGGTGTCGAGGGTCTTTTCAAACTCGGCGTTGGTGACCACCCGTTCGGGGACCGCCACGCCCAGGCCCGCGAACTCGACGATGGGACGCCGGATCATGCGACGGGGGCGTCACCCGCGGCGAACTCCGCGGCGATGTGCTGGTTGAGCCCGGTCTCGACCATCTGCGCCGCGACGCGGAGCGCGTTCTTGATGGCGTTGCTGCCGGAGGAGCCGTGGCAGATGATGGATACCCCGCGGACGCCGAGCAGCGGCGCGCCGCCGTATTCCGAGTAGTCCAGCACGCGGAAGACTTCCTGCACGTCGGCCCGCTCCAGGATGTCCGGCGCGTTGCGCTTGACCAGGCGGAGGATCAGGCGGGCGACCGACTCGTAGAACTTGAGCACGATGTTGCCGACGAAGCCGTCGGTGACCACGACGTCGATATGGCCGTGCTTGGCGTGCCCGGCGAGGATGTCGCGCCCCTCGATGTTGCCGACGTAGTTGATGCCCGGGGTCTGCTTGAGCAGTTCGTGGGCCGCGCGCGAGGCGGCGTTCCCCTTCTCGTCTTCCTCGCCGATGTTGAGGAGGCCGACGAGCGGGCGTTCGCGTCCGAGGATGTCGCGCGCATACACCGAACCGAGGCGGGCGAACCCGACCAGCTCCTTCGCGGAGCAGTCGACGTTGGCGCCGCCGTCGAGCACCAGGACGGGCAGGTCGGCGGTGGGCCACGGGGTCGCGACGGTGGCGCGCTCGACGCCAGGATGCACCCCCAGCAGGACGGTGGAGGCGGCGAGCACGGCGCCGGTGTTGCCGGCCGAGACGAAGGCGTCCGACTTGCCCGCCTTCTGCAGGGCGAGTCCGACGACGACGCTGGATTTCGGCTTCTTGCGGACCGCGGCGAGGGGCTTCTCGGCCATGCCGATGACTTCCGTGGCCGCCACGACCTCGATCCGGCTCCGGTCGATGCCCGGATGCCTGGCCAGTTCCGCCTCGATGACCTCGACCTGCCCGACGAGCTGCACGACCACGTTGGGCAACAGGGTCAGCGCGGCGATGGCGCCATCGACCTCAGCCTGCGGGGCGTGATCTCCGCCCATCGCGTCCAGCGCCACGCGGATCATGGTCAGTCGCCCTTCACCTCGACGACCTTCTTCCCGCGATAGTACCCGCAGCTCGGGCAGACGCGGTGGGACAGCTTCGGATCGCCGCAGCGGGGACAGGCCTGGGTCTTGACGCTCGCGGCGACATGGTGGCCGCGGCGGAGCCGCTTACGGGACTTGGAGAGTTTTCTCTTGGGGACTGCCATGGTTTCCTCAGGTTGGTTCGGCGGACCGCGCACAGGCGCACGGACCCGCGTTCAAATCGGCACCACACGTCGGGCAGAGTCCGGCGCAATCATCACGACACACCACGAAGGCCGGGACATCGAGCGCCAGCTCCTCGCGCACCACCCCGGTCAGGTCGATCTGCACCGCCGCCGCGGGGAGGGGATACACACTCGGATCGTCGGCCGCGTCGGGATCGCTCGTCAACAGCACATCGACGTCCCGATCCAGCCGGACGGCCACCTCCGTGAGGCATCGCCGACAGGCGAGTCGCGCCGTCGCCCGGATGACCCCACGCCAGAGAAAGTCGTCTCCCTCGGTGGCTTGGAGCTGACCCTCGACCGCGACCGGACCCTCCAGCGGCAGGTCGAGCCCAGCAAACACCGGGTCCGACGGGGACAATTCACCGTCGGTCGAGGCTGGACCGTGCTGCAGGTCCCGGATGGCAATCTTGAGCATAGCCACTAAAGCTAGCTGGGCTCGTGACTTAGGTCAAGCCGATGGGCCCGTTCAGCCGCGCAGTCCGGCCAATTCCCCTTCGGTGAAGAAGAACGCGATTTCGCGCGCGGCGTTCTCGTCGCTGTCCGAGGCGTGGATGGCGTTCCGCCCTTTCGATTCCGCATAGAGCTTTCGAATCGTGCCGGCGGCCGCCTCGGCGGGATCCGTCGCCCCGATGACCGTCCGGAGGTGCGCCACCGCGTCGGACCGGGTCAGGGCCAACGGCATGCAGGGGCCGCTCGTCATGAACGCCACGAGCTCAGGAAAGAACGGGCGGCCCTTGTGGACGCCATAGAACGCTTCGGCCTGCGCAAGGGTCAACCGGACGAGCCGGGCGGCCTGCAGGGTGAATCCGGCCTGTTGGAGGTGGGCCAGGACGAGGCCGGTCTTGCCGGAGGCAATTGCGTCGGGCTTGATGATGGCGAGAGTCTGCATGGTCTCGAATTCTTGGTACGGGTCGAAGGGGGGCGCCGGCTACTTGAGCCGAGCCCGGAGGAGCGGCACGACGTCTGCCGGACGCTTCATGACACTGATGCCCGCCGCCTCGAACGCCGCCATCTTCTCGGCGGCGGTGCCGGAGGAGCCTGAGATGATGGCGCCGGCGTGCCCCATCCGGCGCCCCGGGGGTGCCGTCTGTCCGGCGATGAAGCCGATCACGGGCTTGGTGACGTGGTCGCGCACGAACTCGGCCGCGTGCTGCTCGTCGGTGCCGCCGATTTCGCCCATCATCACGATCGCGTCGGTGTCGGGATCCTCCTGGAAGGCGCGGAGGCAGTCGATGAAGTTGGTCCCGATGATCGGATCGCCGCCGATCCCGACGCAGGTGCTCTGGCCGATCTTGGCCCGGGTGAGCAGGTTCACCACCTCGTAGGTCAGGGTCCCGCTCCGGGACACCAACCCGACCCGGCCGGGGGCGCAGATCGATCCGGGGATGATCCCGACCTTCGCCTCGCCGGGGGTGATGGCGCCGGGGCAATTCGGGCCGATGAGGCGAGCGCCGCGCTCCCGTACAAACGGCATGACGCGGGTCATCTCGATGACCGGCACGCCCTCGGTGATGCAGACGACCGTCGTGATGCCCGCGTCCACCGCCTCAAAGATGGCGCCGGCAGCGCCCATGGGGGGCACGTAGATCACGGCGGTGTTGGCGCCCGTTTCCGCCACCGAATGCGCGACGGTATCGAACACCGGGACCGTGCCCTCGAACCGCTGGCCGCCCTTGCCCGGTGTGACGCCGGCGACGACCCTGGTGCCGTACTCGATCATCTGCTTGGCGTGGAACGAGCCGTCGCGGCCGGTGATGCCCTGCACGACGAGCCGGGTGTCCTTCCCGATGAAGATGCTCACGCGGCCTCCCCGACCAATGCGACCACCTTGGCGACGGCCTCGTCCATATCGGAGAGCGCCGTCATGCCGATGCCCTGCAGGATCTTGACGGCTTCCTTCTCGTTGGTGCCGGTCAGGCGTACCACGATGGGCACCGTCACGGGGAACTGTTCCAGGGCGGTCTTGATGCCGTTGGCCACGTCGTCCGTGCGGGTGATCCCGCCAAAGATATTGAACAGGATGGCCCGGACGCTGGGGTCGGCGGTGATGATCTTCAGCGCGTTGACCACCTTGTCGGGATTGGAACTGCCGCCGATGTCGAGGAAGTTGGCGGGTTCGCCCCCGTAGTACTTCACGAGGTCCATGGTGGCCATGGCGAGCCCGGCGCCGTTGACGACGCACCCGACGTTGCCGTCGAGCTTGATGAAGGTGAGCCCGGCGCGACGCGCGGCCACCTCGCTCGGATCCTCGGCGGTCTCGTCTCGCAGCGCAGCGAGGTCGGGGCGCCGATCCAGCTCGTTGTCGTCGATCGACACCTTGGCGTCGAGCGCCAGCACCTGCCCCGCCGGCGTCGTGACGAGCGGATTGATTTCCGCCAGCGACGCGCCGTTCTCGGTGAACACCTTGTAGAGGCGGTGCATGATGTCCGCCGCCGCCCGGGCCTGCTTGATGTCGCTGTAGAGGAACAAGGCGAGCGTCAGGGCCTGATGCGGCAGGAGGCCGAAGCGCGGGTCGACCGGGAGGCGCATGATCTTTTCAGGAGTCTTGGCGGCCACTTCCTCGATGTCGATGCCGCCGGCGGGACTCACCATGAACACCGGGCGCTGGGAATCCCGGTCGAGGATGAGGCCGACGTAGGCTTCCGACGCGATATCCGCCGCCGGCACCACGAGCACCTTGTGAACGGTGAGCCCCTTGATCTGCATGCCCAGGATGTGCGAGGCAATGTCAGCGGTTTCCGCCGGCGTCTTCGCCAGTTTCACCCCTCCCGCCTTCCCGCGGCCGCCCGCGTGGACCTGCGCCTTGACGACGACCGTGCCGCCGATTCGCCGAGCCAGCGCCTCGGCCTCGCCGGGGGTGGCCGCCACATCGCCGTCGGGTACCGGCACACCCGCCGCTTTCAGGAGCGCGCGCGCCTGATATTCATGCAAATTCACAATCACTCCTGTGCGTAGTTGACAGCGCGGAAAGCTACCCGCCCACCGGGGTGGATACAACCGGGTTCACGGCCCTGCCTGCCCCGCGCCAAGCGCCTGGCGCAGGGCGCCAAAGGCCCGGCCAAATCCCTCCCAGTCGCCCGCGTGCAGCGCGGAGTCCGCGCGAAGCATCCACCGCCGGGCCTCCTCGAGCGGGGTGAGCGGGCCGAACCCCGGCGGAAGCGGCGCCCCCGCCCCCCGCAGGTTGTCCCACGCCTCCGCAAAGGAGCGACCCGCCCCGACCCGGGAACCCTGCGCCAGCGCGATATAGGGCTGCGTCTCCGGCCCGTTCGGGTCGATGGCGTACCACGGCTGATAGGCGATCGGGGTGTCGCCGCTTGGGAGAATGCGGTACGGCCCGCGTTCCAGCCGTGCTCCCCGGCGGACCACGGAGTCCAAGATCTGCTCGTAGGACGGGAATCGGTCCCAAGTGGCCTGGGCCGCAGTCGGGCCCGGCAGGCTGCCGACCTCACTCAGGCGCAGGAGGGTGAGCCGGCGACCGGCCTCGGTGACGTGGCCGAGGAGCAGCGTTCGAATCCGTCGGTCATCACCCCGTTCGTACGCGCTCACCAGCGTCAGCCGCCGCCCACCCTCCCACACTGCGGTCGGGGGCGTCGGCTCGCCCAACGCCCCCGCAGGGCGCCCCGCGAGCGTCCCGGCGCGCCAGGAGGGCTCCTCCAGGATTTGCGACTGCGCCTCAAAGAGCCGCACGGGGTAAGGCAGCTGTTGTTCCACCACGGGAGGAAGCTCGCTCGTCGGGCGGACGACGCCCTGGGTAATCGCGGCCCAACTCCGGGTGAGCGGCCCGGCGTCCGCGAGCAGATAAATCGATGTCGCCCCGGTGGTCGCGTCCACGGTCCCCACCAGCCCGGCCTCGAGGGAGCCGAGGTCGACCGTGCCTTCGCGGAGGCGTGTGGAAGCGGGAAATGTCGCGCTGGCGAGGTAGCCATGGGCCAGCCACGCGAGTGAGCCGCCCACAACCACGAGTCGCGGGCTTTCCCACGAGGCAAACGGCGCCAGCCGCTCCAGCCGGTCGCGAGGCGCCAGATGCCAGCGTACCCTCGAAGCCGGTCCCGTGGCAGCCAGCACCTGCCCTGATTGGAGGGCCCAGGCCAGGACCAGCCGCCGGGCCACGCCCCCCACCTCGAGGCCGGCTGGCCCAGAATCCACCACCAGGCGGGGCGCTCCCGGACGGATCGCCGAGGGCTCGAGCGCGGCAAAGGTCACCAGCCCGGGATACGCCAGGGAATCCTCCGCGCGGTAGGACAGAGGCGCCGAGGTCGTACCGATTTGTCCGTCGGCAATCGCGAGGACCGAGGCCGTGCCCGCGGGCGGGGCACGCACCACGAGCCAGACCGGCGCCGCAGCCCCTGCCAGGGGAATCGTGGTCACCGCGGCGGACTCGAGCGCCTGGGAGTCGGTCGTCACCAGTCGACCGATGCTGGGCAAGGTCCAGAGCGAGGGCACACCCGGTTCCGCCGAGACGGCCGGTCTCGCCGCTTGGTCGTCGAGTCCGCCCAGCCCGTACGCCAGGCGGTCAAAGGAGACGCGGGCCGCGGAGCGGCTGTCTGCGGATGGCGCGTCGGCGTCGGGCAACCTCACCCGCACCACCAGCGCCCCCGCGAGGAGGACGCCCCACCCGGCCAGCATGAGGAGGTGCTGCCCTCGGACGGCCCAGAGGAGGGAGATGGCGGACGCGGCCAGGCAGGCGCCGCCGAGCGCGAGGGTGGACAATTCGAGGGTGCCCCACGCCGCGGCATCGAGGGCACCGCCGGCGGCCGCCTCAAATGGCGTGAGCAGAAAGCCCCACGCCAGCACCAGCGCCGCCCCGGCCAGGAGGAGCCCGAGATGGCGTCGGGCATGATCGGACATGGCAGGTCGGCCGCGCTGCCACCGAATGGCACCGAGCGCTGCGTACAGCGCCGCGACGACGACTACCGCACTCCAGGCCAGCAATCGCGCGAAGGAATGCAGGACCTGCCACAGCGGGAGCTGTGCGACGAACACTCCGAGATCCTTGTGCAGGTAGGGATCGGTCACCCCGTAGGTGACTCCTTGCCACGCCAGCGCGAAGACGGGCCACTCCTGGCCGGACCCCATCCCGGCGATGAGACCGAGCGCCACGCCGATCCCGAGCGCCAGCGGCAGCAGGGTCGCGGGCGTGACCGCCTCGCGGATTTCGAGATTGGCGACCTGACGGGAGATCTGAACCGAGCCGATGGCCCGGTGGACGATGAGGAGGTGCCCGGTGTACCACGCGGTGCCGACCAGGACGGCGGCGGCGTCGAGCGTGAGGCGGAGGAGCCGCACGCCGGAGACGAACCCGGCCGCCTCCGGGATGAGCGCACCGGCCCACCAGCGATCCGCGAGCAGGTCGGCGCACCACTGGCCCGCGAACAACATGATCGCGAGCGCGGCGGCCGTGCCCAGCAGCCAGCGTCCGCGCACGGCGGTCAGCCCGGTCCTTGCACACCCCGCTCCGAGAGCCAGTGCAGGACTTCCCCCTGGTATTCCGCGAGGGAGCGTTCGTCGGTGGCTTCGAAACGGAGCACGAGGATCGGCTGGGTATTCGACGCCCGGATCAGCCCCCAGCCGTCGAGCGAACGACATCCGGACGCCGTCGATGTCGTTCACGGGGTAGCGTGCACGGAAGTGCGCCGTGGCTTCCGCGACGACCCCAAACTTGCGGTCGTCGGGGCAATCCACCCGGATTTCCGGCGTGGCGAAGGTGAGCGGCAGATCCGCCAGGTAGCGACGCCAGGCCGCCCGGGCCGTGCGACACGATTTCGAGAAGCCGCGCGGCCGCGAACAGCGCATCGTCGAACCCGAACCAGTCGCCCGCCGAAGAACATGTGGCCGCTCATTTCGCCGGCCAGCACCGCGTGCTGTTCCTTCATGCGCGCCTTGATCAGCGAGTGGCCCGTCTTCCACATCTCAGGCTCGGCGCCCGCCGCCCGGAGGGCGGTCGGGAGAAGGTCAGAGCACTTCACGTCGAAGATGACGCGGGCGCCCGGGCCGAAGCGACGGACTGCGTCGCGCCCGAAGACCACGAGGAGCTGGTCGCCGAACAGCACGCGCGCGTTCTCGTCCACCGCGCCGATCCGGTCCGCGTCGCCGTCGAAGGCGATGCCGAGTTCGGCGCCGGTGCGCCGGACTTCGACCTGGAGGTCCACAAGGTTGGCCGGCACGGTGGGATCAGGGTGGTGGTTGGGAAAGGTGCCGTCCGAGTCGCAGAAGAGCGGGACGACCTCGGCACCGAGCGCGCGGAGCGTCGAGACCGCGATCACGCTCCCCACCCCGTTGCCGCAATCCACCACCACCCGCACCGGCCGAGCCAGCGTGTGCCGGCTGACGATCGCGTCCCGATAACGCTCGAGCACCGACCCGTCCGCGGTCTCCCGCCCGTCCCGCGCCGGCGATCGCTCCAGCGTGATGCGCTCGTAGAGATCCTGGATGTCGTCGCCGTGGACCGAATCGCCGGCGAGCACCATCTTGAAGCCGTTGAACTCGGGCGGATTGTGCGAGCCGGTGACCTGCACACCACCGTCGAGGGCCAGCGCGTGGACCCCGAAGTACAGCGCCGGGGTCGGCAACTCCCCCACGTCGACCACGGTGGCGCCGGAGGCCGCCATCCCGGCGCGGAGCGCCGCGGCGAGTGCCTGGCCCGAAGGCCGGTTGTCGCGGCCGACGGCGAGGACCGGGATCCCGACCCAGCCGCTCGTGCCCGAAGGCCGCAAACGCCCGGCCGAGGGCGTGCGCGAAATCAGCGGTCAGTTCCGCGCCGACCAGGCCGCGGATGTCGTATTGACGAAAGATGGATCGTGGGACGCGCACCGTGCCTCCCGGCCGGATGGGGTGTCGGCCGAACTACTGGAAGGCGCGCTCGAAGAGGGAGGCTGCCACGCTCATGGTGCCGCCGAGTATCGGCGCCGGCCACACGCCGATCACAAGAATCACGGCCACGATCAGCGCCACGACGACGGCCGTGCCTCTCGGCAGGCCGGCCGCCGCGGGGTCCGCGCCTTCGGGCGCCGGCTTCATGTACATCGCCATGATGACCGGCAGGTAGTAGCCGGCCGACACCGCGCTCGCGAGGACGAGCACGACCGGCATGAGCCACTGGCCGGCGAGCACCAGCGACGACAGGATCATCCACTTGCCGATGAACCCGAACGTCCCGGGAAATCCGAGGAGCGAGAGCAGCACGATCGCAAACGCGGCCGCGGTCCACGGGCGCGCCCGCGCCAGGCCCGCCAGGTTGTCGGCGGTGAGGTCCCGCTCGCCGCCCCGCCCCAGCGCGCCGAGCAGGCCGAACGCAGCGAGGCTGGTGAGGGCGTACGCGAGCAGGTACGCCAGCGACCGCCGCAGCGCCGAGGCGGGTGCCGGACCAGACCGCGGCCAGCAGGTACCCGGCGTGCGCAACGGAGCTGTAGGCCAGCATCCGCTTCAGGTTGCGCTGGGCGAGGGCCATCAGATTCCCAGCCACCATGGTCGCGATGGCCAGGATGCCGAGTACCGGCTGCCAGATCGGCGACTGGGCCGGGAAGGCGACGAAAAGGAGACGCGTGAGCGCAATGAACCCTGCCGCCTTGACGCCGGTGGCCATCAAGCCCGTGACCGGCGTGGGTGCGCCGTCATAGACGTCGGGCGCCCACATGTGGAACGGCACGACCGACACCTTGAAGAGGAAGCCGATCAGCAACAGGCTCAGCCCGAGGCCGGCCATGACCGGGAACTCGCCCGAGGTGAAGATGGTACCGACCATGACGAGATTGGTGGTGCCGGTGGACCCGTAGACCAGGGCGATTCCGTACAGGAGGAATCCCGAGGCGAACGCGCCGATCAGGAAGTACTTCAGGCCCGCCTCGGCGGAGAACGGACTGTGGCGGTCGTAGCGCGGCCAGGACGTAGGCGGCCACCGACATCACCTCGAGCCCGAGGAACACCATGATCAAGTCGCTGGCGCCGCCCAGCAGCATCATCCCCACCGTGGCCAGCAGGATGAGGGTGTAGTACTCAGGGCCCCGGATGCCCTCTCGTTCGAGATAGTCGAACGAGAACACGATGGTCGCCGCCGCCGCGAGCAGGAACAGCAGGTTGCCGAGGTATCGGAAGCTGTCGAGCGCCACCATTTGCGGGATGCCCTCCGCCCCAGGCGCCGCGTTCCAGAGCCAGACCAGGGCGAGCAGCGAGGCCCCTACCCCGCCGAGGCTCAGCCACCCTGCGAGGCGCGAGTCCGCCGCGGTCTCATGCCTCCACGCGTTGACGAGGAGCACACCGAGCGCCGCGAGTGAGAGGATCACCTCGGGAAGGAGCGCCAGCGTGACGCCCAGCGGCGAAGTCGTGTCGATCGGGCTCACGGATGACCCTCGCTAACGGGCGTCGCGATCGCCGCAGCGCTCTGGGGAACGGCCCCCTGGACGCTTTCCACCCACTGCCGGCTGGTCGGCTCCATCCGCCGGAGCACCGGCGCCGGGTAGAGCCCGAGCCAGACAATGCCCGCCAACAACGGCGCCAGGACCAGCAGTTCTCGGGGCGTGAGGTCGGTCAACGACTCGTTCTCAGGTTTGTCCAGCTTGTTGAAGATGATCCGCTGCAGCGCCCACAGGAGGTAGGCCGCCGCGAAGATCACGCCGGTGGTGGCGATCGCCGGTGGCCCACGGGAACCGGCCGAAGCTCCCCAGCAGCACCAGGAATTCGCCGACGAAGCCGTTGAGCCCGGGAAGGCCGATGGACGAGAGCGAGACCAGCGTGAAGATGAGGCTGAAGACCGGCACCACCCGTGCGATCCCGCCGAAGGCGGCGATGTCCCGGGTGTGCCGGCGCTCGTACAGCATGCCGATCAGGAAGAAGAGCGCGCCGGTCGAGAGGCCGTGGTTGATCATGACCATCAGGGCGCCCTGCACGCTCTGCAGCGTGGCCGCCCAGATGCCGAGCATGACGAACCCCAGGTGGCTGACGGACGAGTACGCCACGAGCTTCTTGATGTCGGGCTGGACCATGGCCACCAGCGCGCCGTAGATGATGCCGATCGACCGCGAGCGTCACGGCGATGGTCGTCACGATGGGGCTGAACGCCACGTCCGGGAAGAACGGGATCGCAAACCGCAGGAACCCGTAGGTGCCCATCTTGAGCAGGACACCGGCCAGGATGACCGAGCCGGCGGTCGGGCGCCTCGACGTGGGCGTCGGGGAGCCAGGTATGGAACGGGAAGATCGGCACCTTGATGGCAAAGGCGAGGGCGAAGGCGGCGAAGAGCCACGGGGCCCCGCCCCCGACCGCCGAGGCGTTGGCCAGGATGTGGTCGTACGCGAAGCTCAACACGCCGGTGTCCGCCGCCACCGCCCAGGCCGTCACGAGGATGGCGACGAGCATGAGCAGCGAGCCGACCATCGTGTAGATGAAGAACTTGATGGACGCGTAGAGCCGGTTGCTGCCGCCCCAGATCCCGATCAGGAAGTACATCGGGATCAGCATGACCTCCCAGAACACATAGAACAGGAAGAGGTCCAGGCTGATGAAGACGCCGAGGATGCCGCTCAGGAGGACGAGCAGCAGCGCGTAGAACCCGCGCTCGCGCTGCGTGATGTAGTTCCAGCTGCCGAGGACACAGAGCGGCATCGTCAGCGTGGTGAGCAGCACCATGAACAGGGAGATGCCGTCGATCCCGACGCGGTACGCGATCCCCCACTGCGGCATCCAGGCGATGCTCGCGGTGAACTGCATCCCCCCCTCGGGCGCGAAGCTCCACCAGAGTCCAGTCGACACCACGAACTCGGCGAGCGAGACCACCAGGGCGATGGACCGCGCCCGGCTGGTGGGGGCTGCCACCACGAGCAGCGCGCCCGCCACGGGAAGCAGGAGGAGGACCGGGACGACCCAGGCCTGATATCCGATGAGGTTCAGCATGTCGGCCATAGCGGGTCAGCCCATCACGACGAAGAAGATGCCGAGCACGCCCACGAGGAAGACGGTCAGGTAGACCCCCACCTGGCCGGTCTGCAACCGGGTCCCGATCCAGCCCAGGGTCCGCGCCAGGCCGGCGGTCCCCTCGACGCCGCCCCGGTCGATGACCCGCTGATCCACATCCTTCCAGAGCACCTGCTCCGAGAACCGGCGCAGCGGGCCGACGATGGCGGCCTCATAGAACTCGTCCACGTAGTACTTGTGGTACAGCACCTTCCAGAAGCCCACCTCGGGCGCCGCCTGCCGGGCGGGCAGAATCGGCTGGGACATCGTGACGCGCCACCCGGCGAAGAGGCCGCCCACCGCGATGAGGATGGCCAGTCCGATCAGCATGTACTCGGTCTGCCCGTGCGGCATCTCGAGCGGGAAGAAGTGGCGCGCTCCCTCGAGGACCGGGTCCAGCCAGTGTTCCAGCCTGGCATCGCCCCCGAAGAGCGCCGGCAGGTTGAGCAGGCCGCCGACCGCGCTGAGCACGCCGAGCACGACCAGCGGCACGGTCATGATCGGCGGGCGCCTCGTGCAGGTGCTTCTGCTCCTCGGCTCCGGTGCGATTCTCGCCGAAGAATGTCATGGCCATCAGGCGGGCCATGTAGAACGCCGTCAGCGCTGCCGCCACCAGGCCGAACACCCAGAAGACCCGGAAGACCGGGATCTCGGCGCCGCGGGCGAAGGCGGCCGAGAGGGTCTCGTCCTTGGAGAAGAAGCCGGCGAACGGCGGGATGCCCGCGATGGCGAGGGTGGCGATGAGCATCAGCGCAAAGGTCCACGGCATGGACCGCCGGAGCCCGCCCATGTTCCGCATGTCCTGGGCGTCCTCATGCGAATGCGTGGCGTGATAGGCGTGGTGCATGGAGTGGATCACGCTGCCGGCGCCAAGGAAGAGCAGCGCCTTGAAGAAGGCGTGGGTCACGAGGTGGAAGACGCCCGCGACGTAGGCCCCCGTCCCGACCGCCAGGAACATGTAGCCCAGCTGCGAGACCGTGGAATAGGCCAGGACCTTCTTGATGTCGTACTGCCGGAGCCCGATCGTGGCCGCGAAGAGGGCGGTCAGGGCGCCGACGCCGGCCACCACCGTGCTGGAGAGCGGCGCCATGGCGAAGAGCACATTGGTCCGCGCCACCAGGTACACGCCGGCCGTGACCATGGTGGCGGCATGGATGAGCGCCGACACCGGGGTCGGGCCGGCCATCGCGTCCGGCAGCCAGACGTAGAGGGGGATCTGGGCGGACTTGCCGGCGCAGCCGAGGAAGATGAAGAGCGTGATCATCGTGACCAGCGTGCCGCCGGCCACCAGCTGCTGGGGCGCCAGTTCCGCGATCTCCAGGAAATTCAGGTTGCCCAGGGAGACCCAGATCAGGAACATGGCGACCATGAACCCGAAATCGCCGATCCGGTTGACGAGGAACGCCTTCTTGCCGGCGTCGGCGTTGGCCTTCTCGCCGTACCAGAAGCCGATCAGGAGGTAGGAGCAGAGACCGACCCCTTCCCACCCGATGAAGAGGACGGGCAGGCTGGAGCCGAGGACGAGCACCAGCATGAAGACGATGAACAAGTTGAGGTACGCGAAGTAGCGCGCGTACCCCGGGTCGCTCCGCATGTACCCGACGCTGAACAGGTGGATGAGGCTGCCGACCCCGGTGACCACCAGCAGCATGACCAGCGAGAGGCGGTCCACCAGGAGGCTCAGCTCGATGTGGAGCGCCCCGGCAGGAATCCAGGTCCAGAGCGGCACCACGTGCGCCGTCGCGAGGCCGGCAGCGGCGTAACTCCGGAAGATCAGCGCCACGACGGCAAAGGCGGCGAGCAGTACGGCCGGCCCCACGATGCTCACGGCGGTCTTGGCCCCGGGCCGCCAGAGCGCCAGGGCGCCATTGACCAGGAACCCGGCGAAGGGGAGGGCGACGGCGAGCCAGATCAGGTCGGCGGAGACGTACATCGTCAGCCCTGCAACAGGGTGTTGGTCTTCAGGTCCACCGAGGTGGTGTGCCGGAAGACCGCGAGGATAATGGCGAGCCCGACCGCCGCCTCGGCGGCGGCGACGGCCATCACGAAGAACACCGTCAGCTGGCCGCCGACCCCGTGATACTGGGCGAGCGCGACGAACGTCAGGTTGACCGCGTTGAGCATCAACTCGATGCACATGAAGAGCACGATCGCGTTGCGGCGGATCAGCACGCCGAGGACGCCGATCGAGAACAGCAGGGCCGAAATCGCGAGCGCAGGACCGAGGAGCATCAGATCCTCCTCTTGGCCAGGACGACGGCCCCGATGATGGCCGCGAGCAGCAGCAGCGAGGTCACCTCGAACGGCACGAGGTACGTGGAGAAGAGCGGCGCGGCCACGGCCCCCACGACGCCCTGCGCGTCCGCCGTCTGGCGCGCGGCTTCGGCGGTGGCGAACACCGCGGCGGGCGAGAGGTCCGTCGTGCCGGTGAGTTCGAAGGCGAGGCGGGCGGGATCGTACCCGGCGAGCCGGAGGAGGAAGGTGCCGGTCGCCACCGCCAGGACGAGCGCCACGGCCCTGGCGCCCGGTCCCCGGATGTCGCTGGCGCCCTGACCGAGGTTGAGCAGCATAATGACGAAGACGAACAGCACCATGATCGCGCCGGTGTAGACCAGCACCTGGATGGCGGCGATGAAGGGTGCGCCGAGGATGAGGTACATCCCGGCGAGGGCAAGCATGGTCAGCACCAGCCAGATGGCCGCCGCCAGCGCACTGCGCTGGAACACGCAGAAGAGCGCCGACAGGACCGCGATGGTCCCCAACGCCATGAAGATCGTGTCGGCCACCTACTCCCCCTTCGGGTCCGTCGGGTCCCAGAGACTCGAGACCGGGTGCGTCTGGGCCGAGAGTCGCTCCAGGTCGTACACGAATCGCCCGCGCTCGAACTCGGCGTTCTCGTAGTGCACGCCGACGTGGATCGCTTCTTCCGGGCAGACTTCCTGGCAGTAGCCGCAGAAGACGCAGCGGAACTCGTCGATCTCGTAGATCAGCGGGTACCGGTTGCCCGGCCTCGTCCTCGCCCGGCACCAGCTTGATGCAGTTGGCGGGGCAGATCTGGGGGCAGAGCCCGCAGGCCACGCACTTGGAGCGGCCCTGCTCGTCCGTCAGCATCCGGTGGGTGCCCCGCCAGCGGGGGCTGATGGTCCACGTCTCGGTGCTCCGCTGTTCGGGGTACTGCATCGTGACCTTCGGCCGGAACAGGTGCCGGAACGTCAGCGCCATCCCCTTGAGGGTGGCTCGCACGTAGCTGGCCTCGTTGCCGGGCCGCTGCATCACCTTCACGCCGATTGCCATGACGAACCCCTCAGGCCGCCCGGGCCGGCCGTGAGGCAGGCTCGGGACGGTGAATGGACGCACCGCTGATCAACCGCCCGCGGTCCAGGACCCGGAAGACCAGCGCCAGCACCGGGATGTTGAAGAGGAACAGCAGCCCCGACCGGGCCGCCGGGCTCGTCACCCCGAGCGGACCGTCCACGATCCACACCGCCACCGCGATGAACAGGATGTACGCCAGCCCCATCGGGATGAACACCTTCCATCCGAGCGCCATGAGCTGGTCATACCGGAACCGCGGCAGCGTCCAGCGCACCCACATGAACAGGAAGAGGAAGAAGAAGACCTTGGCGAAGAAGGCGAAGGCCGTGGCGACGACCTGCGCCATGCCCCCGGCCTCGTCCCAATGGGTGAACGGGATGTCCCATCCGCCGAGGAAGAGCGTGACGAACATCATGGACACCGTGACCATGGCGGCGAACTCCGCGATCATGAACGTGGAGAACTTCATGGCGCTGTACTCGGTGTGATACCCCGCCACGAGTTCGGACTCGGACTCGGGCATGTCGAACGGCACCCGGTTGGTCTCCGCGAACCCGGACACCAGGAAGATGAACGCCGCGAGAGAACAGCGGCAGGACGAGCCAGCCCAGCGGCCCGCGTTGCTGCACCGACACGATCTCGCACGAAGGAGACGTTGCCGACCAGCAGGAGCACGGGAATCAGGCTGAGGCCCATCGCAACTTCGTACGAGACCATCTGGGCGGTGGCCCGGAGCCCGCCCATCAGGCTGTACTTGTTGTTCGACGCCCACCCGCCGAGCGCGATGCCGTAGACCCCGACGGAACTGATGGCCAGCACGTACAGGAACCCGATCGGCAGCGCGGTGACGGCGGCCGCGGTGGTGCCGTGGTGGACGAACCGGCCGAGGAGCGGAAGCGTGACGTCGAACTCGAGCGGGATCGGCGCGGCCCAGGGGATGGTGAGCGGAATCATGAGCGCCGCCATCAGCGAGATGGCCGGCGCGATCACGAAGAAGACCTTGTTGGCGCCGTCGGGAATGACCTCCTCCTTGAGGAGGTTCTTGATGCCGTCGGCGATGGGCTGAAGCAGGCCCTTGGGGCCGGCGCGGTTCGGCCCGATCCGGTCCTGCATCCACGACGGCGATCCACCGCTCCAGCAGCGTCGAGTAGGCCACGAGGAGCATGACGAACGTGAACACCGCCACCAGCTTGACCACCGACACCAGCAGGAAGCCCTTCATTTCCGGGGTCATCGGGCGGCCTCCGCCATGGCCGGCGCCACGACCCGGCCGCTGAGGCCGAGATCCTGGTACGACAACCCGGCGAGGGCCGGCCAGGAAGCCCCGAGCGCGGCAAACGCCTGCGCCGCCGTGCCCGGCGCGTCGACCGACGGATCGATGGTGGCCAGGGCCCCCGCCGCCACCCACCAGGTCGGCTGCGCCATGCCGGGCGCCGCCTTGGCCTGCTGGTAGCGCTGGACCCTGCCGTCGCGATTCATCCAGGTGCCGTGCTCCTCGGCCATGGTCGTAACGGGCAGGACCAGTCCGGCGCGCGCACCGGCGTCCGACTCCACCGTGCCGAGCACCACCACGCTCCCGGCGCCCGCCAGCGCGGCCGCTTCTGCGTCGGTCAGCAGCACGTCCAGCAGGACCACGAGGGACGCCTTGCCGGCCGCGGCAAGCGCCGAGGCCCACGGCGCGTCGTACCCCAGCAGCCGCGCGCCTTCCAGGTTCGGTGCCCGCTCCGCGCGGAGGGCCAGGTCCGGGCACGCCAGAAAGCGGCGCCTCGTCGCCCATGGGCACCTGCACGGCCGCCGTGACCTGGTAGCGCCCCAGAAGGCGGCTGAGCCACCCCAGCGATTCCAGGCTGGCGCGGCCGGACGCCAGCACCACCGCGGTGCCCGCCCCGCCGCGCACCATCTGGCCCAACCGTTCCAGGGCGGTGTCCCAGCCGACGGCGCGATGCTGGTCGCCCTCGAGGACCAGCGGGCTTTCGATGCGGTCGCCGCGGTTCATCCAGCGGTAGTGCATCCGGCCTGTCGTCGCACATGAAGTGGCGGTTGACCTCGAGGTTGGCTCGCGGGCGCAGCCGCACCACGGTATTGTCGCGGGTGTCGATCGTGACGTTGCAGCCCTGCGTGCAGCCGGGGCAGACGCTCGCCGTGCGGTCGAGATCCCACGCGCGCGCCTTGTGCAGGAAGTCCTTCGAGATGAGCGATCCGACGGGGCAGAGGTCCACGACGTTGCCGGCCCAGGGATGGTCGAGCTCGCGGTCGGGAAAGATGCCGATCGTGGCCCGGTCGCCCCGCTCCGAGACGTTGAGCACCGCCGTCGCCGCGCGACGTCATCCATGAACCGCACGCAGCGCGTGCACAGGATGCAGCGGTTCGGCACGTACAGCACGTCGGGCCCGAAATCCTCGACCGGGTTGTAGCGCTTGGGGTAGTCGTCGTGTCGACCGGCGGCCCGGCCTTCCTGGAAGACGTAGTCCTGCAACTCGCACTCGCCGGCCTGGTCGCAGATCGGGCAGTCGAGCGGGTGGTTGGCCAGCAGGAACTCGAGCACGCCCTCGCGCGCCTGCTTGGCCGGCGCACTGTTGACGTGCACCACCTGGCCGTCGGTGACGGTGGTGACGCAGGCCGGCATCAGCTTCGGCGCCTTCTCGACCTCGACCAGGCACATGCGGCACACCGCCGGCGACGGAAGCGACGGGTGATAGCAGTAGTGCGGGATGAGGACGCCGGCCTGCTTGGCCGCCTCGATGATCGACGTGCCCTTGGGGACGCTCACCTGGGCGCCGTCGATCGTGACGGTCACGCGCTCGGTCATCGGGTCAGGCCATCGCGAGCGCCGGCTGGCGCGCGCCGCTGAGGTAGGCGTCGAATTCTGGACGGAACTTCTGGATGCCGCTGACGATCGGCGCCGCGCACGAATCGCTGAGCACGCAGATCGTCTTGCCGGTCATGTTCTCCGACAGGCTGAGCAGGAGGTCGAGATCCGACTGCTTTCCCTTCCCCGCCAGGATCCGCTCGAGAATCTTGGTGGTCCACGCCGTGCCTTCGCGGCACTGGGTGCACTGCGCGCAGGACTCGTGCGCGTAGAAGCGCGCGAGCCGCCAGATCTGGTAGACCATGTCCGTCGAGTCGTCCATGACGATCATGCCGGCCGAGCCGAGCATCGAGCCACACGCGACGACGCCCTCGTAATCCAGCAGGCAGCCCTCCGTCTCGGCGGCGGTCATGATCGGCACCGACGAGCCGCCGGGGATGACCGCCTTGAGCGTGCGGCCCGGCTTCATGCCGCCGCACATGTCGAAGAGCAGCTCCTTCATCGACGTGCCCATGGTGATTTCGTAGTTGCCGGGCCGCTGGACGTGGCCGCAGACCGAGATCAGCTTGGTGCCGGTGCTCTTCGGATTGCTGAGGCAGAGGCCCTTGTACCACGCGCCGCCGCGATTGATGATGTGCGGACACGGAGGCGAGGGTTTCGACGTTGTTGATGGTGGTGGGCATCGCGAAGAGGCCGGCCTGCGCCGGAAAGGGCGGCTTGATGCGCGGATTGCCGCGTCGCCCCTCGATCGAGTTCATCATCGCGGTTTCTTCGCCGCAGATGTAGGCCCCTGCCCCGCGACAGAGCACGATGTCGATGCGCTTCCCCGACCCGAACACGTCGGCCCCGAGCGCCCCCTGGGCGTACGCCTCGGCCACCGCAGCCTGCATCACCCGGAGCGGCTCGGTGAACTCGCCCCGGATGTAGATGTAGCAGCGCTCAGCCCCGATGGCGTACGCGGCGATGGCGCATCCCTCGATGAGCTGGTGCGGCGTCCAGCGCATGATCTCGCGGTCCTTGAAGGTGCCGGGCTCCGATTCGTCGGCGTTGCAGACGAGGTAATGCGGCTTGCCGTCGCCCTTGGGCATGAACGACCACTTCAGGCCGGTCGGGAACCCGGCCCCGCCGCGGCCGCGCAGGCCCGACCCCTTGACCTCTTCGATGATCGCCTCGGGAGTCATCCCCAGGGCCTTGCGGAGCGCCGCGTAGCCGCCGCGCTGGACCCAGCCGTCGAACGTGCGCGCACCCGCGTCGCCGAAGTGCTTCGAGAGCACCGGCGTTTCCTTCGGGTGGGTCGGATGCGGATATCCCATTACTTGTACCCCTGCAGGATGCCGGCGACGCGTTCCGGCGTCACGCCTTCGATGAAGTCATCGTTGATCATGATCGGGGTGGCGAAGCCGCAGGCCCCGAGGCACTCGACCTCCGAGACGGTGAACCGCCCGTCCGGGCTGGTGGCGCCGAGCTCGCCGCACCCGGTACTCGCGGAGGAGCGCCGCCATCACGGCCTCCGCGCCGCAGAGATTGCACGGCGAGGTGGTGCACACCTGGATGAAATGCCGCCCGACCGGGTGGGTGTGGTACATCGTGTAGAAGGTCACGACCCCCTTCACGTACGCCGGCGTCAGCCCAAGCACCTCGGCCACTTCGGCCATGGCGGGCTCCGAAATCCATCCTCGCTCCTCCTGCACCATCCAGAGCGCCGGGAGGAGGCAGGCCTGCTTCGTCGGGATACTGCGGGAAGAGCGCCTCGAGCCGTGCGCGGACGTTCCCGGTGAAGACCGGCGCGTGCGGCGCGTCGGCGTGGCCGTGCGTGGTGCCGCTCATCGGTCGATTTCCCCCATGACGATGTCGACGCTCGCGTTGGTGGCGATCACGTCGGACAGGAGCGCGCCCTCGCACATCTCGGGGCAGCGCGGAGAGGTTGACGAAGGACGGCGGCCGGATGCGCCAGCGCACCGGCTTGGCGGTCCCGTCGGACACGAAGTAGTAGCCGAGCTCGCCCTTCGGGTTCTCGATGCCGAGGTAGGCCTCGCCCACCGGGGGATGGATCCCTTCCATGACCTGCTTGAAGTGGTGGATCATCGACTCCATGTCGCTCATCGCGCGCGACTTGGGCGGCAGGATGACCCGCGCATCGGCCACGTTCAGCGGGGCGCCGCGGAGGCCGGCCAGGCGGTCCAGCGCCTGCTCGAGGATGCGCGTGGACTGGAACATCTCCTCCAGGCGCACCAGGTACCGGTCGTAGTTGTCGCCGTGCTCGCCCACCGGCACGTCGAAGTCGTACGTCTCGTAGCCAAGGTAGGGCCGGTCCTTGCGGACGTCGTAGTCGACGCCGGTGGAGCGCAGCAGCGGCCCGGACAGCGAGCCGTTGACCGCCGCGGCGGCGCTGATGACACCCACGCCCTGGTTGCGTCCGCACCAGATGGCGTTCTTGGTGAACATCGTGTCCACTTCCTTCAGGACCTTCGGAAAGGTCTGGCAGAACTGGCGCAGGCCCGCTTCCCATCCGTCCGGGACGTCGGCCATCATGCCGCCCACCCGGGTGACGGACGTGGTCAGCCGGGCGCCGGTCCAGGACTCCTGCAGGTCGTAGATCAGTTCCCGCTGCTGGAAGAGCCAGAGGAAGGGCGTGAAGGCGCCCAGGTCGATGCCGGTGGTGCCGAGCCAGACGATGTGCGAGATGACGCGGCTCATTTCGCACGCGATGACCCGCAGCACCTGGCAGCGCTCGGTGATCTCGATGCCCATGAGCTTCTCGACCGCCAGCGCGAGGCAGACGTTGTTCGACATGGGCGCGAGATAGTCGGTGCGGTCCGTCAGCGGGATGATCTGGTTGTAGTGCCGATACTCGGCCAGCTTTTCGAAGCCCGAATGCAGATACCCGATGTGCGGGATGCAGCGGACGACGGTCTCGCCGTCGAGCTCGATGACCAGGCGGAGCACGCCGTGGGTGGCGGGGTGCTGCGGCCCGATGTTGATGAGGGTGTGTTCCGCGGCGAAATCGTCGGACGCTCGCGGCCGCGCGGACGCCCAGGGGGACGCGGACGTCGCGTCCCGAGGCGTCCACCCCCGGCGTGCTGAGCTCGAACGCCACCGTGCGGGTGCTCATGCCACCTCCCCGCGCTCGCCACGGCCGAGCCGTTCGCGCATCTCCACGCTCAACTCCCGGTACGACTCGGCGATCGAGAGTTCCTCGAGCGAGTAGTGCGCCTCGGGATTGGCGGCGAGCGCCTGCCGGGTCTGCTCGGAACGGCTGAAGTGGCCGCGCAGCGGGAAATCCTTCCGGAGAGGAAACCCCTCGGCGTAGGTCTCCCACATGAGGATGCGACGGAGGTCGGGATGATTGCGGAAGGTGATGCCGAACATGTCGAACACCTCGCGCTCCAGCCAGTTGGCGCCGGCCCAGAGATCGCAGACGCTCTCGACCTCGAGCGGCGAGGGCCTTGTCGAGCTCGAGCTTGACGCGAAGGTCGGCCCGCCGCTTCAGGGAGCGCAGCTGATAGACCACCTCGAGCGGCAGTTCCCCATCGCGATATTCGACGGCCGTGACGTCGGTGAGGAAGTCGAATCCCTGGGCGGGGTCATCGCGCAGCCAGGCCAGGATGTCGTGCGCCCGGGCGGCCGACACCCAGACGATCGTGTCGCCGCAGATGACACGGTCCCGGAGGACGGCATCGCCGAAGCGGGCCCGCAGGGCCGCAACGGACGGTGAGGGAGCGGCGGCGGTCATGAGGAGCGGGTCTGGTGGACGGAGTTGCCGAAGGGCTCCGAGATTTCGTCGATCACCGCCGGGGTCCGGAAGAGGCCGTCCGGACCGAGGGTCCGCTCCACGCGGAGCTGGTGGTCGGTCAGGCTCTCGCCCTGGATCTTCTTCTGGAGGAGGAAGATGGCGTACAACAGGCCTTCAGGGCGCGGCGGGCAGCCGGGGACGTAGACGTCCACCGGAATGATGGTGTCGATGCCCTGCACCATGGCGTAGTTGTCGAAGATCCCGCCGGAGGAGGCGCAGGCGCCCATCGAGATCGACCACTTCGGCTGCGGCATCTGGTCCCAGACCCGCCGGATGACCGGGGCCAGCTTGAACGGCAGGCGGCCGGCGCAGATCAGGACGTCGGCCTGGCGGGGCGTGTACCCCTGCCGCTCCATGCCGAAGCGGGAAATGTCGTAGCGGCTGGCCGCGGTGGCCATGAACTCGATGGCGCAGCACGCCGTGCCGAACGGCATGGGCCAGAGCGAACGCGTGCGGGACCAGTTGACCAGGTCGGACAGCCTGGCGGTCACCCAGTTGGGGGACTCGCCGGAAACCTCGGCGACGTTCGGGCCGCCGTCGGGCACGGTCAATCCCATTGCAGCGCTCCCCGCTTCCAGACGTAGAGGTAGCCCACCGCGAGGATGAGCGACGAAGACCAGCATTTCGACGAGGAGGAAGAGCCGGTCGGCGACCATCTGCTGAAAGGCTACCGCCCAGGGGACCATGAACACGGTTTCGATGTCGAAGAGGATGAACAGCATCGCGACCAGATAGAACTTGACCGAAAACCGCTCCCGGGCATCGCCGAGGACCGGCATGCCGGACTCGTAGGGGGACTGCTTGACGGCGGTCTTCCGACGGGTGCCGAGGAGGAGGCCGAGGCCGTGGGAGAGCCCCAGCATGGCGACCGCCGTGACCACGACGATGGCCAGCATGAAGAGCAGCGGGATGTAGGGCGTGAGGTTCAGAAAGCACCATCCGGACAAGGGCTGGGCCGCAGAGCGACACAAAGTTAACCGAGGCCTTACCGAGGTCAACCCGAGTCGTGGCCCAAGTCGTGACCCGAGGCGCACCTAGGCGTTGCGGCGAAGCCACGGCGCCGGGTACCTTTCCCGGCGATTTCTCCCCCTCCCAGGCAAGGGCCGACATGTCCATCAAGTCCGACCGCTGGATCCGCCGCATGGCCACGGAACACGCGATGATCGAACCGTTCGAGGACCGCCAGGTCCGTCAGACGGACGCGCAGGGGCGGCAGGTCATCTCCTACGGGGTGTCGTCGTACGGGTACGACATGCGGGTGGCGCCGGAGTTCAAGATCTTCACCAACGCGCTGTCGGCGATCGTGGATCCCAAGGCGTTCGATGCGCGAAGCTTCGTGGAGTTCGAGGGGGAGAGCTGCATCGTGCCGCCCAACAGCTTCGCGCTGGCGCGTTCGATCGAGTATTTCCGGATCCCGCGCAACGTCCTGACCATCTGCGTGGGCAAGTCCACCTACGCCCGGTGCGGCATCATCACGAACGTGACGCCGTTCGAGCCCGAGTGGGAGGGGTACGTCACCCTCGAAATCAGCAACACCACGCCGCTCCCGGCCCGGATGTACGCCAACGAGGGCATCTGCCAGGTGCTGTTCTTCGAGGCCGATGCAGACGACGAGTGCGAAGTGAGCTACAAGGACAAAGCCGGAAAGTACCAGGGACAGGTCGGCGTGACGTTGCCGCGCCTCTAGCGCCCCGGCGCCTTCAACTCGGCCACCGCGCCCTCGACGATGGCGGCGGCCCGACCGGTCCTGGCGGCCAGGTCAGCCACCTCGCTGGCCGCCAGCGCCTCATCTCCGTCCGCAATCGCCCCTTCCAGCCCCGGCAAACCCACCGCGCCGTAACCGTCGTCCCTTCCCGGGGCAAACAGGATGTTCCGGTAGAACGGCCGGCCCGGTATCCCTTCCGGACGGACGAATGCCTGCTCCGCCACCCGGAGCGAATCGTTGGCGGCCGCCAGCGCGGCCGCACTCGGCGCGCGCCGTCCGGAGCCCGCTCCCACCGCCGTCAGCAGCGAGTCGAGCCCCGTGCCGGCGTCGACCAGCCGGCTGACCGCGCTGTCCAGGCCGTCCCACCCGGGAATCGACATGCCGCTCGCGGTGGCCTGCGCACGGCGCTTGGCGGCCACCTGCCCCAAGGCCCGGCCGAACTCCGCGTAGTCAAAGGGCAGCAGGTCGGCGTTGGAGAGGCGCGTCACCGCAATGGCCGCCATCCGCGCGGCCGCCGCGTGACTCAGGTAGCCCGGATCGCCGTAGCGATCCATCCAGTTGAATGAATCGTAGGCGGAGTGGTAGACCCCATACCGGCCGCCAAACCCGAAGTCGAAGGCCGGAATGCCCAGCACGTTGTAGAACCCGGCAAAGTCGCTCCCGCCGCCGAGGTCGCCGATCGGCACCGACATCGAGTCGGCGAGGTGCGCCTCGCGCCGCCAGGCCTGGTATACCGAGACGGAATCGCCCGGTTGGTGCGTCGAGCCCGCCAGGCTGCGGAGGAAGGCCCACAGCGAGGACGTACCTGCGGCGTGGAAGTCCCTTCCGTTGGCGCTGACATCGAGGTTGAGGTAGGCGACCGCCTTTGCGCGAAGCGTGTCCGCCATCAACTCCACGTACTCCATCGATCCGATCAGTCCCCATTCCTCACCGTCCCACGTGGCCAGGACGATGGTCCGCTTTGGGCGGTACCCCGCCGCGGCCGCGGCGCCGATAGCCCGCCCCGCCTCGAGGATCGTCGAGACTCCGCTCACGTTGTCCGCCGCCCCGGGCCCCCAGGCATCACGATGTCCACCCGCCAGGATCCACCGGTCAGGCCAGGTGGTCCCGCGCATGACGGCAAAGGTATTGGTAATGGTCTTGTACGCCGCGTCGCCCCGCTGCGCCCAGACCGCCACGCGCACCACCACCCCACCCGCGCCGATCCGATAGCGAAACGGAAGTCCGCCCTGCCAGGCCTGCGGCACCTCGGGCCCGTCCAGCGGCTGGAGGATCGCCTGGGCGTTGCGATAGCCAATCGGCACGACGGGAATCTTCGGCCCCGGTATCGAGTCCTGCGGCAAGTGCGGCGCTTCTGCCGTCGAGGGCCAGCCCGGCGTGGAGGGGTCGCCGCGGGCTTCCACTCCGAGGCTGCCCCGCTGGGGGGAGTCGGGGTGGCGCATCGGTCCGTTCGGATAGGTCGGCCCGACGAAGAAGCCATCGTCCTGCGGATCGGAGTAGAGGAGCAACGCGGCCGCCCCGTGGCGCTCGGCCTCGCGCGCCTTGATGCCTCGATGGGAGCGACCGTACCGTGCCACCACCACCCGGCCGCGGACGCTGACGCCGATCGAGTCGAGAACGGCGTAGTCGGCGGGGAGGCCATAGTTCACGTAGATCACGCCGGCGGTGACGTCGCCCACACCGCTGTACCCGTTCATGGCCGGCCAGATGTCTCCATGGGTGGCAGGATCCTCACGGAGCGCCGGTTCCAGGAGCGTGAACCGCCTTGGTGTCGGCCGGATGAGCTCGACCACCGCGGAGTCCTGGAAGGGGATGTAGACGCGGAAGGAGATGCTGGAGGTATCGAAGCCAGCCAGCGCGAGTTGCCGATTGACGTAGTTCGCGGTCTTGCGCTGGGCGGTCGTGCCGGCGACGTGCGGAACAGCCGACAACGCACGGGAATCGGCGCGGACGGTGGCGGGCGTGATGAGCGTGTCGAGCACCTGCTCCAGTTTCCGCTGGCGTGCCGCATTGGCGGCGGTGAAGCCCGCGGCAGTTTGCCCGGTAGCCGCCGCCGGGAGGCAGCAGAGAAGCGCGGGCAGGAGGAACCGGAAACGGATCATGCCATCATCCCATCGGTCGGTGAGCGGGAAATATCGACCCGCCCCCGACCAGCGACAACCTCCAAGAGCGGAGCCGTCAAGGGATGAGCGAGGTGATCTCGAACGTCAGGAGGGCGGGATTGGCAGGATTCCTCGCCGCGAATACGTAGGTCCGCCCCGCGATGGTCTCCACGGTGGCCGTATGGAGGCCCTGGGACACGAGGTACCTGGCCAGGAACACCGGCCGGCTCGGCGACGGGACCAGCGAGTAGACATGGAGACCGGCGTTGGGGCCGTTTTCCGCGCTGAAGACCAGCAGCTTGCCGTCGGCGCTGACCTGCACGTCGCTGACGGTGGTGATGCCGCTCGTGATGACGGAGTCCACGAGCACCGGCGCCCCCGCGCCGACCTGCCAGACCTTGACCGCGTTCCCCGGCTGCGTCCCCCGGTTGCCCCAGCCTCCCGTGTACCCGTACCCGTTCTGCACCCAGAGGTCGGAGGTGAATCGCTCCGGCACGTTATTGCCGCCGCCGACCACGGAGAAGGCCCCGGCCGCGTACCGCAGCCGCCAGAAACCGCTGAGCATGTCCGAGGCGAAGATGTCGCCCCCCTGGTACTGCATGACGCCCCAGACGTAGGTGTTCCCTGCACCGCCGGGCTGGATGCGCGCCAGCTCCCGGCTGGCCAGGTCGGCCGGCAGCGTGCCGGAGATGTCGAGCGCCACCACGCCCCCGTTGTAGTACGCGGCGTACAGAATCTGGTTGACCTCGTCCACCCAGAAATTGTGGGTACCGGCGGTGCCAGTGCCGCCCGCGACTGTCATGTGATAGCGTCCGACCTCCACCGGCGCCGCCATGTTGGAGACATCGACCACATGAATGTCTCCCGAGCTGCTCGAGCCGACGCTGCCAGCCCCTTCCTCACCCACGAACAGGTACCGCTTGGACCCGAGCGGGGAGTGGTACCACCAGGCGTTGTGCGCGTTGCCCCCCACGGTCTTCACCGACCCGACCAGCGTCGGCGCGTCGATGCTCCCGCCGGCGATACCATTCCCGACATCGTAGATGTACACCCCTTCGTCCCAGACGCAGAGAAAGGCCAGGCCGTCCCGGACGAAGGTGTCATGGAGTCCGTAGTTGGCGGGGACGCTGACGGTGCTCGCGAGACGGATGCCGACCGTGCTGGTCGCCGTGAAGGAGACCGAGGACCCTGCGATGGCCGCCGCCGTGGCGACGACGGTCTGGGAGGGAGCGGTGTTTCCGAGGGTATGCGTCACTGTCGCGGCGCCCGAGGTGGCCGTGACGCTGGAAGGGGCCGAGACTGTCCCACCGCCGGAGGTGACGGCCCAGTTGACCATGACACCTGACACCGGGTTGTTGTACTGGTCCTTTGCCGTCACGGCATAGGGAATGGGCAGCGGCGACCCCGCCCACCCGGTCTGCCCGTCACCGGTGCTCTTCTTGAGCTGGGTGGGGGCGCCGGCGACCGCGGTGACCGTGAACGTCGCGGGAGACCCGCCCGCGCCCGACGCGGTCGCGCGCGCCCGCTGCGGGCCGGCGATCTGGCCGAGGGTAAAGGTGGCGCTCGCGACACCTGCGGCGTTGGTGAGGCTGGACGCGGGGATGGCCCCGCCCCCGCTGACGACCGACCACGCGACCGAGACGCCACTCTGCGGGCTCCCGGCGGCGTCGGTCACCAGGGCGGACAGCAAGGCGCCGCTCGTGACGGGCGCCGATTGCCCGTCGCCGGCGGACACCGCGATGACGAGGGTCGGCGTCGGCCCGGCGTTGTCGGAGCCGCCGCAGCCGACCAGCAGGAGCAGGATCGCTGTCGCCAGCATCGGGCGAAGTCCGCCATGCAGTCGCATCATGTCATCTCAATGCTGGTGTGAAGATGAAGTCCGGGACAAGGCGTCTTCCGAGACTCCATACCGGCCCATCAAGTGCGTGAACGCCGTGCGCCCCAGTCCGACCGTCATGCCCAGGCTGAGTCCCCAGAACTCCGTCCCCTGATACCACAGCGCCGGGTCGAACACGCCGGCCCCGGAGCTGGCGACGGTGATATAGGAGGCCTCCACGAACGGTCGCAGGCGGACCACACCACCGGCTGCCAGCAGGTCCCGCCCCACGCCGATGGTGTTGAGCGTCCACCGCGTGGTCCCCAGAATGGCGTCTTCCAGGTGAGGCCGGACGCTTCGGGTCGGCTGACCGAAGAGGCGCTCCTCCTCCGGCCGCTCTGTGCGCTCGAACTGATAATAGAGGCGAGTGGCGCCGAGGTCCCAGGACGCCTCTGCCAGGAACGAGTCGAACACGAAGAGGCCGTCCCCTTCGCTCGTCTGGGCCCATTCCGCCATGGCGTAGAAGGGGTGGCCCCCGATGGGTCGGGTCCACTGCCCCGATGCGTGCCACTTGCTGCTGGTCGGTCCCGGAGCCGGCGCGGTGCTCCGGCGACTGCACTGAAGCGTACGACGCCTCGAGCTGCAAGCCCTGCACAGGGAACGCCGTGAGCCGTGCCGACCAGGAATCGCCGAAGCGGCTGAAGTTCGGCGCCTGCTGCGGGTATTCCGGCTCGTCCCCATTGAACAGGGAGAACTCCGCCATGACCGGCCCGGCAAGGACGCCGCCGGTCAGCACGGCCCGCTCCAGGATCTGGCTCCAGTGGTGGTTCACCGGATACCGCAGGGTCAGCCGGTTGGCGGGGTCGTCGCTCCCGAACGCCGCGAACCCCTTCCCGCCGCTCACAGAAAACGTCGCGCCGCCAAGCTGACCCACGCCAGAAACCATCAATTCATGAATGACGGTGTGGGGATGGCGGCGATCGACGAAGCCCTCGCCCCAGGCCGCGATGGTCAGCTCGCCGTCGGCGATGGTCCACGCTTCGAAGTCGAGGGTGGACGTGACCCGCAGGGCGCGGCCGTACGCCGCCGCGTGGGCCATGAGCATCGGCTGCACGAGCTGGAACTTGGCCAGGTCCCCGCCCAGCGGCTCCCGGCTGGCATAGGTGCCGGCAAGGATCCCGCGGCCGGCAATCGTGGCGGAGGCCGAGCCGCCCTGCCCGCGCACGGTGGCGGGCAGGGCGGCGAGTAGCAGGGCAAGGAAGAGTGGCGCGCGGCTCAGGGAGCCCCTGCCGCCGCCGATTCCGGCCGGGCGCGGAGCGATGCCACCCGGAAGTCGCGATTCATCCGGGCGATCGTCTCGAGGCTGATGCCCTTGGGGCACGCCTCGGTGCACTCGCCATAGTTGGTGCAGCCCCCGAATCCCTCGAGGTCCATCTGGGTGACCATCCCGAGGGCGCGCCGATCCCGCTCCGGCTGCCCCTGCGGCAGCGTGCCGAGGTGCGAGACCTTGGCCGCGGTGAAGAGCATGGCGGAAGCGTTGGGACAGGCCGCGACACACGCGCCGCACCCGATGCACTGCGCCGCGTCCATGGCGCTCTCGGCGTCCTGCTTGGGGACCAGGAGGGTGTGCGCGTCGGGGGCGTTGCCGGTGGCGATGCTGATGAAGCCGCCCGCCTGCATGATCCGGTCGAGGGGCGAACGGTCCACCACGAGATCCCGGAGCACCGGGAAGGCGCGCGCCCGCCACGGCTCCACCACGATGGCGTCGCCGTCCTTGAAGCTCCGCATGTGCAGCTGGCAGGTGGCAGCGCCCGCCATCGGGCCGTGGGCGACCCCGTTGATCATCACGCCGCATGACCCGCAGATCCCCTCGCGACAGTCGTGGTCGAACGCGATCGGCGCCTCGCCCTTCTCGATGAGGCCTTCGTTGACGATGTCCAGCATCTCGAGGAAGGACATGTCCGGACTGACATCGCGCGCCTCGTACCGCTCCAGGCGGCCCGTGCTCTCGGCATCGGGCTGGCGCCACACGTGCAGGGTCAGGTTCATCACTTGTAGCTCCGCGTGGCCAGCTGGACGTTGTCGTACTCGAGCGGCTCGACGTGGCGGACCGGGGGCGTGTCGTCGCCGGTGTACTCCCACGCCGCCACGTGGGCAAACCGCTCGTCGTCGCGCTTCGCCTCGCCGTCGGCCGATTGATACTCGGTGCGGAAGTGCCCGCCGCAGGACTCCTCGCGCTCCAGCGCGTCACGGCACATGAGTTCCGCGAACTCCATGAAGTCGGCCACCCGGCCCGCCTTTTCCAGCGACTGATTGAGCTCCTCGCCGGTGCCGAGCACCTTCACGTCCCGCCAGAACTCGGCGCGCAGCTCCGGAATCCGCGCCAAGGCGATCCGGAGGCCCTCGGCGTTGCGCGCCATGCCGCAATGCTCCCAGAGCAGCTTGCCGAGCTCGCGGTGGAACGAATCGACCGTCCGGGTGCCCTGCACCGCCAGCAACCGGGCGACCCGCTGGTTGACCTGCGCCACGACCGCGCGGGCCTCGGGGTGGGACGCTTCCACGGCCGGGAGCTTGTTCGAGGCGATGTAGCTCCCGATCGTGTACGGGAGCACGAAGTACCCGTCGGCCAGTCCCTGCATCAGCGCGCTGGCGCCCAGGCGATTGGCGCCGTGATCGGAGAAGTTGGCCTCGCCGATCACGAAGAGGCCGGGGATGGTGCCCATCAGGTTGTAGTCGACCCAGAGCCCGCCCATGGTGTAGTGGACGGCGGGGTAGATCCGCATCGGCACCTGGTAGGGGTTTTCGTCGGTGATCCGCTGATACATGTCGAACAGGTTGCCGTATCGCTCGCGAATGGTGTCCTCTCCGAGCCGGCCGATCGCATCGGCGAAGTCGAGGTACACGCCCCGCCCGCCCGGCCCGACGCCCCGGCCCTCGTCGCAGACTTCCTTGGCGGACCGGGAGGAGATGTCCCGCGGGGCCAGGTTGCCGTAGCTCGGGTACTTGCGCTCCAGGTAATAGTCGCGCTCCGCCTCCGGGATGTCTCCGGGGGCGCGGGTATCGCCCTTCCGCTTCGGCACCCAGACACGGCCGTCATTGCGCAGCGACTCGCTCATCAGCGTGAGCTTGGACTGATGCTCGCCCGCCACCGGAATGCAGGTGGGGTGAATCTGCGTGAAGCACGGATTGGCGAACGCCGCCCCTCGCTTGTAGGCCCGGTAGATGGCGGTGACGTTGCAGCCCTTGGCGTTGGTCGAGAGGTAGAAGACGTTTCCGTAGCCGCCGGTGCCGAGCACCACCGCGTCGCCGAACCAGGTCTCCACCTTCCCGCTCACCATGTCCCGCGTCACGATGCCGCGCGCCTTCCCGTCGATGACGATGAGGTCGAGCATCTCGCTGCGGGTGTGCATCGTGACCGTGCCGGCCGCCTCCTGGCGCTCGAGGGCGCTGTAGGCGCCGAGCAGGAGTTGCTGCCCGGTCTGGCCGCGGGCGTAGAAGGTACGGGACACCTGCGCCCCGCCGAACGACCGGTTGGCCAGCAGGCCGCCGTACTCCCGCGCGAACGGCACCCCCTGCGCCACGCACTGGTCGATGATGTTCACGCTGACCTGGGCCAGCCGGTAGACGTTGGCCTCGCGCGCCCGGAAGTCGCCGCCCTTGACGGTGTCGTAGAACAGCCGCCAGACGCTGTCGCCGTCGTTCGGGTAGTTCTTGGCGGCGTTGATGCCGCCCTGCGCCGCGATGCTGTGGGCGCGCCGCGGGGAGTCCTGGTAGCAGAAGCAGTGCACGTTGTAGCCGAGTTCGCCCAGCGTCGCCGCCGCCGAGCCACCCGCCAGTCCGGAGCCCACCACGAGAATGGTGTGCTTTCGCTTGTTGGCCGGGTTGACCAGCTTCAGGTCGAACTTGTGGCGCTCCCACTTGTCGGCCAGCGGACCGGCCGGAACGTTTGCCTTCAGCTCGACGCTCACCGCAGCATCCCCCCGAGAATGGCCGCCGGGATCGCGATGAACCCCAGCGACACGATGAGCGCCACGACGGTCGCGACGACGCGCCGGGCCGGATTGAGGCGGGGGTGGTTCCACCCCATCGTCTGGAAGAAGCTCCAGATGCCGTGGGTGAGGTGTGCCATCAGCGCCACCATGGCCACGATGTAGAAGAACGAGACCCACGGCACCTGGAAGGAGCTCACGACGTTCGCGTAGACGTCCGTGTGGCTGAAGGCGTATCCGGGGTGGATCGTGCCGGTGGTGAAGTGCAGCAGGTGGAAGACGATGAACACGAGCAGGAGGATCCCGCCGACACGCATCAGCCTCGAGGCGAGCGTGGACGCCTGCGGCACCTGCTTGGCGTAGGCCACGGGCCGGCTCACCTGGTTGAGCCGGATCAGGGTCAGGGCCGCCCAGACGTGCAGGCCAACCGCGGCGAGCAACACGAGCCGGACAGTCCAGAGCACCACGGCACTGCTCTTGAGGAACGCCCCCCACCCGTTGATGGCGTCGGGCCCCTTGAAGACCAGGAGGTTTCCGGCCGCGTGCCCCATCACGAACCCGACGAGGAGGAGCCCGGTGAGGGCCATGATGACCTTCCGACCGACCGTGGATCGGGCGAATCCGAGCGGTGAGCTCATCCGACGGCCACCATCGTCTCGCGCACGGCCTCGGCAGAGGCGTGCAGTTCCTTCCGCTCCGCCTCCGTCAGCGAGACCTCGAGAATGGCCTCGAGCCCGCGGCGGCCCAGCTTGCACGGCACCCCGCAGAACACGTCCTTCAGGCCGTACTCACCGGTCAGCCACGCGGAGCATGGCAGGATCCGCTTCTTGTCCAGCGCGATCGCCTCGACCATCTGCACGGCGGCGGAGCTCGGCGCGTAGTAGGCGGACCCGGTCTTGAGCAGCGCCACGATCTCCGCCCCGCCCTTGCGCGTCCGGTCCACGATGGCGTCCAGCTTGTCCGGCGCGATGAGCTGGGTCACGGGAATGCCCGACACCGTGGTGTAGGAAATCAGCGGCACCATGGTGTCGCCGTGGCCGCCGAGCACCATCGCCTGGATGTCCTCCACCGAAACGTCGAGCGCCTCGGCCAGGAACGACCGGTACCGGGCGGTGTCGAGCACGCCGGCCATGCCGATGACGCGTTCCCGCGGAAAGCCCGACTCCTTCATGGCCACGTGGCACATGACGTCGAGGGGGTTTGACACCACGACGATGATGCTCTGGGGCGCCACACGCTTGATTTCGCGGGCGACCGACCCGACGATACCGGCGTTGGTCTTGACCAGGTCGTCGCGGCTCATGCCCGGCTTCCGCGCGATGCCGGCCGTGACGACGAACACTTCGGCGCCCGCGGCTTCGTCGTACCCGTTGCTTCCGATGACGCGGGTGTCGAAGCCCTCGATCGGCGCCGACTCCCACTGGTCGAGTCCCTTGCCCTGCGGAACGCCCTCCACGACATCGATCATGACGACGGTGCGGGCGAGGTTCTTCTCGGCGAGGCGCTGGGCGGCGGTGGCGCCGACATTCCCCGCACCGACAACGGCGATCTTCTGCAGCATTGGTCTTGAGTCCCCAGGTCAGGGTCTGATAGTGATGGTGATGCCCCAAAGCTAAAGGCCCGATGGCCCCGCTCAAAGGGCGCGCAAGGTCACCTCCGCCGACGGCTGCGCTTCTTTTTCGGCGCCGCGGCACCCTCCGCGTCCGGGGCCTCCTCGGGAACCGGCGCCCCGATCCGGCGCAGTCCCTCGTAGAGCACCACGCTGACCGCGTTGGCCAGGTTCAGACTCCGCACCTCGCCAGGCATCGGGATCCGGAAACAGCGCTCCGGATGCTTTTCCAGGATCCGGGCCGGCATCCCGTCGGTCTCGTTGCCGAAGATCAGGACGCTATTCCACATGAAGGGAGCTTCAGACAAGTCTCGCGTTGCGTTGGCGGAGAAATAGAGACACCGCTCCCGCGCGATCGCGTCCCGGAAGCCGAACCAGTCGGGATGGATCCAGAGGTCCACCTTGTCCCAGTAGTCGAGGCCGGCGCGCTTGACCTCCTTGTCGTCCACCGAGAAGCCCAGCGGCTCGATCAGGTGAAGCGGCGCGCCGGCCGCCGCGCAGAGCCGGGCGATGTTGCCGGTGTTCGGCGGAATCCGGGGTTCGATGAGTGCGACGTGAAGTGCCATGGACGATGGGCTCCGGAATAGTCGGTCAGGTTTCGGGTCGGACGAAGCGTTGCACCGTCAGCCGCCGCGGGTATGCATCTCGCGCCGCGGATCGGCGCGAAGGCTCTCGACCTGGTACAGCACACCGCGGGACGGCACGGCCAGGCGCTCTTCCGCCCCGCGATCGGTCCGGGACGCCCACGTCTCCCGGACGAGCTCCGTCAACTCGGCATCGGTGGCGCCGCCGCGGAGCACGTCGCGGAGGTTGATCCCGTCGGTCGCGTAGAGGCACAGGTACCACGTGCCGTCGGCCGTGAGTCGACTGCGATCACAGTCCCGGCAAAAGGGGGCGGTCGTGGATGCGATCACCCCGAAGACCGTGCCGTCGGCCAGGCGGAATCGCTCCGCCGGCGCGGCGGCTCGGGCCGGCAGCGGCGTGGCGGGGCCGTGAGCGGCCGCCACCGCGGCGAGAATCTCGGCCTGCGACACGACCTGCTCCCGCGACCACTGAGTGGCGCCTCCGACATCCATGTACTCGATGAAGCGGAGCTCGACTCCCTGCGCGCGGGCGAACGCGAGCAGCGGAAGGACTTCGTCGTCGTTGTAGCCGCGGATCACCACCGCATTGACCTTGACCGACTCGAATCCGGCCGACGCGGCCGCGGCGATACCGGACAGGACGTCGGCGTGCCGGTCACTGCGCGCAAACTCCGCCATGCGTTCGGGGCGCAGCGTGTCCAGGCTCACGGTCACCCGGCGGAGCCCGGCGGAGCGGAGCGCAGCCACCCGCCCGCCGAGGAGGATACCGTTGGTGGTGAGCGCAAGGTCCCGCACGCCCTGCACCTGCGCGAGCTTGGCCACGAGGTCCGGCAGGTCGTGACGCAACAGCGGTTCGCCGCCGGTCAGCCGGACCTTGCCGGCCCCCAGCCCCGCGAAGACCGCGGTGAGTCGCGCCAGTTCCTCGAAGGTGAGGATCGAGGTGCGCGGCAGCCAGCGATACTCCTCCTCCGGCATGCAATACCGGCAGCGCATGTTGCAGCGATCGGTGACGGACAGCCGGAGGCTCCCCATCCGGCGCCCGAGGCGATCCGTCGAGGTGACTGCGATTCCGTCGCTCATGCCGCCCCGGCTCCTGAGCTGTCGGACCCAACCCAGTCCACCCCGCCATCGGCAAAATGCTCCCGCTTCCAAATGGGCACCCGCCGCTTCAGTTCCTCGATCACATGTCGGCAGGCCGCGAACGCTTCATCGCGGTGGGCCGCGGCCGCCACGACGGCCACCGCGAGATCCCCGACCTCCAGGCTTCCGATGCGGTGCTCCACTGCGACCTTCACCGGCCAGCGCATCTCGGTTTCCGCCACGAGCCGGCCGCATTCCGCCTCCGCCATCTCTCGATAGGCGGAGTAGTCGAGCCGTATCACGGTGCGTCCCTGGTGCTGTGACCGGACGACGCCGAGGAACGAGGCGATGCCGCCCCGCTCCGGGCTCTGCACCGTGGCCACCAGGCGTTGGAGATCGAGTGGGACATCGGACAGGAACGGCACGTTACCCTCCAGCCAATGGAGGGAGAATAGCGACCTCGTCGCCGTTGCGAAGTGGGTGGCTGGGAAGGACATGGGACAGGTTGACGGCGCAGAGCGGGCGCTCCGGGAGGCGCGCGGCTTCCGGCACCTGTCGCCGGAATTCCGCCAGCAGGTCGCCGATGGTCGCCCCGGCGGGCAGGGAGATTTCCACACTCGCCCGCCCTACCGAATCGGCATATGCGGCGAACAACCTGACCGTGACGGTCAACGGACTCATGGGCAAGGGGTTAGGGGCTGTTGTGGAAAAAGACAGGGCCGCGCGTCGGCGCGGCCCTGCACCACCCGACTGCGAGGCTGTCACTCGGTGTCGTCCGGCCCTCCCGAGGAAACCACATCGGACTCCTCGGCCACAAGGGAGCGCAACTCCTTGCTGGGCTTGAAGACCGGGACGGGGCGCGCCGCAACTTCCACCGGATCGCCGGTGCGTGGATTGCGAGCCATCCGCGTCTTGCGACGGCGGATCTTGAAAGTGCCAAACCCGCGCACCTCAATGTTATGCTGTTCCTTGAGCGCCGCCTTGACGGCATCAAGAAACGCGTCGACTACCCGCGCACAGTCCTTTTTCGAGATCATCGGCCCGGCGGTGCGGGCGATCGATGCGGTTACCTGCTCGACGAGGTCGGCCTTGGTCATGCATCCCCCAGGAGGGTCTCATGAGGCGGGCGTGTGTTAAACGCCGGACAGGCCGATAATATGGGCTTACCTGTTGTCTGTCAATGGGTTGGGGGTCAGGGGGCTGGCTGGGGGGCCATTGACCGGACAAACTGGGCAAAATGCGGGTAGGCATCGTGCGGACCTGGAGCGGCCTCCGGATGGTACTGGACCGCGAACACCGGGAGCGTCTTGTGCCGAAGCCCTTCGATGGTGCCATCATTGAGGTTAAGGTGCGTCACGAGCAAATCGGGGGCACCTGGCACTCCCTCCGCCCCGCCCGCCACCGCAAAGCCATGATTCTGGGTGGTGATGAGTACCCGCCCATCCGCCAAGTCCTTCACCGGATGATTGCCACCCCGATGTCCATAGGGCAGCTTGACGGTGTGCCCTCCGAAGGCGAGTCCCAAGAGTTGATGCCCCAAGCAGATACCGAACATCGGCAGCCCGCCCTCGGCCAGGGAGCGGAGCACGGGCAGGGCGTAGGTCACCGCTGCGGGGTCGCCCGGACCGTTACTGAGGAACACCCCATCCGGGGCCATCTTCAGGACTTCCGCCGCGGTCGTGGTGGCAGGGACGACGGTCACCCGGCAACCTGATGCCTCCAGCATGTCCACGATGTTGCGCTTCATCCCGAAATCGAAGGCGACCACATGCGGGCCCTCGGTGCCCTGCTCGTACGGCTCCGCCACCGTGGCCTTAGAGGCCAGATCCTGTCCTTCCATGCTCGCGGACTCGAGAAGGCGCTGGCGGATGGCGTCGGTCGGCGCATCTCCTTCCGCGATCACGCCTCGCATGGCGCCCTTCGACCGGATGTGCCGAGTCAACCGGCGGGTATCCACTCCGGTCAGAATGGGGACGTTGTGCCGCGCGAGCCAGCCGTCGAGCGATTCTTTGGCGCGCCAATTCGAGTGTTTGCGGGCGAGTTCGCGCACCACCACCCCTGACACCTGCGGCCGGGCGGACTCCATGTCCTCCGGGTTCACCCCGTAATTCCCGATCATCGGGGCGGTCATGACCACGACCTGCCCGAGATAACTGGGATCGGTGAACGTCTCCTGGTACCCGGTCAGGTTGGTGGTGAACACCACCTCGCCGAAGGCAGGGGGGATGGCCTGGTCGACGGCCCCGCTGAACCAGGTGCCGTCCTCCAGCAATACAAAAGCGGGGCGGCCGGTCATCCGGCCACCCCGCCCAGTATAGCGTCGCGCGTCATTACGGCTGGGGCTGCGGCTGCGGCGCCGCGGGCGTTCCAGCTGCCGGGGCCGGCTCCGTGCCGCCGAGTGGCAGCGGCGACGCCGGCGCGGGCGCCTGCTGTTGCTGCTGCTGGAGGAGCTGCTCGACATCCGACGTGGCCGCGCTGCGGCCGGCGGACATGACGGACAGGATCAGGGAGAGTCCCAGAAAAACGCCGCCAAGCCACCAGGTAGAGCGGGTCAGGATGGTGACCGCCTGCCGCCCGCCGACGAAGCTCTCGGTACCGCCACCGCCACCGAGGGCTGCCAGGCCGCCGCCCTGCCCCGCCTGGAGCAGTACGACCACCGACAGCAGCAGCGCGTCAAGAATCAAGAGTGTCAGAATGAGCCCGAACATGCCTATTCCCGTTGTGAGACAGTCTGAAAGAATAACCGGAGAGCGCCGGGAGGGTCAACCACCGATCCCGACGATTTCAGCCCAGCCATCGGGGTCGAGACTCGCCCCCCCCACCAGGACGCCATCGATTTCGGGCTGGGCGAGGAGCCCGAGCGCGTTCCCGATGTTCACGCTCCCGCCATACAGGATCGGTATCCGGGCGGTGGCACCCAGTCGTGAGAGTTCCGCCCGGAGCGCGACATGGACCCTGGCGGCGTCCTCGGCGGTGGCATTCCGGCCGGTCCCGATGGCCCACACGGGTTCATAGGCGATCACCAGGCGGGAGAACTCCGTGGGGTCAATCCCAACCAGGCCGGCGCGTAATTGCCGAAGCACCACCTGCTCCGTCTTTCCGGCCTCCCGCTCGTCGAGCGTTTCCCCCACACAGAGGAACGCCGTCAGCCCGGCACCTAGCACCGCACGAACCTTCTTCCCTGTCTCCTCGTCGGTTTCGCCGAAGACGTGCCGACGCTCGGAATGGCCCACGAGCGCCCCGGCGGCCCCGGCACCGCGGGCGAGCGGAATCGAGGTGGCGCCGGTGAAGGCCCCCTTCGGCTCCCAGTGGACATCTTGCGCGCCCACGCGAACATCATCACGCGTACGAAATGCCCCCGCGGCCGATTCGATGGACACTGCGGGGGGAAAGAACCAGAGCGACCGCCCCTCGGCCGGCCTCGTCGCCCCGAGGAACTGCCCAGCGTACCGCCGGGCCTCCGCGGGATCGACCTGCATCTTCCAGTTGGCGGCGAACAGCAACGGGCGCATCGGCTATTTCTTTCCGACCGGGCGAAGGTGGAGATCCTGGAAGTCGAAGCTGAAGTCCACCTCGGGCGAAGCCGGCTTCATGGTGGCGCCCGCCACCTTGCCGGCTTCGTCCAGGGTGAACGTGACGAAGGCGTCGGCGCGGAGCTCCCGGTCGCGCCACTTCACGAGCCAGGTGTCGTATTGCCAGTGCACCATGTCTCCGACCAGGGAGGGCGTCCGATCGAAGGTCATGACCAGCCCGCCTCCCTGGAGCGACACGGTGACGGTCCCGTACCAGGGGTCCTCGTAGGTGGCGGCGTAGCTGGCGAGCGGCAGCGACGGACGCGAGGCGCTGTCGCGCGCGGCGGCCGTGGCCTTGTTCTCGGCGGCATTGATGGAGTCCGCACGGGCCATCCGGGCGGTGTATCCGGCGAGCCAATCGAATGGCGTGGCGTTCAGGTAGTAGTCGAGCACGTGGAGACCGATGGACTGGAAGGCCGCGCCGGACTCCTGGTTGGTAAGCACCACGACGCCAACCTTCTGATTCGGAAGCATCATCAGGAGCGAGACGTAGCCGGGGAGACCGCCGGTGTGCGTCACCATCTTCTGTCCACGGTAGTCGCGCAGGAAGAACCCGAGGCCGTAGCCCTGGAAGTTGGCCGTGTAGGGCGCCAGCTCCTTGGGGGCGGGGCCGGTCGGCAGGGGTGTCACCAGGCTCCACTGCGCCCGCGTGGTGCTCGGCTTCCACAGATGCTTGTCGCCCACCCGGCCGGAATCCATTTGCGCAATCATCCAGCGGGCCATGTCGTTGGCGCCCGCGTTGATGCCGCCGGCGGGGTCGGTGTTTGGATCGGAGAAGGGCTTCACCACCTGCACCACGCCGTCCACCCTGGCGTGCGTGCTGGCCACGTTTCCGCCAACATCGCTGGCGGCGGCATGGGTCGTCGTCGCTTCCTTCATCCCTACCGGACGGATGATCCGCGTCGTGACGAAATCGGACCAGCTCTGGCCGGAGACCGCCTGGATGAGCTGGCCGGCGACCAGGTACAGCACATTGTCGTACGCGTAGGCGCTGCGGAAGCTGGTGGCCGGCTCGATGTACCGGAGCCGGCGCATGATTTCCGGCGGCGTGTAGGTGGTGGGCGGCCACCAGAGCAGGTCACCCGCGCCGAGGCCGAGGCCGCTTCGGTGCACGAGAATGTCCCGCACCGTGATCTGCCGCGTGACCCACGGATCCCACATCATGAATTGCGGCAGGTAGTTCACCACCGGTGCGTCCCACTCCAGCTTGCCCTCTTCCACCAGCATGCCGAGCGCGAGCGCCGTGAACGCCTTGGTATTGGAGGCGATGCCGAAGCGGGTGTCGGCGTCCACCTTGTCGGGGGAGCCGAGGCGCTTGACGCCGTAGCCCCGGGCGAGGACCACCTGGCCGTCCTTCACGATGGCGATGCCCATGCCGGGCACCTCGAACTGCTTCATGACCGCCGCGACGTACGCGTCGAAGTTCGGCGGCGGGGCGGCGGGCTTGGCCTGCGCCGCGAGGGCGGCAGGGAGCATCAGGGCGGCAACGAACAGGCGGATCATGCGCATACCAGCCTCAGCTTTCATCGAGAGCGGCGACGCCGGGCAACACCTTGCCCTCGAGGAACTCGAGGGAGGCTCCGCCGCCAGTGGACACATGTGTCATGCGATCGGCCAGACCAGCCGCGGCGACCGCGGCCGCGGAGTCGCCACCGCCGACCACCGTGATGGTTCCGGCGTCAGTGGCGCGAGCCATGGCCTCGGCAATCGCCATGGTCCCGTGGTCGAAGGGCGGCGTCTCGAAGACCCCCATCGGGCCGTTCCAGACCACGGTGCCCGCCGCGACGATCCGCGCGGCGAAATCGCGCTCGCTGGCGGGGTCGATATCGAACATGGCCCACCCGGACGGAATGGCGTCCCGGGAGACGGTCCGCGTCTCCGCGGTCCCATCCAGCTTCTGGGCCACGACGGCGCCGGCGGGAAGGACCAGCTTCGAGCCCGCACGCTTCAGCAGCGCCGCGGCCATCTCGACCCGGTCTGCCTCCACGAGGGAGGTCCCGACTTCGAGCCCCATCGCCTTGAAGAAGGTGCACGCCATGGCACCACCGACGAGAATCGCATCCACGGTGGGCAGCAGGGCCTCGATCAGGTCGATCTTGCCGGAAATCTTGGCGCCACCCATGACCGCCACGAAGGGCCGCCTGGGGTCGGCAAGCGCCTGGCCGAGGTACTGCAGTTCCTTCTCCATGAGGAACCCCGACACCGCCGGCTTCAGGAGCCGGGCCACCCCCTCCGTGCTCGCATGGGCGCGATGCGCCGAGCCGAACGCGTCGTTCACGTAGAAATCGCCGAGCGCGGCGAAGCGCTCGGCCAGCGCCGGCTCGTTCTGTTCCTCGCCGGGATAGAACCTGGTGTTCTCGGCCACCGCGATCCCGCCGCGCGGCATGTGACGCGTGACGGCCACCGCGTCCGCCGAGGTCGGATCCGGAAGGAACGTCACCGGGGAGCCGAGGAGACCCTCCAGCGCGTGCACGATGGGCCCCATGGAGTACTTCGGATCGGGCCCGCCCTTGGGACGGCCAAGATGGGACAGGAGCACCACGCGGGCGCCGCGGTCTCGCAGGTACTTGATGGTGGGAAGCGCCGCGCGGATCCGCAGGTCGTCGGTGACCCGGCCGTCGGCGATGGGGCAGTTGAAGTCCACCCGGACCAGCGCCCGGCGGCCCTCGAGGGCCGCCGGGTCGAGCGAGGCCAGCGTCCGCTTCACAGCCGCGCGCCGATGTAGGACATCAGGTCGACGCAGCGCGCCGAGTACCCCATCTCATTGTCGTACCAGCTGGTCACACTCACCAGCGTGCCGTCCACGACATTGGTGGACAGCAGGTCGACGGTGCTCGACGCGACATTGCCGATGTAATCCACCGACACCAGCGGTTCGTCGCTGACGGCCAGCACGCCCTTCATGGCGCCGCTGGCGTACTCCCGGAACGCGGCGTTGACCTCGTCCACCGTCGTGGCCTTCTTGACCTCGACCGTCAGCGCGACCACCGAGACATCGGGCGTCGGGACGCGCAGGGCGACCCCGTCGATCTTGCCCTTCACTTCCGGGATCACGAGCGCCGTGGCCTTGGCGGCGCCGGTGCTGGTGGGGATGATCGAGACGGCGGCGGCGCGGGCGCGGCGCAGGTCCTTGTGCGGCAGGTCGAGGATCTGCTGGTCGTTGGTGTACGAATGAATGGTCGTCATGAATCCGTGGACGAACCCGAACCGCTCCAGGATGACCTTGACCACCGGGACCAGGCAGTTCGTGGTGCAGCTGGCGTTGGAGATGACGTGATGCTTGGCGGGATCGTACTTGTCGTGGTTGACGCCGTAGACGATGGTGACGTCTTCCTTCTTCGCGGGCGCGGAAATCACGACCTTGCGGGCGCCGGCCGTCAGATGCATGGCGGCATGCTCCCGGTCCGTGAAGTGGCCGGTGGACTCGAGCACGATGTCCACACCCAGCTCCTTCCACGGCAGCTTCGAGGGGTCCTTCTCGGACAGGACCTTCATGGTGTCGCCGTTGACGATCAGCGCGCCCTCCCGGGCCTCGACCGTCCCGTCAAACCGCCCGTGCACCGAGTCGTACTTCAGCAGGTGCGCCAGGGTCTTGGTGTCGGTGAGGTCGTTGACTGCCACGAAGTCGAGGTCGGTGGACCCGAGCTTCTTGGCCGCACGCACGACATTCCGCCCGATCCGGCCGAATCCATTGATGCCGACTTTGACCGCCATGATGACTCCTGTGAGAGGATCAGAACGCCGGAAAATAACCTGAATCGGCCAGACCGCACCCTCACCCCAGCATGGTGGCCGGCGGGCGGGCACGCGCGAAGGTGACCGCCTCGACCGGTCCTGCCCCCGCCGCCGCCAGCGCGAGCGCGGCCTCGGCAAGCGTCGCACCGGTGGTGAGGACGTCGTCCACCAGCACGACCCTGCCCCGGACCGGCCCCGGGGCCTCGAAGGCCCCGCTGACGTTGGCCCGCCGCGCCTCCGGTGTGAGCTTCGTCTGCGTGCCGGTCTCCCGGCGACGGCGCAGCAGATCGGGCCGCACCTCGTGGTCACCAAACCGTGCCAGGGCCTCGGCGAGGCGCTCCGCCTGGTTGTATCCGCGCGAGTGCATGCGACGGCTCCCAAGCGGGATGGGCACCAGCACGCTCGGCGCCTGCAGGCACGGCACCGGTTGCATGCCGACCGCCACCGCCTCTGCCACCCGCCACCACCCGCCGTACTTCAGCCGGTGCATCGCCACGCGGGCGCCTTCGTCAAGCCACACCGCGGCCCAGACGCTGGCCAGAGCTTCGGGCCAGTCGGTGCAGAACCCGCACCGGCCCTCCGGAGGGAGCGTCCCGCCGCACCGCGCACAATGCGGGGCAGCCACCCGGCGCCACCTGGATCGGCAGACGGCGCAGATGAGCGCGTCGCCGTCGCTCCGGGGAACCGCTTCATCACAGGCAAGGCATTGCGACGGCAGGAGCGCCCGTTCGAGCGCCGTGAGCGTGGCGCGGAGGTCAATCGAGGGCAGCATGGAGGGCGGCCCGCATCACATCGAGCGGCGGCGTCTGCTTCGGGAACCAGCGGCGGAGGGCCGCGGCCCCCTGGGCCAGGAGCACTTCGCGGCCATCGGCGGCGCGGCGCCCGGCCTGTCGCTGGGCCCGGACCCAGGCGGTCTCACCGCGAAGGTACACCAGGTCCAGCGCGGCGACGGCCTGCGGTGTCGCCGCCGGCCGAAAGGGGAGCGCGTCGTCCGCCTTCATGCCGAGGGGAGTGGCGTTGATGATGAGCGTGGCCTCGTCGGTGGTGGCGGCACCGATCCCGCGACCGCCGGCCCAGGCCAGGAAGGCCGCCGCGCGGGCGGGGTCGCGCGACGACACGGCCAGCCGGGCTCCGGCCAGTCGGGCTGCCTCAGCGACGGCGCGCGCGGACCCACCTGTGCCGACCACGAGCCACACCTCGGCTTCGACGTCCAGCTGGCGCAGCGCGGCCCGCACGCCCTCGACATCGGTGCTGTCACCGGCGAGCGCGCCGTCTTCCCACCAGAAGGTGTTGCACGCGCCGAGCGCGGCCACCCGCTCGCTGGGGCGCGTGAGCGCGGTGGCCGCCACCGCCTTGTGCGGCACGGTCACGTTGCCGCCGCCACCGGCCGCCGCCAGCGCCGACATGAGGACCGGTACCTGCGCGGCAGCACAGGGCAATGGCACATACACCGCGTCCAGACCCAGGACCCGAAACGCGGCGTTCTGCATCGCGGGCGATAGCGAGTGCGCGACCGGCTCTCCAAGGAGCGCGAACACCCGCGTCCTACCCCCGCGCATTGCGGCGGTCCTCGGCCAGGCGGACGGCGACGACGGTTGTCAGTGCGGTCAGTTCATCGCGGGTGCGGCGATAGACCTCGAGGTCCTCACCGAACGGATCGGCCACCTCGGCGGTGGCCCCGGCGCGGCCTGCAAACTCACCGAGGAGGTGCACCCGCCCCTCCGCACCCAGTTCGAGCACCCGGGCACGATGATGCCGTGCCATGGTCAGCACCAGGTCCGAGGCGGACACCATTTCACCGGTAATCAGCCGCGCGCGATGGCCGGAAAGATCGAGCCCGCGCTCCAGCCCCACGAGGTACGCCCCTTCCGAGGCGGGAGCGCCTTCCCACGCGCCGGTGCCGGCCGAAGTCACCTCGATATCCGTGATGCCCCGCTCCGATAGCGCCTGCCGCAGCAGGGCCTCCGCCAGCGGACTGCGGCAGGTATTCCCGGTGCAGACGAAGACGACGCGGCGGGGGGACGGAGTCGGAGCGGCGGGCGTCAGGGGGCGAGGCTCCCGACCGCACGGCGGAGTTCTGCCCGTGGAATGGCGCCTTCGCGCACCAGGCGGGGGACCGGCTCCGTACAATCGATGAGGGTGGACGGCGGGACATTGCCGAGGACGCCACCGTCGAGCACCAGCAATTCGCCGGCGCGGACCGCATCGCCAAAGAGCGTGAGGATGCCTGCGGCGCCGGCGGCGGGTGGTCCACCCGGGCGATTGGCGGACGTGGAGGTCAGGGGAACAGCGCAGGCCTCCACCAGCCGACAAATGCCGCGGTGGGACGTGTACCGCACCGCGATGCCCCCTTCGGCGCCACGCAGCCGCTCAGGCAGGCGGCCCTCGCCGCCCTTCAACACGAGCGTGAGCGGCCCGGGCCAGAAGGCGGCGGCCAGGGCGCTCGCGGCGCGCGAGAACACGAGGCCCCACTCCTCCGCCATTCGCTCGCTGGACACCAGCAGCAGGAACGGCTTCTTCGGCGGGCGCCCCTTGAGCCGAGCCAGCGCATCGAGCGCCTGGTCGGTCGGGGCGGAGCCGAGTCCGTACACCGTTTCCGTGGGATAGCCGAGTAATCCGCCGGCGGCGAGGTGGTCCCGCACGATGGGAATCGCGCGGTCGATGTCCTGTGGAGTGACGAAGGGGATGCTCATGGTTGTACCCGGAGCAGGGCTTCCGCAAGGTCGAAGTCTCCCTGCGTCGTGAGCTTCAGGTTGGTGGACTGGTCGGGGACCACCTGCACGACACCGCCGATCCGCTCGACCATCTCGGCGTCATCGGTCGTCTGCACCCCGTCCGCCCGGGCCGCCTCGGTCGCGCGCTCGAGGAGCGCGCGGGGAAAGCCCTGCGGCGTCTGCGCCCGCCAGAGGCCCGCACGCGGAATGGTGCCCCTGATGGTGAAGGAGTTCGGGCCGTCCGGGACCGACTTGAGGGTGTCACCGAGCGGGACGGCGGCCACCGCGCCTGCGCCTCGCCTGGCCAACGCGATGACGGCCTCGATCGTGTCCACCGACACGAGCGGACGCGCGGCATCGTGTACCAGCACCACCGTGCACGCGGCCGGCAGTGCGGCCAGCGCGGCGCGGACCGAGTCTCCCCGCTCCGCCCCTCCGGCCACGAGCCGGAGCCGGTCTCCCACCAGCGGCCGCAGCCAGTCGGGGGGCGCGGCGGCGTCCTCGGCCGGGAGGGCCACCACGGTGCAGAGGACAGAGGGATGGGAAGCGAAGGGCCGGACGGCGCGCAACAGGACCGGGACGCCCGCGAGTTCGCGAAACTGCTTGGGCGTTCCACCGAGGCGGGTGCCGCGCCCGGCGGCCACCACGATGACCCCGATGTCAGGCGGCAAGGCTCTTCACCAGCTGGTCGATGTGGTCGACGCCGACGACCGCGATCCCCGGCACCGTCGGTGGATTGCGTCCGGGCGCGAAGACGCGCCGGAACCCGAGGCGCGCCGCCTCGATCATCCGGCGTTCCATGCCGCTGATCGGCCGGACCTCGCCGCCCAGTCCGATCTCTCCGAGGTAGAGCACGTCGGCTGGCACCGCCTTGCCATGCAGGCTGGAGAGCAGCGCCGCCGCCACGGCCAGGTCGGCGCCCGGTTCACCGAGGCGCACGCCGGCGGTGGCCTGCACGAAGACGTCCAGCGAGGCGAACGAGGTGTTGCCGCGTCGCTCGAGCACGGCGAGCAGCACCGCGAGCCGCTTCGGGTCCAGCCCGGTGGCCACTCGCTGCGGGGTGCCGTACCCCGAGGGGGCGGCCAGGGCCTGCACTTCCACGAGGACAGGACGGGTGCCCTCCATCAGCGCGGTCACGGCGCTGCCGCTGGTGCCGGTAGCGCGGGCGGCCAGGAACATGGCGGACGGATTCGGCACCGCCACCAGCCCGCGCTCGGTCATCGAAAAGACGCCCAGTTCGTCCACCGAGCCGAACCGGTTCTTGGTGGCCCTCAACAGCCGATAGTCGAGCGAGCCCTCTCCCTCGAAGTAGAGCACCGTGTCCACGATATGCTCGAGCGTCTTGGGGCCGGCGATGCCGCCGCCCTTCGTCACATGCCCGACGACGACCACCGCCGTGCCGGTTTCCTTGGCGTATCGCATCAGGAGGGCGGACGACTCCCGCACCTGCCCGACGTTGCCGGGGGCGCTCTCGAGCGTGTCGGTGTACACCGTCTGGATGGAGTCGAGGACGAGGAATTCGGCTGGCAGCGCGGCCGCGGCCTCGAGGACCGCTTCGAGCCGGGTTTCTCCCAGCACGTGAACCGGACCCGCGTCCTCCTCGAGGCGCTCCGCCCGGAGCCGGAGCTGCTCCGGGGATTCCTCGCCGCTGGCGTAGAGCACCCGCCGGCCACCGGCTTCCAGCCGCGCCGCGACCTGCAGCAGGAGCGTGGACTTGCCGATGCCGGGTTCGCCGCCGATGAGTGTCATCGAGCCGGGTACAATGCCGCCGCCCAGGACAAAATCGAGTTCCGGAAGGCCGGTGGGCCAGCGCACCAGGCGGGATTCGGCGATATCGCGGAGGCGGACGGCAGGCAGGGCGGCGGCGTTGGTCGGGCGCGCCGCCGAGCGACGGCCGCCGCGGGCCGGGGCCGCCCGCACCAGCGGCTCTTCGGCCACCGTGTTCCACGCCTCGCACCCCTCGCACCGGCCGACCCACTTGGGATGGTCGTGTCCGCACTCCGTACACCGGTAGACCGACTGCGTGCGGGCCATGCTACTCCGGGTCGTCGCGGTTCGAGAGGCTGTCGAAGCGGGTGTATTCACGGCTGAAGCGCAGGGTCACGTCGCCGGTGGGGCCGTTCCGGTTCTTGGCGAGCATGATGTCGGCCATGCCCTTCTTCGTTTCGTCTTCCCGGTCGTAGTACTCGGCGCGGTGAATGAAGAGGACGAGGTCGGCGTCCTGTTCGATGGCGCCGGAGTCGCGGAGGTCGGAGAGGATCGGGCGACGCTCCCCACCCCGCTGCTCGCTGGCCCGGGAGAGCTGGCTCAGCGCCACGACCGGGACCGCAAGTTCCCGCGCCAGCGCCTTGAGCGAGCGAGAGATGTCGCTGATTTCCTGTACGCGATTTTCCGCATACTCGGGACTCCGCATCAGCTGGAGGTAGTCCACCACGACCATCTTGATGTCGTTCTCGGCCTTCAGCCGCCGCGCCTTGCTGCGCATTTCCAGCAGCGTGAGACTCGGCGTGTCGTCGATCCAGACTGGGCAGCTCTGCAGGACGCCGGCCGCCCGCGCCAGGTTGGTGAAGTCGGCGTCCCGCAGTCCGCCCTGCCGCACCCGCTGGCTGTCCACCCGCGCCTCCGCCGTCAGCATGCGCTGCACCAGCTGGTCGCGCGACATTTCCAGCGAGAAGATGGCGACCCCCTGCCCTTCCACCGCGGCGTGCGTGGCGATGTTCAGACAGAAGGCTGTCTTTCCCATCGACGGCCGAGCCGCCACGATGACCAGCTCCGACGGCTGGAAGCCTGACGTCAGCCGATCCAAATCTACGAAGCCGGTGGGGACCCCCGTGATCGATTTCCCGCTCCGCTGGAGCGCTTCGATGCGCTCCATGGTCGGCCAGAGCATCTCCTTGAGCCGGCTGAAGCCCTCGCTGCCCCGCTCCTGCGAGATCTGGAAAATCCGGGATTCGGCCTTGTCGAGCAGGTCGGAGGCGGTGGAGCGGCCGTCGTACGCTTCGGTGATGATGCCGGTGGAGGTCTCGATCAGGCGACGGAGGATCGCCTTGTCCTTGACGATGCGCGCATGGTACTCGAGGTTGGCCGCCGTGGGGACCGCATCGACCAGGTCGGCCAGGTAGTCCGCGCCCCCGACCGCGTCGAGCTCGCCGCGGCGGCCCAGTTCATCGCGCAGCGTGACGGGATCGATGACGGTCCGCCGCTCGACCAGGCTGACCATCGCGCGGAAGAGGCGACGGTTGCCCTCGCGATAGAACATCTCGTCCTGCACCAGTTCCGTCGCCATGAGGGCGGCGTCCTGGTCCAGCAACATGGCGCCCAGCACCGCCTGCTCCGCCTCCTGGCTCCAGGGGACGGCGCGGCCGGTGTAGGTCTCAGCGATCGAGGAGCTGTCGGGCGATACGGACGTCATCCCAGGTCGGCTTCTTCCAATTCGGGTTGCGGAGCAGTGCGGCGGGGTGGTACGTCACGACCAGCGGAACGCCCCCGTAGCTATGAACGGCGCCGCGCAGTTCGCCGAGACTCTTCCGGACGCCGAGCAACGATTCGGCGGCGGTCGCTCCGAGCGCCAGGATCACCTTCGGGCGGACCAGCTGCACCTGGCGACGGAGGTACGGAAGACAGGCAGTGGACTCGTCCGGCAACGGCTTCCGGTTCTGCGGGGGCCGGCACTTCACGACATTGGCAATGAATACACTCTCCCGCGAGATCCCGATAGAGCCGAGGATCTGCGTCAGGAGTTCACCGGCGGCACCGACAAACGGCCGGCCGGTTTCGTCCTCGGTCGCGCCGGGCCCCTCGCCGACCAGCATCAGTTCGGCCCTCGGGTTGCCCTCGCCGGGAACAGTGTTCTTCCGGCTCTGCGACAGGCCGCAGCGGGTGCAGGCAGCGATGCGCGCTGCGATCGCCTCGAGCGTCTCCAGGCTGCCGAGCCCGTCGCCCAGCAGGTCACCGACCGGCAGGTCGATGGTCAGGCCGGGACCAGGAATCGGAGGGGCACCGCGCTGCCAAGCCACGGCAGCGGGCGGGGCAGCGGGGCCGCGGGGCTGGGCGGCAGCGAGGTACACCTCGCTGCCGCCTATCTCCGCCTGTTGGCGGAGATAGATCTGCCACTTATCCGCCAAAGCGCGCCTCCACGGCGTCGAGGATGGTGTCGGCCACCTCGCGCTTCGAGGCGAGCGGCACCACCCGGGCGTTGCCTTCGCGGTCGAGAATCGCCACGCGGTTGGTGTCCACGTCAAATCCGGCGCCTGGCTCGAGCGCGTCGTTGACCACGATGAGGTCGAGGGCCTTGCCCTCCAGCTTGGTCCGCGCCTTGTGGATGGCGTCTCCGGTCTCGAGGGCAAAGCCGACGATGACACTGCCCGGCTTGCGCACCGCGATGGTGGCCCGGAGAATGTCGGCGGTCGGTTCCATCGGAATGGCGAGGGCGCCGTCGGTGCGCGGGTGCTTGGCATCGCTCGGGCTCGACGGCCGGTAGTCCGCCGGGGCCGCGGCCATGATCAACACATCGGCCCGCGGGAGTTCCTCGGCCACGGCCTTTTCGAGGTCCTCAGTGGTTTCCACCGAGCGGAGCCGCACGCCGACCGGTGGCGTGAGAGTGACGGGACCGCTGACCAGCACGACATCCGCTCCCCGTTCCCATGCCGCCTCGGCCAGTCGATATCCCATCTTGCCGCTGGAGCGGTTGGTCACCACGCGCACCGGGTCGATCGGCTCACGGGTTGGACCGGCGGTGACCACCACCGTCCGCCCGGCCAGCGGGCTCCCACGACGCAACAAACGCGCGGCGTGCGCAAAGATCGTGTCCGGTTCGCTCATCCGGCCGGGTCGGTCGGCGGGACCTTCCGCGAGTGGCCCGATTTCCGGTCCCACGAACGCCCACCCGCGCGCTGCGAGCGTGGCCACGTTGTTGGCGGTGGCCTCGTGGGCGTACATCGAGTCGTTCATGGCGGGCGCGGCGAGCACCGGGCCCGTGCGGGCGAGCAGGAGGGCGGTCAGGACGTCGTCGGCCACGCCCTGCGCCGCACGGGCGAGCAGTTGAGCGGTGGCCGGGGCGAGGACGACGAGATCGGCCGAGTCAGCCAACCGGACATGCGCGAGCGCCCGGTCCGGCTCCCAGAGGGAGGTCAGGACCGGGCGCCCGGTGAGTGCTTCAAAGGTGAGCGGCCGCACGAACTCCGTGGCGGCGCGCGTGAGGACGACATCCACCCGCGCCCCCGCCTCGGTCAGGCGTCGGGCAAGAATGCAGCTCTTATAGCATGCGATTCCGCCCGACACGCCGAGTACGACGTGCCGGCCGGCCCACACGCTACGCCTCGGAGCGGCGGCGGCGGATCATCTTGTACTCGAGTCCGCCGAACGTGAGCGACTCGAGGGCGGTGGTGGTCAGCTTCTCGTCGCCGGTGTCCAGGTGGTCGCGGGGAAACTCGTTCAGGTAGCGCGCGAACTTGGCGGCCACGAGTACGCCGAGATACTTGTTGCCGGACTTCCGGGCCGCATCCACCGGGGTGTAGATCTTCATTGGGTCCTGCTCCCTTGGTTGGTCACACGCTCTCGCCTCGGGCCGCCGCCGCGGCGACACCCTGGCGCAAAATTTCGACGAAGCCCGGCAAGTCGCGTCGACGGGCCACCCGACTGGATTCGGCGTCGAGGATGGCCCCGACCGCGTTCACCGCGTCCCGCAGGTGCTCGTTCACCACGACGTAATCGTATTCGGTCACCGCCAGCAGCTCTTCCGCCGCGCGGGCCAGCCGAACCCGCCGCGTTTCCGGCGTCTCGGTGTCGCGCCCACGGAGCCGGTCAATGAGCACCTTGGCGGACGGTGGCAGCACGAACACCCGCACGGCGCCGGGCATCCGGTCCATGACCTGCCGCGCCCCCTCGATCTCGATGTCGAGCACCGCATGGCAGCCGGCGCCGAGCACCCGGTCGACCTCCGCCCGGAGCGTCCCGTAGCGATTGCCGCCGTAGGTCGCGTGCTCGAGAAACTCCCCGGCCGCGACCCGCCGCTCGAACTCCGCCGCCGTCAGGAAGTGATAGTCCTTCCCGTCCCGTTCCCCCGGCCTCGGCGGGCGCGTGGTGGCGGAGACGGAATACCCGACGTCGGTCCGGGCCTGGAGCAGCGCCCGGGCGATCGTGGTCTTTCCGCCGCCCGAGGGCGAAGACAGCACGAGCAGGAACGGCGTCACTCGAGGTTCTCGAGTTGCTCGCGGAACTTTTCCATTTCACCCTTCATCAGGATGACCTGTTGGGCGATGTCGGCGTCGTTGGCCTTGGAGCCCATCGTATTGATTTCACGCCCGAGTTCCTGCGCCAGGAACCCCAACTGCTTGCCGACCGGCACGTCGCCCGCCAGGCCGGCGCGACAGGCCGCCACGTGTGACGCGAAGCGCACCAGTTCCTCGGTGATGTCCAGCTTGTCGGCCAGCACGGCAAGCTCCTGCGCCAGCCGGCTGTCGTCCACCGGGCGACCGTCGAGCAGTTCAGCTACCGCGCCCCGCAGCCGATCACGCTCCCGAACCACGCGGCCAGGCGCCAGTGCGGCGATCCGGCGCGCCGCCCCGTCCAGGAGGTCGAGCCGGTGCGTCAGTTCCGTGGCGAGCGCCCCGCCTTCGCGGCGCCGCATGGCGGTGCATTCCCCGATGGCCGCGAGGACGATCGGCTCAAGCTCGGCCCAGGTGACAGAGGGCAACTCGCTGCCGTCGAACACGAGCACCTCAGGCTGGCGGGCGACCAGATCGAGCGACACCTCGCCCACGAGGCCGAGCGTGGTCTGCAACTCCCTGAGCCGGGCGACCACCACGCGGGCGCGCTCCAGATTGAGTGCCAGCGCCGCCTCGCGCGCCGGAGACTCGACCCAGCGCACCGAGACGCTGATGTGGCCGCGTTCGAGGTCCTTGCGCAGCCGCTCACGAAGTTCCGACTCGAGCGGAGCAAGATCGGACGGGAGCTTGGCCGAAAGATTGAAGAACCGATGGTTGACCGTCCGGATCTCGATCCGGAGCCGTCCGCCAGCCGCGTTCCCCTCGCCTGCCCCGAACCCGGTCATGCTGTGCGGCACGCGTCCCCCGCGAGTCTGGTAAAGCAAGGAAACATAGCGGGTTCCGACTTCGGAGGATAGGTCAGGCGGCAGGAGAGGCGGCGGGAACGTAATGCACTTGCTTTTCAACACATATATGTGATGTGGACTACTCGACTCATCACAGCGAATGGGTGCTCCTCTTCAGTTCACGAATGACCAGCGCACCCCGTAGGTGCTTCCGTAGGGCGGGATTACGTAGCCCGGCACGTAGGTCTGATCGGTGCCCGCCAGGTTCGTCCGGTCGTAGTAGAACCGGAAGCTCCCGATGGCCAGCTCGATGTACCCCCGAAGAAAGGTGGCCCCGTTGAGCCGGATCGGCGCCGCTGACGCATCCAGCCCGATTACCCCGTCGCCCCAGGACTCCACTCCGAGCTGCGCCTTCAGGTCGAAGGTTCCGCTCTTGAAGGTCCGGAAGAACTTGGAGCGGATGGTCGCGGTGGTCAGCGAGTGGGTGGGCGGATTGCCGTTCGGCGTTCCGGATGTGGGGTTGCTGTACCGGCTCTCCAGAATGACCCATGGCACCGGCGCGATCTTGCCGCCGACCGACAGCCACGTCGTCGTCGGTGTTTCGGCCAACCCGGGCACGTTCAGGTACGGCTGCGGTGACAGTCCCTGGAACGCACCGGCCTGGGAAACATCCGCCTGCAGCGACAGCCAGGACCGGCGCCAATTGAGCGTGGCCGTCAGGTCGCTGATATCCTGGGCCATGTTCGTTTCGATGGCGGGTGCCGCCACCACTTTCCCGAGTCGGGCCGAGCCGCTCACATCGAACCCATAGGGCAGCATGACCCCGGCCCGCGCGCCCAGCCACTGACTCGACCGGTTGTTGTCGTACGACAGCCACTCCGCTTCAAGGCTGGCGCTGAGCGCCGCGGTCGGCGCCCACCCGACGCTGCCGCGGATATCGGCGCGGGTCCACTGCGAGCGCAGGAACCCGCTCGCCGAGGCGGAGAGTGTGGGGCGCCGCCACGAGGCCACCACGCCGACCCCGTTAATGCGCTGCGAAATGCCGCTCCCCGACCACCCGATGGACGAGAAGACCAGGTCCACCTGGCGGGTGAGTTCGCCGGTGCCCCCGCGCAGGAAGGCGCGGAACTGCATGTCACCCCGGGTCCCCTTCACGCCGGCGCCGATCGTGTCCCCCGCCGAACCGACGTACGGATCCCGGTTGGGGGACTGCATGATGTACTGATACTGCAGCCCCCATCGTTCGGCGTGCAGGTAACTGAACTGCAGCCACGCGTTGGTTTCCTGCGCGTCGCTCGACGCGGCGTCGTTGGTGGGCGCGTTCCAGTAGTCCGCCGCGACGGCATACCCCAGCCCCGAACGGAATCGCTTCTGAAGACTCCCCCCGTAGCGCGAGGTCCCCGCATCGCCGGTGGCCACGAGAATCTCGGTTGCGGCGGCCGCGACGGCATGCCGGGGGGTGTACAGCCGGACACGGAGGAGCCCGGCCCAGCGTTCGATTTCCACGCGGTCGAGAAGGTTGAGCGGCAGGAGGGCCGGATCGATGCCGACGGAATCGGGGCCGACGGGGGTGACCGGAAGGCCGTCCAGGAAGTACTCGACGGACGTGGCGCCCCGGCCCTGGTAGCTGGCGTACGCCGGGCGTCCCAGCCATCCGCTGCGCCACACATACAGCCCGGGAATCTCGAGCAGCAGTCCCGCCACCGTCTCGGCGGTGGCCCACTCGAGGGTGGCCGAGTCGAGCACGACACGAGAGCCGTTCGGCATCACGCCATCAGGATCGAGCCGAGGGGCGACGGGAAGCCGGACCTTGGCCAGCGCCTCGCCCTCGAGGTACTTGGCGCTCAGGTCCACCGTGTCCCGCGCGTTGCGAAGGGAGTCCGCCGAGGGTTGCCCGGTCGATTGCGCCTCGAGCGCGGCACCGGCGAGGAGCAGCAGCAGGGCCAGCCCGGCGGCGCGGGCCCCGGAGGAGTGCGTCACCCCTGCCGGGCCAGGATGAACTCGGCGAAGAGGCGCACGCCCATGCCGGTGGGCCCCTTCACGGAGCCGGCGTCTTCGCTCTGGGTATAGGCCGTGCCCGCGATGTCGAGATGCGCCCAGGGGTAGCCCTCGGCGAACTCGCGCAGGAACCAGGCGGCAGTGATCGTCCCGGCGGGCCGGCCGCCGGAATTCTTGATGTCGGCGATGTCCGACTTGATGTGCTCGCGGAATTCGTCCCAGAGCGGCAGGGGCCAGACGCGCTCGCCCGAACGATCGCCGGCCCGGCGCACCTCCTCGACCAGCGCATCGTCGCTGCCGACGACGGCCGCCGCGGTATGCCCCAGCGCCATGACCACCGCGCCGGTGAGCGTGGCGATGTCGAGCACGCAGGCCGGCTCGTAGCGCCGGGCATAATGCAGCGCGTCCGCCAGCAGCAGCCGCCCTTCGGCGTCAGTATTGATGACCTCGATGTGCTTGCCCGACATGGCGCGCACGACATCGCCGGGTTTGTAGGCTGCGCCGGAGAGCATGTTCTCCGCCGACGGGATCAGGCCCACCACGTGGACCTTGGGCCGGAGTCGCCCCAGCGCCTCGAAGGCGCCCAGCACCGCCGCCGCGCCGGACATGTCAAACTTCATGTCCTCCATCCGCTCCGCCGGCTTGATCGAGATGCCGCCGGAGTCGAACGTGACGCCCTTGCCCACCAGGACGATCGGCGCGCCCGGCGCGCCCTTGTATTCGAGCGCGATGAACCGGGGCTCCTCGGCGCTTCCCTTCCCGACCGCGAGGAGGGCGCCCATCCCTTCGCGCTCGATGGCCGCCCGATCGAGGACGGTGATGCCGAACTTGTGGCGCGCGGCGAGATCCTGCGCCTGCGCCGCCAGGAACGAAGGGGTGCAGGTGTTGCCAGGCAGGACCTGCAGCCCGCGGGTCAGCGCCTGCGCCGCGCCGATGGCGGCGCCCAGCGCGTGGCCCGCCTCGGCGGCTGCGCCACCAGCGAGGATCTCCAGTCGTTCCAGCGCCGGCTTCACGTCCTCGGGCGGCGCCTTGAGCGCATCGAAGTGCCAGGCGCCATACACGAGGCCCTCGGCCGTCGCCTGGACGGCGTCGCCTTCGGAGACCGCGCCGCGCGCTTCCGGGGACAGCTGGTACACCGCGGCGGTCACCCCGGCCAGGCGGGCGCGCTTGCCGGCCACCGACGCCGCGCGCCGCACCGTGCGGGCCGATGCCTTGCCGGTTTCGCCGGCGCCCACGAGCAGAATCCGCGCGATCGGCCCCGCGGGGTAGACCGAGGCGACCTGGTCCTTCTTGCCAGTGAAATCCCCGGTGGCGTAAAGCCGCGCGAGCGAGCCGCCGGCCGCGGCGTCGAGTGCGGCGAGCGAGGGCGGCAGCGCGCCCTGCGGCACGGCGACCATGAGCAACGGCGTGGCAATCGACGCGACGTCCGCCGAGCGAAGGGATGTGGTCAAGGGCATCGATGGTTCAATCTGTGAGTGGTTGCGTTTCGGAAGACTCGGCAAGCTAACGCGCTGGAGGTGGCTGCCACAACCGCCGTTCGAGCCCCGCCTTCACCTCCGGCCAGTCGCGTTCCGTGACCGCGTACCACGCCGTGTCGCGGACCCGGCCGCCCTGGCTGACCTGGTACATCCGGAAGATGCCTTCTTCGCGTGCGCCGAGACGCAGCATCGCCTCCCGGGAGCGCGTATTGAGGGCGTCGGTCTTCAACTCCACCCGGTGGCATCCCCAGACGTCGAAGGCGTGGCGCAGCATGAGGAACTTCGCCTCGGTATTCACGGCGGTGCGCTGCCAGGCCGGCGCCACCCAGGTCCATCCGATTTCGACATGCCGATTCCGGGCGTCCAGGTTGCCGAAGCGGGTCGAGCCGACAACTCGCGCCGTGGCCAGCTCCATTGTGGCAAACGGGACGGCACGCCCTGCCTCCGACGCCGCCAGCGCCTCCTCGAACCAGCGCCGGAGATCCGCCTCGTTCTCGATCTGGTCGATGGTCCAGCGCCAGAGTTCCGGGGCCAGGCCCATGGCGAGAACGCCAGGCCAATGGCGCTCGGACAGCGGCTCGAGCGCGACGGTGCGGCCGGTGAGCGTTGCCGGCGCAAATGAAGGGGTGTTCATCCTTCCAATATACGGCTCTTCCCCGGTATTATCCGGTTCCCACTTCACGCAGACGGAGCCATCCGGACGCATGCTGACGCTGCTCAAGAACGTCGAGATCTACGCTCCGGAGCCTCGCGACGCCCGCCATATCCTGGTGGGCGGCGGCAAGATCCTCTGGATGGGTCGTGAGTTGCCCGCACTGCCGACGTCGCTCGGGGTGGTGGAGCGGGACTTCGGCGGGCGCCGCGTCATTCCGGGATTGGTGGACGGCCACGTCCACCTGACCGGCGGCGGCGGCGAATCGGGACCGGAAAGTCGGGTGCCGCCGGTGCCGCTCACCCGCTTCACGCGCGGCGGGGTGACCACGGTGGTCGGCGTCCTCGGCACCGACGACGTGACCCGCACCACCGGTTCGCTCGTGGCCGCCACCCGCGGACTGGTGGCTGAAGGCCTCAGCGCCTGGTGCCACACCGGCGGATACCACCTGCCGCCGACCACCCTGACCGGCAGCGTCCGTGGCGACATCGTGCATGTCGATCGCATCATCGGCGTGGGCGAAGTGGCACTCAGCGATCACCGCTCGAGCCAGCCGACCCTCGACGAGCTCTTGCGACTGGCCAGCGAGGCCCACGTGGCCGGACTGATGACCGGCAAGGCCGGCATCGTCCATCTCCACCTCGGCGACGGACCGCGCGGCCTCCAGCTGATCAACGCCGCACTCGACGCCAGCGAACTTCCTCCCCGTGTCTTCAATCCCACTCATGTCAATCGCCGCCGCGCCCTGTTCGAGGAGGCGATGCAACTCGCCGGGCGCGGTGCGTGGATCGACCTCACGGCGTTTCCCGTCGGGCCGGATGAGGACGCCTGGTCCGCCGAAGACGCGCTGCTCCGCTATCTCGGGGCGGGCCTCCCACCGGAGCGCATCACGGTGAGCTCCGATGGCGGCGGATGTCTCCCGGTGTTCGACGGCGACGGGCGGGTGACCGACATGGACGTCGGCAGCCCAGGCGCGCTGGCGGCCGCCCTGCGTGAACTGCTGGACCGCGGGCAGCCCCTCGAACGGGTGCTGCCGGCGTTCACGTCCAATCCGGCCGACCTGCTCCGGCTCCCCGACAAGGGGCGCATCGAAGCCGGCGGCGACGCGGACCTCGTGGTCCTGAATCCCAACGGAGGACTGACTGACGTGATGGCTCTGGGACGCTGGCACGTGGTGGACGGCCGCGCCGTGGTGCGCGGCACCTTCGAGGACCTGGCATGAGCCCGGCACGCATCCCCGACGGCGCGGAGCGCGGCGTCATCATTCCGGTCGGCGGCGCCGAAGAAAAGATGAGCGACGCGCGCATCCTCCGGCGGTTCGTGGAGATCGCGGGCGGCAAGGATGCGCGGATCGCGATCATCCCCACCGCCTCCCAGCTCAGTGACACCGGCGACCGGTACGAGGCGCTCTTCACCGAACTCGGCGCGGGCCGGGCCCGATCACTCCCCTTCGAGTCCCGGGCCGACTGCGACCGCGCCGAGCTCCTCGAGAAACTGGTCAAGGCCACCGGCGTGTTCATGACCGGCGGCAACCAGCTCCGCCTGGCGACGACCATCGGCGGCACCGAGGTGGCGCGCACCATCCGCACCCTGAACGCGAGTGGCGTCCCGGTGGCGGGGACTTCCGCCGGCGCGGCGTTCCTCTCGGAGCACATGATCGCCAACGGCGAGGACGGGGCGGTCCCCCGCGCCAACATCGTCACCCTCGCACCGGGCCTCGGCCTGACGAACCGGGTCGTCATCGACCAGCACTTCCGTCAGCGCGACCGCCTCGGCCGCCTGCTGACGGCCCTCGCCTACAACCCGTTCGCCATCGGCGTCGGCCTCGACGAGGATACGGCGGCGTTCATCGGGCCGGACGAGACCCTCGAAGTGGTCGGCAGCGGCGGCATCACCATCGTGGACTGCGCCAACGTGGAGTACTCGTCGATGGACCAGGTCGGCGATCACGAGCCGGTCTGCCTGATCGGGCTTCGCCTGCACATCCTCACGGCCGGCGCCACCTTCAATCTTCACACCCGCGTGGCCACGGCTCCGAACGCCGCCGCCACCCAGCCCTGACCCCGGTCCCCCCCGGGAGGCCTATGCGCACCATCGAAACCTCGGTCTACCTGGGACCGAGCCTCTACGCCCATTTCCCCGTCATCCGGCTGGACCTGGACCTCGGACCACTCGAAGCGTGGCCCACTAGCCGGCTGGGGCCCGCGTTCAACGACGCCCTGTTCGCCGCGCTTCCGGGCCTGCTCGAGCACGGCTGCTCCTACGGCGACGCGGGGGGATTCCGGCGCCGCGTCCTGGAAGACGAGGGCACCTGGCTCGGCCACGTGCTGGAGCACGTGGCGATCGAACTGCAGAACGTGGCCGGCGCGCAGGTGACGTTCGGCAAGACGCGCTCCACCGGGCTGCCCGGCCGCTATCACGTGGTCTTCCAGTATGAGCAGGAAGAGGTGGGACTCGAGGCGGGGCGGCTGGCCCTCACGCTGCTGCACTCCCTCCTGCCGGAGGAACTGCGGCCGGAACGCAGCGTGCCCGCGGACTTCGACTTTGCCGAGGAGCGCGACGCCTTCATCCGGTTTGCGCAGCGCCGCGCCCTGGGACCGAGCACCGCGTCGCTGGTCCACGCCGCGGAAGCGCGCGACATCCCCTGGATGCGGCTCAATGACGCCAGCCTGATCCAGTTCGGTTGGGGGCGCTACCAGCAGCGGGTGCAGGCCACCATCACCAGCCACACCGCCCACATCGCGGTGGAAATCGCCTCCGACAAGGAGGAGACCAACAAGATCCTGGCGCGGCTCGGCCTCCCGGTGCCGAAGCAACGGCTGGTGCAGCGCGAGGACGAGGCGATCGACGCCGCCCGGCGCATGGGGTTCCCGGTGGTGGTCAAGCCGTACAACGCCAACCACGGACGCGGCGTGGCGATCAACCTGCGCGATGACGAATCGGTGGCGATGGCCTTCCGCCAGGCCCAGTCGATCAGCCGCAGCGTCATCGTGGAGACGTTCATCGAGGGCCACGACCACCGGATGCTGGTCATCGACGGCGAGCTGGTGGCCGTGGCCAAGCGGGTCCCGGGCCACGTGGTGGGCGACGGGGTGCATTCGATCGAGGACCTCGTGGCCGCCGTCAACGCCGACCCGCGGCGCGGTATCGGCCACGAAAAGGTGCTGACGCGGATCGAGTTCGACTCGCAGGCCGACCGCCTGCTGGCCCAGCTGAACTACACCCGCCAGACGGTGCCGGCCGCGGGCGAGGTGGTCTACCTCCGCTCCACCGGGAACCTCTCGACCGGCGGCACCTCGGTGGACGTGACCGACTCGGTCCATCCGGACAACCGGGAAATGGCGGTGCGGGCGGTGGAGGCGATCGGGCTCGACGTCGGCGGCGTGGACTTCCTGACGCCCGATATCACCCAGTCGTACCGGGAGCATGGCGGCGGCGCCATCTGCGAGGTCAACGCGGCGCCCGGATTCCGGATGCACATGGCGCCGAGCGAGGGGAAGGCGCGGGACGTCGCGGGACCGGTGCTCGACATGCTGTTCAAGCCGGGCACGCCATCGCGCATCCCGATCGCGACCATCACGGGCACCAACGGCAAGACCACCACGTCCCGCATGCTGGCGCACATCCACAAGCTGGCGGGACGCACCGTCGGGCTCACCACCACCGACGGGGTGTACATCGACGGCAACCGGACGGTCGAGGGGGACATGACCGGTCCGATCGCCGCGCGGATGGTACTGGGCGACCCGCAGGTGGACGTGGCGGTGCTGGAGACGGCGCGTGGCGGGCTGCTGCGGGCCGGGATGGGGTTCCGGCACTGCGACGTGGCCGCCTGCCTCAACGTGAAGTCCGACCACCTCGGGCTCCGCGGGGTGGAGACGCTCGAGGAACTGGCCAAGGTGAAGCGGATCCCGATCGAGGTGGCGCGCGACACCGCGGTGCTCAACGCCGACGACCCGCTCTGCCTGGCGATGGCCGACTACACCGAGGCGAAGACCATCTGCTACGTGACGCTGAATCCGGAGCACCAGCTGGTGCGCGCGCACATCCGCGCCGGCGGCCGGGCGCTCGCGCTCGAGGCAGGCGTCAACGGGCAGATGATCACCATCTACGATCGCGGCGGGCACATCCCCCTGCTCTGGACCCACCTGATCCCCGCCACGCTCGAGGGCCGCGCCATGCACAACGTGCAGAACGCGATGTTCGCGGCGGCCATGGCGTTCAGCATGGGCGTCAAGCTCGAGGACATCCGCCATGGCCTGCGGACCTTCGACACCAGCTTCTTCCAGGCGCCGGGCCGGATGAACGTGTTCGACGAGCACGGCTTCAAGGTCATCCTCGACTACGGCCACAACCCCGACGCGGTTGAGGTGATGTGCCAGCTCACCGACCGGATCGAGGTCAAGGGCAAGAAGCTGGTGGTGCTGGCCGGACCCGGAGACCGGCGGGATGAGGACATCCGGGAAATTGCACAGCGGGCGGCCGGCAAGTTCGCGCATTATTTCTGCCGCCGCGACGACTCGCTGCGGGGACGCACCGATGAAGAAGTGCCCCGGCTGCTGCGGGAGACCCTGCTCGCGGCCGGCGTGCCCGACAAGCAGATCACGGTGATCGCCGACGAGCAGCGCTCGGTGGACGCCGCGCTGCGCATGGCCCGCACCGGCGACCTCCTGCTCATCTTCGGCGACTCGATCGCGCGCACCTGGAAACAGATCATCCACTTCCAGCCCGCGGGAAGCGGCCGCATGCCCCAGGCTCCGGCGGCTGGGGTCAAGATGGACGTGGTCAACCCGGTGCCGGGCGCGGAACTGCCCGACGCCGAGCAGCTCATCAGTGACGAACGCGGCGTGCGGCTGGCCCGCGAGGCCGACGACTGATGGTACTGCCGGACACCATCCGCGACTCCCGGCGCCTGACCGGCCCAAACCTGGTCACCGAACGGCCCGGCGCGGTGCTCGAGGTCGAGCTCGCCGAGGAGAACGGCGCCGAGCTGGTCCGGAGCTGGGAGGAGGAGGCGCGGCTGGCTCTCGACGCGCTGGGATGGGGCGGCGAATCGCTGGCGGTGCGACGCTACCCGGGCGGCGCCAGCCTGGCGATCACCGCGCCGATCGATGCCCTTTACGCGGCCACCGAGGTGAACGAGTGGGCCTGGGCCGCCGCGACCGCACGACTCCACGGTGAGGCTGTTGACCGCAAGGCAGAACTGGCGCGTCTGGCCGGAATGATTGCGGCGGAACAACGGCCCGCGCTGCTGGCGCTCGAGCAGGCGGCCGAGGCGCACGGCGTACGGTTCCTCTGGGACGACGACCTCGTGTCGGTGGGCATGGGGATCGGTTCCCGGTCGTGGCCCATGGCGGCCCTGCCCGCGCCGAACGCGGTGGACTGGAGCGCCATCCGGGACATTCCGGTGGTACTGGTCACCGGCAGCAACGGGAAGACCACCGTGACACGACTGGTGAGCGGGATGATCGCCGCCACCGGGTTGGCGGGGGGCCACACCTCGACCGACGGCATCAAGGTCGGTGGCGAGACGCTCGAGGCCGGGGATTTTTCGGGGCCGGGTGGCGCGCGCCGCCTGCTCCGCGATCCGCGGGTCGAGATGGCGGTGCTGGAAACCGCGCGGGGCGGGCTCCTGCGGCGCGGCCTCGCCGTGGACCGGGCCGACGCCGCGGTCATCACGAACATTGCGGAAGACCATCTCGGCGAATCTGCGGTGTATTCGATGGCCGACCTGGCGGAGGCGAAGCTGGTGGTGGCACGGGCGCTGGGGTCCGACCGGCCGCTGGTGCTCAACGCCGACGATCCGGCGCTGCTCGAGGCCGCCGGCAAGCTGCGCTGCCCGGTCGCCTGGTTTTCTCTCGATCCCGACCACCCGACACTCAAGGCGGCGCGCGCGGCCGGGGCCTCGACCGCCACGCTTCGTGGCAACGAGATCGTCCTGGCGCGTGGCGCGGCCGAACGGGCAGTCACCACGCTGGCCCGCGTGCCGATCACCGTGGGGGGCGCGGCCCGGTATAACGTCGCCAACGCCCTGGCAGCGGCGCTTCTCGGATCGCTCCTCGGGCTCGACGACACCGCCATCGCCGCCGGCCTCTCCGCGCTGACCAACAGCCCCACCGGCAATCTCGGCCGACTCAACGCCTTCGAGTTCGGCTCGGTCCGCGCCTTCGTGGACTTTGCACACAACCCGCACGGATTGACCGCGCTGATGGACCTGGCGCGCGCCCTCCCTGCGGCCCGCCGGCTGGTCGTCATCGGCCAGGCGGGCGATCGCGACAACCACGCCATCCTGGAACTCGCGCGCACGGCGTGGGCGGGGGCGCCGGACCGGGTCGTGGTGAAGGAAATGCCGTCGTACCTGCGTGGGCGTCCCGCTGGCGAACTGACGGGGATGCTCCTCGCGGAACTCCGGCGGCTCGGCGCGCGCGACGACCAGCTCGACCTGGCCATGGGCGAGCTGAAGGCGGTGCGCCAGGCGCTGGCGTGGGCGCGGGACGGGGACCTCCTGCTCCTGACGGTTCACGCCGACCGCGACAGCGTGCTCCGATACCTCCAACGCCTCGTCGCCAAGGGCTGGACCGCAGGGAAGCCGCTCCCCCGGTGACGCCCGACCTCGATTCAGGCTTCGCCACCGCCGGCGAACTCGCCGATGCCATCCGGGAGCGCCGGCTGAGCGCGGTCGAAGCCCACGACCTGCACGCCCGCCGCATCGAGCGTCTCAATCCCCCGCTAAACGCCATCGTCATCCCCAACGAGCAGGCGCGCGAGCGCGCCATCGCCGCCGATGCGGCGCTCGCCCGTGGAGAACTCTGGGGACCACTCCACGGCGTCCCCGTCACCATCAAGGACATCTTCGACGTCGAGGGGCTCCGCAACACCGCCGGCTACCCTCCGGCCAGGAACAACATCTCCACCCGCGACGCCACCGTGACCGCCCGCGTGCGGGCGGCCGGCGCCGTTATCCTCGGCAAGACGAACGTCCCGCTGCTCTGCTACGACTGGCAGTGCGACAGCCCGATCTTCGGCCGCACCAACAATCCATGGGACCTGCGCACGACGCCGGGCGGAAGTACCGGCGGCGGGGCCGCGGCGGTGGCGGCGGGACTCTCGCCACTCGAAATCGGCAGCGACGCCGCCGGCTCCATCCGGATCCCGGCCCATTTCTGCGGGGTGTTCGGGCTCAAGCCGACGGAGGATCGGGTCTCCGGCGCCGGGCATGGCGAGCTCCCCGGCCGGCAACCAGGCGGGCTCCGCCACCTGGTGAGCTTCGGCCCGCTGGCGCGCTCGGTCGCGGACCTGCGCCTGGCCCTCACGCTGCTCGAGGGACCCGACGGCCGGCAGGTCGAAGTGCCGCCGGTATCGCCGGTCGCGCGTCACCGCGACATTCCCCGGCCCGAGGCCCTGCGGATCGCGTGGATGGACACCCTGCCCCACTCCCCCACCTCCGCCGAGACAGCCGAGGCAGTGCGCAACGCCGCTCGGGCCCTCGACGTGGCCGGGTGCCGGGTCGAACAGGTGGCCCCGGCGCATTTTGACATCGAGGAGGCGCTGGCGACGTGGGGGCAGATCAACGGCTTTGAGATGGGCGCGCTGACCCCTGCGCCGATCCGGCTCCTGATCCGGAACACCACCTTTCTCGGCCTGGGACGGACCCGGTGGACGCGAGGGCTGCGGAGCGGATTCGGGATGAACGCCGGGCGCTACTTTCACGCGCTGGCGACGCGGGAGCGGCTGATCGCGGCGCTCGAGGGATTCCTCGGCTCGTTCGACGCCTGGCTGCTTCCGGTGGCTGCCACGCCGGCGTTCACGCATATGCGTTCGGGGAAATCGCTCGATGTGGATGGGACGGCGGTGCCTTACACCACGGCGGTGGGATCCTACGCCGCGCCCTTCAACCTGACCGGGAGCCCCGCAGTCACGTTGCCGGCGGGGCAATCGCGTGCCGGACTTCCGATCGGCGTGCAGCTTGTGGGGCGACGGTGGGATGACGACCACCTGCTGGCAGTGGCGGACCGCGTCGCCGAGATTCTCGGACCCTTCCGCGCTCCGCCCGGCTACTAGCCGAGCGCCTCGACCTCGGCGGTGGCGGCCTCCCAGGCCCCGAACGCCGCCTCGAACTCCCGCCGGGCCAGCTCAAGTTCCGTCCCCAGCTGCGCCGCCCGCTTTCCCCCCTCCGCGGTGGCGTACAGCGCGGGATCCTCCATCTGCTGCTTCAGCGACGTGACCTTCTTTTCCGCGACGGCGATGCGCGTCTCGGCGGCCGTGAGCGACTCCCGGGCGGCGCGCAGGACGGTGCGCTCGTCCTTGGCCCGCTCGTCGCCCCGGCGGGTGCGCTTCCGCTCCTCCACGCGGCGGTTCGACTCGTCTTCCGCGGCGGCCACCGAGGCCGCATGCTCCCGTTCCTTGCTGGCCTCCTCCCATTCCACGAAGGTGCCCGGGTAGTCGGTGATCCGCCCCTGGTGCAGCACCCACACGCGCGTCACCAGCGCCTCCAGCAGTGCGCGGTCGTGGCTCACCAGGAGCACGGTGCCGCCCCAGGCGCCGAGCGCGTCCTCCAGCACTTCGATCGACTCGACGTCGAGGTGGTTGGTCGGCTCGTCGAAGATGAGCAGGTTGGCGTTGTCGAGCACCATCATCGAGAGCGCCATCCGGGCGCGCTCCCCGCCGGAGAGCGAGGACGCGCGGCGGAGGACGGTGTCGCCGCTGAAGCCGAAGGCCCCCAGGTGTCCCTGGATGGCGCCGCGGTTCCACATCGGACGCATCCCCGCCGTGATGTCGTAGAGCGACTGCTCCTGCGGCACCTGGCCCAGGTCCTGGCGGTACCAGGAGGGCTGGATGGAATCGCCGAGGCGGAGTTCGCCGGCCGCCAGCGGCATCTCGCCGAGCAGGGCGCGGAGTAGCGTTGTCTTGCCGGCGCCGTTGGGGCCCACAAGGCCCACCACTTCGCCCCGGGTGATGCGGGAGGAGAACCCGTCGAGCAGCACGCGCTCCCCGATGGCCACGCGGACCCGGTCTGCCACCAGCACCTGGTCCCCGCCCCGCTCGCCGGGTGGGAATTGCACCGTCATGCTGCCTTCTTCGCCAGGCGGCGCGCCGAGCCGGGGCAGTCGCTCCAGTCGCTTCCGACGACCCTTGGCCTGGGAACTGTTGCCGCCCGCCAGGTTCCGCCGGATGAAATCTTCTTCGGCCTCGATATTCTTGCGCTGCTTGTCGAACGCGCGCTGTTGCGACAACTGCCGCTCGGCGCGCTGCTCCAGGAACCCGGCGTACCCCGTCTTGTAGGCGGTGATGGTCCGGGCCTCGAAGTGCAGGATCCGGTTGGACAGCCGCGAGAGAAAGGCCCGGTCGTGACTGATGACGAGAACGGTCGCGTCGAGGCTGAGGAGGTGATCCTCGAGCCAGCGGGTGGTTTCGAGGTCGAGGTGGTTGGTGGGCTCGTCGAGGAGCAGGACGTCGGCGGGCGCCACCAGCTGCCGGGCCAGCGCCACCCGGCCCCGCTCTCCGCCGCTCAGGGTGGCCACCAGCTGGGTGCGTGCTGCTTCTGGATCGAAGCCCAGGCCGTGCAGCACCGCGTCGACCCGGGGCGCCAGGGTGTAGCCGCCGTCGCGCTCGAACCGTTCGAGGTCCCGGGAGTAGCGGTCGAGGGCGGCCTCGGAGGGATCGGCGCCGAGCGCGCTGGCCTGCTCCGCGAGCGACACCTCGAGGGACAGCAATTCGGCGAACGGTCCCGCGGCTGCTTCCCAGACGCGGGTCGCGTCACCGAAGTCCCGGTGCTGGTCCATCAGGGAAATGCGGAGCCCCGACTCACGCGCGACGGTGCCCCGACTCGGCTGGGCCGTACCGGCCAGCAACCGGAAGAGGGTCGTCTTGCCGGTCCCGTTCCGGCCCACGACCCCCCAGCGTTCCCCCCGCTCGACCGTGAACGTGGCGTCGGCAAAAAGCCGCGTGACCCCAAACTCGACCGCCAGGCCCGACACAGAAAACTGGCTCACGCGGTTAACCACTCTTTCCAGGTGTCTTCCGCGGCCCCGATGGTCAGCCGCTGCTGATAGCGGGTGAGCGGGGTGCGAAGCAGCAGCGGGTCGTCGGCCAGGCGGTCGAGCCAGCGATCATCGGAGAGGGCCGCGCTCCGGAGGCCGAGTTCGGCGAAGCGCTTGCCGCCGCGGTCCACCAGGGCGGCCACGCCGAACTTCTGCGCGAACCGGCGGAGCTCGCCCGGCGAAGCGGGCTTCACCTGCAGGTCCACGAAGTGCGTCTTGACCCGGCGCTCCGCAAAGAAGCGGAGGGCCTTCCGGGTCTCGCTGCATTTCTTGGTGCCGAAAATTTGGACCTCGAGCGCCACGACCAGCCTCTGCACAATCGGTGAATTGGAGCCGGCCCGAGCGAGCCGGCCGGCAGAACGGCGGGAAAGGTACAGGGATGGGGGGCTTCGCACAGGCCCGAACCATTCTCACGGTGCCGGGTATATTTCGAGGCCATGGCACTCCTCCCATCCCTCCTCCTGGTCGTCCTCGGCCTCGGCCTCCTCATCGGGGGCGGTGAGGCGCTGGTCCGCGGGGCCACCACCATCGCTCGCCTGGCGGGGCTCACGCCCGCGGTAATCGGACTGACGGTGGTGGCCGCCGGGACGTCGCTGCCGGAGCTCGTGGTCAGCCTCCTCGCCGCGCTCCGTGGCACGCCCGACATCGCCATCGGCAACGTGGTGGGCTCCAACATCTTCAATATCGGGGTCGTGCTGGGGCTCGCCGCGATGGTGGCGCCCCTCACGGTGCACAGCTCGGCAGTTCGGCTCGAGTGGCCCGTGATGTTCCTCGCGAGCTGGATCGGGTTCCTGCTGATGCGGGACCTCGGCCTGGACCGGATGGAGGGGGGCTTCTTCCTCGCCAGCCTGATAGTGTTCACCGCCTACGCCGTGTACCTCGCGCGGCACGAGGTCGGCGTGAGCGAAACGGCGGAGTTCGCGCTCGAAACCAGCGGCCGCTCGCTGCACCCGCGGACGCGGGAGCTGGCTGTGAGTGTGCTGGCTGTCGTGGCGGGCTGCGGACTGCTGGTGCTCGGGGGGAAGTTCCTCGTGGATGGCGCCGTGGCGCTCGCGCGGAATGCAGGGATGACGGAACGAGTCATCGGCCTCACGATCGTGGCGGGTGGCACCAGCGCACCGGAGCTGGCCGCGAGCCTCGTGGCCGCTTACCGGGGCCGCTCCGACGTGGCGCTGGCCAACGTCATCGGCTCCAACATCTTCAATCTGCTCGGCATCCTCGGCATCACGGCCCTCATTCACCCCATCCCGGTGTCCGCCGGGATCGTGCACGTCGACGCCTGGTGGATGCTCGGCTTCTCGGTGGTGCTCTTTCCGATGATGTGGACGAAGCGCAGTATCTCCCGGGTCGAGGGTGGCGTACTGCTGGCGGGGTACGGGGTCTACCTCTGGACCCTGCTCCGTCACTAGCGTAACATCGAGTCTCCCACGCTCGATCGGAGGGTATCCATGCCTCCTCTCGTCAAAGCCGCTGTTTCCCTCATGTTCGCCGCCTTTGCCTTCTATTCACTGGGCGTCTGGTCGGCCGTCCTTGCCCGTCAACTGAAGCCGTGGCATGCCGCGCTGTTCTGGCTCGGCTTTGCCTGCGACACCGCCGGCACCGAGATGATGCGAGAAATGGCGGGCGGCTTCCGGTGGGGGTTCCACACCGCGACCGGCGGGCTCGCGCTTCTCCTGATGCTGGTGCACGCGGTGTGGGCCACCGCCGTGCTGGTCCGTGGGTCGGAAGCACGGCTCCGAACTTTTCACCGGACAAGCCTGATGGTGTGGCTGGTCTGGCTGATTCCGTTTGTGACGGGGCTCATCATGGGGCGACGGAGCGGTCTCTAGTCCCCGTGGGACGCGCACCCTTGCGGCCCTCGGTACCGGGCTGCCTATTGGGAACGATTGGGATGGGGGCGTGGGGCGGGAATTGCAACCCAGGAGGTGATCATGCGAGGCCTGGTCCGGAGTCTCTTCGCGCTGACCATCGGCGCTGCCGCTCTCACATCGCCTGCCATGGGGCAGATTGGCGGGATCAAGGTACCGAAGGTTCCCAAGGTGCCCACCGTTCCGTCGGCGCCCGCCTCGCCCGCCGCGCAGCCGGCTGCCGCCGAACCGGCTCCGGCCGCCGCGGATCAACCAGCCGCCTCTCCCGCTCCCGCTGCCGCGCCCGCGAAGAACGAGGCCCCCGGTTCGGGAGTCTGGGTCAACTATGATTTTCAGCCGGGTGAGATTCCGCTCTACGTGGATGATTTCTCACGGGACCGGGTCGGGAACTTCCCGAAGCGGCTCGAGTTCATCGAGGGCAACATGGAAGTCGCCGAATGGAATGGGGTCCGCTGGCTCCGAGCGACGACACGGTCCAGCTTCGCGATCGTGCTGCCCGACACGCTGACGGACCGCTTCACGATGGAGTTCGACGCCACGGGCTCCATCGCGAACATTTTCACCACGGTCACCTTTGCGCCGAACGCCGCCAGCTATGCCGGCTTTCGGTACTTCAACGACCGGGTCCAGGGCGGCATCGATGGCACCGGCCCGAAGGCGCTTGCGATATGGCGAACCCAAGCGCGTTCGAGACGCCGTTCCGGTTCCGGATCATGGCCGATGGCAAGTACGTGAAGGTCTACGTGAACGAGACGCGGGTCGCCAACATCCCGAACGCCGACCTGGGGCGTTCGAACAAGATCACCATCGATTTCGTCGGGATCGGAGAGCAACCGGCGTTCATCGGCAACCTGAGCGTGCTGGCCGGCGGCCGTGAGCTGTATGACGCCCTCGAGAAAGATGGCCGAGTGGCGACCCAGGGCATCTACTTCGCCTCGGGATCCGACCAGATCAGGCCGGAATCGACGCCGACGCTGGTGGAAATTGCGGAAATGCTGAAGGACCACGCCGACCTCGATATCCTCATCGAGGGGCACACCGACAACGTCGGAACGCCCGCCTCGAACCTCGCGCTGTCGGACCGGCGCGCCGCCGCCGTGCGAAAGATCCTCATCGATACCTACAAGATCGACGGTAATCGCCTGACCACCATCGGCTTCGGGGACACCGTGCCCGCGAAGCCGAACACGACGCCGGAGGGACGGCAGCAGAACCGGCGGGTGGAGTTGGTGAAGAAGTGAGGCATGGCATGCTCGTTGCCTCCGCTGCTCTGGTACTCTTGTCGCTTCCGGGCTGCGCCGACGACGCCCCCACGGCCGCACCGGTGGAGGAATCGGTGCGGCTCTATCTGGCAAACAACTCAGGCCGGCAACTTCGTGTCCTCATCTCGGTCAACGGGCATTTCAAGGCACCCGTCGACCTCAACACTGGAGGCGCTGACTGGGCGAAATATGCTCCCGCCACGGCCGGCGTTCCTGTCACAGCAGAGGCCCAATCGATTGACGGCGATCCAGTCGAGTTCTGGCTTCAAGTCTCCTGCCTTCCGAAGCCAGCCATCATCGGCGCAAACGGAGGCCCTCCGGAGAAATCGAATTTCGATCGGATCACTCGATTCGATGTGACGACCCGACCGCCTGGAACGCAGCAGCACTCGCAGCGCCCTAGAAAGGGGCACTGCGATCGGGACGCTGCATCGGGATTCCCTGGAACGCAGCAGCACTCGCAGCGCCCTAGAAAGGGGCACTGCGATCGGGACCCTGCATCGGGATGTCCAAGCCCCCCGCCGGCGAGGTGCCAACGGGGGGCTTGCTGTTTCGAGTACTCCTGAAGTGCCCGAGGCGAGAGTCGAACTCGCACGGGGTTGCCCCCGACGGATTTTGAGTCCGTTGCGTCTGCCATTCCGCCACTCGGGCGCCGCGGGAGGAAGATGGGCAGGCCGCACCAGCGGCGCAAGAAGCCGCCGCTAGGGCCTCGGCGGTGGCCCGCCGGCGCCCGCCTGCAACCGCTGCTGCCGCTGCTGACGGACCTCCTCGATCCGCGCCATCAGCCGCTCCCGCAACATCTGGTACTGCGCCCGCTGCACCGGGGTCAGGAACTTGGCCATCTCCCGGTCCTCTTCGACGAAGCTCTTGGCGTACGTGACCTTCAGCTCCAGCAACCGATCGACCAGCTTGCCGACGCTGTCGGAGTTGGCGGCGATCCCGGGTCGAAGCTGGCCCTGCAGCGCCCGCTTGATGCCCCGCTCCTCCTGCTCCATGGCCCGCCGCTTCGGCGCATAGGTGTTGAAGGTGGCCCGCAGCTTCACGGTCTGCTCGTCGGAGAGTCCCAGCGTCGCCTGGATCTGCTGCGCAAACCGGGTCTCGATCTGCTGCCGGAGCACCGCCGCCTGCGGGTTGGAATCGCCCACGTCCTGGGCCAGGACCGGTCGGACAGCCACCGTCAGTACCGCCAGCACACACACGCCAAGTCGTCGCATCAGATCTCCCAGGAGCCCCGCACCTGCTCGAGTTCCTGGGAATCCAGGTCGTCGAGGCTCGGCGCGTCGGTGGTGGAGGTTTCGGTCCACATGGTATCAAATGACTCGAGCACGTCGGCAAGTCCATCGGAATTGAGAGCGGTGAGCCCGGACACGTGCACCGTCAAAGGCGGGGCGGCGGGGCCGCTCGATAGCGGGGCAGCGGGGCTGCGGGGCAGTCGGGCCGGAACCAGGAAGATCGCGATGACGGCCGCGGCCGCGAGGCCAACCAGCCAGAGTGGTCGAGCCGAGCGGCGCACCACCGGCTCGGTCCGGAGCCGCTCGAGCACGCGCGCCGCGAGCGCGTCGGCGTCGAGGGCAGCGTCCTGACCCACGGCTGCGCCAGCACTCACCACCGCCCACTCCGCCCGGCAGTCGGCGCAGGTCCGGAGGTGCGCCGCCTCGGCGTCGGTCCAGTCGATTTCCCTCCTGGCCACCGCGGGCATCTTGTCGGACAACTCCTGGCAAATCATGGAATCAGCTCCTTCAACCGCTTGACCGCGTGATGGTAGTGCACCCGTGCCGCTCCCGTCGTCGTGCCGAGCGCCGAGGCAATCTCGGCGTAGTCCATCCCCTGCTGAACCCTGAGGAGAAACACTTCGCGCTGAAGGCGGGGTAACCCGGTCAGCCCACCCTGAATCCGGTCCGCGGTCTCGCCCGCCACCAGCTCCGACGCCGGATCGTGATTCCCCGCAACGTCGTGGTCCTCGATCGACAGGACCACCCTACCCTTCCCGCGGCGATACGAATCCTTGAGAAGATTCGAAGCAATGCTGAACAGCCAGCTCCTGAACGACGATTCCTTGCGCCAGCCATCGAGGCCGCGGAAGGCCTTGAAGAACGCCTCCTGGGCCAGATCATCGACCTCACTGGGCCCCGCGCCGGCGCCGCTCAGGAACCGGGCGAGGGCGGATGCGTGCCGCCGGACCAGGTCGGTGGCCGCCTGCTCGCTTCCCGCCTGCCACGCCGCCGCAAGGGCGGCGTCGGATGGCCCATCGAGCTCGGTCACGGATGCCATTCAACAGGCATGGACGCCATGAGCCACCGGGTGTTAAGCGTTGACCCGACTGACTCAGTCGGATAACTTCCCCCGAACGATCGTTCGGACGGGGAATGCAACCATACGACCAGCGCCTGGAGACCCTCCTCGCCGCGGCCGCAAAGACTTTTGCGGAGCGGGGTTACCATGCCACGTCCATGCGGGACCTGGCCCGGGCCAGCGGCTTCAGCCTGGCCGGGATGTACCACTATGTGGAGAGCAAGCAGGCCCTGCTCTTCCAGATCCAGGACCGCTGTTTTGCGTCGGTCATCGATGGCGCCCGCGACGCCGTGGCCGGGCCGGCCGACCCCGAGTCCCGGCTCCGCGCCTTCATCCAGCATCACGTGGTATTCTTCGCCTCCCACATGGACGAGATGAAGGTCCTCGCCCACGAGGAAGATGAACTGACGGGCACCATGCGGGCGCAGGTCCGCCGGCGCAAGAAGGAATATGTCGGGCTGCTCGACGCCCTGCTGCAGGACATCCCGGGCCGGCACGGCGACCCGCACATCGCGGCCTACGCGCTCTTCGGCATGATGAACTGGATCTACACCTGGTATCACCCTGCGGGTCCCACGTCACCGGCCACGCTGGCCGAGGAACTGGCCTCGCTCTTCCTGGATGGCTACATCGCCGCCCACCATGCGACCCCGCAATTGGTCGCCACGCTCGGAGGATGACCCCTTGACCGCTACCCTGACCTCCCCACGCCCCGGCGCTCCGGCGCACACCGACAAGGTCCTCGTGAATTACGAGGTCCGGGACGGCCTCGCCATCATCACGCTGAACGACCCGCCGGCCAACACGTACACCTACGAGATGTTCCGGCAGCTCGACGCCGCCATCCTCGACGCCCGCATGGCGGATGAGGCGCACGTCATCGTGATCCGGGGCCACGGCGAGAAGTTCTTCTCGGCCGGCGCCAACATCTCGATGCTCAACAGCGTGACCCCGCGCTTCAAGTACTTCTTCTGCCTCCACGCCAACGAGACCCTCAGCCGCCTCGAGCAGACCCCGAAGCTCACCATTGCGGCCCTCAACGGCCACACCGTCGGCGGCGGACTCGAGATCGCCATGGCGTGCGACATGCGCATCGCGTGCCGGAACGCCGGCAAGATCGGGCTCCCCGAGGTGAACCTCGGCGTGCTGCCGGGCACCGGCGGGACCCAGCGGCTCTGCCGGCTCATCGGCAAGTCGGCGGCCATCGAGTTCATGGTGACCGGCGAGACCTTCTCCTTCGAGAAGGCCGAGGAGATGGGCCTGATCAACCACGTGTTCGAGAAGGACGGCTTCTGGGAACAGGTGCTGATGTACGCCAAGCAGTTCACCCCGCCGAACAAGGCCTCCAAGGCGGTGGGCGCCATCAAGCGGAGCGTGCAGTCCGGCATGGACCTCCCCTTCGAGAGCGCGCTGACCCTCGAGCGGGAGCTGCAGCAGCAGCTCTTCCAGTCGTCGGACGCCAAGGAGGGCCTCGCCGCGTACGTCGAGAAGCGGATGCCCGAATTCCAGGCCAAGTAACCGGTGCGGACCGACCTGTTCATCAATAACGCGTGGACCCCGGCCGCGAGCGGCCGGCGGTTCGACGTGATCAACCCCGCCACCGAGGACGTGCTCGCCTCGGTGGCGGAGGGCGACGCGGCCGACATCGACCGGGCCGTGGGCGCGGCCCGCGCCTGTTTCGAATCCGCCGAGTGGCGAGGGCTCTCGGCCCGGAAGCGGGGCGCCTTCCTGTTCAAGGCCGCCGACCTGCTCGCCTCCCGGCTCCAGGAGATGGCGGAGCTGGAGACCCGGCAGAACGGCAAGCCGCTCTTCGAATCGAAGATCGACGTGTCATCCACGGTAGAGACGCTGCGCTACTACGCCGGGTGGTGCGACAAGTTCGGCGGCGAGACCGTCCCGGTGGACGGTAACTTCCTGACCTACATCCGGCACGAGCCGATCGGCGTGGTCGGCGCCATCGTGCCGTGGAACTTCCCGCTCAACCTGGCCGGCTGGAAGTTTGCCCCGGCGTTGGCGGCGGGCTGCACCGTCGTGCTGAAGCCGGCCTCCGAGACACCGCTTACCGCCCTCCTCATGGGCGAGATCTTTGCCGAGGCAGGACTCCCGGCCGGCGCCTTCAACGTGGTGCCTGGTGGTGGCTCCACGGCCGGTTCGGCGCTGGTGCGCCATCCGGGCGTGGACAAGATCTCCTTCACAGGATCCACCGCTGTCGGGCAGCGCATCATGAAGGACGCCGCCGACACGGTGAAGCGCCTGACCCTCGAACTCGGCGGCAAGAGTCCCAACATCATCTTTGCCGACGCCGACATCGCCGCCGCCGTGCGCGGGGCGCAGACCGGCATCTTCTACGGCAAGGGCGAGGTCTGTGCCGCCGGCAGCCGCCTGCTGGTGGACCGCAAGGTGAAGGACCAGGTCGTGGAGCAGCTGGCCGAGCGGGCGAAGAAGCTCGTCCCCGGCGACCCGTTCGACAAGACGATTCGCCTCGGCGCCATCGTGTCGAAGCAGCAGCAGGAGAGCGTGCTCAAGTACATCGGCATCGGCAAGTCGGAAGGCGGAGTGATCGTGGCGGGCGGCAACGCGGCCACGGTGAATGGCAAGGGATACTTCGTGGAGGCCACCGTCTTCGACGGCGTGAAGCCGGAGATGACCATCGCTCGCGAGGAGATCTTCGGCCCGGTGCTGGCCGTGCTCGGCTTCGATGACGAAGAGGAAGCGATTGCGCTGGCCAATCAGTCGATGTACGGACTGGCCGCCGGCGTCTGGAGCCGCGACGTCGGCCGCGCACACCGGGTGGCGCACGCGGTCCGTGCCGGTACCGTCTGGGTGAACACCTACAACATGTACGACCCGGGCGCACCGTTCGGCGGCTACAAGGCGTCGGGCTTCGGCCGCGACCTCGGGCGGACGGCGCTGGAGGGTTACACCGAGAGCAAGACGGTCTGGATCGCGCTGTGACCGACGCGTTCATCGTCTCGGCGGCGCGGACCCCCATCGGGCGGGCCGGCGGCGCGCTCGCGGGCGTGCGGCCCGACGACCTCGCCGCACTCGCGGTGGGCGCCGCCGTCGAGCGGGGCCGGCTCCCGGCGGCGCGCATCGATGACGTGATCCTCGGCTGCGCCAACCAGGCGGGCGAGGACAACCGCAACGTGGCACGCATGGCGGTGCTGCTGGCGGGCCTGCCGGTCGAAGTGCCGGGGCAGACCGTCAACCGGCTCTGCGGTTCGGGCCTGCAGGCACTGGCGAGCGCCGCGCAGGCCATCAAGGCCGGCGAAGGGCACCTGTTCGTGGCCGGCGGCGTGGAGAGCATGACCCGCTCCCCCTACGTGACACTCAAGAGCGGCACCGCCTGGGACCGGGGCACGCCACAGGTGGCCGACACCACGCTCGGCTGGCGGTTCGTCAACCCGCGGATGTCCGCCGACTGGACTATTTCGCTCGGGCAGACGGCCGAGCGCGTGGCCCAGTTGCATGGCATCAGCCGCGAAGACCAGGACGCGTTTGCGGTCGAGAGCCAGCGCCGCGCCCAGGCCGCTATCGCCGCCGGTCACTTCGTGAACGAGTTGGTGCCGGTGCCGGTCCCCGGACCGGCCGGCTCAGTCACCGCGGACGAGCACCCGCGCGCCGGGGTGACCGTCGAGGGGCTCGCCAGGCTTTCGCCGGCGTTCGCCAAGAACGGCACCGCCACCGCGGGCAACGCCAGCGGCATCAACGATGGCGCAGCCGCCCTCGGGGTGGCGAGCGGTGAGGCGGTCCGGGAGCATGGCCTCACGCCGATGGCCCGCATCCTCGGCACGGCGGTGGCCGGCATCGACCCCAGCTGCATGGGACTCGGCCCCATCCCCGCCACCCGGAAGCTCCTGGCCCGGCTCGGACTCTCGGTGGGCGACCTCGACCTGATCGAACTGAACGAGGCGTTTGCCGCCCAGGCCATTCCCTGCATCCGCGAGTTGGGGTTGGACCCGGCCAAGGTGAATGTGTCCGGCGGGGCCATTGCCCTCGGGCACCCGCTCGGCGCCAGTGGCGCCCGGATGACGGCGACGCTGGTGCATGCGCTGAGGCGCACGGGCGGCCGCTACGGCCTCGCCACGATGTGCATTGGCGTGGGTCAGGGCATTGCGATGGTGATCGAGAGGACTGAGGACTGAGGCTCCGATGATCGAAACGCACGCGTTGATGGTAAAGAGTTCCGTGACCACCGCGATCGGCGGCGGCGTCGGAACGATTACGCTGGACCGCCCTGACCGGCTGAACGCCTTCGATGTCGACATGCTCCGCGAATTGGCCGACGCGGTGCGCGCCATGACCGAGGACGACGCGGTACGGGCCATCGTGCTCACTGGGAGCGGCCGAGGGTTCTGCGCCGGGGCCGACCTCGAGCGCCTCTCCGGATCGCCCGGCGAGATCGACGAGGCCGAGGCCATGGCGCTGGTCCGGACCGGCTCGGAGGTGGTGCAACTGCTTCACCGAGCGCCCAAGCCGGTGCTCGCCAGCCTGAACGGCCCGGCGGCAGGCGGCGGCGTCGGGCTGGCGCTGGCCTGCGACCTTCGGATCGCCGCGGAGAGCGCCTCCCTCGGCCTCGTGTTCCACCGTCTGGGGCTGCATCCCGACTTCGGCACCAGCTGGTTTGTGCCACGCCTGGCCGGCAGCGCGGCGGCGCTCGAGCTGCTCTGGACGCCCAGGATGCTTCCGGCGGCCCGCTGCCTGGAACTCGGGTTGGTCAACCGGGTGGTACAAGATGAACTGTTGCACCACGAGACGGCGGCGTGGGCCGCCCGGCTGGCGGCGCTGCCGCCGATCGCGGCGCGGCTGGCCAAGCGGGCGGTGCGCGAGGCGGAGTCGACGACGCTCGCCGAATCGCTGATCATCGAAGCGCGCCACTGCCAGGAGTGTTTTCGCAGCGCGGACGCCGCCGAAGGGCTGGAGGCGTACCACGCCAAACGGGTTCCCGTATTCCACGGACGATGAGGACGACATGCGGAAAGTGAACAACTTTGACGACTGGATCGACTACTTCCGCTACTGGCAGGACTCGATCGGCATTTCCGAGAAGGAGATGGCCGGCACGCCGTTCCGGAAGGTCGGCTTCGAGGCCAAGTTCGGCGAGCCGGAGGCCGAGACGATCGAGTTCGGTCATTACAAGGGCCAGACCAAGTGGCCCACCATCATGCACATCCCCGACCAGCGGATCCGGGACGCGCTGCTGAACCTGATCGTCTTCCAGGGCGACACCGAGTTCGCGTCGGTCGAGCAGCAGCGGCAGCTTCTCGAGCGGGCACCGAGCGACTACGACCTCTTTTCGCTGATGCGGGTCATGAGCGAGGAGATGCGCCACGGCTGGCAGATGTCCTACCTGCTCTGCACCTACTTCGGCGACGAGGGCAAGCGCGAGGCGCAGAAGCTTCTCGACCGCCGGGCCGAGGAGGGCGAGCGGCTGCTCGGCTCGTTCAACGAGATCGTCGAGAACTGGCTGGACTTCTTCACCTACACCCAGTTCATCGACCGGGACGGCAAGTTCCAGCTCAAGATGCTGTCCACCTCCTCGTTCCACCCGCTGGCCCGCTCCATGGGGCCGATGCTCAAGGAAGAGAGCTTCCACCTCGGCACCGGCAACAACGGCCTGCTGCGGATCCTGCGGGCCGGCCGGGTGCCGCCAGCGGTGGTGCAGCGCTACTTCAACAAGTGGGTCCCGACCGCCTTCGACCTGTTCGGCACCGACAATTCGTCGAGCGCGCACTGGGCCTACGTCTGGGGCCTCAAGGGCCGGTTCGACGAGCGGGAGACCGAGGAGGGCGTCAACATCGCGCAGCTCAACGAAGCGAGCCGGGAGCTCTACCGCCAGGAAATCACCCGGCTGGTACAGCGGCTCAACACGGTGGTCGGCGACCCGGCCCAGCACCTGGTTGTGCCGGACCTGAAATTCAACCGGAAGATCGGCCTCTACGCCCGGCAGCATTTCACGATTACCGGCGAGCCGGTGGACGCCGACAAGTACGCGGCGTACCTCACCTCGGTCCTGCCGAACGACGCAGACCGCACCCTCCTCAAGGACCTGCTCGACGAGCCAGACTGGATCGAGAAGCGGACGCTGGAGGAGAACAACTGACGCGGCCGCTGGTGATCGCCCATCGGGGCGCCTCCGGCTACGCGTTCGAGAATTCACCGGCCGCCTTTCGGGAGGCGGTCGCCCGGGGCGTGGACGGGATCGAGCTGGACGTCCACAGCACGGCGGACGGCGGCCTCGTGGTGCATCACGACCCCGTCCTGACCGGCGGCAGGCCGCTCGACACCCTCACGATGACCGAAGCCACCGGCTCGCTGCTCTCCAACGGCGAGCAGGTACCCTCCCTCGCCACCGCCCTGACCATCATCGGCAATCGGGACGTGTGGATCGAGGTCAAGTCGCTGCCCCGCGCCTACGATGACGCCCTGCTCGCGGCGCTCGACGGCGGCCCCTTCCCCGCTCGCTACGCCGTCCACAGCTTCGACCACCGCATCACCGCGCGCCTGGCGGCCGTCCGCCCCGGCCTCGCGCTCGGCGCGCTGCTGTCGGCGCGGGTGGTGGACCCGGTCAGCGTGCTCCGCAACGCGAAGGCGACGACGCTCTGGCAGGAATGGAGCATGATCGACCAGGACCTCGTGAATGTGGTGCATGCCGCACACGCCCGCGTGATCGCGTGGACCGTGAATGACCCGGCCGCCGCCGGGAGGCTGAGCCGGATGGGCGTGGACGGGCTCTGCGGCAACTTCCCCGACCGACTGGCGGTGGCGTCATGAGCGGATTCCCGACGCGCGTGGCGGTCATCGGCGCGGGCACCATGGGCAGCGGCATTGCGCAGGCGGCCGCGACCGCCGGGTGGCCCACGACCCTGACCGATGCCCGACCGGAGGCACTGCAGGGCGCGCTCGACCGGATCGCCAGGACGCTGGACGGCGCGGTCCAGCGCGGCAAGCTCGACGCCGCAGGCCGCGACGCGATCCTCGGTCGGCTGCGAACGGCCCCCGACATGCGCACCACCTGCGCCGGCGCCGACCTGGTGATCGAGGCGGTCCTGGAGGATCTGGACGTCAAGCGCGACGTGATGAGCCAGGCCAGCGATTGGGCCGAGCCCTCGGCGCTGCTCGCCACCAACACCTCCTCGCTGTCTGTCGCCGCCATCGCCGCCGATCTCCCCCGCCCGGAGCGGCTCATCGGCATGCACTTCTTCAATCCGGTGCACGTGATGAAGCTGGTGGAAATCGTCACGCACGCCGGTTCGGACGCCGCCGCCCAGGCCGATGCGCTCGCGGTGGTGCACGCCATGGGCAAGGACCCGATCGTGGTGCGCGACTCGCCGGGGTTCGCCTCCAGCCGGCTGGGCATTGCGCTGGGCCTCGAGGCGATGCGGATGCTCGAGGAGGGGGTCGCCAGCGCCGCCGACATCGACCGGGCCATGGAACTGGGCTACAACCACCCGATGGGCCCGCTCAAGCTCACCGACCTCGTCGGACTCGACGTGCGTCTGCGCATTGCCGATTACCTTCACCAGGCCCTGGGCGCCGAGCGGTTCGCGCCCCCGGCCATCCTCCGCCGCCTCGTCGCCGAGGGCAAACTCGGCAAGAAGAGCGGCCACGGCTTCTACGACTGGTCCCAATCATGAGCGAATCGAGCAACGTCCTGAAGGAACTTCACGGCCGCGTGGCGCTCCTCATCATCAACCGCCCCGAAAAGCGAAACGCCCTGGACGGCGCCACCCGCGGTCAGCTCCTTGCCCTCCTCGACGAACTGCGCGCAGACGCCAACGTACGGGTGGTGGTCATCACCGGCGCCGGCGACAAGGCGTTCGTGGCCGGAGCGGACATCTCGGAGTTCGAGGGCCGGAGCCCCATCGACCAGTTCCGGGTCATGTCGGGCCGCACGATTTTCGACGCGGTGGACAGCTTTCCGAAGCCGGTCATCGCCGCGCTCAACGGCTTCACGCTCGGCGGTGGCTGTGAACTCGCCATGGCGTGCGACATCCGCCTCGCGGCCGACTCCGCCAAGCTGGGCCAGCCGGAAGTGAACCTCGGCATCATTCCCGGCGGCGGCGGCACGCAACGCCTGCCCCGGCTCGTCGGCGCCGGCGCGGCGTTCAAGCTGCTCTTTACCGGCGACCTGATCGGCGCCGAGGAGGCGCTCCGCATCGGCCTGGTGGACGAGGTGGTCCCCGCGGCAGAGCTCCGGGCCCGCGCCCTGGCATTGGCCGAGAGCATCGCCCAGAAGAGCCCGGTGGCGCTGCAGCTGATCAAGGAAGCGGTGCGGGCGTCGCTGCGGGGAACGCTGGACGAAGGACTGAAGCAGGAGACCACGCTGTTCGGCCTGGCGTTCTCCAGCGAGGACAAGGCGGAGGGCGTGGCGGCGTTCCTGGGGAAGCGGCCGGCGGAGTTCAAGGGACGATAGCCTCACCCCCTGTCCCCCTCTCCACCATGTGGAGAGGGGGCACGTCAGGCGGACCCAAGTGAAGAGGGCGACTTGACCTACCCCATCAGCGACATGCACATCCACATCCAGCCGTGGCGGCAGCTGAAGCCGGCGGTGGCAGACGTCATGCGCGTGGGCAAGGAAGCGCACTGGGAGCGGCTGATTGCGCTGATGGACGATCCGAAGGCGCTGCTCGAGGTGATGGACGCCTCGGGGGTGTGGCGGGTGGCGCTGATCAACTACCCGAGCCCCGACCTGATGGGATTCGACGACTCCACCAACGCCTTCTCGGCCCGGTACGCCGAGGCGGCGCCGGAGCGGATCCTGCCCTACGGGGGCGTCCACGCCCGCTTCACCAAGGATCCCGAGGGCGATGTGGACCGGCTGATGGACATGGGCATCCGCTGCCTCAAGATCCATCCGCCCCACCAGCTCTACCCGGCCAACGCCTACACCGAGGGGCTCGAGGCGCTCGGGCGGATCTATCGGCGCTGTGAAGAGCGCGGGCTGCCGGTCCTGGTCCATACCGGCACCAGCATCTTTCCAGGGGCGCGGTCCAAGTGGGGCAACCCGATGGAACTGGACGACGTGGCCATCGACTTCCCGAACCTGACGATCGTGATGGCGCACGGCGGTCGGCCGCTCTGGATGGAAGAGGCCTTCTTCGTGTTGCGCCGTCACCCCAATGTCTACCTCGAACTGTCCGGCATCCCGCCCACGCGGCTGCTCGAGTATTTTCCGCGCCTGGCCGATATCGGCCACAAGACGATCTGGGGCACCGACTGGCCGAGCCCCGGCGTGCACGACCTGCGCAAGAACCTGGACGCCTTCCGTGGGCTCCCGCTCTCCGCCGACGTGCAGCGCGCCATCCTGTCCGACACGAGCCTTCGGCTCTTCCCCACCCTCACCCGCTGAACTCATCCAGGAGCCTGTCGTGATGCGTCACTTTCTCGCGGTCATCGGCGCGCTGAGCCTTGCCACTGCAGTCCCTGCCGCCGCCCAGGATTCGTTGCCGCGGCCACAGCCATTGCCGATCGACGCCAAGAAGCTGATCCCGCACCGGGACAGCATGGTGATCCTGGTGAACAATCAGCCGATGGGAAGCAGCGTGTGGGGGCTGCAGAAGAGCGGGGACGGGCTGGCGATCCACGAGCTCACCATCATCGGCACGATCATGCGGCAGGAGACCACCGTCGCGCTGAACAAGGCGGGCGCAGTCCAGCAGGTGAACCAATCGGGGACGGCGCGGGGCGTTGAGGGAAGCATCGACATCCGATACGCCGATGGGCGCGTCACCGGCAGCGTCACGGCGGTGACCTCCGAGGGCCCGAACCACTTCGCCGTGGACACCGTCGTGCCGCCGGGTACCGTGGACGACAACGCGGTGCAGGCGCTACTGCCCGCACTGCCGTGGGCCACGGGGGCGGGCTGGAATTTCTGGATGTACAGCGCAGGCTTGAACGCCGTGTCGGAAATGGCGCTGTATGTGGTCGGGGAAGAGACGGCGATGGTGCCGGCCGGCGCGTTCGACGCCTACCGGGTCCGCCTGACGGGAGGGGCCACCAACGTGGATTTCCTGGTCCTCAAGCGCGCACCGCACACCGTGCTGAAGGTGGAGATGAGCGGGGCGCCCTTGAAGTTTGTCCTGGCATCGGGCGGAGGGCTCTGAGCGCTACGCCCCGTCTGCCCGGGGAGCCGCCGACGCCTCGTCCACGGCCGGCGCCTCCGGGTCGAGTACCGGCTCGTCGTCTTCCGTGTTGGTGACGGAAACGACCTCCGCCTTCTGTGTGGCGATCTGAGTCTCGATCGAGGCGATCTGGGTCTCGAGGTCGCCGATCTTGAGGACCAGGGCATCGACCCGCCGCTGGTCGGACTCCACGCCCTTTTCGCGGTGATAGGCGATCATGCCGAGGTCGCGGGCCGCATTGTCGCGGCGCCGCTTGACGCGAAGCAACTCGATCTGGAGGCGGCCTCCGTCCAGGGCGGCGCTGGCGCGCCGGCCAAAGCTCTCGAGTTCGCTGTTCAGTTTGGAAAAGATGGATGCCATGGTGTTCTCCGTGGTCGGGATCTGCGAACCTGACGGCCCCGAGGGCCGGAATGTTTCAATTCGAACCCTCTGCGTCGGGTTCTCGGTAACAATAAGGGGGATGCGGCGCAGGCCGCATCCCCCATTTGGCATCCCTGGCGCCCTGCGCTTACGCGATGGCGACCTTCGGATACACCGAGACCTTCTTCCGGCCCTTGTCGCGATACTCGAACTTGACCACGCCGTCCACCTTGGCGAACAGGGTGTCGTCCGTACCCTGCCCGACGTTCTTGCCGGCATGGATGACGGTGCCCCGCTGGCGAACCAGGATGTTGCCGGCGATCACGTTCTCTCCCCCGAACTTCTTGATGCCGAGGTACTGGGGATTGCTGTTGCGGCCGTTGCGGCTGGAGCCTACGCCCTTTTTATGAGCCATGAGAGCCTCACCCTACCTTGACGTCAGTGATACGGACCTCGGTGAACTTCTGCCGATGGCCCGTCTTGCGGCGATAGCCCTTCCGCCGCTTGAACTTGAAGACGTAGATCTTCTTCTCCTTGCCATCGCCGACGACCTCAGCCATGACCTTGGCGCCCTTGACCAACGGGGTGCCGGCCTTGACCGTGGTGCCATCGGAGGACAGGAGCACCTCATCGAAGGTGACCTTGGAGCCGGGCTCGGCCTCCATGAGGGGAAGGCGGACAACCTTGCCCTTCTCCGCCCGGAACTGCTTTCCCAGCGCCTTGAAAATCGCGTACATGACTCAGCTCTTTGCCAAAAGGTGGTTCCGTAGCAAGCCCAAAAGACTAATGGGGTTAGGGGGCCTCGTCAAGTCGGCCAGCACCCTGCCCCGCCCCGCTGCCTCCCAGCCCCGCCGCCCTACGCCACCGCGTACAGCTCCGTCACGTCCCGGCCCCCGGGCCGGCTCATGAGCCGGAACTCGTCCAGCCGCATCATCGGGTCGTCCCGGAGCTCCAACTCCAGCCCGGTGGCCCGGATAAGGGTCTGGAGGAGCTTGGGCTCCTCCTCGAGCAGGTAGATGGCCACCTCGGGGTGGAGCCGGACCGCCAGCTGGCGCTCCCGGTGCTCGTGGCCGGCCCGGCGGAGCGACCGCTCCAGCCGGCGGGTGACGATCTCTGGCTTGAACACCCGGCCGCTGCCGGCGCAGGTGGGGCATTCGGTAGTCTGGGAGGCCCAGAGGGAAGGCCGGACCCGCTGCCGGGTCATCTCGATCAGGCCGAGTTCCGAGACCGCAAAGGCCTTGGTCCGGGCCCGGTCGCGGGTCAGGTGGGACCGGAGCTCCTGGAGCACCTTTTCGCGGTTCGACTTCGTGTCCATGTCGATGAAGTCGCAGACGATGATGCCGCCGACGTCGCGGAGGCGCAGCTGCCGCGCGATTTCCTTGGCCGCCTCGAGGTTGGTCTTGAGGATGGTCTTCTCGGGGTCCTTCTTGCCGGTGTACCGGCCGGTGTTCACGTCGATCGACACCAGCGCTTCGGTCGGCTGGATGATGATGGACCCGCCCGTGGGCAGCTCACATCGCGGCTTGAAGAGGTCGCGGATTTCGGATTCGATGTCGAACTTGTCGAAGAGCGGCTGGTCTTCGGTGTAGTGATGCACGCGGCTGATCAAGTCGGGATCGACCTGCTCGAGGTACTGCTCGACCTCGTTGTACAGCTCCTTCGAGTCCACGTGCAGAGCGCGTCGACCTTGTCGCTGAAGAGGTCGCGAATGATGCCCCGGGTCAGGCTCGTCTCCCGCTGCACCAGCGCCGGCGCCTTCACGAACGCCCTTCTTGCGGTTGATCTTCTTCCACAGGGCCGAGCAGCGACTCGACTTCGCGCGTCACCTGTTCTTCGGTCACGCCTTCGGCCACCGTGCGCACGATGACGCCGCCGGCATCCTCGGGCAGGACCTTCTTGACCATCTCGCGAAGCTTGGCGCGCTGCTCCCGGCTCTCGATCTTGCGGCTGACGCCCACGCGCGAGGCGTACGGCATGTACACGAGGAACCGGCCCGGCAGGGAGATCTGCGCGGTGACGCGGGAGCCCTTGGTGCTGATGGGCTCCTTCGTGACCTGAACAAGGATGGTCTGCCCCTTCTTCAGGAGCTCCGCGATGTTGGGGACGGCCGCCCGGTGGTCGACCTCGCGCTGACGAGGCGCGGCCTTGTCGCGGCCGTTGCCCCCGGAGGCCTCGGCGGTCTCCACGTCGGGAATGTCCGCGTCATCGTCATCGCGTTCGTCGGGATCGTCGTCCTCCTCGGGCTCGAGGAGGTCGGAGGCGTGCAGGAACGCCGACTTTTCCAGGCCGATGTCTACAAAGGCGGCCTGGATGCCGGGGAGGACCGCATCAACGCGGCCGAGATAGATGTCGCCGAGGGAGCGGCGCTGATCAGGACGATCGTACGAGGAGCTCGACGAGCCGATCGTCCTCGAGGATGGCCACGCGGGTCTCCCGCCGGCCTCCATTGATGAGAATTTCGCGCTTCACGCGATGCAACCTCGACCGGCTGCAACACAGCGGCCGGACCCAGGAGGGCCCGGTCGAACGCAGCGCCGATCAGTACGAGGAAATCCCACGCGTTCGACCACCCCATGCCCCAGCCATTCCGGACGGCCCGCAGGCCCGCCCCGGAGCGGAGGGTGAGGATCGGAGACGCGTGAGACCAGACAGAGGGCGGGGATCCCGCCAGCAGAGAATCAGAACGACGAAAGACTGGATTCGGCCCCCCCGGCCCTGAGCGCCTCACCGGACCGGCCGGTGCGAGGCGTTCGTGGAGCGGGGGAGTTCCGGACAACCGAGAAATCACTGCAAGCACAGTCGCCCCCCAGGCTCGGACCCGGGAGGCGAAAAAGACCACAAAGAGGAGGGGTGAAGCAGACTTCATTGATCAATGATATGACGGGGCGCCGATTGGGGCAATAGACCGCGCCGGACTATCCCCCCAGCGACGCCAAGATGTTCCTGGCAATGACGATACGCTGGATTTCGCTGGTCCCTTCCCCGATTTCGCAGACCTTGGCGTCGCGCATCATCCGCTCGACCGGATAGTCGGTGGTGTAGCCGTAGCCGCCGAACACCTGCACCGCCTTGGTGGTGACCCGCATGGCCAGTTCGGAGCAGTAGAGCTTGGCCATGGCCGCCTCCTGCTTGAAGGGGCGCCCGTTCTGCTTGAGCCACGCCGCATGATACAGGAGATGGGTGCCGGCCTGGATTTCGGTGGCCATGTCGGCCAACTGGAAGCTGATGCCCTGGAAATTGGCGATCGCCTGCCCGAACTGCTTCCGGCCGGCGGCGTAGTGGACCGCCTGCTCATAGGCGCCCTCCGCGATGCCGAGCGACACCGCCGCGATCCCGATCCGGCCGGCATCGAGGGTCTTGAGGAAGTTGACGAAGCCCTCCCCGATCGTCCCCAGGACATTCTCCTTGGGCACCACCGCGTCCTCGAGAATGAGCTCCCGGGTGTCGGAGGACCGCCACCCCATCTTCTCTTCCTTCTTCCCAGCCCTGACTCCCTTGGTCTTCGGCAGGTTCTCCGCATGCCCGACCCCGACGGCGCGGCAGCGCTCGAGGTCCACCGCGTCCTTGGTCACGATGAAGCTCGTGATGCCGCGGTGGTCCGTGCCAGGTGAGGTACGGGCGGTGACCGAGAAGATCTCGCCGACGCCGGCGTGGGTGATGAAGACCTTGGAGCCGTTCAGGAGGTAGTGGTCGCCCTTGTCCACCGCAGTGGTGGCGGTGCCGCCCGCGTCGCTCCCGGCGCCCGGCTCGGTGAGGCCGAAGCCACCGAGCACCTTCCCCGAGGCCAGCAGCGGAACGTACCGCTCGCGCTGGGCCTTGGTCCCGAAGTCGACGATGGGGGAGGTCCCGAGGTTGGTGTGGGCGCTGATGGTGAGGGCGTGGCTGGCGTCCACCTTGGCGAGCTCGTGGAGGACGATGTAATAGGAGAGCTGGTCCATCCCGGCGCCGCCGAGCTCCTCCGGCCATGGGACGCCGAGGAGGCCGAGCGGACCCATCTTGGCGACGCTGTCCCAGAGGAATTCCGAGGTGCGGTCGAGTTCCTTGGCCACTGGGGCGACTTCGGTGCGGGCGAACTCCCGCACCATGTCGCGCACCTGGTGGTGCTGCTCGCCGAAATAGAACGGGAGATCCATAGGCCATCCGGTCCGGGGGAATCAACTGTCGAAATGTAGCACCGGACGCCACACGAATCACCTCAGCCACTTCTGTCATTGCGAGGCCACGTAGTGGCCGAAGCAATCTGGGTCGAGCGTCCTTACATTCGGTACGCCGTCTTTCACCTCACCCCCTGTCCCCCTCTCAACGGCGGGCGGGGACGCGGGGAAGTGTCCTCACCCCCGTCCCCCTCTCCACTATGTGGAGAGGGGGAACGTACGTGGAGAACCAATGCCGGCTGTTGACTCCGTGACGATCAGACGGACGATTCGTTTCGCCCTTCCACTGGTTCTGGCCCTCGCCATGGGCTGCGGCGAGGAATCCGGGCCGTCCGCCCCACCGGCGGACCTGACGCTGTCGGCGGTGGACAGCGGCTACGACTTCCCGATCCAGGTGCTGGCGCCCCCGGGAGACGCCACGCGGCTCCTGGTGCTGGAGCGCGGCGGCCGCGTGGTGCTACGAAAGAATGGCGTGCGGATGGATTCCGCCTTTGTGAACCTCACGGCGCTCACTGGCGTCCCGGGCGTGGCGCGCGAGTACGGGGTGCTGGGTTTGGCGTTCCATCCCCAATACGCCACCAACCGGCGGCTCTTCGCCTACCTGATCGACCAGAACGAGGATACGCGGCTCGTCGAGTTGACCGCCGAGGCAAATTTCGATCACGCGAGCCCAACTCCGGTGCGGATCATCCTGCAGTTTTCCCAGCCAAACTATGCCATCCACTACGGCGGCACGGTTGCGTTCGGGAAGGACGGGTACCTCTACCTCGCCACGGGAGACGGCGAGACGGGTGCGGTGCCATCCAGCCCGGCGCAGGACAGCACCTCGCTCCTCGGCAAGATGCTGCGGATCGACGTGGACGGGGCGGCGCCGTATGTCATTCCGGAGAGCAATCCGTTCGTGGGGCGGCCCGGCTGGCGCGGCGAGATCTACCACGTCGGGCTCCGGAATCCATACCGGTGGAGCTTCGACCGGCAGACCGGCGATCTCTGGTTCGGGGATGTGGGCGAGGACAGCTGGGAGGAGGTCAACTTTGCCGCGGCCGGGGTCGGCGGGCTCAATTTCGGCTGGCCCTACCGCGAAGGGAACGCCTGCTGGCTTCCCGCCGTGGGATGTCCCTCGGCCGGCCTGACGGCGCCGGCCTACACCTATTCCCACAGCGAAGGATGTTCCGTCATCGGAGGCGTGGTGTACCGAGGATCGGCCATTCCGGGACGGAAGGGCACCTATCTCTTCGGAGATTTCTGCCGAAACACCTTCCGCTCCCTGACGCGTTCCGCGTCGGGCAGCGCCAGCGCGGTGACCGTCTGGGCGCCGACTATTCCGGCGGACAACCTGGCCGGATTCGGCGAGGACGCGAGCGGCGAAGTGTATATCGCGATGGCGTCGGGGCGAGTGTACAAGGTGGTGGCGGTGGAGTAGGCGGGGAGCGGGGAAGCGGGGCCGAGAGTCCGACGGTTTGATATCCCAGGCAAGGAGACAGCGTGACGGAGACTGAATCACTCGAGCAGCGCGTCGGTGTCCTTGAGCGCCACAACCGCAGCCTGCGGTGGACGGTGCTCCTTACCCTGGTGCTGTCGCTGCTCGGCCTGATGTGGGGTCGAGTCTGGCCGAGGAACGGTGTGGTCGAGGCGAGCGGCTTCGTGGTGACGGATCGGGAAGGAAGGGTCCGGGGCAGCTTCGCGTTCGACCAGAGCGGCGTCGGCCTGAACCTGCACGACGAACGCGGACTCTGGCGCGCCGGGTTCCTGGTGGACAACACCGGCCGCCCCGCAATGTTCCTGTTCGACACCGTGGCGCAGCCAGTCGTGACGCTGAACCTCCAATCCGGTGGGGCCCCATCACTCCGGATGCGCGCACCCGGCAACGAGACCACCTTCCAGGTGCGGCTCGGCGCCGGGGGCGCACCGGGCGTCTTCCTGTCGAGTGGCGCGGACACGGCGGCGCTGGTGATGCCGCAGTAAGCGGGGCAGCGGGGCAGCGGGGAGCGGGGACGCTACTTCCGGGGGTGGCGATCGCAGCCGTTGCACTTCTGGAGATGCTCACCGAAATACCGGAGCAGCTCCCCTCTGCGGCAGCGTGACGCCGTCGCGTATCGCTCCATGGCCGAGATGCGCGCCTCCGCCCGTTTCCGGCGCGCCCGCACTCGCTTCCACTCCACTGGCCCCGTGTCAGGGTCGAGTTCCTTCCGCAGCCGTTCGATCGACTCCCGCACATTCGACGGAAGCCTGGCGAGTTCCGCCGGATGCCTCCAGGCCCTTTCGACCAGTCGTTCCGCAGGAAACGTCACCTCCAACTGCCGGCGGTGCAGTTCCGCATCCTCCTTCCCGAACAACAGCACGCAGCGCGAGGGGGCGCCGTCCCTCCCTGCCCTGCCCGCCTCCTGGTAATACGACTCGGGCGTCGGCGGCACCATCCAGTGCACCACCGTCCGCACGTCGGGCTTGTCGATGCCCATGCCGAACGCGCTGGTGGCGGTCACGACGTCGAGTCCTCCCGCCAGGAACCGATGGAGCACCTCTTCCCGCCGCTCCCGGTCCAGCCCGGCGTGATAGGCGGCGCACCGGAATCCAGCGTAGTGAATCGACCGGGCCAACCCTTCGGTAATCCGCCGTGTCGGGGCGTACACGATGGCCGTGCCCTGCCGTGGTGCAAGATTGGCCACCAGGAGTCGGAACCGATCCTTGTCCGTGACGACCCGCTCGACCCCGAACCAGAGGTTCGGCCGGTCGAAGGAATCCAGGTGCAGGTCCCAGCGGCCGGCGGCGCCGAGCCGGAGGGAGGTGGCGATGTCCTGGCGAACCTCTGGGGTGGCACTGCCAGTCAGGGCCACGACGGGGGGCCGGCCCAGCCGGATGCGGGCCGCGAGGAGGAGCCGATAGCTGGGACGGAAGTCGTGACCCCATTCGCTGATGCAATGCGCCTCGTCCACGGCGAGCAGGCTCACCTGTACCCTGAGCGTCGCCAACACACCGGCCAGCCGTTCGAGCCGCTCCGGCGAGACGTACAACAGCTTGAGTGATCCCTCCGTGACCGCTCCGAGAACCGCCCGCTGCTCGTCGGCGTCCTGCGCGCTGTTGAGCGCGGCGGCGGCGAGCCCCCGCCGCTTGCCGGCCTCCACTTGATCCTGCATGAGCGACAGCAGCGGCGAGACCACCAGGGTGAGCCCGTCGAGCACCAGCGCGGGCACCTGGAAGCAGACCGACTTGCCTCCACCGGTGGGCAGCACGGCGAGGGTGTCCCGGCCGGCCAGGACGGACTGGACGACCCGGCGCTGGGCCGGGCGAAAATCGGGAAAGCCAAAATGGTGGAGCAGGGCGGCGCGGGCGGCGGTGAGGCGGGTGGGGAGCGGCGTCGTCACGGAAGGACGATGCACAGGCCTGGACCGATGCGTGGCACCGGGAGCGCGCAGCGAGGCGCGCCCGAACGCGGGTCAGCTGCCGGAGTCGGAGGCGCCGGCGTCGTCTCCGTCGCGGCGCTGCTGGCGCTTCTGGAGGAGCCGGACGGCCAGGGAGGAGCTGAGGAGCCCGATGGCGATCCACACGAGGGTTCGGTCGTCCCGCGCAATGGCCAGCAACGCGGCGAGGAATCCCATGAGCGCCGTGAACAACCGGAGCGGATTCACTTGTTGAGGAAGGCCGCGATGGCCTGCTTGAAGTCCGGCGTGCTGCGGGCGAGGGCGTTGACCTGGGCACCGAGGGCAATTCCATCCTGGAAATCGAGCCCGTCGAGCTGGTAGAACTGGCGCTTGGTCAGGGCCAGAGCCGAGCCGCTGGTGGCCGCCAGCGCCGCCAGGATCCGTCCGGCCTCCGCCTCGAAGGCGGCATCGGGGATGACCCGCGACACGAGCCCAGCGGCATGCGCCTCGCTCGCCGAGAGCACGCGCCCGGTGGCGGCGAGGTCGAAGGCGAGTTTTTCCCCGGTCAGGCGCCGGAGCAGGGTCATGACCATGGCGGGCACGAAGCCGCGCTGGATTTCGGGGTAGCCGAACTGGGCACTAGCGGCGGACAGCACCAGGTCGCAGGCGGTAGCCAGCCCGGCCCCGCCGGCGAGCGCCTTGCCGTGGACCACCGCGACGACCGGCTTCGGCAGTTCCCGCATCCGGATGAAAAGCCCGCCAAGATGAAGCGCCGCTCGTTCGTTCTGTTCCGGGGTCTGTCCGGCGCTGGCGAGCAATTCGGCGAGATCGGCGCCGGCGCAGAAGTCCTTCCCCGCCCCGCGAATGGCCACCACCCGCACGCCGGCGTCGAGGTCGGCGCGCTCGAGGGCCGCGTGCAGCGCATCGAGGGTCGGCGTATCGAGAGCGTTGCGCTTGTCGGGGCGGTTCAGCGTCAGCGTCAGGACGCCAGCATCGAGAGTCACCAGCAGGGATTCGGTCATCCTGCCCGCTTCTTCGCCTGGCGCGCGATCGCCGCCGGGACCGGAATCTCCATCCGCAGGAGGGCTGTGGAGTACACCTTTCCCTGCGCGTCGGTCTTCAGGGATATCGTGCCGCCGCCGTCGAGGGCGTCGTGGAGCAGGAAGTTCAGGGCGCGGAGATTGGGCAACTCAAATCTTTCCACATCGCTGATCATGCCCTTAAAGTGCTTTCGCACTCGTGGCATTGTAACTTGTTTTACCAGAACATCATACCATTCTGGCTCAAGTGCAATCAAGCCGACATTCGCCGTGTTGCCCTTGTCGCCCGACCGGGCGTGAGCCAGGTAGCGCAGCTGCAGCGGAACGGTCTTGGCGTTGGCCATCATGCCTCCAGAATTTCGACCCGGACACCGGGCTCCACAGCGGTCCGGTCGATCAACGCAGGCCAGTAGGCCACGATCTCCTCCACCTGCGGCCGCCCGCCCGCGAACCCCGTCACGCTCGGCGGCCCGGTGAGCACCAGCGGGGCGATTTCCCGGGTGAACCGCTCGACGGCGGCCTTGTCGGTGGAACGCACGCCGACGCGGAGCTGCACCTCGGGGATATCGGGATGGGCCGGCCCGGCGAGCCTGCCATGCGTGGCGTCCACGCCGACGTACTCGGTCAGGACCTGCTCGAACTCGAGGCCGAGGTCCTTGAGCCGCTGGCGCAGGATGGCATCGGCGGCGCGCGCCTTGTCGTGGGCGTCGGGCCAGCCGTACACCAGCGTTCCGACCGCTTTGTAGCCGTAGAAATAGGCGATGGACACCTTGAGCATCGGCGTGCGGGGACCGCCCCGGATGCCGCTGACGTGCACCCGGTCCTTGCCTGCCTTCTTCAGCTGGATCGAGGTAAAGTCCGCCACGCCGTCCGGGGTGATGTACTCGTGCGGGTCGCCCATCTCGTACACCAGCTGCTCGGTGACGGAGGGGATCGAGACAACGCCCCCGGTCCCGGGGTGCTTGGTGATGACGAAGGTGCCGTCCGCGGATGCCTCGACGATCGGGAAGCCCGGATTGGCGAGTCCCTTCACCTAGCGCCAGTCCTTGAGGAGGTTGCCGCCGGAGCTCTGCGCGCCGCACTCGATGATGTGCCCCGCCACGGTTCCCGCGGCGACCTTGTCCCAGTCGTCGAAATCCCAGCCGAACTCGTGGAACATCGGCGCCAGGGTGAGGCCGGTGTCCGTCACGCGACCGGTGATGACGACCTGCGCCCCGCGGCGAAGCGCCTCGACCATCGGCCTCATGCCGAGGTAGGCGTTGGCGGAGAGGACCCGGTCCCGGATGTCCGAGAGCGGGCGCCCGGTCTCCATGTCCCGCAGCTCGTGCCCGGCGGCGATCAGTGCGTCGAGGTCGGGGAGGAGGTCGTCGCCGGTGACCAGGCCGACCTTGAGCTTCCCACCCAGCCCGAGCTTCCGCGCCGACTCGAGGACCGCCTCCGCACAGCCGCGCGGATTGACGCCGCCGGCGTTGGAAGTGACGCGGATCCCCTTCTTCACGATGTCGGGAAGGATGCGCTCCATGAGAGGCACGAAGTCCCGCGCGTATCCGGCGTGCGGATTGCGCGAGCGCTGCTTCTGCATGATGGACATCGTGACTTCCGCCAGGTAGTCCATCATCAGGTAGTCGATCGGCCCGTCCTGCACCTGGCGCACCGGCGCCTCGAGCCAGTCGCCCCAGAAGCCCTGCCCACCGGCGATACGCACCACTTTCCCGCTCATCGCATCACCGGTCCGATCGGCACGGGGAGCCCGGCGGTACGGGTCCAGCGGTCGTCTCCATTCATCACCACCCCCTGGCCCAGCGGAAAGAAGCCGTCCGGCAGCGGCCACGGCGACGCGGGCATCTGGAACAGGGTCGAGCCGGTCGCACCCGGCGCGAGCGTCACCGTCCTGGTGGCCTCGCTCCCCTGGACGTCCAGGACGAGGGGCTCCGCGGCGAACAGGCGGATTCTCAGGTTGAGGATCCAACCGCGCGTATCGGTGCTGTCCGCGAACGCCGGCGTGAGACGCAGCGTGTATCCCTGCCGCGCGACCGATTCAGGGAGTTCGGTGCGGAGCCGAACGTCCGCGTAGTTCATCGGCTCCTCGGCGACGATGCGGCCAGCGGCGTCGTACACCGTGAAGGCGAAATCGGTGAAGCGCGCCCACGCCTCGGCGGGCATCGAAGCATCGATGACGAGTTCCACGGCCCACGCGGGCGCCTCGAACGCGAAGGATTCCTCCCGACTGCCCTGGCCGGGGACCACGCGCACCACGTTCCGCGCCCACCAGCGCCGCTCCAACCTGCAGCGTCGCCGCGGCCCTCGAGAGATTTTCGAGCGACAAGTCCACACCCTTCGGGTTCCGCTTCAGGCCGATGCGTACGGGCGAGGTCCGAAGCATCACACTGACGCCCCCCGGCGCCACCGGCGAACCGAGGGCGTCTGCTTCCCAGAGCCCCCGTTCCGCGTCGGCGGCATCCACCACGAACTCGGCCGGAGCGTCGGGGCCGGCTCCCACGATATTCTCGTCGGGCCCGGGCCGGCCCTGCGGAGCGTGGAGCGCACCGAGGAGGGTCGGACTGTCCGCGCTGGTGGTCATCCGCACCGAGAAGGGACGCCCGGAGTCCACCGCGAAGAACACCCGCTCAGTGGCGCCGGCATCGAGCGCCGCCATCCCGAGTGTGGTGTCTGCGGGTACCGGCACAATCACGGTGTTCACGAGCCGGAAGAGCGGGCCCGACAGCGTGTCGGGGCCCCAGCCGGTGACAACCCCCACATGGGCGCCGGGCGCCGTCAGTTGGCGCGTGCGATAGCGCAGATCGACGAGGGTGGTCCCTCCGCCGACCTGAACGCTGGTCGGCGCCACCAACCAGGAGGCGTCGGTGCGCAGCGTGACGGCGAGCGGGACGGCACCGGCTGGGCGCTCAAGTTGAAAACGCTGCAGGCTGTCCGCCGGGGACGCCAGGACGCGGAACGCAGCGGTACTTCCCGTGGAGCTGACCGCCCGGGTCCGGACTTCCGGCACTTCGCGCCGCTCGCTGAGCCAGGTCCAGGCGGCGCCGACGTTCGGGGTCCCGGTGCCCTGGTCGAGATACGTGGCGTTCGCCAGCGGCCGCGCCGTGACCATGAGCGCCTGCTTCAACTGGCGTGCATTCGGTGTCCGTTTCTCGGCGATCGCGGCGGACCGCAGCAGCGCCAGGAGTCCCGCGGCATGCGGCGACGCCATGCTGGTGCCGCCCTTCCGCTCGTCGCCGGTGTTCCAGCGCGGCACCGTCGAGTAGGCCACGCCGGGCGTGACGATGTCGGGCTTGGCGAGTTCTCCACCGCGCGACGAGAAGTACGCCACCGGGTCGGGCCGGCCGTCTTCCGGTGCGCCCGCCAGGAACGGAAGCGGGAAGGTGGCGCCGACGCTCAGCGCACGGTCGGCCGAACCAGGGAATCCGAGGGTCGAAAGCCCGGGACCGTCATTGCCGGCACTGATGGCCATGGACACATCGGGATTGGCGGCGAGCACGGAGTCCACGATCTGGTCCATCCGCGCCGTGCCTTCGATCTCGTTCCCGACGCCGAAGCTCATGTTGAGCACCAGGGGGAGGTTTCGCGACCGGGCGAAGCGGATGGCATAGTCCATCGCGGCGAGCATGCTGCCGGTGACGGTGACACCGCCGTGCGCGTTGTTGGCGATCTTGAGTCCGAGGAGCTGGGCGCCGGGCGCCACGCCGTCGAACCCGCCGACGCCGTAGAGGTCGTTGCCCGCGGCGATGCCCGCCACATGCGTTCCGTGTCCGCTGGTATCGAAGAAGAGGTCGAGCGCCGGGACGCCGGTGGCGCTCGTGGTGATGTTGACCGCCACGGTCAGCGGCGACGGTTGCCCTGGCCGGGCCCACCCGAAGGTGTCGCGTCCGTGGAGGTAATCGTGCACCGGGCGCTCGTCCGCGAGCGAGCCGTCGCCGTCGGAATCCACCAGGACGATCCAGCCGTCGCTGGCCTGGGTGACCAGCACGGCGAGGGAGTCTGCATCGTCGCCGTCGCCGTTGACGTCGGATGCAGGCAGTTCGCCCAGTGGCCGTTCGCGGAGGGTCCCGCCATACCAGGGCCCGGCCGCGTTGAGCGTCCGCACCCGGCTCATCCCGCCGAGCGCGACCCCGCCGATGCGCACCGAGTCACCGTTCGGGTCGAGCCGGGAGAGCGAGACGGCCCCCTCCGCGGAGAAGTCGCGGAGGTCGAGGAGCTTCGGGCTGCCGTTCGGCGTCCGCTGGAGCCCGGGGACCCCGGCATCGATGCCGCTGTCGAGGATGCCGATCAGGACCCCCCGGCCGTTCCACTCCGGATGCAGGGCGAGAAAGTCGGTGACGCCGGTGGCGGCGAGCGGCATCCAACCCTTGGCGTAGGCGGCGTCGGCGGGGGCCACCGGCGGGACCGGCGGAGTTCCCTCGTCGGCCGGCACGGTGACCGCGGGCACGTCCTTCCGGCCGGGATCGATGTTGGGCTGGGGCGGCTGGACGGCGGGCGCGCAGCCGAGGACGAGCGCGCCGAGCAGGACGACGGAACGAATATGCATCAGCGTTGGGCGACCGAATCAAGCGGGGGAAGGACGAAGGGCCCGAGATGCGGCCCGGCATAGTTGGAGACGGTGCGCAGCAGGAAGGCCAGCTGGTCGCGGGTGTCCTCGGGGGTGATGATCGCATCCACATAGCCGCGCGCGGCGGCGAACTTGGCGTCGAGCTGGTGCTCGTAGTCCTCGCGCATCGATTCGACCGAGGCCTGCGACCGCCGCCGAAGGCTCGGCACCGGCCGACTTGGCCTTTTCGATGTCGGGCCCGTGCACCGCAGTGACCGCCGACTCCCCTTCCATCACCGCCATGCGCCCGGTCGGCCAGGAGAGGATGAAGTCGGGGTCGAACCCCTGCCCCGCCATGGCGTAGTAGCCGGCGCCGGAGGCGTGATTGACGGTCAGCACGATCTTGGGCACCACGGCGGTGGCCATCGCCTCCACGAACCGCGCGCCGGCGCGGATGATGCCGGAGTGCTCGGCCTCGGGGCCCACCATGAAGCCGCTCACGTCCTGGATGAACAGCAGCGGGATCCGCTCGCGGCTGGCGGTCTCGATGAAGTAGGCGACCTTCTCGGCGCTCTCCGTGTAGACGATGCCGCCGAACTTCGGCCGGCGTTCCCGGCGCGCCCTTGACGAGGCCGCGGCGGTTGGCGATGACCGCGACCGGCCACCCTTCGAGATGCGCGTGGCCGCAGATCATCTCCTTGGCCACCTCGGGCTGGAACTCGTCCAGTGCCCCGCCGTCGAGCAGGCAATCGAGCAGGTGCGGCATGTCGTACGACATGCGATGATCCTGCGGCAGGATGTCGTACAGCTCGGCGGGGTCGCGCTTCGGCGCCCGCGATGCGCGCAGGCTGTGCCGGATGCCGTCCAGCCGCGGGAGCCGGCCGACGTACTCCCGGATCCGCTGCAGGCATTCCGCGTCGGTGGCCGCCCGGTAATGCGCGACGGCGCTGATCTCGGTGTGGGTCCGCGCGCCGCCCAGTGATTCTCGGCGTCGACCGTCTGCCCGGTGGCGCCCTTCACGAGATTGGGGCCGCCGAGTCCCATGAAGCTGGTGCCCTCCACCATGAAGATGACGTCGGAGAGCGCCGGCAGGTACGCGCCGCCGGCGACGCAGCTCCCCATGACGGCGCTGACCTGCGGCACATGCAGGTAGCGGCGCATGATCGAGTTGTAGTAGAAGATCCGCGCGGCGCCGTACTGGCCGGGGAACACGCCACCCTGATACGGCAGGTTCACGCCGGCGCTGTCCACCAGGTAGATGATCGGGATCCGCTGCCGCATGGCGACTTCCTGCGCGCGCAGAATCTTGCGGATCGTCTCGGGCCACCAGGAGCCGGCCTTGACGGTGGCATCGTTGGCGACGATGACGACTTCCCGACCCTCCACCACGCCGACGCCGGTGATGACGCCCGCTCCAGGCGCCTGTCCGTCGTACTGGTCGTACGCCACCAGGAGGCCGAGCTCGACCCAGGGGCTGCCGGGATCGCGCAGCTGTTCCACGCGCTCACGCGGGCGACAGTTGCCCCTTGGCGTGCATCTTGGCCACGCGCTTGGCGCCGCCACCGGCTTCGAGACGGCGGGCGAGTTCGCAGGTATTCGTCGGTCAGGGTGCGGAGCCTGCCGGCGTGCGCCGCGTCGCGGGGAGGGTTCACGTCAGTCCTTCAGGTGCTCGGCGGCCCACGCCTGGATGTAGCTCGACCAGGTCGGAGGTCGGGGTGCCGGGGCCGAAGAGGCGCCCGATCCCCAGCTTCTCGAGGGCGAGCACATGTCTTCCGTCGGGATGATGCCGCCGCCGGTGAGGAGGACGTCCTTCCGGCCCTGCGCGTCGAGCAGCTGGCGGACGCGCGGGAAGAGCGTCATGTGCGCGCCGGAGAGAATGGAAAGCCCCACGACGTCCACGTCCTCCTGCACCGCCGCCGCCGCGATCATCTCCGGCGTCTGGTGCAGTCCGGTGTAGATGACCTCCATCCCGGCGTCACGCAGCGCGGCGGCGACCACCTTGGCGCCGCGGTCGTGCCCGTCGAGGCCGGGCTTGGCCACCAGCACCCGGATGGGGCGGGAAAGCGACTTGGTGCGTGTCATGCGCGCGAGCTCCTGTCTGGAATACGGCGGCGGCTACCGGAATCGCAGCAGCGCCGCCATGCCGTGAATGGCCTTCTTGGCTGCCGGATCGAACACCACGTTGACGGTGACGCGCTGCCGGAGCGCCTCTTCGATGGCGTCGTCGATCACGTCGATGACCGGCACCACGTCATCCTCCCCGCGCAAATCGGCCTCCATCAGGGCGAGCCGCCCGGACGACAGCCCGCGCACCCCCGGCTCCGCGACGTCCGGATCGACCAGCAGCGTCCGGACCTGCCCGCGGCCCAGCGCCTTCAGCGTCTCGTGCACGCCCTCCACGGCCCACTGGGTGCCGAGTCCCTCTTCCAGGTCGTGCATCAGGAGCAACTCCGAGGTGCGCTCCCACGCCTGCCGCACCGCGAGGGTGGCGCCCAGCACCTCGGCGGGGGTAACGGACTTGGCGTTGAGCCGCACCGACCCCATCACCCGGTCGAGCAGGTAGGGATGCAGGAAGGGTTGCAGCGCGCCGGCGTCGGTCCCGATGCCGGCCAGCACGATGCCGTTGAACGGATCCTTCCGGTCCAGGGTCCGGATTTCCAGCGCCGCGGCATCGAGATGCCGCTGCCGCTCGGTGCGAATCCGGTTGTGGTAGCTGTGCTCGCCCCACCCGGGGCCGTCCTGGTCGCCGTGGTAGCGGCCGCCGCGCGTCGCATCGGCGGTGAGGTCGGACACCTCGCGGGCGCCAAACGCGGTCACCTCGAAGAAGCGCGCCGCCGTCCGGTCGAGTACCGCCGTCAGGAGGCGGCCGAACTCGTCCTCCGCCGCCGCGAGCTCCCGCACCAGCGGCGTGCGGTCCACCGCGAGCCGGGAACGATGCACCGACGGCAGGGCCACGACCTCCCAGAGCTTGAGCGGTCCGCAGGCAAAGATCGCGATGCCCTGGGTGGGGGGCAGGTTGCCGGGCTGCTTGAGAAAGTTGAGGACGCGGGCCAGGTCGGCGCGAATGGCCTCCGTCGTCGCGCGCTCGAGCTTGAGTTCCGGCAGCACGGCTTCGAGGTCGCGGACGCGGTTCTTGACCTTGATCAGGTACTTGCCCCGCGCGCGATCCCGCGGCTCGACCTTGAGGTAACAGCTGACGACCCGGTGCTTGCCGGGACGGACGTCGTTGAGGCGGGCGAGTTGTGCCGCGATGCCGCCGGCGGCGGGCTTGGTGGAGCGTGCCATGACTTCCTCCGGGCCAGTCCTCAACGCGTCAGAAGAACACCGGTTCGCGGTAGGTTCCGAAGACGCCTTCGAGGACGTGGCGGATTTCAAAGAGTGTGCAGTATGCGCGCGCGCAGTCCAGCATGGCGGGCATGACGTTCCGGTCGTCCGCGGCCGCCTGGCGCAGCGCCTCGAGCCGCTGGTCGACGAGCGCCTGGTCGCGGGTGGCGCGGAGCTCGGCGAGCCGCGCCCGCTGCGACGATTCCGCCTCGTCGCCGATCTTCAGGATTTCCACCGGCGCCTCGGCGTCCTCCACGAACTCGTTCACGCCGACCACCGTACGCCGGTGCTGCTCCACTTCGTGCTGGAACCGCGCCGCGGCGCGCGCGATCTGCCGCTGGAACCAGCCCGCCTCGATGGCCTTGACCACCCCGCCCTGCGCGTCGATCTCCGCGAAGATGGCTTCCGCCTCCCGCTCCAGCTGGTCGGTCAGCGCCTCGACGTAGTAGCGAGCCGCCCAGCGGGTCGGTCACGTTCGGCACGCCCGGTCTCGTAGGCGAGGATCTGCTGGGTCCGGAGCGCGATGCGCACCGAATCCTCGGTCGGGAGGGCCAGCGTCTCGTCGAAGGCGTTGGTGTGCAGCGACTGGGTGCCGCCGAGCACGGCGGCCATCGCCTGGTAGGCGACCCGGACGATGTTGTTCAGCGGCTGCTGCGCGGCGAGCGTGACGCCCGCCGTCTGGCTAGTGGAACCGCATGATCCAGCTGCGGGGATCGCGGGCGTGGAAGCGCTCGCGCATGTGGCGCGCCCAGATCCGGCGGGCGGCCCGCATCTTGGCGATCTCCTCGAAGAAGTCGTTGTGCACGTCCCAGAAGAACGAGAGCCGCGGCGCGAAGCTGTCCACGTCGAGCCCGCGCGCCACGCCGCGCTCCACGTAGCAGAAGCCGTTGGCCAGCGTGAACGCCAGCTCCTGCGCCGCGGTGGCCCCGGCCTCGCGGATGTGATAGCCGGAGATGGAGATGGTGTTCCACTTCGGCGTGTGCTCCGCCGCCCACTCGAACATGTCCACGATCACCTTGAGCGCGGGCTCCGCCGGGAAGATCCAGGCGTGCTGCGCCATGTACTCCTTCAGGATGTCGTTCTGGATCGTGCCCTGAAGCTTGTCGATCGGGACGCCCTGCTTTTCGGCGGCCGCGACGTAGAAGCAGAAGATGATGGCGGCGGGGCCGTTGATCGTCATCGACGTGGACACCTGGTCGAGCGGAATGCCGTCGAAGAGCGTCTCCATGTCGGCCAGCGACGAGATCGCGACGCCGCACTTGCCGACCTCACCCTCGGAGCGCGGGTGGTCGGCGTCGTAGCCCATCAGCGTCGGGAAGTCGAAGGCCACGGAAAGGCCGGTCTGGCCGCGGCGAGAGCAGGAACTTGTACCGCTCGTTGGTGTCCTGGGCGGTGCCGAAGCCGGCGAACTGCCGCATCGTCCACAGCTTGCCGCGGTACCCGCTGGGGTGGATGCCGCGGGTGTAGGGGAACTGGCCCGGCAGCACCCCCTGGCCGAGCAGGTCGGGCGAGAGGTCGAGCGGGGTGTAGACCGGTTCGACGGAACGGCCGGACACCGAAGTGAAGTCGGTGTCGTCACGCATGGGGAGCTTGCCGAAGCGGGCGCGCCAGGCGGCCACCTCGGAGCGCAGCGCGGCGAGCTCGCGCTCCCGGGCGGCGAGCTGGTCGCGGTCGGCGTTCGTCTCGGATGAACTCATGGGCGTGCTCCCTGCTTGAGGGCGTCCAGAATGCTTCCCGCCAGTTCGTAGGGGCTCACCCGGCCCGCTTCGAGATCGTCCAATCGGTCCCGAATGGCCTGGTCGGCGGCGGTTTCGTCCCAGACCCAGCGGACCAGCGCGCGGTCCACCACTTCCCGGGTGCGTTCTTCGAGCCGGCGGCGGCGGCGCTCCCGCATGGTGCCGGAAGCGGCCAGCCAGACCCGGTGCGCGTCGAGCGCGTCGATGACCTCGCCGATCCCTTGCCCCTTGGCGGCGATCGTGGCGAGCACCGGATGCTTCCACGCGGCGCTCGCCTCCGCCGCCTCGGCGTCGACGTCCGCCTGGGCGCGCGCCTTGAACCCGTGGTGCGCCGGCACGTGCCGGAAGGCGTTGCCCCGCCGGATGCCGAGGGTGATCTCGATTTCCTGGCGCAACTTGTCGGCGCCGGGCCGGTCGGCCTTGTTGACGACGAACAGGTCGGCGATCTCCATGATGCCGGACTTGAGCGTCTGGATACCGTCGCCCGATTCCGGCACCAGCAGCAGGAGGCTGGTGTCGGCCATGCGCGACACCGCCAGCTCCGACTGGCCGACGCCCACTGTCTCCACCAGGATCCGGTCGAACCCTGCGGCGTCGAGCACGTCGCAGACCTCGCGGGTCGAGGTGGCCAGCCCGCCGAGGGAGCCGCGGGTGGCCATCGAGCGGATGAACACGCCCGGGTCGAGGGCGATGCTCTCCATGCGGATCCGGTCGCCGAGCAGCGCGCCGCCGGAGAAGGGGCTGGTCGGATCGACCGCCACGACCGCCACCGTGTGCCCCTGCGCGCGGAGCGCCGCCACGAGGCGTTCGGTGAGGGTGGACTTGCCGGCGCCCGGCGGACCGGTAATGCCGATCCGGTGCGCGCGCCCGAGCGCCGGGTGCAGGGCGCTGAGCAGCGGTTCGAATCCGTCGCGGCCGTTCTCGACCACCGAAATGGCGCGTGCCAGCGCGGCGGGTTGGCGCTGACGAAGGCCGGCGAGCAGGGCGTCACGATCCATGATGGAAAGTCACCCGGAAGCGGAACCGGGGCAAGCTAGAGCAGGAAGTGCGTGGCCATCCCCAGCAGCAGGAAAAAGCCGCACATATCCGTGAAGGTGGTGACGAACACCGAGCTCGCGATGGCGGGGTCGATCCGCAGGCGCTCGAGGAGGAGCGGCACGAAGGCACCGGCAAAGCCGGCGACGGCCAGGTTCAGCGTCATCGCGAGGGCGACGACACCCCCGAACTGGGGTCCGACGGCCAGCCAGCCGATGCCGCCCGCCACGAGCGCAATGGCGAACCCGTTGGCCAGCCCCACCAGGACCTCCTTCCCGACGATCCGGAACTCGTGCCCGAACGGCACCTGCCCCAGGGCGATCCGCCGGACCGACACGGCGAGCGCCTGGGTGCCGGCATTGCCGCCCATGCCCGCGATGATCGGCATGAACACGGCGAGCCACTTGAGCTCCTGGATCGCGTCCGAGAAGACCAGCACGACCGAGGCGGCGGCGAAGGCCGTCAGCAGGTTGACGTACAGCCACGGCAGGCGGCTCCGGACCGCGTCGGTCCACGGCGCGCCGAGCTCTTCGTCGGCGGAGACACCACCGAACTGCAGGAGGTCCTCGGTGGTCTCGGCCTCGACCACGTCGATGACGTCGTCGAAGGTGACGCGGCCGAGCAGCACGCCGTTGGCGTCCACCACCGGGACGCTGGGCACGTTGTACCGCGCCATCAGGCGGGCCACGTCCTCCTGGTCGCGGTCGGGGGTGACGGTGATGTCCGCCGCCTCCATGAACCCGCGCACCAGGCGATCCGGCGGGCTGGTGACCAGGCCCTGGAGCGGCAGGAGCCCGAGCAGGTGATGGCCATGGTCCACCACGAACACCTGGTAGAACCCCTCCATCTCCTCCGCCTGCCGGCGAATCTCCTCGATCGCCTGCCCCGCCGTGGCCGTATCGAGCACGGTCACGACGTGCGTCGTCATCAGGCCGCCGGCCGACTCCTCGTCGTACGCGAGGAGCCGGTCCACGTCGGACCGGTCCTCGACCTCGGAGAGAATGCGCTCCTGCTCTTCGGGATCGAGGTCCTGCAGGATGTCGGCGGCGTCGTCGTCCGCCATTTCGTCGACGATGTCCGCGGCCTGCTCGGGCTCGAGGGCGGCGAGGGTGTCCTCGGCGTGCTCCTCCTCGGGCATCTCGATGAGCGCCTCGCCGGACACCTCCGGCGGCAGCGCGCGGACCGCCGTCAGCCGCTCCTCGTCGTCGAGCGAGGAGAGGACGTCGGCGAGGTCCGCCGGCTCCAGCTCGAGCGCCCGCTTGACGAACTCGTCGAGGCGACCGGCGCGGAGCAGTTCGACCATGCTCAGCGGCTTCTTGGTGGCACGTGGGCTCATGACGCCTCCCTCACCAGGGGGACCAGGGCCACCGGACCCGGGCGGACCAGCACGCGCTCCACGCGCGTGGCCGTGGCGGTCACCACGTCGACCTCGAGTCCGCCGATCACGAACCGCTCCCCCGCCGCCGGGATCCGGCCCGCCAGCTCGGCGAGCAGGCCGCCGATGGTGGACGCGCCCGACGCCGGCAGCGCCGCGGCGAACCGTTCCGCCACCTCGGCGGTCGGCGTGGCGCCGTCGAGGTCGGCGAGGGGGGAGGCGCTCGTCGCCGGCAGCGTCGGAGGCAGCTGGTCGTGCTCGTCGTAGATCTCCCCGACCAGCTCCTCGAGCAGGTCCTCGAGCGACAGGAGCCCGAGGGTGCCGCCGAATTCGTCGAGGACGACCGCGAGGTGGCGGCGCTCACGCTGCATGTCGAGGAAGAGCTCGCCGGCGGCGCGGCCGGGCGCCGCGATGGCGACGGGCCGCACCGGGAGCGGGTCGCCGGGGCGCAGCTTGAACAGGTCGAAGGCGTGGAGCATGCCAACGATGTCATCCAGCGTGCCGCGATAGACCGGGATTCGGCTGTACCCGCTCTGCGCGAAGACCTGCATGATGTCCTGCAGCGTGGCGTCTTCCGGAATGGCGATGAGGTCGGTGCGCGGCGTCATGATTTCGCGCACCGGCCGGCTGGCGAACGCCATGACCCCGCCGACCGTGCGGAGATCCTCGTCGGCGCGGAGGCCGACCGCGGCGCCCTCCCGCCAGAGGGTGCGGAACTCGGTGGCCCGGGACGGGCGGCGCGCCGGCAAGAGTACACTGAGGAACCGCGCCCAGGGTTCGAGCAGCGGCATGGCCACGCTGGTGACGCGATCGGCACGGGAGGCGGTGAGCCAGCGCGGCGCCAGGTAGCCGCTGAACAGGACGAACGGCACCGCCACCAGCGCAATCAGCGGGGCCAGCAGCACGGCGCCCGAGCGGGCGAAGACGGCGGGAAAGGCGGCGCCGAGCAGGATGACGCCGAACGCCGAGGTGGCGGCGGCGGCGGTGAGGATCGACTCGATCCGCGAGAGCCACGCGAGCGCGGAGGATCCGCCGCGCAACTGGCGCGAGACCGCGCGCGCCAGCTCGGCCCGACTCACGTACACCAGCGCGGCCCCGGCCATGGAGCCGAGCAGGGTCAACGCCAGCCCGACCAGGAAGGCGCCCCAGATCATGCCGCCTCCCCGGAGGCGGATGCGTCATCCGGCTTGACCCGCCGGGCAAGCACGCGGCGGACCCGCCGGCGGGCCACCTGTTCCACCTCGAGATCCACGTCGCCGACCCGCACGTGGTCGCCCGCCCGGGGGACGCGCCCGAGCTGCGCGAGCACCAGGCCGCCGACGGTGCTGACGTCTTCATGGCCGAGGTCCTGGTGGAAGAGCGCTTCCAGTTCGGTCAGCGCGACGCCGCCGAGCACGCGGTAGGTGTCGGCATCGACGGCCACCACCGGCTCGACCTCGTCCACGTCGTACTCGTCGTGGATCTCGCCGACCACCTGCTCCAGAATGTCCTCGAGGGTGATGAGCCCGGCGGTGCCGCCGAATTCGTCCACCACCACCGCCAGGTGGCTGGGTCCCCGCTGGAAGTCGCGGAGCTGGCGGTCGAGCGTCTTGCCTTCCGGGCACGAACGGCACCGGCCGGATGAGGGCGGTCCACCGCGCCGCGTTCGGATCGTCGTCCAGATGGGCCAGCATGTCCTTGGCGTAGACCACCCCGGCCACGGCGTCGGGCTGCCCCTCGAACACGGGGAGCCGCGCATGCTCGGCGCGGCTCAGCGTGCCGACGACTTCGTCCCGGGAATCGGCCAGGTCCACACCGACGATATCGATCCGCGGCGTCATCACCTCGGCGACGGTCATGTCGGAGAGGGCGAAGACGCCGATCATGGCGTCCCGCGGCGTGGCGCCGGTGCCGCGACCCGGGGCCGCCACCGGACGCATCCCGCGCTGGTCGACGAGGGTCACGAGATGGAAGAGCGGGCGGAAGATGGCCAGCGACTGCGCGGCGCCCGGGCGCACCAGGCGCGCGAGATCGGGCGCGATGGCGGCCAGGAGCCGGGGAAGGAGGTCGCCCACCACCCACACCACCGCCACACAGAGGAGCAGGTAGAGCGCGCCCCGGAGCGGCGGAAACGCCCACCAGACCACGGACGTCGGCCGCGGCGGCACCGGCGATGACGAGGAGCGCGAGATGGGCGAGGTGCAGCTTCCGGGCGAGCGGCAGCGCGTCGCCGCCCTCCGCACCCGCGCGCGGCAGGTCGCCCTCGGCCTCCGCGGCCAGCGCCAGCCAGGCCGCCCAGAGGGCAAAGCCCACCAGCGCCGCCGGCGAGAGCAGTCCGTGGAAGAAGGCGGTCACATGGCCTTCTGCAGGTAGCGTTCCTGCTTGACCCACATGGCCGACGCTTCGCGGCCGGCGCCGTCGTCGTGATCCCAGCCGAGAATGTGCAGCGTCCCGTGGATGACGAGCCGCAGCAATTCCTCGCGGAGCGGCAACCCGCGCCGCCGCGCTTCGCGTTCCGCCTGCCAGCGGCAGAGGTAGAGGTCGCCGAGGAGACCGCCGCGCGGGTCGGGGAGGGCGAAGCTGATCACGTCGGTGGGAAAATCGTGGCCCTTGTGGCGGAGATTCATCTGGCGCATGGCCTCGCGCCCGAGGAAGGTGACCGACACCGAGGCGTGGCGCCGCTCGCCCGCGAGCACGGTGCGCACGGCCTTTCGCACGGCGGCGGCCGGCACCGGCACGACCCGACCGTGCACGCTGACCTCAGCGGCCGCGGCCACGCATCCCCCGCATCGTCATCCGAGCTGGTCTTCCGCGTAGGCGCGGATGATGTCGCGCACCAGCCGGTGCCGCACGACGTCGGTGTCCTGCAGGTAACAGAAGGCGATGCCCTCGATGCCGGGGAGGATCCGCTCGACCTGGATCAGGCCGGAGTCCTCGCGCTTGGGGAGGTCGACCTGCGTCTTGTCGCCGGTGATCACCGCGCGGCTGTTCACGCCGAGGCGGGTGAGGAACATCTTCATCTGGGCGCCGGTGGCGTTCTGCGCCTCGTCGAGGATGATGAAGGCGTCGGAGAGCGTGCGGCCGCGCATGTAGGCCAGCGGCGCGATCTCGATGATGCGGGTCTCGAGCGCCTTCTGCACCTTTTCCGAGGGCATCATGTCCTCGAGCGCGTCATAGAGCGGGCGGAGGTAGGGGTCCACCTTCGCCTGCAGGTCGCCGGGCAGGAAGCCGAGCGACTCCCCCGCCTCGACCGCGGGCCGGGCGAGAATGATCCGCTTGACCCGCTTGCGCGCCAGCGCCTCGACGGCCTTGGCCACCGCGAGATAGGTCTTGCCGGTGCCGGCGGGGCCGATGCCGATCACGATGTCGTGCGCGGCGATGGCGGCGAGGTAGTCCTTCTGTCCGGCGGTCTTGGCGACGATCGCCTTGCGCATGCCGGGCAGCACGATCCGGCCGTCGCCGCTGGTGGCGGGGAGTTCGGCGCCGGGCTCCGAGGCGATGCGATAGACGTCTTCCGGCGCGATCGACTCGCCGATGCGCGCCAGGTCGATCAGCCCCTGCACGACCGGGGTGGCCCGCTCGATCTGCTCCAGCGTCCCGCCGAGGGTCAGGGTGTCGCCGCGCAGGGTGGCGCGGACCCCGAGGGCGCGCTGCAGCTCGAGCAGGTTCACGTCGTTGACCCCGCCGAGAAGCAGCGGGATCGGCCCCTTCGGTGGAGATGCGGTGCACGACGTCGTTGGCGTCAGCCTTCACCAGTTACCTCCAGGTGGAGCGCGGCGAGGTCCTTCGCGTCCACGGTGGTCGGGGCGCCCTCGAACAGGGCGCGGGCGGCGGTGGACTTCGGGAAGGCGATCACGTCGCGGAGCGACGTGGCCCCGGCGAGCAGCATGACGATCCGGTCGAAGCCGAGGGCGAAGCCGCCGTGCGGCGGCGCGCCGGCGGCGAGGCCGTCGAGGAGGAATCCGAATCGGCGGCGGATGTCGGGCGCCGGGATGCTCGAGCAGCTCGAAGATGGTCGTCTGCAGCTCCGGCGTCGGTGATCCGGATCGAGCCGCTGCCCAGTTCGTTGCCGTTGTACACCGCGTCGTAGTGCAGCGCCCGGCACGACCATGGCTCCGTCCGGAGACGGGCCGCGTCGTCGGGGTGCGGCGCGGTGAACGGGTGATGGGCCGGCGACCACTCGCCGGTGGCGAGGTCCTGCTCGAAGAGCGGGAAGTCCACCACCCAGCAGAAGGCGTGCGGCTCGCTCGGCGTCACGCCCGGGCGCCGGGTGAGCGCGCGTGCGCACGGCGTGGAGCGCGGGCGAGGTGACGGCGTCGGCCCCGGCGACGGCGAGCAGGAGATCGCCGGGCGCGCCGCCGAGCGCCGCGAGCGTGGCGGCGCCGATGGCCTTGACCCCCTGCCCTTCCCAGCCGGCTTCGGTCCGCTTGGCCCAGATGAGGCCGCCGGCCCCGGCGTCCTTGGCCGCGGCGGAGAGGGCGTCGAGTTCCTTGCGGCTGGCCTCGGCCTGGCCCGGCGGCCACGATGCCGCGCACCCGTCCGCCGCCGTCGATGGCGCGTCGCGCACGAACGGGCGCGGCGTCAGCGGCCACCAGCGGCGTCAGGTCCCGGATCTCGAATCCGTAGCGGAGGTCGGGCTTGTCGACGCCGTAGCGTCTCCATCGCCTCGCGGTAGGCGAGCCGGCGGAACGGACGCGAGATGGACTGCCCCGCCTCGGCCCAGAGGTCGACCAGCACCTGCTCCACCACGGCCTGGACGTCTTCCGGACCGACGAACGATGCTTCGATGTCGATCTGGGTGAATTCCGGCTGCCGATCGGCGCGGAGGTCCTCGTCGCGGAAGCAGCGCGCGATCTGGAAGTACCGGTCGTAGCCCGCCACCATCAGCAGCTGCTTGTAGATCTGGGGCGACTGCGGCAGCGCGTAGAACTCGCCGCGGTGGACGCTGCTCGGCACCAGGTAGTCCCGGGCCCCTTCGGGCGTCGGCTTGGTGAGGATCGGCGTCTCGATCTCGAGGAAGCCGAGCTCGGTCATCGTCTTGCCGGCTCCGCTGCAGCAGCCGGTGCCGGAGGATCATGTTGCGCTGCAGTTCAGGGCGGCGGAGGTCCAGCACCCGGTTCCGGAGCCGCAGTTCTTCGGAGGGGAGCTCCTCTCCCTCCTTGCGGGCCACGGGAATGGCGGGGGTGACGGCAGGCCCGGCAATAGTGAGGACGCGGACGTGCACCTCCACCTCGCGCGAGGCCATCCCCGCGTCGCGGCCGATTTCGGGGCGGACCTGCACTTCTCCCTCGACCAGCACCACCGTTTCCGGTCCCACGGACGCGGCCCGCGCGATGACGTCGGGCGAACTCCACCGCGGATCGAAGGAAAGCTGCACCAGGCCGGCGCGGTCGCGCAGGTCGAGGAAGACGAGGCCACCGAGGTCGCGACGGCGGTGGACCCACCCGCCGAGGCGGACGCTCTGGCCGACATGTTCGCGGGTCAGATCCCCGCAGAGGTGTGTGCGGTGTGCGGTCGCTGTCATGCCGCGAAACGTAACCGCCGCTCCATGAGGGGGCAAGTAATTCAAACAGAAGGGCTTAGGGTCCTTTCCTCATTGCGAGGCCACCGTCCTCACCCCCTGTCCCCGTCTCCTGCACCGTCCTCACCCCCTGTCCCCCTCTCCGGCAAGCAGTCCGCACCAGCGCGATCGACCTCACCCCCTGTCCCCCTCTCCGGCAAGCGGAGAGGGGGGACGTAGTGCCAGGGCTGCGCGTCGGCCAACAACGGGATTGGTCCGAAGGGGCGTCAGTTCGCGTCCCCCGAAGCGACTGCGGCGCGGAGGGGGCGCGAACTGCAGGCCCGGAGGACCAACCCGAGGAGGCCGACACGGCTCCACCTCGTCCTCACCCTCTGTCCCCGTCTCCGCAACTTCCCCCCCGGCAAGCAGTCCGCACCACCGCGATCGACCTCACCCCCTGTCCCCCTCTCCGGCAAGCGGAGAGGGGGGACGTAGTGCCAGGACTGCGCGTCGGCCAACGAGGGGAGATGAGGCCGACCCGGCTCCGCACCCCCCTTATCTTTGTAGCATGGTATCCACGAAAGTCGCACCACCCGCCAATTCCATCCTTGATCTGACGCCTGACGCCGCGCGCGAACGACTCGCGGCGTGGGTCGAGCAACGCGGCCTGCCGCGATTCCGGGCCGAGCAGCTCCATCGGCGGCTCTGGATGCAGCCAGTGGGTTCGTGGTCGGAGGCAACCGAACTGCCGATTGCGCTGCGGACGTTGCTGGACGCCGAGCTGCCGCTCCGCCGCCTCAAGGCGGAGGTCACCGAGCTCTCCAGTGACGGCACCCGGAAATTCCTCTGGCGCCTCGACGACGGCGAAGCCATCGAGTCGGTGCTGATCCCCTCCGGCGCCCGCCGCACGCTCTGCATTTCCTCCCAGGCCGGTTGCGCCCTCGGCTGCGTCTTCTGCGCCACCGGGCGCATGGGCTTCCGGAGGAATCTCAGCCCGTTCGAGATCGCCGGGCAGGTCCGCGAGGTGATGCTGCGCGACCCGGCCGACAAGCCGAGCAACATCGTCTTCATGGGCATGGGAGAGCCGCTGCTCAACTGGCCCGGCGTGGATGTGTCGCTCACGATCCTGAACCATCCAGAGGGACTCGGCATCGGCGCCCGGCACATCACGGTGAGCACGGTCGGGATCATCCCGGGCATGAAGAAGCTGGCCGCACGCCCCGAGCAGTTCCGGCTGGCCATTTCGCTGCACGCCCCGACGGCCGAACGGCGATTGGCCATCATGCCGATCGAGAAGAAGTACGATCTCAAGGCGGTGCTCGAGGCGGCGACGGCGTTCCGGAAGCGGATCACCTTCGAGTACGTGATGATCGGCGGCAAGAACGACAGCGACCAGGACGCCGACGCACTGGCGGTGCTGGCGCACAAGCATGGCGCGCTGGTCAACCTGCTGCCACTGCACCCCGGCGGGGCGCCGGGGCTGGAGCCGACACCGTCGAACAAAATCAAGAACTTCGCTTCAAGGCTGCAGGCGCGTGGTGTTGAAGCCGTCGTGAGGCGGAGCCGGGGACTCGACATCAAAGCCGCATGCGGACAGTTGGCGGGGCAGTAACAGCTCTTACCGCCAAGGCGCGAAGAGACGCAAAGGGCTCCTCCCCCACACGACGAATGTCGCAGGCAGGCCGAGCCCGGTCGTTTCAACAGCGCAACAGCACACCCCGGAGCATTCATGTAACTGATTGTTATTATTAATGTTACACCTTCAGTGTGAATTCCCATTCCAAGCCCGGATCTTGCCCCTCCCCTGCATGTTGGAATCGCAGGGGATTTTCACGCTATTCCCACGGTCTCCTTGATCGACCTGCTCCATCATTAATGCACTCTTTCCGGAGCACGCGTCATGGCCCAGCCGGCCGCACCCGCCGATCTCGCCCGAGTCCTGACGCCGGAGGCGCGCGCGTTCATCGAGGAGTTGACCCGCCGATTCCGGCCTTCGCTCCAGGAATTGCTGGCGGCGCGAGCCGCGCGGCAGGCCCGGATCGACCGGGGGGCGGAGCGGCTGGGGTTTCTGAAGGAGACCGAGAGCATCCGCGTCGCGCGCTGGACGGTCGCGTCGATCCCGGCCGACCTGCGCGACCGGCGGGTGGAGATTACCGGCCCGGTGGACCGCAAGATGATCATCAACGCGCTCAACTCCGGCGCGCAGGTGTTCATGGCCGATTTCGAGGATTCGCTCAGCCCGACGTGGGACAACGTCATTTCCGGGCAGGGCAACCTGATGGACGCGGTCCGGCGACAGATCGACTACACCGATCCGGCGTCGGGGAAGGCGTATCGTCTCAATCCCGAGACGGCGGTCCTGCTGGTGCGCCCGCGAGGGTTGCACCTGCAGGAGTCTCATTTCGAGGTGGACGGTACGCCTGCTCCGGCGCCACTAGTGGATTTCGGCCTCTACCTCTTTCACAACGCGCGGGAACTGCTCAAGCGGAAGACGGGCCCCTACTACTACCTCCCGAAGCTGCAGAGCCACCGCGAAGCGCGGTGGTGGAACGAGGTGTTCACCCACGCCGAGGAGGCGCTCGACCTCTCGGTCGGCACGGCCCGCTGCACGGTGCTCATCGAGACGCTGCCGGCCGCCTTCGAGATGGACGAGATCCTCTACGAACTCCGCGAGCATATCGTGGGGCTCAACTGCGGCCGGTGGGATTACATCTTCTCGACCATCAAGACGCTCAAGGCGGACGCGAAGCACGTCTTCCCCGACCGGGCCCAGGTGACGATGGCGGCCCCCTGCATGCGGGCCTACACCACCCTCCTCATCAAGACCTGCCACCTCCGCGGCGCATTCGCGATGGGCGGCATGGCGGCGCAGATCCCCATCAAGGGCGACGACGCACGCAACATGGCGGCGTTGGACAAGGTGCGGGCCGACAAGCGGCGCGAGGCGAGTGACGGCCACGACGGGACGTGGGTGGCGCACCCGGGGCTGGTGCCGCTTGCGCTCGACATCTTCACCGAAGTACTGGGGACGAAGCGGAACCAGCTCGACGTGGCCCGGCTCGACGTGCAGGTGTCGGCGGCCGACCTGCTGGCGGTACCGGAAGGCACCCGGACCGAGGCAGGGCTCCGTCACAATATTCGGGTCGGCATCCACTACCTGGCGGCGTGGTTGGACGGCAACGGCTGCGTGCCGCTGTACGACCTGATGGAGGACGCCGCCACCGCCGAGATCTGCCGGAGCCAGGTGTGGCAGTGGCTGCATTACAAGGTGAAGGTGACGATGCACGACGGCACGCACGAGCCGCTGACCGAAGCCGTGTTCCTGAACATGACCGCGGAGGAATACGCCGCCATCCGCAATGAAGTCGGCGACGAGAAGTTCATTGCCGGCCGCTATCATGACGCACGCGATTTGTTCGTTCGCCTGTCCACCGCCGGGGAGTTCGTCGAATTCCTGACGATCCCGGCCTATCCCCTCCTCGACACCCCCTGAGAGAGAGTTCCATGTCCCACACCCCCAGGACCCGGTGGGCCGGCATCAAGCGCCCCTATACCAACGCTGACGTGGCACGCCTCCGCGGCACCGTCAAGATCGAGCACACGCTGGCCCGGCTCGGCGCCGAGCGGCTCTGGCAGCTGCTCCAGACGGAGGGCCACATCCACGCGCTGGGCGCGCTCACCGGCAACCAGGCGATGCAGCAGGTGCGGGCGGGGCTCCAGGCCATCTATTGCTCGGGTTGGCAGGTGGCCGCCGACGCCAACGACGCCGGGGCGATGTATCCCGACCAGAGCCTGTACCCGGCGCATTCGGTGCCGATGGTGGTCAAGCGGATCAACAACACCCTGCAGCGCGCGGACCAGATCGAGCACGCCGAGGGGAAGGCGGACCGGCACTGGTTTGCGCCGATCGTGGCGGACGCGGAGGCGGGGTTCGGCGGGCCGCTCAACGCGTTCGAATTGATGAAGGGGATGATCGAGGCGGGGGCCGCAGGGGTCCACTTCGAGGACCAGCTGAGTTCCGAGAAGAAGTGCGGGCACCTGGGCGGCAAGGTGCTGATCCCGACCGGCCAGTTCATCCGGACGCTGGTGGCGGCGCGGCTCGCGGCGGACGTCTCCGACGTGCCGACCCTGATCATTGCGCGGACCGATGCCGATTCGGCGACGCTCATCACCAGCGACTCTGACCCGCGGGACCATCCGTTCATTACGGATGCGCCGCGGACGCCGGAGGGGTTCTTCCACATCCGGAACGGCGTCGAGATGGCCATTGCGCGGGCGTGCGAGTACGCCCCGTACGCCGACCTGCTCTGGTGCGAGACCTCGACGCCGGACCTGGCGGAGGCGCGGCAGTTTGCCGAGGGGGTGCACAAGAAGTTCCCGAACAAGATGCTGATGTACAACTGCAGCCCGTCGTTCAACTGGGAGAAGCACCTCGACAAGCCCACCATCGCCAAGTTCCAGGACGAGCTGGGCAAGATGGGGTACAAGTTCCAGTTCGTGACCCTGGCCGGCTTCCACTCACTCAACCACTCGATGTTCGAGCTGGCGCGGGCGTACAAGGACCGCGGCATGTCGGCCTACTCGGAGCTGCAGCAGGCCGAGTTTGCGGACGAGGTGCACGGGTACACGGCCACCAAGCATCAGCGCGAGGTGGGGACGGGGTATTTCGACGCGGTGGCGCAGGTGATTTCATCGGGGCACAGCTCGACGCTGGCCTTGGAGGGGAGCACGGAGGCGGCGCAGTTTGTCTAGGCGCCGAGGCGCGGTCGGCATCGGTGCTCAGTCGACGAAGCGGGCTCGAATCTCCGGGCGTGGTAGGGGACAGGCGTCTTGGCGACCGAAGATTCGGTATCGGTGGCGCGCGAAGAGGTCGTAGGCCCCGTCGAGGAGGAACCGAGGCACCAGCCGGAAAATGACGGCGGCGCGCCAGGGCCAGCCGAGGTAGTCCGCAATGGCCAGCGCGGCCTCGGAACGAACGAGGAGGGTGGCGGCGCTCGGAGAGGTGCCGTGATTGACCACGATGAGGGAATCCACGTCGCGGAGCGCAGGGTGCTGGCGCAGCGCGTCTTGGGCGAATTCGCCCTGGAGCGGGGCGAACCTCATGACACCGGCGCGGTCGCGCGCGAGAATGAACTGCACGGTAGTATCGCAGAATCCGCAGAGACCATCATACAGCAGGACGGGATGTTCCACGCGGTGTTCATGCATACCGAATCCTAATACATTTCACGCCCCCCTCACTGCGTAGGCCACGATGACTGCCAGCGGACCATTTGACGTGAAGCTCACCCCTCAGTCGTTGGGGGAGGGTTCGGTGCTCGGCAGCCTTGCTCTCGACAAGCAGTTCCATGGCGACCTTGAGGCCAGCAGCAAAGGACACATGCTCGCGTTCAACACCAGCGTGACGGGATCGGCGGGGTACGTGGCCATGGAACAGGTCACCGGCAGCCTCCACGGCAAGCATGGCTCGTTTGTGCTCCAGCACAGCGGGACCATGAACCGCGGGGTTCCCCAGCTCCAGGTGACAGTGGTCCCCGATTCCGGGACGGAGGAACTGGCGGGCCTTTCGGGCACCATGAGAATTGATATCTCGGGCGGCAAGCATGCGTATGTCCTTGAGTACCTTCTTGCGGGAGCCGAGTAGGCGTTTCGGCATGCGAGCGGCGGGGTTCGCGTACAGAGGAAAGGCGCGCGTTGATTTGGTACTGGATCCCTGCAGTATTTACATATTAGACTGCGGGAAGTGCAGCCTATCCCAAACCCCTTCCCAAGCGTACCATTGGATTAGACTGCGGGAATAGCGCAGCATTCGGCCGGTGTTGAACAACATCCCGTGCAGTCGAAGGTACGTTAGGCCGAGAGGCCCCGAAGCATGACACGACCCGAGATCGCCGATGGCAATGTCGTCACCTTTGAGATGACGGGGCGGGCCAGACTTCTTCGGCCCGTACATCTCTTGGGGATCTGGAACAGCGCCGACGGCTTCCCCCAACCGGGCCGGCATCCGTCAGAATTCCAAGACCCCGCCTGGGAACCAAGTCGACGTAAAGCCGTGGCTCACTTCCTCGACACCGGATTAGTGTATCGGGAGCTCATGCATCGAGGCGCCTGTCTGATGGGCTGCGGCCAGCTCCTGTTTGATGGTCGCTTCTTCACCGACGGCAACTATGCATGGACTGGAGCACTGGGCCACTATGTGCTGAATCACCACCTCCGCACCCCAGATCTATTCACCGAGCACGCCCTTAGGACGTGTGTATTGCCCGTCGGCGTCCGCAATGACCTACTTCGTTTCTGCGCACGCCTCGGGATTGGTCTCCTTGTCTCTGATACCTGGTGGCTGTCCGTTGGGGGACGAGCCCAATGCGGCCACGGCAGAGTGGAGTGATGGCCTCCGGCCGAACCAGCGCATGCAGCTGACGAGGGCGCGCTTTGCTCTGGCAGCCGCCGCACCGTAGGTTCTAACCGAGGACGGCGCGGCGGCTGCCGCGCAGCGCCCTCGCCGCTGATGCGTTATTCGCTAGGCGCACTTCCGTCCAGTTCCCAACCCGCCTGAACTTCCCCACCCTCCTTCTTGCGCTCCCCGGCCCTGAGTAGTACTGTTAGACGTACATCTAACAGGTGCCTACGCCATGCGCAAGATGCCCGACATCATTCCCATCACCGACCTCCGCCAGGACGCGGCGGGTGCCCTCGATCGCGTCCGTCGGTCCCGCGAGCCTGTGGTCATCACCCAGCGTGGCCGGGCCGCCGCCGTCATGCTCAGCATGGAAGCCTACGAGTTGGGCGAGCGGGAGCGCGAGATTCTTCGCATCCTCGCGACTGGGGAGCGTGAGATCGCAAAGGGTAAGGGCCGTGAGCTCGCGGCCGTCTTTGCCGAGGCCGAGCAGATGCTGCGGGACGCCAACGCGTGAAGGTGCGCTTCACCCCGTCGGGCGACCGGCAGTTTCTCGATGTAATCGCCTACATCCTCGCCGATCGCCCCACGGCCGCGCGTCGCTTTCACACTCGGGCGCTCAAAGCGCTGAGCCGGCTGGAGAAGTTCCCCGAATCAGGACGGCGCATTCCCGAGTTTCGTAGCCTGCCTTACCGCGAGGTGATCGTCCGACCGTACCGGTTCTTCTACCGAGTCCAGGGCACCACAGTTTGGGTCGTGGGGGTATGGCACAGTGCCCAATTGGTCGGTGAGCCCAAGGCGCCGGAAGGCGTGTGATGTAAGCTTCGAAGTGCAACGCTCGCCGCGATGGCCGAGGCGCCATCCGTTCAGCTGTCCGCAACACTGACACGAGAGTTGAATGGGAGCACCCCGCATGAAGAAGCGCGCACCGACCAACGATGAATCCCCTGCCCGGCTGATCGACGCGAGGATCAAGGAGCTGGACGACTGGAGGGGCAGGACGCTCTCCCGTGTCCGCGCGCTCATCAAACAGGCGGTCCCTGAAGTGGTCGAGGAATGGAAGTGGCGAGGCGTTCCGGTCTGGTCGTACCATGGAATGATCTGCACCGGCGAGACCTACAAGAGCATCGTGAAGCTGACCTTCCCGAAGGGTGCCTCGCTCCGGGACCCTTCGGGGCTCTTCAACTCGAGTCTGGAAGGCAACGTCAGGCGCGCTCTCGACATCCACGAGGGCGACGACATCGACGAGGCTGCGTTCAAGACCCTGATACGCGCCGCGGCGGCCCTGAACAGGCCATCGTAATCGCGATGGGAGGCTGGCGCCTGCGGCGATCGTACCCATGTGCTAGGATTTCCGCGCTTCTGGGCGGACGGGTCCGAGGGGTGATGGGTTGGAAATACCCCCCACAGGAGGTTCGTATGGCAAACCACGAAGACGCATTCAACGACCTCCCCTGCTTTTGAGGTCACCAGCAAGCGGCGCAAGGGTTTCCCCTCCGAGAGCCGGGTGATGCGCGGCGACCGGATCGTCCACGGCCACAAGGAGTTGCTTCCACGAGAAGCTCGGCCGTAACGACCCCTGCCCCTGCGGCTCGGGACACCGGTTTCAAGAAGTGCTGCATGCGCAGCGGCAACTTCGATGGCGTCGACCGTGATTACTACACGCGCTGATTCAACCTCCCCGGCCGGCGACTTATCGCCGGTCGGGGTTTTTTCACGGACGGCCGGCCAACGAGCGCCCTCGCATATCGGAGTATTTCGGTCGCCATTGGCCGCGACGCAGGCGACGAAGAACGTTGCTAAGATCCGTCGGCTCTCGGTACGGCGACCAGGCTCAAGAGGACTACTGATCATGACAATCCATCAAACGGCTCGATGGACCTTCTCCGGACTTGCGGCGCTCCTCGCCATCCTGGCCGGGTGCGCGAAGCCTGCCACCCCGCCGGCCGTGAAGGCGACGCCACCGGATCTTGCCGAAGCCCCGCCAGCGGAGTGGGCCGGCAAGGAACTGCCGATTCGCATGATTCCAAACATTCCACGCTCGGCGGAGGCCTACTACGCCCCTGACAACCTGCACGTCGTGGCGCAGACCAAGGATCCGACGGCGGCGCCGCCGGAGAAGGGCAAGCCCAGCGGCTCGCTGACCTACACCTACACGGACACCGGCGAAGAACTCACCCGCATCAATGACAAGGGGCAGGACGCCTGCTCCTGGTTTCTTCCCGATGGCAAGGGACTCATCTGGACCTCCACCCGGGATCATCTGGACATGCCGCCCGGCAATTGGTCCGAAGAGACCGATTATCCCCAGGGCGCCGAGCTGTATCTCTCCGACCTCAAGGGCGGCCACATCAAGCGCCTGACCAACAACAAATATTACGAAGCCGAGGTCACGACCTCCCTCGATGGCACGTGGGTGTTCTTCACCCGGCAGATCGACGGCAAGCTGGACATCTGGAAGATGCGGATCGACGGCACGAACGAGCAGCAGTTGACCTTCACCGACGACTGGCAGGAGGGCGCGCCGTACCCGGCCCCGGATGGCACGCACCTGATCTTCCGGGCCTGGAAGCGCAGCGACAAGCTGCGGCTCAACGAGGAGTTCAAAGCGACGGGCACGCACCAACAGACGCCGATGACGATTTTCACGATGACGACGGATGGCAGGACGTGCAGCCGCGCACCTTCACCAAAGACATGAATTGGGCGCCGTTCATGGCCCCGGATGGCAAGCACTTCTTCTATGACCGGGTCTTCGAAGGCAACAACTGGGAAGTCGTGATGAATGATCTTGCCGGCGGCGAGCCGATGCAGATCACCTATAACAAGGGCTTCGACGGCTTCGCGTCGGTATCCTGGGACGGCAAGAAGTTGCTGTTCGCCCGCAGCCTGGGCAGTGGCTTCATGTCCAACATCCACACCTTCGTGATGGACATCTCTTCGCTCGACGTCGGCCCGGAGCACTTCACGGGCAGCATCCCGCCCAGAGCTGCACGGCCCGCGGGCTGGATCGAGGACCCGGGCCTGAAGGACTACGGCGACCGCCTCGGCAAGTAGAGCCCGGGCTACTTTCTAGCAGCTACAACCGGGGTCCGTACGTGGGCGGCGCCGCAGCGGACCGTCAGCCCTTCTTGCGCGACCCGGTCACCGGCTGCGGCGGCTGGTCGCCTCCCGCCATGTCGAACCCCTCGATGGTCCGCGCCACGGTGCCGGAAAGGCTGTCGCCCTGCACCTTCAGCGCCCACGTGCTCACCACCGTCGCCTTGCTCTCCTGGCCGTTCATGTTCATCGTGGCCTCCGAATGCGACACGAAGGTGGCCTCACCGGTCGCGGCCCGCGCCGCCAACCGGACTGCCGGCCGAGGCCGCTCTCCCGGGGTCGAGTCCGTCACCAGGGTGCCGATCAGCGAGTCGCCCTGGGCCACGACGGTGAGCGTGCCCGTCCCCATGATGACGGTGACCTCGCCGTTCTCGACCATGGCCCCAACGGGGTAGGAGAGCTGCCAGCCGCCCACAAAGGAGGGCGACTGGGCGGCGAGGGCGGTGGTGTGGAGGGCGAGGAGGCACAGCAGGGCGCGGGTCATGGGCGTCAGGCTCCGGGATCAGAGAGAATGGGGCGCCCGGCTGGCGGGCTCCGGCTGTTGATTCCCGAACTGTCCGTTCGGTCGCAGCGATGTGATGCAGGATGGTCGGGGCCACGGACTGGCGCAACCTGCCCGCGGAGGCGACCGTTCACGCATGCGCGCCCCGCTCCCGATCGTCCCCTTCCGCCCCAACCTCGCCCCCGCCTTCGGCGAGCTCAACCGGGCCTGGATCGAAGGCCTGTTCCGCATGGAGGAGGCCGACCGGAAGGTCCTCGACCACCCGGAGGAGTCCATCATCCGGCTGGGTGGGCAGATTTTCTTCGCGTTGGATGGCGGCGAGGCGGTGGGCACCGTGGCCGCCATTCGAGTGTCCCCCACCGCCTTCGAGCTGGCCAAGATGGCCGTGAGCCCCTCGTACCAAGGACACGGCCTCGGCGAGCGCCTCGGCCAAGCCGTCGTGGACTTTGCCCGCGGGGCCGGTGCCGATATGATCTTCCTCGAGACCAACAGCACGCTCGCCAACGCCATCCGGCTCTACCAACGGCTGGGGTTTGTCCATGCAACGCGACCCGCGCCGTCGGAGTACGAGCGGGCGGACGTGTACATGGAACTCAGCCTCACTCGCCGCTGACCCCGACCAGGATGACGGGATCACCACTCTCCACCGAGGAGCCGTCTTGTCTCCACACGCCCATCCTCTCGCGCTGGTCACCGGTACCAGTTCCGGCATCGGGGAGGCGCTGACCCGGGAGCTCCTCAGTCGCGGCTGGCACGTGATCGGCGCCGCGAGACGCGCGCCCGCCATCGCCGATTCCCGGTATACGCACCTACGAGTGGACCTGGAAGACCTCCCCGCCTTGCCGGCCCTCCTCGACGCAAAAGTTCGCGGCCGGCTCACCGACCAGACCGTGAACCGTCTCGCCCTGGTCAACAACGCCGCCATGCTCGGGCTCCTCGGCCCCGTGGCCGTGATGGACCCGCTGGCCATGCTCCGGGTGTACGCCGTCAATACCGCCGCGCCGACCCTCCTTATGGGGTGGCTCCTGCGAAACAGCCCCGCCGGCATTCCCGTCCGGATCGTGAACGTCTCCTCGGGGGTGACGGGGGCGGCGTATCCCGGCACCGGCGGCTATTCGAACACCAAGGCGGCGCTCCGCAATGTCGGGATGAACCTCGCCGCCGAGCTCGACTTTGATGCGCCGGCGGGCTCCGCGGCGCGCGGCGCAACCATCCTCTCCTATGAGCCGGGCGCGGTGGACACCCCGATGCAGACGGCGGTGCGCGAATCGCCGGTCGAGGTTCTTCCGATCGTGGGCCTCTTCCGGAACCTCGCCGCCGAGGGCCACCTGGCCGCTCCCGCGCAGCCCGCTCGCGAGATGGCGGACTATCTCGAGGCCGACGGGCACCCGCGGTGGCTGGAACGCCGCCTCGGGGCCGACCCCGGGAACTGATAGCGCCACGATCGCCTCACCGAATTCAGCATCGCCACACACCTCTCGAGGTCTTGCAATGCGCCATCGCAATCTGATCCTGCTCTCCCTGCTCGCGGCCGCCTGCGGCAAGGCGACGCCTCCCACCCCGTCCCAACAGTCGGCACAACCCGCGTCCCCTTCCACGGCGGCGCCCGCGGCGTCGCCCACGGCCATTTCCCATGGCGAAGCGGCCATCGGGCCCGCGCTCACCGCACCCGACCGCGCCGCCGACGCCCCTCCCCCCGGCGGACCCTCGCACCGGCATATCCGATTCGTCACCGCCCACGTCCGCCACGAGGTGGCGCCCGGCGTCATCTACGAGGCGTGGACCTTCGACTCGATGGTCCCCGGCCCGACCATCCGCCTCACCGTGGGAGACACCGTGGACTTCACCCTGGTGAACGGCGCGCCGATTCCGCACTCCATGGACTTTCACGCCGCCGAGATCGCGCCCGACCGTGCGTACCGCAACGTGATGCCGGGTGACAGCATCCAGTTCCGGTTCGTGGCCCGCGTCCCCGGCGCCTTCATGTACCACTGCGGCACCGCCCCCGTCGCGTCCCATATTGCCAACGGGATGTACGGCGCGCTGATCGTGGACCCGAAGACGCCGCGCGCCCGCGCGCAGGAGTTCGTGCTGGTCCAGAGCGAGTTTTACATGACGCCGCCCACCGGGCCCGACTCGGTCCGCAGCATGGACTGGAACAAGGTGCTCGACGCCTTTCCCGACAACGTCGTCTTCAACGGGGTCGCCTCGCGCTATGCCACACATCCGATTCCGGTGGCGCCCCGTACGCCGATCCGGCTCTTCGTGGTGAACGCGGGGCCCAACCGTATCAGCTCCTTCCACGTCGTCGGCGCCATCTTCGACCGCGTCATCGCCGACGGGTTCGGGCGGCCCTTCGAGGGCATGCAGACCTGGAACGTGCCGGTGGGGGGCGGAGCCGTCTTCGAGCTCCACCTCGCCGAGGACGGGCTCTACCCGTTCGTGACGCACGCCTTTGCCGACGCCACCAAGGGCGCCGTCGGCGTGTTCAAGGCGGGCAACCCCGCGGGCACGGCGGCGCACTGAGGGCCCGCGGGGCGGCGCTGACTCGGCCGGGGCCGGCGCAATAGGTTCAGGCGACTCGCCGTGTGTAGGGTTGGTCTACAAGCGAGGTTCCCATGAGCCCGGTCCAACAGTGGTGGCTGCAGTTCTTCTTCCAGCTTTCTGGCGTGCTTCCCTACTTCGCCGCGGGCACGGCCGCGGTGGTGGTGGTTTCCCTGACGCCCTTCGGGCGTGCGCTCACGCGGTTCCTGCGTGAATCCCGTCCGACCGATGCCATGCCACCGGAGATCGAGGAATCGCTCACCGCGCTCCGGGCGGACACCGCGGAAGTGCTCGAGCGGCTCGGCCTGTGTGGGCGGGCAGCTAGTCGATGAACCGCGCGCGGACGTCTGGACTGGGGAGGGGACAGGCGTCGTAGCGGCCGAAGAGTCGGTACCGGTGGCGGGCGAAGAGGTCGTAGGCCCAGTCGCGAAGGACGCGGGGGACGATCCGGAACACCGCCGCGCCGCGCCAGGGCCAGCCGAGGTAGTCGGCGATGGCGAGGATGGCGTCGGAGCGGACCAGCGGCGTGTGCGGCTCGTCGACCGCCTCGACTAGGATGAGCGAGTCGATGTCCCTCAAGGAGGGGTGCTCGTTCAGCACCTGGCGGGCGTACTCTCCCTGCAACGGCGCGAAGCGCATCCGCCCGGCTGGATCGCGAGCCAAGACGAAGTGCACCGTCCGGTCGCAAAATCCGCAGAGTCCATCGTAGAGCAGGACTGGCTGTCCCACCGGCCCTCCCCGGCGCCATATTGGGGTGTGCACCGGGCACGGGCCCGGATCGAGCGAATCATAGCCGGGGCGGCAGCCGCCCTGGGTAGACGACCGTTCACGCTCGCTCGCCGCCATGCCATTTGCATTCAACACCCACCGTCAACGGAGAGTTCGACCGTGCCACACGCCACCAACACCGTCCGACTGCACCGCGTCCTTCGCGCGCCGCCCGAGCGTGTGTACAAGGCATTCCTCGATCCCGACGCGATGACCAAGTGGATCCCGCCACATGGTTTCACCGGCAAGGTCCATCACATGGACGCACGGGCCGGGGGAGCTATCGCATGTCCTTCACGAATTTCAACACAGGGAAGAGCCATGCGTTCGGCGGCACATATGTCGCGCTGACGCCGCACGAGCAGATTCGATACACCGATCGGTTCGAGGATCCCAGCATGCCGGGCGAGATGCAGGTCACGATCTCACTCCGCAAGGTCGCCTGCGGAACCGACCTGACGATCGTCCAGGAGGGGCTCCCCCCGGCGATTCCCGTCGAGTTCTGCTACCTCGGGTGGCAAGAATCGCTGTCGCTCTTGGCACTTCTTGTCGAGCCGGAGATTCCGGACGGGGCCTGACAGCGCGGGGGCTCGGCCACGGAAAGTCGCCCGGCCTTAGTCGATCACATCACACGAGCGGTCCAATCCGCGGGGGCCACATGCAGCGAGTCACAGGAATCGGCGGGATCTTCTTCAAGGCCAAGGACCCCAAGGCGCTGTGCGCCTGGTATCGGGATCACCTCGGCATCGACGTGCAGGAGTGGGGCGGCGCTTCATTTCGCTGGGCCGACGCCGAGGGCAAGGCGACCCTCGGCACGACCGTCTGGAACGTCTCGGGCACCGGTGGCGACTACTTCGCGCCGAGCACGTCCTCGTTCATGGTGAATTACCGCGTGGCCGACCTCCACGCCCTCCTGCGCGCGCTGCGGGACGAGGGGTGTGAGGTGCTCGACAAGACCGACGAGTCGGAATACGGCAAGTTCGGCTGGGTTCTCGACCCCGAGGGCAACAAGGTCGAGCTCTGGGAACCTCCCGCGGGGCAGTGACAGGAAGGATCGACGACCCCTGTCCACCGCCGTACGTCACGCGGTCAGGTAGTCGAGCACCTCGCCCGCGGTGAAGTGGGTCCGGCCCGCCAGGAAGTCCCCGATCGACACGAGGTCGTCTCCGCTGGTGATGAGCGGATGTTCCGCCACACCGTCGGCGCGGAGCTGGCCGAGTCCGATGTCGGCGGTGAGCGCATTGCAGAGGCACTGGCGGCCGGCGGTGTCCTCGGCCTTGCCCCCCTTCTTGACGAACGCCTCCACCGGTTCCGCCGGGCAGCGGAAGCCGATCTTCCCCTCCGGCGTGTAATACGGCACCCGGAGCCCGCCGATATCGCAGATCCTTTCCCGGCCGGCGTCGTCGCCCGGCCCCCCAGGCCAGCTCACCACCTTGAAGGGATACCCGGTGGGGGAGGCCCGCGAGTCGGTGGTCACCTTGAGATCGCCCCGCGCGGCGTGGGCCAGCACCGCCGCCTTCAGGTCGTTGGCCAGCCCCGATTCGTCGCAATACGCGAAGAGCGTCCCCACCTGGATGCCGGCTGGCTCCTGCCGCCGTCGCGTCCCGCAAGCTTCCCGAGCGCCCAGTGCCGCCCGCCAGCCAGAAGGGGAGGCCGAGCTCCGCGAGCTGCGGCAGGTCCACGACGTCGCGCTCTCCGTAAATCGGCTCGCCGCCTTCATTGAAGCGGGGCGCGCCCCTGGGGGGAGCGTTGTGACCGCCGGCCGTCGGGCCTTCGATGATGAAACCGTCGATGCGGCCGCTGGCCTTGCGGGCGAGCATGGTGGCGAGGGAGTTGCTTGCAATGATGGCGAGGAACTGCGGACGCCGGATCGCCGGCGGCGTGGTGGTCCACAGCGCGTTTGGATCGAAGGAAAGATGCTCTTCCCGCCCCGGGGGCAACCCTTCCACGTCGAACCGGAGCGTGGCTGGCAGGTGCTCGGCGAGGCGATCGAGCGCCGCCGGGATATCACGCGGGATGCCTGCACCCATCAGGATGACGTCGACGCCGGCCAGCATGGCGCCGTACAACGCCGGAAGGGTCGGAATCTGGATCTTGGTGAGGAGGTTCATCCCCACCATGCCCGGATGCCCCTCCTTGGCCAGGTACACCTCGACGAACGCCGCGAGCACCGTCACGAGTTGCCGGGCTGGGCTCATCACCTGCTTGTACATCGGAAGCAGCTTGTAGGGAGTGCCGGGTGGCCGGCCTGCCGGAAGGAAATAGAGTCGCAGTGCATCGGCGGCCACACCCGGCATCGGGAACGCCGCCATGGCCCGCCGCATGTGACCACCGGGATCGCCGTCCTGAAGCCGTCGCACCAGCACCGTATCGATGGCGGTGCCGGAGATCACGCCGAGCTGGCCACGGGCGGAGACCGCGCGCGCGAGGCGCCAGTCGGAAATGCCGACGCCCATTCCACCCTGGATGACCGGAGGAATCAACGCAGTGACGAGCATGGGACCGGACCTCACTTCCGGTTGCCGGGCGAGGGCATACTGAACCTGTGCGCCTCCCCCCTACCCCACCCGCCGCCCTGTCTGCATGAATCCTAACCGCGGGTCCATGGTTCCGCGCCCTCGCGTGGCCGCCCGCCTGGCGCGCTGGCTGCGGGAGCCGCCGCGACGCATATTGTCTCTCGTCACCACCTTCCCATAACGGGAGCCCATGCGCCGCCGCCACTTCGTCTCCGCCCTCGCCGCCAGCGCCGCCCTTCCGCACCAGGTGCGCGCGTCGCTGAACGCCATGGGGCTGGCAACGCCCGGCGACGCGTACGCCATGGTGCTCGGCTCGGTGCAGGACGCCGGCTTTCCGCAGGTCGGCTGCTACACGCCCCGCTGCGAGGCGGGCCGCGCGCTCATGGCCTCGGGCCACGGCCGTTACGTCTCGTCGCTGGCGCTCATCGAGCCCCGCGCGGAGCGCTTCTACCTGGTGGACGCGACGCCGGACATCACCCGCCAGCTCGACCTGATCAGGGAGCCCGCCTTCCGCCGGCGCGCCGCGGAGCGGCGGCCGTTCGACGGGATCTTCCTGACCCACGCGCACATCGGGCATTACACGGGCTTGTCGATGCTCGGACGGGAGGGGATGGGCATGCAGGAGACGCCCGTCTATTGCACCCAGGCGATGGCCGGCTACCTGGCGTCGAACTTTCCCTGGCGCTTCCTGATTGACCAGGGACACGTGGCACTCCGGCCACTGGCGCTCGGTCAATGGCACCGGATCGATCCGCTGCTGGAGGTGCGCCTCCTCAAGGTGCCGCACCGCGACGAACTGGCCGACACCGTGGGGTTCGTGTTCCGCGGGCCGGAACGCTCGCTCCTATTCCTCCCCGACATCAACGCGTGGACTCTCTGGGAAAGGCCGGTGGCCGAGGTGGTGGCGGGCGTCGAGGTGGCGCTGCTCGACGGCACCTTCTGGTCGCTGGACGAGCTGCCTGGCCGCACGGCGGACGAGGTGCCGCACCCGCTGATGCCGCAGACGATGGACGCGCTGCAGGGCGTCGTCGATCAGGGTCGGACCCGCGTGGTGCTCACCCATCTCAACAACTCGAACCCGGCGCTCGACGACGGGGGGCCTGAGCAGGCGGAGATCGCGCGTCGGAAGTTCGAGATTGCGCGGGAAGGGATGCGGTTTGCGCTCTGAGCGCGGGCGAGTGCCGGGAAGCAGCGCCCCGGCAGACCGGCGACACTGCGACTAGCTTCAGGGGCGACGATCGGATCCAGAGACTCACGGCACCTTCCACGAGGTTCGGCATGCCTGTCACCCGGTTTACCCGTTGGCCCGAATCCCGCCGCATGCTGCGGCTGGTCTTCGCCGCTACGCTCCTCTGGACCAGCGCCGCCGCCGCGCAGCAGACCACGGCGCCCGCACCCACTCCACCGCCGGTCCGGGCGGGCGTCGCCGATACCTCGCCGTTCCGTGAACTGGTGCTGCCGACGCCCAACGTCTTCCGCTCGGCGTCGGGCATGCCGGGCCCGATGTACTGGCAGCAGCGCGCCGACTACGACATCCGCGCCTCGCTCGACACTGCGACCCACACCGTCCGCGGCGAAGAGACGCTCACCTACACCAACAACTCCCCGGACACCCTGCGGTATGTCTGGCTCCAGCTCGACATGAACATCGGCGCTCCGGACGGCCGCATGGCGCCGCTGACCCCGCCGCCCTCGCGGCCGGAAGCAGGGTTCCGCGCCGGCGGCACGATCGAGCGCGTCAACGTGGTGCGCGGGGGCGGCCGCCCCGGCGCCGCCACCACCCGCACGCCGCTCACCTATCGCGTCAACAGCACCATGATGCGGATCGACCTCGACCGGCCGCTGCCGCCCAAGGCCGCCGTCCGGTTCGACATCGCCTGGCACCACCAGATTCCGCGGCAGGGGCGCACCGGCCGCGCCAAGCAGGGCGACCTGGGCTGGCTCTACCAGGTGGCGCAGTGGTATCCGCGGATGGCGGTCTATGACGACGTGACCGGCTGGAACACTCCCCAGTACATCGGCAGCGGCGAGTTCTACCTGGAATACGGCAACTTCGACGTGGCGATCACGATGCCGGCGGGTTTCACCGTCACCGCCACCGGGACGCTGCAGAACGCGGCCGAGGTGCTGCCGGCGACGATCCGCGAGCGGCTGGCTGCCGCGGCCCGTTCCGACACCATCATCCGGATCATCCGACCCGACGAGGTCGGCTCGGCGGCGCTGTTGCCGCCGCGGGTGGGCGCCACGCGGACCTGGCGCTGGCATGCGGAGAACGTGCGCGACTTTGCCTGGGCCACGGCCCCCAACTACCTGTGGGACGCGTCGAGCTGGAGCGGCATCCTGATGCAGGCGTTTTACCCGCCCAGCCAGCTCGCGACCTGGAGCACCGCCGCCGACATGACGCGCCACTCCGTGATGTACCACTCGCGGTGGTTCAAGTACCCGTACCCCAGCGCGGTGAGCGCCCAGGGGCCGGTGGGCGGGATGGAATACCCGATGATGACCTTTGACGATGCGGAGAGCGTGCAGGAGCTGTACTACACCATCGCCCACGAGCAGGGCCACGAGTGGTACCCGATGATCGTCGGGTCGAACGAGCGGCTGTATCCGTGGATGGACGAGGGATTCAACACTTTCATCGACGTCTTCAGCTTCCTGGACCGCTATCCCGCCGACACCCTGCGCACCCAGTCGCTCGAGTTCGGGTCGATGCAGGCCTGGCAGCAGTTCCTGGCCCAGCGCGCACCCGAGGATCCGATCATGGTGCCGCAGGACCGGGCGAGCAACGGGCTGATGAGCGGCTGGAACGCCTACGGCCGGCCGGCGGTGGGGCTGCACTTCCTCCGCGAGCAGGTCGTGGACTCCACGGCCTTCGATGCGGCGTTCGTCGAATACACGAGGCGCTGGGCCTTCCGGCATCCCACCCCGGCCGACTTCTTCCGCACGATGAACGACGGACTGGGGGAGGACCTGAGCTGGTTCTGGCGCAGCTGGTTCATGCGGACCGATCACCTCGACCAGGCGGTGGACTCGGTCAAGATCGTCGAGAACAACGGCCAGCTCCGCGTCCGCGTCTTCCTGTCCAATCGTCGCGAGATGATCGCGCCGGTCGCGATCCAGGTGACCGGCGCCGACGGCGCGGTCGTCGCCGTGAAGCTGCCGGTGGAGACCTGGCTCCGCGGCAACACCGCCGTGTGGCTGACCACGATGCCGGCCAGCGCCCGGCCGGTGCAGGTCGTCATCGACCCGAAGCACGTGTATCCCGACGTGGAGCGAAGCAACAACAGCTGGACGGCGCCGGCCGGGCCGTAGGCGCCCGCCGGCCACCGGTCGGAACCTGACGCATGAACTCGCTCGCATGGCCGGCGGTTGCGGCAGCCGCCCTTTCGGCGGCGCTGCACCTCCGGGCCGTGTACCATGGCCCGCCGTGGCAGGTGTACCTGTTCAAGCCGCTGACGACGACGATCCTGCTGGCGCTCGCCGTCGCCTCAACCTCCGCACATGGACCGCGCTACCAGTGGGCGGTCGTCCTCGGCCTGGCCTGCTCCCTGGCTGGCGACGTCTTCCTGATGCTCCCGCGCGACCGGTTCATCGCCGGACTGGGCAGCTTCCTCGTCGCCCACCTCGCCTACCTGGCGGCCTTCTCCACCGACGTCCCTCTCGGTACCGCCCCGGCGCTCGTCATTCCACTGGTGGCGGTGTCGCTTCCCCTGATCTGGATCCTCTGGCCCGGACTCGGCACGCTTCGGGCGCCTGTCCTGCTCTACACCACGGCGATTCTCGCCATGGTGTGGCAGGCCGGTGCGCGGGCCTGGATGCTCCCGACACTCGGTGCGGCATTGGCCGCCGCGGGGGCCGTGCTGTTCATGACGTCGGATGCCATCCTGGCCGTCAATCGTTTCCACCGCCCGTTTAGCCGTGCGCAGGCGCTGATCATGTCCAGCTACGTGGCCGCCCAGGCGTTGATTGCCTGTTCCGTCGGCGTCGGCTGAGCGCTCGAATCAGGCCTGCTCCACCCGGACTTCCACCGAGCCGCCTACCCCGTAGCGGACGTGGACCTGCCAGGGACGGCAGCAGACTTCGCAGTCTTCCACGTAGTCCTGGCTGGCCCCTCCGGCCGAATCGAGGGTGATTTCGACCAGTTCGCCGCAGTAGGGGCACTCCACCTCGGTCTCCCCCGTCGCATCGAGCTCCTCCGGGGGTTCCCTGGAGTCCCAACCCGGCTCCTCGTCGTCGAACTCGTCTCCGGTGTTCTTGTTTTTCACCGATTCACTCCATCCTGAGAAGCGTGAAGGCCTGCCGCTGGCGCAACATACCGGTATGGTGACATTTGCGTCGGCCATCCGGGCGAGTGATCTTCCCTGTCCTATGCCCGAACGACGCTACAGCGAGGCGGAAGTCGCCGCGATCTTCAAGCAGGCCGCCGAGGCGGAACAGACCGGTCGGCGGCAGCTTCCGTCCGGCGAGGGGATGACCCTGGCCGACCTGCAGGGGATCGGTCGCGAGGTGGGGATACCCGCCGACCTGGTGGCGCAGGCGGCCGGATCCCTGGACCGCAGCGGAATTCCCGTCTCCCGGGGCTTCCTTGGCCTCCGGATCGGTGTCGGCCGGACGGTCGAGCTCGACCGCCGACTCACGGATGAGGAATGGGAACGCCTGGTGGTGGACTTGCGCGAGACCTTCGACGCCCGGGGCACGGTGCGTACCGATGGTTCGCTCCGGCAGTGGACCAATGGCAACCTGCAGGCGTTGCTTGAGCCGACGGCGCGCGGACACCGCCTGCGGCTCCGAACCACGAATGGGAATGCCCGGAATTTCCTGGCCGGCGGCGTGGCGTTTACGGGGGCGCCGCGGGCATGTTCATCTTCTCGATCCTCTCGGTCGGGTCTGTCGCGCCGGCGGACGTCGCACCTGCGGCCTTGATCGGGGCTGCGATGCTCGCGCTCGGCGCGCTCCGCCTCCCCCGCTGGGCCAAGACCAGAGAGCGCCAGATGGAAGCAGTCGCGTCGCGGTTGGCCTCGATGGTCGCCGCGAGTGACGAGCCTCCCGGACAGATCGGCACTGGATCGTGAGCGGCCCCGCGACTCGCCTGGCCACCCCCAGCGACGCCGGCGTCCTCACCCGGCTGATCAACGCCGCCTACCGCGTGGAGGCGTTCTTTCTCCGGGGCGACCGCATCAGCGAGCCGGATGTGCTGACCCGGATCGAGGCCCCCGGGGCCGATTTCCTGGTGATCGATGGCACCACCGCCGGCAGGCTGGCGGGCACGGTGTATGTGGAGATCCGCGGGGACCGAGGTTACTTCGGGCTCCTCTCGGTGGATCCGGACGCTCAGGGTACCGGGCTGGGGCGGGTGCTGGTGGAGGCCGCCGAGTCGCACTGCCGCGCTGCAGGGTGCCGGGCACTGGATATCGATGTCGTAAACCTCCGCACCGAACTCCCCCCGTTCTACGCCAAGTTTGGGTTCCGGCCGGTCGGGGAGAGCCCCTTCCCGAGGCCGGCCAAGCTCACGCAGCCGGTTCACCTGGTCCTGATGAGCAAGCCGCTCGCCTGACGCCCGTCCCCCCGGAAATCGCCCTCGATCCCATCTTCTGGCTTGATTCATTGGGCCTTCATCGGTTCTTCACCACGCCTTTGCCAGACTCCGTCACGGTCGGTTCACATGTACTTGTGAGCGTACGCCATGACGAACCGGAAACTGCCCCGCCTCTGTCCCTCCCAGGACGTCCGTCCGGTCACTGAATTCCGGGCGCACGCCTCCGCATTCCTGCAACAGATCCGCGACACCAAGCGCGCCGTGATCCTGACCCAGCACGGGCGCTGTGCGGCGGTCCTCCTCGACGTGGCGGTCTATGAAGACCTCCTCGGGGAGCTGGCGCTGCTGCGCGAGAACCGGGGGCGCGATCGGCAGGCCGTCGCCGTCCCCGAAAACCCCTCGCTGGACCCCATGGCCGAGCGCCGCCGCTTCGGCTCTCTCACGTGAGGAAGACTGCCCCGTGACCGCCACCTCTCCGTCCACATTCCAGCCGCTCGCCACCCGCCTGGCCGAGCACACGCTGGAAATCCTCTCCGATTCAGGCGAAGGCGCCCAGAAGTGCGGGCAGGTTTTCGGGGCCGTCTCCGCCAAGATGGGGAACGGCGTCTGGACCGTGGAGATCATCCCGGCCGAGATCCAGCCGCCGCCCCGGGTCCCGGAAGGCGCCAGCGGCTACCGGATCCGCTTCGGCTCCGGCCCCATCACCAACTGGGGCGATGCCACCAACCTGGCCCTCGCCTTCAACGAGCAGGTGCTCGTCGCCCGGCACCGGCTCGACGCGCTGGCCTCCGACGCGGTGCTCCTGGTCGAGGACAAGTGGGCGACCCATGAAGACGCCGACATCCGCGCCGCCTGGGTCGCGGCCATGGAGGAACTCTCCCACCGGCAATACCGGATCATCCCGGTGCCGATGGAGACGGAGTGCCTCACCCTGGTCGACAACCCCCGCAAGGGGAAGAACATGTTCGCGCTCGGGTTGCTGGCCTGCATCTACGGGCGGGACATGGAGCGGATCAAGGAGCAAATCGCCTTCGCCTTCCGCAAGAAGAGCGAGGCGGTGTACACGCAGAACGTAGGGCTGCTGGAGCTGGGGTATGCCTGGGCCGAGGAGCACATCGACTTCCGGATCGAGGTACCCCCGGCGCCGATGACCGAGGCGCTGGTGGTGATGAACGGCAACGAGGCGCTCGGGCTCGGCGCCGTCGCGGCCGGCATGGAGATGTGCGCCATGTACCCGATCACCCCCGCGACCTCCGTTTCCCACTACCTCAGCGAGGTCTTCGACCGGTTCGGCGGGATGGTGCACCAGGCGGAGGACGAAATCGCGGCCATCGGCGTCGCCATCGGCGCGTCCTATGCCGGCAAGGTGGCGTTCACCGTCACCTCGGGGCCCGGGCTGGCGCTCAAGACAGAGTTCCTCGGGCTGGCCGTCATGACCGAGATCCCGCTCGTGCTGATCGACGTGCAGCGAGGCGGGCCGAGCACAGGGCTGCCGACCAAGGTGGAGCAGTCGGACCTGCTCGCCGCGCTCTTTGCCAGCCCGGGCGACGCGCCGCACGTCGTGGTGGCGCCGGCCACGATCGAGGAATGCTTCCACATCATGATCACCGCGCGGCGGATCGCCGAGGCCTTCCGCACCGTGGTGATGGTGCTGTCCGACGCCAACCTGGCCACCGGGGTGACGCCCTTCCCGCGCCCGAAGTCCGATGCGCGGTGGCAGGCGGCACCGATCGACCTCGCCCCGGTGGCCGCGGGCGCAAAGGCCTACCAGTGGGACCCGGAGACCGGGCTTTCGCACCGCATCGTGCCGGGCCAGCCGGGAGGCGCCTACACCGTCACCGGCCTCTCGCACGACGAGGGCAGCAAGGTGGCCTACAGTTCGGGGGTGCACCAGCGCAGTTCGGCCATGCGGAGCCGCAAGCTCGCGGTGCTGCAGAGCCTGCTGGCGCCGCCGCCGGTCTACGGCGACGCCGAGGGCGACCTGCTCCTGGTCGGCTGGGGCAGCACCAAGGGCGCCATCGAGGAGGCGGTGGACCGGGCGCGCGCCGAGGGCATCCGGGTGTCGGCGACGCACCTCCGCTTCCTCTCCCCGCTCGAGCCGGGCCTGAAGGAGATCTTCGCCCGGTTCAAGAAGGTCTGCACGGTGGAGATCAACTACAGCGACGAGCCGGGCGATCCCTACATCACCGACCAGAACCGCCGCCGGGGCCAGCTCGCCTGGGTGCTCCGCGCGACGACGCTGGTGGACATCGATTGCTGGACCCGCGTGCCGGGCGAGCCCCTGCGGCCCGGCTCCATCCTCGACGCGATCCGCGAGCGTACGCCGCGGGGAGGTGCGGCATGACGGTCTCCTGCGGACTCCTGCCGGTGCTCCAGCCCGGCGAGCACGAATCCCATTACGAAATCAGCGACTACGAGGGCGCCCGCGCCCGCTGGTGCCCCGGCTGCGGCGACCACTCCATCCTCGCCTCCGTCCAGAAGCTGCTGACCGCCGAACAACTGACCCCGGAGCAGACGGTGTTCGTGTCGGGCATCGGCTGCTCGAGCCGCTTCCCGCACTACCTCAAGACCTACGGCTTCCACGGCATCCACGGCCGCGCGCTGCCGGTGGCCACGGGCATCAAGCTCACCCGGCCCGACCTGCAGGTCTTCGTGGTGATGGGCGACGGCGACTGCACCTCGATCGGCGCGGCTCACTGGGTGCACGCGCTCCGCTACAACGTCAACCTCACCGTGCTGCTGCTCGACAACGGGATCTACGCCCTGACCAAGAAACAGACGTCGCCGACCACGCCACAGGGCTTCTCCAGCAACACGTCGCCGCAGGGAGGGGTGCTGCCGCCGCTGAATCCGCTCTCGGTGGCGCTCGGCGTGACCAACGCGTCGTTCGTGGCGCAGACCGCCGAATGGGCGCCGGCACACCTCTATGCGACCCTTCGCGCGGCGTACCACCACCGCGGCATGAGCTTCGTGCGCATCCTGCAGCGCTGCCCGATCTACTCCGCGGAGGTGTACCAGGCGGCGGTCCAGGATCCGGCGCGGATCGCCCTGCTGATTCACGACGACGGCGTGGTGGTGCCGGAGCTCGAGAAGCTCTACCGCTCCCAGGTGGCGCACGACCCGCACGACCTCGACGCCGCCCGCCGGATCGCCGAATCGCCGGACCACATCCACCTCGGGGTGCTGCTACAAGGATCCTTCGCGGCCGCGGTATGACGAGATTCGCCGCGTCGCGCCGCGCACGCCGGAAGAGCGGGTCACCCTGATCGACGCGGAGCTGGATCGCTATGCCGTCTGACACCCGTTTCACCGAGGCCGTCGCGGCGATGGCCCAGCCGATCGCCGAATTCCGGTCCATCATCGAGGGCGCGCTGGCGCAGGCCGAAGCGTTCCTGGTCGAGCAGGCGGCCGACGCCGGGCAGCGCAGCCACCGGGCCGGCGTGGAGCTGGGCAGCTTCGCGGCGGGGCGGGTCGACTCGGGCCGTTTCGCCCAGCTCTTTCCGGCGGTGGCTCCCGTCGATGCGGCGGCGATCGCCGCGCTGCACCGCGCCGTCGCCACGCTGCAGGCCCTCCGGGACCGCGGCGACGACGCCTTCCAGGTGGATCTCAAGTCTGGCGGCCGGCTGGGCGCCGCCGTGGGCGACGCGCTGGCCGAGATCGGGCGCGCCTTCGGCGCGGTGGTCCTCGCCGAGGTGGTCCGGGGCGGGCGCTACCAGGCGGCCGAGCATGACCGGCTGCTCGACCCGGTCGAGTTCCGGGCCTGGAGCAAGGCGGCGCGCCGCTATGCACCGCCCCTCCTCGTGGCACTCGACGGCGCCGACCTGCACGCGGGGGCGCTGAGCGACTACGCCGATGGCCGCGAGAAGATCGTGCTGGTCGTGCGGGGTGCCGCCGCGCCGGCGCCGCTCGCGCGGTGCATTACGCCGGGCACGCTCGTCGTGCAGACCACCGACGGCACCGGCCTCGATCGCGTCGCCGCGTTCGACGGACCAGCCGTGGCGGCGGTCATGCCAGAAGGCGCCGCCGTCTTTCTTCACGACCCCACCGCGGGCCGCGAACCGTGGCAGCGCCTGACCGTGCGCACGCTGGGTGAGGCGCCCCGGCACGGCATCGGTGGGATGAGCGCCTGGCAAATGACGGAGGAGCGGACGCTCTTGTCCGACCTCGGCCGGACCCCCTTCACCATTCCCGTGAGCGGCGGCACCGCCGCCCCCGCCGTGGGCGCCGAAGACGCCGTCGACCGGATCGCGAGCTGGCTGCTCGGCCAGTCCGGGCTCCCGGGGAAGTGATCCGATGACCCTGCAGGCGGTCCTCATCCTCAGCGGCGTGGCGCTGGTCTTCGCGGTGTTGATCGCGCTGGCCAACCGCAAACTCTGGGTGTGGGAAGACCCGCGCATCGACGTGGTGGCCGCCATGCTGCCCAACGCCAACTGCGGCGCGTGCGGCCTCCCGGGATGCCGGGCGTTTGCCGAGCAGGCGGTGGACGGACGGGTGACGCCGAGCCAGTGCACCGTCGGCAGCGACGACGCCCACAAGGCGATCGCCGGGTTCCTGGGCGTCGACGCCGGCACGGCAGTGCGCCGGGTGGCCCGCCTGCAGTGCGCCGGCGGGCACGACGTGGCCGGCACGCTGGCCGAGTACCGCGGGCTGCCGACCTGCGCCGCCGCGACGGCCGTCGCCGGCGGGGGCAAGGGGTGCGCCTGGGGATGCCTCGGCCTGGCCGACTGCGAGCGGGTCTGCGACTTCGGGGCGATCACCATGACCGACACCGGGCTGCCGGCGGTCGACCCCGCCAAGTGCACCGCGTGCGGTGACTGCGTCGAGGCGTGTCCCAAGGGCCTGTTCGTGCTACTGCCCGCGGATACCCACCTGCTGGTGCAGTGCAAGAACCTGCTCGGCGGCGACGAGGCGCTGGATCAGTGCAAGGTGGCGTGCACCGCGTGCGGCAAGTGCGTGCAGGACGCCGCCGAGGGGCTGATCAGCGTCGCCAGCGGCGTCGCGGTGGTGAATTACAGCTTTGATGCGCAAGCCGACCGGAAGGCCGTGACGCGGTGCCCGACCGGCGCGATCGTGTGGATGAACGGGACGCAGTTTACCCGCGAACCTTCTCTGGCTGGGAGCACGGCAGCATGACCTCGATCTTCCGCCCCAAGCGCGACGCCAAGGCGCCGCCAGCACCGGCCTTCCCCGGGACCCTTGAGGCAATGGACGGCAGCTACGCCGTCGTGGCGATGGAGACGGCGGCAGGCGAGGCGGCGGGCGCCTACCCGATCACCCCCTCGACGCAGATGGGTGAGGGCTGGGCCGCCGCGGTGGCCGAAGGCAGCCGGAACGTCAACGGCCGCCGGCTGCTCTTTTTCGAACCGGAAGGGGAGCACGCCGCCGCCGCCGTGACCGCGGGCATGTCGATGTCCGGGCTCCGCGCCACCAATTTCTCGAGCGGCCAGGGCATCGCGTACATGCACGAGTCGCTGTACGCGGCGGTGGGCAAGCGCCTCACCTACGTGCTGAACGTGGCCGCCCGCGCCATGACCAAGCAGGGGCTGAACGTCCACGCCGGCCACGACGATTACCACGCGGTGGACGACACCGGTTTCTTCCAGCTCTTCGCCAAGGACGTGCAGGAGGCTGCCGACCTCAACCTGATTGCGCACCGGATCGCCGAGCTCTCGCTCAACCCGGGCATCTGCGCCCAGGACGGCTTCCTCACCTCGCACGTGATCGAATCGCTCCGGCTGCCCGAACGCGCGCTCATCAAGACCTACCTGGGCGACCCGGCCGACCGGATTCCCTCGCCGACGCCCGCGCAGCGGATGGTCTTCGGGGAGACCCGCCGGCGGATTCCCGAGATGTTCGACCTCGACTACCCCGCGATGCTCGGCGTGGTGCAGAACCAGGAGAGCTACGCGCAGGGCGTCGCGGCCCAGCGGCCGTTCTATTTCGACCACATCGTGAGCCTGGCCGACCAGGCGTTCGAGGAATACGCGGCGCTCACCGGCCGCCGCTACGCCCGCATCGGGGGCTACCGCCTCGAGGACGCCGAGTACGTGATCGTGGGCCAGGGGTCGGTCGTGTCGAACGCCGAGGCGGTCTGCGACTACCTGCGCGACAAGCGCGGCCTGGCCGTGGGGGTCCTCAACCTGACGATGTTCCGCCCCTTCCCGGCCGACCTGTTGAGCCACGCCCTGGCCGGCAAGAAGGGCGTCGTGGTGATGGAGCGGACCGACCAGCCGCTCGCCGTGGACCCTCCGCTGCTGCGCGAAATCCGGAGCGCCATGTCGCAGGCGATGGAGAACGGTCGCGTGACCAGCGGGCCCCTGCCCTACGCCGGCGTCGCCGCGATTCGCGCCGACCGGGTGCCGGACTTCTTCTCCGCCTGCTTCGGGCTCGGCAGCCGCGACCTGCAGCCCGGCGACATCGTAGCCGCGGTCGATAACATGCTCCCGACCGGGGCGCGGAAGCGCCAGTTCTACCTCGGCATCGACTTCGTGCGCCCCAATACCCGCCTGCCGAAGCTGCAGATCTGGCAGGAGCGGATGCTGGAGAGCTATCCCGACATCGGCGACCTGTCGCTGCCGTCGGCCGGCGACTTCAATCTCCTTCCCGAAGGCTCCACCGCCGTCCGCATCCATTCGGTGGGCGGGTGGGGTGCCATCACGATGGGGAAGAACCTCGCGATGACGGCGTTCGAGCTGTTCGGGATGCAGATCAAGGCCAACCCGAAGTACGGCTCCGAGAAGAAGGGCCAGCCAACAACGTTTTACGCCGTGCTGGCCCACGCCCCGGTGCGCCTCAACTGCGAACTCAAGCACGTGGACGTGGTGCTCTCGCCCGACCCGAACGTGTTCCGGCACAGCGATCCCCTCGCCGGCCTGGCCGAGGGCGGGGTCTTCGTGATCCAGAGCGACCTGAGCCCGGAGAGCTTCTGGCTCACGCTCCCGGCCCAGGCGCGCGCCACCATCCTCGAGCGCAAGATCAAGGTGTTCGTCCTCGACGCGTTCGCCGTCGCGCGTGAGGAGGCGTCCGACGTCGAGCTGCGCTACCGGATGCAGGGCGCGGCGTTCATGGGAGCGTTCTTCCGCGCCTCGCCGCTGCTGAAGCGCGAGGAGGTCACCGAGAAGCGCCTGTTCGAGGGGATCGGCGCGCAACTGAAGAAGAAGTTCGGCCATCGCGGCGCCGCCGTGGTGGAGGACAACGTCCGGGTCATCCGCCGCGGCTTCGATGAGGTACGCTCGGTCACGCCCGTGGCCAGCGAGGCCACCGCCGCGCCGGGCACCGTACCGCACATGCCCCGCATGCTGGACGTGGCCGACGCCGAGCCCGGCATCGGCAACCCTGGCCGCTTCTGGGAGCAGGTCTGCTCCACCTGCACCACCGGGCTGGATGGTATTGCCGACCCCTTCGCGGCCATCAGCGCCATCCCCGCCGCCACCGGCGCGGTGCGCGACATGAGCGGCGTGCGGATGGAAATCCCCGTCTTCGTGGCCGCGAACTGCACCGGGTGCGCGCAGTGCTGGACGCAGTGTCCCGACGCGGCCATCCCCGGGCTGGTCAACAGCCCCGAGGACGTGCTGACCGCGACGATCGGCGCCGCGGCCAACGGCAACCGCCTCGAGCGGCTGCGCCCGGTGGTCAAGCCGTGGGGGCGCGAGGTCCAGCGCATGCTCGCGCGCGAGCCGGCGCTGTCGGTGACCGACGCGTTCCTGAAGGGCTACGCCGCGGTGGCAGACAAGATGGGGTGGGACGCGGAGCGGCGGGCCGCCACCGACGTCGAGGCCGGTGTAGTACAGCAGCGGCTGGCCGAATTTCCGCTGGCGCGGACCCGGCCGTTCTTCGACGCGGTCGAGGGCAGGGCCAAGGGGACCGGCGGACTCCTCTCCGTGACGGTCAACCCGGAGGCCTGCAAGGGGTGTAACCTCTGCGTGGATGTCTGCCCGGACGGCGCCCTGGTGACGGCGCGGCAGGACGACGACTCGCTGGCGCTCCTCCGCCGCAACTGGGAGGTGTGGCAGGAGCTCCCGGACACCGACGACCGCTTCGTGAACGTGTCCGACGTCGACGAGGGAGTCGGGGTCCTCTCCTCGCTGCTGCTCAAGAAGGCCACCTATCGCTCGATGGTCGGGGGCGACGGCGCCTGCATGGGGTGCGGCGAGAAGACAGCGGTCCACCTGATCGTGTCGGCCATCTTCGCCTCGATGCAGCCGCGCGTCGAGCGGCACCTGGTGCATCTCGAAGAGCTGATCACCGCGCTCGACACCTCGGCGCGCGAACTCCTGGCCTCGGGTGCCGACCTCAACGCGGCGGCACGCGGCACCGACGCGGTGGCCGTGCCGGTGGATCCGGCCAAGCGCGAGCGACTGGCGCTGCTGACCCAGGCCATCACCGAACTGCGCGACCTCAAGTGGCGGTACCAGGCGGGGCCGAGTGGCACGGGCCGCGCCCCTCTGGGGATGGCCAACAGCACCGGCTGCTCCTCGGTGTGGGGCAGCACCTATCCCTACAACCCCTATCCCTTCCCCTGGGTGAACCACCTGTTCCAGGACTCGCCGTCGATCGCCATCGGTCTGTTCGAGGCCCACATGCGGAAGATGGCGGACAACGTGGCGCTGGTCCGGCGCGCCGAGCTGCTGCGGGACGGCAGCTACGACGCGGCCAAGCACGACCCGGCGCTCTCGTCGCTCACCTGGGCCGACTTCGACGACGACGAGTTTGCCCTCTGCCCCCCGATCCTGGCGATGGGCGGCGACGGGGCGATGCTCGACATCGGCTTCCAGAACCTCTCGCGGCTCCTCGCCTCGGGCAAGCCGATCCGCGTGGTGGTGCTCGACACCCAGGTGTATTCCAACACCGGCGGGCAGGCGTGCACCTCGGGCTTTACCGGGCAGGTGGCCGACATGTCCGGCTTCGGCAAGGCGCAGCACGGCAAGACCGAGGTCCGGAAGGAACTGGCCCTGCTCGCCATTGCCCACCGCGGGGTGTACGTGCACCAGACCTCGCAGGCGGCGGCGAGTCACCTCATCGGGGGCGTGCTCCGCGGCCTGCACAAGCGGCGGCCGGTGCTGATCAACGTGTACACGCCCTGCCCGGTCGAGCATGGGCTGGCCGACGACTGGTCGCAGCACGCGGCGCGGCTGGCGCTCGAGAGCCGGGCGTTTCCGTTCCTCACCTTCGACCCCGATGCCGGCCCGACCTACGCCGACCAGCTCTCGCTCGAGGGCAATCCCTCGGTCGAGGACGCGTGGCCCACCTACACCCTGCGCTTCCTCGACGAGGCCGGCGCGGAGCAGACCCTGGAACTACCGGTGACCATTGCGGACTGGGCCGCGACCGAGGCGCGCTTCAAGCAGCACTTCAAGGAGCTGCCCCCGGCGGAGTGGACCGAGGCACTGCGCCCGTTCCACGAGTACCTCCCGCTTTCCCTCGAGGAGCGCGAGGGTCAGACGCCGTATATCCTGGCCCTCGCCAAGGACCGCACGCTGCGGCGGCTCCGGGTATCGAACGAGATGGTGCAGCTCGCCGAGGAGCGGCAGCAGTTCTGGTCGCAATTGCGGCAGCTGGCCGGACTCGAGATTGCGCCGAGCGTCCGCGACCTGGTAGCCACCTCGCTGGAAGCGGACTTCGAGGCGCGGAGCGCCGCGCTCCGCGCCGACTACGAGGCCAGGCTGGCGGACCTCCGCGCCACGTACCCGGCGCAAATGGCCCGCCAGCTGGCCACGGCGCTGCTGTCCAAGGCAGGAGGCTCGGCGGCGGTGGCAGAATTCCTGGCCGAGTTGCCGGCCGCTCGGGCCCCGAGGAACGGCAGTCCGCCGGTCTCCGCGCCGGCAGCGGCACCTGCCGCCCCGGCACCGGTGGCGACAGCGGCCCCGGCGGCGCCGGCTGCCGCAGCACCGGCTCCCAAGCCCACCGCCGTGCCGGACGACGATGAGGCGATGGTGCTCGAGGCGTGGATCGATTCGGCGCGCTGCACCAGCTGCGACGAATGCACCAACATCAACAAGAAGCTGTTCGCCTACAACGCGGACAAGCAGGCGTACATCAAGGACCCGACCGCTGGTACGTTTAAGCAACTGGTGACCGCGGCGGAGCGGTGCCCCGTGTCGATTATCCACCCCGGCACGCCGCTCAACCCCAAGGAGAAGGATGTGGAGAAGTTGATCGTGCGCGCGGCGAAGTTCAATTGAGCGGCCGCTGATGCCTGCCTCGGGTTTCCGGCACGGCGTGCATCCGCGCGAGGAGAAGGAGCTCACCAGCGGGCTCCCGATCCGGCGCATGCCCTTCCCTGACGAGATCGTGCTTCCGCTGCGTCAGCATGCCGGGAAGCCGGCCACCCTGTGTGTGAAGGTGGGCGACCATGTCGAGCGGGGCGATCCGGTGGGGGTGGCCGACGGCTGGGTGTCCGTCCCGATTCACTCCTCGGCGTCGGGGCGAGTGACCGACATCGGGATGTGGCCGCACCCGGACGGGTCGATGGCCACCGCCGTGCGGATCGCCGTCGATCGCTACGCCGCCCAGGTGCCGCGCCCCCGGATGGTGCCGCACTGGGAGGGCCTCTCCACCGACGAGGTGGTGCGCGCGGTGCAGGACGCCGGCGTCGTCGGACTGGGTGGCGCGGCATTTCCGACCCACGTGAAGCTCGCCCCGCCCACCGACCACCCCGTCCACACCCTGATCATCAACGGCGCCGAATGTGAGCCCTACCTCACGTCCGACCATCGGACGATGGCCGAGTACCCTGCCCGGGTGATGTTCGGGATCCGCGTGATGATGCACGCCATGGGCGTGGCCCGGTGCGTCGTGGGGGTGGAACGGAACAAGCCCGATGCGATCGCGGCGCTCGAGGGCGCCCTGCCCACCGATCTCGACATCACGATCCTCCCGCTGACGGTCAAGTACCCGCAGGGGGCGGAAAAGATGTTGATCCAGGCGGTGACCGGTGTCGAGGTGCCCTCGGGCAAGCTGCCGGTGACGGTGGGCGTGGTGGTGCAAAACGTCGGGTCGGTGGCGGCCATTGCCGAGGTGTTCGAGACCGGCCTGCCGCTCATCGAGCGAATCGTGACGGTGTCGGGCCACGGCCTCCGCCGGCCCGCCAACCTGATCGTGCCGGTCGGCACGAAACTCCGCGACCTGCTCGACCTACTGCGGCGGGCTCACCCCCGACGCCGCGGAGGTGATCATCGGCGGACCGATGATGGGACAGGCGCAGGCCAACCTCGACGCGCCGGTGCTCAAGGGCACCACCGGGGTCGTGGTGCTCGAGAAGCACGAGACCCGGCTGGAGAAGGTCTACCCCTGCATCCACTGTGGGCGCTGTCTCGAGGCGTGCCCGGTGTTTCTCAACCCGTCGCTGCTCGGCGACCTGGCCCGCGTGACCCGATACGACGACATGGTGGACGCGCACCTGGCGGACTGCATGCTCTGCGGGTCGTGCGCCTACGTCTGCCCCTCCAACATTCCGCTGGCGCAACTCTTCCAGGCCAGCAAGGTGGCGCTCCGTCGGGCCAAGGCGGGCGCCGCGTGAGCACACCCCTCGCCCCCAAACTGATCATCACCGCCTCGCCGCACGTGCGGTCGCAGGACTCCACCCCGGTGATCATGTGGAACGTGGTGGGCTCGCTGGCGCCGGTCATCGCAGCGGCCGCGTATTACTTCGGCGTCAGCGCCCTGCTGGTCATCACCGCCGCCACGCTGGGCGCGCTGCTCACCGAGCGGGTGTTCGGTCGCGGCGGGTCGCTCGCCGACGGCTCCGCCGCCATCACCGGCCTCCTGCTCGGGCTGACGCTGCCCCCCGGCCTTCCGCTCTGGATGGCGTTCCTCGGCGGGGCGTTCGCCATCGGGTTCGGCAAGGTGGTCTGGGGTGGCCTCGGGCAGAACGTCTTCAATCCTGCGCTGCTGGGCCGGGCCTTCCTGCAGGCGGCGTTTCCAGTGGCCATCACCACCTGGCCGACGGTGGGCGGCGGATTCTGGACCCTCAAGGGGGACCTCTTCGCCTTCCCCTTTGCCCACCCCTCGTCCGACGCAATCACCTCGGCCACGCCGCTCGGCCTCCTCAAGTTCGAGGGCAAAGGCACCGACCTGCTCCATCTCGTACTGGGCAACACGGGAGGGTCGATCGGGGAGACGGCCGCGCTGGTGATCCTCCTCGGCGGCGCCTACCTGGCCTGGCGGCGGTACCTCAATTGGCGTATCCCGGCTAGCATCCTGCTGACCGTCGCGGTCTTCAGCGCGGTGCTGCACCTGATCGACCCGAGGCACCCCGACGCCCTGTTCATGCTGTTCTCGGGCGGCCTGATGCTCGGCGCGGTGTACATGGCCACCGACATGGTGACATCGCCGGTGACCAACCGGGGGAGCTGGGTGTTCGGCGCCGGGGTCGGCCTGCTCGTGGTGGTCATCCGCGTCTGGGGCGGCCTGCCCGAGGGCGTGATGTACGCCATCCTGTTCATGAATGCCCTGGTGCCGTTCATCAATCGCGCCACGCAGCCGAAGGTGTTCGGCACCCGACCCGGGCGCGCTCCGTGAGCGCCCACTCCATCACCACTCATCGCGAGAATCGCATGCGTCTCCCAGGTCTCACGGCGCTGTTGCTGCTGGCGCTCCCCGGCTCGGCATCCGCACAAGAGGCGGCCACCGCATTCTCGGGCGCCAGCGTCGGGCCCGTCCCCGTCGAGTTCATCCTCTTCGGGCTGGTGCTGCTGGGTGTGGCCCTCTTCCACAACAAGACGATGCCGATCGCCATCGGCGGCGCGGTGGTCATTGCGCTGTACAAGATGTTCGCGTCGCCGTTCCGGACCGGCGCGGGCCTCTGGGGCTTCGGGATGCACCTGGAGCACGAGTGGGTCATCCTGACCAACCTCCTGATGCTGCTGGTCGGGTTCGCGCTGCTGGCCCGGCACTTCGAGGACAGCAAGGTGCCCGCCATCCTCCCCCGGTTCCTGCCGGACGACTGGACCGGGGGCCTCGTGCTCCTGGTGCTGATCTTCGTCCTGTCCAGCTTCCTGGACAACATCGCGGCGGCGCTCATCGGCGGCGCCATTGCCCACACCGTGTACAAGGGCAAGGTCCACATCGGGTACCTGGCCGCCATCGTAGCCGCCTCGAACGCGGGCGGCTCCGGCAGCGTCGTCGGCGACACCACGACCACCATGATGTGGATCGCCGGCGTGCGCCCGATCGAGGTGCTGCACGGCTACGTAGGAGCGCTCACGGCGATGGCGGTCTTCGGCGTGCCCGCATCGCTGCTGCAGCAGCGGTACGCCCCCATCCAGACTGACGCCGCCCCCGGCGTCCGCGTCGACTGGGGGCGCGTCGGTGTCGTAGCCGGCATCCTCGTGGCGGCGGTGGTGGTGAACGTAACGATCAACACCCACTTCACTGAGGTCTCGGATCGCTTCCCGTTCCTGGGGGCCTCCGTCTGGGCCGTACTGCTGGTCACTGCAGGGATGCGGAAGCCCGAGTGGAGCCTGCTGCCGGGGGCGCTCAAGGGCGCGGCCTTCCTGCTCTCCCTGGTGCTCTGCGCCTCGATGATGCCGGTCGAGCGGCTCCCCATCGCGTCGTGGCACGCGGCGCTGGGGCTGGGGTTCATCTCGGCGGTGTTCGACAACATTCCGCTCACGGCGCTCGCGCTCAACCAGGGCGGCTACGACTGGGGGATGCTGGCGTACGCGGTCGGGTTCGGCGGATCGATGATCTGGTTCGGATCGTCGGCCGGCGTGGCGATCGCCACGATGTACCCCGAGGCGCGTGACGCCGGCAAGTGGTTGCGCCATGGCTGGTTCGTCACGGTGGCGTATGTCGTGGGCTTCTTCGTCCTGCTCGGGGTGATGGGTTTCCGGCCGGGAAGCTCGCCCCGGGGCAGCGTGGCGCCGACGCCGGTGTCGGCCGTGACCGTACCGAGCACCATCCGGACGCCATGAGCGACCACGTCCACGCCCACGCGGCGCCTTCCGCGCCCACCCCGGGCGCCTCGACTCCGGCGTGGCGGCTGGTCGCCACGCTCGGGCTCGGGGGCGCGGTGGCGGGCGCGCTGGTGTCGTTCGTGTACGAGCGGACGCTGCCCGCCATCCAGGAGTACGCGGATGCCCGGATTGCGGGCGCTGTGCACGAGGTGCTGGCCGCGCCGGCCCGCCTGGACACGCTCTACCTCGTGGGCGACCGCCTGAGCCGGACCCCTCCTCCCGGCGTGGAGCTCCGCGCGGTCACGAAGATGTTTGTCGGCTTCGACGAGGCAGGTACCCGTACCGGTGTCGCGGTGGAAGCCGCGGAACCGGGGTTCGCCGACGACGTCAAGCTGATGATCGGCTTTGACCCAGCCACAGGCGCGCTGACCGGGTACGCCGTGCTGGGCCAGAAGGAGACGCCGGGACTCGGGGACAAGATCGAGAAGGACAGCGCCTTCGGGGCGCAGTTCCCGGGCAAGGTGGCCCCGCTCGTGGGCACGAAGGCCGCCGCCGCAGACCCCAGCACGGTGCACACCATCACCGGCGCCACGATCTCGTCGCGCGCCGTGATCAAGATCATCAACAACGCCGTGGCACTCTGGCAGCCGCGCCTGGCGGCGTTCGATTCCGAGGCCCCCAAGTGACCGCCCCCAGCCAACCGACCGCCACGGGCGAACCGCTCGTCCCGGGAGCCCCGCCGCCCGCCACGCTCTGGGCCGACTTCCTGCGCGGCATCGCCGAGGAGAACCCGGTCCTGGTGCAGATGCTCGGCCTCTGTCCGACCATGGCCGTGAGCAACAGCCTCGCCAACGGCGTCGCCATGGGCGTGGCCACGACCTTCGTGCTCATCGGCTCCAGCTTCCTCATCTCGGCGTTGCGCAAGCACATCCCCAACGAGGTGCGCCTCGCCTCGTACATCCTGATCATCGCGACCTTCGTGACGGTGGCCGACCTGCTGCTCGCGGCGGGCTTCCCCGACATCTCCAAGGCGCTCGGCCCGTTCGTGCCCCTCATCGTGGTCAATTGCATCATCCTCGGCCGCGCCGAGGCGTTCGCCGGCAAGGTGGGGCCCTCGCGCGCCGTGATGGACGGGATTGGCATGGGCGCGGGCTTCACGCTCGCCTTGTCGGTGATCAGCGCCGTTCGAGAACTGCTGGGCAGCGGCACGCTCCTCGGCTATCCCGTGCTGGGGCCGCGATTCGAGCCGTGGGTCATCATGGTGATGCCGCCGGGCGGCTTCCTGACGCTCGGCATCATGTTCCTGATCATGGGATGGTATGGCACGCGGCAGGCCCGACGGAGCAAGGAGGCAACGGCATGAGCAACCTCGCCTGGATCTTCCTGTCGACGCTGCTCGTCAACAACTTCACGCTGGCGATGTTCCTCGGGCTCTGCTCCTTCTTCGGCGTCACCTCGAAGATCGACACCGCCTGGCGCCTCGGCGCCGCCAACACCTTCGTGCTGCTCATCACCGCGGTGAGCGCCTGGTTCCTGAACACCTTCGTCCTGGCCAAGACACCGTTCCTGCGCACCATCGCCTTCATCGTGGTCATCGCCTCGACCGTCCAGATCGTGGAGATGATCATCAAGAAGTACTCCCCGACGCTCTTCCGTCAGCTGGGCATCTACCTGCCGCTGATCACCACGAACTGCGCCATCCTCGGGCTCGCGCTCTTCCAGACCACCCGCGGCTACACCCTGGTCGAGGGCCTGGTCTTCGCCCTCGGTGCCGGCCTCGGCCTCACGCTGGCGCTGACGCTCATGGCCTCCATCCGCGAGCGCCTCGACGTGGCCGACGTGCCCGCGATGGCGCGACGAATGGGGCTGGTGCTCGTCATCGCCTCCTGCCTGTCGATGGCATTCATGGGCTTTGCCGGCATGGGGAGTGGCTGATGCAGATCGCCCTCGGCATCATCGTCTGCGCCATCCTCTTTGCGCTCTACGGCCTGGTGGGGCCTCGCGGCTGCACCGGCCATTGCTCCGGTTGCAGCGGGTCCTGCGGCCGCCTCGAAGACGAAGGAGATCACCATGTCGTCTGACCTCTTCCGGCGTCGCCCGACGCGACGGGAGTTCCTCGCCATCGGCACCGGGCTGTTCGTGACCCTGTCGATGCCGCTGGCGCTCCGACGCCGGATCTCTCTCGTCCGGCGCACCTTCCCGCTCATGGGCACCATCGCCGAGGTGCAGGTGGCGCATCCCGACGAGCGGCTGGCCGAGGACGCCATCGACGCTGCGCTGGCCGAGCTGCAATGGGTGGAACGGACCATGACCCGGTTCCGCCCCGACTCCGACATCGGCCGCGTCAATCTCGGCGCAGGGCGCGAAGGCGTCCTCGTGAGCGCGGCGACGGCGTTCGTGATCGAGGCGGCACTCGGTTGGTCGTCCGTGAGCGACGGTGCCTTCGATCCGGCCCTCGGCGGCGCTTCAGAGCTCTGGGATGTCCTGAACCGCCACCAGCCGCCTCCGGCTGCCGCGGTGGACCGGCTGGCGTCGCGCGGGTTCTGGCGGAAGGTGGACATTTCGCGGAAGGGGAACGGCGCGGAGGTGCGGTTCAACGATCCCGACATCCATCTCGACCTCGGCGGGATCGCCAAGGGATACGGCATCGACCGCGCCGTGACGGCCCTCCGCGACAAGGGCATCGCCCACGCCATCGTCACGGTGGGCGGCGATCTCTATGCCCTCGGGCGCGCGCCCGATGGCGGCCCGTGGGAGGTCGGTATCCGCGATCCCCACCATCTCGAAGGCCTCGCGGGCCGGCTCGAGGTGACGGACCGGGCCGTCACGACCTCGGGAGACTACGAGCGCTTCTTCACCTGGCACGGCGTGCGGTACCACCACCTGATCGATCCGCGCACCGCCGCGCCACGCCGGACCCCGATGCGGAGCGTGACGGTGCAGGGCAGCAATTGCATGAACGCCGATGCGGCGGGCACCGCCGTCTTCGGCATGGAGGCGGAATCAGCGCGACGGGTGGCGCGACGCGTCCTGGTGGACGCGGACGTCATCCCCCTGACGTAACGTGGAGGCGACATGAAGAGTCAACGGTTGTTCTGCGGGGCGTGCGACCGGCCGGTTCGCGTCCTGATCACCGAGGCGCCCGGCACCGAGGGAGAGGCCACGGTGAACGACGCCGAACTGGTCTGCCTCGAGATCGGCGCCCAGTGCACCGGCAATCTCTGTCCGCTCGGGGCCGCCGAGCCCGGCGCCATGGTGCGCCGTATCGTGCGCAACGGCATCCCGCTCGACACCCTCGAGACCGTGATGGCCCAGTGCCCCGCCTGCTTCAACCAGGCGGAGATGATCCTCTACGGCGACGGACGGGCGGGCTGCTCGGCGTGCGGCGCGGATGGTCGATGGGTCATCGACCATCTCGAGCCGAGCTGACGCACCCTAGTTGATGGCCTTGCGCGGCATCCGGGTATCGGCCATGGCCGCGTGGTACACGTAGGAGGCCATGACGACCGCGTTCTTCTTCATGTCGTCGCCCTGGATCGTGTCGAAGAAGTCCAGGTTGGTGTGACCGCCCGTCCCGGGCGCCCGGTCCTGGAGGAACTGGAATCCCGGGAGCCCGACCTCGTCGAATGACACGTGGTCGGTGCTGCCCACGCTCTGGTTCGACACCACCGTCATGCCGAAGTCGCTGAACGGTTCCATCCACGCCGTGAGCATGGCTCGCGCCTGCTCGTCCCCCTGCAGGTAGATCCCCTGATACTGGCCGGGCCCGTAATCCTGGTTGAAATAGACCGAGAGCTTTTCGTATCCGGGCTTCACGCCGACGGTGGAGTCGTAGGGATTGCCGAAGTGCTGCCGCACGTACGCGCGCGACCCGAAGAGGCCCTGCTCCTCCCCGCCCCAGAGCGCCACCCGGATGGTGCGCCGGGGCTTGGCCCCCACCGCCTTCAGGATCCGCATCGCCTCGAGGGCCACGGCCACGCCGGAGGTGTTGTCGCTCGCGTTGGGGCTGGCGTGCCAGGTGTCGAAGTGCGCGCCGAGCATCACGACCTGGTCCTTGAGGTCGGAACCCGGGATTTCGCCGATCACGTTCATCGCCTGCTCGGTCGCCTCGCCGATCCGGATGCGGACGTTGATCTCGACCGTCACCGGGATGTTCCGCTTGAGGATGCGATACATCCGGTTGTAGTGCTCGGGGGTGATCGCGACGACGACGGGCGAGGCCAGCATCCCCGCGCGCGACCACCCGTCGGCCCGGGCGCCCGGGCGTGAGAAGCCGCGCACGGCGCCCAGCCAGCCGCTCTCGCACTGCAGGACGGCCGCCACCCCCTCGGCCTGGTAGAACGCCAGCTTCTCCTCGGCGGAAAGGAGGTCGGGGTTCCGCGCCGGGCGCGGAGGCGCGGGGCGGGTCGGCACCACCACGACACGCTGGAGCGAGTCCAGCTCCGCCTGGTTCCGCCGCGGCGTCCCATTGTAGAGCGGCGCCATGTCGATCGGCACCGGCGGGGACACGAGCACCGCCTTCCCCCGGAGCGTCCCACGGTATTTCTCGAGGTCGCCGCGGACCAGCAGGTCGACGATCACCGCCTCGGCCACCTGGGGACCGTCGGTGCCTCGGGTGTAGGCGATGGGATAACCGAGCATCGGCTGATAGTCGGGGGTGAGCATGTGAAGCGAGATGTATTCGGTGTCCCACGTGACCCCGTAGTCCATGAACGGCTCGGCGAGGACGTTGACCAGGCCGATCTGCTTCATGGTGCCCTGCAGCCAGGTCTGTGCGCGCTGCATGTCCTGCGAGAGGGTGAGCCGCGCGCCCAGCACGTCCGTCATGTAGCTCTCGTAGTCCATCACCTGGGAGTGCTGCAGGCCCTCCTCCCGGATCCGGGCGACCATGACCCAGTCCACCGGGACCGGGCCGCCGGTGAAGCCGGCGGTAACGAGGAGCAGCAGGGCGGTCGCGAGCGAGCGGAGTCGTGTGGTCATGGGGCGCCATCCTGGGCGGGGAGGAACGTGCGGATGCCGAGGGAACGGGAGGACGACGGCACCCGGAGTCGAGAGTCAAAGATGAAAGGTCGGCGAAGAAAGCGGAATGGCCAGCCTCTGGCGGGCGCTGGCACCGACGCGTTACTTGCAACCGTTCCAGCAACCGGAGTCATGCAATGAATTTCGCACTGTGGGCCGCGCAGGGCTTCCTGGCGGTGGTGTTCCTCGCCGCGGGCGCCATGAAGCTCACCCAGTCCAAGTCCGCTCTCGAGGCGCGAACGGGCTTCGGCTATGTGACCGAGCGGACCGCGCTCGAGATGAAACTCATCGGCTTCGCGGAAGTCCTGGGCAGCCTCGGGCTGGTTCTCCCCTGGTGGCGACAGACGCTGCCGATGCTGACACCGATGGCCGCGGCCGGCCTCGTTGTGCTGATGATCGGCGCCACCGCGACCCACCTGCGGCGGAAGGAATCGATGGTATTCACGGCCGTGCTCGCGCTGGTCGCACTGTTCGTGGCGCTCGGACGCGGCGGGCTAATGAACTGACGGGAGGGGCAGGAACGGGCGGGGAGTCCTGAACCCGCCGGCGGCACGCGTTGGTGCCGCCAGCAGATCCAGATGAACGGGCTACTACTTCTTGGCCGCGCCCGGCGGGTAGTTCTGGAAGATCTTGTTGGTGGCCTTCTGCATGTTGGCCTGGTTCTTCGCGGCGTCCGAGCTGGGGTTGAGCGTCTTCGTCGCGGTGCCCTGCCACACCAGCTGCTTCATGACGGGGTCGTACAGGTCGACCGCCAGCGTTCCCTCGGTCAGCGTCTGCGTCGTGGTGGTGCTCATCCCGCCCATGCCGCCCCACCCGCCGCCGTACCCCCACGCCGCCGCCACCCGTGCCATAGGTGTTCAGCTGGGTCTGCTGCTGCGTCGTGACCTGATAGCCGACGTAGAGGCTGACGCTGCCGCTGTCCTGGCGGACCATCCCCTTCATCTTCAGCGACGAATCGATGGCGTTCCGGATCATGAGGTCGGTCAGCTGGTTCGGGTAGGTGGCGCCGGTGATATCCACCCACTTGTAGGTCTTGTACTGCGTAAAGTCCACTTTGGTGTCGAAATTGACGGCGACCTTCTGGGCCGCGGCGTAGTTGGCGCCGATCATGAGCGCGCCCAGCACGAGCACGAGCCGGGTGGCAAGAAGTCTGGTCCTGGTCATCGGGGGGGCCCCTTCGAGTTGGGTAACGATGGTGCCATGAACTGCGACTCGGATTCCGCTGGAATATGGCGGGTCGGCGACCGGTGGCAAGGGTGGCCTCAGAGGCCCGTTCCACGGGCTGCCAACAAGACTGCTACAGGCAGGTGTGGGTGACGCGTGAGAGGGATATCCATGCACAGCCGGTATGGCAGTGCCTCAAGGCCAAGCCAGCCTGCTTCCGCCCGTCCGAGCCGACTTGACGGGGCCCCCCGGAGACGTACGTTAGCCTGGACTGCTCCCGCCGGACGACTGGCGCTCGCCGGTCGCTCTCCAGCCCATGGATCACGCCATGACTGCCTCTACACTGACCTCAGATCAACTGTCGGCCCTGGTCGTCCCCCGGGGAGCGAGTCTACTTCGCGCTCATCGTCCTTCTCAGCGTCGGCCTCTACGCCTTCTTCGCCCTGATGGCGCTCGGGCTGCTGGCCACGCTTGGCACGACCAAGGAGGGAGCTGAAGGAATCGTGTTCCTAGTGTCCATCCCTGCCTTCATGGTCCTCTATTTCCTGATGCACGCCTACGCCATCGGCCGCATCCGAGGCAACAGCGTCCGGGTCACGGAGCCGGCAAATCGCCAGCCATTCATCGCCTGGTGACACAGCATTCACGCGCCCTCGGCCTGGCCTCGGCGCCACCGGTCTATGTGATGCAGGCAGGAGGCACGCTCAATGCCTTCGCGACGAAATTCTTCGGGCGCCAATTCGTCGTCCTCTTCTCGGACGTCGTGGCCCTCGCGGAAGCCCGGGGAGCGGCGGGCGCTCTGGGTGTCGTGATCGCGCACGAGTTGGCGCACATCCGCCGGGGCCACCTCCGCTTTCGCTGGCTCACACTGTCAGGACGGATGGTGCCCTACCTCGGGCACGCCTACTCCCGGGCCTGCGAGTACACCTGCGCCGGTTCGCATCGCAGTGCGAACCGGCGGACGCGATCAATGGCCTGCTCGTGCTGGCCGCAGGCCCCGCCCTGATCGGGCAGGTGGACGCCAGCGTCTACGCTCAAAAGGTGGATACGGAGGGCGGTTTTTGGGTACGCCGTGCGGAGATCGCCTCCAGCCACCCGATTCCTGCCCAACCGCGTGGCGGCATACCTCGAGGAACGGCGTGCCAAAGCCGACGATGGCGCCGAACATTGGAGGATGATCGCTACCGCACGTAGACCGTCTTGGCGTTCTGGAACTCCAGCAGGCCGTGGCGGCCCAGTTCCCGGCCGTAACCGCTCTCCTTGGTGCCGCCGAACGGGAGCCGCGGGTCCGACCGCACAAAGGTGTTGACGAAGCAGGACCCCGCCTCGAGTTCATCGGCCGCCATCCGCTCGCCCCGTGCCGCGTCGGCGGTGAAGACCGCCGCTCCCAGCCCGTACGAGGTGTCGTTCGCCACCCGGAGGGCCGCCTTCGCGTCCTTCACCGGGATCATGCACGCCACCGGCCCGAACAACTCCTCGCTGTAGGCCGGCATCCCCTTGGCCACGTCCGTCAACACCGTGGGCGGGTAGAAGAAGCCCGGCCCTGACGGGAGCGTGCCCCCGAGCAGGAGCCGGGCGCCGGCGGCAACGGAGCGCTGCACCTGGTCGTGGAGCCGGTCCCGCAGGTCGGCCCGGGCCTGGGGGCCGACTTCGGTGCCCTCGGCCAGTGGATCGCCCATCCGCACCCGCTGCATCCGCGCCAGCAGCCGCCGCTCGAACTCCGCCCGGAGCGGCTCCACCACCAGGAACCGCTTGGCGGCAATGCAGCTCTGCCCCGAATTGATGAGCCGACCAGTGGCGCACGCCTCCACCGCCAGGTCGAGATCGGCGTCCTCCAGCACGACGTACGGGTCGCTGCCGCCGAGTTCCAGGACGCACTTCTTGAGACGCGCGCCGGCCTCCTTCGCCACCGCCTTGCCGGCCGCCGTGCTGCCCGTCAGGCTGACCGCGGCCACGTGTTTGTGCCGGATGACCGACTTGACCTGCGGCACACCGATGAGGAGGGTGCGGAACAGCCCTTCGGGAAAGCCGGCGTCCGTGATGAGTTGTTCGAGGGCGAGCGCACAGCCCGGGACGTTCGGCGCGTGCTTGAGCAGTGCGCCGTTGCCGCCAACCATGGCGGGCATCGCGAACCGGAGCACCTGCCAGAACGGGAAGTTCCACGGCATGATGGCAAGGACCAGCCCGAGGGGACGGTACGCCACGTAGCTCCGGCTGGCATCGGTGGCCACGATTTCAGGTGCGAGGAACGCCTCCGCGTGCTCGGCGTAGTACTCGCACATCACCGCGCATTTCTCGATCTCCGCCCTGCCCTGCGCCAGCGGCTTGCCCATCTCCTGCGCCATGAGCGTGGCATACTGGCCGGCGCGCTCCCGGAGCAGGCGGGCCATGGCCCGGAGCGGCTCGGTCCGAGCCGCGACGGGCACTTTCCGCCACTTGAGGAACGCCCTCTGGGCGCTGGCGATGACGGCGCGGAGCTCGGCAGCCGAGATCTCCTCGTGCGTGGCGATCGTCTGTCCGGTGCTGGGATTGATGGCGACGTGGGGCATGACGGCGGCGTACTCCGTGGATGGGGCCTCGGGGAGGGGAATGCGACGGAACGATCATCCTATCCTAGCGACACGGCACAGAGCAGAGCAATCAAACCCGTCCAAATGGGGATCCGGGACTAGCTGTCCAGAAGGACAGCCACCGGCTTAAGCGCCTCGATCCGGGAGCAGACGACCTGGATCATCACGGTCATCGGTACCGCCACGAGGGCGCCGACCGGCCCCCACACCCAACCCCAGTAGAGCAGGCCGACGAAGATCGCCACCGGGTTGAGCGGGAGGTGCCGGCCCATCAGGTGGGGCGTGATGATGTAGCCCTCCAGCAGATTGATTGCGGCCGATCCCCCGACCACGAGCAGCACCCTGCCGGTGTCGTCGAACGCGACGAGCGCCGCGACCGCAATCAGCGCCAACGTGGCGACCGCCCCCGCATACGGAATGAAGTTCATGAGGAAGGCCACGACGCCGAGGAGGGCCGCATTGGGAAGCCCCAGCGCCGCGAGCACTCCCCACGTGGCGACTCCGACGCCGGCGCTGGTCAGTGTGTTGATCAGCATGTACCGCGACATTTGGACCTCGACCTCCGTCATGACCGCCTCGATGTGGCCCGCCCCCGCCGCGCTGCCGATCAGGTCCGCCAGTTTCGTCCGGAAGGTGGGGAGCATGGCCAGCAGGAAATAGGTGAGGAACACCACCGTGAAGAGCGTGACGACGAAGCTGGTGGTGCTGACGCGCAGGCGCTGGAGGAGCCCGGGTGTCTTGAGCTGCACCGTGGGAGGGCCACCTGGCGGCGCCGTCTCCGTGGCCTTCTCGACCTTTCGGGCCGTCTCCTGCCATGGGCGGAGGAGCTTCCGGACCTTCGACTGGGCCTGGACCAGCGTCTTCGGCGCCGACTCGACCCAGTCGCCGGCCGGCCCGGCCATCAGCACCCCACCAGACACCAGCAGCCCGACCGTCCCGAACACCAGCACGCCGGCCCCCAGGGTGGTCGGCACGCCGAGCCGCCTGAGTGCCCGCACCGGCGGGTCGAGGAGCAGCGCGAAGAGGCCCGCGATGGCGATGGGGAGGAGCAGGCCCGCGCCGAGCTTCAGCGCCGCCGTGAGGAGGATCAGGAAGATACCGGCAAGCAGGATGATCGGCGCCGTCGGGGCGGCCGATGCACGTGCGGGGGCGGGTGTCATGGGGCCTCCTCCGGGATGGATCGCCTGGTCACGCGAAACGCGACACGGGAACACCCCGCGCCGCGCTCGCTGTTCGCGTCGTCCGCCGCGAACCCATGACCCTACAGCGTGAAGTTCAGTCCGGCAGCGAGTTGAGCCGTGGAATTGTCATTGACCGTGAATCGCATTTCCGCAAAGGGGTGGATGCGCCCCTTCAGCGATTGCACGCCGCCAAACAGGTTCAGGCCGGCCTGGGAGTCGCCGCCTCCGTCCATGAGGTTGAGGCCCGTGCCGAGGTACAGCCAGCTCACCGACGCCGGCGCCACCCGCCATTTCAGGTCGAGGTTGAAGCTCCAGAGCGAGGGGTCCGTGAAGAAGACGTCGAGCGAGGGATAGAACTCGAGGTTGCTGGAGATCGGCAGGCTGAACTGCGCGCCCAGACCGATCTCCTCCGCGTCGAACTGGTAGGAGAGCCGCGGGCCGAGATGCATCTTGTGGGTCTGGGTCTGGGCCTGCGCGGTGCCTGCAGTGGCAGAAACCAGCACCAGCACAAGGCCGATCGTGGAAAGTCGCAATGCCATCAGGTGACTCCTCTGTATGCCGGGATGAAGGTCGCCGAGCGAACGCCGCTCATTTGACCGCTTTTGCCGCCTTCGCACGGGCGGCCTTGACCTTCTCGAATGCGATCAGCGCCGCTTCACGAGTCGTGTCGGCCGCGTCCTTCGCGGGCGCGCGAACCTGCTTGAGGTCCTTGCCGGCCCTTTTCATGCCCGCTTCTTCGCGCCCGCAGCGAGCAGCAGCACGCCGGCCGCCACGGCGATGCCACCGGCCCAGGGCGGAACCGTCTGCTTTTCCTTCGCCGTGATCTGGACGTCCCCCAACTTCACGACATTCTCTCGTGTCGTAAAGTTCGCTCCTCGCAGGAGCACGAAGCCCCCGAGGCCGAGGAGGACGAGGCCTGCCACCAGGCTCATGGAGCGGTTCATGGGGCCGGCACCGTGAGCGGACCGGTCATGGTCAGCTCGATGGGCGATCCGGCGACCACGACCACGTCGCGGCTTGCGGTTTCGTTCGCGACGATGGCCCCGCCGGCGGTGCCGACGGCTGCGCCGATGATGGTGCCCTTCGAGTCCCCGCCGATCACGCGACCGGCGACCGCGCCGATGGCGGTGCCTGCGGCGACCTTCTCCACTTCACCAAGCGTGACGCCGCGCCCCTTCAAGGTGTGATCCACCGAGGTGACCTTGGCGTCGAGCGGATAGGTGGTGCCGCGCACCGTGACACTGGTCACCGCCAGTGTGAGCGTGCCGTCGGCGGCGCTCTTCGTCTTGGCCGGCGAGATCTCGGTGATGGTCAGCACGAGCGCCGACCCGGCCGGGATCACCACGCGGCCGGACGCGTTCTTGACGTCGGCGTCCACCGTGGTCATGAGCGTCTGCCCGGCCTCGTCGCTCCGCGACGTGATCGTGCGGGAAGTGGTGACGCTGATCTGCGTGCCGTTCGCGAGCTTCCGGCTTCCGCCGGTGGCGTCCCCGCCGGTCCCGCCCCCAGCCACGTTCTGGGCGGGTGGACCGCAGGTCGTCAGCAAGGCGGCGGCGAGTCCTGCCATCATCATGTTGGTCATCGTACCCTCGGGTGACTGGAACGGCGCGTTCGCGCCGGTGTGGCCTGGCTTCGGTGTCAGGAGGAAGGCTACCGAGGAGGTGCCCCGGGGCGTATCGCTCGGAGGAGTGATTTTGGAGCGAGCCCGAAGGGAGGAGTGGCCGGGGGAGCGACGTGCAGCGAAGGGAAGCCGACGCGGAGCGACGAGGCGCACTACGATGTGGAGTTCTGGGACCCCCCACCACCCTGGTGGGAAAACGCCGCCACTTCGAGGCGGCTGTGCAGCGCCAGCTTTTCGAGGATGTTGCTGACGTGGCTCTTGACGGTGTGCACCGCGATGTGGAGTCGGGTCGCGATCTCCTTGTTGCTCAGCCCCTCGCCCAGCAGGCCGATGACCTCCTGCTCCCTGTTCGTCAGGCGGACCGACTCCAGGATCTTGGCCTTGCTTCCCACGGCGACATTCAGGGCGATTTGCGTGAACAGGGACGCGGTCAGGGCCTTGGGCAGGATCTCGGCGCCGGCGGCCACCGCCCGGATCGTCTCGAAGAACTCCTCGAACGAAGCGTCCTTCATGATGAATCCGGAGGCCCCGGCGCGGACGTAGTCGGCGACGTCCTCCTGGAGCGGCATCAGTCCCATGACGATCACCCGCGCCGAGGGCACCTCCGCATGCACGGTGGCGGTGAGGCTCAGGCTGTCATGGTCCTCGAGGCCGAAGTCGAGGAGCACGACGTCCGGCCTCGCTTCCCGCACCTTCGCCAGCGCCTCGTCCACGTCCGCGGATGCGGCCAAGACCTTGAACCCGGGCTGCGTGTGAATCATCGCCGCCATCCCCTCGCGGAGGAGCCGGTTGTCGTCGATGAGCACGAGTGCGATGGGAGATTTCCGGCCGGACACACGCGCTTTGCGATTCGAGGCGGGACTCACGATATACCCCCTCAAGCCATGGTGCCGGGTTGCGGACGCCACTGCGGAAAGCGAAGGATAAACTCCGGGACGCCGCGGGGCTAGGCGACCGCCGGGCGCTATCACGGCAAGCGTCGGCCCCCCGGGGTACACCGCGCCGCGCTTCACCACCTGTCGAACGCTCGTCGTATTGGCGATGTCCGCCAGCGGGTCGGCGTCGAGCACCACGAAGTCCGCCAGCTTTCCCGACTCGATGCTGCCCCGGTCGGCCTGGGCGCCGACGGCGCGCGCGGCGTTCCGGGTGGCCGCGGCCAGCGCATCGGCCGGCCGAAGCCCCGCTCCGACCATCAGCCGAAGCTCCTCGTGCAGGTTGGGCAGCTGCCACGGCGCCTTCGTCTCCACTCCCCAGTGAATCCGTCCCCGCCAGAATGGTGACACCGAGCTGGTGCGCGCGCCGCGTGATCTCCACGGCAATCGGCCGGAGCGCGCCGCGCTCCTCGGTGTAGATGAACAACGTCGGCTCAAGCAGCGTGCCCCGCCGCCGCATCGCCCCGAAGAGCGAATCGAACGTCGGAGTGTCGAACCGCCCCCGCAGATTTGCCAGCGTGTCCTTCACCAGCGTTGCGTAACCCTCTCCCCCAAGCTGGCGCGCCACCAGCGTGGCGTGCGACAGCGCGTCCACGCCGGCCTCGGTCATCTGCAGTGGGGACACCTGCGCCATCGCCGCGTGCGCCCACACCAGCATGTGCTGTCGGTGCGCCTCGGCGGTGGCGGCCGTGACGAGCTCCGGGCTCAGCGCCGCGTACAGCTTGATGGCGGTTGCGCCGGTGCCGCGCGCCTCGGCCACCGCCTGCCGGAGGTCGGTGGTCGAGTCAATCGAGCGCATCCCCGGCAGCGACCCGGGCACCGCACCGGCGCTCGCCTGCGCGGTGCGTGGGTCGCTGAAGAAGGCCGGCCCGGCCCAGAGCGAGGCGAAGTAGAGGTCGGGCGAGGCGATGTCGCCCACCTTGGCGTCGCGCTGCATCGAGGCGATGGCGCGGGTGTCTCCGGCCATGTCGCGCACGGCGGTGATGCCACCGAGCAGCGCGCGGCAGAGTCGTCGGTCGGCCCGCGGCCGGGAGTCCTCGCCCGACACATCGCTGCCGACGTGGACATGGGTGTCGATCAGCCCGGGGATGACGAACTTGCCCGGGAACGCCCGCACGGTGGCGCCGGTCGGCAACGCCTGACTTCCGTCCTTGAAGACGGCGGTGATTCGCTCGCCGTGGATGAGGATGGTGGTACCGGCCCGGGCCGGTGCGCCGCTGCCGTCCCAGAGGGTGACGCCGGTGAACGCGACGAAGCCGGTGTCCGCCTTCTGGGGTGCACACCACGCCTGGGCGGAGAGCGGGGCGGCCAGCAACAGGCTGGTCACGACAACGAGCAGTGAACGATGGACCACGATGTCCTCCAGGAGTGTCGGACGGCACCGGTAGGTTAACCCAGCGCCGCCCGATCGGGAGGGCCTACGACGTGCGGACCGACCCCTGCCGCGCCACGAGGGCCGCGTCCACAGAATACCGCCCGGCCCCGGTGACGGCCAGCGCGATGGCCGCGCTACCCAGGATCAGGACGAACTCGTAGCCGGCGGGGAGGAAGAAGCCGGCGCTCAGGTGGACCAGGAAGAGGGCGCCCAGCATGTCGGCGGCGAGGCCGAGGGCGGCGAGCCGGGTCAGGACGCCGAAGATGAGCGCGAATCCGCCGAAGAACTCGAGCAGTGCGACGGCCGGGCCGACGACGCCCGGGAGGGGGACGCCCATCTGGCCGAAGGCGCCAGCGACGCCGTCGAAGCCGTAGACGAAGAGCTTCTGGCCGCCGTGGGCGGCGAAGACCAGTCCGGCGGCGATGCGGAGGATGGCGAGGCCGAGGTCGGACTGGGTCGGGGTGGTGCGGAGGAGCGTCATGGGTGGTCCCTGCCCTTCAGGAGAACGGTGATCGGTGTCATGCGCAGTTATGTGTTGTCACATACATCTGGACCGGAATGTATGTGTTATCACATATACTGTCAAGCCCCAATTCCTGTTCCCGTCGGATCCCCCCATATTCCAGCGTCCGGCCGGTTCCCCGTCGAATGCCATCACCCCAGCACGAGCGGCCCTTGGCCCCACAGGACGACCTCAAGCGCGACCTGACAGCCGCCCTGGCGGACCGGTACGAGGTCCTCAGCGAAATCGGCCGGGGAGGGATGGCCACGGTCTACCTGGCCCACGACCTCCGGCACGGTGCGCGGGTGGCGATCAAGGTGCTCCGCCCCGAACTCGCCTCCTCGATGGGCGGCCCCCGTTTTTCCCGCGAAATCCAGATCACCGCCCGGCTCCAGCACCCCAACATTCTCCCCGTCCTCGACTCGGGCGAGGCGGCCGGCACCTCGTACTTCGTGATGCCTTACGTCGAGGGGGAATCGCTCGCCCAGCGCCTCCAGCGGGAGACCCGGCTGCCGGTGCCGGAAGCGGTTCGCCTTGCCGCGGAAATCGCCGACGCCCTCGCCCATGCCCACCAGGCCGGCATCGTCCACCGCGACATCAAGCCGGGCAACATCCTCCTCTCCCACGGCCACGCGATCGTCGCGGACTTCGGCATCGCGCGGGCGCTCGACGTGTCGGGGGCCGATCGCCTGACCGACTCCGGCCTCGCCGTGGGCACCGTGACCTACATGAGTCCGGAGCAGTCCGGCGCCGACGACGTGGACGGACGGAGCGACATCTACTCGCTGGGGTGTGTGCTGTACGAGGCGCTGTCCGGCACCCCGCCCTTCACGGGTCCGAGCGCGCAGGCCATCATGGCCCGGAGCGCCATCGACCCGGTGCCCAGCCTGCTCACGCTCCGGCAGAGCGTCCCCCCGGCGCTCGAGGCCGCCATCGTGCGGGCCCTCGCCAAGGTGCCCCAGGACCGCTTCGCCACGGCGGCGGAGTTCCGCGACGAAATTCTCCGGGCCGCGTCGACGCCGAGCAGCGCGGCCCTGCCGCCCACCGCCCCGCTTCCCCGGCGGAACCGCCGACCGCTCCTGGCAATGGCGCTGATCGGAGCGCTCGCGCTGATCATCGCGGTCGGGGTCTGGGTCCGGACCACGGCCTCCCCGCCCCTCGACCCCAATCGGGTGATGGTCTTCCCCTTCGTGCTCCCCAGCGACTGGGCCGGGGCGAGCACCTCTGGAGAAGATGTGGCCACGGTCATCGGCAGCGCGATGGACGGCGCGGGCTCGCTCCGCTGGGTGGACGGCTGGTCGCTGCTGAAACCGGCCCAGCGCGACAACATCCGGCTCCTGTCGGTCACCGACGCGATGGCCATCGCCCGGTCCCAGCGGTGCGCCTATGCCATCACCGGGCGCATCGTGACACGCGGCGACTCCGCCGACGTGTACCTCGAGCTCTACGACGTGCAGGGGGATTCGGTCCTGGCGCGCCCGCCCGGCAAGTCCGCCGTCGCCGCGGAGAGTTGGCGCGGGGGGATGCGCGCCGTGACCGAGATTCTCCCGGTGCTCATCCCGACCACCACGCCCGACGTCGAGACCGCGTGGGCCAGTCGGCCGCCGCAGGCGATCGCCCATTTCCTCGAAGGCGAGGCCGCGTTTCGGCGGGTCCGCCTTCCGGAGGCGCTCGCGGCGTTTCAGGCGGCCGTCGCGGCCGACTCCACCTTCGGCCTCGCGGCGATGCGCGGTGCCCAGGTCGCCACATGGAATCACCAGCCCGGGGAGGCGCAGGCGTTGCTCCAGGTGGCAATGCAGCAGCCGCTCTCCACGCGCGACCGGCTCTTCGGCCTCGGGTTCCTGGCCTACCTCGATGGCCGGGCCGACTCCGCTTCGGCCCACTTCCGCTCCGCGCTCGCGCTCGATTCGTCGATGGTGGTGGCGTGGCTGCAGCTGGGCGAGGTGTACATGCACCGCCTCCCGGCGGAAGGATCGACCGATTCACTCGCCGAGTTCGCCTTCGAGCACGCGCGCGCCCTCGACTCGAGCGCCGCGGTGTTGCAGTACCACCTGGTGGAGCTCCGCGCGCGCCGCGGCGACCAGGCGGGCGCGGCCGCCCTGGCGCGGCAGTTTGCGCGCACCGCCGTCGACACCCAGCTGGTCCGCGAAGTCGAGCTGATCGCCGCGTGCGGACCGCAGGGGTTCCCGGGCAACACGCTGCAGGAAGCGGCGTCCGAACGGCCCCTCCCGCTCCTCCTCAGCGCCAAGGCACTGTGGGCCTCCGAGCGCACCGCCCACTGCGCCATGAGCGCCGACTCGGCGCTCCTCCAGGTCGATACCAGCGCCACTGACCCCGGGGCCAGGGGCCGCCGGTACTTCGCGCTGCTCGGACGCGTCAACGGGCTGCTCAATCGCGGCCAGGCCGGCGACGCCGTGGCGGCCATCGAAGGGTTTCAGCAGCGGTGGGGACAGGGGCGTGCCTTCTACACCCTCATCGGACCCGCCTTTCCCGAGCTGGCCGACAGCGCCCGGTCCGCGTTCCGGCAGGACTCCATCGACTTTGCTCCGACCTACGCGGGCCTGCAATACACGGTGGACCTCTGGAAGCTCGGCGTGTGGGCAGCCTGGAACGGCCAGCCGGAACTCGCCGGCGAGTTCGCTGCCCATCTGGCCGCCCGCGCCGCCACGAGCGGCCTTCGCGTGGACTCGGTCCTCACCCAGTCGATGGAGGCGCACGCCGCGCTCGCGGCGGGCGATACCTCCCTGGCCCTCGCGCGCTTCGAGGCGCTGACGACCCGGTCGTCCGCCGTCGAGGAACTCGCCTGGAACCAGGCCGCCTCGCTGGGCCTCGACCGGCTCGTCTTTGCCCGTCTGCTGACGCGGCGCGGGGAGCCCGCCCGGGCCATCCGCGTCCTCGAGGTGCTCGACTCTCCGCTCCCCGCCGTCTTCCCGCTCTACCGCACCGCCAGCCTCGCGGCGCAAATCGAAGCGGCGGAGGCCCTGAAGCAACCCGCGCTGGCGGCATCCCTGCGCGTTCGTCTTGCGGCGCTCTCCGATAGGTGATAGCGTAGGGTCAACGAACATCCTCACTATTTCCCGGAGGGCACAGATGTCAGACCGGTCACGCGAGGCGGTTGCCATGGCGGGAGGCGAGGGCGGCACGGCGCCGCCGGGCGGCGGGCGCGAAGGCACGACACCACCGCCGGGTGGTGGACGCGAGGGCACCAAGCCGCCGCCAGGCGGCGGGCGCGAAGGCACGACACCGCCGCCAGGTGGTGGGCGTGAGGGCACCAAGCCGCCGCCGGGCGGAGGCCGCGAAGGTACCAAGCCGCCGCCTCCAGACGGCGGGCGTGGCCGATAGCCGCATCGCACATCTGGCCATCGCTCCAATCTCCACGGACCGACTGCAGCCGCGCCTGGCTTCCACCCGGCGCGGCTGTGGTCTTGGCCGAGCCGCACGTACCCCGATCCCTCACCCGGTGCGCAACATGACCGCCAATTCAACCTTTGCCCTGCTGGTCCTCGCCTCGCTGGCCGGTCCGGCCATGGCGCAGTCAGGTGCTGGCGGCGGCACCTGCGTCATCTCCATCCTGGACCATCGCGCAGCGGTGCAGTCCAAGGGCAACATCCGGGTCGGGCAGTGCTTCGGGCCCGGGCAGGAGATCGTGTCGCCGGCCGGGACGGTCGTGAAGGTGGTGACGCCCCTCAAGGACACGATCGCCGTCAGCGGCACGCTTCGAATCAAGGAGCAGAGCGACAAGGGGCAATCCTTCTGGGTGCGGAGCGGGACGGCGGTCTTCAACGTGGTGGCCAAGCAGCTGAGCTTCTTCAACGTCGAGGGCCAGAACGGCAACCGGACGTTCCAGGCCGCCGTCCACGGCACCACGTTCGAGATGGCGGTGGTGGAGGGGAAGAGCGTCACGCTCACCCCGCAGGAAGGCGAGATCCTGGTCACGCGGGCCGTGAAGCTCGGCATCGGCGGCGCCGACCGGGCCGAGGGCAAGGGCGACATCGCGGCGGCCCGGACGGCGGCGGGCGGCGGAGCCGGCGGCAGGGCCCAGGAAGCGCTGAAGCCCGACCGCAGCGACCTGCTCGCGGCGTCATACGCGGGGAAATCGGAGCTCGTGTCGGCGGGCAGCGACGCGGTCGCGTACGCCCTCGACAAGGACGACGTGATCTCCTTTGACACGGTCGAAGAGTGCGTCGCATCCTTCACCGCGGAGATGGCCAGCGGCCCGACGTCGGAGGGCTACCGCAACCTCGGCGACTGCTACCTGCAGGGGGACGATCCGCGGAACGCCGTCACCAGTTACAACCGCGCCCTCGCAATCGACCTGAAGCTCCATCCCGACCGGGTGCATCCTGACATCGCCGAGGACTACCGTGGCCTCGCCGACGCGCAGTCCCTGACCAATCCGCGCCAGGCCATCGCCTCGCTCCAGCAGGCGCTGGCCATCGACGCCCAGTACTACGACGACGACCTCGACCCGAGCATCGCCGAAGACCACCGCATGCTCGCCGACCTCTACCTGCTGATCGACGCGCCGGAGGAGGCCATCGCTGCGCTCCAAAAGGCCCTCGCCATCGACCAGCGTCTCTACCCCGACGGCGTGGACTTCGATCTCGCCGAGGATTATCGGTCGCTGGGCGAGAGCGCCACCCTCGCCGCCATCGCATCCGGATCGGGCAGCCGCCTCAGCGACGCCATCGCCTACTTCGGCAAGGCGCTGGCGATCGACCAGCAATTGTATGACGGCGAGGCCGACCCCGACCTGGCCGACGACCACCGCGGTCTCGGCTATGCCTATCTGCTCGGCGACAATCACGACGCCGCGAGCGCCTCCTTCAGCGAGGCCCTTTCGATCGGCTTCCGGCTGGTGGATGTGGCGTACAGCGGCAACCCGGCCGCGGTCAACCTCGACGACCTCGACCTCGACAGCGACGACGTGGATATCGACGACGTCGTGGGCCTGTATGAGGATGCGTTGATGCTCTCCGAGCTCGCGGCCGACCCGGCGCGGGCCGAGGCGTTCCAGTCGCTGGCAGACGACATCGCCGCCCTGTTCGAGGGCAGCGAATGACCGGTACCGTCTCCGCATCGGAGCCGCGCTGATGCCCACCCTCAGGCGCCTGAGCCTCCACCTGCTCGCCTTCGTCGTCCTGATGGCGGCATTCACCGCGCTCACCACCGCCTGGCACCGGTTGGACTACGCCGCCTATCACCGCTTCTACCTGCCGCGCGCGGTCCCGTTTTCCCCCGGCATCGTGGTCGTCGACTTGCCGCGGCACCGGACCCCGAGCGAGGACGCCGACCCCACCGATTTCCGCGCCCGCCTGGCCGACCTGCTCACCCTGCTCGGGGCCCAGCCGCAGCCTCCGGACGCCGTGGTGCTCGACATCGTCTTCACGAACGACACCCGCGGGCTCCCGCCCCTGCTGGCGGCGCTGGACTCACTCACTGCCCACGGGATCGAGGTTTACGCTGTCGTCGACCCGGTGGAGCGCAGCGGCAACGCGACGGTCTCCGCGGAGGAGGTGTGGAAAGACCACGCCAAGGTCATCTACCAGGACCACCTGTCCGGCTACGGCCATACCAGGATCAACTCCCCGTATCTGGGCCTGTTGAGCTATGACACGGAATTCGCGCTGACCACGGCCGACGGTTCCGAACTCGCCCTGTACGCGCTGCCGCTGAAGGTCGTCCTGGACAAGACGCAGAAGCCGGCCCCAGCGGCGCAGTCGCTGATCCTGGCGCTGGCCGACAGCGGCGAGATCGCGGCCCGCACCTACCGGTTCGAGCACGCCGCGGACTCGACGTCGGGAGGACGTTTCGTGCAGGGCGCCGCGACGGCGATGCCGGACGTCGGCGACGCGATCGTGCTGGTCGGGAGCATCGAGGAGGACACGCCGGAAGAGATCACGGTCGCCGGGCCGATCGTCGTGGCGTCGGCGCTCAGCGCCCAGTTGAGCGGCGGCCCCACGCTGCAGCCGAACAACAAGCCGGCGATCCTGATCGTGCAATTCCTGGCCTTCGCGGCGTTGACCGCCGCGGTGTTCGCCCTGCTCTTCCAGTACGTCAAGCGGCTGCAGACCCACCCCGTCCTGACCGCCCTGCTCTCGGTGGTGGCTGCGTTGGCGGCGCTCGCCGGCGCAGGGGCCGTCGGCATGCAACTCGGCTTCGCCACTCCGGTCGGCCTCACGGTCATCGCGATTCTGCTGGCCGGCGCGCTGGCCTATCACTACGCCCTCAAGTTCCTGGTCACCGGGATGGCCGAGGGCTCCGGCAAGTACGACGTCTTCATCAGCTATTCCCGGCAGCAGGGCGACTGGGTGGTGGCCAACATCCTGGAGCCGCTCAAGGCCATGCGGAAGGCCGACGGCAGTCCGCTGGCCATCTATTTTGACAAGGAGTCGATCAGCATCGGCGAGGCCTTCACCACCAAGTACATGTGGGCCATTGTCGATTCGCGGTTCTTCCTCCCCGTCTTTTCGCCGGAGTACTACGGCAAGATGCACTGCCGGAACGAGATGGACCTGGGGTACAAGCGGGCGATGGACAAGCGGGTGGCGCTCCTCCCCGTGGCGCTGACCCTGAGCGCGGTCCCGCCGATCTATGCGCACCTGAATATCGCCATCGCCGACCAGAACGCGGCGTTCTTCGATGGGCTCCGCAAGCGGCTGCTTGAACCGGATCCGCCGGCCGCGGCCTCCTAGCCGGCGGCCGACCGGCCCGTCGCCCACACATACCGCTCCCGAGGAGGGAGTTCCATGGGAAGCAGGAAAGCACTGGTCATCGGGATCGACTACTACCAGTTCCCCAACTATCCCAGCCTCAACGGCTGCGTGAACGATGCGAAGGCGGTCGCCGCCGTCCTTGAAACCCACGAGGACGGGTCACCCAACTTTGCCGTCCGCCTGCTCACCGCCTCGACCGCCGACGAGGCGATCAATCGCAAGACGCTGAAGAAGGTGGTCTCCGAGCTGTTCGCGGACGACAACGAGATCGCGCTGCTGTACTACGCGGGGCACGGGAACGTCGAGGATACCGGCGGCGGCTATCTGTGCTCGAGCGAGACCGAAATGGGCGACGAGGGGCTGGCCCTCTCCGAGGTCATGACGCTGGCCCGCCGGTCGAAGGCCGGCAACACCATCATCGTGCTCGACAGCTGTCATTCCGGCGTGGCGGGCAATGTCGCGGGGGAGGACACGGCGCAATTGTCGGACGGGATGTCCATCCTGACCGCGGCCACCACCACGCAGATCGCGAAGGAGCAGGCGGGCCGGGGAGTGTTCACCACCTTGTTCGTCGATGCCCTGAACGGCGCGGCGGCCAACCTGGCCGGTGCCATCACGCCAGGGAGCGTGTACGCCCACATCGACCAGTCGCTGGGGCCCTGGAAGCAGCGCCCGGTGTACAAGACGAACGTGAAGCAGTTCATCTCGCTCCGGGAAGTGACGCCGCCGGTCCCCCTGGCGGATCTCCGACAGCTGGCCAAACTCTTCCCGAGCGAAGGGTTCGCGTTTCCGCTCGACCCGTCGTACGAACCCGAGATGGCGGGCCGGAGCGAGGGGATGCCCGCCCCCGATCCGGCGCACACCACCACCTTTGGCATCCTGCAGCGCTTCAACCGCGTCAATTTGCTGGTGCCGGTGGACGCACCGCACATGTGGCACGCGGCCATGCAGTCGAAGTCGTGCCGGCTCACCCCGCTGGGCGAGCACTACCGCCGGCTGGTGGCCGACAAGCGCATCTGAACCGAAGGGTCCGCCGGGTTACGCCTTGGTCCAGGTCATCGTCACGGCAAGGCTGGCGCCGCCGGACGCCTTGAGGACGATGCCGCCGGACAGGTCGAAGTTGATGCCGAAATTGACGGTCACCGAGTCGGGCGGTGCCAGCGTCTTCTGCAGCGCGACCTGCAGGCTGTTGGCAATCTCGGTGAGGCCGGTGAGCGAATCATCGAAGGACCGGGTGACGCGCTCGACGGTCTCGCTGCCGCGCCCGCGCTCCTCTCCACGGCCGCCGGTCGAGCTGGAACCGCTGGACACGGGACCGGTGTCCTCCGCCTGTACCGTGATCCTGGCCCCCCCCGCGAGCTTCATCTGCACCTGTTCGGCCATGCCCCCTCCAGTCGGTCCGTGTAATGTTCAGGTCGGCTTGATCCATGGCATGAACTTGGGCCTGAACGCGGCCGCACTCAAGTGGGTCCCCTACCGGAGTTCGTGATGCTCACGCTCGACCACGTTACCAAGCGCTTCCGCGGGGGCGTCACCGCCGTCAACGACCTCTCCCTCGAGCTCCGCGCCGGGGTGGTCGGCCTGCTCGGCCCCAACGGCGCCGGCAAGACCACCCTGATGCAACTCATCGCCACCATCACCCGCCCCACCGACGGGCAGATTCGATTTCAGGGCGTGGACGTCCTGAAGGAGCCGGAGGCGCTCCGCCGCCAGCTCGGATACCTGCCGCAGGACTTCGGGGTCTACGACAACCTGACGGCGTTCGAGTTCCTCAGCTACTTCGGCGGGCTCAAGGGGGTCACCAACCGCGGGCGCGTCGACGAGCTGCTGGAACTGGTGAACCTCCACACCGTGGCCCACCGCCCCGCCGCCACCTTTTCCGGCGGCATGCGCCAGCGACTCGGCATCGCGCAGGCGCTGCTCAACGACCCCGCCCTGCTCATCGTGGACGAACCGACGGCCGGGCTCGACCCCGAGGAGCGGGTCCGCTTCCGCCACCTCCTCTCCGACCTGGGCCAAGGCAAGCTGGTGCTGCTCTCCACCCACATCGTGTCCGACATCGAGTCGCTGGCCGACACCATTGCCGTGATGCGGGAGGGGAAACTGGTGACCTGTGCCGCGCCGGAAGCGCTGCTGCAGTCGGCGCGCGGCCAGGTCTGGGAGGTGGTGGTGTCGTCCGCCGACTACGAAGCGGCTCGCGGACGGCTCAAGGTGACCCGCGCCGTACGCCAGGCCGACGGCGTGCACGCGCGGGTCGTGTCGCGCGAACAGCCCTTCCCCACCGCCCTGTCGGTGGAGCCGGACCTGGAAGACGCCTATGTGCACCTGATGCAGGTCGGGGGCTGACGTGCCCGCGTCACTCGGGGGCCAGATCTTTTCCATCGCCGCCACGGATCTCAAGCTCCGGCTCCGCCGCCCGGCCACCCTCTGGCTCATCGTCATCCTCTCCGGGCTTGCCTACCACTTCATCCCAGATCCGGCCACCGGACGGGGTCTCATGGTGGCAGACGGCGCCCGGGCGCTCTACACCTCGCAGGTCATGGCCATCTCGACGGCCGGGATCGCGGCGCTTCTGCTCACCTTTGCGGGCTTCTACCTGACCAGCAACTCGCTCCGGCGGGATCTCCTCGCGCGCACCGGTGGCATCATCGCCGCCACGCCGGTCAGCTCGGGTGCCTATCTCGCGGGCAAGTGGCTGGGCGGCGCCGCCTACCTCGGGCTGGTCACCCTCGCCTACCTCCTCAACATCATGGGGATGCACCTGCTCCGCGGCGAGGGCCCGCTCCAGCCGTTCGTGTACCTATTCACGTATCTGCTGACCTTGGGGCCCGCCATTCTCATTGTTGCGGCCCTCGCGCTCACCTTTGAGTGTGTTCCGCCGCTTTCCGGGCGGCTGGGTGACGTGGCCTACTTTTTCGTCTGGATGGTGTTGATGGTCATGGGCGCCATCGGGGAGGGCCGCGGTGCCGGGCAATTCCTCGACGTCATGGGGATCGGGTTCATCCTGGCCCAGGTGCATGCGGTCATGAGCGCCCAGAGCCTTGCCATCGGCATGACGCCGTTCGACCCGCAGGTAACTCCGTGGGTGCTGCCGCCGATTTCGCTCACGGTGGGGACGGTCCTGCCGAGGATCATCACCGCGCTCTTTGCGCTGCCGATTCTCCTGGTGGGGCTGCTGTTCTTCCACCGCTTCGATCCGGCGCGGGTCCGGAGCGCCAGCCAGGCCTCCGGCGGCCAGTTCATTCGCCGGGTGTCGCTCCTGGTCAAGCCGCTGACCCGCGTGGTCTCGGAAGTCGGCGCCCGGCTGGTGCCGGCCGCTCCCGGCGCGCTGCGGGCCGTGCTCGCCGAGACGGTCATGACGCTCTGCCAGGCTCCACTGGTGCTCCTGGCGTGGATCGGCGTCACGGCGGCGGCGGTCGTGACGACACATGAGACCGCGGTCCACACGCTCCCGCTCGCCGTCTCGGTGATTCTCGCCATCGCGCTGGCGGATCTCTCCACCCGGGACCGCGCCGCCGGGACGCTGCCGATGCTCTATGGCATGCCGAGGGTCAAGCCGGACTACGCCTGGATCAAGTTCGGCGCGGCGGCGCTGCTGGCCCTGCTCTTCTGCGTGCCGGTGGCGATCCGGATTGTCCTCGGGTCGCCGGGCGGGGCGCTCTCGCTCCTGGTGGCCGCAGGGTTCATGTCGGCGCTCGCGACGGCGCTCGGCTTCCTCACCCGGACGCCGAAGGCGTTCATGGGGATTTTCCTCCTCTTCCTCTACCTGGTCATGAACGGCGCGCAGGTCCCGGCGCTGGACTTCGCTGGGTGGAACGGGGTGGCCACTGGAAGCACACGGATGGGCTATCTCGTCGTGACGGCAGTGCTCGCGGCGTTTGCGGCGGGCAAGCACCGGTGGGACGTCGCGCGGGAGAACTAGTCGATCATTTTCACTCCGACGATCCGGCCCCGGGGCGAGTTGCACCGAAGGGGTCGGCTCCGCCAGATTTCGACGTTGGTCGGCACCAGTTCCTATAGTCACCCTCCATGGAGACACTGTCATGAAGTCGCTGTACTCATCGCTCGGCGCAGGGGCGTTCGCACTCGTCCTCGCCGCGTGCGGCGGCGAGAAGCCGCAAGCCGCGCCGCCCGCCGAGGCGCCCGCCGCCACCCCGGTCGCCGCGGCCGTGCCGCAGGGCCAGTACGCCGTATGCCAGACCTGCCATCAGGCCGATGGCATGGGCCTGCCGAACGCGTTTCCACCGCTGGCCGGCTCGGAGATCGCCAACGGCCCAGCGGAAGTCCCCATCGCCATCGTGATCCACGGCCTGCAGGGGCCGCTCACCGTGCACGGCACCACGTTTAACGGCCAGATGGCGCCGTGGGGCACGTTCAGCGACGACGACATCGCCGCGACGCTGACCTACGTCCGTTCCTCCTGGGGCAACGCCGCCCCGGCTGTCACGGCCGCCGAGGTGGCGGCGGTGCGCGCCGCGACGTCGGGCCGCACGACACCGTGGACCTGGGATGAACTGACGAAGGCAAAGCTGAAGTAACCGACGCCCGGATGGGGACGATTCCGAGGAACGAATCGTCCCTGTCGGGGTAGGTTCCGCATGATCCGCACCCTGATTGTCGCTGGCATCGCCCTCCGGCTCGCGGCACCCCTTTCCGCCCAGCAATCCCCCGACCGCCCCACGGGCTCCATCGTGGGGCGGGTCGTCAGCACCGCCAACGGCGCCGGCATCCCCGACGCCCGCATCGAGGTCCTCGGCACCGATCGCGCAGCCACTTCGGGGGCGCTGGGGCGGTACCTCATCGACAGCGTGCCGGTGGGCGACTGGCGGGTGCGGGCCACCGCCATCGGGTTCGAGCCGGTCATCCTCAGCGACATCCTCGTCGGCAGCGGCAAGCCGGTGGAGCTGGAGCTCCGCCTCACGCCGCGCATCGTCGAAGTCACCGAAATCGTGGTGGACGCTCCGTACTTCCAGCCCACGGTCGAATCGGCCACCAGCAGCGGCAACCTGAACGCCGACGACGTCCGGCGGGCGCCCGGCGTCCAGGAAGACGCGGTGCGGGCGGTGGCGCTCTTCCCGGGCGTGGCGGTCACCACCGGCGGCCGGAACGACCTGGCCGTCCGGGGCGGCGCACCCTACGAAAACCTCTTTCTGGTGGACGGCCTCGAGGTCCCCAACATCAATCACTTCGGGTCGCAGGGCTCGACCGGCGGGCCGCTTACCATCCTCAACATCGACTTCATCCGCGAGGCGAGCTTTTCGACCGGCGGGTTCGGCGTGCAGTACGGCGACCGCACCGCCTCGCTCGCGAGCTTTTCGCTCCGCGAGGGCAACAGCGAGCGCCTGGCCGGGGAGGTCAATCTCTCCGCCACCGGCTTCGGCATCATCGGCGAAGGACCGATGGGGAAGAACGGCACCTTCCTGGCCAGCGTGCGGCGGAGCTACCTCGACCTGGTGTTCCGCGCCGCGGACTTCTCGTTCATCCCGGAGTACTGGGACGCGCAGGTCAAGGTGACCCAGCGCATCGGGGCCCGAAGCGCCCTCTCGTTCATCTTCGTCGGCGCGCTCGACAACATCATCCTCGACGAGGCGACGGCCGACGACCGGCTCGACAACAGCCGCATCGCCGCGCCCGACCAGAAGAGCTACTTCACCGGCCTCACCTGGAACTACTCGCTGCCCAAGGGGCTCCTGACCGCCACGCTGGGCCGGACCTGGACCCGGTTTGCCACCAGCCAGTACGACACGCTCCTTGCCCCGGTGTACCTCAACCGCTCGGAGGAGGGCGACAACAGCCTGAAGACGGAACTGGCCTGGCAGTTCTCCCCCGGCTCCAGGTGACGTTCGGGAACACGCTGCGCATCGCCGATCAGCTGGACTATGACGTGCTCCTGGCCGGCGAGTACCGTACCGACAGCCTCAACCAGCCCGAGCCGCTCGCGGTGGACACCACCTTCACCGCCCTCCGGAACGCCACCTATGTGCAGGCGTCCACCTTTGTCGGCAACGTCCGGCTGACGGCGGGCCTGCGCGGCGACTGGTACGCCTTCCTCGACGCCTTCCGGCTGGCACCGCGGATCGGGGCGAACATCCCGGTCGGACAGTCAGGCTCGCTCAACCTGAGCCTCGGGCAGTACTACCAGGCGCCACCGTTCATCTGGTTGGTGGGAGACCCCGACAACGTGGACCGGCTCAAGCCGATCCAGGCCACCACGGCCATCGTCGGCTACGAGCGGCTCTTCCGGCCGGACCTGAAGGGCCAGGTCGAGGTGTACTACAAGAGGTATGCGGACTACGCGGCCCGGCTCTTCCGGCCCCAGGCGGTCCTGCAACCCTCCGGTTTCGACGACGTCACTTCGGACATCCCCTCGGGGCTCGAGCCGCTCTCCAGCATCGGGACGGGGCGGAGCTACGGGGTGGAGCTCCAGCTGCAGAAGAAGTTCAGCACCGTCCCGCTCTACGGGCTGGTGTCGCTGACGGCCAATCGGTCGGAGTTTGCCGGGGTGGACAGTGTCTACTACACCGGCGGGTTCGAGACGCGGTTCATCGCCAACCTGCTGGCGGGGTGGCGGTTCAATCCGAAGTGGGAGGTGAGCGGCAAGTACCAGGTGGCCACCGGGCTGCCCTACACCCCATTCGCCGCGAGCGGCCCCGAGGAGGGGGAGCGGGACTTCACGCAGTACAACCAACTGAACCTTCCGGGCTACTCCTCCGTCGCGATCCGGGTGGACCGCCGCTGGTCCTTCCAGAGCGTGCAGCTCGACGTATACCTGGACATCCAGAACCTGTTCGGCAGGGAGAACGTGACGGGCACCTACTGGAACGAGCGCACCCGGCAGGAGGAGTTCGACGAATCGCTGGGTATCCTGCCGACGATCGGGGTGAATGTGGAGTTCTAGGGCTGCGCTTGACTCCTGCTTGACGGCCTCCGGCGACCGTGATGGGGTCTCACTCACGCGTCGTCATCCCACACGGAGGCAGTCATGCAACGCATCCTCACCATCCTGGCCCTGGCCGTCATGCTTCCCACCGCCGCCATGGCCCAGCACCCCCAGACGCGGCAGGGGTTCGGCATCAGCTTCGGCTTCGGCGCCGGCAGCGCCGAGCTTCTGCGCGGACTGTGACGACATCTCCGGCACGGAGGCGTCTGGCTACCTCCGGCTCGGCGGATACCTCACGCCGTCACTCTTCCTGGCCGGCGAAAGCAACGGGTGGTACAGCGGCAGCACCACCGCCTACGATCAGAACTCGCTCGGGGCCGATCATGGCCGTCGTGCAGTGGTACCCGATGGCTGACGCAGGGACTGTACCTCAAGGGCGGCGTCGGGTACTCGTACGCCACCATCTACACTGACTTCTCGACCTCTGGCTTCGCCGGATCGATCGGCGCGGGGTACGACTGGCGGATTGGCCCGCAACTTCGCGTTGACGCCCTATATCAACTACCTGCAGCAGTTCGGAGGATCCTACACGTATGGCGGCGGCGGCGACGCCGGCCTCGATGCCAACGTGCACCTCTTCCAGTTCGGGCTGGGGTTCACCTGGTTCTGAGCTCGAGCGCCGCGAGCGCGCTCCGCACCGAGTCTACAGCCGGCCGGAGCGATGACTCCGGATCGTATCGCAGCCCGAGGTAGTGGCGATAGGCACGGACGGCCGCCGTCGTATCGCCGACGAGAGCAGTGAGCCGCCCTTCCTCCCTGAAGAAGGTGGCGAGGTACAGCGGGGCCTCCCCGTAGGCCCCCGCGCGGCGACGCACCGCCTCAAGCGCGCGAGGTAGGTCGCCCTCCGCTTCCCAGAGACGGGCCAGCTGCAGGTTGGCGTCGCTCACCGCCTCCCCACAGCAGACCGCGTAGAACGACACCTTGGCCAGCGAGTCGGCCGTGGCGACCTTCCCAAGCGCCCCGGGCATCCTGAGACCGGACGCATGCATGGCATCGAGGAGCGCCGCACAGAGACCGGCGTATCGCCTCAAGGATGCGGAGTCCGGCATGATGTCGAAGCGCGCCGAACGCAAACGACGACTGGCGGTCGCCGCCGCCGCGTAATCCCCTCGCGAGGCCTGCCACTCCCCGAGGCTGCAGGCGTCGTATACCTGCTCTCGAACCGCCGCTCCATCACCTGGGGCAGCGCCTGCGGCGCGACTCAACAGGTGGGCCACCTCGATCGCAGCAACCGTGTCCGCATCCCACCACAGCGCATAGCGCAGTCGCGCACGTGAGCCAGTGATGGCGCCACCGCCCGCGCCTGGACTGCCACTTGGGGCCTCTGAAGGCCTGCCGCCGTTCAAAGCCATCGCCGTGAACGCGAAGGTCGTGTACCCGGGATCGTAAGCCCGGAGCTGCCTGTAGGCCGTCGCATTCATCTGAGGAAGGTCCGCCAGGCCAATCCCCGACCATACGGCAAACACGTGGATCCACATCATCGCGCGCTGGGAGGCGTCCGCATTGGCTGTCCAGTACGCCAGCCGGGCTGCCTCACTCGTGACGAGTGCCGCGTGCCACTTGAGCGCATGCGCGAGGATCGTCGCCGAGTCGTGTGCGAGCGCACTTGCAGCCAATCGCAACACTTCGGCCGTGTCGCCGCGCATCTGCGCGAGGTTGACCATGACCGACGTCGGCTCGGCCACGAGTGGCCCCTCACGATCCCATCCACCCGCCACCGAATCCAGCAGCCACCCCCTTCGGAACGCCTCGGTCGCCCGCTCCAGTGGTCGCGCCTCGCCGGCGAGCGTGCCCCACAGGTAATGCGCCTGTCCCAGTCCATACCACGCCTCGGGTCGCTCGGGAAACGCCGTGACCACGGCATTCCACCGTCCGATCGGGTCGGCGACTCGCGTCCGGTCTGCCAGATGCGCATCGAGGAGCGCCCGGTCCGCTGGTCCGAGCTGCTCGCGACCGGCGGTTGCGATGGCGTATCCGCGCTCCCTGTCCGTCCACCGCCCCGCCCACCCAGCGGCCCGAGCCAGATGCCACCCCGCCAGCGCGAAGTTGGAGTCGAGCACGGTCGCCTCGACAAACAACTGCGCCGCCCGGTCCATGCGGCCCTGGCGAAAGGCTGCGCGCCCCTCCAGGAAGGCGCGAATCGCGGGTGGCGATTCCCTCGTCAGCGAGGCGAACTGTGCCCCGTTAAGTCCCGCACTCTGGACAAGCAGCTGGGCAGCCAGCCGGTCCAGGAGCTGCGACAGGCTGTCCGTGGCGCCCTCCACCACCGCGCGCGCGATAACTTCCGGCCCTGTGGTCGCGGAAAGCCGCGCCGTGATGGTCATCCGCCGGGAGGTTCCCGCCACGCTGCCTTCGATGACCCGCGCCGCACCGACTCGGCCGGCCACTTCGCGCACTGCGTCTTGCGGAGCCCCGAGGCCCTCGGAAGGGCTCGCCCGGTCCCAAGTGGCCAGCAGCGTCGCTGGATCCGCGAGAGCGAGTCCCCCGTTTCCGGACAGGCGCATCGCGAGGAGCTCCACGATCCCTTCGTGCAGCCACGCGAGCGAGGAGTCTGCCTCCGCAGCTTGAAACGGCACGATGGCGACCAGACTCGAGTGCGGGGGAGCGTCCGTCACACGGCGAAGTCCGAGCACCGCGGCGGCCGTGAGGGTCATCAGGACCCCGATGCTGGCGCCAATCACGAAGCGTCGGCGTGGATTGCGAGGCAGCGGGGGAACGGCATTCGGCGGTCCGTCGTCCGACGTCGGCGCGGGCGCGGGCAATTCGTGCGCGGTGGGGGTCGCCCTCCGGCTCCGGACCGCCTGCATGGCGGCCTGGCTCTCGACCGAGGGTTCGACGTCCAGGTCGCGCGCCACACGGTGCGCGAACTCCTCGAACAGGGCCGCCGCAGCGGCACGGTCCCCCATGCGGTCGAGCAGGGCGATTCCCCTGCGCAGAGCCGCCTCGTCGTCGCCGCTGAACAGCACCGCCCGCCGCACGAATTGCCCCGTCTCGCCGCGACCGGACGGCCTCTCTGCAGCAGTCCAGGCGGCCTTCGCCGCCACCCGCCGGAGCCGAATGCGCTCACTGGAAATCCACTCTTCCAAATCGGGGGACGCATCGGCGACGAACACTCCCTCGAGGAAGTCCCCCCGGTAATGCGCCAACGCCTCGACGGGGTTGCCATCGGCCAGGTGCGCCTCGATCGCTCGAGCGTCGGAGGTGACCCGGGTGGGGTCGAGGCCGATTTCGCATTCGCCGCGCGTGATGACAGCGCCGTCCCCGAGGGCCTTCCGGAGGGTGTGGAGGGCCTGTCGCAGGGAACCCCGCGCGTGTTCCTGGTCGAGTTCGGGCCAGAAGAGGCCGAGGAGTGTGTCGCGGCGGCGAAAGCCGTTGGCAGGCGCGGCGGCGAGGTAGGCGAGCAGGACCAACCGCTTGGACTGCAATGGGATGGCGGCGGTGGCGTCAGTGCCGCCTCGGTAGAGTCCAAGGGTTCCGAGGGTGCGCAGTTCTAGCATCTCGCCGCTTCCTGGACTCGGGGTAGGGCCGTGGTCCGCCGGAGTGACGCCTTGGTGACGACTGGGTAATGGGAGTGTGTTAGTCCCCAAAGGTACGCCTTGGACGAGGCGTCGCCAGAGGCCCGAAATCCGGCGGGAGTTCCATACCCCGGCCGGCGGGCGCCACCACTGCACAAGGGGGAAACATGAATCACCATGCCCGGGCAATCGCCGTCCTGGCGATTGCCACCCTCGCTGCCGCCTGCAGCGAGCCGAGCACCACGCCGACCGAACTGGACCCGGCCGGTGCCGAAATCGCCGCATCGTCGGGTCGGCACGCCGACGCTGGAGCGACCGCGACCTGGAACGAACTCGCCACCTCTCTCGCCGATCGGGTGGCGATCGATCAAGGCCGCCTGTACGCATACCTCGGGATGGCGCAATTCCGGGCCGCGGAGGCGGCGGACGACAACGACGGCCATGGCCGCGGCCACGGGGGCCACCGCCATGGTCACGGTGGTCGGGGTAATCACATTCCGGTCTCGGCCGCCATCGGTGGCGCCTCGGCGGCGGTGCTCAGCGCCTTCTTCCCCAACAACACAGCCGAGATCGAGGCCGCGATGGACGCGCAGGAGGCGGCGGCCGCAGCGGCGGGGGGCGACACCGAAGACTTCACGGAGGCCGAGACGACCGGTCGGGAGATCGGCGCGGAAGTCATGGCGTACGCCGCGTCGGACCGCATCGGGCTGGCCGATCCCGGCACGCCCCCGATCGGTGACGGCTACTGGAAGTGGAGCGGCGGCCCGATCATCCGCGGCGGCTACCGGGCTCGCCCGTTCTTCCTGGAGTCCGACAGCCAGTTCCGGCCGGCGCCGCCGCCGGCGTTCGGATCGCCCGCGTACCTGACCGCGCTCGGCGAAGTGCGGCAGATCTCCGACACCCGGACCGCCGAACAGCTCGCGATCGCCACGTACTGGAACCTCAACCAGTCCGGCCGCCGGAACGCGGCGTTCAACAACAAGGCCGTGGAACTCATCCGAAAGTACCACGTGAGCGACGCCCGGGCGGCCCGGATCATGTTCCTGGCGGGCACGGCCGTGTTCGACGCGAGCATCGCCTGTTTCGACGCGAAATACGCCTACTGGTTCATCCGGCCGCCCCAGGCGGACCCGGCCATCACGCTCCCGATCGGTTTGCCACCGCACCCCTCCTATCCGTCGGCCCACTCGTGCGTGTCGGGCTCGATGAGCGGGGTGCTGATGGCGTTCTTCCCACGGGACGCCGAGACCCTGGACGCCATGTCGCAGGAGGCAAGCCTGTCCCGGCTCTACGGCGGGATCCACTACCGGTTCGACATGGATGCCGGCATCGCCCTGGGCCGCAAGGTGGCGCGCAAGGCGCTGCGAGCCGACTTGGACGAGGTAGCGGTGCTGCCGTGAGGTAGGCTGAAGGACTGGTCACACGAGCAAGGCCCCCGCTCCAACCGAAGCGGGGGCCTTGTTCGTCAGTGCGTGAAATCGATGCGCTGCGACTACGGCAGCGGCACGCTCGACGTCACGGTGAAGCTCACCGGCATCGCGTACAACGCACCATTCGCCTCGCAGTACGCCAGGTTTGATCCAGCCGACTGCACTTGCCAGCTGCTGGCGCTGGTCCGGGTCACGTTCACGCTGTCGCTGCCGACACCCACGGAACCGTTGGGCCCGAACAGGAGCCGGCCGCAGCGCGAAGGGTTGTTGGCGATGGCGCCCGGGTTGAGGATGAGCCGGCGCTTGACAGTCGAGCCGATCGGAATCGAATACGTCGTGTTCTGCAGCTTGAGGAGGTTATTGAAGCTCAACACCGACTCCGTCGAGGCGTCGGGATACCGCAGCGTGAAGCGCCGCGAGCAGCTCCCCTTGGCGGTTTGGATCGTGGCGTCGCCGGAATTGGAGCCGGCGGTCGTCGCGAAGATCTTCGCGCTCACGCCGCAGGCGCCGTTGGCGTAGGCACCTTGACCGTCGCTCGCGAGCCCGAGCACGCCGTCCGGCGCCGGGATGGTCCAGGTGGCGGTGGGGTCGGACGCCTTGGCGGATGCTGCGGGCATGTCGATGTTGGACGGGGACGTCGGCGCATCCTCGCCGCATGCGGCAACGAGGAGCAGTCCGGCCATCAAGAGGTTGGATCGCGGCATGGGGTCCTCGGGGGAAGATGGGACGTGGAATTCTGACCTACCCAAGTGACACGGACCGCCCCGCCGATCTTGCTCGACGGGGCGCCGTGTGCCAGGCTCTGCGTTACCGGCAGACCCGGCTGATCTCGTTCCGGTCCACCACCAGCACGCCGTTGGCGTTGATCGTGAAATGGAAGACGTTGTGGAGGTGGAAGTTCGGCGCGCTGCCCTGACTGATCACCCGGCGGTCGAAGATCGCGTTGCCGGTGTACGGCAGGCCACCCTCGATTCGCACCGACTCGCTTTGCGACTGCACAAACCGATACGGCAGGCCCGTATCCATGCCGACGCCCGAACTGCCCTGCTCCGTCATCTGGAAGGTGCCGTGGAACCGGTCGCCCGGAATGACGACTTGCTGCAGCACGATCTTCGTCCTGGCCGTGATGTTGATCGGTTCACCCACGCAAGCCAGTACGCCGGGGCGGTCCAGCACGTACGTTTCCTCGATGACCTGCTGCTGCGTCGTCACCTGCGCTCCCCCGACATCTGCACTGGCGAATGCCGGGATCATGGCGGGGCTGTCGGCGGGAGCCGGCGCTGCGGCATCGGCGCAGGCCGTGGCAAGCAGGAGCGGGACGAGTGACAGGAGTGTGTGACGCATGAGGACCTCTGGGGCAAGAGGAGATGACGGGATACCTCCTCATGACACGGACCACCTAGCCATTCTTGCGGAGACTGACCGGACCCACGGGGGGGAAGCCAGAGCGCCCGGGGAAATCCCCGGGCGCCATGGAGCACAGCAAGACTCAACGGAGCCTAGTGCGAGTAGTCCTCCGTGATGGTCATCCGGAACGGGACCACCCGCTGGACCTTGTCCCAGGCGAGTTTCCCCTTGATGGTCTTGTAGCACCCCGCGACATGGGGGGCCCGCGACTCCGCCACCCAGGTTCGGCGGCCGAGGGCGTCGAGGCCGGTGTAGGTCACGAGCGCCTGACCGCCTGCCCCGCCCACCTCGACGTTGTACTTCACCCTCGTGCAGACGCTCGAGTTCACCAGGCCGAAACCGAGATCCTGCACCCGGCTGGTCGTGAGGTGGTCGACGTCCGCGATGTTTGTCGCCGAGACGGACTGCATCCCCAGGGCCCCGAGACTGATGTTCACGACCCTGGGCACACCGCCGCAGAGCGGGCTGGTGACCGGGCTGGTCTGGTAGGGATTGAACACGGCGTCCCCACCGCCGTTCGCGATATAGATCCTGCCACCCACCCCGCAGGTGTTGCCGACGTAGGCGCCGCGGCCGTCGCTGGTCACCTTCATATCCGCGGCATCGTCCACCGTGAAGATGGCACTCGGGTCGCGGAGTTGAATGACGAAGAGCTCGGTCCCGATCCCCTTCTTGCCGCCGGAGGTGGTCACCGCCACGCTGTAGGAGGCCGGCACTGCATCCTTCGCAATGGTGATGTTGGCCACCAGCGAGGTGCGGGACAGATAGCGCGTGGAGTTGGTGTGGACCCGCGGATCAGCCGCTCCGGCCAGCAGCCACTCCGCCGATGAACCATTGTCGAAGCCTGTCCCGGAGACAGTGACATCCAGCGTGGTGTCCTGTACGGCGGTGTCAGGCGACGTGGCCGTGACGGTCGGTCCGGCAGGAGCCCGCGCGAACGAAGGACCCGAGGGCGCCTCCTGAGACTCGCCGCATGCCAAGAGGGCCATCAGGGCGAGTGGAAGGAGTCCGGAAGGGCTGCTGAGTCGTGGCATGCGATTACTCCCGCTAGGGTTCAATACCAGTTGCACGGACCAGCCCGCCGAATTTGCGGTTGCCGGCACCGGTGATGGTGTACGCAGCCCAGGTGTAGCCTCCCCGGGCGGGAATCATCCCCCGCTGCGCCAGCGACAGCGCCTCCTCAGGCGTGGCCCCTGACTGCAACCGGCCGTAGAACCGCTCGGCCAACCCGGCCGCCCCGGCGTCGCTGACGCGCCAGAGCGTGGCCACCACCTGCCCCACCCCCGCCACGAGCAGCGCCTGCGCCAGCGACCCCTCGTCCGCGTCCTGCGCGAACGGGTCGGCCCCCGCCGCCCCCAGGCCCGTCTCACAGCCGGAGAGGAAGACCAGGGGGCTCGTCGTGCTCAGCCCCAGGATCTCATGGACCTCCAGTCGCCCGTCGGCGTCGGTGCCCGGACCACGATCCCGGCCGGCGAAGACCAGGGAGAAGAGCGGGTTCTGCGCGTTGTGGAAGCCGTGGGACGCCAGGTGGATAGGCCGGCCGGAGTCGAGCGCCTGCCGCATTTCGGTCTCTCCCGATGCCTTCCCCAATCGCAATTCGGCGCCGGAGACGAGCCGGGTGACCGCGCGCGCTTCCCGGGCAGTACCTGGGAGTGAGTCGGGAAGCGGCGCGAACACCATCAGGTGCCGCACCGGATCGGCGGAAGCTCCCTCCCCACTGGCCAGCGCGGCCACGGCGGGGAGGTAGCTCAGCACCTGGTCCTCGACCAGGAACCTCCCCGTCTTTCGGTTCCACAACGCGGCGAATGGCAGGGCACCGAGCGGCCCGTGCGGCACAATGAGGAGGTGAGACACGCCGTCGAGGCCGCCGGCGGCGATCACCGGCCCGAGAAGGAGGTCGTGCCATTCACCGAGGGCCACAGGAACCTGCAGCCCTCGGGGGCTGCCGGTCAGGAGTCCCCGGGTGAGCCGCACTCGCATCGCCAGCGCCTGCTCCCCGAGCGGGGCACTGCGATGGAGAACGCGGTCCGGTCGCACGAGGAACAGGTCGAGGCGTTCCGGCCCGGCGAGGAAGGTCAGCAGCGCCTCATCGCCGGCCAGATTCGACTGGGCCTCCGCCAGACTCACTGGGGCAAGACCCAGGAGCCGGTCACCCGGCGCGGGGGCCCGTTGGGCCAAGTGTTCCTCATACGCGACGCGCGCCGCTGCAAGGGCGCCGTTGAGGCTGACTCGCTGTGCTTCCGACCCGGGGCGCTCGCTCAACGTGTCCAGGGTCTGTTCCAGCGCCGCGGCGCGGAGCAGGAGCCGTTCCCCATCGGCGAGTGCGGCGACCGAGCCGCCCGCCTCGCCCATACCACCGAGCCGCTCGGCGAGGCTCCGGCCCGGCAGCGAGGCGGCGACGGCAAAGGCCGCGGCGGTGTCGCCATGCGCCAGGTCGATGGCGAGCAGCCGCGAATAGGGTCCGGCCCGGCTGGCGAGGTATGCGGAGCGGAGCGGCCCCACGCCCAGCGACGCCCGCTCGCGGTCCAGCGCGGTCACGGAGCGCTCTGCTTCCGTTCGCGCGTCATCGAGTCGGCCCAATGCCAGAAGCGCCCCCGCGCGGAGGTCGGCGACCCGCCAGTCGGTTGCCGACGCATTCGCCGCTGAAAGGTGGCGCAGCGCCTCGCGCGGATGGTCGGCCTCGAGGGCGAGTTGCGCCGCCACCAGTGCTGCGTCCCGTACCACGGCTGGATTGGCGATGCGGGCCGCCTCCGCGAGCGCCGCGTCGGTCTCCGATTCGGCGCGGCGATGATCGCCGCTCGCCGCGGCGGCGAGTGCCAGCTGCAGCTGATCGTAGACCACTTCCGTGCGCGCCTCGACGGCACGGTGCGCCTGCACAGCCTCCGAGGCACGAAGGGCGGCAGGTACCGGTTCGCCGAGTTCGAGCAGCATCGCGGCCGACCGGCGGAGGTTGGTGCCCCGCTCCATCGTGAGACCGAGCAGGGCGTCGATGCTGTCGGCCTCGCCCAGGCGCGCGAGGGCAAGCCGCAGGTTCCCCGACTGCGCGTGGAGGTCGGCCAGCACCTCGAGCGTGCCGGCGACCTCCGCCGGGTCTCCCAACGACCGCGCGAGGGCGAGCCCCGAATCCGCGGCGGCCAAGGCCAACTGCAGTTCGCCCAACGCGCTCCACGCGGTGGCGAGCTGGCCGAGTGCGTTGGCCTCGCCGGGGGTGTAGTCGATCCGGGCGTAGATCCGCCGAGCATCCGCCAGCAGTGGAAGCGCCGCAGCGGGATTGCCCAGGCGAATTTCCAGCATCGCGAGGTTGGCCAGCGCGTTTCCCTCGTAGCGGGCTTCCCCGATTCCGCGCGCCCCTGCCAGCATCGCCTCGAGCCCCGTTCGGGCCTCGTCGTAGTTGCCGAGCTCGACCTCGACCAGCCCGATATTGCCGATCGACCGGGCCATCCCCTTCGCGTCTCCGTGGCGGCGGGCGGTGGCGCCCGCCGAATCGTACATCAGCAGGGCGTCACGATGTCGCCCCTCCTTCCAGGCCAGGAGCCCCAGGGCGTTATACGACTGGGAAAGCTCCGCATCGAGCCCTGCGCGCCGCTTCTGGGCCAACGCCGACTCGCCCTCGCGGCGGGCCGTGGCGTAATCACCGAGTTTGTACGCTGCCAGCCCGAGCCACATGCCGGCCCGCCCCTCCGCAGCAGCGTCCCCAGCGTGGTGGGCCCGCGCCAGCTCGACCTGGAGGATGGCCCGGGCGCTGTCGTATGCCTCGCGGGAATACCGTTCTTCGGCGGCGGCGCGCAGCGAATCGGGAGGGACGCCCAGTGTCGAGGCGAGCGTGGCGGGATCGGTGGGGAGCGACAGCGACGTCGACTCCGCGCGTGTGGGTTCGCCCGCATACGCGGAGCGCTCGCGGCCGCAGGCGGAAGCGAGGGTGACCAGCAGCAGGAGGCCGGGCCCGAGGGCCCACCGCGGCCGGGTCACCGTACTGGCCGGAACTCGTGCAGGCCGGTTGAGCGGGTGGAGCCGTCGTTCATGAGCGCATCGGCGATCCAGACATAGCCTTGATCAACCCGCAGCGAGACCGAGTCGGGCAGCGCCATCACGGTATCGGGGACGCTGCCAGACCAGACTGGCACGCCATCCGCGCCGGAGACCGTGAGGCGGTAGGCCGCGGCGCCCGGGGCGGCACCCCACACGAAGCGGAGCGAGGCCAGCGCGGCATCTCCGGTCGGGCCGTACGCGGTGAGGGCCGAGGGGGTACCGCCGCCACGCACCGGATCGACGACGGCGGGGCGGAGGATGAGGAGCAGGGACGCCGCGGCCGCCAGCAGGCCCGCGCCCACCAGGAGCCGTCGGGGGCGCGCCGCATGCCGCAGGATGCTGCGCACATCACGCAACTCCTTCCGGCATTCGGCGCAGTCGGCCAGGTGCGCCTCGACCCGCTCGCGATCCGCACCATACAATCGCCGATCGACGTACGCCGCCATCTCGACGTCCTTCATATGCTCTCCCTCTCTCCCGATCGCAGCGCTCACCCGCCACCTCCCGGCGCCATCATGAGGTTGCTCATCATCTATATACGGTCAGTGAAGGACAGTTTGCGGTTGCCCTCATCCGGCGCTCCCGTCGATGCCGTGGGACTGCAGCGCGGCACGGAGCGTGGCGAGGATGGCGTTGAGCCGCCGGTAAACATGAAATGGCGTCGGGAGGCCCACCAGATCGGCGATCTTCGAGGCGGACAGGTCGTCTTCGAACCGCAGAGCAAGCAGCAACCGGTCCGGCGCGGGGAGCGCCGCAAGCGCGGCGTGGAGCCGCGCGTCCCGCTCGCGGCGAATCAGTTCGCGGTCGGCGGACGTCGCGCCCGAATCAGCCAGCAGGTCGGTGTCGAGGTCGGCCCCGCGGGAATCCGCCAGGAGGCGGCGCACCCCGCGGAGCGCGCTCGACTTGTCGGGATCCTTGGTGGGACGACTGCGGCCGTAGCGGGAGCGGAGTTGATCGAGACAGAGACGGCGGGCGGCGACGGTGAGCCAGGTCGAGAAGCTCGCCCGGCCATCCGCCTGGTAGGCGCGGAGGCGATGGCAGTCGTCTTCGTACAGCTTTTCGAGGATGTAGGTGTACCGATCCATCGCTTCGTCGCGCCCGCCCCCAAAGGACCGGGTGACGGCCAGGAGGAGGCGGCTATGGCGGGCGACCAATTCCTTCCATGCCGCATCACGCGCCGTCGCATCGGGCGCCTGGAAGATGGCGTCCAATTCGAACGGCATGGCTCCGTTCGCCATGGCCGCACCTCAACGGGGGATGATTCGCCAATGTACCGCCGGGACCGGGAGCCGTCAACCGCGCGCGCCCCGGGGCCGTGGCGCCTCGGCCCGGCTCGCTCTATGTTCCTTCGTCGGTTGAACGCCTGCCCCCCATGACCATTCCGGAGCCGTGAGCGAGACCCTCGATCGCCTGCAGTCAGCCATTGCCGACCGGTACCGCGTCGAGCGCGAGCTCGGGGCGGGCGGCATGGCCACCGTCTTCCTGGCGCAGGACCTGAAGCACGGCCGCGAGGTCGCGATCAAGGTGCTCCACCCGGAACTCGGCGCCTCCATCGGCTCCGAACGGTTCGACCGCGAGATCCGCCTCGCCGCCAAGCTCCAGCATCCCCACATCCTCGGGCTCTACGACTCGGGCGAGGCCAACGGCCTCCTCTATTACGTCATGCCGTTCGTCAAGGGCGAGTCGCTCCGCGACCGGCTCGACCGCGAGTCGCAACTGCCCATCGAGGACGCGATCCACATCACCCTCGAGGTGGCCGACGCGCTCGGCTACGCCCACGAACACGGCGTGGTCCACCGCGACATCAAGCCCGAGAATATCCTGCTCTCCGGCGGGCACTGCCTGGTCGCGGATTTCGGCATCGCCCGCGCCGCCACGGAAGCGGGCGAGAAGCTGACCCAGACCGGCATGGCCGTCGGCACGCCGCTCTACATGAGCCCCGAACAGTCCATGGGCGACGCCGTCGGCCCGACGGCGGACATCTACAGCCTGGGCTGCGTCCTCTACGAGATGCTGCTCGGTACACCCCCCTTCACCGGCCCGAACGCGCGCGCCATCATGGCCCGCCATGCCATGACGCCGGTGTCCGGCCTGCAGGAAGTCCGCGCCTCCGTGCCCGACGAGGTGGAGGAGGCGGTCCTCGCCGCCCTGGCCAAGGTGCCCGCCGACCGGCCCCAGACCGCCAAGGCCTTCTGCGAGATCATGGGCACGCCGCTCGGCGCCACCGCGACGCGGCGGGCCAACATCCGGGTCACCAGCACCCGCAATCCGGCGGCCGGCGTGCGGATGACCATGGAAGAGTTCGAGGCCATGAAGCGGGCGGAGGCCCCCGCCAGGGTGCCGGCCTGGCGGCGGCCGGTGGTATGGGCAGTGGCGGCGGTCGTGCTCGTGGCGGCGGGCCTCGGCGTATGGAGGCTCCGCGCCGGCGCCGGTGGAAGCGGCGCGATCCCCGCGGGCGCCGACCCGCATGATATCGCCGTCCTCTACTTCGAGGACCAGAGCCCGAAGCAGGACCTCGGCTACGTGGCCGACGGCCTGACCGAAGGCCTGATCAGCGCGCTCGGCTCGGTGCCCGGATTGTCGGTGGTCTCCAAGGGCGGCGTCGGGCAGTTCCGGGGCGGGAAGGTCGCGCGCGACAGCATCGCCCGCGCGCTGCAGGTGGGCACCCTCGTGATGGGCAGCGTCGAGCCGGAGAACGACAGCATCCGCGTGACGGTCCGGATCCTGGACGACGCCGGCACCGAACTCGACAAGGCGACCTTCAAGAAGCCGGGCACCGACCTGATCGCCCTCTCGGACAGCCTCAGCCAGGAAGTCGCGGGGCTGATCCGGCGCCGGGTCGGCGTCGAGGCCCAGCTCCGGAAGACCCGCCTCGGCACCGGGAACACCGAGGCCTGGGCCATGTACCAGCGCGCCCTCCAGGCCCGCCGACGCGGCGACTCGCTCTTCAAGGCCGGCGATGCGGCGGGATTCACGGCCGCGTACCGGGCTGCCGACTCGACCGCGCTCCTCGCCGCGCGGCTCGATGACACGTGGGCCGACCCCATCGTCCTCCGCGGCGAGCTGGACTACTGGATTTCCCGGCGCGCGTCGGACGACCCCGGCCAGGCCATCGCCGCGATCGACTCGGGAATGGCCCGTGCCGCCGAGGCGCTCGCGCTGGACAAGAACAATGCCGCGGCGCTGGAACTGCGGGGGGCCCTCGAGTACTGGAAGTACCTCAACCCGTTCGAGCCCGACTCGGCCCGGCGGCAGCAGCTCCTCGCACAGGGGCAGGCAGACCTCGAGGCCGCCACCCGGTTGAACCCCTCGGCGGCCAGCGCGTACGCGATGCTCTCGCACCTGTACACGCGGCTGCCCGACAAGTCGATGACGGACGTGCTCTTCGCGGCCAACAAGGCGCTCGACATGGACGCCTACCTGAGCAACGCCGACGTCGTCATCTACCGGCTGGCGCTCGGGTATTACGACCTCAACCAGTCCGCCGACGCCAGCAAGTGGTGCACGGAGGGCCGGCGCCGGTTTCCGTCCGACCCGCGCTTCGTCCAGTGCCAGCTGCAGATCATGACCTCGAAGTTCGTGGTCAATCCCGACCCCGCCCTGGCCTGGAGGCTGAGCGATTCGGTCGTCGCGCTCACCCCGGACGGGCCGGACCGTCGCTACGCCCGGCTGTACACCCGCGTGCTCACCGCGGGGGTGCTCGCCCGGGCGGGACAGATCGACAGTGCCCGCCGCGTCCTCAGGAGCACGAAGCCCGATCCCGAAGTGGATCCCTCGAACGACCTCGCCAACACTGCCGCGTTCGTCTGGCTCCTCGCCGGCGACACGACCGAGGCGCTGAACCAGATCAAGCTGTACCTCATCGCCAACCCCGACCGCACATCTGATTTCCGCGACGACCCCAACTGGTGGTTCCGGGGCGTCTCCGAAGACCCCCGCTATCAGGCGATCGTCGGGCTCCCCAAGTAGTTGTCGTATGTCATTGACATGCAATATCTTGCGCCATCACTCCCCGAGGAAGCAACGGTGGTGCGTACTGCTTGCGAATGGCCAAAGTTCATACTAACTTCGCCACTTCTTCAGTCGCGCCTGCTTGCTGTCGCGCCGGCCCTTCCCGCCGCCACTCCGCTTCTCGAGGTCGTTTCAATGCGCCAGCTCCGAACCGCGTTCGTCGTCGCACTTGCCTTCCTGGCCGCCTGCTCGGACCAGGAGGCCAGCCAGCTGACCGCGCCCCCGTCGTCGGTCGCGGTGACCTCCGGCCCGAAGATGAGCCTGTCGGGGCAGACGTCCGACAGCGTGGCCATCGAGAGCCTGATCCTTCAACTCTACGGCGGCCTCAACAACGGCGACGGCCCGCTCAATTCGGCCCAGACCCGATTCCGCCAGATTGCGCGACTCTACACCAACTGCACGCTGAATCCGCCGCAGACTCCGTGCGACCAGGCCGCCGCACAGTCCAACGACTACGACCTGATCACCGATATCCTCGCGCGGTACAAGGCGGGCGGACTCAACGTCCTGCCGGCCCCGGGCACGGGGCCCGCCGTGACGAACCTCGTCAACCTCCTGCTCCGCTACACCGGCCTCGACGCGAACGTCTGCACCTTCGGCACCGCGATCGACTGCGACGCCGCGGTGTATCAGCCCGGCTCGGCCGCGCTGATCCTCACCACGCCCTCCGGACAGGCCGGCATCAGCCTGCCCCCGGGCACAGGGACCGTCACCCGGCCGACCGTCATCTCGGTCAGCCGCATCGAGGACCCGCTCGTTCGGCTCACGACGAACCTGGACCAGTACACCTACCGGTACCTCTACACCTCCTCGTCCGGGCAGGGCGTCGACCCGAACGATCCGTTCCTGCAGGACGTCACCGTCGAGGTCTGCCTGCAAAACGGACAGACCTTCCCGGCGGGCGCCCTGGACCGACTCGTGCTGGCGCATGACGTCGCGGAACCGACGCCGTACGAGAACATCCAGATCCTCCCGTCGGGCACCGCGTTCCTTCCGGCCTGCGAACAGCTGGCGGCGGCCAACACTCCCGCCAGCACGCTGGCGGGCCGGGCCTGGCAGGCCATCTCGGGGACTGTCACCGCGGTCCTGGCCCCCTCGCCGCTCAACGCCTTTGTCCTTGCAGACCGGCACCGGCACCGTGGGCACCACCAAGAACCTGAGCCCCTTCGGCGCGGTCGACCCGATCGGCAACATCACCGCCAACTCGGCGACCTCGAGCACCGCCCCGCAAGGCGGCACCGTCCCCGCGCCGAGCGTACGCGTGGCAACGCCGAGCGGGGTGGCCATGGCCGGCATCCCGGTGACCTTCACCGTCACGGCGGGCGGCGGGTGCTTCGCCAATCCGTGCACCGGGTCGAGCCCGACGTCCTTCGTGGACACCACAGACGCCAGCGGCGACGCCTCGGTGCCCGCCTGGACCATTGGTGTGGGCACCAACACCGTGACCGCTGCGGGCGAGATTCCCTGCCCTGCGCCGGTCGTCGCCGGCACCGTGGCCAACTGCGGATCGATCGTGACCACCGCGGGCGGCTCGACCCTGACCTTCTCCGCCACCGGGATGCCGCCGACCCAGGTCGGGTTCACTCCGGCCACGCTGACCATCCTGACCGGACTCCAGTCCGGCGGTTACGCGCCAGGGGTCCCGTTCAACGTCACCGTGCTGGTGCAGGACGGTGAGATTCCGCCGCAGACCGTGCCGGGCTCCAGCGCCTCGGTGACGCTAGCCGCGGTGGGCGGCACGCTGGTCTGCCCCTCCGGTTGCACCCAGACGGCCGTCAACGGCGTCGTGACCTTCACCGGCGTGTACGTGACCTCGACCGGCGGCTTCACACTCACGGCAACTTCGACTGGCCTCACGTCGGCGAGCCCGGCACCGACCGGCGGGATCAACTCCGTGGCCCCGCCGAGTTCGGCGGCCAACATTGCCATCAATGCCGGCAACAACCAGACGGCGGCCGAGGGCACCGCGCTGGGCCTGGCCGCGGGCACCGTGGCCCCGTCTGTCCGGGTGACCGACACCTACGGCAACGTGGTGAGCGGCGCGGGCGTCTCCTTCGCGGTCGCGAGCGGCGCCGGCAGCGTCGGGTCGGTCACGGCCAACACGACGTCCCTCGGCATTGCGTCCACCACGTGGACCATCGTGGCGGGCACCAACACCCTCAACGCCTACATCACGGCGCTCGGCACCTCAGGTGCGGTGACCTTCACGGCGACCGGCACTTCGGTCACCAAGGAACTGCTGAGCTGCGGCCCGTCATCCGGCAACGGCGATGAGCTCAACCGGGCCTTCTACTGGGCGAAACCTGGCAGCGCCAAGACCATGAAGCAGGTGACGCTCTACCTGGCGTCGAACGACCCGGCCAACATCCCGACGCCGTACACGATCCAGCTGGTGGCCAGGGCAGAGAGCTTCGGCGGAGCGATCATCGGGACCAGCACTCAAACGGTCTACCTGCGAGGCAGCGCCAGCCAGAACCTGGCGACGCAGTTCACCTTCCCCAGCGTGGCGCTCCCCAGCGGTAACAAGAACGTGACGTTCCAGTTCAACGTCCTCAGCAACCCGAACGGGGCGAAGCTCTACTTCGCCAAGGGCCCGTCGAGCTGCACCAGCATCACGGAGACGGCCGGGGTCACGCCGCTCCCGCTCAGCACCAAGATCGGCACTGGGGTCGGGATCAGGATCCTCGGCAGCTGAAGCGCCGCCGAATCTACAAGGTGAAACAGCCCCGCCGAATTGGCGGGGCTGTTTCGTTGGTCGTGACGCCAGGACAGGGGGATGAGCACGGACTCGGCGGCCCACCCCTGGCCCGTGACAAGTCCGTTACGGCGGTCGGTGATCGCTACTTCACACTCCCAATCTCCAACTTGCCGATGAGGCTTCTGAGTTGTAACCTCAATTCGCAACCCTGCCCCCCCCCAGAGGCAACGGCGATTATGAATACTCGGACTACTCGGGCCACTCGAAAGGTGGCCTCGCTGGCACTCGCTGCCTTGCTGGCTGCCGCCCCGGCCGCAGCGCAATCCGACCCCCTCCCCTCTTGGAACGACGGCGCCGCCAAGCAGGCCGTCATCCAGTTCGTGAAGGCCACCACGACCAAGGGCGGCCCGCAGTTCGTGCCCGTCGCCGAGCGGATCGCCACCTTCGACCAGGACGGCACGCTGTGGGTGGAACACCCCTTCTATGCGCAGGCGATGTACTGCCTCGACCGGGTGCCCGCGGTGGTCAAGGCCAAGCCCGAACTGGCAAACGTGGAACCGTTCAAGACGGTGATGTCCGGCAGCCGGGAGGCGATCGCGAAGCTCACGATGGACGACCTGATGAAGATCGTCGCCGCCACCCTGACCGGGATGACGGTGGACGACTTCAACGCCCAGGTGAAGGCCTGGCTCGCCTCGGCGAAGGACCCGCGCTGGAAGCGGCCCTACACCTCGCTCACCTACCTGCCGATGCAGGAGGTGATGCGGTACCTCCGCGCCAACGGCTACAAGACCTACATCGTGACCGGCGGAGGACAGGATTTCGTGCGGGTGTACGCCGAGCAGACATACGGGGTCCCGCCGGAACAGGTGATTGGGACCGCGGGCGCCACCACGTTTGGCTACGATGCCACCGGCAAGCCGATCCTGACCAAGGAGCCCAAGCTCCTCCTCAACGACGACAAGGCCGGCAAGCCCGAGGGGATTCACCTCATGATTGGCCGGCAGCCTCTTGCGGCGTTCGGCAACTCCGACGGCGACCGCCAGATGCTGGAATACACCAAGGGCGGGACCGGGCTCCGGCTCGCGATGCTCGTGCTGCACGACGACGCCACCCGGGAGTACGCCTACGGGCCGGCCGAGGGGCTGCCGGAGACCCAGGTTGGCAGCTTCAGCCAGGCGCTGTCTGATGAGGCCGCGAAGAACGGCTGGGTCGTGATCAGCATGAAGAAGGACTGGAAGCGCATGTTCGTGTTCGGACAGTGAGCTGTACACCCCCTGAGTGCGTGAGCCAATGACCGGATAGGTCGACGAATCTTCTTGACTGGGCGGGAGATCCGAAAGGGCTACCCGTTTCGGCTCTCCTCCTCCTCCAGCGGGCAGCCGCTGACGCCTCGATCCATCCGGGAGACAACCCAATGCTCGGCTTCTCGCTGGACTTCTGGGACTACGTCACCTTCGCGGTTCTCATCGTGGCCGGGATGGGCTCCGTCACGGTGATTGTCCTGATGGCCGGGCTCCCGGGCCGGATTGCGATCGCCCGCAAGCATCCGGATGCCGAGGCGGTTCAGTGGATGGGATTCCTCGGGTTCGTGACCGTGCTGCCCTGGGTCCAGGCGTTCATCTGGGCCTTCAAGCCGACCGACATCGTGGACATCCGCCGTTTCCCACGGGAGGAGCAGCGCGAGACCGAGGCGGCGATTGCCCGGTTGAAGGGCGAACCCGAGCTGGCCCCACCCGCCGCCAACGACGGGTGACCGCATGATCCTCGCCTTCGCGGTCATCTTCTTCGTCTCCTTCCTGTTCTGGCTGATCTTCGGCAAGCTGAAGCTGGCCAGGTTCACCATGAGCTGGGGCGCGGTCTACCTGCTGGTCGTGGTGCACCTGCTTCTGGTGTTCCTGATCGGGATGCGCTTCAAGACACCCTATTCCGTCACGGCCACCATCATTCAGCCCACCATCCAGCTCACCCCGCGCCTCACCTCCCCGACGCTGGTGACCGCCGTGCTGGTCGAGCCGAACGTGGTGGTGACGAAGGGAACGCCGCTCTTCCAGTTCGACCCGCGGTCGTACCAGTACACGGTGTCCCAGAAGCGGGCGCAGCTGGCGCAGGCCAGGCAAGACGTCCGGATCTTCCAGGCCGACGTGGACGTGGCCAGTGAAAAGGTCAGCAAGGCGAAGAGCGAACTGGTGTATGCCGAATGGCAGCAGAAACGGACGCAGGAAATGGCCGCGCAAGGCGCCGGGCCGGAGGAAGACGCGCAGCAGTGGGCCGCCGAACTGGCCGTCCGTCGTGCCGGGTTGAAGGAAGCCGAGGCGGAGGAACTGCGAGCCCGGCTCAGGTACCAGTCGCAGATCGGCGGCGTGAACACCAACGTGGCGTCGGCGCAGGCCGAACTGGACCAGGCCCTGTACTATCTCGACAACACCACGATGGTCGCGCCGGAGGACGGCTACATTATCAACCTCCAGGTCCGCCCCGGCATGGTGGCCGGTGACTTTCGGCTCGGCGCGATCGCCTCGTTCATCTGCACATCGGAACGCTACCTGCTGGCGTCCTATACCCAGGAAAACCTCAAGTACGTCAAGGTCGGCATGCCGGCCGAGGTGGCGTTCGACCTTTACCCCGGCCAGATCTTCGGGGGAAAGGTCACCAGCATCTGGAAGGCCAGCGGGGACGGACAGTACCTGCCGAGCGGCACCCTGCCCGTGTTCCGGCCGCTTCCGCCCGAGGCGCCCCAGGGGATGTACGCGGTGCGGATCGACATGGACAGCACCGACCAATCGCTCTTCCCGATCGGTGCGCAGGGGACCGCGGCCATCTACACGGGGAGCGCGGCATGGTCCGCGCTCCGGCGGGTCTCGATCCGCACGCACAGCTGGCTGAACTGGTTGTACCCGTTGGACATCTGATGCCGCGCCGCACCCCGTGCCGTACCGCCGTCGTGGCCGCGGTGCTCCTCAGCGGCTGCGCCCTGTCCCACCCGCCGGAACAGGCCGCGGTGGTGAAATCGGCGCTGCCGGACTCTACCCTCATCCCGCCCACCTGGCGTGCGCCCGCCGACAGCGATTCGGTGTCGGGCGGATGGCTGACGTCGTTCAATGATCCGGGACTGGAATCGGTGGTCACCGAGGCCGTGGCGAACAACCTGGATCTGCGGGTCGCCGCGGGCCGGGTGGACGTCGTTCGCCAGTCTGTGGGGGTGGTGAGCGCCAATCTCAAGCCGAGGGTCGGACTGAAGGCCGGCAGCATGGTGGTCAAGGACGCCGACCAGCCCGACGCCTATGGCAGCGACCAGCTGACCGTTGGCGCGTCGTGGGAACCCGACATCTGGGGCAAGGTCCGGGCGCAGAAGGCGTCGGCGGTGGCGACCTACGGCGCGGCCGAGGCGGAGTACGCATGGGCGAGGCAGTCGCTGGCCGCGTGGACCGCCCGGAGCTGGTACCTCGCGGTCGAAACTCGCCAGCTGGTCGCCCTGAACGAGCGCGCCGTCGCCATCTACGCGGAACTCCTCGAAGTGGTCCGGATCCGACGCGCCGCCGGCAAGGTGGCGGACCTGGACGTGGCGGAGGCGAGCGCCAATCTGAACACCGCGCGCGCCGAACTGCGGGCCGCGGAGGCGGACTATGCGGAGATCCGGCGTGCGCTCGAGGTGCTCCTGGGCCGCTATCCCGCCGCCGAGCTTGCGGTGGCGGACTCCTTCGCGCCGACGCCTCCCCCGGTGGCGGCGGGCATCCCGTCCACATTGCTTAGCCGACGCCCGGACCTGGTCTCCGGGGAACAACAGGTGCTGGCCGCCTTCCGCGCCGAGGAGTCGGCGCGGCTGGCCCTGCTGCCCAGCTTTTCGCTGACGCTGACCGGGGGGCTGTTGAGCGATGCCCTGCTGTCCCTGCTGAAGCTGAACCCGTGGATGGCGGCGGGCGGAGTGGGAATGTTCGTGCCGATCTACCAGGGTGGCGCGCTGAAGGCCCAGGTCCGGGTCCGGACGGCGCAGCAGGAGGTGCAGATTGCGCAATACGGCGCGGCCATCCTCCGCGCGTTTGCCGAAGTGGAACGCGCACTCACCAACGAGCTCCTGCTTCGCGACGAGCTCGCGTTTGAGCAGGCCGCGCTCCTCGACCGGAACGACGCCGTCCGCATTGCGATGATCAAGTACAGGTACGGGTCGATCGACCTGCTATCCGTGCTGCAGCTTCAGGCCTCCCAGCTCGCCACGCAGGCCTCCGTCATCCAGTTGGAGAACGCCCGCCTCGCCACGCGAATCGACCTCTACCTGGCGCTGGGCGGAGACTTCGAGCAGTAGCAAGGCAGGCCCGGCATCCACTCCTGCCGTCGGGTGTTCGAGATGGGCTGGCGGCCCCCTGCCGCGAGGTGTACCATAGACGCTGGTTGCGCGACCCACCATCCACGAACGGAGGCGCTCCATGAACGACGCCGCAAAAGCCGGTTCCCGAATGACCATGCTGGGAGGACTCACCATCGTGCTCGGCGTGCTCGCCATGGTTGCCCCCATGCTCACGGGGTTCTCGCTGGTGTTCCTGCTGGGCGCCCTCGTGATCATCGCCGGGTTCATGCGGATGGTCTGGGCGTTCCAGGCCGGGAGCCTGGGGAAGGGCTTGCTCGTCTTTGCCCTGGGGTGCCTCACGCTATTGTGCGGCGTTGCGCTGGTGGCCAACCCGCTCTTCGCCTCGGTGGCGGTGACGCTCATCCTGACCATCTATTTCATTGCCGACGGCGCGGCCGAGGTCGCGGCGGGATTCGGCCGGCGGCCAGCGTCGGGGTGGGTCTGGTTGGTGCTGGGCGGGCTCGTGTCGATCGTGCTGGGCGTCATGATCTGGCGCCAGTCTCCCCTGGCCGGGGTCTGGGTGCTCGGACTGTTCGTCGGCATCAAGCTGGTCTTTGCCGGCATCATGATGCTGACGCTTGGCGGCGCGGTGAAGGCCGTAGCGAAGTAGTCGCGCGCCCATTCGGTCGACAAGGCGTGGAGCCCCGGGGAGACCCGGGGCTCGTTCGTTACCGGGGCCTGTCGTGCGGCGATTCGATGACGCTCAGCCCGCCGCCCGTGCGCACATGCTCCGGCATGCCCACTTGCCTACTCGGCGCCGAGGAGCCCACCTTATGGGTATGCCACAGACGGACACCCACTGGACCGCGGACATGGTCCGCGCCCTGCCCGACGACGGAAAGCGCTACGAGCTCGTCTCGGGAGAGCTGGTCGTGACTCCCGCGCCGGCGCCGCTGCACCAGAAGATCCTGGCGGCGCTATTCGAACGCCTCGATCTGTACGTGCAGCAGACCGGAGCGGGCCGAGTGCTCTGGTCCCCCGCCGACCTGGCCTTCGGCGAGGACGAGATCCTGCAGCCGGACCTATTCGTGCTGCCGGCCAGCCTGCCGCGAGGTTTCCGCGAAGTGGTCTGAGGTATCTTCGCTGCTGCTGGCCGTCGAGGTGCTCTCCCCCTCGACCGCCCGATACGACCGAATCGTGAAACGGCGCCGGTATCAGCGCGCTGGCGTCCCCGAATACTGGATCGTGGACTCCGATGCGCGCGTCATCGAACGCTGGCGGCCGCAGGACGAGAGGCCGGAAATCGCTTCGGAGATGCTGGAATGGCGGCCCGCCTCCGACTTACGCGCGCTGCTCCTGAATCTCCCGTAGCTGTTCGCTGAGGCGTGGGGCGAGTAGGCCCCGACTACACCACCCGGTCCGGCAACTCCCGCCCCTCGCTCCACGCCACCAGGTTCTCGAAGGCCCGCATCCCCATGGCGGTGCGGGACTCGACGGTGGCGCTGCCGAGATGGGGCAGCAACACCACGTTCTGCAGCGCCAGGAGTGCCGGGTTCACCCTTGGCTCCTCCGCGTACACATCCAGCCCCGCCCCCGCGATGCTGCCGCTCCGGAGCGCCTCCGCCAGCGCCGTCTCGTCCACCACGCCGCCCCGCGCGGTGTTGATCAGGATGCCGTGCGGCGGCATCAGTTGCAGCCGCCGAGCGTTGACCAGGTGCCGCGTGTCCCCGTTCGCCGGCACGTGCAGCGACACAACGTCCGATTCGGCAAAGACCCGGTCGAGATCCACATGCACCGCGTCGAGCGCGGCGGCCTCTCCCGCGGGCAGCTCCGTCCGGCTGGCGTAGAGGAGCCGCATCCCGAAGCCGTGCACCGCCCGCCGCGCCACGGCCCGCCCGATCCGCCCCATCCCCACGATGCCGAGCGTCTTGCCGGAGAGCCTTCTCCCGAGGTGGTGCATCGGGTGCCAGCCCGACCACCGCCCGGCGCGCAACTCCCGCTCCCCCTCCCCGAGCCGGCGGAACGCCATCAGCATCAGCGCGATCGCGAGATCGGCGGTGTCCTCCGTCAGGACGCCGGGCGTGTTCGTCACCGCGATCCCCCGCGCGCGCGCGGCCGCCAGATCGATGTGCTCGAATCCCACCCCGAAATTGGCCAGGAGCTTTGTGCGAAGCGGCTCCACGCTCAATACCTCGGCATCGAGCGTGTCGGACACCGTGCACAGCACCGCGTCGGAGGTGGCGAGCGCCTCCCGGAGTCCCGCCGCACCGAGCGGCCGGTCGTCGCGGTTGAGTCGGACCTCGAAGCGCTCGCCGAGCGCCGTCTCCACGATGGACGGCAGGCGGCGGGTGACGGTCACGATGCGGCGGACAGGGATGCTCACGACCAGCTCCTTGGCCGCGGTGGCCCGCGGCCCCATACTAGTGAATGCGCGAACTGCTCCTCGATCTCTACTACGCGGCGCTACGCGCCGCCGACCCGGCGGCCGCGGTCACACGCGAACTGGCGGAACGGCCACTCCCCTCCGCCGCCCCCGTCCACGTGGTGGCGATCGGCAAGGCGGCCCGCGGCATGGCCGCCGCCGCGCTCACAACGCTCACCGCGTCCAGGATCCCGCTCGCGGGAGGCATCGTCGTCGAGACCGAGGCCGGTCCCACCGGTTCCTCCCTCCCCGCGCTGGCCGGCGACCACCCACTGCCCGGTGCCAACTCGGCCCGGGCAGCCGACGCGATCGCCCACGCGGTGGCGGCCGTTCCCGCGTCGCATCAGGCGCTGGTCCTCCTGTCGGGAGGGGCCTCGAGCCTCGCCGCGGCGCCGGTGGACGGCGTCACCCCCGACGACCTCACCGCGCTCTGGACCTTCCTCCTCGGCAGCGGCCAGCCGATCGGCACCATCAACGCCATCCGGAAGCGCTGCCTCCGCTGGGGCGCCGGCCGCCTCGCCGCCGCGCTCGCGCCCCGACCGGTGACGGTACTCGGCATTTCCGATGTCATCGGCGACGATCCCGGCACCATCGGCTCCGGGCCCTGCGCCCCCGACCCGCGCTGGGCCCGCGAGGTGCTGCGCCTGCTCGAATCGGTGCGCGCCGCACATGAGCATCCCCGCCTCGATCCGCCGCCTCCTGGAGCGGCAGGCCTCGGGCGAGCTCCCCGACACGCTCAAGCCGGGCGATGCCGCCTTCCGAAACGTGACGACCCACGTCATCGCGAGCAACCGGCTGGCCGTGCAGGGCATCGCGCGCCGGGCCCAGGAACTCGGCCTCCCCGTCCTCGCTGGAGCGTCGGACCTCGCGGGAGACGCACGGGAGGCGGGGACACGGATCGGCGCCTTCCTGCGCGCCGGTGGCGGCGGGGCCAACTGCTTCATCTGGGGTGGGGAGACGACCGTGTCGCTCGGCGAGGGCGCCGCCGGACTCGGCGGCCGGTGCCAGGAGCTGGCGCTCGCGGCCGCCGACGAACTCGACGGCGTCCCCCGGGTGGCCCTCCTTGCCGCCGGGACCGATGGCCGGGACGGTCCCACCGATGCCGCCGGCGCGCTGGTGGACGGCACCACATGGGCGCGCATCACCGACGCGGGCCGCAACCCCCACCACGACCTGGCGAGCCACGACGCCTATCACGCGCTCGAGGCCGCCGATGCCCTGCTCCGCACCGGTGCCACGGGCACCAACGTGATGGATGTGGTGATCGGAATCCGCCAGCGCCGAAGCTAGAGATTGCTTCGTCGGCCCCTCCCGGGGCCTCCTCGCAAGGACAGAACCTGGGTACGCACACCTTCTGTCATGGGGCCTCCTCGCAAGGCAGAAGCGGTACGCACACCTTCTGTCATGGGGCCTCCTCGCAATGACAGAAAGTCGGTGCGCCCACCTTCTGTCATTGCGAGGCCACGCAGTGGCCGAAGCAATCTCGGTTGCCTAGGGATGGACTTCTTCGGGTGGCCGCCAGTCGGCGCCCAGGATGACGGTCACATCCACCCGCCGGGTCGAATCAGGCGCCCATTGCGTGACACCCACTCCCAGCAGGCGCGCCGCACGGCGAGCCGCGGTGCTGTCTCCCCGGCGAACCAGCAGCTGGGTGACCTTGCCCGGCTTGCCTTCCGCGTTCCCGAAGAAGACCACGTCGAGCCCGCCTCGGCGCAGGACGCGCGTCGCGGTGCGGGCGAGTCCCACCCGGCCCGAGCCGTTCAGCACCTCGACCATGAGACGATGGGGTTCGCCGGGGATGGGAAAGGCATGATCAGGCAGCGCGGTGGGCGCCGACCGGTACCTGACTGCGAGGAAGGCGAGGAGGAGGACTCCCGCCCCGATCAGGGCGAGGCGACGGACAGGCTGTTCCAAAACCGGACCAGCGGTTCCGGCAGCGGCCAGCCGGACCGAGCCAGGTAGGTGAGGCGGGCCCGCGCCACGGCCCGGATGACACCGGCCACGTCTCGCGGGAAGAGTGCCGCGAGTTCGCTGCGCGCCGCCTCATCGAACGTCCGGCCCGGCTCGAGGTAGTCCGCGCAATACAGCACCCGGCCGACCATGTCCCACTCGGCGAGACCGAGTGAGTGATACCGCACCGCATCGAGCACTCCGCGGTCGGTTTCTCCTTCCGCCTTGGCGCGGGCCGCGGCCGCGGGGCCGTGCCAGAGCTCGATCGGGCCCGACGCGCTGGAGGCCCACTGGTTGAGCGTGTCCCGGCTGGCGTCCCGGAGTGCGTCATGCAGCCAGACCGCCTTGAGCCAGCGATTCCGCTCGGAGTCGTGCACCCCCATCCGCTCCGCCCACGACGATACCAGCGTGGCCACCCGTTCGACGTGCGCGATCCGGTCCGGCGTCATTTCCGCCCAGGCCGGCAAGGTCGGCCGGAGCGCGGGAGAAATCTTCGCGGACGAGGCGCCGCCGGTCACCGTGTCAGCCTTCGGCCCGGAGCGGCGGCCGCACCACCCGGTTGCGCTCGTCCACGAACACCACCGTGGGATGGTGCTTCGCCGCTTCCGCCTCGTCGAAGGCGCCGTAGGAAATGACGATCACGAGGTCGCCCGCCATGCCGAGTCGGGCGGCCGCGCCGTTGAGCTGGAGGACGCCGGACCCGCGCGGACCCGGAATGACGTACGTGCTGAACCGCGCACCGTTGTTCACGTTGACGACCTGCACTTCTTCATGCACCCGCAGGTCGGCGGCGTCGAGCAGGTCCTCGTCCACCGTCAGCGAGCCCTCGTAGTGGAGGTCCGCCGAGGTGATCGTGGCGCGGTGAATCTTCGACTTCATGAGATGGCGCTGCATCACGGGATCCCTTCCCCGAAAATGACATTGTCGATGAGTCTCGTCGAGCCGACCCGCGCGGCGATCAACATGAGGCATCCGGCCCCCGCCACCTGCGCGGGTGCCAGCGCGTCCGGTTCGACCACGGCAATATACTCCGGGCGCACGGCCGGATACACCTCGAGCGCGCGGCGCGCGGCGGCCTCCAGCCGGGCGCCGTCCCGCTCCCCGGCGCGCCACGCGGCGTGCGCCGCCTTCAACGCCGAGCTGAGTCCGACTGCCTGCGCCCGGTCCTCCGGCGTCAGGTAACTGTTCCGGCTGCTCAGGGCGAGCCCGTCGGCGTCGCGGGTGGTCGGCGCCACGACCAGTGCGATCGGCCAATCCAGGTCCTGCGCCATCCGGCGGATGAGCGCCGCCTGCTGGGCGTCCTTCTGCCCGAAGACCGCCACGTCGGGCATCACGATGTGAAACAGCTTGGCGACCACGGTCAGCACACCGGCAAAGTGGCCAGGCCGTACCTCGCCCTCCCACCGGTCCGCCCCAGGGCCGGGCACCACGCGGGTGTCGGAGCCCGGTGGGTACATGACGGAGACGTCGGGAAGGAAGAGGGCATCCACGCCGCGGCTGGTCGCGAGGGCGCGGTCCCGGGGAAGGTCCCGGGGATAGCGGGCAAGGTCTTCCGACGGGCCGAATTGCAGCGGATTGACGAAGATGCTCATCACGACGACGTCAGACACCGCGCGCGCGGCGTCCACCAGCCGGAGATGCCCCTCGTGGAGATACCCCATGGTGGGCACGAATCCGATTCGCTTTGCAGTTGCTCGTTGAGCCGTCACCCACGCACGGATCCCCGCCACCGTTGTGAACTCCGAGGGGGTGGTTTGGCGGTTCACTCGAAACCGTGCTCCGGCCCCGGGTACCGTCCGGCGCGCACGTCATCGGCGTACGCCGACACGGCTGAACGAATGATTCCGTCGAGGTCGGCGTACCGCTTGAGGAACTTCGGGCTGAAGCCGGCGTTCATGCCGAGCATGTCGGGCAGCACCAGCACCTGGCCGTCGCAACCGGCGCCGGCGCCGATGCCCACGGTCGGAATCGACAGCTCCTTCGTGACGCGAGCGGCCAGCGCCGCGGGCACGAGTTCGAGCACCACGCTGAAGGCGCCGGCCTCCTCGACCGCATGGGCGTCGGCCAGGAGGCGAGCCGCGGCAGCGTCCTCCCTGCCCTGCACCCGGTACCCGCCGAGGGCGTGCACCGACTGTGGTGTGAGCCCGATGTGGCCCATCACGGGAATCCCCCGCTCCACCAGCGCGCGGATGGTCGGTCCCATCGTGACGCCGCCCTCGAGCTTGACCGCCGACGCGCCGGTCCGCTGCAGCACGAGCCCCGCGTTCCGGATCGCGTCCTCGACCGTGACCTGGTAGGTGAGGAACGGGAGGTCCACCACCACGAGCGCCCGGCGCACGGCGCTCCGCACGGCGCGACCGTGGTAGATCATCTGGTCCAGCGTGGCGCTCAGCGTCGTTTCGCGCCCCGCCACGACCTGGTTGACGGAATCGCCGACGAGGATGAGGTCCACGCCCGACGCGTCGAGCATCCGCGCCATCAGGGCGTCGTACGCGGTGAGCGACACGATCTTCGTGCCCGCCCGCTTCATGGCCGCGAAGTCGAGCGTCGTGAGGGGCTTCGGCTGGTCACTCATGGGGTCTGCACCTCCGCCAATCCGCGCTGCCAGAAATCACGGTTGGGGAGCTCCGGATGCGGGATGGTCAGTCCAGGTTCGGCCACGATGCGCCGGCCGAATTGAATGATGTCCAGGTCGAGCGACCGCGAGGCCCAGCGCTCCCCGCGGACGCGCCCGGCCGCGCGCTCGATGGCCTGGCACGCCTCGAGCAGCGCGCGCGGGTCGAGTTCCGTTTCCAGCAACGCCACCTGGTTCAGGTAGGGCGGCTGGTCGAGCCCGCCCAGGGGGTCGGTTTCCTCGACGGTGGACGCCCGCAGCACGCGAGTGGCCGGGAGCGCCGCCAGCGCGGCTCGGGCGGTGGCAAGGTGCCCGGCCCGATCGCCGAGGTTGCTGCCCAGTGCCACCGCCACCACCTCCGCCATCCGCGCCGTCGTCCGCACTACGCGCCGACGGTGAAGTGGCGCGCGATCGACTGCAGGTGGGTGGACACCTGCTCCAGCTGGCGGATGGCGCCGTCCAGTTCCGCCTGCGCCCCCGCCGCCCGGCCCGCCTGGCTCGCCAGCACATTGGTCTCCTCCCGGATCTTGGCCGAGACCATCGCGAGGTGTCCGATCTGCTCCTGCAGCTTGGCGAACGCCCCTTCCTGCTGCCCCGCCGTCTCGCCGATCCGCTGCGCCGCGGTGCCCGCCTCGCGCGTCGCATTGACGATGCCCTCGAGCGCCTCCACCGCGGCCTCGCCGAGCTGCTCGACGCCTTCCACCGACCGCTCCCCGTGGGACATCTGTGCGGTGATCTCCGTGACCTGCTCGGCGATGGCCGCGAGCAACCCGCCGGCTTCCCGCGCTGCCACCGCGCTCTGGTCGGCCAGTTCCCGGACCTCGGCCGCCACCACCGCAAACCCCTTCCCCTCCTGCCCCGCCCTCGCCGCCTCGATGGCGGCGTTGAGCGAAATCAGGTTGGTCAGGTCGGCGATTTCCCTGATGGAGCCGATAAAGCCGGTGATGCGCTTGGTCACGTTGCCGAGCTCGCCGACCTGGCGCGAGCTCTCCGCCACGAAGTGCTTCAGGTCCACCAGCCGCCGGATCGCGTCGCGAATCGTCTCCCGGTTCCGCGCCGCCGTCTCCGCGGCGTGGGCGCTCGCCTGCGCCGCCCGCTTGCCCTGCACCGCCATGTCGGCGGAGCCGCTCGCAAGCGCCTTCGTGGCCTTGAGTCCGGCGGTCACGAAGGCGTCCTGTTCGGCCAGGCCGAACCGCAGCGACTTGGATGCGGCGGTCAGCGCGTCCGCCGACTCGTGCAGCGATTCGGTGGCCCGGGCCAGAGCGCCAACCTGCGCCCCGATGCTGTCCACGGTGGTGACGAGCGGCCGCCGCAACTCGGCGATATGGATGGCCGTGGCCACCTGCGTGGCCAGGGTGGCCATGGCCGCAAGGTCGCGCGTCCGGTACTGGTGCCGCTTGTGGTGCTCCAGTTCCAGGGTGCCGATCACCTCGGTCCCGAAGCGCAGCGGCAGGATGACGAGGCTCTGGGTGTCGACACCCGCCATCGGCATCCGCGCGTCCTTGGAGGTGTCGTGCACGATGACCGGCTCCGCCGTCGTGATCGCTTCCCGCCGCAACGGCTCGAGCTCCCCGGGAATGTCGCCCCGTCCGCCGCGGCCCACTTCGCCGCGGTACGCCAGCGTCACCACGTCGTCGTCGTCGCGCCGGTAGATACGGAAATCGCCCCAGTCGAGCAGGCGGTGCGCCAGCCGCTCGATCTGCTTGAAGGAGTCCATCAGCGTCACGTTGGTCGTGATGGACGTCTCCATCAGGTGGACCTTGTTCAGGTCCTCCGCCGCGATGGCCTCCTCCAGGATCTTCTTGGTCAGGAGCCCGAAGACGCCGACCACCGCGAGCACCGCCGCCCACCCCGGCGGGCTGAGCACCTGGATGGCCCCGACGACGATCCCCGCCGCGCCGAGGGTCAGGAGGTAAGCCACCACCTCGTAGCGCAGGATAAGCAGCCGCTCCTCGCTCTCGAGCTTGTCGCGGAGGAGTAGCGTGAAGTAGAAGAGTGCCCGAGACAGGAAGAAATAGGTGCCGGCCAGCGTGAAGGCGGCGGGCAGGAAGTCCAGCCCGAGCCCGGGCGAGCCGCTGAGCTTCCAGACCGCCGCGAAGATGCCGTATGCCGCCAGGAACGCGATGTTCTCGCGTCCGGCGTTGACCAGGCCGGCACCCATCGGCTTCCGCAGCCAGAGCGTGTCGACGAGGTACACACCGGCCACCATACCCGCCACCACCTGCGACGGCGCGGCGACCAGCATGCCGACGACCACCGGCACCCCGTGCTGGGTGAGGTACGAGTACTTGCTGAGCCGGACCGGAGAGGCCCGGAGCGCCGCGATCGCCAGCAGGATCAGGAGCGTGGGGATCGGCTGCTGGAACCAGCGGAAGTCCACCAGCAGCGCGATGGCCGCGAGGGAGAGCCCGAGCCAGACCAGTACGCGGGCGTAGAGGGCGAGGACGCGCGTGGTGTCAAACAAAATAGTCCCCCACCACGAGGCCGTAACGGGCCGGGTCAGTGACCTTCACGATGGAACGGGCAAAGCCTCCCTGGCCGTTGCCGTCGGACAGGTCGGCCGGGTCGCCGGGGGGCGGCAGCACGGCGCCGTTCGTGTCGATGGCGATGCGCACCAGCGGCCGGTTCAACACCGATGGATCGGGGTTGGGGCCGGCCACGATGGCGACCTCGAGCGTATCGAGAATGACGCACGTCCCGATCGGGTAGATGCCGATCAGGTTGATCAGCGCCTTGACCAGCACCCGGTCGTAGCCACGGCGCGGGTTTTCCCACATCTCCTTGAGCACCGCGTCGGGCTGAATCGGCACGGTCTGGTAGCTCCGCCGGGTCGTGGCGGCATCGAAGCCGTCCGCCACGGCCACCAGCCGCGAATACAGGCCGAGCTTCCGCGGACGGATCGGCCTCGGATATCCGGTGAGGTCGATCTTCATGTGGTGTTCGTGCGCCACGAGGATGGCCCGGTAGGGCGTCTCCTCGTAACGGCGGGAGCTGAAGAGCGTCAGCGTGCCGAACCAGGGGTGGCGGGTCATGACCCTCCACTCCTCTTCGTCCAGCCCGGTCGTCTTGTTCAGGATATCGAGTGAAATCCGCGCCTTGCCGATATCGTGCAGGAGGGCGGCGAGTCCAAGGTCGTACAGCTGCAGCTTGCCGAACCCGAGCTTCTTTCCGAGCGCGACCGAGAAGATGCAGACGTTCACCGAATGCGTGAAGGTGTACTCGTCGTAATCCCGGATGGTGGTGAGGCCAAGGATGGACGTCTCGTTGTTGAGCACCTGGTCCACCACCAGCTGCACCGCCCGCTTCACCTTCTTGAGGTTGGCGGTGCGGCCCATGCGCACGCTGTTCACCACGTCCTTGGTGACGGCGACGCCCTGCGCGTAGGTTCGCTTGGCCACCTCGCGCGCCTCGGCGGAGTCTTCCTGCTCCTCGACGGCGGTCAGCGGCTCCAGCTGGATGTGCCGGATGTCGGCCCGCTGGAGGCGCGCCATCAGCTCGTCGAAGCGGCTGCCCGCCGTGTCACGCGTGCCGAGGCTGAGGAACACGCTGAGCAGCGCCTGCCACTCGCGGCGCTCGACGCCCCGCAGGATGCGGAAGGTCCCGACCTCGAAGGTGCGGAGGAGGCCGAGGACCTGGCTGAACGAGGCGTAGTTGTCGAGTTCGAGCCGGAGCCGGGTGTCGTTGACGAAGAGGAAGTCGCCGGAGGCCCGGATTTCCACGTCCTCCTCCTCGCCGAGCAGTTGCTGGCCCGAGGCGAGCAGGTCGTCGAGCGCCTTCTGCACCGTCGTGTTCTCGAGCGGGTAGAGCTTGAGGCTCCGCAGCGCGGCATAGAACGCGAGCAGAAGGCTCCGCCCGTCGTGACGGAGGTTGTGCTCGGCGGACTGTGGGTCCTGGCTCATTCAGCCACCCCCCGGAGTGCCGCCGTCACGGCGTTGCGCACCTGGCGGTCGCCGTCTTCGGCGACCGTCTCCAGCACCGCCCGCGCCTCGGGCGAGCCGATCTTGCCCAGGCCCAGCGCGGCGCACATCCGCACCTCGGCGCTCTGCTTGCGGTGGAAGAACCCGCGCCGCACCAGCAGGTCGCGGAGGACCGCGAGTCCCCCGGGGCCGACGATGGCGCCATACGCCTCGAAGAACGCCCGCCGCTCGTTGAAGTCGAGATCCTTGCGGCCCTTGCCCGTGATCACTTCCTCCACCCGGCGGAGCGCGCCCTTGTACCCCCGGGCGCTCAGCGCCTTCAGGGCGGCGACCCGCACCCCCCGGTCGTCGTCGCCGATGGCGCGCTCGAGCAGGACCAGGGCGCCTGGCGTCCCGATCTGGATCAGCGCCTCGGTGGCCGCCAGTCGAATCGCGGAGTCGGCATGGCCCATCACGTCGCCCAGCCCCGCCACCGCGCCCTCGAGTTTCAGCCGGCCGGCCAGGTCGATCGCGCCGGGGAGCGATTCGGGGTCGGCGGAACGAAGCAGGCGCAGCAGCTCGCCCTGGTGCGCCGACGCGAGCTGCTGCACCGCCGCCTCCACCAGCGCGCGGACCGGCGCGGAGGTGAGCCGCGGGGTCCACTCCACCAGCGTCGCCAGGGCGCCCGGGCGCAACTCGCGGAGCAGTTCCGCGATGTCGGCGTCGCTCGGGCGGCCGGTGCCCTCGTCGAGCGCCTGCATCAGCTGGCTCACGATGGCCGGCTCGCTGAGCTGCTCGATGAACTTGACCAGGCGCTCGCGGTGCGCCGCGACCAGCTCCGGCGAGCGCTCCGCGAGGACGCGCGTTTCCCGCAGGACGCCCGCGCTCGCGCGGAACTCGCCCGCGTTCAGCATGCTGGGGAAGAGGGTCTCGAGGACGCCGAGGATCTCCTCGCGGATTTCCGGCTCGGGCTGGGACTCGAAAAGGTCGTAGATGGCGCCGAGGGAGGCGTCGCGCAGGTCGCGGGAATATTCGAGGTTGAGGTCGGCGGTGAGCATGTCGATTTCGGCGGCGTCGAGGAAGTACAGCGTGGAGTCGAACTCCTCGAGATCGACGACGCCCTTTGGCCGGTCGACGGCGTCCACCGCTCCGCCCGCTTCCCCGGCGGTTCCCGCCTCTTCTCCCTCGGCGACCGTCTCCCCCGGCGCCGCGACGCCGCCGGCGCCCTCACCCTCGGCCGAGCCGGCGAGGTCGGTCTGCACCTCGGCGGCGAAGCTGGCGCCGGCCGAGTACTGCGCGCTGGGGACCAGCTCGCCCGTGCCGAAGTCCTGCACGAACTCCGCGAACCGGACGTCGACGAACTGGAATTCCTCGGTCCAGAGCAGGGTGAAGAGATCGTCCGCCGCGTCCGGGGCCAGGCCACGCACCTGGTTGACCACGCGCAGGAGCCGCGGCAGCTCTTCCTGCTCGACGCCCTTGCGCAGCGTCAGCACCCGGAGCCCGTCCTTGTAGAGCGTCCACGCCAGGCTGTCCGCCTTGCTGATCTGGTGGTACACCACCGTCCCTTCCCAGACGAAATCAGTCTCCTGGACCGTGAGGACCAGCTCGTCGATGGCGGACCAGACCGGCTCAAAGGCGGCCTCGAGGTTCTTGGCCGCACGATGAAACATGGGATTGTTGGGGAGGTACATCTGGAAGGCCCGCGACGCCTTGACCAGCGTGCGCAGCAGTTCTTCCACCTGCTCGGGTGGCAATACCTGCTCGAACTGCGCGCCCGGTTCGGTCACCGCGTGTCTCCCGTGAGCGCCGCGCCCTGCGCGACATCCTTGGCGCCCCGTCCGCTCAGGCGGGGCCGGACCAGATGTTCAACTGTCACCGCAAGATAAGAGGCGCCGGCGCCTCAGGCCACCGCGGCAACCGGGGTTGACCTTCGGGAGGTGTTCGGGTAGCTTGATTCGGGCTCTCTTCGGTCACCGGCTCGGAGGCTTCCAACCATGCCACTCACCCGTCGGCAACGCGACATCCTGACCTACCTGCAAGCACAGATTGCAGACAACGGGTACGCGCCGAGCTTCGAGGAAATCGCCGAGCACTTCGGCTTCCAGTCGCTCGCCACCGTGCACGAACACCTGACCAACCTGGAGCGGAAGGGCTACATCCACCGCTCCTACAACGAGAGCCGCTCCATCGAGGTGCTGCCGCCCAAGGGCACGGCGGTCGCGACAGAAATCCCGGTGCTCGGTCGCGTGGCCGCCGGTACCCCGATCGAGGCCGTCATGCACAGCGAAACGCTGGCGGTGCCGAACGAAATGCTGCCCACCCGCGGCCCCAACTACGCCCTCCAGGTCCGGGGCGATTCAATGGTGGAGGCCCACATCATCGACGGCGACTACGTCGTCGTCCACGGCAAGCAGTCCGCCGAGAACGGCGAGATGGTCATTGCGCTCATCAACGGGGCGGAGGCCACGGTCAAGAAGTTCTACCGCGAAGCCGGCGGATGGATCCGGCTGCAGCCGGCCAACGAGACGATGGCCCCGATGCGGTTCCAGGAGCGCGACGTCCTGATTCAAGGGGTCGTGGTGGGCGTCATCCGAAAGTACTAGGTCAGCCCAGGCAACGCCCCGCCACCCCGCCCACCGCCCCGCTCGCCCCCCAGCTGTCGCGCCCCCACCTCGTGCGGGCGCACAAGCGCCCAAAAATCGTAGCGGTCAACACGCGCTTTTGTCAATTCTGACAAGCATTTGCGTGTCTTGCCGGAGGCCCGCCAAACGGGCTAGATTTCTCGCCGATGAGCCGGACTTTTCTTGCCGTGATGCACTTCGATGGCGGCCGCTATCTCGGCTGGCAACGGCAGGCATCCGGCCGCACGGTTCAGGCAGTGGTCGAGAGCGTGCTGGAGCGGCTGGCGGGGCGCCGCGTGGTGGCGCACGGCGCCGGCCGTACCGACGCCGGAGTCCATGCCCAGGGAATGGGCGTGAGCTTCTCGCTCGCCGCCAAGTGGGAGCCGGAGGCGGTGCGGCGGGCCCTCAACGCGCTGCTCCCCCGCGACTGCTGGGTGGAGCGGGTGCGGACGGCCAATCCGGGCTTCCACGCGCGCAAGAGCGCGACCGGCCGCGAGTACCGGTACGAGGTCGGTGTGGACGCCGCCTCCATGTCTCCCTTTCGGCGGCCCTACGAGTGGGCGCTCGGCCGCGAGCTCGACGCCGCGAAGCTGCGGCAGGCTGCCGCCCCATTGATAGGCGAGCACACCTTTCGTGCGTTCGCGGTCAAGGGCGAGCCGAAGCCGCACTACCGCTGCACGCTGCGGCGGGCCGAGTGGCGGGAGCGCGAGCAGGGCCGGGGTTACGTCTTCCATGTCGCGGCCGACCGGTTCCTCCATCACATGGTCCGGATGCTGGTCGGCACCATGGTGGATATCGGGCTGGACCGGCGGCCGGTGGACGACATGACCACCCTGCTCGTGCGGGAGGACAACGCCGACACCAGTCCGCCCGCACCGCCCGAGGGATTGTACTTCGTCTCCGCCGAGTATCCGGCGGAGGCATTCGCCGACCACGCCGGGGATGCCGCATGACGTCTCGCCACCAGCCCGCTTCTTCCGCTCCCCGCCGCGCGCTCGACGGCGCGCGGGTGGGCGCGGTCGGCGGGCTGCTGCTGGCCCTCGTCTCCCCCGCCCTCCCCGCACAGACCCCGCTCGATGTGAGCCGCCGGACGGCCATCGTCTCGGCGGTCGAGCGCCTCGCGCCGGCCGTCGTCTCGATCAGCGTGGCCGCACGGCAGCAGGTGGCGGTGCGGTCCACGTGGGCCGACATGTTCGTGCCCCGTTATTCCTCGCAGCTGGTCCGCGGTTCTGGCACCGGGTTCCTGATCCGCAGCAGCGGCATCATCCTGACCAACCAGCATGTCGTGGCTGGAGCGGAACAGATCACCGTCACGCTCCGCGACGGCACCCAGCTCCCTGCCACGCTGGTCGGCGCCGATCCGATCGCCGACATCGCGGTCATCCAGGTGGCCGGGCGGAACCTGCCGGTGGCCCCGCTCGGGAAGAGCGGCGAGTTGATGGTCGGTGAATGGGTCGTGGCGCTCGGCAACCCCTACGCCGATTACCTCGGGAACACGGAGCCGACGGTGACCGCCGGCGTGGTGAGCGCCACCGGCCGGAACATCCTCCCCTCCGAGGGTCAGGCCGGCCTCTACCTCGACATGATCCAGACCGACGCCGCCATCAACCCCGGCAACTCCGGCGGGCCGCTGGCCAACGCCCTCGGCCAGGTGGTCGGCGTGAACTCCTCGATCCTCTCGAATAGCGGCGGTTCCATCGGCCTCGGCTTCGCCATCCCCATCGAGCGGGCGCTGCGCGTGGCGAACCTGCTGCTGGCCTCCGGCAGCATCCGGCGGGCCTGGACCGGCCTGGACGTGACGCCGCCCCAGAGCTTCGAGGACTGGCGCGCGTCGAAGGGGCTCGTCGTGGCCAGCGTGGCCCCCGGCGGACCGGCGGCGAGAGCCGGCGTCCTGCGGAGCGACGTGCTGGTGTCGGCCAACGGCCGCACGCTGCACAATCAGCTCGACTGGGAATCGGTCAAGCTCGACCTGGGCGTCGGAGACACCGTCGTGCTGGTGACCCGCCGCGGCACAGCCACCGTGTCGCGCACCCTGGTCGCCAGCGACCTGCCGACCCGCACCGCCGCGCGCGTCACCGTGCTGCAGGACCTGCAGCTGGTGACGATCACCCCCGCCATTCGCGCGGAACGCGGGGTGCAAAGCGATGAGGGAGCGCTCGTGATCAGCATCGCGCCGCGGACGGCGGACGCCACGGGGCTCCGCGAAGGCGACGTGATTATCGGCCTCGACCGCCGCCGCGTCGCGACCGCCGACGACCTCAGCTCGTATTTCAGCGACCTTCGCCCGGGCGAGGCCTTTCGCATCTGGGTGGAGCGGAACGGGCAGACCGCCTACACCGACCTGGTATACCGATGACCGACGACCGCTGGCGCTCGCCCCTCGGCTCCCGCTACGCCTCCCCCGCCATGCAGCGGCTGTGGGGCGAGCCGCACCGCATCGGCCTCTGGCGGCGCGTCTGGCTCGCGCTCGCCGAATCGGAGCGGGAACTCGGCCTGGACATTCCCGAGGCGGCGCTCGCCGAAATGCGCGCCCACCTCGACGACGCCGATCTCGCGACGGCGGCGGAGTATGAGCGGCGATTCCGCCATGACGTGATGGCCCACGTCCACCACTTCGGCGACCAGGCCCCCACCGCCCGGCCTTTCCTGCATCTCGGCGCCACCAGCGCCTTCGTGACCGACAACGCCGACCTCCTGGTGATGCGTGAAGGACTCCGCCTCATCCTTGGCCGGCTCCTCAAGGTCCTGGGCGCGCTGGGCGCCTTCGCGGAGCGGAACGCCGCGGAACCCTGCCTCGCCTACACCCATTTCCAGCCCGCGCAGCTCACCACCGTCGGCAAGCGGGCCACGCTCTGGATGCAGGACTTCTGCGCCGACGTCGAGGAACTCTGCCATCGCATCGAGACGATGCGGCTCCGCGGCTGCAAGGGCACCACGGGCACCCAGGCCTCGTTCCTCGAACTCTTCCGCGGCGACCACGCCAAGGTGCGGGAGCTCGACCGGAGGGTCACCGAGCGGCTCGGCTTCACGGGGGCCTGGCCGGTCACCGGGCAGACCTACACCCGCAAGGCCGACAGCGCGGTGCTCGACGTGCTGTCGGGCGTGGCGCAGTCCGCCGCCAAGATGGCCGGCGATCTCCGCCTCCTGCAGCACGAGGGTGAGCTGCTCGAGCCCTTCGAGTCGGAGCAGATCGGCTCCAGCGCCATGGCCTACAAGCGGAACCCGATGCGCGCCGAGCGCATCAGCGGACTCGCGCGGTTCGTGATGTCCCTGCAGGCCAACACCGCGCAGACCGCCGCCAGCCAGTGGCTGGAGCGCACGCTGGACGACAGCGCCAACCGCCGGCTGACCCTCCCCGAGGCGTTCCTGGCCACCGACGCCGTCCTGATCCTCGCCGAGAACATCGCCACCGGACTCGAAGTGCGGCCCGAGGTGATCCGGCGGCACGTGGCGGTGCAGATGCCGTTCATGGCCACCGAGCGGTGGCTCATGCTCGGGGTGTCGGCCGGCGGCGACCGCCAGGCGCTCCACGAGGTGGTGCGCCGCCACAGCATGGCCGTCGCCGACGGCGTCGCCCGCGGCGAGCCCAACGACCTGATGACACGCCTGACCGCCGACCCCGCGTTCGCCAAGCTCCCGGCCAAGGCTCTCACCGCCGAACTCGATCCGTCCAGGTACACCGGCCGGGCCCGCGAGCAGGTCGCCGAGTTCCTGGCCGAATACGCCCACCCGCTGGTCACGCGCGCCCGCCCGCTGGCCGTGACCCCTGACGCCGCCGAGGTACGGGTATGACCGCCATGATTCGGAGCCAACTGCCGCTCCCGCTCCTCCGCGTCGGCAAGGTGCGCGAGGTGTACGAAGCCGGCCCCGACCAGCTCCTGCTGGTGGCCAGCGACCGGATCAGCGCGTTCGATGTGGTCATGGCGGAGCCGATCCCCGAGAAGGGGCGTGTGCTGACCCAGGTGAGCGCCTTCTGGTTCGGGCAGCTCGCCGACGTCTTCCCGTCCCACTTCCTTTCCGCCAACGCGAACGAGATCATCGACCGGCTCCCCGTCCTGGCCCCGCACCGCGAGGCGATCCGCGGCCGCACCATGCTGGTGCGGCGCACCGATCCCGTCCCCTTCGAGTGCGTGGTTCGTGGATATCTGTCCGGCTCGGCGTGGGCGGAATACCAGAAGCAGGGCACGCTGGCCGGGGAACCGCTCCGGGCCGGACTGGTGGAGAGCGACCGGCTCCAGCCGCCGCTCTTCAGTCCGGCCACCAAGGCGGAGACCGGCCACGACGAAAACGTGACCTTCACCACCATGGCCGCGGCGCTCGGCGAGCACGAGGCCACCGCGCTGCGCCAGGCCAGCTTCCGCGTGTACGAGGCCGGGCGGGCCCATGCCGCCACGCGGGGGATCATCATCGCGGACACGAAGTTCGAGTTCGGGCGTGACGCCGACGGGACGCTGCGACTCATCGACGAAGTGCTGACCCCCGACTCGTCGCGCTTCTGGCCCGCCGACCGCTACCAGCCCGGCCGGTCGCAGCCGAGCTTCGACAAGCAGCCGTTGCGCGACTACCTGGCCGTCCTGAAGGCGGAGGGCAAGTGGAACGGCGAGGCGCCGCCGCCGCCGCTGCCGCAGGAGGTGCTCGACACCACCAGCGCCCGGTACGTCGACGCCTACCAGCGGCTGACCGGCCACCCGCTTCCCGAGGACGGTTGATGCGCATCGCACCGGAGGGGTGGCCGTTCATCGCCGCATTCTGGATCCTGGAGTTCGGCTTCCTCTTCTTCGGCTTTCCCGTCGCAGCCATCGCGTGGCTGCCGGTCGCCGTGTGGGTGGTCGCGTTCTTCCGCGACCCGGTCCGCATCGGCCCGCGCGGCGACAACCTGGTCATCGCACCGGCGGACGGACTGGTGGTCAGCGTCCGCCTGATCGACGAGCCCGACTTTCACGGCGGTGAGGTGCAGCGGGTCTCGATCTTCATGAACGTGTTCAATGTGCACGTCAACCGGTATCCGGTGGACGGGTCCATCGCCTACCGGAAGTACACGCCCGGCGCCTTCATCAACGCCGCGGCCGAGAAGGCCTCGCTGGAAAACGAGCAGTCGTCGGTCGGAATCGTCACGCCGCGGGGCAAGGTGCTGGTCCGGCAGATTGCCGGCCTGGTGGCCCGCCGCATCATCACCGACCACGGCGAGGGGACGGTCGTGCGGCAGGGGGAGCGCATGGGCCTGATCCGCTTCGGTTCCCGGGTGGACGTCTTCCTGCCGAAGGGCGTCACGATCAAGGTGGCCGAAGGACAGCGGACCGTCGCGGGAGTCTCCATCATCGCGGAGTGGCCATGAGCGCGCAGGACATCGAACAGCAGGCGCCCCGCCGCCCGGGCCTGCGGCGCGCCATCGTCGTCATCCCGAGCGCGTTCACGCTGGGCAACCTGTTTTGCGGGATCTGGGCCATCGTGTCTGCCGCCCAGGGCAATTTCAAGTGGGCGGGATGGTTCATCGTCTTTGCCGGGGTGGCCGACATCCTCGACGGACGCCTGGCGCGGATGTCGCACACCGGCACCCGGTTCGGCGCCGAGCTCGATTCGCTGGTGGACGTGATCTCCTTCGGCGTCGCCCCCGCCATGATCATGTACTTCCTCGAATTCGCCGAGGCCGGGAAATTCGCCTGGACGCTCTGCTTCATCTACGTCGCGGCGGTGGCCGTCCGGCTGGCGCGGTACAACATCACCGCCGCCGGCTCCGACAAGCCGGGGTGGTTTACCGGCCTCCCGTCGCCCGCGGCGGGCATGACGCTCGCCACCTATTTCGCGTTCAGCCAGACCCAGTGGTACCAGAGGTTCCCCGAATATCTCGACCTCCAGCGCCAGGGCCTGATCTTCCTGATGCTGGCGCTCTCGGCCATGATGCTGAGCACGATCAAGTATCCGCGTTCGCCCCGCATCGGATTCCGGTCGCTGAGCGGCATCCTCGGCACGCTCATCACGATCGGGATCCTGGTCGGGGTGATCTTCGCGCCCTCCACCTTCTTCTTCCTCTTCGGCATCGGTTACCTCCTCTTCGGCGTCGTGCGGAGCGCAGTCATCGCGCTCTCGGAGCGCGCCGAGGACCCGGTCGAGGCCCAGACCCTGCAGGTGCGCAACAACCACGATCACGACCACACCAAGGACGTCGCCCCATGACCTACCGAGTTCACATCCGCGTCGTGCCCCGGGCCGGCCTGCTCGACCCGCAGGGGCAGGCCGTCGAGCACGCGCTGGCCGTGCTCGGCTTTGCCGGCGCGGGCGGGGTGCGCGTCGGCCGCGCCATCGAGCTGGCCATCGACGCCGCCAGTCCGGAAGCCGCAGAGGCCTCCGCCCGGCAGATGTGCGAACGCCTCCTGGCCAATCCGGTCACGGAAGACTTCAGCCTGGCGGTGGAGGGCTGATGCTGCGCGTCGCGGTCGTCCGCTTCCCCGGCAGCAACTGTGACTGGGACGCCTACCACGCCGTGGCGAACGCCGGGGCGGAGGCGCGGTTCGTCTGGCACCGCGACACCGACCTGCAGCAGGCCGACGTCGTGATCCTCCCCGGCGGGTTCAGCTACGGCGACTACCTCCGCTCCGGCGCCATCGCGCGGTTCAGCCCGGTCATGCAGGCGGTCCAGCGCCACGCCGCCGAGGGCGGGGCGGTGCTTGGCATCTGCAACGGCTTCCAGATCCTGTGCGAGGCGCACCTGCTCCCCGGGGCGCTGGTGCGAAACGACCGGCTCACCTTCGTCTCGCGCCCGGTCTGGGTGCGGGTGGAGCGGACCGACACCTTCTGCACCAGCGCCTATGCCCGCGGCACCGAGATCCGCATTCCCGTGGCCCACGGCGATGGGTGCTACGTGGCGGATGAGGACACGCTCCGGCTGCTCGAAGCGGAAGGCCGCGTCGTGCTGCGCTACATCAGGGGCGAAAACCCCAACGGTTCGGTGGCGGACATCGCCGGCGTGTCCAACGCCGCCGGTACCGTCGTCGGATTCATGCCCCACCCCGAGCGCTACGCCGATCCCCTGACCGGGAGCGACGTCGGCGCCGGCTTTTTCCGTTCCATTGCGGAGTGGCTCCCTGGCGGGGCCGCCCGTCGAACCTCCTGACGGAGTGAAGGCGCATGTCCCCCAATAAGCCAAGCAAGAGCGAAGACGAGTACTTCGCGAAGGAAGAGGCCGAACTGCTCAAGGCGCAGCGTATCCGGGCCAGGGCGGCGGCCGAGGAAGCGGCGCGCCAGGTGCATTTCATGAAGTGCCCCAAGGACGGGCACGACCTGGTACACGAGGAGTTTCACGGCGTGACGGTGGACCGGTGCGTCCACTGCCAGGGCATCTTCCTCGACGCCGACGAGATCGCGGCGGTCGTGGCCAAGGACGACCCCACGCTGCTCGGCCGGGTCGTGCGTGACATCTCTGCGGCGCTGCGCGCGCCCCGCCCGGAGCCGAAATGACCGCAGCCGTACCGGCCACCCGTGCCGCCTCCTTTCCCGGGGAACGGCCGGTGACCATGGAGGTGGTGCGGGAGCACAACCTCACCCCGTCGGAATTTGACCGGATCGTCGCGATGCTCGGCCGGAAGCCGACGCTGACCGAGCTCGGGGTCTTCTCGGCGCTCTGGTCCGAGCACTGCTCCTACAAGCACTCCAAGCCCGTCCTGAAGCGCTTCCCGACCACCGGACCGCAGGTCGTGCAAGGCCCCGGCGAGAACGCCGGCGTGCTGCGCCTCCCCAACGGGTGGGCGGTGGCCTTCAAGATCGAGTCGCACAACCACCCCTCCGCCGTGGAGCCGTACCAGGGCGCCGCGACCGGCGTCGGCGGCATCCTGCGCGACGTCTTCACCATGGGCGCCCGCCCGGTGGCGGTGCTCAACAGCCTCCGGTTCGGGCCGCTGACGGAACCCCGCAACCGCTACCTCTTTGCCGGCGTGGTGCGCGGCGTGGGCGACTACGGCAACTGCATCGGCGTGCCCACCCTGGGCGGCGAAGTCGGCTTTGCCGAGGGATACTCCGGCAACCCCCTCGTCAACGCGATGTGCGTCGGCATCCTGCGCGAAGCCGACCTCGCCACCGCGCGGGCCCACGGGGTCGGCAACGTGCTGCTGAACGTGGGCGCCAAGACCGGGCGCGACGGCATCCACGGCGCCAGCTTCGCCTCCGAGGAACTCTCCGCAAAGAGCGAGGCCCGGCGTCCGCAGGTGCAGGTAGGCGACCCGTTCACCGAAAAGCTGCTGCTCGAGGCCAGCCTCGAGCTCATTACCTCGAAGCTCATCGTGGCCATCCAGGACATGGGAGCCGCCGGACTCACGAGTTCCAGCGCCGAAATGGCGGCGCGGGGCGGCGTCGGGGTCGAAATCGACACCGGCCTCGTGCCGACCCGTGAGCCCGGGATGACCCCGTACGAAATCCTGCTTTCGGAATCCCAGGAGCGGATGCTGGTGGTGGCCGAACCACATCAGGTCCCCGCCATCCAGGCGGTCTGCCAGAAGTGGGAGCTGGACGCGACGGCGATCGGTCACGTGACCGATGACGGCCTCTTCCGGGTCAGGCACAACGGATTGACGGTGGCGGAGATTCCCGGTCAGCCGCTGGTGGACGATTGCCCGATCTACTTCCCGGAGGCGCGCGAGGCGCCCGCCGCCGCGGCGCGCCGCAAGGCCAAGCCCCATCACGCCCCACGGGTCGGGGTCGATGCCGCGCTGGACGCGCTCCTCGACACGCCGTCGATCGCCAGCAAGCGATGGGTGTACGAGCAGTACGACTCCACGGTGCAGGCCTCGACCATGCTCGGCCCCGGCGGCGACGCCGGGGTGTTTCGGGTGGGCACCGAGCCGTTCGCGATGGCGGTCAGCGTGGACTGCAACAACCGGCTGGTGGCGCTCGACCCCTACGAAGGGGGCAAGGCCACCGTGGCCGAGGCGGCCCGCAACGTGGCGTGCACCGGCGCGGAGCCCCTGGGGATCACCGACTGCCTCAACTTCGGGAACCCGGAGAAGCCGGAGGTGTTCTTCCAGTTTACGGAGGCCTGCCGCGGCATCTCCGAGGCGTGCGTGGCGTTCGGCACGCCGGTCACCGGCGGCAACGTCTCGTTCTACAACGAGAGTCCGACCGGCGCAGTGGACCCGACCCCGACCGTGGGCATGGTCGGCCTGCTCCGGCGTGCCGAGGACCGCGTGCCGAGTCATTTCCGCGCCACCGGCGACCGGATCGTGATTGTCGGTGCCACCGAGGGCGCCCTGGGCGGGTCGGCGTACTGGGCTGAACTCTGCAATTTCGTGGGCGGCGAGGCCCCGAGGGTGAACCTCGATCACGAGACCCGTCTCCAGCAGTTCCTCGTGGCGGCCGCGGCGGCGCGACTCCTCCGCTCGGCGCACGACTGCTCCGAGGGCGGCCTCGCGGTGGCGCTGGCCGAAGCGGCCATCGGAGGTCCGTACGCCGAGCGCGGTTTCGGCGCCATCGTCGACCTCCGTACCTATGCGCCGTCGCTCACCGCCGCGCAGGTGCTCTACGGCGAAGACCACGGACGGGTGGTGCTCAGCGTCGCACCCTCCGCCCTGCCCGGTCTCCGGGCCATGCTCACGCGGCACGGGCTGCGGGGGTACCTGGCCGGTGAGGTACGGGCGCCCGGCGGCGAGCTGGAGATTGCGTTGCCGGACAGTGTCCATCGGTGGCCAATCGACCGGCTCCGTTCCGTGTACGATGACGCGATCCCGCGCCGGATGCGCGAGGTCGTCAGCGACCGAGCGGAGGCCTAGCCCATGTGTGGAATCATCGGAGTGTCCGGCGTCCCTGACGCGGCCCGCGTGGCCTACCTCGGCCTCTACGCGCTGCAGCACCGCGGACAGGAGAGCGCCGGGATCGTGGCCGTGACGCCGGATGGCGAGTCACGGATTCGGGTGGGGATGGGACTGGTCTCGGAGACCTTCGATGACGCGGCGCTCGAAAAGCTCCCCGGCGACGTCGCGGTCGGCCACACCAGGTATTCCACCACCGGGAGCACGGTGCTGGCCAATGCCCAGCCCTGCCTCGTCAACTACCGGGTCGGCTCCCTCAGCGTGGCGCACAACGGCAACCTGACCAACGCCGCCGCCATCAAGCAGTCGCTCGTCGAGCAGGGCGCCATCTTTTCCTCCTCCAGCGACACCGAGGTGCTGGTCCACCTCATCGCCCGCTCGGAGGCGCCTGACCCCGAGATGCAGATCCGCTCGGCGCTCGAGCGGGTGGAGGGGGCCTACAGCCTCGTCATCGGCGTCGGGCGAGACCTGTATGCCGTGGTGGACCCCCGCGGATTCCGCCCGCTTGTGCTGGGGCGCCTCGGCAACGGCATCGTGGTCGCCAGCGAGACCTGCGCGCTCGACCTGGTCGACGCGACGGTCATCCGCGAGCTGCAGCCCGGCGAGTTCGTCCGGATCAGCGACGGCGTCGTGGCGAACCTGCCGCCCCTCCGCCCCAAGCCGATCAGTCGCTGCGTCTTCGAGCTCATCTACTTCGCCCGACCCGACAGCACGATTTTCGGCGAGTCGGTGGACCGGGTGCGGCGCGAAGCCGGGCGGCGCCTGGCGCTCGAGCACCCCGCCCCGAACGCCGATGTCGTCTTCTCGGTGCCAGACAGCAGCAACGCCATGGCGCTTGGCTTCAGCGAGGCGTCGGGCATCAAGCTCGAGCACGGCCTCATCCGGAATCACTACGTGGGCCGCACCTTCATCCACCCGACGCAGGCACTCCGGGTGGCCAAGGTCAAGATCAAGTTCAATCCGGTGCGCGGCGTCATCGAGGGGAAGCGCGTCGTCGTGGTGGACGACAGCCTGGTCCGCGGCACGACGAGCCGCGGACTGGTCCAGATGATTCGCGCCGTCGGCGCCCGCGAGGTGCACCTCAGGCTCGCGTCCCCGCCCATCACCGGCCCCTGTCACTACGGCATCGACACCCCCACCCGCGAAGAGCTGATCGCCTCCACGCACTCGATGGACGAAATCCGCGACTACCTGGGCGTGGACTCCCTTGGCTACCTCAGCCTGGACGGCATGGTGGCGGCGGCCGGCGGCGGCCCCTTCTGCCACGCCTGCTTCTCCGGCGATTACCCGACCGACGTCCCCGACGCCGTCGTCCAACTGCAGCACGCGTCCCCCATGACCGCGAGCCGAGCATGACCGGTGGCATGACCCAACCCCTCGTGTATTTCTTCGGCCAGGGCCGCGCCGACGGCACGGCCGCCATGAAGGACCTGCTCGGCGGCAAGGGCGCCGGACTCGCCGAGATGACGAATATCGGCATCCCTGTCCCGCCCGGTTTCACCATCGCCAGCTCCATCTGCATCGCCTACCTCGAGTCCCGTCACTTCCCGCCCCGCCTGCAGCAGCAGGTGGAGTCGGCGCTCCAGCGGCTCGAGGCGGCCACCGGCAGGATTTTCGGCGGCGTGGACGACCCGCTGCTGGTGTCGGTCCGCTCGGGCGCGGCGGTGTCGATGCCGGGCATGATGGAGACGATCCTCAACCTCGGCCTCAACGACGACACCGTCGCGGGACTGGCGCGGCAGAGCAAGAACCCCCGCTTCGCCTGGGACTCCTACCGGCGGTTCGTGCAGATGTACGGCTGCGTGGTGTTCGACCTGCCGAAACATCCCTTCGAGGAGATGCTCGCGGAGCGGAAAAAGACCGCCGGCGTCACCCGCGACATCGACCTCCCGGTCGAGGGAATGCAGGCGCTGGTCAAGGCGTTCAAGGGGTACATCACCGCGGCCACGGGCAAGCCCTTTCCCGACAAGCCGGTGGACCAGCTCTGGGGCGCCATCGAGGCGGTCTTCGAGAGCTGGCACACCAAGCGGGCCATCGACTACCGCCGGCTGCACGACATTCCCGACTCGATGGGCACCGCCGTCAACATCGTCACGATGGTGTTCGGCAACCTGGCGGAGGACTCGGGCACCGGTGTGGCCTTCACCCGCGACCCTTCGACGGGCGAGCGCGTGCTGTACGGCGAGTACCTGCTGAACGCCCAGGGCGAGGACGTGGTGAGCGGCTCCCGCGATCCGGAACCGATCGAACGGCTGCGCGAAACGCTGCCGGCCGCGTTCGGAGAGCTGGAGCGGGTGGCGCGCACCCTGGAGCGGCATTTCCGCGACGTGCAGGACCTCGAGTTCACCATCGAGAACGGCAAGCTGTACATGCTGCAGACCCGGCGTGCCCAGCGCTCCGGGCACGCGTCGGTCCGCATCGCCTGCGAAATGGTGGAGGAGGGGCTGATCACGCAGGAAGAGGCGGTCGCGCGCATCCCCCCCATGGACCTCGACCAGCTCCTGCACCCGACCATCGATCCGAAGGCGGAGCTCGACCTGCTCACGACCGGCCTGCCGGCCTCACCGGGGGCGGCGTCGGGGGCGGTGGTCTTCACCGCCGACCGGGCGGAAGAACTCGGCAAGAAGGGTGAGGCCGTCATCCTGGTCCGCCGGGAGACCAGCCCCGAAGACTTCCACGGAATGATCGAGGCCAAGGCCATCCTCACGGCGCGGGGCGGGATGACCTCCCACGCGGCGGTGGTCGCGCGCGGCATGGGCAAGCCATGCGTGGCGGGGGCGCAGGAGATTGCCGTCGACGAGGCGGCGGGGCACTTCTCGATCAACGGCAGGAAGATCAAGGAAGGCGAGTGGATCACGCTCGACGGCGCCACCGGACGGGTGCTGGCGGGACGGGCCGCGCTGGTGGCGCCGGAAGTCTCCGGCAACTTTGACCGCATCCTGGGCTGGGCCGACAAGGTCCGCACGCTCCGCATCCGCGTGAACGCCGACACCCCCGCCGATGCCCACAAGGGTCGCGATTTCGGCGCCGAGGGCATCGGGCTCTGCCGCACCGAGCACATGTTCTTCGAGGGAGATCGCCTGTCGGCCATGCGCGAGATGATCGTCGCGTCGGACGACGACGGCCGCAAGAAGGCGCTGGCCAAGCTGCTGCCGATGCAGCGGGGCGACTTCGAGGGGATCTTCCGCGCCATGGAGGGGTACCCGGTCACCATCCGCCTGCTCGATCCGCCGCTCCACGAGTTCCTGCCGCACGACAAGGAGGAGCTCGCCGGGCTGGCGCAGGAAATGGGCAAGGACCCCAGGGAACTGCAGCGGATCGTGGACCGCCTGAAGGAGCAGAACCCGATGCTCGGGCTCCGGGGCTGCCGGCTCGGCATCATCCACCCCGAAATCACGGCCATGCAGGCCCGCGCCATCTTCGAGGCGGCCTGCACCGTGGCGGCACGGAAGGGCCGGGTGCAGCCCGAGGTGATGATTCCGCTCACCTCGACCGTCGTGGAGTACCGGCGCCAGGCGCTGATCGTCCGGCAGGTGGCGGAGGAGGTGTTCCGCGAGCGGCAACTGACGGTGCCCTTCCTGCTGGGGACGATGATCGAAGTCCCGCGCGCGGCGCTCACTGCCGACGAGATTGCCAGTGAGGCACAGTTCTTCAGCTTCGGCACCAACGACCTGACGCAGATGACCTGGGGGCTTTCCCGGGACGACGCCGGCAGCTTCCTGCCGTACTACATCGAGCACGGGATCATTCCCGACGATCCGTTCCAGGTGCTCGACCAGACCGGCGTCGGCAAGCTGATCTCCATGGCCTGCGAGCTGGGCCGCCGGACGCGCCAGGACCTCAAGCTCGGCATCTGCGGCGAGCACGGCGGCGAGCCCGCCGCCATCGCCTTCTGCGACGACCTGGGCATGAACTACGTCAGTTGTTCTCCTTTCCGCGTGCCGATCGCGCGGCTGGCCGCCGCGCAGGCGGCGCTGGCCAAGCGCGGCACCATGGACCGCACCAAAGCGACGGTATAATGACCACACCCCTGGTAGGCATCGTGATGGGCAGCGCCTCGGACTGGCCGGTGATGCTGCACGCCGCCAACCGCCTGGCGGCCTTCGGCGTCCCCTGCGAATCGCGGGTCATCTCCGCGCACCGCTCCCCCGCCCTGGCCCACGACTACGCCAGCACCGCCGAAAAGCGCGGCCTGGTCTGCATCATCGCCGCGGCGGGCGGCGCGGCCCACCTGGCCGGCGTCATGGCGGCCGGCACCACCCTCCCGGTGCTGGGCGTGCCGATGCCGAGCCAGCACCTGCAGGGCATGGACTCGCTCCTGTCCACGGTGCAGATGCCGGCGGGCATCCCGGTGGCCACGTTCGCCATCGGCGACGCCGGCGCCCACAACGCGGCGCTCTTCGTCGTCGCGATGCTGGCCCGCACCGACAAGGCGCTGGCGGAGAAGCTGAAGGCGTTCCGGGTGGAGCAGGAGGAGAAGATCCGGAAGATCGACCTGGAAGGGCACTTCTAGGCGGGGCAGCGGGGCAGCGGGGCAGCGGGGCAGCGGGGCAGCGGGGCAGCGGGGCAGCGGATAGCGGGCGGCGTAGGAAGCACAAGGGGCAACCAGCCATCGGTTGCCCCTCGTTATTTCGACTGCCCCGCTGCCCCGCCTATTTGTTGTCCCCCGCGGCGGCCTGCGCGTCCTGCAGCTTCTTGATGTCGGCGGGCGAGAGCTGCGGCCGGTCGAGCTTGACCGTCAGCTTGTTGAGCGTGCCGGTAAAGGTGAAGGGCGGGCTGTAGTCCGTGTCGTACACACCGGTCTCGGTGTCGGAGCCGATGTCGAAGCTCTCGTCCCACTGGAGGATCATCGGCATCGTTTTCGGCATCGCCTTGGTGGCCACGACCTTGCCGTCCACCGTGAGGGTCCCCGTCCCGCCCTTGCCGACGCCGCTGAAGTCGTTGTAGGCGAGGGTGCCCGGCCCCATCCCGTCGTACTTGAAGTCGAATACGATGGTGTGCCTGCCGGGCGCCAGCGCTGCCGGGCCCTGCCACTGGATGCGCTCCAGGTCGATCATGTTCCAGGTCCAGACGGGCGTGCCCTTGAGCAGGTAGAAGCCATAGCCACCGAACCGGCCGCCGGAGGTCAGGAGCATCCCCTCGGCGCCCCCCGCAGGCACGGTGATGTCCGCCGTGACCGTGTAGGAGGTGTTGAGGAGCAGGGGCGAATCGCCCTGCGGTAGCCCGGTCATCGGCATGGTGTAGACGAACTCAGACCGACCTGCCGTGATGTTTGGCCGGGGCGCCACGATGCGCCCCGCCACCGAGGCGTCCATCGGGAGCACCTGGTACTTCTTCGCTTCCCCGAGGAATTCCGCCCGCATTTCCTTGACCTTCTGCGGATTGGCTGCCGCGATGTCCTGGGTCTGGTTGAAGTTGGTCGTCAGGTTGTAAAGCTGAAAGGTCTGGTTGTTGAGCGGATCGGGGTTGGCAGCCCCGAACGCCTCCCACGGGGCACGGTTGACCTTGGTGCTCAGCAACCATCCATCCTTGTACAAGGCGTACTGGCCCATCATTTCGAAGTACTGGATGTTGTGACGCGATGGCACGTTGGCGTTGGCCGCGTCGAAAGTGTACACGAAGCTGGTGCCCTCGATCGGCTTCTGCTTGATGCCGTCCACCGTTTCGGGAGCCCGGATACCCGCCGCCTCGAGGATGGTCGGCACCACGTCGATCACATGGGTGAATTGCTGGCGCAGGCCGCCCTTGTCCTTGATCCGCGCCGGCCACGACACCACCATGTTCTGGTTGATGCCGCCGAGGCGCGACGCGTTCTGCTTGAACCAGTCGAACGGCGTGTCGAACGCCCACGACCAGCCGGCCGACATGTGGTTGTAGGTCTCCTCGGTGCCCCACACGTCGTACCACTTCATCTGCATCTCGGCCGGCATCATGTTGACGCCGTTGAAGAACGCCACCTCGTTGGGAGTGCCCAGCGGGCCGCCCTCGGCGCTGGTGCCGTTGTCGCCGTTGATGTAGATGATCAGTGTGTTGTCGAGCTTGCCGAGGTCCTCGAACGCCTGGATGACCCGGCCGATCTCGTAATCGCTGTACGCGGCGTACGCGGCGAACACATTGACCTGGCGGATGAAGAGCTTCTGCTCCGTCGGGGTCAGCTGGTTCCACGGCTTGAGGACGTCGTTGGGCCAGGGCGTGAGGGTCTCGTTCTGGGGTACGAGGCCGAGCCGCTTCTGGTTCGCGAAGATCTGTTCGCGCAGCTGCTCGTAGCCGCCATCGAAGAGGTGCATGGCGCTGATCCGGTCCACCCATTCCTTGGTGGGGTGGTGCGGCGCGTGGGTGGCGCCCGGGGCATACTTGATGAAGACCGGCTTGCTGGGGTCGATCTGGTGCATCCGCGTCATGTAGTCGATTGCGTCGTCGGCCATTTCGGTGACGAGGTTCCATGTGCCGGGCGCGGCGCCAGTGTACGGATAGATCTGCGTCGTGTTGCGGAACAGGTTCGGCTGCCACTGGTTGGCGTCGCCGCCGATGAAGCCGTAGAAGTACTGGAAGCCCATGCCGGTCGGCCACTGGGTGAAGGGACCGGTCTGGCTGGCCTGGAAGGCCGGCACGTTGTGGTCCTTGCCGAACCAGGCGGTGTTGTAGCCGTTGTCGAGGAGCATCCGCCCGATCGTGGCCTCGTCCTGGCCGATGATGCTGTTATAGCCGGGATACCCGGTGGACTGCTCGGAAATGACGCCGAAGCCGGCCGAGTGGTGGTTGCGCCCGGTGATCAGCGCGGCGCGGGTGGGGGAGCAGAGCGCGGTGGAGAACATCCGGTTGTATCGGAGCCCTTCACTGGCGATCCGGTCCATCGACGGCGTCGGGATGACCCCGCCGAAGGTGCTCGGCACGCCGAACCCGGCGTCGTCGGTGATGATCAGCAGGACGTTGGGTGCGCCCGCGGGCGGGACGATGCGCGGCGCCCACCAGGGCGTGGACTGCAGGGCTCCGTCCTTGATCACGCCGCCGAACTTTGGCTGGGGCGCCGGGAGCTGCTTGCCGTCGATGGTAGTTGTTGCACCCGGCGAGCCAGGGGTGCCGGTGACCGTTTGGGCCGACAGCGGAAGCGCGCCGAACGCGCCGGCGACGATGATCGTGAGGAGGAATCGCCACGCCTGCATGGAGCGGAACATCCGGATCTCCTGCGGTTCAGGGGGTGACCGCCAGGGAGGCGAGCGGGCTCCTCCGGAGATGGAAGAAACGTACCCGCGGTGGAGGGAATGGTCCAGAGCGGGAGGGGCAGTCGTACAGAGGACCGAGGACTGAGGACTGAGGCGAAAAAAGGACTGAGGACCTCGAGGGCAAACCCTCTCAGTCCTCAGTCCCTTTCTCTCAGTCCTGACTGTCAGTGGAGGCGCAGGGAATCGAACCCTGGTCCGAGTGTGGTTCCAGAACCGCATCTACGTGCGTAGATCCCTCTTCCCGCGTCTCCCCGACCCGGCGAGGAACCGGCCGCTTCGGGGACTACCTCCTGATGTCTCGCCTCACGCGTCGGAGGACCACGCTCGGCCAGCCCGGATTTGCGATCCGATCCTCTGCGCCCCGGGCGGGCTCAGCGAACCGGAGGTGCGACAAGCGAGCTTTTCAGCTCAGCTTACGCAGCCAGCGCCAGGTTATCGTTGGCGTTTGGTTGTTTCCAAGCGGTTTAGCCAGGGACTTGGACCTGGGCACGCAGCAATTCCTTCTTCCAACCCGTCGAAGCCGATCGCCCCCGGGTGTGTCAGAATGATACACATTCGACCACTATCGGGCAAGTGAACTCACCCCACCCCAAGAACAGCAGAGAACACGAAAACACGAAAAAACGTTCGTGCTTTCGTGCTTTCGTGGATTCAGTGCTCGCCGGCCAGTCCCCTCTACTTCTTTGGACGCTCCACCGGATACAGCAGCGCGAAGACCATTCGCACCACGTCGGCCCCGGCCGCGTCGGGCCGGACGACGTTGTGGTAGTACTGCAGGCTGATGTTCACCGGCTGCTTGCCGATGCCGGTCACTTTCGACACGCCCAGTCCCAGCGGGACGGTCCACTGCTGCCCACTCGGCGCGTTCCAGTCCGCCGTGATGTTCGGGGAGGTGGAAATGGACCACCCGCGATGGAAATTGTAATTGATGAATGGCTGGATGAAGAAAGCGTTGATCGCCGTGGTGTTGTCGCTCCCCCCGATGCGCCACAGTTGATTCGTCACAGCCCCGATGACCCACTTGCCGGGCATGGTGAGGACGACGAAGTCCACGCCGAGCGCGAACTGTCCCGTGGTCAGGGCATCGTTGGTGGCCGTGGGGAAGGAGAAGATGGGACCGAAGCCCCAGATCACCTTGCCGGGGTTGGCCGAGGTCAGGAACATCTGCTCCTGGATGTCCCCGATGCCGGTCGAGCGGTCGCCGGATGACAGCGGCACATTCACCACCGGGACGATCGTCCGGGACACCAGGAGCCACTCGTCGTCGAGCGCCAGCGGGAGCACCGGCTGGATGTTGATGACCTGGAGGGTCTGATCCCCGAGGCCGCCGCCCGTGTTCCAGTTGAACTGGATCGGAATCGTCACGAGGTCCGCCACCGGGTTCTGCGTTTGCTTGGCCAGCGCCGCCGCACGGGCCTCGATCTCAGCCTTGGTCTGGGTTGGGGCCTCTCCCTGCGCCCAGAGTGCGCCGGGCAAGAAGAGCAACGTCAGCAAGTACTTCCGCATGTGAACTCCATTCCAGTGAGTGTCGTCACGGAGCCGCCACCACTGCAGGCGGCTGCCACGTGCCCTTGCCCGGCGGGAGGATGGAGGGCGCCTCGCTCTTCGGCCAGTAGAGCCGCATGACCAGGTAGATCGGCCCGTTCGGCGCCGGGAGCCAGTTCGATGCCTTGTCCTTCCCCGGCGAGTCCTTCTGGATGTAGAGCGTGACCGAGCCGTCCGCGTTGGTCTTCATCTGCGGCAGCATCGGCGAGTTGATCAGGTAGCGATTGATGGGGTTCTTGATCAGGAACTGGGTCTTGCCGTCGTACATCGTGACCGACCAGAAGGCGTTGACCGGCGGCAGCTGCCCGGCCGGGAAGGTCAGGGTGTAATTGTGCTGCGAGCCGTCGAGCGGCGTCCCATCGGCCAGGGTCTTGGTCATCGGGTACATCGCCTCGACGGCGTCGTTCCCGTAGATCCCCGCCTTCGCGGCGGCGGCCCGGAGCGGCCAGTTGCCGTTGAAGAACGCGCGGTCACCCACGATGGCGCCGACCTTCCAGCCGTTGATGTCGCTGCCGATGTTGGCCACCGCCTCCTCGACCTTCTTCTCCCCCTCCTTCATGCCCAGGCCGAGTTCGACCTTCTGGTCGGCCGGCAGCCCCTCGAAGTCGAAGGGCTCACCTGGGCGGACGCCGATGCTGGCGAGCCGCTCCCGGATGGCCACCTCCTCCGGCCCGGCCGGCGCGAACTGCATCGCAAAGGCGAGGTACCCGAAGAAGTTGGTCTTCACCATCTCGGCGTTGATCTTCGGCCAGTCCACCGCCGGCGCCGGCGCCGGGGCGGGCTGCCCCAGGAACGCGGAGAGCGGCTGCACTTTGTAGCCGGCCTGGACCTTCACCACGTTCGGCATGTCGTCGGGGCCGAAGAGCTGGGTCCGGAAGATGGTCAGACCGAATTGTGTAGTGGCCCGGAACACCTGCTTGATGCCGGCCGGCGCTTCCCCCTGCCAGTCGGGGCCCGCGACGAGGTAGCTGCCCGCCTCGCTCCCCGTGGCACGGCTCCCGATGTAGCCGTAGTTGAAGGTGTTCCCGTCCACCAGCTGCACTGAGTAATACCGCTTCGGGTCCACCGCCGGCACCGAGATGACGACCGGCTCCGCCCGCAGGTCCAGCCACAGCATGGAATACGGCGTGTCGCTGTTGGGTGTCACGACGGTCGTGTCCTGCCAAGTGAACACCCGCGCCTGATTCGACACGACGTTGTAGGGAGCCTTGTATTCGGCCCCTCCCGAGTCGACGACGAACGAGTACTGCACGGCGTAGTTCATCACGATGGGGAGGCCGTAGATGAACCCCTCCTCGGCGATCGCCTTCCGGTCGATCGGCCCGGGGCCCTCCTTGGCGCAACCCGCGGCGCCGAGCGCCGCAACCGTGAGAAACGCGAACCGACGTGTCAGCGCGTGCATGGGTCGTTCACCCAGCCTTGGTGACGGAAATCGCCGCCCCTTCGGTGACCTGAATCGTGATGTTGTCGCCAACCTGCACCTGCGACAGATCCACACCCTTCTGGGCCTTGTACGTCTTGGTCGACCCGTCCTGGAACGCCACCGTGACCTTCCGCGTCTGGGCGTCGATGGCGGTGACGCGTGCCGTGATCATTTCTGTGGCCACCGCGAACCCGGCCGGGTTCTGGCTGCCGGTGGGTGTGATCCCGACCATGGCGCCTGCTGCGTCGGCCGGCGGATTGTTGCCCTTCCAGATGGCAATGGCGACCTGTTCGGTGACGACGGCGTTCACCTGGTCGCCGACCCGCAGCTGCGGGAAGTTGGTCATGCTCGGCGAAGCCTTGAAGGTGGTCTTCTTCCCGTCGGGCGTCTGCAGGGTGAGTTTCATCTTCGGGGCGTCGATGGCGACGATGGTGGCCGTGGTGCTGAAGGTCTCGGTCACGATGGCGCCGCCGGGGGTCGCGACCATCGATTCACTGGTCGTGCCGGACATGCCCTTGGAGCATGCAGTGGCCGAGAGGACGAGCACGGAGGTGGCCAGGAACAGCTGTGCGGAACGCATGAAAGGCCTCAGGGGGTGAGGGTGCATGAATGGCCCCGAGGACGGGGCCTCAAGATTGCCCGGATGGTAATTTGAGCCCGTCGCAAGCGCCAGCGCCGCATGGTGAACCTACCCTGAAGTTCCGCTTAGCCCTGTGCTCCATGTCACGACCCGGTCACGCCCCCGGCGCTTGGCCGCGTACAGCGCCGCGTCCGCCTGGGTGGCCAGGTTCTCCTTGCTCCGTGTCGTCTCGGGCCACCCCGCCACGCCGAAGGACGCCGAGAGCGGCCAGTCGCGCCCCTGCCAGTCCCACCCGCCGGTGCCGATGCGCACGCGGATTCGTTCCGCCACCCGGACCCCCTCTTCGAGTGACGTCCCGGGCAGCCAGAGGAGGAACTCCTCGCCTCCCACCCGGGCCGCCGAGTCGACTCCGCGGACCTGCTCCTGGAGAATGCGCGCCAGGTGCATCAGTGCGGCGTCACCCGCGGCATGTCCGAGCGTGTCGTTCAGCAGCTTGAACTTGTCAATGTCGAGCGCAATGAGGGCGCCACGCTCCGGCCCGAGCAATCCCATCCGTTCGGTCAGCCCCCTGCGATTGAGCAGCCCGGTGAGCGGATCCTTGATGGCGCGGTCGGTCTCCGCGGCGAGCCGCAACGCCACCTCGAGCCGGGGCGCCGCCGCGCCGATCGCTTCATTCACCTCACGGATCGTGTCCGGCGACACCGAGTCCCCCATCGGGGACCCGCCAGGCCACCCCACCGATGGCCTCGTCAAACCGGAGCAGCGGCGTCACCCGCGCCGGTGGATGCCGGCGCCGGTCGGTGCCCGAACCGCCGAGGGGGTCGCCGCTCGCCGCCTCCGGCTCGGCCCCGCGGGACACGCGCGCCAGCATCGCCTCGGCCGGGAGCACCTGCCCCAGCGCGCGGCGGTCCGCCAGGCCCGACACCCCGATGACCCGGCACCCGGTCCCCTCCACCGCCGCCACGTACGCCTCCGCCCCCGCGATGCGCTCCACCTGGTAGGCCAGCCGCATCCCCACGCTCTCCACCGATTCGATGGCGAGCCCGTCCTGCACCTGCGCCAGGTCATGCAGCACCGGCCGGCGGCCGATGCCGTCCAGCAACGCGCCGAGATCGGCCCGAGCATGCGATTGGAGGGAGCTGGATGCGTCGGAAGGAAGCAGGATCGCGACGACCGCCCCGCCGGCGGAGGCGGTGAGCAGGAGTCCGGCGTCCAGACGCTCCGCGCCCTCGCCGTCCCGCGCGGAGGACGCGCTGAGCCGCTGTTCGATCACGTCGAGCTCGGGCCCCCCTGCCCCCCATCCGGGATCGAGACTCTGATAGGTCCGCACGCCGAGTCCGGGACCCCTGGTCTCGATGGCCCAGACGCCGAACGCGCCGGACGGCGCGGCGCAGCCACTCGAGCGCGGGATCGGGAAGGAGGTGGGGAGTGGCGGCGTCGGTCCGCCCGAGAGCCGGAGTGCCGATGGGCCCGCGCGGACGCGGCGGCCCAGCAGGTATCCGATCGCGGCCCCCGCTCCGCCGGCGAGCAGGAGGAGCCACGCGGTGGTCACCGCATCCATCCCCGATGGCGGAACCAGAGGAAGATGGCCAGGCACACCGCCGCCATGCCCGCGAGCACCAGGGGATACCCCATGGGCCACGTCAGTTCAGGCATGAACTCGAAGTTCATGCCGTAGATGCCGACGATGAAGGTGAGCGGCAGGAAGAACGCCGAGAACACCGTCAGGATGCGCATGACCTCGTTGGTCCGGTGCGACGCGATGTTGAGCTGGACCGTCAGCAGGTTGTTGACGTTGTCCTGAAGCTCGTCCGCGTAGGTGTGCATGCTCTCGATCGACTCCCGAAGATCCTGGTAGATCGGCGACTGCCCCTCCGATGCGGGGTGCAGTTTCTGCACCACGCCAAGAGTCTGCCAGAGGGTGCGCTTGATGAGCGTGACCCGCCGCTTCACCACATGGATCTCCTCGAGCCCCGCCTCGGCCCGCGCGCCGTCGAACAGCGCCGCCTCGAAGTCGTCCAGCACCTTTTCCGCCTCCTCCAGCGGCCGTTCATAGGTGGCCACCACCGCCCCGATCAGGTCCACCACCACCTCGCCCAGCCCCACCTGGTCCGGCGTGCGCCTCGCGCAGTCCGCCTTGAACGCGGTGAAGAACGGCATCGCCTTCCGGTGCACCGTGACCAGGAAGGTCAGCCCCGCGAACACCGCCACTTTGCGCGTCATCTGCTGGATTGTCACCGCGTCCGGGGGCGATTCCTCGTCGTAGGCTCTCACGATGACGAAGGTGGCGCCGCCGAGTCGCTCGTACTTCGGCAGGTGCTCGGGGTCGAGGCTGTCCTGCATCGCCATCGGATGGAGTCCGTACGTTTCCGCCAGCCCCGCCAATTCGTCCGGAGTGGGCGCAGACACATCGAGCCACTCGAAGTCGGGGCCGCTCCGCCGCAGCACCGTCTCCAGCATCAGCCCTCCTCCCCGCGGTTGATGCGCGTGGCCGCCGCCGCGGCCCCGAACCCGTTGTCGATGTTCACCACCGTGACCCCCGCCGCGCAGCTGTTGAGCATGCCGAGCAGCGCCGCGATGCCGCCGAAGGACGGCGCCGTACCCGACGCTGGTCGGCACCGCGATGACGGGCACGCCGACCAGGCCTCCCACGACGCTCGGCAAGCGCGCCTTCCATCCCCGCCACCACGATCACCACCGCCGCCTCGCGCAGCCGCTCGCTCTGGGCCATCAGCCGGTGCAGGCCGGCCACGCCGACGTCGGCGATCCGATCCACCCGATTGCCGAAGGCCTCCGCCACCACCGCCGCCTCCTCCGCCACCGGCAGGTCGCTGGTCCCGGCACAGACGACGAGCACGGTCCCCCGCCCCGTGGGCGACGGACGCGGATCGGCCGGCAGGAAGACCGTGCGGGCCAGCGCGTGCCATTCCAGGCGCGGGAAACCGCACCCGCAGCGCCTCCGCCTGCTCGTCCGAGGCCCGGGTACCGAGGAAGCTGCCCGACATCGCCGCGAGTCGTTCGCAGATGGCCACCACCTGCTCGACGGTCTTCCCGGCGCAGAACACCACCTCGGGCTGACCCTGGCGGAGCGCCCGGTGATGATCGATGCTGGCGAAGGGCAGCTGTTCGGAGGGGAAATGACGCAACTGCTCGAGCGCCGCGGCCGGGGCGAGCAGGCCGGCCGACACATCCGCCAGGAGCGCGGCCAGCCGTTCGGGGGTCACGCCACCTGCGCCAGTGGCGCCAGATACTGCACGAAGATCGCCTCGGCCTCGCTGATGGATTCCACCTGGAACAGCCGCTGGCGGAGGTCGCTCGCACCGTGCAATCCCTTGGTATACCAGCCGAAGTGCTTCCGGAACTCGATGACCGTGTGCCGGGTGTCTCCCTGCAGGCGCAGCGCGAGGCGGGCGTGCGTCAGCGCCAGCTCGAACCGCTCGGCCGCCGTCGGTGCCTCCGGCTTGGCACGCCCCTCGAGCAAGGCCCGCGCGTCGCGGAACAGCCACGGATTGCCGAACGCGCCGCGGCCGACCATCACGCCGGCCGCAGCCGGTGTGGTCGCGCATCCGCACCACATCCTCGGGCGTCTGCACGTCGCCGTTGCCGATGACCGGGATGTCGAGCGCCTCGACCACGCGGGCAATCTCGTCCCAATTGGCCTTGCCGGAATACATCTGGGTCCGCGTGCGGGCGTGCAACGTGAAGGCCCGCGCCCCGGCGTCCTGCATCCGCAGGGCGATGCCCACCGGATCGCGCTGCTCGTCGCTCCACCCGCTCCGCGTCTTGACCGTGACGGGCAAGTGCGTGGCCTGGACGCAGGCCCGGATGATGTCGGTGACCAAACCGGGATCCCGCAGGCAGCCCGACCCGCCGTTTCGCTGGACGACCTTCTTGACCGGGCACCCGAAGTTGATGTCGATGAACTCCGGCTTGTAGTGCTCCGTGATCAGGGCCGTGGCTTCGGCCATGGCGGCAGGGACCGCGCCGTAGATCTGGATGCCGATCGGCCGCTCACACTCCTCGAATTCCGCCCCCTCGAGCGTGGTGCGGATCCGGCGCCGGATGGCCTCGGAAGAGAGAAACTCCGACAGCACGACGTCCGCCCCCATCCGCCGGCAGATCTGCCGGAACGGGGGCTCCGAGACCCCGGCCATGGGGGCCAGGATCAGGGTGAAATCGTGGGGGGAAGGATATGGCAGCCGCATGCCTGAAAAATACGACTTTGGCCTAAACCGAGCAATGAGAGGGATTTGACACGCGTTCCGGACGGCGATTAGCTTCCGCGCCATGCAGCTACGCGAATTCTTCTCCGCCGATGCCATCCGCCTGCCGCTCGCCGCGACCACCAAGGACGAGGCATTGGCCGAACTCGTGGCCCTGCTCCACGCCGACGAGAAATCCGCCGACACCCTGCTCAAGATGCTGCATCGCCGCGAGGCGCTGGGCTCGACCGGGGTCGGACGAGGCGTCGCCGTGCCGCACTGCCGGTCGCTGGTGGTCAATCGGCTGCAGTTGGCGTATGGCCATTCGCCCGCTGGACTTCCCTTCGACGCCGCCGACGGCCAGCCGGTGCATCACATCTTTCTCATCGTGGCGCCGCCGAACGAGATGTCCAACCAGTACCTCCCCACCCTCGGGAAGATTGCCCAACTCGCCAAGGAAGCGGGCGTCATAGAGCAGTTGTCCCGGCTGACGTCCGCGGACGAGTTCTTCCAGCTGCTGGCTGACAAGGGCGTCTAAGGGCGGGCCGCCCGCCTACTCCCACTCGATCGTGGCCGGCGGCTTGCTGCTCACGTCGTACACCACCCGGTTCACTCCCTTCACCTCATTGGCAATCCGATTCGAGATGTGCGACAGCACCTCGGGCGGGAACGGAAACCAGTCGGCGGTCATCCCGTCGCGGCTGGTGACCGCCCGCAGCGCCACCGCCTGATCATAGGTCCTGAAGTCCCCCTGCACCCCCACGGAGCGGATCGGGAGCAGCACCGCGAACGCCTGCCAGATGTCGTCGTACAGCCCCGCGGCGCGGATCTCCGCGATGTAGATGTCGTCCACCGCGCGCAGGATGTCGAGGTCCGGCTTGGTGACCTCACCCAGAATCCGGATGGCCAGGCCGGGTCCGGGGAACGGATGCCGCCCGACCATCTCCTCGGGCAGGCCGAGTTCGCGCCCTACCTGGCGCACCTCATCCTTGAACAGCTCGCGCAGCGGCTCGATCAGCTTGAACGGGAGCCGCTCCGGCAGCCCACCGACATTGTGGTGCGTCTTGATGGTGACGGACGGTCCCCCCGTCGGCGAGACCGACTCGATCACGTCGGGATACAGGGTGCCCTGCACCAGGAAGCCGACGTCGGAGCCCACCTTCTTGGCCTCGGCCTCGAACACATCGATAAAGGTGTGCCCGATCCGGCGGCGCTTCTCCTCCGGGTCGCTCACGCCCGCCAGGTTCTTCAGGAACAGCTCGCTCGCCTCCACCACCCGGAGGTCGATGCCGAGGTGACGGCGGAAGGTCGCCTCGACCTGGTCACGCTCGTGCAGCCGCAGCAATCCGTGGTCGACGAAGATGCAGGTCAGGCGGTCGCCGACGGCCCGGTGCACCAGCGCCGCGGCCACCGACGAGTCCACTCCGCCCGAGAGCCCGCAGATGACCCGCGCGGACCCCGCCAGCTCGCGGATGCGCGCCGTCTCGGTCTCGATGAAATGGCCGGCCGTCCAGTCCGGCCGGGCGCCGCACACGTCGAAGAGGAACGCCTCGATGATTTCGCCGCCGCGCGCGGTGTGCGCCACCTCGGGATGGAACTGCACCCCGAAGATCGGCCGGCTGGTGTGCTCGAATCCCGCCACCGGGCAGTTGGGGCTCGAGGCCGTCAGCGCAAAGCCGGGCGGCGGCGTGTCAACGTGGTCCCCGTGACTCATCCAGACCGCCGTCTCTTCTCCCGCCCTGAATCCGCTGAAGAGCCGCCCACCCGCCACCGTCACGATGGCCCGCCCGTACTCGCGCCGGTCCGCCCCGACCACCTTGGCCCCCGCCATCTGGGCGATGATCTGCATGCCGTAGCAGAGACCCAGGACGGGCACGCCGAGGTCCAGCAGGCCGGCCGGCGCGGTCGGCGCGCCGGCGTCGTACACCGAGTTGGGGCCGCCGGACAGGATGATGCCCTTGGGGCGCCAGTCGCGGATCCACTCCAATGAGCGCGTCCCGGGTGGATTTCGCAGTACACATGCGCCTCGCGCACCCGCCGCGCAATCAGCTGGGTGAACTGCGACCCGTAGTCGAGAATCAGGATGCCGTCGTGGTGCTTCGGGGTGTCCATGACGCTGGCTCCTCAGCCGTTGTCGGAGAGGGTGGCGAAAGGATCCGCCACCTCGGAGGCGAACAGGCTGGCCACCGGCTCGCGGGGCCGCACCACCGCGGATCGCCCGGCGTCCACCATGACTTCGGCCGCCCGGCCGCGGGTGTTGTAGTTGGAACTCATCGCGAACCCATACGCGCCGGCGCAGAGGACGGCCAGTCGTTCACCGGGCTCGACTCCGGGCAACGAGCGCTCCAGCGCCAGGAAGTCCCCGGTTTCGCAGATCGGCCCGACGACATCCACCACGCCGGACGGACGCCCAGCCGGCACCACTTCAACGATGTCGTGGTGCGCACGATAGAGGCTCGGCCGCAGGAGGTCGTTCATGGCGGCGTCGACGATCACGAAGTCGCGCCCGCCCGAATGCTTCCGGTAGAGCACCTCGGTCAGCAGCACCCCGGCGCTCCCGACCAGGAACCGCCCCGGCTCCATCGTGACGGGCAGCCCCGCTTCCGCCGCGAGCGGGCCCACCACCGCGGCGAGCGCCGCAGGGTCCATCCCGGGGCCGGCGTCGGGCTGGTACCGGATGCCGAGGCCACCGCCGATGTCGAGCGTCTCGAGCGTCGAGACGCCCCCCGCCCGGAGCGTCTTGACCAGCGCCACCAGCTTGCCGAGCGCCTCCGCATAGGGCGCCGGATCGAGCAGCTGGCTGCCGAGGTGCATGGCGACTGCAGTGAGGCGCAGGTAGGGATGGTCGCGGATGTAGTCCGCCGCCGCACGCACCTGGTCGTGGGGCACGCCGAACTTGATGCCGCCGTGGCTGGTCGAGATGTAGGGATGGGTGTCGGTGGTCACGTCGGGGTTGACGCGGATCCCCACGGAGGTGACGCGGTCGAGTCGCGCCGTCACCGCGCCGAGCAGCCGGAGTTCCTCGAGCGATTCGACGTTGACCTGCCCGATGCCCGCGGACACCGTCTCCTCGAGCTCGGCGATGGTCTTGCCCACGCCGCTGAACACGAGACTCTGGGGCGCAAACCCCGCCGCCACCGCGCGGCGCATCTCGCCCGCCGACACCAGGTCCGCCCCGGCGCCGAGGTCGTGCATCAGGCGGAGTACGGCCAGGTTGCTGTTGGCCTTGACGGCGTAGCAGATCCGGTGGGGAATGGCCGCGAAGGCGGACTCGAGCGCCCGGTACTGCCGGCGGATGGCCTCGGCGTTGTAGACGAAGACGGGGGTGCCGACCTCGTGCGCGATCCGCGCGAGCGGCACCCCCGCCATGACAAGTCCGTCGCTGGCCACCACGATTAGCCCGGCATCGGCCAGGAGCGCAGCCTGCCCCGCGGCCCCGCTGCCCCGCGGCCCCGCCATCAGTACGCCTTCGCCCACACCGCCTCCGTCACGGCGTCGCGGTTGCACCAGATGCATCGGGCAGGCGCCGGGTCGGAACGGAACTCCATGTCCGGCAGCACCCGGATGGTCGCCTTGGTCTGCTCCTTGATGTCGGCCTCACAGGTGGCGTCGCCGCACCAGCCGCCGTACACGAATCCGCCCGGGCCGTTCATCGCCTCGATCAACTGGTCGCGTGTCGCCCCGCGAATCGTGGCGGCGTCACGCCGGGCCACCGCCGCGCCGAGCAGCGCCTGCTGCATGGCATCGATCTCGATGTGGATCCTGTCGCCGAGTCCGGCCATCGGGACCGGTTCCTTGCCACCGGTCCGGCGGGCCAGCATCACCTGCTCCGCCGCCAGGTCCCGGGGCCCGAGTTCGAGTCGGAAGGGCACCCCGCGCGATTCCCACTCGTAGTACTTGGCGCCCGGCTTGAGTCCGTCGCGCGCATCCACATGCACCCGGATGCCGGCGGCACGGAGCACCTTCTGCAGTCGCTCGGCCGCCTCGACCACCGCCACGCGCTCCTCGTCCTTCCGGTAGATCGGGACGATGACCACCTGGTACTGCGCCAGGCGCGGCGGGCAGACCAGCCCGACGTCGTCGCCGTGTGTCATGATCAAGCGCGCCGACCAGCCGGGTGGAGACCCCCCACGAGGTGTTCCAGACGTGACCCAGCCCGCCGTCGGCGGTCTGGAAGGTGACGTCGAACGCCTTGGCGAAGTTCTGGCCGAGGTTGTGGCTGGTGCCCGCCTGCAGCGCCTTGTTGTCCTGCATCAGCGCTTCGATGGCGTAGGTCCGGAGCGCGCCGGCGAATCTCTCGCTGTCGCTCTTCCGGCCGGTGAGCACCGGCATCGCCATCCACTCTTCCACGAACCGGCGGTAGATCCCGAGGATCAGCAGCGTCTCCGCCTCCGCCTCGTCCTCGGTGGCGTGCGCGGTGTGACCCTCCTGCCAGAGGAACTCGGTGGTGCGGAGGAAGAGCCGGGTGCGCAGCTCCCAGCGCACCACGTTGGCCCACTGGTTGATCAGCAGCGGCAGGTCGCGCCAGCTCTGGATCCACTTGGCGTACATCGAGTAGATGATGGTCTCGGAGGTGGGGCGCACCACCAGCGGCTCCTCGAGCTCCTTGCCGCCGCCGTGCGTGACGACCGCCAGTTCCGGGGCGAAGCCTTCGACGTGTTCGGCTTCCTTGCGCGAGGAAGCTCTGCGGGAATGAAGAGCGGGAAGTAGGCGTTCTGGTGACCGGTGTCCTTGAACATCCGGTCGAGCGCCTGCTGCATCTGCTCCCAGATGGCGTAGCCGTTGGGCCGGATGACCATGCAGCCGCGCACCGGGCTGTAGTCCGCCAGCTCGCGCCGCAGGTGATGAGCTTCGTTGTACCAGGCGCGAGAAATCGGCGGCCCGCGTGGTAAGCGCCTTGTCGTCTGCCATGCTGCCTCGTGGAGTGGGGCCCGGATCGGGCCCCGGGGTCAGGGGCGGGCCGCCAGGAGCGCGGCCACCGCGTCGGTTCTGGACACCGATCGCTGCGCCTTGGCGGTCAGGTCCTTCAGCTGCACTTCGTTGCGCGCCCGGTCGTCCGGCCCGATCAGCACCGCGACCCGGGCCTTACGCGCGTCGGCGAGCTTCAGCTGCTTGCCGACCGCCTGTGCCGTGAGGGCGTATTCGGTCCGGAGCCCGGCGTCTCGGCACTCGTGCGCCAGCGCGAGCACGTGCGGCAGGTCCTCGTCGGTCACCCCGGCGATGAAGACCTCGATGGACGGCGGCGTAGGCGGGATGCAGGCCACGCTCCTTGAGCAGCTCGCCGAGCACCACGTCGCCCATGCCGAAGCCGAGCGCCGGCAGGTCCACGCCGCCCAGACGGCCGAGGAGGTCGTCGTAGCGGCCGCCGCCGCGATGGCGCGGAGCGAGCGACCGGCGTCGAACAGCTCGAACACCGTGCCGGTGTAGTAGGCCAGCCCGCGCACGATCGTCAGGTCCACATCCACGAAATCGCTCGAGCCCCATTGCCTCGAGCGCGTCGAGCGTCCGCCGGAGCGGTTCGAGGGCGGCAGGCCCCCCGGCACCTCGGCGAGCACGGCCGCCACATCGTCCAGCCGGTGCAGCGCCGAGAGTTCCAGCGCCCGCTCGGCGACCGCCGCCGACATCCCGGCCCCGCCGGGGCCCTGGAGCGCCGCCATGAGCGCCGGCCGGTCCATCCGTTCCCGCTTGTCGATGGCGGCATAGGCCAGCGGCAGCTGCGCTTCGGTGACCCCTGCGCTCGAGCAGCAGCGCCGAGAGCACCCGGCGATCCGACAACCGCACCCGCACGTCGTCGGCGCCGAGCCCGAGCTCCCGCACCAGGTCGATCGAGCAGCGCGATCACCTCGGCGTCGCCGAGCGGTCCGGCTTCGCCGATCAGGTCGCAGTTGAGCTGGAAGTGCTCCCGCAGGCGGCCCTTCTGCTGCCGCTCGTAGCGGAACATCTGGGCGATGGAGAACCAGCGGATCGGCTTCTGGAGCCCGTTGGCGCGGGACGCGACCATGCGGGCCAGGGTCGGCGTCATCTCGGGGCGCAGCGCCACCTGACGGTCGCCCTTGTCCATGAAGTTGTAGAGCTGCCCGACGATTTCGTCGCCGCTCTTCTCGGTGTAGAGCTCCTGCGGCTCGAGCGGTGGGCCGTCGTACTCCTCGAAGCCGTACCGCGTGGCCACCCGACGCCACGCCTCGAAGAGGTGAGTGCGGACCGCCAAATCCTCGGGAAAGAACTCGCGGAAACCCGGCAATGACTGGTGCGACATGGAGGGCAAAATACTTGAAAACAAAGGATTTGGCTACACCGACCGTCCTCTCATTCTCCCAGCCCCAGGGCCTCCATCACGTCGCCGACCGTGTGGAAAGAACCGGTCACCAGCACGGTCCCTGCGCCTCGCTGGACCTCCCGGAGCGCGTGCGGGAAAGTCCGGGAGGAGCGTCCATTGGGCGTGCGCCGGAGGGCGGTCGGGGCGGGCCAGCCATGCCCGGAGCCAATCGAGATTCCACCCCCGCTCCGCCGCCGAGGGCGCCACGGTGAGGAATCCGCGGTCGACCACCGAGTCCAGCCAGACCAGCATGGTCGGCCATTCCTTGTCGCCCAGAATGCTGACCAGTGCGTGCACCGGGCCCGGTGGGGGGTCGGCGCGCAGCGCGGACACGAGCGCCTCCATCCCGTCCGGATTGTGGGCCACGTCGAACAGCCACCTGCCCCGCCGGTCGAGGCGACCCGGTACCCGCGCCGCGGCAAACCCCTCGCGCACGGCCTCGGGTCCGGGTCGCCAGCGCTCGGGAAGCGCCATGAGAATGCCGTGCGCCACGCCTGCGTTGCGGCGCTGGTGCGGCCCCTGGAGTCCAAGCGGCCCGGTCCACTCGTACTCGGGCGGCAACACCCGAATGTCGGCCCGCCCGCCGCGCCGCGTGCGCACTCCGGCGCGCCTCCTGCCGGAGCACCTCGACCAGCGCGGGATCCCGCTCCCCGATGACGAAGGGGACGCCGGGTTTGGCGATGCCCGCCTTCTCCCTGGCGATTCGGCTCCAGCGTGTCGCCCAGGTACTTCATGTGGTCCAGTGGCGATCTTGGTGACGGCGCTGACCAGCGGGGTGACGACGTTGGTGCTGTCGAGCCGCCCGCCCAGGCCCACCTCCACCACGGCGATCTCGACGCCGCGGGCCGCGAAATCGGCAAAGGCCATGGCCGTCGTGGCTTCGAAGAAGGTGGCGCCGACGCTCCCGGATCGAGCGGCGTCAGCTGCCCCGTCCACATCGCCACCGCCTCCTCGGCGATCGGCCACACCGTCCACCCGGATTCGTTCACGGAACGACACCAGGTGCGGCGAGGTGTAGAGCCCGACGCGCCAGCCGGCGCTCATGCAGCGCTTCGGCCACCAGCGTCGCGACGCTCCCCTTGCCGTTGGTCCCGCCGATGTGGATGGCGGGCATGACGGCGTGGGGATCGCCGAGGCTCCGGAGGAGCTCGCGCGTCGTGTCCAGCCCGAACTTGATGGTGGTGGTGCGGGGGAAGAGGAAGGCGAGCGCCTCGGAGAAAGCATTCACGAAAGCACGAAAACACGAAAGCACGAAAAAAGCCAATTTCGTGCTTTCGCGCTTTCGCGTCTTCGTGGATTCTGTTTCACCGGTGGCGGCGGCCGAACCGGGCTATTCAACTCGCGTCGGTGGCCTCATACCGCGGCCGTGCGCCCTGCATGTGCCGCAGCAGCCGCGCCGTGGTGTCCCGGAGCGATCCGCGCGGCACCACGTCGTCCACCTGCCCGTGATCCAGCAGGAACTCCGCCGTCTGGAACCCCTCCGGCAGGTCCTGTCCGATGGTCTGCTTGATGACCCGCTGTCCGGCAAACCCGATGACGCGCGCCAGGCTCCGCCAGGATCACGTCGCCCTGCATGGCGAACGACGCCGACACCCCGCCGGTGGTGGGATCGGTGAGGATGGTGACGAAGGGGATGCCGTGGCAGGCCCAGCTGGGCGAGCGCCGCGCTGGTCTTCGCCATCTGCATGAGGGAGAACACCCCCTCCTGCATCCGCGCACCACCCGAGGCGCAGACCAGCACCAGCGGGAGCTTCTTCTCGAGCGACCGCCGGGCCAGGCGCGCGATCTTCTCGCCCACGACCGAGCCCATCGAGCCGCCCATGAACGCGAAATTCATGACGCCCAGGTGGTACGGCAACCCATCCAGCCGTCCGGTGCCGGTGTAGATCGCGTCGGAGGTTCCCGCCTTCGCCTCCGCCTTGGCAAGCCGGTCGGGGTAGTGCTCGAAGAGCAACGGATCCTCGGAGCGGAGATTGTCCCAGAGTTCCCGCCACGACCCTGCATCCGTCAGCAGTTCGATGTACTCCTCGGCGGTCATCCGGCGATGCTTGCCGCACTCCGGACAGACGTTGAGGGCACGCTCGAACTTGTCCCGGATGTCCATGTGACCGCAGCCGTCACACTTCTCCCAGGCGTCGGCAGGCACTTCGCGACGTTCGCGAACCGGGGTCCGCGGCTTCCGCTCTTTCTTGAACCAGGCCATTACACCCCTAGTGGGGTTGAAGAGGCTCCGGGGGGGGAGAAGGGATTCGTCATGGAGGGTACCAATCTGCGCGATTCCGGTGTTCTGCGCTAGACCGGCTGACCTAAACCTTTGCTATACATCGGCATAGCCTGACAGCCGGGCGTCCCACGCGGCCCGCAGGACCATGCCGATCGACACACACGAAATCAGGAAGAATGAGCCGCCGTAAGAGAAGAATGGCAGCGGAATGCCCGTAATCGGCATCAAATTGACCGTCATGCCCACATTTTCGAAAACATGGGTGAAGAACAGCGCCAGCACGCCGAAGACCACCAGGCTCGCAAAGGGGTCGGTCGCCCGGCGGGCGATTCGCAGGATGACCAGGAAGAGCATCAGGAACAGCAGGAGCGCCGTGAGCACCCCGAGGAAGCCCAGTTCCTCGCCGACGACGGAAAAGATGAAGTCGGTGTGCTGCGCGGGGAGAAACGCGAGCCGCTTCTGTGGACCGTCGGTGAACCCGTTCCCGAACCAGCCGCCCGACCCGATGGCCACGCGAGACTGGATGGCGTGGTAGCCGGCCGCCCGGGGATCGATCTCGGGATTGAGGAAGGTGAGCAGGCGGTTCTGCTGATACGGTGCCAGGCGCTGCCAGAGCGGGATGGCCAGCGCGCCCATCACCGAGTTGATCACATAGAGGAACACGCCCTCGACCACGTACGGGCGCCACACGAACAGGAGCGCCGCCAGGACGATCATCCAGATGCCCCACGTCCAGGTGGTGAACGCGAGCAGCAGGCTCAGGCCGGGGCTGGCCAGCATGAACAACAGCGACGGCTTGACCCCGGCCCAGAAGAGCATCAGGAACAGGATCCCAATGAACACGATGGCGCTGCCCAGGTCCGGCTGTTTCAGCACCAGGAGAAACGGCACGCCGGCGATCAGGCAGGGCGGAATCAGCTCCCGCAGGTTGCGCGGAGACTCCCGGAGCCCGGAGAGATAGCGCGCCAGCATCAGGATGACCGCCAGCTTGGCCAGCTCCGCCGGTTGGCCGATCTGGTGACCCCCGATGGCGAGCCAGCTCTTGGTTCCGGTGGCGGTGCCCTGCCCTGTGCCGACCGCGAGCGTCACCAGCAGGAGCAGAATGGCGAACCCGTACGCCGCGGGCGCCAGCCACTCCAGCAGGCGGAAGGAGAGGCGGAACACCACCGCCGCCGCCACCACGCCGATCCCCATCCACATGAGCTGGCGGAGCCACACGCCCTGCGCCTGGGTCACGACGTCGGTCTGCCCCGCCGAGTAGAGCGTCAGCAGGCCGTAGGCGGCGAGGAGGAAGGTGACCGCGATGAGCGGACGATCCGGCCCGAGGTCTCTCATGGACCGGATGGCGCTGGCGGGGGCGGCGGCAGGGTGTCGTCCGCGACGGGATCGACCTGGCGCACGGAATCGGGAACGATCTGGATGGCGCGGGGAGCGGAGTCGGCCGGCGAGACGAACTTCATGGACGGCGGCGCGTCCGTGACGCCGGGGCCGGCCACGTACCGGTGCAGCACCTTGATGACATACGGAGCCACGTTCGAGCCATGCTCCGCAAACTCCATGATGCTCCCCACGATGATCTGCGGCTTGTCCGCCGGTGCGAAACCCACGAACCAGCCGTGGTCTTCGCCGTGGGAGTTCTGCGCCGTGCCGGTCTTGCCGGCGATGGCGAGGTCCCGGCTCCGGCTCGCCGAGGCCGTGCCGGTCTCGACGACCGCGATCAGTGCGGTCCGGAGGCCGCTCAACTGCTCCGGTGTGAGTCCCAGGCTTCGCACCTGGTCGGTGCGCGGCCGGACGATATACGGCGTCGGCGCCTGTCCGCCGCTCGCCAGCGCGGCGTAGAACCGCGTCATGTCGATGACGTTCTGGGTGTTCTCGCCCTGGCCGATGGCAAAGTTGAGGGTCGCGCCCCACTTGCTCCAGCCGCGCGATCCGTACTTGCGGTCGAAATAGGCGGTGTTGGAGGGGTAGATCGGCGCGATCTCGTTTTCGAGGTCGATCCCGCTCTTGTCGCGAAATCCCATCAGCACGCCGTCGGTCAGGATCGCGTCGAGTCCGATGCGCAGCCCCAGCTGGTAGAAATACACGTCACAGCTCTTGGCGATGGCCCCCTCGAGGTCCAGGCTGCCGTGACCCTCCGGCTTCCAGCAGCGGAAGTACCGGTTTCCGACCTGCAACCCGCCGCGGCACGGCTCGGGCATGTGGGTGGTGAAGGTGGCGATGCCCCGCTTCAGCGCCATCGCCGAGATGGCCAGCTTGAACGGCGAGGCCGGCGGATAGCGGGTCTGGATGGCCCGATCGAGCAGGGGGCGCGCGGGGTCGTCGTTCAGCCGCCGCCACTCCGTGTTGGAAATGCCGCCGACGAATTCGTTGGGGTCATAGCCCGGCGCGCTGTACAGTGCCAGGACTTCGCCGGTCGGGGTGAGCGCCACCATCGACCCGCGCACGCCGGGCAGGTCGGTCCGCCAGAGGCTGTCGATGTACCGCTGCAGGGGCAGGTCGATGGTGGTGCGGATGGCCTCGCCCGGAATGGCGGCCAGCGCCGGCGCGACATCCTCCTCCCGCACCAGGCGGCCGCGGGCGTTCACCTCGACGTAATGGATGCCCGCGCGCCCGCGAAGCTGCTCATCGTACTCCTGCTCCAGCCCCGCCCGCCCCACCACCGTGCCCAATTGCGCGCCGGGAAACCGCTCCGTGGCCAGGTCCCGCTCGCTGACCTCTCCCACGTACCCCACGAGGTGCGCCACCGCCCCGCCGTCGGGATAGAATCGCCTCGGCTCGGACTGGATCACCAGCCCGGGCAGCACCGCCCGGTGTTCCTCGAGTCGGGAGACCGTCTCGAAATCGCCGTTGCCCACCACGAGGACCGGCTGGTACTGCGCCTGCCGGTACCGCACCATGATCCCCTCGACGGCCCCGCTGTCGAGCGGCACGACCGCGTCGAAGCGGGCGAGGACGGCGCGCAGGGAGTCGGCGGAGGGGGCCAGGAGCTTGATCGCATAGCCGGGGACGTTCTCGGCGATGACCAAGCCGTTCCGGTCGTAGATGATGCCGCGCGGCGCCACGAGCGGCACGATCCGCAGCCGGTTCTTCTCGGCGCGAAGCCGAAACCGCTCGTGCTGCACGACCTGCGTACGGAAGAAGGCGACGACCAGGACAAAAAAGGCCGCCAGAAAAAACCAGCGCGCCACCGCGGCCCGTTCGGCCCGTCGGTAGGAATGAAACTCGTTCATTCCTCGAGCCGGATGTCGAGCCAGTCGCGGAAGACGGCCAGCACCAGCACGCCGGTCACGGCCGTGGTGAGCGCCAGCAGCGGACTCCACACGCCGAGCTGGATGAAGAGCTCCTTCCCGCTGGCCCCGCTGGCGACGAGCACCAGCAGGTCTCGCAGCCACACGCCCGCCGCGATGAACCCGGCGTTGACCAGCAGGTTGTCGGCAAAGAACACCGCGCGTCCCCACGCCGCGGCGTACCCGACAAGGGTGTTGGCGAGCATGGCCGCGCCGAAACGCGCCGGGGTCAGCGCGTCGCTCGCAAACCCGATGATGAACCCGGCGAAGGCGGCCGCCCCCGGCCGGCTGCGGATGGCGAAGATCATGAGGCCGAGCATGAGGAAATCGGGCGCCACCCGCGGATTGCCGAGGCGGGGGCGCACGTAGAACTGCAGCCCGACCAGCAGCAGCATGACGAGGCTGAACCGGATACGGCGGGTCTGCGCGGCGCTCACGGCAGCGAATCCTCGGGCGGTGCCTGGCCGGGCCAGACGGTCCCGGCGGAGATGATCAGCACGTGACTCACCCGTGCCGGCGCGGCCGCCGGCCGGACGAGGTACACCCGCTCCCACCCTTCCGACTGTCGCGCCACGCCGACCACCGTGCCGATGGGCAGGCCCCGCGGATAGACGCCGCCGAGTCCCGAGGTGATGACCGCCGTGCCGACCGGCACGGAGTCCCGGTACGGCACGCCGCGCAGCTCCAGCATCGGCTCCCGGATCGAGGCGTCCGCCGTGACGCTGATGATGCCGGTCACCGACCCGTCGAGGGTGACCGCGCTGGCCCGGAAGTCCGGATGAGCCCAGGTGAAGACGACGGAGGTCCCGGGCCCGGCGGTCTGGATGAACCCGAGGAGTCCCTCCGGCGACACCACCGCCTGGAACGGCAGAATTCCGGACCGCCGCCCGGCGCTCAGCAGCAGCGTGCGACCATCCGTCGGCAGGGCCTGGTGAAGCACCTCGGCGGAGATGACCGGGCGCGGCAGCCGCTCCGAGAGATCGAGCAGCGCCCGCAGCTGGGTGTTTTCGTCGAGGATCACGGCGAGGGACTGGGCCGCGGCCGAGGCGGAGTCCCGCTGGGCGGTGAGGGCTTCAAAGCGGGCGAGGCTGGTGCGGGACGATTCCGCGCGCCGCTGCAGCGCGATGAGCGGCGCCAGCGCCGTGCTCCGCGCGGAGGAGGCGATGGCGAGCTGCCAGGTCTCCGGCGCGAAGAGGGCGCCGACCGACAGCGCGACGCAGAGGATGAAGAGGGCGGTGTCGCGGCGGGCGAATGTGCGATCCGGCGCCAGCATGCTACTTGGAGAGGACGCTTTGGTACTTCAGCGGATCATCGAGGATGCGGCCGGTGCCGCGCACGACGCAGGTGAGCGGATCTTCGTCGACGTGAATCGGCAGTCCCGTCTCCTGGGCGAGCAGGACGTCGAGCCCGCGGATCAGCGCGCCGCCGCCGGTCATGATGATGCCGCGGTCCACGATGTCGCTGGCGAGCTCCGGCGGCGTGATTTCGAGCGCGCGCCGCACCGCGTCCACGATCTGCTGGATCGGCTCCTGGATGGCCTCGCGGATTTCGGAGGAGTGCACGCGGACCGTCTTCGGGATGCCGGACACGAGGTCCCGCCCCTTGACCTCCATCTCGCGCTCCTCGCCCACCGGCGCGGCCGACCCGATCTTGATCTTGATCGCTTCCGCCGTCGGCTCGCCGACCAGCAGGTTGTAGTTCTTGCGCATGAACTGCACGATGGCCATGTCGAGCTCGTCGCCACCGGTGCGGATCGAGGTGTCGGACACGATGCCCGAGAGCGCGATGACCGCGATTTCCGTGGTCCCGCCGCCGATGTCGATGACCATGTTGCCGGTCGGCGTCTCGACCGGCAGGCCGACGCCGATGGCCGCCGCCATCGGTTCCGCCACCATCCAGACTTCCTTGGCGCCGGCGGTCTCGGCGGAGTCGCGCACCGCGCGACGCTCCACCTCGGTGATGCCGCTCGGCACGCACACGATGACCTTCGGCTTCACCCGGAAGACGTGCTTGTCGATGATGGTCTTGAGGAAGTACCGCAGCATCTTCTCGGTGACGTCGAAGTCGGCGATGACGCCGTCCTTCAGCGGCCGCACGGCGAGGATGCCTTCGGGCGTGCGCCCCAGCATCCGCTTCGCTTCGAGTCCGATGCCCTTGATCTTGCCCGTGGCCTTTTCGAGCGCCACGACGGACGGCTCGTTCAGGACGATGCCTTCGCCCTTCACGTAGATCAGCGTGTTCGCCGTGCCCAGATCGACCGCAATTTCATTGGCGGGGATCAGTGAGCTCAAGCTAAAGCGAAAAGGAGGCAGCTTCATCCTGTGGGCGTTCTCGGCGTTCGGTTGGGAGGGGGGTGCTGAGTCCAAAGCTAACGAATGCCGTAAATCGGGACAAGACCGAGAGTTAGGCGCTAGTGCCCGGTGCTCCCGAACCCCCCGTCCCCACGGTCGGTCGGGGGCAGCGAATCGACCTCCAGGAACGAGGCCGGCTCCACCCGGGCCACCAGCATTTGAGCAATCCGCATGCCCCTGGCAATGCGCACCGGCTCGGCTCCGAGATTGACCAGCGCCACCTTGAGCTCGCCCCGGTAGTCGCTGTCGATGGTGGCTGGGGTGTTGGGAAGGGTCAGCCCCTGCTTGAGGGCCAGCCCGGAGCGCGGCCGGAGCTGGACCTCGAAACCCGCGGGAATGGCAATCGCAAAACCTGTCGCAAAAAGCCGCCGCTCCATGGGCGCCAATTCCCCATCCTCGGCGCTGGACAGGTCGAACCCCGCCGAGCCGGGCGTGGCCCGCGCGGGAAGGGGGAGTCCCTCCCCGTGCGGCAGCCGAACGATACGGATTTCAGTCATCGGAGCCTGTGACCCAAGTCACGTGGCGGCATCATCCCGCCGCTACAGGACGGTTTCGACGGCCACCAGCGGCAGGCCGAACGCCTCCGCCACGCCCGGATAGACCACCTTGCCCTCGACCACGTTCAGGCCCAGCGCGAGCGACCGGTCGGCCTTGCAGGCCGCCTTCCAGCCCAGCTTGGCCAGCTTGATGGCGTAGGGCAGCGTGGCGTTGGTGAGCGCGAGCGTCGAGGTCCGCGGCACGCCGCCGGGCATGTTGGCCACCGCGTAGTGCAGGATCCCGTCCACGAAGTACGTCGGGTTCTCGTGCGTGGTCGGCTTGATGGTCTCGACGCACCCGCCCTGGTCCACCGCCACGTCCACGATGACCGAGCCCGGCTTCATCACGGCCAGGTCGGCCCGCTTGACGAGGTGCGGCGCCTTGGCGCCCGGCAGGAGCACGGCGCCGACCACCAGGTCGGCGCGGCGGATGCAGTCGAGGATGTTGTGGCGGTTCGAGTAGGCCGTGTCCACGTTGGCGGGGAGCACGTCGTCGAGGTAGCGCAGCCGGTCGAGCGAGATGTCGAGGATCGTGACGTGGGCGCCCGAGACCCGCCGCCATCTTGGCCGCGTTGATGCCGACCACGCCGCCGCCGATGATCACCACTTCGCCCGGGGCCACGCCCGGCACGCCGCCCAGCAGGATGCCGCTGCCGCCGAAGACCTTCTCGAGGTACTTGGCGCCCTCCTGCACCGCCATCCGCCCCGCCACCTCGGACATCGGCGTCAGCAACGGCAGCTCGCCGTTCGGCAGCTGCACCGTTTCGTAGGCCACCGCCACCGCGCCGGACTTGATGACCGCCCGGGTCAGCTCTTCCGCCGCGGCAAAGTGGAAGTAGGTGTAGATCAGCTGGCCCTTCCGCATCCGGGGCCATTCGACGGCGATCGGCTCCTTCACCTTCATGATCATGTCGGCCTTGGCCCACACCTCGTCCGCGGTGGCCAGCATCTTGGCGCCGACGGCGGTGTAGTCCGCGTCGGGAAACCCGCTCCCCAGCCCGGCGCCCGCCTCCACGTACACGGTGTGCCCGGCCGATACCAGCGACTCCGCGCCGGCGGGCACGAGCGCGATGCGGTTCTCGTTCGTCTTGATTTCCTTCGGTACGCCGATGATCATGGGTCGATCCTTGGTAGATGTCGGTGATGAAACAAACTGATCGATCCTGACTGCCGCCCCTCAGCACGAGATTGCTTCGGCCACTCCGTGGCCTCGCAATGACAGAAGGGTTGTTCCTCAGTCCTCAGTCCTCAGTCCTTCGGCCCCAACCGCACGATCGTCTGCCGCTCCGGCGCGAAGAATTCCTGCGCCACCGCCGCCAGGGTGTCGGCCCCGACGGCGTCGATCTCCTCGAGGACGCGGTCCAGCGGGCGGTACGCCTCGCCCTGCAGGGACAGCGTGGCCAGGCGGTTCATCCGGCTCTGCGGACTCTCGAGGCCGAGCATGACCTGCCCCTTCAATTGCCGGCGAGCGTCGTCGATTTCCTCCGGCGAGAGCCCCTCGCTGGACATCCGCCGGTACTCCGCCAGGATCGCCTCGGACGCCTGCTCCGCCGTACCGGGCTGGGTGCCGACATACACGCCAGACTGCCCCGCGGACCGGTAGAACTGGTGGTAGGCGTACACCGCGTACGCCAGCCCGAGGTCTTCCCGGATCCGCTGGAAGAGGCGGCTCGACATCCCGCCGCCGAACGCGTTGATCAGCATGGCCAGCGCGTAGCGCCGGCTGTCCGCATAGGGAAAGGTATCGGTCCCGAAGACGATATGCGCCTGGGTGGTGTCCCGGGCCTCCCGGCGCACGACCCCGCGCGCGGGCGTGCCGGGCGCGGCGGGAGCCAGCGGCGCCTCATGCGCGGGGCCGTCGAACCACCCCTCCGCGCCCAGCGCGGCCAGCAGCTGCTCATGGTCCACGTTGCCCGCCGCGGCGATGACGCAGTTGCCGCGGAAGTAGCCCGTTCCGGTGCGACGCCTGGAGGTCGGTCGCGGACAGTGCGCCGACGGTCTCGGCGCTGCCCAGGATGGAGTAGCCGTATGGGTGAGTGGGCCAGAGCGTCTCGGAGTGGAGTTCGAAGACCAGGTCGTCCGGGGTGTCCTCGACGCCGTTGATCTCCTCGAGCACCACGTTTCGCTCCAGCGCGAGGTCCTGCTCCCGCAGGAGCGGGCGGCGGACCAGGTCGGTCAGGATGTCCGCCGCCAGCGGGCAGGTCGGAGTCGAGGACATGGGCCTGGTAGCTGGTGTGGTCCCGGCTGGTGTAGGCGTCGAGGCTGCCGCCGCGCACCTCGAGCTCCAGCGCGATCTGGCGGGCGCTGCGACGTTCGGTGCCCTTGAACACCATGTGTTCGAGGAGGTGGGAGACGCCCATCTTCGGCCGCGCCTCGTGGGCGCTCGCCGAGCGGACCCAGATCCCCAATGCGGCCGAGCGCACCCCCGGCAGCGCCTCCGTGAGGAGCGGTGCAGCCGTTGGGTGCGCTCGTCTGGAACAGCCCGTCGTCAAGACGGACGGTCGTCACCTCGCTACTCCTTCGGCAGGAGCGCCTTCCGGGACAGCTTCATCCGGCCGCGCTCGTCCACCTCGAGGAGCTTGACCTTGACGATGTCGCCCTTCTTGACCACGTCTTCCGTCTTGTCGGTGCGGCCGTGCTGGAGCTCGCTGATGTGCAGCAGCCCCTCGACGCCCGGCATGATCTCGACGAAGGCGCCGAACGCCGTGGTGCTCTTGACCGGGCCTTCGTAGATCTTGCCGACCTCGGGCTCGGCGCACGATGGCGGTGACCATCTCCCGGGCCTTCTCGCCTGCCTCGCCGCCGACGGCGGCGATGGTGACGAGGCCGGAGTCCTCGACGCTGATCTTGGCGCCCGTGGCCTCCTGGATGCCGCGGATCGTCTTGCCCTTGGGGCCGATGAGGTCGCCGATCTTGTCGGGCTTGATCTGCAGGGTGAAGATCCGCGGCGCCCACGGCGACATCTCGGGCCGGTGGGTGTCGAGCGCCTTCTTCATTTCGCCGAGGATGTGCAGGCGGCCCAGGCGCGCCTTGTCGAGCGCCTCTTCCATGATCTTCAGGTCCAGGCCCTGGATCTTGATGTCCATCTGGATCGAGGTGATGCCGGTCGTCGGTGCCGGCCACCTTGAAGTCCATGTCGCCGAGATGGTCCTCGGTGCCCAGGATGTCGGTCAGGATGGCGATCTTCTTGCCTTCCTTGATCAGGCCCATCGCCACGCCGGCGCAGGCGGCCTTCATCGGGACGCCCGCGTCCATCAGCGACAGCGAACCGCCGCAGACGGTGGCCATCGACGAGGAGCCGTTCGACTCGAGGACTTCCGAGACGATGCGCATCGTGTAGGGGAATTCCTCGTACCGCGGCAGCAGCGGCTGCAGCGCCCGCTCGGCGAGCATGCCGTGCCCGATTTCGCGGCGGCTGGTGCCGCGGATCATCTTCACTTCACCGGTGCAGTACGGCGGGAAGTTGTAGTGCAGCATGAACGACTTGGTCGTTTCGCGCGGCACGTCGATGGTGTCGATGCGCTGCTCGTCGTCCGCGGTGCCGAGGGTCACGGCCACCAGCGCCTGGGTCTGGCCGCGGGTGAAGAGCGACGACCCGTGCGCGCGCGGCAGCAGGCTGGTCTCGATGGTGATCGGCCGGACGGTGTCCATGTCCCGCCCGTCCACCCGCTCGCCCTTGTCGAGGACCTGGGCCCGCATGACCCGGTACTCGACTTCCTCGATTTCATTGCCGATGTTGCGGCCCTGGTCGGGGAACTCCGTGGCCAGCTGCTCGACGACGGACGCCTTCACCTTGGCGACGCCCTCGGCGCGCCCCGCCTTGTCCTTGGCGTTGATCGCCTTGGCCATGGCCTTCTCGGCCAGCTCCTCGACCCGCTTGGTCAGCGCCGGATCCCGCGCCGCCTTGGTCCATTCCATGGTCGGCTTGGCCGCCTTGGCGATGACCTTCTGCGCGATCCCGACCAGCTCCTTGATGCCCTTCTGGCCGATCTTCAGCGCGTCGAGGACTTCCTTCTCGGAGATCTCGAGCGCGCCGCCCTCGACCATGACGATCGAGTCGGCGGAGCCGGTCACGAACAGGTCGATGGTGGAGAACTCCAGCTGCTGGAAGGTCGGGTTGAGGATCCAGTTGCCCTCGACCTGGCCGACGCGAACCGCCGCGATCGGACCGTCCCACGGGATCGGCGAGATGGCCAGCGCGGTCGAGGCGGCCAGCACGCCCAGCACGTCGGCGTCGTTTTCCTGGTCGGCCGAGATGACCGTGACGAACACCTGGATCTCGTTCTTGAAGCCCTCCGGGAAGAGCGGCCGGATGGACCGGTCGATGCCGCGGGCGGCAAGGATTTCCTTGTCGCGACGGCCGGCCTTCGCGCTTGAGGAACCCGCCCGGGATCTTGCCCGCGGCGTAGGTCTTCTCGCGATACTCGACCGTGAGGGGGAAGAACGGGAGGGTGGAGACGTTCTTGGAGACGGTCACCGCCGCCAGGACCATGGTGTCGCCGAAACGGACCAGACACGAACCGGCGGCCTGCTTCGCCATCGCCCGGTCTCGATCGATGAGGGTCCGGCCGGCGAATTCAGTTTCAATCCGATGCACAGTCACAACCTTTTCTTTTTTCAGAGCACGCAATGCGAAGAGGGCGTCCCGTCGTGCTCGGTCGGGACGCCCTCGCCTACGGGCTGCAGTTAGTGGCGGAGACCCAGCTGCTCGATGAGCGACCGGTAGGTCGGCAGGTCACTGCGCTTCAGGTACGTGAGCAGGCGGCGCCGCGTGCCGACCATCTTGAGGAGACCCCGGCGACCATGATGGTCCTTCGAGTGGGTCCGGAAGTGGTCGGTGAGCGAATTGATCCGCTCGGTGAGCATGGCCACCTGCAAGGGAGCGGACCCGGTGTCCGTCTCGTGGAGGCGATGCTTTTCAGTGACTGCCTGCTTGTCGAAGCTCATGCTGTCGATTTCCGTTGGGTGCCCGTGTGGGCAACGTCATTAATTCGCGATTCTTTCTAGCACGGCAAAATAACCCGCTAGTCCTGATGTGACAAGGGGTTGGCCCCATTGCGCGCCAGGCCCAGTCCCCCGAACTTCTCCGTTCGATCAACCTGTAACACCATTTGCAACAACACTTTACCCGAACATTCCGAAGACCCGGCGCAGGTCGTTCCAGAATGCGAAGACCATCAGCGCCATTACGAGCACCAACCCCACCAGGGTCAGGCGCTCCCGGAGCTTGAGCGAGAGCGGGCGCCGAAGGATCCCCTCCGCCAGCAGGAAGAGGAACTGCCCCCCGTCGAGAATCGGGATCGGCAGCAGGTTCAGCACCGCCAGGTTGATGGAAATGACGCCGAGAAAGCCGAAGAAGACCCCGAGGCCGGCCTCGGCCGATTGCGCCGCCATCTGCCCGATGAGGATCGGCCCGCCGATGTTCTTCCCGGCGACCCGCCCGGTCAGCATCCCCCGGACGGTCCGGACGACCGTTGTGGATGCGTTGACGGTGGCCGCGAAGCCCTCGCCGATGGCTTCGACGAAGGTCAGCGGCTCGTACACGACCTGCCCGCTGCTCCCGACCCCGATCCGCCCAATGGTCCGTTCCGCCCCATCGGCGCCGCGCACCACGGCGCTCCCGGGCGTCACCGTCAGCGTCAGCCGTTCCGCCCCGCGCGCCACCTCGACCGCCACCGTGTCCCCGGCGCGCGCGGCGATGACCTCAGTCAGGTCCCACCACTGCGGAATCGGAATGCCGTCCACCGTCAGGATCAGGTCGCCGACCCGGAACCCGGCCCGGCTGGCCGGCCCGCCCGGCTCGACCGTGCTGACCACCGGTGGGCGCCACGACGAGATGGACTGCGCCGCCTGTGCCCGCTCTTCGACCGCATCGGGATGCACCGGCAGGCGAATGTCCGGCTTGCCCGCCACCGCGATGATGACGGTGTCGGCGGAACCGCTCATGATGCCGTCGATCACCTCGCCCCACTGGTGCACCGGCACGCCGTTCACCGCGACGATGCTGTCGCCAGGCACCAGCGCCGCCATCGGAGCCAGCACCGGCGGGAGGCCCGCGGTGTCCACCTGCCCCACGCGCGTCTCGGGGTCCACCGCCCGGCCGTTCTTGGCCGCCAGCCCGGTGAACACCAGCCAGGCGAAGAGGGCGTTCATCGTGACGCCGGCGAGGATGATGATCATCCGCTTCCAGACCGGCTTCGACTCGAAGTACGCCTCGGGCGGCACAACGACGTCCGGCGCCGCCCCTTCCAGCGCGCTGCTGGTCGCCTCCTCCTCGGCGGTGGCCATCTTCACGTAGCCGCCGAGCGGCAGCCAGCATATGGCGTATTCCGTTTCCCGGTAGCGGAACGAGAGCCCGGGGATCGGATTGCCGATGCCGAGGGCAAAGCGATGCACCCAGACGCCGGCCCACTTGGCGGCCAGAAAATGCCCCGCCTCATGGACGAAGACCAGGATGCCGAGGACGACGAGCAGCGACGCCAGGGTCTGCAGTGCGATCATGACATCTCCTCAAGGGCACGGGCCCGGGCCCAGCGGTCGGCCTCGCGCACCGCGTCCAGCGCGGTGGCAGGCTGGACCGTGTGCGCGTCGAGCACCGCGTGGATCGTGTCTGAAATACGGCCGAAGGAAATGCGTCCGCCAAGGAACGCGGCCACCGCCGCCTCGTTGGCGGCGTTGAACACCGCCGGGGCTGTCCCGCCGGCCCGGCCCGCCGCCACGCCCGCGGCGAAGGTGCGAAACACCTCGGACCGCATCGGCTCGAAGGTCAGCGGGCCCGCCGCGACCGGATCGAACCGCGGCACCCCCGTATCCGGCAGCCGGACGGGATGGGTCAGGGCGTACAGGATGGGCAGTTCCATGGTCGGGAACCCCAGCTGCGCCAGCACGCTGCCGTCGCCGAACTCGACGAAGGCATGCACGATGCTCTGCGGATGCACCACGACCTCGATGCGGTCGTACGGCAGCCCGTAGAGAAAGTGCGCCTCGATGACCTCGAGGGCCTTGTTGGCCAGCGTGGCGCTGTCCACCGAAATCTTGCTGCCCATCTTCCAAGTCGGGTGGCGGAGCGCTTCCTCGACCGTGGCCGCCCCGACCCGCTCGGCGGGCCACTCCCGGAAGGGGCCGCCGGACGCCGTCAGGATGAGCCGCTCGAGCTCACCGCCGTGCCCCGCCAGGCACTGGAGCACCGCGCTGTGCTCGCTGTCGATCGGCACGAGTTCCCCGCCCCCGACGCGCGCCGCCTCGAGCACCAGTTCGCCGGCCATGACCAGCGACTCCTTGTTGGCCAGCGCCACGCGCTTGCCGGCACGGAGCGCGGCCAGCGTCGCGTCGAGGCCCGCCGCGCCCACCACCGCGTTGACCACGATATCGACCGACGGATGCGTGGCCGCCTCGATCAACACGCCGGGGCCGCTCGGCAGCCGCGACGCGCCGGTCGCCTCGGCGAGGCCGGCGAATTCAGGGGTCCATTCGGTGCGCTGGAGGTCGAGCAGGGAGGCGTTGCACCCGGCGGTGAGGGCCACCACACGGAAGTGTTCCCGCTGCCGGCCGAGGACGGCCAGCGTGCTCCGGCCGATGGAGCCGGTGGAGCCCAGCACCGCCACCCCACGCATCAGATCGCGCCGAGGAGACGGAAGAGGAGCGCGGCGACGGGAAGGACGAAGATCAGCGAATCGAACCGGTCCAGCACGCCGCCATGCCCGGGAATCAGGTGACTGGAGTCCTTGACGCCCGCTTCGCGCTTGAGGAGGGATTCCGCCAGGTCGCCCACCTGCCCCACCACCCCGAGCAGCAGCCCGATGGCCGCGCCCGGGACGATGCCAAGGTCGAATCCGGCCGGCCGCAGGACGAACGCGACGAGCAGCGCCCCGGCCACGGCGGCGCCGATCAGCCCGGCGATGCCGCCTGAGCGCGTCTTTCCGGGGCTGATGGTGGGCGCCATCTTCGGGCCGCCAAAGGCGCGGCCACCGGACATGGCGGCGGAATCGCCGACCCAGGTGACCACCAGGGGAAAGAAGACCAGCGCGGTCCCGCCCCATGAGCGGAGGCCGAACGACGAATGCCGCAGGACCAGGAGAAAGGCTGGCAGGGCGGCCGCGTAGAGCGGGCCGAACAGCGTCACGGCAACCGCGCCGAGGGGATGCGCGTCCGGGGCGCGGCGCAGCGTGGCCCAGGACAGCGCGGCGAGAATCCAGAGGGCGCCCGCATAGGGCCACCAGTCGGCGACCAGCACGAAGGCGTCGGGACGGCTGAGCGCAAGCCAGGTGAGTGGGGCGGCGACGGCCGCCGCCCCGAGGCCCAGCACAGGCGACGGGTGCACGCCGCGCTGCTGCGCGAACGCGAAGAGCTCGCGTGTGCCGAGGACGCCGGCGGCCGTCAGCAGGGCCACCAGCGCCCAACCGCCGAACCAGACGATGCCGAGCGCCGTCGGGATCGCGACCACCGCGAACGCGATCCGCGCCTGCATGTTGCGATCCATCAGGTGGGTACGCGCCCGAACCGGCGGTCGCGCCGCTGGAACTCGAGCACGGCCTCGTAAAAATCGCGACGGGTGAAGTCGGGCCAGAGGACGGTGGTGACGTACAGCTCCGCGTAGGCCAGCTGCCAGAGCAGGAAATTGGAGAGGCGGAGTTCGCCCGAGGTGCGGATCAGGAGGTCGGGGTCGGGCCAGGGCGCGGTGTAGAGCCGGCGCGCCATGGCTGCCTCGTCCACCTCGGCAGGCACCAGGCGACCAGCGGCGACGTCCTCGGCGATGAGCCGGGCCGCGCGAGTCAGTTCCGCCCGCGAGCCGTAGGAGATGCAGATGTTCAGGGCCAGTTCCGTCCCGCCCGCCGTTTCCCGGATGGTCTCGTCCACCGCCGCGCGCGCACTCGGCACCAGGCGGTCGAGATCGCCGAGGAACCGCACCGCCACCCCCTTGGCCACGAGCTCCTGTCGCTCCCGCGCGATGTACTCCTCGAGGAGCGACATGAGCGCGTCGATTTCATCGGGGGGGCGGTGCCAGTTTTCCTGGGAGAACGCGAAGAGCGTGAGGACCTTCACCCCGGCGTTGCGGGCGCCTTCGACCGCTTCGCGGACGGCCTGCATGCCCGCCTGGTGTCCCGCCGGCCGCGGCAGCGCACGCGCCTGGGCCCACCGCCCGTTCCCGTCCATGATGATGGCGACGTGAGCCGGGACCGCGCCCTGTTGGAGGATCGAGTCGAGCAGCGGGTCGGTCATGCCGTCAAACTTCCATGATTTCCGCTTCTTTGGACTTGATCACCTCGTCCACCAGCTTCACATGCTCGTCCGTGACCTTCTGCACATCCTTCTCGGCGCGCGTCTTGTCGTCCTCGGACACATGCTCGAGCTTCTTGATCTTGCTGAGGGTGTCGGTCCGCGCGTGACGGATGGCGATGCGCCCCTCTTCCGCCAGCTTGTGCACGACCTTGACCAGCTCCTTGCGCCGCTCCTCGGAGAGCGGCGGGCAGCGGCACGCGGATGAGGTTGCCCTGCGACGCGGGGTTGAGGCCGAGGTCGCCGTCACGGATGGCCTTCTCGATGACGGGCGCCAGCGTCTTGTCGAACGGCTGCACGGTCAGCATCCGCGGCTCGGGCGCCGCCACCATGGCCACCTGGTTGAGCGGGACGGTGGAGCCGTAGGCCTCCACGCGGATCGTGTCGAGGAGGGCGGGATTGGCCTTGCCGCTCCGGATGCCGGTCAGCTCGCGCTTGGTGCTCTCGACCGCCTTGAACATCAGTTCGCGGCAGTGCTTCAGCAGTTCTGGAATCGTTTTCATCGGACGATGGTCCCGACCCGCTCGCCACGCAGGATCCGCGCGATGGCTCCGGGTTCGTTGATGTTGAACACCAGGATGGGAAGCTGGTTGGCCTTGCACAGCCCGAACGCGTTGGCGTCCATGACGGCGTAGCCCTTGACGATCGCTTCCTGGAAGGTGAGCTCGGGAATGAACGTGGCGGTCTTGTCGGTCCGGGGATCCGCCGTGTACACGCCGTCCACGTTGGTGGCCTTGAGGATGACCTCCGCCTCCACCTCGAGCGCGCGGAGCACCGCGGCGGTGTCGGTGGAGAAGAAGGGGTTGCCGGTGCCGCCGGCGAAGATGACCAGGCGGCCCTTCTCGAGGTGCCGCATGCGCCCGGCGCCGGATGTACGGCTCGGCGAGCGACTCCATCCGGATGGCCGTCATCACGCGGGTGTGCACGCCGAGCTTTTCGAGGACGTCCTGCATGGCCAGGGCGTTGATGACCGTGGCCAGCATGCCCATGTAGTCGGCGTTGACCCGGTCGAGCCCTTCGCGGGAGGCGGCGGTGCCGCGGATGATGTTGCCGCCGCCCACCACGACGCTGAGCTGCACGCCCATGGCGTGCACCGACTTGATCTGGTCCGCCAGCGTTTCGACGACCTGGAAGTCGACGCCCACGCCCTTCTCGCCGGCGAGCGCTTCACCGGAGACCTTGAGCAGGGCGCGCGCGTAGGCCAGCGCCATCAGTCCTCCCCGACCCTGAACCGGGCGAAGCGGCGCACGACGACGGCCTCTCCCAGCTTGCCGGACACTTCCTTGACGAGCTGGCCGATGGTCTTGGTCTCGTCCTTGACGAACGGCTGCTCCAGCAGCGTGCGCTCCGCCACGAACTTCTTGACCTTGCCCTCGACGATCTTGGCCCGGATGGCCTCCGGCTTGCCCTCGGCCGCGACCTGCTCCTCCGCGATCCGGCGCTCCCGGTCGAGCAGATCGGCCGGGATGTCCTCCGGATTCACGCCGATCGGGTCGGCCGAGGCGATGTGCAGCGCGATGTCGCGCGCGAGCTGGCCGAAGTCCTCGGTGCGCGCCACGAAGTCCGTCTCGCTGTTGAGCTCGACCAGCACGCCGACCTGCCCGTTGTGGTGCATGTAGTTGACCACGAGGCCCTGGCTGGCGCTGCGTCCGGCCCGCTTCTCGGCCTTCGCGATGCCGCGCGCGCGCAGCAGCTCGTTGGCCTTGTCCATGTCGCCACCGGCCTCCTCGAGCACCTTCTTGCAATCCATCATGCCGGCCCCGGTGCGGGCACGGAGCTCGGCAACGTCCTTCGCGGCAATCGTCTTCGTCGTCATGGTATAGCACTCACCGAAAGTGTTGGATAGTGAAACCGCCGCCCTGGCCGGTTGGAGGCCGGGGGCGGCGGCGCGCTGGATCCCGCGGGGGCCGGACTAGGCGTCCGACTCGGCCGCGGCAGCCGGGGCGGCCGCCTCGGCCTCCCCCGTCTCCGCCTCACCCTTCAGCCGGGCCGCGATGGCCTCCGGCTTCGGACGCCGCTTCCGGCGGGCCCGGCGCTTCTTCCGGTCCGCGTCGGCATCGCCTTCCGTGCCGGAATCGGTGCTGTAGGTCTCGGCGTCTTCGGCGTCGGCCGCTTCGCGCGTCGGCATCTGCGCCCGCGCCTCGGCGATGGTCTCCGCCAGCGCCTGCGTGATCAGGGCCACGGCGCGGATCGCGTCGTCGTTGCCCGGAATCGGCACCGTGATCACGTCGGGGTCCGCGTTGGTGTCCACGATGGCCACCACCGGGATCCCGAGCTTGTTGGCCTCGGCCACCGCGATCTTTTCCTTCTTGGCGTCCACGACGAACAGCGCGCCCGGAAGCCGGTTCATGTTCTTGATGCCCTCGAGGTTGCGCGACAGCTTCACGCGCTCCCGCTCGAAGAGCAGCTTTTCCTTCTTGGTGTAGTTCTCGAACTCGCCTTCGGTGGACCCCTGCTCGAGGTCGCGCAGCCGCTTGATCTGCTTCTTGACGGTCTGGAAGTTGGTGAGCATGCCGCCCAGCCAGCGCTCCGTCACGTAATGACCGCCGCTCGCCGCCGCTTCCGCCTGGACCACGCCCTTGAGCTGGCGCTTGGTGCAGACGAAGAGGACGCTGTCGCCCTTGAGGACGACCGTCCGGAGGAGCTCCTGCGCCTTGAGGATCTGGCGGAGGGTCTTCTGCAGGTCGATGATGTAGATGCCGGAACGTTCGGCGAAGATGAAACGGCGCATCTTCGGGTTCCACCGACGGGTCTGGTGGCCGAAATGAACGCCGGCTTCGAGCAGGTCCTGGATTGCGGGCTGTGCCATGCGGGTTCGTCGATCCTTCAGTCTGAGGGTTGTCCGGCCACCGCCTTCGTCTTCCGACCTGACCCCTGGGGGCACCCGGGTCGGAATCCGGCGATGTGGATGATGGCGGCCATTCGGCCGCCTGCTGCTAACGCTTGCTGAACTGGAACCGCTTCCGGGCGCCCGGACGGCCGGGCTTCTTGCGCTCGACGGCGCGCGGATCGCGCGTGAGCAGACCGGCGGCCCGCAGCTTGGCCCGGTGCAGGCCATCGGCCTCCACCAGCGCCCGTGCGATACCGTGCCGGAGCGCGCCCGCCTGGCCCGCCTGGCCGCCGCCGTCCACGTGCGCCTTGACGTCAAAGGCGCCAAGCGTGTCGGTGGCCGTGAACGACTGCTGGATGTGCTGCACCAGCGAGGGCCGCGGGAAGTAGTCGCCGAGGGTCCGGCCGTTGATGTCCCACTTGCCCGTGCCGGGCTTCAGGTACACCCGGGCGACGCTCGTCTTGCGCCGACCCACCGCCTGCCACCGGAATTCGGGAGAAGCCGTCATGCGCTCACCTTCTGGGTGCTGGACTGAACCGTGTAGGGCTTGGGCTGCTGCGCCGCGTGCGGATGCTCCGCGCCGGCGTACACCTTGAGCTTGCCGCGCAGGTGCTGCTTGGCGAGCGAGGTCTTCGGCAGCATGCCGAAGACGGCCTTCTCGATGACGCGGTCGGGATGCTTGGCCATCATGTTCCGGGCGGTGGTGTGGGTCTCGTGGCCCATGTACCCGGTGTACTTGAAGTAGGTCTTGCCGTCGAGCTTCTTGCCCGTCAGGCGGACCTTCTCCGCGTTGATGACGATGACGAAATCGCCCACGTCCATGTGGGGCGTGAACGTCGGCTTGTGCTTGCCCCGGATGAGCTGCGCCACTTCGCTGGCCAGCCGGCCAAGGGGCACGTCCTGGGCATCCACGATCAGCCACTCGTGGTGGATGTCGTCGGGCGTTGCGCTGAAGGTCTTCATTGTCATTCCTGCCAGTTGCCTGAAAACGGGTAAATCGACACAGACCTTAATGATAGCCGGGCATGGGAGGTCCGGTCAAGCCACCCGATCCCCGTCCCCGGGGGACCCCGGGGCCGCCAGCACGACCAGCACCTGCCCCTTTTCGACCGCCTTCCCCGCCTCGACCCGGACCGCCACCACCACCCCCGCCACCGGGGCCTTGATCTGGTTCTCCATTTTCATGGCCTCCAGGACCGCCAGGCCCGCCCCTGCCTCCACCAGCTGCCCCTCCTCGACGAGAACCCGCAGCACCAGCCCGGGCATCGGCGCCTTGACTTCCCCTGCCCCCACCCGCTGCCGGCCTCCGCCCGTCAGGCTCCGGATGTGCCGGGTCCGCTCATCCACCACCGACGCCTCCCAGCGCTCCCCGCGGTGGCCAAGCTCCCACAATCCCCGCTCGGGAGACGCCACCGAGAACACCATGGTGCGGTCCCCGATCCGGAGCTGACGGAGGGGGGTGCCCGGCAGCGGCTCAAGCACGGCGGGGACCAGCTCACCGTCCACCCGGACGCCGCCCGCCTCGATGGCCACCTCGACCTCCACGCCCGCCACCTGCACGAAGTACTTCATCGGTCACGCTCCACGATCGCCACCGTCTCGACGTGGGCGGTCTGGGGGAACAGGTCGAAGGCCCGCAGGGAGGCGAGGCGGGGAGGCCGGGAGGCCGGGAGGCCGGAAAGCAAGCGTGAAAGGTCTCTCGCAAGAGTGGCTGGATCGCAGCTGATGTACGCCACGCGCCGTGGCCGCGCCGCGACGATGGCGTCGACCACGCGCGCATCCATCCCGGTCCGCGGCGGGTTGGTGACCACCAAGTCGGTGGCCGGCAACGTGGGGGCCAGATCCTCGGCGCGGCCCGCCAGCCGGCGCACCCCCCGCTCGGGTCCCCGGCGTGTCGCCTCGACGACCGCCCTCGCATCGACCTCGACGCTCTCGACCTGGGCGCCCCCGGCGGCCAGGAGCGCGGAGGTTTCTCCCACGCCGGCGTAGAGATCCCACGCCTTCACGCCCGCCAGGTCTCCGAGCTGGGCCAGTGCCCAGGCACGCACCCGGTCGCCCATGGCCGGATGCACCTGCTCGAACACGGCGGCGGGGTACGGCTCGCTCGCTCCCGCCACCGCGCGCGGCGCCCCTTCCTCCGGCACCCACCAGAGCACCGCCGGGGTGCCGCGCCGAACCAACGCCGCGTGCAGCAGCGCGGCCGAACGCCAGACCGTCTGGCCACGCACCCGTGCCGTCAGGTGGAGCCCGCCGTCCCGGTCGCGGCGCAGGACGAGCTGTTCCGCATTGTCGGGCAGCAGCGCGCGATGTTCCCGCACGGCGGCCCAGAGGTCCATCAGCGCCGGGTCGGCGATGAGGCACCGTTCGAGGTCAAACACCTCGCCGGGGCGCCCCTGCCGATGAAATCCGATCTCGCGGGCGCCCGCGGACACGGCGAGCGTCACCTTGTTTCGATAGCCCCAGGCCATCTCCGCCTGCTCGATGTCGGGATCCTCGACCGCCAGCTTCCCGATCCGCCGGAGCGCCTCGCCCACCATCGTCCGCTTGGCCGCGAGTTGCGCGGGCATCGCGAGGTGCTGCAACTGGCAGCCGCCGCACTGCTCCCGCCCGTAGTGCGGGCACGCCGGCTCCACCCGGTCGGGCGAGGATTCCACCACGCGGTCCACCTCGGCCCGCGCAAACGTCTTGGCGAGCTTGACGTGGCGGAGGGTGACCAGATCTCCGGGCGCCGACCGTGGCACGAAGACGGTGCGCCCGTCGCCCAGCGTGCCGATGCCGTCGCCACCGGCCGCGATCCGGAGGATGCGGACCGGGGCGTCGTCGGGCCCGCTCAGCGGAGCCCCTCCGCGCGCGCGGTGGCGAGCCAGGCGGAGTGTGCATCCTCGGACTCCGCGATGGCGGGCTTCCGTGCGTGCCGGGCGGCGTCCTCGGCCAGCGCGGCGGCGATGGCGGCTGCGCGCGTCAGCTCGGCGGGCGGCGGAGCTGCCGCCAGATCCGGGCGCCGATCCAGAAACTGGATGTCGATGTCCCCGGCCATGAACGCGGGGTCGGTCACCAGGCGGCGCTGGAACCCCTGGTTGCTCGCCACGCCGACGATCACCAGTTCGTCGAGCGCGCGGACCATGCGCCGCAACGCCTCGCTGCGGTCCCGCCCCCAGACGATCAGCTTGGCCACCATCGAGTCGTAGTGCAGGGTGACGTCGTTGCCGACCTCGAACCCGCTGTCCCACCGAACGCCAGGCCCCGCCGGTACGCGGAGAAACTCGATCCGCCCGGTGGAGGGCATGAATCCGTTCTGCGGGTCTTCGCTGGTGATCCGGCACTCCACGGCCCACCCGTTCGGCGTCCGCGGCCCGTCGGGCACCTGCATCGGGAGCCCCCGGGCAATCCGCAATTGCTCCCGCACCAGGTCGACGCCGTACACCAGCTCGGTGACCGGGTGCTCCACCTGGATGCGGGTATTCATTTCGAGGAAGTAGAACGAGCCGTCGGCGGCGAGCAGGAATTCACAGGTGCCCGCGCTGCGGTACCCCACCGCCTTCGCGGCGGCGACTGCCGCGGCACCCATCCGTTCACGCAGCTCGGCGGACACGGCCACCGAGGGCGCCTCTTCGAGCACCTTCTGATGGCGGCGCTGCACCGAGCACTCCCGCTCACCGAGGTGCACCACGCGCGTCGCGTCGGCCAGGACCTGGATTTCCACGTGACGCGGGCGTTCGATGAACTTCTCGATGTACACGCTGGCGTCACCGAAGGACTTGAGCGCCTCCGAGGCGGCGGTGGACAGCGCCGCTTCGAGCTCTCCCGGCACCCGCACCACCCGCATCCCCTTCCCGCCGCCGCCGGCGGCGGCCTTCACCATCACTGGATAGCCCATCTCGGCCGCCAGCGTCAGGGCGGCGGCGAGTTCAGTTATCGGAGCGTCGGCGCCGGGTACCACGGGGACGCCCGCCGCCCGCATCCGCCGTCTCGCCTCGGTCTTGTCGCCCATGGCGCGAATGGCGGTGGACGGCGGACCGATGAACACCAATCCCGCCTGCTCCACCGCTTCCGCAAAGGCGGCCCGCTCGGCGAGAAATCCGTACCCCGGATGAATGGCCTGGGCGCCTGTTTCCCGCGCGGCCTCCAGCAACCGGTCGATGCGGAGATAACTCTCCAGGGGGGCCGCGGGCCCGATCTCCACCGCCACATCGGCCGCGCGCACGTGCGGGCTCAGACGGTCGGCAGCCGAATACACCGCGACCGCCTCGAGGCCCTCTTCGTGGCAGGCGCGGATGATGCGCAGCGCGATTTCGCCGCGGTTCGCGACGAGCACTCTCGAGACGGGGGTCATGGGCGTGGGATGGCGGACGGCGGGTCGCTGAGGCGGATGCCTAGCGGCGGCAGGCGGCGATCTGGGCGTCTCCAAGAAGGGCCAGCGGGCCGTCGCAGAGCTGCAGGTTGAACCCGGCAGCCGCGGCGTACACGGCGTGCACGTCGCGGATCCAGGAGGAGCGGCCCTGCCGGTCAGCGCGCGCCAGGTCGGTCACGGTCACCACCCGGTCGCTGGTGGTGGTCCCTGGACCGGCCACCAGCACGAACCGCATCGGGCGCAAATCGGAAGGCGCCAGCAGCGCCCGGTCGGCGAGCGGGGTCAGGCAGACCGGTCGGCGCTGCGCCACCGTGGCCAGCGCCTGTTGCACCGACATCGAGGAATCGGTGCCCAGCGCCACGGCGATGCGCTGGCGGTAGCGGCCATCTGTCGCATACGACACCGGGACGACGATGATCACGCTGCCGGCCTGGCCCGCCGTTGCCACCAGCGAGAAGATGGCCACCGTCTCGAGCTCGCTCCCTGTCACCATGACGCCGGTGGCTGGGCAGCTGCTCAGCAGGTTGGCGCCCAGTTCCGCGATGAAATCGGGCAGTGGGGCCACGTCGGCCGGCACGGTCCACTGGCGAAGCGCGCCGTAGCCGTGCTGCTCCACCGCATCGAGCGCGCGCTCGACTTCGAGCATCTGTCGCAGGATGACACCCGAATCGCCGCGGAGGCGGACGGCCTGGTCGAGGGCGGCGGCGCCGAAATCGATGTAGAGGGGGCCCGGGGAATCGTCCGGGTGGCCGGAGAGGTGCCAGTCACGAATGTCGAGGAGGTAGAACCGGCCGAGCTGGATCCAGGCAGAGCCGTCATCGGGAGAGGTGGCAAGGTAGCGGCTGAGCATCTCGGTGCCGATTCCGCGCTGCCCGTTTCGGGCCAGCTCCGCGGCGCGCGGCGCCACGGTGGGATTGAGCGAGGCCTGCCCCACGAGTGAGCCCGCCGACGCCGAGCCCAACAGGGCCAGCGTAAAGAGGGTCCGCCACTTGGGTTGCGCCACTCGTGCCATGCCAGCCACCAGTCGAATTCGTGGTCCGGGGGTAAGGCCCTAAGATGGGGCGGTGTACGGAGTTTCGCTAGAGGGGGCATGCACCCGTGCTTCTTGGCGGGATTCCGGTCCCGCTTGGTCCGCAGGGCCCGAAGCCCGTCGATCAGCCTGGGCCGGGTATCTCGCGGGTCGATCACGTCATCGACGTACCCCCGGGCCGCCGCGCCCCAGGGGTTGGCGAACTTCTCAGTGTATTCCTCGATCCGCCGGGCCGTTTCCGCGGCCGGGTCCGCCGCCTTGGCGATCTGATCCTTGAAGAGGATCTCGACCGCCCCCTTCGGCCCCATCACGGCGATCTCGGCGGTCGGCCACGCGAGGTTGAGGTCGCCCCGGATGTGCTTGGAGCTCATCACGTCGTACGCGCCCCCGTAGGCTTTCCGGGTGATGACCGTCAGCTTCGGCACCGTCGCCTCGCAGTAGGCGTAGAGCAGCTTGGCGCCGTGCTTGATGATGCCCCCGTGCTCCTGGGCGACGCCCGGCAGGAAGCCCGGCACGTCTTCAAAGGTGACGAGCGGGATGTTGAAGGCGTCACAGAACCGGATGAACCGGGCGCCCTTGACCGAGGCGTTGATGTCCAGCACGCCGGCCAGCACCGCCGGCTGGTTGGCCACGACGCCGACCGACTGTCCGCCCAGCCGCGCCAACCCGACGAGCAGGTTGCCCGCGTACTCGCCATGCACCTCGTGGAAGAGGCCGTCGTCCACGACCCGCCGGATCACGTCGTGCATGTCGTAGGGCTGAGTGGCGTTGGCCGGGATGACGTCGAGCAGCGCCTCGTCCCGGCGGTCTTCCGGATCGGTCGTCGGCAGGACCGGGGCTGGATCGAGATTGTTGCTGGGTAGAAACCCGACCAACTCGCGGATGGCCGCGAGGCACTGGGGCTCGGAATCGTGGACGAAGTGGGCCACGCCCGAGGTGCCGGCATGAATGTCCGCTCCTCCCAGCTGCTCGAAGGACACGTCCTCGTGGGTGACGGTCTTCACGACGTTGGGCCCGGTGACGAACATGTAGCTCACCCCGCGCACCATGTGGACGAAGTCGGTGATGGCCGGGCTGTACACCGCCCCGCCCGCGCAGGGACCGAGGATGGCCGAGATCTGCGGAATGACGCCGGATGCGAGGGTGTTCCGGAGGAAGATGTCGGCGTACCCGCCGAGGGAGACGACGCCTTCCTGGATGCGCGCGCCGCCCGAGTCGTTGAGGCCGATCATCGGGGCGCCGTTCCGCACGGCGAGGTCCATCACCTTGCAGATCTTGGCGGCGTGGGTTTCCGAGAGCGACCCGCCGAAGACGGTGAAGTCCTGGCTGAACACGTAGACCAGCCGCCCGTCGATGCGGCCGGACCCGGTCACCACGCCGTCGCCGAGATACACCTCGTCCGCCAGACCGAAGTCGGTGGCGCGGTGGGTCACGAAGCGGTCGATCTCGACGAAGCTCCCCTCGTCCAGCAGGAGGTCGAGCCGCTCACGCGCCGTGAGCTTGCCCTTCTTGTGCTGCTGCGCGATACGGCGGGCGCCGCCGCCCTGCTCCGCCTCGGCCTGGCGGCGGTGCAGCTCTTCAAGGCGTTTCCGGGAATCGGTCATGGAAGCAATATGGCGGGGCCGGGGGGCCGGTGGGCAGGGGGGCGGTAACGAAGAACGGGCGCACCGAGTTGGTGCGCCCATCCATGTCGACTGCCACCCTGCCGCCCCGCCCCGCTGGACTATTCGTCCGCCGGCGACTCGTCGAAGTCCGGCTTGACCGGCGGGATGATCGGTTCGTCGGGGTACCCGATGACCGCGACCACGATGCGGTGGTGGATCGGATCCACCTCGATGCACCTTCACGTCGAGCGGGCTGGCCTTCCTTCACCGCGTCGCCGGGGTTGTCGATGTTGGCGACGCCGAGCTGGGACATCGGGACGAAGCCCTCGAGGTCGTTGCCGAGGTCGACGACGACGCCCTTGTCCATCAGGCGCACGACGCGGCCGCGGAGCTCGGTGGCCGACCGGGCATGATCTCGCCGATGCGGAGCCACGGATCCTCCTCCGCCTGCTTGAGGCCGAGGCGAGATCCGCTTGTTCTCGCCGTCGATGTTGAGGATGACGACGTCGACGGCGTCGCCCTTCTTGACCACCTCGGACGGGTGCTGGACGCGCTTGGTCCAGGACATGTCGGAGATGTGGATCAGGCCGTCGATGCCCGGCTCGATCTCGACGAAGGCGCCGAAGCTGGTCAGGTTGCGGACCTTGCCCTGGAGCGCGGGTGCCGACCGGGTACTTGAGCGGCAGGATCATCCACGGATCCTGCTCGGTCTGCTTCATGCCGAGGGAGATCTTCTCCTCGGACTCGTCGACCTTGAGCACCACCGCCTCGATGGTCTCGCCGATGCTGACGATCTTCGACGGGTGCCGGACGTTGCGGGTCCAGCTCATCTCGGAGATGTGGACCAGGCCCTCGATGCCCGGCTCGAGCTCGACGAAGGCGCCGTAGTTGGTGATCGAGACGACCTTGCCCTGGACGCGGGTGCCGACCGGGTACTTGGCGGCGACGTCCTTCCACGGGTAGCTCTGGAGCTGCTTCATGCCGAGGCTGATGCGCTCGCGCTGCCAGTCGATGTCGAGGATCTTGACCTCGACTTCGTCGCCGATCTGCACCATCTCGGTCGGGTGCGAGACGCGGCCGTACGACATGTCGGTGATGTGGAGCAGGCCGTCCACGCCGCCGAGGTCGATGAACGCCCCGAAGTCGGTGATGTTCTTGACGACGCCCTTCCGCACCTGGCCGACCAGCGAGCTCCTTCATCAGGTGCTCGCGCTTGCTGCGCCCGCTCGTGCTCGAGGATCACGCGGCGGCTGACGACGATGTTGCGGCGGCGCTTGTTGAGCTTGATGATCTTGAACTCGTAGCGTCTGGCCCAGCAGCTCGTCGATGTTCGGCACGCGGCGGAGCGCGATCTGGCTGCCGGGGAGGAAGGCGTCGACGCCCATGAGGTCGACGACCACGCCGCCCTTGATCTTCTTGACCAGGGTGCCCTCGACCGGCTCGTCGCTCTCGTGCGCCACGCGGATCTTCTCCCAGACCCGCATGAAGTCGGCCTTCTTCTTGGACAGGACGACCGCGCCCTCCTGGTCCTCGAGGTGCTCGAGGAAGACCTCGACTTCGTCGCCCGACCTGGTCGGCAGCTCCTTGAACTCGTCGAGCGGGACCGAGCCCTCGGACTTGAAGCCGACGTCGAGGATGACGGCGTTTTCGGTGATGCGGAGGACCTTCGACTTGACGATCTCGCCTTCGGCGATCGACGCCAGCGTGCCCTCGTACATCGAGAGCATCGCCTCGTACTCGTCCTCGCTGTATTCCTCGTCGTAGAGGTCCGCGCGAACCATCAGTCCGGTCTCGGACATGGTGGCCTCGGTGCGGAGCGAGAAGCGGCGGGGCGTTTCGTCGGGGGTGGCGGCGTCGGGGGTGTCCAGATCGGACGGGGCGGCGGACAGCTCGGACATGTGGAGGTGATCCCTTCGGGGGTCGGCCGCACCGGGAGGGCTGCGGGATGAGGTGGAGCCCGTCCGGGGCGGAAGTGCCCTGGTTCGGGAGCCCTCAAACGTAACCCGGTGGTCCCCGGCCTGCTAGGGGGTGGGGAGGCGATACACGGCCCGCGCCAGCGAGGCGATCCCCTCGACTTGCTCCTCGAATTGCAGACGGGAGGTGTCGATTTCGACGGCGTCCGCCGGCGAGACCAGCGGTGCCACCAGCCGGGAAGCGTCGGCCTTGTCCCGGGCCGTCAACCGGTCGGCTTCCGCCAGGATGTCGGCCTCGGTGGCCTCCTCCCCCCGCTGGGCCAGCCGCCGCCTGGCCCGCACCAGCGGCTTGGCGTAGAGGTAGATCTTGAGCCCCGCTTCGGGAAACACCACCGACCCGATGTCCCGGCCATCCACCACCACCGGCACCCCCGCTTCGGCCAGCGCCCGCATCCGGGCGTTGGCCCAGTCGCGGACGCCAGGCACGGCCGAGACGGCCGACACGGCTGCGGTGACCTCCGGTGTGCGGATCAGGTGCTCGGCGGGGGCCCCGTCGAGCAGCGGCACGAAGTCCTCGCCTTCAGGCCGGAGCCCGAGTCCGCGCCGCTCGGCCAATACCAGGAGCGCCGGCACGTCGAGCTGGTCGGGGTCGAGCCCTGCATCGAGGGCCACCCGCGTCAGGGCGCGGTAGAGCGCCCCCGAGTCGAGGTGGTGAAATCCGATGGCACGCGCCACCGCCCTGGCCGTGCTCGACTTGCCGGATGCCGCCGGTCCGTCGATAGCGACGACTCGCATCACGTCCTCCCCTTCCCTCCGGCCTTCATGGCGCGGAGTGATTCGTGAAACCCCGGAAAACTGACACCGGCCGAGGCCGGATCGTCCACCCGTACCCGGGCACCGCGCACCGTGCCCAGCACCGCGAACGCCATGGCGAGCCGGTGATCTCCCGCGGTCACGACCCGGCCGGCGGGCACCCCACGACCGCCGACGACCGTGAGCGTATTGCCATGGGCCTCGGCCTGCCCGCCGACCGCGCGAAGATTGCTGGCCAGCAACGCCAGTCGATCGCTCTCCTTGACCCGGAGTTCGCCCACCTCCCGGAAGACCGTGGTGCCCTCCGCACGGCTGGCGAGGACCGCCAGCAGCGGGATTTCATCGATCAGCCCGGGAATCTCCGCCGGCGCCACGTCGGTGGCGGTGAGGTCCGCCGGGCCGATGATGAGGTCGCCGACTGGTTCGCCTCCGACGTCGTGCACCCCTTCGACCGCCACCGTGGCGCCCATGCGCGCGAGCACACGGAGGAATCCGGTCCGCGTGGGGTTCACCCCGACCGCGCGGAGTCGGAGCGATCCGCCTTCCGCCAGCAGCGCGGCACCGAGGAGAAACGCCGCCGAGGAGGGGTCGCCCGGCACATCGTACGCCACCGGCTCGATGCGGCCGGTCGGCGCAAACCGAATCCACTCGCCGTCGTCCTCGATGAAGTAGCCGAACGCCCGCAACATCCGCTCGGTGTGATCCCGCGAGCGCCCGCCCGGCTCCCGGACCTCCACCGGCACCCCTCCGGCGACGCCGGCCAGCAGCAGTGCACTCTTGAGCTGCGCGCTGGACACCGGCAGTCGGTATTGGATCCCGTTGAGCGGGCCGCCGCGGACGGTGACCGGCAGGCCATCCCGGATCTTGAACGTGAACCGCGCACCCATCTGCGCCAGTGGGTCGGTGACCCGGCGCATCGGGCGCCGGCGCAGGGAGGGATCGCCGGTCAGCGTCGAGACGAAGCGATGAGCGGACAGGATGCCGAGCAGCAGGCGCGCCGAGGTGCCGGAGTTTCCGCAATGCAGGATCGCGGTCGGCCGTTTGAACCGTGCCCGCCCGCGTACCGTGAGGTCCCGGCCCGCGACGAGCGGGGACACCTCGGCGCCGAGTTGCCGCAGGACGCGCGCGGTGCTCCGGGCATCGAACGAGGTGAGCGCCCCGCCGATCCGGCTGGTGCCCTGCGCCATCCCGGCCAGGATCAGCGCACGATGGGTGATGCTCTTGTCGCCCGGGACCGAGAGGTCGGCGTCGACGATCATCGGGCGACCGCGCGGCTGAGCGTCTCGGCGACCTCGGTCATCTCGCGCAGCGCCTCGGCGTCTCCCCGTTGGATGGCGCCGCGCAGCCGCGCGACTTCGGACTCGAGCGCCTGGAGTGCGGCCGCCACGGCGGCGGGGTTCGCGAGGATTCGCGCCGCCCACTCGCCCCCCTCGTCTCGTGCGGATGCGGTCGCACTGCGCACCGCGTCGTCGAACGCGGCGCCCCGGAGGCCCGCGGCCGAGAGCGCCAGCGCCAGCGCGCGGGCAGCGGCGCGCGGCAACTCGAGGGTCCACGCGACCTGGTGGTCATGCCGGTCCGCGTCGATCACCACCGGCTCGGCTTCGAGCACGGTGGAGACGAAGGCCCGCATCGCCTGGCGCGCCGGTTCTCCTTCGGGATCGGCGGTCACATAGACGATGGCCCCGCTGAAAGAGCTCGGGGCGGGCGCCGGCGAATCCGAGATCCCCCGGAGAGACCAGCGGGTGGAGACCGGCGTACCGCGCGGCGAGTCCGGCGGCGCGGATGGCGCCGAGCACGCCGGTCTTGGCGCCGGCGAGGTCAGTCAGATACGCATCCGGGGCAAGGTGCGGGGCGATCATCGGGATCATGGCGATGACGTCCCCCGGAGTCCCGCTGAGGACGACGAGCCGGGCCCCTCGAACCGCGTCGGCGGGAGAGGTGGCGCGTTCGGAAATGGCGCCGGCCTTGAGGGCCCGCACCGCCGTGGCCGGGCTGGCGGAAAACCCGATGACCCGGGAAACGCCAGCCACGCGGGCGCGCCAGGCGAGGGATCCGCTTTGCGCGCCAAGTCCAACGACCGCAAGGGCATCAGGCCACATCGGGATTGCCGACCGGGGAAGGAGGGCGCAAGTATAGGCAAGGCACGGGGTTTGCTACCCTCGACCTGCGAATCCTATCCCCAAGGCGGCGGATTCTCAACGGCGCGCCGAGGGAGGGCATGTGGCAACGATCCTGATCGTCGAAGACAGCCCCGACAACATGAAGTTGTTTCGGACCCTGCTGACGCTCCATGGCCACGACGTGCTCGGCCTCGGGAGCGGCGAAGGGCTCATCCAGCACATCCTCGACACCCGACCTGACCTGGTGCTGATGGACATTCAGCTGCCGGAGCGCGACGGCTTTTCGCTGTTGCAGGATATCCGGCGCGACGTGCCCGCCACCCTCGTGGTCGCGCTGACGGCGCATGCGATGGCGGGCGATCGCGAGCGGGCCATCGGTGCGGGATTCGACGAGTACATCACGAAGCCGATCGACATCCGGGCCTTCCCGGCGCAGATCGCCGCGGCCCTCCAGAAGCGCTCCCCCGGGTAGGAGGATTGCGCTGCGCCGATTGAACGCTGAAATTGCCTGCATCACCTGCGATCCTTGGAGTTGAAGTGGCCCTGCCCCCGAAGCACTCAAACCAAGAGCCGGTTGGCACCAAGGAGGCGCTCTATCACGCGCTCCAGGGCGCCGTCAAATCGGAGCAGGACAAGCGCCAGGACCGAGCGCCGAACAGGCCGACGCGAGGCGGCGGCTCCCGACTCATGTGGGGGTCACTCCTCGCCCTGGCCGGCGTAGGCGTCTGGATCGGGGTCACCCAGCCGGACTGGATCATTCCCAAGCCGCCGGTCCGGCACAGCGTCGAATTTCAGGACGCGAGCCTCAGGATGCTGCTATTCATGGAATCCCGGCGGATCGAGAACTATCGGCAGGCGCATGGACGGCTCCCCGCGAGGCTATCCGACGTCGGCGTGCCACCCGAGGGGGTGACCTACACCGTCAACCCCGACGGATCGTTCCGGCTGGACGGCCGGAGCGACGACCTGTCGTTGACGTTCACCTCCACCGACAGCGTCGCCCCGTTCCTCAAGAACTCCTTCGAGCTGCTTTCGCGACGGCAGGCACGCCCATGAGGCGCCGCTCGCTCTCCCGGAGGGGCTTCACCCTTATCGAGCTGCTCGTGGTGTTCGTCGTGCTCGGCATCCTGTCGTCGATCGCCGTCCTCAAGTACATCGACCTCCGGCAGAGCGCGCACGCCGCGCGGGTAGCCGCTGACTTCAACGCCATCAAGATCGCCACGTACGCGTACTACACCGACGATTACAAGTGGCCCGCCGAGGTGAGCGCCGGCGTCATTCCACCCGAACTGGTGCCCATCCTGAGTACCGGATACACATTCGTCAAGGACGTGTACACGCTGGACTACGACTATTTCCCCATTTCGGGGTCGGGACCCGGGGCGTACATCGTCGGCGTGACGGTGACGACCGCCGACCCGAAGCTGATGACGAAACTGGAGCAGATCCTTGGCCGCAACATGCCGTTCATCGCATCGGGCGGGTCGCTGACGTACATCATCGTGGGGGCGGACGGGGGATCCTAGCCTGTGTTGCCTGCCGGAAACGATCGGGGCCCGTCGGTGATCCGGCGGGCCCCGATCGCATGCGGCGGCGGGTCGGTGACTCTGCGCTATGCGTGGTGTTTGTCCGGCATCGGCCCGAAGAACATGCGACGCGCCTCGTCGGCCCCGATCGCGCGTACGACCTCGCGGATCGTGCAGTACCCCAGGATCAGGATCACCAGCAGGATCTGGACGGCCCAGAAATGCGGCCAGATCATCTCCGCGAGCAGCTTCCGATTGCCAGCGACGAATCCTCCCGCCTGGCGCCAGTAATCGACCAGCCGTTCCACGTAGTGGATGAGCATCGCCATGAGCGCGTAGAGGAACGTCTTCCACGTGATGTTGTAGATCAGGGGATAGTTGGGGTACCGATTGACAATTGGCAGCATGTCTGCGAGGAGCACCGCCTTCCCGAGGATCAGGGAGGCGATCGCCACCGAAACCGATGTGCCGAGCGAGACTCCTGTGCCCTCCAGCATCAGGGAGCGGATGATCGCCACGAGGTGCAGCGCCACAAAGAAGAACAGCGTGGGCGGGATGAGGGCTTCGAATTCCTCTTTGACCTTCGCGGTGAACTTGCTCATGGGGTCTTCACCCGCGGAGAGAGGACAAGATGGATTTCCCGAGCAGCAGCGCGACGACCGCGTGCACCGCGACCGCCGGCCAGAGCAATGGGCCGGCCAGATGCGCAGACGCGCCTGCGTACCCGAGGAGCCCCGCGATCATCACGTTGTAGACCACCATCGCGCGGAGGCCCTGCAGCGATGGATCGGCCGCTGATCTGCGAGGCCAGGACGCGATGCCGAGCGCCACCAGCGCGACGCCGAAACAGCGGACGACGAGCGGGCCGACTCCGGGCAGCTCCGCGCCGAGCAGCAGCTGCACCACAAGCGACGGAGCCAGGAGAGACGCCACCCCCGTGGCGCCCTCCGTGGCGGACGAGAAGGCGAGCGCCCTGCTCGTCACGGCTTCGTTTCCGGCTCCGCCGGGACGAGCGTGATCGTCAACCGATCGAGCGTCCCGGTGAATGTGAACGGCGGGTCGTACCGGTACCGGGCGAGGGCCACCCCGCTCCGGGTGTCCGCGCCGACGTCGAAGCTCTCGTCCTCCGGGAAGGTGACCGGAATGCTGTGGTCCATCGACTTCCTGGCCACTTCCTTGCCGTCCACAGAGAGCACACCGGTGCCCCCCTTCCCGAGTCCAGGCTCCGCGATCTTCCAGTCAAAGACGATGGTGTGCTTGCCGGCACCCAGGGACGGCCCGGTCCACATCGTCCGCTCGAGGTCCAGCAGGTTGTAGAGGAAGACCGGCTTTCCGCCGCCCAGGCCGAAGAGTCGCGTGGCGAGCACCGCGACCAGCCAGAGCGTGCCGAGCCCGAGAAATACCTTGCCGGAGCGCCTCCGGCCGCGCGACCCCGCTCCCGCCAGGAGCAGGACCAGCCCGAGCGCCAGCAGGCCGAGTCCCACGTTTCTGACCAGCGGACTCTCGAGCCACCACCGATAGCTCCTCGTCAGGAACAGCCCATAGCCGCCGAACCGCCCGCCGTCGGTCACGATCATGCCTTCGGCCCCGCCGGAGGGGATCGTTACCTCGGCGGTGATGGAGTACGACTTGTTCAGGATGTTCGGCGCGCCGCTGTTGGGCACGCCGGTCAGCGTGCCGGAATAGGTGAACTCCGTGCGACCGCCGGTCAGGTTCGGACGCGGCGCGTTCCATCGCGCCAGCGTGGAGTTGTCGAGCGGGAGCACGCCGTACTTCGCAGCCTCCGCATAGAACAGGGCCTGCAGTTCCTTGAGCTTGTCCGGCATCTGGGCGGCCAGGTCGTTGGACTCGGTCGGGTCCTCGTACACGTTGTACAACTCCCAGTTGTACCCGGTCATCAGGTCCGGCGGTGTCGCCGAGCTCAGCTCCCAGGGCAGCGTGGCCGGCGTCGTGGCCGCCACCCACCCGTCGTGATAGATCGAGCGGTTGCCGAGCATCTCGAAGTACTGCGTGGTCCGCCGGGACGCGACGTCAGCACCAGCCTTGTCCCAGGTGTAGGCCATGCTCACGCCCTGGATCGGGGTCTGCACGATCCCGTCGACGGTATCGGGTGCGGGGATGCCGGTCGCCTCGAGAATGGTGGGGACGATGTCGATGACGTGGTGGAACTGCCGGCGGATGCCGCCGACATCGGTGATGTGGCCGGGCCAGGACATCGCCACGCCCTGCGCCGTGCCGCCGAAATGCGAGGGCACCTGCTTGACCCACTTGAACGGCGTGTCCATGGCCCAGGCCCATTCCGCGGCGAAGTGCGGAAAGGTCTTATCGGAACCCCAGAACGGATAGAACAGGTATTGGGCCTTCACCGGCACGGGAACGCCGTTAAACGTGGTGAACTCGTTCGGCGTGCCGTCGAGCATCCCTTCGGCGCTCGCGCCGTTGTCACCACTGATGTAGATGATCAAAGTGTTGTCGAGCTCGCCCATGTCCTCGACGGCCTGGACCACCCGGCCGATCTCGAAGTCGGTGTAGGCCAGGTAGGCCGCGTACACGTCCATTTGCCGGATGAACAGCTTCTTCTTCTCCGGGCTCAGCGAGTCCCAGGTCGGCAACGTGGAGGGCCACTCGGTCAGCTGAGCGTTTTCCGGCATGATCCCGAGGCGCTTCTGCCTGGCGAAGATCGTGTCCCGGAGGACGTTCCAGCCCTGGTCGAAGAGATGCATGTCGCTGACGGTCTTGATCCACTCCGGCGTTGGATGATGCGGTGCGTGGGTGCCGCCTGGCACGTAGTAGACCAGCCAGCGCTTGTCCGGCGCCACCTCCTTGAGCCGCTTCATGTAGTCGATGGCTTCATCGGCCATCGCCGTCGTGAGGTTCCAGCCTGGATTGCCCTCGAAGGGGTAGATCGCCGTGGTGTTCCGGAAGAGGTTCGGCTGCCACTGGCTGGCGTCCCCACCGACGAAGCCGTAGAAGTACTCGAAGCCCATGCCGGTGGGCCACTGGTCGAACGGCCCGGCCTGGGTGGCCTGGTAGAACGGAGTGTTGTGGTCCTTGCCGAACCACGAAGTGGCGTAGCCGTTCTCCTGGAGGATCCGGCCGATGCTGGCAGAATTGAGCGGGATGTGCGAGTCGTAGCCGGGGTAACCGGTGGCGATCTCGCCCACCACGCCGAACCCGACACTGTGGTGGTTTCGTCCGGTGATGAGGGCCGCGCGGGTCGGGGAGCAGAGCGACGTGGAGTGGAAATTCGTGTACCGCAGGCCGCTGTTGGCGATCCGATCCAGCGTGGGAGTCGGGATGACGCCGCCGAAGGTGCTGGGGGCGCCGAATCCTTCATCGTCCGTCATGATCAGGAGCACGTTGGGCGCCCCTGCGGGTGGCACCACGGTGGGCGCCCACCACGGGGTGGATTGCGGGGCCGTCTGCTTGATGACGCCGCCGAACTTGGGATCGGGTGGCGGCAGTCGCTTCCCGCTGATCGTGGTGGTGGCGTGAGGCGACCCGGGGGTGCCGGTCACGACCTGGGCCGAGGCGGGAACGGCCAGGAGGACCAAGGCGAATGTCGGGAGGAGACGGGCGGCGAGGCGTGCAGCGGGCATGCGGACTCCGGTTCCTGGGGGGAGGAGCGGATCAGTCACGGGACCGAGCGCAATATATCGCTCAGAATCGTCCGTGGCGAGCGAATGGAGACTTCGTGAAGCGAACCTCAGCAAATGGCGACGGAAATGCCCGGGGTGGGGATCGAACCCACATGGGGATTGCTCCCCTTGGGATTTTAAGTCCCATGCGTCTGCCAGTTTCGCCACCCGGGCGGGTGGGTGGAGAATATCACCGCTCGCTCCGAACCCCGCCAGACGCCCGCGCCTTCCAGACCACGGGAGAGCGGCCCACCTCCCGCCGAAAGTCAGCGACGATCGCGGTCGTGAGCGCGGAGCACTTCTCCGCCGGCGCCATCACCAGCACCGTCCCGCCCCACCCCGCCCCGGTAAGCCGAGCGCCCCAGGCGCCGTGCCGCATGGCGCTCTCCACCAGTCGGTCCGCCTCGCCGCAGCTCGACTCGAACTCATCCCGGATCGAGTGATGCCCCTCGACGAGATACGCCCCGAACCTGGCGTAGTCCCGCATGCTCAACGCCATGGCCGCCGCCCGGGTCCGCGCGGTCTCACGCACCACATGCGTCAGCCGACGATGAAGCACCTCCGGCATCGCGCCCCGGAGGCCATCCAGCGCCGATGCCGGCACCCCGGCCAGGTCTTCCACTTCCAGCCCCGCCACGCGACACGCCTCCAGCGCGGCGCGGCACTCGGCCCGGCGGCGGTTGTACTCCCCGTCCGCCAGCCGATGCGCCACACCCGTTTCGAAGAGCAGCACCGGCTGGTCGAACGGGATCTGGGTGACGGTCCCATCGGCCGTCTCGATGAGCATGGCATGCCGCGCGAGGCCATGGGTGCAGATCATCTGGTCCATCCGGCCGCATTCGACGCCCACCACATCGTGCTCGGCGTGGAACGCCACCTCCACCAGCGCCTCTCGGGAGAGCCGCCGCCCCGCCAGCTGGGAAAGCGCCCGGGCCGCCGCCACGGAGAGCGCCGCCGAGGATGACAGCCCCGCCCCCGACGGCACCGCGCTCGCCACGGCGATGCGCCCACCCGGCGGGGCGGCACGCATGTCGTGCAGCACCCGAATGACGCCGGCGAGATAATCGGTCCACCGGCCCTCCGGCGCCGCCACCGGGTCGAACGGCACCACCGCTCCGTCGAGGGCGGACACCGCCTCCCAGCCGGTCCCCGGCCCGGCGAGCACCACGGTGCGTCGCGGCAAGGCGAAGGGGAGCACCGGGCCCGCCGTTGTAATCGGTATGCTCGCCCAGCAGATTGACGCGGCCCGGCGCCGAGGCGCCCGCCGTCGGACGACTGGCAAAGGAAGCCTCGAAGAGCGAACTTGCGAGCCGCAGGGGAGAGGTCGGAGGCACACCGAGAGAGTACCGCCGGAGGGTGATTGAGGCAATACATTCAGGGGATCGCGCTCGCGGTTCTGTTGAGCACCCCCGCCGCGGCGCAATTGCCGGCCATCGGCGCGCCGCGCGGCGTGTTCCGGTTCGAGATCGGCGGCGACTTCGCCAATACCACCCACCAGTTCTCCGACGGTACGGATCAGCCCTACCGCGCCCAGTTCTCCACCCCCCTGATCGGCACCTCGTTCTATCCCGAGCTGTCCCAGACCCAGGCGCGGATCGCCCAGCTCAGCGGCATCGGCAACTACGCGCTGAGCGTGGGCGGCGCCACGATGACGGCGCAGGCGAGCCTGGGCACACTTCGGCTCGGCGGCACCCTCGGAATCACTTCGAAGCTCAGCCTCTTCGGCATGGTGCCGATCGTCCGGCAGCAGGTCCAGGTCAACTACGGATACGACAGCACCGGCGCCAACGTCGGGTACAACCCCGCCGATCCGGTCTTCGGGTCCTCCGCCGGTGCCGATTCGGTGAACACCTTCCTCGCCGACTACAAGGCGGCCCTCGACACCCTGAGCGCCCGCCTGCAATCGGGCTACTACGCCGGCAACCCGGACAGCGTGCTCGCCGTCGCGACGCTCACGAGCGGTACCATCTACCTCGACAACCTCGACTCGCTCTTCGTCGTGTCCGGAACCGCCGGCAGTTTCGTGCCGCTGGCCGGGAGCGCCGCCGGGCAGGCCATGTCGGCCGCCGTCGCCGGCACCCAGGCCAGTCTCGCGGCGCTCGGCGTCCCGTCATTCGTCCAGCCACTGCCCCTCCCGGCCGATGCGCTGTCGCCCTCGGACTACAACGCGTATCTCACCAACCCCGCCGGCTCCATCGGCGCGACGCCGTTCGTCACCAACACCAACTTCCTCCTCGGCGACGTGGAGTTGGGTGCGTCCTACACCATCATCGACCGGTGGAACCGCGCCGGTCACCCGGGCGGGCTTCGACTCGTGGCCCAGGCGCTGGTGCGGCTGCCCACCGGCTACCAACCACTCCCCAACAATTTTGTGAACATCCCCACCAGCGACGGACAGAGCGACCTGCAGGTGGCGCTGGTGGCGGACGTCGGGGGAGGAAAGTTCGGGGCTCGCTTCGCCGGGAGCTACAACGACCAGCTCGCGACCACCACGGAGCGCCGGGTGACGCTCCCCTCCCAGCCCATCCCCTGGCGCAACCGACTCGCGTCGGTCACCACGGACCCGGGAAACGATCTCGCGCTGAGCGCGCTGCCGTATTTCCAGCTCGCGCCGGGGTTCGCCATCGTGGGAGTCGTGCGATACTGGTCGCACGGAACCGACGCGGTGGAATATGCCTCGACCATCGACGCCATCCCCGGGGTGAGCGCCGGCGAACTTGCGACCGATACGCAGCGGAGCGCCACCGTGCTTGGCGGCGGCCTCAGCTACGCGCCCACGCAAGTGGGCGCCAAGGTACCGCTCGATGCGTTCTGGCTCTATGAAGCGGTGGTGGCGGCAAGCGGTGGGGTGGTGCCGAAGGCGGGGACGATTCGAATGGGGCTCCGGTGGCCGTTTCGATTCTGGGGATCAACCGCCGACTAGGTCGGCGTCGAAGGGTCAGTCCCTCCAGGTCGCGAATTCAAGATTGAATTTCCCGGAATCCAGAGTGCGGATTCCGGTGCCGTCGGGCCGCAGGAGCAGCACGCCGCTCCCGGTCGCGATTGCCAGCAGCGAGTCGCCGGGCCCCCACGCCGATGTCTGCGCCGCGAGTGTCCCTCCGTCATACACCACCTGCTCGGACCCGCTGCCGTCCACGCGCAGTCTGTGGATGCCGCCTCCCGACGTGATGGTCAGCCACCGGCCGTCACGAGACCAGGCGGGGGCGCTCGCCACGTCACTAAGCGTGGCGACAGGGCGGGTGAACCCGTCGGAGAGCCGCCGCGTCCAGACCCGGATGTCCACCGGGACGTCCGGCTGCACTTGGGTGACATGCCAGGTGACGAACGCCACCGACTTGCCGTCCCTCGACCACGCGACGTCTCCAGTGGAACCGCTCAAGGTATCCACCGAGATCTTCTGAACGGGGCTGTTATCGACATCGGCAAGCTGCAGATACCCGTCCGCAAACCATGCCAACAGCGTCCCGTCCGGCGAGAGCGACGGCCTCTGGTCCCAGACCGGCGCGCTGTCCGGGTACGGGATGAGGGACAGGAGCTCGCCGAAAGGATCGACCGTGGCGATCGAATACCCGAAGCCCGTCTTCCCCACCAACACTTTGATCTGCGACCCGTCCTGCGAGATCCACGGGCGGAGAAAGGTCGAGACCTGCCAGCCCCCGGCGAGCGTGTCCTCGATGACGGGCCGGGGGGTGCTGCCATCCAGGGCCGCACCGTAGAGCACCACGTCGTATGACGGGGCGCCGGTATAAGCGGCGTAGTAGACCTGCCGGGGGACGGTATCCGTAGGATCGGTCGAATCGGAACACCCGACCAGCCCGAGGCCCATGAAAGAGAGCGCCAGGAGACTCCGCTGGGTCATCGACATGCACCAGACATACGAAACCCCCGTCGGCCTGTCAATGGACCGCCCGTCCCAGCATCTCCTCGGCGTGCCGCCGGGCCGCCGCGCCGTCGGGGTCTCCCAGCATCCGCGCAATCTCCGTCACGCGGTCTTCACCGAGGATCGTATCCACGCTGCTGGTGGCCACGCCCCCCTGCACTCCCTTCGAAACGACCAGATGCCGGTCCGCACGCACCGCGATCTGCGGCAGGTGCGTGATGACCAGCACCTGGTGCTCTGAGGCCACGTCGGCCAGCGCCTGCCCCACCTGTCCGCCGACCTCCCCGCCGATGCCCTGGTCGATCTCGTCGAACACGAAGGTCGGAATCCGGTCGTGCCTGGCCACGACCACCTCGAGGGCCAGCATCAGCCGAGACAGCTCGCCGCCCGACGCCACCTTCTGGATCGGCTGGGCGTCGAGTCCAACGTTGAGCCGCACCGTGAAGCTCACTCCCTCCGCACCGTCCGGGCCCGCTTCGGCCAGCGGTGCGAGCGCCACCTCGAACTTGCCGCCGGTGAGGCCGAGCTTCGGAAGCAACCGGCCGACGGCGCGGGCCAGTCGCGAGCTGGCCTCGGTGCGTTTCTCGGTGAGTTTCGCCGCGGCGCCCCGCGCCGCCCCCTCTGCCACGCCCCGCTTCGCCGCCAGCGCCCGCAGGTCGGCGTCCGCGGTGTCGAGCAGTTCGAGCTCCGCCGCGGCCGCCCGGTGGGTCTCCAGTACCGCGGCGAGCGTACCACCGTGTTTCTGCTGCAGCCGGAAGAGCAGGTCGCGCCGACGTTCGACCGACTCCAGCCGCGCCGGGTCCCGCTCGATCCCCTCGGCGTAGGCCGCGGCAAGGCGGGCCACCTCGGACAACTGGGCGTAGGCCCCGTCCAGCAGCTCACGCCACGCGCTCACGTCGGGATCGAAGCGCTCCAACTGCCCGAGCGCCCGCTCGGCGGCGGTCAGGGCACGCAGCGCCCCGCTGTCTTCTCCGTCGATGGCCTCCGAGAGCACCCGCGCCTGCTCCTCGAGTGCACTGGCGTGCGCCAGGCGCTTGGCCTCGTGCGCCAGCGACTCGTCCTCGCCGGGCGTGAGCCGGGCGGCGCTGATTTCGTCGGTCACATGCCTCAGGTAGTCGGCGCGTCGCTTCACCTCGTCGAGACGCGCGGCGAGCCCGGCTTCTTCCGACCGAAGCGCCACGAGCGCCGCGTGCGCGGCGGCGACGGCCTCGCGTTCCGGCCCGGCCTGCGCATACGCGTCGAGGATGTCCCGCTGGGTGTCCGGCTTGAGGAGGGACACCGTCTCGTGCTGGCCGTGCAGGTCGACCAGGAGGGCGCCCAGCGCGGCGAGCACACCGACCGTGGTGGGGCTGCCGTTGATCCAGGCGCGGGATCGCCCTTCGGCACTGACCTCGCGCCGGACGACGAGGCGGCCCTCGTCGACGTCCACGCCGAGCGCTTCGACCCGGCGGGTGAGCGCGCGCGACAACCCCTCGAAGGCGCCCTCGACCACTGCGCGACTCGCGCCCGGCCGCACGACGCCGCTGTCACCGCGGCTGCCGAGCAGGAGTCCGAGCGCATCCACGAGGATGGACTTGCCGGCACCGGTTTCGCCGGTGAGGACGTTGAGGCCTGGTCCGAGGGGGAGGGTGACATCCGCGATCGTCGCGACGTCGCGGACGCGGAGTTCGGCGAGCATCAGATCGGCGTACGGTCGGAGAGGTCGCCCCAGTGGAGCTTCTTCCGCATGCGCTGGAAGTAGCTCTCGGCACCGACCCGCACCAGGAGGACCGGCGCTTCGGCGACGCGGACCCGCACCCGGCTCCCGACGCCGAGATGGGTCACCACCTGGCCATCCACGGAGACGATGACGTCCGACTCGTCGGGGTCAGCCGGTTGGATGACCACGTCCCACGACGCAGGGAAGACCAGCGGCCGCACCGCAAGGGTGTGCGCACAAATCGGCGTGATGACCAGCGCCTGGACGCCTGGCACCACGATGGGACCGCCGGCGCTGAGCGAATAGGCGGTGGACCCGGTGGGGGTGGCCACGATGATGCCGTCGGCGCTGTAGGGCCCCACGCTCTCGCCCTGGACCACCACATCGAGCCGGATGACGCGCGCCACGCCGCCCTTGTGCACCACCACGTCGTTCAGGGCCAGCTCCAGCGGCGTCGTCTGGCCGTTGGCCTCGAGGACGGTCGCCTTCAGCGCCTGTCGCGGCTCGGTGGCATACCGCCCGTTGAGGAGCGCGTCGAGCGCCGCCGGCATATCCTGCCGGGAGACGCTGGTCAGGAAGCCGACCTTGCCGAGGTTGATCCCGAGAATCGGCACGCCCCGCCCCTCGAGCATGCGCGCGCCGCGGAGCAGCGTGCCGTCGCCGCCGAAGGTGAGCAGGACGTCGAGCGACGCCGCATCAAGGTCAGGAGGTGGAGGGCCGGGCCACAGGTCGGCGAGCAACGGCTCCGCGTAAAGCGTCATCCCGCGCTCCGGGGCGAGAGCCACCAGCTGCGCGAGCAGCCCGCGCAACTCCGCGTAGCGGTGGTTGCCGCAGACGCCGACGTTCATCGAGTCTCGACCGACTCCTCGCCGTGCAGCGCCGTGACCCGCCGCGCGATCCCCTCGGCGGTGAGCCCGAAGGCCGCCAACTGGTCGGCGCGGGGGGCCTGCTCCACCAGTCGATCGGGCACGCCAAGCGCGATGACCCGCACATCCGGCGCAATGGCCTGGACCGTCTCGGCCAGATACGCGCCGAAGCCGTTCACCACGGTCCCCTCTTCCACGGTGACGATGACGCGGTGATCGCGCAGCAGCCCCTCGAGCATGGCACGGTCGAGCGGCTTCAGGAACCGGGCGTTGACCACGGTGCACTCCAGGCCCTCCGCCCGCAGGAGGTCCGCCGCCTCGAGGCTGGGCTGGACCATTGTGCCCACGCCGAGGATGGCCACTTCCCTGCCCTGGCGCAGCATGTCCCAGGTGCCGTAGGGCACCGGGGCGACGTCCGCCACAGGGCGTCGGCTCGACCGGCACCTTGTCGCGCGGGTACCGGGTGCAGAACGGGCCGCCCTCGTGCACCAGCGCCGTCTTGAGCAGGCCGATCAGCTCGTCGCCATCCTTCGGCGCCGTGACGGTCATCCCCGGCACCGCGAGCATGTAGGCGATGTCGTACAGGCCCATGTGGGTCTGGCCGTCTTCCCCGACCAGCCCCGCGCGGTCCATGCAGAACACCACCGGCAGGTGCTGCACGGCGATGTCGTGGATGATGTTGTCGTAGGCCCGCTGCAGGAACGTGCTGTAGATGGCCACGACGGGGCGGACCCCCTGGGTGGCGAGCCCTCCCGCGAAGGTGACGGCGTGCCCCTCGGCGATCCCCACGTCGAAGAACCGGGTCGGGCCAGGCCTTCTGGAAGATGTTGGTGCCGGTGCCGCTCGGCATCGCCGCCGTCACCGCCACGAAGTCGGGGAACTCGTGCCCCAGCGCCGTGAGGCCGTCGCCGAAGACCTGGGTCCAGGTCGGGCGGACCGCTGGACTTCTTCCGGGCCTCGCCAGTAACGGGGTCGTACGCGGCCAGGCCATGCCACTTTTCGCGGTTCTCTTCGGCGAATGCGAAGCCCTTCCCCTTCTCCGTGATGACGTGGATGACGCGCGGGCCCTTGAGGGCGCGCACGAACCGGAGTGTGTCGGTGAGCTTCTTGAGGTCGTGGCCGTCGATCGGGCCGAAGTACCGGAAGCCCATCTCCTCGAAAAACATCCCGTCCGAGAAGAGGTTCTTGGCGCTCTCCTCGATGTTCTTGGCGAAGTCCACCACCCGTTCGCCGAACACGTGCGACACCGCCACCGTCAGGTGCTTGATCTGATCGCGGACCTTGTTGGTGAGCGGGTTGGCCACGATCCCGCCAAGGGTGCGGCTGATGGCGCCGACGTTGGGCGAGATGCTCATCCCGTTGTCGTTGACGATCAGGATGATGTCGCGGTCGGAGTGGCCGGCGTTGTTCATCCCCTCGTAGGAGAGCCCGCAGGTCAGCGCGCCGTCGCCCACGATGGCCACGACCTTGTTGTCCCCGCCCTTGAGGTCCCGGGCGACCGCCATGCCGAGCGCCGCCGACATGGCGGTGCCGGCGTGCCCGGCGCCGAACTGGTCGTGCTCGCTCTCGGAGCGCTTGAGGAAGCCCGAGAGGCCGCCCGTCTGGCGCAGGGTCGGAAAATCCGCGTTCCGGCCGGTCAGCAGCTTCCAGGCATAGGCCTGGTGGCCGACGTCCCAGAGGATCTTGTCGCTCGGGGAATCGAACTCGTAGAGCAGCGCGATGGCCAGTTCGACCACGCCGAGGCTGGCGCCGATGTGGCCGCCGGTGACGGACACGCAGTCGATCAGCCGGTCGCGGACCTCCTGCGCCAGTTCCGGGAGCTGTTCCCGGGGGATGCGCTTGAGGTCGTCGGGGCCGTTGAGGGTGTCGAGCAATGCCATGAGATGCGGTCCTGGGTCAGTGGCGTCGAGTCACAATATAGCGCGCGAGCACGGCGAGCGTGTCGGATGGTACCCCGGAACGCCCCAGAGAGTTCACCGCCGCCTCCGCGTGCCGGGCGGCCGCCTCCCGGGCCCCTTCCACGCCCAGCAACTGGACGTAGGTGGACTTGGCCACCGCGGCGTCCTTGCCCGCCGTCTTCCCGAGCTCCTCGCTGGTGCCGGTCGCGTCCAGAACATCGTCGGCCACCTGGAAGGCCAGGCCGACCTCCCTGCCGAAACCCCTGATGGCGTCGAGCTCGCGAGCCGAGGCACGTGCGGCCAGGGCGCCCAGCACACACGAGGCCTCGATGAGGGCCCCGGTCTTCCCCCGGTGCACCGCGCGGAGTTCCTCGATCACGAGCGTCCGCCCCTCGGCCTCGAGGTCGAGCCATTGCCCCCCGACCATGCCCCGAAATCCCGCCCGCCGTGAAGAGCTCGGCCGCCAGCGCGCCAGCCTCCTTCGGCGTGAGCCCGAGCGTCCCGCACGCCTCCACGAGCACGCGCGCGGCGACGGGGACGAGGAGGAAGCCGACCCGGGTGGCGGTGGGCACGTCGAACTGGCGGTGGGTGGTCGGGCGCCCCCGCCGGAGGTCGTCGTCGTCCATGCAGGGGAGGTCGTCGTGCACGAGCGAGTAGGTGTGCACGGTTTCCACCGCCGCGGCGACGCCGGCAATGGAGGCGGAGGTGCCCCCGCAGGCGCGGTAGGCGGCGATGGTCAGCGCGGGCCGGACCCGCTTCCCGGGGCTCCGCAGGGCATAGGCCATCGCCTGTCCCTGCACACCGGGCAGTTCCCGCTCCAGGCGGACGGCCCACGCTTCGAGGATCGCGTCGGTCCACGCACGCGACTCCAGGAGGAGCGGCTCCGCGCCGGCGTCAGCCGTCGAGATCGACAAGTCCCACGCTTCCGTCGGCCTGCTCCACGACCTTCTTGACCCGCGCCTCGGCCTCCGCCAGCCGCTCCCGCGCCGCGCGGAGCCGCACGACGCCCTCCTCGAAGAGCGCCAGGGCGGCGTCGAGGTCGGCGTCGTCGGCCTCGAGTCGGCGCACGATCTCCTCCAGGCGGCGGAGGTCGTCCTGCAGGGTGGGTGTCTCGGTCGGTTGCTTGGCCATGGGCGTCTACTCCGCGCGTGCCGGCACCGACCCGTCGCTGACGCGAAGTCGGAAGGGCCGGCCCGAAGGAAAATCTGCCGCGTGCCACAGCACCCGGCCATGGTCGTCCTGCGCCACGCTGTAGCCGCGTCCCAGCACCCGCAGCGGGCTCAGCGCGTCGAGCTGCGCGGCGGCGCGTTCGACCCGGCTCCGCCGCACCTCGATCAGCCGGCCGAGTGAGGACTGCAGGCGGTCGCCGGTCCGGGCCAGCCGCTCCTCCGCCACGCGGGTCCGGCGGCGGAGCCCGGCCCCCAGCCGCACGCCGAACCCGTCCACCCGGTTGAGCAGCGCCGCACGGTCGGGCACCGCCATTTCCGCGGCGGCGGACGGCGTGGCCGCGCGGGCGTCCGCCACCAGGTCGGAGAGCGACACGTCGGTTTCGTGGCCGACGGCGGAAATCGTCGGCACCCGCACCGCGGCGAGCGCCCGACAGACCGGCTCCGCGTTGAACGCGGCCAGGTCCTCCTTGGCCCCGCCGCCACGGCCGATGATGCAGACGTCCAGGTCCGGAATGCCGTTGACCAGGCTGAGCGCGCGCACCAGGGAGTTGACCGCACCCTCGCCCTGGACCTGCGCGCCGACCAGCACCAGTTCCACGGCGCGCCAGCGGTTCCGGGTGACGATGATGATGTCGCGGAGCGCGGCGCCGTCGGGGCTCGTCACGACGGCGATCCGGCGGGCGAATGGAGGGAGGGGGCGCTTCCGGTCGGGGTCGAGGAGGCCGTCGGCCTTGAGCGCGGCGCGCACCCGCTCCAGTTCGAGCGCCTTCGAGCCGAGGAGCGCGGTGGGGACGATGTCGGTGGCGGTGAGCCGGTATTCGCCTTTCTCTTCCCACAGCGTGGGCCGCCCGCGGACCAGCACCTCCATGCCGTCGGTCGGCGCCTGTCCATGCCGCTTGAGCACCCCCGCGGCCTGCTGTTTCCAGAGCATGCACCGGATGGAGGCGTCGGCGTCGCGCAGGGTGAAGTACCAGTGGCCGCTGCGCCAGATCTTGAACTCCACCAGCTCGCCGCGCACGAACACCGAGTTTCCGAACGCGCCCTCGACCGCACTCTTCGCCTGTCGGTTGAGCTCCGCGACCGTCAGCTCCTCGGGGAGCTCGCCGTCACCGAAGAGCGAGGGAAGGCTCACGCCACCGGCCTCACCCGGCCCGCGTCAGTTCGGCGGCCTGCAGGGTGTTCTTCAGCAGCATGGCGATGGTCATCGGGCCCACGCCGCCGGGCACCGGCGTGATGGCGGAGGCGATGGCGGCCACCGGCTCGAAGGCCACGTCGCCGCAGAGACGGTAGCCCTTTTCCCGGCTCGCGTCGTCCACCCGGTTGATGCCGACGTCGATCACCACCGCGCCCGGGCCGCACCATGTCGGCGGTCACGAACTCCGCCTTGCCGATGGCGGCGATCAGGATGTCGGCCTGCCGCGCGATGGCCGGCAGATCGCGGGTGCGCGAGTGGCACACGGTGACGGTGGCGTCGCCGCCGGGGCCCTGCTGGATGAGCAGGTTGGCCATCGGCTTGCCGACGATGTTGGAACGGCCGATGATGACGGCGTGGGCGCCCTTGGTCTCGATGCCCGAGCGGATCAGCATCTGCTGCACGCCGTACGGCGTGGCAGGGCGGAAGGCGGTGGGGTCGCCGGTGACAAGCTTGCCGACGTTTTCGGGATGGAAGCCGTCGACGTCCTTCCGCGGATCGATGCGGCGGAGCACCTGGTCGCTGTTCATCCGCTTGGGAAGCGGCAGCTGGACCAGCATCCCGTGAATGGCTGGATCGGCGTTGAGCTTGTCGATGGTGGCGAGGAGTTCCTCCTGCGAGGTCGTATCGGGGAGGCGGATGGTGACGGAATGCATCCCCGCCTCCTCGCAGGCCTTGCCCTTGCTCCGCACGTAGACCTGGCTGGCCGGGTCTTCGCCGACCAGCACGACCGCCAGGCCCGGCTTGATGCCGACCGTGGCGAGTTTGGCGACATCGGCGGCGACTTCCTGGCGGATGGCCCGGCCCATCGCCACGCCATCGAGGAGACGGGCGCTCATCGGGCCACCTCCACCGAGCGGGTCTCCCGGATGACGACCACGCGGATCTGGCCCGGGTACTGGAGTTCGTTCTCGATCTTGCGGGCGATCTGCTCGGACAGCTCGGCCGCCTGCACGTCGTTGACCTGGTCCGGCGTCACGATCACCCGGATTTCGCGGCCGGCCTGGATGACCGCCGTCTTCTCGACACCGCGGAAGGCATTCGCGATTTCTTCCAGCTTCGTCAACCGCTTCACATAACTCTCGAACGCCTCGCGCCGCGCCCCGGGACGCGACCCGCTGATGCCGTCGGCGGCCTGCACCAGCACCGACTCGGTGGATTCGTGCGGCACGTCGTCGTGGTGGGCGTGGATGCAGCCGATGACGGCCGCGCTCTCGCCGTAGCGGCGGGCCACTTCGACGCCCAGCTCGACGTGCGTGCCCTCGCTGTCATGCGTCAGCACCTTGCCGATGTCGTGCAGGAACGCGCCCCGCTTGGCCAGCTTCACGTCGACGCCGAGTTCCGCGGCCATGATGCCGGCGAGCCACGCCACTTCCTTGGAGTGTTCCAGGATGTTCTGGCCGTAACTGGTCCGGTAGCGCATCCGGCCGACCAGCTTGATCAGTTCGGGGTGCAACCCGCTGATGCCGGTATCGAACGCGGCCCGCTCGCCCAGCTCGACGAGCTGGGTATCCAGTTCGGCTCGTACCTTGGCGACGATGTCCTCGATCCGGCCGGGCTGGATCCGCCCGTCGGCGATGAGCGCTTCGAGCGCGCGGCGGCCGACCTCGCGCCGGATCGGATCGAAGCAGGAAATCACCACCGTGTCCGGGGTGTCGTCGATGATGACGTCCACGCCGGTGGCCAGCTCGAACGCCCGGATGTTCCGGCCCTCGCGTCCGATGATGCGGCCCTTCATCTCGTCCGACGGCAGGGTCACCGCCGCCACGGTGCTGGCGGCCGTGTGCTCCGGCGCAATCCGCTGGATGGCGATCGACACGATCCGCTGCGCCTCCCGCTCTGCGCCCTTCTTCGCCTGCTCCTTGATGTCCCGCGCCAGCGCCGCGGCGTCGCTGCGGGCGCTGTCCTCGGCCCGCTGCAGCAGCTCGCGCCGGGCCTCCTCGGCGGTCAGCCCGGCGATCTGCTCCAGCCGCTTCGACTGCTCGGCCTTGAGCGCGTCGACCTCGTGCTCACGCGCGGCCAGCGCCTGCTCCCGCGCCGTGAGCGAGGCGTCCCGCGTCTGGATGGCGCCTTCGAGGGCGGCGAGCTGCTCCTGCCGGCGGTCGTGGGTGCGCTCCCGCTCTTCCGCGCGACGGTCCATCCGGGCCCACTCTTCCCGGCGGCTCTGGGTTTCCTTCTCGATTTCTTCGCGGAGGGCCAGCGTCTCCATCTTGCCGGCGAGGATCGCGTCGGTCCTGGCGCTGTCGGCGGCGCGTCGCGCGTCCCCGGTGACTCGCTCCGCGTCCGACTGGGCCGACCGGAGCAGTTGCTCCGCATCCGCTTTCGAGGTGCGCGCCAGCGTGGCGGCCTCGGCGCGGGCGGCCGAGACGACGTCCCGACCGGTGGCGCGGCGGCGGAGTTGGACGAAGACGATGATGAGCAGGGCGACCGCGAGGCCGACAAACGCTCCCCCGGCAAGGGGGAGCAGAGGCAGGTCAGACATGGTATCTCCAGCGCGGCGGCGGGACCGCCACGCGTTGGTTTCAGTCGGCCGGGGCCGGAACCCCGGCGGCGCGCCCGCCGCGCTTGTTCGGCGGCAGGAGGCGAGCCACATCGTCGAGCAGGGCTGTCAAACGTGCGGCACCGTCGCGATCGCCGCGGCGGGCCTGGAACAACTCATCGGTGATCTGCAGGGCGGCGAGGATGGCCGCCTTGTGGGTCTCCACGCTCGGCATCGTGGACTTCACGTGCCGGAACGCCGTGTCGAGATACGCCGCCACTTCCCGCGTGTACTCCGGCGGAAGTTCCGACCGTACGGTAAAGCTCTCGCCGGCGATGAACACCTGCACCGCGTTCTTGGTGGTGCTCACGCGGCCCCCTCCTCCGTCTCGAGAAAGGCCAGCCGCGAGGACAACGACTGCAACCGCTCACGCGCCGACTCGATGCGCTGGCGGAGCGCCTGGTTTTCGACTTCGAGTTCGATGACCCGCTGGCGCGACTGCAGCAATTCCGGCCCCGCGAGCACGCCTCCGCGGCTGCGCGCCTCCTGGAGCTCGGATTCCGCCTTCAGCGTGCGGCGGCGCCAGCCCGCGACTTCGTCTCCGAGATGCTTGAGCAACTGCTCCAGCTCGGAGAGCGCCGCGAGGTCAGGACGCTCGTAGTTCGATGCCATGCTGCTCCCGAAGAACCGTGAGGACCTTGGTGACCGAGGCGTCGACTTCCTGGTCACGCAGCGTGCGATCGGGCGCCCGATACCGGAGCCGGAACGCGAGTCCGCGATGACCGGCCGGGAGCCCTGACCCCCGATACTCGTCGAGCACCTCCACCACCTCGAGCAGCCGACCCGCCGACTTGCGAATGGCCTCGCCGAGCGCGGCGGCAGATACCCCTGCCGGCACCAGCAGCGCGAGGTCACGGGTGACCGCCGGATTGACCGGCAACGGCTGGAAGGCGGACACGGACCGTGGGGTCACATCGATCTGCAACTCGAACCCAAGCACCGGCGCAGCCCACGGGGGCGAGTCGGCGGGCAGCACTCCGGCGCGGCCGATTTCCTGGCCGGCGGGCGTGCGAGCAACCCACTCGCCCCCTTCAACTTGCACCGTTGCAGCGGGATACGCCAGAGCAGCCGCCGACTCGAAGAGGGCCCGCAAATCCCAGTGGTCCACCTCGGGTGACTTGCCCGAGGCGCTCCAGTGGGCCGGTTCCCGGGCACCGGTGATGACCCCGGCCACCCGGCGCTCCTCGCGCGGTGGCGATCCCGCCTCACCCCGCAGGAAGGCGGTGCCGAGTTCGAAGAGCCGGACGTCCCGGGTGTGCGCAGACCAATTGCGCCTCCACCCGCCGGACCAGCCCGGGCAGGAGCCGCGTCCGGAGGTATCCCTCCTCCGCGGAGAGGGGGCTCAGCAGTCGCACACTGTCCGGTCCGTCCGCCGGCCCGAGCGGAAGCGTCTGCACCTCGAAGAGCCCCTCGGCGACCAGCCCGCGGCGGATCCCACCGTCGATCCCTTCCGACACGGCGCTCGGCAGGTCGCCCACCCGGAAGGGACGGAGTTCGGTCGGGAAGTTGTCGAACCCGTGGAGGCGGGCGATCTCCTCGATGAGGTCGATTTCCGCCACCAGATCGGGCCGCCAACCCGGCACGTCCACCGCGATGCGTCCGTCCTCAGGCTTGGAGACCACCGTGGCGCCGATGGCGACGAGATACCGCTCGATGGCGTCCCAGGGCACCTCGACGCCGAGTACCTGCGTGACGCGGGCCGGGCGGAGGAAGATCCGCGGGGGATGCGTCACCTGCGGAAAGAGATCCACCGGGTCGCCGTCGAGGGTGCCGCCGGCCGTGGCCTGGATGATTTCGACGGCGCGCCGCAGCACCTCCGGACCGTTCCAGAGATCCACGCCGCGCTCGAAGCGATAGCTCGCCTCGCTGCTCAGGCCGAGCTGCCGCCGCGTGGCGCGAATTCCCCGCGGCTCGAAGTAGGCGCACTCGAGGAAGAGATCGGTCGTTTCAGGCGCTGACTTCCGAGTGCGCACCGCCCATGACCCCCGCCACGCCGATGGCCGACTCGGCGTCGGCGATGACCGTCATCGAACCGCCGCAGGGTCCGCTCCGCCCCGTCGAGCGTGGTCAGGCGTTCGCCGGCCCGGGCCCGCCGCGCGACGACCGCAGGACCCTTGAGCCGCGACACGTCGTAGGCGTGCATCGGCTGGTTGAGCTCGAACATGACGCAGTTGGTGGCATCGACGACGTTGTTGATGGACCGCATGCCGATCGCCTCGACGCGGGCCCGGAGCCATTCCGGCGAGGCGCCGACGCGGACCCCGCGCACCACCGCGGCCAGGAACCTGGGGCACCCCACGGCGTCCTCGATGGCGACGCGGACGCCGCCGGTCACCGCTTCCGCACCCGCACGGACCGGCGTCGGCATGACGGCGCCGTCGGAGCCGGGCACTGCCGGCAGGCGAAAGGTGCCGCCGAACGAGAAGGCGAGTTCCCGGGCCACCCCTTTGTGGCCGAGCAGGTCCGGGCGGTTGGGCGTGACATCCACCACCAGGCGTTCGTCCGCCACAGCAAGGACATCGAGGAATGGCGTGCCGGGGGCGGCGTCAGTCGCCAGCTCCAGGATCCCGTCGTGTTCCTGGCCGAGTCCGAGCTCGCGCGCGGAACAGAGCATTCCTTCCGAGGTCTCGCCGCGGATCTTCCGCTTTTCCAGCTTGAGGCCGCCGGGCAGCGTCGAGCCGACCGGCGCAAACGGATACTTCCGCCCGGCCGTGACGTTGGGCGCGCCGCAGACCACGCTGCGCGCGGTGCCGCTGCCGTCGTCCACGTCGCAGAGGCGGAGTCGGTCGGCGTTCGGGTGGGGCCGCACCTCGCGCACCAGCGCGACGACGACCTGCTCGAGACCGGGATGCAGCTCCTCGATCGCGTCGACGGTGGCGCCCAGCGCCGCCAGCCGGCGCGCCACGTCGGCGGACTCCAGCGGGCGGCGGAGAAACGCCTCCAGCCAGCGGCGGGAGATGTTCACCTGGCCCGGCCCATCTGGCCGAGGAACCGCATGTCGCCTTCATAGAGCAGGCGAATGTCGGGGATTCCGTAGCGCTGCATGGCGATCCGCTGGGGGCCCATGCCGAACGCGAAGCCGGTGTACCGCTCGGCGTCCACACCGCAGTGTTCCAGCACTTTGGGGTGCACCATGCCGCAGCCCAGGATTTCCATCCAGCCGGTGCCCTTGCAGGCGGAGCAGCCGCCGCCACCGCAGAGGTAGCACGACACGTCCATCTCGGCCGACGGCTCGGTGAACGGGAAGAACGAGGGCCGGAAGCGCACCTTGGTGCTCGGCGAGAAGAACTGCCGCGCAAAGTGCAGCAGGGTTGCCTTCAGGTCCACGAAGGAAATGCCCTCATCCACCGCGAGCCCCTCGACCTGGCAGAACACCGGCGCATGCGAGGGGTCGAACGGGTCCTTGCGGTAGACGACGCCCGGGATGACCACGCGGTACGGCGGCGGACCGGCGAGCATGGTGCGGATCTGGACCGGCGAGGTGTGGGTGCGAAGCAGCACGGCCTTGCCGTCGCCGGGGCGCGCGTCGCCGCCCACGTCGAGGTAGAAGGTGTCGTGCATGTCCATGGCGGGATGATCGGCGGGGAAGTTCAGCGCGCCGAAGTTCATCCACTCCGTTTCGGCTTCCGGGCCGACGGCGCGGTTGAACCCGAGGCCGTGGAAGATCTCGCAGATCTCCTCGACCACCGTGGTGACGGGATGCTCGGCCCCCACCCAGCGCCGGCGACCCGGCATGGACAAGTCGAGGCCCGCCGCGGCGGCCGATCCGGCGGCGGCGGAGAGCGTGGCGGAGCGGGCCTCGAACGCGGCCTCGAACGCCTGGCGCAATTCGTTGGCGGCGGCGCCCACGGCGCGGCGCTCATCGGGTGGCAGGGTGGTCAGCGAACGGAGCAGCGCGGTGAGCGCCCCGCTCTTCCGGCCGAGCACGGCGATCTGCTCGGCCTCGAGGGCGTCGGCGTCGAGCTCCGCCACCCCGGCAAGGCGGGGGCGGAGCGCGTCGAGCAACGATTGTGGGTGGGACTCGGCCATCGCGGATCCTACTTCGCGGCCTTGACGACCTCGGTCTTGGCCACTGCCGCCTTGGCGACTTCGGCAATGGCCGCGAAGGCGTCGGCGTCGCGCACGGCGAGGTCGGCGAGCACCTTGCGGTTCACCTCGACACCGGCCGACTTCAGGGCGTCCATGAACCGGCTGTAGCTCAGCCCGTGCTGGCGCGCCGCGGCGTTGATGCGCGTGATCCAGAGCGCGCGGAACTCGCTCTTCTTCTTGCGCCGGTCGCGGTAGGCGTACGCCAGGCCACGCTCGACGTTTTCCTTGGCGGCCTTGTACAGCTTGCTGCGGGACTGGAAGCCGCCCTTGGCGGCCTTCATGATCTTCTTCTTCCGGGCGTGATGCGCCGGGCCGTTCTTTACGCGAGGCATGGTATCTCCCTTATGCCTGGAGGAGGCGGCTGACGCGTGGGAAGTCGGCCGAACTCACGTAGGCCACCTTCTTCAGCTTGTTCTTCCGCTTCCGACTCTTCTTGGTCAGAATGTGGCTGTGGTTGGCGTGAAAGCGCTTGAGCTTTCCCGACCCGGTCTTCTTGAACCGCTTCATGGCGGCCCGCTTGGTCTTCATCTTCGGCATAACGCTCTCACCTTTCGGATCGGGCGCCCCTACTTGGGCGCGATCACCATCGTCATGTTGCGGCCTTCGAGCTTCGCATCCATCTCGACCTTGCCGACATCCGCCAGGGCGGCGATCACCCGGTCGAGGACGGCGCGGCCCAGGTCGATGTGGGCCAGCTGGCGGCCGCGGAACATCAGCGTGACCTTGACCTTGTTGCCGTCGCCCAGGAATTCGCGGGCGTGGCGGGTCTTGAAATCGAAATCGTGGTCGTCGATGCCGGGCCGGTACTTCACTTCCTTGAGCTGGATCACGTGCTGCTTCTTCTTGGCCGCACGCGCCGCCTTCGCTTCCTCGAACTTGAACTTCCCGTAGTCCATGATCTTGACGACCGGCGGCCGGGCGGTCGGCGCCACCTCCACCAGGTCCAGTCCCCGATCCTGGGCGGCGGCAAGCGCCTCCTCGATCGGAAGCACGCCGAGCTGCTCACCCTCCGCCGTAATGACCCGCACCGGGCTGATCCGGATCTGGCGGTTGACGCGTACGCGCTTGTCGCGGTCTGTGGACAGTGGAACGCCTCCGGCACAAAAAAGAAAAAGGACATCCTGAAATGACGGATGTCCACGTGCGCCACGACCGATGACTTCAGCCTGATGACGACCTCGGGACCCGTTCACTCCGGCGCGCTGCCGGGCTCAGGGTGGGGGGATCTTCCCCCGCTTCAAGTGCGCAAAGTCTAGACGGGACAGCCGATTATGTCAAGCGGACGCCACGCCGGGCGCCAGGACTTCGTCGGCCAGCACGACCCCGCCCTTCCCCTCGACCGCCCTCCCGTATGCCACCCGGGCGTCGTGCTCGAACAGAAGCAGCCACCCCCCCGCCACGGCGTCCCGGAGGAGGGCCCGGCGGGACTCCAGCGAACGCAGGGGCTCGACGTCGTACCCCATGATCCAGGGCAGCGGCAGATGGTGGGACGTCGGAATCAGGTCGGCCAGGAACGCGATCGTGTCGGGGCCGTCGGAAACCAGCACCGACTGGTGCCACGGCACATGGCCTGGCGTGACCCGGACCCGGATGCCGGGGAGCACCTCGCCGTCGCCCTCCAGCAGGCGGAACTGCCCTGCAGCGGCGACTGGCTCGAAGTTGTGCGGGAGATAGCTGGCCCGGGTCCGCTCGTTGGTGTGCCGGGCAAACTCGAGATCGCCGCGCTGCACCACGTAGGTGGCGTTGGGGAAGGTCGGCCGCACCTCGACCGCGCCGCTCGCCCGGGTGACGGCGGTGGTGTTGCCGCCCGCGTGATCGAAATGCAGGTGGGTGTTGATTACCCAGCGGATGTCAGCCGGGGCGTGCCCCAGTTCAGCGAGGGCGTCCTCGAGTCGCGTCGGTCCCGGCGATCCGACGTTCTCGGCGCCGTAGATGTCGATGAACTTCTGGTCTTCCTTGTTGCCCAGGCCGGTGTCGATAAGGACGAGTCCGTCCGGATGCTCCACCAGGAGGCACCGCATGGCGAGCGGAATCCGGTTCCGCTCGTCGGGCGTGATCCGCCGGGTCCAGAGGGTGCGCGGGACCACGCCGAACATGGCGCCGCCGTCGAGGTGCTGGAGCCCGGCCTCGAGGGTGTGGCAGCGGAGGGAGCCGATCCGGAAGGAGTGGGTCAGGGCCATGGGGGAAAGATAGGCGGGAAGGCAGGTGGCAGCGGGGCAGCGGGGCAGTCGCGGGCAGCGCCGCGCCGGCCAGCGGCTCGGCCAGCGGGCCGCGCGCGAAGCTAGCGCGACTTTCGAGCGAGCAACCGTTCCAGGTCATCGAAGGTGCGTCGCCCCTCGCTCCATCGCGATGGCCAGCAACCTGCGAAGAATCTCCCCGGTCACCAGCGCGTCGCCGGCGGCCCGGTGCCGGGCGCCGTTGTCGAGATTGAAGTGCGCGGTGACCTCGTCGAGCGCATGGGAGGTCAGGCCCTGCACCAGGCGACGCGAAAGGCGCACGGTGCACAGGCGCGGCCCATCGAGCGCCAGCCCGCGGTTGCGCCGGAGCTCGGCGTCCACGAAGCCCCAGTCAAACCGGACGTTGTGCGCCACGAAGACCCGCCCGGCCAGCGCGGCAAGAATCGCGTCCGCCGCCATGTCGAAGGTGGGCGCGTTGGCGACCATCGCGTCGTCGATGCCGGTCAGCGCGGTGATCTGCGGCGAGATCGGGCAACCGGGATTGATGAGCGAGTCGAACACCAGCTCGGTCCGGTCGCCCTGGACGAGCACCACGGCGATGTCCGTGACCCGATCGTCCCCCGCGGCCCGCATGCCGGTGGTCTCGACGTCCACCACCGCAAAGGTACAGGTCGACAGGAGCGGGCGAGCCCTGCGCGCCGGCCGCCAGCGCCCACCGTCCATCGTCGAGCTGGCGCACCCGCGGATCGGCGCCGAGCAGCGCCACGGCGAGGCGCGCCGCCACGGCGGACGGCGCGGCGGCGAGACCCATCACGTCGCGGGCGAGCGACACCGCGTCCACCGGACCCGCCGCCAGGAGTGACAGCGCCCGGTCGGCAAGCGTGGAGGTCGGGTGGGCGGAGAGTCCGGTCACTCAGTTCGGATTGGCGAGATGGTACGCGAGGGCTTCGAGTTCGAGCGCGAAGTTGACCGTCTTGACGTTCACGTCGGCGGGCACCACGAGCTGGAGCGGCGCAAAATTCAGGATGGACTTGATTCCGAGTCCCACGAGCCGGTCGGCCACCGACTGGGCGACCTCGGCGGGAGTCACCACGACGGCGATATCCGCAGGGTGCTTGCCCAGGCTCGCCTCCAGGTACGCGACATCCTCCACCCGCACGCCGCCGAGCTGCTCGCCGATCTTGCCGGGGTCGCGGTCAAAGATGGAGACGAACTCGAACCCCTGGCGACGGAATCCGCGGTTCTGCACCAGCGCGCTGCCGATCTTTCCGGCGCCGATCAACACGACTCGGTAGCGCCGCGTGAGCCCGAGGATCTGGCGCAGCGACTGCGCCAGCTCGACGACCGAATAGCCCAGCCCTCGCTTCCCGAACGATCCGAAAAACGAGAGATCTTTCCGCACCTGGGCGGAGGTGGTTCCTGCGCGCTCGGCGAGCGCCCCGGAACTGATGGTTTCGATGCCCTGCCCCTCGAACTCTTCCAGGAACCGCAGGTAGAGCGAGAGCCGGCGGACGGTGCTGTCGGCGATTTTCCGCATGGACCTAGTATTGTGAAATGTTTCACAAAGCTAAGCGGGTCGCCATCCACCGTCAACGAGCGCCGCGTGCAGTCGAAGAAACTCCGCCGGCGAGAGTACCTCGGGTCGGACGGCTGGATCCAGGCCGGCCGCCGCAACCACCCGCCCCGCGGCCTCTCCGTCCCACCCCGTCAACTGGCGGACCGCGCGCATCAGCTGCTTCCGCCGGAATCCGAACAACCCCACCACCGCCACGCGAAAGCTGCGCACCTCGTCGTCCGCCACCAGCGGCTCGGCGAGCGGCTCCAGCCGGAGCGCCGCGCTGTCCACCTTGGGCACCGGATGAAAGGCGCCCGCCGGCACCGTGAAGAGCACCTCGGTCTTCGCCACCGCCTGGATCCCCACAGTCAGCGCCCCGTAGTCGTCATCGCCGGGATGCGCGCCGACGCGCCGGGCGACTTCCTTCTGCACCAGGAACACGATGCGGCGCGGACGCGGCGGCGTCAGCGCCTTGTCGAGCAAGGGCGACGTGATGTTGTAGGGGATGTTGCCGGTCACCAGGCCGCCTGGTCCTCCGACCAGCGACACCCAGTCCTGCGTGAGCGCGTCGCCCTCGATGATGGTCGCGCCCGGCACCCGTTCGCGGAGCGCCGGGATGATCTCGGGGTCCTTCTCGATGGCGATGACCCGACCCGCGTGTCGGAGCAGCGCCTCGGTGAGTCCGCCGGGTCCCGGCCCGATTTCGAGGACGGTGTCCGCCGGCGTGGCGCCGAGCGCCTCCGCCAGCCGATCCAGGATGCGGGGGTCGTGCAGGAAATGCTGGCCGAGCCGGCGCTTCGGTCTCGACACCCGTCAGATTCGGAGGATGAGAAGGGTGATGTCGTCCGCCGGGTGGGGCGCGAAGGCGCGCACCTCGGCGATCAGCGCCGAGACGATCGCTTCCGGCGCCAGGTGCCGGCGCGAGGCCACGCCGTCGAGGAGCCGGGCCTCGCCGAAGGACTCCCCATCGGGGCTCCGCGCATCGAGCAACCCGTCGGTACAGAGGCAGAGCAGGTCGTGGTGCATGCTCCATGGCACCTGCCGGAGCTCGATGTTGCCGCGCGCGGACAGGCCGAGCGGCGGGGCGGTCGCCTCGAGTCGCTGCGGCGCGCCTGACACCGGAATCCGCCAGGCATGCGGGTGACCGGCGCTCGCGTACGAGAGTTGTTCGGCGCGCGGGTCGAGCACGCCGTAGAACACGGTGAGGAACATCTCGGTGCTGGCGAGGTCCTCCTCGATGCTGTCCAGGAGTCGTTCGAGCGTTTCGTTCGGGGTGGCCGAGCCGCCGGCGTGGATGCCCGCGGCGGCGATGACCATGGCCATGACGAGCGCCGCACCGAACCCGTGCGAGGAGACGTCGCCCAGCATCACGCCGACCCGGCCGCGCCCGAACCGGTTGAAGGTGTAGAAGTCGCCCCCGACCGATTCCGCCGGCACGCAGCGGGCCGCCACCTCGGCGTCGCCCGCCAGGACGGACGGCGACGGCATCAACTTCAGCTGGAGGTCGTGCGCCAGCTCCAGCTCCCGCCGCAGGCGCTGCTGCTGCAGGTCCATGACCACCAGCCTGGCATTCTCGATGGCCGCGCCGACCTGGTTCGCCACGGCGGTGATCAGCTTGCGATGCCCGGGCTCGAAGGCGTCGGCGCCCAGCCGGTCGGTCAGGTTGATGACCCCGACACACCGGGACGCGCCACCGGGCGCGGCGTAGATGATCGGGACGGAGAGATAGGCGCCGCCTCGGTAGCCGCGCGGTCCGCCCACACCGTCCGAGCCGGGCGCGTTCTCGACGAGGCGCCGCTCCCGAAACGCCTGTGCCGCAACGGATCCGGGATCATCAGGCTTGACACTCGCCTCGGTGGGTGCCGGGAACCCGCGGGTCGCCACGACCCGGAGCCGTCCCAGCGCCTCGTCGTAGACCATGATGGACGACCGTCGGGCGGCCACCACCGAACTGACCTCCCGGAGGATGGTGCGGGCGGCCTCCTCGAGGTGGATAGTCTGTCCGAGGATTTCGCTGATGCTGTAGAGGAGGTCGATCTCCTCATACCGGTTGGCGAGTTCGGCGCCCATCTCGACGGCGCGCCGCTCGGTATGAAAGAGGGTGCCCAGCACCGGGCGAAGCCGTTCGGCGGCGGCGCGCGCATCGGCGTCGGAGAGCTCTTCGATGCTGAACCAGATGCCTTCGATGCCGGGGACGGCGTCGAGCCACGCGCTGCCGGTGGGCGTGGGCACCACGCCGGCCTGTCGGGGAATGACGGGAGACCACCCGGGGTCCTCGCCGCCGATTACCCGAACGCGGCGCCCGTCGAACCGCCAGGCGCGGAGCCGCCCGCCCACGAGACCCGCGAGCGCCTCGAGGACCGGTCCGACCCGATCTATGTGCGGCGCAGCGTCATGCAGATGGAATTCCCCGGGGGAGTGAAGCGGACATCGTCCATCAGGTTGCGGATCAGGAAGAGGCCGCGTCCGCACGGCAGCTCGAGGTCATCGGGGGTGACTGGATCGCGGACGGTGGCGGGATCGAAGCCGGGGCCCTCGTCGGTCACGTGGATGTGCAGCACGTCCGGGAGGCACTCGGCGCGGACTTCCACTGTCAGCGCCGGCGCCTGCCCGTTGCCGTACACGATGGCGTTGGCGAGCGCCTCGGTGAGCGCCACCCGCAGGCGGAAGTGCACTCGCTTCGGGGCGTCCCAGCCGGCGAAGCAGTGCCGGGCCACCAGTTCCACGACCTCTTCGATGACGGAGACGTCGCTGGGGATGCGGAGCGCGATTTCCACGGCAATCCCCGTTGGGAGGGGCCGGTCGGCGCGGCGAACGCAGAGGCGGAGCGGCGAGGTCACGGCCGGATCAGAACCCGGCGAGCGCCTGCGTCGAACTGTCGGCGATGGCGAAGAGCGTGTCCAGCTTCGTCAGTTCGAAGAGGGAGCGGAGGTCCTCGTTCAGGCCGCTCAGCCGCAGTTCGCCGCCCTGCTCGCGGACCTTCTTGGAAATCGAGACCAGCGCCCCGAGCCCCGAGGAGTCGATGTATCCGGTCTTGGCAAAATCCACCAGCAGCTTCCGCTCGCCGTTGTCGAGGGCCTGCTGGATGGTGGCCTTGAGCTCCTGCCGGTTGCCGACGATGAGCTGGCCCTCGACTTCGACGATCAGGACCCCGGACGGATGCTTGGACGTGGTGAACGCCATGAACGACGACCTCCTTCAGGATCCCGGATCAGCCTGCAGCGCCGCGAGTGCGGCCACTTCGACAATATCATCGCTCGTCGCCCCGCGCGACAGGTCTGCCATCGGGCGGGCCAGTCCCTGGAGCATCGGGCCGAGCGCGACAGCGCCCCCGAGGCGCTGCACCAGCTTGTAGGCGATGTTGCCCGCGTCGAGGTTCGGAAAGACCAGCACATTGGCCCGCCCCCCCACTGCGGAGCCCGGCGCCTTGCCGGCCGCCACCTCGGGCACCAGGGCCGCGTCGGCCTGGAGGTCGCCATCGGCGGGAACGCCGGGGGCGAGTGCCCGGAACCGGGCCACCGCCTCGCGCACCAGGTCCACCGACCGGCCGCCCGCGCTGCCGTGCGTGCTGTAGCTGAGGAACGCCACCCGCGGCGCGTCGCCGATCAGCCGGCGGCGGTCGCCGACCGCCGCCAGCGCGATATGTGCAAGTTCCTCGGCGTTCGGCTCCGGCACCACGGCGCAATCGGTGAAGGTCAGCACCCGGTCGTCGGGAAAGAGCAGGTAAAAGGCAGAACTGAGCAGGGGAAAGCCGGGTGCCAGCCCGATGGCCCAGAGCGCCGCGCGGAGCACGTCCGCCGTGGGATGCGCCGCCCCGGCCACGCAGGCGTCGGCCTCGCCGAGCGCCACGAGGCCGGCTCCGAAGCGAAGGGGGTCGGCGGCCAGGTCGAGCGCGTGAATGCCATCCCGCACCCGGTCGGGGCGGCGTTCGCGCAGCAGGCCGGCAATCCGGCCGAGGCGCGCGTCGCCTGCCGGATCGAGATGTCCGGCGCCGAGCAGGATCGGTTCCGCGATCCCTTCCTCTCGCAGCCGCTTCGCGGCGGCCTGCACCCGCGGGTCGTCCCCCTCCGGCAGCACGACACGCGCGCGCCGGGCGCGGGCCCGCTCCAGCAACGCCGCGCGAACGCTCACTTCGCGAAGCGCGCCCGGAGCGCCTCGGCCACCGCGGGGTGGACCAGCGCGGAGACGTCTCCCCCGAATCGGGCCACTTCCCGGACCAGGCTGGAACTGAGATAGGTCAGGTCGAGCGCCGGCACCAGGAAGACCGTCTCCAGCGTCGGATGCAGTTGGCGGTTCATCAGCGCCATCTGGAATTCGTACTCGAAGTCGCTGACCGCTCGCAGTCCCCGCACCACCACGGAGGCGCCCACCCGGCGGGCGAAGTCGGCGAGGAGCCCCTCGAACGCCACAAGCTCCACCCGCGGGTCCTGGCCCACGGCGGTCCGCAACATGGCCAGGCGCTCCTCGACGCTGAAGAGCGGCTGCTTGGCGACGTTGACCGCCACGGCCACGATCAGCCGGTCCGACAGGAGCAGGCTCCGCCGGATGAGGTCTTCGTGGCCGCGGGTCGGCGGGTCGAAGGAACCTGGGTAGATCGCAGTGCGAGTCATGGCGCGTAGCAGAAGGTGAGGGCGGTGTCGCCGTAACGACGGGTGTCGTCGCCCGGCAGCGCCAGCGTGGCGCGGTGCTCCACCGAAAGAATGCGGGCAAAAGGCGTCTGGCGGAAGAGTCCAATCAGGCCGGCCGCCGCGTCGTGGTCGTACGGCGGGTCGGCAAACACCAGGTCATAGGCCCCCGGCCGGAGCGCTTCGGCGAAGCGCATCGCGTCGCCCTTGTGAATCCGGCAGCGTGCGTCCACACCCAGCGCGTCGATATTGGCGCGCAGCGCCTTGATCGACGCGGAGCCGAGTTCCACGAATTCGGCCTCCAGCGCGCCCCGGGAGATCGCCTCGAGGCCCAACGCGCCGCTCCCGGCAAAGAGATCGAGGACCCGGGCGCCGGGCAGCGCCGCACCCAGGATGCTCATCCACGCCTCGCGCACCCGGTCGGAGGTGGGACGGACGCGGGCGTCCTTCGGCATGACGAGCCGCCGGCCGCCGAACTCCCCGGCCACGATCCGCACTACCGGGACTCCGAGCCCGGGACGATGGCGACCATCCGGGCCTGCAGGGCGTCGCGGCCCCGGAAGGTGTTCCGCTCCAGCTTGAAGGCGACGTCCACCGACCCGGCGCCGGACGGCGCACGGTCGAACATGCCGAAGCCGATGGCATCGAGCGTGAACGCGCCCTCCCGCATCGTGGCCTTGAGGTGCCCCTTGCCGACTTCGCGCACGCCCTCGAGGCGAACGCCGCGCACCGCGAAGACCGGCCCCGGGTTGCCCATGCCGCACGGCTCCAGGTACTGACAAAGGGTCTCGAGTTCGGGCGTCGCGTCTTCCAGCCGAAGCGCCACATCCACCCGCTGTTCCGGCACCAGGTCTTCGGGCCGCAGCAGGCGGTTGGCTTCCGCCACGAACCGCTCCCGGAACGCGTCGAGCCGGTCCCGATGAATGGTGAGCCCCGCCGCCATGCGATGCCCGCCGAACCGCTCGAGGAGGTCGCCGCACGTGGCGAGCGCGTCGCGGAGGTGGAAGCTCGAGATGCTGCGGCCGCTTCCCTTCCCCACCGTCGGCGTCTCCTCGTCGAAGGCGATCATGAACGCCGGCCGGCCGTAGCGCTCGACCAGCGCGCGAGGCCACGATGCCGATGACGCCGGCGTGCCAGCCGTCGGCCGAGAGCACCAGCGCGGAGGCTTCCTCGGGGCGGAACGTCGCCTCGACCTGCGCAATCGCCTCGTCGAGGATCCGCTGGTCGAGCGCCTGGCGCTCGGCGTTCTGCGTCTCCAGTTGCTCGGCGAGGCGTGTCGCTTCCGCGTCGTTGTCGGTCAGCAGGAGCCGCAGCCCGTCCTTGGCGTCCCCGACCCGCCCCACGGCGTTGAGGCGCGGCCCCAGGACGAAGCCGAGGTGCCCCGCCTTGATGGGCTTGCCCTCGAGGCCGGCCGACCGGATCAATGCCTGCATCCCCGGCCACCGGCTCCGGGTCAGCACCTTGAGTCCCTGCTGGACCAGGAGACGGTTTTCCCCCTCGAGCGGCACAACGTCCGCGACGGTGGCCAACGCCACGTAGTCGAGCAGATGCAGTGGGAAATTCGGAGAAAGCCCGAGGACAGGCACCAGCGCCTGGACCAGCTTGAAGGCGACACCGGTCCCGCAGAGGAGCGCATACGGGGAGTCCGCGCCGTCGAGCTGGGGATCCACGATGGCGGTGGCCGGAGGCAGCTCGTCGCCCGGAAGGTGGTGGTCCGTGATCACCACCTCCATGCCTTCTGCCCGCGCGGCACGCACCGTTTCTACGGCGGTGATGCCGCAGTCGCAGGTCAGGATGAGCCCGGCGCCGACCTCGCGCGCCCGCTGGAGTCCTGCGACGCGGAAGTCGTACCCGTCGCGCATGCGGTGCGGCACGAAGGGCTCGACGATCGCCCCCGCCTGGCGGAGGGCGCGGGTGAGCAGCGCCGTGGCGCACTGCCCGTCCACGTCGTAGTCGCCATGGACGAGGATGGTGGTGCCCGCGGCCACCGCCTGCCCGATGGCGCTCACGGCGGCCTGCATGCCGCCGAGTCCGTGGGGATCCCCCAGCTGGTCCAGCGCCGGGCGGAGGAACTTCCGTGCCGCTTCCACCTCCCCGAATCCGCGCTGCACGAGCAGCGCGGCGAGGGGGCTGGGCACCGACAGCGCCGCCGCCAGCGCCGAGACCTGGCCCTCATCCGGCGCCGGTGCAAACACCAGCCGGACCGGCCGTGGCGATGCCGCCGAGACCATCAGTCGCGCGCGCTCAGGAGGCGTCGACGTAGTACAGCATGACGCCGCAGCCCTCGCAGCCGTCCACCGTGCCGGACATCCGCATCTGCGCCCGCCGGTTCATCGGCACCGCGGTATAGCAGGCCCCGCAGGCGTCGCCCGCCAGCGCGACCACGGCGAGGGGCGCCCGCGAGCCGCGCAGCCGCTCGTACCGCGACCGGAGCGGCTTGCCGACCGCCGCCGCGCTGGCATCGCGGGCCGCCAGCGCCGATGCGCGTTCCGCTTCCAGCTCCGCGCGCCTGGCCGCCAGCGCCTCGCGAGGTTCCACCTGCTCCGCCTTCAGGGTCTCCACCTGTGCCTGGGCCTCGGCCACCCGGGCTTCCTGCGCCTGCACAGCCTCTTGTGCGCGGAACCAGTCGGACTCCTCGCGCGCCAGCACCTGGCGGGAGAGGTCCAGTTCCGCCACCAGTCCGGCGGTATCCTTGCCGGGGCGGGCTACCTCGAGCCGCTTGCGCCGGCCTTCCTGCAGCTTCCGGTAGGTCTCCACCCGGCCCTCGACCTCGATTCGGCGGCGGATGGATTCGGCCACGCTGCGCTGCGCCACCCCGATGCTCGCCGTGGCGCGCTCGACCGCTTCGTCGAGCGCCTGTTCCTCGGCCAGCACCGCTTCCAGCCGGGTGTCCACGTCGAGCAGCGTCAGGTCCTTGTCCTGCAGGTCGAGCAACTTTTCGAGATCCGGGTTCATCCTGTCTTCCTCGCTGAGGTCGGGGTCGCGGCGCCGCTACTGTTGCGGCGACCGCGGCCGTGGGTTCTGCCAATGCATCGCCTTCCGGAGCGCCCGCGGGTACTTCGCGTTGAGCTCCTTCTTGCGCGCCAGTTTTTCCGAATCGTCGGTCAACAACTGATATGCGCGCCAGAGCGGCCGGAACTCGAGCGCTTCCGAGGCACTGGCGTAGTGGTCGTCCAGCACCGCCTCCGTCATCGTGGCGCCTGCCTCCCGCAACTCGCTCCACAATCCGAGCGCCGCGGGCGACAGCCGCCCCTCGAGCGCCGCCGGGGGCGCGTCGGGCTCCGCCGTCAGCGCCTCGAACACCTCTCGGTGGAGCGGCTCCTCGAACCACTCGCCCCGCACTTCATGCGCGGCCCGGGCACAGTAGGTAGTGCTCGCCACCAGCACGCGCAGCAGTTCGAGTTCTGCCACCCCGCCCATCCGGCTCCGGCGCGCCGCAGGACCGGCCGCCGTCGCAGGACGCCGCTCGGCCGTCGGCGCGGGGACCGGGGTGCGCGGCGCGCGCATCGACTCGACCTCGGCGAGGAGGACGTCCTTGCTCACTCCCGACCGCTCCGCCACCCGGCCGAGGTAGAGCTCCCGCGTGATGGCGTTGCTCGCGGCGCGAATGGTCGGCAGCAACCGGTCGAGCGCCTCGCGCCGATGCTCCACTCCCTCGAACCATCCCTTCCGCTCGAGGATCTGGATCTTCCGCTCGAGCACGTCGACCGCGTCGCGCAGGACCGGCTGGAGCGCTTCCGCCCCGCCCTTTTGCACGAGGGTGTCGGGGTCCTCGCCCGGCGGCAGCGTCGCCACCCGGGCGCGCACGTCGTGGCGGAGCAGTTCGTCGCCGGCGCGAAACGTGGCGCGGAGGCCGGCGGCGTCGCTGTCGTACAGCAGGGTGACGGTCTTGGTGTAGCGCTTGAGCAGCTCGGCCTGGTCGCCGGTCAGCGCGGTCCCGAGCGGCGCCACCACATGCTCGATCCCGGCCTGCACCAGCCGAAGGACGTCGAAGTACCCTTCGACCACCAGTGCGCTCTCCTCGCGGCGGATGGCGTTCCGGGCGAAGTGCAGGTTGTAGAGCGAGCGCCCCTTGTGGAAGATCGGCGTCTCGGGCGAGTTGAGATACTTCGGCTCCCCCGGTCCCAGGATGCGACCGCCGAACGCGACCACCCGGCCGCGCAGGTCGTGGATCGGGAAGAGCAACCGGCTGCGGAATCGGGGGCCCACACTCCCGTCCTCGCGCCGCACCACGAGACCGGCTGCGACGAGGTCATCCTCCTTCACCCCGAGCTCCGCCATGGCCGCCTGGAATTCTCCGCGCCGCGGGGCGAACCCCAGGCCCAGCTCGGCTGCGACTTCGATCGGGATGCCGCGCTCGACCAGGTATTTCCGCGCGGCGTCCGCCTCCGCCGAATCGCGGAGCTGCCGCGCGAACCAGTCCTGTGCCACCGCCGCCGCCGAATACAGCGGCTCGTGCGGGTCGGGCCCCTGGCGCTCGCTCCGCTCGGGAATGACGATCCCGACCTTGCGCGCCACCTCGCGGACCGCCGTCGGGTAGTCCATGCCGAAGCGCTTCATGAAGAAGCTGAAGACGTCGCCCGCCTCGTGGCAGACGTAGCAGTAGAACATCCCCTTCTTCGGGATGACGGCGAGGTTGCGGTGCGTCCCGCCGTGGAAGGGACAGGGACCGCGATAGTCCGAGCCGGTGCGCTTGAGGTCCACCGAGTCGCCGACGATGGACACGATGTCGGCGGTGTCCCGGACCTGCTCGATCACGTCGTCGGGGATGCTCACGGCTTGAGCTCCGCCACGGTGGCGCCGGTGCCGCCCTGGTTGGATGGCGCGAAGCCATGGCTCTGCACCCGTGAATCCCGGCTGAGCAGCTTCTGCACCCGCGCCCGCACCACGCCAGTGCCCATGCCGTGGATGATCCGCAGGTACGGTCGCTCGGCGAGCACCGCGGCGTCCAGCGCGGCGAGCGCGGCGGCCTCGGCCTCGTCGCCCGTCATGCCGCGCAGGTCGATTTCCATCGGGGCATCGATGGCCGCCGGGTGACTGGCGCGCGCGGGCTCGCTCGCCTGCCGCTTCGGCGCCTCGCCGCGGAGTACCTCGAGCTGCCGGCTGTCCACCACGACACGGAGTCCGCCCACCATCACCACCGCCCGCCCATCGCCCCGCAGCTCCACGACCTCGCCGACGCCGGCCGCCGAGGTGCGCACCCGACTTCCCACCTGCACGGCCGCCCCGTCGGCGCGCTCCTCCTGGTCCACCGCGGCCATCGCGCGCGCGCCGGCGGAGATGCCCTCCTCCACGAGTCGCCGCGCATCGCGCGCCGCAGCCTCGTCCACCGCCGAGCGCGCCGCCCCCAGCGCCTGCTCGACCAGCTGCCGCGCCTCGAGCAGATGCGTCCGGGCCTGTTCGCGCGCCCGCCGTTCGGCGTCCCGCTCCCGGCGGCGCAGCGCGGTGTCGCGCGCCTCCACCGCCTCGAGTTCCATCGCCAGGCGTGCGGCCCGCCCTTCGCTCTCGGCGTCCCGCACGGCGAGCGCCGCCTCACTCGCCTCGAGCGCCCGGGCGCGTCGCTCGGCGTCGGCCAGCAGGGCGTCGAGGGTTCGGGCGGCGCGCGGGACATCGGCTTCGGCCTCTGCCAGCACCGCCGGGTCGATGCCAAGGCGGCGGGCGATCGCCAACCCGTACGACCGGCCCGGCACGCCCTTCTCGAAGCGGTAGGTGGGTCGGATCGTCTCGGCGTCGAACTGGAGCGAGGCGTTCACGATGCCGGCATCGCGCTCGGGCAGCGTCTTGAGGGCGCCGAGGTGGGTGGTGGCCAGCGTGGTCGTGCCGCGCCGGGTGAGCGAGAGCAGCGCCGCCGCCGCCAGCGCCGCCCCCTCCGCCGGATCGGTGCCGCTGCCGATTTCGTCCAGCAGCACCAGGGTAGCGGCGTCGGCGTCGTTCAGGATCTGCCGCAGCACGGCCAGATGCGCGGAGAAGGTCGACAGGTTGGCCGCCAGCGACTGGTGGTCGCCGATGTCCGCGAAGACGCGGGTGAACACCGGCAGCTGACTGCCGGCCCCCACCGGCGGAATGACGCCGCTCTGGGCCAGCGCGCCGAGGAGGCCGACTGCCTTGAGGAGCACCGTCTTGCCGCCGGTGTTGGGCCCGCTCACGACGAGCGTCCGCTCGGTCGAGTCGAGGGCCAGGTCAAACGGGATGACCGTCTCGCCAGCCGCCAGGAGCAGCGGGTGGCGCCCGTGCACGATGACGAGTGCGGCGGGCGCCGCCAGCATTTCGGGACGGTACCCCTCCGCCGAGGCGGCGTACCGCGCCCGCGCCACGAGGTCGTCCATGCGCACGCACATCTCGGCGCCGGCCCGGAGCTCCGCCCACGCCGGGCGCAGCATGGCGGTCAGGTCACGCAGGACGCGGAGCCGTTCCCGGTCCTCCGCCGATTCCGCCTCGCGAAGTGCGTTGCCGAGCTCGATCGCGTCGGTCGGCTCGAGAAAGAGCGTCCCGTGGCTGGCGGACTCGTCGTGCACGATACCGGCGGGCCGCTGCCGTGCGTCGCGCCGGACCGGGATCACGTATCGACCGCCGCGCACGGTGACGCCGGCGTCGCCCGCGCCCTCGGCCGCGCGGAGGATGGTCTCGAGCTTCTTGATCAGGCGCCCGCGCGCCGATTGCACCTCGCGCCGCGCGGCGGCGAGCGCGGGGCTGGCGCCGTCGAGCAGTTGCCCGTCGTCGTCGAGCGCGGCCTCGAGCCGGCGGTCGAGCGCCTTGTCGGGCACCGGCACTACGAGCGCGGCCGCGAGCGGCGCCTCCTCGGCAATGCGCCGGAGCTCGGTCGCGTTGAGGCGACAGGCGCGGAGCAGGGACCGCATGCGCACCAGCTCGACGCCGTCGAGCACGCTCCCCTCGACCCGGAGGCGGGCCAGGGCACTGACCGCGTCCGGCGCCGGCTCGACCACGACCGGCGAGTCCCGCCGGAAGAGCACCGCCAGTTCCTCGACGCCCTCCAACTCGCGGCGAATCCAGCGCAGGTCGTCGGTCGGTCGGCGGGCCCGTACCCGCTCGGCCCCCAGCGCGCCGGCGGCACACGCCGCCACGGCGTCCAGCGCCCGGTCAAACTCGAGCGTTTCCAGCGCGGCATCGACACGGTCGCCCGGCAAAGAGGACGGGGTGCCGGCGTCCGTGAACGCCTGCACCCCGTTGCCCTGTCCGACCGGTTCCGTTGCCATCATCCCAGCGAGAGCTCCGTTCGGACGATCTGTTGAATCGTTTTGCCGTCGGCGCGGCCCTTGAACTGCGGGACGACGCGTCCCATCACCTTGCCGATGTCGGTGGCGCCCCCGGCGATGGCCGCCCGGACCGCCGCCCGGATCTCCTCGGGGTCCGCGGCCGGCGGAAGGAACTCCTCGATGATCTGGATTTCGGCCCGCTCCATCTGGGCCAGGTCTTCCCGCCCGCCCTTCACGTACTGCTCCACCGATTCCCGCCGCATCTTCACGCCCTTCTGCAGCACTTCCACCACGTCTTCATCGGTGGGGGCGCCATGTTGCTCGAGCTCCCGGTTCTTGAGAGCGGCAAGGACCGTCCCCAGAAGCTGGGTACGGTCCTTGTTCTTGGACTTGCGAGCCGCGGTCAGGGCGGCGTGCAGGTCGTCTGCCAGATTAGACACGCGGCTTCCGGGGACCACGGCGCACCTTCCGCGCAGCGGCGTTCATCTTGCGCTTCCGCTTCTCGCTCGGCTTTTCATAGTGCCGGTGCTTGCGCAGGTCGGAGAGAATCCCGGCCTTTTCGCACTTCTTCTTGAAGCGCTTCAGCGCCCGCTCGAAGCTTTCGTCATCGTGAATGACGACTTCGGACATCAGCAAATCACCCCTCTCCGGCCCGTGTCAGGGCGGTAATGTTATGCAGTCATTAAACATAGACGGGAATTGGGCAGGGGGCAGAGCGCCGGGTCAGAGGAAGGAGAAAGGGACTTGGGACTTGGAGGAGCGGACCCGTCACCGCAGGGGCCCTATCCCGGGGGCCAGCCGAGGGCCCGGCCCCCGAGGAGGTGAAGGTGGAGGTGGTCCACGCTCTGCCCGCCGTCCTTCCCCGTGTTGGTGACGAGCCGGTAGCCGCCGGCATCGAGCCCCAGTTCGGTCGCCACCTCGGCGGCATAGGCCAGCAGCCGGCCGAGCAGGCGCTCACCGTCGGCACCCCTGGCGTCGCGAGCCGCCGCATGGTGCTGCACCGGGATCACCAACACATGCACCGGCGCCTGCGGATTGAGGTCGCGAAAGGCGACGGCCTCCGGGGTCCGGCCGACGATCTGCGCGGGGATTTCTCCCGAGGCGATCCGGCAGAAGATGCAGTCAGCCATCCGTCCCTCGCTTCCGTGCGACGCTGGTGTACACTGCCGCGGCCAGGGCGGCCGTCTCGAATCGCAGGATATGATCGCCGAACCGGACCGGGACAAACCCGGCTGATTCGAGCGCCCACCGTTCCTCGGGGGTAAATCCTCCCTCGGGGCCGATGGCGACCGTCACCGGAAGCGGGCCCACGCCCGCCGGGGGCACGCCGCCCTCGAGAGCGGCCAGCCAGCGGATTCCCGTCCGTGGCTCGGCGGCGAAGCGGTCCAGCGCGACGGGATCGCGCACCTGCGGCGCCCAGGTCGCCCCGCACTGCTTGATGGCTTCGAGCGTCCGGCGCCGGAACCGCTCGACCTGCGCTCCCCGAATGCGAGAGGCGACCGCGCGGGTGTGCTCCGTCTCGAGCGGAACGATTTCGGTCACCCCGAGTTCGGCGGCCTTCTCCACCACCCAGGCGAAGCGGTCCCGCTCCCCCGCCCCGATGGCGAGGACCAGTGGTACCGGCGCTGCTTCCGTGTGAACCTCGCCCACGGTCACGACGGCGTCCTTCCGTCCCAGTTCGAGCACGCCCTCGCCCACTCCTCCCGCGCCGTCGAGCAGGCGGATCGCCTCGCCCGCGCCCGCACGCCGCACCCGCAGGTGATGCACCTCGAGCGCATCGAGGACGATTCGTGCCCCAGGCACCAGTGAGCCGACCGGCACCACCACGTTCATGGGGTCCGCCGCGCCGCCACAGCCCACCAGGCCGCATCGAGCACTTCGTCCATGATGTGGAAGCCGGCGGCGGTGAGCACCGGCCGAAACAACGGCGCCTCGCCCTCCTCCATGCCGGAGAAGATCGCGATGCCGCCGGGCGCCAACGCGTCCCGGATGGCGGGGAGGAGCGTCACGTTGACGGTGCGGAGGATATTGGAGAGGAGAAGATCCACGGGGCCGAGTAACGGAGCGAGATGCGCAGCGTCGCCGTCAAGAAAGCGGCAGGCGGTGGTCACCCCGTTCAGGTCGGCGTTCCTGACGGCCACGACGTTCGCCTCGCTGTCGATCTCGATGCCGGTGGCGCGGGCGGCGCCGAGCCGGACGGCGGCAATCGAGAGAATGCCGCTGCCGCTGCCGAGGTCGAGCACGGTCTGGCCAGGTGCGAGATGGCGTTCGAGGAGAGTCAGCGCCGCGCGGGTGGAGCCATGCTCTCCGGTGCCGAAGGCCATTTCGGGATCGAGCACGACCACCACGTCATCGGCGCCGGCGTGGGGATCGGACCACGACGGGGTGACGATCAGCCGACCGAACCGCCGCGGCCCCAGCCCGTCGCGCCAGCGGGTGGACCAATCCACCACATCGAGCGGACGAATCCGTGCGGTGGCCGCGGTATCGGGGCTCCCCGCGATGGCGGTGACCAGCGCCTGCGCCGCCCGCCTCATCTTCCGCAAACGTCACCAGCGTACCGTCGTCTCGCTCCTCGATGGCCTGGCCCGTGCGCGACACCAGCCACGCCGCCAGCGCATTCCCGGTCGTGGCGGGCTTCGATGGGGTGACGTCCACGGCCCACCATCCCATCAGCCGAGCGCCTCGCGGATGCGTGACCAGAAGCCCTTTCCGTGTCCCGGGGGTTCGCCCTCATGCTCGGCGAGCTCGCGGAAGAGCCGCTCCTGCTCTGCGTTCAGCCGCTCGGGAGTCCAGACGTTGATCCGGATGTGCAGGTCGCCGCGCCCCGACTGGCCGAGCCGCGGCAGCCCCTTCCCCTTGAGACGAAGCACCGTGGCGGTCTGGGTGCCGGACGGCACGATCACCTCTTCCTCGCCCCACGGCGTCGGGACGGGGAACGTCCCTCCGAGCGCGGCCTGCGAGAACGAGAGCGGCAGGTCGGTGGCGAGGTGTTCGCCCTGGCGTTCGAAGCGATCGTCTTCCTCCACCTCGATGAGGAGGAGGAGGTCGCCCTTCCCGCCGTTGCGGGGCCCCGAAGCGCCCTGCCCGCGCATGGTGAGGTAGTTGTTGGTGGACACACCGGGGGGAATTTCCGCCTGCACGCTGCGTTCGGCCCGGATGCGGCCCTCTCCGCGACAGACCTCGCAGGGGGTCCGAATGACGGTCCCTTCGCCGCCACAGGTCGGACAGGGTGCCACCTGCACGAACTGTCCGAACACGCTGCGCGCGGCCCGACGCACTTCGCCGTTGCCGCCGCACGTGCCGCAGGCCGCGGCGCTCGTCCCCTTCTGGGCGCCGCTGCCGCCGCAGTGATCGCACACATCGAGCGTCTTGAGCTTGATGGTGCGCTTGACGCCGGTGGCCACCTCGGCCAGCGTCATCTTGACGGTGACCCGGATGTCCTGGCCTCGGCGCGCCTCCGCGGCGGCCCGGCCCCCGCTGCCCCCGCCACCGAAGAGCGATTCGAACCCGCCGAGTCCACCGAAATCGCGCATGAAGATGTTCAGCGCCTCGGTCAGGTCGACGTGATGGTACTCGAACCCGCCGCCCCCGCGCCCGACGCCCGCCTTGCCGTACCGGTCGTAGGCGGCGCGCTTCTGCGGATCCCGGAGCACTTCGTACGCCTCCGTGACCTCCTTGAACCGGCTCTCGGCGTCGTGCGACGAGTTCCGGTCGGGATGCAGGTCCATCGCCTGCTTGCGGTACGCCTTCTTGATTTCGGCTTCGGTCGCGCCGCGCTCGACGCCCAGCAGGGAGTAAAAATCGCTCACGTCAGCAATCCTTCGACGAGCTGGCTCGTGTGTTCGACCAGCCCGATGATCTTGTCGTAGGGCATCCGGGTCGGACCAAGGACCCCGATGACGCCGCGAAGCTCGCCGGCGCGGTAGGAAGCGGTGACCAGCGTGAAGTCATTCAGCCGCGGATCGAGATTTTCCCCGCCGATGGTGATGGTCAGGCCATCCCCCCGGGTCTGCAGGGCGGTCCGCAGGAGGTCGCGGCGCTGGGTCAGGTGCAGCAGGTCGCGCATTTTCGAGTTGGAGGCGAACTCCGGCTGGTCGGCGAGCAACTCGGCGCCGCCGAGCACCACCTCGCGCCCATCGCCCGACAGGTCGAAGAGTTCCTCGCGCTCGGCAAGAAAGATGTTCAGCAGCTCGTGGCTCTCCGGTTCATCGGTGGCATCGCGCAGCCGATCGGCCAGCGATGTCCGGATCTCTTCGACGGTGAGTCCCGCGAGCCGCTCGTTGAGGACTTGCGTCACCCGCTCCAACGCGGGCTTGGCGATGTTGCCGTGCACCTCCACGAACACGGTGCGCACCGCACCGCTCCGGAGGGTCAGGACCATGAGGATCCGCTCGCTCGACACCTGCACCAGCTCGAGCCGCTCCAGCACGATGTGGTTGAATGTCGGCGCCACCGCCACCCCAAGTTCCTGGGTCAGCACGCCGAGCACCTGGGCGGTCCGGCGCAGCAGCTGATCCATCGCGTTCCGGGAGCTGGGCAGCTCCGCCTGCAGCGTCTGGCGCTCCGCATCGCTCGGCGGAGCGAGGTGCATCAGGCTGTCCACATACACCCGATAGGCCAGGTCGGTCGGGATGCGCCCCGCCGAGGTGTGCGGGTGATAGAGCAGCCCCTGGTCCTCGAGCTCGCTCATGATGTTCCGCACCGTGGCCGACGACACGCCTAGCCCGAACCGCTGGGCCACGGTGCGGCTGCCGGCCGGCTCGGCGGTCTCGATATAGGTCTGGATGACCGCCTCGAGGACATGGAGCTGACGGGAGGTGAGGTGCTCGGCGGAAGTCATGGGGTGAATCTAATCAGGCGGCCTCGGCCACCAACGCATCGAGCCGGAGCCAGCCCTCCGGGGAGAGCCGAAGGCGCCCCCCCTCGGCGGCGGCCCAGCGGGCGGTTTCCCAGCGCTGCCGCACCTCGGGGGACACCAACCCGACCGGCACCCCGGCCGAGGTGCGAAGCCCGAGGTACAGCGCCTCCAGCCTGCTGCTGGCTTTCCGTGAGGCGCTCGCTCCCGGCGATCGTCGGGTGTCCCTCCCGGAGGGCAACGTCCCAGGCGGCGTACTCCCGGATATTCCAGCGGCGTTCGCCCCGGGTGCTGCTGTGCGCCGACGGGCCGAGGCCGAGGTACGGGGCGCCGGTCCAGTAGCCGCTGTTGTGCCGAGCCCGGTGGCCCGGGCGCGCCGCGTTGGACACTTCGTAGTGTTCCCATCCCCGTTCGCCGAGCGCGCCGCTGAGCTGAAGAAACTCCTCGGCGTACTGCCCTTCGTCCACCGCGGTGGCCTGTCCCCGCGCGGTCCAGTGGCCGAGCGGGGTGTGCGTCTCGACGGTCAGCCCGTAACAGGAGAGGTGATCCGGCTCGAGTGCGAACGCCTGCATCGAGGTCGGCCTGCCAGTCCCGGCCCAGTTCGGCGGGGAGTCCGTAGATGAGGTCGAGCGAGATATCCTCCAACCCCGCCCTCGCGAAGGATCTTGCACGGCGGCAGATGCCTGCCCGGCCGTGTGGGTTCGGTGCATCCAGGCGAGGACATCGGGAGAGAAGGACTGCACGCCGAGCGAGACGCGTCCGATGCCGGCAGCCCGCCACGCCGACGCCGCCTCCGGGGTCACATCATCGGGGTTCGCCTCGAGCGTCACTTCCGCCGTGGGCGAGAGCCGACGATCCGCCCGGAAGCCAGCGATCAGCGAGGCGATGGCCGAGGGCTCCAGCCGCGACGGCGTGCCTCCCCCGAAATAGACGGTGTCGAGGTCAGGAGACTCGTCCCAGCCGGTGTCGCCCTGCACGCCCCGCCACTCCTGGAGCACGGCCTCGGCGAATCGCCTGGAGGGAACGCTCCGCCGTACCGCGATGGAGAAATCGCAGTAACTGCAGCGGCGGGCGCAGAACGGGACGTGCACATAGAGATTCACGGCAGGAAGGGTACAGCCCGGCGGGAGCCGATGAAAGTCAGGCGCGGAGGAACCGTCGGCCCGGCTCCTGGCGGGCCACCCCGTAGAGCTCGAGCGCGGAGAGGGCCGGGAGGAGCTCGGCCGCTGGGGTCCCGAGCACCTCGATCAGGGCATCGAGATGGCGGGGAGTCCGGTCGAGGCTCTGGAACACCCGTCGCTCGAATAGGGTGAGCGGAAACGCAGGCGGGGGCTCTGCTGGAGCTTGCTCTCCTCCCTCGGGGGGTCGGGCGGGACGGACTTCAGGGTAGGCGGCCAGCAGATCGACCGCTTCGAGGAAGGGTGTGGCGCCATCGCGGAGGAGGCGGTTGGTGCCGACCGAGGTCGGGCTGGTGATGCCACCGGGCACCACCATCACGTCCCGGCCCTGCGAAAGTGCGGCGTCCACCGTAATGAGGGTACCGGAGCCGGCGGCGGCCTCCACCACGACGGTGACGCGCGCGAGCCCGCTGATGAGGCGGTTCCGGCGCTGAAAGCTGCCGGCGTTGGGCCGGTGGCCCGGCGGAAATTCGGTGAGCAGCAGCCCCTCGCGACGCATCCGCTCGTACAGGACGCGATTCGCCGATGGGTAGATGATGCCGAACCCGTTTCCGAGGACGCCGATGGTGTCGCCACCTGCGTCGAGCGCCGAGAGGTGCGCCACGGCATCCAGGCCGCGCGCCATCCCGCTCACCACGCAGAGGCCGCCCTCGACCGCCGCCTGCACCACCAGGCGGCAGGCATCGCCGCCGTACTCGGAGTGATTCCGGCTTCCGACGACCGCCACCGCCAAGCGGTCGAGCAATGAAATGCGTCCGAGCGCGAACAGCGCGCCCGGCGGCTCCGGGATGTCGACCAGGATGGCAGGATATGCGGCATCGCCGGGGACGAGGCAGCACCCGCCGTGCGCCTCGACTTCCCGGAGCACCCGCTCACCCTGCGCGACGGAGGTGGCCTTGATGGCGGTCGCGCATGCGATGGAAATCCCCGGCAAGGCGCGCAAAAACTCGAACGGCGCCGAGAGGGCGCCGTAGGCAGTCGAGCAGGCTTGCAGGAGGGTGGTGCGTCGGGCGTGCCCGACCCCATTCACCAGGGCGAGGGCCACCTGCGCCGCGCGCTCCTGGTCCGAGATTTCGGCCGCCGTCACTCCGGAGGCCAATCGTCGTCGGAGGGAGGGGGCTCCGCCGCCTTTGCCTCGGCCACGAAGCGGAAGAGGTACTCCTTGAGGTCTTCGAGGCCGGCACCTGAGGCGCTGGAAATGGTGAGCTGGCGCGCCGCGTCGGGGGCGTCCAGCACGGGGACGTCATCCCCCTCCGGGAGAAGGTCCCGCTTGGTCAACACGATGACATAGGGGCGCTCCGCCAGTGTGGCGGAGTATTGCCGGACTTCGCCGCGCAGTTGATTGAAGACGAGCTGCGGATCCGGCGCGTCCAGCGGCACCAGGAAGGCGAGCACCCGGGTGCGCTCCACGTGCTGCAGGAACTTGAGTCCGAGCCCCTTCCCCTCGTGCGCCCCCTCGATGATGCCAGGGATGTCCGCAAGGACAAAGGACCGGGAGCCGGAGAGCTGCACCACGCCGAGGTTCGGCTCGAGCGTGGTGAAGGGGTAGTCCGCAATCTTGGGCCGCGCCGCACTCAGCACCGACAGCAGGGTGGACTTGCCGGCGTTGGGCTCGCCCACCAACCCGACGTCGGCAATGAGCTTGAGCACCAGCTCGATGTCCCGCTCCTGGCCCTCCTCCCCGGGTTCCCATTCGCGCGGCGCCTGGTGGGTGGGCGTGGTGAACCGGGCGTTCCCCCGCCCGCCCCGCCCACCCCGAGCCACACGAAAGACATCGCTGTCGTGGAGAATTTCCGCGAGCACCTCGCCGGTGGCCGCATCGCGCACAATCGTCCCCGGTGGCACCGGCATGTAGATGTCCTCGGCCGAGGCGCCCTTCTTGGTCTTCCCCTTGCCGTGGTCGCCCCGACCCGCCTTCCAGATGGTGCGGTAGCGGTAGTCGAGCAGGGTGGCGAGGTTCGCGTCGCCACGAATAAATATGTGGCCGCCGTGCCCGCCGTCGCCGCCGTCCGGCCCGCCTTTCGGCTTGAACTTGAAGCGCGCGAACGACGAGGCACCCGACCCACCGGTACCCGCAATGACCTTGACGACAGCTCGATCGATAAACATCAGTCCTCCTCCGTCCACCCGGCTCGCACCACCGCCCACAATTCCTTGACTTCCTTCCACTCCTCATGCCCAAGGAGCGGGTTGACCACGGCCAGCACGCCGTCCACCTGCTCGAACGAGGCGCCGCTGTGCAGCGCGCCGCGCAAGTGGGAGTGGAGCTGGCGATGGGTCTGCAGTACCGCCGTCTGTGCGACGGTGCACAGCTCCCTGCGCAGCAAGTCGAGACCCGGACGTCCGAGGGTGCGGCCATACCCTTCGACCAGCATCCAGCGATCGACCGCGGGGTGCAACTCACGCACGTTGCTGCGCAGCTTGGCGTAGTTGCCGCCGTACACCGTGGCGCAGGTCTCCTCGCCGCGAGCCTCCCACTCGGCGAGCCTCGCGTAGTCTGCGTCGGCGTCGTCGGCCGGCGCCTGAGTGCCGCTCATCTTGCGCCAGAGCCCGAACGCGACGAGCGCCCGCGGATACCCCGCCATCAGGATGGACTGCAACAGCAGTTCGTCCATCCAGACCGGGGCGACGTCCGCTTCCAGAGCGGCGGCCAACGCGTGGCGAATGGTCGGTTCGTCGCCCGCCGCGACGGCGGCGGCGACCCGCACCAGGGCGACGGTCGGTCCATCGAGAGGGCTGTCGGTCGGCATCAGGATAAACGGTCTCAGCTGTTCTGTGGCACAGTTCGCGTGCCACGGGTACCGTGAAAACGCAGTTCACCAGTAGCCCGCAGGACGCCGGTGGCCTCCTGCCTGGTGTTTCGAAGGACCGGTTCCGCATGGCCTGCAAGCGCTGAGAGCGGAAGCGCTGTCTTGTACTCGACCGCCAGCCGCGCGAGCACCCCGAGCAGGGCCACCTGGGCGCTCCGCATGTCGCCGTCGGCCACCTTGAGCGTCAGGCCAAGTCCCAGCTCGGCCCACGCCGCGCTGTACACCCCCTCGGCGCCGATCTTGGCGAGCACTCGCCCCCCCGTCTCCCGCATCAGGTCGGTGCAAAGCCGCCGGGTGCCGCCCACCAATTCAGGGTGCGCCAGCATGGCGCTCTTGACCCGGATAGCCGCTGGTTCCTCACTCACCCCGAGTCGGGCGTAGGCCAGCGCCATGGCGCGGAGCGGCAGGCCGAAACAAACTGTGGTGCAGCCATCCACACCCTGGACGATCTCTTCCCTCGACACACCCGACCACCGCGTCACTTCATCGAGGATCCGCTCCTGGGCGGGATGACCGGCGCGTTCGTAGCCAGCGGTCGGCCATCCGTGGTGCCGGGTCAGCGCCAGCATGCCGCTGTGCTTACCGGAGCAATTGCTCCAGGCGGCGGTCATCACCGTGCCGGAGCGAAGGGCGAGCTCACTCACGGCGGTGGACAGCGGCGTGTGCGGGCCGCAGGCAAGGTCGGACTCGCTGCACCCGATGGCGGCCAGCATCCGCCGGGCGAGGTCGACCTGCGCCGGCTCGCTGGAGTGGGATCCGCAGGCCAGGGCAATGGCGTCCGCGCCGAGGCCGAAGTGATCCGCGGCGCCGTCGGCCACCATCGGAATGGCCTGAAACGGCTTGGCCGCCGAGCGCCAGAAGGTGACCAGATCCGGATCCCCCGCCGAGGCCAGGAGGGTGCCGGTCGAGTCGGTGACGGCCAGCGAGACGGCGTGCACCGATTCAACGAGGTCGCCGCGAGTCGATTCGACGCGGAAGGAGGCGGACGGCATGGCGGTCAAAGATAGCGGACAAGGGCGCGGGCGGGGTTGGCCGCTCCCCTTCCCCTTTGCCCATCCCGGACACACGTTTCTCGGGTCCTGACATTCCATGTACCCGAGGATCTGCCGTGCGCCCGAGCTCTCCCCGCCCCCGATGCCCCGCGACCGCGTGCTGAAGCTCATCGAGCGGATGTCGAAGAGCCGCATCGTCGTGATCGGCGACCTCATCCTGGATCGCTACCTCATCGGCGACACCGAGCGGCTCTCTCCCGAGGCGCCGGTCCCCGTGGTCAGCGTCCGCGAGCACCGGGCGGCGCTGGGCGGGGCCGCCAACGTGGCCGCCAACGTGGCGGCGATGGGGGCCACCTGCCGGCTGGTGGGGGTGGTGGGCGATGACCCGACCGGCCGTGCGCTCCGGGCCGAGATGGCCACCCTGCGGCTGACCGATTCCTTCGTGGAAACGGTGGCCGGGCGGCCGACCACCTCCAAGACGCGGGTGCTGGCGCGGGGCCAGCAGGTGGTACGGATCGACGAGGAAGTGGATCGGCTACTCGAAGGCAAGGAATTGGAGCACGTCCTCGCGAAAGCTGAGGAGGCGCTGGCCGATGCCGATGCACTGCTGCTGGAGGACTACAACAAGGGGCTGCTGGCACCGGCGCTGATTCAGGCCGCGATGGCCATCGCCAGGAAGCGCGGGATTCCGGTCGTCGTCGATCCGAAGTTCAGGCAGTTCTTCGACTATGCCGGCGCCACGGTGTTCAAGCCGAACCGCCGGGAAATGGAAGCGGCGCTGGGCGCAGCGGTGGATCTCGAGCATCGTGGAGCGCTGCCCGAGGCGCTCAACCGGCTCAAGGTGGACAACCTGCTCCTGACGCTGGGCGCCGACGGAATGGTATTGGTCACCCGGGACGGGGAGACGACCCTCCTGCCGTCGCTGGCGCGCGAGGTCTACGACGTGTCGGGCGCGGGTGACACGGTCACGGCGTGGGTGGGCACCTGCCTGGCGGCGGGGGCCACAGTGCGGGAGGCGGCGCAGCTGGCCAACATCGCGGCGGGGATCGAGGTCGGGAAGTCGGGGGTGGCGACGGTCTCGCCGGAGGAGGTCCTGGCGATGCACGACGAGCGGTTCGACCAGATCGGGCGGCTCGGCGGGCGGCTGGAGGCGCGAGCGCTGGCATCGTCGGCCAGGCTTCGTCGGCCCCGGGGCCTTGCCGCGAGCCCCGCTGGCCGGCCCCCGTTAGACTCCCGCTCCCGAAACACCGGGCGATTAGCTCAGCTGGTTAGAGCGCGCGCCTCACATGCGCGAGGTCGGGGGTTCGAGCCCCTCATCGCCCATTGCATCAACACGAAGCCCCACCCTGCCCTACTGGCCGGTGGGGCTTTGTCGTCGACTGGTCCGCGACATCAACTCATGGAGGTCCGTTCGAGGCGAAACCCTGCGTCGGCGACCGACGTCCGGGTGTGATACACGGCACGCGTCCGTTTCCGCCACCTGGGATTTCCGATGAGACTTCTCGCGTTCACGCGGTTGGCGGTGTCGCGGCTCGTCGCCGCCGCCGCCCTCCTGATCTTCGTGCCTCTCGGTGCGCGCGCGCAGGGCACGGTGTCGGCGAGGCGCCTCCACCCCACGTGGGGAGGCCGGAAGTGCCAATCAAGCCTCGGGTGGTCTGTGGTGGAGTCATGTCACCCTCCGGGGGTCGCGAGACGCGCATCAGCGCGTGGTCGGTTTGCCGCGGTCCTACAAGGGTCGCTCTGAACGGCGGCACCAACTCGCCGGCGCCAGAGGCGCCACCGCGGGGGATGGCAGCTGTTCAACCGGCATCGGACGAGGTGCGAGGCTGGGCGCGAGTACCTCGCCATGGTCGGGGAACCGGATACCGTGGGCCTTGCGTGGTCACCCGAGTTGGCGTTCACGGACGGCGACATCGAGTTCGACGTCCGCGGTCGCGACGTTCCGGGCCACAGCTTCGTGGGGATTGCGTTTCACATCGTCAGCGACACCAGCTTCGACGCGGTCTACCTCCGGCCGTTCAATTTCCGGGCGGCCGACTCCGCACGCCGCGCCCACTCGGTGCAGTTCGTGTCGTCGCCCGCGTATCCGTGGGACAGACTGCGCGCCGAACAGCCCGGCGGCTTCGAAAAAGCCGTCCCTCCATCAGTTCTCCCCACCGCATGGATCCACGTGCGGGTCCAGGTGCGCGGGCCGGCGGTCGACGTGTACCTGGAACCACGGGGAGGCTCCGGTGCTGTCGGTGGTGAACCCCTCGCCACACCGCTCTGGCGGAGTGGGATTTCGTGTACGGAACCTCGGTCGGTGATTTCAGGACCCTGGTCGATCCGTCCGGCGACCTAGTCCTCTTCCCCTCCCCAACGGAGCGCCGAGCGGCGCCCTGCGTGTCTCGATCGAAGCCGGCGGATGCGAGTTGTCGGTTGCGGCCAGCGCCGCGACCATCAACGTCCACGCCGGGAATAGACTCCAGTCCCGGCACCAATTCGACAGCCAGGGCGCCACCAGAAGCGTCCAGCGAAACCCCAGCACGGCAAGGAGCGCCACGGCGGTGACGGCATCCAGCAGCCACTGCACCGGAGGCAGCAGGACCACGCCGAAGCCGAGGGCGTCTGACACCACCGCCACCAGCAGGGCGGCGCGCCAGCGCGGGGATTTCCAGGCCGTTGCGACGTTTCTACCCAGGGACATTGCGCCTCCTGCCGAACGATACGACAGGCGACTCGACCGGGAAAGGCCGAGCGGCATGCTCCAACGCAAAGACGGCGGCCCGCATGGGACCGCCGTCTTCGTGGAACGCCTTGTCCAGCTTGTCCTACTCGCTGGTGGGCCCTGCTGGATTCGAACCAGCGACCTACGGATTATGAGTCCGCTGCTCTAACCACCTGAGCTAAGGGCCCGTTGGCCCAGGGCTACTGGAACTTGTACTTGATGCCGAGGGTGATTTCCCCGCTGCCATACCACGAGGTGTCGTAGGCGTAGCAGTAGTAGTAGCAGTAGTAGGAATCGGCGCCGTTCACATTGACCCAGCGGTACCGGCCGTCAAGCACGACGCCCACCTTCTCGTTGAGCATCTTGGTGCCGCCGAGCGCGAAGACCGTGCTGAACTGCGTCGAGCTGCCGCTCCGCTCGGTGCCGGTGCTGTCAACGCCGCTTCCGCTCATGCTGGCGGCGCCGCCACCGATCCCGATGTAGCCCTGCATCTGGGGCGTGTTGCCGAAGTAGAAGTTGAAGGTGCCTTCGTAGATGTTGGAGCTGAGGTCGATCTCCTTGCCGCAATACACGCCCGACAGCCCGCCGCACTTGACGGTCATCTTCGGGTCGGCATGGGCATACTCGAACACGAACCCGACGGACTGGTTGAACTTGTACCCGAGCCGGGCGCCGAACGTGAAGGAGGTACCGACATCCAGCTTGGTGACGTTATAGAGGGTGCTCGCCGTCGGAGTGAACGAACCACCGAAATAGGCGCCGGCGAAAGGCGTGATCCAGAATTCGCCTTCCGAATACTGCGCGTGCGCCGGAGTCGCGAAGAGCGTGAGGCCGGCCAGGGCCGCGACCGCTGCGGCAGAACGAAGAACGGACATCAGGGGAACCTCCGAGGAGTGAAACATCGGGTTCCGGCTATCGCCGGCCCGCCAGGATGCGCTCGTAGAGCGCAATATGTGCCTCTGCCATTTGTCGCCTGGTGAATCGGGCGACCACTTCCGCGCGCCCCGCCGCACCCATCTCCGCCCGCAGGGCTGGATTGGCCGCCAGCCTGGCCATGGCCTGCGCCAGTGCGTCCGGATCCCGAAGCGGAACCACCAACCCCGTACGACCGTGAGAATTAACCTCCCTCACTCCGCTGGGCAAGTCGGTGGTGATGACCGGCCGCCCCGCCGCCATCGCCTCCACCGCCACCAGGCCGAACATCTCCTCCACCGTCACCGAGGGCAGCACCAGGAAGTGGGCCTCCGCCATGCGCCGGGGGATGTCCTCGTCCGGATATTCGCCGTACCAGCGCACCCGGTCCGTGACCGCCAGGGCCTGCGCCAGCGTCCGCAACCGGGGTGCCTCCGGCCCCGTCCCGACGATATCCAGCCGGAGCTCCGGCAGCCGCTCCAGCGCGCGGAGCAGGATGTCCACGCCCTTGAACCGCACCAGCCGGCCGATGAACAGCGCCCGGATCGGGCCGGTGACCGGAGCCGGCGGCACGTCCGCCCACCGCGACTCGTCGATCCCGAAGGGAATGACCTCGACCTTCGATTCCAACCGGTCGAGTTCCGTGCAAAGCGCAATATGCGCCCGGCTGGGTACCACAATGGCCTTGGCGCGCTTCAGGGTGATCCGGGATGCGATCCGCTGCGGCATCAAGCGCTGATCGGCGTGCTGGGTGACGACCAACGGGGTTCGGCGTGCACGCAGCATGACCGCCACGTCCGCCAGCGTATGCGGATGATGCACGTGAATGATGTCCGCACGATGCCACGCCGCCGCGAGATACCCCGGCGCGAAGTCCTGCGATCCGAGCGTCCCGAATGAAAAGACGCGCGTCACCCGGGACCGATGCCGGCTGCGCCGGTCCCCGCGCGAGTCGCTCTGCACCGCCACGACCTCGACCTCATGCCCAAGCGCCGCGGCACCCTCTGCCAGGTCCTCCACCACGCGCTCACGTCCGCCGGAATGCGGCCAGTAGTAACGGGACAGGTGAAGAATGCGCATGTCGTAATATACAACCAGACAAGAAATAGGATCCCTCGGCCTTGGATGTGACGGGCATCACAGCCATCTTTCTGTCCGTGCGCGCCATCATCGTCTCCCACCTCTACGCCAACCCCGCCTCCCGCGGTAAGCTCCACGCCCTCGTCGGGCAGGGCGCCGCTGTGGCCGCGGCCGTGCCCGCCCGGTGGACTCCGCCGGGCGCCAGCGCGCCGGTGGAGACACCGTTCGCCGAAGACAACGGCGTCCGGATCGTTCCGATTCCCACCTCCGGGCGAGAACCGAACGGCGCCCCCGCCGCCTGGCGTTCAAGCGCGCTCCGCCGACTGCTGACCGATTTCCGCCCCGATATCGTCCAGGTGGAGGAGGAGCCCACGACTCGGGTAGCGGCGAGTGTAACCCGCATGGCGAGGCAGTTGAGGATTCCGGTGGTGGCGTTCACCGCCGACAGCCTGAGCCGGTCCTACCCCCTCCTGCCGCGAATGCGCCGACACCGGACCCTCTCGAGGGCCTCGGGCGTCGTGGGAGCCAACGCGGTCGCGACCGCACTGGTTCACTCGGAGTTTCCCGACCTGCCCTCAGCCTCGATCCCTCAGGTGGGAATGCCCGTCCCCCGCGCCCTTGTCCCGGAACCGCACCCACCGCTCGCCATCGGGTTCGTCGGCCGACTGGTGCCCGAAAAGGGGCTCGACGTGCTGCTCCGGGCCTGCGTCCGGCTCTACGGCGCCTGGACCCTGACCGTGGCCGGCACCGGTCCCGAGCAGGAAGCGCTGGAGTCCCTGGCGGAACGACTGGGGATCGCCTCCCGGGTGCGCTGGCTCGGCGGCATCCCGCGCGGCGAACTCGCGGCCCTCTGGCCCCGCCTTGACTGCCTCGTCGCCCCGTCCCGCACCACCGCCCAATGGGTCGAGACGTATCCGGTGCAGGTGCTCGAAGCGATGGGCTACGGGATCACGGTGGTCGCCAGTGACTCCGGCGCGTTGCCGGAAACCGTCGGGAAGGCTGGCTTGACGTTCAGTGAGGGGCACCCGGATGGGCTGACCGAGGCGCTGACGCGCCTCCTCGAGGACGGGGAGCTCCGGGAACGGCTGGCGCTCGAGGGGCGCCGCCGGGTGATTGCGGAGTATGCGGATGACCCGATTGCCCGCAAGACGCTGACCTTCTGGCGGGCGGTGCGGGAGGGGGCGAGGGGCTAAGGTCCCCTTTTGTCATTGCGAGGCCACGGAGTGGCCGAAGCGATCTCGCCCTAGATTGCTTCGTCGGCCCCTGACGGGGCCTCCTCGCAATGACAGAACGAGCCGCGGACCTCAGTACTCCAGCGGCAGGTGCACCGGCCGTCCGTCACGCGCGGACAGGTACAAGCCGATCAGCAGTTCCAGCGAGCGAAGTCCCTCCCGGCCATCTGTGTCCGCGATGGCGCTACCCCGCAGCGTCGCGATCACGTTCTCGTAATACGATGGATGACCGAACCCGTACACCGACGTCGTCTGGTAACTCGCGTCCGCGGCGAGCGCGTCGTCCGGATCGCTGTCCGCAAACTCCCAGTGCTCAATCTGATTGACCGCCACGCCGCCCACCCGGGCCGTGCCGCGCTCCCCGATGATGGTGATCGAGCCCTCGAGGTTCTTCGGGTAGGTCAGCATCGTCACGTTGATGGAGCCCAGCGCCCCGGAACGCCACCGGATGTTCGCGACGCCGGTGTCCTCCACCTCGATGTGCCGGGCGAGCGTCGCGGTGAACGCCTGTACGCATTCCACCGGCCCGACCAGCCAGTCGAGCAGGTCCACGTAGTGGCTGGCCTGGTTCATGAACGCCCCGCCGTCGAACTCCCAGGTGCCGCGCCAGGGCGCGCTGTCGTAATACTCCTGCGGACGGTTCCAGAAGACGTTCACGTTGACCATGTACACCTGGCCGAACCGCTGCTTGTCCACGGCGCGCTTGAGCAGCCGGATCGTGGCGTTGCGGCGGTTCTGCTTGACGACGAAGAGCCGGACGCCGGCCTGGTCGCAGGCGTGCACCATGGCCTGGCCGTCGGACCACCGGGTGGCCATCGGCTTTTCGGTGACGACGTGGCGGCCGGCCTGCGCCGCCTCGATGGTCTGGGACGCGTGGAGTCCGCTCGGCGTGGCGAGGATGATGGCGTCGGCACTCGAACCGGCGAGCAACTCGGTCAGCGACCGGAACCCGGCGACGCCGGTGCTGGCCTGCGCGCGTTCGAGCGCCGCCGCGTCGGTGTCGCACACCGCGACGAGCTCCGCGTCGCGGGCGTGCTTGGTGATTGCCTCGATGTGCTTGCCGGCGATCCGGCCGCAGCCGACGAGGCCGAAGCGGATCTTCCGGTTGAGGATCGGGTCGCGCGAAGGAGGCATGGTCGCCGAGGGGTTGAGGGTGACCGTATCTTAGCCGACGGAGGGAGGACCCGCCACGCCATTCCCGATGACATCCACACCGTCGTGGCGGAGCCGGTCTACCTCCGACGGGGGCAGCCGCACCCGGAGTTCGAAGCCGGCTTCGGAATCACGCCGCTCCAGGACCTCGCCCAAGCGGTAGAGCGCCGCCATCTGGGCACCCGCTGTCAGCGGCAACCGGAGCCAGACGGGGGGCCGCAATTCCTGCTCCCGCTCCCGCAGCGCGTTCCGCAGGCTGCTCAGCCCGTCGGTGCGCATGGTGGTGGTGAGCACCGCGCCGGGGTAGATGGCGGACACCCGGCGCCCGAACTCCACCGGGTCGTCCAGGCGGTCGATCTTGTTGAACACCGGCAACACGGGGCGGTCCTGCAGCCCAAGCTCCGCCAGCACCTGTTCGACGACGTCCATCTGTTCTTCCCACCCGGGGTGACTCGCGTCCACGACGTGCAGCAGCACGTCGGCCGAGCGCGCCTCCTCGAGGGTGGCCCGGAAGCTCGCCACCAGGTGGTGCGGCAGCTTGCGGATGAACCCGACGGTGTCCGTGACCCGCGCGCGGTATCCCTCACCGAGATCCACCTCGCGCGTGAGGGTGTCGAGCGTGGCGAACAGCCGGTCCTCCACCACGATCTCGTGCTGCCCCGACAGCCCGCGCAACACGCTCGACTTGCCGGCGTTGGTGTAGCCCACAAGGCTGACGCTCAGCATCGGAGTCCGCCCGGCGCGGATCGTCTCGCGATGGCGCTCCACATCCCGCAACTTGCCCTTGAGCCACTGGATCTTGTGCCGGATCATCCGGCGGTCGGTTTCCAGCTGGGTTTCGCCGGGGCCCCTGAGGCCGATACCGCCGCGGATACGCGAAAGGTGGGTCCACATCCGGCGGAGGCGGGGAAGGAGATACTCGAGCTGGGCCAATTCGACCTGGAGCTTGGCCTCATGGCTCCGCGCCCTGGTCGAGAAGATGTCGAGGATGACTTCGGCGCGGTCCATGACCCGCACCTTGAGCTCCCGCTCGAGGTTGGCGCCCTGCATCGGCGACAGTTCGTCGTCGAAGATCACCAGGGTGGCGCCGCTGCTGACCACCAGCGCCGCCAGTTCTTCCACTTTTCCTTCCCCGATCAGGGTCCCGGGGTGCGGTGATTCGAGCTGCTGCGTCAGCTGCCCGACGACCCCCGCGCCCGCGGTGTCCACCAGCCGGGCCAGCTCGTCGAGATGCTCCTGCATGACGGACACCTCGGCGGATCCCTTGCGCGGGGCGGCGACGATGATGGCCTGTTCAGCCGGCGGCTGGACATTGATGAGATCGCGAATGGTTCAGCGTTCCTTTGCCTGAGAGTGTGCGTCTTCCTTCTGCCCCGCTGCCTCGCTGCCCCGCTGTCCCGCCCACCACGCCATCCGCTCGGCGATCCGCTTCTCGAGTCCCATCGGCCCGGGTTCGTAGAACTGTTCGCCTTCCAACCCTGCCGGCAGGTACTCCTGGGAAAGGTAGGCGGTCGGCGCATCGTGCGCGTAGCGGTACCCCGCGCCGTACCCGATGTCCTTCATCAGGCCGGTGACGGCGTTGCGCAGGTGCAGCGGCACGGGCGCGGCCGGCGTCCGGCGTGCGGCCTCCCGGGCTGCGCCCCACGCGGCATACACCCGATTCGACTTCGGGGCCGTCGCGAGGTACACCGCGGCCTCCGCCAGGGCCAGCTCGCCCTCGGGCGCACCCAGGAAATCGAACGCGTCCTTCGCGGCGATCGCAATGGTCAGCGCCTGTGGATCGGCCAGCCCGATGTCCTCCACCGCCATGCGGACCAGGCGTCGCGCCAGGTAGAGCGGTGCCTCGCCCCCTTCGATCATGCGCGCGAGCCAGTAGAGCGTTCCCTGCGGGTCGCTGCCGCGGACCGACTTGTGGAGCGCGGAAATCAGGTTGTAGTGCCCCTCGCCGGACTTGTCGTAAGCCGGGAGCCGCCGGGCGAAGACGTCGGCCGCCACGGCCTGACTGATTTCACCGCCGAGTCCCACCTGTTGCGATGCCGCCTCGAGCGCGGTCAGCGCGCGGCGCGCATCGCCGTCGGCCGCGGTCGCCAGGAAAGTGATGGCGTCGTCCGACACCCGCAGTTCCATGGCGCCGAGGCCGCGTTCCCGGTCGGTGAGTGCCCGCCGCAGGAGTGCCGCGAGCTCCGCCTCCGACAACGGCTCGAGCACGTACACCCGGGAGCGCGAGAGCAAGGCGGCGTTCAGCTCGAAACTGGGATTCTCCGTCGTGGCGCCGATCAGGGTAATGAGCCCTGTTTCCACGGCAGGCAGGAAGGCGTCCTGCTGGCCCCGGTTGAACCGATGGATCTCGTCGCAGAAGAAGATGGTTTCGCGGCCGAGCCGACGGCGGTCCTCCGCCTCCTTCAGAATTTCCCGCACGCGCTGCACCCCTTCAGTGACAGCGCTGAACGTCACGAATTCCCGCTCGGTGTGCTGCGCGATGACGCGGGCCAGCGTGGTCTTGCCCGAACCCGGGGGTCCCCAGAGGATGACGCTGCCCACGTCGCCCCGGCGAATCGCGTCGCCGAGGGCGTGGCCCGGCGCCAGCAGGTGGGCCTGGCCGACCACTTCGTCGAGGGTGCGCGGCCGGAGGCGCGCGGCGAGCGGCGCCGCCGGCGCGAAGAGAGAGGGTTCGCCCACGCTGGTCGTCCTACCCGACCCAGTGCTCGAGCAGCGCGTGCGTGAGGAAGAACGCCGCCGCGCCGCCGAAGAAGGGGAGCGCGGTGGCCCAGCCTCGCTTGGCCTGGAACTCGGGCACCAGGTCGGAGGCCGCCACGTAGAGCGTCACGCCGGCGGCGAGCGCGAGCCCACGCTCCGCCAGCGGCGCGGCCCAGTCCGTGAACAGCACCCCGAGCACTGTGGCGAGGCCGAGCACCGACGCGGCGCCGATCGCGCGCCGGGCGCTCTCGCCGCCGGCCATCACCAGGCTGGCGATCGTGACGCCCTCCGGCAGCTTGTGGAGGAACACCGCGAGGAAGAGGAGGATGCCGAGTTGCGGCGACACGAGCATGCCGGCCGCGATGGCGACGCCGTCGAACAGGCTATGGATGGACAGGCCGACCAGCGCGCTGAATCCGGCCTTGGCGGCCACCCGGTGGGTCTCCACCCCGTAGTGGAAATGCTGGGTGAAGACGTGCTGCGACAGGTGCACGCCGAAGTACCCCGCAAAGACGAAGACGCCTGGCAGGATGGCGCCGCCGTGGAACACCTCGGGCAGTACGCCCACCAGCACCACTGCGAGCATGAAGCCGGCGCCGAAGGCGATGAGCGCCTCGATGAACTGCAACCCACGCTGCAGGTGACGCACCACCACCACGGCGCCAATCACGTTGCCCGCCGCTGCCAGCAGTCCGAGGATTACGGGATGCACGCGATCTCCTTGGCGCGCGTGAGCAAGGCGTCGCGCACGTTCATCGTCGGGTCGTCCACCACGAGGGCCAGCAACCGTTCCAGCACCTGCCCCACCGCCGGGCCCGCAAGCACCCCCGCAGCCATGAGGTCCTGCCCCGACACCGCCAGGTCGCCCCGCCGAAGCGGAGCGCCCGCGCTGCGGACCGCGGCGACCTCGCCGGCCCACAGGAAGGGCAGGCCGGTCCGCAACTGCCAGAGTTCGGCCAGGTCGTCGGCCGCGCTGTCCACCGCCGCCAGCCACCGGCGCACGTCGCGCGTGGTCATCCCTGCCGGCTCGGCCGGCCCCGCCACGAGCGCCGCCGCGCGGGCCAGCTCGCTGTTCGACGCCCGGAGCCGACTCAGCACCGCCACCGGTTCGTGGCAGCAGAGCGCGGTGAGCACCACCGGGTCACGCGAGGCCGGCGCGTCGTTACCGGTCCACGCCTCGAGTTCTGCTTCAGACCAGAGTTGCGGCAGCCACACTGCGGCGGCGCCCGACTTCCGCCAGAGCGAGATGAGCCGCCGCAGCGACCGGGTGGTGGCCAGACCCTTGACCCACTCGTCGCGGACCCGCTCCGCGGAGAGCTGCGACAGCCCGTCGGCCGCGGCGCAGGCCGCCTCCCAGGTGTCGGGATCGATGGCAAAGTCGAGGCGAGCCGTGAAGCGCAGCGCGCGGAGCACCCGGAGGTAATCCTCCCGGAACCGGGCCGCCGGATCGCCGACAGCACGCAGCCGCCGGCGCTCGAGATCCTGCACACCGCCGAAGAGGTCCCGCCACTCGCCGCGCAGGGGGTGGTACGCGATGGCGTTCACCGTGAAGTCGCGTCGGGCGAGGTCTTCGTCGAGCGAAACGCCGTAGGCCACCTCCGCGTGGCGTCCATCAGTCCGCACATCGTGCCGGAACGTGGTCACTTCGTGCAGCACCCGCTCGCTGTCGAACACACCCACCGTCCCATACTTGATCCCGACCGCCACGGTCCGCTTGAAGAGCGCCTGGACCTGCTCGGGCGTGGCCGATGTGGCCAGGTCAAAGTCCTTCTGCACGTCGCCGAGGAGCGTGTCGCGCACGGCGCCGCCGACGCACCACGCCTCGTGACCGGCCTCCTCCAGGCGGCGCGCGATGGCGATCACTTCGTCGGGAATCGGGATGCGCGCGGGAAGCGCCATCTCAGGCCTCCATCCCCGCGCCGAAGGGGAGCCCCGCGGAATGACTCACCACGAGCTCCATCCACGCCTGCGACGGCGCGCGGGGACCGGCGGCGATGGCACCGGCCTGCAGCAGGCGGGCCCCGCCCCCCTCGTAGGCATACATCGGAAGGACCTCACCCTTGAAGCAGCGCGTCGCGAGTACCACCGGTTTCCCGACGTCGAGCCAGCGCTGGGCTGAGGCGGCCATTGCGGGCGGCATGTTGCCACGGCCGAACGCCACCAGCACCAGTCCGTCGTGGGTGGCCAGGGCCGCGTCCACCAGCGAACCGCCGTCGCCAACCACCACCGACACCATGGCAATCCGCGCCGTGAGCGACGCCGGCGGTGCCGGGAGCGGCGCCGCGGGGCGGCCCCCCGCCGTGTACCGCACCGCGCCGCCCGCCACGATCCCGAGCGGCGCGCCGCGTGGAGCACGGAACGTGTCCACCTCGCCTGCGTCGGTCTTGATCGCTTCGAGCCCGCTCAGCACCGTCCCGTGCAGCACCACCATGGCCCCGCGCCCGCGGCTCTCGGCGGCGCCGGCCACCCGTGCGCTGTCCACCAGGTTCCGTCGGCCGTCCCACTCCTCTTCTTCCGAGGTGCGCATGGCGCCCGTCAGCACCACCGGGACGGTCGGGTCGAGCGTGCGGGCCAATAGATAAGCGGTTTCCTCGAGAGTGTCGGTGCCGTGCGTGACGACGATGCCGCGCACCGCGCCGGTGGCCGCCACCTCGGCGACCCGGTTACGAAGCGCCCAGATCCGGTCGAGCCCCATGTGCGGCGCCGGAAAGCGGCCCCAGTCCTCCACGGTGAGGGGACCGACCGCGGCGAGCCCGGGCGCCAGGCGCACGAGGTCCGCCCCGTCCAGCGCCGGCACCGCACCACCCGCCTCGGCGGACTTCCGCATGGAAATGGTGCCGCCGGTAAACAGGAGGTGAATCACCGCGTCCCCAGGCTCAGCCGCACAGCACGCTCCCGCCGTTCACGTTCAGGACTTCGCCAGTGATGTGACGGGCCAGGTCGCTAAGGAGAAACGCGATCGGCCCGGCGATGTCTTCCGCGCTGGCCACGCGGCCGAGCGGAATGCCCTTTTCGATGCGGGCCCGGCCGCCGTCGGCATACGGCTCGGCGGCCATCTCGGTATCGACCCACCCGGGCGCAACGCAGTTGACGGTGATACCCGGAGCGCATTCGATGGCGAGCGACTTGGTCAGCGAGATCAACGCCCCCTTGGTGGCGGCGTAGTCGGCGTGAAACGCCTCGCCCCGCTGCCCCGCCGTGCTCCCAACCAGCACGATCCGCCCACCGGGACCCATGAGCCGCAGCGCGGCGCGGGTGGTGAGGAAGACGGCGTCGAGGTTGGCGGCGAGCACCGACCTCCACCGCACAGCGTCCATGTCGCGCAGCGCGACGTCCGCCACCGGCCAGACCCCCGCGTTGGCCACGAAATAATCCAGCCGGCCAAAACAGGCCTTGAATTCACGGAACACCCGCTCCACCACGTCCGGATCCGCCAGGTCGCCGCCCGCGGCGAACGCCTTCCGGCCCAGGGCCCGGATGTCCCGGGTGACCGCCTCCGCCTCGGGCTTCCTCGTGTGCCAGGTCACGCCCACGTCCGCGCCGAGCCGCGCGAGCATCAACGCCGTGGCCCGGCCAATGCCACGGGTGCCGCCGGTGATCAGGGCGACGCGCCCCGCAGGAAAGAGCGGTAGGTCAGACAAGGTCGAGCTCCCGTTCAACCACTTCAATGATCAGGTGCTCCACGGCCAGGTGGATTTCCTGGATGTGGCTGGTCTCGTCCGCGGCCACGATGAACGACTGGTCCACCAGCCCCGCCAGCGTGCCGCCGCCCTTCCCCAGGAAGGCCACCACCGACACCCCCTTGGCACGGGCCGCCTCGGCGGCGCGAAGGAGATTTGGACTCGCGCCGCTGGTACTGTGCAGCACGAGCAGGTCGCCGGGCCGGCAGAGCGCCTCCACCTGCCGGGAAAACACCTGGTCGAAGCCGAGGTCGTTGCCGGCCGCGAGGAGGATCGAGGTGTCGGTGGTGAGGGCCACGGCGGCCAGTGCGCGGCGATTCGCCGCGTAGCGCACCACGAACTCCGTGGCGAGGTGCTGCGCATCCGCGGCGCTGCCCCCGTTGCCCGCGAAGTAGATGGTGCCACCGCCACGCAGAGTCCGGACATACGTCTCGGCGATGGCCTGCGCCTGGCCTGCCAGCGCGGTCGTGGCCTCGGCCAGCCGGGACAGGGTCCGGAGGCCCGCCGCGATGTGTGCGTCGCTCATTGGTCGTTCTCCGTGAGCAGGTTCCGCAGCCGGGAAAAGAAATTGGTACGGATCGGAAGCGGGGGCACCTCCTCGAGCAGGCCGCCCGCCAGGATCGCGGCGGGATTGGTCTCGAGCAGCAACTGCGATTGCTCCGCCCCGTCGTGCCGGCCAAGGAAATCGCGTGCGGTCGCGAGCGACCGGTCGTCGCCATGGTTGTCACCGGCCAGGATGTCGGCCAGCCCTTCCGCGACGAGGGCCCGGGCTCGCGTTCCCCGCCCCCGGCTGGTGGCGAGCGTGCTGCCGTCCACCTGCATCACCGCGCCGAGCGCCCGCCAGCGCCGCACGACCTCGGGGGTGCAGCAGGCGTACCGTTCGGGGTGCGCGAGCACCGGCGTGAGCCCGATGTCCACCACGTTCGTCAGCGCCGCCGTGGCGGTCTGGAAGGTGACCGTGCGGGTGAACTCCACGAGGACGTACTGCGTGCCGTTGAGCGTGACGCTCCGCTGCATGGCGACACTCGCCGGGAGCGGACGATCGAGCATGATTTCCGCGCCCCGGTGCAGCCTGGGCGCGGTGGGGGCGGCCGCGAGGAGGGCGGCAAACGCCAGGTCGTGGTCGGCAGGGCGGCCACTGCCCGCGGCGCTGGCAAGGAGATGCGGCGTCAGGCACACCGCCGTGACACCCTGGTCCGCGAACGTCTTCAGCACGCGCAGCGACTGCGCCAGGCTCCGGGAGCCGTCGTCCACGCCGGGAAGGAGATGATTGTGAAGATCGATCACGCGGTCGTGCTGCTCACGAAGTCGGCGGCGAAGCGCTCCAGATCATCCGGGCCCGCTTCGGCCTGCGCCAGCAAGGCGAGCGTGATGAGGCTGTCGGCGGTCAGCAAGTCGAGCGCGGCCGACCGCTCGCGGCCCCGGCCGAGCACACCGGTCAGCGCGAGTGTCGCCGCCGCGGCCAGGCGCGACGCCACGGGACCACCGGCCGGAATCTGCGCGAGGTACTCCGCGGCCCGGGTGCGGAGCGCCGGGGGCGCCCCCGCGGTGCGGGCCGTGAACCAGGCGGTGGCTTCGCTCACCCGTCCCCGCGCAGCCACGAGGCGATGATGCCCGGCGCTTCCGCGCGGGCGGCCGGCAGCAGCGCGACGTCGCCCGCGCCGGCCGAGGCGAACTGTGGACGGCCACCGCCCTTCCCTCCGCTGACCGCCGCGATGCGCCCGGCCAGGTCGCCGGCCTTTCGACCGGCCTTCACCAGGTCGTCGGTCACCGCCACGTGCACCGCACCACGGCCTGACGTGCCGAACAGCACGAGGACTGCCCCCGACTTGCCGGTGCGGAAGCCGTCCACGAGCGCCAGCACCTCTTCGCGGTTCTCGACCTCGGTGTCCCCGAGCGTGACCGCCACGCCGCCGATGTCGAGCGTGGTACCCTCGGCAGGGGCGGCGGCGCCTCCGCGCAGGAGCTCGTTGACGCGGGCGTTCAGTCGCTCCCGCTCCTCGATCAGTTGGTCGAGCTTCCGGAGCAGGTGATCGGGCTGGGCCTTGAGTGCCGCCGCCGCGCCCGCAATCTGCCCCTGCAGTGCCTCGACGAGCGTGTACGCCTCGGGACCGGTGACTGCCTCGATCCGCCGCACGCCGGCCGCCACGCCACCCTGCGCGGCAAACTGGAAGAGTCCGATCTGCCCGGTGCTGCGTACGTGGGTGCCGCCGCAGAGCTCGATGGAGGAGTCTCCCATCGACACGACGCGGACGACGTCGCCGTACTTTTCCGAGAAGAGTGCCATCGCCCCTATGGCAAGCGCGTCCGGATAGGCCATCTCGCGGGTCTCGACCGGGAGGTTGTCCCAGATCCGGGCGTTGACCTCGCGCTCGATCTGCTGCAGCACATCAGCTTCGATCGGGCCGTGGTGCGAGAAGTCGAACCGCAGGCGCCCATCGTCCACCAGCGAGCCCTGCTGGTGGACGTGCGTGCCGAGGTACTTCCGGAGCGCGGCGTGCACGAGGTGGGTGGCGCTGTGGTTCCGCTCGATGTTCCGCCGACGCGCGACGTCGACGGAGCCGATCACCGACGTCGGCTCGAACGACTCGCGAAAGGCGCCGCCGATGACGGTCCCCTGCTCCCCCTTGCGGACCTGGTCGATGGGCATGACCCAGCCCTCGCCGCGGACGACCCCGGTGTCGCTCACCTGGCCGCCAGACTCGACGTAGAAGGGGTTCTCCTTCAGCAAGAGCTCCACGCGCTCGGCGCCGGTATCCTGGCGGAAGGCGAGGATCTCGGTGTCAGCGCTGTCGTGCCGGTAGCCGACGAACTCCTGCCTGCCCTTCTTGAGCTCACGCCATTCCACGGATTTCGTCATGACCGCGGGGCCGCCGAGCCCCGACTTCATCTCGAATCCGGCCGTCCGGACGTCCCGCGAGCGCTGCCGCTGGGCCGCGAGCGCCGACTCGAAGCCCGCCAAGTCCACCGAAGCGCCCCGCTCCTCGGCGATGATCATCGTGAGGTCGATGGGGAAGCCGAAGGTGTCGTACAGCCGGAAGGCTTCCTCGCCGGGGATAACCGTGAGGCCGCTGGCCAGCAATTCGTCCATGCGCTTGAGTCCGCCCTCGATCGTCTCGAGGAAGCGCTGTTCTTCGGTCAGGGTCCACTGGTGGATGAGCGCGGCCTTTTCCTTCAACTCCGGGTACGCGGTGCCGAGATCGCGCACCACGATCGCCGTAAGCGGCGCCAGGGTCGGCTCCCGGCGGCCGAGCAGCCAGGCGTGCCGCACGGCGCGCCGCAGGATCCGTCGCAGCACGTATCCGCGGCCTTCGTTGGAAGGCACCACGCCGTCGGCCAGCAGGAAACTGACCGCGCGGGCGTGATCGGCCAGTACGCGGTAGGAGCCTCCAGCCGGCCCGCGGTCGTACGGCTGCCCCACCAGCCCCGCCACGGCATCGAGCAGCGGCAGGAAGAGATCGGTATGGAAGTTGGAGTCCTCGCCCTGCAGCACCGCCGCGATTCGTTCGAGGCCGGCGCCGGTGTCCACGGAAGGCTTGGGCAGCGGGGTCAGCGTGCCATCCGCGCTGCGATCGAACTGCATGAACACGAGGTTCCAGATTTCGAGGAAGCGCCCGGCCTCGGCCTGCGCCTCGAACTCGGCCCTGGACATCGCCTCGACGCCACGCTGCCCCGCCGTCCACTCCAGATCCACGTAGATCTCGGAACACGGCCCGCAGGGGCCGGTGTCCCCCATTTGCCAGAAGTTGTCCTTGTCCCCGAGGCCGAAGAGCTGCGCCGGTGGGAGCTTGGCGACGTCCTGCCAGAGCTGGAGCGCCTCGGTGTCGGTTTCGTGCACCGTAACCCGCAGCCGCTCGGGGGCGATGCCGAGCCACTTCGGGCTGGTGACGAACTCCCAGGCGAACGCGATCGCGTCGCGCTTGAAGTAGTCCCCGAAGGAGAAGTTTCCCAGCATCTCGAAGAAGGTGTGGTGCCGCTTGGTGTGGCCGACCTGTTCGAGGTCGTTGTGCTTTCCGCCGGCGCGCACGCATTTCTGGCAGGTGACCGCGCGCACGTAGCTGCGCGGTTCGACGCCGAGGAAGGTCCGCTTGAACTGGTTCATGCCGGCGTTGGTGAACAGCAACGTCGGGTCGTCGGCGGGAAGGAGCGAGGAGGAGGGCACCGGATGGTGTCCCTTGCCCTCGAAGTACTGCATGAAGCGGCGGCGGATCTCGGAGGCGTGCATCCCGGAAATATAAGCCGACTCCGGGGCGGCCATCAGGAGGGGATGGCGAGCGCCTCCTGGATGGCCAGCCGGACCTCTGGGCCCGTGAACCCGCGCCGCGCCAGGTAGGCCACCAGGCGGCGCCGTTTCGCCTCCCGGGGGAGCTGGCCCATTTGCCTGGCTCGACGGGCCGCCAGGGCCCGCGGCATGGCGGAGCGATCGACATCGGGGGGCCAGTGCTCGGCGACGGCGGCGTCGATGTGGTGCCGTTCCACCCCCATGGCCAGGAGATCGCGGAGCAGTCGCGCCGGACCGCGGCCCCGGGCGGCGCGGGTTTCCACGTAATTGCGGGCATAGCGGGCGTCATCGAGGAGCCCCATGCCACCGGCCCGCTCGAGGGCCGACTCCACGGCAGCGGGGCGATGCCCCTTCCTCACCAACCGCCTCCCCAGGTCGACCCGGGCATAGGAGCGGCGCTCGAGCGCCCGAAGGAGGGTCCGAAAGGCGCCCTCCTCGTCCGCCATTTCCCCCAGCAGGTCGAGCCGCTCGGGGGTGAGGTGCGTGCCAGCGCGCACCTCCGCCCGGCCCAACGCGGAGGCAGGGACGGCGCAATAGGGGCGGCCGTCCACATGCACCCGCATGACGCCGGGCTTCCGCGGGTCCGGCTCGATGGCCGTGACGACCCGCGGCGCAGGGCTATTCATCCTCCTCGTCCTCCTCCGCCTCGACCGCCAGGCCACCGCCGGCCCCCGCGCCGACGCCGGCACCCATGCCGAGCAGGTCCTTGACCTTCGCCTCGACCTCGAGCATCAGCGCCTCGTTGTCGCGGAGGAAGAGCTTGGCGTTTTCCCTGCCCTGCCCGATCCGCTGGTCGCCGTAGGAGTACCAGGCGCCGGACTTCTGGATGATGTTGGCCTCGGAGGCGAGGTCCACGAGGAGGGAGGTGTGGCTGATCCCTTCGTCGAACATGATGTCGAACTCGGCCTGCTTGAACGGTGGAGCCACCTTGTTCTTGACCACCTTGACGCGCACGTGGTTGCCGATGACCGCCTCGCGCTCCTTGACCGGACCGATGCGCCGGATGTCCAAGCGCAGCGAGGCGTAGAACTTGAGCGCCTTGCCGCCAGTCGTCGTTTCCGGATTGCCGAACATGACACCGATCTTTTCACGCAGCTGGTTGATGAACACCACCGAGCAGTTCGACCGGTTGATGCCCCCGGCCAGCTTGCGAAGCGCCTGGCTCATGAGGCGCGCCTGCAGCCCCATGTGGCTGTCGCCCATTTCGCCTTCGATTTCGGCCTTGGGCACCAGCGCCGCCACCGAGTCGATGATGATGAGGTCCACGGCGCCCGAGCGCACCAGGATTTCCACGATTTCGAGCGCCTGCTCGCCGGTGTCCGGCTGAGAGACCAGCAGATTGTCGATGTCCACGCCGAGCTTCCGGGCGTAATCCACGTCCAGCGCGTGCTCGGCATCCACGTAGGCGGCCACGCCGCCGCCCTTCTGCACGTTGGCGGCCAGGTGCAGACAGAGCGTCGTCTTGCCGGAAGACTCCGGGCCGTAGATTTCGGTGATGCGACCGCGGGGGATGCCCCCTACCCCGGTGGCCGCGTCGAGGTTGATGGCCCCGGTCGAGATGGCCGCGATCTTGACCCGCGGCGATTCCGAGCCCATCCGCATGATGGAGCCCTTGCCCAGCTGCTTCTCGATCTGGGAGATGGCGAGATTCAGTGCCTTGCGGCGCTCGACATCCTGCTTGCCCTGCTTCACGTCTTCGGTGGCCATGGAACCCTCTCCGGATATGGAAATGGATGATTTTGAGTCACTCATGCACAAACAACAATACAACCGAACAAGAGCCGAAGCAATAGGCAAAATGTGACTTATTTTGAGTCACTTTCGCATTAATTCGTGTCATCTCCGCTCCAAGCGCCATGCATCCTCCAGGTGATCGACATCCAACTTGCCGCGCCCGTCGTCCGTAACCGAAACAAGATCAAAGCGATAGGTGTCTCCTGGGCGGCCGTACCGGAGTCGCCAGAGTTCGGCCACCTTGCTGAGCGTCCGCTGCTTCCGCCACCCGACCGCCTCTGCCGCCAACCCGAAGGCCGCCGACCGACGGGTCTTCACTTCCACAAAGGCCACGATCGACCCGCGGCGGATGATGAGGTCGAGGTCGTGGCGCCCGAGCTTGAAGCGATGGGCTTCCACCGACCAGCCGCAGGAGGTCAGGAAGGCGATGGCGGCGTGCTCGCCGGCGAGCCCGCGGAGTTGTCGGGCGTCTTCCCATTCACGGGTGGGGATGAAGCGTCGGGCGGTCATGGGCCACGATAGTGCCAGGGCGCCGGCGGGGCGTCATCCGGAGGACGCGCGACTCGGGCATGATTTTGCGATATCGCGGGAACAGCTTGCACGAAAGCACGAAAGCACGAAAGCACGAAAGAACGTGTAACCGTGGGTGGTCAATTCACTGCGCGGCGCACCCCAAGGACCGGGGCACTGAAATTGAGGAGCAGGCCGGCTCTCGTGTCAGTCGCCTTTAAGTAGCTTCTCAATTGGGCCAGATGAGCCTCCAATACGACACTCACAGCCTTCAACTCCACGACGACCGATTGCTCAACGAAAAGGTCAAGGCGGTGGCACCCAGCCACCTCCCCCTTGTATTGCACCTGCACTTCAACCTGCCGCTGGAATTCGATGCCACGAAATGCGAGCTCGATCTCCAGCGCCCGCTGATAGATCGACTCAAGGAATCCTGGGCCCAATGCAGTGTGTACTGCGATTGCGGCACCAATCACGCGCCCTGAGCAATCCTCGAACTCGTGTCCCATCCAAGGCACCCACCGCGCGGAGGTTGTTTCGTGCTTTCGTGCTTTCGTGTTTTCGTGCTTTCGTGAATTCAGTCCTCCGGACTTCTGCGCCAGCATGCAGGACCCGCCCGCGCAACCGGTACTCGGCGCGCCGCATGTGGGCACAAAGAAACGGGGCGCCCCTCGAAAGAGACGCCCCGCGAGCCGTCGACTATTCCTGCTCTATTGGACCGGACGCCACCCTGGAAAAGATGCGCCGCCGCCGAGGACGTTCAGGCGCAGTATTCGTCCAGCTGCGAGAACCCGATCAGCACCTCGCGGGGCTTCGAGCCGTCCGGCGGGCTCAGGATGCCGGCCAGTTGCAGCTGGTCGATGATGCGCGCCGCCCTGCCGTACCCGATCCGCAGCCGGCGCTGCAGGAGCGACGTCGACCCGCCCTGGTTCTGGATGCAGGCCTCGGCGGCTTCCCGGAACAGGCTGTCCCGCTCGCTGCCGTCCCCGTCCTCGGCCCCCCCGCCGCCCTCGGCCGCCGCCTCGAGCGCGCGCACCGTCTCGAGGATGTCGCTCTCCGCCGCTTCTGATTCCTTGGCCGCCGCCCGCCGCGCCTCCCGACGCTTCACGTACCACTCCATCACCCGCTCCGACTCCTCGGTGCCGATGAACGCCCCCTGAAGCCGCAGCGGCTCGCTCTTGCCCGGCGGCAGGAAGAGCATGTCGCCGTTGCCGAGCAGCGCTTCCGCCCCGTTCTGGTCCAGGATGGTGCGACTGTCCACCTTGGACGCCACCCGGAAGGCGATCCGGCTCGGGAAGTTGGCCTTGATGAGGCCCGTAATGACGTTCACCGAGGGCCGCTGGGTCGCGAGGATCAGGTGGATCCCGATGGCGCGCGCCTTCTGGGCGAGCATGGCCAGCGGCGTCTCCACCTCGCCCTGCACCGTCATCATCAGGTCCGCCAGCTCGTCCACGAAAAGCACGATGAACGGGACATGGCCTTCGGTGTAGGCCTCTTCCTCCGGCGGCGGCGGGGGCGTGTCCGCCGGCTCCTCGCTCACGGTGGTGAGGGTGAGCTTCGGCCGCGCCGGGTTCCTGAGCGGCTTGCCTTCCTCCACCTTCCGGTTGAAATCGGCCAGGTTGCGTGCGCTGTTGGCGTGCAGCAACTCGTACCGCCGGTTCATTTCCCAGACCGCCCACTTCAGGGCGGTCGCCGCTTCGTGGTTGTTGGTCACCACCTTGTGCCGGAGGTGCGGCAGCGAGTTGTACATCGAGAGTTCGACCATCTTCGGGTCGATCATCAGCATCCGCAGTTCTCGCGGCGTGTACCGGTAGACCAGGCTGGTGATGATGGTGTTGATGGCGACCGACTTGCCGGACCCGGTGGCGCCCGCGATCAGCAGGTGGGGCATCTTGCCGAGGTCGGCGATGACCGGCCGCCCCTCGAGGTCTCGGCCCAGGGCCACCGGCAGCGTCGCCCGGGCGCGCTCCCACTCCGGCGCGGCGATCAATTCGCGGATCGACACCATGCGCGCCGTGGGGTTCGGCACCTCGATACCGACGGCGCCCTTGCCGGGAATCGGGGCCACGATGCGGATGGAGGGGGCGTGCATGGCGAGGGCCAGGTCGTCGGCCAGCGCCGCGATCCGGCCGACTTTGACTCCGGGGGCCGGCACGATCTCGAACTGGGTCACCACCGGACCAGTCGTGCGCCCCGCGATGCTCCCGTCCACCTTGAACGTCCGCAGCGTCTCGAGGAGGACCTGGCCCAGTCGGTCCAGCTGCGCCTCGCCGGCGTCCACATCGCGTGCCGGCGGTTCCTGCAGCAGCTCGATGGGCGGGAGCTCCGACTCCACGTCCGGCTCCGGGGCCGGACCGAGCGGCTTCGCCTTGGCCGGTTTCGGCTCCTTCGCCTTTCGCAGGCCGGGCGCCTTCGCCGGCGTCTCGTCCTCGTCTTCATCGTCGGGCGGTGGGAGCGGGACCATCCGACGTGGCGCCGGCGGGGCTTTCGCGTCCGGCGACTCCGGCTGGCGTTCGAGCCGCTGGAGCGGGTGCCAGGCGATCGTGAGCAGGGTCAGGGCCGACAGCGCCAGGAATCCCAGGAGCAGGGCGCCGGCAAACCCCACGATGTCATACGCGGTCGAGGCGAGGAATCCCGGCGCCAGCCCGGTCATGCGGGCGCCGAGCGCTCGGCCGGCCACATCCGGCACGAGATCCTCGGGCGTGACCCGGCTCAGCACGCCCACCACGTACGGCGCGACGATGCTGAGTCCCGCGGCGAGAATGGCTGCACGCTTCATGTCGAGGCGCGGCAGCCGATCGAAGCCCGCGAGCCCCAGCCCCAGCCCAAGCAGCGGCACGCCGAGGGCGCCGATGCCGAGCCATGCCCAGAGGAAGCCACCGAGCGTGGCGCCGAGCGGTCCGGTGAGCGGAATTGGGAGCAGCGTGAGCCCGGCGAAGAGCCCGAGGACGAGGGCGGTGACCGCTCCGAGGCGGCGGCGGGCGTCGTCGGTCACAGGAGGCTCGCGGGCGCGGGGGCGGCGGTGATGCGCCGCTCGTGGTACATCGGAAGGACCGGGTAGGCGTCCTGGCGCGCGGCGTCCGCGATGTCGGCGTCGAACCCGAGCGCGGCGAGGTCGCTCCCGCCTCGGCTGGCGCGGAGCGGGACGTCCCATGCCGTACCGTAGCGGCGGACCAGGTCGAGGCTGGCGAGGGCCGCGTCGTTCAGCCCTTTGCGCTTCCGGCCGCTTCCGAGCACCGCCGCGAGGAGGCGACCGGCGGCATAGGCGTCGTCGAGGGCGAACGCACGCTCACGGCCGGCGCACAGGATCACGAATTCGCCCCGGGCGTCCAGCGCGTCCTGGGCGCAGGCGACGGCCACCGTGAGGTTGGCGGCGGCGGTGACGTACACCGCGGCCGCCCCCTGCGTGGCGAGGAGCGCCGGCGTGCCGTTGGTCGTGGTCATGACCAGGGTCCGGCCGCGCACGACGTCGGGCGTCATTTCGAGGGGGCTGTTGCCGAGGGCGAACCCGGGGATGGGCAGGCCACCCTGCTCCCCGCAGAGCAGCACGTCGGGGCCGCCGATGGTCTGCGAGAGTCGCAGCGCCTCCTCGGTGGTGGAGGCGGGAAGCACGGCGCGCGCGCCGTGGTGGAGCGCGGCGCAGATGACGGTGGAGGCGCGGAGGATGTCGATGACGAAGATCGTCCGGCCCGCCGCCTGTCCGGGCAGGAGGCCCAGCGGCGAAAAGACGACGTCGAGCTTCATGCCTCTGGTTTCAGCAGCTGCGGCTCGCGCTCGAGGAACTTGGTGTCCACCGTCCCCGCCACGAAGTCGGGATGACGGATGACACGGGCCAGGAACGGAATCGTGGTGGTGACCCCTTCGAGGATGAAGCTGTCGAGCGCCTGTCCCATCCGGTGCAGGGCCTCGTGCGCGGTCGTTGCCGTGCACGATCACCTTGGCCAGCAGCGAGTCGTAGTTCGGCGGCACGCGGTAGCCGGCGTACACATGGGTGTCCACGCGCACTCCGGGGCCGCCCGGCGGATGGTACGCGGTGATGAGCCCGGGACTCGGCTGGAAGTTCCGGTAGGGATCCTCGGCGTTGATGCGGCACTCGATGGCGTGCCCGCGGAGGTACCGGCCGTCGCCCTTGAAGCTGATCCGGTCGCCGCCGGCCACCCGAATCTGCTCCTTGACCAGGTCGAAGCTGGTGACCATTTCGGTGACCGGGTGCTCGACCTGGATCCGGGTGTTCATTTCCATGAAGTAGAAGCTGCCGTCCTCGTCGAGCAGGAACTCGATGGTGCCGGCCCCGATGTAGTCGATGGCGGACGCGAGCTTGACGGCCGATTCGCCCATCCGGCCGCGCAGGTCCTCCGTCAGGGCCGGGCTCGGGCTCTCCTCGATCAGCTTCTGGTGCCGGCGCTGCACCGAGCAGTCGCGCTCGCCGAGGTGCACCACGGTGCCGTGGCTGTCGCCCATCACCTGGATTTCGACGTGCCTGGGGCGCGCCAGGTACTTCTCGACGTAGACCGCGCCGTTCCCGAACGCGGAGAGCGCCTCGTTCTGGGCCAGGGAGAACGACTGCGAGAACTGCTCCGCATCGAGGGCGATCCGCATGCCCTTCCCGCCGCCGCCCGCGGTCGCCTTGATGATGACCGGGAAACCCGATGGCCTCCGCGGCGGCGAGCGCCTCGTCGGCGTCCTCGATGGTGCCCGGCGACCCGGGCACCGTGGGGACTCCGGCCTCCTTGGCCAGCCGCCGCGCGGTGGCCTTGTCGCCCATCTTGCGGATCTGGTCGCCGGTCGGGCCGATGAACGTCAGGTTGGACGCGCGGCAGATGTCGGCGAACTCGGCGTTCTCCGCCAGGAACCCGTAGCCCGGGTGGATGGCGTCGGCCCCGGTGATTTCCGCCGCGGCGATCAGGTTGGGAATCCGGAGATAGGACAGCCGGCTGGGCGGCGGGCCGATGCAGACGTCGTCGTCGGCGAAGCGGACGTGCAGCGACTCCCGGTCGGCCTCGCTGTACACCGCGACCGTGGCGATCCCCAGCTCCCGGCAGGCCCGAATGACGCGGAGCGCGATTTCGCCCCGGTTGGCGACGAGCACCTTCTTGATCGTCACGGAGTGAAGCCCTGCGTGATGTCGCCCATCCCGCCCTTCCCGGAGTCGTCGAACGTCTTGTCGGAGGCCGACGAGACGCCGGAGACGCGGAGCGCAAACTCGCTCGGGTTGCTGCTGTAGAAGAGCGCACTCTCGTAGGAGATGACCCCCTCCCGATACCACTTCATCAGCGACTGGTCGAACGACTGCATCCCGTAGGAAATGGTGCCCTCGGCGATGAGGTCGGGAATGTTCAGCGCCTTCTCGATGTCCCGGATATTGTCGGCGACGGCGGCGGTGTTGATGAGCACCTCCGCCGCGGGCACCCGGCCGCTGCCGTCCTTCTTGGGCACCAGCCGGAGGCAGACCACCGCCTGGAGCGCGGTGGACAGCAGCGAACGGATTTCCTGGTGCTGGTGCGGCGGATAGAACGAGATGACCCGGTTGATGGTCTGGGTGGCATCGGTGGTGTGCAGCGTCGAGAAGACCAGGTGGCCGGTGTCGGCGGCCTTCAGCGCCGTGTCGAGCGTGTCCGAGTCACGGATTTCGCCGATGAGGATGACGTCCGGGTCCTGTCGCAGCACGTGCCGCAGCGGCGGCGCCGAAGGTCAGCGTGTCGCTGCCCACCTCGCGCTGGGAGATGTTGGCCATCTGGTCCCGGTGCAGGAACTCGATCGGGTCCTCGATGGTGATCACGTTCACGCGCCGGTGCTGGTTGACGTGATTGACCATGGCCGCGAGCGCGGTGGACTTGCCCGAGCCGGTGATGCCGGTGACCAGTACCAGGCCGCGCGGACGCGAAGAGATCTCCTCCAGCACGACGGGGAGCCGCAGCTCCCGGATGGTCTTGACCTCGTACGGGATGGCCCGGAAGGCGAAGGCCAGGGTGCCGCGCTGCTGGTAGATGTTGGTCCGGAACCGGCCGACGCCGGGCACGCCGATGGCGAAGTCCGCCTCCTTCTTTTCGGCGAACTCCTTCACCTGGCGCGGCGTCATGATCTGCTCGGCCAGCGCCTTGAGGTCTTCCGGGCGCAGCGGCGGAAAATCGAGGCCGGCGAGATCGCCGTTGACGCGCACCGTCGGCGGACGCCCCACCTTGAGGAGGAGGTCGGAGCCGTTGCGCCGAACCATTTCGGCGATGGCCTGCTTGAAGTTGAACGGGACGGGCGCCGGCGCGTCAGCCATTGGGATCCACGCGGAACAGGACCTGCCCGAATTCGACGGGCTGCGTGTCCTCCACCAGGATCTCGCGGACGACCCCGGACACCTCGGCTTCAATCTCGTTCATGATCTTCATCGCCTCGATGATGCAGACGGTCTGTCCCGCGGTGACCCGGCCACCGATCTTGACGTAGGGAGCGGCACCGGGTTCCGGCGACTTGTAGAAGGTGCCGACCATCGGCGACTTGATGTCCTTGTGGGTGCTGACCGGGGCGGGCGCCGCCGGGGCCGCCGCGGCAGCCACCCCCGATGGAGCGGCCGGCGCCGGCGCGATCGTCGGCGCGGGAGCCATCATCGGCATCTGCGCGTAGGCCGCGGGAGCGCCCTGGTTCGTGCGGGTGATGACGACCCCCGTGCCGAAGAAGCCCGTGACCTCGATCGACCCCAGCTCCGGTGAATCCCGAAGCAGTTCGGCCAATTTCTTCACGTCCTTCAGCTCGATGGACTTGATCCCCGGCATCTTCTGGAGCAACTGGGCCAGCTGCTTCATTTCGTCGGTGTTCACGAGCGTCCCTCCTCCGGCGCAGGCCCCAGCCCGCGGTTAAACCAGCTCGACCAGCTCGGTCAGTCCGTCCGACAGCTCTACCGGTCCCGCGGCCGTCAGGACGATATCGTCTTCCAGGCGCACCCCGCCCCACCCGGGAAGATAGAGCCCCGGCTCAATCGTCACCACCGCGCCCACCGGGAGCACCGATTCCGAGGTGGCGCTCAGCCGGGGGGCCTCGTGCACCTCCAGGCCCAGGCCGTGTCCCAGCGAGTGGCCGAACGCTTCCGCGAGCCCCCGGGCCGCCAGCAGGTCCCGGGCGAGGGCGTCCGCCTGGCGGCCGGTCATCCCCGCCCTGATCTCCCGCCGCGCACGCAATTGGGCCGCGCGCACCGCATCGTACACCTCGTGCTGGCGCGCATCGGCCCGCCCCCCGACGACCACGGTCCGGGTCAGGTCGGCGCAGTAGCCGTCTACCTGCGCGCCGAAATCGAGCAGCAGGAATTCCCCCGCCTCGACGACCCGCTCCGTGGTATGAGCGTGCGGCAACGCCGCCCGCGGGCCCGACGCGACGATCGTCTGGAACGGGTGCCACTCACTGCCCCGCCGCCGGAGCGCCGCCTCCAGCCGGCTCGCCACCAGCAGCTCAGACTGCCCGGCGCGTATGGTCGGAAGCACCTCGGCCAGCGCCGCCGAGGCCACGGCCGCTGCCGCCGCGATCGCCGCGATCTCCTCCGGCGCCTTCACGGTCCGGAGCCCCTCGATCAGCTCACCGACAGGCGCCGTCCGTCTCGCGCATTTCTTCAGGCGACCGGCGTCGCGCACCGTGAGTGCGTGCGCCTCGAACCCGATGGTCTGCTCCGGATGGGCGGCGCAGCTCCGTTTCAGTCGCTCCCAGACGCTGGCCGGGTCGATTTCGATTTCCGCGGCGTCGCCGACCTCGAGCGGGGCCTGGGTCGCATACCGAAAATCAGTGAACAACACCGCGCCGCCGGGGCGGAGCAGCAACAGGCCAGCCGAGCCGGTAAACCCTGTGAGATACCGGATATTAGGGAGGTGCGTGACCAGCAGCGCCTCCAGTCCCTCGGCAGCCAGGAGCGCCCGGACGCCCGCCTGGCGCGCCTCCCGGCGGTCAGCCGGCACGCAGGCGGTCCACCAGCGCCCGCAACCCCACCGTGTACCCGCGCGCGCCCAGGCCGGCGATCACCGCGACCGCCAGGTCGGCGAGCACGGTATGCCTTCGCTCCGCCTCGCGTCCGAAGATGTTGGTGAGATGCACTTCAACGAAGGGGACCTGTACCGCCAGGAATGCGTCGCGCAGGGCCAGGCTGGTATGCCCGTAGGCGGCAGGATTCACCACGGCGCCGTCGGTCCGGCCGCGCAGCCCCTGGACCGCGTCCACCAGCGCCCCCTCGTGGTTGGTCTGCACCCATTCCAGTTCCACGTCGAGCAGCGCGGCCTCGGCCCGCACCATGGCCTCGATGTCCGCCAGCGTCTCGTGCCCGTACAACGCGGGCTCGCGGACGCCGAGGAGATTGAGATTGGGGCCGTTCAGGACGGCGACCCGCATCAGCGCTTCAGGCTCTGGAGCCAGGAGTGGAACTGATCGAGGTCGTCCTCGTCGTCGGACGCCCGCGTGGCGCGGACTGACCCGGCCGACGTACGGCCCGTCGGAACGGCCTCGGCCCCGCCGAAGAATTCGTCGAAGGAGAATCCGCTGGCGCTCTCCGACCTGTCGCTGGCCGCGGTGTTTTCTGCAGGCGGGACCGGGGAGGGATCCTCTCCGAAGATGGCGCCGAGGGAGAGGCGGTCGATCGCCGGCCGCGTCGGCGCACCGGACGCGACGGCCTCCTCGCCACCATCCTGCGCCTCATGGCTCCCCATCGGAATTTCGGGCGCCGGCGGCGGTTCCGGCAGTTGCACCGGGACCGGCCGGGCGCCAAGCATGTCCCCGAGGAACGACGCCACCGCCTTGCCACCGGTGACCGAGGCGGCGTAGGACGGCGCGGTTTCCTCGGAGAGCTGCGCCGCCAGCACCGCCTCCAGTTCCTGGATCCGGAGGCGCAGCCGCTCATTGTCCGGATTGCGGTCGTACAAGATCCGGTAGACGCCGAGCGCTTCTCCTGGGTGCCCCTGGACCGCGTACAACTCGGCCATGCTCTCCGTCACCATCAGGACCGGCGTCTCGGCCTCAAGGGCACCGTCGGCGTCCTCGGACTCCTCCTCTGGCGCCTCTTCATCCACCGGGGCGATGCCCTCGATTGCCGCATCGAAGCTATCGGGCGCGTGGATCCCGCCATGCGTCGGCTCGGCGGGATGGAACTCCCGCTCCTCACCGACATGCATGGCCCACTCGGCGGGCGTCTGCTCTTCGAGCGCGTCCACCAGGTCCTCGACGCCAACTTCCTCGACCACCGGTCCCGCCACGGGCGCCGCCGCTGTCGACTGCAGTTCCTCGGCGATCAGGGAAACCGGCGGAACGACTTCGACCTCGGCGGCGGGAGTGACTTCGGCCGCGGGGGCAGCAGGCGCCTCCATCTCCTCCGGCGCGTTCGCCGCTGGTGCCGTTTCCGCCGGAGCCTCGGCTGGAGCCGCCGCAACGGGGTGGTCGAGCAGGTCCTCGGAGTCGTTGGCGACCTGGTACTCCGCCCCCGACATACTGGTCAGGACGATCTCTTCTTCCCGCTCGAGCACGAATTCCTCATACGGCGCGGCACCAGGCGCGGCGTCCAGCCCTGCGGCGAATTCCACCGACTCGAAGCCCTCGACTGGGGCGGAGTCGTCGGCGGCCCTCGGTTCCTCCACCAGGGACTCGCCCACCTCCAGCGGCCCATCCACGCCGGCCGCCGTCGGTTCCACCCACGGCGAGATCGACGCCTCGCCCGCCCCAATTGGGGGTTCCCAGAGGGCGGTGGGCTCGAGGAACTCCTCGACGTGCGGTGGGGACTCGGACGGGGCGTCGCCCGGGGGCGTGCCGAAGATCAGGTCGGAGGGCGCCTCTGTGGCGGCGGCTGTCGGCGCCACGGGGGCCGTGGACGCGGGGAGCGACCGGATGCGCGCGAGCTGGTCCTTCGCCTCGTCGTTGCTCCGGTCCACGTCGAGCAGATAGGTGAGGAAACTGATCGCCTCGTCGTGCCGCCCCTGCCGTTCCATGATATCGGCGAGCGATTTCAGCGCGATCACGTTCTCGTTGTCCAGGTCGAGCACGCGCGAGAATGCCGCCTCCGCGCCGTTGTCGTCGCCGAGATCGAGATGACAACGGCCGAGGATGACGCTGCCGGGGATATAATCGGGATTGAGCTCGAGTCCGACCCGGATCACCTCGAGCGCGCGCTCAACTTCGTCGCTCTTCCGGAGGGCGTCGGCGAAGGGAGCGGCAAAACGCCGCGGGTTTTCCGCGAATTGACGCTCGAGCTTTTCAATCTCGCGAGAATAGGCCATTCCGGTCCCTGGAAGGGTAAGTTGTTGCGGGGATTGACTTCAGAGTAAGGTCAAAATGCGGTGCTGTCAACCGTCCCGGGCCCCCGCCGCCTTGAGATTGTCCGTTGCCCTGCTTAGACTTATGCCTCTTTTTCGACCGTATCCGGAGCCGGGATCCCGCCAATGTCGATGCAAGCGTTTCGTAACAGCGCCAAGCCCCTCATCTACATCGTCACCGCCTCGTTCTTCCTGTGGCTGGTGTTCAGCCTCAGTGGGCTCTCCGGCGGGACGGGCCTCCTGTCGCAGACCAGTGCGGGCAAGGTGGATGGCCAGACCATCGAGGCACGCTACTACACCACGCTGGTACAGCAGACCGTCGAGGAGCGCCAGCGTTCCTCCTCGACGCCCCTGACGCTCGACGACATCGTCGGGATCCGGAACGACGTCTGGAAGCAGATCATCGAAGCGACTGTGCTCCAGCGGGAATACAAGCGGCGCGGCCTGGTGGCGACCCCCCAGGAAATCGCCGAAGCGATCCAGAACTTCCCGCCGCCGCAGCTCCAGACCGCCGAACAGTTCCAGACCGACGGCAAGTTCGACCTGGCCAAGTACCAGCGCTGGCTCGCCTCCGCTGCCGGGCAGCAGTACATCCCGCTCCTCGAGGCGCAGTACCGCGACCAGATCCTGCAGAGCAAGCTCCTGCGGGTAGTGACGGCGGACGTCTACCTCTCCGATCCGGCCCTCTGGCAGACCTACCGGGACCGGAACGAGACGGCCACGATCGAGATCGGGGCGATCCTCCCCCGTCGCGCCATCGCGGATTCCGTGGTGCCGGTCAGCGACGAGGAGGTCCTGGCCTATTACAAGACCCACCCGGACCAGTTTTCCCGGCCGGAGACGGCATACCTCAGCTTCGTGGCCTTGCCGCGCCTGACGACCGGCAGCGACTCCGCAGCGGCCTATCAGCGGGCGCTGGCGGTGCGGCAGGAGATCCTCGACGGCGCCCCGTTCGCAGAGATTGCGACGCGGGAGTCGGCGGACAGCGCGACGGCGTCCAAGGGCGGTGAACTCCCCGATTGGACGCGGGGCGCAATGGCCGAGGCCTTCGATAACGCGGCATTTTCCCAGCCCCTCAATACCGTCTCCCTGCCGGTGCTGACCGAGTTCGGCTATCACCTGATCCTGGTGACGAGCCGGAAGGGGACCACCGCCTCCGCGCGACACATCCTCATCCCGATCGAAGTCACCGGCACCCACCGCGACCGACTCGACGCGCAGGCCGACTCCCTCGAAGAGCTCGGCGCGAATCGTCTCGATCCTGCCGCGCTTGACACGGTGTCGCGGGCGCTCGGCCTGCCGATCGGCCAGACGGCGCCGGTCCAGAAGGGCACCCAGCTTCAAATCGGGCGCCTCGTGATCCCCGACGCAGGCGCCTGGGCCTTCCAGGCGAAGGTCGGAGAAGTCAGCCCGATCATCGAGACGTCGATCGGCTACTACCTGTTCCGCCTGGACAGCATCGCGCCCGGGGGCGTCCCGGCGCTTGAGTCCATCCGGACTGAGGTGACCATCTCCGTCGCCCAGGAAAAGAAGACTGCGTTGGCGCTCGCACTGGCCCAGGACTACCTGAAGCGAGTCCGGGAGGGGAGCACCATGGAGCAGGCCGCCACCGCGCTCGGCATCCCCTACCGTGCACTGGGCCCCTTCACGCGGGTGGAGAGCCCCGTGCCGAATCCGGTGTTGACCGGCGCCGTGTTCAGCCTGCCGATCGGCTCGGTCAGCGACGTCCTCGACACCGATGACGGCATGTATGTCGTGAAGGTGATCGCACGGACGCCCGCGGACACCGCCGCCTACATGAAGGACCTCGACACCTTCCGGACCGACGCCATCCGCCGGGCCCGCCAGGATCGGGCACGGAACTACCTGGACGCGCTGCAGGCGCAGGCCAAGGTCGTCGACCGGCGCGAGGGGCTCTTCCCCACCTCCGCGCAAGCGGAGGCCAACGCCACGTCGGCGCTCGGCAATACCGGCGCCCGCCAGTAGACTCCCGGACGTACCGCACACGCGACGAGGGGCCGGATCGGGAAGCTTCCCGATCCGGCCCCTCGTTCGTTCCGGCGTGCCAGGCTACTGCGAGAGCCGCTTGGGCTCGCCCGATCCGCTGGCGGTGGTGTTGGACGGCGGTGCGTCCATCGAGCGCGGCAACTGGGTACGCTCGTCGGTGGAGCTGTTGATGGCATCCCCGGCATCGGAGATGCTTCGCTTGAATTCCCGGATACCCTTGCCGATGGAGGAGCCGATTTCGGGCAGCCGTTTGGCGCCGAAGACCAGCAACACCACGACCATGATGATCATCAATTCGGAAAAACCGAGGTTGCCGAACATACGGACCGCCTTTAGAAGAGGGACCGCGCGATGAAGTAGGCCACGAGGACGCCCACCAGGCTGAGCAGCGTCACATCGAGCCCGACCGGTCCCAGCGTGAAGTTAACCACCAGCAGGTCCACGGAGACAGGCCCCAGGGTCGGGTTGACGGCCGTGGTGAAGAAATCCCGGGCCGCACTCTCCGGCAGGAACCGCCGAAGGAGGGCCGTCAGAAACCCTCCGGCCAGGAAGCCGGTGGTCAGGACGCCGAGATAGAATCCGGGCCGACGAGGTCCACCTGCCATCAGCTCCTCCGATCCAGGACGAAGGGGATGCTCGCCCGAAGCGCCTCACGCGAGGGACTCGGGGTCAGGACCTCCAGCGCCTCCTCGGCACTGGTCGAGAGCGACTGCGCCCGCTCGCGGGCGTAGTCCAGCCCGCCTGCTTCCGTCACGGCGTCTACGACCGCCGCGATCTGGTCGTCCGTGGGCACCTCGGCGTCCATGAGTGCCGACACGTCCCGGCGCTGCTGGGCTGTGAGCTTTGGAAGGGCATGGATCAGCGGCAGCGTCACCTTGTGCTCCCGCAGGTCCGCCCCGACCGGCTTCCCCGTGATCGAGGCGTCGCCGGTGTAGTCGAGCAGGTCGTCCACGATCTGGAACGCCATGCCGAGGCGGAGGCCGAACTCGCGCATCGCCTGGCGCTGCACCGCCGGCGCGCGGATGGCGCCCGTTTCGCAGGCGCCGGACAGCAGGGAGGCCGTCTTGGCCATGATGAGCAGGTCGTACTGCTCTTCCGAAAACGCCAGCCGGTCATGCGCCAGGAGCTGCCGCATTTCGCCGACGGTCATCTCGTTGGTGACCCGACCCAGGATCCGGAGCGGTTCGAGATCCGCCAGCCGCACCAGTTCGATGACCGCGCGCGAGTACAGGTAGTCGCCCATGATGACCGACACCTGGTGGCTGAACAGGGCGTTGATCGTCGGCATCCCGCGGCGGCGCACCGAATGGTCCACCGAATCGTCGTGCACCAGGGTGGCGAGGTGGATCAGCTCCACCACGGCCCCGAGCGTGGCGGCCCGCGGATCGGGGGCGCCCGTCGCCTCGTCCGCCAGGAGCAGCAGCGTCGGCCGGAGCATCTTCCCCTGCATCTGCAGCAGGTGAGCGTTGACCTCGGCGATCAGGCCGAAGTCGGCCTCGACGATTCGCCGGAGCTCGGACCGCACCTCGTCCAGCCGGGCGCGCACCGGCGCCTGGATGTCGGCCAGCGTCGCGGGAATCGCCTGCGTCATGGCGTACCGCCCTGCGAGATGACGCGGAGACGGTCGGCCAGGTCCATGAAATGGATGTCGACGGCGAGCGCGCGACGGTAGTACGGCTGGGCCTCCTGGGCCCGTCCTTCCGCCTCCAGCGCGCGGCCGAGCCAGTACAGCAGGCCGATCTTCTCGTCGTCCTGTCCGCTGAGGCCGTCCACGGCGCGGCGGAGGATCGCCTCGGCGACCGCGAACTGTCCCTTGTCGAAGAAGGACGAGCCGAGCGCCTCCGAGGTGCGCAGCCGCGCATCGGGCGACCGGAGCGCCTTCTGGAATTCGGCGATCGCCTCGTCGAGCAGCCCCATCTCCTTGAACGCCACCCCCAGGTCGTAGTGCGACTGGTAGTCTTCGTCGTCGAGGTTCTCGTCCAGTCCGCGCTTGAACTGCTTGAGCATATCCGCGAAGTCCCGCTCCTCGTCGCCGGTCGGCTCCTCGTCCTGCACCCGCATCCGGGTGTCCTTCGGCTTCGCGCCGATATCGCTGTCGAGCACCATGGCGCCGAGGTCCACGAAGCCCTCGGCGGCGGGCGCGGAGGGCGGCGCGGGCGCCACGACAGGCGGTGCCGGGGGCGCCGGTGGCGACAACGAATCGATCGCGGACCGCGCGCGGGCGTTGTCCGGCTCACTCTCGGCCACCCGCCCGTACACGGCCAGCGCCTTTTCGACCGCGCCGACCCGGACGAGGGCGTCGCCCAGCTCGAGGTAGGCGTCGATGACCCGTCCCCGGTGCCCGACGCGATAGGCGAGCTCCACGAGCTTCTGGAAGTACCGGATGCCGGACGGCTCGAGCCGGGCCAACTCCTCCGCCACATCGTTCGCCTGGTCCCAGTCCTCGAGTTCCTCGAAGCGGGAGAGCGCCAGGTCGAGTTCCTCGACCCCGCGCCCGTGCTCGCCCGTGGCAAGGAGCGCCTCGCCGAGCGCCCGGTGCACCTGGGGATTGTCGGGGTCGTCGAGGACTCGGTCCTCGAGCGCGGTGACCCGGGCTTCTGCCGACACCTCCTCCACCGGCACGCCCTCGGCATCGCCCGGCGGGGCTTCGGCGTCCACCAACTGGAGCGCCGGGTCATCCACCGCCCAGACCGGGGGCTCGTCGACCGCGTAGCTCCCGGCGTCGGCTTCCGCGTCGAGCGACACAGCGAGGTCGCCGAGCAGCGGCTCCTCGTGCACCTGGTCGACCTGCGGATCGTCCCGGATCGCCGACACGGTGAGGTCGATCGTCAGGTCCGACACCAGCCCGGTGACATCCACGGCGACCAGGGGAACCGTTCCCGTGTCATCGGCTACACCCGCCTCGAAACCATCGACTTGCGGAGGGATGTCCTCGTCAGCCAGCCTCGTCTGGTCGGCGACCAGCTCGGGATCGACCGGAAGCAGCTCGAGGTCGTCCAGATCCGCCGTGCTCACGAGCTCGAGTCCCTCCACCGGCATCACCTCGAACTCGACCACTTCGGCATCGAGGTCGGATCGCATCAGGTCTGACGCGGACATGGAGACCTCGACCACCGGTTCGTCGGGCGGCGGCGGCGGGGCCGCCGGCTCTTCGATCCGCTGCACCTCACGGGTCGGGGCGCCGAATCCCACCGGCGATCCGAACGGCGTATCGAGGCCGATGTCGAGGAAGACAAGATCGCCCTTGCGGCGCGGCTCCTCGGCCGGCGCCGACGGCTTTGCCTCGATTTCGTGCATCCGCTCCCGCGTCCGCTGCGCGCCGGCCTGGTCCCCACGGCTCTCCAGGTCCGAGGCGAGCTTCTCGAGCTGCTCGCGCGCCTCGGCGCCCCGCGAGGCGACCCGGAGCAGCTCGGCGAGCATCACGCGAATTTCATCGCTGCTGGCGAACTGGTCGGCGAACGCCTTCACGTCGCGGAAGGCGTCGTCGCGGAGCCCTTCGCGGTTCATGCGCTCGAGATACTCGATCAGGTTCTTCTTGGCCTCGCCCGCCATGTTCTTGCGGGCGTGGAGCCGCGCGAGCTGGATGTACGTGCGGGTGCGGTGGGGATCGTAGCGGAGGATCTTGCCGCAGACGGCGATGGCGTTGTTGGAAAAGCCTTGCTCGCTGTACAGCTCGACGGCCCGCTCGTACGAGCGGACGGCGGCGGGAATGTCACCGACCTTCAGGTGCAGGTCGCCGACCTTGTTGTACAGGGCCAGGTCGGGCGCGGCCTCTGCGCCGGACTCGAACGCCTCGAGGACTCGCTGGTAGACCTCGATGGCCTTCCGCCATTCCTCCTTCTGCTCATGCTTTCTGGCAGTGTCCTTGAGCTTGTCGAGGTTCATTCGGGCTCGGCCAGAGAAGGAGGAAAACGGCGACAGGACTTGGACTTATGGGCCAAGCACCGCCGAAAGATATGGCGGCGGGAGGGGGGGAGCAAGCTAGGCGAGGGAGGCGGGGTCGAAGTCGCCCTCCCGAATGGCCCGCGCCAACCGCTCGAGGTCCGGCGCCGGAGGCCGGTCTTCGCCCAGCGGCGGCACCGCCGGTTGGAGACCCCGGAGTCGTTCGTGGAGTCGGCCGACACCGCGCCCCGGGGTAAGCGGCCTGAGCAGTTCGAGTCCCTGCCCCGCGCAGAGCAGCTCCGTGGCGATCACGTGCACCGCGTTGTCCAGGATCCGCCGCGCCTTGAACGCGGCACCCATCCCCATCGGCACGAAGTCTTCCTGGTTGGCGTCGGTCGGGATGGAGCCGATGCTCGCCGGGTAGGCGAGCGTACGGGACTCCGCCACGAGGGCCGCAGCGGTGATCTGCACCATCATGTATCCGGACGAGAGTCCCGGGTCGGTGGTCAGGAAGGCCGGCAGTCCCTGTGACAAGTCGGGATTGACCAGCCGCTCCACCCGGCGCTCCGAAATCGCCTGCAAGGTGGTCAGCGCCACCGCGAGAAAATCCAGCGCCTGCGCCACCGGCTGACCGTGGAAGTTGCCGCCCGAGAGGACGTCACCGTTGTCGAAGACGAGCGGGTTGTCCGTCGAGGCGTTGAGTTCGATGGCGGCCGTGCGTGCGGCAAAATCGATGGCGTCCCACACCGCGCCGAGCACCTGGGGCGTGCAGCGCAGGCTGTAGGCGTCCTGGACCCGGGGGTCGTCGTCGCGATGCGACTCGCGGATGGCGCTGTCCGCCACGAGCGCGCGCATCAGCCTGGCGGCCTCAACCTGGCCGGCATGAGGACGAGCCGCGTGGATTCGCTCGTCGAGCGGAGTCGGCGTGCCGCGGAGCGCCTCGAGGCTCATGGCCGCCGCGCCGATCGCACTCCGCCAGAGCAGCTCCGCGTCGTGCACCAGCAGGGCGAGCATTGCCGTCTGGGCCTGTGTGCCGTTGATGAACGCGAGCCCTTCCTTCGGCGCGAACCGGTAGGGCGACAGCCCGGCGGCCGCCAGGGCCGGAGCCGCCGGCACCCGCCGTCCTTCCTTCAGCACCTGGCCCTCGCCCATCAGCACCAGCGCAACATGACTCAGCGGCGCCAGATCGCCGCTGGCGCCGACGCTGCCCTGCTCGGGCACCGCCGGGACGAGACCGGCGTTCAGCAGGGCGAGGAGCGCCTCCACCAACGCGGGGCGGACCCCGCTGGTCGGCCGCAGCAGGACGTTGGCGCGCAGGATCATGAGTCCGCGGACGACATCGGGCGGGAGCGGCGCACCGACACCGGCGGCGTGGCTGCGGATGAGATTGACCTGCAGCCGATCGAGATCTCCTGGCGCGATCCGGACGTTGGCGAGCTTGCCGAATCCGGTGTTGATCCCGTAGATGGTCTGGCCCGAGGCCAGCGCGCGCTCGACACGTCCTCGGCTGGCGTCCAGCGCCTTCAGGGCGGCCGGCCGAACGCCAACGCGGCACGCAGGGGTGCGTGCCGCGTGGACCACATCGGACGTCGTGAGCGAGTTGCCGTCGAGAATCAGGGTGTCAGTAGGCATCTGCCGAAATTGCCCGAACACCCCGGCCGACACAAGCCCGGCCTACCGGGTCACCGTCACCCCGCTTGGGGGGGCGGTGCGCACACCGCCGCCCCGCACCAGCTCCGGGTTGCCCGGATCGGTCTGGTATGCCCAGTCGAGGATCAGGAAGTCCTGCCCCACGTGGGTGACCCGGAGCGAGCCATACCGGGCGAAGGCGTCGCCACCGCTCATCTCGAAGACGTACCCCCAACCGACCCGGGCGTCGATCGGCAGCGACCGATAGACCTGGTTCGGCGCCCAATCGATGTCGGTGAGGTCGCCAACGGGGGCGTTACCGTAGAACTCCACCCCGGTGCCAGCCCGGACCGGCCGGAACCGCAACCCGCCGACGCCGTTGCGTTCGACCACGAAATCGATGTCGGGGGCGTTGCCGGGCCCGACCAACCCGAGTTCGTTGGGCTGCACCAGGAAGTCGCCGTTGAGGTCCTTCCAGAAGCGGAATCCGCTCTGGGCGAGGGTCAGCTCTCGGGCGTAGAGGACGATGTTGCGAGCATCCGGACGCGGGGTATCGGCGCGGATCGGCGACCAGAGGCTCTCATAGCCCTCGACGGTCACGGCGGTCACCGCGAAGCACCTCGGCTGCCCGTTGGGGAGCGCACCGGCAATGAACTCCGGGGCCACGGTGGTGCCTTCGAGGAACCAGTCCACGGCGCAGAGGTCGGTGTCGAGGTTGTAGGCGGCGCTGTAGATCCGGTAGTCGGAGAAGCGGGCCGGCGCCGCGTCGTGGGCGTTGTCCGCCCAGGCGAGCGCGATCGCCCCGTCGAGGCTGACGCTCAGCAGCGTGGCCGGCGCCGGCAGCGCGAGGCGTTCGTCGATGGTGATGGTCGGGCTCGGAGGACTCTCGAAGCCGGCCAGATCTTCCGCCGTGACATAGTACTGCAAATCCGGCGGGCCATTGTCGTGAAAGGTGTTGGAGGTGGTGGAGGCCCGGAGTCCGAAGGCCTCGCTGGTCGACCCGCGGGAGTAGATATGCCAGACGGCGAGGTCGGGGTTGCCGTCATCGGGCCAGGACAGCAGCAATCCCGAGGGCGCCGTGCCAGTCCCGATGGGTTCCACCTGGTAGTAGAGCGCGTCCGGCGGCAGGATCCCGGCGGGCGGAGCGACGACGTTGGTGTAGGAATCGCAGGCGGCGAGAGTCAGCACGGCCGCGGCGGCCCAGGTGAAACGCATCGGTATTCCTCGCAGAGGGGACACCCGGCAAAGCGCACGGTCCATGCCATGCAATACTCTGTCATAACTGCTTTGTTTACTTGGATTTATCCCACGGCGAAGGAATCGGCTGTGTCCGCTCCCGGGGACGCCACGCGGGGCAGGCTACTGATTGTAGTCCAGCTTCATGGCGGGGAGATCGGTGAGCGAAATCGAGAAGTAGAGCGACACGTTGCCATTCGGGTTCCGCACGAAGTTGAACCCGGCCCGCCACTCGTGCAGCTCCCGCTCCAGCCGGATGATCTGCGACTCGAAGGTCCCGGCGGTCACGTTGTACTGGGTGGACCACGACACGCCCCAGAGCGGCGTCGGCGAAAAGGTGGTGTTGAACCCGATGTTGGATTGGGTCAATCCGCCGGAGGGGCTCTTCTGGTAGGTGTAGCTCACGTTGGCCCGAAACGCACGACCGAGGGGCGTGCTGCCTGGATTGTAGCCGTAGATCGCCTCGGGGCCGGGCCGCACGGGGCGGTAGGTATCGGCGACGTATCCGCGGAGCTCCTGTTCCGGCGCCTCCGCGGCTCCGGCAGTCTGCACGCCGAAGAGCCGCAGAATGGGCGCGAACGTCGCCGCGGACATGGCGAAGCTCAGGTTGACCTGCTGGAGCTTGAATTCGAAGGACGTCCCTTGAAACCCGACCGGCCCGTTCCAGAGATCGTGGGTGATCCCAAGGTTGAAACCGGGGAGCAGGTCACTCTGGAACGAATTGGTCAGCGAGGGCGTGGTCCAGCCGGTGCGGCCCGGCTGCTGCGCCTGCTCAAAGTCGTAGGAAACGGGGCTGGTCGCGATGCTCAGCAACCGCTTCTTCTGCCCGGGATCGATCGTCGAAGTGTCCGCACCGGGCTGGAGACGCTTGCCCTCGAAATTCTGTCCGAGGCCGATCGAGAGACGCTCGATCCTGGGACTCTCCAGCGACGCCGTCGAGCCAGGGAGCCGGGTGGCATCGGCGAAGTCCTGCGGGATGCCGGCGGTGGGCGCCATCGAGTACGAGATGACCGGCGAAAAGCTGTGCCGGATCCGCTGGAAGCCGCCGAACCCGGGATAAAACCCGAAGAACGTCGGGCTGGAGCTGAGGTTGAAGGTGAACCGCTTGGCTTGCGCCACCCACGCGCCGTCCGTCTCGATATTGCGAATCAGGTAGGCCTGGCCCGGGACAACATTGGTGACCCCCACGGAGGGCTGCAGCTTCCAGGAACCCCGAAAGAGCAGCGGCAGGTTGATGCCCGTGTCCCAGTCGAGCCCCGTCGAGTATCGCCCGCTGTAGGAGGTGGACACCCGCAGTGAGTCTCCGGGGTTGTCAGGGTCCGGGATCCAGACCGTCGACGTGTACGGGATGTTGTTCTCGGCATCGGTGACGCGGAGGCTGTTCCGCCAGTTGAAGTTCCCCACGCGAAACGGGGTCTCGAGATTGAACGTGGTCGAGCGCGAATTCGAGGTGCGCACGAGCGTATCCGAGGTGCCGTCCGGCAGCAGGACCACGGTCGGGGGCGTGAGGGGCTGCTTGTTGCCCCATTCCGTCGAGAAGGACAGGCCAGGCGACCAGGTGACATTGGAACCGATGTTCACCGGCTTCGGGCTCAGGGTCAGGGCCGGCAGCTGGCTGGTCAGGCTGTTGTTCTCGATGTTCTGCCGGAGATTGCCGCCCAGCGTCAGGGTGCCCCAGTTGTAGCGATGGGTGTAGTTCAGCGCGCTGGTGATCTGCTGGGTGGTGAGCAGCGGATCGATCGCGTTGTTGCGGACGATGCTGCTATTCGTCACGTAATTCAGCGAAAGGTTGAGCGAGCTGCTGAGGGAGAAGATCTGGTGGTGGTCCCAGATGACCCCGGTGGAACGACCGCCGCCCGAGGCCCATTGCCGGCTGAGCCCGATGGAGCCGGTGGTGAACCGATCCAGCCAGCGGTACTGGCCGAACAGCCCGAACGTGGTGTAGCGCTGGTCCAGCCAGTCGAAGCGGGCCGTCAGGTCGAAGTAGTCGCTCGCGGCCCAGTAATAGCCGATGTTGGTAATCTGCCGCTTGAAGGACGGCGTCGGCCGCACGATGTCACTGATGCCGATGCGGGGCACCAGGATGCCGCTGTGACGGTCGGGGCGGCCGTCCTGGAACACGAAGGGAAGCCAGAGGACCGGCACGTCCCGGACATAGAGCACCGCCGGGCGGGCCACCATGACCTGGCCGTGGATCCACTTCACCTCGCCGGCAGAGAAATGGTAGTGCGGATCGGGCAGGTCGCAGCTGGTGATCTCGCTGGACTGGGCGAAGATGCGACGGGAACTCGAGTCCTGCGCCATGCTGCCGCGCAGGAACCACTCCGTGCCTCCCTGATCAAAACTCGTGAGGGCGCCGGTGACGACGCCCCTCTTGGAATTGGTGTAGTAGCGAATCTCGTTCCCCACCAGGATGTTGCCCTCGCTGAAGAGCATGGGCGAGCCGCGCGCGTCGAGCATCCCCTTGGCGTCCTGGTAGTCGATTTCACTGGCCTCCAGCGTCGCGCCTTCCCGCTCGGTGCGTGCCTCCCCGACCATCAGGATCCGCTTCGTATCGGCGAAGAGGGTGACCGAATCGGCGCGATACCGCGTCACCACATACCCCGGACGCTGCAGCAGCAGCCGCCAGCATCGAATCGGGCGCCGGGAAGGGGAAGACCGGCGCGGTGGGAAGGCCGAGGCGGCGGGCCGCGGCGGTGTCCACGGCCTGGCCGCTCTGGATGCGCGCCCGCGCGGCGGAATCACTGGGGGTCCCACCAGGCGCGCCCGAGTCCTGCAGCACCTTCGGCGGTCGCTTGGGCAATTGCGGGTCTTGCGCCTGCGCCGGCGTGCTCCAGAGGGCGAGCGCGACGAGCCCGGTGACCGCCGCCGCGGCGGCCCGCCTGAGCCGACGGCGGTGCATCAGGATGGCGCCGGCCACCCCGACCTCGTACAGCAGGAGGATCGGAACCGTCATCATGAACATCGAGAGCACGTCGGCGCCTGGGGACAGCAGCGCGCCGGCCGCGAACGCGAGGACGATCTCGAAGCGCCGGAACCGATGGAGCGCGGCCGGCGTGATCAGGCCGAACCCCGCCAGGATCGTGATGACGAGCGGAATCTCGAACGACAACCCCAGCCCGACCAGGATCTGCAGGACGAAGCTGAAATACGCGTCGTAGGTGATCATCGGCTGGAGCGCTTCCGACTGGAAGCTGAACAGGACGCGAAGCGCCTGCGGGACCACGAAGACGTAGCCGAGGACGGCGCCGACGAGGAAGAGAAGGGTCCCGACGAGAAGGGCCGGCACGAACGCGCGCCGCTCCTTCTCGTAGAGCGCCGGCGAGAGGAATCCCCAGATCTGGTAGAGCAGGAACGGCGAGGTCAGGACGAGGCCGAGCAGGAAGGCGAGCTTCATGACGATCATGACCGGTTCGGTCGGGCTCAGGATGGTGAGCTTGCCGCCGGTCAGGTAGGGCGCGATCGGCGCCTTGAGCAGCGAGACGAACTGGAACCGCTGGACGATCCACAGACCCACGCCGAAGCCCACGATGACCACCACGAGGACTTTGACGATCCGCGAGCGCAACTCCTCGAGATGATCGAGGAAGGGCATCTCGCCACTGGAGGCGGCCATCGGTCTGGTGGGCGTCGGGCTACGGCCCGAGCGCCTTCATGCGGTCGCGGGCGAGCGCGGCCTCGTTCGACGTCGGGTACTTCGCGATGAGACGCTGGTAGTAGCCTCGCGCGGCCGTGTTGTCCTTGGCGGATTCCGCCATCGCGCCGAGGCGGTAGAGCGAGCTGGCCGCCCGCCCGGATGCGGGGTACTTCTCCGTCACCTGGGTGTAGTACGCCGCCGCGGAATCCGGGGTCTCCGTACCGAAGCTCTCGCCGATGAAGTAGAGGGCGTCCGGAGCTTCCGGCGCGGTGGGGTATTGCGCGAGGAACTGACGGAAACCGGCTCGCGCGGTCGCCGTGCTGCCCTTCCGGAGTTGCTGGAGCGACGCCTCGTACATCTGCACCGCGGAGGCGTTCCCCGCTCCGCCGGGCGCGGGCACCCCGACGCTCAATTCCTGCCCACGGGCGTCGAGGTCGCCCCGGAGCTCATTCAGGCGACGGGTGCTCTGCCCGGTGAGTTCCTGGACCTGCAGGATCTGCTTCTGCACGTCATACAGCTGTCCAAGCGTTTCGCCGCGGAACGCCAGCAGGCTGGCCTGTACCGCGGCCAGGGAATCGTTGGCCTGCCGCTGCAGCGCGATGACCTGGGTGAGTTGCGCGGCGCGAAGCGAATCGCGCCGGGCATCGTCCTCCTGCATGGTGGTCAACTGCTCCTCGAGCCGGCGCACGTCGCTCCGGAGGGCACAGCCCCCCAGGGCGACGGTCGCCAGCGCGAGGATCGAGGTGATCCGAGCAGGTCACTTCGGCGCCATCAGGTTATTGCCGCCGGCCGTCGGCGTAAACTGGTCGTTCCGGTTCTCGGCCCAGGCGGCCTCGTTGTCGGCCGGATTGACCGGGCGCTCTTCGCCGTACGACACGATGCTGAGCTGGCTGGCCGCCACGCCCTGGTTGATCAGGTAGCGCTGGGCCGCCGCCGCGCGGCGGTTGCCGAGGGCGAGGTTGTACTCGTCGGAACCCCGGTTGTCGCAGTTGCCGGCGATCAGGATGGTGAGCCCGGGATTGGCCTTGAGGATGGCGGCCTTGCGATCGAGGTTGGCCTGGTATTCCGGCTTGATGTCGGACTTGTCGTAGTCGAAGTTGATCATCGCCGACAGCTCGGCGGCGAGTTGCGCCTGCACCTGCGCGGCGGCGCGAGCCGCAGCCTCAGCCGCCGCGCGGGCGCGCGCGTTGGCGGCGTTGATCGAGTCCTGACGCATCTGGGCCTTGATGGCGGTGCTGTCGATCGGCGTCGGGGCCGGGGCGGGCGCGGGGGTCTCGACCGGCTTCTTGCCACCGCAGGCAGCGGCGGCGAGCAGGGCGAGGACCAGCAGGGAACGGGGCTTCATGAGCAGCACTCCAATCAGGGATTGTTGTTAGCGTGCGGTCTCGCCCAGTCGGCGGGACCAATGAGGGAGACGGACCTCGCCCGACAGCGGAAGCTGGCGGATGCGTCCGGTCTCGGTGTCGATGATCCAGAGCTGCGCACGGCCGCTCCGGTCGGAGACAAAGGCCAGGTGCCGGCCATCGGGAGCCCAGGTCGGGTCGGAATTGCGCCCGCTCGAGGTCAGCTGCTTGAAACGGCGACTCCCCACCTCGAGGATGAACACCTGCGGTGCGCGGTCGATATCCCGGTGGAACGCCACCGACGCCCCATCCGGTGACCACTCCGGTGCATTGGACGCTCCGGTGGCCCCATAATCATAAGGGGCCAAGAGCTCCTGGTCAGTCCCGTCGGCGGACATCGCATAGATCTGCGGCGAACCGGGCCGGGTCGAGACGAACGCGATCCTCCGTCCATCGGGCGCGTACGTGGGCGAAAGGTTATCCGCGAAGCGCCCCACGGTCAACCGCCGGAGACAACACTGATCGGCCACATTTACCGCGTAGAGATCGGTCCCGCCCTCCTGGTCCGTCCGGGCGAACGCCAGCGTCCGGCCGTCCGGGGAAAACGCCGGCGTGAAATTCAGTTGGGACTCCGTCCCGGTCACCTTCTGCGAACGGCCGGTGGCCAGGTCGTGCAGGATGATCGGTCCCGTGCCGTCGAGGAACCGGGTGTAGGCGATGGACCGGCCATCGGGAGACCAGGTCGGGGACAGGATCGTTTCCGAGGCGGGCGTCACGGCGGTCAGTTCCGCCCCGTCGCTGTCCAGGCGGTAGGCGCGCTTGTTCATGAGCACGAGCAGCCGGGTGGCGGCCACCCCCGGCGTGCCCGTGACCCACCGCACGACCTCATCCGACACCCGGTGGACCGCCATGCGAAAGTCCGGGGCCGCCTGCGCGGGGAGCGCAAACGGCTGCTGCTGGCGGACCGTGCCGGCGCCGATATCGTGCAGCCGGACCACGATGCCGGTGGCGTCGGCCCGGACGTCCACGCCGTACTCGGCGCCGAGGGTCCGGTAGAGCTGATAGTTGACGCTGGCTCCGGAAGCGGAACCGCCGGCGCCGAGCGGCAAGACCTCGAACCGGTCGCTGAAGTCGAGGTCTCGCTGGAGAATGGCACGCACGGAGTCGAGCCCCGGGCCGGGAAGCACCACGAGTCGTGGACGGGTACCGGCGGTGTAGGTGATTCCCACCCGCACCCCACGGTCGATCGGCGGCGTCGGATCCTGCGCGGCGAGCGGTGCGGCGGCGAACACCAGCAGTCCGAGGCCGAGCACCGCCCTCATGAGCCCGCCCGGGGCGTGAAGAAGAAGCTGACCGGCAGGACGTCCGCCTCGTAGCCATCCGGGAAGGGGGCCGAAGGCCTGCGCATTGCCCGCCGCCTCGATGGCGCCCTGGGCACTGAGGTCGAAGCTGAAGTTGCCGGAGGGAGTCATGAATCGGATGTCACGCACGCTGCCGTCCCGCAAGATGAAGAAGCTGACCTCGGCCCGGAGGCTCTGGTTCCCGCCGGGACGATCCCAGCGGCGATAGACCTGCGCCACGATGTTCCGGAGGTATTCCGGGTAGGCGAACTGCAGCCCAGGAGTCTTGATGTTGATCGCGTCCGAACCGTTGCTCGGCGTCTCCCCGGGCGCCGGCGCGACTTTCGACTCGGACCTCGGCGCGGGCTCGCGCTTGACCGGGGTCGCGGCCGCCTTCGGCGCGGTCGACGTGGGCTTGGGCGGTGCCTTGGGCGAGGGCACCGGCGAGACCTTGTTGGACTTGGTGACCGGCGGGCCGGGATCCGGCTGCTCGACCGGGCGCGAGACCGCCTCGGGAGCCGGACGCTTGCTCGAGGTCGGCATCGGGGCCGCCACGAGCTCGACGGCATAGACGGGCGCCATGGGCGGCGGCGTCTTGATGCCCGCGACCACGAGGGCGAGGAGTCCCACGTGGATGAGGGCGGTCCCCGCCGCGCCCGCCGCAACCTCTGGCGCATTCCGACGGACCGCCAGCGACCGGCTCACCTGGTCTGGTCCTCCTCCTCCGCCACCAGCCCCACGTCCTTGATCCCGGAGTTCCGGATGACCGCAAGCACCCGCACCACGTCGCCGTAGGGCACCCGCTTGTCAGCGCGGAGGTAGACCCCGGACGGCTTCCTGGTTTCCACCAGCGCGCCGAAGGTCACCCGGAAGTCGTTGTAGCTCACCCGTGTTTCGTCGATGAAGATGCGGCCTTCCCGGTCCACCGAGACGACCATGCCTTCCTTGGACGGCAGCGGTCGCGCCTCGGCCCGGGGAAGCTGGACGTCGACCCCACCGGACATCATCGGCGCCGCGATCATGAAGATGATGAGGAGCACGAACGCGACGTCCACCAGCGAGGTGACGTTGATGTCGGCACTCGGGGACATGTCCCCGTCGTCGCCGCCGCCCAGGCTGCCGAGCCGTCCCACCTAGAGCAGCCCCTCGCGCGCCATCGTCCCGATGAGCTCGTTTCCGAAGCCCTCGAGTTCTCCGGCGAACACCCGTACCCGGTGGACGTAGTAGTTGTAGGCCATCATGGCGGGGATGGCGGTGGCCAGGCCGGCCACCGTGGTGATGAGCGCTTCGGCCACGCCCGGGGCCACCGCGGCGATGTTGCCAGAGCCCTTGGCGGCGATGCCGATGAAGGCGTCCATGATGCCGAGCACGGTGCCGAGGAGTCCGAGGAGCGGCCCGACGGCGCCGATCGTGGCGAGCCAGGGGACGAGGTGGGTCGCGAGTTCCCGCTCCGCCGAGATTTCCTTGCCCAGCACCATCTTCAGGGCTTCGAGCTGCGTCATGGTGAGGGAGGCGCGAGGGGCGGACGCGTCGTCGCGGAGGACGCCTGGGCGCAGCTCGTTGTAGAAGTTGATCCCCTCGCGGAACAGACGATTGTACGGCGAGGGGGGCTGCTTCATCAGGATGGTGTAGGCTTCCTGGAGCCGCGTCGTCCGTTCGAGCTCGGTGAAGAAGCGGTCAGCCTGCCGCCTGATGCGGCGGAACTGCCACCACTTGAGCCCGATGATGAACCAGGAGACGATCGAGAAGAGCGCAGTGATGGCGAGGACGACTTGCGTCACGCCGCTGGACTGTTGCAGGAGCTCGAGCGACGAGCGCGGAACTGCGCCACCGACCTGCAGGAGCATTACCCCTCCGTCTTGAACCAGTCCATGAGCATCGCGAGGCCATCGTCAAACGTCACTTCCGGCCGCCAGCCAAGCACCGCGGCGGCCTTCTTCACGTCGAGCGCGCTCCGGAGAATCTCACCCGGGCGGGCGGCTTCCATCCGGAGTTCCGGTTTCCGGCCGGTGACCCGACCGGCGGCTTCCGCCAGTTCGAGCACCGAGCGCTCGATCCCGGTAGCGATGTTGAACGCCCGGGTATCGTGGTCCACGCCGGTCGGGAGCGCCACGCTGCTCGCCAGCACGTTTGCGCGCGCCACATCCCGCACCGAAACATAATCACGCGTCTGCATTCCGTCTCCAAAGATGGAGAGGGGCTGGCCGGCCAGGAGCCGGGAGACGAAGATCGAGACCACCCCGGCCTCGGACTTGGGGTCCTGGCGCGGGCCGCAGACGTTGGCGTAGCGCAGGGCGACTCCCTCGAACCCGTGGAGGTCGCCCAGGGCGCGGAGATAGTGCTCCCCGGCGAGCTTGCTGACGCCGTACGGCGACACCGGCCGCTTCGGTGCGGACTCCGGGGTGGGAATCACGTCGGGATCGCCATAGACGACGCCCCCGCTGCTCGCGAACACGACGCGCCGCACGCCCCCCGCCGCCGCACCCTCCAGCATGTTGACGAATCCGGCGATGTTGATGTCCGCGTCGCCGGAAGGGTGCTCGACCGAATACCGGACGTCGATCTGGGCCGCGTGGTGGTTGAGGACCTCAAATCCGCCGGTGGCCACCGTGGCGCGCGCGAGGTCGGACCGGATATCCGCCACGATGAGCGGGACGCCGTTTGGCACCTGCGAGGCCTTGCCGCGCGACAGGTCGTCCAGGGCGGTCACGTCCCACCCCGCCGCCAGGTACGCCTCGATGATGTGGGATCCGATGAATCCGGCGCCGCCGGTGACCAGGACACGTCGTGCCATTTCCTGCCTCAGGGGTGAGGGTCAAAAAAGACACGCGGGGCCGACCCGAAAAGGGCGGGTGGCCCCGCGTGCTCGGGGTACGAAGATCGAGGGAACTCAGTTCGGCAGTTTCGCCACCTGCCGGGCGGTGGTGCCGACCGCGATGTTGGCCGAGATGATCCGAACCACGAGCGCGGACGAGGTGTGCTCCCCGACGCGCACGATTTGCAGGCGAGCCATCGGTTCCGCCACGGTGGACGCGGCGTCCCAGCGGTCCTCCGGCGTGCGCCAGAGCTCGAACACATCACCCGGCGCCACGCCATCGGCGCGGCCCTTGTTGAGAAAGAGGATCGACTGCAGTTCGGTGAGAATGTTCTCTGAGCGGGCCTGGATGACCTCGGCCGTGATTCCATCGGACACCGGCACGGCACGGGCGGTGCCCCCCGGCGTAAACCGCTCGAGCGGCAGGGCGACCTGGCCGATGCGAATGCGTTCGTATTGGTGGAGGATCAGCGCGGTGGTCTGCTTCGGTCCGACCTCGACCACCCGGGCCATGCCGGTGGGCCAGATGATGTCGCCCTGTCCGGCGTAGCTCGTCAGGCGCTTCGCGATCATGAGCGAGTCGCCGACCTGGTAGGCGGCGCCCTTCGGCGGAGTGATGCCGATCCGGGAAAACTGGGAGGCGGTGGTCGGCGGCTGCAGGTTGGTGACCTGGGGCGGCTCGACGTCGCCGAGCACGGCGCCGTAGGGCAGCTTCTGATTCTCGGTCAGGAAGCCGGCGGAGTAGAACTCGCCGGGGCGAAGCGGTCGGTAGCTCTTCTCGGAGAAAGCCATCAGGCTCGCGCCGGAGGCGCCCTGCGGGTTGGCCTTGCCGAAGAGTGCCGTCGGATCGCCCGGGATGGCGCCACCTGGGCGCACGCCGCCGCCGGCCTGCGCCGGCGCGTCGGCATACACCTCCGGCTCGACGGCGGCGGCAGGCGCGGGTGCGGCGTCGGGCGCCGGCGCGACTTCCACGAGGCCGGGGGCGACAGCCACCGGAGCCGGGGCCGCCGTGGGGGGCTGAACCGGAATGGCGCCTGCGCCGGTGCCTGTGAGCTGGAGCACCTCGCCAGGATAGATCCAGTGCGGATCTTCGATGACCGAGGTGTTCATCTTGTAGATCTGGGGCCAGGTGAGGGGGTCGCCGAAATAGGTCTTGGCGAGATCCCAGAGGGTATCACCCTTCCGGACCGTATGGGTGTCAGGGACGGCGGCGTTCTGGGCCGAGGCAATGACCGGCAGGCCGGCGAGGAGGCAGGCAGCCAGCAGAGCCCTCACGGAGAACTGCCCCGTCAACGCATTGCGCATAGCCATGGGTGTCCTTGTGGTGTTGAGGCGCTTCGGTTTCCGGAGAGGATTGCGGTGAATTGCAAAGCACCCCCAGCGATCGGCCAGCCCGCTTGCCCACAATGTAACATGTTGTGGGACAAAAGCTAAGAGGTCCTGACCTGCTCCACTTCCTGAGCGGCGGAAGTGACTGGGCCGAAGAAAAAGCAAGAGCTGTGCCCTCCCCCCCTACAACCAGACCGGCGGCCGGGGCAGAAGCCCCGACCGCCGGTGGAACATCAGGAGCCCTGACGCACCTAGAACGGCAGGTCGTCGTCCTCGCCGTCGAGCGCCTCGGGGAAGTCGTCGAAGGACTCGTCCTTCTTGGGGGCCGCCGCCGCGGCACCCACCTTGGGCGTGCTGAAGGACTCATCCGACCCGCCGCTCCGGCCGCCGAGCAGGATCAACTCACGCCCGTTGATCTCGGTCGTGTACTTGGTCTGCCCCTCACGATCCTGCCAGGTGCGGTACTCGATGGCGCCCTCGATGAACACCTTATCGCCCTTCTTGCAGTACTTCTCGGCGATGTCAGCCAGCTTGCTGAAATTGGTGTTCCACAGAATGACCCGGTGCCATTCCGTCTTCTCCTGCTTGTCGCCGCTCTTGCCGGTCCACTGACGGCTGGTGGCGACCGAGAGGGTGGCCACACGGGAGCCGTTGTTGGTGCTGCGCACCTCCGGATCCGCCCCGAGATTCCCGATCAACTGGACCTTGTTCAGACTCCGACTCACAATGACCTCCCACGCATCAACAGGGTTCGGGACTGCGGACAGCCGAACGGTACTGCCGCGGACAGTCCAAATCTACACCAATGCCTCGCCGTCACCATCATTTGAACGCACGGGCGCCATCACGAGCCGAAGCACGAGGGCGTCCTCGTCGGGTCGGCGATAATACCCGCGCCGGCGACCCTCGGTCCGGAAGCCACGGCCGGCGTAGAGCGCCTGGGCCACGGCGTTCGACGCCCGCACCTCCAGAAACACCTCCGAGCCGCCGCGCGCGCGTACTGCGGACAGCCCGGCGTCCAGCAGTTCCGCGCCGAGGCCTCGCCCCCGGAATTCGGGGACTACGGCGAGGTTGAGCACCTCCGCGGTCCCGAGAATTTCCCGGGCGAGGAAATACGCCATGGGCTGGTCCGCCTCCGTCATGACCAGGGCGACGGTGCCGGGCATTCCCAGCACCTCGCGGAACCCCTCGAGCGGCCAGGGATCCGAGAAGCAGAGACGCTCGATGGCGGCCATGGCCGCCGCGTCAGCGAAAGTGGCCGGGCGAATCGGGAAGTGTGTGCCCATGCTCCCGCTCCCACTTGGCCTGCGCCTCTGCCGGACGTCCGTAGTGCGGTTGCCATTCTGCCGGACCGGAAACCTCGTGCGCCCCGTCGCGGCGCACCGCGAGTTCGAGCAGGGCGCCTGCCGTGGCGAGGCCGCGGACCGTCCGGGGATGACGACTTCCCTGCCACTCCGCCAACCGCTCGGCGAGCCCGTCCGGAATGGCACCGGCCAGGACATCGGGGACGGGGCAGTCGGCGAGCAGCCGCTCGGGGAGCCAGACCGTGGGAGGCTGCAAGACCTCCACCCGCCCCTCCGGGAAGCGATACTCCGCTGCGTACACTTCCCCGCGGAGGGCATTGGCAACCGCCAGCACTCGCTCATCCGGTGATGGCCGGGCCGACCAGGCGACCGCCGCCAGCGAAGGTGTGGTGTAAAGGGTGAGCCCGTGGGAGCGCACCAGCGCCTTGGCCACGGAGGCTCCCACCCGGAGTCCGGTGAAGCTCCCCGGGCCATTGCCAAGGACAATGACTTCGAGCGCGGACAGCCCCGCTCCCGCCTCGGCCAGCACCCGCTCGATCAGGCCGGGCAACGCGCCCGCGTGCTGGCGTGCGCCCTCAAGGCCGGCCTCGGCGAGGATCCGCCCCGGGTGGCCGACGGCCACCGAGGCGCGGTCCGCCGACGTCTCGAGCGCGAGCCACATCAGGACGACTCCAGCGACCGACGACCAGGGTCGTCGAGGTGGGCCAGGCGGAAGCGCATGGTGGGCTCGGGCACCCAGGCGCCTGCCCGCTCCGGCCACTCGATGAGCACCGCGTCGCCGTCCGAGAGCAGCGACTCCCAGTCGAGGTCGGCGGCCTCCTCCGGGTCGCGGAGCCGATAGCAGTCGAGATGGAAGACCGGTCCCCGCCGACCGGCGTACCGGTGCACCAGCGAGTAGGTCGGACTGGTGGCGTGGGTCTCGACCCCGAGGCCGCGCGCGATGGCACGGATGAAGGTGGTCTTCCCGGCGCCGAGGTCTCCCTCGAACACGAGAATGGCACCAGGCGGAAGGGTTCGGCCGAGCTCTTCCCCCTCCTCCACCAGCTGCGACTCGGTGAGGGCGCGCATCAGGCGAACCTCCGCCGCCGGCCACCCTCACGCCGGACATCCGGGGCGCTGAGCGCCTTCAGGTCGTTGACCTGATCGCGGAGGAGCGCGGCGAGCTCGAACTCGAGGTTGGCCGCCGCTTCCTTCATCTGCTGTTCGAGCGCGGCGATGGCCTTGGCGCGGACGGCCGGATCATGCAGGTCCTCCCGCACCAGCGAGCCGGCCTCGATCGGCGCCACTTTTTCGGTGCGGGCATCGGCCACGTAGGTGGACAGTCGCACCTGCTCGAGGGACTTGATGATGGAGCGCGGCGTGATGTTGTGCTCCGTGTTGTAGGCCACCTGGATGGCGCGACGCCGGTCCATTTCGCGAATGGCGCGCTCCATCGAGCCTGTCATCCGGTCGGCGTAGAGAATGCCGCGCCCCTCGACGTGCCGCGCCGCCCGTCCCACCGTCTGAATGAGCGACCGGTCGGAGCGAAGGAACCCTTCCTGGTCGGCGTCGAGGATGGCCACCAGCGACACCTCGGGCAGGTCCAGCCCCTCGCGAAGGAGGTTGATGCCGACCAGGACGTCGAAATCGCCGAGCCGGAGGCCGCGGAGGATCTCGATGCGCTCGATGGCGTCGATGTCGGAGTGGAGATAGCGGACCGCGACGCCATGCTGCTGCAGGTAGTCCGTCAGGTCCTCCGACATCCGCTTGGTGAGGGTGGTGACGAGGACCCGCTCCTTGCGGAGCGTCCGCGCGCGAATCTCGTGGAGGAGGTCGTCGACCTGGCCCTTGACCGGACGGATTTCGACCACGGGATCGATGAGCCCGGTGGGCCGGATGATCTGCTCGACGATGACGCCGTCCGACAGCTTGAGCTCGAGGTCGCCCGGGGTGGCGGAGACGTTGATCATTTGCGGCGCGAGCGCCAGGAATTCGTCGAACCGCAACGGGCGGTTGTCGAGCGCCGAGGGAAGGCGGAAGCCGTACTCGACGAGCGTCTCCTTGCGGGCGCGGTCGCCGTTGGACATGCCGCCGATTTGCGGCAGGGTGACATGGGACTCGTCCACCACCACGAGGAATTCGGGCGGGAAGTAGTCGAAGAGGCAGGCGGGGCGTTCGCCCTCGGCGCGGCCGCTGAGGTGCCGGGAATAATTCTCGATGCCGGAGCAGATCCCGACCTCGAGCAGCATGTCGATGTCGAAATGGGTGCGGGACTCGAGTCGCTGCGCCTCGAGGAGCTTGCCTGCTTCGCGGAGTTCCTTGAGCCGCCCGGCGAGTTCCTCGCGGATGATGCGCACGGCGCGCTCGATCTTGGCGCGCTGCGTCACGAAGTGCTTGGCCGGGTAGATGGCGCAGCGCGGCATGGCCTGCAGCGCCTCGCCGGTGAGCGGGTTGATCTTGGTGATCCGCTCGACCGTGTCGCCCCAGAGCTCGATGCGGACCGCCCGCTCCTCGTAGGCCGGGAAGATTTCCACCGTGTCGCCGCGCACCCGGAAGGTGCCGGGCTCGAAGCTGACGTCGTTGCGGTTGTACTGGATGGCCACCAGCGCTTCGAGGATGGAGTCGCGGCCGCGCTCACTCCCCTGCTCCACCGTGACCATCTGGGCCCGGTACTCGACCGGGTCGCCGAGGCCGTAGATGGCGCTGACCGTCGCGACGATGACGACGTCTTCCCGTTCGATGAGACTGGAGGTGGCGCGGAGCCGCAGCCGTTCGATGTCCTCGTTGATGGAGGCGTCTTTTTCGATGTAGACGTCGGAACTCGGGACGTAGGCTTCCGGCTGGTAATAGTCGTAGTACGAGACGAAGTACTCGACCGCGTTGGTCGGCAGGAACTGCCGGAGCTCGCCGTAGAGCTGGGCGGCGAGCGTCTTGTTGTGGGAGAGGACCAGGGTGGGGCGGCCGTATGCGGCAATGACGTTGGCGAGCGTCATGGTCTTCCCGGACCCCGTGACGCCGAGGAGGGTCTGGTAGGGATCGCCCCGGCGGAGGCCCGCGGTCAGCTGCTCGATGGCGCGGGGCTGGTCGCCCGCAGGCTCGAACGGCGCCTGGACCTGGAACAGGGTGGTGGCCATCCACGCAATATAGTGGTTTCGGGAAATGTTCGGTAGGCGGTCAAGGCATCATGGCAGCGAGCGCGTGAGCCGGAGAATAGCCTTCCACTCGTCGGCGGTCACCGGCATCACGGACAGCCGTGTGTTGCGAATCAGCGGGAGCCCGGCCAGGTCAGGCTCCCGTTTGATTTCGGCCAGCGTGACCGGGGCCGGGAGCCGCTCCTCGAAGCGCACGTCCACCACCGTTACCTTCCCGTCGGTGCGCGGCGCGGACTCGACGCTCCCCCGCCCCACGACCGCCTTTTCCTGGCCGGAGTGGTAGAGGAGCAGACCGTCACCGGGTTGCATGGCGCGGAGATGGATCAGGGCCAGGGCGTTCTTGACCCCGTCCCACGTGGTGCGGCGGTCCCGCTCGAAATCGGCTATCGAGTAGGTGGACGGTTCGGTCTTGAGCAGCCAGTATTGAGGCATCGTTTGTTTCCCGGAGCGCCCCACCCGCCTGCGGAGGCCCACGGATGAAGTGGCAGCGTGGTTACCAGAGTTCGAACGTCGAGGACCGCCGGGGCTCCGGTGGCGGGCGCCTGCCGGGCGGACGCCTGGGCCTGGGCGGGATCGTCATCCTGCTCATCCTGAGCATCGTCTTCAAGCGGGATTTCCTGTCACTGGCCGGCGGCATGGCGGACGACCCGGCCGCCGTCGCGGCGGGCGGGGACCCGCAGTCCACGCCGGCCGAGGATTCCACCAAGCAGTTCATTTCGTTCGTGCTGGACGACGCGCAGCAGACCTGGGCCGGCATCTTCTCCTCCAGCAACGCCACCTATACCGACGCGCGCCTCATCCTGTTCCGCGACGGTGTGCAGTCAGCCTGCGGCTACGCCCAATCCGCCACCGGCCCCTTCTACTGCCCCGGCGACTCGCAAGTGTATATCGACCTCGGTTTTTATGACGAGCTCCGTGACCGGTTCGGCGCCCCGGGCGATTTTGCCCAGGCGTACGTGCTGGCCCACGAAATCGGCCATCACGTCCAGCGGCTGAGCGGGACCGAAGCCGAGGTGCGGCGAGCGCAGCAGCGCGACCCGGGCCGGGCCAACCAATACTCGGTGGCGCTGGAACTGCAGGCCGATTGCTACGCCGGCGTCTGGGCCAACTCGGCGCAGGCCCGCGGGCTGCTGGAGGTCGGCGACGTCGAGGAGGGGCTCGGCGCCGCGGCGTCCGTCGGGGACGACCGCATTCAACGGATGGGCGGCGGCTATGTGAACCCGGACGCCTTCACCCACGGCTCCTCGGCGGAGCGGACCGCGTGGTTCAAGCGTGGGTTCGAGTCGGGCGATCCTGGGCGATGTGAACTTCAGCAGTAGGCGGGGTAACACTGGACCCCGGCTTTCGCCGGGATGACGGCAGGGGCAGCGGGGCAGAACCTACCTGGAGACCGCTATTGCTGGGCTGTTGGATTCGTCCCGCCGGTGCCGGGGGCTTCCCGGCGCTCCACTTCGACGACGCCTTTGACGCGTCGCATCGCCTTCAGCACCTTGGCCAGGTGGGCGATGTTGTCCACCTCCACGAAGATCGTGCCGAACACCGTGCCGTCCTTGGTGTGGATGTCCGCCGACCGGATGTTGGTGCCGGTCGCGCTGATGGCCGCCATGATGTCGGCATAGAGCCCCCGCCGGTCCTCACCTGACAGGGCGAGACGCACCGAGAACGCCTCCCCCTCCACCTCCTGCCAGTCGATGTCGACCCGCCGTCCTTCATTGCTCAGGGTGAGCAGATTGGGACAATCCGCCCGGTGGATCGAGATGCCGCGCCCCTGCGTGACATAGCCCGACACCGGATCGCCCGGCACCGGCTGGCAGCACTGGGCATACCGCACCATCAAGCCGTCCACCCCGTGGATCTTGATCCCCCGGCCGAGGCGAATTCGGTCCACCAACCGACCAAACACCGTTGGCTTCGGCTCCTGCAACTCGTCCGGCGGACGGTCCGGGAAGAGCACCCGGAACACCTGGCCGATGGCCAGGTCGCCCCGCCCGATGGCGACCTCGAGCGCGGTACCACTGTGCAGTCCGAGCGCGGACGCGCCACGCTCGAGCTGTTCCGGTGACGGTGAGTCGAGCCGGCGGCGCCGCGTCTCCCGGGTGAGGATTTCCCGGCCGAGCTGGAGGCTGACGGTCTCCTCCTCCTCCCGGATCCACTGCTTGATCTTGTGGCGGGCGCGTGCGGTGTGCACGTGGTTGAGCCAGTCGCGGCTCGGGCGCGCGTGCGGGCTGGTCAGGATCTCGACGGTGTCGCCGTTCTTGAGCTCGCGGTGCAGCGGCGCGATGCGGCCGTTGATCTTGGCGCCCTGGCACTTGAGCCCGACTTCGGTGTGCACGTGGAAGGCGAAGTCGATCGGGGTGGCGCCCTTGGGGAGTCGCTTCACGTCGCCCTGCGGCGTGAACATGAAGATCTCGTCCTGGTAGAGGTCCACCTTGAGGAACTCGAGGAACTCCTCCGGGGTGTGCGTGTCCTGCTGCAGCTCCAGCAGCTGCCGGAACCAGCCGAGCGCCTGGTCGAGTTCGTCGTCGCCCTTGCCGTCGGTCTTGTACACCCAGTGGGCCGCGATGCCGTACTCCGCGGTCCGGTGCATCTCCCTGGTCCGGATCTGCACCTCGAACAGCTCGCCCCCCGGGCCGAAGATGGTGGTGTGCAGCGACTGGTAGGCGTTGGACTTCGGGCTCGCGATGTAGTCCTTGATCCGCTCCTGCAGCGGGGTCCAGTTGTGGTGGATGATGCCGAGGACGTGATAGCACTCCGGCACGGTGGCCACGATCACCCGCACCGCCATGAGGTCGTAGATTTCGTCGAAGGGCTTGCCGCGCCGCTTGATCTTCTGCTCGATGGACCAGAGATGCTTGGGGCGCCCCGTCACCTCGGCGACGATCCCGGCGCGCTTGAGTTCCTCCTCGAGCGGACGGCGGAGCCGGTCGATCATCTGCTCCCGCGCCTCCCGCTCCGAGGCCACCTGCTCCGACAGGACGCGGTATTCCTCCGGCTCCAGGAACCGGAACGCGAGGTCCTCGAGTTCCGCCTTCATCCCGGCCATGCCGAAGCGGTGGGCGAGCGGCGCGTAGATCTCGCGCGTCTCCGTGGCGATGCGGGCCCGCTTCTGCGGCTCGAGATGTTCGAGCGTCCGCATGTTGTGGAGGCGGTCGGCAAGCTTGATGATGATGACCCGCGCGTCCTTGGCGATCGACAGCAGCAGCTTCCGGTAGTTCTCGACCTGCTCCTCGGCGGTCGAGCGGAAGGTGAGGTGGGAGATCTTCGTGAGTCCGTCCACGATGACGCCGACCTCAGGGCCGAAGTCCCGCGCGATGTCGTCGACGCCGACGTCGGAATCTTCCACGACGTCGTGCAGCAGCGCGGCGGCGATGGAGGTGGAGTCCGGCAGCGTCTCCAGGAGGATCATCGCGACCGCAATGCTGTGGGAGACGAACTCCTCGCCCGACGCCCGTTTCTGCCCGTGATGCGCGGACGTGCTGACGCGCAACGCCCGCTCGATCAGGTCCAGGTCGAGGCGGTCGGCGTGCTTGGCCAGCATCGCCCGGAGTTCGGGGGCCAGGTCGAGCGGAGGAGCGGTCACAGGAGCCCTGCGGTGGCGAAGCTGACGAATCGGTCGCCGGCGATCACGACGTGATCGTACACCGGCACATCCAGGAGGCGGCCGGCCGCCACCAGCTGCCGGGTCACCGCCTGATCTTCGGCCGAGGGGGTCGGATCCCCGCTCGGATGGTTGTGCACCACGATGATGCCCGCCGCCGCTTCGGCGATGGCCGCGCGAAACACCTCCCGCGGGTGGACCAGGGAGCTGTTGAGCAGCCCCCGCGTCACCAGCACGTCTCGCAATACCCGGCTCTGGCTGTCCAGCGCCAGCAGGCGAAACTCCTCCACCTCGAGGTCCCGCAGCCGCGGGGACATCAGGCGAGCCACGTCGGCCGGTTCGCCGATCCGGGGCCGGGCGGGGCGGGCCTCCCCCGCCATCCGGGCCGCCAGTTCGAAGGCCGCCACCAGCCGGGCGCCCTTGGCGGTGCCTACGCCCGGCACGCGCAACAACTCAGCCGGAGGCCTGGCCGCCAGGCGGCGCAAGGATCCTCCCCCCGCCTCAAGCAGGCGGGCGGCCACCTCGGTCACGCTGATTGTGGAGCTGCCGGTCCCTAGGAGGATGGCGAGAAGTTCGCCCGGCGTCAACGCGGAGGGCCCCAGGGCCCAGAGCCGCTCGCGGGGGAGGTCAGGAACAGTCGTGGTTTGGCGGGGGGCGGGCACCCTCGAAAGTAGAGGATGCCCGAGGAGTTGTCGGTGCCGAAATTACGCGCTGCCCGGCACGGGAACGAAGGGCTGTGGCCTCAGCCCGCCCCGTGGCACTTCTTGTACTTCTTCCCTGATCCGCAGGGGCAGGGATCGTTGCGGCCCACCTCGGCCGCACCCGCCAGCGGGGGCGCCCGGAGCGGCCCGGCGCTGCTGGTGACCGTCGGAGCGGGACCCGAAACGGTGGGGCGCCCGGTGGTCGGCGCGAAGAGCTCCGCGTCGCCCCTGGTCTGGGTTGGCGGAGGGGGCGGCGGGGGACGCCGGGGCGGTTCCGACGTCACCTGGATCTTCAGGAACCGTTCCGTAAAGGTGGACTGAATGTCCCGCATGAGGTCCTCGAACATGTCGAAGGCCTCGCGCTTGTACTCGATGAGCGGGTCCTTCTGCCCGTACGCCCGGTACTGGATGGCGTTGCGCAGCTGGTCGAGGTCGTAGAGGTGGTCCTTCCACTTCTCGTCCAGCACCGCGAGCATGACCTGTGAAAGGATCTGCCCGTCCACATCGGGGAGGTTGATCTTCCGGCCGAACTCCCGGAGGTACTCGATCTTCCGATGGAAGGCGGCCTCGCCCTCGGCCTGGGCCGCCGCGACAATCGCATCCAGGCTCGGCGTGGCCAGGGCCGAGGTGACCTGCTCCGGCACCACCAGGTATTGCAGGGTCAGCAAGGAGCGGAGCCCCTCCCGATCGAAGGCCTCGGGCCGGCTCGCGTCGCTCAGGTAGTCACGGACGCTGCGTCCGAGGGCCGCCTCGATCATCCGACGGCTCTCGGCCTTCAGTTCCTCGCCCTTTTCGAGCGCGAAGAAGCGCAGCGAGTAGATCACCTCCCGCTGCTGGTTCATCACGTCGTCGTATTCGAGCAGGCGCTTTCTGGTCTGGAAATTCTGGAGCTCGACCCGCTTCTGGGCCTGCTCGATGGCACGGGTAATCAACGCGCCGGTGATGACCTCGCCTTCCTCCGCGCCGCTCCGGTCCATCCAGGCCGCGATCCGGTCGGAGCCGAACATCCGCATCAGGTCGTCTTCCAGCGAAAGGAAGAAGACCGACTGGCCCGGGTCGCCCTGGCGACCGGCGCGCCCGCGCAGCTGGCGGTCGATCCGGCGCGACTCGTGGCGCTCGGTGCCCACGATCTGGAGGCCGGCCTCTTCAGTCGTCAGGTCGAGGTCCCGGCCGAGCTTGATGTCGGTGCCGCGGCCGGCCATGTTCGTCGCGATCGTGATCGCGTCGCGCTGCCCCGCCCCGGCCACGATTTCCGCTTCCCGCTGGTGGTACTTCGCGTTCAGCACCTCGTGCTTCAGCCCGCGCCGCTTCAGCATCTTGCTCAGCGTCTCGGACACTTCCACCGTCACCGTGCCGATGAGCACCGGCAACCCGAGCGCGTGCAGCCGCTCGACCTCGTCGGCGATGGCGTTGTACTTCTCCCGGCGGCTCTTGTAGATGAGATCGGACTTGTCGTGCCGCCGGATCGGCTGGTTGGTCGGGATGACGATGACGTCCAGGCCATAGATGGTGTAAAACTCGGTCTCTTCCGTCTCGGCCGTGCCGGTCATGCCGGACAGCTTGTCGTACATCCGGAAGTAGTTCTGGATGGTGATCGTGGCCAGGGTCTGCGTCTCTCCCTTGACCTGGACCCCCTCCTTGGCCTCCACCGCCTGGTGCAGCCCGTCGGCCCACCTGCGCCCGTGCATGGTGCGCCCGGTGAACTCGTCGACGATCAGGACCTGCCCCTCCACCACCAGGTAGTCCACGTCCCGCTCGTAGAGCGCGTGCGCCTGCAGGAGCTTGTGGATGCTGTGCAGCTTCTCGCTCTTGATGGCGTACTCGGCCTCGATCTGGCGCCGCGCCTCCACCCGCTCTTCCGCGGTGCGCCCGGTGTCGCGTTCGACGTCGTGGATGGCCTGCGAAATATCGGGCACGATGAAGAGCCCGGGGTCGTTGGGCGACATCGCCTCGGCGCCCCGGTCGGTCAGGTGGACCGAGTGCCCCTTCTCGTCGAGCACGAAGTACAGGTTGTCCTCGACCTCCCGCATCTTCTGCTGGCGGATGGGAAGCTTCCGATCCGCGATCGCGTCGAGCTGGGTCCGCTGCAGCAGCGCCTTGACCCCCGTCTCGTTCAGCATCTTGAGCAGCTTCTTGTTCTTCGGCATGCCGAGGTGGGCCTGGTAGAGCCGAATGCCGGCGTCCACCTGGGCCTTCGGATCCTGGAGCAACCCTTCGGCTTCGGTCAGCAGCTGGTTGACCACGGTGGTCTGCTTGCGGACCATCTCTGCCACCGGCCGGTTGTGCTGGGCGTAGGTGTCGTCTTCGGCGTTGCCGGCGGGACCGGAAATGATGAGCGGCGTGCGCGCCTCGTCGATGAGGATCGAGTCCACCTCGTCGATGATCGCGTACGCGTGCGGGCGCTGCACCCGCTGCTCGACGGCGAAGACCATGTTGTCGCGCAGGTAGTCGAAGCCGAATTCGTTGTTGGTCCCGTAGGTGATGTCGGCCGCGTACGCCGCCTTGCGTTCAGGAGAACTCGGCTCCGTATCGTCGAGCACGGCCACGGTCAGGCCGAGCCAGTTGTACACATGACCCATCCACTGGCTGTCGCGACGGGCCAGGTAGTTGTTCACGGTGACGAGGTGCGCACCCCGGCCGGCGAGCGCGTTCAGGTACAGCGGCAGGGTGGCGACGAGCGTCTTGCCTTCGCCGGTCGCCATTTCCGCGATCTTGCCCTGGTGCAGCACGATGCCGCCGATGAGCTGGACGTCGTAGTGCACCATGTCCCAGGGGAGCTCGCGACCGGTGACCTGCACCGTGGTGCCGGCCAGCCGCCGGGCGGCCTCGCGCACGGTGGCAAACGCCTCGGGCAGCAGCGCGTCGAGCTCGCTCGCCAGCGCCTTCTTGTAGTTGGCCTCCAGCTCGTGGAACCGGGACTCGAGCTGGTCGCGCTCGTGCGGGTCCTCGCAGTGATGCTTGGCCTGCCGCACCTCGTCGAGTTCTGCCTGTGCCGGCCCGAGCCGCTCCGCCAACCGCGCGCGGAACACCGCCGTCTGGCCGCGGATCGCGTCGTCGGGCAGGCTCGCCAGCCGCGCTTCTTCCTGCTTGATGGCCTCGACGAGCGGCCGGATCTTCTTCATTTCCCGGTCGTACTGCGTCCCGAAGACCGCCTTCACCAGTGTCTTGATCATGCCGGTCCGTTCCTGTACAGCCCCTGGGCCGCGATGTACTCGGCGACCGCGTCGGGGACGAGATAGCGAATCGAGCGTCCGGCCGCGACACGCTGCCGGATGGCCGTCGAGGAGATCTCGACGGCGGGAGCTTCCACCACCTGATCGAGCAGCGGGTGCGCAGGCCTGCCTGAGCCTGCCCGCGTGAACGCAACGAGCCGCGCCAAGCCGGGCAGCGCGGCCACTTCGTGCCACTGTTCCAGCTCGGCCGCCGCATCGGCGCCAAGCAGGACCACGAATTCCCGGCCCGGCTCCCTGGCGCGCAGGGCCCGGAGGGTCTCCACCGTGTACGACGGGCCCGGGCGGTCCGCCTCGATCCGTTCAAGCGTGAGCACCGGCTCGCCCTCGACGGCCGCGGCCACCATGGCCGCCCGCTGCGCGGCGGTGGCCGCATGGCGACCGCGTTTCAACGGCTGCTCCCCGGTCGGCATGAACCGGAGCTCTTCGAGGCCGAGCGCCTCGGCGACCGCCCGCCCGACGATCAAATGACCCAGGTGGATCGGGTCGAACGAGCCCCCAAACAACCCGATCCGCACCTCAGCCGCCGGAGATCGGGCAGATCTTGTCGAGATCCTTCGTGTCCGGATGGTACTTCCGCAGGGCACCGCACATTTCCGCGGCGTCTTCCACGTATCCGAGCTGTCCGTACGTCGTGACGAGCTTGACGAGGGCCTGTTGCGCCGACGGCGTGTTCGGATAGTTCGCCACGAGCGCCTTCATGTAGAGGATGGCGGAGTCGAACGCCTTCTGGCGCAAGTAGTACTGGGCGGTTTCCCACTCCTTGTACGCGAACTTGTCCGCGAGGTCCGCCAGCTGGACCCGCGCCTTGGCGGCTGCCGGCGAGTCGGGATAGCGGTTGAGGAGCTCGGTGTAGGTCGCGATGGCCGACTGACCGTACGTCGGGTCGAGCTGCGGCTTGTGCCAGAGCACGGCGTAGGCGTCGCCCGCCCGATACAACGCGTCCGGGGCGAGCGGATTGCTCGGAAAATCGTCCGACACCTTGCGGAACTCCCGGACGGCCTGCAACTGGCTGCCGGAACCGAAGTAGGACTCCCCCAAGTAGAAGTGCGCTTCTGGGATGCGCGGGTCGCCGGGAACGAATTCCAGCAGCGCACGCTGGAATGCTTCCGCGGCCGAGGAGTAGAAGCCCTTGCGGAAGTCCTTGAGGCCCTTCTGCCAGGTGGAATCCGCGACCGCCTTGGACAACGCGGGATCGACCGGCGCCGGCCCGAGGTTGGGGGCGGGTGCGCCGCCGGACTTGCACGCGGCCAGTACGAGGATCCCGCACACCAGTAGTGACCGAAACGTCATGGCAATCCCGTCGAAAGGGAGTCCGGCACCTCGGCCGAGACCAGTGCATTGAGCTTGGCGGCGGCGACGACGGAGAGCGAGTCCGACCGAAGGCCGCTGGAGAGCACGGTCTGGTACGCCAGCGCCGCGCCGATGATATCACCCTGCCGGACCCGCGCATCGCCGAGCCCCAGCATGGCGGCCCGACCGAGCGGAGTCGTCGAGTCCAGGCCCGCCGCGCTCCGAAACCAGACCTCGGCGCTGTCCGGCGCCGTGGTCAGTTGAGCCGCACCCATCCGGAAGAAGCAGTCCACGAGACCGGCTTCCGCCGTGGGGTTGCCCGGCCGACCGGAGCGCCGCAGGGCGGCTTGATACAGCGGAACGGCTGCACCGCACGCACCGGATCCCGCGAGGGCGTCGGCCTGACGCACCAGCAGGGAATCCACCGTGCGGGCATCCGCCGCCACCGCCAGTGCCGCCGCAAAATCAGTGGGCGAGACCGGGCCGTCGACTACCTGCATCAACGTGAGCGCGTGCCGGCCGAGCGGGTATTCCGGCGCCACCGCGCGCAGCGCCGCCACCGCCTCCGTGAGTGCCACCTCGTCCCGTCGGCGTTCCGCTGCCACGATGACCAGTTCCAGGCCTTCGGCGGCCTCATCGGCCCGGTCGGGCGCCGCCTCGGCGAGCGATCGGTAGGCCGCTGTCGCCTCGCGCAGCTGCCCGAGTTGCAGCGCCGTCGCGCCGATCTTGGCCCAGAGCCGGGGTGACGGCGTGGTCTCGGCGAGTGGCGCATACGCCGCCAGCGCCTCCTGGTACCGGCCCTCGGTGTAGGAACGGTCCCCCGCCCCCTCGGGACCGCCCGACGGACCGCAGGCCACGAGCATCAGCAGCGCGCCGCGGAGGGCCAGCCGGTGCGTCGTCTTCACCGGGCGGCGCGGCTCAGCATGGCCAGGTACGCTTCCACCCGGGCGTTTTCCGGCCGGCGCGTGAGGCAGTCCCGCCAAACCTCCTCGGCGCCTGACGCATCGCCGGACAGGTAGCGGGCCAAGCCAAGGAGCGCGAGCGCGTCGAGGAAATTGGGCCGCGTCCGGACCACGAGTTCCAGTTCTTCTCGCGCTTCCAACGTCTGCCCCGCCTCCAGCAGCAGCCGGGCCAGCCGGTACCTGAGGTCGGCGAACTTGGGACCGAGCCTGGTGGCGATGGTCAGCTGCTCGATGGCGGGCTCGAGGGCGCCGAGTTCGGCGTATGCCTCCGCCAGCGCCGCGTGGAGATTGGCGAGGCGCCCGGCGGCGTGCGCGGGGAGGCCGGCGGTGAGCAGGTCGCCCTGCTGCGCCGCATGGAACGACTCGTCCGCCTCTTCGCGACGACCGAGGTCCATCAGGATCATCCCGCGGTGAATCAGCGCCTCGAGGTAGCGCGGGTTGAGGGCGAGCGCCCGGTCGAACTCGACCAGGGCGCGGGCCGGGAGGCTCAGCAGGGAATACGACACGCCGAGCAGGTGGTGCACATCCGCGAACGCACGGCCACCCGCCACCACCTCCTCGAGGAGGAAGGCAGCGCCGCGGTAGTCCTGCAGGGCGAAGCGCTCGCGCGCCTGCTGGATCAGATGCTCAGGGCTGACGTTCATCGTGCTCCCGGGCCGGCCGTTCAGGGCCGGCCGATGGAGGCGTACACGAACCCGAGGCCGCGCATGCGCGTGGCGTCGTACAGATTGCGCCCGTCGACCAGGACGCGCCCCACCATCTCGGCAAGCAGCCGCTCGAAGTCGGGGTTCCGGTACACCAGCCATTCGGTGACCACAACCAGCGCGTCCGCGCCGTGCGCCGCGGCGTAGGGGTCGGCGGCGTAGGTGATCCGGTTCCCGAAGCGCTTCCGGGCGTTCTCCATCGCGTGCGGATCGTGGGCCTGCACCCGCGCCCCGCGCGCCAGGAGCCCCTCGATCAGCGGAAGCGCGGGGCTCTCGCGGATGTCATCGGTTTCCGCCTTGAACGCCAGGCCCCAGAGGCCGACCGTCTTGCCCTCGAGGATCCCCCCGAACGCGGCGGCGACCTTCCCAAGGAGCACCTGCTTCTGCCGCAGGTTGACGGACTCCGACCGCCTCGAACAGGTCGGCGGGGGCGCCCGCGTCGTGCGCCGTGCGGATCAGCGCCTTGACGTCCTTCGGGAAGCAGGCGCCGCCGTAGCCCGGGCCGGGAAACAGGAACGCCGGCCCGATGCGCTGGTCGGTCCCGATGCCGCGCCGCACGTGGGTGACGTCCGCACCGACCCGTTCGCACAGGTTCGCGATCTGGTTCATGAACGAGATGCGGGTGGCCAGCATCGCGTTGGCGGCGTACTTGGTGACCTCCGCCGACGGAATGTCCATGAACAGGATCCGGTCGCTCTTCCGGAAGAAGGGCCCGTAGAGCTCCGCCATGACCTGCCGCGCTCGGTCGTCTTCCACGCCGATGACGACACGGTCGGGATGCATGAAGTCCTCGACCGCCGCGCCCTCCTTCAGGAACTCCGGGTTGGCGCAAATCGAGAACGGCGCCGTCGATTCCGCCCGGATCGCTTCACGGACCCGCTCCGCGGTGCCCACCGGAACCGTCGACTTCGTTGCGACGACCTTGGGCCCATTGAGGTGCCGGCCGATGACCCGCGCCACGTCGAGCACATGGTGCAGGTCCGCGGAGCCGTCCTCGCCCTCCGGCGTGCCCACCGCGATGAACACCACCTGCGCCCGCTCCACCGCCGCGCCAATATCGGTGGTGAACGCCAGCCGCCCTTCCTCCTGATTGCGGCGCACCAGCGGTTCCAGCCCGGGCTCATAGATCGGGAGCTCGTTCCGACTGCAACCGGGCGACCTTGCCCTGCGTCCACGTCGGCGCAGACGACATCGTTGCCGGTTTCGGCGAAGCAGGCCCCGGCCACCAGGCCAACATACCCGCTCCCGATGACGGTCACCCGCATGGCTGGCTCAGTCCCTCGGCATCACGTGGCGGGTGTCCACCACCAGGCGCGCATGCTGCTTCACCAGGCCGTAGTCGGTGGCGGTGTGATCCGTGACCACCATGACGCAGTCGGCCGCCTTCAGCGCCGCGACCGTGAGCGGCACGGAGTGCACCGTCTTCCCGTCTTCCAGGTAGCTCTTCACATGCGGATCGTGGAATTCCACGTGGGCGCCCTGCTGTTCGAGCAGCCGGATGATGTCGAGCGCCGGGCTCTCCCGCAGGTCGTCGATGTCCCGCTTGTAGGCCACGCCGAGGATCAGGATCCGGCTGCCCCGGACCGAACGGCTCACGCTGTTCAGGGCGTCCGCCACCTTCCGCACCCAGAACATCGGCATTTCGGTGTTGACTTCGCCCGCGAGGTCGATGAACCGGGTCTTGTAGTTCAGCCCCCGCATCTTCCACGCGAGGTAGTGCGGATCGATCGGGATGCAGTGCCCGCCGAGTCCGGGACCCGGCAGGAACTTCATGAAGCCGAACGGCTTGGTAGCCGCCGCCTCGATGACCTCCCAGACGTCCACGCCCAGCTTGTCGCAGACGATGGCGGTCTCGTTGACCAGGCCGATGTTCACGCTGCGGAAGGTGTTCTCGAGGATCTTGACGAGCTCGGCCGCCTCCGGCGACGACACCGGCACCAGCGTGTCGATGGCGGGCTGGTACAGCGCCGCCGTGACCTTGAGGCAGTCGGGGGTGATGCCGCCGATGACCTTGGGCGTGTTGCGGGTGCCGTAGACCGGATTGCCCGGATCGACGCGTTCGGGACTGAACGAGAGGAAGAAGTCCTTCCCGACCTTGAGCCCCGTGCTCTCGAGGGCCGGCAGCATCAATTCCCGGGTGGTGCCGGGATAGGTCGTGCTCTCGAGGATGACGACCTGGCCCTTCCGCAGGGTGCGGCGGACCGACTCGGTCGAGGCCTGGATGAAGCTGACGTCGGGGTCCTTGAACTTGGAGAGCGGCGTCGGCACGCAGATCGAGATGGCGTCGGGCTCGCCGAGTCGGCCGAGATCGGTGGTGGCCTCGAACCGGCCCGTTCGCGAGCACTTCCTGGAGCGCCGCGTCGGTGATGTCCTTCACGTGGGAGTGGCCGGCGTTCAGGCCGTCGACCACCTTGGGAAGGATATCGAAGCCGAGCACCTTGTACCCGGCGCGGGCCAGCTCGATGACGAGCGGCAGGCCGACGTACCCGAGTCCGACGACGCCGAAGAGCGCCTCACGGCGCTCCGCCTTGGCGATCAGTTCCTGCGCGGTGGTCATGGTCATCCCTGGTAGAACTCCCGTACGGCCGCGATGACGGCGTCGATTTGTGCAGAGGTAAGTTCAGGGTAGATGGGCAGCGACACGACTTCGTTCGGTGGCCCGCTCGGTGATCGGGAGCGCGCCGCGGCCGAACGCCCAGGTACGCGAAACAGGGCTGCAAATGCAGCGCGAGCGGGTAGTACACCTTGTGCCCGATCCCGCGCGACTTCAGGTGGGCCAGCAGCGCCTCGCGCCGCTCGGCGCGGATGGTGTACTGGTGGAAAATGTGCTCGTTGGCCGGGTCGACCGCCGGCGGGGTGACACCCGCCGACGCCGGCAAACGCCGCGGTGTAGATCGCGGCGATTTCCCGCCGGCGTTCTCCCCACGCGGCCAGGTAGGGAAGCTTGGCCAGCAGTACCGCCGCCTGGATCGAGTCGAGCCGGCTGTTGAGCCCGACCTCGTCGTGGAAGTACTCCCGGGCCCCGCCGTGGAGCCGCTCCCGGCGGAGCCGATCGGCAAGGGTGTCGTCCTGAGCGACCATCATGCCGCCGTCGCCCCAGGCGCCGAGGTTCTTGGTCGGGAAGAAGGAATACGACCCGACCGTCCCCAACTCACCCGCGGCCCTCCACTCCCCGTTCACCTTGCGGCGGGCCCCGATGGACTGCGCGGCATCTTCGACCAGCATCAGGTTGTGCTTCTTGGCCATGGCCGCGAACGCCCCGACATCCGCCATCTGCCCGTAGAGGTGCACCAGGACAATCGCCCGGGTGCGGGGGGTGATGGCGGCCTCGACCGCGGCCGGATCCACGTTGAAGGTGCCGGGCTCGATGTCCGCGAAGACCGGGCGCCCGCCCGCGTTGTGGATGGCGCCCGCCGTGGCGAAGAAGGTGAAGGCGGGCGCGATGACCTCATCGCCCGGATTCAGGCCGAGGGCGCGCAACGGGATCAGCAGCGCGTCGGTCCCGCTGGCGCAGGCGATGCCGTGCCTGGCGCCCGAGAGGCGGGCCACCTGCGTCTCCAACTGGGCGACTTCCGGTCCCATGATGAAGCCCTGCCGGTCGATCACGCTCATGACGGCAGGCAGGACGGAGTCCTTGATGCGCTGGTGCTGGGCGACAAGATCAAGCAGCGGGACGTTCACTGGACAAGCCCTCAAGAGGCGGGTGGCATGGCCATCCGCCGGTGAGACAGCACGGCGCGCGGATCGGAGCCGGAAGGCCCTACCACGCGCAACCTACGATAACCAATAAAGTTAGCCCTGCTGGGGGGAGAATCAACGCGGCGCAACAGCCCCCCTTCCTCCCGGTAGGCGCACCCGCAGGCGGCGCAGGTCGCGGCGCTGTCCTTCAGCGTCAGCCGCACTCCGCACTGGCACATCCACCCGATCCGCCGGGCCGGCATCCCGACCACCAGGGCGTAGTCGGGGATCGTCGCCGCGCACCACCGCCCCGGCCCCGACGAAGGAGTAGGCGCCCAGGGTGCTGCCGCAGATGATCGTGGCATTGGCGCCGATCGTGGCGCCGCGCCGGACGAGGGTCGGCAGGTACTCCGACTTCCGGGACACATGGCTCCGGGGGTTGATCACGTTCGTGAAGACGCAGCTCGGTCCGCAGAACACGTCGTCCTCGAGCTCGACCCCCTCATACATCGAGACGTTGTTCTGGATCTTCACGTTGTTCCCGATGCGGGTCCGCGGCATGACGACGACATTCTGCCCCAGGTTGCAGCGCTCGCCGATGACCGCACCCGGCATGACGTGGCTGAAATGCCAGATCTGGGTCCCGGCGCCGATGACGGCGCCCTCATCGACGAAGCTGGATGGATGGACGAAATAGTCGGGCATGGGGGGTTCCGTCAGCGAGGAGGATGCGGCGCGTCGGCGCCGCCGTCCGGGCGGATGAGCTTCACTTCGGTTTCCAGCACGGCGCCGAACCGCTCGAGCACCACCGACTGGGCATGCGCGATGAGCGCCCGGATGTCGGCGGCCGTCGCCCCGCCGGTGTTCACGAAATAGTTGGCGTGCTTCGGGGACACCTCGGCGCCACCGATCCGATATCCCTTCAGCCCCGCCGCCTCGATCAGCTGGCCGGCCGTCCGGGGCCCGCCCTCCCGGTGCCAGGAGGCGCCACCCGGATTGCGGAAGACGCTCCCGCAGCAGGGCTGGTTGAACGGCGTGCCCTCGGAGCGCCACTTGAACAGTTCGGCCAGCTCCGCCTCGATCACGGCGGGATCCTCCGGACGGAGGCGGACGGTGGCCTCGAGGACCACCTGCCCGGCGAGGCCGCTCTGCCGGTAGGCGAACGGGATGGCGGTGCGCGGCGAGGACCGCGTCGCGCCCGGCGACGTCCACCACCAACACCGACTCCACGAGATCCGACCACTCGGCGCCGTGGCAGCCCGCGTTCATGTAGACGCCGCCACCCGCCGTCCCTGGCACTCCGACGAACTTGTGCAGCCCGAACCAGCCCCCCGCCGCCGTCCGCCGCGCCGCGAGCGGCGCCGGCAGGCCGGCACCCGACCGACCAGAGGTCGCCAGTCCGTTCGAGTCGGTCGAGGCCCTTCCCCAGCCGGATGACGAGCGCGTCCATCCCCTCATCGGGCAGCAGGATGTTGGAGCCGAGTCCGAGGGCGAACCACGGGACGCCAGCCGCCGCGGCCGAGCGCAGCGCCACGCCGACGTCCTCGTAGACCGCAGGGAGCAGGACGGTGGCCGGGCCGCCGATGCGGTAGGTCGAGTAGCGCGCCAGCGGTTCGTCGGTGCGCACCTCGCCGCGGACCAGTCCGCGCAGGGCCGCGACGAAGGCGGGGTCGCGGGCGGTGGTCACACCGGTTCCGCGGCGGCCTCGCGAGCCAGCGCGTGCCATTCCTGCAGCGACCGGACCGTGCGCGCCCGGCTCCGGAGCGCGATGACCGCGTCGCAGGCGGCGGATGCCGCCGAGAGCGTGGTGGTGTACGGCGTACGATGCTGCAGCGCGGCCCGACGGAGGAGGTAGTCGTCCTGCTGGGTCAGCTTGCCGAGCGGCGTGTTGATGAGGAGCTGCACGTCGCCCGACAGGATCATGTCGATGGCGTTGGGCCGCCCTTCATGCACCTTGAGGACCCGCTCGGCGGGCACGCCCCGGGACCGGAGGTGACGCGCCGTCCCCTCGGTGGCCACGATACGGAACCCCAGCTCGTGAAACCGCCGGACGATCGGCACCACCGTCTGCTTGTCGTGATCGTTGACCGTGACGAACACGGTCCCCTCGAGCGGCAGCGCGCCGTCGGCGCTGATCTGCGCCTTGGCGAAGGCCATGCCGAAGGAGTCGGCGATACCCATCACTTCGCCGGTGGACCGCATTTCGGGCCCGAGAATCAGGTCCACCCCGGGCAGCTTGTTGAAGGGGAACACCGCCTCCTTCACCGCCACGTAGGGCTGGAGGACGTCGTCGTGCAGCCCCAGCGACTCCAGGGTGCGCCCCGCCATGACGGACGCCGCGAGCGAGGCGAGCGGCACGCCGGTGGTCTTCGAGACGAACGGCACGGTGCGTGAACCGCGCGGATTGACCTCGAGTACGTATACCTGGCCGTGCTTGATGGCGTACTGCACGTTGATGAGGCCGACCACGCCCAGCCGCAGGGCGAACGCGCGCGTGTGCCGGCGCATCTCCTCGACCTGGTCCTCGGTGATCAGGTACGGCGGCAACACGCAGGCGGAGTCGCCGGAGTGGATGCCGGCGTCCTCGATGTGCTGCATCACCCCCCCGATGATGCACTGCGTCCCGTCACAGATGGCGTCCACGTCCGCCTCGAAGGCGTCCTCCAGGAAGCTGTCGATGAGGACGGGGTGCTCCGGCATGACCCGCGTCGCCTGCGCGAAATAGCGCTGCAGCGAATCGAGGTCATAGATGATCTGCATCCCTCGCCCGCCCAGCACGTACGACGGACGGACCAGCACGGGATACCCGATGCGGCCGGCCACCACCGCCGCCTCCTCCATCGACATCGCGGTCCCGCTGGGCGGCTGCGCCACCCCGAGTTCGCGGGCCATGGCCTCGAACCGACCGCGGTCCTCCGCCTCGTCGATGGCCTCGGGCGAGGTCCCGAGAATGGGCACGCCCGCCGCCTCGAGGCCGCGCGCGAGCCGGAGCGGCGTCTGCCCGCCGAGCTGCACGACGACCCCCATCGGCTTCTCGATGTGGACGATCTCGAGCACATCCTCGAGCGTCAGCGGCTCGAAGTAGAGCGCGTCGGAGATGTCGAAGTCGGTGGAGACCGTTTCGGGGTTGGAATTCACCATCACCGTCCGGTAGCCGAGCTCGCGGAAGGCAAGCACGGCGCGCACGCAGCAGTAGTCGAACTCGACGCCCTGCCCGATCCGGTTGGGGCCGCTGCCGAGGATGATCACGGACGGCCGGCCGTCGGGAACGGACTCGTTCTCCTCGTCGTAGCAGGAGTAGAAGTAGGGCGTGGCCGAGGGGAACTCACCGGCGCAGGTGTCCACCATCTTGAACACCGGCCGGATGCCGAGCCGGTAGCGCAGCGCGCGCACCTCGGCCTCCGGGATGCCGCGAAGCCGGGCCAACTGCGCGTCCGAGAAGCCCATGCGCTTCATGGCCCGGAGCGCGTGCGGCTGCAACGCCTCCGGATCGACAGTCCACGCCGCTTCCGCCTCCACGAGCTCCGCGAACTGGTCGAGGAACCAGGGATCGATGCCGGTGCGCTCCGCCACCTCCGCCACCGGCACGCCGCCCATGAGCGCCCGCTTGACCTGGAAGATCCGCTCGGGGGTTGGGGTGCGGAGCGCGGCCCGCACGGTGCTGATGTCGGCGTCGGCCAGCCGGTCGGCGGCGGGCGTGGCGCCCACCACCCAGCCGATGCGGTCGATCTCCAGCCCTCGCATCCCCTTCTGGAACGCCTCCTTGAAGGTGCGCCCGATGGCCATGGTCTCGCCGACCGACTTCATCTGCGTGGTGAGGGTGGGGTCGGCCGTGGGGAACTTCTCGAACGCGAACCGCGGCATCTTGACCACCACGTAATCCAGCACCGGCTCGAAGGAGGCCGGCGTGGTGCGCGTGATGTCGTTGGGAAGTTCGTCGAGATGATACCCGACGGCGAGCTTGGCGCCGATGCGGGCGATCGGGAACCCGGTGGCCTTCGACGCGAGCGCCGACGAGCGCGACACCCGCGGGTTCATCTCGATGACGAGCTGCTCGCCGGTGGCGGGGTCCACCGCGAACTGGATGTTGCATCCGCCGGCGGCGACGCCGACCTCACGGATGATGGCCAGCGCGCTGTCGCGCATGGTCTGGTATTCCCGGTCGGTGAGCGTCATGGCCGGCGCGACGGTGATCGAATCGCCGGTGTGGACGCCCATCGGGTCGATGTTCTCGATGGAGCAGACGATCACCACGTTGTCCGCCGCGTCCCGCATGACCTCCAGCTCGAATTCCTTCCAGCCGATGACGCTCTTCTCGATCAGCACCGAGCCCACCGGGGACAGCTCGAGCCCGTGCTCGACCAGCGCCTCGAACTCCTCGCGGTTGTACGCGATGCCGCCGCCGGAGCCTCCGAGCGTGAACGACGGACGCACGATGGCGGGGTAGCCGGTGGTCGCCACCGTCGCGAACGCCTCCTCGAGGGACCGGATGGTCTGGCCCGCCGGCGTGGCCAAGCCCAGGCGGCGCATGGCCTGGGCGAACTGCTCCCGGTCCTCCGCCAGGCCGATGGCCCGGGCGTCGGCGCCGATCAACTCCACGCCGAACCGTTCGAGGGTCCCGTCATTGGCGAGCGCCATGGCCACGTTGAGCGCGGTCTGGCCGCCCATGGTGGGCAGCAGGGCGTCGGGGCGTTCCCGCTCGATGACGCGGGCCACCCACTCCGGTGTCACCGGCTCCACGTAGGTCCGGTCGGCCAGCTCCGGGTCGGTCATGATGGTGGCCGGATTCGAGTTGACCAGGATGACCCGGTACCCCTCCTCCTTGAGCGCCCGGACCGCCTGGGTGCCGGAATAGTCGAACTCGGCGCCCTGCCCGATGATGATGGGGCCGGAACCGATGAGGAGGATCGAGGAGATGTCAGTCCGCTTCGGCATCAGCGACTTCCTTCACAATCCGGTCAAGTGCGATGGTGGGCTGCCAGCCCGTGGCGGCACGGAGCTTCGAGGCGTCGCCCACGAGGTGCATGATGTCGGCCGTGCGCAGGAGGGCGGGATCGACCTCGGGGACGGCGGCGACGTCCAGATACGCCGCCAGCCGGCGGAAGAGCTCGTCCAGCGTGACGCCTTCGCCGCGCGCCACGTTATAGGCCTCGCCGGGCACGCCCAGCGTCAGCAGCGCAAGATAGGCGTTTACGACGTCCTGCACATGGAGGAAATCGCGCACCGGGTCGAGGTTTCCGGTCGGGACGGAGGTGGCGCCGGAGCGCCGGGCGCTCGCGCAGGCGGGCGGCGAAGGCGGGCGCCACGAACCGGTCGCTCTGGCCCGGCCCCCGTATGCGGGAACGGCCGCGCGACGATCACCCGAAGCCCCATCCGCCGCCAGACCTCCAGCGCGGCGACCTCCGCCCCGACCTTGCTGGCGGCATACGGCGAGCAGGGACGGAGCGGGTCGTCCTCCCGCCTGGGCCGCTCCACGCCACCGCCGTATACCTCCCCGGTGGACACGACGAGGAGTGATCGGGTCGGCGTCGCCGCGGGCCTTGAGCCGGCCGAGCGCGTCGGCCACGCGGGCGGTGCCGGCGGCGTTGATGGCCCACGCCGCCCCGATGTCGCGTCGGGCGTCGGTGCCCGAGGCGATGGCGGCGAGGTGCACCACCGCGTCGGGCCGCCAGGCCATGGCCGAGTCGACCGAGGCGGTGTCGAGCAGTTCGAGCGGAATGCCGCGCCACGGCGGCCCGTTCGGCGGCGTCGAGGCCCGGCACCTCGAGCGGTCCGCCCGGGCGGATGCCGGCCCGCACCGTCGTGCCCGGCCGCCAGCAGCGTCCGCACCATGGTGCGGCCGACGAATCCTTCGGCGCCGGTCACCAGGACTCGCATCAGCGCGTTCCGAGCCGCGCGAGGTCGGCGTCCACCATCATGGCGATCAGCTGCCTGAATTCGACCGTCGGCGTCCAGCCCAGCTCCTGGCGCGCACGCGTCGGATCGGCGAGCAGGAGGTCCACCTCCGCAGGGCGAATGAACGCGGGGTCCAGCTTCACGTATTGCTGCCAGTCGAGCCCGACATGGCCGAAGGCGAACTCGACGAGGTCGCGCACGCTGTGCGTGACCCCGGTGCCGATCACGAAGTCGTGCGGCTCATCCGGCTGGAGCATGCGCCACATCGCGTCCACGTAGTCGCCGGCGAAGCCCCAGTCGCGGTGGGCGTCGAGGTTGCCGAGCCGGAGTTCCCTGGCCAGGCCCAGCTTGATGCGCGCCACGCCGTCGGTGACCTTGCGGGTGACGAACTCGATGCCGCGCCGCGGCGACTCGTGATTGAAGAGAATCCCGCTCACGGCGTACAGGTTGTACGACTCGCGGTAATTGACGGTGATCCAGTGCCCGTACGCCTTGGCCACGCCGTAGGGCGAGCGGGGATAGAAGGTGGTGGTCTCGCGCTGCGGCGTCTCGGTGACCTTGCCGAACATCTCCGAACTCGACGCCTGGTAGAACCGGGCCGAGGGATGGACGAGGCGCATCGCCTCGAGCATGCGAGTCACGCCGAGGGCGGTGAACTCCCCCGTCAGGACCGGCTGCGACCACGAGGTCGGCACGTAGGACTGCGCCGCGAGGTTGTAGATCTCGTGGGGCTTCGTCTGCTGGAGGGCGACGGTGAGGGAATGCTGGTCGAGCAGGTCGGCCGGCAGGAGGGTGATCCGGTCCGCGATATGGTCGATGCGACCGAGGCCGTGGTGACTCGTGCGCCGGACCACCCCGAAGACCTCGTAGTCCTTGGACAGGAGGAGTTCGGCCAGGTAGGAGCCGTCCTGGCCCGTGATGCCGGTGATCAGTGCGCGCCTGCGCTCAGCCATGGCGCTCTCCCAGGGGTGGTTGTGTCAAGGCGAGGATCGGGTTAGATTTCGCGGTTTCCAGCTGTTTCGTCAATGTCGTAACTGCTTGAGGGATGGTCATATGGCACGGGTTTGCACCATGTGCGGCAAGGGGCCGGTTACCGGCAACAACGTCAGCCACGCCAAGAACCGCACCAACCGCCGCTGGTATCCCAACCTGCAGACCGTTCGCGTCCTGAAGGACGGCGAGCCCCGGCGGGTCCGCGTCTGCACCCAGTGCATCAAGGGGAACAAGGTCGCCAAGGCCAGCTGACGCAAGGCGCCCCCCGGTGGGCGCCGCGGGCTCGACCGCGGCATCGCTGTAAAAAAGGGGACCCTCGCGGGTCCCCTTCGTCGTGTCGGAGGTTGGCGATGCCACCCCTACTCCGAGAGCAACTCGATGCGCGCCACGTCGGCGCCATCGCCCACCCGGTGTCCGATCTTGAGGATGCGGGTGTAGCCGCCGGGACGGGCGGCAAACCGCGGCCCGAGCTCGGCGAACAGGCGGCCGAGGACCTCGCGGTCCTTGATGTTCCGGCCGGCGAGCCGACGCGCATGGAGGTCGCCGCGGCGGGCCAGGGTGATGAGCTTCTCGGCGAAGGGCCGGAGCTCCTTGGCCTTGGCTTCCGTGGTGTTGATGCCTTCGTGCTTGAACAGGCTGGTGGCCATGTTGTTCAGGAGCGCGCGGCGATGGGCGGAGGTCCGGGACAGCTGCCGTCCCTTGGCGCGATGACGCATTTAGGCGGTCTCCCCGTTGCTGGCAGCCGGGGTCGCGGGCGGGGCATCGGCGCCGCGGGGGCGCAGCACACCGGCGACCTCGTCGAGCACGTGCCCGAAGGCCAGGCCTTCCTTCTGCAGCAGTTCGACGATTTCGGACACGGCCTTCTCGCCCACGTTCTTGACCTTGAGCAGGTCGTCTTCGGAGTAGGCGATCAGGTCCTGCAACGTGCGGATGTTGGAATTCTTGAGCGAGTTCAGCGACCGGACGGACAGGCCGAGATCGTCGATCGGGCGGGACAGGCTGCCACGCAGCTCGCCGCCGGCCTCGGAGATGACGGCCACCGGCTCACGCATGACGGGCACCTTGCCGAATTCGACGAAGTACCGGAAATGCTCCTGCGCGAGGGCCGCGGCGTAGGCCACCGCATCCTCGGGCGAGATGGTGCCGTTGGTCTCGACGGTGACGGTCAGCCGGTCGTAGTCGGTGCGCTGGCCGACGCGGGTTTCGGCGACGGTGAAGTTGGCGCGGGTGACCGGGTTGTAGATGGCGTCGATGCGGACCAGGTCCACCGGGAGCGACCGGTCGAACGGATGCAGCTCCGACTCGACATAGCCCCGGCCCTTGTTGACGTACAGCTCGGCCGACACTTCCCGGTCTTCCTGCACGGTGAAGAGCAGGTGATCGGGGTTGATGACGGTGACGGAGCCGTGCGGCTGGATGTCCCGCGCGTACACCGGACCCGGGCCGTTCTTCTTGATGTGGAGCACCGCCTCGTCCACCTCGGGGGTCAGCACCAGCGTCAGCCCCTTGAGGCGCTGGACGACCTGGTGGATGTCCTCGAGGACGCCCTGGACGGTCTGGTGCTCGTGCACGACGCCGTCGAGCCGGAAGCCCCAGACCGCGCTGCCGCGGAGTGAGGAGAGCAGCAGGCGGCGCAGCGAGTTGCCGAGGGTGTAGCCGAAGCCCCGCTCCAGCGGCTGGAGGCGGAACTCGGCGGCGTTCGGATTGTCCTCGCGCGGGCTCATTTCGAGCAGGTGCGGGCGGACGAGTCCGGTCAGGTCAATGGTCATGGTTCAGGCCACCACTTACTTCGAGTAGAGCTCGACGATGAGCTGTTCCTGCGCGTTGACCGGGATGGTCTCACGCGTGGGACGCTCGACGTACCGGCCGGCGGCCTTGTCGCCGTCGACGGAGAGCCAGGATACCGGAGCGCCGCGCGACGCGTACTCCTGCGCCGCCTTGACCGCGACGAGATCGCGGCTGCCCGGGGCGACCCGGACTTCCTGTCCGGGCATGACGTTGTACGACGCGATGTCCACCCGACGGCCGCTGACTTCGACGTGGCCGTGGTTGACGAGCTGCCGGGCCGCCTTGCGGCTCGAGGCGAAGCCCATCCGGTAGACGATGTTGTCGAGGCGCGACTCGAGGCCGATGAGCAGGTTGGTGCCCTTGACGCCCGGCTCGTGGCTCACGCGCTCGAACAGGTTGCGGAACTGTCCCTCGGTCAGGCCGTACATCCGCTTGACCTTCTGCTTCTCGCGGAGCTGCTTCGAGTACTCGGACGGCTTGCGGCCGCGACCGGTGCTCTGGCCGTGCTGGCCGGGCGCGTACGCCCGGCGCTCGACGGCGCACTTTTCCGTGAGACAGCGGGTGCCCTTCAGGAAGAGCTTCGTGCCCTCGCGGCGGCAGAGCCGGCAGCTGGGTCCAGTGTAGCGCGACATCGTTAGACCCGCCGCTTCTTCGGGGGACGGCACCCGTTATGGGGAATGGGGGTGACGTCCCGGATGGAGACGACACGCAGCCCGACCGAGGCCAGCGCCTGGATGGCGGACTCGCGACCGCTGCCCGGGCCCTGCACGCGGACATGCACCCGGCGCACGCCGAGGTTCATGGCCTCGCGCCCGGCGCCTTCCGCGGCGACCGTGGCGGCGAAGGGGGTGGACTTCTTGGAGCCCTTGAACCCCGCCTTGCCGGCCGTACCCCATGCGAGGGCGTTGCCCTTCATGTCGGTAATGGTGATGAGCACGTTGTTGAAGGTGGCCGAGATGTGGGCGATGCCCTCGGACTCGACGATCTTCTTGGACCGCTTGACGCTGGGCGCCTTGGGGGCGGTAGTAGGAGTCGGTGCAGTCATGGTTACTTCTTCGTCGCCTTCTTCTTGCCAGCGATGGCCCGCCGCGGACCCTTCTTGGTCCGGGCGTTGGTATGGGTACGCTGGCCACGCACCGGAAGACCCCGGCGGTGCCGCGACCCGCGATAGCTGCCGATATCCATCAGCCGCTTGATGTTCATGGCGACTTCGGTCCGGAGGGCGCCTTCGACCTTCAGCGCGCGCTCGATGAACTGGCGAAGCCGTGCTACTTCGGTGTCCGAGAGATCCCGGACCCGCGTGTCAGGACTGACGCCGGCCTCGGTGAGGATCCGGACGCTGGTGGGACGGCCGACCCCGAAGATGTACGTCAGGGCAATTTCGACGCGCTTTTCGCGCGGAAGGTCCACGCCTGCGATGCGTGCCATGATCAGCCCTGCCGTTGCTTGTGCTTGGGATTGCGCTTGCAAATGACGCGAACAACACCCTGTCGCTTCACGACTTTGCAGTGTTCGCAGATTGGCTTGACGCTCGAACGAACCTTCACGGAAACTCTCCCAGGACCAGACTTTGAGGTAGCTGACGAATATAGACCCGGCCTCGGATCAACGCAAGGGAAATCCTAGGACCCGATACGGATCTCGGTCAGGACCCAAATCGACCGCCCCCGCCGGTAGCCGAGCAGGATCATGGACTCCCGTTCCCCGGGGATGCCGACCACGCGGTAGCGCCGTCTCAACTCGACGTACCCCTGCAGCGAATCGACCACCTTCGCCCCCCGCAGCTCCGTTGCAACCTCCTGTGTCCCTTGAACATAGGTCGACAACAGCGCCCGGGCCTGGTCCGCCGAGATCGGGGCGGACTGGGTGCCGGGCGGGAGGGTCACCAACAGCCGACCCGATCCGGCCGGGGCGAGGAACGCGGCCAAATCGCGTCGCTGCCATGCGCTTCGGGCGGAGTCGGCGGTCGCCTCGAGGCGGGGCAGCGGGGCAGCGGGGCCGCGGGGCAGCCTGACAGCGGGGCTGCGGGGCAGCCCGACAGCGGGGCCGCGGGGCAGCGGAGCAGCGAGGCAGAGAAGCCCTGCAGCAAACACCGCGATTCGGATCATGTCGCCCCGGCCTCCGCCATGCACTCGGCGAGGACTGCGGCGGGGTCGGTGGCCTTTGAGATGGGGCGGCCGACCACGAGGTGGGTCGCCCCGAGGGCCACGGCCTGGCGTGGCGTGGCGGTCCGCACCTGGTCACCGGCGGCATCGGCGGCGCGGCGGATGCCCGGCACCACCACCCACGCGCCGGCTCCGAGGGCGGCGCGCGCCACCGGAATTTCGGCAGGCGAACAGACCACCCCACGGAGTCCGGCGGCGCCCGCGGCGCCGGCGAGCCGCGCGACCTCGACCTCCAGGTCGACGCCGCCCCGCCCGGTCGCGTCGGCGTATCCGGCCGAATCATGCGAGGTCAGCACTGTCACCCCGACGAGGCCGAGCGCACCGGCGGCGTCCTGTGCGGCGCGCAACATGGCGGTGCCCCCCAGCGTGTGCACCGTGGCCATCGCGACGCCGAGCGAGGACGCCGCCGCCACCGCGCCTGCCACGGTGCTGGGGATGTCGTGCCACTTGAGATCGAGAAAGACCTGCAGGCCGCGCGCACGCAGCTCCACAATGAACGGCGCGCCCTCGCGCGTCATCAAGACCGACCCGACCTTGACCCAGCGCAGGGCCGGCAGCCGGTCGAGCAGACGCCGTCCGGCATCGGCCGAGTCCACGTCCAGCGCCAGGATGATCTCAGCCATCGTGTCGCTCCAAGTCCCGGATGATGCGCCCGGGCAGCCGGGGGTCCGCCATGGCGCCGGTCCCAATCCCCACCAGGGAGGCACCCACCGCGAGGTACTGGCGCACGTCGTCTGCGCTCCGGACGCCGCCCAGTCCGATGATCGGCAGGTCCGGAGCGCGTTCGCGGACCCGGCGGACGGCGAGCACCCCGGCCGGCAGGAGCGCCGGTCCGCTGGCGCCGCCGTTGCCATTGCCGAGTCGCGCGACGCCCTGCCGGTCGAGCGCGAGCCCCGGGAGGGTGTTGACGACGGCCACCCCGTCGGCGCCGGCATCCCGCGCGACGAGGGCGAGCCCCGCAATGTCGGGGAGCGCGGGGGAGAGCTTGGCAACGAGCGGACGCCTGGTGACGCGCCGGCACCGGGCAATGATGGCGGCCACCGCGGCCGGATCGGCGCCGAATTCCAGTCCCCCCGCCGCGGTGTTGGGGCACGAGAGGTTCAATTCGTAGGCGGTGATGCCTTCGAGATCATCCAGGCCCTCGATGACCGAGGCGTACTCGTCGAGGGTGAAGCCGACCACATTGACCAGGACCCTCGCCGCGCGAAGTCGCCCGAACAGCCAGGGCAGCTCGGCCGAACGGACGTGGGCCAGCCCGGGGTTGGCGAGCCCCACGGAATTCAGCATGCCGCCCCTGAACTCCGTCACCCGGGGCGGGGCGTTGCCCAACCGCGGTTCGAGGGAGACGGCCTTGGTGACGAGACCGCCGAGTCGGTCGAGCTCCATGACGCCGTCGAGTTCGCGCCCGTAGCCCGCGGTGCCAGACGCGAGCACGATCGGATTCTGGAACCGGGCGCCGAACACCTCGCGGGCCAGCGACGTGGCAGGCACTACTTGAGTTCGTCCTGCTGGGGCTTCGCGACCGGCGCAGCTCGCGGCCGGCGCGCACCCGGCGCCGTCGGCTGCGCCACACCACCGCCGCTGTAGGCCTGGAGCGAGTCTTCCAGCGCCAGCACGGCCGGCGTGACATCGCCCGCCACGAGGAGGAGATAGGGGCTCCCCGGATAGGCGCCTTCGAGGACGCTGAAGATCGAATCCGCCTGCATCGGTTCGAGTGCGGCGAGCGCGAGGAGGGCCTTCGGGGCATACGGCGAGGCCGGCCACCAGGCGGGCACCGTGGCGAAGAGCTCCGCGGCGATCCGCGGGGTCGGCAGGCCATCACGCACGGCCTCCGCGGTCACGAAGGTGGCGAGATCGCCCTCCTTGCCGCCGGGCGTGATCGAGTCCCGGTAGGTCCGGACCTTGTTGAGGACGCGCAGGTAGTGAATGGCCTGAATGGAACTGGGGCCGCCAATCTCGCTGAGAGTCGTGAGGTCCTCGCGCGCGAGCTCCAGCTGCACGAGCGTGTCGGCTTGCGCGAGGACGAACTCGGCCAGCCGGAGCCGGGCCACCAGAGAGGCGTCGGTGACCGGATCGGCGGCCCCGGCCGCCCGAAGCCGCGCCACTCCGGAATCGGGGTTCGTCGCGAGGAGGCGCGTGCCGTCCTCGAGCAGGAGTCGATCCCGCATTTCCGTGGGGATGCCGGGAAGGGCGACCACCGCCGAGGTGTACCGGGACGCCAATCCGACATCGAGCCGGCCGATCGCCGCGATGGCGGATTCCCAGGGGACCGACAGGTCCTGCCGGGCGAGCGCCGCCGAGATCAGCGGCTCCGCCTGCGCCATGTCGCCGAGCCCCGCGTAGTCCGCGATGCGCTCGTCGTCGGCGCGGATCCCCTGCACGCCGGCGAGGGTGGTGAGCGCGGCCTGATACGACCCATCGATGCGAAGAATCCGTGCGTGTTCCAGCCGAGCCGGATTGGCGATGCCCGTATCGGGACTCTGCATCAAGGACACGAAGGCCCGGTCGGCCCCGACGAGGTCCCCGGCCGCCAGGCGGCATTGGCCAAGGAGCAACTGCGCCCGCTGGGCCACATCTGGGCTGTCGTGCGAGAACGAGGCGGCCTCGAGGGCCGGGATGGCTCCGGTGCAATCGTTGCGGTGGACCATCGCCTCGCCGCGGATCAGCTGGGCGTCATCCGTCCACTTGCTGTCGGGATGCCGGATCACGACGGTATCGGCCCGTACCTCGGCCTGGGCCCAGAACTCCTGCGCCTCGAACGTGCGTCCGTTGAGTTCGGCCTTCCTGGCCCGGTTGGCGAAGCGGTTGGCGTTGTACATGCCGTTGTAGTACACGCACCCCGTGAGCAGAAGCAGAAGGAGCGGCAGGGCGCGCTTCATCGACCGGGTCCTCCAGCGCGCACGCCGCTCTTCCATTCGAACTCGAGGAGGTAATCCACGATCGCGTCCGCGAGGGCGCGCGCGATCTTGCGCTGCCCGTCCTTCGAGGTCATGTACTTGGCGTCCGAGGGGCTGGAGCTGTAACCCATTTCGACCAGCACCGCCGGTCGGCGGCCGGTGTTCAGTACGGCCAGGTCGTTGCGCTGCTGCACGCCGCGGTTGGTGCCGGGGTGGACCGGCTCGAGGTTGGCCTGCATGAGCGCGCCCGCCCGCGCGGACTCACGGAGGTACTCGTTCATCTGCAGGTCTCGCAGGATGTACGCGAGCGGGCCGCCCGCCAGGTCCTGGTCCTGCTCGCTTTCGAAGCGGAGCGCCTCGTTTTCCGTCCGGGCCACGCGCGCGGCGTCGGCCGAGTTCTCCTCCCCGATGATCAGGGTGGTGAACCCGTCGACGGAGCGATAGTCCCGCCGCTTCCTCGGGTCCAGCGCGTCCACGTGCAGACTGACGAAGAGATCGCAACTCGCGTCGCAGGTGGGCGCGCGGAGCAGGAGATTGGGGCGGACGTCGGTGGTGCGGGTCATCCGGACGGTGATGCCCCGGCGCACGAGTTCTTCCTGGAGCAGCAACGCGACCTGGAGGGTCACGGTCTTTTCCGTCACGCCGGGCGGGAAGAAGCGACCGGGATTGCCGGGGTCCGCTCCGCCATGGCCGGCGTCGACCGTGACGATGTGGCCCGGCAGCAGGCCGTTCGGCAGGCGCTTCGGCGCGGGGGCCGCGGCGGTGGCGGTGCCCAGCTGGACCAGCCGACCGGCGACCCGGTCGAACTTGTACAGCTCCCCCAGGTAGCGCGGGAGGATTTCGGCCACGAACTGGTAGGGCACGAAGAGCGAGTCGCCCCGTTCGAACGCCGGCACCGCGAGCGGTTCGACCCGGTCGTTGAGCCGGAACAACGGCGCATGTGGCAGGAATCCGAAGTCCTGGCGGGAGATGACCACCGTGACCCACGCCCCGTCCTGCCGCACCGTCCCGCCGAGGGCCGTGGCCAGCGGCAGGGCCGCCACCATCGGGCGCCCGTCGGCGTCGGGAGTGACGGCCAGGCGCGTCTCGCCGCGCGGGGTGGCCACCACGATCTGGGCGGGCGCGAGGATGCCGGAGAGTCCGAGCAGCAGCGACAGGGCGATCATCGCTGGCGGCCCACGGCGATGGCGCGGGCGGTTTCGCGGTCGATCATCCGCTCCTTGAGGGCCTGGCGCTTGTCATGCTGCTTCTTTCCCCGTCCGAGTCCGATGGCGATCTTGGCCTTGCCGCGCAGGAAGTAGAGTTCGAGGGGCACGAGGCTCAGCCCCTCGCGCTCCACGGAGCCGATGAGTCGATTGATTTCGCGGCGATGGAGCAGGAGTTTGCGCGAGCGCACCGGATCGTGGTTGTACCGGTTGCCCTGGGCGTACGGCGTGACGTTCATCCCTTCGAGGAACACCTGACCTCCGGCGACGCGGGCGTAGGCCTCCTTGATGGAGGCCTTGCCACTGCGCAGCGACTTGACCTCGGTCCCGGTCAGCACCAGGCCCGCCTCCCACGTCTCGAGGATGTGGAAGTCGTGGGTCGCCTTGGGATTGCGGGCGACCGAATGCCGGCGCTCCGTGGGCGCATCCGATTTGGTGGGCATGAGCAGGTCGTAAGCTCAAGATAGACAGTGGGTTCGGGAGGGTCAACGGGCCGCTTGACGCCGAGGCGGGCGTTCCGCTACCTTTGCCGCCCACGCCGGAGTGGTGGAATTGGTAGACGCGCTGCGTTCAGGGCGCAGTGGGCGCAAGCCCGTGGGGGTTCGAGTCCCCCCTTCGGCACTTTCCTTCCTCAGTACCGCACCATCTCCCGATCAATCTCCCGGGCCCAGCGGTCGATGCCGCCGGCGAGGCTGCGCACCCGCGGCATTCCGACCGAGCGGAGGAACGTCGCCGCCTGCAGCGAGCGAATGCCGTGGTGACAATACGTCACGATCTCCGAGGCGGGATCGAGCGCGTGCGCCAATCCGGGCAGGCGTGCCAGCGGCGCCAGGCGCGCGCCCTCCAGCCGCACCAGCTCCCATTCCGGCGTCTCCCGCACATCCACGAGCACCACCCGGCGTCCGGCCGCGAGTTCGCGCTGCAGCTCGGCGGGAGTCACCTCGAGCCCCGCGGGCGCCGCGACCGGGACGACCCCGCAGAACGCTTCGTAGTCGATCAACTCGCGCACGGTGGGCGACGCGCCGCAGAGCGGGCAGGCGGGGTCCCGCTGCAGCGTGAGTTCGCGGAACTGCAGCCGGAGCGCGTCGAACAGCAGCAGCCGCCCGATGAGCGGTTCGCCGATGCCCAGCACGATCTTGATGGCTTCCATGGCCTGGAGGCTGCCGATGACGCCGGGCAACGCGCCGAACACGCCGGCCTCCGCGCACCCCGGCACCATGCCCGGCGGGGGCGGTTCGGCGTAGAGGCATCGATAGCAGGGGCCGCCGGGCGCCGCAAAGACGGAGGCCTGCCCGTCAAACTGGAAGATGGCGCCGTAGATGTCGGGGATCCCTGACAGGTAGGCGGCATCGTTGATCAGGTAGCGCGTCGGGAAGTTGTCGCTGCCGTCGAGCACCACCTCGAACCCCTCGAAAATTCGGAGCGCATTGGCGGCGGTGAGCCGTTCAGGAAACGTCTCCACCCGCACATGCGGATTGAGGTCGTGGAGCCGTGCGCTCGCGGAGTCGAGCTTGGGAAGGCCGAGCGTGGAGGTGCCGTGCAGCACCTGGCGCTGGAGGTTGCTCACGTCCACGAGGTCCGCGTCCACCAGGCCGATGGTCCCGACGCCCGCGGCGGCGAGGTAGAGCGCTGCCGGAGAACCGAGGCCCCCTGCCCCGACCACCAGGACGCGCGCCTGCTTCAGCCGGCGCTGGCCGGATTCACCGACGTGTGGCAGAATGAGGTGACGGGAGTACCGCTGAAACTCCGCGGCGGAGAGCGGGGGCAATTCGAGTTGGGATGGATCGACCATGGGCGCCACCCGCGGCGGTCAGGACGCCGCGGCGATTCCGAGGAGCTCCTGCACCCGGGATTCTTCCTGGAGGAGATCGGCGAGGGAGACACCCTTGAGGAGATCGTCCACCCGGTTCCGCAGCGCGTGCCAGACGGGACGGATGCTGCACTGGCCACCGGGGCCGCAACGCTCGGTGTCCACGGTGTGGGTGTCGCAGTTGATTTCGAAGATCTGGTGATCGCAGGCGGCCATCACGTCGTGGACTGAAATGCGCTCCGGCGCGCGGGCCAGCAGGTACCCGCCGCGGGCGCCGCGGACGCTTTCGACCAGCCCGGCGCGCCGCAGCCGGAGGAGAATCTGCTCGACGTAGTCGCCGGGGAGGCGCTCCGATTCGGAGATGTCCCGCGCCGCCACCGGCTGCTCCCCGCCCCGCCGCGCCAGATGCAGCGAGATGATGAGGCTGTATTCCGTCCAGGTTGTGACTCGCATGGTCTCAATATGGGAGCGGTGGGGTTGGAATTCAACCGAGCCGCTCGCCGCAACTCACCCGCCGCCGGGGAGTCCCTTCCCGCCCGGGACGCCCAGCTCGGTCATGGCCCGCAGGTCGAGGATCTCGTCGAGCTCCTTGCCCTTCAGGATGCCACGCTCGGTCACCAGCTGCTTGACGGTCAGGCCGGTCGCCACGGCCTCCTTGGCCAGCTTGGCCGACTCCGCGTAGCCGATCTTCGGCGCAAGGGCGGTGACCAGCGCCGGACTCCGCTCCAGCCAGTAGGCGCACTGCGTGGCGTCGGCGGTGATTCCCTCGATGCACCGCTCCGCGAACACCCGCGTCGCGTTGCCGAGGATCATCAGGCTGAACACCATGTTGTGGGTCATGACCGGCATCATCACGTTGAGCTCGAGCTGCCCCGCCTCGGCGGCCATGGCCACGGTGACGTCCAGGCCCAGCGCCTGGTAGCAGACCTGGTTGACCATTTCGGCGATCGAGGGGTTCACCTTGCCCGGCATGATGCTGGACCCGGGCTGGACCGACGGCAGGCCGATCTCGGCGAGGCCGGTGCGGGGGCCCGACGCGAGGAGCCGAATGTCGTTGGCGATCTTGTTGAGGTCGAGGACGTAGGCGCGCACCGCGCCGCTGAAGGTGGCGATGTCGCCCATCGACTGCATCAGCTGGACCCGGTCTTCGCCGACCTCCAGTTCGAGCCCCGTGATGGCCTGCAGGTGCTTGACCATGAGCGCCGGGTAGGTCGGCTCGGCGTTGATACCGGTGCCCACCGCGGTGCCGCCGATCCCGAGCGTGCGGACCCAGCGCGCGGCCTCGACCAGCTTGGCCCGATGGCGGGCCACCGTGTGGCCGTAGGCCGTGAACTCCTGGCCGAGGCGGATCGGTGTGGCGTCCTGCAAATGCGTGCGGCCCGACTTGATGATGCCGTCGAACTCCTTGCCCTTGGCCAGCAAGGCCGTCGCCAGCCGGTCCATGGCGGCGAGCATCGGCGGCAGGGTGGCGAGGGTGGCGAGGCGCATGGCGGTGGGGATGACGTCGTTGGTGCTCTGGGCCATGTTGACGTGGTCGTTCGGGTGCACCGGGGCGTAGCTTCCGCGCGCGGTGCCGAGGAGTTCGTTGGCCCGGTTGGCGAGCACCTCGTTGCAATTCATGTTGTGGCTGGTGCCGGCGCCGGCCTGGTAGACGTCGACCACGAACTGATCGCGGTGGTGTCCCGCGAGCACCTCGGCGGCGGCGGCGGCAATGGCGTCGGCGAGCTTGGCCTCGAGCCGGCCGGTCTCCTTGTGGGTGAGCGCGGCGGCCTGCTTGATCTGGATGACGGCGTCCACGAAGGCAGGGAGCGGCCGGAGGCCGGAGATCGGGTAGTTTTCGACGGCGCGGAGCGTCTGGATGCCGTAGAGCGCGTCGGCGGGCACGGCCTTCTCGCCGAGAGGGTCTTTTTCGATCCGAGTCTTCATGGCGTGTTCCAATTGATCGAGGAACGATTCACGGTGCTGCCCAAGGGAGTCTCATGAGTACGTATTTCACGACCGTCGCCGACCACACCGCCTTTGCCAGCGCCAAGTTCACCAAGGCGGATTTGGCGCGCGGCGCCCACCTGTTTGCGGGGCTCAATTGCTTCGAGCCGGGGCAGGCGCAGGCGGTCCACAGCCATGACGGCGCGGATAAATTTTACCTTGTGCTGGAGGGAAAGGCGAGGATGCGGGTGGGCGCCGAGGAGGTGGATGCAGGTGCGGGCACCCTGGTGTGGGCGCCGGCCGGGGTGCCTCACGGCGTGGTGCACGCGATCGAACGGTGCGTCATGCTGGTGGGCATGTCGCTCACCTGAGACGTCACTCGGCCGGCAGGTCCACCGTGTATTCCAACGTCCGGTATGGCACGAACCCGCGTTTGAGGTAGTTGGGCAGCGCGGCGGGGCCATCCAGCGTGCAGGTATCCAGCAGCACCCGGTTGGCCCCGAGTGCCCAGGCCTCGCGCGCCGCTTCCGCCACCAGGAACCCCCCGAGCCCCCGCCCGATCCGTTCGGGCATCAATCCGATGTATTTGATCTCGATCGACCCATCCGCGTGGCGATCCAACTCGTAGTACCCGGCCGGCGCCCCATCGACATAGAGCACGCGGAGCAGCACCGAGGGCTGCGCGAGGTGCGCGCGGACCATGGCCTCGTCCCAGGCGAGCCGGTCGCGCCAATGCCAGGGGCCGCCGACGGTGGCATAGAGCCAGCGAAAGAAGGCCGGCGGGCAATCCACCACGGGCTCGATGCGGGCGCCGAGGGGCGGGCGCGGGGCGTCCACCGGCTGTGGCGGTTGGCGCTGTTCGAGGTAGGTGCGGGTGACGGAGACGGTGGGCATCGGGTCAGTCGGAGCAGTCGCCGAGCGGGTACACGGTGCCGCAGTTGGGACAGGGATTCTTGCAGCCCCAGGCGCGGGGCCGGACTTCGAAGCCGCAGCGGTTGCAGAGCTGGCCGCCGTCCTCACCTGGAGCTCGCGGCTGAAGCCGCGGCTCGGCTGATGTCGCTGAAGCGACACGATCCTCACCCCCTGGCCCCGTCTCCAGCACATCCCGATCGACCTCACCCCCTGTCCCCCCCTGCAGGCGTCCGTCCTCACCCCCTGTCCCCCTCTCCAGCAAGTGGAGAGGGGGGACGTTCATCGAGTGCCTACGCAAGGCGGTAGGCTCCGGTGAGGAAGGGGTTGGTGGTCCGCTCGACGCCGATCGTTGTATCGGGCCCGTGGCCGCTGTGGACGATGGTGCTGTCCGGCAGCGTCAGGAACTCGCGCTCGATCGAGGCGAGGAGCGTGGCGGTGTCGCCGCCCGGCAGGTCGGTGCGCCCGACGGAGCCGCTGAACAGGACGTCGCCGCCGAAGACTCGGCCGTAGCCCACCAGCGCCACACTGCCGGGGGAGTGCCCGGGCGCGTGGCGCACGTCGAAGCGGATGCTGCCGAGCGCCAGCGGCTCCCCAGGGCGGATTTCGTCGGTCGGCGGCGGGGCGGGAAGGCAGCGCAAGCCGAACATCGCGGCCTGCTGCGCCAGGTTGTCGTAGAGCGGACGGTCGAGCGGGTGGAGCCAGATCGGCACCGGCCAGCGATCGGTCACATCGCGAACGCCCATGATGTGATCTATGTGTGCATGGGTCAGCCAGATTACAGACAGGTGCCAGTTCCTACGACTGATCTCTGCGAGGATCCGTCCGCTGTCCTCCCCCGGATCGATCATCGCCGCCGCGCCGGTGGCCGGATCGGCCACCAGGTAGCAGTTCTGCATGAACTGCCCGTTGGGGATGGACACGACGATCGGGTCAGGCAACGGCGGCGGCCTTCCGTTCGGTCAGAAACTTCTCGACGGCAATGGCGGCGGTGGTGGCGTCGCCCACGGCGGTGGTCACCTGGCGGGTCAGCTGCACGCGCACGTCGCCGGCGGCGAAGAGGCCGGGAATGGAAGTCATCATCCGGTCGTCGGTGATCATGTAGCCCGACGGGTCGTGGGCAAAGTGCTGGGTGACGAGTCCGGTGTTGGGCTTGAACCCGACGAACACGAAGCAGCCGGTGACGGCGAGCGACGAGGTGGCGCCGGTCACGGCGTCCTTGAGCGCCAAGCCCGTGAGCCCGCCGGGCCCGCCGGTCATCTCGGTGACGACCTTGTTCCAGATCACTTCGATTTTCGGATTGGCGAAGAGCCGTTCTTGCAGCAGCTTCGACGCCCGGAATTCCTCGCGGCGGTGGACCACGTACACCTTCTCGGCGTAGCGCGTCAGATACGCGGCCTCCTCGACGGCGGCATCGCCGCCGCCGACCACGGCGATGGTCTGGCCCTTGAAGAAGGCCCCGTCGCACACCGCGCAGTAGGAGACGCCCTGCCCCGCGTACTCCAACTCGCCCGGGACGCCGAGCTTGGTGGGGGTGCCTCCGGCGGTGAGAATGACGGTCGGGGCCTCGAAGGTGGTGCCGGTGCTGCAGGCCACCTCGAAGATGCCGTCCTCCCGGCGGGTGACGGTTTCGACGTTCTCCTGGCGGATGTCGGCGCCGAACTTCTGGGCATGCTCGGCCATCAGGCGGGCCAGCTCGTGGCCCTTCACGGAGGCGAAGCCGGGGTAGTCCTCGATCAGGTCGGTATTGAGCAGCTCGCCGCCGGGCACGCCGCGTTCGAGGACGACGGCGTCGAGCATGCCGCGACCGGCGTACATGCCGGCGCAGAGGCCGGCGGGGCCGGCGCCGATGATGATGAGGTCGTGGGTCGAGCGGGGCATGGGCGGACCAGGTAAGGGTGACGGTGCGTCTTGTCTGCCATCAAATATAGAACAATTCGAGGTTCCGGAGCAGAGTCCATGCTCGGCCGCCGCTTCCCTGCAGCCTAATTCCGGAACACTGCCTGTTCCGCAGCCTAATACCGGCCCGGGCGACCAATACAGCCGGGCGCGCAGGATTTTTCGGTGGTGGGAGAACCGGGTCGTCCGGATATCGTGGTGTCAGCGTGGCGGTTAGCCAGCCGTCCGGCTTGCAGTCTTTCCAGATTAGGCTGCGGGCTGTACACTGGAGAGAGACGGAGAGTCCCCCAGACGCCGTCGAATTCACGTTAGGCGGCACCCCCATCGCCCAAAACCGGATGACGCCTCGATCCACCTCCCTACTCAGCATCGCACTTGCTGCGCTTTTCCTCGGTTGCGGCCACACGTACGCAATCTGGATTGGGCCGGATGCGACGGTGTCTACGCTGGCCTTCGGGCTCGCTTCGAAGCCGCACGGGTCTCACCCCGAAGCACTCAATTGGTTTGGCGTGTCGACGTGCCAGGCTGTCGATTCGAACTTAGGGTTTCACGAGCGGAAAAGGATCTGGGCGGTGAGGGGCTGGGATCTCCCGGACTCCAGCCGACTGATTCACTCCATCGCGTATGGCCATGTGCCTCCGGGCTTCATGGAATCCGTGCCGGCGCAGCCACTTAGCCCAGGCTGCTATGTGGCCTCAGTGAGCGCATCGACCTACGAAGAGGCCGAGGTCTACTTCTGGATTGACGCGGATCGGGCGGTTAAGCTCTGGACACGAGCCCAATTCGATTCTGCCACTGTGGCCTACGGGAGGTCTATGGCGGAATTCCAGGTGAATTACGATTCCGTATTCGCCAAGTGTAGCAAAGCGTACAAGGCGGCCACGACGGCAATGGACACCGCGCAAGTGGAGAAGGCCGTTTGGGGCGATACAGTTCGGTTCGGGGCAGTGACCTGTGGCGAGATTCAGGGTGAATACCAGCACTGGACCGGAAAGCCCATCTAAAAAAAAAGCACGACCGTCGTCGATCAAGAGGGCTGGCTGTTCATTCTTCTCGCCGTGGCTGATCAACAGCTGCCTAACCAGCGCATGCAGCTGACGAGGGCGCGCTGGCTCTGGCAGCCGCCGCGCCGTAGGTTCTAACCGAGGACGGCGCGGCGGCTGCCGCGCAGCGCCCTCGCAGCTGATGCGCCAGTCGTTAGGCGGCACCTGCAACCGGTGGCTAGTGATGACATCGTAAGCGCCGCCGCTTAGCTGCTTCGAAGCTCACCTCGCAGCCGGATCATACGCATTGGCGCGCTGCGGGTCTTACCGTCGGTCGCAAGACGACCTCAGTCGCGCAGGATGCGTCCCTTCCAGTCCCGCTGGCTTTAGTCCGACGGACCACGGCGTTCACCTCTCGGATGCACTCGGCATCGGACTCGCAGTTCCGATGCCAGGGCTGGCTTGCGATGAGCCCAGGATCCCGAAGCGCCAGAGCTGCGTACGAGCGGGCCCTTCGGCGTTCCAAGGACCAACGTTTGTGACGCGCGGCTTCGTGCTTGATACACCCGAATTGGGTTCTTCGCGCAGCCAGTGGTTCGAGGCCGGTATGCTACGCGATCGCGTCCGAATCGGGTCTAGTTCGTGTCGCGTTCCCGACCGACTTACCCATGCGCTGCGTTGCCCTCTGCCCCGTCTCGACGGAGTTGAGTCTTTGATCGACAGCATCGCTGAAGCCGGTTGGGTCGCGGCTGGTGCCGCCTAACCAGCGCATGCAGCTGGCGAGGGCGCGCTCTATCTGCGGCAGCCGCCGCGCTTTATACTACTGGCGAGGTCGCGCGGCGGCTGCCGCGAGCGCCCTCGCAGCTGATGCGCGATTCGTTAGACAGCGCTTGATCCCAATATGGAGCATGGCATCCCCTCGGCTGCGGAGCGACACTGACAATCCCGGTGAGTGGGTGGCCGCGGTACCCGTGGCAACGGGCCGCCGCGTTGGCGACGCTCGCGCTCCTGCAAGCGTGTGGAGCAGGATGGCACCAGCCCGATCCACCCATACCAAGCGCGTTCGACGCGCGGCAGCAAGTCCAGGTGTGGCGCCAAGCTCGCATGGTCCGGTGGCACGGCGTGACTGTGAGCACGGATTCGATGTCGGGCATCCCCTTCCAGCGCTCACTCGACTGTGATTCCTGTCGCGTGTCGGTGGGGCTAACGACGATCGACTCGGTGCGCATCGGCAAGCCAGAGGAAGGCTTCTGGAAGTCTGCCGGCCTCGTCTACCTCACCTTTCTTGCCCTGGCCGGAGCGTTCGCCATCTACTGGAGCTCATAGTAGACGAGCACTTGACCCTGCTTGAGCCCGCCGCAGGTGGCCTCGATTGCGCTGCCTAACCAGCACATGCAGCTCGCGAGGGCGCGCTCTATCTGCGGCAGCACGCCTCTCACCTTCCCACCGCATCGAGGATCGCTCATCGTACTCCACTTTCCGGCCCTGCTGGGGCTCGCGGCATCGCTGTTGGGGCAGGGCGCCGTACCCGGTGTCCCTCCGCGCGCAGCACCGACCGCCCCGGAGAGCACAGTCGTCGTCATGCTCGGAACCGGCACGCCACGGCCGTTGCCCGACGCAACCGGGCCGGCGACCGCCGTGGTGGTCGGAGATCGTGTGTTTCTCATCGACGCCGGCGCGGGCGTCGAGCGCCGCCTCGCCGCCGCAGGCCTGCCGACCGACGGCGTGACCGCTGCCTTCATCACCCACCTTCACAGCGACCACGTGCTCGGCTTGGCGGACCTCATTTTCACGTCTTGGGTCATGGGGCGCTCTCGGCCGTTTCCGCTGTACGGACCCCACGGCCTGGGCCAGATGGTCGAACATCTTTATGCGGCGTTCCAGGAGGACATCCAGATTCGCACGAATGGGCTCGAGCACGAGTCGCGAGACGGCTACCGTGTACGGGTGCAGGAGATCGCTCCAGGTGTCGTGTACGACAGTGGGGGCGTGCGCGTCACGGCGTTCCTCGTCAACCATGGCGAGTGGCGCGAAGCGTATGGCTATCGCTTCGACACCCCTGGCCGGAGCATCGTGTTGTCGGGTGACACGCGGCCGAGCGAGGAGCTGGTGCGGATGGCGAAGGGAGTGGACCTGCTCATCCACGAAGTCCAGCCCTCCGATTCCACGCGGGCCCCTCGTGGCCGCAGTGCCACCGCTTGGGCGCTATATGTCGGTCAATACCACACGACGGCGCTGCAGCTGGGCGTCCTGGCCGCCGAGGCAGGTCCCAAACTTCTAGTCGTCTATCACGACGGTCGGCGGGTTGGTGCCGATCAGCTTCTAGCGGATATCCGCCGGTCATTCTCGGGCCCCGTCGTCTTTGCGGCCGACCTCCAGCGCTTTTGAGGCGAGTCACGCGCATTCAGGGCACCGTCACCGCAGGCATGCGGTGTGATGTCAACTTCGAAGTGCGACGCTCGCAGCGATAGCGGGTGGAGCGCTGGCCGTGGCCGCCGCCCTAGCAGCTGAGGCGCAGGTCGTCAGGCGCACCAGCACGAGCGCGCGGCAGGAGCCTTCAAGCGGTAACACGAGCCAGGTGTGAAGACGAAACCGGCCTCCGACGGTGCGACCACTGAATACGTCGGCGGCGGAGCGCCGCGAAGGAAAGTGCCCGGCGCGCTCCGCGACAGAATGCAGCCTGCGCCCCACACCAGGGCGATGGTGCGGCCTCACCCCGATGACGGGATTCACCCCGATATTGCGCAATAGCAAGGTGAACCAATCTCTTGGGAGACTCCGCATGCGCCCCACCAGTCCGGCCCGATTCTCGTCCGCCTTGACCCTTTGCCTGATCCTGGCCGCCGGCGCGGCCCACGCCCAACAGGCTAAGGTTGACGCCCAGACCGTCGCCCCGAACGAGCAGGACATGGCCTACAGCATCAGCCCCAAGGGCGCCCACCTCGTCGCCTTCACCCAGAAGGGCACCCGCTGGGTGGTGCTGCACGACGGCGTCCCCGGCCCCCTGTTCGACCAGATCATCAGTAGCGGCGGCGGTAGCCGGATCAGCTTCAGCCCCGACGGCACCCGCTTCGGCTACGCAGGCCGCCAGGGCCAGGAATGGGTGATCGTGATCGACGGCAAGGAAGTGCTCCGCCGTCCGATCGGCACCAACGAGACCCTCCTCCGGGGCGCCGGCATTGGCATTCAATTCACTCCGAACAGCAGGCACTGGTTCTTCCACTACTACAACCCGAATGAGCGCGACCCCCGCGCCGATCCGCCCCGGCTGTTCTGGGACGGGGTCCCGGGTCCGGTCGGCGCCGAAAACGACATCGTGGTGAGCGCCGACGGCGAGCGCTACGCCTACACGGTGTCCAACCCCGCGAACCCCAACCAGAAGGTCCTGATCGTAGACGGGAAGCCGGCGCCCACCCTCGGCTTCACCCCCGTCTTCACCGGCGACGGCCTCCACCTCTACACCCAGCGGATCACCCGGCCGCAGGTTGGTCCCCAAGTGACCGAGCTGCTGCTCGACGGACGCCCGATCATCCGCGCCTTCAGGACGGAGGTCTTCACCGCCCCGAGCGGCTCGCTGGCGGTGATCAAGGTGGGCCGCAACGAACCGAATGGCGAGATCACGTTCCTCCACGTCGGCGGGGTCAAGGTGCCGGGCAGCGAGGCCCAGTTCATGGGGCCGATCCAGTTCAGCGCCGACGGGAAACACTGGGCGACGAAGGTCGGCCTCCCCGGCGTACCCAACTACCTGATCGTGGACGGGGTCAAGCAGCGGGAGTACGAGGCGATCGACAGCGTGCGCTGGACCGACACCGGCAAGCCGGTCTACGTGGTCGGCGCCGGCGCGAAGTCGTTCGTGATCACCGGCGACCAGGAATCTGAGAACGGCTACGGGCGGAGCTCGTTCCCGATCGTGCTGGGCAAGGGCGGCCGGGTGGGCTACGTGGCGACGCTCAACCAGGCGACGGTCGTGGTGGTGGACGACAAGGTCACCCCACCGCCCGCCCGGATGTGGGCGGCCGACCTGACGTTCAGCCCCGACGGCCTCCGGACCGCCTACGCCGTCACGGCACCCGGCGGCGGCCCGGGAACGGTCATGGTCGACTACAAGCCACAGGTCGCGAGCACATCAGTGGCCTTCGGGCAGATCCGGAGCGGCGACCCGGTGCAGTACGTGTGGAGTCCCGACTCGAAGTTCACGATGTACTACGGCTACCCCGGCACCCAATACACCGGCCAGTTCGCCCTCTTCCTCGGCAGCCGCTCCGTGGCGAGCGGCCCCACCCCGCGAATCGAGCTGCCCACCTTCACGCCCGACGCGAAACATCTCTTCTGGCTCGCGATGGCGCCGAACAACGAGGACATGCAGGTGTTTCTCGACGGCAACGTGGCCTTCGAATTCGACGGCCAGGGCCGCGGTCCGCTCACCGACAAGGGCAACTGGCAGATGGGTGCGGACGGGGTGCTGACCTTCATCGTCCAGACGTTCGAGGGGTTCAAGCGCGTTCGGGTGACCCCGGGTGCAGACAACGGGGTCGAGGCGATGCTCGCCCGGGGGAAGGTGGTGCGCCAGTAACTGCGGTGTTGGCTACGAGTCCACGTCGCGTGAAGGCGAGGGCGCGCCCTATCTGCGGCAGCCGCCGCGCCTTATACTGGTTGAGAGGATGCGCGGCGGCTGCCGCGCCGCGCCCTCGTCAGCCGATGCGCCAGTCGTTCGGCGCCTCAGTTACAGTGCGTGCCCACCATTCCCCAACCCCTCAGCCCGAACGGAGTGCGGATGCCTCGACGCTTTCTTGTCGTGATTGAGATGCTCTCGCTCGGCGTCGCGACGGCGATGTCGCACCCACTCGTGGCCGCAGCCCAAGTCCGCGTGGAGATCACACCGGGATTCGGCGTCTATGCCGGACTCGCCTCCTTCGAGCGGCCCGCGACCGGCGTCCCCTTTGACTTCGCCGAGTCGCTTTCCCAGCGTACCGCGGTAGCTATCGGCCTTCAGGCGACAATGTGGCTAAGTGAGCGGGTCGGAATCCGGGCACTGGGGTACACGGCTGCGAGCGCCGTGGGGCCCGACAACCGAGACATTCTGGACCGGAGCCCTGTGCCAGCGACCGTCACCACCTTCGGGCTCATGGCGCTGATCCCTCTTTCGGAGTTTGCCGCCCATCTTCGGGTGTACCTCATCGGGGGTGGCGCGCTGGTCGACCGCGGCGGGGACGCATATCAGGGTTACAGCGGGACGAGTGACCTCGGGGGGATCTTTGGTATTGGTTCACAGTATCGCCTGTCCGACCGCCTGAGCTTGCAGGGCGATTTCCAAACGATGCTGTATGATCTGAGCCTGACCGATCCCACGGGGCTCCAGTACCCCTCCGCGTTCCAGACTGATATTCTCGCCTCCATCGGTGTGACGGTCCGATTGGCGCCGGATCCCCAGAACTGAAGCGCCTCGCCAGCGCATTCAGTTGACGAGGGCGCGCCCTACCTGCGGCAGCCGCCGCGCAGCGCCCTCGCCGCTGATGCGCAGTTCGTTAGGCAGCGCGGAACCTCTCGCTTGACCGATTTACCGCCCCGTATTACATTGTCTTACATGGCAGCCGTCACGATCCGCCTCGACCCCGCCCTTCAGCGCCAGCTTGATCGCCTCAGCAAGCGCCTGGGCCGCACTCGCTCGGACCTCGTCCGGGACGCCCTGCGTCGGCAGTTGGCGATCCTCCGGTTTGACGAGGCTCGGCGGCAGCTCATGCCCTTCGCCGAAGCCCGCGGTCTGCTGACCGACGAGGATGTGTTCCGCGACGTGTCATGAAGGTCTTCCTGGATACCAATGTCCTCGTTTCGGCCTTCACGACCCGGGGCCTGAGCGCCGATGTCTTCCGCCTCATCCTCACCGAACATGAACTCCTCACCGGCGAGGTCAATCTCGTTGAGCTGGAGCGCCTGCTCCACAAGCGGATGGGGGCGCCGACCGCGCAGGTGGGGCTGGTGCTGCGGTTGCTCCGTGATCAGACAATCATCCCCCGCCCCAAGACCCCGCCCGATGTGACCGTGCGTGATCCGGACGACCTGTGGGTGCTGGCATCGGCGCTCGCAGGCGGGGCAGACGTCCTCGTCACAGGCGACCAGGATCTTCTGGTCCTCCACGGCAAGGTGGCACTGCCCGTCTTGTCGCCGAGGGGGTTCTGGGAGCTGGTGCGCGGCATCGACTGACCGCGCTGTCTAACCAGCGCATCCAGCTCTCGAGGGCGCGCTGGCTCTGGCAGCCGCCGCACCGTAGGTTCTCACCGAGGACGGCGCGGCGGCTGATGCGCCAGTCGTTCGCCGGACTCGCTTTCGAACCTCGCCCCCAAGGCTTCTCATGACACCTGCCGCACTCCCGTTTGTCACGCTCGGGATTCTGTTGTTCAGCTGGGTGCTGTTCGGGCTCGCGGTGGCTCTGCGGCCGCGAGGAGCCGCTCCAGCCGTGCGTGCTCGCGATCGCCGGTCGCTCCTGGCCATTCTTGTCCAGGGCCTAGGCTTCGGATTGGTATGGGGCGTCCGGCGCCCGTTCGGTGCACCATTCCTTCCGCTCGGCGACCTCGGCCCCCTCTTCCTCTTCCCGGTCACCGGCGCAATTGCCCTGAGTGCCGCCGCCCTGGCCGTGGCCGCCGTCCGGACACTCGGCAAGCAGTGGAGCCTCACGGCGCAGGTCGTCGAGGCCCACGCGCTGATCATCACGGGACCCTACGCGGTGGTGCGGCATCCGATCTACTCGGCGATGTTTGGCCTGCTCCTGGCTACCGGCATGACTCTCAGCTCATGGCAGGCCCTGGGGATCGGCGCGGCGTGCTTCATCGGCGGCACACTATGGCGCATCCGCATGGAGGAACGGCTCCTGCGGCAGGCGTTCGGGGCCGCCTACGACCGGTATGCGGCGAATGTGCCTGCGTTCCTTCCCTGGCTGCGGGCCGGCTGACCAGCGCCCTCCACTCGCTCCGAGGTTCAAGCCCATGACCCTGTCGACGCTCGGCGCCGGACACCTCGTCGCGGCGTCGCTGAGCCTGGCGACCGGCGCATTCCAACTGCTGCGCCCCCGCCGGGACACGCTGCATCGACGAGTCGGCTATGTGTACGTGAGCGTCATGGCGGTCAACAATGTGTCGGCCCTCACGATCTACAAGTTCACCGGAAGCTTCAACATGTTTCACGCGCTGGCACTGTACAGTTTGGCAAGTGTCGCCTTGGCCATCCGGCCGATGCTGGTCACCCCTCGACCCTATCAGTGGCGCCGGATTCATTACCAATGGGTCGCGTGGTCCTACGCCGGTCTCTGCGCAGCCGCACTGACCGAGTTCCTCGTTCGTGTCGTCATGCTCCCGGGGTGGCTGGGCGCTGCCGTCGGTACCCCCCCACCGATTGTGCTGGGTGGTCTCCTCATCAGGCACTTTGCGCCGCCCTTGAGGCCGCCCGCTCTGACACCCACGGCCTAGGTGGCACATCGGCTCGCTGCTCGGCCGGCGGTTGGACCGGTTCTCGAGCGGCGCCAGAAGGAGCAGACAGATGGCACTCGTGGTGCTGCTGAGAGGGGTCAACGTCGGCGGTTGCAGGACGTTCGTCGTCACGGATTAAAGGTGACTGCCTGATTGACCAAGACACGGACCTTTTGCCCACGCACCTCCCCCGGCCGGAAAAGGCTCTCGAGCACCATCCGGAGGCCGGCGACCTCGAGGCGAGGGTCGATCACAGAATGGACATGGAAGGAACAGGGCTCGGGATGGCCGAGCGTGTCAATGATGAATGAGAAGACCACTCGCCCTCCCACTCCGGCGCTCGACAAGCCAGGTGGGTACCGACGCTTCCCCGCCTTGAGCAAGTCGGGGGGGCGGTCGACGGTGGCTTCGACATAGGACGAATCGCGGTAGACCGTGTCGGAGACCGCGATCAGGGAATGGGGCGACTCTTCGAAGCAGGCGCTTTCCACCGGCACAATCCGATGCGGAACCGGGAGCGGGCCCGAGGTACTGCTGGGTACGACTCCCCGGGGAACGGGGCGGAGCGGGATCTGACCATGGGCCGATGCTGGGAGCACCGGCACCAGGAGAAGCACGAGAAGCGGGATGCGCATGCGGTCCTCACTCGGCCGTCACTTGACCAGACAGCTGCCGCGAACACGAGCCTCCCCCAACGAATCATCCCTGCTTGAACACCTTCATCGCCGTCGCCACCATCGAGGCGACGTCGGCCACGTTGGCCGGCAGGATCATCGTGTTGGTCTTCTGCGCCAGCGCGCCGAACTGCACCAGGTAGTTCTCCGCCACCCGCAACTGCGTCGCCTCCGACCCGCCGGGCTGATTGATGGCGCTCGCCACCATCCGCAGGCCCTCCGCCGTGGCCGTCGCCACCGCCAGGATGGCCGCCGCCTCCCCTTCCGCCTCGTTCATCTGCTGCTGGCGGTTGGCCTCGGACGCCTTGATCACCTGCTGCTTGTCGCCTTCGGCGACGTTGATGGCCGCGTCGCGCTGGCCTTCCGAGGTGAGGATGACGGCGCGCTTCTCCCGCTCCGCGCGCATCTGCTTTTCCATCGCGGCGAGGATGTCGTGCGGCGGCGTGATGTTCTTGATTTCGTACCGGAGTACCTTGACGCCCCACGGCTCGGACGCCTTGTCCAGCTCCGCGACGACCGCGCTGTTGATGTTCATGCGTTCCTCGAACGTCTTGTCGAGGTCGATCTTGCCGATCTCGCTGCGGAGCGTGGTCTGCGCCAGCTGTGTAATGGCGAAAATGAAATCGACGATGCCGTAGGAGGCCCGCTCCGCGTTGAGCACCTTGAGGTACAGGACCCCGTCCACTCCGACCTGCACGTTGTCGCGAGTGATACAGACCTGCTCCGGGATGTCCCACGCCCCTTCCTTGAGGGAGTGCCGGTACCGGATCACGTCCACGAACGGGATGAGCACGTGGAAGCCGGCTTGCAGGACGCCGGAAAACCGGCCCAGTCGTTCCACGACGAACGCGCTCTGCTGGGGGACGACCACCGCCGTCTTCGCGATGGTGACCAGGATCACGATGCCGAGGACGACCGCGATGATAACAAGCGGACCGGGGATCATTGGCGTACTCCTTCTGGCTCGACGGAAAGGGTGAGGCCATCCACGCCCGTGACTTGGCAGCGTGTGCCCCGCGCCAATGTGGACCCTGAGACTGAACGCGCGGACCAGCTGCTCCCCCGGAGCTCCACCTTGCCTACGGCCCCGGGCAGCAGGTCCTCCAGCACCACGCCGATCTCGCCAACGAGTTGATCGACCTGCGGCGTCTGCGGGTCGCCCTGGAAGCGCTTGACCAGCCGGCTGCGGAAGAGCAGCAGCGACGCGACGGACAGCACCGAGAAGAGGAGAATCTGGACACCGACCGACCCGGCGGCGCCGATGCTCGAGAGCAGCCCGACCAGGATGGCCGCGATGCCGAAGAAGATGATATAGAAGCCTCCGGCCGCTGCCAGCTCCACCAGGACGAGGAACAGCCCAAGCACGAACCAATGCCACCACAGGATGTCCATTGTGTCCTGCCGTCAGAGAGGGAGGTCTTCAGGATAATCGAAGTATATCGCGGCAGAATCGGGGCCGCTACGTCGGCCGCCGCTTCAATCGCGCGTCTCGCGCGCGCCGATGCCGAGCAGCCCCAGCGCCCCATGGCACGCCGACACCGTCCCCACCAGCAGCGAGGACGGGCCGCCGCTCGCTCCCGCCGCTCGAAGGAGTTGCTCCGCCGCGGCCGCGTCGCTCACCGCAAACGCCCCCACCCCATCCGTCAGGTGCCGCGTCACGAACAGTGCTGGCCCGAACACCTCCCGCGACGTCGAGAGTCGTTCCACCACCTTCGCGGCGGTCTCCGACATCTCCCAAGTGCGCGGCGCGCGAATGATCGGGCAGGTGGCCGGCTCGATGCAGTGCGTGGGACAGAGCCAGTCGGCCCAGGAGACATACCGGGTGCCGTCGGGCGCGAGGGTGTCGTAGGGAGTCCCGACGGGCTCGGTCAGCGGTTGCTGCGACACTTCCCTGCCCGGCCAGAGCGCCCTCGCGCGGCGCATCAGCCAGTCGAACATCAGGTGGGGCATGAGGGGCGACGGGACGATGAAGGACGGCGGGGCAGCGGGGCCGCGGGGCAACGGGGCAGCAAATGGACCCCGGCTTTCGCCGGGGTGACGACCAGGGAAAAGATAGTCATCGAAGAATGCATCCCACCCCCGCACCACCAGCTCCCGGTCCGGTGCTGGCGGCAACTCCCGCGTCAGCTGGCAGGCGGGGTCCCGGTCCACGACGAGGACGCGATTGTAGGTGAGGGCCCCGCGGGCGCGGGCGCGCTCGAGCTGCCGGGCATAAAACGTTCCGTAGCAGCCTCCCCCCACGACGACGAACTCGTGGACGGCCAGCGGCTCAGAGCGCCCCGTTGGTGATGGGGAGGATGTGTCCGGTGATCGCATCGGCGGCGTCGCTCGCGAGGAAGAGGACTCCATCGGTGATCTGCGTCATCTCAACCCAGCGCACCTTGCCCCCGCCGGCCGCGGAGACATTGTCGCTGGTGCGGACCATGCCCGGCGCCACCGCGTTGACCCGCACGCCGCGGTCGCGCACTTCCAGCGCCAGGCTCTGCGTGAAGGCGGCGACGCCCGCCTTGGCCGCCGCATAGACGGCCATCTGATCCTGCGGACGGAAGAACGCCACCGACGCGAAGTTGATGATGACCCCGCGCGTCTCGGCCAGCGCACCCACCGCCGCCTGCGACACCAGGAACGCCGTCTTGAGATTGATGGCGATTTCCCGGTCGAAATCGGCGGTGCTGGTCTTTTCCACCGGTCCGAACGTCGTCAGGCCGCCGGCCACATTCACCACCACGTCGAGGCGCCCGAAGTGCCGAATGGCCGTTTCGACCGCCAGCCGCGCAATGTCCGGCTCCGTCAGGTCGCCAGCGGTCGGCCGCGCCTCGATCCCCTCGGCGGCAAACTCCCGGGCCCGCGCCGCCGCCTCGACCGCGTTCCGGTCGCAGAGCACCAGCTTGGCGCCGGCACGACCGAACGCGAGGGCCACCGCATGCCCGATCTGTCCGACGCGGGCCACGCCGGTGACCAGCACCACCTTGCCCTCGAAATTTCGTGAACCGGTCATGGTGGGGGCGCTCGTCATTTCGGTGTCGGACGGCGCGCCTCGAGGCGCTCCAGCCAGTCCTCGGGAACCGTCTGCGAGCCGAGCGACCCATGCTCCTCGCCCGGACCGATGTCGCCGTGCCAGTCGCTCCCGCCGGTGCGGGCGAGGTCCAGCGCGCTGGCGATGCCGGCGATCCGGGACCTCGTCTCGGGCGCGTGCCGCGGGTGTCGCACCTCGACGGCGTCGAGCCCCTCCTGCTTCAGCCGCGCGAGATACGGGCGGGTGGCCCGATCGCGGAGATGCGCCGCCGACAGCACCCCGCCGGCCGTGTGCACCAGCTCCGCCACCTCGGCGAAGGTGGGCAGCACCTTGTCGGCATAGGCAGGCTTGTTCCGGCCCAGGTACAGATCGAAGGCGGCGTTGACGTCCACCGCCCCGCCGGCCCGCACCACGGCACGCGCCACGTGCGGGCGGCCGACCGCGCCGCCGGCCGCTTCCTCCAGCACCGACTCGAACGACACCGCGAGCCCGATCTCCTGCAGCCGCCCGCACATCACCTCGGCGCGCCGGAGCCGGTCGGCCCGGCAGCGGTCGAGAAACGACTCGACGGTGTCGTCGCCCACCGGCAGGAAATACCCGAGCACGTGCATCTCGCCCCAGGGCGCGGAGACAGAGAACTCACATCCGGCAATCACCCTGATGCCTGCCGCCTCGCCCGCGGTCACGGCCTCGGCGATGCCGGCGACGGAGTCGTGGTCGGTGAGCGCGATGGCGACGAGTTCGGCGGACTTGGCGCAGGCCACCACGGCCGTCGGGGAGAGCGACCCGTCCGACGCGGTGGAGTGCATGTGCAGGTCGATGAAGCGCGGGGGAGTCAGCGCCGGTACCCCGTGTCGGGCGAGGTCCAGGAGGGCTGGGACCGGGCGAAGAGTTCCCGGAGCTGCATGTCGGTCAACTCGGCGAGCGACAGCTCGCGACTCCGCGCGCCGAGGGGCGCGTACTTGGCCACGCGCTCCTCCCGGTCGGGGCCGGTGCCCCTGGTGAAGAGCATGGTGAATTCGTCGCGGACGAACTGGGTGACCCCTCCGCTGGGCGCCACCTGCCAGGTCGTGCCGCCTACCTCGATGGTGCGCGTCGGCATACGTCCCTCATTCTGAGCCATCGACGAAGGTGCGACCCTCCGTCAGGGAAACCTCGAGCCAGAGATCGTCCACATCCGGGGCGCAGGGCGCCAGGGCGCGGAGGGCGCGGGTGAGTCGTTCCTCCGTGGGCGTCGGGGCCGACACGGTGTGTGCCTCCGCATCTCCCGATTCCCGGAATTCCAGAAACGCGCCGGGCCGGCTCGGGTGTCGAAACACCCACAGATGCTGGCCCCGCACCCGGAGCGCCGCGCCAAGTTCGGCGGCGCCTGCCAGGTAGGCGGCCTCACCGGCGGGCGGCACCTGCACCCGGGCAACGGCGAGGGCCCGCGGCATGCTCAGGCCGCGCTGTCGGGGAACGCCTGGAGTACGGCCTTCAGGTCGGCGAGGAACTGGTCGGCGACCGCGCCGTCCACGATCCGGTGGTCGTACGCCATGGTGAGCATGCCCTTGGTCCGGATGGCCAGCGAATCGGTGCCATCGGGAGCCGTGACGACATGCGGGCGCTTTTCGATGGCGCCGATGCCCAGGATGGCCACCTGCGGCTGATTGATGATCGGCGTACCGGCGAACGACCCGAACCCGCCGGGGTTCGTGATGGTAAACGTGCCCCGCTGCACTTCATCGGGCGTGAGCTTCTTGGCGCGGGCGCGTTCGCCGAGGTCGTTGATGGCGCGGGCCACGCCGAGGAGCGAGAGCTCGTCCGCCCGCTTGATGACCGGCACGATGAGGCCCCAGTCGAGCGCCACCGCGATGCCGATGTTGATGTCCCTGCGGTACACCGTGGCGTCGCCCATGATGGCGGAATTGACGACCGGATGCTTGCGGAGGGTGTCGGCCACGGCCTTCACGATGAAGGCGAGGAAGGTCAGGTTGACGCCCCGCTCGGCGTATTCCTTCTTGCGGGCGGCGCGCACCTGGGCCACGCGGGTGAAGTCGATCTCGAAGAGACTGTTCACGTGCGCCGAGACGCGGCGCGACATGATCATGTGATCGGCGGTGAGCTTGCGGATCTTGCTCCACGGCTCGACCCGGTCTCCGTCCCACGGCTCGACCACGGGCGAGGGGACCTCGATGAGGGTCGTGGCGCCGCGGCTTGGCGGGGCGGCGGGGCTGCGGGGCAGCGGGGCAGCGACGGCCGCAGGGGCCGTCTCGAGGAACGTGAGGACGTCCGACTTCGTGACCCGGCCGGCGTGGCCGCTGCCCGCAATGGCGCTGATGTCGAGGTTGTGCTCCGCGGCGATCTTGCGGACGAGAGGGGTGCTCTTGCGGCGCAGGCGTTCGTCAGCCGTTTCAGGGCCGGTGCTCGCCGCAGGTGGGGCAGCGGGGCTGCGGGGCAGCGGGGCGGCGACAGGCATGGCAGCGGGGCTGCTGGGCAGCGGGGCCGGTGCCGGCGGGGCAGCGGGGCTGCTGGGCAGGGGGGCGGTCACCGCCGCCGGGGCCGCGGCGGCAGCAGTCGCGTCGGTCTCGAGCCGGGCGACGACGGTCTGGATCGGGACCGTCTGCCCTTCCTGGACCAGGATCTCGACGAGGACGCCGGCCTGGGGCGCGGGAATTTCCGCGTCCACCTTGTCCGTGGAGATCTCGAAGATCGGCTCGTCGCGCTTGACGGTGTCGCCCACCTTCTTCATCCACTTGGACAGCGTGCCCTCGGCGATGGATTCACCCATCTGGGGCATGATCACGTCAATCTTGGCCATGCGAACCTCTCCCCATTCCTAGTAAGCGGCCAGCCAGCGGGCGGCGAGCACCAGGTCGTCCGTCTGCGGCAGCACAAAGTCTTCCAGCGTGGGCGCGTAGGGCAGCGGCACGTCGTGCGCCGTCACCCGCTTGACCGGCGCGTCGAGCCATTCGAACGCCTGGTCGTTGATCCGCGCGGTGATCTCGCCGGCCACGCCGCCGGTGCGCGTGTCCTCGTGCGCGATCAGCACCCGGTTGGTCTTCCGGACCGAGGCCATGATCGCCTCGTCGTCCATCGGCAGCAGCGTGCGGAGGTCGAGGACCTCGACCTGCAGCCCGTCTTCCTTTTCCAGCCGTTCCGCCGCCTCGAGCGCCTTGTACACCATGGCCGACCAGGTGATGATCGTCAGGTCCCTGCCCTCGCGCGCCACCCTGGCCTTCCCGATCGGGGTGAGGATCTCCTCCCCCTCCGGCAGGTTTTCCTTGATCCGGCGGTACAGGTACTTGTGCTCGAAATACAGCACCGGGTCGTCGTCGCGGATGGCGCTCTTGATGAGGCCCTTCGCGTCGCGGGCGGTGGCCGGGCAGACGATCTTGAGACCCGGCGTGTGCAGGAACGCCGCCTCGGGGTTCTGCGAGTGGAAGGGACCGCCGCGGACGTACCCGCCGGAGGGTCCCCGCACCACCATCGGCGTCGGCAGCCCTGCCCGGTACCGCGCCGTGGCCACGTAGTTGGTCAGCATGTCGTACGCGCAGGAGATGAAGTCGATGAACTGCATCTCCGCGATCGGCCGGAGCCCCATGTGGGCGGCGCCCGCGGCCGCCCCCACGATGGCGGCCTCGGAGATCGGCGTGTCGATGACCCGCCGCTCCCCGAACTCCGCCAGGAACCCGTCGGTCACCTTGAAGGCGCCGCCGTAGGCGCCGATGTCTTCACCGAGGATGAAGACGTTCTCGTCGCGCCGCATCTCCTCCATCATCCCCTGGCGGATCGCCTCGAGGTACGTCACTTCAGCCATCGGTCCTCCGGTACCATTCAAGCTCGGCACGGGCCGGATCGGCCAGCACGCCGTCGAGGGCGCCCATCGCGTCGGGCATCGGCTCGTTTTCGCATTCCCCGACCGCCGCATCGAGCAGCGCCGCGATGCGGGCGTCGATGTCCGCCAGTTCGGCGGCGGTGGCCCAGCCCGCCGCGGTGAACTCCCGGATGCAGCGGTCGATCGGGTCCTTGGCCTCCCACGCCGCGAGCTCCTCCGCGGGCACGTACGACTGGTTGTCGTGCTCCGCATGCCCCTTCCGGCGGTAGGTGACCAGCTCGATCAGGGTGCAGCCGCCGCCCTGGCGCGCCAGCTCCACCGCCGGCTTGGTGGCGCCATACACCGCCAGCACGTCGTTGCCGTCGGCGCGCACCCCGGGAATCCCGTACGCCCCCGCCTTGTCCACCAGCTGCCGGACCGCGGTCTGCTTGTGCATCGGCGTGCTGAAGGAATAGCCGTTGTTCTCGCAGACGATGACCATCGGCAGGCGCTGGACCGCGGCGAAGTTGATCCCCTCGTGGAAGGTGCCGGTGCTCATGGCGCCGTCGCCCACGTACACCATCCCCACCCTGGGCTGGTTCCGCATCTTGAACGAGAGCGCCACGCCCGCCATGACGGGGACCATGTCGCCCAGGTGCGAGATCTGCCCGATGAACCCGCGCTCGAGATCGCCGTAGTGGATGTTGAGCTCGCGGCCCCGGGTGGGACTCTCGGCCTTGGCCATGTACTGGCGCAGGATTTCGAGCGGCTTGGCCCCCTGCACCAGCATCGAGCCCAGGTTCCGGATGAGCGGTGAAAGGAAGTCGCCCCGGGTGCGGTCGAGCGCGTAGGCGCTCCCCACGCTGTCCGCTTCCTGCCCGAGGGAGCGGAAGAGCCCGCCGATGACCTTGGTCTGGCGGTACAGGTTGACCAGCCGCTCCTCGAGCGAGCGGGTCAGGCGCATGTAGTAGTACAGCTCGTGCAGCTGCGCCCGGCTGAGCCCGTGGGGGGGCGCAGCCGGGGTGGCAGGCGAGGTGACGGTCGGCGTCATGACAGTCGGCTACTGCGACTCGATCCGCATGCCGTAGAACGACCGGTACACGAACACCACGCTGACGAGGAAGAACAGGACCGACATGACGTGCGGCAGGAGGCTGCCCTGCTGCGCCGTGAGGTACACCCCGAGCTCGACCGCCAGCAGGCCGAAGAGGGTGGTGAACTTGATGACGGGGTTGAGCGCCACCGACGAGGTGTCCTTGAAGGGGTCACCGACGGTGTCGCCCACGATCGAGGCGTCGTGCAGCGGCGTGCCCTTCGCCTTGAGTTCCGTCTCGACGATCTTCTTCGCGTTGTCCCAGGCGCCGCCGGCGTTGGCCATGAAGATGGCCTGGTACAGCCCGAAGAGCGCGATGGAAATCAGGTAGCCGATGAAGAAGAACGGCTCGGCGAAGGCGAACGCGAGCGTCGAGAAGAAGACGGCCAGGAAGATGTTCAGCATCCCCTTCTGCGCGTACTGGGTGCAGATCTCGACCACCTTGCGGCTGTCCTCGACCGAGGCCTTGGTGACGCCCTCGAGCTTGATGTTGGCCTTGATGAACTCCACCGCGCGGTAGGCGCCGGTGGTCACGGCCTGCATCGAGGCGCCGGTGAACCAGTAGATGACCGCGCCGCCGGTGATCAGGCCGAGCAGGAAGGGCGGGTGGAGGATGGAGAGGTTCTCCATGCCGCTCGCCAGGCCGTGGGTCAGCGCCATGATGATCGAGAAGATCATCGTGGTGGCGCCGACCACCGCGGTGCCGATGAGGACCGGCTTGGCGGTGGCCTTGAAGGTGTTCCCCGCCCCGTCGTTCTCCTCGAGCAGTTCCTTGGCGGTGGTGAAATCGGGCGCGAAGCCGAAGTCGCGCTTGACCTCCGCCTCGATGCCGGGCATCTGCTCGATGGTGGAGAGCTCATACACCGACTGGGCGTTGTCGGTCACCGGACCGTAGCTGTCCACCGCGATGGTGACCGGGCCCATGCCGAGGAACCCGAACGCCACGAGGCCGAAGGCGAAGATGGCGGGCGCCTGCATGATGCCGCCGCTCAGGCCCATGGTGCTGACGCCGTAGGCGGCCGCCATGAGGCCCATGATGGTCAGGCCGAGCCAGTACGCCGAGAAGTTGCCGGCGACGAGGCCCGAGAGGATGTTGAGCGAGGCGCCGCCTTCACGGGAACTGGTCACCACTTCGCGCACGTGCCGCGAGGAGGTGGAGGTGAAGACCTTCACCAGTTCGGGGATGATGGCGCCGGCCAGCGTGCCGCAGGTGATGACCGTGGAGAGCTGCCACCAGAGCGAGGTGTTGCCGCCCAGTTCCGGGATGATGAAGTAGGACACCACGTAGGTCAGGACCACCGAGACGATGGACGTGAGCCAGACCAGCTGGGTGAGGGGGTGTTCGAAATCGAACTTGGTGGCGGCGGCGTACTTGGCCTTGGACACCGCGTTGCTCACCAGGTACGAGAGCCCCGAGGCGATGACCATCATCACGCGCATCAGGAAGATCCAGACCAGCAGCTTGGCCTGCACCGTCGTGTCCGGCACCGCGAGCACGATGAAGGTGATGAGCGCCACGCCGGTGACGCCGTAGGTCTCGAACCCGTCGGCCGTCGGGCCGACCGAGTCGCCGGCGTTGTCGCCGGTGCAGTCGGCGATGACGCCGGGGTTGCGGGCGTCGTCTTCCTTGATCTTGAAGACCACCTTCATCAGGTCGGCGCCGATGTCGGCGATCTTGGTGAAGATGCCGCCGGCGATCCGGAGCGCGGCCGCGCCGAGCGACTCACCGATGGCGAAGCCGAGGAAGCAGGCGCCGGCCACGTCGGACGGGATGAAGAGCAGGATGCCCAGCATGAACAGCAGCTCGACCGCGATGAGCATCATCCCGACGCTCATCCCGGCGCGGAGCGGGATTTCGGAGACCGGCCACCCCTTGCCGCGGAGCGACGCGAACGCCGTCCGCGAGTTGGCCAGCGTGTTGATCCGGATGCCGAACCACGCCACCCCGTAGCTCCCCGCCATGCCGATCAGCGAGAAGAGCAGGATGATGCCGATTTTCGGGATGCCGAGGCCGGTGAGCAGGAAGTAGACGACGATGACCGCGCTGACGAAGAGCCAGAGCCCCATCAGGAACTTGCCCTGCTGCACCATGTAGGCCTTGCAGGTCTCGTAGATGATGTCCGAGACGTCGGCCATGGCCTTGTGGACCGGCATCTTCTTGACCGCCGAGTAGCTCAGCAGCCCGAAGAGCAGGCCGAGCACGCAGACGACCAGCCCGGAGAGCAGGATCTGGTGCCCGGTGAACCCGAGGAAGTCGCCCTGGTTCAGGTCGGGCAACAGCAGGTTGACCTCCCCGCCCGGGCGATGCTCCATGGGCGCGGCGGCCTCCTGGGCCGCGGCGCGGCCGACCAGGAGTCCCAGCATGAGGAACGGAAGCGCGAGGGCCCTGCGCCAACGGATGGCCAGACGATGCATGACGTGGTGTCTCCGAAAAAAGTGCCGCTTGCCTGCAGCGGTTCAGTAGGCGCCCCGCGCCTCGTGCGCGGGGTCGGCCATGGTGTGAATGACCGTGAGAAAGCGCTTGGCGAGCTTGTCGAGCTCGCTTTCTCCCGGCTGGTCGGTGTCGATCGTGATCAGCGTGTAGTGCCCCCCCTCGGCCTGGACCGAGACGGACAGCTGGCCCAGCGTGCCGCCGAACCGGCGGCGGCGCGGGGCCTCTTCGATCGGGGTCAGCCGCGCGCCGAAGAACTCGGCCGCGCGGGCCACGGCGGCGTCCGGGGAGACGCTGGTGCGATGAAAATATTTCATCAGTCGTTCTCGTAGTACTCGATGCCGAGGTGGGTGATCTGGTCCTCGCCCTTGAGGTACCGCAGCGTGTTCTTGAGCTTGGTCAGCTGGATGAAGAGGTCGTGTTCCGGGTACAGCCCGGGGGCCACCTGCGGGCTCTTGAAGTAGAACGAGAGCCACTCCTGGATCCCGGACATCCCGGCGCGGGAGGCCAGGTCGAAGAAGATGACCAGGTCGAGCACCAGCGGGGCGGCCAGGATGGAGTCACGGCAGAGAAAATCCACCTTGATCTGCATCGGATAGCCGAGCCACCCGAAGATGTCGATGTTGTCCCAGCCCTCCTTGTTGTCTCCACGCGGCGGGTAGTAGTTGATCCGCACCTTGTGGAAGATGTTGCCGTAGAGGTCGGGATAGAGCTTCGGCTGGAGGGTGTGCTCGAGCACGCCGAGCTTCGACTCTTCCTTGGTCTTGAAGCTCTCCGGATCGTCGAGGACCTCGCCGTCCCGGTTGCCAAGGATGTTGGTGGAATACCAGCCGGCCACGCCGAGCATCCGAGCCTTGAACATCGGCGCGAGCACGGTCTTGAGCATCGTCTGGCCGGTCTTGAAGTCCTTCCCGCCGATGGGCACGTGCTTGTCGCGGGCCAGCTGTTCGAGGGCCGGCACGTCGCAGCTGAGGTTCGGGGCGCCGTTGGCGTAGGGCACCCCTTCCATGATGGCGGCGTAGGCGTAGAGCATCGAGGGCGCGATGGTCGGATCGTTGGCGTCCATGGCCTTCTCGAACGTGGCCATCGTCTGGTGGGTCTGGCCGGGGGCGATGAACACCTCGGTCGACGCGCACCAGATCATCACGAGCCGGTCACAGTGGTGCTTCGCCTTGAAGTCCCGGATGTCCTTGCGGAGCGCCTCGGCGAGTTCCCGCTTGGACTTGCCCTTCTTCACGTTGGTGCCTTCGAGCCGCTTCACGTAGAACTGGTCGAAGACGGCGGGCATCGGCGTGATGCCCTTGAGGAAGTCCGCGATCGGCTCCACGTGCTCGTGCTTGTCGAGCACGCCGCACTTGAGGGCCGCCTGGTACGCGTTGTCGGGGATGGGGTCCCAGGCGCCGAAGACGAGGTCGTCCAGGTTGGCCAGGGAGACGAAATCCTTGATCAGCGGTGTCCGGGCCTCGGTCCGCTTGCCGAGCCGGATGGTGGCCATCTGCGTCAGGGAGCCGATCGGCTTGGAACGGCCCTGGCGGATGTTTTCCACGCCGGCCATGAAGGTGGTGGTCACCGCCCCGAGGCCGACGCACAGCACTCCGAGCTTGCCCTTGGCGGGCGTGATCGACCGGGCAGTCTGGGGCGCCACGGCGGTCATCCTTTCAGCGAAGATTCAGTTGGAGTGGGTCGCGCGGTACACGAAATGGAACCGCTGCACGATGGTAATGATCGAGGTCAGCGCCAGGATGGCGATGATCCCCTCCAGCACGAGGGCCCGGGGTCCCGCGCCCACCAGCAGGGAAGCGGCCCCGAGCCCGATGACCCGTTCCGCCCGCTGCGCAATGCCGACCCGGCAGTCGATGCCGAGCCCCTGGGCGCGTGCCCGGGCGTAGGACACCACCAGCGAGGCCAGCGTAGCGACCATGGCGAGGATGATGGCCAGGTTCCGGTAGGCCACGTCGGGCGCGTGCAGCAGGTACGTCGCGATGCCGATGAAAGTGGCCCCGTCGCTGACCCGGTCCATCGTGGAGTCGTAGAACGCCCCGAAGTCGGTCGCGCCGCCACTCTGGCGTGCCACGGCGCCATCCAGGGTATCCAGGCCCCCGCTCAGCAGGAGGAAGGCCCCTCCCAACCGAATGAAACCGAAGCCGTAGAACACCGAGGAAACCACCACGAGCAGCGTTCCGACGGTGGTGATGGTGTTCGGCTGAACGCCGGAACGCACCAACCACCGCACCAGCGGATCGGTGGCCTTGTAATATCCCCGCTCGAGGCTCACGCGTACGAGTTTCGCCAACCGGGTCCGCCTCTTGAAATCGCTGATTTTCTGGTGCTTTGAGAGCGGCGAAAAGTTAACCGGGAGAAGGCGTTAGGGCAATTCGACGGCGGGGCAGCGGGGCAGCGGGGCAGCGAGGCAGGAAGGGGGCAGTTGGGCAGCGGGGCGACGGCCTAGGGGGCGGTGCCTGGGGGCGGGGCTTCCACGCTGCGAGGATAGAGCAGCGCCGCCTGGCGGCGCCCCTCGAACGCCAGGACTTCGGACGGCCAGCCAGCCATGACCGCCGCCGGCTCGCCTCCCGCCGACAAGGCGAGGCGGAGCTTGGAGTTGCCTGCCAGGCGGTCGAACTGCCCGGCGCTCCAGGTGAGCTTGCCGGGATGGACGGCCCGGATGACCGCCAGCAACACGACCGCCGTCGCCGGCGGGTCGTAGGTGTCGCGGTCTGTCATGGTCAGGCGAATGCCGGCGACGGTCGTGTTGGGGTACTTCTCGTCGCCCGGGCGCTTGGGACGGAACTTGACCCCGGAAAACCTGACGCCCGGGATGTTCGCCGCCCGCAGCCGGGCGAGGACCCGCGTGGTATCCAGCCAGGGCGCGCCCACCTGCTCGAACGGGTGGTCGGTCCCCCGACCCACGCTGAGGTTGGTCCCCTCCATCAGGCAGAGCCCCGGATAGTGGTAGAGCGCCTGCAGCGAGCGCAGATTCGGGCTGGGGTGGATGAACGGGAGGCCGGTCTGGTCGAAGTCCATGGCCGGCGACCAGCCAGCCACGGGCACCACCGTCAGGTCGGCCCCGACGTGCAACTCCGCGTTGGCCAGCCGCGCCAGTTCGCCCAGCGTCATGCCGTGGCGCATGGGCACGGGGAGCACCCCGACGAACGACGTGAACCCCGTGTCGAGGACATTGCCCTGCACCAGGCCGCCGATCGGGTTGGGCCGGTCGAGCACCACGACCCGCTTGCCACTGACCGCGGCGGCCCGCATCACCGCGACCGTGGTCGCGAGGTACGTGAAGTAGCGGGCGCCGACATCCTGCAGATCCACAAGCAGCACATCGACCGCCGAGAGCATCTCGGCGGTCGGGGCGGTATTCTGGCCGTAGAGACTGTAGATTGGGAGGCCGGTGGTGCTGTCGCGGCCGTTGGCGACCGCCGCGCCGGGTGCGGCGCCGCCGCGGAACCCGTGTTCCGGGCTGAACAGGGCGACGAGTTCCAGCCCTGCGGTCCGCAGCAGGTCCACATCACTGACGCCGGCCGCGTCCACGCCGGTCTGGTTGGTCACCAGCCCCAGCCGGGCATGCCGGACCAGCGAGAGCGAATCGGAGAGCAGCACCTCGATGCCCGGCCGCACTGCCGTGGCGGGCATCGGCACGGGGGCCACGGCGGTCCGGGGACCGCCGCAGGCCGCCGCCACGCCCACCATCGCAACCAGGACCGTATGCCGGTGATTCATCACGCCCGCCTCGCCCAGTTATCGGTTGTCCTGCTCGCGTGCGCCACGTCCACTCCGCCGGCGCCGGCTCCCGCCCCGGTCTCCGGGCTCCCCTCGGCGCTCACCGTCACCACGCCCGGCCCTGCCGATCCGGTGCAGCGGCTGCTCGACAGCCTTCCGCTCCGGGCCAAGGTCGGGCAGCTCGTCATGCCGTGGATCCCGGGCACCTACGCCGCCGCGGACGACCCGGGATTCCTGAAGGCGCGCGCGTGGGTGGACTCGCTGCAGGTCGGCGGCATCATCGCGTCGATCGGCTCGCCGCTCGACATTGCGGCCAAGGTGAACGTGCTGCAGCAGCACGCCAGGATTCCACTGCTGATCGCCTCCGACCTCGAAGGCGGGACGGTGATGCGCTTCAACGGCGGCACCGCCTTCCCCACCAATATGGGGGTGGCGGCCACCGGCCGGGAGTTGGACGCGTACGAAATGGGGCGGATCACGGCCATCGAGGGCCGCGCCGTCGGCATTCACCTGGTCTTTGCCCCCGTGGCGGACGTGAACAACAACGCCGCCAATCCGATCATCAACACCCGATCGTTCGGCGGCGACCCCGACGCCGTGGCCGAACTCGTGTCCGCCGAAATCCGCGGCCTGCAGGAACACGGCATGCTCGCCACGGCCAAGCACTTCCCCGGCCACGGCGACACCGGGACGGACACCCACATCTCCCTGCCGGTCATCGACGCGCCATGGAGCCGGCTCGACTCGGTCGAGCTGGTGCCCTTCCGCGCCGCGATCAAGAGCCGTGTCGCCGCCATCATGTCCGCGCACATCGCGCTTCCCGGTATCGACAGCGGACAGGTGCGCCCCGCCACCCTCACCCCCGCCCTGCTGACCGGCGTGCTGCGCGACTCGCTTGGCTTCGACGGGCTGGTGGTGACCGACGCCCTCGACATGGGGGCCATCGTCAAGACGTACGGGAGCGGGGAGTCCGCCGTCCTGGCGCTGCTGGCCGGGGCGGACATCCTCCTGCAGCCGGCCGACCCGCGCGCCGCCATCGATGCGGTCGTCGCGGCCGTCGAACAGGGGCGGGTCAGCCAGGCCCGGCTCGACCAGTCGGTGCGCCGGGTGCTGGAGATGAAGCGGCGAGTGGGGCTGTTCCGCCAGCGCACGGTGCCGCTCGACGGCGTGATGGACGCGGTCGGGACGGCGGAACACCAGCTGATTGCGCGTGACGTGACGGCCCGGTCGCTGGTGCTGGTGCGGGACAGCGGCGGCGTGGTGGCCCGCCTCCGCGCCGGCGCCCAGCCCATCTCGTTGCTGATCTACGCCGACGACCCCGCGAGCGCGCTCGGCACCACGCTGCTCAACGACCTCCGCGCCGGCGGGTACACCGTCACCCCCTTCCGGCTCTGGCCCTCCAGCGGGCCCGCCAGCTACGACTCCGCGCGCGCCGCGCTGGCGACGTCGCCGGTGGCGGTGGTGGCCGCCTCCATCAGGGTGAGCGCGTGGAGCGGCACCATCAGCCTGCCGCCGCTGGTGGCCGAACTGGTGAACAGCACGGCCCTGAAGCAGCCGACCGTGCTGGTGTCGTTCGGCTCGCCCTATCTGCTGAACCAGGCGCCGGCCGTGCAAGGCTACCTGCTGGCGTGGGCCGCCCGGCCCATCAACGAGCAGGCGGTGGCGGCGGCGCTCACCGGGCAGGCCGACATCTCGGGGCGCCTGCCGATTGCGCTCGACGCCAGCATACCGATCGGGAGCGGGCTCCGGATGGACGCGAGGAAGTGAGGCGCGCGGCGGCGCTGCTGCTCGCCGCCCTGGCGTGTGCACCGCGGGTCACGCCAGGGCCCACTCCACTCGCCAGCACGCCGGACTGGAAACCGCTCCGCCACTTCCTCGACAGCGCCGTGGCCGCCGGGGCCGCTCCCGGCATCGTGGTGGCCGTCAGCTGGCCGGGCCACCGCTACACCTACGGCACCGGGCATCTCGGCGACGGCCTCCGCCGCCGCCCCAACCATGAGACGGTGTACGACCTCGCCTCCCTCACCAAGGTGGTGGGACTCACCACGGCACTGATGTGGGCCGTCGAGGAGGGGCGGATCGAGCTCGATGCACCGCTGTCACGCTACGTCCCGGCCTTCCAGCCTCCCCAACCCGACAGCGTGACGATCCGCCTCCTCCTGGCCCACGCCAGCGGGCTCCCTCCCTGGCGGCCGCTCTACCTGCTGGCCTACAGCCGGCCCGCGGTCTTCGCGGTGGCAGACTCCACGCCGCTCGACACGATCCCCGGCGCGCGGTTCGCCTACTCCGACATCGGGGCCATTCTCCTCACCCAGGCCGTCGAGACCGCCTACGGGGAACGGATCGATTCCCTCCTGACCCGCCGACTGTTCCGCCCGCTCGGCATGACATCGACGGCGTACAATCCTCCGGGCATCTGGATGGCGCGCGTGGCCCCCACCGAATACGACTCCCTCCGCGGCCGGATCATCCGGGGCCAGGTGCACGACGAGAACGCCTGGCGCATGGACGGCGTGTCGGGGCACGCCGGGATCTTCTCCACCGGAGACGACCTGCTGACCTTCGGCGAGTGGTGGATCGCGCGGTACCGTGGTGGGGACACAAAGGCGGGTCAACCGACCGTCTCCGACTCGATCCTGCGGTCGTTCGCGGTGCCGCAGGAGTTGCCCGCGGGGTCTCCGCGCACCCTCGGCTGGGAAGTGCCGACCGAGGAGAACACCGGCAGCGGATTTCTCTCGGCGGGCAGCGTCGGTCACACCGGGTTCACGGGCACCAGCATCTGGATGGATCCGGCGCGCGGCGTGGTCATCGTGGTCCTCGCCAACCGGGTGCATCCCACGCGGGCCAACACCCGGTTTGCCGGGGTGCGGCGCGGCGTCGGCGACCGGGTGCTGACGGCGCTGGTTCCCCAACTGCAAGCGACTGCAGCCCCGGCGCGTTGACCACGCGGGGCAAAGTCTCTAGCTTTCAGGAGTCACCCAAGGAGCATGACCATGACCACGCAGGCACAGTCCACCCAATTCCAGCTCACGCTCACCGACCGAGCGGCGGAAGAGGTGCGGAAGTTCATCGCCGCCGAGGACGTCCCGGCCGAGACCTCCGGGCTCCGGATTTCCGTGATGCCGGGCGGTTGCAGCGGATTCAAGTACAGCCTGAACGTCGAGGAGAAGGCGCTGGAGGACGATGTCGTCCTCGACCTCAACACGGTGCGGGTGTTCGTCGACGGGTTCAGCCTGCAGTATCTCGCCGGCGTCACCGTGGACTACGTGTCGTCCATGCAGGGGAGCGGCTTCACCTTCACCAACCCGAACTCGACCGGCGGCTGCGGCTGCGGGAGCAGCTTCACCGCGTAGGTAGCGGGGCCGCATGGCACCGCTCGATCTGGCCGTCATCCTGGCGTACTTCGCGCTCACCGTGGGCGCGGGGCTCTGGGTATCGCGGCACCAGTCCACCGCCGGCGACTACTTCCTCGGCGCCCGAAACCTCCCCGCCTGGGCCATCCTCTTTTCCATCGTGGCAACCGAGACCTCCGCCCTCACCGTCATTTCGGTGCCGGGCCTCGGCGCCCGCGGTGATCTCACCTTCCTGCAGCTGACGTTCGGATACCTGATCGGACGGGTCGGCGTGGCACTCTGGCTCCTCCCCGGATACTTCCGGGGCGACCAGGAAACAGCGTACCAGCGGATCGAGACCCGCTTCGGTCCCACCAGCCGGCGACTCGTGTCCGTCGTCTTCCTGCTCACCCGGCTGCTCGGCGACGGGGTCCGGATCTTCGCCGGCGCCATTCCGCTGGCGCTCCTGACCGGCTGGTCGGTGCCCACCGCCATCGTCGCCATGGGCGGCATCACCCTGATCTACACCCTGCTCGGCGGTCTCAAGGCGGTCGTCTGGTCGGACGTGATCCAGCTGGCGGTGTACGTGACCGGCGGCCTGGCCGCGCTCGGAATCGCCTGGCACCTCGCGGGCGGCGCCGAACAGGCGCTGGCCGCCGCCGCGGCCGCAGGAAAACTGCGGATCCTCAATCCGGTCGTCAGCTTCACCGAGACCTATACGCTCCTCGGTGGACTGGTGGGCGGGGCACTCCTCTCCGCCGCGTCGCACGGCACCGATCAGCTCATCGTCCAGCGGCTGCTCGCCACCCGATCCCTCCGCGACGCGCGGATCGCCGTGATCGGGTCCGGATTCGCCGTCATCCTGCAGTTCGGGCTCTTCCTGCTGATCGGCTCCGCCATCTGGGCCGCGGGGTTGGCACCCGAAGGCATGCCGGCCGACCAGATCTTCTCGCGGTTCATCCTCGACCACCTGCCCACCGGGTTGGCAGGGCTGATGGTGGCAGGCATCCTGGCTGCGGCGATGAGCACCATCAGCTCGTCCATCAACGCCCTCGCCAGTTCGGTCACGCACGACCTGTACTCGTCCTGGACCGGCGTCACCGACCCGATCCGGCTGTTCCGCCTGGGGCGCATCTTCTCCGCGCTGTGGGGCCTCGCGCTGATCGGCGCCGCGCTCTTCTTCTACCAGCTTTCGAGCGGCGGTGACACGCCGGTCGTGGTGCTCGCGCTCTCCATCGCCTCCATCACCTACGGCGCGCTCCTCGGCACCTACGTGCTGGGCGCGCGGGTGACGGCGTCCCGCGGCCGCGATGTCGTCGGCGCCGTGCTCCTCTCGGTGGCGGTGATGCTGGTCGTCGTCTTCTCGGCGAAGATCGCGACCCACGACGGGTTCGCGTGGCTCGCCCCGGTAGGCCGGCTGGCCTGGCCGTGGTACGTTCCGGCTGGCACCGCGCTCACCATCCTGGCCGGATGGCTGCTGAGCGTCTTTCCCCACGCTGAGAGATCACGATGACCGCTCCCCTGATTGGCGTCGACGTCGGCGGGTCCAAGACCGCCGTGTCGGTGGGCGACGCCACCAACGTCCGGGGCCGGGCCCTCGGCCCCGGGGCGGCGGTGCGCCCGGGCCGCGCCATCGCCTCCGCGGCCACCATCGCCGAGACGGTGCGCAAGGCGCTCGCCGCGGCGGGAAGCCTGCGGGGCTCCGTGCTCGTCGTCGGCGCGGCGGGCGCCGGCCGGGAATCGGAGCGGATGGAGCTGGAACAGGCGCTCCGGACGGAGTCGCTGGCCGACCGGGTGCGCGTGACCACCGATGTCGAGATCGCGCTCACCGCCGCGTTCGGCGACGGACCGGGCATCGTGGTGGTGGCGGGCACGGGGAGCGTGGTGCTCGGCAGGGATCCTGAAGGGCGGATGCTCCGCCGCGGCGGGTATGGCTGGCAAATGGGCGACGAAGGCAGCGGGTATGCCATCGGGCGCGCCGCGCTCGGCGCCGTGAGCCGCGCCCGGGACGGCCGCAGCCCCGAGACCGCCATTACGCCGGTGCTCATGGAAGTGACCCGGAGCCTCGACTTCGATGCGCTGGTGCGCTGGGCCGCCGCTGCGGGGCCGGCCGAGGTGGCCTCGCTGGCGCCGCACGTGCTCCACACGGCGGAACGGGGCGACGCGGTGGCGCAGGGTATTTCGGACTACGCGGCCCGCGAGCTCAGCGCGCTGGTCCTGCGGCTGGCCGACGAGTTCCCCACCGGCGAACGGGTGGGGGTGGCGCTGATGGGTGGGATGCTGGCGGAAGAGCGCTCCTTGCGGAGCGCCGTGCTTGAAAAACTGGGGACCGAACCCACCTTGCGACCGCTGGCCACGATGGTGGACGCGACGCTCGGCGCGCTGATGCAGGCGGCGCGGCTGTAGGGGCGCACCGCGGTGCCCGCCCCCTCCAGACTGCCCCGCTGCCCCGCTGCCCCGCCGCGCCGCTGCCTCGTCCTTGATCCGCAACCTGCTGTGCCGAATACCGTACAGGAAATACACCGCCAACCCCACCACCAGCCAGATCCCGAAGCGCTCCCAGGTCACCTTGGGGAGCTTGAACATCAGGTACACGCAGGCGACGATCGAGATCATCGGCGTCCAGGGGACGAAGGGCACCCGGAAGGGGCGCACCCGTTCCGGCTCCTTGTAGCGCAGCACGATCACCCCGACCGACACCAGGACGAAGGCGAACAGCGTCCCGATGTTCGTCAGGTCCACCACTTCCGCGATGTTGGCGAAGGCCGCGAAGATCCCCACGAACAGGCCGGTGAGGATGGTGCCGACATACGGCGTCTTGAACCGGGGGTGCACCTTGGCCAGGAACGGCGGGAGCAGGCCGTCCCGCGCCATCGACATGAAGATGCGCGGCTGGCCCAGCTGGAACACCAGCAGCACGCTGAACATCGCGATCACGGCGCCGAACGAGATGATGAAACGCGAGGCGCTGAGCAGCTTCGGCGGCCCGTCCGCAAAGGTCAGGGCGGTGATCATCGGCTCCGCGGTGCCGAGCGTCTGCCACGGCGCGATGCCGGTCATGACCGCGGACAGCGCGATGTAGAGCACCGTGCAGATGAGGAGACTCATGATGATGCCGAACGGCATGTCCCTGCCCGGGTCCTTCGCCTCCTCCGCGGCGGTGGAGACGGCGTCGAAGCCGATATAGCTGAAGAAGATGATGGCCGCGCCGGCCCCGATGCCCGAGATGCCGTTGGGAGCGAAGCCGCCGGTGGCGGGGTTGGTCCAGTTGTCGGGCTTGAGGAGGGTGAGCCCGACCGCGATGAAGAACAGGATGATCCCGATCTTGAGCAGGACCATGGCGTTGTTCGAGTTGGCGGAGGCACGGATGCCGATGACCAGGACGACGGTGACCAGCATGACCGACATGAAGGCCGGGATGTTGGCGATGAGGGGAACACCGAACAGGTTGGGCGCCCCCGTGACCGCGCCGGCCATGTAGGTGTTGTAGGGGTCGGTGGCCCCGGCGGCCACCGCCTGGGCGGCGAGGTATGCGGTGCGATAGTCGGTGGCGAGCCACGCCGGGAGCGACAGGCCGAAGTGACTGAGCAGCTCGCGGAAGTAGCCCGACCAGCCGATGGCGACGCCGATGTTGCCGACGGCGTACTCGATGATCAGGTCCCAGCCGATGATCCACGCGACGAACTCGCCAAGCGAGGCGTAGGCGTAGGTGTAGGCCGACCCGGCAATCGGCACCATGGCCGCGAATTCGGCGTAGCAGAGCGCCGCGAAGCCGCAGGCCACGGCGGTGAGGATGAACGACAGGATGATGGCGGGGCCGGCGCCGGGCCGGACGGCGTCGCCGACGATGGCGGTGCCCGTGGTGGCGAAGATGCCGGCGCCGATGGTGGCGCCGACGCCGAGGGCGGTCAGGTGCCACTTGCCGAGGGTGCGGCGGAGGCCGCCGCGTGACGCGAGATCGTCTTCGCAATCCTGGACCGATTTGAGGCGGAAGAGCTGGCTCATCGGGTCCTATTTCGAAGGGAGAGTAAACGTCATCGTGAACACCCCGGGCACCGCGTCACCCTCGGCGTTGCGCGCGGGCTTGAAGCGATAGGTCTCGGCGCGTTCGGCGAACCGCCGCGCATACTCGCCATCCTCGATCTTCGGATCTGTCTCGACCCGTGCGACACGGCCGTCGGCGCGCACGTAGAAGGTGACCCGCAGTACCTGGCCCCGCAGCGCCTTCGGGGTCTTGTCGAAGAAGAAGGTCCCATAGGTCCACTGCGGTTCCCGACCGGATCCGCCCCCGCCCCCGCCCCCACTTCCAGGTCCGCTCCCCGGGCCGGTGCCCGACCCCACTCCGCCGCCGCTGCCACCTCCGCTTCCGCCACCGCTCCCTGGGCCGGCGCCGGGGCCATCACTGGCCGCTCCGCTGGGCGGCACGCTGTCCCCCGGCCGCACGACCACGACCGCGGCCTGTTCAGGGACGGTCGGTACGGGAGTCGGAGGTACGACGTCGGGCGGTGGGACGGTCGGCTGCTGCACCGGCGCCTTGGCGGCGGGCGGCAGCGGAGGGAGCGAAATATACCGGAGCCCTCGGCCCCCGCCACCCCCGCCCCCGCCACCGCCGCGCGGCAACAACGGGTTGCCGGCCGCGGGCGTCTGGATGAACGTGTCCACGGCACCCCGGACGATCAACACGAGGAGCACGGCGTGGAACAGCAGGGAGAATGCAGCCCCGAGAAACCGGCGCGGGTCGCGCACCGGTTTCCAGAGGGGATGCGACGGGGAAGTGGGCTGCGTCACGACTCCATGATACATCCGCGGGCGCCGGCGCCACCGCCAGAGGCGGGGGCCGGCGCCCGTCGAGATGGGCTTGAGAGATGTCTACCTCCGGCACCCCGGGAGACGCCCGGGACGCCGGCTGCAGCACGGATGCCCCGCTAGTTGACGTCCTTCGGGGTGAACCCGATGACCTGCACGCCCGCGCCGCGGGCGATGTCCATCGCCTGGATCACGTCCTGGTAGATCCGGTTCGGACCCGCCTTGACGAACATCAGCTTGGCCGGCCGCTCGTCGTAGATGGCGTGGAGCTGGGCGTCCAGCTGCTCCAGCGGGTACGGCTGGGAGTTGATGGCGTACGTCCCGTCGTCCCGGAGCTCCAGCACGATCTGGAACGAGGGCTGCTGGTTGGTCTGCGGGGTGTCGGGCGGCGGCACCTGGACGTCCATGGCCATCCGTGAGAGCGGCTGCGCGATCATGAAGATGATGAGCAGCACGAGCAACACGTCGATCATCGGCGTCACGTTGATTTCCGAGGAGACTTCCCCGGGATTGCCACCACCGGCGGACATGGCCATGGGTTACTCCTTTCCGGTCTTCAGGAGCGGCTCGGGCACCGGCTCGGTGATGGCGGCCATGACCCGGACTCCTGCCCGCCGGGCCATTTCCACCGCGTCCTGCACCTGGCCGTATTTCAGGTTCACGTCCGCCTTGAAGTACAGGATCTTGTCCTCGGTGCGCGCCGTGTAGACGGAGCGGAGGTAGTCCTCGAGGACCGCCGCATCGACCGGCTTGGTGTCGAGGAAGTAGTGCCCGTTCTTGTCGATGCCGAGAATGACGTCCGTGTCCTTCTCGGGGCTCGGGTCCAGGTTCTTGCCCTTGGGCAGGGTGGCCTGGAAGCCGGCGGCGATGAGCGGGGTGACGATCATGAAGATGATCAGGAGCACCAGCATCACGTCGATCATCGGCGTGACGTTGATGTTCGCGTTCACCTTGTCCCGGCCACTACCCGTGGAGATGGCCACTGCCGGTCACCGCTTTCTGGGCCTGGAATTCCTTGGTGAAGATCGACCGGCCCTGTGAGGCGCCCACGTTCTTGATGAGCTGGTCGATGAGTTCCTTCGAGGCGTACGTCATCTCGACGGAGAGGTTCTCGATCTTGGTCGTGAAGTAGTTGTAGAACCAGACCGCCGGGATGGCCACCAGGAGGCCGAAGGCGGTGGTGATGAGCGCTTCGGCGATACCGGCGGAGATGCCGGCCAGGCCGCCCGAGGCGCCGCCCGCCGCCATGCCGGTGAAGGCGTTGACGATACCCATCGTGGTGCCGAGCAGCCCGACGAACGGCGCCGTGGAGCCGACGGTGCCCAGCACGCCGAGGCCGCGGCGGAACTCGGAGAGCGTGATGAGCATCTGGCGCTCGATGGCCCGCTCGGAGGAGTTGATGTCGGCCGCAGTGATCGTGGCGCGGTCGCTGATGAGCGGCTTCATCTCCGCCAGCGCGCCGCCGAGGACCCGCGAAATGTGCCCGATCTTGTGCTGTTCAGAGAGCTTGATGGCCAGTTCGAGGTTGTCTTCCATGATGGCCTTGGACAACTGCGGCGCGAACTTGCGCGTCGCGTTGGTGCTGCGCTTGATCTGGATCAGCTTGGTCACGGCGATCGTGAGGGAATAGATGGACATGATGGCCAGGACGATAATGACGCCCCGGGCGAACATGCCGGACTGATCCCACAGTGCCATCATTGAAACGTTCATCGGTCGAACCTCCTGGGAGCTTGCCGCGTGCCGCCGGCGGCGCCGGCGGCGGGAATGAGATCGGGGGCTACGGGTTGAACGAAACCGCCTGCTGCACCTGCACGCGCACCGGCTGCCCACGCACCCTGCCGGGCCGGAAGACGCTCTTCATGATCATTTCCCTGGCCGGCTCGTTGAACGCCGGGTTGGTGCTGCTGAGGATCCGGAATCCGTTGGTCTCGGGGTGACCGGTGGTGTCCACGACGAACTGGGCCACGACCCGGCCGCCGATGCCGGCCCGCTCGAGCACCGGCGGATAGCGACGCGGACCCGGCCGAAATGAGCTCCGGCGGATCGTCCACCTGGGCCTCGAGGTAGGTCTCCCCGGTCACGGGGCCCGACCCACCGACCACGCCGACCGCCACGCCGCCCTGCACGCCGGTGCCCGTGAAGTCCTTGGGATCGAACCGCTCGTTCAGGTTGATCGGCGGAATTTCCTTGGGGATGTCCTGGATGGCCACCACCGTCTGGAACCCCTTGGGCGGGGGATTGGCGCTCACGATGGCGTCGGGCGGCGGTGTCTCGGGCGGCGGCGCGGCCTTCGGCGGCTCGAGGAACACGAGCGTGGTGTCCGCATTCCGATCGCGGACCACCTCGGCGGCGCCCTTGGTGGCCATGACGGCGCCGGTGATGAGCAGCACATGGACGACCACCGACGTCACGAATTGGCCGGCGGTGCGCTGCTTCGGGGGCTTGGATTCGACCAGAATCTCGAACACGGTCCTACCTCCGTGGTGAGTCAGGCATGGGATGCAACCTACGCAACCCGCCTTGCCCCCGTGTGGCCCTTAGATGACAAAGTGATAACAACGGAATGAGGAGTTCCCGCACGCCGGGACCGCCTCGAGGGTCGGCAATCTACGCCTGATCCACGGCTCCGCCACCCCCCGCCCGGGGCAGGGTGACCACAAAGCTCGACCCCCGACCCGGACGGCTCTGGACCGTGATCGTCCCCCCATGCGCCTCCGCGATCCACTTGGTGATGGCCAGCCCCAACCCGACTCCCGGCCGGTCCCCGGTCCGCGACCGCGCCGGGTCCGCCCGCCAGAATCGATCGAAAATATGCGGCAGGTCCACCGACGCGATGCCGATCCCACTATCGCGCACGATCAGGCGGACGCCCTCGTCCGTCTCCTCCAGGGAGATGGCGACCGAGCCCCCCGATGGCGTGTACTTGACCGCGTTGGTCACCAGGTTGAGCAGCAGCTGCTGCATGCGGTGCGGATCGACCCGCACCTCGACCGGGTGGTCGGGCACCGACACCTTGGTCGTCAGGCCGTGCTGTTCCGCCAGCATCCCGGCCGTCTCGCCGACGTCCACCACCAGCGCGCGGAGGTCCTGCCGCTCCAGCGCCAGCGGCGCCCGCCCTTCGTCGGCCCGCGCCAGCATGAGCAGGCTGTCCACCAGTTCGTTGAGCTGATTGAGCTGTTCCAGGTTGGTGTCGAGCGCTTCGAGCACCTCCGGGGGCGTCCCGGGGTGCACCAGCGACCGCTCCACGCCGGCCCGGAGCACGGTGAGCGGCGTCTTGAGCTCGTGGCTCGCGTCCGCCGTGAACCGACGCAACTGACTGAAGCTTTGTTCGAGGCGACTGAACATCGCGTTGAGGGTGACCGCCAGGCGGGCCAGTTCGTCGCCGGACGTCGGGACGGCCACGCGGCGGTGGAGGCTCCGGCCGTCGGTCACCTCCTGCACCTCGTCCATCAGCCGCTCGACCGGCCGCATGGCCCGCCCGGCCAGGAACCATCCCAGCACGGCGGAGGCGACCAGGATCAGCGGCACCACCAGCACCATCGATCGCAGCAGGTCGGCCGGGCCGAACGCCACCGCCGACAACGGCGCGGCCACCACCACCGCCCCCACCTCGGCGCCCGCCCCGTCGACCGGCAGTCGGACGTACCGCATCGGCTGTTCGCCCGCCGGCAGCAGCGTCGTCCCCGTGAAGGCGACCACCGGTGCCGGCCCCGGCAGGGCGGCCAGCTGCTCGATCGCGGCAAAATTGAGCTGCCGCACCGGGTCGTTGATGTAGAGGGTACGGCCCGCGCGGTCGAAGACGAGGAGGAGGTCGCGCACCCCTTCGAAATTGGCGGCGACGCCCTGCTGGAGTTCCTGCGGGTCGGTGGGGCGGACCACGGTGGAGAGGACGTTGTAGGACTCGTTGAGCCAGCGGCGCGCAAAGTCCGCCTCGAGCGTCAGGCGGGCGTCGAGCTCGCGCACGCTGGACTGCCGCCGCTCGAGGTAGAGGGCGGTCCCGAAGACAAGCACCGTCGCCGTGAGGGCGACGGTGTACCAGAACGTGAGGCGCCCGCGGATGGTGTTCACGCCTTGACCACGTACCCCACGCCGCGCACCGTGTGGATCAGCCTGGCGCCATGTCCGGAATCCACCTTGCGGCGCAACCGGTTGATCACCACGTCGACGATGTTGGTCCCGGGGTCGAAGTGATAGTCCCAGGCGTATTCGGTGATCAGCGTCCGGCTCATGACCCGGCCGGCGTGCCGCATCAGGTACTCGAGGACGGCGTACTCCTTGGGCGTCAGGTCGAGGAGTTCGCCGCCGCGCCGGACCTCGCGGGTGCCGGTGTCCAGCGACAAGTCGCCGACCACCATCGCCGGGGGCGCCACCTGCTTGGGCCGGCGGCCGATGGCCTCGACCCGCGCCAGCAATTCCTCGAACGCGAACGGCTTGGTCACGTAGTCGTCGGCGCCGGCGCGCAGCACCTGCACCTTGAAGTCCACGGCGTCCTGCGCCGTCAGGATCAGGATCGGCGTCGTGATGCCGCGGTCGCGCAGCGTGCGGACGATTTCCAGCCCGGTCATCCCGGGCAGGCGGAGGTCGAGGACCAGCAGGTCGTACAGTCCGCCGGACGCCAGCCGGAGCGCCTCGAGCCCGTCGTCCACCAGGTCCACGTGGTTCTGGTGTTCTTCGAGCCCGCGCTTGACGTAGGGGCCGACGGTCGGATCGTCTTCGACGACGAGAATCTTCATGGGAGGGCCGGCAGGAAGACCCGGAACGTGGCGCCGAGCCCGGGCTGGCTCTCCACCTCGAGGCGGCCATGGTGATCCTCCACGATGCCGTAGCAGATGGAGAGGCCGAGGCCGGTGCCGCGCCCCTGGGTCTTGGTGGTGTAGAAGGGCTCGAAAATCTTGGTCAACTCCGCGCGGGGGATCCCCATGCCGGTGTCCTGCACCTCGATCAGCACTTCCGACCCGCGGTGTCCGCCGAGGGCGCTCCGCACCGTGAGCCGGCCGTTGCCCGCCTCCATCGCGTCGAGCGCGTTCAGCATCAGCGACATCAGCACCTGCACCAGCTGCTCGGCGTTGGCGAGCACCAGCGGCAGCCGGTCGCCGAGTTCACGCTGGACGGTGAGCTTCTTGAAGCGGGTGTGGTGCTTGAGCAGGAAGAAGGTGTCCTCGATCACGGCATTCACCGCCACGGGGCTCTTCTGCATGCCCTTTGGGCGGCTGAAGTCGAGCAGGCCGTCCACGATGTTGGTGCAGCGCAGCACTTCCTTGTCGATGATCTCGATGTATTCCCGGAACGCCCCCTGCGCCGACACCGGCACTTCCCCCAGGCGTCCCTCCATGGCGGCGGCGCAGGCGCCGATGGTGGCGAGCGGATTGTTGATTTCGTGCATGATGCCGGCCGCCAGCTGGCCGACCGCCGCGAGCTTCTCGTTCTGCATGATCCGGCGGTGGATCCGGTACCACTCGGTCACGTCCTCGCCGATGGTGATCACGTGGGAAATCTGGTCGCCGCCCAGGCGCATCGGAATCTTGCTGATGCGGTAGAAGCGCCCGCCGGCGGGGTCATCCACCTCGATGTCCATCTGCGACATCTGCCCCGACTCGAAGATCTGGTCGAACTCCCCCTTGAGCTGCTCGGCGGACTGCCGGGTGAGGACCTCGAACACCGGCCGTCCGACGACCTCATCGCGGTGCACGCCCTGGGTGCCGGTTTCCCGCTTCCGGTTCCAGATCTGGATGCGGTACTCGCGGTCCACCACGTAGAGCCCGACCGGCAGCGAGTCGATGACGAGTCCGGTGAACCGGCGCTGCTCCTCGATCTGCCGGGCGCGCACCGCGACCTCGAACGCGAGGTCCTCGGACAGCTCGATCAGCGCGACGTGCGGCGCCAGCAGGTCGGCCACGATCGTGGCGGCCACCCGGCCCGGCCCCTCACCGATCCCCTCCAGCACCAGCATCCCGACCGTGGTGCCGTCGTGCTGGAGCGGCAGGCGGAGTCCGGCGGCGTCGGTGGCGGGGAGCGCGTCGAGCGTGGGCAGGGCAAACGGCGGCGTCGGCGGCGCCGGAGCCGTGAACGGCGTGAACGCGGCGCCGCTCGGCTGCCGCACCCAGATGGTGACGGACACGGCGGGAACGCCGCGGCGCAGGAGCTCGGCCACCCGGCCGATCGCCTCATGCGATTCGCTCCCGTTCAGCAGGCGCGCAACCGAGCCGACCAGGTCGAGCGCGCCCGCAGCACCGGTGGTTGGGTCGGTCACCAGGCACTCGTCATAAGTGAAATAGAACCCGCGACGCGACGGGGCGCCAATGGTGGCGCACCGCCCAGCCTGCTACCGGGCGGGAGAGCCGTGGTACTCCACCGCCCAGCCGGCCGGCTCCCGGCGGAGGACAAAGAGCGTGGCCCGCTCCCCTTCCCCCTCGTTCCTGGGTGGGGAGGTGACCGTCCAGACGGAGGCGAGGTCCCGATCCTGGCGGACATCGGCGCGCAGCACCCGCGCCCATGGCTCGTCCTTGGCCAGCCAGGCCGCCACGGCGGAGCGGATGGCGGCCTCGTCCGCCGGCACCCCCGGCGGCGGATGCGATTCGAGACGGCACGCGGTGGCCAGCAGGAGAGAGAGCGCCAGGGTCCAGCGGGAAGAGGATGACATGGAGTCGCGGCTCGTGTGAAAGAATCAGGGATGCCAGACCAGTGCGTGGGTGCCGTCGGCCTCGAACGCCACCCGACCGCCTCCCAGCTCCACGTCGTCGAGCAGGACCGTCGTCAGCGCGGGCACGCCGCGGAGGACAAACTCGACGTGCATTCGCGGTCCATGCACCCGCTCGATGCGCGCCGCCACCTGCCCGAACCGGCGCCGCATGCGGACACTGAGCACCGTGCGGCCCACCCGGATCCGCTCGACCGACATCGCATCCCAATCCGGGGGAAACCAGGGACTGATCCGGACCGCCCCTTCCAGGGCGTCGGGGATCACGCCCCAAAGCCCCTCCACCGCCCCCGCGGCCACCCCGGCCCAGGCGCGGGCACCGCCTTCGTTCCGCCGAACCAGCGACGCGAGATCCCGCCACGCGCCGAAATCCTGCTCGAGTCGCCCGTCCCGGAACCGGTCGCCGCCGAGCGGGGACAGAGGCAAGGTAGCATCGGGCACCCCGGCTCGCGCGGCTTCCGCGTGCGTCGCGAGATCCTCCGCCATTTCCTGGTGGCCGAGCGCCTCCGCCAGCGGCGGCAGCGAGGCGAGTGCACTGGCCCACACGGCGGCGGGTGCGTCGCCGAGGCTCCCGAGTCGGCCGGCGACGGCAAAGTCGATGGCCCGCCGGATGGCAGCCCAGCGACGGGAGAGGAAGTCGAGTTCCCCGGTCCAGGCGGCGTACCGTGCGGACAGCAGGAGATAGTGCGGAATGGCCGCCGGACCAAACCGGGCTTCCCCACTCGTGGAGCACTCCTCGATGACCCGGCCATCGTCGCCCTGGGTCAAGGAGAGGAACTTGAGGGTGTCCCGCGGGCCGTTCCGGTCCCCAACGGCCAGCTGCGCCAGCGCTACGAGGCAGGCGTCCTGGCCGACGTGCCTCGCCACGTCTCCCTGCCCCGTGGCCGGGTCAGCAACCGAATATTCCGCGACGAGGCAGCGGCCCACCCCGGGCGTGCCGACCAGCAGCCCATCCATTCGGACCTTGGCCCACTCGAACGCCTCGGCAAGTTCCGGCTCGGGCGTCTCGATCGAGGCGGCGTACGACGCGAGTTCGCCTGCGTGCTCGGCACGCTGCCGACGGAGTCCGGACAGTCCACGGCGCGCGAGCATCTGCCGGGAGCGCTCGAGGTCCGCGTCGTCGGATGCGCCAGTGACGCGCACCCGACAGCGACCGGACGACCGCACCGAGATTCTGACCGCCGGGCGTTGAGCCAGGTCGACGGCCAGTGCGCCGCCTTCCACATCAACGATCAGCCGGAATGCGCGGCCGGGCCAGCGGAGGACGGCCTCGCGGCCATTTGGCGCCAGGGTGCAGTCGGGAGCCGGCTCGGTCGCATCCGAAGATCCGCCCGCCCGGAGGTCCACCGTCCACTCACGGAGTACGGGCAGCCCCTCTGCTGCTTCGACCTGCCAGACCACCACCGGATGCTCCAGGGCCGCTGTCCAGCGCTCGGTCACTTCGAAGCTGTTCGCCACGCTGCATCGGACGACCTGCTCTGGAGTGACGGTAAGGCTGACAGCGGTGGTCGCGGAGCCGTCGACCCGGAGGGTCACGTCTTGCATGACCCGGTAGGGGTGAATCCAGGCCTCACGGAGGCCGGCGTCGACGGTGCCGAGGAGCACCGCCCGCCGGCCGGGGAGGTCCCAGGAATGGCCTGCGCCGACTGGCAGCGATCGGGAGAGCGGACCGGCGGATTCAGCCCACGGGCCATCGAGGCCGGGCAACTCCGCTCCGGGGTGGGGTGCTTCTCGTGCGTCCGGCTGGTTCAAGCCGCGGCCTTCACCTGGGCCAGGAGTTCTTCCGTGCTGCGGAACTGCCCGACCACCGTTTCGACGTGGGTCCACCGCACGACGCCCTTCGCGTCGATCAGGATGTAGGCGCGGCTCGAATGAAAGCGGTCCTCGAGCAGGGTGCCGTACGCACGGGAGACCTGCCGCTTGAAGTCGCTGAGCATGTCCACCTGCATCCGCTCCTTGGCCTTGAATTCCTTCAGCGTGGGAACGGAATCCACCGAGATGGGGAGGACCACCGTGTTCGCGTCCGCGAACCGCGAGTAGTCCTCCGACAGGGTGCACATCTCGGTGGTGCAGGTGCCGGTGAAGGCGAGCGGGAAGAAGGCGAGCAGGACGCGCCGGCCCCGGAGCGCCGACAGGGTGACGTCGGCCCCCGAGGTCGAAGGCAGCGTGAAATCGGGAGCGGCATTCCCGATGGGTGGCAATTTCGAAACCACAATATTCTCCGTTGCTTGTTGATACTCCCAAGGCCGTCCTTCAGCGCCCCTCGACCGGCCAGCTCCTACGGCACTGGAGTTCACACTCGCCGGGAAGATCCAGCACAGATGCAACTCGTGAACTCACGTGCCTCCGGAGCCGCCCGGCCTTCGGGGCGCTGATTCAGTCCCCAGCCCTCAGTCCTCAATTTGTTTCTCCTACTTGCCATGCCGAGTCGCCACCACATCCCAGTTGACCACGTTCCACCACGCGGCCATGTAGTCGGGACGCCGATTCTGGTACTTGAGATAGTACGCGTGCTCCCAGACGTCACAGCCGAGGAGCGGGGTCCGGCCGGCGGAGAGGGGGCTGTCCTGGTTGGGCGAACTCTCGACCGAGAGCTTCCCGGCGGTGTCCATCGAGAGCCAGGCCCAGCCGGAGCCGAACCGGGTGGCGCCCGCCTTGGCGAATTGTTCCTTGAACGCGCCGAAGCTCCCGAAGGCGCCGTCGATGGCCTTGGCGAGCGCGCCGCCCGGTTCCTTCGCGCCGCCGGGCGCCATCATTTCCCAGAAGATGGTGTGGTTGTAGTGGCCGCCGCCGTTGTTGCGGACCGCCATCCGGATGTTCTCGGGCACCATTTCGAGATCGGCGAGGATCGCCTCGATGGTCTTGCCCTGCAGGCCCGCCTGGCCGTCGAGCGCGGCGTTGAGGTTGTTGACGTAGGCGGCATGGTGCTTGTCGTGGTGGATCCGCATCGTGGCTTCGTCGATGTGGGGCTCCAGCGCGGTGTAGTCGTACGGAAGGGGGGGCAGCGAGAACGGCATGATCAGGCTCCTAGAATTGGCGAGCGATGAGGTCGGCCATGAATCGTGTAATATGGGCCGCCCTTCGGGGAGGGTCAACGCGACGGAAGTTCCTCCGCAGCGATGCGGGTCGAGAGTCCACCGAGCAGCATCGTCGCGGCCCAGGCGAGGAGCACGGTGTAGAGCACTTCGGCGGCCAGCAGTTCCGGCGCCGCAAGCCAGGCGGCTGTCGCGGCGAGGATTGCCATCACCCGGGGCGGGGTCCGATCGGCCATCGCCGCGACCGCGAACAGCACCCAGCCACCCACAAACCCGGCTGTCGTGCTGAACGAACCGGCAAACGCGGCGCCGGCCAGCGCCAACGACGCCCGACCGGTGGCGACCGCCCACCAGGCACAGAGCACGCCGAGCGCCACCGCAACCGGCTGCCAGGAGAGCACCCAGAGCGGCCAGATGAGTCCGCCGACCCGGAAGGCCACGGCGCCGGTGACGAGCAGCAGCACACCCCATGAGTGCCGGGACGGCAGGGTCGGCATCCGTGCATCGAGCGAGCGCACCACCCGTCCGATGCCGGACGCGCTCCCCAGCAACCAGGCAAACCAGGCGCCCATGCCGAGGGCGCCGGCGGTCACCGACGCCGGGAGTATGCCCCCCAGGATCAGGGTGGGCCACGCCGCGGTGACCGCCACGCCGACGGCGAGCGACACGATGAGGAGGAGCGCGACGCGCGGGTGCACTCGCGTGCGCGCCTGCCATGCGGCCACCAGCAGCATGGCCGGACCGAGGAGCAGCAGCGCCGCGCTGATCCAGACCGTGAGCGAGGGGCCTCGGAATTCAGGGAGGTAGGGGAGACTCGCCGCACCGAGTGCAAAGGCGGGAAGGCCGAGCGCGCCCCGCAGGCGGTCCGAGGCGGTGGGGAGGAGCAGCGACGCGACGAGCAGGGCCGCGTACGCGGCGGGCACCAGGTACGTCACGGATCCTCCCTTCGAGCGGGCTACCTGGCGACGGACCCCTTCATGATGCCCTGGCGAACCTGGACGGCGGCCGGCGAGGCCTTGGGGTCGATGACCAGCCGGTAGCTTCGGATGGTGATGAACCGGAGCGGCATCTGCAGGGTGACGCTCTGCCCGCCGCGCTGCACGACGACCGGGATGAGGGTCCCCTCCGCCGCGGTGCCGTACTTGGCGCGGAACTGCGGTGCCCAGCTGCCGCTCGAGCCGTCGATGTCGCCGACCCGGACCAACTGGTCGCCCGCCAGACCACCTGCGGTGGCGAACGCGCTGCCCGGCGTGACCGCCACGACCGCCTCGGGCGCGGAGTCGCCCCGAGTCTGGATCCCGACCCGGGGAATGCGGTTGCTGTCCACCACCGCCGAGAGTCCGGCCAGCGCGAAGTCGGCGGCGTACGGAAACGGCTCGCGTCCGTCAATATAGCGCGCGTTGAACTCCTCGAACGACGCGCCGCCGGCGGCGGCGGACACCGCGGCCCACCACTCCTTGCCGGTGAATCCCCGGCCCTTCTCATAGGTGGACCGGTAGAGCCCGCGCATCACGTCGTCGAGCGACTTCTGGTTGCCGGTGGCCGCGCGGATCCGGATGTCGAGCAGCATCCCCGCCAGCGAGCCCTTCGGGTAGTAGATGGAGCCGGTGCCGTCGGTGGGCGCAGATCCACGCGGTGAGCGACGCATCTTCCAGCGACACCACCGGAACGTCGGCCACCTCCTGCATCTTGCCGGCGGTCAGGTTCAGGAATTCCGCGGAATCGATGACGCCGGCCCGCACCAGGGCCACGTCGGCGTAGTAGTCGGTGATCCCTTCGCTCACCCAGAGCCAGGGTGTCGGCATCCAGTGATCGTAGGTATAGGGCACCATGTCGGCGGGCCGAAGCCGCTTGACGTTCCAGAGGTGAAAGATTTCGTGGGCCGTGATGGACGGCAGGACCGGATTGCCGATGAGCTCAGGCGTGTAGATGCCGACATGCGAGTTCTGGTGCTCGAGCGCGCTGCCGCCGCCGAAATCCTCGTCGAAGATGAGCAGGTTGGTGTAGCTGTCGTACGGCGCCACGCCGAAGACGGCGATCTCGACCGGCAGGTACTTCTCGAGCTCCGCCCAAAACGTCGCGCGCGCCGCTCCGGTGAGCGTGCCCGCGGGATAGGTGGCCAGCCGGATCCACTTCCCCTCCACCTGGGTGCTGTCGAATCGAACTTGCCCGATGAAGAACGGCATGTCCACGAGATCGTGATAGTTGCCGGCTCGGTAGGTGCGTGGCGCGCCGGCCGGCGTCATGCCGGTGGCCACCCGCCAGCCGGCCTCGGTGGTGACCGATACCGTGGCAGGAAAGTCGAGGCTGCGGCCCTCGGGATAGAGAAAGACGTTGGTGCCGTTGACCAGGAGGAAATCGGGTCGGCTCCACGCCATGGCGTTGTCCAGCTGATCGGCCTGGAAGTCGAAAGTGATGGTCACCTCGCCGCGCCCCGAGGGCCGGATGCGCCAGGTATCGGGGTCGGTCTTGTCCCACGTGAGGGGCGCCCCGCCCTGCGTGACGCCAAAGCTCGACACCCGGCGCGCGAAGTTGGATACCTCGTAGGCGCCCGGCGTCCAGCTCGGCAGGGACAGGAGGACGGCGTCGGTCCCGGCCACCTGGAAGCGGGTGGTGACGGTGACGCTCTGGGCCTGTGCGGTGGCGCTGGTGAAGGTCAGGGCGTAGCGGAGGTCGGTGACGGGAGCGGACTGCTGGGCCAGCGCGGCGGACGGAATGGCCACTGTGGCGAGCAGAGTCAGGAGGCGACGCATGGGGCTCGATAGCTGGGGTTGGCAGGTTGGGCAGGGCGGCAGGGAGGCCGAGCTGCACGAGTGCGATCTCTACGTTGGGGGGGGTCGCAAGGTGTCAGCGACCACCCGGATGCGGCACGGCCGCCGGCGCGCGGGGACTCCGCATGCCGGCGGCCGTTGCCACCCGGGGTGGCCGTTCGCTGCTACAAGCCGTACGCCGAGACCGGGAGCTCGAGCACCACGGTGTAGGTCGTAAAGGTGTCGTCATACATGGTGCCGACGACGATGGTGCCGTCCGCCGAGGCAGACACAACCGCTCCCCAGTAGTAGGTCGAGGGGATGGTGATGCCGTTGGCCTCGGCGATGTCCGCCAGCGACTTCACGCCGCCGGCCTGGGTCCAGACGAACGGGTACGACGGGTCGAAGCCCCCGCCGATCGTGCCGAACACCAGCTGCCCGTTCAGGGCCACGGCCTGGGCATAGCCATTCGAAGGGGCCGAGAGGTCGATCACGCCAGTGGCGGTGCTCCAGAGGAACGCGTGCTGGCACCAGACGCCGGCGGCCAGCGAGCCGTTGCCGGCGAGGGCGAGCACTTCGCCCGGGCAGTCGTCGGTGAAGACGCCGCCGCTGGGGATCTTGGCGCCGGCGCCAGTGGAGGTCCAGAGGGTCGGGCGCCGGTCGATGCCGTACCAGTTGCCTCCGACATTCGCGGTATCCTGCGCCCAGCCGCCGATGGTCGTGCCGTCGTCCGAAATGACCGTGGCGCGGCTGTTGGGCAGGTTCGGGCTGTCTGGCCACGGGACGCCGAGATTGTCGAGAGTAATGAAGGCGCCGCTGCCCGTCGCGTCGCTCCACAGGAACGCCTCGGCGCTGCACCCGTTCCACACCAGGCCGACGGCCGAATGCCCGGCCGAGTCGATGTCCCAGCCGCCGCTCAGGTCGAGGTCGGTCGCGATTTCGCTGAACTGGCAGCCGTCATCGTAGATGTTGCCGAGGTCGAGCCAGCCGCTGGCCTGCTGCCAGAGGCCCGCGTTTTCCGGCTTGCCGTGAATGGCGCTGACCCGGAGCCCGTTCGAGATGCCGGTGGTGAAGTTGAACAGCGCGTCGCCGGCCGCGGCCCTTGAGGGTCGTGGTGCCGGTGGCGATGTCGTAGAAGTAGAAGTCCGCGGTGGGCGAGGTGACGTCCGTCATCAGGATCGTCGTGCCGTCGGAGGAGAGGTCTTCGGCACGCATGTTGGCCGTCGGCACGATGGTGATGGTGCCGGCCGGCAGCTGATTGAGCGCGGTGGGTTCACTGCAGGCGGCCACGGTCCCGGCCACGAGGCCGGCGAGGAGCAACGAGCGCGTGGCGCGCCACGACGAGGTCGAGCGATGAATCAGGTTCACGTGCACTCCGTGTAGATGTGTGGTGCGTGGCATCGCCACTTCCCGCGCCTGGAGGCGCTGGAATCGAAGGGGTGGAGCACGGAGTCAGGGGGGACTCTGGCACGCGAACCAGCTTGGAAGGCAGCCCGGCGTTGCGGGGAGCAAAATAGACGGGGGTACCGGGGGAGTCAACGCGGGGGTCCGGGATGCCAAAGGGACGCCACGAGGCTACATTTTCAGGTTCGCGTCCGGATGTGGGGGCGCGCTCGCTGACCCCTGATCGAGGTTCTTCCCATGCACCGTTCGCTCACTGCAAACCGATTCCCCCGGCTGGCCCTGGCGGCCGGCCTGCTCGCCGCGGCTGCCTGCTCGCCGCCCTCCATCACCTCCGAGCGCAACCCCGACGTCCCTATCCCTGCCGGAGCCACCGTCGCCTTTGCCGGGGCCACGTCCGAGGGATCGACCCAGGTCGATCCGAACGTAAGCAACGACATCATGCACTCCCGCATCCAGCAGGCCATCAAGACGCAGCTCCTGAAGAAGGGCTACACCGCCGCGCCCGCCGGCACGACCGCCACCTTCAATATCCGGTACTACGTGGGCGTCAAGCAGAGCACCGGCTACCAGACCACCACCACCGGCGTCGGCTATGCCGGGCCGTATTACGGCGGCTACGGCGGCTACGGGTACGGCGGCTACGGCTACGGATGGGGTGGGTATGGCGGATACGGCGGCATGGCGACGACCACCACCACGCCCTACACCACCACCAATGTCTCCTTCGTCGTGGACCTGGCCGACGCCGCCACTGGCAAGACCGCCTGGCGCGGGATCTACAACGGCGAGGCGCAGAGCTCGGCGCCCAGCGACTCCCGGCTCAATTCGCTGGCGACCTCGATCTTCAGCACGCTGCCGAAGGTACCGCAGTAAGCGGGGCAGCGGGGCAGCGGGGCAGCGGGGCAGCGGGGCAGCGGGGCAGCGGGGCAGCGGGGCAGCGAAGGTAGGATGGCCGTCACCCCGGCGAAAGCCGGGGTCCATTTTCGCCGAATGAATCGGGAGCGACCATGCCGAGATTCTCAGGCCTCTGCACCACCCTCCTGGCACTCGCGGCCTGCAGCTCGGCGACCACGTCCGAGCAGAACAGCGCGGTGCCGATCCCCAGTGGGGCTACCGTCACTTTCCTCGGGTCGGGGTCGAAGCGGACCCCTGATGTCTTTCCGAACGTGTCGAACGACAGTATCCACCACATGATCCAGCGGGCCATCAAGGTCCAGCTCGCGGCGAAGGGCTACACCATCGTCGACAGCGCCACGCCGGCCACCTTTGTGGTGCGGTACTTCCTGGGGGTGCAAAGCACGGCCGCGTACGCCCCCACCGGGGGCGGGGTCAGCGGACCGCCGATCACCGGGATCGGGAACGGGTACGGCAAGACGCAGGACACGCCGCTCTCGTCCATCGCGCCGCCGGAACCGGTCCAGAACGTGACGTTCGAGGCGGAACTGGTCAACGAGAAGGCCGGACGCACCGCCTGGCGCGGCATCTACCAGCGCGAGCCCAAGAGCAAGGCGCCGGACCAGGCGAGCATCAACAAGGTCGTCGCCGAAGTCTTCACGACGCTGCCGAAGGTGCCGTAGTCCTCACCCCCTGCCCCCCTCCCCGCCCTGCCGGGCGGGGGGCGCCCCGCAGCGACTTGACTCCCGCTTGACTTGACCGCCTGACATTGCGAGCGACCTCCACCTGGAGTCCTCGTGATCCCGCTCGCGCCCGGCCGTCAGACCTACCAACCCAGACCACGTTTGGTCCCGGACGACCCGACCACTGCCGGCTACCGCTGGCTCACGGCGGCGCCCGATCGACTCCGCTTCCTCCAACCGGTCTGCAGCGCCCTCGGCCTGTCCGCGCTCGAGCTCTGGATCGAGTCCGACATCGCCGAAGCCGATCTGTCCCGGTCGCTGTGCGGGGGCCTCGTGACCGCCGTCGGCAAATGCCAGGGGCGCCAGGTTGCCATCATCTGGAGCGACTTCCGCGTGAACGCTGCCTCGTACGGTCGGGCAAACTCAGCGCGCGTCATCGCCTTCCTGCGACACCTGGATCAGGGCGCGCGGCCCGATGTCCCCCTCATGCATTTCGTGAACTCGGCGGGGATCAGCCTCATGGAGGGGCGGACCGTCTTTTCCGACGCGTTCGCCCTCTGGCCCGCTCTCCTCTCGTATGGCGAGCGGCACGTGGTGCTGACCTGCGCCATTGGGAAGTGCCTTGGGCTGGCGCCGCTCCTGTACGGCCTCGGCCACTACCGCGTCGCCGTGTCGGGGCAGACCCACCTCAACCTGACCGGTCCCGAGGTCATTCGGCTCTTCTTCGGCCACGGAGTGGATTTCGAGCAAAGCGCCGCCGCCGAGCGATACACGGAGAGCACCGACCTGATTCACGACCTGGTGCCGTCGGTAGGGGCGGCGTGCGCCCGGTTCGCCGCGGTACTCGGACTGAAGGTCCCGGGCGAGCCGGGCGAGCCTGCCAGCATCGGACCCCGGATGTCCGAGTTGTTCTCTGAGGTGCTGGACGCGCCTCCCACCGAACTGGTGGCCGGCTGGTGTGACCGGCTCCGCCTCTTCCTCGGCACGCGGCACGGCGCGACGGTCGGGATCTTCATCAATCCCCCGGAACGCTCCAACAACATGATCACCGTACGGACCCTCGACAAATACGCCGCCGGCCTGGACCTCTTTCGCGCCCTGCGCGTGCCCATCGTGAGCTTCCTCGACTCGCCCGGCTTCGACCCACGGGTCGACCAGAGCACGGCCAACAACTTCCGGCGAATGATCGCCGTGGGTGACCGGATCATCCGCTATCCGCACGGCGCGATGGGCGTGGTGGTGAACCGCTGCTTCGGCGGCGCGGCGACCCTCATCTTTCCGAAGGTCTTTGGCGGACAGCGCGTCGTGGCGCTCCGGGGGAGCCGGTTCGGCGTCATGCAGGACAGCATCGTGGACCGGCTGCTCGGGGGTTCCCCGCGGCTGCACCAGCAATGGAAGGATGTGGCGGCGCGGCAAACGCCTGATCTCGCTGACCTGCTCGCCCACGGCTCGCTGGACGCGGTCGTCGACCTGGCCGAGCTCGGCGGCGAAATCGACCACTTCCTGCGATTGGCCGCCTCGCCGCGGCTCGTGCCGGCGACGACCCGTCGCAGCGGCACGTCGTCGCGCGCGCGCCGGGCGCGCACCCGATGAGAGCGCGGATCGCGGGGACAGGGCACTACGTGCCGGGCCTGCCCATCACGAACGATGAGCTGATCCGCCGACACACGCTGCGGATCAAGTCCTACTTCATCCGCAACAGCGTGGGCGCGGAAACCAGGCACTTCGCCGGCCCCGGCGAAGCCACTTCGGACCTGGCCACCGAGGCCGCCGTCCGCGCGCTGGACGCAAGCGGCATCCCGCGGCGCGAGATTCGCCGGATCATCCTGGCCACGGTGTCGGGTGACTACCCCACGCCGGCCACCGCCTGCGTCGTCCAGCGAAAGCTTGGGCTCAAGGGCACCGCCGCCATCGACATCATCGGCGCCTGCTCCGGATTCGTCCAGGCGCTCGATCTCGGCGCCCGGTGTGTCGCGACCGGCGAGGGGCCGGTACTCGTCATCGGCGCCGACATCCGCTCGCGCCAGCTCAATTTCAGTGACCTGCGCACCGTCTTTCTCTACGGCGACGGCGCCGGCGCCGTGGTGCTCACCGAAGGCGCCGGTGAGACCGGCGTCGCGCACTCGATTCTCAGCGCGGACGGCGAGGGCGCGGAGGGAGTGTACATCCCCGCCGGCGGCTCTCGAGAGCCGATCGACGAGGATGGGCTCCGCCGCCACCGCAACTCGATCACCATGCCTGACGGGGCGCTCGTGGCCCGGCGCGCGCGGGAGGGATTCCGTGAACTCGCCGGCCGTCTGGTGGCCGAGTCCCACGTCGCGCTGGGCGACATCGCCCTGTTCTGCCTGCACCAGCCGAACCTCTTCCTTGCCAGGCACCTTCTCGAGGACCTGCACGTTCCGATCGAGCGGGGGTGGATCAACTTCCCGCGCTACGCCAACACGACCTCGGCCACTGTCCCGATCGCGCTGTCGGAAGCGGTGGCTGCCGGGCGGCTCCACGACGGCGACTGGCTCTGCCTCGGCGCGGTCGGCGCGGGCTTTGCCGGCGGGATCCAACTGATTCGGTGGGGCGCCCAATGATCCTGATCACCGGCGCGAGCCAGGGCATCGGCCATGCATGTGCGAAGATCGTCCTCGCGGAGACCACCTCCGACGTGATGATCACCGGCCGGAGCGAGGGAAGCCTGCGGCGGGCGCAGGATGCCGTCCCGGCGTCGCAGCGCGACCGCCTGCTGCTTCGAACCTGCGACCAGGGCGACCCCACGGATGTGCGCGCGCTCCGTGCGCTGCTGGCCGATCCGGACACGGCGCTCGAGGCGGCCATCCTCTGCGTCGGCGTCAATCCGATGTATACCGAAGGCCCGAGGCGGCTCCACGCGTTGAGCGAGGAAACGATCGACGCCACGATCCGCACCAACTGCACCCACACGCTGCTGCTCAGCACGGCCATCCTGGAGCGCTTTCGTCGGCAAGGCTCCGGCGTCCTGATCTGGATCGGCTCCCGGGCGTACAAGGTCGGCCTGCCCGGGGCCGGGATCTACTGCGCCACCAAGGCCTTCCTGTCCGGATTGGCCAACACGGCTCACCACGAGTACGCCTCGCGAGGGGTCCGCGTCCATCTGGTGAATCCTGGCCTGGTCCGGACACCCCGCACCGCCGGCGTGGTGGACCGGTTTGGATCACGGCACGGCATCGCGATCGATGATGCCGTGGCCGTGGCAGGACGGATCACCGCGCTCCTGCGCGCCGGAGCATCATCCGCCGCGGAGGTGGACCTGTGACCCGACTCGACCTCCTCTGGTGGGCGGGCCTGGCCTACTTCGCGGCCTGGATGGCGTTGCCGCTCGCCGCTCTCCCCCTGCTCGGACCGGTGCTCGGCCTCGTGGTCTGGGTGCTGTTGGCACCGTGGTCGGCACTGGCCGGGATGTCGGCCGCGCACCGACTGCTCCCCAGGAGCCCGTCCGGCACCTTCGCCATGTTCGCCGACCGGGGCAGCGTCCGCTGGGCCGTCAAGAGCTGGGCGCCGTCGCTCTACCTCGCGGTGTTCCAGCCGGTCTGCTTCCTGAGCGAGGGGTTCCAGCGGGTCGCCCTCCGCGCGTTCGGCGCGCAACTCGGTCGCGGCGCCCTCCTCACGTCGCGGACCATCATCCGGGAACCGCACCGCGTGCAACTCGGGGCCGACAGCCTCATCGGCGAGTACGCCCTCCTCCTGTGCGCCTATCAGCCGCGGTCCAAAGTCCTCGTGGTGGCCGACATCAGCGTCGGCGCACGCACCATGGTCGGGGGCTACTGTCACCTCGCCCCGGGCGCGCGTGTCGGAGCGGACAGCCTGCTCGAGTACGCCGTCCGCCTCGGTGCGCACTCGACCGTCGGCGACGACACCCGGATCGGTGCCGGCACCTCCATCTACAACGCCGTCCGCATCGGCAATCACGTGCGGATCGGCAAGGGGTGTCTCATCCCCTCCGGCAGCGTCATCCCCGATGGCGCCCGCATTCCCGATGGCACCGTGTTCGGCCCCCAGAGGGACGCATGCTGACCAGTTGGCTCTTCCGGCGGAGCTACCGCCGATTCCGCGATGCGTGCCGCACACCGCTGCACGCCCAAGCCACCCGGCTTCGACAGATCCTGCGGCAGGCGGCCCACACCGACGTCGGCCGGGCGTGCGACTTCGCCGGGCTCGCCCGCATGGCGGACCCCGTCGCCATGATCCGCGAATACCAGCGCCGCGTCCCCGTGCGCTCCTGCAAGGAGATGCGGGCCGACCTGGACGCCGTCTACGCGGGTGACTGGCGCCGGCTCTGCCCCAGCAAGCCCATCTTCTTCGCCATGACCGCCGGCTCCACCGGGCAATTCAAGTGCATCCCGATCACCGAGGAGTACCGACGCGAGGTCGGCGAGGGCTCGATGATATTCTACGGCGCCCTCGAAGCGAGCCACCCGGCGCTCCGCCGGCTGAAGTGTCAATTCCTGGTCGGCTCCGCGGAAGGTGGCGTGACCCCCGTGGGCATCCCCCAGGGATTCGTGTCAGGATTCAACTACAAGCACCTGCCGGGGCTGGTCCGCCGACGTTTTGTGCTTCCCTACTGGATCTTCACGCTGCACGACGCGGAGGACCGCGGGTACGCCGCTGGGCGCCTGTTGATGGCCGAGCGCTCGCTGGGCGCGCTCTGCGCCATTTCCCCGGTCAACCTGATCAACCTGATCAAGGCGCTGGAAGACAACGCCGAGCGGCTGATCGCGGACGTCGCAGCGGGGACACTCACGCTCTCGGGAACGGCGGCCGTGCCCGGGACGTACCGCGGACGACCCGACCGGGAACTGGCGGATGCGCTGCGAGAGGCCTGGCAGCGGGAGGGACGACTCCCGACGAAGCTGCTCTTCCCGGCGCTGCAGGTGCTGGTCTGCTGGCAAGGCGGCAACATGGGCTACTACCTCCATGAGATGGATCAGCAGTTCGGCTTCTCGGAGCATTTCGAGTTCCCGATCTCGTCAAGCGAGGCGCTCTTCGCAATCCCGTTCCGCGGGAACCGGGCGGGTGGCGCGCTGGCGGTGACCTCGCACTTCCTCGAGTTCCTCCCCGCCGAGGACAGCGGGGCGGACGCGCCCGCGCTCCGGGCGGATCAGCTGCACGTCGGCGCGACCTACCGCATCGTGGTGACCACGTCGGGCGGACTGTACCGCTACGACATGGAAGATCTCGTCCGCGTCACCGACATGCTCGACCAGACGCCCGTCATCGTCTTCGTCAGCAAGGCGGACCGCCAGGTCTCGGTGTCCAACGAACGGCTGACGGAACTGGACGTCTCAGTGGCCATGGAGGAGGCCAGCCGCGCCTCCGGGCTGTGGTTCGCGGATTTCCTCTTCGTTCCCTGCGCCGACCGGCGGTACCGCGTGGTACTCGACGGCGCCGCAGTTCCCCACGACCCGGTATCAGGGCAGGAATCGTCGCTCGACGGCTTCGCGGCCGAATTGGAGCGTCGGCTGCGCATCGCCTCCAAGGGCTACGACTTCGAGCGCGAGGACGCCCTCCTCGAGCCACTGCAGCTGCTGGTCACCGCTCCCGGCGAACTCCGCGCGTACCTGGCCGGGCGCCAGGCACAGCATGGACTCCCAAACGCCCAGTTGAAGCCGATGCACCTCACCAGGGACTTCGAAGCCCACGCCTCCTTTACGGAGCAGAGGACCTATGCAGCTCTCGGCCACTGACGTCCGCATCGCCGACGTCGAAACGTGCGACTTCGACCTGATGCCGAGTTACGACACCTCCACCGTCCTCCGGACAGCGCTTCCCGACGACTGGGAGCGGTACCTCGACTCGGCGGTGGCGCGCCGCATGATCGGCGAACTGGGAGTCGAGCGGAGGTACCTGACCCACCTTCCCGGGCAGGCACCGCAGGCCGGCCGCCTGACCGCCTTCGACCTGGCGCTGCTCCGCCACCGAGCGCCTGATGGCCCGGCGGCGCCACGAGCTCGAGCGGCTGGACGCGCTGATCTTCGTCAGCACCTCCAACCCGCACCCCTGCAACAGCCAGGCTGCGATGTTGGCAGAGGAATTCGGACTGAAGGCGAGTTGCATGGATCTGAAAGCAGGATGCAGCGGCGGTGTGCTGGGTCTCGTGCAGGCCGCGATGCTTATCCAGCACGGGTGCGACCGAGTGCTCGTCGTCATGGCGGAAAACCTCTCCCACCTGACACCTCCCGATGACCTCCGGATGCTGCTGACCGTCGGCGACGGCGCCGCCTGTGTGCTCCTCGAGCGGTGCCCCGGTCCCGGCTTCCTGCGCATGCTGCACGGCACCGAGCCGCTCTTTGCGCGGACCATGATGGTGACGCCGTCGTTCCCTCCCACGGAGCCCGACTCCCGGTACGTGTATGCCATCCAGGACGCCACACCGGCCCGCGAATACCTCCACGCGAAGTGGCGCTCGCTCTATGGCGAGGCCCTGGCCTCTGCGGGGCTGGAGCCCGGCCAGATGGCCAAGTGGTTCTTCCACCAGACCCACGGGGCGCAGGTGGAGGACCTGCTCCGGGACGTCGGCGTGGCGCCCGCGCGGACCGTTCGCGTGGTGCGCGAATACGGGAACATGGGCACCCCGACCTTCGCGGTGGCACTGGCGCACGGCTTCCACGACCTGCACGCCGGGGATCGATACCTGCTCCAGGCGGTCGGCGGGGGCTTGAGTTGGTGCGCCATCGTGGCGGAGCACCGGTGAGGGTCGTCCGGTGGCGCGGGCGCATTGCCGTGCTGTGGGCGCTTGCCGCCCTCGCCTTCCTCCCAAACGCGGGACGCATCGGCGAGGTATTGGATGTCGGCGTCTCGGTGAAGAACAGCGAATCGGATGCGGTGCAACGCCTGCTCGCCGGCCCGCTCGCCTCGCCCTATGCCCGCTTCGCAGTACTGGTCGTCGCGGGGGCGCCCTCCCCGGCCGACTCGTCGGGCGCCGAGGTCCTCCAGCGCGTGATCGCGGCAATCGACACGGCGCGTGAAGTGTCTGGCACCTATTCGTATCTCAACCGCGCCGACACCCTGTTCCTCTCCCCCGGCGGGACCGGCACGTTCATCGTCGTGGGCCTCGCCGAGAGCACGGCCCGGCCCGACCAGGTCGTGGCGCGGCTCCGCGCCCTGACCGCGCAGCTCGCCCCGGAGTTGCAGGCCGCGTTCCCGGCCTTGACCCTGCGGTGGACCGGTGAAGCCGCCCTGAACGTGGACCTCCGCAGCACCAGCGGCCGGGACGTACAGCTCGCCGAGCGACGGGCGCTGCCGGTCACCACCCTCTTCCTCCTCTTCGCCTTTGGTGCGCTCGCCGCCGCGCTGCTGCCGGTCGGGTCCGGGGCGCTGGCCATCGCCATCGCGCTCGGTGCGGCAGCCCTGATCGCCCGGGTCTGGCCGCTCGCCCTCCTGCTGGAAAGCGTGGTCACCATGCTGGGCCTGGGCCTGGGCATCGACTACGCACTCTTGATGGTCAGTCGGTTCCGCGAAGCGCTCGATGCCGGCGAGGGCGCCATGGCGGCGGCGGAATCAGCGGCGCGGCACGCCGGGCATACCATCCTGCTCTCGGCGGCAACCGTCGCGCTGGGGTTTGTCGTGCTGCTCACCGTGCCGCTGAACGAGATCCGCGCGATCGCCGTCGGCGGCCTGCTGGTGGTGGTTGTGTCCGCATTGCTCGCAACGACGCTGCTGCCCGGGGTGCTGGCGTGGGCCGGCACCCGCATCGACTGGGGCCGGGTCCGCGGTCGGCGGGCCAGGGCGTCTGGCGATCACTGGCGGCAGCTGGGACGGTGGGTCACCGGTCGCCCATGGACCGCGCTCGTGGTGGGCGCTGCCCCGCTCCTGCTCCTGGCGGCACAGGCGACGCGCCTCCGGACCGGACTCCCGAACGGGGACTGGCTTCCCTCCGGCATGGAATCCGCCCTGGGACTGCGCGACCTGCGCGCCATGGGCCGCGGTGGAGTGATTCAGGGCGTCCGCATCGTGCTGGAGTTCCCGGAGGGCAGCACGGTGCGGCGCTCGGCCGGGTGGCAGGCGCTGAGCCGGTATGTGCAACCACTCGCATCGGACCCGCGCGTCGCGCGGCTGCGCTCGGTGATCGGCGTCGCCCGCGAGGCCGGGATGGGTCGTTCCGCGCTGACCTTCCTTCCTGACAGCATGGTGCGCGGCCTCCTGAGCGAGAATGGGCGCCAGGCGCTGGTGGAGATCCTTCCGCAGGAATGGGTCACCCCTGACTCCCTGGTGCAATTCGCGCGCGAACTGCGGCGCGCCGGGGCGGGCGCCAGCGGCATCGAGGGAGCGACGGTAGCGGTCGGCGGATTGCCGGCGTTCAACGCCGACTACCAGGACGCCGTCGCGGGCAGGTTCTGGCGCATCGTGGCGCTCGTCGTCGCCGGGACGTTCCTGGCCCTCGCCCTCGGCTTCCGATCCATCCTGGTCCCGCTGAAGGCGGTCGCCCTCAATCTGCTCTCGGTGGCGGCAAGCTTTGGGGCCCTGACGCTCGTCTTCCAGGAGGGGCATGGGAGTGCGCTCTTCGGCGTCACCGAGCCACTCGGCGCGGTGTTCTCGTCGCTGCCGCTGATCGTCTTCTGCATCGTCTTCGGGTTGAGCATGGACTACGAGGTCTTCCTGATGACGCGCGTCCTGGAGGAGCGCCGCGCCGGCCGGAGCGACCGGGAGGCCATCATCGAGGCCCTGGCCACCACGGGACAGGTCATCACCAACGCGGCGGCCATCATGCTGGTGGTGTTCGCGGCCTTCACGATGGGCGGGTTCCTGATGCTCAAGATGCTCGGGTTCTCGTTGGCCGTCGCAGTGCTCGTGGATGCCACACTGGTCCGCACGGTGATCGGCCCCGCGCTGCTGCAGCTGGCAGGACGCTGGAACTGGTGGCCGGGGTCGCGCGGCGCACGCTCCGCTATCTTGTAGCAGGCATCCTCACCCCCTGTCCCCCCCTCTCCACCCTGTGGAGAGGGGGAACGCACGAGGCTGGTCCGTGGCGCTGACCTCCACCATCTACAACTTCGACATCGAACTCGCCGACGTGGACCGGGGCGTGTACACGCCCCTCGCGCTCCGCGTCGCATGCCACCCCTCCGAGACCGCAGAGTACCTCCTCACCCGCGTGCTGGCCTACTGCCTCGAGTTCACCGAAGGGATCAGCTTCGGGAAGGGGCTCTCGGAACCCGACGAACCGGCGCTCACGGTGCGGGACCTCACCGGGGCGCTGGTCGCGTGGATCGAGGTGGGAGCGCCCGACGCCCGGCGCCTGCACAAGGCCAGCCGCGCGGCGCCGCGGGTCGCCGTCTACACCCACAAAGACCCCGCCCAGGTGCTGCGGCAGCTCGAGGGGGAACGCATCCACCGCGCCGAGGCGATCGAACTCTACGCCATTGACCGGGCATTGCTCGAGACGCTGGCGGAAAGGCTGGAGCGGCGGATGACGCTTTCGTTGTCCGTCAGCCATGGCCACCTCTACGTCACGCTCGGGGGCGAGACATACGACGGGGCAGTCGAGCGGCATGCGTTACTATTCTCCTGATCCTGCGGCCCCGCGCCGCCCTTCACGACCCCAACGCGAACGAGTCGCTATGCGTCTCTCTACCGCCCCGCTGCCCCGCTGCCTCGCCCTGGCACTGAGCCTCGCCGTCTCACCGGTCACGGTCGTGGCCCAGTCCATCGGCGCCTACACCCCGCCGGTCCAGTGGCCGGAGCGCCCGCCGCGGTTCGACCTCGTCAACCAGCGGATCGCGCTGTCAATCGACTGGTCCCACCTGGCCATCCAGGGGCAGGTGCAGACGACGATCCTGGCCACGACCGTCACCGACACCGTGCGACTCGACGCCGACCACCTGACCATTACCGGCGCCAACGACGCGCAGGGCAGGAAGCTCCGGTTCGAGGCCGACTCCACCCACGTGACCGTGCGACTGCCGCGGAAGGTCCAGCCCGGCGACGCGGTCCAGTTCACCGTGACCTACACCGGCGTGCCCGAACGCGGCCTCTACTTCGTGCCGCGGAGCCACGTCGTCTGGACCCAGGGCGAGGCGATTGAAACGCGCAGCTGGGTGCCCACCTACGACTTCCCCAACGACAAGGCCACCTGGGAATTCCTCGTGACCGCCGACTCCGGGATGTCGGTCCTGTCGAACGGCACGCTCAAGAGCGTGACCCCCGCGCCCGGCGGCCGGGGCCAGGTCTGGCGCTGGGTCCAGGAGCAGCCCGCCTCCACCTATCTCTACTCCGTCGTCATCGGTCCCTTCACGGTGCTCCGCGACCAGTGGCGCGGCCGACCGGTGGATTACTGGGTGGCGCCCGACACCGTCCCCGCCGGATGGCGCACCTTCGGCGAGACGCCGTCCATGATCGAGATCTATTCCCAGGTCCTCGGCGTCAACTACCCCTGGCCCAAGTACAGCCAGTCGGTCATTCCCGATTTCACCTACGGGGGCATGGAGAACGTCTCGGCCACCACCCAGACCGACCTGGTGCTGCACGGCGCCGACGGCGAGCCCGAGGACAACGGGCGTGGCCTGGCGGCGCACGAGTTGGCGCACCAGTGGTTCGGGGACTACACCACCACCGCCACCTGGTCGCACGCCTGGCTCAACGAGGGACTGACCACCTACATGGAGTCGGTGCAGAACGAGAAGAGCCGCGGGTGGAGCGCGGGCCAGCAGTCGTGGTTCAGCCAGCAGCAGCAGGCCATGGGTGCCGATCGCAACCAGGAACGCCCGCTGGTCTGGGGCGACACCCTGGCCGATCCGATCCAGCTCTTCTTCAGCGGGCACATCTACCCGAAGGGTGCCCAGGTGGCGCATCAGCTCCGCCGCCTCCTCGGCGACTCGCTCTTCTGGGCGGGCATGCAGCGTTTCCTGACGGATAACGCGTACAAGCCGGTGCGGACCGAGAACTTTGCGGTGGCGTTCGAGAAGACCGCCAACCGCGACCTCGACTGGTTCTTCGACCAGTGGGTGTATGGGATCGGCTATCCCAAGGTGAAGGTGACCCGGCACTGGGACGCCGCCGCGAGGCAGCTCCACGTGACCGTCACCCAGACCCAGAAGATCGACTCGACGCATCCGCTCTTCCGCTTCCCGGTCACCATCCGGCTCATCACCCCCGACTCGGTGGTGCGGCGGGAGATCATGGTCACGAAGCAGGAGGAGACCTTTGCGCTGGCGGTGTCCCAGGAACCGCTCTCCTTCCGGTTCGACGAGGGCGCCTGGCTGCTGGGCACCGTGAGCACCGACCAGACGCCCACCGAACTGGCGGCGATGGCACGGCACGACCTCGAATACGGGGCGCGAAACTGGGCCCTCCGGGCCCTGGCGGGCAACACGACCGCGGTGGCCGACAGCGCGCGCCGCTTCATGGTGCTCAACGAGCGGGAGTCCTCTCTCCGCGTGGTGGCGCTCAACCAGTTGGTCCTGCGCAAGGACACGACGGACATCCCGCTCGTCCGCTCCGCGCTCCGCGATCCGGCCAGCGAGGTGCGCGCGTCGGCCATCGGCGGCTGGGCCAGGTTCGATTCGGCGGCCGCCCGCCCCACCGCGCGCGAGATGCTTCTCACCGACCCCAACACGGCGGTGCGGGAACGCGCCGCGTCGGTCGTTGACCCCTCAGACCCCGCCACGCTCGACCTGCTGCTGGCGCGGACCCAGCCCGGCTGGCCCCTCGGGCTCCGGCAGTCGTCGGCCTCCCGGATACGGAACCAGCCCGACCCGCGGGTGGTCGCCGCCCTGATCGCCCTCACCGATCCCTCCGAGCCGCGAAACCTGCGACAGGCGGCGCTCAACTACCTGGCGGGACGGAGCGACAAGGCGCCGGCCATTGCGACGGCCACCAAGTACCTGAGCGATCCCGACCCGCTCTTTGCCGTGAGCGCGGTCGAGACCCTGGCGCGGGTCGGCGGGCCGGAGGGCAAGGCCACCCTGCAGCAGCGCCTGACCGTGGAGAAGCGAGTGACGGTGGATGACGCGATTCGGGCGGCACTCGCCGCGAAATAGGTATCCTCACCCCCTGTCCCCCTGTCACCCTGTCACCCCGGCGAAGGCCGGGGTCCACCATGTGGAGAGGGGGAGTGGCCACACCGATCCATTCACCAGCACGGGAGGAGCAGCCATGTCCGACGCCGCACCGAACACCGCCGCCAAGGCACCCTGGCACCTCTGGGCCATCGGCATCGTGGGATTGCTCTGGAACAGCATGGGCGCCCTCGACTACACGATGACGCAGCTCCGGAACGAGGCCTACCTGAAGGCGGTCACGCCGGAGCAGCTCGCCTACTTCGACAGTGTCCCGGCCTGGGCGGTGGCGGCGTGGGCACTCGGCGTGTGGGGCGGTGTCGTCGGCATGCTCCTCCTGCTGCTACGGAAGCGCGCCGCCGTGCCGGTCCTGCTGGTGTCGCTGGTGGGGGCCACGCTCATCTTCGTCCATAATTTCGTGTTGTCCGAGGGGGCGGAGGTGATGGGCAACTCGGCGGCGGGATTCGCCGGGATGATCATCGTGATTGCGCTGGGACTCTACTGGTACGCGCGCGTCATGCGGCGGCGGGGCGTGCTCGCCTGAAGGAAGGTGTGGCTACAATGTGAAGCGGGGCGATCAGGTCACTGATCGCCCCGCTTCCTTTCCGGCCTACCGCGACCGATGCGGAATCAGTGCCCGTTGTCGTGTGGTACGCTGACGGTCGCGGTCACATCCGTGAAGTTGTCGGAGGCGTCCGTCACCCGATACACAAAGGTATAGACCCGGCCGCTGCCGGTGCCAGAACGCTCCGCGCGGACTTGCACCAGCGGTCGTCGGTGCCGAGGGTCGCGCCGGCAATGTCGCCGCTGGTGTCGCCGTCGCCGAGGCCGTTGTCCGGCTCGTTGCTCGTGACCGAGATGAGCGTGACGGTCGGCACGGGATCGCAGTCCTGGATATCGAGGATGGCGGTGACGGTCTTCATCTTGTGGTTCGGCGGCCAGAGGCGGTCGGGGCTCATCCGGAGCGTCACGACCGGCGGCGTGGTGTCCACGACGGTCACGGTGACGGTGTCGGTGTCGGTCGCGCCCATGGTGTCGGTCACCTTGAGCGTGATCACGTGGACGCCGACCGGCAGCTTGCAGCTGGTCACCTCGCCGGTGGCGATCACGCTGTCGCCGAGGGACCACTCATAGGACACGATGTCGTCGTTGGTCCCCGGGGTGGAGTTCGGGTCGGTCGAGGCCGAGCCGTCGAGCGCCACATTGGGGCATTCCGCCGTCTGGTCGGGGCCGGCATTCGCGGTGGGCGCGATGTCGACGTACACGACGACCGGCTTGGACTCCGTTGCGGTCGCGGCGGTCACGGTGATCTGGGAGGGCCCGTCTTCCGACACCCGGAGGGTGTCCGGAGCCAGGCCGGCGGTGTCGGTGACCACCGGGACTCCCGCGGACTTGAGGGTGCCGGCGGTAGTGGTGAACGTCACCGCGGTCCCGGCGATCGGCTTCATGTCCGCGCCGAGGAGGATGGCGGACAGTGCGGTCGAGCCGATGAGCTTCTGCGTGACCGGATCGCGCGGCGCGGTGGGGTTGTTCGGGTCGAGGATGATGGTGTCCGGGGCAGCCGAAAGATTGAGGCCCGGCTGGAGCACCAGCTTGGAGCCGTTGCCCGAGAGTCCACTGGAGTCCGTGGGACCGCTGCTGTCGCAGGACACCACGAGGGCGGACAGCAGGGTAAGCGAGGCGGCGGTGAGCGCGCGTCGGGAGATACGCATCATGACTTCCTTTCAACAACCATGACTTCATCAGCCAGGTACAACACCATTCGAGAGCGGGGCACTTGGCAAAGAACCTACCCTAGTGCCACCTGGAGGCAAGGCCGCATCTCAATGCGCGCATTTGAGTTACTGCAATTCCCTGCAGTGACGCCCGACGGCCCGAGTCGGCATCGCAGCCAGTTCGAAATGTGCAGCAGCAACTGTATGGAATCCTCTGCGATTTCGTACCAGAGATCTTCAGGATCGCCCACCGAACGAGACGGCCACGCGGGCTACATCCTCCTTGGGGTGCAGCTGGAGGAGCGGGATCTCGTGGCCTACCACGGGGAGGACTACGCCCAGTACAAGAAGCGGGTGCCGATGATCGTGCCGGGGGCCGGGGGACGGCGGGGGTGACGGTCGAGTTGTGCGACGGCACGGGGGGCCTCTACCGCACCCGCACGTCGATCACCGTCGCCGGCAGGTATCCCCTGTTCCGACCGGTCTTGAAGATCCAGTCGGGCTGGAAGCCCCCTCGCGCGTTGGCGGTGGCCACGTCCTCCGCGGTAAGGTCCGCAACGTCGTTCCCGTCACCCCAGACTGGCCGCCCGATGGCCCAATTGGTGCCGGACGCGATCCACACCGCGTCGGTCTCTGCTGCGAACGCCAGGACAAGGTGATAGTCCCCGGGGGCATCAGGGCCGGCGAGAGCCAGCGAATGTCGTGACGACGCATTCACCACCGGCGTCGGCAGGGCAGACACGGTGACGAAGTCCTTGCGTTTGTCTCCCCAGGTGGGCACCGCGGCCAGGACAAGCGACGCGGCAGTCCAGAGCGCCGTATAGCGCACCGTGACCTCGCCCCGGATCGTCTCGCCGGGTCGCAGGTGCAGGATCCGGTTGATGGGCGAGAGCGCCTGGCCATTCAGTTCCGCGTGATCGAGCCAGAGCCCCTGCTCCGCTCCGCTCGGCAGGGCGACCGTGACCGGCGGCAGCCCTTCCGCGGAGTACCGCAGCTCCACGTCGGGCCCCACCGCCGGACCGAACGAAATCCGATCGAAGGTGGCGACCCCCTCCCGGGCGGTGACCGTCGTCGTCCCCCGCAGGCCGGTCGAATCCCCCACGATTTCCACGTGCACTGGGAGATGCGCATCCCTGACCCGCCGCCCCGAGGCGTCCTGGATCTCCAGGATGGGCACCGGGACCACGGTGGACACGTTTCCGGAGATCGGGGTCTGCAGGAGAACCATCCGCGCCGGTCGCACGGCGCTCTGGGTCGCCACGAACGACAGCGCGCCAACCATCAACAGCCCGGCCCCCGCGGCACTCCATCGCTTCGCCTGCGTGTCGAGACCCATCCGTTTGTGAAGCGGGCGGAGGCGCAAGATCTGGCGGACGCGCTCCGGCGTGGCGGCGCCGCCCAGCAACGCCCGCGCAAGTTCCCTGTCGGTTCGCGGGTCCCGGAGCCGCGGCTCGGAGGCGAGCCATCGACGAAAGAGCGGCCCGATCGCGTCCTCGTCTCCCCCCGCAATCAGCAGCTCCACGGCGCGCTGCCGGTCGAAAAAGGAATCGGTGCTCTCCGCCCCCAGCGCCGTGCCGAGCCGCTGCGCCAGGGACTGATGCGCCTCGGCGCCGGTTCCCCGCAGCGCCACGTCGGCCAGCTCGTCGTGCCCGAGGCGCCACCGCTCCTCCACGAGCGCGACGAACCCACGGAGCTCGAGTACTGCAAGCCGCGCAATGACCTCGTCCTCGGACGTGCCCGCCGCGTTGGCGAGTACGCCGACGCGCAGGGGCGCCGCGGCGACAGCGAGGAGGGAGAGGAGCAACCGCGACGGCACGTCGAGTCCTTCCACCCGGCGGCGCATCGCGTCGCCTGTGGGCAGCTCGGCCGTGAACCGGGACGGCTCGTGGCAACTCCAGCCGCGGTCATCGAGGACCAGCCACCCGCCGTCGAGGGCGAGCTGGAGGCTCTCGAGGATCAGGTGCGGAGATCCCGCCGAGGCCTCGTACAGCCGCTGGACCAGCGTGTGGGGCCAGTCGGCCTCCGGCAGGGCGCCGAGGCTCATCACCAGCGCTTCGACCTGGGGTTCCGTCAGCGGCACGAGGGCGAGGACTTCGGCGTCCCCCTCAACCAAAGCGCGGCCCCGGATAGGGCGTCCGGCCGTCACGATGAGGGTGGCGGTGCCCGGCACCCGCGCGAGCAGTCCGGTCAGCACCTGCAGCGATTCCCGGTCCACCCAGTGCATGTCGTCGAGGAGGAGCGCGAGCGGAGCCTCCTCGCTCACCGCCACGAGGAGGTCGGCCAGCGCGAGCGTCCGCCGCCGGAGTGCTTCCGTCCCTTCGCTCGGATCGGGGGCGCCCTGGTACCCGGTGGGAAGTGACGGATCGAGGGCCAGCAGGGTGGCCATGACGGCCGGCGTCACCCCGGAGGCACCCGGAAGGACGATCAGGGCGCGGGCCAGCTCGGCGGCAAAGGCGTACGCGATCTGGCGCGGTCCCGGAGGGGCGCGGAGGTAGAGGATGCGTCCGCCCATGGCGCGCAGACGACGCTCGGCGTCGCGCAGGAGGCGGGTCTTCCCGAGTCCGGCGGAGGCCGAGAGATGGAGGTGCCGGCCCTCGCCGGCGCGGGCCCGCTCCCAAGCCTGAGTGATCCGCCGGAACTCCCCTTCCCGGCCAATCAGTTCGGCGGTGAGCGCGACGCCGGGAGCCGGGGTGGAAAGCGGCGGCATCGCGCGGATCCGCGTGAGGAATGGAATCGTCTGCGGCTCCGGTTCCCGCCGTTCTTCGGCAAGGAACGACTCGAGGGCGTCGGCCTCGATGCCGGACCCGAACACGTCGCCCGCCAGAAGCAGGGTCTCGAGCAGGAAGCGCCAGACGGACTCGTTGCCAGGATCGGCATCGCGCAGGCGGCGGGCCAACATCACCGCCTCCCGGACGGCACCTCGATCCAAGCGTTCCCGTGCCAGCACATCGAGCGCGCGCATCCAGCCGGAGCGCAACCGATCCCGCGCCTTGTCGGCCCAGTGCTCGAAGCCGGCGCCGCCCGGCACGCCGAACTCGCTGAGAAAATCTCCTTCATACAACCGGACCGCTTCCTCGAACTGTGAATTCCGCAGCGCGGAACCCACCTCGAGGTAGTCCGCCGGCAACGCCAGGTGGAGGGTGACAAGATCGGCATCCCCCGACAGGGCGGTGTCGCCCAGTTTGCGGCGGACCTGCCAGAGGGCCTGTCGGAGGGATTGGCGGGCCCGCTCGAGGTCGGCGTCGGCCCAGAGGAGGTCGGTGAGATGGTTCCGGCTGGCGGTTCGCTCGGGGGCCATGCTGAGATAGATGATCATCGCCAGCGGCTTGCCGGGGCCGAACACGAGGATTTCCTCGCCCCCCTTCGCGACCTGTACCAGGCGGGGGGTGGGGCCGAGGGTGTTCAGGCGAAAGCAGGGAGCCGGGTAGTCGGTGGTCATGGGATCGAGGCTGAACATACCCTCGGCGGCCCGTTACGGGAGGGCCAAGTTCCGTGTTCGCAATCGATTGGCCGGTTGCGCGGCGCAATGACGGGGGATTGACGGGGGGACGCTACCGTTCGTGCACCCATGGACTCCACTCTTTCCCTCTCACGGCGGTCGCCTGTGGCCGGCAACCAGAACGACGCGCGGCAGCAACGCCTCGAGGCCTTTGCCGACTCGGTCATCGTGACCACGATGTCCACGGTCAAGCAGCACCGGGTCACGCGGCGCCTCGGCGTCGAAACTATTGACGTCGAGATCGAGGGCGCGATGATCTCGGAGCTCACCGCCGAGTTTCACGACTTGCTGGGATATCGGTCAAGCGGTGCCGGGGGCGGAGTTGGTTCGCTGAAGCACGCGGCGCTGCGCAGGCTGACCCTGCGCGCCGCCACGCTCGGAGCGAACGCGATCCTCGAGGCGGAATTGACGTACCAGGGGCACTCGGGGACGCGAGCCCGCTTCACGCTGAGCGGCACGCTGGTCGAACTCGTCCCGGAGTGACGGCAAGCTCGCGGCTGGTCCCGCCGTGACCCCGTACGACAAAGCCCCACCGCGAACGTCGCGATGGGGCTTTCTCGTGTCGCCGGGCGCACCCTACTCGTATCGGAGCGCGCGCACCGGGTCGAGCCGGGAGGCGCGGTAGGCCGGCACCAGCCCGGCGCTGAGCGCCACGAGTGAAAGCACCACCGCCGAGAGCACCAACACGGCCGGATCGTTGCCCTGCAGGCGGAAGAGCAGCGACTGGGCCACGCGGCCGATGACCACGGCCGCCACCATCCCGATGCCCCCGCCGATCAGCGTCATCTTGCCGACCTGCCAGAGGACCATGGAGCGCACCCGCGCCGGCGCCGCGCCGAGCGCCATCCGGACGCCGAACTCGCGGGTCCGCTGCGCCACCGTGTAGGACAGCACCCCATAGAGGCCGATCGCCGCCAGCAGGGTGGCCAGCAGGGCGAAGGTGGTGGCAAAGAGGGTCACGAAGCGATCGAGGAAGATGTTGTCCCTGATCTGCTCCGGCATGGTCCGCAGCTCCTCGACCGGCAGGTCCGGGTCGAGCCCCTTGACCACGCGGGAAATGACCGGCAGCATGGCCTGCGGATCGCCCCGGCTCTTCACGTAGAACGAGAGCGAGCCGACCGCGCTGTCCTGCATGTAGGGCATAAAGAAGAGCGGCGGGATCTCGTCCTTCACCTCGCTGTACTTGGCGTCCTGGGCCAGGCCGACGATCTCGACGTCGAGGCTGTCGTTGCCGGCGTCCATCCGCCGCCCGACCGGATTGGCGCCCAGCTTGAACTTCCGCGCAAACGCCTGGTTGACGACGGCCACCTTCGGCGCGCCGAGGGCGTCGCTCCGCGTGAATTCCCGCCCGGCGAGTATCGGAATCCCCACCGTCGCGAAGTACCCGGGCCCGACCTCGTTGAAGCGTGAATTGTTGTCCACGTCGGGGCCCTTGGGAAATCCCTCCACCCCGACATCGGTGCCCCAGTTGTTGCCGGCGATGAGTGCCACCATGCCGGCGGCCACGCTCGCCACGCCCGGCGTCTGGCCGAGCTCGTCCTCCACCCGCTGGAACAACTGGTGCGAGCGTGCCGACGTGTACCCGCTGAGTTCCGGCGAGATGCCGAAGGTGACCACGCTGTCCACCTTCACCCCCAGGTCGAGCCGGGTGATGTTGGCCAGGCTCCGGGTAAAGAGGCCGGCCGACGCGAGCAACGCCAGCGCCAGCCCGGTCTGGGCCGTTGCCAGCGCGGTACGCCAGCGGGTGGCTGCGCGCCCGCCCGAGGGTTGGCCTCCCTGCTCCCGGATGGAGGAGATGAGGTCCGGCCGGGTGGCGTACAGGGCGGGAAAGAGGCCGAACAGCACCGCGGTGCAGATGGCCAGCGCGGCGGTGAACCCGATCACCGTGGGGTCGAGGTGCGGCGTGAAGGTCGAGGACGCCTGCTGCGGCATGATGGCGCTCATGCCCCGCAGGGTGACGACCGCGACGCCGAGCCCCACCACCCCGCCGAGCAGGCCAAGGAGCAGCGACTCGGTCAGCAGCTGGGTCACGAGCTGCCGGCGGCTGCCGCCGATGGCGAGTCGCACCGCCATTTCGCCGGCGCGAGCGGCGCCGCGGGACAGGAGGAGGTTGGAAATGTTGGCGCAGGCAATCAGCAGCACCAGCAGCGTGATGCCGAAGAGGATGCTGAGCGGCGTCGAGGCCTCGGCGCGCACGCTGCTCTGGCCGAGCGAGCCGGGCATCAGGACCAGCGGCTTGACCCGAAACTCCGCCATCCGCTTCTCGCTCATCCCCTCCTGCAGCGGCACCTCGACGGTCTGGAGTATCGCGGTGTACTGCGGGTTGATCGAGGCGGACGCTTGCTCGAGCGACACGCCCGGCTTCAGGCGCGCGAACAGGTAGGCCCAGTAGCTGCGCCGGTTCTCGAAACCCTTCCACCCAGGGTTGATGGTCCCGCGCAGGGTGATCGGGACGAACACCTTCGGGATGAGGCCGAGGGCGGTGCCCTGGAATCCGCGCGGGGCCACGCCGATGATCTCGAGCGACTGGCCGTTGACGATGATGGTCTTGCCGATCACGCCCGGATCGGCGCCCAGCGCGCCGCGCCAATACTCATAGCCCAGGACGGCCACCCGCCCGTCGCCGGGATTTCTCGCGTCGTCGGGCCCGATCAGGCGGCCCAGCGCCGGCGCCACCTCGAGCACCGGGAAGTACGACCCCGACACCATCAGCCCCTGCGCGCTCATGGTCCGGCCCTGCGCCGAGATGTTCGCCCCGAAACTGACGTGCGCCGCGATGTTGGTGAAGACCTTCTGCTCGCGCTGGAGGTCGAGGAACATCGGGTACGAGAACACCTCGTCGCAGTCGCCGATCTGGCTGCATTGCTGCGACCCGGGGTTGGGGCCCGGCGCCTTGAAGTTGACCAGCCGCGACGGCTCCACCACCGGCAGGGGCCGAAGCAGGATCTGGTCGATCAGCGAGAAGATGGCGGCGTTGGCCCCGATGCCCAGCGCGAGGGAGGCGATGGCCACCCCAGTCACGAACGGGCTCTTCCAGAGGTGCCGGAACGCCAGTCGGATGTTGCCCAGGACGGCGCTCATGCCGGGACCAGCTCCAGCGCCCGGTCGCCGCTGACGCGGCCGTCGAACAGGTGGATGGTGCGGTCGGCGTGCCGCTCGTACCGCGAGTCGTGCGTCACCATGCAGATGGTGGCGCCCCCGCGATGCAGCTCCTGCAGCAGGCTCATGACCGCCTCGCCGTTGGTCGAGTCGAGGTTGCCGGTCGGCTCGTCGGCCAGGAGAATCAGCGGTTCGCCGGCCACCGCGCGCGCCACCGCCACGCGCTGCTGCTGGCCACCGGAGAGTTGCGCCGGGAAGTGCTTGACCCGATGGCTCATCCCCACCCGCTCGAGGGCCGACATCACCCGCTGCTTCCGCTCGGCGGGCGGCAGCCCGCGATAGGTCAGCGGCAGCTCGACGTTTTCGTACACCGTGAGGTCGCCGATCAGGTTGAAGGCCTGGAAGATGAAGCCGATTTCCCGGTTGCGGATCCCCGCGCGTTCGGCCGGGCTGAGCTGCGCGACCGGCTTGCCGTCGAGCCAGTACTCGCCGCCGGTCGGCGTGTCGAGCAGGCCGAGGAGGGACAGGAGGGTCGTCTTGCCACAGCCGGAGGGCCCGGAAATGGCCACGTACTCGCCGCGCCGCACCTCGAGGTGCACCTCGGACAGGGCGTGGGTCTCGAGCTCATCGGTGTAGAACACCTTCTGGATGCCTTCGAGCCGGATCAGCGACTGGGAGGAAGTCACGAGCACTCCTGCGGTGGACGTGGGTTGGTCGTTGCTTACTTGATGCGTACCCGGTCGACGGCGTCGAACCGGGACATGTCGGAGAGGATGATCACGTCGCCGGGCTGGAGCCCGGACACGATCTCGACGGCGTTGGCGGAGGTGCGGCCCAGCGTCACCTGCACCCGTTCCGCGTCGTCGCCGCCCGGCGCCAGCCGGAAGAGGCCAATCGTGGTATTGGCCTGACCGTAGGTGGGGCGGCCGACGTGCAGCACCTGGCCCAGGCGTTCGATTTCGATGGTGCCGTCCACGCTCAAATCGGGGCGGGCTCCCTTGGGGAGAGCCTCGGTGAGCGCAACGTCCACCGACACCATTCCGCCGGACGAGGAGGGGTCGATCCGCGAGACCCGTCCCCGGACCAATCCGTTGCGGGTGTCGATGACGGCGGTCTGTCCGAGTGCGACATCCCTGGCCAGGTTCTCCTGCACCCGGAGCACCGCCTTGAGCCGGTCGGGCTGGACCACCTTGGCGATCGTGGTGCCGCTGGTGGCAAACTGACCGACCTCGAGCGGGAGTTCCTGCAGGACGCCGTTAGTGCCGGCCCGGACGATCATGGCGCCGGCCAGCGAGCGCTGGAACGCGACGACCGCCTTGAGCCGGGACACCTGCTCGCGCTGCACCGAGAGCTGGGCGGGGATGTTGTCGGTGATGAGCTTGAGCCGCTGTTCCTCGATCGCGAGCCGTTCGGTCATTTCGACGGCGTGTTCCTTCGCTTTCGACGCCTCGAACGGCGAAATCAACTGCCGGTCCACCATCGCGTTGGCGGCGGTGCCGTTCCGCTCCGCCTCGTAGTATTGGCTGCGGGTTTGCGCCACGACTCCGGCCTGGGTGAGCCGCTGGGTCTCCAGGCTCACCTGCAGGGCCACCAGGTCCGCCTGCGCGGCGGTCAACTGCCGCTCGGCCTGGAGCAGCTGGATTTCGACGTCGGGGTTGCTCAGTTCCATGAGGATGGTCTGGGCGGTGACCTTCTCGCCTGGCTGGACCAGCTTCCGCTCCACCCGACCCGGGGCGACGGCGGAAATCCAGCGGATCTGCTCGGGGACCAGCGAGCCGGGAGCCCGGACTTCGCGCACCATGGGGCCGGAGACGACCGAATCGAATGAGAGCGAGGTCCGCTCGACCGCCGGAGCGGCCGGCTTCAGCCGGGCCACCCCAATGAGGGCCAGGACCCCCACGATGCCGAGCCCGATGTAGAGCGGGCGGCGGGTGGTGGTCGGCTTGGTACGCGCTATGTCCACGAAGGATCCTGGATGAGGAAGCGGGTCACGGCTCATCAATAGACGGCGCGCGGGCCGAAAAGGTTGCAATCGGTAACATTGGGAGGGGGAGCCGGCGGTGAGGCGGGAATGCGGGCGTAAGCTGGCGCGTCAGTTATACTATCGTTATACTGCGGTATGAAGACAGCCATTTCTCTTCCCGACGAACTCTTCGCGTCCGCCGAATCCCTGGCCGCACGCCTGGGAGTGTCCCGCAGTCACCTCTTCGCCACGGCCCTCGCCGAGTATCTGGCCAAGCACCAGGGGCGCAAGGTCACCGAGCGGCTTGATGCGGTCTACGCAGCACAACCCAGCACCGTCGACCCCGACCTGCGCCGGATCCAGGCCCAGGCGATTCCGAAGGACGTCTGGTGATCGAGCGGGGCACCATCTGGTGGGCCGATCTCGGCGAGCCGCGGGGGTCGGAGCCGGGCTTCCGCCGGCCGCTCCTCATCGTGCAGGCCGATGCCTTCAACCGAAGCCGGATCCAGACCGTGATCGCCGTCGTCCTCAGCTCCAACGTCCGCCTGCTGGACGCGCCGGGCAACGTCCTGGTCCCGGCGCATCTGTCGGGCCTGCCGAGGGACTCGGTCGCCAACGTGTCGCAGGTGGTCACGGTCAATCGGAGTGACTTGCAGGAATCGGCCGGGCGGCTCGACGCCGCCACGCTCCGGCGGGTGGAGGGGGGGCTCCGGCTGGTGTTGGAGCTGTAGGGCATTGCGAGGGGGGGCACCGCAGTACGCCACGGCGTTGATTGTCACCCCGGCGAACGCCGGGGTCCAGCTAGGGGTGGGCGTGAGCCCATCCCTGGCTCGATGTCGCGCTCATGAGCTTCGTCGCCCAAATAGCGCGACCTCAACCCCTCACCCTCTGGCCCTCTCGCCTTGAAGCCCCACCGCAGAAGTCGCAGTGAGGCGGTGAGTTACCGAGCGGAGCGGAGAGCGCGGAGTCGGGGAGGAGCGACCGCCTGGGGCCGACTTGCAGGACCATCGGGCTCCGGGGCTGGCGGCTCGTAACGTAACTCTTAGGATACAGGCTCACCACAAACCGAGGGGTTCCAATGCGCTATGTCGACAGCTTTGTCCTGCCGATCCCCACCAAGAACCTCAAGAAGTACCTGGGCATGGCACGGCTGGGGAAGCGGCTGTGGATGAAGCACGGCGCGCTCGCCTACATGGAGTGCGTCGGAGACGATCTCAAGAACGCGTGGGGCGCCACCTTTCCCAAACAGATGAAGCTGAAGCCGCGCGAGTCCGTGATTGTCGCCTATATCGTGTTCAAGTCCCGGGCCCATCGCGATCGGGTCAACGCCAAGGTGATGAAGGAGCTGATGGGCGACGGCGTCGAAATGGAAATGCCGTTCGATCCGAGGCGTGGGTTGTACGGCGGGTTCAAGGTGATTGTGGGGAGTTGAGGGGGGGGCTGAGTTGATCTTCGGGCAGTGAGATCGCATATGGTAGGCCACAGGCGAAGCCGGCATTCTTGCCCTTGGCACGAGCACCCATCCCGCAAGTCCCCCACGGAGGTCCCGTGCGAGCGACAATCTTGGCCTGCCTCCTATTGGTAACGGCGAGCCCTGCGGCGCCCCAGGCCTCCCGGGTCCCCCTGCGCAAGGGAGATCGCGTCTACCTGCGAGTCCCCCTTCACGAGTTCCACCACGTCCCCACCAAGTTCCGGCTCTGGCTCGCTGAAGCGGCAGTCAGGGATTCGGTCGTGGTGGTCAATGGCGATCCGAACTGGCAAAGCTCCGGCTTCCTCTACCCGAACGCGGTGCGCGTGTCTGACATCAGGATCGATGCGCGCAATCACCTCTGGCGTGCTCGATTTGCCCGCGGGCGGGAGCCTGACCTTACGCTTACGGTGCCCCTTTCGGACACCGCCGCTGTGATCCCCCGATTGGTCGCCGACTCCGCCGACTCCGCTGCGGTCGTCGCAGAATCCTACGCCGCCATCGGGCGGCGCATCTTCCCGGGAACCGCTGACTCGCTGCCCGCTCCCATTCTGAGTCGACTCCTGGGCGTCATCGACTCCCTCCTGGGGGGCGACTCGCTTCGCCTCGTCGACTTCCAGGGCGTGCCGTACGTCGAGATCCCGGCGCCGTCGCCTGAAGGAGTCTACGTCTACTCGAACCTGCCACCGCCCCGGCAACGTGGTGCGGTGATGAACACGCTGGTCATTCCGATCGTCTGCCATCTCGGGCGTGCCGACACGAGTTTGCCCCGATCGCTCCGGTTCAGCATTCCGGTTCGAGTGACGGTGTACGACTACGTCCCGACGGGGATCGTGGTCGCAGACCTGTTGCTCGGAACGAGAGCCACGACGTCACGTGGGAAGCCGGCGTATCAGGACGTGACCTTCTACTTTGACGGAGAACTGGCCTCTCGGTTTGCCGCTGGTGCCATTTCGAGCCAGGAGCTGGTGGATCAGTCCGTGGCGATCCTGAAGGGCAGTTATGTGGGGGTGGACCTCTCCCAATAGGGCGCACGCCCATCGCGTGGGTCGTGCCCTGGGGCCCGTTTGGCTGGAATTATCGGAGGGGGAAGTTCTTGCCAAAGTCCCGCAAGGCCTTGGCGCAGCCGAAGGTGAACGAAGTGGAGCGGAGGGGGATCGACGCGTCCGGCCCGAAGGGCCGGCGGCGGGCGTAGCCCGGCGAGCGGAGCGAGGCCGCTGCAGCGGCCGCAGGTGAACCAATGGAGCGGAGGGGGATCGAACCCCTGACCCCCTGCTTGCAAAGCAGGTGCTCTCCCAACTGAGCTACCGCCCCCAACGCCCTACAAGATAGTGACTTACCCCGCGCTGCCAACCCTCCCCCGGCAGCCCCCGCTTCGGTGAACCCATATTGCGCCTCGGTGGACCGCGCCGTATCGTTTTCGGCGCGGGAAGCCGTCGACCGCCTGGAACGAGCCTGCGGCAACACTATTTGTCGGGGGACAAGCATGGCAGACCATCACGGTCGGCTGGTTGACCAGCGGCGAGTCTCTGCAATTCTGACGCTGGCCCTGCTCGCAGCATGCGGCACCGAAGGCCCTGCGCCGAGTCCGTCGCCCGCCAACACCGTGTCGCTCAATACCGCGTCCGCATCCCTCACCGCCATCGGCGATACCGTCCGCTTGGTCGCGACGGCCCGGGACGGGATGGGGAACGAGGTGATCGGGCCGTCGATCATCTGGTACTCCAACAACGCGAGCGTGGCCGTCGTGAGCGACCTGGGAACCGTCATCGCGACCGGGACCGGCACCACCAAGGTCGTCGTGCAATGGGACGACGCCTCGGACAGCGCGTCGATCCAGGTGCTCCAGGCGCCCGACAGCATCAGCCTGGGTTCCACTCCAGCATGGATGTTCGTGGGCGATACGCTGCGCCTGGCGGCAACGGTGTTCGATGCCAACGCCAACGTGATTGCCGGGGCGCCGGTCAGCTGGTCATCCTCCGACATTGCGATCGCCACTATCGACGGCGGAGGCCTGGCGACCACGCGGGCGACGGGGACGGCGCGGTTCATCGCCAACGCCGGCAACGGCGTGACCGCCGAGGCGGCACTGGTGAGCGAGGCAGCACCCGTGCACCTGGGAGCGGCAGGGTTCGACCTGGAGCTCGACACCCTGCGCAACCTGGCCTACGTGTCCCTGCCGACGCGCAACGAAGTGGCCGTGATTTCGACCGATTCCGGCAAGATCCTTCGTCGTGTCGTGGTCGGCTCACGCCCGCGCGGCATCGACATCAGCCTGGACGGCTCCAAGCTCTACGTAGCCCTCAACGGCGCTGGGGCGATCGCGGTCGTCGACCTGACGTCTTACGCGGTCGGAGAGATCGTGATCGGGGACTCGCTGGGAAGTTCCAGTGCATGGGATGTCGTGGAGGCCCGCCCCAATCGCCTGTTCGCCTCGGCTAATCCAGGGTCATCCGGGTTTGCGTGGATCGTCCAGGTCGCCACGGACGCCGGCAACGCCCACTGGCGGGTCGCAGGCTATTCGATCATCCGAGCGGACCCCGAGCTGGTGAAATCGGTGGATGGCACCACGCTCTACGTCGGCGAGGGATTCTCGCCGAACTCCCTCTACCGCCTCAACCTGCTGGATCCCCTGGCGCCAATCGTCCTGGAGGATCAGCATGGTGCCGTCAGCGGCACGGACCGGATGAGCCTCTCCCGTGACGGAACCCGCATCTACCTCCGGAGTGGCCAGGTGCTGAGGACGGAATCGTTCATCCAGGCGGGGGTGGTCTCCTCAGGGATTCCTGCGGTCAGCGCCGACGGTCAACGCCTGTTCGTAGCCGGTTGCCGCACGACCGACTACACTTGCGCCGACAACATTGTGGAAGTGTTCTCGACGCAGACATTCCTGCCTGTCGACACCCTCCCTTTTCATGGGCAGGCGCCCTCCCGGTTGCGCCTCTCACGGGACGGGCGCGCCCTCTGGGTCCTGTCGGACGACCAGCTGCACCTCGTCGACATCCCGGGCGGCCCGTAGCAGGTTGAAGACGACAGTGCTGTCCCGCGCTCCAAGATGGCGGGTTACCCCGCCCTGCCAAGCCGCCGCGCGTTGCGACCCGCCCTCCGTGCAGCGCATCTTGTCTGGATGCCACTCCTAACCGCTCCGAGCGCTGCGACCCTGACCACCGCGCTCCTCCTGACCGCCTCGGCACTCAGCGCCCAGGCCACCGACTCCGCCCCCCTGCCTGAAGCCGCCCTGATTTCCAACATCCGGCACACCGTCGACAGCCTGGCGCTGGCGGACCAGTTCTCAGGGGTCATCATGCTCGCCAAACAGGGCACACCGGTGTTCCAGCAGGCGTGGGGCATGGCCGACCGGGAAGCGCACCGGCCCAACACCGTCGAAACGGCCTTCAACCTCGGCTCGATCAACAAGGTGTTCACGGCCACGGCCATCCGGCAGCTCGTCGCGGCACGCCAGCTCGAGGTCGACTCCGTGCTCGGCAAGTACTGGCCCGACTATCCCAACCAAGCGGTCGCCAGCCAGGTGACGGTCAAGCAGTTGCTCAACCACCGGTCCGGCATCGGCGGCAACATCTTCGACGCCCCGCCGGGGGGCACCCGCCACGACATCCGCCACAACGACGACTATCTCCAGCTGTTCGTGCACGAGCCGCTGCAGTTCACCCCGGGCTCCCAGCAGGCCTACTCCAACGCCGGCTTCGTTGTGCTGGGGCTCCTCGTGGAGCGGCTTTCCGGCGAGGACTACTACGCCTACGTGAACCAGCACATCTACCGCCCGGCGGGGATGACGCACACGGCGGCCTACCCGCCGGATTCCCTTCCTCCCAACACCGCCATCGGGTACACGCGCGGTGAGGACGACGCGCCGCCGGACGCGCCGCTCCGGCGGAACACCGACCTGCTGCCGGGTCGAGGCAGCGCGGCGGGGGGCGGCTACTCGACGGCTGGGGACCTCGCCCGCTTCCTGCAGGCGCTGCGAGAGCAGAAGATTCCGGGAGGACCGCCGCCGGGCATCGGCGCGGCAGGAGGAACGGTGGGCGTGAACGCGGTGATGGAGGGAGGACTCCCCGGAGGCTACGACCTGGTCGTGCTGACCAACCTCGATCCGCCCGCCGCGGAGCGGGTCGCCCGGCTCGTGCGTGGCTGGCTCGGCTCCGGGGCCGACTGAAGGGCCCCTGTTGCCCGAGCGGCGCCGACCAGTCGGCTTCGGCTAGCCCGGCTCCGTTTCCACCTCGATCTTCCCGGCGCGCGCCGCCTTCACCAAAACCTCGTAGTCCCGCTCGGTCTGGTCGGCGTACGCCACGGCAAAGTCGGCGATGGCCTCGTCGAACACGTCGCTCTTACCGAGGTAACCGGCGACCTGGGCCGGCGAGCCGGACCGCGCGTGGGCGCGCGCGAGCGCCCAAGCGCAGGCCTCGGCGTACCGCACCATGACGCTGGGCGTGAACAGCTCCACCATGGCCGAGATCTTCATGTCCCGGAGCTGCCGGATGTAGAAATGGCGGCCGTGCGCGCCCTCGACCCAGCCGAGGAAGATGTCGCTGGCCGACTGCATGAGCCGGATCCCGTTGACGACCCGCTCGCCGTGATTGGCGAAGGCGCTGGCCCCGGCATAGGGCTCCAGGACGGACTTCCGCGCCTGCTTGACTTGAAGGAAGAGCGGGTCGGACTCGCTCGCCATCAGCAGCAGCACGGCGCAGTACGTGCCGACGCTGCCGACCCCCACCACCTTCATCGCCATGTCCTTGAGCTCGAACCGGTCGAGCAGGACCCTCCGATCCGCCTGCATCGTCTGCCGGTACTCGCCGAAGGCCGCGCGGACCCGCGCCATCATGTCTGCCTCGCCCTCCTCCTGCAGGTGGTAGATCAGCGGCGGGTTGTCCTTGATCCTGGGTTCTTGACCCTGGCGGGCGGCGAGCTTCGGAAAGTCGTGCTCCGCCACGCTGCGCTCGCGGGCGGCGTCCAGCCGTTTCCGTTGCCGCAGGCGCGTCGCCTTGTCCTCAACGGTTGCCATGACCTTCTCGATCTCGATGCTGGCATACCAGACCTCGAGGACGCGCATTTGGCTCAGTTCCGCCATGTGCTCGCGATAGCTCCGCACGCAGGCCAGGGCGGCGTCCCTCGCATCGCGCCTGCTGAAGCCGTTGCTGCGGCAGGCCACCACGACGCTCGCGGCGAGGCGCTTGACGTCCCATTCCCACGGGGCGGGGAGCGTCTCATCGAGGTCGTTGATGTCGAAGATGACCCGCCGCTCCGGGGTGGCAAACGCGCCGAAATTGCAGAGGTGCGCGTCGCCGCAGGCCTGCACCCGGAGCCCGGACACCGGGGTGCCCGCCAGGTCGGCGGCCATGTTGAGGGCCGCCCCGCGGTACAGCGTGAACGGCGAGCGCAGCATCCGCCCGTGGCGAATCGGGACCAGCTCGGGGATGCGCCCCTTGTTGGACGCCAGGATCAGGTCCAGCGGGTCCGGACGGCTGCGGGGCGCCACCCACTTGGCGTGCGACGCGCGGGGGCACATGTCGCGGAGGGCCTTGCCCATCGCGTAGAGCTCGGCGCGGGAGAGACCGGGGCTCACGGCCGTCAGGCCCTTCGAGGATTTCCGGGAGGAACGCTTCGTGGGCTTCGATGTTGCCTTGCGCATGTGAGGCCGCCCCGGGCCCGTTAGGCCGCGGACAGAGTCGCTGACGAGGAGTTCATCCAACCTACCCGGCGCCATCCAGGTGCGCAAAATCCGATATATGGAGGAAGTCCGCCGACTTGCACTCCTCCCGGGGGCCCGTAGCTTCTCTGGATGACCCTTCCCGCCGCTCGTATCACCCTCGCCGCCTCCACCGCCCTCGCCCTGACCCTGACCGCCTGCGCCAGGGTGCCCACCCAGTCGGCGAGCATGCAGGTCACACCGGCGGTGGTCAGCACCGCCGCCCTGGTCCAGCTCCAGTCCTTCGAGACCGGGCGCGCCATCTCGACCATCATCGAGCAGGCGGCCGACAGCATCATGGCGGTCACCGCCGACCCCGTCATCCGGCGCAATGCCCTGCTCTGGAAGATTTCGGCCATCCCGCTGGTGCAGGAGGCGGCGCTGCGGACCGACCCGGTCATCGCCGCCGCCGACCTGTACAGCTTCACCATCCAGCTCTCGGACTACCTCGGCACCGGGTCGGGGAGCCACGTCTTCGGGGTCGAGCAGCCGATCGCGGTCGCGGCGGCCGCCGACGCGGAGCGCGCTGCCAAGGGACTGGTCGACGGCAGCGTGAAGGACGGCGAGCTCTCACCGCAATCCGACTCCTACCTTCGGCGATGGGCGACCGCGCACCCGATGCAGGGGCCGGCGCTCCGGCGGGCTTCCCTGCTCAGTTCGGATTGGAAAGCGCTGGGCGTCAGCGAACAGTCGCTCGCGGCCACCGTCGGCAACGTCGATCGGACGCTGACCAACATCACCTACCGGCTGAGCTACCTGAACGAGTCGCTGGCGGAGCAAGCCCGCTGGAACGCCGAGCTCGCGGGGGGAGACGCCCTGCGCGTTCCACGCGTCGACTCGCTCCTCGGCACCGTCGGCACGTCCCTCGGCTCGGTGGGCCTCTTCGCCGACGATTTCCAGCCGTTTCTCGACGCGTGGCGCGAAGCGCTGATGCGCGACGTCGACCAGGAGCGGATCCTGGCCTTCCAGGACATCGCCGCCCAGCGGGTGGCGCTCGAGGACGCCCTGAACCGGGAGCGGGCACTCCTGATGAGCGAAGTGCGCGAGGAACGGATTGCCGCATTCCTCTCCATCGACAGCGTGACCGTGCGCACCATCGACCACTCGGGCGCCATGCTCCGCCGGATCGTCTTCCAGATCACCGCGGCGGCACTGCTCGTGGCTGCCCTGCTCCTCGTGGGCGGGTTCGTCCTGCTCAACCGCTGGCGGGCAACGACGGCGTAGCTACACCCCGCTCCGGTCCTCGCTGAACGACGGCGGCACCTGCTGCGCGCGACGCGCGTGCCGCCGCCACAGCAGCAGCGTCACCAGGCCCATCACCCCCGCAAGCCCCAGCAGCAGTGACAGCCTCCGCTGCAGGAAGGCGTCGGTGAGGAGCACCGTACCGAGGCCGTAGGGAATCTCGCCGATGCCCAGCGCGGTCAGGTAGACACCGGCCGGATACCGGACCAGCCCGAAGAAGTACCCCGCGATATCCGACGGCACCGACACCGTCACGAGGAGTGCGGGCAGGAACCGCCCGCCCACCGGGATGCGCCCCTCGTAGCGGGCGATGATCGGTTCGGGCAGCAGCCGCCGGACCATGGGCCGCCCGAGATAGCGCCCTACGGAGTACGTGACGACCCCGCCCAGGAACCACCCGGTCCAGAGCAGGACGAAACACCAGACCGGTCCCCACGCCGCCACGCCCAGGGGGACCAGCACCCAGCTCGAGACGAACACCAGGATGGCGCCGAGGGCGGAGAGTCCGGTGAAGATGACGGCGCCCCACACCGGGTGCGCCGCGATGACCGGCTCGGCGAGCGCCAGCAAGGCGACGATCTGCTGGTGGATCCCGACCGACGACGCCAGCAGCGCGGCCACGACCACCGCCGCCAGGAGAATCATCAGGCGGCGGTGTCGCTCGATGGCGGTCGACTCGTGCACGGGCATCCGTACTCCCTCTGGCGATGCGGCGTTCATGACTGTAATTCACCCCGCTCCCGATGAAGCGACCGTGAGGCGCCTGTGAGGCGGGCCTGAATCAACCGATGTGAACCACCCTTCACGCTCCCGTCACACCCGGTTCAACCGCAATCGTTAGCGTGAGAGGAGCATGACAGGCTGACAAACCAGTCCACGTGACCATTCCTGGAGGACCGCGTGACCACTTTGCTCCAGATTATCGCCACTCCGCACCAGAACGGGAACTCGCAGACCCGGCGCCTGGCGGACTCGTTCCTCGAGGCCTGGCAGACGGTGCATCCGACCGGCGTCATCGAGACGCTGGACCTGTCACAAGTCGAATTGCCCCCCTTGGACGAGGCGATGGTCGCCGTCCTGTTCGACCAGCCGTCCGAATTGCGCGCCGACATGCTGGCGCGCCGCCGCCGCGCCCTCGACCGCCTGGTGACCCAGTTCATTTCGGCGGACACCTACCTGTTCGTCACGCCGATGTGGAACTTCGGCCTGCCGTACGCCCTCAAGCACTACTTCGATCTGGTCATCCGGCCGGGCTGGACCTTCTCCATCGGCGCCCAGGGCCCGGTCGGGTTGCTCGAGGGGCGCAACGCCTACGCCGTCATCACGCGGGGGTTCGACTACGGGCCGAACTCGCCGCACCCGGAGTACAACCACCTCGAGCCGCACCTGCGCACCCTGCTGGGCTTCATGGGAGTCACGGATCTGTCGGTCGTGGCCGCGGAAGGGATGATGCTGCCGGGCGCGCCAGAGCGGCTGGCGGACGCCACCCGCGCGGCCACGGCGATGGGATTGGGATTGGTCGCCGCGTAGGCGGGGCAGCGGGGCAGCGGGGCAGCGGGGCAGCGGGGCCGGACGGTAGTTCGTCACCCCGGCGAAAGCCGGGGCGGGGGTGACGGGCGGGGACGTCGCTTTAGCGACATCAGCCGAGCCGCGGCTTCAGCCGCGAGCTCGTACGCGCAGCGGAAGCCGCCGCAGCCTTTGCCCCGTCAGCGCAAACACCGCATTCGCCACCGCCGGCGCGATCGGCGGGACGGCGACCTCCCCCACCCCACCCGGTGGTTCGGCGCTCGGCACGAGGTGCACCTCCACCACCGGCGCCTCCGGCATCCGAAGCACCGGATAATCGAAGAAGTTGCTCTGCACCACCCGCCCCCGGGCAATGGTGATCTCGCCATGCAGGGCCGCCGACAGGCCGAAGACGATGCCACCCTCCATCTGCGCCACGACGAGCCCCGGGTTGATGGCCGTGCCGCAATCGACCGCGCACGTCACCCGGTGCACCCGGACCTGCCCCTCCGTAACCGACACCTCGGCCACCTGGGCGATGTAGCTGTCGTACGCCCGGAACATGGCGACCCCTCGACCGCGTCCCGGCGCCGGCGGCGTGCCCCAGCCCGACCGCTCAGCCGCCAGCTCGAGCACCGCGAGGCTCCGCGCATCGTCGCCGAGGAGGGCGCGCCGGTACTCCACCGGATCCTTCCCAGCGGCCACCGCCAGCTCGTCCATGAAACTCTCCACCGCAAACACGGTGTGCGAATGCCCTACCGACCGCCAGTAGCCGGCGCGGACCGGCACCGTCAGCTCACGCCAGTCGACGAGAATGTTCGGCACCGCATACGGCATGTCGGCGCCCCCTTCGACGGCGTAGGTATCCACCCCGTGCTCCAGCCCCCCGCCGATGTTCAGCGCCCAGTCGGGGACCCAGGGCGGCGCCCAGTGCCGCGCCACGGAGGGCGCGGCAATCCGGTGCCACCACGCGACCGGCGCCCCGTCCCCGCCGAGCGCCGCCGTCAACGCGTGCGCCGCCGCCGGCCGGTAGAAATCGTGCTGCATGTCGTCTTCCCGGGACCAGATGACCTGCACCGGCCGGTCCAGCTCACGGGCAATGCGTGCCGCCTCCGCCACGTAGTCCACCTCGAGCCGTCGGCCGAACCCCCCGCCGAGGAGCGTGGTATGGAGCGTCACGTCTCCGGTAGACACCCCCGCCCCGGACGCGGCAACGCCGCGGGCGCCCCCTTCCCCGCCGAACCAGGGCGCCGACTGGAACTGGGTGGGTGCCCATACCTCCACGCGGCCATCGTGCACCCACGCGGTACAGTTCTGCGGCTCCATGGTGGCGTGCGCGAGGTACGGCAGGTCGTAGCGCGCGGTGACCGTCGTGACGGCCGAGGCCAGCGCCGACTCGGCGTCTCCCGCCTTCCGGGCCACCCGGCGCTCGGCGCCATCGAGCAGCGTATCGAGCATCGCATTGATGCCGGCGGTGTCGAGCGTGGCCGCCGGTCCTTCCTCCCACGTGACCTCGAGCTTCCGACGAGCCTTGACCGCCTGCCAGTAGTGTTCGGCGACGACCGCCACCCGGTCCTCGAGCCGCACCACCTTGACGATCCCTGGCATGCCCGCCACCACTGCCTCCCCTGCCACCCTGCCTACCCGCCCCCCCACCACCGGGCAGCGCTCCACGCTGGCGTAGACCTGGTTCGGCACACGGACGTCGATCCCGAAGACGGCGCTCCCCCGAACCTTGGCCTGGCCTTCGAGCCGATCCAGCGTCCGGCCAATGATGCGGAAGTCCTTCGGGTCCTTGAGATGCACCTTCCTCGGCACCGGCAGCGCGGCCGCCTCCTGGGCCAGCGCGCCGTACTCCAACGAGGCCCCGCTCGCCTCGTGGCGCACGACGCCGGAAGCGGTGCTGCAGGCGGCGGTCGCGACGCCCCACCGGCTGGCGGCGGCGTCCACCAGCATGGCCCGCGCGGCAGCGCCCGCCTCGCGCATCGGGCCCCAGCCGTCGCGGATGCTCGTGCTGATGCCGGTCACCTGGAAATTCCTGAACAGGGAATTCTCGTACGCCCTCCCCACCGGGGCCTGCTCGAACGTCACGCGGGACCAGTCGCAGTCGAGCTCTTCGGCGAGGATCATCGCCAGCCCGGTGGCCGCGCCCTGCCCCATTTCGGAGCGGCCGACGATCACGGTGACGCTGCCGTCCGGGGAGAGCCGAAGGAAGGCGTTGGGGGCGAGGTCGCCCTCGCGGGCGGGCGGCGCGCCGTCGGCGCACCCCTGGAAGTACACGGCGAGCGTGAGCCCGGCGCCGGTGGCGGCGGCGGCCTTCACGAAGTCACGGCGCGACAGCGTCATGGCTGGGGGATCAGGAGGGAGTACTGCATCTGGCCGACCCGGTGAGGAGTGCCTGAACTAACGGCACTCCCCCGGGCGGCGTCAAGCCAAGTAGGGACGCACGGCTGTGCGTCCCTACTTCTGCACCGTCAGGCTGTAACCGCCGGCGGGACGCTGCGCGTACGTGGCGCGCGCCGCCACCTGCATCACCTGGGTCGTGATGGACGACGCCTTGCTGACGTCCGCCACGTACAGGGTGAGCAGGTTGCTGCCCGTGGTGATGTTGCCGGTCACGATGGCGCGGATGACGTTCGGGCCGGGCACGCTCTGGTAGAGCGTGAGGCCGGCCGGCGCGACGACGGAATCCACGACGCCGGTCACCTGGAACATCACGGCGCCGTCGTCGGTGTTGGGGCTGGTGACGACCACCCGCAGGGGGCCGGCCACCGGGCCGGTCGGGCCGCCACCACCATCACTGCCGCCGCATCCGGCGGCCACGAGCAGGGCGGCCACGAGGGCGGTGCCCCGGGTCAGGATCGAGTTCATGGGGCCACTCCCTTCGGCGCAGTCGCGTTAGTAGGGCCTGCCGCAGCCAGCAGGCGGGCCATCACTTCGGGCGGAACGCCCTGGCCCGACAGGGTGACCCAGGCGAGGAAGTCGCCGAGGTCGTAGGTACCATTTTTGTTGCCGCCGTCGTCGAGCAGCGCCTTCTGCGCCACCGACAGCGTCGGGACGCCGAGCAGGTCGTTGGCGGCCGCGGTGGTGCTGAACACCGCAACGAAGGAGAACTGCGCGGTCAGCGACCAGTTGCGGTCCATGGTGAGCGACAGCGCGGGGTTGGTCGTCACGGTATCGCCGGTCCAGCCGACAAAGAGGTGGCCCGGCGTGGGAACCGCCGTCAGGCTGACGACCGTGCCGGGCGTGATGCTGAGCCCGTCCTGGGTGTTGCCGGGCACCGACGACTGAATGGTGCCGGTGCCGGTGCCGAATTTGGTGACCTGCAAGAGGTTTTCCACCCGGTAGCGGAGGAGTACCGCGTTGCCGACGATGCGGATCGAGTCGATCCGGCCGGGGACGACCAGGCCGGTGTTGGTGCGGAGGCCAGGCGCGGTCATGCCGTCGAGGGCGGTGTTGTTGGTGGAGCCCGGGTACGCGTCGCCGACGTTGCCGCGGTTGCTCCCCGCCAGCAGTTCGTTCAACCCGTCGGCCTGGACCAGGGCGACACCCTGGATAGCGCCGGTGTTGACGGAGTTGTTGAATGAGCCCTGGTTGATCCGGGCCTGATCGATGTGCCACACATACAACCCGGGCGACTTGGCCCGCGAGTAGGCCGGGTTCATCTGCGCGGTGTCGCTCTCGACCGCGGCCCGGTTTTCGAGGATGAAATACTCCCCGGGGACCTGCGTCTTGAGGAGCTTCACCGTGTCCGCGGTGGCCACCGGGTTCATCGTGATGGTCCCGGTGGTCTTCATGGTGTCGGCCTTGACCCAGCCGAGTTCCAGCATCGACCACCCCTCCATGCGGGAGGGGCTGTAGGGCCGGGCGTAGTTGCCCGATCCCATCAGGCCGAACTCGCCGATGCCCTGCGAGCTGCCCTGGGTGTCGTAGAGGTCGGGGAGGCCGAAGGCGTGACCGGTCTCGTGCGCCACGGTGCCGATCGGCATGATCTCGCCGGGGGTGCAGGCGCCGTTGCCGCCCAAGCCGCTCTGCATGATGTAGTCGTTGACCACGATCTTGCCGCCGCCGGCGCGGTTGGTCTTGGTCACGAAGACCGAGCCGTTGTTGACGCCCTGAATGACGTAGCGGTGGGCCCAGATGTGCACCGTCCCGCAGGCGCCGTCGATTTCGGGCTGCAGGAAGGTCACGAAGTCCACCACGCCGTCGTCGTCGCCCGAATTGGGGACGCCGTCGGGCCCGTCGTTGTCGTACTGGGCCCAGACGGTGGCCGAGTCGCTGCCGTTGGACACCGCGGTCAGCGTCCCGACGAGCAGCGCGCCGAACCGGCTGAGATCAGAGCAGAAGACCCCGTTGCACCCGTTCTCGTAGTAGGCGGACGTATTGGGCGCCTGCACCCACGGGAAGACGGTGCCACCCATGGTGATGTTCCCGTTGGACAGCTGCTCATAGAACGTCTTGAGGCTGTAGGGCCGGGTGGCCGGCGCCGGCGAGAACAACAGGTCCTGATAGTCAGAAATGGGAAAGAGCGGCGTGGTGGGGGCGTCGGTGAAGTAGATCGGGATGACCGGGAGCTTGAAGCTGCCGGTGACCACGGTGGCCGACATGCCCGGCATCCGGGCGTTGAGTGACTTGATGTCGCCGGAGGCGAGCATGGCCTGCCGCTGGGCCCGGATGTTGGAGGTCTGCTTGCGCCAGGCGCCGTTGGGACGGAAATCGAGGCCATGGACTTCGAACTGCCCGACCCGGGGCCGGGCCACCTGCGCCTCGACTGGCTGGCCAACAGCCAAGCAAAGGACCGCCGCCCCGATCAGGGACGGGAATACCGTGTTCAACCTCAATGGACATGCTCCCAGCAGAAGACGTGTAGGGGTGGCACAAAATAGCCGCGAGGGAGCCCAGAAACAATTCGGGCCTTCCCTGCCATTCAGCTGCGTTGGGGACGAGGGAGTCGAGCGCTCCTGCACAGGAGGCGAGGCCGAGTGCAGCGTTCCGTCCGGGCGTTGGTCATCCCGGCGAAAGCCGGGGGCCGGGGTGACGGCGTCTGGACCAGCGCGCTTGTGCCCCGGCCCCCGATTTTGTAGTTTAAATCGTTCTGTTACATAGTGATGGAGGGGGACCCTCCGGACCATTCAGCCTGCCCGAGGCATCGTGGCCACACAGACCACTCCGCACGTGGCACTGTTCGACAAGTGCCGTGACTACACCAAGGTCAACGAAATCAGGGCCGCCGGGCTCTATCCGTACTTCAAGCCCATCTCGGAGTCGGAAGACACCGTGGTGGTCATTGAAGGCCAGAAGCGGATCATGCTCGGGTCGAACAACTACCTCGGGCTGACCCACCACCCCAAGGTGCTCGAGGCCGCCTCCGCCGCCCTGCACCGCTACGGCTCCGGCTGCACCGGCAGCCGCTTCCTGAACGGCACGCTGGACCTGCACCAGCAGCTCGAAGCCGCCCTCGCCGCGTTTGTCGGCAAGGAAGACTGCCTCGTCTTCTCCACCGGGTACAACGCCAACCTCGGCCTCATCTCCGCCCTCGTCGGCAAGGATGACGTCGTCTATCTCGACAAGCTCGACCACGCCTCCATCGTGGACGGCGCCAAGATGTCCTACGGCACCACCTCGCGCTTCAACCACGGCAACCTGGCGCAGCTCGACCGGAAGATGGCGCCCGACGCCGCCGCCGGCCGCGGGATGATGATCATCGTGGACGGCGTGTACTCGATGGAAGGCGACATCGCCGACGTGCCCGGCCTCTCCCAGCTGGCCCGCAAGCACGGCGCCGCCCTGGCCATCGACGACGCGCACTCCCTCGGCGTCCTCGGCCCCAACGGCGACGGCACCGCCGCCCACTTCGGCATGACCGACGAGGTGGACATCATCGCCGGCACCTTCTCGAAGTCGCTCGCGTCCATCGGCGGGTTCGTGGCCGCGCGGAGCAACGTCATCGACTACCTGCGCCACCACTGCCGGCCGCTCATCTTCACCGCGTCGCTCCCCCCGGCCAACACCGCCGGCGTGCTCGCGGCCCTCGAGGTCATGCAGCAGGAGCCGGAGCGCCGCGAAACGCTGTGGGCCAACACCCACCGCCTGCAGGCCGGCTTCCGCCAGCTCGGGTTCGACATCGGACCGACCGAGACCCCGATCATCCCGGTGCTCATCGGCCCGATGGATACCACCTTCCTCTTCTGGCGCAAGCTGTTCGACGCCGGCGTCTTCACCAATCCGGTGGCTCCGCCGGCCGTGCCGCCCGCGCAGTGCCGGCTGCGGACCAGCGTGATGGCCACCCACACCTTCGACCAGATCGACTTTTCGCTCGAGGCGTTCGCGAAGATCGGTCGCGAGCTCGGCGTCATCTGAACGGATCCCTGCTGGTCCGGCCGGTCGGCGGCAAGGCCGACCTCGAAGCATTCGTCGCCCTCCCCTATCGACTGCACGCGGCGGACCCGAACTGGGTGCCGCCGCTCCGAATGGACGTCCGGACGCTGCTCGACCGGACCAAGAACCCCTTCTTCGAGCACGGCGAGGCCGAGTACTTCCTCGCCACCCGCGCCGGCGCCGTCGTCGGGCGCATCACCGCCCAAAGCAATACGCTCCACAACCAGATTCACGACGACAAGGTCGGCTTCTTCGGCTTTTTCGAGTGTGAAAACGACCAGGCCGTCGCCGACGCGCTCTTCGATGCCGCCGGCGCGTGGCTTCGCGCCCGCGGCTTCGACACCATGCGCGGCCCCGCCTCCTTCTCGGTCAACGACGAGTGCGGCCTCAAGGTGGACGGCTTCGACACGCCGCCCACCATCATGATGCCGCACAACCCGCCCTACTACGCCACGCTGGTGGACCACGCCGGGTTCGTGAAGGCGAAGGATCTGCTCATCTACCAGGGTGGCGACCTGACATTTCGGGCCTACAAGCCGGTGCACGAGCGACTGACCCGGGCCGTCAGCATCATGCAGAGCCGGATGGGTGTCACCCTCCGGCCGATGAACATGAAGCGCTTCCACGAGGAGATCGAGCTGGTCAAGTCGCTGTACAACCGGTCCTGGGAAAAAAACTGGGGCTTCGTGCCGATGACCGATCACGAGATCGACCACCTCGCCAAGCAATTCAAGCCGGTCATCGTGCCCGATCTCATCACATTCGCGGAAAAAGACGGAGTGCCGGTCGGGTTTTCGCTGGCCATCCCCGACTTCAACGTCATCTTCCGCAGCAATCGGCAGGGCCGCCTCACGCCGCTGGTCATCGTCCGGCTGCTGTGGGCGCTCAAGCGGGAGAAGCTCCGGCGTTGCCGGATCCCGCTCCTGGGCGTGGTGCCGGAATTCCGCGGCCGCGGGCTCGATTCGGTGCTCTACCACGCCGTCTGGACCAAGGCCGCCGAGCACGGCATCTACTGGGGCGAGGGCGGATGGATCCTGGAGGACAATCCCGCCATGAACCTCGGCCTCTCCAAGATGGGCTTCGTCGTGTACCAGACACTCCGGATGTACGACCGACCGCTGTGAAGGCGCTCGTCACCGGTGGCACCGGATTCGTCGGCAGCCACCTCATCGACTCCCTCCTGCAACGCGGCGACACCGTCACTGCCCTCGTCCGCACCCCGGCCAAGGCGGCAGGGCTCGCCGCGCGCGGCGTGCGCCTGGTCGAGGGTGACCTCGACGCGCTGCCCGCCCTCCGTGAGGCCGCCGAGGGCGCGGACGTCGTCTACCACGTGGCCGGCCGGGTCGCCGCGCGGGACGACGCCGAATTTCTCCGGGCCAACCGCGAGGGAACCGCCAACCTCCTGGCCGCGGCGGCCGCCACCGGCGCACCGCGATTCGTGCTGGTGTCGAGCCTCGCGGCCGCCGGGCCGGCGGCCCGCGGGGCGCCGCTCTCCGGCGGCGAGCCGCCCCGTCCCGTCACGGCCTACGGCCGGAGCAAGCTGGCCGGCGAAGCGGTGGTCCGGGCCGGATCATTGCCCTGGACCATTCTTCGCCCGCCGATGGTGTATGGGCCCCGGGATACCGAGGTCCTCAAGCTCTTCAAGATGGCGCGCTGGGGCGTGGCGCCGGTCTTCGGCAAGGGCGACCAGGAACTCTCCGCCATCTTCGGCCCCGACCTCGCCGCGGCGCTCATCGCCGCCGGCACCAGTCCGAACGCGGTCGGCAAGACCTATCTCCCCTGCCATCCCGACGTGTTCACCTCCGGCGCCCTTGCCCGGCAGATCGGCACCGCCGTGGGCCGCGATGTGCTGGTGCTCTCGGTGCCCGAGGTGATCGGCCGCGGGTTGCTGGCCGCCATCGGCGGGGCGGCCAAGCTGACCGGCACCGCCAGCGTCCTGTCGTCCGAAAAGGCCGACGAGTTCTTCGAGGCCGCGTGGACCGGCAATCCGGCCGCGCTCATGGCCGACACCGGCTGGCGGGCGGACACCGGCTTGTCGCAGGGGCTGGCCGAGACGATGGCGTGGTACCGCGCGGAGCGGTGGCTCTGATGCGAACGCTGGACAAGGTCATCCTGGGCTACGTGGCCGTCGTGTCCGCGCTCGCCCTCTGGCGAGCGCCGGGCAACCCGGGATGCTGGTGGCTGCTGGCCGCGCACGCGCTCGTGGTGCTGTTGATCCTGCTGCTGCAGCGCCCGGGACTGGGGCCGGTGGGGCGGGTCATCCGGGAGATCTACCCCGTCGTCCTGCTGATCCTGTTCTACAGTGAAATCGACATCCTGAACGCCGGCGGCATCGTCATTCACGACGCCACGATTCAGAGCTGGGAGCTGGCCGTCTTCGGGGAACAAGTGAGCCAGACGCTGTGGCGGGACCACTTCCCGAGCCGGATCCTGTCGGCGCTGTTTCATGCGTCGTACTGGAGTTACTACCCGCTGCTGCTCCTGCCGATCGGCTACTTCAGCCTCACCCGCAACTGGTTTGCGCTCCGCCGGACGATGTACGTGGTCATCCTCACCCTGCTGGCCTGCTACCTGGTCTTTCTTACGTGGCCGGTGGTGGGGCCGTACTACGAGTTCGCGCGGCCCGACGCCTGGTTCCTGGACAACGGACCGGCCCGGCTGGTGTACGCCATGCTGGCGTCCGGCAGCTCCTATGGCGCGGCTTTTCCGTCGTCCCATGTGGCGGCCACGATCGCGGCCACCTCAGGTGCCTGGCGCGGCGACCGGCGGCTCGGGCTGTTCATGCTGGGCCCGATGGTGCTGCTGATCATTGCGGTGGTGTATTGCCAGATGCACTACGGCATCGACGCGCTGACCGGAATCGGGGTGGGAGCGGTGGCGTGGTGGGCGGGAGGGAAGTACAAGGAGTAGGCGGGGCAGCGGGGCAGCGGGGCAGGGCAGCGGGGCAGCGGGGCAGCGGGGCAGCGGGGCAGAAGGTAACAGCCGTCACCCCGGCGAAAGCCGGGGTCCATTTTTCCTTAAGGACAATGGACCCCCGCGTTCGCGGGGGTGACGGAATGAAAATGGGGACGATGCCGCCAGGCACCGTCCCCATCGCGTTTCCAGCGGTCGGCCGTCTCCGCTGCCCCGCCCCGCTACGGCGTAGCGGTCAGTCGTCGATCGTGATGATGGCGCGCATGCCCATCGCGAGGTGCGGCAGGCAGTAGTACTTGTACTCGCCCTCGGGGGCGCCGGCGAACGAGATGCTGTACACCGCGTCCTGCTCGACCAGCATGCTGCCGGAGAGGGGCTGCATCTGGTTCGGCATGTTGGCGCCGAGCACCGCTGCGGCACCCGTCGGGATGCTGTCGGCCCAGAAGGAGACGTTGTGCGGGCCGCCGCTGACGTTGTGGAAATTCACGACATCGCCGGACTTGATGGTCAGGGTCGCGGGAATGAAATGGTAGGTCTTGCCGTCAAATTCCATGTTGACGTCGTGCGTGGCGCCGGTCGTGGTCGCCGCCGCGGGAGCCGTCTCGGCCGCCGGGGTCGCCGCCGGAGTCTGATCCGGAGCCTTGTCGCCGCCACACGCCGCCGCCAGGAATGCCAGGCCCGCTACCAAGCTGATCTTCTTCATCGCTGCCAAACCTCCGAAAACTGATGAGTGTTCCCGCCCGCCCGAGCCCGCGCCGCCGAGGTCCACAGGTGCGGATCACCTTGTGAACGCGGGCGCAAAGATAACCGGGGACGCCAGACCGTGCGAGTCGCCCCATCCGCGGCTATCATTCGCGCCGCACGGTCGACCACCCCTCAATCCGGACCCCCATGCCCACGCTGCCGCCCTGCAAGTCCCTCGGCCGACAGTGCCGGTCCCTCGACGTCACCCTCCGGATCGGCCGGGTCGAGGAGGGACCGGAGTCCCTCGACCACGAGGCGACCTGGCTCCTGGGCCACACCGCCCAAATCGACTTCGGCAAGCTGCACGTCGCCCGGGGAGACCTGCTGGTGGACGCCAGGCTTCACGTCCCCTGCAAGCACCTGAGGGAGGAAGGGAACAAGGCTCACTGCCAGGCCCATGGATTCCGCGGCCCCTCCCCTGCCCGGCCCCGCCGCCCCGACCAACCCCGCCAGCTCGGCGGCAGCCGGTTTCGCCTGGTGGATCAGCGCAAACTCGCCGACCGGCCGGCGGTCGACGTGAAGGCGGGCCTCCCGGTCCTGGGCACGAACCCCTGCCTGGGGGCCCCCTGCCGGACCGCCGACCACACCCGGGCCGCCGCCTGCTGCAGGGACCTGCAGGTCGAGATCATGTGCACCCGCCAGGAGACCCGGCTCGAGGCGCTGGTCCGGGCCCGGCAGTCGCCCTACCTCTGCAAGACGGAGCGGGACGAAGAGGATTCCATCGAGTCCGAGATGATCTCCGCCTGCGGGTACCTCGGTGCGGACGGGGTGGCGTGCAGCCTCCACGGCCGCGTCCGCGAAGACGGCCGCCCGGCCAAGCCCGACCTCTGCAGCACCTGGCCCGAGAGCGGAGACCTGATGCACCCGGGATGCGTGTTCAGGAAGTAGGCGGGGCAGCGGGGCAGCGGGGCAGCGGGGCAGCGGGGCAGCGGGGCAGCGGGGCAGCGGGGCAGCGGGGCAGCGGGGCAGCGGGGCAGCGGGGCAGCGGGGCAGCGGGGCAGAATGTCAGCCGGCCGTCACCCCGGCGCAAGCCGGGGTCCATTTTTCCTTAAGGACAATGGATCCCGGCTTTCGCCGGGATGACGGCCCGCCGGGATGACGGCCGGAGCATGTGCACCCTCCCCCCGCCCCATCGTCTCCAGCTCTGTTACCTTTCAGGTCGATTCCCGATCCCAAAGGCTCCCGTGCGCGACGAGCTCGAAACCCTCTACCTGACGACCTACGCCGCCGTGGTGCGGTTCCTGTACCGCAAGGTATGGGACGCCGACCGGGCGGAGGACCTGGCGCAGGAGGTGTTCGTCCGGGCCATGCGGCATCGGCCCGAAAAGCCGCGCGCCTGGGTCTTTGCCGTGGCGGCCAACCTGGCCCGCGACGAGGCCCGCTCGGCCATCCGGCGCCGAAAGCACCTGGCCCTGCTGACCAACGAGCCCACGCAGCGGCACCAGGTCGAGCCGGACGGCGACGAGAACGTGGAGCACGATGAAAAGATGGAGAAGGTGCGCGAGGCGCTGGCGGAACTCTCTCCGCGGGACCGGGACGTGCTCCTGCTCTGGGATGCCGGACTGAGCTACCCTGAAATCGCCGAGCAATCGGGACTGGCCGTCGGCGCCGTGGGCACGACCCTCGCCCGGGCGCGCAAGCGCCTCATCGAGGCCCACGACCGCATGGAAGTCGAACGGAAACGGACCCATGCCGCACGCGCTTAACCCCATGCGCCACGTTCCCGAGGAGGAACTCCACGCCTATCTCGACCAGGCCCTGAGCCGGTCGCAGTGCGTGGAGATCGAGCACCACATCGCGGGGTGCCACGCCTGCCGGGCCGAACGCGACAGCATCGCCGCGCTGCGGGACCGGACCACGGCACTCCTCGTGGCCGCCGCGCCCCGGCGGATGCGCCCGCGGCCCTTCACCCAGCTCTCCGCCAAGCATGTCGAGCGTGCCGCCCGCCGCGCCCGGCTGGTGCGCACCGCGGCCTGGGCAGCCAGCGTCGTCGCCGCCATCGGTCTCGGCTGGGGCCTGAGTCAATGGTCTTCTCCGGCTGGCCCAGCAGACAATCCAACCGCCCTGGCGGTGGCCCCGACCCAGAATCCACGGATCGGTGCCGCGCTGCCGGCCGGGAATCGCACCCCGGAGCAGGCTCTGACTCGCGGCAGCACCCCAACCCGACTCGCCCCGTCCCGCGCTCGATCCAATCCTCCGGTGGCACCTTCCCAGTCCAACCAGGCCTCGCCCGACGATCGCTCCGGGGATGCTCCGCAGACTCCGCGGCCGAGCACCTCCGCGCTTGCGTCGATCGGCAGCACCTCGGCGGCGAGCGAGCCGGTGCTGACCGGCGTCTGGCGCACCGTCGCCTGGACCAATCCACAGGCCGAGCGGGAGGAGTGGGTGCCGCGGGTCGATGGGGTGCCGGTGGTCCAGGTCAAGCAGCGCCAGGGACCCCAGGGCGGCCGGCCGATCACCCTGGTGACCCAGCTCCTCGCCAACGGCGAGATGATCAGCACCGTCGAAGGCCCCGCCACGGAAGTGGCCGCGCTCCTGTCGCAGCAGGCCGGCCAGAGCGCCAGCGCGGAGCTGCAGGACATGGGGCTCGCGTCCCCACCGGAGGCCGCCGCAGGCACCCGCCAGACTGGCCCCGGCAGCGCACCGCGTACGCTCGCCATCTTCGGCAGCGCGCCGTCGGATTCGCTGAAGGCGTTTATGCTGAGGGTGAAGTAGGCGGGGCAGCGGGGCAGCGGGGCCGGAAAAGCAAACGGGGGCGGCGCCACTGGCGTCGCCCCCGTCGAACATACTGCCTCCCTGCCAACCTGCCCCGCTGCCCCGCTGCCCCGCTCCACTGCCCTGCCTAGACTTCCTCGGAGAGGAAGTCCTTCGCGCTTCTCATCGTGATCGAAGTGATCCTCGACCGCATGGTGCCGCTCGGCCGAGACCGTGATTTCGGCCAGCCGGGGCGAGACCATCGGGAAGCTCCGCGCAAACAGCCCGTAGGCCAGGAAGAAGAGGCCGGCCATCAGGAGTGTCGGGCCGAGTTCGGGAAGCCCGAACACCGGGCCGGCGAGTGTGGTGACTGACGGCATGACCAGCAGGTACCGCTCGAGCCAGAGGGCCACCAGCGATACGGTGGCGAAGAGCGCCATGGTGCCCGGGAACTTCTTCGGCCCGACGCCGAGCAGGCCGATGAACGGGATCAGGAACATCCCGAGGAACACCGCCCGCCCGATCGGCAGCCAGGTGCCCCAGAGCCGCGCGAAGACGAAGCCGGTCTCTTCGGGGAGGTTGCCGTACCAGATGACGAGGAACTGGGCGAACATGAGGTAGGCCCAGAACACGGTGAAGCCGAAACAGAGCTTGCCGAGGTCGTGGCGCTGCTTGGGCGAAATCAGGTTCCAGACGCCAGTCTGGGGTCCGGCATACATCACCATGATCGCCAGCAGCATGTGGGCGCCGAGGAACGACCCCATGAAGTAGAAGCCGCCGAGCAGGTTCGAGAACCAGTGCGGCTGCAGCGCCATGATGCCGTCGAACGCGACCAGCGTGAACACCATCGCGTAGGTGGCGGCGTACATCGGGGCCAGGCGGGCGATGCGGGCCTCGTGGGCGAGGCGCCCGGCCGCGCTGTTGTCGAAGCCCGTCAGCATCCGGTCGTAGCGCGCGCGGCGCGCGCCGTCGGCCTGGTCCCGGGTGTCCGCCAGGTCCGGCAGGAGGTCGGCCCGGATCAGTTGCCAGCCGAGGTAGTACAGCGCGCTCAACCCCACCAGCAACCGGCCGAACATCCACGGCTTCGAGAGCCAGAGCGCCTTCCCGTGGGCCAGCGCGTGCAGCTGCTCCTGCATGGGACCGTAGATGTGATCGTAGCCCAGGGTGAAGATCAGGATCAGCCCGAGGAGCGACACCGGGAAGAAGGCGACCGCCGCCTCGGCGAAGCGCAACACCAGGCCCGACCATTTCGCCTTGACGATCTTGTGCACCGCCGCGATGGCGACCGACCCGCCGGCCAGCCCGGTGAAGTAGAGCCAGTTGACGTGGAACAGCTGCCAGGCGCGGTCGGCGTCGGGGCCCGAGAGCGACAGGAGAAAGAGCGCGGCGCCGGCGAGTGCGAGGAGACCGCCGCCGAGTACGAAGAGCGGGAACCGGCCGCCGAGTGGATTCCCCGACGAGGCGGCCCCGCAGCGTGGCGTCGCTCATCACGGGCCTCCCGTCGGCGGAGGGGGAGCGGCCGCCTGCAGCTGCCGCACGTAGTTGACGACCTGCCAGCGGTCGTCCTGCTCGGTAATCTTGTCGCCGTACTTGCCCATGATGCCCCGGCCGTAGCGCAGGATGCTGTACAGGTACCCGTCGGTGTAGCCGCGCGCGAGCGGCGTGAGCAGCGAGCGCGCGGCCAGCTTGGGTCCGACCGGCCCGTCTCCGGCCCCCGCCACGCCATGGCACACGGCGCAGAAGGTGTGATAGAGCGAGTCGCCGCGCGCGCTCGCCACGCCGTTCGTCGGGTTGACGAGCTTGTCCGCGGTGGCGGTGTTGGCCACGGCCCATTCGGCGGACCAGTCCACCTCGCCGCCGGTGACGGGCACGGTGCCCGGCGGCGTGTTGCGCGGGATGCCGAGCCGCGAGTAGGGCCAGACGGCCCGGGACGCGATCATGTGATCGAACCACGGCACCTGCGCCAGGAGGGTGTCCGGCGAGGGCACGTCGTTGTACCAGGTGTTGCACCCCGAGGTGGCCGCGAGCAGCAGCACGAGGGTGAGGGCGGGCCGCGGGCTACGCCGCATGCGTCACCTCCACCGAGCCGGCGCGCTTGAGCAGGGTCTCGACGGCGGCGGCCTGTTCGGCGCGGCAGGGGACGAACACGCCGATCTGGTCATCGGAGAACTTCGCGTTGTAGGGAACCCGCTTCCGGGCGTTGACCACCGACATGATGATCACGCCGGCCACGGTGCTGAGGGCGCCGAGCAGGATCATCAACTCGAATCCGAGCACCACGTACGGCGGCACGGTGGCGATCGGCTTGCCGCCGACCAGCAGCGGCCAGTTGTTCGACATCCAGAACGTCATGGCGAAGCCGGCGGCGCAGCCCGTCAGGCCGCCCACCAGGGTGAAGACACGGACCGGGCTCACCGGGTGATCGAGCACTTCCTCGATCTCGTGATTGGGCGCCGGCGTGTACACCGTGAGGTCGGTGTGCCCCAGGGCCTTGAGCGCGCGGATGGCGTCGGTCGCGGCGTCGACGTGCACGAAGCTGGCGAGGACGCCCGGGGTCATGGCGGCCATCAGTGGCCTCCCCGCTTCCGGGGGAACGGGATCGTTTCCTTGATTTCCTGGATCGCGATGATCGGGAACGTCCGGGCGAAGAGCAGGAAGTACATCCCGAACCAGCCGAACGAGCCGGCCAGGATGCCCCAGTCCGCCCAGGTCGGGTTCATCTGGCCCCAGGCCCACGGGTCGTAGTCGTTGCTGAGCGACGAGACGATGATCACGTAGCGCTCGAACCACATCCCGATGTTGATGAAGATCGAGATGACGAACAGCGCCGTCAGGTTGGTGCGGATCTTCCGGAACCAGAGCAGCTGCGACACGAAGGCGTTGCAGATGATCATGCTCCACCCCGCCCACCACATCGGCCCGAACGCCCGGCGCCAGAAGGTGACCTGCTCGTAGGTGCTCCCGCTGTACCACGCCACGAAGTACTCCATCGCGTAGGCGTAGAACAGGATCGACCCGACGAAGAGCGTCAGCTTGGCCAGGTTGTCGAAGTGGTAGTCGACGATCATGTGCTCCACGCGGAGCAGCTTCCGGAGCGGGATCAGCAGGGTGAACACCATGCCGATGCCGGAGTAGATGGCGCCGGCCACGAAGTACGGCGCGAAGATGGTGCCGTGCCAGCCCGGGATGATGGACATGGCGAAGTCCCACGACACCACCGAGTGCACCGAGAGCACCAGCGGGGTGGCCAGCGCGGCCAGGTAGAGATAGCCGCGGGTGTAGTGGCGCCACTGGTTGTCGCTGCCGGTCCAGCCCAGGGAGCAGGCGGCGTACAGCTTCTTCCGCCAGCCGGACACCTGGTCGCGCACCGCCGCGATGTCCGGCACCAGGCCCACGACCAGGAACGTGGTGGACACGGTGAGGTAGGTCGAGATGGCGAACACGTCCCACAGCAGCGGCGACTTGAAGTTGGGCCAGAGGTAGCGCTGGTTGGGATACGGCAGCAGCCAGTAGAAGATCCACTGGCGGCCGATGTGGATGATCGGGAAGAGCCCGGCCGTCATGACCGCGAAGACCGTCATCGCCTCGGTGGCGCGGTACACCGCGGTCCGCCACTGGGAGCGGAAGAGGAAGAGGATGGCCGAGATCAGGGTGCCGGCGTGCCCGATGCCGACCCAGAAGACGAAGGTGGTGATGTAGACCGACCACATGATCGGCGGGTTGTAGCCCGCGAGCCCGAGCCCGTCCTTGAGCAGCATCACGAAGGTGAAGGCGCCGACCAGGAAGAGCCCGACCGCGCCGGCCAGCATCATCACGTAGCCCCGGCTGGGCGCCCCGAGCGTGGCCACCACGTCGCGGGTGACCTCCGCGTGGGTCTGCGAGGGCGTGTACGTCTGGGCCATCGCTACGCCTCCGTCCCGTTGAGGACCTTGGACAGGTAGGTGATGGACGGACGCACGTTGGTCTCCTCGAAGACGTGGTACCCGCGCGGATCGGCGGCGCTCAGCGCCACCCGGCTGGCCGGGTCCATCCGGTCGCCGAAGATGATCGCGTCCGACGGGCAGGCCTGCGCGCAGGCGCTCGTCACGTCGCCGTCGCGGAGCCCCCGACGCTGGAGCGCCGCCTCGTTCTGCGCGCCGCGGATCCGCTGCACGCAGAAGGTGCACTTTTCCATCACGCCCCGGGCCCGGACCGTCACGTCGGGATTGAGCTGCAGGTTGAGCGGCTCGGGGAACGCCTTCTTGTTATAAGCGAACCAGTTGAAGTACCGGACCTTGAAGGGGCAGTTGTTGCTGCAGTAGCGGGTGCCGACGCAGCGGTTGTACACCTGCCCGTTGAGCCCGTCCGGCGTGTGGTACGCCGCGTACACCGGGCAGACCGGTTCGCAGGGGGCGTTGGCGCAGTGCTGGCAGAGCATCGGCACGAACCGCGTCTCCAGCGGTTCGCCCTCGTTCCCGCCCTCGTAATACCGCTCGATCCGCATCCAGCTCATTTCGCGGCCCCGCAGCACTTCCGACTCGCCGACGGTGGGGATGTTGTTCTCGGCGTAGCAGGCCGTCACGCACGCGGAGCAGCCGGTGCACTTGGCCAGGTCGATGGTCATGCCCCACTGCGGGTGATCGCCGGCGTAGTTGCCCTTGAGGGTGGCCGCCTTCTGCGCCGCCGCGAAGCCGGCGATGGCCTCGAGCTCCCGCGGGGTGTTGATCTCGTGCGCGCCGCCCCCCGCCTCCTCGTGGTGCGCCTCTTCCGGGGTCAGGCCCTTGCGGGCGGCGGCCAGCGGCATCGCCTCGGCGATGCCCCGGCCAAGCTGCCGGTTGCTGCCCTCGGTCTTGGCCACCTTCTGGTAGCGGCGGGTCTTTTCCAGGGAAACCCGGGTGGAGACATACGGCACGAAGGCCGCATCGCCCGGCGCCGCCAGCAGGTCCAGCGCGTTGGCGCCGCGGCCGGTGGCGTACTGCCCGAAGTTGGTGTGCCCGTAGCCCAGCGGCGCCGACACCACGTCGCGGCGGATGCCGGGATAGAGATAGGCCGGCGCCTCGATGCTGCCCGACGCCGAAACCAGCCGCAGGATTTCTCCCTCCCGGATGTCGAGCTCCGCCGCCGTCTCGGGATGGATCTCGATCCAGGACTGCCAGGTGATCTTGGTGACCGGATCGGGGTTTTCGAGCAGCCAGGGCTTGTCGGTCCCGCGGCCGTCGTAGAGCATCGAGGACGCGGACGGCGCAAAGAGGAACTCTCCCTCGCCGGTGAACTCGGGTGAGGTTCCGACGACCTGCTGGGCGCCGGTCGCGAGTTTCACCGCCGTGGGGGCCGGCGCGGCGTCGTACACGCCGCCGGCCGCGAGCGCGTTCACCCAGAAGGACGGGAAGTCCCCGGCCTTCCGGCTCAGCGCGAACGCCTGCCACTGCGTCTTGAGGTACGCCTCCCAGGAGGCGGCCTGGAGTCCGGCGAGCGGGCCGCCGGCCGCCTTGGCCACCCGGAGCAGCACCTCGCCGGTCGGCAGGGTGTCGAACACCGGCTCCATGACCGGCTGCAGGAGCGAATGGATCCCGGCGCGGGGGCGCAGGTCGTCCCAGCGCTCGAGGCCATGTGACTGCGGCAGGAGGAGGTCGCAGAGCGCGGCGGTCTCGTCGAGCACCAGCGCCGTGGACACCTTGTACGGCACCTTGGCCAGCGCCGCCGCAAAGCCCGAGGAGGCCGGCAGGGCGTACACCGGGTTGGCCTCGTGCACCACGAGCACGGCGATCTGGCCCGCCTCCATCTGCTTCTGCAGCGCGGCGAGCGCGGCGTAGCCGTCGCCCGACTCGAGATCGGCCCCGAACCGCACCGTCTTGCCGACGTTGCCGGCCACGTAGTTCAGGATGTTGACGGCGGCGCAGAGCTGCGCGGCGCCGGCGGTCTGGCTCCCGATGCCGCCCGCCACCGCCAGGCTGGGTGCGGCAGAGACGAACTCGCGGGCGAGCAGCTTGATCTGGTCGGCGGTGAGCCCCGACTGCTGGGCCACCTGTTCCGGCGCGTACGCCGCCAGCATGCCCCGCAACGCGAGGGCGTCGGCCGGCGCGCCGCTCCGTTCGGCGAGGATGACCTGCGCCATCGAAAGCGCGATGGCGGCTTCCGCCCCGGGCACGATGGCGAACCACTCGTCCGCGTTCATGCCGGTGAGCGACATCCGGGGCGCCAGGGCCACCAGGCGGGACATCGCCCCGTCGCGGTACCCGTGGGAGGCCGCGAACCCGCGCTGATTTTCAACGGGAGCGAGCCAAGTTTCGAGGAAGTCGGCCCCGAAGGAGACCACGAACCGGGCCGCGGCGAAGTCGTGCGACGGCAGCTCGTCGATGCCGAAGACCTGGCGGTTGGCGGCGCGCATCGGCTCATGGTCGAACGGCTGGTAGCGCACCACCTTGCCGCCGAGGGCCGCGGTCCAGGCCGCGAGCAGGTCGGAGAAGGTGCCCCGCCCCGCGCCGGAAATGACCGCAATCTTGCCGCCGGCCGCCGTCGACTTGGCCGCGAACTCGGCGACGGCATCGGCCCACGGGACGTCCGCCATGCCGCCGTCGGCCAGCCGCCGCTTCGGGCCGCGCACCCGGTTCGGGTTGTACAGCGACTGCAGCCCCGCCTGGCCCCGGGCGCAAAGCTTTCCGGCGTTGACCGGGTGGGCGGGGTTACCCTCGAGCTTGATGGCGCGCGCCTCGCGCGTCTTGACGTGGAGCCCGCAGCCGGCGGCGCACTCGGTGCAGGTGCTCGCGTAGAACGTGGGGATACCGGGCACCTGGTCCTCGGACTGCACCAGGTACGGGATCAGCTTCTGCACCCGGTCCGTGGAACAGCCGCTCAGCGCCGCCGTTCCCGCCCCGGTCACCCCGAGGACGGTCAGGAAGCGCCGTCGGTCCATCCCGGTGTCTTGCGTCTCGTCCATTGCTGCGCCTCGAGGGCTGGCAGTCGCTAGTAGTGGCAGACGGAACAGTCGCGCGACACGTTCCGCTCCAGGTGGCAGTTGATGCAGAAGCCCATGTTGTTCACGTTGTTCACCTTGAACACCTGGGGCGTCCGCGTCACGTCGCCGTGGCAGGTGGCGCAGGCGTTCGGCCCCATCGCGTTGATGTGGCGCATGTGCGGGAAGTGGGCGTGCCGCGCCAGGAAGTAGACCCGGCTCCACTCGACCGGCGTGTTCGTGTTGTACGACTCCCGCACCTTGGCGATTTCCCGCTGGGCCGTCGAATCAGTGCCGCCGATGACCAGGTGGCAGTTCATGCAGGTGGCCATGCTCGGAATGCCCGGCTCCGAGGAGACCGAGACCGAGTAGTGGCAGTATTGGCAGTTGATCTTGAACTGGCCGGCGTGGATGTCGTGGCGGAAGAAGATCGGCTGGCGCGGGCCCTTGAGCGACCCGGAATCGGACGCCGTGAGCACCGGGGCGAGGAGCGAGTCGTTGACGGCCGGCGCGGCTTGTCTGGTGGCGGCGGCGTCTCGGGCGAGCAACGCCACAGCCAGGGTCAGGAGCAGCGTTCCGCCGAACACCGAGGCCAACTTACGCATGGGCTGTCACCATTGTGAAATAATTCACGATGCCGCAAGTGCAGTGGGGAGAATCGCATTGCCCTGCGCGGCCCGTATTATATGCCCGACCGGAGGAATCACAACCCCGTCATCCCGCGGCCCGGCGGAGGGAGCCTGGCGGGGCCTCCGCGCGCATCCACTCTGCCTTCTTCTTCGCAAACCCCAGGAACGCCGCGGCCAGCCGCTGGTCGGAGAACGCCAGCCAGCACCAGCGGACCGGCCCGGTGCGCTGCGCCTCGGTAATGGCGTGGGTAATGGTGGCCGGCAGGCGGGAATCGCTCACCTTCCGCTCCTCCACGTCCGAGATCGTGAAGGTGGCGCTGACCCCGTCCTGCATGACATGGATCCAGCAGAGCTTGCGGTTCCCGAGGGTGTACTCCCAGGCCCACCGCCACTGGGGCCCGAGAAACTTCACATGTTCGATGACGCCGGGAATCGACCGGAGGCCGTCGCGGACCAGCCGAAACCGGGCGGCGGCGCTCGCCGGCAGGTCCTTGAGGGGCGCGCCCGGTTGCGGTTCCGAAGCGGACTCGGGGTACCGATTGCCCTGCCAATACGAACTCGATCGCGCCAAGGGTGGCTCCAGACGAAAGGGAGAATGCTCCGGAAATCTACGGGGGAGCCGGCAGCCGAGGGAAGCGCCGACCTGTGCGAAGGGGGCACCGGGCGGTCGTCTCCCTGTTCAACTCGCCCCGGCGCGGCCGCGAGCATTGCGACTGTGGACGGTCGTGATCGGATCAGCGAGCCAGAACCGTGGTACGGCGGCCCCGTATCACGGTTCGCCGGCGTGCGCCTGGGCGGCACGGGCGGCTCGCTGGCCGGTGCCACCCCGTTCCGCTCCAGGAAACGGCGGACTTCGATCCCCATGGCGCGCAGGAGCGAGGCCTCCCGCCCGTCCAGGCCCGCCCGGAACACGATTTCCCGGAACGAGCGCATCACGTGGTCGTGGCGCCTGGTCTTGAAGAAGTCGATGGCCCAGAGCGCCCGCGTCCAGTCGGTGAACAGCCACTCCATCTGGTCGGCCAGCGCCGGTTCGGCGCGGCGGCGCGGCGGCTTGGTGGGAATGTCCGCCCCGATCCGGACCCGCCAGGTCTCGTAACTCATGATCCCGATGGCCTGGGCCAGGTTCATCGAGGTGTACTCCGCACTGGTGGGGATCGACACCAGCGCGCGGCAGAAATCCAGTTCGTCGTTGCTGAGTCCTTTGTCTTCCCGCCCGAAGACCATCGCCACCGGACCGAACGCCGCCTGCGCAACGATCTCCGTGGCCGCCTCGCGCGGCTCGAGCACCGTGCGCTTGGCCGCCCGGCCCCGGGCGGTCAGCGCCACGCTGTACACCGTGTCGCGCAACGCCTCCGACAGCGAGGAACAGATTTCGATCCGGGCCACCAGGTCAGCGGTGTTGTGCGCGATCCCCTCGATCCGCCACGGATCGAAGACTTCCGGGTTCACCAGCCGGATGCCGGTAATCCCGAAATTCTTGGCCAGGCGCACCGCGCTGGCAATGTTGACGATGTCCTGCGGCGCGACGAGGACGAGGATCGGGGCGACGGCGGCGCCCGGCCCGGCGGACTCGGTCACCCGCGCAGCTCCACCCCGGCCTCACGCTCGATCAGCTGGATCGGCGCCAGATAGTCGGCGTCCTCGCCCAACGCGGCCCGCGCCTGCCCCAGCAACTCGGATGTGAGGTGCAGGACCGGCCCCGCGACGCCCTGCGCATCGAGGAATCCCGCCGCGATCCTGGCGTCCTTGTCCAGCAGCGCCAGCCGGAAGGTGACCGGCCAGAGGCGGCTCAGGACCCGCTCCGGCACCAGGGTTTCGCTGACGAAACTGCGCCCGCTCGAGGCGTTGAGCACCTCCACGGCCTTCCGGGCGGAAATTCCGCTCTTGGCCAGGGCGGCGAGCCCTTCGCCCACGGCAAAGAGATTGACCGCCAGGAGGATGTTGTTGACCGCCTTCATGGCGTGGCCGGCGCCGAGCGGACCCATGTGCTCCACCCGGCGCCCAAAGCACTCGAGCACCGGGCGGGCCCGCTGAAACTGGGCGTCGGTGCCACCCACCATGACGGTGAGGGTGCCGGCTTCGGCACCGTTGGTGCCTCCGCTGACCGGGGCATCGGCAAAATCGATTTCCAGCTTCGCCAGCCGCGCGCCGATCTTCCGCGTGGTCTCCGGATCGCCGGAGGTACAGTCGAGGAAGAGAGCCCCCCGTCCCATCCCGGCGAGCAGCCCGTCGGGGCCGTCGAGCAGTCCGGCCACGTCGCCGGAGGTGGGGAGGCAGGTGATGACGACGTCGGCGCCGGCGGCCGCCTCGCGCGGGGTCGCGGCCACATTGCAGGAATGCGACGCGGCGAACGCCGTCGCCTTGGCGCCGGTGCGATTCCACACGGTCAGCTGGTGCTGCTTGGCGACATGCACGGCCATCGGCGTGCCGATGGCGCCGAGTCCGAGGAAGGCGATTCGCATCAGTGGTGTCCGGCGTTGAAGTGAGTCGCGGGTCAGCTGGCCTGGCCGCGGCGGCCCAGCTCGCGGTCGAACATGTACAGGCCCGAGGTGTTGGTGCCGATCGTCCGGAGGGTGTCCACGATCTGGCGGCTGGTCTTCTCTTCCTCCACCTGCTCCGTGATGAACCATTGCAGCAGCGCCTGCGTGGCGTAGTCCTTCTCCTTCGCCGCAAGCTCGAAGAGCGCGTTGATGCTGGCGGACACCACCGCCTCGTGCTCCGCGGCGGCCTCGAAGGCGGCCAGCGGGGAGGCGAACGTCGCCGGCGGCGCCGCCAGCGCCCGCAGCACGACCGTGCCGCCCCGATCTTCCACGAAATCGGTGAACTTCATGGCGTGCCCGATTTCCTCCCTGGCCTGCGCCCGCATCCACGCGGCGGCCCCGGGGTGGTTGGTGCCGCTGAAGTACGCGGACATGCCGAGGTAGAGGTACGCCGACTCCATCTCCTTGTGGATCTGGTCGTTCATGGCGCCCTGGATCGTCTTCCCGATCTGCATGCATCCCTCCAGAATGATGGCCGTCCGACCGCCCGCACGTTGACGCCAGCCCGGGGCTGGCGTACGCTACGCGCGAGCCATGACCCCCAAAGATAGCCTGCCCCCCGGGGCCCCGTCATCGAATCGCGCGCGATTCCCCTGGACCCGCCTGGCGCTGGCCACCCTCGGCGCGCTCCTCGTGGTGTTCATCGTCGGCCCCCTCCTCCGCCTGCTCCTCCTGGCCACGCCGGCCAGCCTCGGCGAGGCGCTGCACGACCAGGAACTCCTCGCGTCGATAGCGCTCACGCTGAGCACCGCCACCGCCGCGACGCTCATCGGCGCCCTGCTCGGCGTCCCCCTCGCGTACCTCCTGGCCCGCCGCTCCTTCCGGGGCCGCCGGCTGATCGAGGCCCTCGTCGAGTTGCCGGTCGTCATCCCGCATCCGGTGGCCGGCATCGCGCTCCTGCTGTTCCTCGGACGGCACTCCACGGTGGGCGGCGCCTTCGCCAGGCTGGGCATCGAGTTCGTCAGCCATGTGCCCGGCATCGTGGCGGGGATGCTCTTCGTGTCCGTGCCGATCCTGGTCAGCGGCGCCCGCGAGGCGTTTCGCGCCGTCGACCCGCGGCTGGAACGGGTGGCCCGCACCCTCGGCGACACCCCGGCGGCCGTCTTCCGGCGCGTCACCCTCCCGCTCGCGGGGCGCGGCATCCTCGCCGCCGCCGTGCTCGCCTGGGCGCGCAGCGTGAGCGAGTTCGGCGCCATCGTCATCCTCACCTACAATCCCCAGGTGGCCAGCGTCCTGATCTACGACCGGTTCACCACGCTGGGACTCCCCGCCGCCGTGCCGGCCGCGCTGCTCCTGCTGGCCGTGGCGCTCGGCGTCTTCGCCCTGGTCCGCGTCCTCCAGCCGGCGGACCACCGATGATCCGCCTCGACCGCCTGACGGTGCGCGTCGGCGACTTCCATCTCCGGGACATCTCGTTCGAGGTGCCGAGCGGCGGCTACGGGCTGCTGATCGGGCCGTCGGGCTCCGGCAAGACGACGCTGCTCGAGACCGTGGCCGGCCATGTGCCGCCGCAGAGCGGCCGGGTGCACCTGCACGGAGAAGACGTGACCAGCCTGGCACCCGAGCGCCGCGGCGTGGGATTCGTCTATCAGAACTACCATCTCTTCCCGCATCTGGATGTGCGCGACAACATCCGCTACGGCCTGCTGCGCGGCCCATTGCCCGCCACCGAACAGCTCGAACGGGTGCGGGAGCTGGCCGGACTGCTCGGCATCGAGTCGCTCCTCGACCGGTCGATTCACGGACTGAGCGGCGGGGAGACCCAACGGGTGGCGCTCGCCCGCGCGCTGGCGCCCCGGCCGAGCATCCTTTTGCTGGATGAGCCTTTCGCGGCGGTGGACCCCGCCACCCGGCATATGCTCCGCCGTGAATTGCGTGCCATCCACGCCCACGAGCGCGTCACGACCCTGCAGGTGACCCACGATTTCGACGAGGCGCTGCGCCTCGGCGATGTCGTCGCGGTGATGGCCGAGGGGCGTATCGCCCAGCTGGGGCGCCCGGACGAGGTGTTCCGCTTCCCCAACTCGGCGTTCGTGGCGAGGTTCATCGGGACCGGCACCGTTCTGCGGGGCGAGGTGACACGGCAATCCCCAACGACCGACGACGGCCCGTTCGCCGCCTGGTTCGAGAGCGCGCCGCTCCGGTTCGAGGTGGTGGCGGAGCGCGAGGGACCGGCCCATGCCGTGCTCCGGCCGGAAGACCTGCTCCTCAGCCGGGAACCAGTGCCCGGATCGGCCCGCAACCGGTTTGCGGCAGTCGTGAGCCGCGTGGAGCGGGTCGGGCCGGTGAGCTATGTCCATCTCGACGCCGGGCGGCCGCTGACCGCGGCCGTCACCACCGCGTCCGCCGCGGAACTCGGCCTGGCACCAGGCATTGAAGTCGTCGTCACAGTGAAAGCCACCGCCATCCATCTCGTGTAGCGAGGATTCGCCCGATGCGCACCGCCACCGCCACATCGTTGGTCCTGCTGTCCCTCGTCGCCTGTGCCGAGCCGAAGCCCGAGGCGCCGCCGCTCCCGCCGGTCAGCCTCTCGGTGCTCGCCACGATCGGCGACAGCGCCTCCACCATCGAGGGGATCGCCGCGTTCGCCGGACGGCTCTACGTGTGCGACTGGAAGGACGGCACCATCTACCGGATCGACCCGGCCGACCCGACGCCCACCGCCGTCGGCAGCATCCCCACCGTGCCGGGAACCGCCGATCCTCGGCATCACCACGGATACCCTCGGGAATCTCTACCTTGCCGTGCCGGACCCGGGCATCGTGTATCGGGTGGCCGCCGCGCGGCTGGGGGCCCCCAACTTCAACCCGAAGAAGGACGCGGTCGTCTTCGCCACCGGCGCGGTGGGCGCGAACGCCATCGCGTTCGACCATGCCGGCGGGCACCTGTGGATTTCGGGCGGTCCGACCGGCAACCTCTACCATGTCGGCCCGGCCGGCGGCCCGGTGGCAACCGCGGCCACCGGGTTCGCGACGATCGCCACCGACACCACGATGCCGGTGCGGGGCTACGTCGTGAACGGCCTGGCCCTCGACAGCCGCGGCGTGATCTATACCGCCAACACCGGCACCGGAGAGATCTCCAGTATCGTGATCGGCGCCGGCTACCAGGCCCGCTCGACCGCCACCTTCGTCAAGGATCCCCGGCTGATCGGCGCCGACGGCCTCTTCATGGACAGCGACGACAACCTCTGGGTCGCCGCGAATTTCAGGAACACGCTGGCGCGCGTGGGGCCGGACGGCACCATCACGATCGTCGCCTCCAGCACACCGGACGGCACCTATACCGACTCCACCATGGTGCCCGCCTACCCACAGACCGGAGCCGGCAACGCCCTCCGCTTTCCTGCCGAACTCAAGCGGATCGGCGGGACCATGTACCTGGCCAACCTGAATTTCCCGATCGGCGCCAATACCGGCCAGCCGAACAAGGGCGCCACCGTGGCGGCGGTGACGCTCCCCTGACCCGGTGACCACCCGGTTCCTGCACGTCGATCTGGACGCCTTCTTCGTGGAGGTCTGCCGCCAGCTCCGCCCGGAGCTGCGCGCGGTGGACCTCCTCGTCGTCGGCGGACCGCCGAAGAGCCGTGGTGTGGTGCAGTCGGCGTCGTACGGAGCGCGTGCCTTCGGCGTGCGGGCCGGCATGGCATCGAGTGAGGCGGCCCGCCGCTGCCCCGGGGCCACCTTCGTGCAGACCTCGTTCGACGACTATCGCCGCGCGTCCCGGGCGGTCAGGCGGGTGCTCGAGGAATTCTCCCCGCTCGTGGTGATGGCCTCGCTCGATGAGGGCTATCTCGACTTCTCGGGCACGGACCGGCTCTATCCGGTGTCGCTCCTGCCGGTGGCGGAGCGAATCCGGGATCAGGTGCGGTCGGCGGCGGGACTCGACTGCAGCATCGGTATCGGGCCGAATCGCATGGTGGCCAAGCTGGCGTCCGATGCCGCGAAGCCGCGCGGGCTGATGGAGGTGCGGGAAGGCTGGGAGGAGGGGTTCGTGGCCGGCCTCCCGCTTCGCGCCCTTCCGGGCGTCGGGCCCCGGACGGCGGAACGACTGGAGTCGCTGGGACTCACCCAGGTGGCAGAGGTGCAGGCCCGTTCGGTCGAGGAGCTCGAGAAGCTGATCGGCGCGGAGGCCAAGCTCCTGAAGCGCAGGGCGCACGGGCATGGCGGGCGGGTGCTCAGGGCCCATCAGGCGACCAAATCGATCAGCCGGGAAACCACGCTCGACCACGACTCCGACGACTTGCCGAAGCTCGAGCGGATCCTGCTCCGCCTCTCGGCGCACGTGGCGAGCCAGCTGCGGGGCGAGGGACTGGCCGCGCGTACCGTCTCGCTCAAGCTTCGGCACGGCGATTTTGTCACCATCACGCGCAGTCACACACTCCAGGCCCCCAGCGACCTGGACGCGGAACTCACCGAGGCGGCGCGCGCGTTGCTTCGGACCGCGTTCGAGGAGGTCCGCCGCAAGGGCCGGGGCGTGCGGCTGGTCGGCGTGGCGGCGACGAACCTGATCGAGGCGCCCATGGCAGACCTGTTCGAGGCGCCGGAACGGACCAAGCTTCGGCAGCTGACCACCGCGGTGGACCGGGTCCGGGAACGGTTCGGGTTCGACGCGGCGAAGGCGGGGAGCCTGGTGAAGAGGCGGGGAGGCGGGGACGCGGGGAAGGGCTAACCACGACGCAGTTCTTGGCGCCTCTTTGCGCCTTCGCGGTGAAAAGCAGTGACCGCAAAGACGCAAAGGGACGCAAAGCCACCCACCACGACCCCGGGATACTGTGCAGTCACGGCGTGTATCCGATTCTGGGGTGGACCGATATAACTACTTGTAATTCATGTCGTTATAGAGCTTTGTAGAGACGATGATCTTGTCCTGTCCGCTGAGCCCTTCGCGTCTCTTTGCGCCTTTGCGATTAAAGCTGTTACCGCAAAGACGCCAAGTGGGAGCCAAGCCCCCCGCCACCTCCGCATCTTGTGTTATTGGCGTGATCTCGCCAACTTGCTATACGTCAAGCAAGTACCGATTGGAGGCGCCGTGGCTGCTGCTGCCCCTCAATTGCTCGAGTCCGAAAAGCCCGGGTCCCGCACCACGCGGGAGGCGGTGCTCAATGCCGCCGAGCGGCTGTTCGCCGAGCGGGGATTCGAGGCCACCAGCCTCACCGATGTGGGTGCGGCGGCCGGCGTCTCGCGCGGCACCCCCGGATATTTCTTCGGCTCCAAGGCCGACCTCTACCGGGCCGTGCTGGAGCGGTGTTTTTCCGAGGTCCGGAGCGCTGTGCGGAGCGGGCGGGAGCGGGCGCTGGCCAGCGGCGAGGCCGCCGACAAGGTGCTCGCCGGCATCGTCTCCGAGTATTTCGACTTCATCACCGCCAATCCCTATTTCGTCCGCCTGATCGAGTGGGAAGCCCTGACCGGTGGGCGGACGCTCGAGGAAGTCCCGCCCCACGTCGAGGCCGCGCAGGAGGCGCTGGCGGCGCTGAGCGACGAATTGGCCCTCGACCCGGAGCACCCCGGTCAGGCGGCGCAGCTGCTCCTCAGCGTGATCGGGCTCTGCTGGTTTCCGCTGGTGCATTCCAAGACCATGCTGCGCGCCCTGGGCATCGACGCCACCACCCCCGAATTTCTCCAGGCGCGCAAGCGCCACGTGATCGACCTCGTGCTTTCGGGCACGCTGGGCCGGTCCCAAACCCGACTCCCTAGCTGAGCGTGAGACCGATATGACCACCGCCATCAAGCAGCCGACCCGCACCGACCTCGCGCCCAAGACGACGGAGCAGGAAGCCCGCGACGTCGCCGAGGCCGCCCGCGAGCACGAGTGGCAGTCGCGGAGCTTTGTCCGTGAACTCTTCGAGGGGAACTTCGACCTCGACCTGATCCACCCCTTCCCCGAGCCCGATCCCGCCGACCTGGCCAAGGCGAAGCCGCTGATGGAGCGGCTGGAAAAGTTCATGCGGGACAAGGTGGACAGCGACAAGATCGACCGTGAGGGGAAGATTCCGCCGGAAGTGGTCGAGGAACTCCGCCAGATGGGCGCCTTCGGCCTCAAGATCGCGGAGGAATACGGCGGCATGGGGCTGAGCCAGTACAGCTACACGAAAGCCATCAGCCTGGTGACCAGCAACGACGGCAGCATGACGGCGCTGCTCTCGGCCGCCCAGTCGATCGGCGTGCCCGTACCGCTCAAGCTCTTCGGCACCGACGCGCAGAAGAAGAAGTACCTCCCGCGGCTCGCCAAGGGCGCGATCTCGGCGTTCGCGCTCACCGAGAACGGGGTCGGCTCCGACCCGGCCGGCGTCGCCACCACGGCAGTGCTCTCGGCGGACGGCAGCCACTACATCCTGAACGGCGAGAAGCTCTGGTGCACCAACGGCACCATCGCCGAGCTGATGGTGGTCATGGCGCGGACGGGGAAGAAGATCAGCGCCTTCATCGTCGAGGCGGACTGGCCGGGCGTCGAGGTGGTCGAGCGGCTCCACTTCATGGGCCTCAAGGCCATCGAGAACGGCCTGATCCGGTTCACGAACGTGAAAGTGCCGGCGGAGAACATCATCTGGGGCGAGGGCAAGGGCCTGAAGCTCGCGCTCGTCACCCTGAATACGGGGCGGCTCACGCTGCCGGCCTCCTGCGCCGCGGGCGCCAAGCGCTCGCTCGAGATCGCCCGGACCTGGGCCGCGGAGCGCAAGCAGTGGGGCGCGCCGATCGGCAAGCACGACGCCGTGGCGCAGAAGCTGGGCCGGATGGCCGCCGACACCTTTGCCATGGAATCGGTGAGCGACCTGGCCTCGCTCATGGCCGACCGGCACACCGTGGACATTCGCCTCGAGGCCGCCATGGCCAAGATGTGGAACTCCGAGGTGGGCTGGCGGATCGTGGACGACCTGCTGCAGATCAAGGGCGGCCGAGGGTACGAGACGGCCGACAGCCTGCGGAGCCGCGGCGAGCGGCCGGACCCGGTCGAGCGGATGATGCGCGACTACCGCATCAACCTGATCTTCGAGGGCTCCAGCGAAATCATGCGGCTGTTCATCGCCCGCGAGGCGGTGGACACCCACCTGAAGGTGGCGGGCGCGTTAATCGACCCGAAGTCGTCGGCGGGCACCAAGGTCAAGGCGCTGTTCGGCGCCGGCGCCTTCTACGCGCTCTGGTATCCGAAGCTCTGGATCGGGCTCAAGGGGCGCTTCGGCTACGGAGCATTCGGCCCGCTGGCCACGCATCTCCGCTTCGCGGAGCGGCGCTCGCGGAAGCTGGCGCGCACCCTGTTCCACGCCATGGTCCGGTTCGGTCCCAAGCTCGAGAAGCGGCAGGCCGTGCTTGGCCGGCTGGTCGAAATCGGCGCCGAGCTCTTCGCCATCTCGGCCACGGTCAGCCGGGCGCAGGCCATGGTCAAGAAGAACCCCGCCGACCGTTCGCCGATCGAGCTGGCCGACGCGTTTGCGCGGAACTCGCGGCGCCGGATCGACGAGCGGTTCGCCGCCGTCTTCGACAACGAAGACGTGATCAACTACTCGGTGGCGCAAAAGACCATGGCCGGGGAGTACGCCTGGGTGGAAGCCGGCATGGTGCGGGAGAAGTAGGCGCTTCGCACCCCATTTCCGTCCTGGCCAAGGCAGGCACGAAACAACGAAGGGCGCGGAGCAATCCGCGCCCTTCGTTGTTTCCGCATGGCACCGTCCAGTTCAGAAGAAGCAGCAGAAATAGACGACGGAGACCGACGAGTCGAACGTGGCTTGTCCGTCACTCACCCTGATGGAGAGAATCGGCGATCCGGCGGCAGTGACATTTCCGCTGATGACACCGGTGAGGGGGTTCAGCGACGTGCCCGTGGGGAGATTCCCACTGAGGACCGACCAGGTGTAGACGCCCGTTCCGCCGGCCGCCGAGAGCGTTTGGCTGCCGGGGATAGACGTCGTAAACCGTAGATCCGGCAGATTGAATGCGATCGACGTCGTCACGATGCGGAGGGGAGCTCCCTCGATCATGAGCAGCAGGGATTTCGTGGCGGATTGGGTGCCGACCGTCACGCGGACGCCAATGCTGACCGTGTCGGTCCCCAGTGGTGTACCCAGGATGCCGCCGGTACCGATCGTCAAGCCGGGCGGCAGGATACCAGAGGATAGGCTGTAGATCGGAGTGCCATTCCCGCCTCCGCTGAACGACACCGGTCCAAAGTAGGCCTGCCCCACATGGCCAATCGGCAGGGACGTCGTGGTGATGACGATGGGTGGATCGGGCGGGGCCGCCACGGCAATGGACAGCACGCGCGTGGCAGAATCCTGCGCACTGCCAGCCTTGACGGTGAACGTTGCGGTTCCTTCCGTGGTGGGTGTCCCCGAGATCAAACCGGTCGAACCGCCAAGGACCAACCCGGGCGGGAGCGCCCCTGAAGCCAGGCTCCACGTGAAGCTCCCGGTTCCGCCGGTCGCGTTCAGTTGTGCGGTGTAGGGTGCGCCGACGGTGCCGCCGGGAAGCGATGCCGTGGTGATCTCAACGGCGTCGGCGAGACGCACCAGCACGGTGAGCACTTCCGTATGGGAATGCAGATTGAAGTCGAGTTCACAGAAGTCGCCGGCCCGCTGGAGCTCCACGGTGGCGAATCCCACGTCGCCTGTCTGCAGCCCGGCGTACGTTCGTAGTGCCGACGCCGAGACCGAGACGGGAAACGCGTACCCGACCGGGTGCGCCGCAAGGCTCGCGATGCTCAACGGGGGCCGGACTCCTGCCCTGGCCCGGATCACGAGGCCACCCCCGTCATTGGCCCCGCTGGAGCACTTGAGCGGTCCGGCCGTACCAGCGAACTCGAGCGTCTGCCCCGAGGAAAGCGAGACAGAGTCCCGGACGCTCGGCCCTGGTGCCGAACCGGCCCCAAGGGTACCGGTGTTGAGCGTGGTCCCGGATGCGTCCCTCGATCGCCACGTGATGCCGAGCCCGCACAGCTGTACATCTTCCTGGACCTTCCCTACGGGGTACGGGAGCGCTCCCAGGATGAGTTCATCGCCCAGCGCCTCAAAAATCAGCTCCCGCTGCATGATCTGGGAGCCGAAACCGGAGCACCGTTTGTAGCCGACGTCCCGGAGAATCGTGAGCGCGGTATCCACGAATGCGGAGATCGTAGCGGCATAGACCTGCAGCCGGGGGTAGAGCAAGAAATTCGCCTGGAGATTGAGCAGGGGGCTAATCCGGTCGCGCAAGATTACCGTCGTGGAAACCACCGGGTCCAACAACTCGATTTCTCGTTCCACGAGCGGCAGAAACGTGGCCAGTTTGGTGCCGATCTCGTCGACGGGATTCGGGGACCGGCGGCGCGCAGCCGGCCACGCCAATGAGGCCCGCGAAGCGGCCAAACGCCGCTGCCGCGTCACCCCAGCCGCAGGACCTGGCGGATCCGCTCGCGGAGGCCATGCAGGCCCCCCGCGTCGGCATAGCTCTGGAGCGCGCTCCGTTCAAAGGTGTACTGATCGCAGACGACCCGCCGTTCCACATCCATCGCCGGTGGATTCGTGGCATCTGCCCGCGCTTCGTCGGGGTACTCGGTCACGATGCTCTCGAGCACGGTAAGGAAATCTTCGGCGTTTGAAAAGCTCCCGTCCGTCTGCATCGCGGCCGCGAAGCTGGTCAGGATGGCCGCGCGCTCCTGGTAGTCCACCGAGGCGACCGAGCCCGTCGCCGCTGGACCGACGCGGGAAGGCGCTGGGGCGCGCTTGCCGGTGCCGCGGCGATCTCCGACGCCCCGAGCCTGGCGATCGAAACAGTGACTCGCCCTCCCACGGGGTCGACAACCGCTGCAAACGGCACGTGCAACGTCCCAACATCAAACACGAACGTGGCGGAGGGGTCCAGCGTGGTGCCGGCGGGGAGTCTCGCCTCAAAGCTGGCGGGAGTCGCAAATTCGAGCCCACCCGGGGTGACCTGAAACGCGGCGTACTCACCGGCCGCGGGAGTCAACGGCGTAATCGTGATGGTGACGGTGTCCTGCAGCGCCCCGGCCGGCACCGTCAACTCGAGTGCGCCACCCCCTGCAAGGGTGGCCTGGACCGAGCCGCCAGCCGCCCCGAGGACCGCCGAGCCGGCATCCCCTGGTGATGGAATCTCGTTCGGCCCGCCTTCATCGGCGCAGGCGCTGACCAGCGCCGTTGCCAGCATCGCCGTCACACAGCGCCCCCACAGCCAATCAGTCATCGGACCCTCCTGAAGAGATGGTCGGCCCTTCGCAGATGTATTGCGCCAATTCCAAGACATTCTCGAACGTCCGCTTTTCACCGGTTCCCAGCCGCTCGACGATGCCGGCCACCGCCGCCGGGGAATCCCGCTCCGTCCAGTGGACACGAACGACGAAGTAGTCGAAGCGACCTGAACTGCCGGGAGGATTCTGAGGAGCCGCCATCTCCGCCCCATCTGGATTGGGATCCGCACTAGCCGAACCGACATTTGACCGACATAATAGGACTCGCTCGTCAGCCGGCCGTGAGCCATCGCGTCAAATGATGGAGAGATATGGAGTTACGGCAGTGAGTCTGACCCTCAAGGCCTTGGGCCCCATCCGGTTGGAACGGCTTGGGGAGCCGATCCTCCCACGCCGCAAGAAGGAATTGACCCTTCTGGCGTATTTGGCACGGCGGACGCCTCCCGAGAGCACGCGAACGGCCTTGGCCACCCTCTTCTGGGGAGACCGGGATGATCGACACGCCCGACAGTCACTTCGACAGGCGTTGTTGATCTTGCGGCAGGGGACGGGTGAGGCGATCGAGGTCGACGGGGAGGTTGTGCGGATCCGGGCGGGGGCCGTCGGGCTTGATGCGAACCTATTCGAGGCTGAGCTCGCCGCCGGACGGCAGGAGGAGGCCCTCGGGCGTTGGGAGGGTGATTTTCTGGTCGGCCAGGAGGAGGCAGGGACCGAGGAGTTTCGGACCTGGGTCGAAGGAGAGCGCGCCCGGCTCCGTCACCAGATGATGTCGGCCTTTGAACACGTCGTGCGGCAGGCCCAGGGGCGGGGCGATTGGGAAAGCGCCCTGATGCACGCCGAGCGCTGGTGCCATTGGGCGCCCTTCGAAGAACCAGCCGAGCTCCAGCGAATTGAGTGTCTCCGACTTGCCGGGAGGGCAGCGGAAGCTGCCGCGCGTCACGCCGCGTTCGTCACCTTTCTGTGGAATGAACTGGGAAGCCCCCCTTCCCCGGCATTCGCGGCAATGGCAGCCCACCTTGTCACGGATGCGAGAACTACCGCGGTTGCCTCCTCCGGCCTGCTCTCCCCGGACTTCGTCGGGCGCGAAGAGGCCTTTCGGACTCTGACTGAGGCGTGGCGTGGCACGTCGGCGCATTCAGGAACCGTCGTCCTGGTCGAGGGAAGTTCGGGGCTGGGCAAGAGCCGATTGCTCCGGGAGCTACAGACATTCGTCCAGGAGAAATCGCCCCGGTCGATCGTGCTCCATGGCCGAGGCTACGAGAGTGAACGGGCGAGCCCGCTCGAGACGCTGCGACACCTGCTGGTGCCGCTGCTCTCGGCCCCAGGAATCCGCGCGGCGCCCGGGGCAATCCTGGCCGTGCTGGCGGAGGTGTTGCCTGAGTTGCGGGAGCGGATCCCCGCGCTGCCCACCGCCGTCGACGGCGCTTCGGTGGCGGATGCCGTCGCGCGCGCACTGATGGAAGTCGGCGCGGAGTCACCCTGCCTCGTCACGTGTGACGACGTCGGCTCGGCGGACCCGGCCAGTCTGGACGTGCTGGCGTCACTGGCTCGACGGCCGCCTCCCGGCGTGCTGATCGTGTTGACGGCACGGCCCGACACCCTGGAGGGGGCCAGCCTGGCACGGGACCTCCGGCAACGCGCCGAAACCCATCACGTGCGCCTCGGCGCGCTGAGTTTGCGGGACGTGGAACGACTGGTCCAGTCGATGCTTCCCCTCGATCCTGCTCTGCTGATGGACCTCGCGGCAGAACTGCAGAAAGCGTCTGGCGGCAATCCGGGCCAGGTCGTGGGGCTGCTCGGACTGTTGGCGGATGAGGGCATCCTCGAACCCGACCGCCGCGGGATATGGCAGTTGACCCGCCCCCTGACCGCGCAGACCCTGCCGTTGCCGGTGGACCTGCGCGAGGCCGTTCGTGTCCGGCTCGAGCGGTTGCCGGAGGACGCCCGACGAGTGCTCGAATCGGCGGCCGTTCTCGGCTCTCCCTTCTCCACCGACGAGGTGGAGTCCCTGGCCGAGGTGACACCCGGGGCCGGCGCCTCGGGCCTCGGCGTCTTGCTTTCGCGAGCCTGGGTGCGCAACGCACATTCGGGCGCCTACGACTTCACCAGCGAGGGCACCAGGCGGGCGGTGTACGACCTGATGCCACGGGCCGTGCAGCGGCGCTTGCATCGTGCTGCCTACCACCGCCTTCGATCTCGGAAAGATGCCGATCCGGCCCGGTTGTCGTACCACCGCCGCCTGGGCGGCGGGCGGATGCCCCGCGGATGGCAGGCCATGGCCGCGCTCACCATCCTCACGGCGACCGTCGTTGCGGTGGGCTGGTGGTCCCGCACGCCGCCGGCTGCAGCCGCCGATCCTGGCACCATTGCGCTGGCAGTCCTGCCGTTCACCGGAGCTGAACCCGCCGCTTCGAGTTCCATCACGCTGATGGTGTCCGACTTGGTCACAGAGTCCCTGAGCGGCGCAGGGAAGATTCTGGTCATGGACGCAGCGCTCGTGGCAGGGGCGGTCAAGGCGGCCCCCCACCGCGTTTCCGAGGCGGAGGCCCGAGCGGCAGCGCGCCAACTCGGGGCGGACATCGTCGTCCGGGGACACACCCTCCTCAACGATGGCGACCTCATCCTGACGGCTGAACTGTTCAGGGCGGACAGCGGCAACGCACTCGCCGTGCTGCGCGTGGCGGGTCCTCGGTCCAAGCTCGATTCACTGAGCAACGCCTTGGCCACGTCGATCCTCTCCACGATCGCCGCGCGCTTGTATGACCGACCCGGTGGCGGAAGCGCTCCCGGCACCGAGTCCCTGGTGGCCCTGAAGGCCTACCTGCGAGCGGAGCAGGCCTACCGGGCTGGCAACCTCGTGTGGGCCGCGAATCAGTGGAACGAGGCAGTCGCGGCGGACAGCGAATTCACGCGGGCCTGGTTTCGACTCTCCCAGATCGCCGATTGGGCCGGGGAGGGCGACCGTGCGCTCGAGGCGGTCGAACGCGCCATCGCGCTCGGCGGGCGCGTTGATGTCAACGAGCGGCGCTTGTACGCAGGGTTCGAATCATTTCTGCTCGGTGAGTTCGCACGAAGTGACTCGATTTTGCGGAACGCACTCGATCACGCCCCCTGGGACGTCGATGCCAGGGTGGCGCTCGGTGAAACCCTCCTGCATGGCAATTGGACTCGCGGGCGATCGATGGTGGAATCGGAACCGCAGTTCATCGATGCGTTACGTCGGCGCCCCGACGAATTCACGGCGCGACGACATGCCGGTGACCTCGCCTATCGGCGCGGCGACATTCGACGCGGGGATTCGCTCTACGCGGCGTTCTTCAGCCTCATGTCCGTCTGGTACCCAGGCAGTCGCACCCACCTGAGCGCGCTCCAGGCGTTCGCGGCAGGAGACGCCCGCCGGGAGCGCATCGTGCTGGACTCACTCGCCACGGGCCCGGAACGGGTAGCCGTCACTTCCGCCTGGATCATGGCGCTCTACCACCCGGTGCCGGCGGACATCAGTCAGAGCATCGCCACCCTTACTCGTGCTGACCGATCGCCGGAGGGCCAGAGCCTCGGACACAACGTGCTCGCCTACCTCGCGCTGGCAGCATCGGACACCGCGTCCGCGAGGCAGCATTTGGCCGCGGCGGCTGGTGCGTCACCCCGCGAAGCACTGGTCCTCAGCGGGTACCTCGCATTGACCGACAAGCTGACGCTCCCTCCGGACTCACGAAAGGGGCTGGAGGCGCAGCTGCTGACCTGGGCGCCGCACGCTGGTCCCGCCCCAGGCCGGCTCCTGCCTGAAACGGTGCTCGGCCTCATCGGCCCAACCGCGCGAGAGTACCTCCTCGCGCTCGCCGCGCTCGGCCGTAACGACTTCGCCGGCGTCGAGGCGGCGGCTCGCCGCCTCGAGATTGCCCCGGTGACGCTCCGCGCGTTCGAACCCAGCCTGGCCCGGAGCCTGCGCGCCCACCTCGCACTGGCGCGCGGCGACACCGCGCGTGCCATCACCCTCCTGGAATCGACGTGGAGCGGCATCCAGTTTGAGAGCGGTCGCGCGTCGCCGCTGGTATCCCGCCCGGCCGACCGCATCCTCATGGGAGACCTGCTGGCCCGGACTGGGCACCAGGACGACGCCCGCGGATGGTATCAATCCATTTCTGAGCTCAGTCCGTGGGATTTGGCCTGGCTTCCTGAGGCGCAACGGGGCTTGGCGGCACTGGACAGCCGCCCCCGCTAGATTTCCCCGCATCATTGACGCGGCATCCCGCGGGCACCCCTCCCGCGTCCGGTACCGCCCCACTCCGATTGGCCATGCCAAGCCCCGAAGGCCGTTCCCTTCCGTTCGTCGGTCCCGAGCACGTCGATGTCGCCGTGCTCGAGACCTTCCCGTACGACGGGCCGGCACAGGAAATCGTCACCACCACGGACGAATTCAGCGCCGTCTGCCCCTACAGCGGGTTGCCCGACTTTGCGACCCTGACCGTGACCTATGTGCCGGGGAAGTCCTGCATCGAGCTCAAGAGCCTGAAGTACTACGTGACGAGCTACCGCAACGTGGGGATCTTTCAGGAACACGCGACGGCCAAGATTGCCGAAGACCTGTTTCGCGTCCTCGCTCCGCGCCGCCTGACTGTCGAGACGATTTACAACGTGCGCGGCGGGTTCCTGACCACCTGCAGCGTGACCCTGCCCGACCCGTCCAGGTAGCCGCACCCCCAATTCGCCTCCCCTAGCCCTTTCGGCCGACCGGCGTAGGTTGACGCGGTCGGTCGAAGGGAGGCGTGTGCCGGACCTCACCACCCGCATCACCGCCGCACTGGCTGGACGCTACACCATCCTCCGTGAGCTCGGGCACGGGGGGATGGCCGTCGTGTTCCTGGCCGAGGACGTCCGGCACGGCCGGCGGGTCGCCGTGAAGGTGGTTCGCCCTGAAGTGCTGACGGCGCTCGGCCCCGAACGGTTCGAGCGCGAGATCGGCTTCGCCGCGCGGCTCTCCCACCCCCACATCCTCCCCCTGTTCGATTCCGGCGTCGCCGACGACCTGGTCTTCTTCGTCATGCCCTATGTGACCGGGGAGTCGCTGCGCGAGCGCCTCGACCGCGAACGCCCGATCCCCATCGAGGAAGCGGTAAAGATCGGGCGGGACGTCGCGTCCGCCCTGGCCTACGCGCACGCGCAGGGCATCATCCACCGGGACATCAAGCCCGAGAACATCCTGCTCGAAGGTGGCGAGGCGCGTGTCGCCGACTTCGGCATTGCCCGCGCCATCCACGCCGGCACGGGCGACCCGATCACGACCAGCGGACTGGTCGTCGGTACGCCTCTCTACATGAGCCCCGAGCAGGCGAGCGGCGCAACCAACCTCGATGCCCGCAGCGACCTCTACGCGCTGGGCACCGTGCTCTACGAGATGCTCGGCGGCGAACCGCCGTTTTCCGGTGCCAGTGCGCAGGCCATCATGGCCCGCCAGACCCACGACACCCCCACCCCCATCGCCGTGCTGCGCGAGGCTGTGCCGCCGGCGCTTGCCGACCTCGTCCACCGGATGCTCCGGAAGCTCCCCGCGGACCGGCCGGCCGGCGCCGAGGAGGTCGTCCACGCGCTGGCGACGGCCTCGACCCCGTTCTCGACCGCGTTGCTCCCCGCCAAGCGCCGCAGCTGGCCCGGATTGTTTGCGGTCGGCGGGCTCCTCCTCGGCGCGCTCGTCGTCTGGGCGCTCTACCAGCCAGGCCGGACCGCGATGGCCGCCAATCGGGTCGGCGTGCTCCTGACCGCCGCTGCGGCCGACAGTTCCGACTCGGCACGCGCGGTACAAATCGTCGACGCGCTGGTGGCAGCGCTCAACTCCAGCGGCTTCATCAGCGCAGTCGCCCTGACCGTCGCCCCGGGAACCACCCCGGAGCAGGCCGCCCAAGCCGCGCGACTGCCCCGCTGGATTGAGGGATCGATACTCGGCGGAGACTCGCTGCGGCTTACCCTGGCCATCCGAACACCCGATGGACTAAGGACCACTGTACCGATCATCGTGAAGCCCGTGGACGCCGCCACCTGGGCCGTTGGCCAGGAGGCCGCCGCGCGCCTGATCGGGGAGCTGCTGGGCACCTCGCCGAGCGGCGTGCCCCTCCCCTTGCTCGAAGGGAGAACGCCAGCGGCGTTGGCCGAGTTCTATCTCGGAGAGGACAGCTATCACCGGGCGTCATTCAGCGAGGCACTAAGTCACTACCGAGCGGCATTGGCCAGCGATTCTCTTTTCACCTACGCATCCATGCGGGCGGCCCAGGCCGCCGGTTGGTTGAATCAGTCGACTGAAGCAGCAGCGCTGCTCGCATCGATGGGCGGGCGCATCGATTCGCTCCCGCCCAAGTACGCCGCCTTCGCACACGGGATGCTCGCCTACCAACAAGGGCACGCGGACACTGCTGTCGCCCGGTTCGAGGCCATGCTCGGCATCGACCGCGCTTCGGTCGAGGGGTGGATGGCCCTCGGTGAGGTGTACGCGCATCTCCTCCCGCACGTTGGCTCCATCGACTCCCTGGCCGAACACGCCTTTGCCCAGGCCCATCACCTCGATTCCGGTTTCGCCCCGGCGCTCCCCCACCTCATCGAGGCCGCCCTCCGGAGGCGAGACAGTGCGGCGGTCGACCTGCTCGACAAGTTTGCCGCTGGGCACCCCGACTCCGGTGAGTTGGGGTATCTCACCCTGGCCACGAAGTGCGCGCTCGGCATCGGGAAGCCGGTCGACTGGCGGGCCGAGGCGGCACTGGACCCGGTCATGGTGCATAGAGCCTTGCAGGTTTTCGTAGGGGGCGGGCTTCGGCAGCCGGAGTGCTCAGAGCGGGCCGCAAGGGCCTTGGGTGCGGCGAACGCGCCAGACGCGTATCGATTTTCCGCCCTGAGCTCGCTCCAGGCGATCCTCACGGCCCGGGGCGACGCGGCCGGCGCGCGCCAGGTGGTCGGCGCCGACTCGATGTTTGCCCTCATGGCGAAGGCGCTGTTCCTCACCCTCGACGCCGTCGCGGGCGCGCCCGACTCAGCCGTGGCAACAGCCTTCGCGACCCACGTCGATGCCCAGGTGGCCGACCAGCCGGACGACGTGAGCGACGGCTCGATCTGGCTGGCCGGGGTTTGGGCGGCAGGACGCGGGGATTTGCGCGCCGCGGAGCGCCTGCACACGGCGGCTTCCGGACGCCGGGGCAAAGACGCGCCGTTGACGCGGAGCCTCTGGGCTCGCCTGCTCCTGGCGCGCGCCGACACCGCGGGCGCGATGGCCCTCCTGGCCGCCAACGCGCCTGCGGCTCCCCGGGATCAAATCTCCGGCAAGCCATGGGAATCGTTGGTGGCCGACCGCATCCTGCTGGCGGAGCTGTACCTGGCCCGCCACAAACCGTACGACGCCATCGACGCGGCGAGCGTCGTCGATGCCCCGGCGGTGGTGGCCGATATCGTATTCCTGCCGACGAGTCTGAGGATCCGCGCGGAGGCGGCGGACATGGTCGGCGATCAGCAGCTTGCGCGCGAGAGCCGGAGCCGCCTGGCGGCTCTCGGTGCGCCCAATCCGAGCAGGCGGCCCTGACTCTCTCCGATTCCAAGGAGGCGCAAATGCGAAACCCGAACGACGGTATTTGGGAGGCACCCGGGGAGGGAACGGTGCCCGCAAGGCAGTTGGAATGGGGATATACCAGTACCGGATGGCACATGACAGCGCCGCCGGGCACACCACCCGACCCGGCACTCCTGGAGTGGATGCGCGACATGCACGAGTGGGGTGGCCTGGTGGCCATCAAGTGCAAGGATCTGGAGGCCCGGGTCTCCGATCTCGAAATGGAGCGCGACCGCCAGGCAGGCAGGAAGGGGGGTGCACAATGAGGATCAATTGGACTGGGCCACTGGCTCCCGCGGCGGCTTCGGCCGACCCCCCACCGCCGCCGCCACCGCCGTGGGACTGAATCGATTCACGTTCACTGGAGGACCGAGCAATGGCAGCAGCACGAGGACACTGGAGCAAGGTGCGTGGCAAGTGGAAGTGGGTCGGACCCCTGCCTTGGCGCACCCGGGCGGGATCGGCCCCGCGCGGAGACACCGCGTCCCTCGCGAGGTGGATGCGTGAGACGGCGACGTGGGGAGAGCAGGCCGCGATGAAGATGAAAGAGCTGGACGACCGCCTCGACACAATCGAGCGGGCCATGAAAGTCATCACCCGGGAACTCGGCCGCCACGGCTGAGGTCCCTTTCTACGGAGGACGAATGCGTCACTCACTCCCGCCGGCCATCGAGCCGGACGCGGCGAAGGACCCGCCGCCGCCCCCGCCGTCTCCCTGGCGATAGGGTACCATGCAAGCGCGGTGCGGGGAACCTCTCCCGCACCGCGCTCTGCATTCAGGTGTTGATCGCAGTTACTTCTTGGCCAGCCCCGGGCTCGGCGGCAGCACCGTGCGCGGCGTGACCGGCGTGACCGGTCCCCGCGGCAACAGCGTGGGCAGGTTGGCCAGTTCATACGCCGTCACCGCCATCACCGCCGACGCCTGCATGAGGTCGCCGGGCACGGCGTGATCGTAGGTGTCGATCTGTGAGTGGTGGGTGTGGTCGTACCCGCGCGACTCCTGGTCGTAGTTCCACCCCGGCACGCCGTAGGGAATGAACGCGAGGTGGTCGGTGCCGCCCTTGTTGCCCTCGCGCACCTTGGTGGCGCCGAGGGACGCCACCGGGGCGAGCAGGTCGGCCCAGAGCTGCGCGTCCTGGTTGCGGCCCTGGAGCGCCATGCCGGTGATCATCCCGGTGCCGTTGTCGAGCACCAGCACCGCCTGGATCTTGGCGGCCTCGCCGGCGTGCTTGGCCGCGTACGCCACCGACCCAAGCAGTCCCTCTTCCTCTCCGCTGAACAGGATGAAGCGCATCGTGCGCTTCGGCTTGAGCCCGCTCTGCATGATGGCGCGAGCGGCCTCCATCACGACCATCGACCCGGTGGCATTGTCGGTGGTGCCGGTGCCGAGGTCCCAGCTGTCCAGGTGCGCGCCGAGGATCACCACCTGGTCGGGCCACTCGGTGCCCCGGATTTCCCCGATGGTGTTCCACTGGGTGACCGGCTTCTTGCCGACGGTGTTGTCCACCCGGCCCGACACCTTCGGGGTGATGCCCTGTGCGATCAGCCGGTCGAACATCGCGTAGTCTTCGTGCGCCACGACGACGTTGGGCAACGGCGAGATGCTGTAGGCCGAGCCGCTCATGTTCATCAGGCCGAACTGCTTGGAGGCGTCGGTCAGGATGCCAAGCGCGCCGTATTGCTTGAGCAGGTAGTTGCGGTCCACCCCGAACTGGCGCCGCGCCTTGCGAGCGGCCTCCGAGGTGTCCGTGTTCCCCGCCCGGAACGCCGCCTGCCGTGCCTCTGCTGCGGCGCGCTGAGCGGCCGAATCCGCCGCCGTCATCGGCGGACCGTCCGGGTTCCAGATGTCGGCGGCAGGGCGAAGCATCAGCCAGGCGCCCTTCACCTTGCCCTTGTACACCGCCAGGCTCTCAGGCGTCGAGACGTCCACGCGGACCACCGGACCCGTGAGCGTCTTCCCGCCTGTGCCCTCGGTCCAAGCCCAGCTGTGCGCGGTCAGGTTGCGCACGAAGGGCGACTCGATCCGGAAGGAGACATCCCCGCGCTCCCAGGCGACTCCATACTCCCACGATTCCTGCGATCCGGCCAGCCCGTAGGACTTGAATTGCGCCTCCGTCCAGTCGTTGGCCTGCTTCATCGCCGCCGAGCCCGTCAACCGCGGCCCGATGACGTCGGTGAGGTATTCGAGGTTCTTCATGACCGCGGAATGATTCAGCGCCTGGTTGATCAGGGCGCCGGCGCCGGCGGTGTCCACCCCGGTCTGGGCGGCGAGCGGGGTGGCGATCAGCGCCAACAGCAGCAGCGAACGTCGGGTCATGTCGATGGACCTTCCGATTGGGGACTTGGGGGGGGTAGGAAGATATATCGCCTTCGACGCGGGAGCGCGAGCGCCGGCGGCTACGGAGCTTCCCCGACCAACCGAGTCGCAATACTCCGCAGCCGCTCCACGTCCGGCAGCGCCGCCAGCCACCGCGCGGGGATCGCGGCCTCCCCGTCCCTGGCGCCCAGGAGGCCCCCAGCCACCGCGGCGTTGGTGTCGCTGTCGCCGCCGGCGTTGGCCAGCCAGATGAGCGCAGCCTCGAGGTTCGGCTCGTGCCAGGCGGTCCAGAGCGCGATTTCGGCGCAGCTCACGGCGTCCCAGGCCCGGTCGCCCACGATCGGCAGCTCCTCGCGGCGCTCGAGCGGCACGCGGCGGACGGCGGCCAGCAGCTCGGCCGGGGCCTCGTTGACCCGGAGCACCTCGATCACGTCGGCCAGGAAGTCGCGGCGTCCGGCCAGCAGCTCGGCGGCGGCCACGTTGACCGCCACGGCGCTCCAGGTGCACCGGTCGTCGGGGTGGGTCAGGGCCGCGGTGTGCCAGGTGCCCGCCACGAGGTTGCCCGGCGAGCCGCGGGTGGCAAGGGCGACCGGCAGAGCCCGCATGACCGCCCCGTTCGGGGCGCGGCCACCCGTGGAGGAGGGCGGCGAGCCATGCGTCCGAAGGTGGTTCAGCGCGGTCCGCGTCCAGACACCCGCCCCACGGCCGTCGGCGTCGAGCCAGTGAATCCACCGGTGGGCCAGCCGCTCGAGGTCCACGTCGCCGGTGAGCAGTTCCTCGGCAAGGAGGAGCGCCATGGCCACGTCATCGTCGAACGGGCTGTCCGGGGTGTCCCGGCGCAGGATGTCCCGGAGACCGCCCGGGAAGGCGGCCTGGATGGCCTCCGGCCCGCCGAGGAACTCCGTCGGGACGCCGAGGGCGTTGCCGGCGGCGTGGCCGAGGAGGGCGCCGCGGGCGCGCGCAGAGACTGTGAGTGGCGGACGATGCATCGGCGGACAAACGTAATTGGCTTTGCGCCGGTCCGCCGTCCCGCTAGTTTTCCCGCGTCCCTGCATGACTTCCCGCGATGAGGACCCCGCTGTGTCGAACGAAACCCTGAGCGTCATCGACAACCGGACCGGCAAGAGCTACGAGTTGCCGATCGCCGACGGAACGGTGCGGGCCATGGACCTGCGCCAGATCAAGACGTCGGACGACGATTTCGGCCTGATGACCTACGATCCGGCCTTCACTAACACCGCCGCCTGCAAGAGCGCCATCACCTACATCGACGGCGACCGCGGCATCCTCCGCTACCGGGGCTATCCCATCGAGGAACTGGCCGACAAGGCGAGCTTCCTCGAGGTGGCGTATCTGTTGTCGGAAGGCGAGTTGCCCACCCAGGCCCAGCTGGGCAAGTGGCAGCACGACATCATGTTCCACACCTACGTGCACACCAACATCATCAAGTTCCTCGAGGGCTTCCGCTACGACGCCCACCCGATGGGCATGCTCCTCGGCGTGGTCGGCGCGCTCTCCACGTTCTATCCGGACGCCAAGAACATCCACGACCCGGCCAACCGGTACATCCAGCGCGTCCGCCTGATGGCCAAGATCCCGACGCTGGCGGCGTTCTGCTTCCGGCAGACCCGCGGCCTCCCCTATGAGTTCCCGCGGAACGACCTCGACTACATCGGCAATTACGTCAACATGACGTTCAGCATCGGAGGGCACCACCAGCCCAACCCGGTGCTCCAGCGGGCCCTGGAAATCCTCTTCATCCTGCACGCCGACCACGAGCAGAACTGCTCGACCAGCGCGGTCCGCGGCGTCGGCTCCTCCGGCGTGGACCCGTTCTCGGCCATCTCCGCGGGCATCGCCGCGCTCTACGGCCCGCTGCATGGCGGCGCCAACGAGGCCGTCCTGCGCATGCTGGACGAGATCGGCGACAAGAAGAACATCCCGGCGTTCATCGAGAAGGTGAAGGCGGGCGAGGGCCGGCTGATGGGGTTCGGGCACCGGGTGTACAAGTCGTACGACCCGAGAGCCAAGTTGATCAAGCGGGTGGCCGACGAGGTGTTTGCGGAGACGGGACTGAACCCGAAGCTGGAAATCGCGGTGGAGCTCGAGCGGATTGCGCTGTCCGACGAGTACTTCATCAAGCGGAAGCTGTACCCGAACGTGGACTTCTACTCCGGCCTGATCTACCAGGCCATGGGCTATCCGACCGACTACTTCACCGTGCTCTTTGCCCTGGGCCGGATGCCCGGCTGGCTGGCGCAGTGGGAGGAGATGATCACCGACAGCGAGCAGAAGATTGCGCGGCCGCGGCAGATCTTTACCGGGCCGGACACCCGCTCCTTCGTGCCGATCGAGAAGCGCAAGTAGCCGCTACTCGCGCCCGGCGTCGCCCTCGAGGTAGGTGTAGCCCTCCAGGCCCGCCACATAATCCGCAATGAACGAATTGGCCTCGGCCCGGGAGAGATCCCGGGCCGCGGTCACTTTACGGCGCCAGGTGGCCAGCAGGTCCGAGGCGTGGAACTGCACGTAGTTGAGGACCTCGGTCACCGTGTCGCCGTGCACCAGGTCGGTGACCTGGTACCCCTGGGGCGACAGTCGTACATGCACCGCGTTGGTGTCGCCGAACAGGTTGTGGAGGTCGCCGAGGATTTCCTGGTAGGCGCCGGTCAGGAAGATGCCCAAAATGTAGGCGTCGCCGTCGGCGCAGGCGTGCAGCTCGAGCGACGGCTTCCCCTTCCGGCCACCGGCAAACCGATCGATGACGCCGTCGGAGTCGCAGGTGATGTCCTGGATGGTGCCCCGCCGGGTGGGCCGCTCGCCCAGGCGGTGGATCGGCATGATCGGGAAGAGCTGGTCGATGGCCCAGTTGTCGGGAAGTGACTGGAACACCGAGAAGTTCGAGAAGTAGCGGTCGACCAGGGTGGCGTCGATGTGGGCCGTGATTTCCGGAAACGACGTCCGGTCGTCGCCCAGGAGCTGCTGCATGGCCGTCAGGGTGCACAGATACAGCTGCTCCGCGTCCGCCTTGTCCCGCAACGTGAAGACCCCGCTGGCGAAGTACTCATTGGTCCGTTCCTTGGCGAAGATGGCGTCGTGGAACGCCTCGTCGATCCGTTCCAGGTTCAGGCCGTCGAGGTTCTCCGCCATTTCACGCAGGAGCGGATGGGGATCCTCGCCGAGCAACGGCGGGACCGGCTCCACCTGGCTCTCCACGTCGATCACATTCACCAGCAGCAGCGAGTGATGCGCCGTCAGGGCCCGGCCCGATTCCGAGATCAGGTTGGGCATCGGGAGGTCGTGCTCCCGGCAGGCCGTGCCGATGGTATAGACCACGTCGCTGGCGTACTCGCGCATCGTGTAGTTGACGCTGGCGGGCCGGGTCGAGCGCGAGCCATCGTAGTCCACCCCGAGGCCGCCGCCGACGTCCACGTGCGTCAGCTGGAACCCCATCGCGTGGATCTCGCCGTAGTACCGGGCAATCTCCTCGAGCCCCGCCTTGACGTGCCGGATGTCGGTGATCTGGCTGCCGAGGTGGAAGTGCACCAGCTTGAGCAGGTCCTTCCGGCCCAGCCGGTCGAGCTTGGTCAGGAGGCGCATCAATTCCACCGCGCTCAGCCCAAACTTCGACTTCTCGCCGCCGCTCTTGGCCCAGCGCCCCGACCCTTCCGTGGCGAGCTTGATCCGCACGCCGAGCGTCGGCACGAGGCCCATCTCGTCGGCCACCGAGAGCAGCAGGTCCAACTCGTGGAGCTGCTCGACCACGATGAACACCTGGTGGCCCAGCCGCTGGCCCATGAGGGCCAGCCGCATGAACTCCTCGTCCTTGTATCCGTTGCAGACGATCAGGTGCTGGGTGCTCTCGTGCAGGCCGAGCACCGCCTGCAGCTCCGGCTTGCTGCCGCACTCGAGTCCCACGCCGTGCGCGGCGCCGAATTCGACGATTTCCTGGACCACGTGCCGCTGCTGGTTGACCTTGATCGGATACACGGTGGTGTAGGTGCCCTCGTACCCGAATTCCCCGATGGCCTTGGTGAACACCTCGGCGAGCTGGGAGATCCGCGCCCGGAGGATATCGGAAAACCGGAGCAGCAGCGGGAGGCCGACGCCCTGCGCCTGCAGGTCCATGGCCAGCTGGTAGAGGTCGAGGCCGTGCGCGGGGTCGCCATCGGCGTGCACCGTGACGTGGCCGTCGGCGTTCGTGCGGAAAAAGCCCAGGCCCCAGCCAGGCATGTTGTACAGCTTCTCGGCGTCCCTGGGGGTCCAGGTGGCCGGGGTGGCGGGCGGCGTCGTCACGGTCGTGATCGCGGTGCTCCTGCTGGAGAATCGGACTCAATGTTAACGCCCAGAGGCTCCCCCCGAAAGCATCGGCCCCTCGCGGGCTTCGGGGCGCCTCGCGCCGGGGGGCTCACCGGGCGAGATTTCAGGGACTTCTCTCCTCGGGAGCAGGCATGCAGTGGTCGTTCCGGGTCGGCCGCATCGGCGGCACCGACATCAAGATCCACGTCACCTTCCTCGCGCTGGTGGCGTGGTGGGCGTACTCGGCCTACACCGACGGGGGGAGCGGCGCCGCCGTCCAGGCGGTCGTCTTCCTGCTGGCGCTGTTCACCTGCGTGCTCCTCCATGAGTTTGGCCACATCCTGATGGCCCGGCGGTACGGTGTGCGGACGCCGGACGTGATCCTGCTCCCCATCGGCGGCCTGGCCCGGCTCGAACGGATGCCGGACGAGCCGAAGCAGGAGCTGCTCATCGCCGCCGCGGGGCCCGCGGTGACCCTCGTCATCGCGCTCGCGCTCTATGCCGGGCTTCGCCTCGCCGGTGCGCCGCTCGACGAGTCGCAGCTCGAGCCGGGGCACGCTGGGCTCCCGCAGCAGATCATGTGGATCAACGTGGCGCTCTTGCTCTTCAATCTGCTCCCGATCTTCCCGATGGACGGCGGCCGGATGCTTCGCGCGCTCCTCGCCATGCGGCTCGGCCTCCCGCGCGCGACCCGCATCGCCGCCAAAGTGGGCCAGGCGGGAGCGGTGATCCTCGGCCTCTGGGGACTGGGCTTCTTCTCGAAATGGGGATTCTCGCCGAACGTCGTGCTGGTGCTGATCGCGGTGTTCGTGTTTCTCGCCGCGGGGGCCGAAGGGGCGGCGGTGGAAACACGCACGGCGGGCCGGGGGCTGACGGTGCGGGAGATGATGATCACGCAGTTCGTGGCCCTGCCGGTGTACGCCACCCTGCAGCAGGCCGTGGACGCGCTCCTGGCCGGTGAACAGCGCGAATTCCCGGTGCTGGACAACTGGGGGCGAGTCGAAGGGGTGCTGACGCGGGACGGCCTGATCCGGGGCCTCTCCCAGCTCGGCGGCGGGGCGACGGTCGAGCGCGCGATGACGGCCGGCGTGGACCCGCTGCCGCCCACGCTGCCCTTTGAAGAAGCGCTCGACCGCCTGGGCCGGAGCGGCCTCCCTGCCCTCCCGGTCGTGGACCAGAGTGGCACGCTGGTCGGACTCCTGACACGGGACAACGTGACGGACGTGCTGCTGGTGCGGCGGGCGGGCGTACCGTTTCCTACGCGGGTGGGCTAGGCCGGAGGGAATTCCTGGAGAAACGCGGGCGGCCCGCTCAGCGGGCGGGCGTAGTACCACCAGTTGTCGTCCGGGCTCCACCCTTCCTCATCAGCCACAATCATGCCCCAGAGGCAGCGGGCCACCGGCGTAGTCGCTGCCCGCATCCGGTCGTCGAGCGCGCCCAGGCGCGCCATGACGACCTCGGCCTGCTCGCGGGTCACCCGTTCCATCGCCTGGGCGAGCAGCTGCCGCCCGTCGAGATCGCCCAGGTAGTCCTCGTAATCACCGCTGTAGCCCGCCTCGACGGCGGTCACCGTGCGCTCCCACCCCGCCAACAGGACCTCGAGACCGCCCTGCACCACGGAATTGGGCGCCCCCTCCTCGCGGAGGAAATCCTCCAGGCTGCCGGCATCGCGCCCAGTCATCGGGGATACCGATTGTTGGCGCGGTCCACGTCCGGGAGGGCGTGGCGCGGATCGAGCTCCGCGCTCCTCACGGCGGGCTTCCCCCGGACCCGGTAGGTGAACCGCGGTCCGAGATTCCACATCTCGACCGGCAGTCGCACCACGTCGGTGGTGCCGTCGGCGAAGGTGAGCTTCAACTCGGCCGGCATGATCATCGTGCCGAGGCTGGCGAGCTTCACCTCGGTGACGCCCCCCGGGCCGGTCGCCACGCTCTCCACCGCTTGGTCGAGGCGGGTCGTCGTCAGGACCCACTCGCGCCAGAACCAGTCGAGGTCCATGCCGGACGCGTCGCGCATGATGCGGAAAAAGTCCGCCGGGGAGGGATGCCGGAACGCCCACGCGTTGAGGTACTGCCGGAAAGCGGCGTCGAACCGATCGGGCCCCAGCACCTCGTACCGGAGCAGCTGCATCAGGAGCGCCGGCTTCTGGTAGCCGGCCCAGAACAGGTCGTTCACTTCCACCGGCCGGAGGATCAGCGGCTGCTCGCCCGCCACTGCATGATCCGGATAGAGGTGCAGCGGGTGCACCTCGATCGAGTCCCCGTACGGCGTGCCCTTGAAGTACCGCGCCGCGTTGGCCAGGTCGATGAAGGTGTTGAACCCCTCGTCCATCCACGGATAGAGCCGTTCGTTGGATCCGACGACCATCGGCACCCACTGGTGGCCGAGCTCGTGGGCCAGCACCCAGTGGACGTCCTCCCGCGACGGGCCCGCCGGATCGAAGGTGATCATCGGGTACTCCATCCCTTCGACCGGCCCCTCGATGCTGGTGAACTGGGGGTAGGGATAGCGGAGCCACTGCTGGCTGTAGTACGCCAGCGCCTCGTTGGTCATCTTGTTGGCTTCGGCCCAGATCGTGGCCGAGGGGCGGTAGAGGGTGTGGATCATGACGCCCTCCCACGCGCTCGCGTCCCACTGGAAGTCGGGGCTCGCGGCAAAGGCGAAATCGCGGACGCTGTCGGCCGCGAAGCGCCAGGTCAGCGTACCGGCCGAGGCGGGGAGGATCCGGGCGGCGACACCGGCTTCCGCTTTCGAGATGATGGCGATCGGCGCCGTGGATCCGGCGGCCTGTGCGAGCCGGCTGCGCTGCGTTGTGGTGAGCACCTGCTTGGGGTTCTGGAGCGTGCCCGTGGCGGCCACGATGTAGCCCGCGGGCACGGTGAGGGCCACGTCGAACCGGCCGTACTCGAGGTAGAACTCGCCCGCGCCGATGTACGGGTCGTGGTTCCAGCCTCGCAGATCGTCGTACACCGCCATGCGCGGGTACCACTGGCCGAATTCATACAGGGTGCCGTCGTGGCCCATCCGTCCGCCACCGAACGGCGGCACCTTGAAGCGCCAGGTGACGGAAATTTCGAGCGTGGCACCGGCCGACAGGGGAGCGGGCAGGTCAAGCCGCATCGTGGTGCCGTAGACCACCGGTTGCAGCGGCCGCCCAGACACCAGCACCGAGTCGAGCGTGAGGCCGCCCTCGAAGCCCTTGCAGGAAAAATCGAACGTGGAGCCGAGGAAGACGAGCGGCGGCTGGTCCAGCTGGGACGTAAGGCTCCCCGCCGCGCACATGTTCTGTTCGACATGCATCCAGAGGTAGGGGAGGGCGTCGGGCGAGCGGTTGTGGTAGGTGATGACCTCGCGGCCCCGGAGCTCGTTCGCGGCCGGATCCAGGGCGGCCTCGATCCGGTAGTCCACCGCCTGCTGCCAGTACCCGGGCCCCGGTCGCCCGCTGCCGGCCCGGTAGACATTCGGACCCGGCAACTCGAGCGGCCGGAAGGGAGAGACCTCCCAACCCTGGGCGGCGAGTCCGCCGGCGGTCAGGGCGAGGAGCAGGGCAGATCTGGCGAGAGTGCGAATCACGTGGTATCTCCCAGTAGCGGTTCCGATCGAAACATACGACCGGCACGCCCGGTCGCCACCCTCACCCCTCAGGAGATCGCCAAACGATGCGTCACGCCCACCTGCTCCTCGCCACGCTGGTCGCGATGGCCTGCGCCAAGGAACCCGCTCCTGCTGACTCGGCGGCCACCGTCGCCCCGCCGCAACAGGTGACGATCACCGCCACGGACTTCGGCTACCAGCTCCCCTCGGCCCCGATCCATGCGGGCCTGACGACGATCACGCTCGCGAATTCCGGCGCAGGAACTGCACCAGATCCAGTTCGCGCGACTCACCGACGGGAAGACGGTGGCGGACTTTGGCGAGGCGCTCAAGGCCGGTGGGCCCCTGCCGTCGTGGGCCCTGATCCAGGGCGGCCCGAACGGCGCGCTCCCCGGAAGCCAGTCCAGCGCGACCCTGACGCTCGAAGCAGGCCAGTATGTGCTCTACTGCCGCATTCCCTCGCCGGACGGCACCGCACACGTGGCCAAAGGAATGATCCTCGGCATGGAGGTGCAGCCGTCCGGCGCCGTAGCCGGCGCCCTCCCGGCGGGGACATCCAGCTGGGGCTGTTCGACTACGGCTTCTCGATGTCCCAGCCCATCACCGCGGGCACCCACACCTTCACCGTGTCCAACCAGGCTGCCCAGCCGCACGAGGTGGTCGTCGTCCAGGTCCCACCGGGTGGTTCGATGGATGCCTGGAAAGACTGGATTTCTACCGGCATGAAGGGGCCGCCGCCCGGTGCGCCGTTCTCCGGCATCACCGACATCGCCCCAGGCGCCCAGCAGAACTTCACGGCCACCTTCGCCCCGGGCACCTATGGGATGATCTGCTTCGTGCCCGATGCCGGTGACGGCAAGCCGCACCTCTTCCACGGCATGATCACGCAGTTCACGGTGTCGTAGCCGGTCGCGGGACCTTTGTCCCCTGATCACAGTACAAGGGGGATGATGCCGCGATCCATTGCACTCTCCGGAGCCTCCGGGCTCCTCGGTTCCGCCTTGAGGCCTGTCCTGACCACCGCGGGGTGGCAGGTCAGGCCGCTGGTGCGCCGCGACGCCAAACCCGGCGAGGTTCGCTGGGATCCAGCCGCCGGGACCCTCGACGCGACGGCGCTCGCCGGGGTGAGCGCCGCCATCCATCTCGCCGGGGAAAGCATCGCCGCGGGGCGATGGACCGAGGCGAAGAAGGCGGCCATTCGGAGCAGTCGAATCCTCGGGACCCGCCTCCTCTCCGAATCACTGGCGCGGCTCCCTCAGCGCCCCGAGGTCCTCGTCTCCGCCTCAGCCATCGGGATCTACGGTGACCGCGGCGATGCACTGCTTAGCGAGGACAGCCCGCTCGGTTCCGATTTCCTCGCCGAGGTCGGGAAGGAATGGGAAGCCGCCACCGCACCTGCTTCAGATGCCGGTATCCGGGTGGTCCACCTCCGCCTCGGCATCATCCTCGCCCGGGACGGCGGCGCGCTCCCGCGGATGGCCCGCCCCTTCCAGCTCGGCGCCGGCGGTCCGATCGGGAGCGGCCGCCAGTGGATGAGCTGGATTGCCCTCGACGACGCGGTTCGGGTCGTCCTGGAAGTACTGCAGAACCCCGGGGCTCGGGGACCGTTCAACGCCGTCGCCCCGGAACCCGTCCGCAACGCGGACTTCGCCGCCCGCCTCGGCGAGGTACTCCACCGCCCCGCCCTCGTCCCCGTGCCGGCCTTTGCCCTTCGCCTCCTCTTCGGCGAAATGGCCGACGCCGCCCTCCTCGCGAGCCAGCGCGTCGTGCCCGCACGCTTGAACGCCCTCGGGTTCGTGTTCCGCCACCCCTCCCTGCGCGAGGCATTGCACGCGGCCCTCGACCGCTGAGCGCCGTGGTATCTTTGCGGGATGCCATCCCCGCCGGCAGTCGTCCTCCTCAGCGGAGGCCTCGATTCCGCCACGACCCTCGCGACCGCCCGTTCTCAGGGCTACGCCTGTCACGCACTCAGCTTCCGGTACGGCCAGCGCCATGCACAAGAGCTCACGAGCGCCGCGGCCGTGGCCCGGCACCTCGGAGCCGTAGACCACCGGGTCGTGGAGATCGACCTTCGCGCCTTCGGTGGCTCCGCCCTGACCGCCGACCTCCCCGTGCCGAAGGACCGCGATGACGCGGCGCGCGCCGAGGGGATCCCGATCACGTACGTCCCTGCGCGCAACACCATCTTCCTGGCCTATGCGCTCGCCTCGGCCGAGGTGCTGGGAGCGGCCGACATCTTCCTCGGCGTGAACGCCGTGGACTACAGCGGCTATCCGGACTGCCGGCCCGAGTTTGTGGAGGCGTTCGAGCGGATGGCCAACCTGGCCACCCGAGCCGGCGTCGAAGGCCGGCACCTGACGATCCACGCGCCGCTGCTGTCCATGACCAAGGCTGAGATCATCGCCCGCGGCCTCGAACTGGGCGTAGACTTCGGCATGACGCTGAGCTGCTACGATCCGGCATCCGACGGAGCGTCCTGCGGACGCTGCGACGCCTGCCACCTTCGGCTGGCGGGGTTCCGCCAGCTCGGCCGCCGCGATCCTGCCCGGTACCAGTCGGCATGAGCTACACCGTCAAGGAAATCTTCTACACGCTCCAGGGCGAAGGCGCCCACGCCGGACGGCCGGCGGTGTTCTGCCGGTTCGCGGGCTGCAACCTCTGGAGCGGTCGCGAGGCCGATCGCGCCGATGCGACTTGCAACTTTTGCGATACGGATTTCATCGGGACCGACGGGCCGGGCGGTGGCCGGTTTGCGACGGCAGTCGAGTTGGCCGCCGCGGTGAAGGCGGCCTGGCCGGCTGACGGCGGTGGAACCCCGTATGTCGTGTGCACCGGCGGCGAGCCGCTCCTGCAACTGGATGCGGAGGCGGTCGATGCGCTCCACGCGGCGGGCTTCGAGGTGGCGGTGGAAACCAACGGCACCCAGCCGGCGCCGCCCGGCCTCGACTGGATCTGCGTCAGTCCCAAGGCCGGGGCTCCGCTGCACCTCACCTCGGGCAACGAGCTGAAGCTGGTGTATCCCCAGCCCGGGGCGGACCCGGATGCTTTTCTCGGCCTGGATTTCAGGCACCGGTTCCTGCAGCCGATGGACGGGCCGCAACGTCGTGAGAACACCGCGGCGGCCGCCGCCTATTGCCTGAGCCATCCGGCGTGGCGGCTGAGCCTCCAGACGCATAAACTCATCGGTCTCCCCTGACCCCCGCGCCGACGCCTATGCACGGATACTCTGACCGCATCAACCACGCCCTGGCCTTCGCCGCCAAGTACTATGGCGAGGTCGATGGACCGGAACGGACCATGGCGTATCTGGCCCACCCGGCGAGCATCGCCATCATCCTGGTACGCTACGGCTGTGAGGACCTGACGGTGGTCGCCGGGATCCTGCACTGCGTGCTGGAGGAAGCGGCGCCTGGAGCCCGGGAAGAGCTGGAGGCGAAAGTCCTCGAGAAGTTCGGACCGGTGGTCCTGTCCACCGCCTGCGAAGTGCTTGAACCGCGACACGACGCCCTCGGGCGCCTTCGGGCGTGGCGCACCTGCAAGCGGGAGTTCCTGCTCCAGATCGCCGACGCGGAACCGCGCGGGTTGGACATCTGCGCCGCCGATGAACTGCACAACTGCGGGGCGGCAATCCGCGTGGTCCGCCGGCTGGGCGCGGAATACCTGCGCGCGGCCCCGGACGCTTCGCCGGCCGATACGCTCTGGTGGTTCGGCGCCATCGCCAACCACCTCGAATCCCGCCGGGAATGGCGGAACCGCGCCATGCTCGACGAATTGCAGGCCATGACCCGGGAACTGGCGGTCATGCTGCAGCTGGAAGGATGACCGTTCAGCGGCTGTTGCACGTTGGCGGCCAGACCACTCTCCCGGTATAATTGGCCATGGATCAATCCGTGGCCGCCTCCGCGCTCGGCACCCTCCCCAGCGCCTTCGCGGCAGCCTGCCGACTGTCTCGCAACGATGCGGAACTGTTCGACCGCTGCCGCGACGCCCTCGTCGGCCGTTTCAACTCCCCTGCCGTCTGGTTCGACATCTCCACGCCGCTCGGCGTGGTCCCGCGCCTCGGCCCCGCCGAGGCCTTCGAGTCCGCCGTCGTGGTGGCGCGGATCCGCAGCGGGGCCACCGAAGTCGTCATCAGCGCCGGTCCGGCAGTGGCCGAGGCACTTCGGAATGTCGCGCTCCCCCTGGCGCACGGGCTCTCGGTGGTGGTGGAGTTGCGCAGCGTCCTCATGGAACGCCAGTCCGCGCTCGACGACGCCACCTTCCAGCTCCGCGCGCTGCGCCAGGTGGCCCGCCTGCTCAGCTCGGTCCATTCCTCGCCCGAAACCGAACAGCTGATCCTCGATTTCATGGCCGAGGTCTTTTTCACCTGGTGGGCCTGCCTCCTGCGGCCCGCCGGGGACAGCTACGAGCCGCGGATCTTCCGCTCGCTCGACGATCGCATCCGGCCAGGGCCGATCGCCCGCGTGCTGCTCGACACGGTGTTGCCGACCGGCACCGGCGCCACCGGCGGACAGGAGATCGCGGTGGCGGCGCTGGCCCCGCCGACCACGGAACTGGTGGTGCCGCTCGACGCCGGGACGGAGCGGCTGGCGGTGCTGCTGCTCGGGCCTCGGCTCAACGACAAGCAGTACGGTCCCGCAGAGCTCGACCTGGCCGGCACGCTGTCGTTCGCCGCGGCGATTGCGCTGAAGAACGCCCACCTCGTCGAGCAGTTGCAGACCGCGGCCAACACCGACGAGCTCACGTCGCTGCTGAACCGCCGGGCGCTGGAAGAGCGGCTCGGTGCCGAGCTGGCCCGCTCCACCCGGCACGAACTCGACACCACGATCGTCCTGCTCGACCTCGACAACTTCAAGCTGGTCAACGACAGTGGCGGGCACGCCGCCGGCGATGAACTCCTGCGCGCGGTCGGCCGACTCCTCAAGGAACAGTGCCGCCAGCCCGATGTCGTGGGTCGCCTCGGCGGCGACGAATTCCTTGTGATGCTCCCGATGACCTCGCCCCGCGAGGCGATGGTGCTGGTCGGCCGGGTGCAGGCCTGTCTCCTGTCCCTCGCCCCGCTCGGCCAGGGACACGCCGTCACGGTGAGCATCGGCGTCGCCGCCGCCCCGCGCCACGGCACCACGGTGGGCAGCCTGATGGCGGCCGCCGACGCCGCGATGTACAAGGCCAAGCGAGCCGGCGGCCGCCGCGCCGAGGTCGCCGGGGAGTTCTGACCCGCCGAGAGACGACCATGTCCGATCCCGAATTCATCCTGCTCGGCGACGCGCTGTGGATCGACTTCATCAATACCACGCGTGGCCACGACTCCGACCCCCCCGACGGGCTCCCCGCGCCCGCGGCCTATCACCGATGGACCAAGGCCGAAAAGCTGGCGTCCGACGCCGACGACCTGCCCTGGGAAGACGTCCTCGCGTTTCGTGCCCGCCTGGTCAGCATCGCCTCGGCGCTCGCCGAGGGACGGCAGCCTCCCTCCTCAGCCATTCATGAGGTCAATCGACTCCTGGCCCGGACGGAGGGGCACCACCAGTTGACGCGCGTGGGCGGCGCCTGGCAGATGACGTTCACCCCGCTGCGCAACGCGACGGCGCTCGAGGCCATTGCGGGCAGCGCGGCACTGACGCTTGCAGACCCCGATGCGCGGGTCCACCAGTGTCAGGCGGCCCCGTGTTCGCTGTTCTTCGTGGACCGTTCACCGGGCCACTCCCGCACCTGGTGCAGCGCTGAACCGGCCGCGCACGCGTTCCGCGTCGATCGCCGCCGGGCACTCCGCTGACCGGCCCGCCATGGCACTGACCGACCCCGGCCTCTATTTCGAACGCACCCAGGCGGCGCTGGGAGACCGCTACCGTCTGGACCAGATGGTCGCCGCCTCGCGGGAACGAGTGCTGTTCCACGCCTATGACCTGACGCTCAAGCGACGCGTCAGCCTCCGGGTCAACATGTACCCCGACAGCGCGGTCCGCGGCTGGTTCCTTCGGGAAGCCGAGGCGCTCGCGCAGCTGGACCATCCGGCCATCCGGCACGTGTACGATGCCGGCATCATCGGCGACATCGCCTTTCGTGCCGGGAGCTGGATCGAGGGCGAGAGCGCGTTCGACGCGGTGCAGCGAGGGCCGCGGCCGATCCCGACGGTGCACGGCCTGGCCCGCGACATCCTGGCGGCCCTCGACCACGCGCACAGCCGCGGCATCATGGTCCGCCGGATCGTCCCGGCGTCCCTCCTCCTCGGTCCCACCGGCCGCGGCACGGTCACCGACCTGCGCTACTGCAGCTACACCCTCGCCAATATTCCGGCGGGACACCTGCCGACCGGCCTCGAGTTCATGGCGCCCGAGGTGCGCGAGGGCGCCCGCGGCGACCCGGCCAGCGACGTCTTTACCGCCGGCGCAATTCTCTATTTCACGATCACGGGTCGTGAGCCGCCGATGGACCCCAGTCGCACCGAGCGCCCGTCGCTCCTGCGCCCGACCTGCCCGAAGGCCCTCGACCGCATCCTCCTGCGCGCCCTGCGCCCGGCCCCCGACGATCGGTACCTCACGCCGGCCGAGATGCTGGAGGACTTCGCGTCCGATGCCGGCACGTACGAGAGCCCGGCGGTGTCGCCCGGGGAATTCGCGCCCCAGCAGGACACCGAGCATTGGGAGAAACGACTGCGGCGCGCGCTCGGCGACGACTACGAGCTCTTTGAAGCCCTGGGAGCGGGCGGATTCGGGCGGGTGTACCGGGTGCGCGACCTCCACCTCGAACGCGAGGTGGCGCTCAAGGTGCTCCACCCCTACCTGACCGCCGAGCCCCCCGTGGTCGAGCGGTTCCGGCGCGAGGCGCAGCTCGCCGCCCGACTCCACCACCCCAACATCGTGGACATCTACGACATTGCGGGGCGGGCGGGACTGCTCTGGTACACGATGGAATACGTGAAGGGGCCCAACCTCGCCCAATTGGTGGACCGGGAGGGGCCGCTCCCGCTGGACCTCGTGCTCCAATTGCTGCATCAGGCGTTGCTGGCGCTGGCCCACGCCCACGCGGCCGGGCTGGTCCACCGAGACATCAAACCGGAGAACTTGCTCCTCGCGCCCGATGGCACGCTCCGCATCACAGATTTCGGCCTGGCGCTGGCCCTGCGCGGCGAAGGGAAGTTCGGCGGGGCCACCAGTCAGAGCGGCACGCCGCAGTTCGCCAGCCCGGAACAGCTGCTCGGCGAACGGGTGGACCAGCGGAGCGACTTCTACAGCCTGGCGGCGGTGGCCTATTTCATCCTCCTCGGGGAGACGCCCTTTCCTGGCGGCACCCCGGAACAGATCCTCGCCCGCCAGACTGCCGACCGGTTTCCCGCGCTGCACGCCCGGCGGTCGGACGTCCCCGAGGCGCTGGAAAGCGTGCTGCAACGGGCGCTTCGCAACGAAGTCGAGGCCCGCTACCCCTCCGCCGCGGAATTTCTGCAGGCGCTGCAGCGCGCCATGGGGCGGAAGGTGCGCGAGCGGAGCGGCGAATGGGCCCGTGCGGCCACCCGCTGGTGGCGCGGCAGCGGCCCGTCGCATTCCTCTTGACTTGATCGTGCGTTGACCGGAAATTATCCGGGCCACATCGGCAAGCGGCCCGGGACACCCGGCCCGGGCGCATGGACTTACCACACTGGAGTTGGGACTCATGGCACGCACATCCGGCACCGTGAAGTGGTTCAACGACGCGAAGGGATTCGGCTTCATCACCCCCGAAGGCGGCGCCAAGGACTGCTTCGTCCACCACACGGCTATTTCGTCTGAAGGTTTCCGCAGCCTCGCCGAGGGCGACAAGGTCGAGTTCGACATTGTGCAGGGCGCCAAGGGCCCCGCTGCGGAGAACGTCGTCAAGGTCTGAGGGCTTCCGGCACTCCGAATGCGAACGGGCCGCTCGAGAGAGCGGCCCGTTTCGCGTTCGGCCCCGGCCAGGCGGCGCGGGGCGTATCGGTGATCGACTACTTGTGGCGGTAAGTGACCCGGCCCCGGGTCAGGTCGTAGGGCGAGAGGACAACGCTGACGCGATCCCCTTCCAGCACCCGGATCTTGAACTTGCTCATCTTGCCGGCGGCGTACGCCAGGATCGAGTGTCCGTTTTCCAGCAGGACCCGGTAGTTCCGGTCGGGCAGGACTTCCGTCACCACCCCTTCCATCTCGATGCCTTCTTCTTTCGCCATCCAGGCCACTCCACGCTAGGGACGTCCCACAGCCGGACGTCCGGGCCGTGTCGGGAACGCGAGGAATCTTGCCCCGCGGACGCCATTAAGCAACCGTCGTCAGCCCGCCCGCAGGAGCGCCAACTCGTCCTCGACCATCCCGACGAGTTCACGAATCAGTTCCCGGTCCGCCCCGAACCGGGCGCCGGCGCGGGCATACATCGCCGGCAGGGAGACGGTGCAGCCCAGGGCCAGCGCCTCCCGATAGTCCCGAACCGCGCCCGCCTGGTCGGTGCGGCTGCGCCGCCAGATCTGGAGGGCGCCGAGTTGCGCCAGGCCATACTCGATGTAGTAGAACGGGTACAGGAAGATGTGCAGCTGGCGGTACCAGCGCGCCAGGCGATCCTCCTCGAGCCCCGACCAATCCACGCCGGCCTGGAACCGGCTGCGGATGCGCAGCCAGGCCTGGTCGCGGGCGGCCGCATCCCCGCCCTCGCCGCTGGTGTAGATCCAGCGCTGGAACGCGTCCACCGACGCCACGTGTGCCAGCGTCAGCAGGACCTCCTCAAGGTGCTCGATCCGGGCGAGCCGGAGTTCCTCCGCCGTCGCCATCCCGCCCGGCTCCGCCAGGTAGGGCGCCGCAAGCAGCTCCATGGACATCGACGCCAGTTCGGCCGATTCCGCTCCGACGTGGCGCTGCCAGAGCAACGGCTGGCGGTGCGAGGCGAAGGCGTGGAACGAGTGCCCCGACTCATGGAGCAGGGTGTTCACGTCGTCGAGCAGGCCGACGGCGTTCATGTGGATGAACGGGCGTCCGCGGAAGTGCAGCGTCTCGCAGTAGCCGCCGGGCGCCTTGCCCGGCCTGCTCTCCAGGTCCAGCAGCCGCTCCCCGCGCATCAGGTCGAATTCGGCGCCCAGCTCGGGCGCGACGGCGTGGAAGACGCGCGAAGCCTTCTCGACGAGTTCGGCGGCGTCACGGAACGGCCGGAGCGGAGGCCGGCTGGCGGGATCGACGTCCAGATCCCACGGGCGCAGGACATCCAGTCCAAGCGCCTCCTTCCGGAGTGCCAGGATTCGCGAAACCGCCGGCACGACTTCCGCCTCGACGGCGTCGTGGAATCGGGTGACGTCGTCCGGGGTATAGTCAAATCGGCACTTGGCGGCGAAGCTGTAGGCCTCGAAGTCGGCGAACCCGGCATTCCGAGCCACGCGTTGGCGGCGCTCATACATGACGTCGAAGAGTTCGGAGAGCTTCCCGCGCAACGCGATGTACGGCGCGCCCATCGCCCGGAACGCGCGCTCGCGGACGTCGCGGTCCGGGTGCTTCAGGAAGGGGCCGAGTTGCGGCAGGGTGCGGGTCTCCCCCTCCCACTCGACCGTGATGCCCCCCGTCATGCGTTGATAGCTGGCCGACAGCTCCTCCAGCTCGCTGAAGAGCGGCAGGTTTGCTTCCCGGAAGATTTCGATCTGCGACCGAAAGCGGCGGAGCACCACCTCGAGGTCCGGTCGCGCGAAGCCGGTGTCGACCAGCCGCCGGGCGAGCCGCACCCCCTGCTCCTCCAACTGCGGGAAGATTTCCGCCGAGAAGCGGAGGTGGGCGGCTTCCTTGGCGGGATCACGGGTGTCGCCGGTGTAGGCGATCATCGCCTCGGCGGCCGCCTCGGTGAGGAGCTCCTCCAGGCGGGACCACGCCGCCAGCCACGGCCCGACCGCGTCGCCGTCGAGCGGCACGCTCGCCAGCGCCTCGTACCACGGCACGATCGTCTCCAGGGTGGCGTCGGCGAATGCGGCCGGGGAGTCGGGCAGGATGGGCAGGGTCATCGAGGTCTCGGACATCAGGCGCCTGCTGGAGTGTGCTCAGCCACCGGGCCGAGTCGGAACGCGAGGATGCTGACGAGGGCCACCGTGCCCGCCGCCATGTAGAAGGGCCACTCGTGCCCCCAGTCCTGGAATGCACGGGTCGCCAGAATGGGGGCCGCCACCCGCGCCAGCCCCGCAAAGGTCTGCGCCGACCCCATGACCGTGCCGAGCTCCGCCTTGGGGGCCGCACGGGACATCAGGGCGGTGGTGGCGGGAAACAGGAGCGCCGTTCCGATCGGCACCAACGGAATGATCAGCGCCAGCGCCCAGAGACTCGACACCGCCGGGTACAGCAGCAGCCCCACCACGAGGCAGCCACCGCCGATGCGCATGGCCCACGCCTCGCCGATCCGGTCCACGATCGGCCCCAGGAAGATGGACCGCATCACCAGGGACAGCGCGCCGACATAGAGAAAGAAATACCCGATCGTCTTTTCCGTCACCCCGTACTCGGCGCTCAGGAACAGCGGGAGCACGGAGGTCAGGCAGGTGAACGCCAGCATTCCCACGGCATAGATCCAGACCAGCCGCGCGACCGTGGTGCCCGGCTGACGGAGGATCTGCCACGCCGCGTGCCATACCGGCTTCCGGGCCGGAGGATGGTCTCCCGGACGACGACTCTCCGGAAGGTATTTCCACGCGAAGAGGACGTTGGCAAGGCAGAGGCCCGCCGCCACGAAGCCCGGAGCCGCCCGACCCCAGTGGGCGGCCAGCGATCCGACGACCGGACCGATCATGACCCCGAGCGAGGTTGCCGCCGAGAGCCAGCCCAGCGCGCGGGCCCGACCGGCGGCCGGAATCGAGTCGGCCACGTACGCCTGGGCCACGCCCGTGGTCCCGCCGCCCGCTCCCTGGATGATCCGGGAGAGGAAGAGCCAGGCCACGGTGTTCGCCAGCCCGAACGCCACGTACGCCACCGCGGAGGCCGACAAACCGATGAGCAGCGCGGGGCGCCGGCCGTAGCGATCGGACACCCGGCCCCAGAGCGGCGCCGAGATGAGCTGTGCGATCGAGAACGAGGCGATGATCCAGCCGATGGTCTTGGGCGTCGCCTGCAGGAAGCCCGCGTAGAAGGGCAACAGCGGCAGGACCATCGCAAAGCCGATCATGTCCACCGCGCTGGCCGCGATCAGGACCAGCAGCTTCCGGAGATCGGATCGATCGAGCGGGGGCGCGGAGATCTTGGTCATGCCCGGGCCTCTCCACGAGCGCCGAGGGCAAAGATTCCTGCGCTGGCAATCATCAGGAGGACTCCATAGGCGGCGGCGACCCCCATGTCACCCTGGCGGAGACTGCCCAGGATTTCGAGGGAGATCGGACGGGTGTCATAGGTGTACAGCATGATCGACGTCACAAAGTCACCCAGTGCGGTGACGAATGCCAACGTGGCGCCGGCCGCCAGCGCCGGCGCCAATCCGGGCAGGACAATACGGCGGAGGGTCCGCAGGCGGCCGGCGCCGAGGGACGCAGCCGCCTCCTCGAGCGCCGGGTCGAGTTGCCGGAACCCCGCCAGCACCGCGCGGCCGGTGATCGGGAGATTGCGGACCAGGTAGGCCAGCGGGAGGATCCAGGCGGTGCCGACCAGCACCGTGCGCAGCGTCAGCGGAGAGTGCACGCTGAAGAGGGCCGCCAGCGCGATGGCAAACACGGTGCCCGGCACCGCCCACGGCAGTCCGAGCAATCCCTCGATGAGACGGCCTGCCGACACCTTGCGACGCACCACGAGCGAACCCGCCGCGAGCGCGATGCCCACCGCGGCGGCCGTGGCGGCGCTCGCCATCCAGAGGCTGTTCAGCAGCGGACGGAGGCGCTCCGGCTCGGCGAACAGCGCGGCGTAATTGCCGGGAGACAACACCGGGGGCCACGGCTCCGTGGTCCACGTCCCCACCGGAACGAACGACACCAGCAGCAGCGTCAGGTGCGGGAGGAGGAGGAGCGCGGCCAGCACCCAGGCGGCCGCCGCGATGCCCGCGCGGGCACGGGCGCTGCCAGCGCGCGCGAGCGACGGGACGGTGCCCTTCCCGACGCCCGCCAGCGAGCCACCCGGGTCGGCGCGGCGGAAGAGCGCCATGGCGCCGAGCGCCAGCAGCATGAGCGCCGCGGTCTCCACCATCGCCAGGCGATCGTCGCCGTTGAGGCGCGTGAAGACGATCTGCGTCGTCATGACGCGATACCCGCCGCCGAAAATGTAGGGCGCGCTGAAGGACGCGAGCGAGGTCATGAAGGTGAGCAGGGCCGCCCCGGCGATGGCCGGCCGCAGATGCGGGAGGATCACGTACCGCAGCGTCCGCCAGCGCCCCGCGCCCAGCGCGGAGGCGGCCTCGAGCATCGCGCCGTCGAGCCGGGACAGGGCGGCGCGGCAGAACAGGTAGAAGTACACGTACATCGAGTAGGCGTGCACCAGCAGGATGGCGCCGGGCCCCGAGAGCCGCCACGGCGGGTCCTCGAGCCGGAGGAGGTACTGCACCAGGCGAGCGACGAAGCCGGTTTCGCCATAGAGGAAGAGGAACGCGACCACGCCCACCAGCGGCGGCAACACCGCCGGAAGCGCCACCAGCATTCCCAGGACCTTCCGGCCGGGAAAATCCACCCGCTCGAAGAGGAAGGCGAGCGGCAGGCCGATGGCCCCCGCGAGCACCACGCTGGCCGTGGAAAGCCAGAGGCTGGCCCAGAGCGCCTGCCATTCGCTCGACTGCCCGGCAAAGCGCCGCAGCTCGTCAAGCGTCCACCCCGCCGGGCCGCGCACTCCCTCGACCAGCACCAGCACGAGCGGGTAGGCGACCAGCCACACCAGCACCGCCACCAGCAGCCAACCCAGCCACCGGGCGCGCCGCGCGTTGGTCATCCGGCCGCCGGATAGAGGTGGAGACCCATGCCGGTCGGCTCGATCCCCACCACGTCGCCCTCACGCGCCGCCGCAGGAGCGCCGGCGACTTCAAGCACCAGGCCGGACGCGGTCTCGACGGTGAAATACGCCACCGCACCGGTGAAGCGCCGGCCGGTCACGGTGCCGGTCAGGCAGGTCGTGGCCGGTGGGACGACGCGCAGCCCCTCGGGCCTGGCAAGCAGTCGGGCAGGGGCATCCTGCACCGGGGATCCTGGCCCGCCCCAGCGGACCGGCCAGGTGAATTCCTGCACCACCGCCGAGCGATCCGAGAGGATCCGCGCCGGGAGGTCGCTCGCCCGCCCGATGAACGCGGCCACGAAGGCGGTGGCCGGCGTCGCGTAGAGGTCGTCCGCCGTGCCCAGCTGTTCGAGGTGGCCCTGCCGAAGCAGCGCGATCCGGTCGCCGAGGTCGAAGGCGTCCTCCTGCTCGTGCGTGACCACCACGGCGGTGATCCCGAGGCGATGCACCAGCGCACGAAGTTCCCGCCGGGTGCGCTCGCGGAGGGCGGGGTCGAGATTGGAGAGCGGTTCGTCCAGCAGGAGCACGCTGGGTTCCGGTGCGAGCGCGCGGGCCAGCGCCACCCGCTGCTGCTGGCCACCGGACAGGTTGGCCACGGGGCGCCGCTCGAAGCCGGCCAGGTCGACGAGCGTGAGCGCCTCGTCCACCCGGCGGGCCAGTTCCGTCCCGCGCACGCCCCGGCTCTCCAGCCCGAACGCCACGTTGGCCCCGACGTCGAGATGCGGGAAGAGCGCGTAGTGCTGGAACACCATGCCGAAGCGCCGCGCGACCGGCGCCAGCGACGTCACGTCCCGCCCGTCGAGCACCACGCGACCCGCGTCCGGCGACTCGAACCCGGCGAGCAGCCGCAGCGTGGTGGTCTTCCCGCTGCCGCTCGGTCCCAGCAGCGCGAGCACCTCCCCGCGCTCCAGCGACAGGGACAGCCCGTCCACCGCACGGTGCCCCTGGAAATTCTTGGTCAAGACGCTCAGCTCAAGAAACGCCACCGATGCTCCCTCTGCTCAGCCCTCAGTCCTTCAGCGATTTCCCCGTCCCCCGCACCCGCTGATCCCAGTAGCTCATCCACGCCGAACCGTCTTTCGCGAGGAGCGGCCAGTCCATCGGCACCACTTTCATGGTGCGATCCACCTCGGCCACCCACGCCGGCAGCGAATCCGCCGGCAGGTCCTGCCGGGCCGGCAGCCGGTACACCCGGCGCGCGGCCAGGAGCAGCGCCTCGGTTTCCCCGACGTAATCGATGAACGCCTGGGCGGCCTCGGGGTGACGGGAGCCCGACACCAGCCCGATCGCGTCGTCGATGACGACGGTTCCGCTCCGCGGGAAGAGATATCCAAAGGGCATTCCCTTGCCCTGGCTGATCAGGATGTCCGGCAGGTCCCACAGCGTGACGAGGCCCTCTTCACGGGCCAGCTTCTGGTCGAGGATCGCGGGGTTGAGGGCGTACGTCTTGGTGTTGCGGTCCAGCGCCCGCAGCCAGGCCATCCCCGCCGCGGTGTCTCCCGTTTCCCGGAGGCTCCGCTCGATGATGTAGCCCCAGATGGCCCGCATGGTGCCGCTGGCCATCGGGTCACGAATCAGCACCAGGTTGCGCCAGCGCGGCGCGAGGATCTCGTCCCAATCCTGCGGCGCTTCCGGCGCGCTGACCGCCTTGTTGTTGAACGCGATGATCACCGGCGTGCGATAGACCGGCCAGTACAGCGATGCCGGTCCGACTCCCTCCGGGCCCACCGAACCGGCCCAGCTCGGCCGGTAGGGAGAAAGCAGCGAATCGTTCACACCGCGATCGAAGACGGTCGTCGGCCCGCCGAACCAGACATCGGCCTGCGGATTGACGCGCTCGAACCTCAATCGGTCGAGGATCTCCTGGCTCCCCATGTCGAGCCAGCGGATGTCGATGTCGGGCCTCCAGCGCTCGAATGCCGTCTCGAGCAGCTTGAGCTGGTCTCTCCCATGAGGCGAATACACCACCACCGGTGTCCGCGAATCCCTCCCGCACGCCGTCAGCCCGGCCAGCACGAGCAACCCACGCCAGTTCACGGATGCGCCGCCGCAGGCTGCAGCGCGAGCAGGTTCATGAAGAGGCGGTAGGCGCCGGGCACGCCGGCGGGGAGTTCCCGGAAGAACGCGATCCCGGTGTACACGTACGTTCCCTGGCCGACCGGCGCCACCAGCAGCCCACCCTGAAGCGGCGGATCCCCCGGATCATGCATCTCGAGTACCGGGCGGTATTCCGGCGCCCAGTCACGGGCAAAGTAGAGGCCCCGCTCCTGGACCCAGCCTGCCCAGTCGGCGGGGCCGATCGCGTTCGGTGTGCGCAGGACAGGGCTGGAGGGATTCACGACGCGGACCGGCGCATTCTCGTCGGTCACCCGGTCGTGTGAATCGGGCCGCGCGCCGGGTTTCGGCAGGGTGGCCTTCCCGGACAGAAAGGAACCGAGCGACTGGCCACCGAGCGCCATCGGGAAGGGAGCAAACGACCCGCCGAAGAACTCATACTGCTGGTATTGCACCAGCAGCAGGCCACCCGCGCGCGCGTAGGCCAGCAGGCGGTCGTTGAATTCCAGCACCGCCGGCACCGTCTCGTAGGCGCGGCTGCCGATGATGACGGCGTCGTATCGAGACAGGTCCCCGCGAGCGAGCGAATCGTGCGTGAGCTCCACGACCGGGACGCCCAGGCCGGCGAGCGCCTCGGGGACGCCGTCCGCCGGCCCGCGCACATACCCGACGGATCGCAACGATGGCACCGCGATGTCCATCACCTTGATCGTCGCGACCGCAGGGCGGGTCATCCCCCGCCGCGCAATGTGTGGGTAGGCGATGATCTGGCTGGATTCGTCGTACCGCACGCCATCGGACGACACCGCGATAGCCCGTACCTCGAAGGAACCCGCCGCCATGACCGCTGGCGGCGACACCACGAAGCTGAACGACGCCTCCTCGCCCTTCCGGGTCAGGCGGAACCGCTGCGCCGCAGGCGCCGGCCAGCCCGTGGGCAGTTCGAGCCGCACCTCGCCAGACGTGGTATCCGTGCTCGCATGGTTCAGGATGACGTTGATCGTGCGTGCCTCGCGCGACGCGAGCGGCCACACGATCATCGAGCGGTCCAGGCGGACTCCCACGCTCGGCACCACGAGCACCCGCTCTCGGCGTTCGCCGTAGGCCGGGTCCCGCCAGCGGTAGGTGACCTCGCGGGTGACCGAGACTCCATCGCCGAGTTCGGCGACGGCCATAAGCAGCGGGGAGGAGGCGGGCATGCTGGCATCGGGCGAGTTGCCCCACCGATAAATCGCACCTTCGCGCGACAGGCGAAGGAAGTAGGGCTCGGTCGTGGCGGCGACCGGGAGCTCGACGGTGTCGAGCACGGTGACGATCTCGCCCGGGGGGATCGTCACCGGATCCAGCCGGAGGTTTTCGAGACCTTCGCCTTGTAAGCCCATGGTCGCGTGAGCGGGTGCGTTGCCAGCGTTCCACAAAGTGAGCGTCACCACGACCGCCTGGCCCGGCACGAGATCCCCCGCATCTACCACCGCGTCGAGGATAAGGCCGCGCTCGTTGGCGATCGCTGTGGAGCGGAAGGCTATCTGGTCCTTGATGGCCGCTTGGCCCCGCAGGGCGACCATCGCTGGCGGAAGGGTGGTATCGATGCCGGCCCAGAGCGCATCGCCCGCGCCGGTCCGGTCCGTCACAAGTGTCACGCGGGTGGACGCCGGTCCTGGCGTCTGCAGCGCGCCCATGTCCTGCGAGCGGTGCCGGCTGCGGCTTTCCATTGCGATCTGGTGATAGGACTTCCCGACCGCCGGGTCGAGGCCACCGGTCTGGATCGTGACCATCTTCGGGGCGTTCGTGAACCGCGCCCCCCGGTAGAGCTTGTCGGCCCGCCACGGTCGCACACCCGCTTCGCGGGCCAGCTCCGGGAAGCGCGTCGAATCGGCCGCCACCAGGAACCCCTCCTGCGCCGCCCACCCCGCCGCCTGGTGCTGGCCGTGACCGTCCTGTGGCGTGCCGCTGAACACCGACACGATGATCTGGGGCTGGAATTCGCGGATAACCCGCACCACGTCCTTCAGGATGGAATCCTGCGGCCAGTGCGCCCAGGTGTCCTCGAGGTTCTTCGAGTACCCGAAGTCGTACGCCCGCGTGAAGTACTGCCGACCGCCGTCCAGCGACCGGGCGCTCAGCAACTCCTCCGTTCGAAGCAGGCCCAACGCCTCGCCGAGCTCCGGGCCGATAAGATTCTGGCCCCCCTCCCCCCGATTGAGCGACAAGTACGCCGTCACCGCCCCTTCCCCGCGGACCATCAGGGTGATGAGATCCGTGTCCTCGTCGTCGGGGTGCGCCCCGATGATCAGGACTCGCTTGTTGTGCCCGAGCATCCGTCGGGCATGCTCGGCCGCGACGGCGCCACCGGTCGAAGGCGGTCCCACCTGCGCGTGCAGGGCTGGGGCACACATCAAGAGGCCGGCGGAAAGCGCCGTGACCACGGAGGACAGTCGCATGAATTCCCGGGGGAAGGTGACCGAAAAAGAATAACCCCGGTGGGGCCGGGGCGTGAGGAGCGTCAGGGGTGGCGCGCGGGCCCGGAGCCGGGCGGGGGCGGGCGCCGCGAGGGGCGACCGGCCCAGAACGCCCCGATGAAGAGCACCAGCGCCACGCCGAGGAGGATCCGGCCGGCCAGGAGCGCCACCCCGTAGAGCAAGAAGAGCATCCCGAGCGACAGCAGGATGGTCGCCAGGGCGCGGAGGATCTCATCGAGGTTGCGTCCCAGCGTGCGCCGTCCCCAATACGCCGACGCGACCGCCCCGGCCACTCCGATGAGGAGAAACCCGTACCAGATGAGGATCCAATAGCGGCGGCCGGCGATCATCGGCACCCAGAATAGCACGCGCACACGGCCGGCGCCATACCGGACGGGCGGTGTGTCACTCCGAGAGACCCCGGAGGCGCTGCCATGGAAAAATGCCGGTCGAGTGACCGTCGCTCCAGGTCACGCGCAGACCGTACGCCCCGACGAGCTGGATCCCCGTCGGCCGGATGTCGTCGGGGACGGTGGCCGGATCGAGCAGCGGCCGCCCGGACATCTCCTCGACGCACATCGCGCAGGGGCAGGACAGCCGGAGCGCGCGCGCCGGCACCCGGCGCTCCCCGGCCCCGGCGGTCCACTCGAACCAGAGCCCGTCGTCCCGCCGGGTGATCGCGTGCGGGGCGCGGTTCGTCTCCGGCCCGGACGGGGTGATATTATCCATGTCGCATTCGCTCGCTCCGTGAACCACACCACCTGGAAGCTGCCATGCCTGCCCCCCTGCCCAACCCCTTCGGCGCCCGCGGAACCCTCAAGCTCGGCGGCCAGCCGGTGACGATCTATCGCCTCCCGGAGCTCGCCCGGCAAGGCCTCGGCTCTCTCGACCGCCTGCCGTTCTCGGTGCGGGTCCTGCTCGAAAACGCCCTCCGCTGGTGCGGGCAGGGCGTGGTGACCGAGGAGCACGTGCGCAGCCTGGCCGCGTGGCCCGCCACCGCGGCCGAGCGGCCGGAAATCCCCTTCATGCCGGCGCGGGTCGTCCTGCAGGACTTCACCGGCGTCCCCTGCGTCGTGGACCTGGCCGCGATGCGCGACGCCATGGCCGAGATGGGCGGCGACCCGAATCGCATCAACCCCGTCGTCCCCTGCGACCTGGTCATCGACCACTCGGTGCAGGTGGACCACTACGGGACGCCGGCCGCTTTCCGCCAGAACGTGGCCCTCGAGTTCAGCCGGAACGCCGAACGGTACCAGCTGCTCAAGTTCGCCCAACGCGCCTTCCACAACTTCCGGGTGGTGCCGCCGGGCATGGGCATCGTGCACCAGGTGAACCTGGAACACCTCTCCCCCGCCATCCAGCTGCGGGAACAGCACGGCCTGCTGACGGCCTATCCGGACACCCTCGTCGGAACCGATTCCCATACCACGATGATCAACGGGCTCGGGGTCGTCGGCTGGGGCGTCGGCGGCATCGAGGCGGAGGCGGTGATGCTCGGCCAGCCGTACTTCATGCTGGTGCCCGACGTGATCGGCATGAAGCTCACCGGCGCCCTGCCGCCCGGCACCACCGCCACCGACCTGGTCCTGCGGGTCACGCAGATGCTCCGGCAGAAGGGCGTGGTGGACAAGTTCGTGGAGTTCTACGGCCCCGGCCTCTCCGCGCTGGGGCTGGCGGACCGCGCCACCATCGCCAACATGGCCCCCGAATACGGCGCCACCGTCGGCTTCTTCCCGATCGACGCCGAGACGCTGCGCTACCTGCAGCGCACCGGGCGGAGCAAGGAGACGGTCGACCTGGTGGAGCGCTACACCAGGGAGCAGGGGCTCTTCCGCACCGACGCCACACCCGACCCCGAGTTCACCAGCACCATCGAGCTCGACCTCGCGTCCATCGAGCCGAGCCTCGCCGGGCCCAAGCGCCCCCAGGACATGGTCCCCCTCCGCACGCTCCGGAAGAACTTCGCGGTGAGCCTCCCGGGCCTGATGCAGCCGACCGTGCCCGGCGCCCGACGGGACTTCGCCTCGGCCGAGGCCGGCCGCTGGGCCAACGAAGGCGGCGGCCAGGCGCGGCGACCGCGGCGGCGCCGAGCGTGCCGGTGCACGCATCAACGGCGAGGCGCACGAGCTGCACGATGGCTCGGTCGTGATCGCCGCCATCACCTCGTGCACCAACACCTCCAACCCCTCGGTCATGATCGGTGCCGGGCTCCTCGCCAAGAAGGCGGTCGCCAAGGGCCTCCGGAGCCGTCCCTGGGTCAAGACCAGCCTGGCCCCGGGGTCGCGCGTGGTCACCGACTACCTGCGCGACGCCGGCCTGACGCCCTACCTCGACCAACTCGGCTTCCAGACCGTCGGGTACGGCTGCACCACCTGCATCGGCAACAGCGGCCCGCTCCCGGAGCCGGTGGCCCGCGCCATCGAGGAGCACTCTCTCGTGGTGGCGGCGGTCCTCTCCGGCAACCGGAACTTCGAGGCCCGGGTCCATCCGCTGGTCCGCGCCAACTACCTCGCCTCTCCGATGCTGGTGGTGGCCTTTGCCCTCCTTGGACGGGTCGATGCCGACCTGACGACCGAGCCGCTGGGCATCTCCGACGCCGGCGAGCCGGTGTTCCTGCGGGACATCTGGCCCACCTCCGCCGGAAATCTCCGAGGCGATGGCCGCCGCGCTGACCCCGGCGCTCTTCGAGCACGAATACGCCAAGGTCTTCGACGGCGACGACGAGTGGAAGGCGCTGGAGGTGCCCACCGGGAGCCGCTACGCCTGGGACGACGCCAGCACCTACGTCCAGCTCCCGCCGTTCTTCCGCCAGCTCTCGGCCAAGCCGGGCGAACTGACGGACATCCGCGGCGCCCGGGCGCTCGCCGTCCTCGGCGATTCCGTGACCACCGACCACATCTCGCCGGCCGGCGCCATCCCGAAGAACGGCCCTGCCGCCGCGTACCTGCGCGAGCACGGCGTGGAGCAGCCCGACTGGAACACCTTCGGCGCCCGGCGCGGCAACCACCAAGTGATGATGCGCGGCACCTTCGGCAACGTCCGGATCAAGAACGCCTTGGTGCCGGACAAGGAAGGCAACTGGACGGTCCACTTCCCGACCGGGGAAGTGACGTCGATCTACGACGCCGCCATGCGGTATATCGCCGATGAGACGCCGCTGGTCGTCCTGACCGGCAAGGAGTACGGCACCGGCTCCAGCCGCGACTGGGCCGCCAAGGGCACCCTGCTGCTCGGAGTGAAGGCAGTCATCGCCGAAAGTTACGAACGCATCCACCGCAGCAACCTGGTCGGGATGGGCGTGCTGCCCCTCACCTACCTCCCGGGCGAGACTCGCGCGACGCACGGCCTCACGGGGCGGGAGACCTTCACCATCTCAGGCATCGCCAAGGGGCTCACCCCGGGGGGTACCGTCAAGGTGGACGCCCGCCGCGAGGACGGCACCACCGTCAGCTTCAAGGCGGTGGTCCGGCTCAACAGCGAGGTGGAGGTGGACTACTACCGACACGGCGGAATCCTGCAGCGGGTGCTGCGGAAGTTCGCCGCGGAGGGGTGACAAGGCGGGGCAGCGGGGCCGAATTTCGTCACGCCGTCATTCCCGCGCAAGCGGGAATCCAGCGACCGGAACACGGGACCCCCGCTTTCGCGGGGGTGACGATGTACCTCGACCCGCCTGGTGACTGATAACGCAAAACGACCCTCCGAGTCTTCGGAGGGTCGTTTCATTTGCGGCAGCGGGTCGGGCTAGGCTACCAGGTCCCGCAGCCGCTCGCCGGTTTCCCCTTCGCGCAGCTTCAGCAGGGCGCGGTCCCGGAGCTGACGGATCCGCTCGCGGGTGACGCCCATCATCCGGCCGATTTCCTCGAGTGTGCGGCTGTTGCCGTCATCCAGGCCGAAGTACAGCCGGAGGACCTTGGCGTCACGCGGGGGAAGGACCGCCAGCGCCGACTCGATGTCGCTGGTCTGGCTGTTGGTCATCGTGGCGGAATCGGTGCCTTCCTGCTCCGCCATGGCAAACCGCTCCATCCGCTCGTTGCCATCGCCGTCCCGCGTGGGGTGGTCGAGCCGAACCGCCTCGGTATTGAGCGCGCTGAGGCTGCGAACCGCCTCCGGCGTGAGGCCGGTGGCGCGGGCCAACTCCTCGGTGGTCGGCATCCGGCCCAGCCGCTCCTTGAGGAGCGTGGTGGTCCGGCCGAGCCGGCTCAGGTCGGCGGTGCGGTTGAGCGGCACCCGGACCGGCCGCCCGTGGCGGGCGATGGCCGCCTGGACGGCCTGGCGGATCCACCACACCGCGTACGAGATGAACTTGACCCCGCGATCCGGGTCGAACTTCCTGGCGGCGGTCATGAGCCCCAGGTTGCCCTCGCCGATCAAGTCGACCAACGGCACCCCGCGGTTCTGGAACTTCTTGGCGACCGAGACGACGAACCGGACGTTGTGACGCGCCAGCTTTTCCTGGGCCGCCACGTTGCCGCGGAACGCCTTCCGGGCGAGTTCCATTTCCTGCTCACGGGTCAACAGCGGGACCCGGCTGATTTCGTCGAGGTACAGGTCGAGCGACTCACGTCCCTCATCAACCGCCTTGGCAATCTGTGCCGGTCGAACGGCACGACGCTTGGCGCGCGGCTTGACAGTCACCGAACCTCCTCAGGGAACCCCAGCACTCTATGGGCATCAACGACCGGAGTGGCCGTCAAAAATACAGTCGCCTAAACTAACAGCTAAGGCCCGAAAAATCAACAGCTTAGCTAACCCTAGCGCCCCGAATGGGTTGCGGAATCGTGCCAGAAAACGGCGCCAACGTAGCTCCCCGATTCAGTTTCCACAAGCACCAGATGCCTGCCACAATGGCAACGTCGCAAACCACAACGACTTGGCCGGGCCAGCGATGACGAAGCCCCGACCCTCTATAGACCACCTGACGCCCGAAAGAGTTCCCGCAACACACCTCTTCCGACTGCCCCCCTGCCCCGCGGCCCCCCTGCCCCGCCTATTTTGCGTCATGCTCACCAACGACTCCTACGAACTGCTCCGCCGCCTGGCCTCGCCCATCGTCGCGGTGACCTCCGCCCACGAAGGTCGGACCAACGGCATGATCCTCGACAGCGCCATCCGGGCCACCATCTCGCCCGAGCACCCCCGGCTTTCGGTCTACGTCCACAAGTGGCACCTGAGCCACGACCTGATCTGGGCCAGCGGCCGTTTCGGCGCCCACCTCCTCAACCAGGATCAGTTCGACCTGGTGCACCAGCTGGGGTTTCGAAGCGGGCGGCATATCGCCGACAAGCTGGCCGGCATTCCGCACCGCATCGGCGGGAGCGGCGTCCCGGTCCTGGAAGACTGCCACGCCGCCTTCGAGTGCCGGGTGCTCAATACGATGGACGCGGGCCCGGCCACACTCTACCTGGGTGAGGTCGTGGCCACCCACCAGGGCACCGGCGGGGCGCTGCTGACGGCGGATTATTTCCGGGCACACCTGCCGGAGGCCTGGCGCGAGGAGTTCCTGAAAAACTACCGCGAGGCCCAGGAACGGATCCGGGACCTCGCGGCGGTGAAGGACGTGCGTCGGTGGGGCGGGCCTACAGCGCCTTGATCTCCGTCACCAGGCTGGTGAGCGACTTCTTGGCGTCGCCGAAGAGCATCGCCGTCTTCGGGTTGTAGAACAGGTCGTTTTCGATGCCGGCAAATCCGGCGCTCATCCCCCGCTTCAGGACGATGATGCTCTTGGCGTGGTCGGCGTTCAGGATCGGCATGCCATAGATCGGGCTGCCGGTGTCGGTCCGGGCGGCCGGATTGACCACGTCGTTGGCGCCGATGACGAGCGCCACGTCGGCCCGCTGGAAGTCGTCGTTGATCTGGTCCATTTCGCACAGCTTGTCGTAGGGGACGTTCGCCTCCGCCAGGAGGACGTTCATGTGCCCCGGCATCCGCCCCGCCACGGGGTGGATCGCGTACTTGACCTCCCCGCCCCGCCGCTCGATCAGGTCGGCCAGTTCGCGCACGATGTGCTGCGCCTGGGCCACCGCGAGACCGTACCCGGGCACCACGATGACCAGCTGCGCATAGCCGAGTTGCACCGCGGCGTCTTCCACGCTGACCTGCCGGACGGTGAGTCCCTCGGCGCTCTTCGCGCCGGCGCCACCCGAGTCGCCCCCGAAGGCGCCGAAGAGCACGTTGGTGAGCGAACGGTTCATCGCCTTGCACATGATCTGGCTGAGGATGATGCCCGACGACCCGACCAGCGCGCCCGCGATGATCAGCAGGTTGTTGTGAATGACGAACCCGGTCATGGCCGCGGCGATGCCGGAATAGGAATTCAGCAACGAAATGACCACCGGCATGTCGGCGCCGCCGATGGGGATGACCAGCAGCACGCCAAGGACGAGCGAGAGAAAGATCACGGCGTAGAACGGCCAGATCACCTGTTCCGGGGTGGCGATCTGGTACGTGGCAAGCGCGGCGATGACCACGAAGGTCAACGCGTTCACCGTCTTCTGCATCGGGAAGGTGATCGGCTTGCCGGTCATGACCTCCTGCAGCTTGGCCCAGGCGATCAAACTTCCGGTGAGCGTCACCGAGCCGACGAGCAGGCTCAGCTGGGTGGTGATGCCCACGTCGAGCGGGGGCGTGGCGCCCGCCAGTTCGGCCTTCAGGAACTCGGCCCCGCCCACCAGCAGGGACGAGCCGCCGCCGAACCCGTTGAGCAGCGCCACCATCTGCGGCATCGAGGTCATCTTGACCGCCCGGGCCATCCACAGGCCGAGCAGGGAACCCACCACGATCCCCACGGCGATGGCCTGGAACGAGAGGATGCCCCGGTCAAAGAGGGTCACCAGGATGGCGATCAGCATGCCCACGCCGGACAGCGCGTTGCCGCGCCGGGCGGTGGCCGGGCTGCTCAGCCGCTTGAGGCCGATGATGAACAGCACCGCCGCCGTCAGGTAGAGCAGTTCTTCGAGTGCGGCGGGCATTACTTGGCCTCCGGCTTCTTCGTGAACATCTGCAGCATCCGGTCGGTCACCGCGTACCCGCCCACCACGTTCATCATGGCGAGGATCACGGCGCAGACCCCGAAGACCCAGGAAATCCAGCCGAAACCGCCGCCCGCGACCACCAGCGCCCCGACGATCGTGATGCCGCTGATCGCGTTGGCGCCGGACATGAGAGGCGTGTGCAGGGTCGTGGGGACCCGGTTGATCAGCTCGACGCCGAGAAAGGTGCCGAGCACGAAGAGCGTGACGCTCATCATCAGGGCTTCCATGTTCAGGCTCCCATCGGCGTGCGGAGGGTGCCCGCGTGCGTCACGCACATCGGGCCGGTGATCGGATCGGCCAGGTCCACCTGCAGGGCGCCGTCCTTGAGGAGGTAGGTCACGAACGTCAGCACGTTCCGGCCATACATCTGGCTGGCGTGCAGCGGCACCCCGGCGGGGAGATTGACCGGGGAGAGGATGGTGACACCGCCGACGGTGACGACCTCGCCGAACCTGGTCAGTTCACAGTTGCCCCCCGACTCTCCCGCAAGATCCACGATGACCGATCCCGGCTTCATGGCGCGCACCGCGTCCGCCGTGATCAGCTTCGGCGCGGGCCGCCCGGGGATCTGGGCCGTCGTGACGATCAGGTCCTGTCCCTTGGCGTGTGCGCTGATCCCGGCGACCACCCGGCGCTGCTGCTCCTCCGCCAGTTCCTTCGCGTAGCCGCCCTGCCCCTCGCCTTCGACGGCGGCCACCTCGACGAAGGTGGCGCCCAGGCTCTGCACCTGTTCCCGCACCACCGCGCGCACGTCGAACGCGGAGACGATGCCGCCGAGACGACGCGCCGTGGCGATCGCCTGCAGGCCCGCCACCCCCGCGCCGATCACGAACACCTTGGCCGGGGCGAGCGTGCCCGCGGCGGTGGTGAGCATCGGGAGGATGCGGCCCATCGCGTCGGCGCCTACCAGGATTGCCTTGTAGCCGGCGATGGTGGCCTGCGAGGAGAGCGCGTCCATCGACTGGGCCTGGGTGGTGCGCGGCACCAGTTCCATCGCGAACGCGGTCACCTTTCGGCCGGTCAGCGCGGCGAGCAGGTCCGCCGACGCGGCAGGCGCCAGGAAGCTCACGAGGGCGGCGCCCTCCCGCAGCTGGCTCGCCTCGTCCGCCGTCGGTCGCTGCACCTTGAGCACCAGGTCTGCGCCCAGCGCCTCCGCGGCGCTGGCCACGAGCGTGGCGCCGGCCGCCTCGAAGTCCGCATCCGGCAGGTAGGCCGCGGCCCCGGCCCCGCGCTGCACCAGCACCTCGCAGCCGGCCTTCTTCAGCTTGGCCACGCCGTCGGGCACCAGCGCGACGCGCCGTTCGTGGGGGAGGGTTTCGGCAGGGACTCCAATGCGCATGTCGTGCATCCAGGGTGAATGGTGGCGACTAATCTATCCTGACCAGTGGCTTCGGCGAAACGCGACCGCCCGCGGCGTCAGGGGACGCCGGCGAGGCGGTCGACTGCCGCGCCGAGGGCGGTATACGCCGTCGGATCCGTTTCACGGAACGGGACCGCGCGGTACCCGATCGTCCCGTCGGGCGCCACGACGAACAGATTGCGGTTGTCGAGCCCGTAGGTGGCGTTGTGGGCCCCGTACGCCTTGCCCACGACGCCGTCCGGGTCGCTCAGAAAGATGAACGGGTAGTCCGCTTCCTTGGCCCACGCGGCGAGCGTCTCCGGGGAATCCGTGCTGATCGCCAGCAGGACCACGTCGGTGCCGTTGTTGAAAACCGTCGCGTACTGATCACGGTACGCGTTCATTTGGACGGTTCAGCCCTTGGTCTTGGCCTGGTAGAAGAACGCGATGACTACGGTCTTGTCCCGCAGGTCGGCGAGCTTCACCTGGGCGGGCAGGATGCCCGCGCGCGTGGCGCCCGTGAGCGAGAACCCGGGCGCGACCGCGCCGATCGCCAGCGGTTCCTGCGAGGCACCGGTGCACGCCACGCTCGTGACGAGCGCGCCGGCGAAGGCGAATCCTCGAACCCATATCTTCATCCGGATCTCCTCTGTCGGGAGCGCGGTGACGCTTTTCAGGGTGCTGACGGCACGCTGGAATCTATCACGGCACGGCCGTTCCGAGGGGCCCGCCGGGCAACGGCGGACCCCGGGGCCCCCGTTTCTACAGGGAAAACTCGCGGATTCCTATTGTTGACAGAGGGAAAACTTGCTACATTGGGAGCGCAGTCCTACGGTGTCCCCTGCGGCACACGTGGAGTTTACCCTCGTAACGGAGACTCGCGATGGCAACCAAGAAGAAGAAGGCAGCGAAGAAGCCGGCCAAGAAGAAGACCGTCAAGAAGGCCGCCAAGAAGAAGACCGCCACCAAGCGCAAGCCGTCGGCGGCGTTCATGAAGCCGATGAAGATCTCGGCCGCCCTCGCCGCCGTCATCGGCGCCGGCCCGTATCCGCGCACCGAAGTCACCAAGCGCCTCTGGGCCTACATCAAGAAGAACAAGCTCCAGGACACCAAGAACAAGCGCGACATCAACGCCGACGCGAAGCTCAAGGTCGTGTTCGGTGGGCGGAGCAAGGTCAACATGTTCGAGATGACCAAGCTCGTCAGCAAGCACCTTTCGTAGTTCCCGATATCCCCCGCAGGGACCGGACGAAGGGCACGCCCGCTGGCGTGCCCTTTCGGTTTCCACCCCCTTCCAGCCCCAGCGGGCGCCCGCTATACTCCCGCCCCTATGGCAAACCCACAGTACATCTACACGATGGTCAATCTCGGCAAGGTCGTCCCGCCCAAGCGGGAAGTCCTCAAGGGGATCTACCTCTCGTTCTTTCCCGGAGCCAAGATCGGCGTCCTCGGCGCCAACGGCGCCGGGAAGAGCTCCCTGCTCCGCATCATGGCCGGGGTGGACCACGATTTCATCGGGGAGGCGCGCGCCGCCGAGGGCACCCGGATCGGCTTTCTTCCGCAGGAGCCCGTCCTCGACCCCGCCAAGGACGTCCGCGGCAACGTGGAGGAGGCGGTGCGTGACCAGCGGGCGCTCCTCACCGAGTTCGAGGCCGTCTCCGCGCGCTTCGCCGAACCGATGACCGACGACGAGATGCACAAGCTCCTCGAGCGGCAGGGCGCCCTGCAGGAACGGATCGAGACGCTCAACCTCTGGGACCTCGACCGCACGATCGACATCGCCATGGACGCACTGCGGCTTCCCCCGGGGGACGCCTCCATCGCCACGCTCTCCGGCGGCGAGAAGCGACGGGTGGCGCTTTGCCGCGTCCTGCTCGAGCAACCTGACCTGCTTCTGCTCGACGAGCCGACCAACCACCTGGATGCGGAGTCGGTGGCGTGGCTGGAGCGTCACCTGGCGGACTTCCCCGGCACGGTGGTGGCCGTCACCCACGACCGCTACTTCCTCGACAACGTGGCGGGCTGGATTCTCGAGCTCGACCGCGGCCAGGGGATTCCGTGGAAGGGGAATTATTCGTCGTGGCTGGAGCAGAAGCAGGCGAGGCTCGCCACCGAAGAGAAGCAGGCGTCCGCGCGCCAGCGGACGCTGCAGCGGGAACTCGAATGGGTGCAGATGTCGCCACGGGCCCGCCAGGCCAAGAGCAAGGCGCGCGTGGCGCGGTACGAGGAAATGCTGGCCGAGGGCGACCGGGTGCGGGAGGGCACCGCCGAAATCCTCATTCCGCGCCCGCCGCGGCTGGGCGACGAGGTGGTGATCGCCAAGGGACTCGCCAAGGGGTACGGCGACCGCCTCCTCTTCGAGAACCTGGACTTCGCGCTGCCGCGCGGCGGCATCGTCGGGGTCATCGGCCCCAACGGCGCCGGCAAGACCACCCTCTTCCGGATGGTCGCCCGACAGGAGACGCCGGACGCCGGCACCCTCACCATCGGCTCCACGGTGCAGGCGTCCTACGTGGACCAGAGCCGCGAGGCGCTGGATCCGTCGAAGACCGTCTATGAGGAAATCAGTGGCGGGGCGGACGTGCTGGACTTCGGCGGCCGCGAGGTGAACGCCCGGGCGTACTGTGCCGGCTTCAACTTCCGGGGCACCGACCAGCAGAAGAAGGTGGGTATTCTCTCAGGCGGGGAGCGGAACCGGCTGCACCTGGCGAAGCTGCTCAAGACCGGCGGCAACTTGCTGCTGCTCGACGAGCCGACCAACGACCTCGACGTGGACACGCTCCGCGCGCTGGAAGACGCACTGGTCGCGTTTCCCGGATGCGCGGTGGTCATCAGCCACGACCGGTGGTTCCTCGACCGGATCGCGACGCACATCCTCGCCTTCGAGGGCGACAGCCAGGTGGTCTGGTTCGAGGGGAACTACCAGGACTACTCCGCGGACTTCCACCGCCGGAAGGGAACCTCGGCGGACCAGCCCCATCGCATCAAGTACAAGAAGCTGGTCCACTAGCATCGTCGCCGCGAGCGAGTCCCAGTGACCACCCACGACCTCCTGCTCGTCCACGCGTCGGCGACCCTGATGCTCGCCGGCGCGATGTGGGCCATCCAGCTGGGCCTGCTCCCGCTCCTCGCGCGCGCGACCGCTGACACGTGGCCGCACCACGCGAGGACCTACCGGCGCGTCTTCCTCGCCCTGTTCTGGCCGCTGGTCGTCATCGAGGCCGGGACGGGCATCATGGCGGCGATGCGGCACCCCGCCGGCATCCCCGCCTGGCTGCACGGCGTGAACCTCTCCCTCCTCGCCTGCGGCTGGAGCGTCTTTCCTATCATCCGGCTCGTCGTGGGACACGCCCCGCTCTCCCGTTTCGACCCGGTCGGGTTTCGCCGCTTCGCCCGCCTCAACTGGGTGCGGGTGGTCGTGTGGACGGCGCGAGCAGTGGTGGTGGTACTGATGCTTCGCCTCGCCCACATGGCGACGCGGACAGGCTAGTACCGCGCCAGGCTGTCCACGATGCGGCGAATCCTCGCGACCTGGGGCCGAAGCGCTGGATCGGGATCATCCCGCAGTACCAGGAATTGACGCCACGCCCGAATCGCGCGGGCCCGATCGCCCTCGAGCAGTGCCAGGCGACCTTCATCATAGAGGTAACCAGCCAGGTAGCGGGGCCCCGAGACCGGATCCAGCGGGCGGCGCGCCAGCATGGCCAACGCGCCAGCGCGATCTCCGGTCATTTCGTGACAACGGGCGGCAATCAACGTCATCACGCCCAGCTGGTCGCCGCCGGTGAGCCAGTCAACTATCGAATCCGTACGGCCGACGCGCGCCTGGACGTCAGGCTCACCGAGCCGGGCCGCCGTCACGCAGGCGTAGGGGGTGGCGCCCAGGTCCCCGACCTGCGCATCCAGGGTGGCGAGGTAGCGCCGTGCATCCGGCGCGGAGAAGGACTCGTTCCGCCAGAGGTGCCAAAAGGTCACTTCGGCGCGTGAATTCCAGGTCGTATCGACGCCGGCCGAGACTGCCTGCTCCACGGCGCTGATCTGGGGGAGCGCGGCGTCGTCACTCGCATAGAAGAGAGCGATCGTCGGGGCGGTCCGGATCCCGACGTCTCGAAGCACCTGGTCCATTGCCGCCGCCTGGCCCTGATTGCCGGCAAACGCCAGGGCCAGCGTGAGCAGGTGGCCTGCTTCGGCGCCGGTGCGGGTCCGCCGGCGCAACACGCCGAGCGCCCGGGCCGGATCGCCCATGCCAACGTGGTCGAGCTGGCCCCAGCCGACAATCCGGACCAACGCGAACGAGCTGAGGGAGTCGAAGGCGGCCACCATCTTTCTCAGCGAGATCGAGTCACCGAGTGCCACCGCGGCGCGCCAGCGCAGGAACTCCAGGGCGTCGCTGGGTACTGCGCCGCGCTCGACCAGCGGCATGAGCCGCCGCACCAGCGTCGTATCGCCTTCGCGCGCCGCCATCTCGATCCGGTGCAGCAGTGTCGGCACCGAGGCGGAGTCCAGCGCGAGTGCCCGGTCGAACGCATTCCGCGCCCGATCCTGCGCGCCGGCGATTCCTACCACACCGCCCGAATGAAAGAGCACGTCTCCCAGCCCAAACCAGGTGCGGGAGCGGTCGGGCGCCCATCGGATCGCCGCCTCCCAGTCCTCCACCTGCTCTCGTACCGGAGTCAGGGCCGGCCACCGGCGCCCGACCAGCGCCGTCAGGATCGCACGATCACGCACACCCAACCGGTCCCTCAGGCCCCAGGCCCGCTGCTTGGCCGCCCCCTGCGGATCCTCGCCCGCCCAGTCCGCCGCCTCCGCATAGTCGCGCGCCGCCAGCGCAAACGTCGAGTCGAGCTCGAGGGCCCTGGCCAGCGCAGCGATCGCGTCCGTCACCCGCCCGTCGCGCATCGCCTCTCGGCCGTCCAGGTACGCCCGCAGCGCCGGAAGTGGAATGGCGGAAAGGGACGGGGCATCGGCGCCGTTTTCGCTCGCGAGCGCCGAGAGGAGATTCGCCACCATCCGATCCACCATCCACGGCAGGCTGTCCATCGGCCCGCTGACTTGCGGCAATTGTTCACTGGTCCCGCTCGCCGTGCGGATCACGACGGGCGCCAGGACGAGTCGGGTGCCTTCCCGGAGCAGCGTGCCGCTCAGGACCAGGCCGGCGCCGGTGCGCCGCGCCGCGGTCAGCAGGGGGCCCGTGACCGATGTCGTATCCTTGGCCCTCGCCTGCTCGACCGCACGAAGCGCCACATCCGGGTCCACCGGACGCGGCCGCGATGCCCCGGAGAGGCGCGCATTGGTCAGATCCACCAGTCCGATGGACAGCGATGTGAGCACGGTGTCCGACCCGCCAGTACGGAACGGTGCGATGAGCAGCCGCGCAGGATCGGTGGCCCCCTCGCTCGGCTCCCGGCCCCGCCATTTCGCCACCGTCGCCGCCAGGACCAGCACGATCGCCCCGCCCGCCAGCAACCACTGCCAGGAGCGGATCCGGGGAAGGGCGGGGCTGGTGGGTGGCTCGTGGGGAACAACGGTTGCGGAGCCGCCCGTCCCCGCGGGAGAGGAAAAAGGGGTGACCGCCGGCGCTTCGGCGAGGATGGACTGCCGAATCGTGACCGTCTCGGCTGACGGCGCCACCCCGAATTCACGCCGAAGCCGTTCCTCGAAGGCGGCATAGACATGGACCGCCCCGGCGGCGTCGCCCGCCGCGACGAGCAGCTGGAGCAGCCTCCGAACGCCGACCTCGTCGTCCGGCGCTTGCTGCACCGCGCGACGGGCCCACGTGGCCGCCGCTCCGGGCCTGCCCTCCGCCTCGGCATCCCGTGAAAGCCCCCACGCTCCTGCGGCGGCCCGCCGATGGATCTCCGCTCGCTTTGCCTCGAGCCACTCCTCAAACCCTGACGCCTCCGACACGTACAACCCAGGTGCCAGCTCCCCGCCGATCAGATCGAGGGCAACGTCCCAGCGCCCCGTGGCGGCGGCCTCCTCAAATGCTCCGATATCCGAGTGGATAAGTCGCGCATCGAGCCCCACCTCGTCATCCCCCCTGTTGAGCAGCACGCCCTCGCCGAGTTCCCGGCGGAGATGGAAGAGCGCCTGCCGAAGGGCGTTGCGTGCCCCGGCGGTATCAAGCTCCGGCCAGAACATCGCCACCAGGGTGTCTCGGCGGAGGAAGGTGCCCGGGCGCTCCGCGGCCAGGCGGAGCAGGAGCGCCAGTCGTTTCGGCTGCGTGAGGATGCCCCGCAGCTCTCCGCCGGCACCGCGCAGGTCGATGTTGCCGAAGGACTTGAACCGGATCATGCAGAGGCCATTGAGCGAGGTGGGCGGCGTTACGGGTCGGGTAACGGAGAAATAACCGGCCAAATGCAGATTCGTCAATCGCCCGCCGTGCGGCCAGGGTCCCCTGTCTCCCGGCATTACCCCTCACCACCCTCTTTTCTCCGGAGCACCTCATGACGAGTACCCGATTCGCCTTCCGGCGCCTCACCGCCGCGTCGCTCCTCCTCCTCGGCGTCGCCGTGGGCGCCTGCAGCGATGACAACAATGACAACGGCGGCGGCGACACCGGCCTGCCCGCCGCCACCAACTACGCCGGCTTCGTGGCCAGCACCGCCGGGCAGACCGGCCCGCTGAGCATCACCTTCGCGAGCGCCGTCGCGGCGCCCCCGGTCCTGCAACAGGCCGGAACCGGCCCGTCCCTCTCCAGCGGAGCGCCGGTCAACGCCACCGGCACCGTGAGCATCGGCGGCGGGGCAGCCGTGGCCATCACCGGCACCCTTGAAGGCGGGACGCTGAACATGACGGGCGGCGGGTGGACCCTCACCGGCTCCCTGCTGAACGGCCAGCTCGTCGGCACCTTCACCGGGCCCGGCGGCGTCACCGGCTCCCTGTCGGCGGTCGCCTCCGCCTCCGGTTCCCCGGCCAAGACCTTCTGCGGCTACTTCGAAGGCTCCGACCTGACCATCGACCCGCCGGAGGCGGTGTACGGCACCTTCAGCGTGGTCGTCGCGGGCGACGTCGTCCTGGGCACCGCGGTCAGCGAAGGCGGAAACGTGATCGACTTTTCGGGCACCGCCACCGCGACCTCGTTCACCATCCAGAAGGTGACCACCGAAGGCACCTTGAACGCCTCCGGCACGTATGACGCCAACGGGACCGAGGGGACCTTCAACACAAAGGTCGGCAGCACCACGGTGCAGACCGGCGGGTTCGTGGGATACCCGAACTGCACTCCACTCTGATCCAGGGTGTGCGAACGCAACGACCCCCCGGGGATGTCCCCGGGGGGTCGTGCTTTTCCTGCCCAGCGGCCCCGCTGCCTCCCTGTCCTGCCTCTACGGCGTCGGCTTCGCCTTGGGGGCCAGCTTCAGGATCCAGAGCCCGGTGTTGATGTCCGGCACATAGATGATGCCGTTCTTCACCACGGCGCCCCAGGCGAATGTTGCGCGCGGCTTGGCGCCCTTGTCGTCGGCCGTGTAGGTCCAGGCCATCTCGCGGCCCTGGCGGAGCAGGTCGCCCTGCAATTCGCCGGAGATGTCCACCGCCCGGGCGCCCCCCTGGTAGTTGCCCATGTACAGCGTGTCGCCCTCCGCCCAGATGTTGTGGACGCCGCCGTCCGTCGGTTCGTACCACGCCACAAGTTTCGGCTTCTCGAGGTTCGACACGTCGAGCACCTGCAGCCGGCCGAAGGTCAGGTCGTTGCCGTCCTTGAGGCCGGTCGAGGGCCCGCTCGCGTACACCTCGTCCCCGATGAACACGTACTTGCCCTGCCGCCAGGCGGTGTGGGTGCCGCGCGCACTCAGGCCCCAGTACTCGTCCACCCGGGCATAGAGCGGCGTCGAGGTCGTACTTGAACTGCGACACGAACTTCGGGTTTTCCGGGCTGCCGCCCTTCACGCCGTTGCCCACGTCCAGCACCACGAGCCCGTCGTCCCAGTAGCTGAGATACGCGATCCCGTCCGTGACGGCGATGTCGTGGAGGTACCGGCCCTCCGGCGCCTGCTCGGTCTGCCACCGGGCCACTTCACGCGGGTGGAAGGGGTCCTGGATGTCGATGACCCGCATCGAACCGGTCGCGTCATCGGTCAGGAAGACGTGCCCCTTGTACACGTACGAACTGTGCACGCCGCCGGAGACGGTCTCGGTGTATTGCGCGATCGGCTTCGGGTGACAGGCGTCGCTGGCGTCGAAGATGACGATCCCGTCCTTGCGGTTGGACGACCCCTCCCGCGAGAAGACGCCGTACTTCCCGTCCTCGGTGGTCATCACGTCGTTGACGAGGCGGGCGTCGGTCATCATCGAATCCACGATGACCGGGGCGCGGGGATCGGTCACGTCGATGGCGTAGACCCGGTCCGAAATGGTGGTCAGGTACGCGCACTTCCCGTCGGGATGCACCCACACCTCGGCCGCGCGCTGGGACACCGGCACCCGGCCCAGCACCTCGAAGCCACGGCCCGCCTTCCGCGGGGTGACCGTCACCCGCGCGTCGGCCTCACGACCGCCGATCTCCGCGGTGACCGTGTAGGTCCCCGGCGTCTCTGCGACGAACGACCCCTCCGCCCCGATCTGGGCCACGCCCTGCCCGCCCGCCACGCTGTACCGCACCGCCACCCCGGTCAGGCGCTTCCCGCCCGCCTGCACGGCCACGGCCGTGAACGGCACGACGTCGCCGGTCCGCACCGTGGTCGCGGCCGGCGTCAGCGCGACGGAGGCCACGGTGTTCGCCAGGACCTCCACGGTCAGGGTGGCGCTCGCTGTCCCGGCCCTGGCGGTGATCACGGCGCTGCCGGCCGCCAGGGCGCTCAGGCGGCCATCCGGGAGTCACGCTGGCCACCTTGGGCTTGCTCGACGAGAAGGCCACCTCGTCCGGCCGGCGGTCGCCCTGGACGCTGAAGGCCGAGGCGATGAGGGTGACTCGCGTCCCCGCGACCAGCCGGGACGGGGCATCCACAAACTCGACTCGCGCCGCCGGGGCGGGCACGATGCGGACGTCGGCCGTCCCGACCGCGTTCTTGCTCCCCGGTACGACTGCGACCGCCGTGACCTTTGCCGTACCGATGAAGCCGCCCTTGACCAGCCCGGTGGAATCCACGCTGCCACCGTTCCCGGCGGCGAACCAGCGGATCCTCGCCGTGGCCACCGGCTGGCCGTCCGCCCCGAGCGCCCGCGCCTGCATCTGGAGCGTCTGACCGACCTGGAGCTCGGCGCTGGCCGGCGTCACCTCGACCCGAGCCACCGGTGAGGGCGCAGCCTGTTGGGGCTCCTGCGCAAGGACGAGCAGCAAGGGAATGAGCATGGACGACTCCTGGAGACGGGATGGGACGATGAACTGTCCGGCCGGATCGACGAGCCCGGCCGGAAGTTGCAGGCGCTGATAATAGTCCTATTTTCCCGGCATGCCTACGCCCCCTCCATCCCGGAACGTGCCGGTCGGCCTGGTCCAGATGCGCTGCTCCGCCGACGCCGCCGATAACCTCGCCCGCGCCGTCGCGGGGATTCGCACGGCCGCCGCGAAGGGCGCGCGGATCGTCTGCCTGCAGGAGCTCTTCCGCAGCGAATACTTCTGTCAGACCGAGGACCACGCGCACTTCGCGCTCGCCGAGGCCATTCCCGGCCCCAGCACCGCGGCGCTGGGCGCGGTGGCGGCCGAGCTGGGGGTGGTACTCGTGGCCTCGCTGTTCGAGCGCCGGGCGGAAGGGCTCTACCACAACACCGCCGCCGTCATCGACGCCGACGGCACCTACCTCGGGAAGTACCGGAAAATGCATATTCCGGACGACCCGCAGTACTACGAAAAATTCTATTTCGCCCCGGGCGACACCGGCTTCCGGATTTTCGATACCGCCGTCGGCCGCATCGGCGTGCTGATCTGCTGGGACCAGTGGTACCCGGAGGCGGCGCGCCTGACGGCCCTGCGCGGCGCGCAGCTGCTCTTCTACCCGACGGCCATCGGCTGGCTGCCGCCGGAAAAGGCGGAGTACGGCGCCGCCCAGAAGGACGCCTGGACCACCATGCAGCGGAGCCATGCGATCGCCAACGGCGTGTTCGTCGTCGCCGTGAACCGGGTGGGCCACGAGGGACTGACGGCGCCGAACGGGATCGACTTCTGGGGCGGGAGCTTCGTCGCCGATCCGTACGGGTCGGTCCTGGCCCGCGCCGGCGAGGGGGAGGAGGTCCTGGTCGTGGAGTGCAACCTGGCCCTGACCGACGTCGCCCGGACCCACTGGCCCTTCCTCCGCGACCGCCGCATCGATGCCTACGCCGACCTGACCCAGCGGTACCTCGACGGGTGAGCATGACGCGCCATGGCCCCACCCCGGCCGAGCTGGGGTATCGGATGCCGGCGGAGTGGGCCCCGCACCGCGGCACCTGGCTGTCCTGGCCGCACAACCAGGCGTCCTGGCCCGACAAGTTCGGGCCGGTACCCGGCGTCTTCGCCGAGATGGTGCGGCTGCTGGCGCCGCACGAGGAAGTGCACATCAACGTCACCAGCCCCGAGATGGCCGCGGACGTGCTCGTCCTGCTCCGCCCGTTCGACCTGCCCATCGGGCGCGTCGTCCTCCACGAGAATCCGACCAACGACGCGTGGTGCCGTGACCACGGACCCTGCTTCATCCAGCGCACCGTCGACGGTCGGTCCGAGGAAGCGATCGTCGACTGGGGGTACAACGCGTGGGGCGGGAAATATCCCCCCTTCGACCTCGACGACGTGATCCCGACCCGCATCGGCGCCGCGTATCACCTGCGCGTGTTCCACCCGGGCATCGTCATGGAGGGGGGCTCGATCGACGTGAACGGCGCCGGCACGCTGCTCACCACCGAGGCCTGCCTGCTCCATCCCAACCGCAACCCCGATCTCTCCCGTCCGCAAATCGAACAGTACCTGCGGGACTACCTCGGCGTCCGCCACATTCTCTGGCTCGGCGACGGCATCGTGGGAGACGACACCGACGGGCACGTGGACGACATCGCCCGCTTCACCGACGAGCGCACGGTCGTCACGGTGGTGGAGGACGACCCGCGGGATGAAAACTACGAGCCGCTCCAGGACAACCTGAAGCGGCTCCAAGGCATGACCGACCAGGATGGCCGGCCCCTGCGCATCGTGACGCTGCCGATGCCTCGCCCGCTCCACCAGGACGGGCAGCGCCTCCCGGCGAGCTACGCGAATTTCTACATCGCCAACGGGGTGGTGCTGCTCCCCGCCTACGATGCCGAGCGGGATGAGATTGCCCGAAACACCCTGCAGGCACTCTTCCCCACCCGGCGGGTCGTGCCCGTCGACGCCGTGGATCTCGTCTGGGGACTCGGCGCGTTCCACTGCGTCTCGCAGCAGTGGCCGGCCTTGACGTGAAACCGCAGGGGCGCACCGCGGTGCGCCCCTACAGGTCCCGCTCCACCAATCCCTTCAGCACATTCCAGACGGTGGCCGCGGCCAGGCGCGCGGACGCGTTGTCACGGTCGTACACCGGGTTCATCTCCACCACATCGCACGACCGCACCGCGCGGGTGCGCCCCGCCCGATAGGCGGCATGCAGCCAGAGGTCGGCCGTGATTCCCCCGACTGAAGGGGAGCTCGCGCCCGGCGCGGCCGCCTGCTCCACCGCGTCCAGATCGAAGCTCACGAACGACGGCCCTTCCAGCGATCCGTAGATCTCGTCGATCCGCGCGAGCGACAGGTCGCGGCGCCAGACGAACCGGGCGCCGTGCGCCGCCAGGAACTCCAGGTGCGAGCGCGCCACCACGTGCGGCAGCAACCCGGCGGCCACGAACTGACGGCAAGCCCCAGACGGATCGAGGATCGCCTGGCGGAACGGCGAACCGGCGTGGCCCTGCCCGTCCTGCAGCTCCCGCACATCGGGGTGCGCGTCCCAGTTGAGGATCCCCACTCGCTGCCCTCCGGCCACGTAACCCTGAAAATGCCCGAATGAGGTCTCGTGCCCACCGCCGAGGACGATGACGAACGACCCGGCGGCCAGGTGCGGCGCCAGCGCCTCTCCCAGCGAGGCCTGGTCCCGTTCGACGTCGTCGCTCAGCACGAGGTTGCCGAGGTCCAGGGTGTGCTCCAGCAGCTCCACCGACTCCTCGAACCGCTCGGCGTCGGGCGTGAGGCGGAAGAGCATCCGCCGGATTTCGTCCGGCGCGCCCGCCGCGCCGACCCGACCGCCGTTCCGGTGCACTCCTTCGTCCGACGGGAATCCGATCAGGACCGCCCGCGGCACCGTCCCGTCGGCCAGTTGCGTGCCGAGGAGGTGACCGACTCGGGGATCGTCCCCTCCCGTGGTCGGGAGGAGCACGTCGGGCTGGGTGTAGTTCAGCATGGGGTCCCTTGGGTGGCTAAGACGGCGCCCGCCAGCAGACGCGGCCCGCGGCGATCGTCAGGACGCACGCGTTCGGCCGGTAGTGATAGAGCCAGTGGTTGACGTCCGGCGAGTCGATGACCGCCAAATCGGCGCGGCAGCCGACCGTCACCTCGCCGGCCTGCCCCTCCAGCCCCACCGCCTTGGCGGCGATGCTGGTGGCACCCTTCAGCGCCTCGGCGGGCGTCATCCGCTGCAGATGACAGGCGAGCATCATGGCCAGCGGCAGGTCCCAGCTCGGGGCGGAGCCCGGGTTGAAGTCGGTGGCGACGGCCACCGGCACGCCGGCCGCGATGAATTTCCGCGCCGGCATCGGCTGCTGCCGCAGGTAGAGCGTGGCGATCGGCAAACTGACCGCCACCACGCCGGCCGTCGCCATGGCGGCGATGCCCGTGTCGGAGGCACACTCGAGATGATCGGCACTGAGCGCCCCGACTTCCGCGGCCAGCTCGGCGCCACCGCCTGAGGTGAGCTGATCGGCATGCAGCTTGGGCGCCAGCCCATGGGCCTTGCCCGCCAGGAAGATCGCCCTGGCCTCGTCCACGCTGAACGCCGTGTCTTCCACGAAGACGTCGCAGCACCGCGCGAGGCCGGCCGCCGCCACGGCCGGGATCATCTCGTCGAGCAACAGGCGGAGGTACACGCTCCGATCGGCCCGGTGCTCCGCGGGAACGACGTGCGCCCCGAGAAAGGTGGGCACGATCCGGCACGGCTGCGACGCCGCGAGCGCCTGGTACACCCGGAGCAGCCGGAGTTCGGTGTCGAGATCGAGCCCATAGCCGCTCTTGCACTCCACCGTCGTCACGCCGAGTCGCCGCATGCCCTCGAGCGCGGCGGTGGCCCTGGTCAGGAGGTCCTGGTCCGTTGCCGCGCGGGTGGCGCGGACGGTGGACATGATCCCGCCGCCGGCCCGCGCGATGTCGAGATAGCTGGCGCCCTGCAACCGCTGCTCGAATTCGTCGGCGCGCCACCCGCCGAACGCGAGGTGCGTGTGGCAGTCCACCAGCCCCGGGACGACCAGTCGGCCCCCGGCGTCGAGGGTCTCCCCACGCGCGTGTGCCGCCGGCAACTCGGCCTCCGGGCCGACCCACCGAATCGTGTCCCCCTCCCACGCCACGGCCGCCCTCGGAACGAGATGGATGTCCCCCTGCCCGCCCGCGGGGCGGCAAGTGGCCAGGAGGCCGATATTCCGGAGGACGGTCACCGGGTGGTCACTCGCCGTTGAGCATCGGCAGGTCCACGCCACGCTCGCGGGCCGTCTCGATGGCGATCGGATAGCCGGCGTCGGCGTGGCGCATGACGCCGGTGCCCGGATCGGCGGTCAACACCCGCTGCAGCCGCCGGTCGGCCATGTCGGTCCCGTCGGCGACCGCCACCATCCCGGAATGGATGGAGTACCCGATGCCGACCCCGCCGCCATGGTGCAGCGACACCCAGCTCGCGCCACACGCGGTATTCAGCATCGCATTCAGCAGCGGCCAGTCGGCGATCGCGTCCGACCCGTCCATCATCCCTTCCGTCTCGCGGTTGGGCGACGCGACCGACCCGGTGTCGAGGTGGTCCCGGCCGATCACGATCGGCGCCTCGACCTTCCCCTTCTTGACCAGCCAGTTGAACCGGAGCCCCATCTCGGCGCGCTCCCCGTATTCCAGCCAGCAGATCCGCGCGGGCAATCCCTGGAAGTGCACCTTTTCGCGCGCCTGGCGAATCCAGCGGGCCAGCGCCTCGTGCTTCGGAAACGTCTCGAGCACCGCGTCGTCGGTCACGGCGATGTCCCTGGGATTCCCCGAGAGCGCGGCCCAGCGGAACGGCCCCGCACCCCGGCAGAAGAGCGGCCGGATGAACGCCGGCACGAATCCGGGAAAGTCGAACGCCTCCGGCATGGCACGCAGGTCGGCCACCTGTCCGCGGAGGTTGTTGCCGTAGTCGAACACCACCGCGCCCCGGCGCTGCAACTCGAGCATGGCGCCGACGTGGACCACCATCGAGTCGAGCACCCGATCCTCGTAGCCCTTCGGGTCGGCGACACGGAGCACGGCGGCCTGCTCGAGGCTGAGCCCGATCGGGATGTACCCGACCCGGAGATCGTGGGCCGAGGTCTGGTCCGTGACGACGTCCAGCGTGACGCCGCGGCGCACCAGTTCCGGCAGCACCTCCGCGATGTTGCCGACCAGCCCGACCGAGTACGCCCGCCGCTCGGTGCGCGCCCGTTCCACCAGGGCGAGCGCCGCGTCGAGGTCGGTGGCGATGGCGTCGCAGTACCCGGTGTCCACCCGGCGCTGGATGCGAGTGGCATCGACGTCCACCCCGAGGAAGGCGGCGCCGTTCATGGTGGCGGCGAGCGGCTGCGCGCCGCCCATCCCGCCCAGGCCGCCCGTCACGACCAGGCGGCCGGCCAGCGTGCCGCCGAAATGCTGGCGCGCGCATTCCGCGAACGTCTCGTACGTGCCCTGCAGGATGCCCTGGGTCCCGATGTAGATCCACGACCCGGCGGTCATCTGCCCGTACATCGTGAGACCGAGCGCGTCGAGTCGCCGGAATTCGTCCCAGTTGGCCCAGCGTGGGACCAGGTTGGCGTTGGCGATCAGGACTCGCGGCGCCTCCTCATGGGTCCGGAACACCCCGACCGGCTTGCCGCTCTGCACCAGGAGCGTCTCGTCGTTGTTCAGCCGCTGGAGGGTGGACACGATACGGTGATAGCTGGGCCAGTCACGCGCCGCCTTCCCGCCGCCACCATAGACGATCAACTCCTCGGGGCGCTCGGCCACATCGGGGTCCAGGTTGTTCATGAGCATCCGCATCGCGGCTTCCTGGTGCCAGCCCTTGCAGGAAAGCGCGGTGCCCCGGGGGGCGCGGATGGGGATGGAGCCGGCGGTGACGGTCATGAGCGGGTCGCAGGTCGAGGATGAACCGGGAAATCTAACGGGCGGGAAAGCGAATCCACACCGGGGTCACTCGGCGTCCGGCCGATATCCGGGCCCACGCACCACCCGCCCCGCCGGCGCGCCGGTCGGCTCGCCCTCGCGGAGCACCTGCACGCCGTTGACCCACACATGCTGCACCCCGGTGGCGTACTGGTGCGGGTGGTCGAAGGTGGCGCGGTCGGCAATCGTGGCCGGGTCGAAGACCACGACGTCGGCGTAGTTGCCGGGCGTGAGCCGCCCCCGCCGGGTCAGCTTCAGGTTGTCGGCGGGCTGCGAGGTCAGGCGGCGAATCGCCTCCGGCAGCGTCAGGAGTTGTTCCTCCCGCACGTACTTGCCGAGCAGCCGCGCAAAGTTGCCGTAGGCGCGCGGGTGCGTGCCCGAGAGGAGGAAGACGCCCTCGGTGCTCATGGAGCCGCCGTCGGAACCGAAACTCATGTAGGGGAGCTGGAGCTCCCGGCGGACGTTGTCCTCCGACATCGTGAAGAACACGCAGCCGACGCGGCTGTTGTCCTCGATGACCAGGTCCATGGCCGTCTCTTCCGGCGAGGTCCCCCGCATTTCGGCCACCTCGGCGAGGGTCTTCCCGGTGAGCGGCTTGAGCGCCGGGTTCTTGAAGCTGACCAGCAGGATGCCGGACGCGCCCACCCGCGTTCACGAACGCGTTGTCGAAGTCCGCGCCGCCGCGCATTTCCTTGAGCAGGCGCGCCCGCACGACCGGATCCTTGAGCCGCGCCACCCACGCGTCGTGCCCGCCCTCCTGCACCCAGGTCGGCATCGTGGCGTCGAGCCCCGTCGAGCTCGCGGGATAGGTGTACATGTCGGCCGTGATACGCAGGCCCGCCGCCCGGGCGGAGTCGATCAGCGCGATCAGCGAGTCGAGCTTCGGCCAGTTGGGCCGGCCCGACGCCTTGAGGTGGTAGATCTCGGCGGGGACGTTCGCCTGGCTCGCGATCGTGATGAGCTCCCGCGCCGCCGTGAGGAGTCCCTTCCCCTCCTCCCGCATGTGGGAGATGTAGATCCCACCCGACTCCCCGGCCGCGCGCGCCAGCGCGACGAGTTCGTCGGTGGTGGCGTAGTTCGCGGGTGCGTAGATGAGCGAGGATCCGACGCCGAGGGCTCCCTCGCCCATCGCCTGCCGCACCAGGTCCTGCATCCGGGCCAGCTCCTCGGGAGTCGCCGGCCGGTTGGTGTACCCGACCTCATGGACCCGGACCGTCGTGGCACCGACGAAGGAAGCGACGTTCGGCGCGATGCCCGCGCGATACCACGTGATCGAGATAGCTCGCCGAGGGTGGTCCAGGGCACATCGAACTTGATGTCGCCCTGCCGCGGCGATCATCTCGGCGCGCATCGAGTCGGTGCAGCGGGCCCATCGACTCGCCCTCGCCGAAGATCTCGAGCGTCACCCCCTGCCGGATATCGCCCTGCGACCGTCCGTCGACGAGCAGGTCCTCGTTGGCCCAGCTCAGCATGTTGATGAACCCGGGCGCGACCGCGAGCCCGGTGGCGTCCACCTCGACTCGGCCGCGCGCGCCACCCAGGTCGCCGACGGCCACGATCGAATCCCCCAGCACGGCCACGTCTCCGACCGCGGGCTCCCCGCCGGTTCCGTCGTAGACCGTGCCGTGCCGGATGACGAGGTCATAGGCGGGGGTCGGCCGGCAGGAGACCAGCGAGACGAGGGCGCCGAACAGGAGGCCGGTGCGGAAGCGCATGATGGAAGTCCGGTGGGCTGGGGATGGCATGGAGAACTCGGCGCGGGTAAGCAGCAGCGCCCGGCGCTCAGATCAGCGGATCGAGCTCGGCGCGCATCTGGAGCGCACTCGACCACCGCCGCTCGCGGTCCTTCGCCAGCGCCCGCTGGATCGCCCCCGCCAGGGCCGCGGGGACTTCTGGCCGAAGTTCGGCGAGCAGTGGAGCCTCCGCCGACTGCTGCAGCTGGAGGACGACCGCCTCGCTCCGATGGACAAACGGCGGCCGCCCGGCCAGGGCTTCGAAGAGCACGCAGCCAAGGGAGTAGATGTCACTGCGGTGATCGAGGTCCCGGATCGCGATCACCTGCTCGGGGCTCATGTACGACGAGGTGCCGACGGTGAATCCGGAGCGGGTGAGCTTCTCGTCGCCCACCGCCTCGATGGCCCGGGCAATGCCGAAATCGAGCAGCATGGCGCCTTCGGCGGAGAGGACGATGTTGTCGGGCTTCACGTCCCGGTGGACCACGTTGTTCTGGTGCGCGTACGCCAGGGCGTCGAGCATGTCCCGCCCGATCCGCACGGCGTCGTCGATGGAGACCCGGCGCACCTGCGCGATGTGCTCCTTGAGCGTGGGGCCCTCGACGTACGACATGGCCAGGTACACGAGCCAGTCGCGCTCGCCGTAGTCCAGCAGCTTGGCCACGTGGGGGTGTTCGAGCCGGGAGAGGGTCTTGATTTCCCGGAGGAAGCGGTCGGCCGTCGCGGTGACGACCAGCTCCGGATGCAGCACCTTCAGGGCAATGGCCCGCCCTTCGAGGTCCCGCGCGAAGAACACCCGGCCTGCCCCGCCACGCGCCAGTTCCCGCTCGACCGTGTACTTGTCGCGCAGGGCCTCCTGGATCATCGGGAGCAGGTCACGGCGCATCAGGCGGGCCTCCATCTCATGGTGTAAGCTCGGCCCTCGGGGCCCCTGTGCGCAAGGTTGGGAATTGCCCCTTCCGCGGGGCGGTGCAACCTTTTCGGACCCGGGGCCGTCCAACCCCGTGCATGCCAACCTCAGCCTCCGGAGTCCCGGCCCTGTCCCGAGACCCCTCCGAACCGCGGTACGCAGCCGACGCCGTCGAGGTAACCCTCGCCGCGAGCGGAGACGCGCACGCCTTCGAGCGGCTCTACCGGCGCCACGTGACGCGGATCCACAACCTGGTCCGCCGGATGCACGGCCCCGACGACAGCGACGAGGTGACCCAGGATGTCTTCGTCCGGGCCTGGGAAAAGCTGGGGACGTTTCGCGGCGAGTCGGCCTTCTCGACGTGGCTGCACCGCCTGGCCGTGAACGTGATTCTGACCCACCGCCAGGCGCGCGGTCTGCGGCGAAACCGGTTCAGCGAGGACGAACAACTGCTGACCTCCGCCGCCGCCCGCCGGACGACCCCCGAGGCCGCCATGGACCTTGAACAGGCGCTCGCCAAGCTCCCCGACGGCGCCCGCGAAGTGTTCGTGCTGCACGACGTGGAAGGGTATCGCCACGAGGAAATCGCCTCCATGCTCGGCCTGGCGACCGGCACATCGAAGTCTCAACTCCACCGCGCGCGCATGGCACTTCGCGCGTGGCTCGATTGAACGAAGGGAAGCATCCCATGACCGACCAATGGATCGACCGACTCTCCGAATACCTCGACGGCGACCTCGCCCCCGCCGAGCGTGCGGCGCTCGAGGCGCACCTGGCCGACTGCGCCACCTGCCGAACGACGGTCGAGGAGCTTCGTCACGTGGTGACCCGGGCCCACGCGCTGGTGGACCAGCCCGTCGGGGCCGACCTCTGGGGTGGTGTCGCCGCGCGTATCGGCGCGTCCGGCGCGCCGGTCGTCGACTTGGATGCACGGCGCGTGCGGCGAAGGGTCACGCTCAGCCTTCCCCAACTTGCCGCCGCCGCGGTCCTGTTGCTGGCGGTCGGCGCCGGCGGCGGCACGCTGGCCTTCCGTACGCCGGCGGCTCCATCGACCGCGCGCACCTCCGTGCCCCCAGCGGCCCGGGCCATCCCGGCCGGCCTCTCCGGAACGGCGGAACTCAGCTACGACACCGCCGTGCGTGAACTCGAGCAGGCCCTCGACGCGGGTCGCAGCCGGCTGTCTCCGAAGACCGTCGCGGTCCTGCAACGCAACCTCGACCGGATCGATGTGGCGATCGCCGAGGCCCGCACCGCGCTCGAGGCCGATCCGGCCAACGCCTACCTGAGCGGCCATCTGGCCGCCACGATGCAGCAGAAGCTGGCGTTGCTGCAGCAAGCCACCCTGCTCGCCGACGCGGCGAGCTGAAAGGACTTCCCATGTTGTTCACCACGACCGCGCTCGTCGCCGCCCTGCTGGCTTCGCCGCCTGCCGACACCACCCTCGCCGTGGCCAAGGGCACCCGCCTCTCGGTCAACAACCACGCCGGCCGGATCACCGTCACGGCCTGGGATCGCAACGAGGTCCAGGTCCGTTCGACGTCGTCGGACGAGGATGCCGAGATCCGGGTCGAGAGCTCCGGCGGCGAAGTCCGCGTCTCCCAGCGCATGCGCTATGGCCCAGCCGAGGTGGATCTCGCCATCAGCGCTCCGGCCTGGATGGCGCTCAGCCTCCAGGGGGTCGAAACCAGCATGATCGTGTCGGGGATGGCCGCGTCGGTCAACGCGCAATCGGTGGAGGGGGACGTGACGGTGAACGGCGGCGCCGACAACGTCTCGCTCAGCTCGGTCGAGGGCGACGTGAGCGCTGAGGGGGTGCGCGGCACTCTCAGCATCCAGACCGTCGATGGTGCGGTCACCGTGCGAAGTCTGACCGGCGCGCTTACCGTCGAAGGGGTGGACGGCGACGTCCGCCTCGAAGGCATCACCTCCTCTTCGGTGCGGGTCAGGACCGTGGACGGCGACATCCACTTCGACGGCGCCATCGCGCCGAACGGCAACTACGGCTTGAAAACCCACGACGGCGACATCACCGTCCGCCCCGTCGGGGCGATGAACGCCACGGTGTCGGTGTCCACCTGGAGCGGAGAGTTTGAGTCCGCCACGCCGGTCACCATCAGCGGCAGCCAGGAGGGCAAGCGGTTCAGCTTCACCGTGGGCACCGGTAGCGCCCGCATCGACCTCGAAGCCTTTGACGGCCTCATCCGTCTCGAGAAATAGTCAGCGCATTCACTCTTCAGAGGATGGATCCCATGCAGACTCTCTCCACGCTCGGCATCGCCCTGGTCGCCTGGGCCGGGTACACCGGCGCCGATCACCTGAGGCACGCGAATGACTCCACCGTCGCGGCGGTGGCGCAGGACCCCGCCTGGAGCTGGAAGGGCTCGATCGCGGCCGGCAAGAGCATCGAGATCAAGGGCGTCAACGGCGATGTCCGGGCCACGGCCGGCACCGGCCCGGAGGTGGTGGTCACGGCGGTCAAGCGGGGGAAGAAGTCCGACCCCTCCTCCGTCACGCTCGAAGTCGTCACCAGTGGGGCCGGTGTGACGATCTGCGCGGTCTATCCCAGCAGCGGGAAGCGGAAGAACAGCTGTGGGGCGGGCGACGACGGCAACATGTCCACCGACAACAACGACGTCACCGTCAACTTCACGGTGCAGGTGCCCGCCGGGGTCAAGTTTGTCGGCAATACCGTCAACGGTTCAGTCAGCACCGAGCGACTGGGCAGCGACGCCGAGGTGTCCACGGTGAACGGCGACGTGCGGGTGGTGGCGGCCGGGGTGGTGCGGGCCAGCACCGTGAACGGCTCCGTGGACGTGTCGATGGGGAGGGCGGACTGGACCGGCAAGGTGGACCTGAGCACGGTCAATGGCAGCATCCGGGCGACCTTGCCGGCCAGCTTCAGCGCCGTGGTCGACGGCTCGACCGTCAACGGCAGCATCGAGTCGGAGTTCCCGCTGACGGTCCAGGGGAAATTCGGGCCGCGGAGCATCCACGGGACCATCGGGTCCGGCGGGCGCACGTTGAGCCTCGAGACCGTCAACGGCAGCATCACGCTCGTGAAGGGTAATTAGCGACTGAAACCAGGGCCCGGGCGCATCCGTCCGGTGAAAGTTCACTTCCCAGCGACGAAGGGCCGTCGCGCACCTGCGCGGCGGCCCGCTTCACGCCCAGACCGAGTTCCGATGCCCCGAGCGCGCCGCCTGTCACCGCTGCCACTCCTGTCAATCGCCTTGCTGGTGGCCACCCCGCTGGCTGCCCAAACCGCCGACCCGGGCGCGGGAAAGGTCGCGCACGCCGTGCGGCTCACCGGCCCGGGGCTCGACATCGACGGGCACCTGACAGAGCCGGCCTACGCGACGGCGCAGTGGCTGTCCGATTTCACGATGAAGGAGCCGGTCGAGGGCCAGGTGCCCGCCGACCGGACCGAAGTCGCCTTCTTCTATGACGACGATGCGCTGTATGTGGGCGCCCGGCTCCAGAGCTCCCGCGTCGCCGAGATTCCCCGCCCCGTGACCCGGCGCGACCAGTTCAGCAACGGCGAGTATTTCATCATCGCCCTCGACCCATACCTCGACAAGCGCACCGGGTACAGCTTCAGCGTCAGCTCCGGCGGGGTGCTGGGCGAGTCGTACCATCCGGAGGACGAGGAAGACAACCGCGATCCCGCCTTCAATCCCGTCTGGAAGGCCAGCATCTCGTTCGACAGCACCGGCTGGTACGTCGAGATGCGCATCCCCTTTTCGCAGCTGCGGTTCAATGCCCAGGACATCCAGGAGTGGGGGCTCAACATCAACCGGTGGCGGCCGGCGTTCAACGAGGACATTTACTGGGTGATGATCCCCCGGGGCCAGGCGGGCTTCTTCTCGCATTTCGGCACCCTGGTCGGGATGGACAACATCCAACCGCGTCGAGCGGCGGAGTTCATCCCCTATATCGCGGCGACGGCCGATTTCATCAACGAGCCAGGCGCCGGGAACCCGTTCAACGACGGGAGCCAGTCCAACGGCCGGATCGGGGCCGACTTCAAGATCGGCATCGGATCGAACCTCACCCTCGACGGCACCATCAACCCGGACTTCGGCCAGGTGGAATCCGACCCGGCCGAGGTGAACCTCTCCGCCTTCGAGACCTTTTACCCGGAGCAACGACCCTTCTTCATCGAGGGGAACAGGCTGCTGGAGGGCAATGGCCCGGGGTACTACTACTCGCGGCGGATCGGCGGACAGCCGCAGGGCTACCCGACGGGGGGCATCGTGGACGACGCCGATTTCGTGGACACGCCCGGCTACGCCACCATTCTCGGGGCCATGAAACTGACCGGTCGCACCGGCTCGGGGATGTCGGTCGGCGCGCTGGCGGCGGTCACGCAGCGCGAGTACGCAAACCTCTACGACGCGGACAGCCAGACCTTCGACGAGACCGCGGTCGAGCCAGCCACCGCGTATGTGGTGACCCGGCTGCAGCAGGAACTCGGCGCGTCCGCCTCGACCGTGGGCCTCACCCTGACGGGAACCTCGCGGAGCTTTTCCAACGCCGCTCCCCTCTCCTACCAGATGGTCGGAACGGCCCTGTCGGGGGGCCTGGACGGGTTGTGGCGGTTCAAGAACGGTGAGTACCAGGTCGGCGGCTTCGCCGGATTCAGCTACATCGACGGAACCGAAAGCGCGATCTCGGCGGTGGCCCTCTCATCGGCCCACTACTTCCAGCAGCCGGGGCAGTCCTATCTGCCCCCCGTGGCCGGACAGACCTCCCTCGCCGGCTATACCATCGGCCTCAACGCAGAGAAGGCCGGGGGGAGCACTGGACGGGATTTCTGGAGACCAGCGCGGAATCTCCCGGGTTTGAGCTGAATGACCTGGGCAGGCTGGGCAGTGCCAACGACATCGAGGGGGCGTTCGGGATCAACTACCGGGAGAACACGGCGAGCGCGCATTTTCGCCGGTACCGCGTCGGCATCTTCGCCGCGTCGGGCTGGAATTTCGGCGGCGTCCACAACTACTCGATCTATCGCCTCAACACCAACGCGACGCTGAAGAACTGGTGGAACACGAACCTCGGCGGCTGGTACCGCCCCGGGGGGATGAGTGACGACCTGACGCGCGGCGGCCCGCTGATGGGCACCGGGGCCGCGGGCGGTTTCAATGTCGGGCTGTTCGGCAACGAGGCGAAAGCGACGCGCGGAGGCACCTTCCTCGGGTTTTCCTGGGGCGAGTTCGGCGCGGAGAGCCAGTCGGTCGGGGTGAACCTGCTCTCCCGGCCGGGAAGCCGGTGGAATTTCACGGTGGCCCCGAACTGGCAGCACTCCATCAACCCGCGGCAGTATGTCGCGACACGCGACGGCGGCTATCCCGACACCTACGGCAGGCGGTATGTGTTCGCGAGCGTGGACCAGACCACGCTCTCCCTCCAGCTCCGGCTGAACTACTCGTTCACGCCGAAGCTGACCCTGGAGTTGTACCTCGAACCATTCACCTCGAGCGGCGCGTACACCGGCTACGGAGAACTCACCGCGGCGCAGGCCTCGACCCTTCGTGCGTACGGGACCGACAACACCACGATCGTCCAGGACCCCGATGGCAACTACACGGTGGCGGACGGCAACAACGGGGACGTGTTCCCGCTGGTGAACAACGACTTCAACGTCCTGTCGTACCGGAGCAACGCGGTGGTGCGGTGGGAATGGATGCCGGGAAGCGCCCTCTTCCTGATCTGGCAGCAGAACCGCAACTCGTTCTGTTCGGCGGGATACGACTCCGGGAGCTGCTTCCAGTCCGGCGTCACCCCGGGATCCGGCGTGGCCGCCGGCGACCTGATCGATTCGCGCGCGGTCCCGGGCGACAACATCTTCGTGGTCAAGGCCACTTACTGGTTCTCGGTGCACTGAGACTATCTGGAGCGCAGCACTACCCCAGCCGCTCTGCGATCGCCTCGGCGAACCGACCGGGCGCCCCGGCGTCCCACCTCAGGAACATCGACGGCTCCGTCACCTCGAGCTCGAGGAGGCGTTGCTCCCCGTCATCGGTCGGCAACAGGTCCACTCGCGCGTACAGCGTCTCGCCTGCCATCGCGTCGAGGACTCGCTGCCCCGCCGCCAGTTCGCCCGCCGTGGGCTCCACCGAGAGCACCCGGCCACCGTGCTCGGTCTGGACCCGGAAATCTCCGGCAGCCGGGATCTTCCGCACCGCGTGGCTGAACCGGCCGTTGAAATACAGCAGCGACAGCTCTCCCGCGGTCGACACCGTCGGCCACATAGGGCTGCACCATCATCGCCCGCTGGGTCAGCTGTTCCGACAGGAAGCGCTCACCCTCGCCGAGCGTCCCCGGTCCGACCATCCTGGTTCGCCGCGCGCCGGCCGACACGACGGGCTTGAGGACGGCCTCGCGCCATCCCTCCTCGGCCAGCATCGCGCCGAGGTCGTGCGCCGTGCCGCGCGGAAGCCAGCGTGTGGGCACGATCGGCACGCCGCGCGTGGACAGCTCCCTGAGGTACTGCTTGTCGGTGTTCCACCGCAGCATCGGCGCCGGGTTCCAGAGGGGCCGCACCGCGGCGACGCGGTCCGCCCAGTCGAGAAAGGCGCCGATCTTGTTGGGATAGTCCCAGGTCGTCCGCACCACGACCAGGTCGTAGGAGGCCCAGTCCACGGCGGGGTCGTTCCAGACCAGGGGCACGCCGTCGATGCCGGCGGCACGCAGGGCGGGGACCAGGGGAGCGTCTTCCACATCGAGTTGCGGAAGGGCGGCACAGGTGGCGAGGGCGACTCGTGGCATCGGAGGCGGTCGATCGAGAAGGGTGAAAACAGAGCGGCCGGCCCGAAGGCCGGCCGCTGAACATCGGGACGGCGGGATTTGAACCCGCGACCCCTGCAACCCCATTGCAGTGCGCTACCAGACTGCGCTACGTCCCGTGGATCGAGGCCCAAAAGTAGCCTCCCGCCCCGGCTTGGGGAAGGGGCGATGAATCGATATGTTGCAGGATCCTCAGCAATCACCCGGAGCCGACATGGATCGCCGTTCCTTCGTTCATCGTACCGCCGGCGGCCTCGCCGCCCTCGGAGCCCTGCGTACCCTCTCCGCCTGTCGGCCCGACGCGCCGACACCGGCGGAGGATGCCGAGTTCGTCGCACTCCGGGAGCGGTACTTCCTGACGACCCTCGAGCTCAACCCCGTCACCTGTACTTACCTGGGCGGCGACGGCTACTCGGCCACCCTCACCGCCGTCAACGGCAAGCTCCGGGACTTCAGCCCGACCGCGCTCGGCGGCGAGGTCGCGTTCCTCCAGTCGGTCCTGACCGCGCTCGCGGCGATCCCCGTGGGCACCCTGTCACCCCAGGCGCGCATCGACCACGCGGTGGTCCAGGCCCAGGCCGGGTACATGGTGCACCAGTTGGCGGAGCGCCGGTACCATGAGCGGTGCGTGGACACCTATGTGGCCGAACCGTTCCGCGGCATCGACTGGCAGATCCAGGGCATGACCGACGCCGGGAACGGCCTCCTCGGCACCGAGGAGGAGTGGGCCCTCGTGGTCGCGCGGGCCGGCGCCGTCCCAGCCTACGTGGAGACCGCCAAGGCGAACCTCCTCGCGGGGAAGGCGGTCGGGAACCTTCCGGACCGTCGGCTCGTGGCGCGCGACGGCATCGCCGGCGCCAAGGCCAACGTCGAGTATTTCGCCGGGACGCTCCCGGCACTCGCCGCCCAGTACCTCGGCGACCGCCCCTTTGCCGAACCGATCAAGCTCCAGCTCAAGACTGCGGGATCAGCGGCGGCCAAGGCGTATGCCTCGATGGGACAGTTCCTCGCCAGCACCTATGACCTGAATGAGACCACCAACCGCTACGCCATCGGCGAAGAGGAATACGCCTGGCGGGTCGCCAACTGCCTGCGCGACCCGCGCTCGCCCGGCGAGCTCTACGAGTATGGCGCGGCGCAGGTGTCCGAGTACGAGGCAAAGATCTTCCGGGTCGCGGAGGAAGTCTCGAAGCAGGCCAGTCTCGGGCTCCCGTTCGGCACTGACGCGGAACAGCGGGCCAGCGTGCGGGCCGTGATGGATTACCTGGCCAAGGATTCGCCGAAGGACGACACCGAACTCTTCGCCTGGTACCGGGAGGCCGGCGTCCGGGCGGTCGAGTATGGACGTCAGCAGCAGATGTTCGACATCCCCGCGGACTACCGGCTCGTCGTCACCGAGACGCCACCCGTGCTGCGCAGCACCACCGACGCGTCGTATTACCCCGCACCGCCCTTCAAGACCACCGGGGTGGGGCGCTTCTACCTCACGCCCACGGACAACGACCCCGGCGCGCTCAAGCTCAACAACCGCAGCTCCGTGGCCACCACCGCCATTCACGAAGGGTTCCCCGGCCACGACTGGGACTACAAGTACATGACCCAGCATGCGTCGGAAATCACCGACATTCGGTGGCTGACGCCCGGTGCCGTCGAGGACTCCTTCTCGATGTGGGAAGACTCCATGGCGTCCGAAGGCTGGGCGCTCTACTCGGAAGAGCTGATGGCCGAGGCGTCGGCGGGGCGTCCCTACGGCTTCTACGAGCCGGGGGAATACCTCTATATGCTGCAGGCGCAGCTGATGCGGGCCGTTCGCGTTCGCGTGGATGTCGGCATTCACACCGGGCGCATGACCTTCGACGAGGCGGTGGACTACTTCGCCGCGCACGTGGACTTCTTTCCTGATGCGCGGGCCGGGCAGGCATCCGATCCGGTGGCCAAGGCGGCGTTCGACACCGCCAACCGGGCCATCTACCGCTACTCCAAGTGGCCGACCCAGTGCATCACCTACAACCTCGGCAAGCACAACATCCAGGACCTGCGCGCCGCCACCGAGCAGAAACAGGGAAAGGCCTTCAACCTGAAGGCCTTCCACGAGAAGTTCATGGGGATGGGAACGATTCCGACCGGCTATTTCCGGGAGGACTTCCTCAAGGCGTAGCCGGCGCGGGGAAGCGCCGCCACAGGAGTCCGGCCACTGCGATCCCGAGCACCGCGCCCGCGGTCACGTCGCTCAGGAAATGCGCGCTGGCCGCCACGCGGCTGAGCGCGCATCCCGCCGCCAGCAGGAACCAGACGGGCCGCCCCCGGGGAAAGAGCAGCGCCAGCATCGCGAGCGCCCCGAAGGCCACCCCGGCGTGGCTGCTCGCCATGCCGAGACCCGAGGTGCTGAACATGCGATCGCTCCAGTCGCGGAAGAGGTAGGCGCCGTCGGTGGCGTTCGGTCGCTCCCGCCGCACCACGATCTTCACCGCCTCCGCCGCCAGCCCGCCGGCCGCCGCCGCGCCAAGCAGCAGCACGCCGCGCCGCCATGCCGCCCAGGCTCCCTCGACCGCGCGGCGCGGCCAGTCGGTCATGACCAGCGCGGCTGCAGGGAAGATCCACGTCGGGAAGAACCCCTGGATACGCAGCAGTCGCCCGAGATCGGTGTTCCCGAACTTGGGGAAGGCCAGATGCGCATAGGCCCACCCATCGAGCAGGTGGGCGAGCAGGATGGCGAGGATGGACGCCAGGAGAAATCGCTTCGTCATCGGGCACGACCCCATCGGGTGGGGAGCAACGAAAGCGAGAAGGGGAGAGCCACTGATCGGATTCGAACCGATGACCCCCGCATTACGAATGCGGTGCTCTACCGACTGAGCTACAGTGGCCGAACAGTGAAACAAAAGGGCGCACATTTGTGCGCCCCGGTCTGGATGCCCTGGCGCGGATTCGAACCGCGACGCCTTTCGGCACTACCCCCTCAAGATAGCGTGTCTACCAGTTTCACCACCAGGGCGGGCGGCGGGGATAATACCGCCGCGGTCGGGGTGGGTCAAGGCCGTGCCGCGGATAGCTCAAGTGCGTGCCATTCAAACTGTTAGAGCGTGATACCGCCGCTCGTCGCGGAGGTGAGACCGGTCGAGGTGAACTGCAGGGAGTAGACGCCTGCGCCACCGGCAATCAAGAGGTCGGTGAAGGTGGCCAGCCCCCCCGCATCGGTGTTCACCGGGGTCGTGCCGCCGAGTGCACCTCCGCCCAGGAGCGTCACCGACACAGATACAACGCCCGCCGCCGGATTGCCGAAGGCATCCTGCACCTGCACGGTCGGCTGCTGTCCGAACGCCACTCCGCTTGCTGCGGTGCTCGACGGCTGTGTGATGATCGTCAGCTGGGTCGCCGCCCCCGCGGTCCCGGTGGCGGTGAAGCCAACCGGACTGCCCGCCAGACCGCTGGCCGTCGCCGTCAGTGTGTTCGCCCCCGCCACGGTGCCCAGGGTCCACGACGTCGCCGTCGCAATGCCGCTGGCGTTCGTCACCACCGGCGTCGCTGGCAGCACCGTCCCGCCCCCGCCCGTCACCGTAAAGGTCACCGAGACACCGGAGACCGGATTGCCATTCAAGTCCGTCACGAGGACCGATGGCGGTGCCGCCACCGCCAAGCCGACGGTATCGGTCTGCGACACCAACGAATTCGCCGCGATCGTGTTGGCGGCGCCAGCCAGCCCGCTTGCCGTGAAGGTCACCGGACTTCCGCTCGGCACGGCGGCCGATGCCGAGACCGTGTTGTTGCTGGTTCCCGCCGCCGTGCCGAGGGTCCACGAGGTCGCCGTTGCGATGCCCGAGGCGTTCGTCGCCACCACGGTCGGCGCGCCGAGGCTGCCGGCGCCGGCTGTCACCGCGAAGGTGACGTTGACGCCGGCCACCGGGTTGAGCGCGGCATCACGCACCAGGACCGACGGCGGCGCGCCGACCGCCGTGCCGACGGTAGCGCTCTGGGCGGTGGCCGAGATCGAAACGATCGAGTTGGCCGCGCCGGCCACGCTCGTCGCGGTGAACGTGACAGGGCTGCCGCTCGGTACCGCCGCGGTTGCCGTCACCGTGTTGGTGCCCACGACGGCTCCCAGGGTCCACGACGCGATCGTCGCGATTCCGGCGCCGTTGGTCGCCACGATAAGCGGCGCTCCCAGGCTCCCGCCGCCACCGGTCACCGCGAAGGTGACCGCCACGCCTGACACGGGGTTTCCGCCGGTGTCGGTCACCCGCACCGAGGGCGGCGCCGCTACCGGCTGCCCGGCAGTCCCGCCTTGCGTCACCGTCGAGTTCGGCGCGATCGAGTTCGCCGCGCCAGCGCCAAGCGTGACGGTGCCGGAGGTCACGGCGGTGAGAAGGTCCGAGCTGAAGTTGATGGCGTACGGGCCGGCGGTTCCGGTGAGGATCAGGTTACTGAACGTCGCCAGGCCGCTCGAGGTGAGCGCGCTCGGCGTCCCACCCAGCGTGCCGCTCCCCGAGCTGAGTGCGGCGGTGATTGTCGTCCCCGTGGTCGGGAACGGTGTTGCCATCGCATCCACCAGGCGGACCACCGCAGCCGGCGTCAGCGCGACGCCATTCGTCCCCGTGGTCGGCATCGTGGTGATGGCCAGGGCGGTGGCCGCCCCTGGATTAACCGTGAACGCCGAGCTGACAGGGCCGGTCAGCACTCCGGAGGTCGCCGCGAGTGTGTAGCCGACCCCACTGCGATTGATTGACAGGTTGGAAAACGTTGCGAGGCCGGCAACGGCGTTGAGCGTGGTCGTGCCACCCAGCGTGCCTCCGCCTGCGTTGGTGCCGATCGCCACGGTCACGGACGCGGTGGACGTGGTCACGACGTTTCCGAGCCCGTCCCGAATCTCGACCGTGACCGCCGGGGCGATCGAAGCACCCGCCGTCACCGCGCTCGGCTGGCCCATGAAGGCGACCGAGGTGGGTGCCCGGTGTGATGTTGAAGACCGAGCTGGTGTCGGGTGTCAGGCCGCCGCCGTTCGCCGCCAGCGTGTACCCGGCGCCGGGCCGGTTGATTGAGAGCCCCGGGAAGGTGGCAGCGCCGGCGGTCGCCACCTGCGTCGTCATGCCGCTGAGCGTGCCTCCGCCGGGGTTCGCCGCCATGGCCAGCGTGATCGAGGTGGTGGCAGTCGTGACCCGGTTGCCCGCGCCATCCACCACGCCACCTGCGCCGTCTGGGTGATGCGGTGCCGGCCAAACCAGTGGCCGGCTGCTGCGCGAAGTTGAGGGCCGCCGGTGTGCCCGCCGTGATCGGGATCGAGCCCGGTCGTCGCGCCTGCTCACGGACGGCGGCGTTGAAGGCAAGGCTATAGTTGGCGGCCAGCCCGGTGATCGCCAGCGACGTGAAGGTGGCCACGCCATTCACGGTGGTGGCCGTCGCCCCGGCCAGGGTGCCGGTGCCCGAAGCGAGCGTGGCGGTGACCAGCGTGCCGGTAGTCGGCACCGTGTTCCCGTTGATGTCCACCAGCCGGATGACCGGCTGCGGCGAAGGGATGCCGCTCTGCCCGGCCGTCGGCGCGGTGGTGATGGCGAGCGCCTGTGGCGACGCCAGGCGTGCCGGTGGCGGTGAAGGTGACCGGGTTCGTCACGATCCCAGCGGGAGCCGCCGTGGCCGTGAGCGAGTTCGCGCCCGCAACCGTGCCGAGCGTCCACGAGGCGGCCGTGGCGATGCCCGAGGCGTTGGTCGTCACAGCCGCGACGGGCAGCGCGGTGCCCCCGCCGGTGGCCGCCGCAAAGGTGACCGAGACACCGGAGACCGGATTATTGCTCACATCGCGAACCAGCACCGCCGGCGCCGTCGCTCACCGCGGTCCCGGCCGTGGCCGACTGCCCATTCCCCGCACTGATGGTCATCTGGGTCGGGGCGCCCGCCGTGATGTTGATCGACGGCGGAGGTGTCGGGGGTCAGCCCCGCGCTGGTGAACTGCAGCGTCCGCGCCCCGACCGTGCCGGTGATCGACAGCCCCGCGAACGTCGCCAGGCCGCCCCGCATCCGTATTCACCGGTGGCCGTTCCACCGAGCGCGCCGCCGCCTGTCGCCATCGCCGCCGTCACCGACACCACGCCAGGGACGGCGTTGCCGAGGGCGTCACGGACCTGCACCGTTGGCTGCTGCGCGAACACCGCCCCGCTCGCCGCCGTGGCCGAGGGCTGCTGCACGATCACCAGCTGGGTGGCGGCGCCGGGCGCTCCGGTTGCCGTGAAGGTGATGGGATTGGTCGTAATCCCACCAGGCGCCGCGGTGGCCGTCAATGAGTTGGCGCCCGCGAGTGTGCCCAGCGTCCAGGACGTCGCCGCGGCGATACCGGACGCATTGGTCGTTACCGCAGCCGCCGGCAGCGCGCTGCCGCCGCCGCTGGCCACGGCAAAGGTCACCGACACCCCAGCCACCGGGTTGCCGCTCGCGTCACGCACCAAGACGGCCGGCGCCGTACTCACGGCGGTGCCCACCGTCGCCGTTTGCGCGTTGCCGGCGCTGATGGTCATCTGGGTCGGGACACCGGCCGTGATGGTGACCGCGGTAGAGGTGTCAGGCGCCAGCACGCCACTCGAAAACTGCAGCGTCCGGGCGCCCACGGTGCCCGAAATCGAGAGCCCGGCAAAGCTCGCAAGGCCACCGGCACTCGTCGTCACCGTCGTGGTGCCGCCGAGCGCGCCGCCACCAGTGGCGATGGCGGCCGTCACCGACACCACTGTCGACACCGGATTGCCCGAGGCATCCCGGACCTGGGCCGACGGCTGCTGCGCGAACGCTGCTCCGCTCTCTGCCGACGCCGACGGTTGCTGCACGATGACCAGTTGCGACGCGGCGCCGGCGGTGATGCTGACGGCCGACGAGGTGGCCGGGGTCAGCGCGCCGCTGGTGAACTGCAGTGTCCGCGACCCCACCGTGCCGGTGATCGCCAGGTTGGTGAAGCTCGCCAGGCCGCCCGCGCTGGTGCTCACGGTCGCGGTGCCGCCCAGCGCACCGCCTCCGCTCGCGATCGCCGCAGTGACCGACACCACGCCCGGCACTGCGTTGCCCGAGGCGTCCTGCACCTGCACTGTCGGCTGCTGCGCGAACGCCGCGCCGCTCGCCGCCGTCGCCGACGGCTGCTGGACCATAGCCAGTTGTGAGGCAGCGCCCGCCGTGATGTTGACGGCCGACGATGTGACCGGGGTCAACGCCCCGCTGGTGAATTGCAGCGACCGCGACCCCACCGTGCCGGTGATCGCCAGGTTGGTGAAGCTCGCCAGGCCGCCGGTGCTGGTGCTCACAGTCGCGGTGCCGCCCAGCGCCCCGCCGCCTGTCAGAATCGTCGCCGTCACCGACTGCACGGTCGAGACCGGGTTCCCCGAGGCATCCTGGATCTGCACCGTCGGCTGCAGCGCGAACGCCGCCCCGCTCGCCGCCGACGCCGACGGTTGCTGCACCATGATCAGTTGCGACGCGGCGCCGGCGGTGATGTTGACGGCCGATGACGCCGCAGCGGTCAGAGCACCACTGGTGAACTGCAGCGTCCGGGAGCCCACCGTGCCTGTGATCGACAGCCCGGCAAACGTGGCAAGGCCGCCTGCGTTCGTATTGACTGTCGCCACACCACCCAGCGCCCCGCCGCCCGATACGATCCCCGCGGTCACCGAAGCCACGCCCGCCACCGGGTTGCCTGAGGCGTCCTGCACCTGCACTGTCGGCTGCTGCGCGAACGCCGCGCCGCTCGCCGCCGTCGCCGAGGGCTGCTGGACCATGATCAGCTGCGACGCGGCGCCCGCAGTGATGCTCACGGCCGTGGAGGTCGCCGCCGTCAGCGCGCCGCTGGTGAACTGCAGTGTCCGCGACCCCACCGTGCCTGTGATCGACAGTCCGGCGAAGGTCGCCAGACCATTCGCGTCGCTGTTCACCGTCGCCGTGCCACCCAGCGCGCCGCCCCCGGTCGCGATCGCCGCCGTCACCGACCTGATTCCTGGCACAGCGTTGCCCAGCGCATCACGCACCTGGACGGTCGGCTGTTGTCCGAAGGCCACTCCGTTCGCCGCCGTCGTCGACGGTTGCAGGACCATCACCAGCTGCGTCGCCGCGCCCGGTGTCCCGGTGGCGGTGAAGGTGATCGGGTTCGGAATAATCCCGGCGGGTGCGGCGGTCGCGGTCAGCGAGTTGGGGCCCGCCACCGTGCCCAGCGTCCACGAGGTTGCCGTGGCGATTCCCGACGCGTTGGTGGTCGTGGCGGAAATCGGGAGAACCGAGCCGCCACCGCTCGCCACCGCGAAGGTGACCGACACGCCGGAGACGGGATTGCTGCTCGCGTCGCGCACCAGGACGGCCGGCGCGGTGCCAACCGCAGTCCCGGCGGTCGCACTCTGTCCGTTCCCGGCACTTATGCTCATTTGCGTTGGCACACCGGCGGTGACGGTGACTGCCGCCGACGTCGCCGGGGTCAACCCGGTGCTGGTGAATTGCAGCGTCCGCGCTCCGACCGTGCCCGTGATGGAAAGGCCCGCGAAGGTGGCAAGTCCGGCCCCGTCGGTGTTGATCGTGGCGACTCCGCCAAGCGCCCCGCCCCCGGTCAGGATCGCCGCGGTGACGGACGCCACGCCCGACACCGGGTTGCCCGACGCGTCCCGCACCTGGACCGTCGGCTGCTGCGCAAAGTTCGCCCCGCTGGCCGCCGACGCCGAGGGCTGCTGCACCACGGTCAATTGCGTGGCGGCGCCCGCGGTAATGTTCACCGCCGACGACGTCGGGGCGGTCAGGGCGCCGCTGGTGAATCGCAGGGTTCGCGCGCCCACGGTGCCGGTGATCGCCAGGTTGGTGAAGGTGGCGAGGCCCGAGGCGTTGCTGCTCACCGTCACCGTCCCGCCCAGCGTCCCGCCGCCCGAGGCGATGGCCGCCGTAACGGAGAACACGCCTGCGACCGGGTTGCCCGACCCATCGCGCACCTGGACGGTCGGCTGCTGGGCGAACGCCACGCCGCTGGCCGCCGAGGCCGACGGCTGCTGGGCCATCGTCAATTGGGTGGCCGTGCCGGCGGTGAGCGTGATGACCGCGGTGGTGTCCGTCGTCAGGCCAGCCGTGGAGAAGAGCAGCGCGTTCGGCCCGATAGGTCCGGTCAGGACCAGATTCGGGAAGGTGGCGAGCCCGGCCGCATTGGTAGTCTGGGGAGATGGACCAGATAGCACGGCCGTGCCTGAGTTGGAAATGACGGAAATGCTGCGAACCCCGGCGACGGCATTCCCTGCCGCGTCCTGTACCTGCACCGTCGGCGCCGTCGGGAACACGAGGCCGCTCTGCGCGGTGGTGGGCTGTGCCGTAACGGAGACGCGGGCCGCGGAACCGGCCGTGAGGGCGATGGCGCTCGACGTCACGCCTGTCACGCTCGCGCCGTTGAATTGCAGCGTGTAGGTCCCCGTGGGGCCGGTGATCACCAGTGTGCTGAACGTCGCGCGCCATGTGCATCGGTCAGCGCGATGTGCCGCCGGAGAGCACGCCACCCGGCCCCGATGCGATGGACACGGTGATTGCGAAGTCGGGGGTCGTCACCGGATTGCCGAGCGCGTCCTGCAGCTGCACCACCGGCGCCGGGGTGATCGTCACTCCGCTCTGCGCTGTAGCGGGCGGCTGAGTGAACATGGCCAGCCTGCCGGCGCTGCCGGCCACGCCCGTGGCGGTGAAGGTGATCGGATTCGCGCGTGATGCCGGCCGGCGCGGCGGTGGCGGTCAGCGTATTGGCTCCGGCCACTGTCCCCAGGGTCCACGAGGTGGCCGTGGCAACGCCGGACGCATCCGTGGTCACCGGCGTGGCGGGAACGACGGAACCGCCGCCGCTGGCGACGGCAAAGGTCACCGCCACGACCGCGACCGGCATTGTTGCTGACGTCACGCACCAGCACAGCCGGATCGACGGCCACGGCGCTGCCCGCCGTGGCCGATTGCCCGTTGCCGGCGCCGCTGATGGCCATCTGCGTCGGCGCGCCCGCAGTGAGGGCGACCGATGCCGATGTCGCCGATGTGAGGCCGGTCGAGGCGAAGCTCAAGGTTCGCGCGCCGACGGTGCCAGTGATCGAGAGACCCGCGAAGGTGGCGAGGCCGGCCGCGTCGGTATTGATCGTCACCACGCCGCCGAGGGTGCCACCACCCGTGGCGATCGACGCCGTCACCGACCGCACACCAGCCACCGGATTGCCGGCGGCGTCCTGCACCTGGACCGTCGGCTGCTGTGCAAAGGCGATCGCGTTCTGCGCGGTGGCCGACGGCTGGACCACCATCGCGAGTTGGGTCGCTGCGCCGGCGCTCAGGGTGATGGTGTTGCTGGTCACCAAGGTGAGGGCACCCGAGGTAAAGCGCAGGGTGAACGCCCCGGCACCGCCCGTGAGCGAAAGGTTGGTGAAGGTCGTCACGCCCGTCGCGGTGTTGACGGTCAGGGTCCCGCCGAGGGTCCCCGTCCCCGTATTAATTGCCGCGGTGATCCCCGTGCCCGTCGTATTCACCAGGTTGCCGAACGCATCCGCCAGCCGCACCGCCGGCTGCGTCACAAACGCCGCGCCACTCAGTGCGGTGGGGGACGGCTGGGTGGCCATCTGGAGTTGGGTGGCCGCGCCGGCGGTCCCGGTGGCAGTGAAGGTCACCGGGCTCCCGGTTAGGGTACCGGACGTGGCCGTCACGGTGTTGGACGTGGCCAAGGTGCCGAGGGTCCAGGACGTCAGCGACGCAATCCCCGATGCGTTCGTGGTCGCTGGTGCGACCGGTACGATACTCCCACCGCCGCTCGCCACCGCAAAGGTCACCGACACGCCGGATACCGGGTTCCCGCTCACGTCCCGCACCAGCACCGATGGCGGCGCGGCCACGGCGGTGTTCACAATCGCGGCTTGGCCGTTGGCGGAGTTGATAGCGATCTGGGTGGCCACACCGGCGGTAACGCCCACCGCGGTGGAGGTGTCGGGCGTCAGGCCGGTGCCCGTGAACAACAGCGTCCGCGCGCCTGCGGTTCCCGTGATCGACAGCCCGGCGAAGGCGGCCAGCCCCCCAGCATTCGTGTTCACGGTGGCGGTCCCGCCCAAGGCGCCGCCGCCGGTGAGGATGGCCACAGTCACTGGCGTACCGGCCAGCGCCACCGGATTCCCCGCGCCGTCGACCAACTGGACCGTCGGCTGGACCGGAAGGACGACGGCGTTCTGGACGGTGGCAGAGGGCTGCTGGACGATGGCCAGCCGGGCGGCGGCGCCCGCGCCGAGGGTGATGGTGGTGGTGGTGTCCGGGGTCAGGGCTCCGGAAGTGAACCGGAGGGTGTTGGCGCCCGAGACGCCCGCAATCGACAGACCCGCAAACGTGGCCACCCCACTCACCGTCGAGGCGGTGGGAGTGCCGCCAAGGGTGCCCGTTCCCGTCGCGATGGCGGCCGTCACCACCGTGCCGGTCGTCGCGACCAGGTTGCCGTACACGTCGGTCAGACGCACGACGGGCTGGACGGCGAACGCGACCCCGCTCTGCGCCGCCGCCGAGGGCTGCGTCTGGATCACCAGTTGGGTCGCCGCGCCGGCGGTGCCGGTAGCGGTGAAGGTCACAGGGCTGCCGGACAGGGTGCCGGAGGTGGCCGTCACGCTGTTCGCCCCTGCCACGGTGCCGAGCGTCCACGAGGTCAGCGCCGCGATGCCCGAGGCGTTGGTGGTCGCTGGTGCGACCGGCACGATGCTCCCGCCACCGCTCGCCACCGCGAAGGTCACGGATACGCCGGACACCGGGTTGCCGCTGATGTCTCGTACCACCACCGAGGGCGGCGTGGTCACGGCGGTATTCACGGTGGCCGACTGGCCGTTGCCGGCGTTGACCGCGATCTGCGTGGCCGGGCCAGCGGTGACGCGTGATACTGCTCGACGTGACCGGCGACAGCGATCCGCTGGTGAACTGCAGCGTCCGGGCGCCGACGAGGCCGGTAATCGACAGGTTGGTAAACGTCGCGAGCCCGCCGGCGTTGGTCGTGGCCGTGACCGTCCCGCCGAGCGTGCCGCCGCCCTGGAGCACTGCCGGTGACGACCGTTCCCGGTTGCAGCACCGGATTGTTCGCCGCGTCCTGCAGCTGCACCGTCGGTTGCACCGCGAGCGCCGCGCCGTTTACCACCGAGGCGGACGGCTGCGTGCCCATGGTGAGTTGGGTCGCGAACCCCGCCCCGATGCCGACCGTGTTGCTCGTAACCGGGTTGAGACCCGTGGCGGCAAACCCGATGGTGTACGGGCCCGTCGGCCCGGTGATGGCCAGGTTGGTGAAGGTGGCCACCCCGCCGACGGTCGCCGCCGTCGCCGTGCCGCCGAGCGTGCCGCTGCCTGACGCCAGCGATGCGGTGATGGTCACGCCATTGGTCACAACGGCGTTTCCGAACACATCCGCCAGGCGGACCGCCGGTTGCTGCACCAGCGCGACGCCGCTCTGCGCCGTTGGCGACGGCTGTGTCAAGACCTGGAGCTGCGTCGCTACGCCGGCCACCCCGGTGGCCGTGAACGAAATCAGCGCCGGCGTGAGGCCGGTGCCCGTCGCCGTCACCGTATTGACGCCCGCCACCGTGCCCAGCGTCCATGAAGTCAGCGTCGCGATGCCTGAGGCGTTGGTGGACACCGCGGTGACCGGCGCGATGCTCCCGCCGCCCGCCGTCACGGCAAACGTCACCGCCACACCGGCCACCGGATTGCCGTTCGCGTCGGTCACGAGCACCGCGGGCGGCGCCGCCACAGGCAGCCCGGCGGTATCGCTCTGCGACACGACGGAGTTGGCCGCGATCGTCGTGGCCCCCGCCGCGGTGACCGCGAAGCCATTGCTTGTGGCGCTCGTCAGCCCCGTCGCGGAGGCCACCAGGGTGTAGCCGACTCCCGACCGATTGAGCGAGAGCGTTCCGAAGGTGGCCACTCCCGCCACCGCGTTGGCCGTGACGGTGCCGCCCAGCGTACTGGTGCCCGGATTCGCGCCGATGGCCATCGTCACCGCGTTTGTCGCGGTCGAAACCGTGTTGCCCGCGCCATCCCGGACCCGCACCGTGACCGCCGGCGCGATGGCCACCCCAGCCACGACAGCCGATGGCTGCGTCACGTACTCCAGCACCGTCGCCGTTCCCGCGCCCAGCGCAATCACGGTCGACGTATCCGGCGTCAGGCCTGTCGAGGTGAACCGGATGACCCTCGGTCCCGCCGTGCCGGTTAGGATGAGATTGCTGAACGTGGATGCACCGCCCGCCACCGTCGCCACGGTCAGGGTCCCGGTGAGTGTCCCGCCGCCGGAGACGAGCGCCGCCACGACATTCGTCCCGCTGGTGCTGACGGCGTTCCCGGAGACGTCCTGCAACTGCACCACCGTGGGCGGCGCCATCGCAATTGCGCTCTGCGCCGCGACCGGCGGCTCCGTGGTGATCTTCACCTGGGTCGCCGCGCCCGCGGCCAGCGTGACGACCCCCGAGGTCACGCCGGTCACCCCGGCGCTGGTGAACTGCAGGGTGTACGGTCCCGCCAGCCCGGTGATGCTGAGTCCGGGGAACGTCGCACGCCCGTTGGCGTCGGTACCCTGATTCGGGACGCCGTTCAGCACGCCCGATCCCGACGCGATGGCGACGCTGATGGAGATGCCCGCCGTCGTCACCGGATTCCCGTTCACGTCCTGCAGCTGCACCACCGGCGCCTGGGTGAACGCGATGCCGTTGGTGGCCGCCCCCGGCGGTTGCGTCACCATGCCGAGCCGCCCGGCACTTCCCGAGACGGCCGTCGCCGTGAAGGTGACGGGGTCGCCCGCGATACCGACGGGTGCGGCGTCGGCTGTGAGCGTGTTGGCGCCCGCCGCCGGCCCGAGCGTCCACGACGTGGCCGCGGCGATGCCGCCGGCGTTCGTCGTTACCGCCGCGACCGGCAGCACCGAGCCACCCCCACTCGCGACGGCAAAGGTCACTGCCACGCCCGCCACGGCATTGCCGCTGACGTCCCGCACCACGACCGAGGGCGGGACCGGCACCGTGCTGCCCGCCGTGGCCGTCTGGCCGTTTCCGACCTGCACCGCCATCTGCGTCGGTGCGCCCGCCGAGATCGCCACATTGCCCGATACCGCGTTCGTGAGCCCGGCGCTGCTGAACGAGAGCGTGCGGGTTCCGACCGTTCCCGTGATCGAGAGCCCTGCGAAGGAGGCGAGACCCGCGGCGTTCGTGCTCACCGTCGCAGTGCCACCCAAGGCGCCTCCGCCCGTGAGGATCGCCGCCGTGACAGAGACGACGCCAGCAACAGGATTGCCAGCCGCGTCCTGCACCTGCACCGTCGGCTGCTGGACCAAGGCGACCGCGTTGACGGCCGTGGCAGACGGCTGGGTGATCATCGCGAGCTTCGTGGCGACACCCGCCCCAATGGTGACCACGGCGCTGGTGTCAGGCGTGAGGCTCCCCGACGTGAACCGGATCGTATAGCTGCCGGTGGGTCCCGTCACCGCGAGGTTGGTGAAGTTGGCCACCCCGCCGACCGTCGAGGCGGTCAGCGTGCCGCCGAGGGTGCCGCTCCCCGAGGCAAGTGCGGCGGTCACGACCGTCCCGCTGGTGGTGACCGCGTTGCCGAAGATGTCCGCCAGTCGAACGGCCGGCTGGACCGCCAGCGCCACACCGCTCTGCGCCGACGACGAGGGCTCGGTCTGGACCTGAAGCTGTGCCGCGGCGCCCGCCGCGCCGGACGACGTGAAGGTGAGTGAGCTCGGCGTCAGGCCGGCGGCCGAGGCGGTGACGGTGTTGCCGCCGGCCACGGTGCCGAGCACCCACTGCGAGAGCGTGGCGATTCCCGACGCGTTCGTCGTAACCGGCGTGACCGGCAGGATGCTCCCACCGCCGCCCGCGACCGAGAAGGTGATGGCCACTCCAGCGACGGGATTGCCGTTCGCATCGGTCACCTTCACCGACGGCGGGGAGCCGGCAGGAAGGCCGGCAGTTCCATTCTGGGTAAGCGGGGAGTTGGCGAGCAGGGTCGTCGCCGCGGCGGAATTGCTGGTCGCCTGGAAGGTCACCGAAAATCCGGAGGAACTCGCAATCAGCGAGTTGCCCCCGGTGACAGGCCCGAGAGTCCAGCGCGTCGCCGCCCGCCCGGCCGTGTCGGTGGTGGCCGAGGTCGGGCTCGACGCACCTCCGCCAGTCGCGATGGCGAAGGTCACGTTTCGGCCGGGCACCCCGTTGCCGCTGGCGTCCAGCAGGCGGACCACGAGCGAGTCCGTCAGCGGAGCGCTGACCGACCCCGATTGGTTGTCTCCCGAGGTCTTGACCAGCGACGTCGGCGATGCCGGGAGCGCGGTCATGGCAAACACGACCGGTGATCCCTTCAGGGCGGCCGCCGTGGCCGTGGCGCCCTGCGGCCCTGCCGTCGTGCCGAGCATCCGGCGCGTGGCCGCCGTGCCTGCGGTGCCTGTCGTGCTGGAGGACGGACTGACGGACCCACCGCCGGTCGGTGCCCACGTGACAACCGCTCCGCCTACCGAGTTACCGTATCGGTCGGTGATCCGGACGGCGAGCGAATCCGTCAGCGCCGACCCGACTTCGGCCGATTGATTGTTCCCGCGCACCGCGAAAACCGTGTCCGCCGCCGCAGCCAGCGCCGTGGCATCGAAGTTCTGGGTCAGTGCGCCGGACGAAGTGGCGCCCACAACCATGGCCTGCACGCGCTGTGCTCCGGCGGTGGTGCCGAGGATCCAGCGGGTGCCGGCGCGACCATCAGCGTCGGTGAGCCCGGTGTCGGGCACCGCGTCGCCCCCGCCGAGGAGCGGCGTGAACGCGACCTTGATGCCCTCGACAGGCCTGGACTTGGAGTCGGTGACGCGGACCAGCAGCGAATCGGGAAGAGGGGTCGCCACCACCGCCGTCTGCGCACTTCCGGAGACGGTCGCCATGGCGGCCGGAAGGCCCTCGTTGGGCAGCGTCAAATTGTCGCTGCTGCAGCTGACGGCAGCGGCGGCGACGGCCAATGACCAGACGACGGGGCGTACCCTGAAGTGCAAGAGCGGCAACTCGGAAATTGGGGATTGGGGCTATCGATACCCTGTTCGGGCACATGCCGTGCCCGGATAGGGGGAGATATGGTACCGCCAAAGTCCAGTCCCCGCAAGCACTTGCAAAACGAAGAGGGGTGCCCGGCCCGCGTTCATTGCGGTTCCGCGACACCCCCCTGTTGAGGCCCGGAAGCTCGATCGATCAGGGTGCCTGGACCGACACCCCGAAGTTCCAGAGCTTCTCCGTGTAGTTGTCCGTGTACCGGCCCCCGAAGTAGGACTCGTAGTAGTCCACCGTCGGCATGATGTTCAGCTTCCTGCTGACGGGGATTTCCCAACCGGCCCCGACGGTCCACATGAAGCCCGAGTCGTACGAATAGCCATACTGGTAGCAGTAGTACCAGCTGCAGTAGTAGTCCTCGCCGAAGGAGTTCCAGGCATACCCTCCACCCCCCTTCAGGAAGAATCCCTGCGTGACGGATGGATAGAACTGGCCGATGGCGGCCAGCCCGCCGAGCGATTGGTTGAAGCCACCATCGCTGCTGTACCACGAGTTGAACTCGGCACCCGCGCGGAAGTGGACGTTCGGGGTGCCCCCGACCCTGGTATTGAACGTCGGCGCCGCAAGCCACCCGGGGGATTGCGCCGAGTCGGGGACGGTGAACGTCTCGGAGCCGACCCCCAGCCCGACGCTTGCCCAGAATCCGCTCCGGCGGGTGGGGTTGCTCACGACCTCCAGCCCCTTCGGAGCCCCGCTCTGCTGCGCAAAAGCCAGGGAAGGAACACCGACCATGGCGGCACACAGGAAGGCGGCCAGCCGAGGTACCCGCATATGACCTCCGGAAATTCGATGACGAGCGGCCCAAGGGAAACATACCAACCTAGAGCAAGCACGGTACCACGCGCGCAATCACCGCCAAGTCACTACGTTTCAACACCTTGAAGCCCAATCGGAGAGCCGCGGCCATTCCCATGGAACGCCCGGTGTCCTCAGCGCCAGACAGCCATGACCTCACGATACCCAATCGCCTTCATCGCCTTCTCACTCATCGTCGGGGCCATCTGCCTCCGGTTGGGGGTGTGGCAGCTCGATCGCCTGGCCACCCGGCGGGCCACTTCCGCCACTGCCCAGGAACAGCGTAGCCTCCCCCCTGTGGACGCCCGGGCCCTGCAGGAGCCGGTTGCGAACCGAAGGGCATATGCCATCGGCCGCTACGATTTCGACCGGGAAATCGTCCTGCGTGGTCGCGGGCGCGACGGCGTGCCGGGCGTGCAAGTCGTCACTCCGCTGCTCCTGGCCGGTTCGGACACGGCCGTGCTCGTCCTGCGAGGCTACGTCCCCTCGGCCGACGCGATTTCCTACGATGGGCGCATCCATCAAGAGCCCGACACTGGAACGGTCTCCGGCATCGCCATGCCTGTCCCGATCGACTCGGTGGGTGCGGCGCCCTCCGAGCGAAACGGATCCGTCACCTGGCGCCGGCTCGACCTCGGCAGCCTCCGCGCCCGCCTCCCCTACCCGCTGGCACCCGTGTACATCATCGCCGATTCGCCGGCCACGGTGTCCCCCGCACCCAGCCGCAGCAACCCGCCCGCCCTCGACGACGGCCCCCACCTGAACTACGCGATCCAGTGGTTCGCCTTTGCGGCAATCGCATTCGGGGGGGCCGCCGCGCTCTGGTGGAGCCGCCGCCGGAGTGAACCCCTCGTGCCCTGAAACGGGAAGGGGCGCCCGTCAGGACGCCCCTCGCACCGCTCCGGACCCATCGAGCAATCAGCGCCAGACGGGGGCGTCCATTTCCTGAATCGTCTTCGTCGAGGGCGCACGCGTCGCCTGCAGGCGCTGCGCGGTCGCCTCGTTGGCGCGGATGACGCGAAGCACGTTCAGCCCCGCCAGCTTCTTCAAGTCCCCGTCCTTCCAGCCCCGCCGGATCAGTTCGGCGAACAAGTCGGGAAAATGAGAGACATCCTCGAGGCCGGTCGGCGTGACCGGGCCCATCCCGTCGAAGTCGCTCCCGAGGCCGATGTGATCGACCCCGGCCACCTTTCGGATGTGCTCGATATGATCGGCTACGTCGCTGAGCGTCGCGGGGGGCAGCGGATGCGCCCCTCGCCAGGCCCTGACCTGCGCCCGCACCACCGCCGTGTCCTGCGACGCGGCCTGGGCAGCCGAGACGACAGAGTCCAGCGCTGCCTCCCACGCCCCGAACTGGGGGTTCACGAAGGACGGCACGAATGTCACCATCACCACGCCGCCGTTCTTCGGCAACCGCTTGAGGATCGAGTCCGGGACGTTCCGCCGGTGATCGGTGATGGCGCGCGCCGAGGAATGCGAGAAGATCACCGGCGACTCGGTGATATCGAGCACGTTGCTCATCACGGCCGGGGAGACATGGCTCAAGTCCACCAGCATTCCGAGCCGGTTCATTTCCCGCACCACCTCTCGGCCGAACGGCGTGAGGCCGCCGTGCGCCGCGGTGTCCTGCGCCGCGTCCGCCCAGGCGAGGGTCACGTTATGGGTCAGCGTCATGTACCGGGCGCCGAGGTCGTAGTACGAGCGCAACGCCCCCAGCGAATTCTCGATGGCGTGGCCCCCTTCGAGGCCCAGCAACGACCCGATCTTGCCGGCCTTGAAGGCCTGCTCGATGCCGTCGGCGGTGGTGACGAACTGGAGGTCCTTCGGGTACATCGCGATCATCCGGCGGGCGATGTCGAATTCCTCGAGCTGCATCCGGGCGTAGCCGCTGTCCTTGGCCTCACCGGGGATGTAGATCGACCAGAACTGGGCCCCCACCTCGCCGGCGCGGAGTCGTGCGATGTCGGTGTTGCCATGCGTCCGAGCGTTCAGGTTGTAGGCCTGGACGTCTCTGGGCGCCGAATCGGAGGTCCGGATTTCCCAGGGCAGGTCATTGTGGCCGTCGATGAGCGGGACGGTCTTGAGCAGCGCGCGGGCGTGCTTGAGTGCGGCGTCTTCCTGCGCGGAAGCTGGCGCGGTGAGCAGGCAGACCGCCAGGCAGGCGCCGACGGCGGCGTACGCCAGTTTTCGAAGATGATCACGCACTGTGGGCCGATCCCTTCCGGCCGCCGTTGCGGCCGCGGTATGGGTGAATTGCAACCAGGTCGGGACGCTGCGTGAACTCCGGGCAGATCGTCCGATCGAATTCATAGGGGCCACCGGTCTCCGAATCGACCCACGGAAATCCGCGGCACACCAGCGGATAGAAGGGCTGGTCGTGCAGCTCGCAGCCGTTGTCGACCAGAAACGCGCAGCGCCCCCCTTTGACTCGCGTCCTCCACTCCCCCCAGCGCGCCTGGAAGATCCGATCGTCGCCGTAGCGGGCGCGGATGGCCTGCGCCTCACTCTCGGAGAGCGTGGTGCCATAAGCACAGCAGGCTGACGAGTGCGGACACGGAAAACAGGGGAGCGCCGGGAAGGTCACGGCGACGCCCGGCGCACTTCCGGCAGCGCCACACCATCGACCGGTTCCGTCGGCCTGAGCCCCAGCAGTGGTGCCAGCGTTGGGGCAATGTCCACGCTGCGGACCGGGCGCGCCACGGATCGCGGCGCCAGGCCATTTCCCCAGAACACGATAGGGATCTCGACGTCGGCTTGCCAGGGCGTGCCATGGTTGGAGCCGACGGTCCAGGAATCCCACATGGTTCCCTCTCGAGGCGTGACAGCCACCAGCCAGCCCCAGCCGACGGGCAGCGTGTGGCGCCAGCGCGTCGCGATCACGTCCGTCTTCGGCGCGGCCGCGAGGGAGCGTGGCGTGTACGCCCGATCGACATACGGCTCCCGGGCCAACCGCTGCGCCAGACTCCGGCCCAGGCTGTCGACATCCACCCCGCGGGCCCGCAAGGCGGCGATGTCCGCGGTCACCACGCCGTAGTCGAACCGGATCCCGAAATCGGTCCGCCACCGGTCGTTGAGTTCGGCCGCCACCGAGCGGACCATCGCCGCCGGCCAGGCCCGGACGGGCGGTGCTCCGTTGGCCGGGGCGGCCTGCTCGGGGATCGGTTGCACCCCATGGTCAGCGGCCAGCACGAAAAGGGTCTTCTCCGACGGTGCGATAGTCGCGAGCGAATCGAGAAACCACCCGAGATACCGATCGAGGCGCAGCAGCATGTCGTGCATCTCGCGCGATTCCGGGCCGTAATAGTGACCGATCTCGTCCACCGTCGAGAGCGAAATCGACAACAGGTCGACGCGACCGGCGGTGTCGCTCCCGATGCCCAGCGCGCGCACGCCCGCGAGCGCCACATCGACCGTCAGGGAATCCATCCACGGCCAATTCGAGAGCTGCGCGGCGGTGCCGGTGGAATCGGCGGGAAGGACGTGCGGAAATGTCGCCCGCCCGTCAGGCCCCCTCTCGGCCGGCAGGGAGTCCTGTTCGAGATACCTGCCTGAAGGCATCAGCAAGTCCCAGGATCGACCAGCGAGTCGGTCGGCAGGGCGCCGCGCATTCCATGCCTGCACCCACGAGGGCAGGGTATCGCGGTAGTACCGGCTGGTCGTGAAGAATCCAAGCTTGGACCACCAGTACACCTGCTCCCGGGAGCGACCGATCGGCAGAATCGCCCCGCGGTCCTTCATGGAAACAGAGAGAACGCGGGTCGTGGAATCCCGGGAAATCATCCAGTCGGCGAGGGTGGTCCCCTGAAAGCGCCGGGGAGAGGCCCCCACCGCCTTCGAATCGTCGATCAGGGTCGCGAGGGAATCGGCGACACCTCGATCGTTCGTGGGGATGCCGGTATGGGCGGGGAACCGCCCGCTGAGCAGCGTCGAGTGCCCGGGGGCAGTCTGGGTGATGGCGTGGTCCTGCTGGCCGTGGGAAAACACCACGCCCTGCTGCAGGATGCGCTTGAATCCCCCGGTCCATTCACCTTGGTAGCGCAGCAATTCGTCAGGCTTGAGCTGATCGACCACGATCAGCACCACGAGGCGCGGCACCGAGTCGGTCTTCGGGGTCGCGGGGGGGCGCGGAATGGGGAGCAGGCTGGCCGACAATGTGAGCGCCAGGGAGGGGAGCAGCATCCTTGAAAACTACTCGGCTCGTGCCGTCATGGCAGCCCCGGATCTGGTCACAACCGGATGAATACGCCGCGGCGGTAGAGCACCGCCGTGATGCAAAAGACAAGCACGACGTTGGCAAAGGCGAAGAGCAGCGATCCGTTCATCGGGCCCGCAGCCGGCAGCAGCACCTGCTCAAAGAGCCACTGCTTGACCGGAACCGTGGCCTCGGGGGGGCCGATTCGCCAGAGCAACAGCCCGCGTGCCACCAGCCCCGAGAGCACGAACGCGAATAAGGCGTTTGTGCCGAAGACGTACGCTGGTCGGGCCCACCCATCCCTGCCCCTCACGTCGATGGCCCAGTAGCAGGCCGCCAGCGCCTGACAGGCGATGCCGCCGGTGAACAGCACGTACGAACTGCTCCAGAGCCCCTTGTTGATAGGAAACCACGCACTCCAGGCGAGGCCGGCGACGATGAGGGCGGCACCCATCAGCAACAGTCCGGTGGCGCGGTCGCCTTGGGAACGGTCCGCGAGGAGGCGCTCCCCGGCAAAGGTCCCGAGGAGGCAGGTGGCGACGGCCGGCACGGTGCTGAGGAGGCCTTCCGGGTCGAAGTCCGGTGTCCAGAGATGCCCGCCGAGGAAGAACCGGTCGAGCCAGGCTCCGAGGTTGCCGGCGGCGGTGAGATCCCCCGCCACACCCCCCGGCGGCGGCACCAGGGTCAGGAGCAGCCAGTACCCGACGAGCAGCAGCGCCGCGATCCGCCGGCGCGCCGTCGGCCCGAACCCCAGGAAGATCAGCGCGGTCAGCGCGTACACCACCCCGATCCGCTGCAGCACCCCGGGGATGCGCAGGTTCGCCAGGTCATACCGGGGAAAACCGCTCAGGACAAGCCCCACCAGTACGATGAGCGCACCGCGCAGCAGCGCCTTGCGAGCCAGTTCCCTCGGCGTGGCGCCCGCCAGCTCGCGGCGCGAAAACGACACCACCAACGAGACCCCGACGATGAACAGGAAGAACGGAAAGATCAGGTCGGTCGGGGTCCAGCCGTCCCACGCCGCGTGTTCGAGCGGCGGGTAGACGTAGTCCCAACTCCCCGGGTTGTTCACCAGGATCATGGCCGCCACGGTCAGGCCCCGGAAGGCGTCGAGCGAACGGAGACGGCCGGTCATGCCCGATCCGCGGCGATCAGAATGTGACCTGGATTCCCGTGGTATACAGGTTGTCCGTGGTCCCGAAGCCGGGCTGCGGGGCGTTCTGGTACTGGAGGAGGTAGGAGGCCTTCAGCGCCAACCGCCCCGCGATCGGCGCTACGAGCGCCAATTCGTTATTGATGCGGTAGTCGTTCCCGTCGTCGAGGTTCGGCAGGTACACGAAGATGTTCTGGATGTAGGCCTTCGGCGTGAAGGCGTACTTGTAGGTGACCTGCCCCCGTGCCGTCGGGAACGAGCTGCTCACCCCGCTGGTGAAATCCTGCTGGAAGAACGAGAAGCCACCATCGAGCGCCAGGAAATGCTTCGGCCCTTGAACGGCCTCGAATGACACGCCCAGCCCTTCCTGGAACCGCTGCGAGATGCCGATGAAGGTGTTCCGGTCCCAGCTGCCGAGGACATAGCCCTTCCAGCGATCAGACAGCTTGTAATCGGGTCGCACATACACGCCGTATTCGTTCGCGCTTTCCACGCCGTTGGTCTCGCCGTAGACCATCTTGGCGCCCTGCGTCACGGACCACTTGCCCTTCGTGTACTCGAGCTTTTCCCCGAGATTGAAGGTGGTCAGGTCGGTATTCCCCGAGGCGGCCACGAGGCCCAGGTCGAGCGATCCCTTGAGCGGCGGCGGGGCGGAATCCGCCGCCTGGGCGACGGCGCGGACAGGAGCGCCCATCAAGCCGAGGGCAACGCCGGCAAGCAGGCAGGCAGTACGGGAAACGGGCATCCGAAATCTCTCCGTCAATTCGAGGTGAAGCGGTGGTACGCGACGAGGGCGCCCCTGATGAGCGCCCCCGGGAAGATAGGTCAGCCGCCCGCGCAGCGGGAGCGTCAGGCGGGAATGGCCGAGGTGCAGTGACCGCACTTGGTGGCCGCCAGCGGCACGGCCATCCGACACTGCGGACAGTCCTTGGTGGTGGGCGGCGGCGGAGCGGCCTGCTTGTCGAATCGGCTCACCATCCGCACCAGGACAAAGATCGCGGCGGCCACGATCACGAAATTGATCACCACGCTGATGAACTGGCCGTAGTTGAGCGTCGCGGCACCGGCCGCCTTGGCGGCGGCCAGCGAGGCGTAGCTCGTCAGCCCATCTCCGCCCGGCTTCAGGACGAGGTAGAGGTTGGAGAAGTCGATACGACCCAGCACCAGGCCGAGCACCGGCATGATGATGTCGTCGACGAGCGATCCAATGATCTTGCCAAAGGCGGCGCCGATGATGACGCCGACCGCCAGGTCGACGACGTTGCCCCGCATCAGGAACTTCTTGAAGTCCTCGAGCATTGCGCCTCCGGGATGGGAAAGGACACGCGCCGGGATCGTGAGACCCCGGCGCGAATCCTACCTGCGTACCTGCCGGCTGGCTAGTTGATCTGCTTCACCATGACCCGCCGGTTGTTGGCACGACCCGCCGCCGTGGCGTTCGTGTCGATCGGGAAGTCCGGGCCGTAGCCCTTGGCCGTCAGCATGCTGGCCGGGACACCCTTGCTGATGAGGTAGTTCATGACCGACTCGGCGCGCGCCTGGGAGAGCTTCAGGTTGTGCGCGCGGCCGCCGACGTTGTCCGTGTAGCCGGCAATCTCGAGCTTGGAGCCGGACGGGTTGTACTGCGCCGCGTTGGCCAACCGGTCCAGGATCTCGGTCGAGGTCGGATCGAGCGTGGCGCTGTTGGACGCGAAGGTCACGCCCTCGAGGACCAGCGCCGACTTGCCGGGCTCGAAGAGGACCGGGCACCCAGCCGCGTTGACCTTGATGCCGGCCGCGGTGTTCGGGCACTTGTCGAGGTAATCCGCCACACCGTCGCCGTCGCTGTCGATCGGGCAGCCCTGCGCGTTCACCTTGACGCCAGCAGGAGTGTCGGGGCACTTGTCGAGGCCGTTGTACACGCCGTCGGCGTCCTGGTCGCTCGGGCAGCCGGTGGCGTTCACGGTGGCACCCATCGGCGTGTTCGGGCACTTGTCGATGCCGTTGAGGACCTTGTCGCCGTCCGCGTCAGACGGGCAACCCGCCGCGTCCACCGTGGCACCCATCGGGGTGTTCGGGCACTTGTCGAGGTTGTCGGTCACGCCATCCTTGTCGGCATCGCCCCAGGGGCAGCCGGTGGCGTCCACCGCGGTGCCAAGCGGGGTCTTCGGGCAGAGGTCCGGGGTCTTGTCCGGCACGCCGTCCTTGTCCGAATCCTTCGGCGCCTTGTTGCCGCCGAAGCTGAAGGTCAGCATGGCATCCATGCCCAGGTCCCAGCGAGAGTCGTTGTTGGCGCTCGTCTCGTTGAAGGGATTGATGACGTAGGCGGCCGTGCCGTCCACCCGCAGGGAAATCGGGCCACCGCCGAACCGCAGGCCGACCAGCCCGGACGGGCCGGCGTCGTTATCGGTCGTGGTGTTGTAGTAAGTCTCGAGGCTGTCCCCGCCCCACTGGTTGTACACGGCGCCAAGTCCGAAGATGAAGCCGAAATTCCGGTTCATGTTGGCGTAATACGTCAGACGGCCGCTGATCGGCATCTCGGTGACATCAATGCTGCTGGCATTGGTTGGGTTGGTCGAGTAATAGAAGATGTCCCCTTCAATCCCGATCTTGTCGCTGAACATGTAGCCCAGCCGGCCGCCGAAGCCGACGTTGTCGTCGAGGCCGAGGGTATCGGCGTAGAAGGGGAGGCCGGCGCCGACACCGACCTGGAACTGCCCCTTGGACTGGGCGTGCGCCGGTACCGTCGCCACCAGGGCGAGGGCGGCGCTGAGTACCAAGAGTTTACGGATCATGAAGCGCTCCTGAGGGTTGTGATACCAAGTTGGGCGAAGAAGATCCGCCCAGACGCCTGCTCCCCCCCGGTGCGAGCAGCCGTGCCGACAGGCGCCCTCGGGGGGGTATTCGCGACCAAAGGTAATCGCTCAATTCTAAAAAGAAATGCGCCGGAATCGTGAGATTCCGGCGCCTTTCCTTCATACTTGGCGGTCAGGTCAGGTGATCTGCTTCAACACGACCCGCCGGTTGGTGGCACGACCCTCCGGGGTCGCGTTGCTGGCGATCGGGAACTCCGGCCCGTATCCCTTGGCCGTCAGCATGCTGGCCGGGACACCCTTGCTGATGAGGTAGTTCATGACCGCCTCGGCGCGCGCCTGGGAGAGCTCCATGTTGTGCGCGAGGCTGCCGGTGTTGTCGGTGTACCCGGCAATCTCGAGCTTCGCGCCGGAGGGGTTGTACTGCGAGGCGTTGGCCACCCGGTCCAGGATCCCGGTCGAGGTTGGATCGATGACCGCACTGTTGACCGCGAAGGTGACACCTTCCAGCATCAGCTCCGACTGGCCGGCCTCGAAGAGGACCGGGCACCCGGTGGCGTTGACCTTCTGGCCGGCCGGAGTGTTCGGGCACTTGTCGAGGTTGTTGGGGACACCATCCTTGTCGGCATCGTCATTGGCCTGGGCGTGCGCGGGTGCCGTCGCCACGAGGGCGATGGCTGCGCTGAGTGCCAAGAGTCTACGGAGCATGGAACCCTCCTGAAAAGGTTTCGGTGAAGTGTAGTGGCCAAGTCTGAAGAGAAACGCGCCGGAACCGTGAGGTTCCGGCGCGTTTCCTTCATCCTTGGCGGTCAGGTTAGCTGACTTGCTTCACCATGACCCGCCGGTTGTTGGCACGACCCGCCGCCGTGGCGTTCGTGTCGATCGGGAAGTCCGGACCGTAGCCCTTGGCCGTCAGCGCGCTGGCCGGGACACCCTTGGCAATGAGGTAGTTCATGACCGACTCGGCACGCGCCTGCGAGAGCTTCATGTTGTGCGCGCGGCTGCCGGTGTTGTCGGTGTACCCGGCAATCTCGAGCTTCGAGCCGGACGGGTTGTACTGCGCCGCGTTGGCCAACCGGTCCAGGATCTCGGTCGAGGTCGGGTCGAGCGTGGCGCTGTTGGTGGCGAAGGTGACGCCTTCCAGCACCAGAGACGACTTGCCTGGCTCGAAGAGGACCGGGCACCCAGCGGCGTTGACCTTCATGCCGGCCGGAGTGTTCGGGCACTTGTCGAGGTAATCCGCCACGCCGTCGCCGTCGCTGTCGATCGGGCAGCCGCTGGCATTCACCACGGCGCCTGGCGGGGTGTCGGGGCACTTGTCGAGGCCGTTGTACACGCCGTCGCTGTCCTGGTCAGCCGGGCAGCCCTTGGCGTCTACCGTGGCACCCATCGGGGTGTTCGGGCACTGATCGATGCCGTTGTAGACCCCGTCCTTGTCCGCGTCAGACGGGCAGCCGGCGGCGTCCACCGTGGCACCCATCGGGGTGTTCGGGCACTTGTCGATGTTGTCGGTCACGCCATCCTTGTCGGCGTCGCCGAAGGGGCAGCCGTTGGCGTCAACCGCCGTGCCGATCGGGGTGTTCGGGCAGAGGTCGGTCTTGTCCGGCACGCCGTCCTTGTCCGAGTCCTTCGGCGCCTTGTTGCCGCCGAAGCCAAGGCTCAGCATGGCGTCCATGCCCCAGTAGACCTGATCCGTGATTCCGTTCGAGGTCATCGCGATCGGGGACGGGATGTAGTCGCCGGTGAAGTCGAGCCGGAGTGACACTGGGCCGCCGGCGCCGAAGCGCAGGCCGACGAGACCGCCAGGACCCATGTCGCTGAGGTAACTCCCGCTCTTGTCGACCGGGTTGTTGTTCCGGTTGAAGAACTCGCCGGCGCTCGCGCTGTCGCCCCAGATGTTGTAGGCGAAGCCGAGGCCGAAGATGACCCCGAGCCCCTTGCCCATGGGCGCGTTGTAGGTCAGTCGAACGTGCACCGGCATTTCGGTGACGTTCCCACCAGTGTAGGTGAGCGTGCTCGGCTGGGTCGAGAAGTAGAAGACGTCGCCCTCGAACCCGATCTTGTCGGTGAACATGTACCCGAGCCGGCCGCCGAAACCGACTTCGTCGTTCAGACCGACCGAATTAGGGTAGAAGGGCAGGCCGGCACCGACATCGACCAAGAAGGTGCCCTTCGACTGTGCGTGCGCGGGTGCCGTCGCCATCAAGGCGATCGCTGCGCAGAGGACTGATAGCTTACGGATCATGAATCGCTCCTGAGGGGTGTGAAACTCGGTCGGGACGATGTCAAGGCGCCCAGACGGATGCTACGCTATAGGTTGCGGTCTCGATCCCGCCTACGCAAGGCAGTCAACCCCTCCAAGTCCGGCAGGCCGCGGCAATCGGCAAACCGGGGGAGGGGAACCCGGGAATAAACTAACACCGGAAGTCGCAAGGGGCTATCCCTCCCCCACCCCCACCCCGGGAGGCCGGCCTGGGGAGGGGCCCCAGCCCCCGCCCCAAGACGAAGAAACCCCCACCCGGACCGGGTCCGGATGGGGGGAGTGCGCCGCGTAGGAATCGAACCTACAACCTAGTGATTAAGAGTCACTTGCTCTGCCAATTGAGCTAGCGGCGCGTGGTACATAGCCCCAACGGGAGTCGAACCCGTCTCTCGACCTTGAAAGGGTCGCGTCCTAACCGATAGACGATGGGGCCGAGGCCCGCCCGATGGTGCCGACCAGTAGCGCTAACGGGATTCGAACCCGTGTGCCAGCCTTGAGAGGGCTGTGTCCTAGGCCTCTAGACGATAGCGCCATGTTGTATCCCGACAGGCCCGGCAGGAATCGAACCTGCAACCCCCGGTTTTGGAGACCGGTGCTCTACCAATTGAGCTACGGACCTCTGCCGACGCTGTTCTGTCGGGCATCGCGGGCAGGGTGGCTGACGGGGATCGAACCCGCAACCTCCGGAACCACAATCCGGCGCTCTAACCGATTGAGCTACAACCACCACGAAGACCGAGGGCCCTGCCTAGCCCGGAGAAAATATTCACCGACCCCCGCCCGGTCAAGGCCAGAACCGCTCCACCAGGTCCCCTGTCGCCCCGCCGGGAACCACTTGGATGCCATCGACTTCCAGCAATGGCACGATTCCCCTGCCCGCGTTGGCCGCGAATCCCCCAAACGCCGCCAGCTCACGGCCCGGCAACCGGGACTCGACTAGCCCGCCGGCCAGCTCCGCCAGCCGCGCCCGCCCCACGCCCGGCAGGATGCCCAGGTCGAGCGGCGGGGCCGCCAGTCGGCCCCCCTCCCACCAGAAGATGCCCCAGATCGACGACTCCGCCACGAACCCCTCCTCCGAGAGGAACAGCACGTCGTCCCCACCTTCCGAGGCGGCGTTGAGGCGCGCCACGTCCAGCCACTCCCGGTTGGTCGTCTTGTGACGGTAGCCCCGGTGCGGCACTGGAGCGGTCCGCAGCCGTAGCCCGCTCGTCTCCTCAATCTGTCGTTCCGTCACCAGCAGGCGGCCGCGGCTCGCAAACTCGAGCCGACAGATTCGGTCGCTCCCACCGGAGGGCGGTTCGGGATTCGGCGGGAGGGTGTACCCCAGCGCGGCGGCACTCCGCTCCACCCGCTCCATGTGGAGCGGCCAGAGCGGCACCCGGCCGCCGCGGACCCGCACCGTCTCGAGCAGCGAGGTGCGCGTCCGAGGGCGCTCAGGCACCGGCGGGCGACTTCGACGAGGCCGCGCTGGCCAGAACGGAGCGGAGCGCGGTGGCGCCGATGATGAGCACCCCTCCGGCCAGGGCCCAGGGGCCCGGCCGTTCCCCATGCACCAGCCAGGACCAGATGGGGTTGAGGACCGGCTCCACCAGCAGAATGATCGAGATCTCGAGCGCAGGCAGCTTGCCCACCGCCCGCGTGACGAAGGCGTAGGCCAGGGCAATCTGGAAGATCCCGAGATAGGCGATGGCGACCCAATCCACCGCGCCGATGCCTGACAGGGGCAGCGCCATGGGGAGGGTTACGAGGCAAGCAAGTGTGTTGCCCGCCACCACGGCGCCTGCCGGAGAGCCACCCGACTCGTCGGCACCCACCCACCGGAGCCCCATCAACGTCAGGGCCCAGGTGAATCCGGAGAGCGCCGCGAGGACGTTGCCCTGGAACGGCGCTGGCGCGGTGCGGACCGGCGCGTCAGTGCCCATGAAGAACAGCACCAGGCCGGCCCCGACGATGGCCATGAACGCGACGTCGGCGGGGCGAATCTTCTCCCGCAACAGGAATGGCGCGAGCAGGAGGATGTAGAGCGGCCCGGTGGCCTGGAGGAAGATGGTGTTGGCGGAGGTGGTGAGCTTGTTGGCCGTGACGAAGAGCACCAGCGTGGCGGCATAGGCGATGGACACGAGGAAGGTGCGCGGCCGGAGCCCGCGCCTGGCCTCCGGCAGCAGCAGCGCCAGCGCCACCGCCGCGATGCCCGAACGAAGACATGCCACCTGCCAGCTCGTCATGGCGGTGGCCTTGATGACCGCCCCGCCGGTCGAGAACAGCACGGCGGCGACTACCAGCTGGAGGCGGGCACGCTTCGTCGGGACCATGGAGCGAAGAATGCCGGGGAGTCGGGGCGGCGTGCAAGTTTCCAGGCCAGACGCATCTCCCGGCTGCCCCAAACCAGGAGAACGTCATGCGTCGTCGATTCCCCCTCGCGCTGGTGCTTGCCGCCAGCGCGGCCTCCTCGGCCGGTGCTCAGGGCTGGGTCGAGGTCCGCAGCACCCCCGTCTCCACCCGGCCCGTGCCGATCGGCGGGCCGGTCATCCGGATCCAAAGCGATGTGCGCATCACCCTCGACGGACGCATTGCGCACGTCGAGGTCGAGGAGCGCTTCCGCAACGCCGGCAGCTCGATCGCCGAGGGCACCTACCTCTACCCCCTGCCGGGGGAGGCCGTATTCACCGGCTACTCCCTCTGGATGGGCGACCAGGAGTTGCAGGGCGAAATGCAGACCGCCGAACAGGCCCGCGCCGTCTACGAGGAGATCGTGCGGCGCCAGCGAGACCCCGCGCTGCTGACCTACGCCGGGCACGGGCTCATTCGCGCGCAGATCTTCCCGATCCAACCCGGCGAAACCCGCAAGGTCGTCCTGAAATACACCCAGGTGCTCGGGCGCGAGGGTGACGCCCTCCGCCTGCGGTACGCCATCGGTCCCCGCACCGCGCCACGCGGCATGGGGAGCGACGCCGCTCCACAGGACCTCTTCTCGATGCAGGTGACCACACCCGGTGAAGACACCTTCGGGACCCCGTATTCACCGACTCACGAGATCTCCACCCGGCGCCGCGGCGGCCAGCTGGTGGTCTCCGTCCCCGGAAACGCCTCGGGCGATCTCGACCTTCTCTTCCCGCTTCGGCGGGGACTGGTCGGCACCAGCGTCCTGACACACGCCTCCGCCGGCGAAGACGGCTACTTCATGCTCCTGCTGGCCCCACCGGAAAACTCCGCGACCGACGTCATCCCGCGCGACCTGACCCTCGTGGTGGACGTGTCGGGCTCGATGTCCGGCACCAAGCTCGAGCAGGCCAAGGCGGCGCTGGCGCAGGCCCTGGGCGCCCTCGGCCCGCAGGATCGGTTCCGGCTCATCGCGTTCTCGTCGGGAGTGACAGAATTCCGGCCCGGCCTGACGTCCGCCACCCGGACAAACCTCGCGAGCGCCCAGGAATTCGTGAGCAACCTCTCCGCGGGCGGTGGCACCAACATCGAGGGCGCACTGGACGTGGCGCTTCAACAGGCCTCGGCCGCCGCACGCGTCTCCCTCGTGGTGTTCATGACCGATGGCCTCCCCTCGGTCGGGCAGACCCAGCCCGACCAGATTGCCGCCGCGGCCGGCGGGCACATCGGACAGTCCCGCATCTTCACCGTCGGCGTCGGGACTGACGTCAACACCTACCTGCTCGACATGCTGGCCAAGGAGGGCCGAGGGAGCGCCACCTACGTGGCACCCAACGCCAACATGGAAGTGGCCGTCGGCGGACTCCTCGGCAGGATTCGGCACCCCGCCCTGGCCAACCTCCGGATCGTGAGCGCCCCGGTCACCCTCGTGGACCAGCAACCCGCCCAGCTGCCGGACCTGTTCTACGGCGAGGAGCTGGTGGTGTTCGGCCGATATCATGGCACGGGCTCGGGAGACGTCGTCATCGAGGGCGAACGCAACGGCCGCCGGGAGCGCTTCACGGCGCGCGCGCAGTTCACGAGCCGGCAGCCCGACAACGCGTTCGTCCCGCCGCTCTGGGCCTCCCGGAAGATCGGGGAGCTGACGCGCACCGCACGACTCGAAGGGGCATCCCCTGCCATCATCGAAGAGATCCGGCAACTCGGCCTCCGCTACGGCATCCTGACCGAGTACACCTCGTTCCTCGTCCTCGAGCCGGGCGCCGTTCCCGCCACGCCGGAAGCCGTCGCTCCGCGGTGGCCGAGACGCGGCCAAGGCGATGAGCGGGCAGGTCGCGTTCGAACGGGCCGAAGCCAGCGCCCGCCAGTCCGAGGTCAAGACGCTGGCGTCGGCCAATGCCGCGGCGGATGAGCGACTGGCCCGGACACCCGGCGCCGTGGGCGGTGTCAGCGCGGAGTCACGCCGGCTCGCCGGGCGGGTGTTCGTGGACCGCGGTGGCGTCTGGACTGACATGACCTACAAGCCCGGCAGTCCAACCATTGCGGTGAAGCCGTTCAGCCCGGCGTATTTCGAACTGGTCCGGGCGTTGCCGGAACTGGCGCCCTGGCTCGGGATCGGCGAGCAGGTGGTGATTGCCGGCACCCGGATCGAGTATCCGGATCGATCCGACCGGGGTCAGTGCCTGGAGCGGAAACCAGCTGGCCGCCACGGTTCGCGACTTCCGCGGCTTGTAGCCATCACCCCTTGTGCGGCGCGTGGCTTGCAGGGCATTTCTCCCTGCAGGCCACTCCCCGCCCTCCCAATAGAGCTGATGACGACAGACCTGACCGCCCTCTTCCGCGAACATCACGCTGCCCTCGTCCGGGTGCTGTACCGGCGGACGGGCGATCACGACCGCGCGGAGGACATCGCCCAGGAGACCTTTGCGCGGGCGGTGGCGGCGCCGCCGCGCAATCCGCGTCCCTGGCTCTTTGCGGTGGCGCTGAACCTGGTGCGCGAGGACGGGCGGAAGGCGGTGCGGCAGGGCCGGCGGCTCGAGCTCTACCGCGCGGAATCACCACAGTCCGCGCCCTCGGCGGACCAGGCCGTCGAACGATCTGACAACGTCCGCGCGGTGCAGGAGGCGCTCGCCACGCTGGCCGAGCGGGACCGCGAGGCGCTGCTGCTGAAGGCCGAAGGATTCAACTACGATGAAATCGCGGAGACACTGGGCCTTGCCAAGGGGGCCGTCGGCACGACGCTCTCGCGGGCTCGGCGCCGACTGGTCGAAGCATATCGCACGCAGGGAGGCCGGCATGTCGCATCCTGACGAAGGCACCATGCAGATGCTCCTCGACGGGGAGCTCGACGCGGATGAGCGGGCACGCATCGAGTCGCACATCAGGTCCTGTGCCTCGTGCGCCGCGCGACTGGCGGAGGCGCGAGCATTCCTGGAGGAGGCGGACCGGCTGGTCGAGGTGCTGGCCGTACCGGAGCAGCCGGCGCGCCGGCGCGGGTCGTCCCGGCGGCGTGCCGTCATCCGTACGCTGGCGTGGGCGGCCAGCATCGTGCTTGCCGTCGGGGTGGGATACTGGGGCCGCGGCACAGGCGCGGTCACCCCCACATCGGTCGCGCTCCAGGAATCGGACAAGCCGTTGACACCCGCCGCGACCCCATCGGCAGCTGAACCGGCAGCACCGCCGGCAGAAGCGCCGGCACGGTCCACCGCCGACCGCCAGAGTGCGGCCGGCGAGGCGAAGGCGGTGGGGGCAGTCGGCGGAGCCGGCGCGAATGAACTCACGCGCCGAGCAACCTGCGCCCGCCGGCAGCGCCAGCCCCGAGCGAGATCAACTGCTGGACGCCCGGGCCAATGCGCCCGCGGCAAAGGTCGCGCGGTCAGGCGGACGAGCCGGCCGCCGCCTGGCGCGTCATTTCGATGGAGGAAGGGGTGCGGCTGCTCGGCGGGCAGATCCGGCTGATCGACGGACTGGCGGCGGAGCGGGTCGAGACCGGGCCCGGCACCGCGGTGGCTGGGGCGGACCCCGCGGTGGCCGTGGTCCGCGTGATCTATGCGTCGGGAGCGGTCACGCTGGATGAACAGCGGTCGGCGACTGCAAGTCGCCGCTCGGCGAGAAGCCGCCGCCGAGGCGGTGGCCGGGGCCGCGCGCACGGGCGAGCGTGACGGCGTGGCAGGAGCGCGGGGGCATTCGGTTTGTGGTGACCGGCAGCGTGACGCCGGACTCCCTCCGCGCGCTGGGCGCCCGGGTGCGGTGAGCGGCAGGCCCTACGGGCTGGCGGGCTGCCGGAGTGCCTCGACGTTGATGCGGATTTCGACGTCGTCGCCGAGCATGCTGCCCCCGCCCTCGAGGACGCGGTTCCAGGCCACCCCGTAGTCGAGACGATTGAGCGTGGTGGCGACTTCGAATCCAGCGCGGGGCCGCTCACCGGGCATGACGCCCAGGACCGCGCCCTTCAGGACCACCGGCTTGGTGACACCGCGCATGGTGAGATCACCGGCGATGGTGAGCGAGTCGCCCTTCTGCACCACGGACTTGCTGACGAAGGTGATGGTCGGGAAGCTGTCCACGTTGAAAAACCGGGCGGAGCGGAGGTCCGCGTCACGCCGTTCCTGTCGGGTGTCGACACTCGCCACGTTGATGGTGGCGGACACGGATCCACCTGACCAATTCGCGGGATCGCCCTGGATGGCGCCGGAAAAGTCGGTGAAAGTCCCGCTCACCCGGCTCATGAAGTGGCGAATCCGGAAGGTGACCTCCGAGTGGGCCATGTCGATGGTCCAGGTGGGGAGGCCGGTGGCGGCTGGGGCGGCTTGGGCAGCGAGTGCAGCCGGTGCAATCGCGACGAGCGCCAGGACAGCAGCAGCGCGGACATTCCGAATCATGCAATCTCCCAGATGGTCGTGAAGGTGTCCTCGTACTACGGCCGGGAAGCGGGTTTGGTTCCTGCATCCTCGAAGAAGCCCCGATACGCCCCCTTCAGCAGCCGCTGGAAGTGGTACACTCCCTCCTCGTACTGCACCGAGAACCGGCCCCGGTCGTAGGCCCGGGACCCGACCCCGCGCTGCACCTGCTCGCAGATGTCGATGTCCTCGCGCTGGATGGTGTCCGAATAGGCGAGGTCCGCTTCGACCAGGCGGCGGACATCTGGCGCTTCGGCGTTTGCGTAGAAGTACTGGAACACCACGCGGCAGCGGGTGGGTCCGAGCGGCAGGACGAGGTTGGTCTGCAGGCGGCCCGGCAGGATGTTCAGCATGTAATTGGGAAAGAGGCAGTAGTAGAACGCCTCGCCCGCGCCGGATGTGTACAGGTTGGCCTGGCCGCTCAGCGGGCTGTGCTGCAGCGAGTACCACTCGAAGCACTCGGTCCGATAGCTCTGGAAGTCGTAGAGCTTGACCAGCTCGGGGTGCACGTGCGGGACGTGGTAGCCCTCGAGGTAGTTGTCGACGTACACCTTCCAGTTGCAGGCGATGTCGTACTCCACCCGGCGCACGAACGTGAGCGCACCGAGCTGGGCGGGAGCGATCTGCTCGACGATGCCATGCACGTACTTCTCGAGCGGCGGCGCGTCGGCCCAGAGATTGACGAACACCTGCCCCTCCCACTCCGCCACCCGCACCGGCACCAGGCCGTAGTCCTTCCGGTCGAAGAGTTCCACCCGGTCGAACTGCGGCACGCCGCGGAGCGAGCCGTCCAGCAGGTAAGTCCATCCGTGATATTTGCACTGCAGGGCGCGGACGCACCCCTCCGGCTCGACGGCGAGCGGTCCCCCGCGGTGCCGGCAGACGTTGTAGAAGCCGCGGAGCACGCCATCCTTGCCCCGGATCACGATGACAGGGTTGCCGGCCACCTCCGCACAGAAGAACTGGCCTTCCTCCCGGACCTGTGCGGCGTGGCCGACGCCCTGCCAGGTCCGGGCAAAGACGGCGTCCCGGTCGAGCCGATCAAAGGCCGGATCCCAGTACCAGCGGGAGGGGATGGTGTCGGCCTGCGCGAGGGGCGCCGACTCGAGGTCGGAGGCCGGAATGGCGGGGAGGTGGATAGCATCGGTCTGCATGACGTATATTACCAGCAAGTTCCGACCTTCGCAGCCCCGTTCCCCGCCCCAGAGTGAGTGACGCATGCCCTCGACCAAAGCCGCTTCCCCCCGTCCCGCCGACGCCCCCGTTCTTGGGGAGAGCATCACGATGGCGGGCGGCAAGCTCACCGTGCCCGACGCATCCCATCATCCCCTTCATCGAGGGGGACGGGACCGGGCCCGACATCTGGCGCGCATCGAAGCTGGTGCTCGACGCCGCCGTTCGGGTGGCCTACAGGGGCGAGCGGCAGATCGTGTGGATGGAGGTGCTGGCCGGCGAAAAGGCCAAGAACCAGGTGGACAACTGGCTCCCGGACGAGACGCTGCAGGCCATCACGAAGCACCTGGTGGCCATCAAGGGGCCGCTCACCACGCCGGTGGGCGGGGGGATCCGCTCGCTCAACGTGGCGCTCCGCCAGAAGCTCGATCTCTACGCCTGCGTCCGGCCGGTCCGCTGGTTCGAGGGGGTGCCCTCGCCGGTCAAGGATCCCGGCAAGGTGGACATGATCATCTTCCGGGAGAACACCGAGGACATCTACGCCGGCATCGAGTTCCGGGCGGGATCGCCCGAGGCGGTCAAGGTGATCCGGTTCCTCCAGAACGAGATGGGGGTCAAGGCCATCCGGTTCCCCGACAGCAGCGCCATCGGGATCAAGCCGGTGTCGGTGGAAGGCACCAAGCGGCTGATCCGCGCGGCGTTCGACCATGCCATTTCGCACCAGGCGGAAGAGCGTGACGCTGGTCCACAAGGGCAACATCATGAAGTACACCGAGGGCGGCTTCCGGGACTGGGGCTATGAGCTGGCCAAGCAGGAATACGGCGCGGTGGAAATCGACGGCGGGCCGTGGTGCCGGCTCCCGAACGGCATCGTGATCAAGGACGTGATCGCCGACGCCTTCCTGCAGCAGATCCTGACCCGGCCCGGCGGAGTACGACGTGATCGCCACGCTCAACCTGAACGGCGACTACATCTCGGACGCGCTGGCGGCGCAGGTGGGCGGCATCGGCATCGCGCCGGGCGCCAACATCAACTACCAGACCGGGCACGCCATCTTCGAGGCGACCCACGGCACCGCGCCGAAGTACGCCGACCAGGACAAGGTCAACCCCGGCTCGGTGATCCTCTCCGGCGAGATGATGCTGCGCTACATGGGCTGGAACGAGGCGGCGGATCTGATCGTGCGGGCCATCGAGCGGGCCATCGCGGCCAAGCTGGTGACCTACGACTTCCACCGGCAGATGACGGGTGCGACGCTGCTCAAGACGAGCGAGTTTGCCCGGGCACTGGTGGAGCGGATGTAGGCTGCGAGGCGGCCAGCGAAGGATCGAAGTCCGGCACCAGCTCCATGAGCAGGCTCCGCAGTTCCTGATCGGGGCGCCCCTCCTGGGCCGCCTCGATAATCCCGCTGACCAGCGCGGCGATGCCCTCCGGAAGCTTGGCGTTGGTGGCCCGCAGGACCTTTTCGTGTTCGGTGACAGCCGCGTTTTCGGCGCTGAAGAACAGTTCCTCGAACAGCTTTTCTCCTGGGCGGCTCCCGGTAAAGCGGATCTCGATGTCGGTCCCGACTTCCTTGCCGGACAGGCGAATGAGGTCGGCGGCCAGGTCGGCCACCTTGATCGGCTCCCCCATGTCCAGCACGAACACCTCCCCGCCCTTCCCCAGCGCACCAGCCTGCAGGACCAGCTGCACCGACTCCGGAATGGTCATGAAGTAGCGGCGCATTTCGGGATGGGTCACGGTGACCGGCCCGCCGGCGGCGATCTGCTTCATGAAGGTCGGGACCACGCTGCCGCGGGAGCCGAGGACGTTGCCGAACCGGACCGACACGAAGTTCTGCTTGCGTTCGCGCGCCGCCATCTGGACGACCATCTCCGCCACCCGCTTGGTGGCCCCCATCACGTTGGTGGGGTGCACCGCCTTGTCGCTCGAAATGAGCACCAGGCGCTCGACCCGATGCGCAGCGGCCAACTCCACCACGTTTCTGGTGCCGAGGATGTTGTTGGTGATGGCCTCGGCGACGTTGCATTCCATCATCGGCACGTGCTTGTGGGCGGCGGCATGGAACACCGCGATCGGGTTCCACTGCTCGAAGACGCGGCCGAGCCGGTCCCGGTCCCGGATGTCCACGATGACCGGAACGAACTCCAGATCGGGCACCCCGGCCCGGAGCTCGTTCAGGATATCGAAGATCGAGTTTTCACCGTGACCGGCCAGGACGATCCGCTTGGGCCCGAGGGCGACCAGCTGACGGCAGAGTTCGCTGCCGATCGACCCGCCGGCGCCGGTGACCAGCACCGTCTGACCGGACACGATGGACCGCACGGCGTCGAGGTTGGTCGTGACCGGTTCCCGACGGAGCAGGTCCTGGATCTCGACCTTGCGCAGGGCCCGCACCGCCACCCGCCCGGAGATGATGTCGAACATGCCGGGCACGGTTCGGGTGTTCACCTTGGCCGCGGCGGCGGCATCGAGCACCTCGCGGATCACGCTGCCCGGCGCCCTCGGCATGGCGATGATCACTTCGTGGATCTTGTAGCTCTCGACGATGTTCCCGAGGTCGGAGAGCGCGCCGAGCACCGGAAGGTTGTGCACCCGATTGCCGCGCTTGGACCGGTCGTCGTCCACGAAGCCGACTGGATCGAGGCCGAGGTCGGGATTGCCGCGGAGTTCGCGGACGATCATGGTGCCGGCGGCCCCGGCACCGGCAATCAGGACCCGCCGGGCGTCCGGTGCCTTGTGGCCGTTGTGATGCGACGCCACGAGCCGCACCGCAATGCGCGGCAGAGAAAGGATCGTGGCGGCGAAGAGGGCATCGAGGATCAGGACGGAGATGGGGACCCGGGAGGGGGCCAGGCCGAGGCCGGGGATCAGGAGCGCCCCGATGCCGAAGCAGACGATGCCGGAGAGCGCGGCGGCTTTGAGCATCTGCTCGGCTTCATGGAGGCTGGCAAGGCGCCAGACGCGCCGGTAGAGCCCGGCCCAGCGGGCAATCGCCAGTTTGACCGGTACGGAGAGCAGGAGGAACCATCCCGCGCCCAGCAGGGTCCCTGCGGGCCAGGTGAGCCCTTCGAACCGGAGGGCGTAGGCCAGCAGGGTGGCGAGCGGGAGCAACACAAGGTCGAGCGCCAGGAAGTGGCGGTTGCGGAGTCCGGCGGGTGGGTTAGCTCTCATAAACGGGGTCAGATGTGTCTCCACATGGTGGATGACACATAATATTGAATGGGAGTGTCAAGAGGCCGTCAAGTGCTTGGCAGATAATAGCTTGAAAAGAGATTTTGAGGAAGGGTGACCGAGGACGAACATCACCTGCGATGTGTCGAACTCAGCGCTTCGGTCAGGGTGCTCGGCGATCGAGGGTGAGGCCGAGGGAGAGGATGGTGAGGAAGTAGGCGGCGATGCCGAGATTCAGCCAAGTAGCTGGAAGGGCGGTGATTGGCAAAGCAAGAAGCGCCACGGCAGCGTAGAGGAGGCTCACGCGAGCGTGACCCCAGCCGCCGTTGGCCAGGCGTTGGTAGAGATGGCTGCGATGGGCTTGGGAGATTCGCTCGCCGCGGTGGAATCGGCGGGCCAAGGTGACCGACGCATCGAGGAACAGTGCATACAAGGGCAGGAACGCCGTTACGACCGAGGCCTCGCCCTCCCTGATGAGCAGAAGGCCGCCCAAGACGAACAAGAATCCAAGCGCCCCTGAGCCGACATCCCCAAGAAAGATCTTTGCGGGGGGCCAGTTCCAGATCAGAAATCCGGCCGATGCTCCAACCAGTGCGAACCCGAAAGCTCCGGCCAACCCACCAGCGACGCCTAGCAGCGCCAGATGTGCACCGAAGATCAGCGCCTGCGAACCAATGAGTCCGTCGATCCCATCCATGAAATTCACGACGTTGATTGCCGACACCGCCCAGAACACCCACCAGACCGCGGCGAAGATGCCGAGCCAGGCCGGCACCGCGCCGGGCCAGAGGGCTAGCGGCAGGAGCGTCACCCCCGCGACAATGTGCGCCACCAGGCGGGCGCGGACGCCGAGAGAGCTCCGGTCGTCGAGCCAGCCGACGAGTGCGGTGAGCGTTACGCCAACGAGGGCGAGCAGGAGCGGGAGGCTGGAGCGGGCCCCTGGCAGCGCAGGCAGCACGAGGAGCAGTGCAACGACGAGACCGAGCCCGCCGCCGCGGGGAGTGGGCCGGGTGTGGGAGGCGCGTGGGCCGGGATGGTCGAGGATTTGGTGCCGGAGCGCGTAGCGACGCACGAGGCCCACGAGGACAAAGGCCGCGATCGCCGATGGGACCGTCACCATAAGAAACAGAGAAAGCACCCCCGCCTCACTCATTGGCGCTGACCTCGTTATGGCGGTTCTTCCACCAGGCAGCCGTTGCGGCCAGGCCCGCGGCCACGCTCTCGGGAGGCACCCACCCGAGTTCCCTCCGGAGTCGGCTGGAGTCGACAACCAATGAACCGAAGAGGCGATCCGCTTCCGACCCCTTGCCGGCGGCGGTTGCCAGCGATCGGATCATTCGAACGGGGCACGGAAGCAGCCTAGCCGGCTGGCCCATTCCCGCCGCGAGCGCCAAAATTAGCTCGGATGTGGAGAGATCCATTCCGTCCGACACGAGGTAGGTCCGATCGGCTGCCGCAGGGTTCAGCGCGGCCACCTCGATGGCGCTGACGAGGTTGCCGAGGGAGACGAGGCTGCGTTGGTTGGCGATGCTTCCGAGCGGGAGTGGGATGCGGCCGGCGAGTGTGGCGAGGCGAAGCAAGCGGCGAAAATTCCCACCGACTCCCGGTCCATAGATGAGCGGGGGACGCAGCACCACGAACTCCGGACCGCCCAGCGCCCGACCCTCGGCGAGCGCCTGCTCCGCTTCCAGCTTTGAGATGCCGTAGGGATCAGTTGGTTCGGGGTGATCAGATTCGCGGTACTGAGTTGGCGACCCTTCTCCCATCGCCTTGATCGAACTGAGGAAGACGAACCGTTTCACGCCGGCTTCCGGGCGGCGGCATAGACCGCGCGCGTCCCTTCGACATTCACACGACGGAAGGCGGAAAGCGGGTCGACCGCGTCCTCACGCATCACATGCACGCGGGCGGCGAGGTGGACCACCACCTCCACGTCCTGGAGCGCCCGGCGGAGTCCCTCCGAGTCGTTGAAGTTCGCGAACTGTGCGCTACCTACCCCCCGCGGTGGTGACGCGCCGCCCCGACTCAAGGCGGTGACAAACGGACCCCTTCTCGGCGAGCGAGGCGGTGAGCGCCAGTACCGACGAACCCGGAGGCGCCGGTGACAAGGAGACGCGCAGGCACAGCGGGTGCTGCCATCATTACGGCCCGTGTCGATACAGAGGCATCGTTCGTCGCACGACTTCCTCCACGGAGAATTCTCGCTCCATGAGGAAGCGCCCCTGTCGACCCAGCTCGGCGCGACGTGGGGCATCATTGATGAGGATGCGGATTGCGCGGACCAGCGGGTCGATCTCTCGGGCGGGCACGAGTAGGCCGTTGACGCCGTCCTGGACCACCTCGCGGCAGCCGGGGACGTCTGTGGTGACGATCGGTCTCCCTGAGGCGGCGGCCTCGAGGAGGACTTTCGGCAACCCCTCGCGATACGAGGGCAGTGTCACAATGTGCACAGAAGCAAGGACCTCTGAATCGATGCCCGATGTCCCCACCACTCAACGACTCCTTCGGTCACCCAGGCATCGAGCACCGCTTGCGCGATGGCCCGGGGATTGCCCGGATCGAGCCCACCGACGAGCGCGAACCGGGCCCTACACCCTTCGCGACGCAACCGCCGCGCTGCCTCGACAAACTCGCCAACGCCCTTGTCCCAGAGCATGCGCGCGGGCAAGACCACCACCGGAACGCCGGGCGGCTCGGGCGCGACGGTGAACTCCGCCAAATCCACCCCGGCGCCACGGATCAGGACGATCCGTCCTGGTTCGAGCCCGGCCTCCCGTTCCAAGAGGGCCTGGTCATCCGGATTCTGCAGAACGGCCCAGGACCCTCGTCGATTGAGGAGGAGACGGAACGCCGATCGGAGTATCGGTCGAAGCAGGCGCGCCGAACCGGTCCGGCTCGTGAAGACGTACCCCAGGCCGGCGATCGCATTCACCACAACGGGCACGCCGGAAAGTCGCGCGGCCAGGGAGCCATAGACGACCGGCTTCAGGGCGACGTGATGAACGACGGCGGGTCGTTCCCGGCGGTAGAGGGCGAGCAGCCCCCAGCCAAATCGCAATTCCCTGAAGAGCGACCCCGTGCCACGCGTCCAGTCGAGCGGAACAACATCGCACCCAGCTCGCACCAGCACCTCTCCGTGCTCCCGGATCCGGGTGGCGACAACGACTCGGTAGCCTTCCAGCAGCGCGGCACGGGCCAAAGGGAGACGATGGCTGACGAAGTACCAGTCTTCCGTGACGAGAAACAGCAGCGTCGGCCGACCAGCCCTCTCCATCTAAGTCGTCTCCGTCAGCCACGCCTGAAACATCAGGATGTCCCATAGCCGTACTGCCATTCCGCCGGCCGGAGACATGCTCGAGCCACTTTCGCCGGATCGGCTCAGGATGGAAATATCCCTCTCGACGCAGCCTCGACTCGCCAAGAGTTCCTCGGCCCATCCCGGAGCGGGCCGCGCAGCCAGCGATCGATCGGAACGCCGAAGCCCATCTTCGGCCGATCGATCAGGGCTGGCGGGACGTACCGGTACAGCACCTGCCGCAGCGGCCACTTGCCGACGCCATCCCGGAGCTTGAAGTCCAGCGGCAGCCGCCAGGCGAACTCCACGACCCGGTGATCCAGCAAGGGGACCCGCGTCTCCAGGCCCACCGCCATCGCGGCGCGGTCCACCTTGACCAGGATATCGTCCGGCAGATAGGTCAGCAGTGTCCAGCACCATCATCTGGTGACGAAATGCGTCGGTGTGCGGCCGCGAGCTGGGTCGTCAGGACCGTCGCCGGCTCCGTGCGCCGATCACGACGTCGAGCTGGGTCCTCCAGTGCGATCACCAGGCTGCGGTAGAGGCCTCGGCACGCGTCGCCCGCCAGGACGTCGGCAGCCTTGTGCAGCCTTGTCCCCGGCGTGCGCGTGCGCCAGCCCGCGTGGCAGCATTCGCTGGATGGGCGCAGCATCGGCTCCAGGTGTCCGGTCCGAGACCGCGCATCGAGCCCGCGCGCGGCCGCAGCCCCGCAGCCACGCGGCATCCGCGCGCAGCCGATCCGCCACAGTCTGCTGCGCAGGACGTAGCGGTTGTAGCCGCCGAACAGCTCGTCGCCGCCGTCGCCGGAGAGCGCCACGGTGACGTGCTGCCGCGCCAGCTGCGCGACCAGGAAGGTCGGGATCTGCGACGAGTCGGCGAACGGCTCGTCGTACAGCGCGGCAGATCGCGGGATCGACGTCGAGCGCCTCGCTGCGGCGTGACGTAGAGCTCGGTGTGGTCGGTGCCGAGGTGCTGCGCGACCGCGCTGGCGTGCTCGGCTTCGTTGTAGCCGGCCTCGTGGAAGCCGATGGTGAAGGTCGCACCGGCCGGGCCGACTGCGCCTGCATCAGCGCGACGACGGTCGACGAATCGATGCCGCCGGACAGGAACGCGCCGAGCGGCACGTCGGCGACCATCTGCCGGCCGCACCGCATCGCGCAGCAGCGCCTCGAGCGCGTCGACGCGCCTCCTCGCCGACCCGGCGAACGGGTGCGGCGAGCCCGCCGGCGACGGCCGTCGCCGAGCGATCCAGTAGGGCCGCGGCTCGCGGTGCGCGTCTGGCCGCGATCAGCGTGAGCATCGTGCCCGGCGGGAGCTTGCGGATGCCCTGGTAGATCGAGTGCGGCGCCGGGACGTAGCTGTGCCGCAGGTAGCAGGCCAAGCGCGTCGCGGTCGATCTCGGCGCTGCGAAGCCGGGATGCGCGCGCAGCGCCTTGAGCTCGGAGCCGAACAGGAAGCGTGCCGCCGTGCCAGCCGTAGTACAGCGGCTTCTCGCCGAGCCGGTCGCGCGCCAGGTGCAGCGTCGCGCTCCTCCGGTCCCACAGCGCGAAGGCGAACATGCCCGACAGCTGCGCTCGAGGCGTCGCCTCGATGCCCCAGCGCTCGAAGCCGGCGAGCAGCACCTCGGTGTCGGAGTGGCCGCGCGAAGTCGGCCGCGCTCCGCCGCTCGAGCTCCGGCGCAGCTCGCGGTAGTTGTAGATCTCGCCGTTGAAGACGATGACGTAGCGGCCGCAGGCCGAGACGCATCGGCTGATGCGCCGCGGGCGAGAGGTCGATGATCGACAGCCGGCGGTGGCCGAGCGCGATGCCCGCGGCGGGATCGAGCCAGCACCGCTGTCGTCGGGGCCGCGATGGCGGAGCTCCCCCGCCATCCGTTGGACGTCCAGCTCCCGGACTGCCGCGGTGGTGAGGACACCGACTAGGCCACACATCGCGAATCCTCTCCTCCGAGAGCCCTGGCTGGCCAAGTGCTCCGCGCACTCCCGCGGAGACCGAGGCTAGGAGGTGGCGGCCTCATGCCAGACCTCGGAGTAGGCCTTCACCATTCTATCCAGGCCGAAGTGGGACTCGATCCTCCGCCGCGCGGCGCGCTGGCGAGCAGCCCAGGCCGACGAATCATAGAAGGCATGAATAGCGGATTCGATCGCTCCTGCCAGGAGCTCCGGATTTCGGGCGGGGACGACCCAGCCCGTGTCATCCACGATCAGCGCGGCATCACCAGTGTCGGTCACGATGCACGGCGTTTCGCACGCCATCGCTTCGGCCACGACATTCGGAAAAGCCTCCGCCCGACTCGAGAGCACGTGTATATCCAATGCGCTCATGATCCCGGCAATATCGCGTTGCGGGCCGAGGAGCACCACCGATTGCCGCAACCCCGAACGCTCGAGCAAATCGACGAGAGCCGCATTGGACGATCCATTCCGCCGCCGACAAGAACCAGGCGGAACTTGCGATCGATCGATTGGCTGACGCGTTCCAGCGCAGCAATCAGGGTGGAATGGTCCTTCGATGGATCCCACCGAGCCACGAGCCCCAGAACGCAGGCGTCACCCGGCACATTCCACGAGCCGCGCAGCCGGGCGCGCGCCGCCGGCTCCCGGTGCAATCGCTCGAGGTCGTAACCATTGGGAATGACCGTCATCTTCCGCTCGGCATAGCCAAGCCTCGTATGCAATCGTGCCGCTAGGTTGGAGCAGCTCACGATTCGCCGTGGCACGATTCGGGACACTGCTGCGCACACCTGCACGACCAGCCGGGTGCGGGCGTCACCCAGGTAGGTGTTACAATCCCCCAAACCACGGCTCGTTTCCCCATTAGCCGGGCAACGATCCCTCCGACAAGATCGGCGTGGTACATCCACGTCTGCACGACATCGCACCACTCTCCCGGAGCAGGCGCCACAGCTTCCGGAGGGCGTCGCGGGTCACCCGCCCGCGCGGCATGTCAAGGGTGTGCACGACGATACCGGCATCGGAAAGGAGCGGCCCATACCTTCCGGCGTCCATCAGGGCAATGACGGTGTGAGAATGACTCCGATCTGCCATGATCAGTCGGTACAGGACGGCCTCTGCGCCACCATCTGAGAGGCCTGTGATGATGTGCAGCACGGATAGCTTGCCCTGTTTCCGATGGGCCCCACTTGTGGATGGGTCACATCCCGTCTGCGGCCGGCTCACTGGACATATCCCAGCTTCCACCCATGGCTTGTATCTCCGGCGATCCCCAGCCATGGAGCGAAGAAGGTCGAAGTCTGAGGCAGGCCAACATCACAAGGAGAAGGATGATGATATCGAGGCTGAAGGAGAAGTCGAATGACCCCGTGTTAACCGGCAGCGAAATTACGAGTGTGAGTCAGGACCCCGGCCGCCGCGCCGCTGAGGGTCCGTTCGGTACGTCGGAACAGCCATTGAACCGCGCCCATCTGCAGGCCAAGTAAGACGCCCCACACAACAGGCCCGAAGAGGCGGAAGTCAATCCACATCTGCCCGAGAAAGCCAGGGGGCACGTCAGGTGCCTCTTGGCCTGCGAACGCCTCGGTACTCATCCGGACCATGCGGCAGGCCAATCAATGTCGAAGCCGAGCATTCCCTCGGGAACCGCTGCGCGAGCGACAGGAAGTGGTCCACTCCGAAGCGGAGTTGATCTGGAATGAACGCCAGGGTTCCTAGCGATTCGATGACCGTAATGCCAAGCTCGGATGCGGCGCGCAGGAGCGCGCTGGGAAGTGATCGGTAGGTCCCGGTCACAGCGTTCAGGGGAAGGTCGAACGCGATTGCCCCGAACAGCTCCTTCCCAAAGGCGAGCCAAACCATCGCCGGGATCGCGAAGAGGACGATCCAGCCGAGGTACCAGCGGCGCCGATGTAGCACCAGGCTCAGGTAGGCGAGCAGGAGCGGCAGAAAGGCGCGCGTCGTGATACGCCGAGCATGGCAAAGACGATCGCCATCCCGACGACACCGCGCTTCAGCCATCGATGCCCGCCGCGCTCGTAGAGAACACAAATCGCCAGGATCGACAGCCACGACCACGTTTGTGTGAGCGTGAAGGCGGTTGCGCGGAGTGGTGTCCGCGGAACGGCGTCAGACAGATCCCGAAACAGGATGAGGCCCACGTACCTCGTGGCGAGTGTGTCGCCCATCTGGACAAAGGAATAGAGCGTGAGGGCTAACCCAAACAGGAGCACGCCGGCCAGCCGCCAGCCGTACACGCTCACCCGCCATCGCGGTCCTGTCCCTGATTGCGGCGGAAGGAGCAACGCGGCGAGGGCACAGCCGCAGTAAAACCAGAACACAAACCAGGCGGTGAGGCACGAGCACAGCAACGCCGTGGGGCCCGCGGCCTGGAGAATCCGGTCGAACACCGGGTTGGTGGTCGGGGCAGCCGGATCCGTGATTGGAAGCAATCCGAAGATTGCGACCGCCGCGATACATGTCTGGAGGAGGCACAACACAAGAAATACCGTGATGAGGTCCACGCCGGAACGACCGCTCCGTCTCGCCTCGCACCACCAGACGATCAGCCCGAGCAACAGGTAGCCGCAGGCGACTGCGAGATACCATGCGCTCATAGCGATCCTACGCTGAACAGGGCTTCATATTGCCCGGCAATACCAGACACATCGTATTGCGTCAGATCCGCCTTCACCCTGGCCCGATTGGCGGAGAACGGAAACTCAGCGAGTGCACGAGCCAGGCTCACGCTGCCGACCGTAGCCGCCAGCGTAATGCCGTGCTGCGTGGGCGCAATGTCGCCAAGGCCCCCAGGGGCGGGAGTGGCAATGACCGGAGTCCCACAGGCCAGTGCCTCCAATACAACATTGGGAAAGGCCTCGAATCGCGAGCAGAGCACGAGTGCATCTGCTCGCGCAATGTACTGATAGGGGTTAGGCACGAATCCCAAGAATCGGACCCTCTCCGTGAGATGAAGGGCCTGCGTCTGTTGCTCCAAGGCAGTCCGCATAGGCCCGTCACCAAGAACGAGTACCTCGACTGGAAGAGTGTCGAGAAGCGCAACAGCCTCGAGGAGCAGATCCAATCCCTTCTCGTAGCTGAGCCGCCCCACAGCGACAAGCCTCACCACTTCCGGTCGCCATGACTCTCCATGAAGCGGCTCCGCGGCGAGGCTTCGCACCCGCTCCACATCGATTGGATTACGGATTATGCGGGCCTGTTCGACCGCCAGGTTGAACTCCTCAACCAGCTCAGCTCGCATCCGATCGGACTGACAAATGACGGCATCAAACCGCCGGTACAACCACCGATATGCTGTTCGCCAGAGCAGGCTCTGCGGATGCTGTGCCAACATCGTAGACACAACATTTGTCTCTCGAGCGTATAGGCGCACACCTCGTGGAAGGAAGGGCCTCAGTAGCGCCAGGCCCAGGTTCAGATGCCCGATCATGGAAAAGACGACGCCGGGTCTTCTGCGCCAAATCAGCAAGAGCAGGGCAAATAGCCCATGGCGAACCCTTCTGGCCTTGAGATCCACGACCTCCACGTCCGCAGGCAGGTCGGCGGCATAGGCCGGGTCCGCGAAGTTGAAGACGGCCAATGTTGGATCGATCCGGGTGCGATCCAAATGGCACAAGAGCGTCACTGCCACCCGTTCGGCCCCCCCTCCCTTGAGCGAGGGTAGTACAAACAGGACCGCGATCCTACCATCCACAGTTCGCCTCCGGTCGGTCGAGGCCCTCATCCTTGGCCCCCTCCGAGCAACCGTTCCCAAGGGCCTACAATCCGGTCCAAGGAGAACCGGTCTAGCGCTTCAGCCGCGCGGGCCCCAAGGTGCTGTCGCACGTCCTCACTTCCCATCAGACCTCGAAGCGCAACCGCCAAGGCAACATCATCCTCCGGTGGGACGAGCATTCCATCGACCCCAGGTCGAATGATATCCCTCGGACCAGTGTCGCAATCGACACTTACGGCTGGCAACCCGTGGGCAAGAGCCTCCAACAAGACATTTGGGAAACCCTCGAACCGGGACGTAAGGGCGAACAGATCCGCACTCCGATACCAGTCGCCAAGATTGCCGACATGCCCGGGGAGGAACACAACGTCGGAGAGCCCGAGGCGCATAATCAAGCCATGCAGCGATTGTCGCTGCGGGCCGTCCCCGAGCACGACCAACTCCCAGCCCGGGAAATCGGGAAGGAGGGTGGCAAAGACCTCGATCAAATTGGCAAATCGCTTCTCCTCGCCTAGGCGGCCGACTGCCAGCAGCCTCCGGCGTCCGGCGTAGCCCACCGCTGTAGGCGCCATCATCGGGGCCTGAGGCACGAATGGCCAAGCGATGGGGTTGGGAATGACCTCGACCCGTCGTGCCGTTGTGTGCTCAAGAAGCCACTGCCGGATCTCTTCGGTCGGGGCGACGACCGCGCTGAGCCGCGAGTAACTCCACTTGCGCAGGGTCATCCAGGCGCCTGGGAGGGGGAGCGCGGGAGGGAAACTTCGTTCGGAGCCAATCGTGATCAATCTCAATCCGATCGATGCAAGGCCCAACAACACGTTGGCCATGGGCATCATCGCGAGGGCAGCGTCAGGTCGCTCTCTCTGCAGTTCCCGACGAAGTGACACAACGCGGCGCAGATTGTTGAGCGCGGCTCCAACCGGGCCGGTGCTCGACTGCGTTTGATCCAGTGCGATCCGGCGGATGGCGGGTGCAGTGCATACCTATCTTGGTTCCCGGAGGCCAACGTGATTAGGGTGATCTGCCAGCGGTTCGCGGCCCAGCGATTTGCCAGGTTCACCGTTACCCGCTCTGCCCCTCCCCCGCCGAGGGAATGAAGAAAGATGAGCAGCCTCATCGCCGGAAGTGGCTGATCGTGTAAATGTACGGTGAGAAGCACGCGGAGTGGGGGAGGTCGCCAGCTCGCGACTCAACGAACCACAACAGCTTGGATAGACGCGACAGCCACATGTAGGTTGCCCTGCCGTGATCGGCGTCTGATACAAAGCACGATGAGAGAATACCAAAGTTGGTGGAGCCGATATACCCTGATTTCTCCACCTCGAGGTTGGCTTCCGCGTGACCGTTGACGAGGGAATCCAAATCGTGTGGGACGTGGAGCTCATAGACGGCGGGGTTGAAGTGTTGGGTCAGGGACCCAAGCACGCCCGCCATGTTAGGAATGATCGTGAGCATTCTGCCGCCAGGCACTAACAACCGGGCCTTTGCCTCCAGAACGCCCGACAGGTTGGCAAAGTGCTCTACCACGCCAAGGCTGTAAACGAGGTCGAAGTGGGCCAGAACATCGGGGGAGGGAGCGAAGAGATCCTGCTGATGGACCGCTACGCTAACCTTCTCCCGTTCAGCCCGCCGGGTGAGCATCCGGCAGCCAGCCTCGGAATAGTCGAGCCCACTGAAGCAGGCATTCGAGCCATGCCGCGCCGCAAGGTATGTCAGTACTGCAGAGTTTCCGGCTCCTACCTCAAGAACCGACTGACCATCGAGACCGAGTGACTCAATCGTCTCGACCAGTCTGCGCGCCCAGAGTTGCCGGAAGTCACGAAGGTCCAAGGCAGGTGAGTCACCCGAGTCGGCGTACCCTGCCTCCCAATACGCGCTCTCCGTGAGCCGCATCTGAGTCATCGTGGATTCACCTTCGCGAGTAAAGCGACATTGGAGGCGTAGACCACTGCCTGCGCCAGCATCAGCCCACCGACCCCATAGACGGGAAGAAGCAGGAAGGAACTGACGACTTTCACTCCGAGCCCGAGGACGCCGCTGGCAAGCAGGAGCTTGTACCGAGCCAGACTGGCGTGCATAGTGACGAGGACCAGCGAGCCGAAATAGAAGGGTAACTGCACCAGGCCGAATCGGAGGACGCTTGCGACCCGCATTGTGTCATCGGGCGTAAACGTACCCCGTTCAAACAGCGTCTGGACAGCCCAGGGTGAGAGCAGCCATGCCATGGCAAACACGACCACGCCGGCGATCGAGAGCCAGCCCGTCCAACGCAGTGCGACGCGCGGACATCCCCGTTCGCTTCCGCACTCGTGCGAGCGAACACCGGCAGCATGGCCCGGGTTATTGCGACGGCGACCACCCCGAGGATTAAAGCGACGATGCGACCGGCGAACCCCAAGGTACTGATGGCCCCCTCGGGGAGCCGCGCTGCGAAGAACTGGTCGACCAACGTGGTCAAGCTCATAATCGCCTGACCGAGGAGCATCACACCAAATGCCTGCCAGAAGATGGGCCAGTGCAGCGACGTGAGGCCGAAGCTAGGGCGATGCCGTTGCCCGGGCGCGCGCATTGGGGTCGCGACAAGGAGGACTTGGGCCACCGTTCCGGCCAGCGTCCCCCAAATCAGCGGTTCGATTCCGCCCGTGATGAGGACGGCTACGAGCACACCGAGCGCTGGCAATCCCTCGAACAGTGTGTTGGCATTGTCCCCCGCACTCATCATCCAAACCGAGTACAACCCGGCAAGCAAGCCGGGGACAATCACCCACGCCATGACCGGGACCATGGCGGTGGCCAGCGCCACGGTCTGCGCGGGGAGACCCAGCCAACTCGTGGCTAAGAGGCGCGGCAGCCCCACCCGCGCCACCACCGCGAGCGTAAGCCCCAGTATGAGGGTGAACCCGAGGAGTTCCCCACGAAAGTGCGTAAAGGCCGCCGGAGACTCGTTCCGAATGCGCGCGGCCATCGGAATAAGTACGACGGTGAGCACGCCGAACCAGATCGCCAGCGGCCAGTTGATCAAGTTGAAGACGAACAGGTAGGCATCGACCTCTGGGCCGACGCCATATCGCCAAGCGACCGCCATCTCCTTGGCCGCCCCTGCAAGCTTGCCCAGGAAGGCGAACGCCGCCACTGCGATCAACCCGCGGATGATGGCGCGATGCTCCTCGGCGGATCCCCGCCATCGCGATATGAACAGGCGGTCCAGAGACCTCCGAAGCATCAGCAGGAACAACTGTGGGTCCCCCACGCCCGACCATCCACCGTCCGTCTCCCCCACATCCTCCGGACCCTCACGGGAGCCATCGGCTCAAAAAGCGTGGGGTCATATCGTCGACCATCTCAGAACTCACGCCGATCCCCGCTCGCGTCTTGACGGGCTGCAGCGAGCCCCGCTGAGATCCCAGCTGTCAACAGGCCAAGCAGCCCCCCCGCTAGGAGTCCAACAGCCGCCTTCAGCGCCGACCGACGGGGCGCGGAAAGTACCGGCAGCTGCGGGGGGTTCAAGATCGTGATGACAGGCGTGTCCCTGACTTCACGGACCCGGGCCTCCTCGTAGCCCTGCAGCAGGGCCGTCAGCAATTGCTGCCGCAGCCCGACCTCGCGCTGAAGGCGGTCGGCGCTCAAACGCCAATTCGGGCGAGCCAGCGATGGATCGATTCCTCTGCAAAAACTCCTGGAGTGTGTCCTCCGCCTCACGCAAAGCCCGCTCAGCTTCCTCAACGCGACCCTCCAGAATGTCGCTCGGCCGACGCCTGGGACTGCCGGGTCTCCAAGTTGAATCGGTTCACGACCTGCACGAGTCGTCCGACGACCGCGTATGACACACTGGGCCACCGCGTCGTGACTCTGACCTGCACGGCATTGACGCCTGAAGCTCACGAACCGTGACAGCATTCCTTAGCGCCACGACGGCGCGGTCCCGCAGCCCCTTCTGGCTCACCGAATGCACGCCCAGCAACTCGGCCACGGCAGGTCGGCGCCCTTCCTCCTCCGGGACGCGGACGCTATCGAGTGCAATCGACTCCAGCAACGCGCTCGACTGCAGCAGTTCCACGTAGACCGGCGGACCCCAGCCGGCGCTGGTACTGGTCGGCAGCCGGACCTCGAATTGCGTCGCAGCGACGCCAGGCCAGATAGGTTGGTCTCATTGCTTTGCGGGAGGAACAGCACCTCGGAGACATACATCCGTGTGCTCAGAAGTCCCGTCAGTAGCCCGATCACCGCACCAGTGGCTGCGAACCCAAGGATATGCCAGCGCCGCCTCAGGAAGAGGCTTGCGGTGCTGAGGAGGGTGAACCCGTCAGGCAGGGCTGTCGAGTCAGTACGTTGTTCCTGCGAAGTTGTCATCGAGGCCTCAACCGCATTCGGGCAGGATCGCCAGGCAGGGTGCGCCGCCTGATACTAGGAAACCTCGAGGGCCGGGCGCATAAGAGGGGCGCGCTCGGAGTGCATCGAGAGGACGGTCATGGCCAGGCCCTCGAGGAACGCCACATCCGGCTCATAGTCGAGCACTGCATTGGCAGACGCGATATCCGCGAACGAATGCGGAACATCCCCGATTCTGGACGGATTGAACTCGGGGTTCGCCTGCGTACCGTCAGTTCTTCGAGTGCCGCGAGCAATTCAAGAGCGAAATCCGATGCCCGGCCGCGATGTTGAACGCCCGCCCCGGCGCCGCCGGCGCCGTGCAGCCTGAGATTGGCCTGGACCACGTTCGCGACATAGGTGAAGTCGCGCGTCTGCGAGCCGTCGCCGTTGACCACGGGCCGGCCGCCGTTCAACAGGATATCGATGAACTTCGGGATGACCGCGGAGTACTGCGAGTACGGATCCTGCCTGGGCCCGAACACGTTGAAGTAGCGCAGGATCACGGTTTCAAAGCCATACAGATCGAAGAACGTCCGGCAGTAGTGCTCCCCGGCCAGCTTGCTCACCGCGTACGGGCGACATCGGCTGCGGCGTCATGTCCTCCCGCTTGGGCAACGCCGGGTTCTGCCCGTAGACCGAGGAGCTGCTGGCGTAGACCAGTCGAGACACCTTCGCGTCGTCGGGCTGCGTCCAGCACGTTCAGCGTGCCGACCACGTTCACCTCGTTTGAGGTGATGGGGTCCTTCACTGATCGGGGCACTGACGGGAGCGCCGCCTGGTGCAGCACGACATCGCACCCCTCGACCGCCTCGCGGACGATATGATAGCTCCGGATGTCGCCCTCGATGAACTTCTGCGCCGGGCGCGGCCTTGAGGTTCTTGCGGTTGCCGGTGGAGAAGTTGTCGAGAATCCGGACCTGATCTCCGCGCGCGCCAAGGCCGCCGCGATATGCGAGCCGATGAAGCCGGAACCGCCGGTGACCAGATATCGTGCCATGCCTTGCCTCGGTATGCTCAGTCGGTCAGACAGTGATGGACGTCGGGAAACCCGATCAAGCGTTAGGTCATGCTTCGACACTAAGATGGCCAAATAGGAAGATAGGAGACTGTCTCCGTCAAGTTAGAGTCAATCCTTTGACTGCAAGCGCTTCAGACCGTATTGCGTCTTCCCGGGGCGCAGTATCAAGCCGAGACTCCTCGATCGAACGCCCGAGCTACCTCAACGCCCCCCGCTTCCCGATCCGCACCGTCGCCATGACCTGCGCCACGAAGGTGGTGGCGGTGTTTCCTTCGATATTGTCCGCGTTCCAGGTCTGGTTCACCCCCACATTCCCCTGCACCCGCACCCGGCCCTGCTGGCCCCGCACGCCCACCGCCAGCCGCCCCGTCTTGGCGATGACGCCGCTCAGGAAGCCGTCCTGGCCCGTAATGTCGGCGGAAACGAGTCGGTGATCTCCGCCTCGCCCTGGCGCAGGAAGGTCAGCTCCGGCGTGACGACCCACCCGGTCCGCACCGGCCAGGTGGTGGTGAAGGTCAGCTGGTCCCCATCCACGAACTGCCGCCCCAGTCCCACACCGATGTTGATGTAGTCCTGCTCGGGAAGGTAGGTCCGGAGGGCATAGGTGCTCACCTGGGTGTAGAGCGCCCGCCAGCTGCCCTTCGAGCCAAGCGGTCCCATGGCGCTCATGGTGAAGGCCCAGCGGTTGGGGCGGTCGGTGGTGTCGCCCTGGGCAAACCAGCGGAAGTCGTCGATGGCCACCTGCCCCTCGAACGCAACGCCGTTGTTCAACACGATCCTGCCGTCTCCCCCGAACATCAGCTGCGCCTCATCCCCCGAGGACAGCGTATTGCCGAGGAACATCACGCCGACCGGGGTGATCCACCGCGCATTCAGGGTCTGGTCCACCCCAGCGATGATGGCGGTCTGCCAGAGCGCCAGGTTGATCTTCGGCGTCACCTGAAACCCGAGCCGGTGCGCCACCTGGTACCGGTGAATGACCTGTCCAGATGTGTCGGCCCAGTCCTCGAGTTGCGCCACCACGCCCTGCAGACGGAGGTCGCGGGTGCCGATGTTGAAGGCCCCGTGGTAGTAGGGGTAGCCCCACCCGCTCAGCGGAATGCCCGGTACACCCCGCGGCCCCCACTCCCGCGACAGCTGCCCAATGAACAGCTCCGCCGGTTTCCACTGCGCACTGACGTAGGCCACCGGATACCGGTAGGTCAGCTCGGACGGAATCGTGGCGCCGGTGATGTTGGCGGGCCAGTCGGGGTCGTCGTTGAGGCGGTTTTCGCCGTACAACTCCGCGTGCGCCACGATGGGCCCGAACACCCCCAGGAACTCGAGACTGCCGAAGGGCCAGACGCCGCCATCCCCTGCCGGATGCACCGGGTCCCGCCGGGCGTGGGTGGCCGCCTGGACGCCGAGGGCAAACTCGACTCGGCCCCAGTACACGGTATCGGGCGGGGTCCAGAGCTTGAGCAGGCTGGCGGCCTGCGCGGAGTCGGAGGCGGTGGCCCGCGGGGAAAGCGCCCGGAGCGCCGCCACCGCCTGCGCCTCGGTGAAGGGCCGCACCAGCGGCGTCGGGTCGGGAATGACGCCGCGATCCACCAGCAGCTCGAACCGGGCCATGCGTGGATCGTCGAGCTGGATGTAGGGGCTGCCCTGGGCCGCCGCGTTCGATGGACGCCCCGCGAGTGCACCCAGGGCGGCCCCAAGCGCTACCAGAGCGCGCCGGGCCCCCCTGCGCGTCAGAAGTGAGAGGGCAAGCCCAACCATCGCCCCGGCGACCCCTGCCGCGAAATCCGCCCACTGCCCACCCCGGAAGGGCAACGCGTACTGTGCGAGCTCGATTCCGCCAGCGAGCAGCACCGAGACCGAGAGCGTCCGCACCGCTGTCGGTCGGCTGTCGAGCCGGTAGAGTACTGCGAACACCAGGAAAATCAGGAAATGGGCCAAGTCATCAAACCGGCCAGCGGCCCCGAGCAAGCGTTGGGGCACCGGCAGCAGGAAGAGCAGCGCCATGGCGAGGAGGTAGAGGAGAAACAGTGCGTGCGCTGCAGACGGGCGGGACGGCGCCTCCTGCGTATCACGATTGGTCATCTAGCGCTTCCGCACGGCCGCAACCAGGCGGGGGTCGATGTCGAAGGCCGTCGGTGCCGAGCGCTCGATGGAGGCGAATGCCGGATGCGCGGGATTGAGCAGGAAATTGGACTCCGCCTCGATGATGGCACTGGGGACTTGAAGGACGAGAGACCGGCACTCCGCCACCCAGCGGTCGCCGATGCGCTGGGTGTCGGAGGGTGCCGGGTAGCCGCGCCAATTGTCGGGCAGCGCGCTCGGGGTGAGGACCTCGACGGCGGCCGGATCAAAGCGCACTGACACCAGGGAATAAGAGGGGAGGAGGCTGGTTTTCTCAATGCCCGCGAGGACCTCGAGGACCGCCAGCGCCACCGACTGCGAGGCGTAGGCCACCCGCACCCCGACGCTGTTCCAGCGGCCACCATTCACCCGGGCGCCCTCACCGTCGAAGGCGGCGCCGGCGTAGCGGGTCTTGGCGATCCTCCACGCGGTGAGCACGCCGGCGTCAGGACGGGATGCCGTGCTCGAGTCGGCCGACCAGGCGTTCCACCTCGAGCGCCCCGACATCGGTGGCCGCCAGCTGCAGCGGCACGCGGTTGCCAAGCAAGGTCTGCGGCGCCTGCAGCCACTCGCGGGCCGCATCGGCGTTGCCCTCGAACAGTTCGAGCGCCCGGCCGAAGACACGGGAGGCCCGGAGCAGGCGATCGGATTCGTCCGGCGCCAGACGACCCGCCTCCTTGCGGCGGGCAATCGTCCGGGGCGGCAGGCGCACCAGGGCCGCCACGTCGCCCGCGGCCAGCGAGGTGTTCCGCAGGAAATGTTCGAACGCCGTGAACGGGAAGCCGGTCCGGACCTGCGCGTCGATCTGAGCGGCTCGTAGGTACGCAGTCCAAGCAACGCCACGTAGAGGTACTGCAGTTTGGCACCGGCCTTGAGGCGGGCGCGGAATTCCTTCAGGTCGGCGGGTCCGGGTCGCGCGGCGGCAGGCATGCGGCCTCCTTGGCCAAGTGGCATAACAATATATGCCATGTGGCGGCGCGTCAAGGCCTGCGAGATTGCTTCGTCGGCCCCTCCCGGGGCCTCCTCGCAATGACAGAACAGGGGGCGTTCCCTCCCAGAAGCTTGACGCCCCTCCCCCGGCCCGTAAGTTTCCGCCATGCATAAGTCTCCGTCCCGGAACTGGTTGGCCATCCTCGCCGCACTGTCACTTGCCACCCCGCTCGCCGCCCAACAGCCGACCCCCGAGCAGGTCAAGGCCATGGCCGCCCAACCCGGCGGGGCCGACGCGATCCGCGCGCAGATCAAGAGCTCCGGCCTCACCCCGGACCAGATCCGGATCCGGCTGCAGGCCGCCGGGTACGATCCCGCCCTGATCGACCCCTTCCTGAGCGACAAGCCAGGCTCGGACAGCACCAAGGTATCGATCGAACAGAGCGCCGCCCTCAAGGCGCTGGGCATCAAGCCGGACAGCATGCCGAAGCAGCCGGTGGACACCGGCCTCCGCATCACCGACTCCGTGCCTCCGATCGGCGTCTTCGGCGTGGATGTCTTCCGGCGCTCCACCACCCAGTTTCTCCCGCTGCTCTCGGGCCCCGTGCCGCCCGACTACCGGCTCGGTCCCGGCGACATGCTGGTCCTCATCCTGACCGGCGACGTCGAGCTGACCTACCAGCTCGGCATCACCCGCGAAGGGTTTGTGGTGATTCCGCAGGTCGGCCAGGTGTACCTCGCCAACCTGACCCTGGCCCAGGCGCAGTCCGCGCTGTACGACCGCCTCGGGCGGGTCTATTCCGGGGTGCGGCGCGGCGCGGGCGCCACCACCCAGTTCGACCTCTCGGTGGCCAACGTGCGCGCCGCGCAGGTGTATGTGGTCGGCGAAGTGACCCAGCCCGGCGCCTACCAGATCAGCGCACTGGGCACGGTGCTGACCGCGCTCTACACCGCGGGCGGGATCACCGAGCGCGCCAACCCGCGGGCGGTGGAGGTCCGGCGCGGCAAGACTACGGTGGCCACCTTCGACCTCTACGACTACCTCCTCAAGGGCGACACCCGCGAGGACATCCGGATCGAGAATGGCGATGTGGTGTTCGTGGGCGTCCGCACCCGCCGCGTCATCGTGACCGGCAGCGTCCACCGCCCCGCGGCCTACGACCTGGCCGTGAACGAGACGCTGACCGCGCTGATTGCCGCCGCAGGCGGGCTGGACGCCGAGGCCGCGCGCACCCGCATCTCGATCGATCGCATCGTGCCGCCGGATCAGCGGCGGCCGGGCGGTCCGCAGCGCGTCACCCTCGACGTGCCCCTGCCCGCCGGGGCAATGGAAATTCCGCCCATCGCCATGGCCGACGGCGACAGCGTGACGGTGTTCGGCGTGCCCACCGCCCAGCGGAACTATGTGTCCATCGAAGGCAACGTGTACCTGCCCGGCCGCTTCGGCATGGAAGCGGGCCTGACGCTTTCGCGGCTGGTGACGCTCGCCGGCGGGTTCCAGCCGGCCACCTACTCCGGCCGGGCGCTCATCTCGCGACTCAACCCGGTCGACCAGACTCGGCGACTCATCCCGGTCGCACTCCCCACCGACAGCGCGGCCGCCTGGACCGACGATCCGACCCTCGAGGACCGGGATTCGGTCGTGATCTTCGGCCTCCTCGACACGCGACCGAAGCGGACCGCCACCATCCTCGGGGCGGTGAACACCCCGGGAACCCGGCCCTGGCAGGAGGGGATGACCCTCCGCGACCTGGTCCTGCAGGCGGGCGGGCTGGCGCCGGGCGCCTCGCTGGAATTCGCGGAAATCGCCCGGCTGCCTGAAAACCGGACGGCCGGCCAATTGGCCACCACCATCCGGGTCCCGCTGGACTCGACCTACCTCTTCGACCGCGACAGCGCGGGACAGTACATCGGGCCGCCCGGCGCGGCGTTCCCGGCGTCGGGCGCGCCCGAGGTGCTGTTGGGCCCATGGGACAACGTGCTCATTTTCCGGCAGCCCGACTTCGCGTTTCAGCAGATCGTCACCATCGGCGGGCAGGTGCAATTCCCCGGCAGCTATGCGCTCCGCACCAAGCAGGATCGCCTCTCCGACCTCATTGCCCGCGCCGGTGGCCTGACCGCGCTGGCGTACCCCGATGGGATCTGGTTTGTCCGCGACACGGGCGGCGTCGGGCGGCTCGATGTCAACCTCCCCGCGGCGCTGGAGCATCCCGGCTCGAAGCAGGACCTGGTGCTCCGCGGGGGCGACCAGATCTGGGTGACGCAGTACACGCCGAGCGTCCGCATCGAGGGCGCGGTGCTCTCGCCCGGCAGCGTGCTCTGGGAAAAGGGGAAGGACCTGAACTACTACATCGACGCGGCGGGGGGGCCGAGCCTGAAGGGCGACCGGGGCCGGGCGCTGGTCCGGCAGGCCAACGGGAAGACGCTGGCCCATCGGGGTGGATTCCTGTTCTTCGGTGGCGTGAATCCGACGCCCAATCCGGGCTCCACCGTCGTGGTGCCCGAAAAAGAGGTGAAGCCGTACAAGGACAACACCGGTCTGTGGATTGCCCTGGCCTCGGTCATCGCCAGCTTCACCACCGTTATCGTCGTCCTGACGCAGTAGCGGATGACCGACTTCCAACGGCAGGTTCAGGACGCGATCGGCCCCAGCTACCGGATCCTGAGCGAGCTCGGCGGCGGCGGGATGAGCCGCGTCTTCCTCGCGGAAGAGGTGCAGGTCGAGCGCAAGGTGGTGGTCAAGGTCCTCCCGCCGGAAACCTCCGCCGCCGTCAGCATCGAGCGCTTCGAGCGGGAGGTGCGTCTCGCGGCCCGCCTGCAGCACCCGCACATCGTCCCCTTCCTGACCACCGGCGGCAAGGGAGACCTGCTCTTCTACATCATGCCCTTCATCGAGGGCGAGTCGCTCCGCGCCAAGCTGGCCCGCGAGGGCGAGCTGCCGGTGCCCGAAGCCGTCCGCATCATCCGCGACGTGGCCGACGCCCTCGCCATGGCGCACAAGCAGGGCATCGTCCACCGCGACATCAAGCCCGACAACATCCTCCTCTCCGGCCGCCACGCGCTGGTCACCGACTTCGGCGTGGCCAAGGCGGTCGAGAAGAGCTCCGGCTCCGGCAAGCTGACCTCGATGGGCGTGGCCCTCGGCACGCCGGCGTACATGTCGCCCGAGCAGGCGACCGCCGACCCGCACACTGACCACCGTGCCGACATCTATGCCCTTGGGATCGTGGCGTACGAGATGCTCTGCGGACGCCAGCCGTTCGAGGCCTCGTCGGCGCAGGCCATCATCGCCGCCCACGTGACGCAGCAGCCGCAGCCGGTGGAGCGCTTCCGCGCCAACGTGCCGCCCGCGCTCGCCGCGCTGATCATGCGCTGTCTCGAGAAGAAGCCGGCCGACCGGCCGCAGACCGCCGAGGAGATGGTGCAACTGGTCGAGGCCATGGCCGACCTCCGGGGCCTCCACGCCAGGCGGCATGACCCCTGCCAGCACCGCACCGTACGCAGCCGTGAGCGCAGTCGCCTCGGCGGAGCAGAGCCATCCGGTCCGCGTGGCGGTGCTGTTCGGCTTGGCCTCCGCCGTGGTGCTGGGCATCGCGTGGGTGATGACCGTCAAGGTGGGACTGCCGTCGTGGGTGGTACCCGGCGTGGCGGTGCTGCTCGCACTCGGCTTCCCCATCATGGTGGCGACCGGCATGGCCGAGCGGCGCCGGGCCAAGGCCCGGGCCAACATGACCCACACGCCAAAGCCGGAGGGGGGCGTCCGGCAGCTGCTCACCTGGAAGCGGGCACTGCTCGGCGGCGGGCTGGCGTTCGGTGCCCTCGCCCTGCTGGCGGGCGGCTACATGGCCATGCGCGTCTTCGGCGTCGGCTCCGTGGGCACCCTGATGGCCACGGGTGCGCTGGAGTCGCGCAGTCCGCTGGTGCTGGCGGACTTCGTGAATCGGACCGACGACTCGACGCTGGCGCCATCGGTGACCGACGCCTTCCGGGTGGACCTGTCACAGTCGCCCGTCATTCGATTGCTCGACGCCTCGGCGGTGAGCCAGGCGCTGACCCGCATGGGGAAGCCCTCGGGCACGCCCCTCGACGAGGCGACCGCCCGAGAAATTGCCCAGCGCGAGGGGGCCAAGGCGGTCATCACCGGAGAAATCGGGCCGGTCGGCAAGGGCTTTGTGCTCTCGACCCGCATCGTGGCCACGGCGGACGGCCACGAACTCGTGGCGCTCCGCGAGACGGCCGCCGACGAGACCGAGGTGATTTCCGCCATCGACCGGCTGAGCAAGCGACTCCGGGAGAGGGTGGGCGAGTCCCTCAAGTCGCTCAACAACACCGACCCGCTGGAGCAAGTCAGCACTTCGTCGCTCGAGGCGCTCAAGAAGTATTCCCAGGCGGTCCGGCTCGACGACAACGGCGGCGACCCGGCGCTGGCCACCCAACTGCTGCAGCAGGCCGTTGCGGCGGACTCGAACTTCGCGATGGCCTGGCGCAAGCTGTCCGTCGTGTCGCGACGCGCGCTCCTGCCGTTGAGCACCTCACTGGCCGCGAGCCAAAAGGCGTACGACCTCCGGGACCGGCTCTCGCCGCTCGAGCAGCAACTCGCCATTTCCAACTACTACACCTCCAATCAGCCAGATGTGGACAAGGCCATCGCCGCGTACAAGGCGGCGCTGGAGATCGACCCGACCGAGCGGACGTCGCTCAACAACCTGGCGCTGATGTACCGGTCGCAGGGACGGTGGGAAGACGCCGAGGCGATGGCGCGGCGCGCCGCCGTGGTCGACCGGAGCTGGTTCTCGTACGGGCACCTGGCGTTCGCGCTGGCGGCGCAGGGCCGGTACACCGCGGCGGACTCCGCGCTCACCGTGCTGGACAGCCTGATGCCGGGACAGCCGCGCGGGCTCATGATGCAGGCGCAGCTTCGCTCGGCGCAGGGCGATTACGTCGGCGCGGACAGCATCCTCCGCGGCGTGCTCAAGGCACGGAGCGAGCGCGGGTATCAGCAGGTGGCGATCGGCGACCGCATCAACATCGCCCTCACACAAGGCCGGCTGGCGGAGGCGGAAGGGTGGGCCACCGAGATGGCGGCGGGGGCAAGGCAGCGCGGGGACACTTCGCTCGTCTATGGAATCACGATCGGCGAAGCGATCATAGACCACACGGAGCGTCCCAAGCCGAAGAGCGACCTGTCCGGCGTGGAGGCCCTGCTCCGGGAGTACCCCCTGGACAGCATGCCGGTCGACGACCGGCCCTACGGGGCGCTGGCCAGACTCTACGCCGCCGCCGGACAGCCGGACGCAGCGCAGCGCTACCTCGCGCTGGACCAGAAGTTCCAGCCGCGCGAGTACGCCACGCCACAGGGGCAGACCCGGCTTCTCGAAGGCCAGGTGTTCGAGTCGCAGGGCAAGCTTTCCGAGGCGCTCGACGCCTACCGGGACGCCGGACGGCTGGTGTCCACGCTGCTGTGCCGCCAGTGCGCCGACTTCTACGTGGGCCGGGTCCTGGACCGGATGAACCAGCCCGACTCGGCGCTGGCGGCCTACGACCGGGCGGTGAACACCCCCGGCCTCGGCCGGAATGCCGGCGAAGCGACGTTGCTCGGACCGACGCTCCGCCGGATGGGAGAGCTCTACGAGGCCCGGGGCGAGCGCGACAAGGCCAAGGAGTACTACAGCCGATTCGTGGCGCTCTGGCGGGACGCCGACAGCGATCTGCAGCCGGCGGTACAGGACGTGAGGGCCCGGCTGGCACAGTTGTCAGCCGAGCCCAAACAGTAGGTCAGCTGGTCGCCTTCCCCTTGCAGGTGCTGAAGCCGAAGATGGTGTAGAGCGGGCAGGTGCCGGCGAGCCCGGTGACGATTGGAATGATGCCGAGGTAGCCCCACGGCGTCTGCGGGCCGATGACGGTGAGGGACAGGATGCCGATGCCGGCAAGGACACGAATCACCCGCTCCACCGTGTGCTCATTCTGGGGAAATAGCTTGCTTGCCATGCGAGACTCCAACGTTAAGGGAACACTCAGACTTCCGTCGCGACCCTTCCTGCATCAAGATACACGCTGCTCAGTACGCCGGTTCCCAAGCCCCTCTCCGCCCCGAGCCGTTTCATGCCGTTCCACACGATCATCGAACCCTTCCGGATCCACTCGACCCAGCGCATCCGCCACACCACCATCGAGGAACGCGAGGCGGCGCTCGAGCGCGCTGGGCACAATCTGTTCGGGCTCCGTGGCGAGGAGGTGCTCATCGACCTGCTCACCGACTCGGGCACCGGCGCCATGTCCTCCCGGCAGTGGGCCGCGATGATGGACGGCGATGAGTCCTACGCCGGCAGCAGCTCCTTCGAGCGGTTCCGCGACACCGTGATGCGGCTGACCGGGCTCGCGGAGATCATCCCCACCCACCAGGGGCGTGCCGCCGAGCACATCCTCTTTTCGGTCATGGCCCAGCGCGGCCAGGTGGTCCCCAACAACACGCACTTCGACACCACCCGCGCCAACGTGGAGTTTGTCGGCGCCGAGGCGCGGGACCTGGTCATCGCCGAGGGGCGGGTGCCGTCGTCCGAGCACCCCTTCAAGGGGAACATGGACCTCGAGGCGCTGGAGGCGACGATCCGCGAGGTCGGCGTCGCGCGGATTCCGCTGGTGATGATGACGGTAACCAACAACTCCGGCGGCGGGCAGCCGGTGTCGCTGGAGAACCTCCGCGGGGTGCGGCGGATCTGCGACCAGTACCACCTGCCCTTCTTCCTCGACGCCTGCCGCTTTGCGGAGAACGCCTGGTTCATCAAGCTGCGGGAGCCGGGGCAGGCGGACCGCACCCCGCGCGCCATCGCGCAGGAAATGTTTTCGCTGGTGGACGGGTGCACCATGTCGGCCAAGAAGGACGGGATGGCCAACATCGGCGGGTTCCTGGCCCTGAACGATCCGGAGATCGCGCGCAAGGCGCGCAACCTGCTCATCCTGACGGAGGGGTTCCCGACCTACGGCGGGCTGGCCGGCTACGACATGGACGCGATTGCGGTGGGGCTCGAGGAGGTGCTGGACGAGGACTACCTGCGCTACCGCATCCGCTCCACCGCCTACCTGGCGGAGAAGGCCGAGGCGGCCGGAGTGCCCACGGTGCGCCCCCCGGGCGGGCACGCGGTGTACCTCGACGCCAAGGCGCTGCTGACCCACATCCCGGCCTCACAATATCCGGCGCAGGCACTGGCAGTCGAGCTGTATCGCGTTGGGGGGGTGCGGGGCGTGGAGATCGGGTCGGTGATGTTCGGCACCCGAAACGCCGATGGGACCGAGACGCCGTCCGCGATGGAATTGGTGCGACTGGCCATTCCGCGCCGCACCTACACCCAGAGCCACGTGGACTACGTCGGCGAGGTGATCCGTGAAGTGGCCGGCCGGCGGGAGGATATCCGCGGCCTCCGCATCGTGGAACAGGCCCCTGGCTCCGGCACTTCACGGCGAGGTTTGCGGCGGTGCTGACCTACGCGTCCGCCCGGTGCCGGAGCTGCCGCCGGACAATGGCGAGCGCCTCCTTGCGCTCCCTCTCCGACAGCGGCAACCGGGGCGCGCGCACCGCCTCGCTCCCCATCCCCACCTCCGCCTGCACCAGCTTGATCAGCTGCACAAACTTCGGCACCGTGTCGAATCGCAGGAGCGGCAGGAACCAGGCGTAGAGCTTGAGCGCCTCCTCGGTCCGGCCCGCCTTGGCCAGGTCCACGAGCGTCACCGACTCTGACGGCAACGCGTTGACCAGCCCCGCCACCCAGCCATCGGCCCCGATGGCGATCGCTTCCACGATCATGTCATCGAGTCCGGCAAAGAGCGCCAACCGGGACCCCAGCAGCGCCCGAACCGCCGTGATGCGCCGCACATCGCCGCTCGATTCCTTCACCGCATGCACGTTGGCGTGCTTGTCGGCCAGGGCCTTCACATCTTCAGCCGAGAGGTCGGTGCCGTAGGCGATTGGATTGTTGTACAGCATGCAGGAGAGCTTCGTGGCCGAGAGCACCGCGGAGAAGTGCGCCTCGGTCTCGGGCCAGTCGCCGCGGTACACGTAGGGTGGCAGCACCATCAGGCCGTCGCAGCCGACCCGCTCGGCCTCCTGGGCCAGCGCCACGCACTCCGCCGTGGAGAGTCCGCTGATGGAGGCCACCAGCGGTACCCGGCCGGCGGTGACGGTGCGGCAGAGCTTCAGTATCTGCACCTTCTCTGCGAAGGTGAGCGTGGCGCCCTCCCCCAGCGAGCCCAGCGCCACCACGCCCTTGCACCCGGCGTCGAGCAGCCATGCCACATGCTTCTTCAGGAACGCCTCGTCCACGGCGCCGTCGGCGCCGAAGGGGGTGGTGATGGCGGGGAAGACGCCGGTCCAGTCAGCCTTCTGCATCAGGATGCTCCTTGGGATTCGTCCAGCGAAGCGGTGAGGTCGGCCAGGACGCCGATGGAGGTGGGGACCACCGGAAGCCGCACGGTGTCCGAGGTCATGCCGAAAAGATGTTGCAGTGCCGGCCCGCAGACCCGCCCCTGGCAGCTGCCCATGCCGGCGCGGGTGGCGAGCTTCGCCTGTCGCGCACCCCACTCGGGACGGATGGCCGACATCGGCACGTCCTCGCAGCGGCAGACGATGGTACCGGGTTCCACGCGATCCCGCAATTCCGGTCTCAGCTGGAAGGCGACCGCCACACGCTCCGCGAAGCGACGGTGCCTGGCTCGCTCCGCCTGTAACCGCCCCACTGCCCCGCTGCCCCCCTGCCCCGCCGCCGCAAGGCCAGCAATCGTCCCCTCCACCACCGCCGCCTCCATCCCGGTGTTGCCGGTCGGCTCACCGGCCGCATAGATGGACGGCAGGCTCGTCTGCTGAAAGTCATCCACCACGACACGCCCATCCAGCACCTCGCAGCCGATCAGCCGAGCAAGCTCGGTCGAGGGCACCAGCCCGGACGCGGCGCAGAGGAGATCGACCGGCTCGGCCCAGGTGCTTCGGCCAGTCGTGTAGGTGACGATCAACTCGCCGTTCAGCTCGACGACGGCTCTCACCCACGTTCCCCACCGGTACCGCACGCTCAGGAACGCGCTGCGGTACGCGGCCGCCTGCGCCAGGCGAGCGGGCGTCCGCCAGAGCGACAGGGCAAATCGCCGGACCGCGTCGGGGGGCGCCTGCTCCGCCACCATCCGGAGGTCGGCGCCCGCCCTGGCGAGCGCCGCGGCCACCGGCAGGAGCAGCGGTCCTGTTCCCGCTACGGCCACCCGCTTGCCCCGGACCTCCATGCCCGCCTTGAGCAGCGCCTGCGCTCCCCCGACCCCGACCACCCCCGGCAGGGTCCATCCGGGAAATGGCAGGAAGAGCTCCTGAGCCCCGGTGGCCAGGATGACCGCCTCTGCATCGACCGTCAGCGCACGCCCCTGGTGCTCCACGCCCAGGCGAGTGCCCGGGCCCGCATCCACCACCTGCGCGCCGCACAGGATGGTGGCGCCGGAGCGGTCGAGCCGGTCGAGCCACATCCGCGCCGCCGCCGACAGACTCGCGCGGTCGCGATGCCGCCAGATCTGCCCGCCCGGCTGTGGTGCCGCATCGAGCAGCACCACCGTCCGCCCGGCGCCCGCCGCGCTGACCGCCGCCGCGATGCCGGCCGGTCCGCCACCCACCACGGCGACATCCACGCGCATCGTCACAGGGGAAGCATCAGCCATCGAGCACCACCTGCATCCCCTCGCGGACCGGTTCGAGGCAGGCCCTGCGGCCCTGCATCCCGTCGATGGTAACGCGACACTCGAAGCAAGTGCCCATGCCGCAGACCGGGCCGCGCGGCTCGCCGCTCACCGAGAGCCGGAAGGCGGTGTAGCCCGCGTTGAGCAGCGCCGCCGCGAGGCTGCCGTCGGCCGGCACATCGCGCGGTGCGCCGTTCACGATGATTCGGACGGTCGCGGACATCCTAGTGGGTCTCCGCCATGGCGCGCCCGGGAGCGAAGGGCGCCGGGTCGATGCCCGGCGTCTTTCCCAGGATCAGGTCCGTCAGCATCGATCCGGTCCCCAGCGCCGTCGTGATGCCGAGTCCCTCGTGGCCCGCCGCAATCCAGAGCCCCGGCAACGCCGGCCAGGCGCCGATGAGGGGCAGCTTGTCCGGAGTGGCGGGGCGGAAGCCAGTCCAGGTGCGCACCGCCGGGAGGCGCGCCAGCCCGGGCATGAATGCCACTGCGCGTGCAAGCATGCGCGAGAGCACGTCGCGGTTCACCGACGCATCCCACCCGACCAGCTCCCGTGACGACCCGATCAACAGTTGCCCCGTGGCCCTCGGCTGGACGTTGAACGCCACGGACGCGGCAGTCATGGTATGCGCGCTCCGCAGGTAGCCGAGTTCGACGACCTGGTGGCGGCTGAAGCCGGGAGCCCGCTCCGTAATGACCAGGTGGCCCTTCCGCGGCACGATAGGGAGACCAAGTGTGAGCTTCGACGCGGCGGCACCAGCCGCGTTGACGACATGCCCCGCCTCGAGCCGACCGGCGGATGTCGTGACGGCGCGTCCATCGACGGCAAGCACTTCCACACCTTCACTGACGGTGGCCCCTGCCCGCACCGCTTCCTCCAACAGCCAGCGCGCCACCGCGGGGGGATACACGACCCCGTCGTTCGGCACGCGAAGTCCCCCCGCCAGGCCAGGCCGGAGCATCGGCTCGGCGCGCGCGATCCCGCCGGCGTCCAGCAGCTCAGCGCGCACACCCCGTTCGGCATAGTACGACAGCTTGGTGCGCGCCGACTCGAGCTGCAGTTCGTCTTCCGCGACCCAGAGCGTGCCGCATCGCTCGAATTCAGCCGCCGGCGGGAGACTGGGCAGGAGGGCATCGAGGAGGCGCTGCGACCACGACGTGAGTGCAAACTGCGCGTCGCTGTCGTCCATCACGACGATGTGCCCCATCCCGGCCGCAGTGGCGCCGCCACCGGCAAACGTGGAATCGAGGACGGTGACCTGCACGCCGTTCCGGCTCAGGTAATACGCGCAGGCGGCGCCGACAATGCCGGCGCCGACGATGATCGCATCCGGCTTCGTGGTCATCCGGCGGCGGTGAAGCCGGCGCGGAATGGATCGGTGGGGTCGAATCGGAGGGTGGTCTCGCCGGTGATGTGGGCGGTGCCCCGAATGTGCGGAATGAGCTGGCCGCTCTGCTCTTCCAGCCATCCGGTGAACATGCTTCCGGTGACGCTCTCCTGTCGCCAGTGCGTCCCGATCGGAAGCCTCCCCCGGGCATGGAGCGCGGCCATCACGGCGGAGGTGCCGGTGCCGCACGGCGAGCGATCGTAGGCGCCGCCCGGGCAGAGCACGAAGTTGCGCGCGTCGGCGTCCGATCGGCCCGGTGGCGCGGAGAGCTCCACATGATCGATCTCGGCACCGGCTTGCCCGGTGATGCCCTGCGTGCGGAGGGCGTGCATGATGTCACGCGTCACCCGCGTGAGGGCATCGACATGTTCCAGGGACACCGGCATCCCGTCGAGGTGGGTGAGGAAGAACCAATTGCCGCCGTACGCGATGTCCCCCACGACCCGGCCCACTCCTGGCACCTCGACTGCGACGTCCCGGGCGTGGCAGTATGATGGCACGTTCCGGATGGTGACCGCGCCGTCGCTACCCAGTTCCGCCGACACCGTTCCGACAGGGGTGTCCAGCTGCACGCGACCCGCCGTGATGCGGCCCAGATGTTCCAGCGTGCGGACGACGCCGATGGTCCCGTGCCCGCACATGCCGAGGCAGCCCACGTTGTTGAAGAAGATGACGCCGGCCGCCGCGCCCTTGGACACCGGCGGGGTGAGCAGCGCGCCCACCATGGCGTCATGGCCGCGCGGCTCACAAACCACGGCGCTGCGCAGGTGGTCCCAGTGCGCCGCGAGGTCATCCCGGCGGGCGGCCATGGTCGTGCCGGCAGGCTGACGCCACCCGTCCACCACCACACGCGTCGGCTCCCCTTCCGTGTGGGAGTCCACGACGCGGATGGCCGCGGGAAACGCCGGTGCGGTCATATGGGGTTCACCTGGACCGTCTTTGTTTCGGTGTAGAACTCGCGGGCCGCCGAGCCCTGCTCTCGGCTGCCGGAGCTGGAGCCCTTCATGCCGCCGAACGGCGCATGCGGATCCACACCGGTGGTGTCGCCGTTGACCCGCACCAGCCCGACATCGATCCGGTGGATGTACTTGAGTGCCGCACCGATGTCCCGGGTAAAGAGCGAGGCGCTAAGTCCATACGCGGAGTGATTGGCAATCGTGAGCGACTCCTCGAGACTGTCCGCGCTCGAGACAGCCAACACCGGCCCAAAGAGCTCTTCCTGCGCCAACGTGGCATCCGGGTCCACGCCCCGGAGAATCGTGGGCGTCACGAAGAACCCCCGCTTGAACACGACGCCGGTCACCTCGACACCGCCGCACACCACCTCGGCCTTGGTGGCCGCGAGCGCATCCCAGATACGCTTCCGCGAGGCGGCGCTGATGACAGGCCCGATGGCGGCGGCCGGATCAGTCACCGGCCCCAGCGCGAACCCCTCGACCTGGGCGCGCAGCTTCTCCAGAAACGTCGCTTCGACCTCTCGAGCCACCACGGCACGGCTGGTGGCGGTGCACTTTTGCCCGGCGTATCGCATGGCGCCGGCCGCGGTGAGCTTCGCGGCCAGATCCAGGTCGGCGTCCGGCATCACGATCACGACGTTCTTGCCGCCCATCTCGGTCTGATAACGGATGTTTCGCTCGGCCGCGATGGCCGCCACCCTGGCCCCGATGGCCGCCGAGCCGGTGAAGCTGACGCCGCGGACCTCGGGCGAGCGGAGCAGCGCCTCGCCCACGCCCTGGCCAGTACCCAGCAACACATTGAAGACGCCGGCGGGGAGCCCAGCGGCATGCGCCGTTTCCGCGAGGAGGAGTGCCATCACCGGAGACTGCTCGGACGGCTTGAGGACGACGGTGTTGCCGAAGGCGAGCGCCGGGGCCGCCTTCCAGAGCGGAATGGCCACCGGGAAGTTCCACGGCGTAATGAGCGCCACCACGCCGAGGGGCTCACGGAGGGTGAACTGCAGGGCGCCGGCGGCCTGGGCCGGGACCACTTCGCCCACGGAGCGCACAGCGTCGCCCGCGTAGTAGCGCAGAATCACGATGCAGCGGCCGACCTCGCCCCGCGCCTCGGAAATGGGCTTGCCGACCTCGCGTGCCATGGTCTGGGCCATCTCCTCGGCGCGGGCCTCGATGGCGGCGGCCCAGCGGTGGAGATGCTCGGCGCGCGCGGGGCCGGTCAGGCTGCGCCAGCCGGGGAGCGCCGTGCTGGCGGCGGCCACCGCCGCTGCCGCGTCGACCGGGGTGCCGACGGGGACCTCGGCGATGACGTCCCGGGCGTCGGAGGGGTTGAGGTCGAGGAGGGCTTCGCTGCCGCTGGACGCGAAGGAAGCGCCGGCGATGAAATGGGCGAGGGGCTTGGTCATCCGAACTTCTTCTCCACAATTGTGAGGATCTCCGCCTCGAGCCGCGCGGCGTCCAGGTCCATCTGCGCACCGTCCTTCATGATCTGCTCGATGGCCGCCTTATCCTTTACCCCACCTGCGTTCGTGCGCACGTTGAGCCAGGCGCCTCGAATGGCGGCCCGGGTACAGAGCGCCCCGACGCCGGCATCGGAGGCGGATGCGGGGTTGCCCTGCTCCGACATGGCGCGAATCAACTCGAAGGCACCGAAGGCGGTCTGCATCACCTGCCACGGCACCTGGAGCGCGCCGAGGTTGGCGGCGGCGAGCGCCGCGCTGCGGGCAGACTTTTCCGCCTCCGTGGACTTCGGCATGCCGAGCGCCACCATCACCCGGTCGAAGGCGCGGGTGTCCTCGTCCACGAGTCGGAGCAGTTGGTCCTTGATCCGCTGGCCCTGCTCGGCCCAGCGCGAGAACTCTTCCCACCGCTCGTCCCATCCCCGCTTGTGCGCCGAGAGGTTGGCCACCATGGTGCCAAGCGAGGCGCCGAGGGCACCGACGGCGGCAGCCACGGAACCGCCACCGGGAGCCACCGATTCCGAGGCCGTCTCCTCCGCAAACTCCCGCACTGAGAGGTTCACCAGCCGCGACAGGCCGGTGTCCCGGAGCCGGTACTCGATGACCCGGTCTTCGGGGACGAACGGCCCGAGCTCGTCGAGGCCGAGCGACTTCACCGCGATCTTGAGGAGTTCTGCTTCGGAGACGCCCACCGAGCGCTGCTGCTTCCGGAGATAGTGCCGGCCGGCGTCGAGCAGTGCGGCGAGCGGCACCAGCCCGACCAGCTCACTCCCGGTGACCCGCACGCCGCGCGCTTCGGCGGCGCGGCACACTTCGTCGAAGGCCACGTGGACCGGGGTTACGCTCAGGTCCACCAGGTTCATCGACACCTGTGCGACGCCATATTCCTGGATGAACCAGCCGATGGCCTTGACGGCCTTGAGCGAGCCCGGCACCATGACCGGCTGACCGGACGCGTCGTTGATCAGCTTGCCGGTCAGCGGATGTCCCTCGCGCTTCGGGCGGCCGACCTCACGGACATCGAACGCGATGGCGTTGGCGCGGCGGGTCGAGGTGGTGTTGAGGTTCACGTTGAACGCCACGAGGAAGTCGCGGGCGCCGATGACGGTCGCCCCGTGCTTCGCGTTGAACGCCGTGGGGCCAAAGTCCGGCGTCCAGGCCGGTTCCTTCATCTTCTTCTCCAGCCCTTCGTACTCGCCGGCACGGATGACCGCCAGGTTCTTGCGGAGGGGATCCGGCTGCGCCGCCTCATAGGCATACACGGGGATCCGGAGTTCCCGGCCCACCCGCTCTGCCAGTACGCGCGCCAAATCGGCCGTCTCCTTCATTGTGATGCCGGAAATCGGAACCAGCGGGCAGACATCGGTGGCTCCCATCCGGGGGTGCTCACCGCTGTGCCGCCGCATGTCGATCAGCTCCGCGGCCTCCGCGATGCCGCGGAAGGCGGCCTCAACCACGGCCTCGGGCGCCCCGGCCAGGGTCATGACGGTGCGGTTGGTGGCCTTGCCCGCGTCCACATGGAGGAGCTTGGCGCCGTCCACGGATTCGAGCCGGGCGGCGATGCGCCGAATCACCTCCGGATCACGTCCTTCGGAGAAGTTCGGCACGCATTCGATCAGGGCGGACATGGCGGATCCGGGCTGGGGTAAGCGATAAATCTAGCCTGCGGATTGGAGGGGCGGGATGGAGCTACCGGACCACGACCCAGATGGTGTCCGTGGCGACGCTGGTCATCGGCACGTGGTCGCCGTAGGCGAACCGCGTGATGACCCGATGCGTCCCGGGCGTGAGGCCCTGCACGCGCAACGTGTCAGCGCCGCTGCCGATGTGGTAGATCCCGTCGGTCTTGGGGATGACCGAGTCGGCCGGCGTAAGGTCGGCGTCCACGAAGACGTGGTGATGCCCCTCTCCCTCCCGGCGCATGCCGTCGGCGGGCACGGCGCGGGCACCGGTGACGCCGAGGCGGATGAGGGCGTCGGATGCAACGGTGTCGCCGTCGGCTGGACTGAGGATGTGGCTGGCCGCGGGCTCCGCCGTCTGACTCGGGCGGTTGCCGCAGGCACCGAGGAGGAGGACGGCTCCGATCAACGGGGCGTAACGCATGGAACGGCGCATGGCTAAGGCGTGAAGGTCAGTGTATCGGTGACGGTGCGGAGAATTTCGGAGCAATCCAGGGCCTGAACCGGGATCGTGGCAGGAGAGAGCGTGATGCTCTGGTCACTGCTGGAATAGCTGCCGGCGTTCAGGATGAAGGTCAAGCCACAGCCGGTCGGGTTGAGCTCAAGCTGCAACGTGGGGTCTTTCCCCAAGGCCAGTGTGCCATTGACCACGGATCCAAGCAGGGTGACTGACTCCGAGGCGAGGCCCTCCTCAAGGGTGCCGACCACCGCGTAGGAACCCCGGAAAGTCGAATCGTTCTGGTTTACGAACAGGTACATGGTGCCAGTCAGCACGAGCCCCGGACTCGACGCCGTGACCAGGGCCGAGTAATCGCCGGAGATGTCCTCGTAGGTCGGTGGCGGGCCGCTGACGCCGGGCCCTGATGGGCTACCCCCTTCACATCCAGCGATGGCCAGGAAGCACAAAGAGGCGAGACTGAGACGGTAGATTCGCATCGTGAACCTCAAGTGACACAATGAGATAGCCGCACGCACCAGCATCGTATCCACCCTGCAATATGCGAGGGAGCGAAGGCAGACGCCACCACCTCCCGCCACTGGCATCGCCCCAAGCACAACGCCCCTCGCCAATCGATTCGAAGCCGTGTATCCATTGTTCGAAGCATGACTGCAAATCGGCACGCGGTGGACGCACGCCAGACCCCGGCAGGACGGCCATGAGCAAGATCCGGAAGTCCCTCGAGTCCCTCCCCATCAGCCCCATCCACCCCTACCGGCGGCGCGCCTTCGTCGTCGGGGCGATCGCCGTGGCGGTGGTCCTCGGTGCCCTGCTCTGGTGGGGGCTCAACCGCATCAGCCCGCTGCCGCCCAAGTCCATCGTGATGACGACCGGGGCGGAAGGCAGCGCGTATCATGAATTGGGCAAGGCGTACCAGCGGCAGCTGGCGAAGGAGGGGATTACCCTCGAATTGCGCCCATCAGAGGGTGACGTCGACAACCTCAACCGGCTGCGTGATTCGGCGTCGGGGGTGGATGTCGGCTTCCTCCAGGGAGGCCTGACCACGGCTGAGGAGTCTCCCGGGCTCGTCTCGCTCGGCACCGTGTTCTACCAGCCGCTCTGGTTCTTCTACCGGGGACACGGAAAGACCCCCGCGGGGATCCTCAGCGAACTCGACGGGCTCCGCATCTCCATCGGCCCGCCCCTGAGCGGAACGCGCGCGCTGGCGACGATACTCCTTGCGCGCGCCGGCGTCAGGATCGACAGTGCGGAAGTCGGCGCACTCAACCCCGAGGAGGTCGCGGCCGCACTGATCGAAGGCCGGATCGACGCGGCCATCCTGCTGACCGGATGGGACGCGCCGGCGGTCCAGCAGCTCCTCACGTCGCCCGGCATCTCCCTCCTCGCCCTCAAGCGGGTGGACGCCTACGTCGCGCTCTACCCGTTCCTCGACCGCGTGGTTCTCCCGGAGGGCGCGGGAGACATGGTGACGAATAATCCTCCGGCGGACGTCCCGTTGCTGGCCGACAAGGCCAGCCTGATCATCAGGAACACACTCCACCCCGCCATCCAGCACGCCCTGCTCTACGCCGCCGAGGAGGTCCATTCCCGGCCCGACATCTTCAGTGCGGCCGGCCAATTCCCCGCCGACGAGGCCATGGACCTACCGACGAGCCGATATGCCCGCCAGTTCTACAAGTCCGGGCGGCCCTTCCTGCAGCAGTACATGCCCTTCTGGCTGGCTGCTATCGTGGAGCGGCTGGTGATCGTGCTGGTTCCCCTCTTCGGCCTCATGGTGCCGTTGGTGCGCATGGCGCCATCGCTCTACGGCTGGCGCATCCGGCGCCGGATACTCGGCATCTACACCGACCTGCGGTCGCTCGAACACGAGTTGGACGCGCAGGGCACCGGTGCGGCCTCGCCGGGGCTGAGGGAACGCCTCGACCACGTCGAGAAGCGGGCCCAGGCGGTCAAGTTGCCGGCCGCCTATGCGCCCATGCTGTACACGCTCCGGGACCACATCGTCCTGGTGCGGCAGCGGATGGAGGAAAGCCCGCCAGGGGAATGACCTTCCCGTACCGCGGCAACAGGCGATCACACCCCCGGGGAAACGCGTTCCGCGCCCTCGCCAATGCCCCGTGAATTGGGTATTCATTGACCCGATTCCTTGTCGGCAGTTCGCACGACTCACGGGGCGCCTTGCTGCCTGATCTTCCACGAGTACCGGTCTGCTCTTCCTGCGAACGCACACCATGACGGGGCGCCGGCGTTGGGGCGTGGTACTCGGCGCCGTGCTGGTCATCGGGCTCGCCTGGTTCCTCACCCAGTGGCGGGCGCTCTCCGGCGAGGCGCTCAGCGCAGCGGCGCGGGCCGAGGTCCTGCGGGTATCCGACAGCGTCTACGTCCTCGAGATCAGCCCCATCCGCTTCCGGTTTGCCCCGTTCGCCATCGCGTTCGACTCGGCCTACGTGACGACCGACGACGCCCGCCGGGCGGCGTTCCCCAACCGGGCGGCCCTTCGAATCAGCCTCCGCGATTGCCAGCTCAGCGGCGTGGGTGGCTGGCGCCTGTTCCGGAGGCAGGGCCTCCACGGACAGCTGCTGCGTTGTGCCACCGTGCAGGCAGGTGCCACCCTCGGCCCCGCAGCGGCGCGCCCGCGCGATGACGCCGACAAGCGCCGGCACTTCACGTTCCTCACGCTGCAACGGGAATTCCGCCTCCCTGATGCCGTCCCGCTCATCGCCATCGAGGACGTGGAATTCCCGGACATCCGGCTCGAAGTCGACCACCCTGAGACGAAGGCCCCGCCGAACCAGGTGAGCCTGCAGAAGTTTTCAGTCCACCTCCACGGCGTGGTCATGGATCCGCACGAACCGGTGGCGGAACGCCGGCCCCTGTTCAGCGAGCAGGTGTCGATTGCCGTCGAGGGGCTCGCCCTCGGCTCCGGCGACCAGACGGTCACCGTCCGCCATGTGTCCACGGACCTCATCCAGGGCAGCATCACGGTCGCCGGGTTGGCGGTGGAGCCCAGCGCCCCCGCGCGCGAGTGGCTCGCGCGTCAACGGTTTCGCCGACCGTGGATCAAGCTGGCGCTGGATAGCATCCGCTTCACGGGCGTTGACCTGAGCCAACTCTTCCTGGCGTCCACGATCAGTGCCGACCAGGCGGTCATCGACGGACTCCATGCCAGCATCGAGACCGATGCATCCCTGCCGCGGCGCCCCGCGTCCGCGGGGCCGGGCACGTCGCCGGTCTCCGAGGCGGCGGGCACCGCCGCCATGGGCTACAGCGTCGACGTCACCAGCCTTCGACTCGACGGCGGATCGGCACGGTATGTCGGGCGCCGCCCGGGGCACCCCGCCACCATCATCGACCTGCCGCAGGTCTCCCTCGAATCCGACAGTGTGGCGGTCAATCAGGACGCCCCGGCGGGCCGGGAACGGCGACCGCTCGCCAAGTCCACCCGGCTGAATCTCGATGGCGCGAGCTACAGCACTGGGGACTCGCTCAAGTCCCTGACAGTTGGCGAGTTCCGCCTGAACACCGGCGATTCCACGCTCGTGGCCCGCCGGATCGCCATGGGGCCGTCCCTCGGCGACAGTGCGTGGTCGAGGCACCAGCGGTTCCGAAGCCTCCTTGGGCGCGCCTCGATAGACAGCGTCGTCCTGCGGGGCGTCGACTACGATCGCCTGGTCACGCACGGGGCGGTCAGCGCGGGCGCAGTGACAGTGGGCGGGGCGCAGGTCAGGCTGATGGAAGACATGACGCTGCCCGCCGCGCCGCGGCCGGCACGCCAGGCGCGCGCGTCACGTCCCGCACTCGATTCGACCCTGGCCGATTTCGGCGTCGCCACGCGGATCGGCCGGCTGCACATGGACGGCACCGTCACCTACACCGAGCGCCGCGCGGGACAGCCCGACCACCTCACCCGAGTCCGCGCCCTGGCGCTCGACGGCGTCGCCATCGGGTTCGGCGAGGCCGGTGGGCGGCCGACCGCGCCGCTGTTGAGTCAGCGGTTGACCTTCTCCCTGTCCGGCGTCACGCGGCAGAGCGGGTCGGTACGCTCGCTGGCGGTCGGCCAGGTCACGGCGAATTTCGGCGACTCGACACTGGTCATTGACAGCATCCGTCTCGGCCCGACCGATGCAACGCCACAGCGCCGAACCACCGTCCGTGCGGCGTTGGACAGCGTTCGGCTAGCCAGCGTGGATTTCGTGGGATTGGCCGACGGGCGCGGCGCCCGCGTCGGGCAGGCAATCCTCGGCCACGCCGTTGTTGCTGTCCTCGTCGACGGCACCGTCGCCTCCAGCCCATCGATCTCCGCGTCGGCCGCCGCGGCCTCGGCCGCGCCCCCGAACGGTGCAGCCTTCTCCGGGTTCTCTTTCCCGATTGAGATCGGGGAACTGCGCCTGATGCGCGGCGAGGGGAGCTACTCCGTGCGCCAGCCTGGCCGCGCACCATTCGTCGTCTCGCTCGACCGCTTCTCCGTCGTCGGGCGCGCCCTGGCGATGGAGCGGGGCGTGACCCGGCCGCTACTGACGCAGGACATGCGGATCAGCGCGTCCGGGCTCCGGGTGGCGGACGCCCAGCTGACGGGCAGCGTGGACAGTGCCGCCGTCAGCATCGGCGATTCCACCCTCACGCTGACGGGCATCCAGGCGCTCAGCGGGGCGGAGCCCGGCACCCCGAGGACCGAGTCACCTGCCGCAGACGGGATGACCATCACGGCCGGCATCCTGCGTTTGACCGGAGTCGACTTCGAGTCCCTTGCCCGAGGCCGGGCGGTGCACCTCCGCCAGGCGCTGCTCGACGGGCTCGACGTGGAGGTGCGTCGAACCGCGGCAGAGCCTTCCGCTGCCCCGCCGAAGCGCGACACACCGTCCAAGGGAGGCATGCCATTCGTCATCGGCGAGCTCGACGTGCCGAATGCGCGCCTTCGCGTCGTCCAGCAGCGGCCGGGACAGCCCACCCGGATTTCAACCGTCAAGCGGGCGAGCCTCTCGGCGGCGGGAATCACATTCGACCCAGGGGCGCCGCGCGAGGAGCAACTGGCCCACGTGAGCCGGACGGCCACGCTGTCGGCCACCGAAATCTCCCTGGATGACGACCCGATGCATGTCTTCGCCATCGGCGCCCTCTCTGCCAGCATGGCGGACTCCACCATCCGGATCAGCGGCCTTCGGATCGGTCCGACGGTATCGGACTCCCTCTGGGTCTCCCGGCAGGACCATCGCCGAAGCCGGTTCAACGTGAACGCCGACAGCGTGCGCGTCGCTGGATTGGACCCGGGTCGACTGCTTGCCGACAAGGGGGTGTGGCTCCGGGCGGCGGAGGTGTTCGGGCTGGATCTCGGCGTCTATTCCGACAAGAACCTCCCCGCCGACTCCATCGCGAAGCGCCACTCGTCGGTGCAGCAGGATGTGCAGAGCATCAGACTGCCGTTCGGCGTGGACTCCCTCCTCGTCCGCGGCGGGCAGGTGGTGTACCGTGAACGCGACGTCGGCAAGCCGGCGCCGGGCGTGGTGCCGTTCACGGACGTCACCGCGACGATCACGGGGTTCACCAGTCGCGGCCTCCCCGGGGTCAGTCCCCCGCTCCGGGTCGCGGTCCAAGCGACGCTGTTCGGCGCCGCGGCGCTCGAAATCTCCGCCGAGGCCCCGCTCACCGCAGCCGAATACGACGTGTCATACCATGGCCGCGTGGGACCGATGCCGGCGACCGCGATCAACATGATGGTCGAACGGGCGCTCCCGGTGAAGCTCGAGGGCGGACAGTTCGAGGAGGTCACCTTTGCGATCGAGTCGAAGAACGGGGTGGCGACCGGCACGGTCGTGCCGGTCTATCACGGGCTGAAGCTCAAGCTGACCGACCCGAGTGGGTCGTTGCTGAAGCGCGCCGAGTTCAGCGTCGTGAACTTCGCCGCGAAGGAATTCCTTATCCGCCATGATAATCCCGGCAAGGAATCCGAACCGCCGCGGACGGGGACCGTCGACCACGTCTTCGCCGGGGAGACGGTCGTCGATTTTCTGTGGTACGCGCTGCGTGGTGGCCTCGAAAAGGTGATGCTGAAGTGACCGGCATGCGGCATCGGCGTCTCCCGGCCATGGGGCCCCCCGTATTCCATGCTAGGTTTCATCGCCCGGGCCAAACCCCATCCGTGAGGGTATCGTGGTGATTCCTGTTCCGGCGTTCTCATTGTGCCAGGGCGGCCGCTTCCACGATGTACTGAGCAAGTCCGGCCTGGTCGCCGGCGCGCGTGGACGGCTCCGACTCGTCGTACTGCTGCTCCTCATCGGCTGGCTGCCGCTCGTCATCTTCTCGGCGACAGACGGGACCCTCCTCAGCGGCGTGCCCCACCCGTTCTTCTCCGATCTCGGCGCCTGGGCCCGGTTCTTCGTGGTCATTCCGATCATGGTCTTTGCCGAGCCGATGGCCGACCGCGTGCTCGGCGCCGTCGTGGAGTTGTTTCGCCGGTCCGATCTCGTCCGGGAGGCCGACCGGCCTGCGTTCGAGGCGGCCGTCTCCGGTGCCCAGCGCTGGGCCACCTCAGACACCGTGGAAGCGGCGCTACTACTGACGGCCCTGTCGCTCCCGCACCTTCTCCTGGGAGGGTTGCCGCACCTCGCCAGCGAAGCAGCCTGGTTCGGCACGGTCGTCGACGGGCAGCCGCACATCTCCGCGGCGGGCCGCTGGTACGCGTGGGTCTCGCTGCCATTCGTCCAGTTCCTGATGCTGCGCTGGCTCTGGCGTCTCTTCGCTTGGTGGGGTCTGGTCTGGCGGGTCTCGAAACTCGACCTCGCGTGGGTGGCCGCCCACCCGGATGGCGCCGGCGGGCTCGGGTTCCTCGCGTGGTCCCCACGTGCGTTCCGCACCGTCTTCTTCGGCTTCAGCGCACTCGCGGCCTCGACGGTCTCCAACCGAATCCAGTATGGAGGGCAGACCCTGGCCGACATCCGCGGCCCGGTCGTCGCGTTCATCGTGTGCGAGTGCCTGCTCCTGCTGGCGCCGCAGTTCTTCTTTGTGGGGAGCCTGATCAAGGCGCGGTACGCGGCGCTCGCCGGCTACGGCCTGACGGGGTTCAAGATGACGCGCGAGTTCGATCGCCACTGGACCGCGCCGCCGCCGCCGAACGGCGCCGACCTGCTGAACAGTCCGCACTCCAGCGCGATGATCGACTACGCGAGCACGTATGGACTGGTCAAGTCGATGCGGCCGACGGCCGTCTCGCTGCGGGAAGTCGCCGCCATCCTGCTGCCGACGGTGGCGCCCTTCGCGCCCCTGCTCCTCTACCAGTACTCCGTCAAGCAGATCCTCCAGGAGGTCGTGCAGCTGGTGCGGTGAGCCTGACGAAGCAACGGAAGGGTACCGTGACCTATGCCTCGTTCCTGATGGCTGTCGGCGTACTGGCCCTGATCTGGCTCGCGTGCTGGGGAGTGTCGTTCGGGCTGCTCAGGCATGGCATCACCTATGTCGACCACCCGTTCATCACCTCCCTCACTTTCCTGTCGTTCTCGGTCCCGGTGGTCGTCCTGCACTGGCGGCGGCTGGAACCCCTGGCGAGCCGGGTCGCGGCGGCGCCGCTCATCGTGCTCCTCCTGGCCGGTCTACTGACCATTCTGGTGTATGCGGCTGTTCCCAAGCGCTTTCGTCGACCGGTCGGGCTCATCGCACGGCACCCGGAGGAGTTCTACCTCCGCATGGACTATCGCTACCTGGTGCCGAAGACGTTTGAAGTCCTGTTCCAGCAACTCGTCATCGTGGCTCTCACGCTGCTCCTGGCCGCCACGGGGCTATCGCTCACCGGTGTCGTCCTCGCCTTCCTGTGCATCTTCGGCGCGCTGCACCTGCCGATGCTTCGCATTGTCGGGAAGACCGTGGGCCTGTCCTACGGCATCGCCTCCGTGACGCTCGCCGCGGTGTTCCCCATCCTGATCCTCCGTGTCGATTCCGGCTTCATCTACAGCTACACCGCCCATTGGTTTTTCTATACCATCGCCGCTCTGGTCGCATGGGTGTTCGGGAGCCGCGGCTGAGCCTGCCCCTCGCCTTCGTCCCGGTCTGCTTCTTGCCATTTCGGTGAGGCAACCAGTGGAAGGAAGGGCATGATGCGATCGCTCAAACACTTGACGTTTAACAGGTTACGCTCGGCCACAATCACGGCGGTGGCGGCGGTGGCGTTCAGCGCCTGCGCCTCGCAAATGGCCCAAGTCCCGCCTCGTATCGACCTGACCAGCTACGACCGGGTCGCGCTGGTGACGTTCTCGGCCGACCAGTCGAAGAGCTCGCTCGGACCGCTCGCCACCCAGCGCTTTGCCGACGAGCTCCTGGCCAGCCAGAGCGGATTCGAATTGATGGAGCTGGGCCCCGCGGACTCCGCGGTCGCGCGCCTCCTTGCGGAGGGTGATGCGCCGGCGGCGGCGCAGGAACTTGGACGCGCCAGGAAGATCCCAGTGGTGTTTTTCGGACAGCTGGCCGTCTCGAACACCAAGCCGCACGGGAGCGTCGGAGCCGGCGGCAACGTGAACGTCGGCGCCACGGTGTCCGCCGAACTCAACGTGCGGCTGCTCTCGACCAGTTCCGGGGGGACGCTGTGGCGCTCGAGCGGCGCGGCGAGCCAGAGCGTGGGGCAGCTCACGATGAACGGCGGCCGGCTGCCGAGCATTTCCGCCACGGACCCGAACGCCGTCTACGCGAACATGGTGGACGACATGGTGAGCCAGGTGACGCGCGACTTCCGGCCGACCTGGGTCAGGCAGTAACGCAGGTTCTGACGACAGAAAGGCCCGCCCTCCGAGAGGAGGGCGGGCCTTTCGTTTGTCGCTATGAATCCGGGCGCTACTTCGTGACCGGCGTCCGGGACACGCGGATCAGATCCCAGTTCCCCCCACCGCCCAACTCACGGCGAAGCACGGCGAGGTAGCGGCTCTTCATCTCGCCGCCGGCCGGTGGATGCATGGTGATGGTGCCCATGTCGATGGCGGTCCCGCCGTACGACAACAGGCTCTCGGACGTGACGACGATGTGCGGCATGGTGGGGACCATCTTGGTGAAGTAGGCCGAGATCGCCTCCTTGCCGGTGTACCGGGTGCCGTCTTCGGCCGTGAAGATGGCGTCCGCCGCGTACAGCGTCATCAGCCCGGCCACATCCTTCTTGTTGAAGTGATCGGCGTATTCCGCGCGGAATCGGTTCGTCTCGCTGATGACCGTTTGCAGCGGGATCACGCTGTCCGGAATCTGGGCGCTGGCGGTCGAGGGCACCGTGAGTGCGAGGGTCACGAACAGGGCCGCAGCGGCGGTGGATCGAAGCGTCATGGCATCCTCAGGGAAAGGGGAGGCGAATATGGTAGCACGGAAATCGGGTTTGCGTGAGGGGGGGGCATTTCTGGCGGTTCCGCCGCCGGGGCGTATACTGCCGTCGGACGGCTGACGCGCCGCCACACCCACAGGAGACAGTCACATGGGCCTCGAGCGCTTCGCCCACAGGGTGGTCTGGATCACCGGGGCCTCCTCCGGCATCGGGCGGGCGTTGGCACGGGCCTTCGACCAGTCAGGCTCGCTGCTGATCCTGTCGGGTCGGGATCAGGCCGCGCTCGAGGGGGTCCGGCAGGGATGCCGGACCCCTGGGGAGGTCCAGCTCCTGCCCTTCGACCTGGGCCTCCTGGACGCGATTCCTCGGCAGGTGGAAGCGGTGCTGGCCCGCTGGGGCCACGTCGACTACATGGTGCACAACGCCGGGATCGCACTCCGGGGGCGGATGGCGGACACGCCGATGGACCTCGATCAGCGGGTCATGGCCACGAACTACTTCGGTTCGCTCGCGCTCACCAAGGCCCTCCTTCCCTCGATGCTTGCCCGCGGGTCCGGTCATTTCGTGGTCGTCAGCAGCCTCTCGGGAAAGTACGGGGTGCCGCAGCTCTCCGCATATGCCGCCTCGAAGCACGCGTTGCACGGGGCGTTCGAGTCCCTGCGCGCCGAGGTTCACGACCAGGGTCTCCGGGTCACGATGGTGGTCCCGGGCATCATCCGCACGCCGATCCTGGAGCATGCGCTGACTGGCAGTGGGGTCCGGTACGGGAAGACGACGCCGGAGTACGCCCGCGGGATGGATCCGGACGCGTGCGCGGCGCGCATCCTCCGGGCGGTGGCGCGGGAGAAGGAGGAGGTCCTGATCGGGAGATCGGAACTTTTCACTGTGTACCTGAAGCGGTTTGCCCCCACCCTCCTCTCGGCGTTCGTGCGGAGCCATCCGGTGCGGTGGCAGAGGAACCTGCGCCGGTGGTTCTCGTTTGGGGGGACGGGCCGGGGCGCTTGACCCCCACTTGACTGGCCCAGACGATCATCCCGGCGTCACTGAACCCCCACGAGGGAGGTTGTATGCGCCGGATGCTCCTGATGGCTCTACTGCTGGCCGCCGCGGGCTGCGACATTTCTGGACTCGACTTGAGTGGGATCGATGACTGGAATTTGGGTGACGGCGGCGGAGGGGGTGGCGGGGGAGGTTGTTGCTACATCGGCACCATCCGCCCGGTCGTCACCGTCGGAAACGCCCTCCCCGAAGGAAGCGAATTTCAGCTCCAGGCCCTGGACCCCCAGGGAAATCCGTACGTAAACCTCGCCGGCACATTCACGTCGTCGGACACTCTTGTGCTCGCCGTCTCGCCGGCACGGGTGGGCCCAGGCACGCACTCCAGGCTCCGCCCGGGTCTTCTATGGTGAGGGAGGAGGGATCTCAGCAAGCGCAGATTTCTCCGTAGTCCCGGTTGGCTCGACCACCATCCCGCAGCTGGAAGTGAATGGGCTGCAGGGTGAGTGCGGCGCCCTCCCCAGCGACAATTGCGCGCCAGCGGGAAGCCCCATCATCGAAGGCTGGATCGGACATACGACTGACACCAGGGGGATCAGCCTGACTTTCGTCGGCGTGGATGGACTCCAGCCCGCGGACCAGATCACGGCCAGCCCGGTCGCAACCGCGTCGTGCCAATCCGCGGACGATTGCGTCTCGGTGACCGACCCGTCGCCGGATCATGCGTGGAGCCCCGGTGGGACCACGCTGTGCCTCGGTGTCGCGGTGGGCGACAGCGTGCCTGAGCAGGTATGGTCGGAGGCGATCAACCGCGAGTGGGTGGTCACCTGGTCTCGACCGGGCCTGTTCGTCCTGCGGCAGCGGTTCTCCGTCTATGTTCGGCCGAGTCTCAGTGCGCCGGCCAGCGCGTGTTGAGTGCAGGAGACTGACCGGATTGCTTGCTGCCGATCGCCGACGCACAAACCCCGCCCAAGCCATCTCGGCTCGGACGGGGTCGGTCGTTCCGGATCAGTGGGCCTGGGAGGAGTTGAACCTCCGACCTCACGCTTATCAGGGACGCGGACAGCGGTAAGGAATCCCGACGCAATACCGTGTAACTCGTTGAATGGCCTGGTGATCTGCCGGGATTCTCCTGAACGGGTCCGGCGTGTTGTCGGGCTGCAATCGCAAAGGAACCGCGACCACACCAACACGGCCGTCCGAAGGCCCGCATACGCCGAGCCAGCCGGAGACCGGATGCTTCTGGCCGTTGTCAACGCTGCGCGGCTCGCTCGAGCAGCTAGACATTGGCGGTCTGCTCCGCGAAAGCGATCACCCGCTCGACCAGGACCGATACCGTCATCGGCCCAATACCGCCCGGCACGGGGGCGAACGCGGCCAGGTGCGCGACCCCGCCGGCGGTATCCACGTCGCCCCGCCCTCCGGGATTGAAGTAGCCGACATCGATGCAGATGGAGCCGGGGGCGAGCGCCGTCGACGGCAAGACACCAGGAACCGATGCGGCCGCCACCACGAGCGCTGCGTGTTTCACCCCTCGCGGGACGTCGGAGTCGTCCGCCGGCAAGATGGGTTGCATCTTGGCGCCTCGACGATCGAACGCCTCGCTGAACATCCTCGTGAAGGGGACGTCGGGACCCACCACCACGCCGACTCGCCCTCGAATGTCCACGCCATGCCCGTTGAGCAGCTCCAGCCCGGCGGAAACGGTCAGGGGAGGAAGTCCGTCAGGATCCGCAAAGTATTCTGTAATGCGCCCCGCCGTCATGATATCCACGTCGACCGCCGCCGGGACCAGGTCCGTCAGTGCATTGCCGTCGATTCCGCCCGGAAACGGGAATTCCAGAAAGACCGCATCCAGCACCTCGCGGCCGAGAAGCACCCGCAGCGCATGCTCCGCCTCTGGCGACGGCGTTCCCGCTGGGAGCACCAACGGCAGGACATCCACCCCGGCAGCAGCGCACGCTCGGAGTTTGCGCGCGACAAAGCGCGCCTGGCCGTGCCTGTCCGCAAAGGCGACGAGCACCAGCCGCGGCCGTCGACCCAGGAGCTCGGCCACCCGGTGGCCACGCACGGCGAGCGCGGGCGCGCGGGACCGGGCAAGCGTCGATCCGTCCAGGATCACCGGCTCGGTCCCCGAAAAATCTTGACCGTGGTGATGACCTGTCCGGCATGCCGCTGGGCGTGCTCGGCGGCATGCGACAGCAGGCCGTTCACATCGCTCGGCCGCTGCGCCTTCCCGACCCCACGGAACTCGAGCAGCTGCTCAGCTGGCGTTTCGCGCAGGACGGCCAGCGCCGCGTCCACCGCCCTGGTAACCAAGGCAAGCAATTCCTTCGCCGACTCCGGCGGCTCTCCCGCGGTCCCCTCCAGCTTGATGGCCCGTACTTGGTCCGGGGTCAGTGGAACACCGCGGGCGTACGTGACGAGCCGGTCCGTGCTGCCGGCGATGTGACGCAGGTGAAAGCCCACGGCGGCCGCCCCGCCAGGCCGTGCCCAGAGTTCGTCCGCGGTCAGGTCGGCCGCGGCACACTCCAGATCCCGGCACGTCTGGATCAGCGCGTGCGCCACCGGCATGAGCAGCGGGGGAATCCCCTCCACCGGTCCGTCGAGCCAGGCCTCAATACCGCTCATGAAAGCTTGGGAGGGTCGCCGGACGCTGCCACCGATGCCACCGTCAGGAGGAAGGTAGCGCCAGACGCTGAGGCGACGGTATGCCGTACCTCCGCCCCGAGCGAGAGCAACTGACCCGGACCGATATCGTGCGTCTCACCGGCGGCCGAGAACTGGAGTCGGCCCTGCAGCGGCTGGACCGTGATCGGACCGTCCGCCTGATGCTCCGGAATCTCCGCGCCGGCCGCCACGGTCACCAGCGTTGCGCGAATCAGTCCATTCTTGATCAACGTTCGTGCATGTCGACCGCCTGGCGGAGGCCCCTCGGCACCTCCCGACAGTTCTACGATCACCACATCACCGGAAAGCGGTCGTTCGATCGAAGACATCAGGCCCCCACTTTCATTTCAGTCTTCCGAACCCGCACCCGCCAAGTCTCCGGCCCGTTCTCCAGGTAGTCAAACACGAAGGCGTCATCTCCGCGGGTGGCCCTGAGCGCGTAATACATGCACTTGGGATCGTGATCCACCGTCAGTTCCAGCGTCTCTGCCTCGGCAAGCGCCCCGTATGCCGTCATGATCCGGTCGAACCGATCCTTCGGTTCCACGGGACGGATATCCAGCTCAGCCACGTCGGTCATTCCTGTGCTCCTGTGAAAAGAGGTCCCTCGAGCGGGACCGGCGACGACGCCGTGCCGGTGCTTCCGCAGCCCCACCCCCCACGGCGTCCCAGCCAGTGCTGCCAGGCCACCCCGTAGCGGGGCGCGCTAGGCGCCAGGATCACCGTCCCCGTGTACGAGGTCAGGGCGAGTTGACGCATCAGGTCCCCGATCCCCGCACCGTCCTGCACGGCGGCCTCGGGACCCCCGCCAATCAACCGAATGTGGCCCAGAGCGTTTCCAAACCGCTCGAGGAACGGCTCAGCCATGGCGCCAACCGGACCGAACTGAGGATCGGCCTCCCAGGCAAGGGCCAACCCCGCGGCGTGACAGACGATTCCGTCCCACACCGCCGAGTCGCCGCGGAGGAGGATGGCCACTTGGCCGCCGGCGCGACTGATCCGCTCGGCCCGTGCCACCCGCACGGCGAGTGGCGCCGGGCCGGCCAGCAGCACGGGGGCGTCAAGTGCCTCGGACAGTCGTGCGAGGCGACCTTCATCCTCGAGCTGATGGGTCCGATATCCCGTGAGGGTGAGCCCGGCGGTCCGGACCAACTGCGCCGCCATCGCTCCGCCAAGTGCACTGGTATTCGGTGCGACCCCGTGGGCATCACCTTCGCGCAATTCCAGCGCGTCAAGCCCTCGGCGTTGTGCGAACCGAATCAGGTCGTCGAGGGACGCGTCGGGAGCCGCCTCGGAACTGAGGCCGAGCCGCATCATCCCTCCGTGCGGGAAATCTCCACCCGCCACACCGACGGTCCCTCCTCGAGGTACTCCCATCCAAACTCGCCGGCGTGCTCATAATCGAACTGGTAGCGCAGGGGCTTCGGGTCGTGGTCGTTGACCAGGACAAACGACTCCCCTGGCGCGAGCGCGGAAAAGGTGCTGAAGATCGTGGGATGCTTTTCCCGGGGGGGAATGACCCGGACGTCCAGGGTGCGCGTCGTGCTCATTGCGGTGCCTCGCGATTGATGTGACTGGTCCGGCGTGCCCGCCACACGATGGCGGATGAACACCCGCACCAGGTCCGGCGCCTGTTCACGAACTTCATAGGAGAATCCCCGCTCGTCGAGCAGTGGAAGCAGGAACCGGGGCACCCGCGCGTTGATCTGCAGCAGCGTGCCGCCCGGAGGCAGCGCCTCCAGCGCCTCCAGTGTCAGGACCATCGGCTCGGGCGGCTCCATCTGCCGCACATCGAGCACGATGACCCCGGCCTCCGCCTCCTCCGCCGGCTCGGTCGACCTCCCGGTTGCTGGAGAGGCCGGTGCAGCCGCCTGCTTCGGCGGATAGAACCACACCCGCCAGTCCTCTTCGCCGAGCTGTTCGGTGTAGTGCTCGAAGCCCTGCTTGCCCATCACCTGGTAGAGAGGCACCGGCTCGAAAATGGCGCGCACTGCCAGGGCGCCGCCCTCGGGAACACGTTGCCGCGCGGCCATGATGAGGCTGAAGGGTTCCTGCCCGTTGCGAAGGTCCTCGCGCACATCGAGCTCCACGAGTTTGTCCGGGGCAATCATCTCGAGGGCCTCCGGGCGGGAGGCCGATGGCGCCGTTGCCATCGCCGTCGCCTTCATCGAGTCCATCCGCCTGCGATTCATCTGTCGTCCTCCTTGATCATCCCCGCATGCCAGCGCGGATCCCAGACCAGGTGCGACTCGACGCGCGCAACCTGCGGTACCAGCGTGAGCGCTTCGAGGATGTTGGCGGTGATGAGGTGTTCCATCGGGCAGCCAGGGGTCGTGAGGGTGTAGGTTACCCGCACCACCGGCCCGTCGACTTCGAGATCGTACACCAGCCCCAGCGTCACGATGTCGAGCCCGATCTCTGGGTCGATGACCGTGCGCAACGCGTCCCAGACGACTTCGGTGTCGGGCGCATCGGGCAGGGGTGTTTCGGTCATGGTGTCCTCCGTGCCAATGCGAGCATCTGAACCGCTTCGATCGCCACCCCGGCGGTCAGGAGCAGGGCACCCCCCCGGGCGAGCGCCGCCCGGGCGGCGATCACCCCGGCCAGGAGCCCCAGGACGCCGAGCAGGAGCAGGGCCCCGCTGGTGCCGGCCAGGCGCGCCGAATAGAGGTCGCTCACCCGTGAAATCCTCCGCTTGCCGGCCAGGGGCCCGAATCGATGGTACCAGACCAGAAAAGGGACGATCTTGTAGTAGAGCGCGGCGACGAAAAGGCTGATGCCCAGCACCAGCGCCAGCACATAGGCCGTTGACACGCGGGGCGAGGCATCGATGAACAGCGCGACACCAGCAAGCCCGAGCGCCAAGGCAAGCAGACCGAGCCCCAGCGCGGCGGAGCGCATGCCGGGATCGAGCGCGGGCCGGTGCCGGTGGCGGTAGAACGCTCGCGCCTGAAGGAGGAGGGCGACGAGGCCGGCACCGAAGAGGAGCGCGGGCAGCCAGCGGCTGACCAGCGGCGGGCCGTGATGCCCCACGGCGAGCGTCGCCGCCCCTGCCACCAGCAACCCCACCGCCGCCTTGGCATAGCGTTCGCCGGCGCCGTGGCTGAGCAGAAACATCGGGAGCAGTCGGTGGGCCACACCCACCACGACGAGTAGGACCCAGCCGAACAGGGCGATGTGGAGATGGGTGCCCAGCGCGATCGGGCGGGCGGCGCCGAGGTATCCCCATTGGAGATTCCCCGCGAGGGCCAGGCCGAGCACGAGCGTGACCACCAGAAAGAGGTCCGCGCCGGCCAGCGCCCACCAGGTGACGTCACGTGCGGTGGCCCGCCACAGGGTGGCGCCGAGGTTGATCGCGAAGACCAGGATACCGGTCCCGAACAGCGCCGCGCCGACGAGCATCAGCGAGTCCCGGCTCAACGCCATGCCCGTGACGAACACCGCCACTCCCGGTGCGTACAGGGCAAAGGTAAGGTGCGCAGCCGGAATCGAGCGGACCGGTTCGCCGAGCGCCACCGGCAGGAACTGGTAAAGGGCACCCATGATGGACATGGTGATCCACCCCAGCGTGAAGAGGTGGGTGACACCGACCACCGCCGCCTGGGGGTACGCACCGGCCGCCAGGTCCGGCGCGATCCAGATCAGCCCGACCGCCCCGAGCACCAGGAACACCATGGCCGCTGTGAAGTGCTCGCCTGGAAGCCGGAACGGCGGGGCCTTCGCCGCGGCCAAGCCCGCCGCAGGGCCGCTCGTCACGGCATGCTCGCCGAGTCGGCGGTCGCGAGGCGTGGCATCCCGAGGGCCTCGCGCACCCCGCGCGCCAGGTGCCGGAAGCACGCCGCGGTGGGGCCGTCGGCCCGGGCCCACGTTGCGGGGGCACCGGCATCGCCATCGACCCCGGTGCTCTCCTCAAATGGAACTCGCCCCAGCAACGGCGTCCCCATCTGCTCGCTCAGCGCGGCGCCGCCACCCTGGCCAAAGGGGTGAGAAATCCGGCCGCAGTCGCACACCGCCTCGCTCATATTCTCCACCACGCCGAGGACCGGCACCCCGAGCTTGCGAAACATGTCGACGGCCTTGCCCGCCTCCAGCACCGCCAGTCGCTGCGGCGTCGTCACCACCACCGCCCCGCCCACCTCTATGGCCTCCGCCAGGGAGAGTGGTACGTCGCCGGTGCCTGGCGGAAGATCGACGACGAGGATGTCCAGCGCCGGCCAGACGACACCCCGGGCGAATTGCTTGACCGCCTTGCCGACCAGCGGGCCGCGCCAGACGGCGGGGGACTTGGCGCCCAGGAAGAAACCGAAGGAGACCACCGGCATTCCGAGCGCCTGGAGCGGGAGAATCTGGTGCTGCTCCGTCATCCGGACGTGGCGAGCACCGTCCTCGATGCCCATGAGCACCGGCACCGAGGGACCGTAGATGTCGGCGTCGAGCATGCCGACACGAAGCCCCAGGTCCTGCAGCGCCAGCGCCAGGTTGACGGCGACGGTACTCTTGCCGACCCCGCCCTTCCCCGCACCGACCGCAATGACGTGCCTGACACCGGGCATGCGCACCCGGTCCCTCGACGGGTGGGCGCGGGCGGTCGATGGCGCCTCGGGCGCAAGGATCTGGATTTCGGAGCGGATGGCACCCGCCAAGGCCAGTCGTGCACTGACGGCCTCGCGCAACAGATCCGGCAGGTCTTCACGCGGCGACGACACCCGCAGCGACACATGCACCCGGTCATCGCGCACCGAGATCGAACGCACCAGTCCCAGTGCCACGATGTCGCGCTTCAGCCCAGGATAGGGGACCTTCGCTAGCGCCGCACGCACGACGGCCTCGGTCAGCATCTATGCCTCCACCCGATAGGCGCAGGAACTGTCCCCGGACGGGATGTAGCTCACCCGCGTCAGGTCGTCGCCAAGTAGCTCCCGGACGAGGCCGATTTCCGCCACGCAGGGAATGCGGGTCGAGTGGACCAGCTCGCGAATCGGACAGTGGCAGAGGCGCAACCGCGGCGCGCCCTCGTCGTCCTCGACCACGGCCATGAACCCGAGTTCCGAGAAGATGCGCGCCACTTCCTCGACCCGCGCCCGTCCCCGGAGGTGTTGCACCCGCGCCAGCGCGTCAGCGCGTCGCCCGCCGATGCGCCGCTCGAAGAATTCCCGGAGCACCTCCGCCTGCCCCGACTTGACCAGGTGCGCCGCGAGTTCCCGGAGCGTTTCTCCCTCTCGGCGAGGAAAGAGCCCCTCGGCGTCCGGCGTCAGTCCGTAGAGCACCTCGGGGCGACCGGGGCCGGCACGCCGGCTCCCATCGCGCCGGGCCAGCCCGGACGCGACGAGCGCCTTGAGGTGCCCGCGGACCGTCTCGATGTTGAGCCCCACGTCGGCCGCCAATTCGGGAATGGTGGCAAGACCCCGACGCTTGAGCAGGTCAAGAATGGACCGCTGGCTTTCACCGAGGCCGGGGGCGCTGATCATCGGTGTCCCACCCGATCAGACACCATCGCGTCGAGGAATTCCTTCAGGATCACCGCCTGGTTGTGCTCGGCGTCGTGTGCGGAGTACAGCAGTGTCACGTCGCCGGCGGCGGCGGCCGCGAGCAGCGGCGCCAGGGCGATTGGGTTCTTCTCCAGTTCCCGGGTATAGCGCCGCCGGAACTCCGACCATTTCTCGGGATCGTGTCCGAACCACTGGCGGAGTTCGGTGCTTGGCGCCACGTCCTTCAGCCAGGCATCCAGCTTGAGCGCGCTCTTGCGCACGCCGCGAGGCCAGAGACGGTCAACCAGGATGACGCGCGAGCCGTCGCTGACGGGAGGCTCGTACGCGCGTTGGATGCGGATCATGGAAGCAGAATGAACGTGGGTGTCCGATTTGTCAAGTCATTTACCTTGACAACTATGGAGGCGACTTGTAGGATGACCGAGAACTGGCGCTGCCGAGGCACCCACCCACGGAAGGGTTCCCCATGTCCTTTCAAGACAAGATCTGGCTCACCACCCTGGTCGGAATCGCCGGGGTCGCCCTGGCGTTCCTCTACGTCATCAGCCAGTCGAGCCGAGAAGCGGAGCCGGCGGTGGTGCAGACCAGGGCCTATGCGCTCAGGCGATGGGTCTTCGGCGGGTTGATCGTGCTGGGCATCATCGTGACGGGTGCAAGCCTGCGGCCCTTCCCCATTGCGCCGCAGCACACTCCGACGACGGCTCCGCAGGTCATCCAGGTGGTCGGCCACCAATGGGCCTGGCAAATGGACCCCGGACCGATCCACGCCGGCACCCCGGTGGCGTTCGAGGTCACCAGTGCCGACGTCAACCACGGCTTCGGGATCTATGACGCCAGCGACCGCCTGCTGGCGCAGACGCAGGCCATGCCCGGCGTGACCAACCGCCTGGTGTACACCTTTGCCCAGCCCGGCAAGTACCGAATCCTGTGCCTCGAGTATTGCGGCCTGGCCCACCACGGGATGATCACCGAATTCGACGTCGTCGCCGGCACGGAGGGACAGCCATGAGCGCGCTCTATCCCGACACCGAAATGCTGGCGCCGCGCGAGCGCCGTATCCTCGCCCTCTACCTGGTGACCACGCTCATCCTCTTCCTGGTGCTGATGACATTCGGGCTCCTGATGCGACTCGCCCAGGGGACCTGGATCAACATCACCCCTACCCTGTTCTACCAGTTGATGACCGCGCACGGCGCCGGCATGGTCGGCACTGCCGCCCTGGGTGCCAGCGCCGTGATGTGGTTTTTCCTCCGCAAGTACGTGCCCCTGAACACCTCGATCTTCCTGACCAACTACGTCCTCTTCATGGTCGGCGCCGTCGTGCTGCTCGCAGCCACCTTCCTTGGGCACTACGCCGGCGCCTGGACCTTCCTCTATCCGTTGCCCGTCAAGTCGATGGGCATCTGGAGCATCGGCGCGGCCGCCCTGTTCATGGCGGGGTACCTGATCCTTGGGGTTGGCTTCCTGCTGTTCTACCTCGACGCCATGCGCGCCGTGATCGGAGTCTATGGCAACCTGGGCCGCAGCCTGGGCGTGCAATGGCTCTTCGGAGGCACGCTCGACAAGAGCCATCCCAAGACGGTGGTGGCCAGCACCATGGTGATCATCGTCAACTCGCTCGGCATCCTCGGCGGCGCCGTCGTGCTGGTGATGAGCCTGATCAACGCCTTCGCCAGCGACGTGGTGCTGAACGCCCTGTTCGCCAAGAACCTCATTTACTTCTTCGGTCACGTCTTCATCAACATCACCATCTACATGGCGGTGATCGGGGTCTACGAGCTCCTCCCCCGCTACACCGGACGCCCGTGGGGCATGTCCCGTCCCTTCCTGTGGGCCTGGGCGGCGAGCACCCTGATGGTGCTGACCGTCTACCCACATCACCTGCTGATGGACTACGCACTTCCCCGCTGGATGGCCGTCATGGGTCAGGTTGTCTCCTACGCCAGCGGCCTGCCGGTCTTCACGGTGACCGCATACGGCGCCCTCGCCAATATCCACCGCTCCCGGATGCGCTGGCGGATGCCAGCGATGTTGCTGGTCCTGTCGATGTTCGGTTGGGCGGCCGGCATCGTCCCGGCCATCATCGACGCCACCATCAGTGTCAACCGGGTCATGCACAACACGCTCTGGGTTCCGGGCCATTTCCATTTCTACCTGCTCCTGGGCGTCCTGCCCATGCTCTTCGCGTTCATGTACCACCTGATCGGCACCGACGCCGACCGCCCCGTGCGCGGGAGTGACCGTCTGGGCTTCTGGACCTACCTGGTCGGCGGTCTCGGCTTCGTGCTGATGTTCCTGGCCGGCGGGCATGCAAGTGTGCCGCGGCGCTGGGCAGTGCACTTCGCCGAGTGGCAGGGCTACGACCGGGTCGCCTCGGTCGGTGCGGCACTGGTCATTCTGGCGCTGACGTTATTCACGGTGCGCATTTGCCGCGGACTGCTGCACGGCCCGCCTCTCGCCCAGTCCGAATCGAGCGGGTGACGGCCTCCCGCATCCTCCACCATGGCAACTGGCCGCCCTACCCCTCCCGTCGCGGCGCTTCGCACCGTGCTCCTCACCGCCGGCCTGCTGCTGGCGGGAGGGGTTGCCTTGGCCGTGGCCACCGACGGCTTCCACGCGTTCACCACCGAGACGGCCCGCCGAGTCGCGGTGCGCCGCCACCCGGTGCCGGTGCCACCGGTGGCACTCGAGAATCAAGCCGGGGCGCCGTTCACCCTGGCAGACCTCCAGGGCAAGTGGGTCCTGGTGGACTTCATCTACACACGCTGCCTGACCCTCTGCCTGACGCTCGGCAGCGACTTCGCGCAACTGGAGCGGCAGCTGGCCACCCCGATTGCCGAGGGGAAGGTGCAACTCCTCAGCATCAGCTTCGACCCCACCCACGACACACCAGCTGACCTGGTGGCCTACCTCGCGCGGTTTCGCAGCCGGGATCCGGCGTGGCAGGCGGCGCGACCGGTCACCGCGGAAGGCCTCGCACGGCTCAAGCGCGCGTTCGGGCTCACCGTGATTCCAGACAGCATGGGCGGCTTTACCCACAACGCGGCGATTCTCCTCGTGAATCCCGCCGGTGACCTGGTGGACATCTTTGATACTGGGCAGGTCGAGCAGGTGAAAGAGGCGGTGCTGGCCCGGCTGGGGTCATGACAGGCGAGCGCTGGTCCCGACCGATGTGCGCCGCCAGCCTGCTCGCCGTGATGGCGTTGGTGCCCCCGGTGCGCCACGCACTCGAATCGAGCATGACAGCGGAGATGCTGGGACAACTGCCGCTCCTGGCCGCGGCGGGCGCATTGTTCACGCCAGTGCTTGCCCCGGCGATTCGCACCCGCATTCATGCATGGAACCAGGGCGGCGTCACCGGGCTGGTCCTGGCCTCCCTCGTGGCGGCGTTCTGGATGCTGCCCAGGTCACTCGACGCCTCCACGGTGCAGCCGCTGATGACCGTCGCCAAGTACCTGACCGTCCCGTTCCTGATCGGACTGCCGTTCGCGCTCAGCTGGCCCCGAATGGGGTTTGTCCTGAAGGGAATCTTTCTGGCGGAGGTGGTGGCGACCTGCTTCCGGCTGGGCTGGCTCTATCGGGTGTCGCCCATCCGTCTGTGCAACAACTATGGGCTGGGTGACCAGCAGCGGCTGGGCGGGTACCTGCTGGTCCTGGGCGGCGGGTTGCTGGCCTGGATCGGCTGGAAGCTGCTCATGGGGCGCTTCGAATCGGGGGCGCGTTCACAGGAAATCCCGCTGCCAGGCGGGGATCCTCCGGAAGGGATCCCTGGAGGGCTGTCACCTGAGGCTGCGGATGCCTATGCGGATGCCCGACTCCGGGGCCTCTGCCACGAGGGCGCCCTGGAGGCCGCCCTGGAAACCGCAGCACAGCCGTCTACCCCCAGAGCGTCGCATCCGCCACCCGCCCCGTCTCGTCCAGCCGACGCTCATGCGCCGTCAGCAAGTCGCTCCGGGAAATGATGCCGACCACCTTCCCCGATCCATCCTCCGCCACGACCGGCAGGCGACCCACCTTGGCCTGCACCATCCGATCCGCGGCGTCCCGGAGGGATTGGTGCCCCTCGACGACGATGGGCGCCCGGTGGATCAGGCTCCGTAGGAGTGCATCCCCTCCCACCTCGGGGTTCTGGATATCCCGTCGGGTCAGGAGGCCCACCAGCCGGCCCCCATCATCAACGACTGGAAACCCCTGGTGGGTTGACGCCGTTTCCCCCGACAGCCAGGCCCGGGTCTCGGCGACGGTTACATCGGCGGACAGAGTCACCACCGCCCGCGTCGCGTGGTCCCGCACCAGGAGACGTTCCAGGAAGTCCGCGGAGTACTCGGTGATGACCGGCGTACCACGGCGCGCGAGTCGCTCCGTCATGATGGTGTAGCGCATCGTCCGGAGTGAAATCAGGTAGGCTCCGGTGCACCCTGCCAGCAGGGGAAGGAGCCCCATCGGCTGGTGCGTCGCCTCGAAGGCGAACACCACCGATGCGAGCAGCGCTCGGGAGGCACCGGTGAACGCCGCCGCCATCCCCACAAGCCCAGCCACCCGGGGATCGATCCCCAGCATGGGGAGTACCGCGGCTGCGCCGGCACCCACCAACACCCCGGCGCCCCCGCCGATGGTAAAGAGCGGCGCGAGCGTTCCGCCGGCAGTCCCGCTGCCAAGTGCAATCGACCAGGAGATGAGCTTGGCAACGACCAGCAGGAGCAGTGCCTGCCCCGCCAGGCTGCCGTCGAGCAACTGCTGGATATTGTCGTAGCCGACGCCGAGAGTCCGTGGTGAGAGATATCCCATCAATCCGACCACGATGCCGCCGATGGCAGGCCACCACATCCAATGAATCGGGAGCCGCTCGAAGGCATCCTCGATGCGGTACAGCCCCTTGGTAATCACGACGCCCAGCCAGCCGATCAGCACGCCGATGACGGTGTAAGCGGCCAGGGCCATCCCCGATGGCGTGGCAATGAATTCCATCGGAAAGACCGCAGCCGGGCCATGCACGGCAATGCGGAATCCCGCGGCGGCGGCCGATGCCAAGGCCACCGGGGCCAGCGATCGCGGACGGTACTCGAAGAGGAGCAGCTCGACCGCGAGGAGGGTCGCCGACACCGGCGAGCCGAACACCGCCGACATGCCGGCTGCCGCGCCCGCCGCGAGCAGCGTCTTCCGCTCGTCGGCGGTGACGCGCAGGGCCTGCCCAACAAGAGAACCAAGCGCGCCGCCGGAGGCGATGATCGGTCCTTCCGCGCCGAAGGGACCACCGGTGCCGATCGAGATGGCGCTCCCGACGGGTTTCAACAGGGTGACACGGGGGGGAATCCGGCTCTCGCCCACCAGCACCCGCTCCATAACCTCGGGGATACCGTGGCCCCGGATGGCGGGCGAACCCCAGCGCGCCATGACGCCCACGATCAGCCCACCAAGCACCGGCACCACGAGCACCCAGGCACCGAGGGTGTTACCGGCGGGTGACGTGAAGGCGAGTGACCACCGCCCGTAGAAGCTCAGATTGGTGACGAGTCCGATGAGCGCCATGAGCGCCTCGGCCAGTACTCCGGCGCCGAGGGCGATGACAATGGCCAGCCCCGATACCAGGAGCAGACGTCGGTCGCCCAGCGGAGCGGATCCGGGCGCAGGATCCGACGGCGCGGCGGCGACGGTTGGTTCAGTCACTTGGCTCCAACGGGCACAGACGTCACAGCGACTCATGGGGAGGTGGTTCACCAGGAAAACGCCGGGGCATTGCTGGTAGACAAGGTAGCAGGATTCAAGCGGTTGTTGAAGCAAGAACTCCGCCCGAACCTTTCGGCTCGGGCGGAGTCAGCAGGTGCATCTCAGTGGGCCTGGGAGGAGTTGAACCTCCGACCTCACGCTTATCAGGCACCAATGAAAGGCCACGAAGTCCGGCAGAATGTCGGACTTTCCTAGGGAAACCCCGCCTGTCTGCCGGGACGTGGCCCTTCCGAAACGGCCAGAAAGCGTACCGAATGGACACCCAATGGACACCCGCGGTACGCCCGCCCATCAGCGGCAGAGGCGTCCTGCCTCGGACGACAGAGAGTTGACTCCATAAAGAAACCTTCACCGCATTCTCATCCACCCGCCGGCCCGGCCATGCACTATTCGGGCACCAAGGATGCCCAACTTGAGTCCGCACGTCCTTCCCAAGAGGAACTAGAGATGTTCAGTAGCAAGTCGATTACCGCGCTGGTGGCTTGTACCGCCCTCGTCTCCGGCATCGCCTGCAGCGACAGCGGGAACGGACCGGCCAATCCCGCGACCACATTGACGTCGGTGTCCCCTGCCGGCGGCGCGACAAACGTCGCCATCGACTGCCCCCATCGTGCTCACGTTCAGCGGCGCCATGGGGAGCGGCATGGAGGCGCTGATGGACCTCCACATGGGCACGGCCGCGGCCGCCACCATGCCGATGACCTGTACCTGGTCGGCCGACCGCACCACCGTCACCTGCACCCACGCCGCCTTCGCACACGGAGCCACCTACACGATGCACGTCGGCGGCGGGATGATGGATGCCGACGACATGCCGATCGGCATGGGCGACATGGTGAATCAGATGGGCGGCATGTGGCTGCAGCCGGGCATGATGGGCGGAATGCACGCGGGCCAGCCGATGGGCACGATGGGGTCGGGCTGGATGGGCACCAACGGCAACTACGGCATGATCTTCACGTTTACAACCCATTGACGCACCTCCGGTGGCTCCGGCGTTGTCGGTACTGCGACCACGCGCCGGGGCCGCTGCCCTGCACCCGCTAGATCCGCGCCCGCCGCAGCGACACGGCGTTCACCGCCACGATAATCGACGACGCCGACATCAACAGCGCCGACACCTCCGGTCGAAGTGACCAGCCCAGCGACGAATAGAACGCCCCGGCCGCCACGGGGATTGCCAGCACGTTGTAGACGCTGGCCCACGCGAGGTTCTGCTTCATCTTCCGCACGGTGGCCTTGCTCAGCCGGATGGCCCGGGCAATGTCGGCCGGGTCGGAGCGCATCAGTACCACCTGCGCCGCCTCGATGGCCACGTCCGTGCCGGCCCCGATGGCAATCCCGATGTCGGCCTGTGCCAGCGCGGGCGCGTCGTTGATACCGTCTCCCACCATCGCTACGAACTGCCCCTCCCGCTGCAACGCCGCCACCCGCTCCGCCTTCTGTTCCGGCCGCACCTCGGCCAGGATCCGATCGATGCCGACGGCGTGGGCGACCTGTTCCACTGTCTCACGACGGTCGCCACTCAGGAGCACGGGCTGGATGCCCATGGCCTTGAGCTCGCGGATCGCGCCAGCCGACGTCGGCCTGATCGCGTCGGTGATGCCGATGACGCCGAGCACCCGACCGTCCCCTGCAATGAAGGTCACGGACTGACCCCGTCCGGCCAGCTCCGCGGCGGTAGTCGCGAGGTCGCCAAGCTCAACGCCCGCGCCCTGCAGCAGCGCTGCGCTGCCAAGCAGGGTGTTCCCACCCGCGACGAGACCCTCAACCCCCTTGCCGGGGTGGTCGGTCACACCGGTGACCGGCCCGGAGATCGGGAGCCGCCTGCTAACCGCCGCCGCGGTGACTGCCTGCGACAATGGGTGCGTGGACTGCCCCGCGAGTGCGGCCGCGCGAGCGAGCACGACGTCCGGATCGCCACCCGGCGAGGTACGGAGGTCCGTCACGCTCGGCCTCCCCTCGGTGATGGTGCCGGTCTTGTCCAGGACGACGGTCTGGATGCGGCTCAGCCCTTCGAGGGTCGCGGCGTCCTTGATCAGGATGTTGTGACGGGCGCCGAGACCCGTGCCGACCGCCACCGCGGTGGGGGTGGCCAGGCCCAGCGCGTCGGGACAGGCGATGACCACGGCGGAAATCGAGAACGTCAGCGCCGTGAGGAACGGGGCGTCGGCCAGTACGGTCCATCCCAGAAAGGTGAGGATGCCGGCGCCGACCGCGACGACGACGAGCACCGCCGCAGCCCGGTCGGCCAACCGCTGGCGCGGCGCTTTCGAGTTCTGCGCCGTGGCCACCAGCGCCGCGATCCGGGCCAGAACGGTGTCCGCGCCGACCCGGGTCGCCCGCATCGTCACGGCACCGCTCACGTTGATGGAGCCACCAACCATGGGATCCCCTGGACCGCGCTTGACCGGCCGACTCTCGCCGGTGACGAGCGCCTCATCGACATCGGTGCTCCCCTCCGTGAGTTCGCCGTCCACCGGGATCTTGTCGCCCGGCCGGAGGCGGAGGAGGTCGCCCACCACGACCTCGCTCGTCGGCACGTCCATCTCCTTGCCGTCCCGGAGCACCCGTGCCATCGGGGGCACCAGGTCGAACAGGGCGCGCAGCGCGTCGGAAGTGCCTCGGCGGGACTTCACCTCCATCCAGTGTCCGAACAGCACGAAGGTGACCAGCATGCAGGCGGCCTCGTAGTAGGCCGTCGGATAGTTGATCAGGGTGAGGTAGAGGCTGGACAGCCAGGCGGCGAGCACTCCCGTGGCAATCAACACAGACATGTCGAGCCTGAGGCTCCGGAGCGCGTGATAGCTTCCGCCGATGAAGATCCAGCCGGCCCACCAGACCACCGGGATAGACAATCCCAATTGCAGCCAGCTCGCGAGCGGCATCGACACCAGCATCCCCAACCCCGGGATGTGGCCGGCAAGCAGTATGACAGGGAGGGTAAACGCCAGGGCGACCCAGAACCGGCGCCGCATGTCTCGCTCCATCGAGGCGGCCATGCCGGGGTCCGCCATCATCGAGGCGTGGTCGTGGGCGGCGGGCGTCCTTCCGGCTCCGGATGATGATGTGCAGCGTGCGGATCATGGTCGGTCATGAGAACTCCATGCTGAGTTTCTGCATACGCGACGCGCCAGCGCATCCACCGCCGCCTCGGCCGGTGGGAGCGCCTGGCGGTCTTTCCGCAGGCGATATCCGACCAGGCGATGCCTACCGAGGTGTCATCGAGGCATCATGGCCTGATACATCGTCATCATCCGCCGCATCCGTCCGATGTGCGACTGCATCCGGCTCTGAAGAGCGCCGTCGGTCATGCCCGGCATCGCCGTCAGATCCTGCTGCAACCGAGTCGCTCAGCGCCACCCAGCCCGAGTCGGGTCGCATGTTCATCCCCTGCATGCCGGCACTCATCATGCTCATCATCTGCGAAGCGAGGGCCTGGTGCCCGGGCATCGCGGCAATCATTTGTGCCGGCGTCATGGCTCCGAGCGAGTCGAGCTGCGCACCCATCGTGGCCATCAATTGAGTCCCCTGCGCAGCCATCGGTGTCCCGCCCATCATTCCTGCGGGCCCGGCCGCTGGCGGCTGCGCGGCGTCCGGCTTCGTGTTGCACGCCGCCGTAGTGACCACCGCCATGGCGAGAGCGATCTGTAAAAGGCGCATAATGCGGTGCTCCTGTCCAAAGGACCTATTCGCTGCAACGTGCCGTGACTCCGGCCTGACGGTCCGACTGCCCGACGGGGGCGAATCGCCCGGCGGGTAGCAGAAGGAGCCCAGCAAATCAATAAGGCGGGCGACACGCGCCTCGACAATCGCCCAAAGGAACTGCTTTGGGCCCCGCTCGAAGGAGCGACGAGTGTACGCGATGTTGACCACGGCTCCCCGGCTTGCGCACGGTGCGTGGCGAGTCATGAGGCCCCAGGGGATGCGGGAACCAGCACGGGTTCGGGCTCGGTGGCGCGGCCCATCTCGCGCTCCTTCCACAGCGAGTAGACTGCCGGGATGACCAGAAGGGTCAGCACCGTGCTGCTGATCATCCCCCCGACCATCGGCGCCGCGATGCGCTTCATGACGCTCGCGCCGGCGCCGGTGCCCCAGAGAATCGGCAACAGGCCGGCCATGATGGCCGTGACGGTCATCAACTTGGGCCGCACCCGTTCCACCGCCCCCTCCATCACCGCGTCGTACAGGTCATGCAGCGACGGCCTTTGCCCCGTCGCTTGCTTGGCCTGCCAGGCATGGTCGAGGTAGATCAGCATGATCACTCCGGTCTCCGCCGCCACACCGGAGAGCGCCACGAACCCGATCGCGACCGCCACCGACCAGTTATAGCCCAGGAGCCAGATGAACCAGAGCCCGCCCACCAGGGCAAAGGGGAGCGATAGCATCACGATCGCCGTCTCCCCAAAGTTCCCGAAGTTGAAATAGAGCAGGAGGAAGATGATGGCCAGCGTCGCCGGGACCACTACCTTCAACTTGGCCGCGGCGCGCTGCATGTACTCGTACTGCCCGCTCCACACGATCGAGTACCCGGCCGGCAACACCACCGCCTGCTCGACCGCCTTCCGGGCGTCGGCGACGTACCTTCCGATGTCCCGGTCCCTGACGTCCACGAAGACCCAGGCCGTGGGCTGGGCGCCTTCGGTGCGCACCACCATTGGTCCGGACTCCTGGCGGATCGTCGCGATCTGGCCGAGCGGGATGAACGACTCGCTTGCCGAAGCAGCCCCGGCCGGCTTGGTAACGCCCATTCCCCCGCCCATCGCCGACCCAGCCGCCCCGCCGAGGCCATGACTCACCGGGATCAGCACGGAGGCCAGTCGCTCCGGTGTGTCTCGCAGCTCCTGTGGATATCGGATCCGGACGCCGTACCGTTCCCGCCCCTCCACGGTCCTGGTCACGGTCATGCCGCCGACGGCGGTCGCGATTACCGTCTGCACATCGCCCACGTTGAGCCCATGGCGCGCCGCGGCGGCCCGGTCGATGTCGATGTCCAGGTAGTAGCCCGACACCGCCCGCTCGGCAAAGGCGCTCCGAGTTCCAGGTACCGTTCGCACCACATCCTCGACCTCCCGGCCAAGGCGTTCGAGCTCACCCAGGTCTGGCCCGAAAATCTTGATGCCGACCGGCGTGCGAATGCCCGTGGCCAGCATGTCGATGCGCCCCTTGATCGGCATGGTCCACGCATTCGTGGTTCCCGGGAGGCGGACCGCCGAGTCCATTTCCGAGACCAGTCGCTCGTAGGTCATCCCCGGTCGCCACTCGGATTCCGGCTTGAGCGTGATGGTCGTCTCGACCATGTCGAGGCCAGCCGGGTCGGTGGCCGTGTTGGCGCGGCCGGCCTTGCCCCAGACATGCTCGACCTCCGGGAAGCTCTTGAGGATGCGGTCCTGGATCCGCAACAACTCCTTCGCTCTCGCGACGCTAATGCCGGGCAGCGTCGTCGGCATGTAGAGGATGGTGCCCTCGTAGAGCGGCGGCATGAACTCGCTCCCCACCAGTTTCCACGGAATCCAGCTCAGCAGGACCGCCATCACCGCCGCCGTTACGACGCCCCAACGGTGGCGCAACACGAAGGCGATCATCGGCCGGTACATCCGGATGAGCACGCGATTGACCGGATTCGCGGCCTCCCGGTAGAGGCGCCCGCGAATGAACAGGCCCATGGTGACCGGGACCAGCGATACGGCCAGCAGGCTCGCAGCTGCCATCGCGAAGGTCTTGGTGTAGGCCAGCGGGTGGAACAGCCGCCCCTCCTGGCCCTCCAGGGTGAAGACCGGGATGAACGACACGGTGATGATCAACAGCGAGAAGAACAACGCCGGCCCCACCTCCCTGGCGGACACCCCCACGATGTTCCAGCGTTCTGCGATCGAGAGGACTCCCGTGTCGTACGACGCTCCGGCCACCGGGCCTCCAGCGGCCTGCTGCTTCGCATCGACGGCGCGCTCAAGGTGCTTGTGCAAGTTCTCGATCATCACGATGGCGGCGTCGATCATGGCTCCGATGGCAATGGCGATGCCGCCCAGGCTCATGATGTCGGCCCCGACACCTACCCACCGAAGGGCGATGAACGCCATCAGGATGCCGACGGGGAGCGTCAGAATCGCGACGAGGGCCGACCGGGCATGGAGCAGGAACACGATACACACCAGGGCGACGATCAGGCTCTCCTCCAGCAGCTTGTCGCGCAGGGTCGCGATGGCGCGCTCGATGAGCTCGCTTCGGTCGTACACCGGCCGTACGATGACGCCCGGAGGGAGGCCCGGCTGCACCTCGGCCAGCCGGGCCTTGACGCGTTGAATCGTGGTGAGTGCATTCTGCCCGTACCGCATGATGACGATCCCACCCACCGCGTCCCCCCGCCCATCGAGCTCCGCGATGCCTCGCCGCACGGCCGGCCCGACGCTCACCCGACCCAGCTCCGCCACCCGGATCGGCGTGCCGCTCTGGGTGGCGCCCACCACGACGTTCTCGATGTCGCTGAGGCTTTTCAGGTAGCCGAGTCCGCGCACCATGTACTCTCGTTCCGTGAGCTCGACGACCATGGCGCCAACGTCCGAATTGGCGTTCTGGATCGCGGTCATCACGGCCGTGATCGGCACCCGGTACGCCAGAAGGCGGGCCGGGTCGAGGTCCACCTGGTACTGCTTTTCGAACCCCCCGATGGTCGCCACCTCGGACACGCCCGGCACCGCCGTCAGCGCGTACCGCAGCTGCCAGTCCTGGATGCTGCGCAATTCGGCGAGGGACTTCCGCCCTGTCGTGTCTTCGAGGCTGTACTGGAAGACCCAGCCCAGGCCCGTGGCGTCGGGACCGAGGACGGGGGTGACGGTCTCCGGGAGCTTGCCCTTCAGCCCGCTGAGGTACTCCAGCACGCGGGAGCGTGCCCAGTAGAGATCGGTACCGTCCTCGAAGATCACATACACGAACGAGATGCCGAAGAACGAATAACCGCGCACAACCCGTGCACCCGGCACCTTCAGCATCTCGGCGGCGATGGGATAGGTGACCTGGTCCTCGACGATGCGCGGCGCCTGCTCGTTGAACTCGGCCTGGACGATGACCTGCACGTCGCTCAGGTCGGGCAATGCTTCGAGCGGCGTGTTGCGGACGGCCCACACGCCTGTCAGGATGGCCGCGGCCGTGAACAGCAGGACGAGCGCACGATTCCGCAGCGACCAATCAATGATTCGTGTGAGCATCGGCCCCTCCCGCTGACTCGGCCGGCATGACCATGCCCGGCAGCTTCGCCTTCGCGGTGTCGCGGACGGCGCCGGTGGTGCTCGGCGCCTTCACGTCCATGCCCGGCATGTTGCCCATCCCGCCCATGATGGCGCCGAGGTTCGATTCGGCGTCCAGGAGGAAGGTCCCCGAGGCGACCACCCGCTCGCCGGGAGCGAGGCCGCTCAGGATCTCGATCCGCTCATCCGTCGCGGTGCCGACGCTGACGTTTCGCGGAGTGAACATCCCGTCCGAGTCTGTCACGAACACGAAGGTCCGCTCGCCGGTGGCGAGCACGGCCGACCGCGGTACGCTGAGCGCCTCGCGGACCGGGGCGCGGAAACGGATCGTGGCATACATGCCCGGCTTGAGGGCAAGATCGGGATTGGAGAGCTCCACCCGGATCCGGCCGGTGCGGGTCTCCGGATCGAGGGTCGGGTAGACGTAGGTGATCCGGCCGGTGCGCTGCTCGCCCGGTAGCGCCGGGAACTCCGCCGTCACCTCCAGTCCGGGCCGAGCCGCAGGAAGGTCGGGCTCGAAGACCTCGCCCTCCAGCCAGACCCGGCTGAGGTCGGCAATCTTGAAGAGCACCTCACCCGCCATGACACGCTGCCCGACCAGCACCGGCTTCTCCACGACGATGCCGCTGACAGGGGCCGAGGAAGGGCACGGTCCTCTGCACCTGCCCGCTCTGCTCGACGGCCGCGATCACCTGCGGGGGAACATCCCAGTACGCCAGGCGCTGACGGGCCGCCTGGAGGAGATTGTCCGCGCCCTCCCGGGCCGACGAGGTACCGGCTCCCACGTCGGTGGCGAGCCGGTGCGCGACCAGCAGCTCCTGCTGGGCGCTCACCAGCATCGGCGAATAGAGCTCCAGCAGCGGGTCGCCCTTCCGGACCGCCTGTCCCGTGATGTTCACGTCGAGTTGTTCCACCCAGCCGTCGATCTTGAGGGCGACGCTGGCGACCCGGGTCTCGTCGTAGGACACCTGGGCCACGGTGCGAACCTCACGTTGCATGGGTCGCCATCGTCGCCACGGCGAACGTGACTCCGATGCGGGCGGCGTCCTTGGCGGAGAGCATGACGCGCTGCGCGGTGTCGGCGGAGGCCGTCGCCGCGTGGTCATGCGCCTCCGAGGCGCCCGGTGCGGGGGCGCGGGTGACCAGGTACACGATCGCGGCGGTCGCCAGCAAGGCGCCGACGGCAAGCCCGGCCATCACGCTGCCGCCGCCTGGGCGACGTCTGGCGGGCGGAGAACGGGGAGTTCGTCATGGGGCGCCTCCAGGCGCGGTGAGGACTGGCTCGGGCGTCGAGACGACCAGCGGTTGCGCGGTGACCATCTCCAGCTCGGCCAGGGCTTGACCCTGTTCCGCATCGAGCCGGATGACCTGGCTGCGGTAGCCGTAGACGGTCATGATGGCGTCGAGGTAGGTCATGAAATCGACGCCGCCCACCTGGTAGGCGGCGCGTGCCGAGCTGACCGTTGCCTCGGCCTGGGGCAGGAGGGTCTGGCCGTAGAGGAGGTGGAGGTTGCGGGTCCGCTCGAATTCGGCCACCAGTTCGGCCACGCGCCCCCTGGTGTCGCTCTGCATCGCGGCGAGTTCGTCCACCGCCATCTGGCGCATCGCCGCAGTCTCGTCCCGCATCTTGAGCTGCCGACTTCCGGCCCAGATCGGCACCGACGCGCCGACCATGAGGCTCAGCATCTGGTCGGTGCCGCCCCCCGACATCGGCTGCCACCCGTAGATCACGCCGACCTCCAGGTCGGGCCAGATCTCACGGTGCGCGAGCTGCTCGGCCGCAGTGGCGGCGCGGACCTGGTCCGCCCCGGCCTGGAGCATTCCCCGGGAGGCCAGGGCAGTGGCGATCACCGAGTCGGTCGCGGGCAGCGTGTCGGGAAAGACCGGCAGCTGCGGGCTGCCGGTCGGGACGTCCGGCGGGCGGTTGAGGACGGTGTTGAGGCGTGCGGCCATGGTCCGGCGCATCGCTTCCATGTCGGCCACCTGCCCGGTCATTCGGCCGATTTCCAGCTGCGCGCGGAGCACATCCGCCTGCTTCGCATCCCCGACGGCGTACATCCCGTTCACCGTGGACGACACCGCCTCCAGGAGTTGAAGCGTCTCGCGCATGACCGTCAGCGTGCCCTCGGCCTGATACAGGTCGTAGAACGCCATGGCCGCCCGGGCACGCTGATCCCAGATCGATTCGCCCACCTGGGCCGCCCTGCGTCGGCGAGTGACTGGGCCACGCCTTCCGCCAGGCCCAGCTTGCCCGGTCCCCGGAATCGGGAACATCTGGGTCAACTGGATCTGGTTCATCCCGAGTGGCTGCTGGAGCTCGAACCCCGGCAGTTGCCGGTTCATGGTGGCGAGCTGCAGGCGGGGATCGGGGAGGCGGCCGTTTCCCGGCACGCGGGCAAGCGCGGCGTCCGCCGAGGCGCGGGCGGCGGCGACTCTCGGGCTGAGGCTGTCCACCGACCGATACAACGCGTCGAGGGTCAGCCGGTTATGGGGGCTCTGCCCGGCGAGGGGCATCGCCAGCATCGCGCTGGCGAGGATGGTCGGGAGCAGAGCTCGCAGGGCGAGAGGCGGCCATGCGGCGCGATGCCCTGCCGGGGGCGTTCGGTTGTTCATCACCTGATCCTGGTTCGTGTGGTGCCGCGGCTCCCGCTGGGGGCCCCGGCGAAGTCACGGACGAATTGAGGATCAGGCTATGGGAGGGGGTGTTTCCGGAGCGGTTTGGATGGAGTCGAGGGAGGTGTTGGTGCCAAATGAGCGGACCGCAACGACCGCTGTCACGACTATTTGCGAGAAGGCGACGCCGCCGATGCTGTAGGCCGTGCAGCCGGCCATGGCCTGGCAACCTGCGGGGCCATGAGTATGCGCGGGATGCTGGGTTCCGGGGGCGCAGGGAGCCGAGGGAGAGGTGGAGTCGCTGTCGTGATGCGACGCCTGGGTGGATGCATCATGGGAGGCGCCAGAGTGGTCCGCGGTACATACCGATCCGGCCCCGACCGCGGCGTACTGCACCGCCATCAGCGTGAGAGCTCCCGAGACCACTCTGCGCCAGATCATGCGTGCAAGGTAGGCGAGGGACCATGAACTGCCAGTGAAGCGCCGGTGAAGATCTTCGGAGCCACCGCAAACAGAAACCCCGCCCGAGCCTCGAGGCCCAAGCGGGGCAATCAGTTGCGGTACAGTGGGCCTGGGAGGAGTTGATCCGAAGGAGAGGAAGCTCCACCGCGACCTCACGGTTATCAAGGGGTCCGCATAGCGCCCGCCGGCACTCGCCCTTCTGCCATATCAACGACTTAGCACACTTCTCTCACCCGTCCGCACCCGCTAGCGCCTGCCCCGCGCTACGGTTTTCGCTACGGTCCGCGTCTAGCGGCGGGTCAGCACGGACGGTAACGTGGCTGCCCAGGCTTTCAGGAGCAAGCGTGACTCTGACAGACGGCCAAGTCGGCGCAATCATAGGCGGAGCCATCGGCTTCGTCTCAGCTGTGGTAGCTGAGCCGCTCCGTCAGTGGTTCTTTAGGCCTGTCCTCGAACTGACTTTCGGTCCAGAGGCCGATTTCATCACGCACACGCCGGTTGGTATTCAAGGCACCATCACCGGCGAGGAGACCTATCTCAGGGTCCGCGTCAGGAACAAGGGCTCGCATGTTGCGAAGCAATGTCGCGCCTTCTTGACTGAAATGCAGCATGTCGCTGAGGACGGAAGGGTCGAGCCAACAGTTTACTGCGACAGCATTCAGCTCGCGTGGTCAGTGCGAAAGGGCTCTGGTTCCTTCGCGGCGCAGGACCTTGCCCCTGATGTTCCGTATTTCTTCGACCTTGTTGCCTTGCGGACGGGCGAATTTATCATTCAGCCCAAGCTTGAGGAATTGCCCTTCCGATACCACCCGATATTCTACGGATTCCAGACGTACCAGTTCGGGGTGATGATTGCTGGGGATGGAGTTGCGCCTGCCCGTATCCGAATCCGAGCGAAGTGGTCGGGCGACCGCAACGCGGTTGCTGCTTGGGTCGTCCCGCCGGATGGCATTGACCCTGCGATCCCTGTACGAGCAGCCAGAATCGACAGCGCACCGGTCACATAAACTTCCGGCGCTTGAAGGCCTTGACGTCCGCCCCGGTCAGGGCGAACCACTCCCCGTTGAGGCGCTTGGGCTTGAATCGCTCATGTCAGTATTTCTCGATGCCGACTGGGTCGTCGGTCCGGATGGTGTGGACGGTGGTAGCGCGCTCTGGTAGCTGGATCGCTAGTTCCCGCTCCCGACGGCCGACCGAATTGGTGCGACCGAGCTTGTAGCGTCGGCCCGACTTGAGGAGGTAGACGAAGCCCAATTCCGGTTCAGGCCCAGCAGGTTCGTCGTCGTTCAGCTCTCCGACCACAGGCGCGGCGGCGGCACAGATGGCCGCGATATCCGCGAGCTTCGGGCGCCCGGCACAATATGCTCCGAGCTTTGCCACGAGGTCCGCCTTGTGGCCAAGCCGGGTCAAACACCTTGTCACTCGGAAAGCTGGGGTCCGAGCGTCGCTTGAGGCCGAAACTCGCCACGGACAGGGAACCGACCCGCCTCGCGACACAGGGCAGCCAGTTTGTTGAGGAGTTCTTCCTCGGGGTACGCTTCCTGGAGCAGATTGGGTGAGTAGCCTGCCTCCTTGACCGCATCACCCCACTTGCTCCAGTACCGCCCATGCCAATCGGACTCCTTATGCCGGTCTCCGAAAGGAAGCGCAGCCTCCCCAATGGCGTCCCCCCATTGGCCGCGGCGGTCCGCCGTATCTCGTCAAGTATCTGCTGCTTGCGCATTCGGGTCGTCCGAGAGGAAGGGAGGGCGCCACCACCAAGCTACGTCCCGCCTCGGGTGCCCGTAAGTCTGTTCCACGTCCGCTCACGCCGCCGTGCCCTCCCCCGGCGCCCGCGCCAGTGCCGGCAGCACCGGGGCTGCCATCTGCCGCCCGAGGTCCATCTTCCTTATCCCTGTGTCGCCGAGGGGCGGGGCCACGGCATTTACCATCAGCTCGGCCTTGAGCGCCGCGTCCCGGATGTCCCGCAGCGTCCCCTCCACATCCCGCAGGTCCGGCCACGCCGCCGCGTCCAGCTCGGCCTCAATGGCTCGCTGCTCGGCCCGCCGCTGGACAGTGACCCGTGGCGCACCGTAGTAGAGTTTGCTGGTGCGCTGAGGCCTTGCACAACTTGGGGCCCGCCCCTATGTTTACCATGTCGAGTGCGCCGATGGCGCACAGTTAGATCGACAGAGGGCTTTCGGCCGAGGGCTGCCTCTTCCTGGTGTTTCAAGGAAGCAGGCGGCCCTTTTTGCGTTCGTACTCCATGGAGGTTCCCGTGACTCGTCTCTTAAAGGTCCCCGAAGTGCTTTACCAGCTTCAAATTTCCAAGTCTCACTTGGCGAAGTTGATGAGGGATGGCCGCGTCCCCGTAACTCGGCTGGGGCGTTCGGTTCGCATTCCCGAGACCGCAGTGGTGCAACTGATGGAAGCCTCGACCGAGGACTGAAAACGCGAACGCTCCGGCGGCTGGCCGGAGCGTCCTGCATCCCACAGAAGCCTTGGAAGGAGGCTCCTGCCATGAAGGATACGACTGCGGGCTCGGGTGGGCAACCGTTGACGACCGAGGAGCGTCACATTTTGGAAGCACTGGGAACTGGATGCCCCATCCTCGCATATGACCTCGCCACGCTGACCGGACGGCACAGTCGTCGTGTCCGTACCGCACTGACCCGCCTCGAATGCGCTGGGTTTGTACGAGCCTCCTTAAGTAGCCAAGGGCGACTCTTGTGGGGGCGGGCTCGATGACTACCGAGGAAATCCTTGCCCGCTTCCCCGATGCTCGCCGCAACGGACGCGGGCACGTCGCGTGCTGCCCTGTGCACGATGATCACCACCCCTCTCTCAGCATCACGGCGGGTGAAGGCGGGCGCACTCTACTGCACTGCCATGCAGGGTGCGCCCCGGAGACGGTGGCGGCGAGGGTCGGACTCACCATGCGCGACCTGTTCGATACACCGTCACGAGGCGAGCGGCGCATCGTCACCGTGTATCTCTATCAGGACGCGGGCGGCGTGCTGGTCGCCGAGAACGTGCGGTATGAGCCCAAGGACTTCCGCTGGCGTCGGCCCGATGGGCACGGCGGGTATCACTGGAACCTCCGGGGTGTCCAACTCCCGCTGTATCGGCTCCCGCATGTGCTCGCCGCCGTGGAGGCAGGCCACACGATCTATCTCGCGGAGGGAGAGAAGGACGCCGATACTCTCGTAGCCCTGGGCCTCGATGCCACCAGCAGCGGCGCGGCGGCGCGGCACTGGTCGACTGCGAACAGCGAGACCCTGCGCGATGCTATCGTGGTCATAATCCCCGACGCCGACGCACCCGGACAGAGCCATGCGCAACAGGTCGCTGCGAGCCTCTACGGCATCGCTGCCAATGTGAAGCTGGTGGAGATGCCAGTCGGCAAGGACGTATCCGACTGGCTGTCACAGGGCGGGGACGCGGCCCAGCTCGCCGCCTTGGTGGACGCGGCCCCGGTGTGGACGCCGGGGGCCCCGCCCGTGCAAGAGGTGGTGGCTGGCCTCACGCACGATGATTTCGAGGCCTACCTGCCCGGCCACACGTATATCTGCAAGCCGACCGGCGAGCCGTGGCCTGCCGTCAGCGTAGACCGATACCTCGCGGAGCGGGACGGCCTGCGGGCCTCCAAGTGGCTCGACGCGAACCGGCCCGTAGTGCAAATGACATGGGACCCCGGCCAGCCTGAGCTGATCGAGGGTAAAGTCATCGCCGAGGGTGGGTGGATCGCCCGCGCGGGCGTTCGCGTCCTCAACCTCTACCGCCCGCCGACCCCGGTGCCCGGCGACGCCACGCTGGCCGGGCCCTGGCTCGACCATGTACGCCGGGTCTATCCCGCCGACGCCGACCACATCATCCACTACTGTGCCCAACGTGTCCAACACCCCGGCGAGAAGCTCAATCACGCCCTCGTGCTGGGCGGTGCGCAGGGCATCGGCAAGGACACGATACTAGAGCCCGTTATCGAGGCCGTCGGCAAGTGGAATGTGAGCGACGTGTCCCCGGTGCAGATGATGGGCCGGTTCAACAGCTATGTGAAGGCGGTCATCACGCGGGTGAACGAAGTCCGCGACCTGGGCGACGTGAACCGCTACGGGTTTTACGAGCATAGCAAGAGCCTCATCTGCGCCCCACCCAACGCCATCCGGTGCGATGAGAAGAATCTTCGCGAGCACATGGTCATCAATGTGACAGCCGTGGTGTTCACCACCAACGCCAAGGTCAACGGGATTTACCTGCCCGTCGATGATCGGCGGCACTACGTGGCGTGGAGCGACTGCACCAAGGAAGAATTCCCCACCGAGTACTTCACGGACCTGTACGGGTGGTATCACGATGGTGGGTACGGCCATGTCGCCGCCTACCTCGCTGCCCTCGACCTGTCCGCCTTCGACCCGAAGGCCCCACCGCCGAAAACGATTGCCTTCTGGGCCATTGTGGACGCCAACCGCGCCCCCGAGGACGCCGAGCTGGCGGACGCCATCGACGGCCTGCGCAACCCCGACGCCATCACGCTGAGCATGCTGACCAGCACCGCCACGAACAGCTTCACCGAGTGGCTGCGGGACCGCCGGAACAGCCGCGCCATCCGGCACCGGCTGGAGGCCGTGGGCTATGTCCCCGTCCGCAATGAGGCCCGTGATGATGGTCTGTGGGTGGTCGATGGGAAACGACAGGTGATCTACACCCCCGCCGGGTTGTCGCTGCGTGACCGGCTGATTGCCGCCCGTGGTATCAGTGGTGGCAGTGGTGGCAGTGGTTTTCCGTCCCCAGCCATCCAATCCCCCATTCTGACAAATCAAGAATTGGAGCTGGAAGTGGCTGGGGATAGTGGACCGGTGCCATCACTGCCACGACTGACGCTCCGGTGCGAGACGGGGTTCTAGGAGGTTGGGCAATGGCTTTCATCACCGTGGAAGGTGGCATGGCGAATAATCTGCCTGATGACACGATCCACAATGACCAGGAGACACGCTATGCCCTGTAATCATCTGACGAAGGACGGAACGCCATGCGGCATGGCACCGCTGGCTGGCGAGCCATTCTGTTGGAACCACAGCTCCTCTGTGGCCTCCGTTCGCGCCAAGGCACGGCAGCGTGGGGGGCGCCGCAATCGAACAGGATACCTCACTCCCCCGCCGAAAGCGGCACCCGGCCTCCGCACGGTCGACGCGATTCAGGGGCAGGCCGAGAGGGCATTCGGGGATGCGCTCCTGCTGCCTAACGGGCCTGCCCGGGCCAGGGTTCTTATTGGAGCGCTGATGCTCGCACTTAAGTGCCTGGAGGTCGGGTCGTTCGAGGAGCGGATTTCTGCCGTCGAGTCTCGGGTTTCGGGGGGGCGGTTATGAAGGGCGAGGTGCGATTGAAGCGCCTGGAGCAACGGGCACCGGACGAAGCCTGTGTCCTCGTCGTAATCCGAGCCCAGGAGCTCCCTGGGCCTGAGGAACTGACCGCGAATCGGACTCGGAGCAAGTTCCCGATCTTGTATGTCGTGCAGGAGGGCGAGCATGCCTGAAAGCTTCGGTGAGGCGCCACAGGCGTCGATGAGCTCTACTCGAGCCGGCCCCCGGTGGTCGGGGCCACCTCGGGTGACCTCGAGTGACTGATGCCCTCCGACCCGCTCACTAGCCTTCTCGCCAGGTGGCACGACGAGGCCGCGATGCTCCGCCGTCGCGGTGCCATCGCGCAGGCGGACGTGTTGGATTCGGCGGCGGCGGAGCTGGCGGCGGCGCTCGCGATGCGGGAGTCGGGGGCCGTGACGTTGGCGGAAGCGGCCCAGATATCCGGCTACACCGTGGACGCGCTTGGCCGCCTGATGCGATCGGGCAAGCTCCGAAACGTGGGTCGGCCTCACGCCCCACGGCTCCGGGTGGCAGACTTGCCGCGAAAGCCCCATCTTGGATGCGCTCCCCGGCAGACAGCGCGGCCACAGCTATCGACCGAAGGGGGGCGCTGATGGCGCGCATCCGGAAGCAGCAGCAGACGTACACGACCGGTGAGAAGGGCACCAACCGCGTGCGGGTATTCCCGCACAAGAGCGGGAAGCTGTTCCTGGAGTATCGGCGGGCCGGTCGCCGAATTCGGAAGTCCCTGGGCCATGTCGAATGGACCCGGGCGAAGCAGGAGGCGGATGACCTGGCGGCCCAGTTGCGCCGCCCGGATCACCGCGAAGCAGTGACGTTGGGGACGCTCTTTGACAACTACTTGCGTGAAATGACCCCGACCAAGAGCCCGGGAAAGCAGCGGCATGATCGGCTGGCGACGGGGTTGATGGTGAGGGTGCTTGGAGGGAACCGTCTGGCGGGAGAATTGACGCACCGGGACGCGGCGCGGTACGCCGCCGAACGACGCCGGATTGGTGACCTTCGGGCCGGGAAGGGTGGAAGCCCAATCGGGATGCGACAGGTCGCCTACGACCTCCGCTTCCTCCGCGCCGTGCTGAACTGGGGCATCGGGGCGGGCTGGCTGGACCGCAATCCGCTGGCGGGCTACGTCATCCAGGAAGAGCCGAGCCCACGACGCCCGGCATTCACCGAGGAGCAGTATCAATCGCTCCTGGGGGTGGCCGACCAGCTGCCAGACACCTTCAGGCTGCTCTTGGTGCTGGCCCATGATACGGGGCACCGGATTGGAGCACTCCTGGCATTGCGCTGGAACGACGTGGACCTGACCGCCGGTCGCATTCGGTGGCGGGCCGCGTCCGACAAGATCGGGTGGGAGCACACGACGCCGCTTACGGCAGCGGCCCGTGCTGTACTGATGGAAGCTCCCGGCATCGGCGACGCCTTGGTTGCTCAGGGCGTCAGTCGGCACCTGGCCCGGGATTGGATGGAGCGGGCCCAGAATCTGGCAGGCCTGCCTCCGGAGAAAGGGCGCGGCTGGCATGCCCTCCGTCGACAGTTCGCCAGCGAACTCCGCCATGCGCCGCTCAGGGACCTCTGCGACCTCGGCGGCTGGAGGAACCCGCAGACGGTGGTGAAGTGCTACCAGCGGCCCTCCGAGGAGGCACAGCGGGCCGCTCTCGACACGCGAAAGGTGCTCCAGGCGTGACGAATGGACACCTGAACGGACACCTACCCCTCGAAATTCACGCAAGCAGAAACCCCGCTCAGTCTCGAAGGACCAAGCGGGGTCAGCAGTTGCATCACAGTGGGCCTGGGAGGAGTTGAACCTCCGACCTCACGCTTATCAGGG
>CAWEMJ010000009.1:0-165866 GCA_963810185.1 uncultured Gemmatimonadales bacterium
CGGGGTCAGTCGTTCTCGACAGTGGGCCTGGGAGGAGTTGAACCTCCGACCTCACGCTTATCAGGCGTGCGCTCTAACCACCTGAGCTACAGGCCCTCGCAGACAGCCACCAAGGCCTGCCCGGGGAGGCGGTAGGATAACGGCCCCGGAGGACCGGCGCAACACGCCCGGCCCCCGCGGTGCTACTCGTCCCAGTCGCCGCCGCGCTTGCGGCGTGGCTTGGCGTCCTCGTCCTCGTCGACGTCGAATTCCTCGTCGTCGATCTCGTCGTCGTCCTTCTCCTCGTCGTCGAGATCCTCGACGTCGTCGTCGTCCTCGTCCTCTTCTTCCTCAAAACTGAAACCATCATCCTCGAACTCGTCGGCGTCCTCATCAAATCGCCGCCGCATCTTCACGGCCGCGGTCGACGTCTCCCAGGCCCACATGGCTTCCTCCGGCGAAAAATGGCTGACTGCTGACACGGCGTTCACTCAGGATGCATCCGCCACGCGGCTGGCGCGGCTGGCCCGCTTGCGGTCGATGGCCGACAAGGCCCGCTTCCGCAGCCGGATGGTCTTCGGCGTCACCTCGATCAGCTCGTCCTCCTCGATGTACTCGAGGCCGTACTCCAGCGTGATCGTCCCGCGGCGGCTCCAGGATGATGTTGTCGTCCGTGGCCGTGGTCCGCATGTTCGACGAGCTTCTTTTCCTTCGTGACGTTGACGTCGAGGTCGCCGGGCCGGCTGTTCTCGCCCGCGATCATCCCCTCGTACACCTGGTCGCCCGGCGCCACGAACATCTGCGCCCGCTCCTGCAGGTTGCCCAGCGCAAACGCCACCACCGTCGCCCTCGCGGTCCGCCACCAGCACGCCGCGCTTCCGGCCCGCCAGCGGGCCGGCCCACGGCCCGTAGTCGAGGAACCGGTGGTGCATGATGCCGGTGCCGCGGGTGTCGGTCAGGAACTCCGACCGGTAGCCGAAGAGGCCGCGCGCCGGGATCCGGAACATCATCCGCACCATCCCCTGCCCCGGGTTCTTCATCTCGATCATTTCGCTGCGCCGCGGCCCGAGCTTCTCGATGACGGCGCCCATGTAGCTCCTCGGGCACGTCGATCATCAGCTCCTCGTACGGCTCCAGCCGCTCGCCGTTCGGGCCCACCTTGGTGATGACCCGCGGCCGCGACACCTGGAACTCGAACCCCTCGCGCCGCATCGTCTCCATCAGGATGGCCAGGTGGAGCTCGCCGCGGCCCGACACCGTGTGGGTGTCCGGGCTCTCGGTCGGCTCGACCTTGAGCGCCACGTTCCGCTCCAGCTCCTTGAAGAGCCGGTCCCGCACCTGCCGGCTGGTGACGTACTTGCCCTCGCGTCCCGCGAACGGGCTGTTGTTGACGATGAAGTCCACCGAGATGGTGGGCTCCTCGACCGCGATGCCCTCCATCCGCTCCGGCACATCGACGGCGGTGACCGTGCGTGCCGATCTCGATGCCCTCGAAGCCCGGCCAGCACCACGATGTCGCCCGCCGACGGCCTACTGGACCTCCACCCGATGGAGCCCGTCGAAGGTGTAGAGCTTGGTGATCCGGCTCTTCTCCACCGCCTCGTCCGCGCCGACCATCCCCGGCGCGCCGATCGGCAGCAGGGCCACCTGGTCGCCCACCTTGAGCGTGCCCCGCTCGATCCGGCCGATGCCCATCCGGCCCAGGAAGGTCGAGAAGTCGAGCGTCGAGATCAGCATCTGGAACGGCCCGCTCGGCGTCGCCGGTCGGCGGCGGCACGTAGTCGAGGATCGACTGGAACAGCGGCGCGAGGTCGGTGCCCGGCTTGTCCAGCTCCGTGGTGGCGGTGCCGTGCCGGCTCGAGGTGTACAGGAACGGGGCGTCGAGCTGCTCGTGGCTGGCCTCGAGGTCGATGAACAGCCCCAGCACCTCGTCGTGCACCCGCATCGGCTCGGCGTCGGGCCGGTCGATCTTGTTGATCGCCACGATCGGCCGGAGCCCGAGCGCCAGCGCCTTCCGGGTGACGAACCGCGTCTGCGGCATCGGCCCCTCGGCGGCGTCCACCAGGATCAGCACGCCGTCCACCATCCGCAGGATCCGCTCGACCTCGCCACCGAAATCGGCGTGGCCGGGCGTGTCCACGATGTTGATCTTGACCCCGTGCCAGCGCACCGCGGTGTTCTTGGCCAGGATGGTGATGCCCCGCTCCTTTTCGAGCGGGTTCGAGTCCATGACGCGCTCGTCCACGTGCTGGTTGGCCCGGAAGGCCCCCGCCTGGCGAAGCATCTGGTCCACCAGCGTCGTCTTGCCGTGGTCCACGTGCGCGATGATTGCGATGTTCCGAATCTGCTCTGTACCTGCCATTGGCCCCTGCGCTTCATGCGAGACTGCCCACCCGACCCCACCCCCTACCCAACTGGCGGCATATATAGTGGAGTCCCGGGGTGGGAGCAATGGTCCAGACCCCGCGCCCGGGACCCGGAAACCTCGCGGGGCACCGGGAGCGGCACTACCTTGCCCGGATGGATCCGACCCCCGCCCCCGCCATCGGCACCGGCCTGCTGGCCGTCGTCCTCCTCGTCCTGGCCAATGCCTACTTCGTCGCCGCCGAATTTGCCCTCGTCGGCGCCCGGCGCACCCGGCTCGACGAGATGGCCCTCGCCGGCGACCGGAAGGCCGTCCTGGCCCGCCGGGCCGTCCGTTCGCTGGACCGATACATCTCCGCCACCCAGCTCGGCATCACCCTGGCCTCCCTCGGCCTGGGCTGGATCGGGAAGCCCGCCCTCGCCGGGCTCCTGGACGGGCTCTTCGCCTTCCTCCCCGAGACCGCCGCGGTCTGGACCACCCACGCCGTCTCGGCCGCCACCGCCTTCGCCATCATTACTGCCCTCCACATCGTGCTTGGCGAGCTGGTGCCCAAGTCGCTGGCCCTGCTCTATCCGGAGGACGTCAGCCGCTGGGTGGCCGGCCCCCTGATCGGGTTCGGCTGGCTCATGGCCGGCCCCATCTCCCTCCTCAACGGTACCGCCAACTGGCTCCTTGGCCTGTTCAAGATCAAGCCCCGGGGCGACCACGAGCGCCTGCACTCGACGGAGGAAATCCGGATGCTGGTCGAGCAGAGCCAGGTCGGGGGCTCGATGGAAACCCAGGACGCGCGGCTCCTCGAGGGAGTCTTCGAGTTCAGCGAGAAGACCGCCGAGGAAGTGATGACGCCGCGCACCCAGATCGTTGCACTCGCCGCCGACCTCCCGGTCACGGAGGCCGCCGACGTCATCGCGGAGGCGGGGCGCTCCCGCTACCCGGTGTACGTGACGGGCCTCGACGAGATCGTCGGCGTGGTGCTGGCCAAGGACGTCCTCCGCGCCCTCCGCGCCGACCCGGCCGCCACGGTGGGGAGCATCCGCCGGGATCCGCTCTTCGTCCCCGGCACCCGCGAGGTCGAGGACGTGCTGACCGACATGAAGCGGCTCAAGACCCACCTGGCGGTGGTACTCGACGAGTACGGCGGCACGGCGGGGCTGGTGACGATGGAGGACCTGCTGGAGGAGATCGTCGGCGAGATCTTCGACGAGCATGACGTGCCGGAGGAGCCGACCGCCGCCGCCGGCGGAGCGCCGCTCCTCGACGGGGCCATGACCCTGTCCGAGTTCAACGCCACCTGGGACACCGATCTCGACGACCGCAACTACACCACGCTGGGCGGCTTCCTCTTCGGCGAGCTGGGGCGGCTGCCCCGCGTGGGCGACCGGATCGTGGTCGGACCGAGGACTTTCGAGATCGTGTCGATGGAGGGGCGGCGAGTGAACGAGGTAAGGATGACGACGGAAGAGAAGAAAGGACTGAGGACTGAGGACTGAGGTCGCATCGGAGCCCACTCAGTCCTCAGTCCTCAGTCCCCAGCCCTCAGTCCTCGTTTCCTACCAAGCGTTACTGCAAGCTCGATCGCCGCCCGCATGCTCGATGCGTCCGCCCGCCCGGTGCCGGCGATATCGAACGCCGTGCCGTGGTCGGGACTGGTGCGCGGGAACGGCAAGCCCAGCGTGACGTTCACCGCATGGCCGAAGGACGCCACCTTGATGGCGGTCATCCCCACGTCGTGATAGGGCGCCAGCACGGCGTCGAACTCTCCCCGCATGGCCCGCACGAACACCGTGTCCGCCGGCAGCGGCCCCGCGGCCCCCAGCGCCGTGGCGGCAGGCCGGAGCACCCGCTCGTCTTCGTCGCCGAAGAGCCCGCCTTCCCCGGCGTGCGGGTTGAGGGCGCACACCGCCAGCCGCGGCTCGGCCACGCCGAACCACTCGCGCAGCGCCTTCTGCGTCACCCGCCCCACCCGGACCACGCGCTCCTGCGTCACGAGCGCCGGCACGTCCCGGAGCGCCACGTGGGTGGTCACCAGCACCACGCGCAGCTGTGCCGAGGCGAGCATCATGGCCACGTCCACACCGCCCGCCAGGTCGGCGAGCCACTCGGTGTGGCCCGGCCAGGGAAATCCGGCCTGATGCAAGGCGTGCTTGTGCACCGGGCCGGTCACGATGGCATCCACGTCGCCGGCGAGGGCGAGCGCCGCCGCCCGCTCGATGGCGTGCCCGGCGATCCGCCCAGCCTGCACCACGCGCGAGGGGCCCGGGATCACGGGGGTGTTCTCCCCGGAGCCCAGGCCCCATGCTCCGACGGCGAGGCGATGGTCCGCCCGCACCGCGGCGATCTGATCGTCGGCGCCGAGGACGGTCACCTCGGCATCGAGCGGCGCGTCCAGGGCACGGGCCACCACCTCGGGCCCGATCCCGCGAGGATCGCCGAGCGTGACGGCGATCCGCGGCCTCACTGTTCCCGCACCTCGACGTGCGCCGATCTCCGCAATTGCTGGACGTACCGCTCCTCCGCGAGCTGCGTACTCAGGAGGTTTCGAATCGCCTCCCGCACGTCGGCGTAGGACATCTCCCCCTCGCCGCTCTTGTCCAGGACATAGGCCACCACGTACTTGCTGCGGTTGTTGGGAGCCTGGAGGACGAAGACCGGCGCCACGGTGCCGGAATCCGCGCTGGCGAGTCCCTGCTGATAGGCGGGGGGCAGCTGCGCGACGGGCACCTTGTTGGCCTCCCGTTCTTCCGCCTGGTCGTGGTAGACGCGCTGCAGCGAATCGAAGGGAGCACCATCCCGCACCTCGAGGGCCACCCGGTCGGCAAGTTCACGCGCCGCTTGCGCATCGGCGTCCGTGATCGTCGGCATGATGAGGATGTGCCGAACGTCGATTTCCGAGGGTTGGGTCCGCTTCACCTGGATGATGTGATAGCCGAACGGAGACTCCACGGGGTTGGAGATGACCCCGGGCTTGAGCTGCGGCGAGAAGGCGGCCTTTTCGAATTCCGGTGCGAGCGGGGGCCCCCGCCGCAACCAGCCCAGATCCCCCCCCTGCTCCCGGGAGCCGGGATCCTGCGAGAACCGGCGGGCCGCCGTGGCAAAATCGGCGCCTTCGCGCAAAGCGACCGCGATCGAGTCCGCCAGGGCGTATGCCCGGGCTCGCGACGCCGAGTCCGCCTTCGGGGCGATGGCGATCTGCTTGAACGAGATCGTGGCGGGGCGCTTGCCAAGACTCGCCTTTCGCGCCTCGTAAAACGCCTGCATCTGCGCTTCGGTCGGCGCCACGGGCTTGAGCTTGTCCTTGTCCCGAAGCGAGGTCTTGAGCGCTTCCTGCAGCGCGAGTCGCCGCTGTTGATCGGTCAACCACCGGCGGTACTCCTCCGGGCTGCCGAATCCCGCCTTCTTGAGCTCGTTGCGGTAGTCCACCTCGCTGGTGAACCCCGCGCGGACGCGCTTCACCTGCTGTTCCACCCGGGCCGACACCTCCTGGTCCGTCACCTTGATCGAGGTGTCCCGGAGCGCCTCCTGCACCATCAGTTCCTGGTCGATCAGTCCGTTGAGCACCTGCAGGCGCAGCGCGCGCATCGCGGCCGAATCACCCTCCGGCAGCTTTGCCCCCTGCGCCTGCTGGGAAAAGATGTCCTCGTCCACCTGCGACGCCAGCACCGGCTTGTTGCCGACGACGGCCACCACCCGGTCCACCACGACGGACTGCCCCTGGGCGGCTGCCGGAGCAGCCGCCAGGAGCATGAGTGCCGTCAGGAGGAACGGAGTCCGCATCAGGGCTGGCTGGCGGGCGGCGCGCCGACCGGCGGCGGACCGGCCGCGGGCTGTACGCCCTGACCGGGGCCACCCGGCACCGGAGGACCACCAGGGCCGCCCGCCGGCGCACCCGGCGCACCCGGCGCCGCCGCCGCCACCGCGAGTTCCACCGCCCGCGTCAGGCCGGCCTGGCTGAGCTTGCCGCCCTCCTGGTCACGCAGCACCTGACCCAGCGCGCCGGGAAGCGGACGCAGCCGGGCGCGCTGTTCGAACACCTGGATGAAGAAGTCGTCCACCCGAAGCTGGGCCACCTTTTCGCGCTCGGCCAGGGCCACGCTCGAATCGGTGACGTCCGGCCCGAGCCCGATGTTGATCTTGAGGGTGTCGATCACACCCTGGTAGCTCGCCTGCATGGCGGCCCACTGATCGGCGGGCAGCGTGATGCCCGCCGAGTCGGCCTGCGCCAGCAGGAGCTGGTTGGTGGACAGCGCCTTGGCGAACTGCGTGAGCTGTTCGTCGCTGGCATCCTTGACCTGCGCCGCGAACTGCGGGGGAAGCGCGCTCAGCCACCGGAGATACTCGGCCACGGTGAACTTGCCGCCCTTGTACTTGGAGATGGCCTTCTTGGACTTGCGCATCCCGCTCTTGTCCGCCAACCCGGCGCGCATCAGGGCCGGGGCGTCGGAGGAGACCACCAGATCGTACTGGATGGACAGGCTGTCCATGTAGATGCTGTCGAGGCGCCGCGTGGCGTCCTGCGTCAGGTAGGCCAGCACCCGATCGCGCGACTCGTCCATCGTGGGCCGGCGGATGATGTGGTAGCCGAAGGGCGTCTCGACCAGGCCCGTCATCTGTCCGGGGGCCAGGCGCCAGGCCGCCGAGTCGAACGCGGTCACATACGCGCCGGGTTTGGCCGGCGGCAGCCAGCCGCCATCACTCTTGCTGCCATCGTCGGAGAGCTGGGAGGCCAGGAGTGCGAAGTTGGCGCCCTGCTGGAGCTGCGCCAGCGCGAGCTGGGCCTTCTTGCGGGCGGCGGCGCGCTCTTCCGGGGAAGCGGTGGCCTGCACCCCGAACAGGATGTGCTGGAAGACCCGCACGGTGTCCGCCAGGTACACGCTGTCCGCCGAGCCCGGGGAGGCGTTCCCCCGCCGGGCGGCCAGGGTGTCGTACCAGACGGCGCCCTTCGCCTCGGCCACCTGGGGCCACAGGACCGTGGCCACCGTGGCCGAATCGGACTTCAGGGTGCCCCGAGCCACCGACTGCGCGAAGAGCGTGTAGTCGCTCCACACGGTGGCGATGAACTCGGCGGTCTCGGCGTTCATCTGCGCGCCCTTGGCCTTGCCCATCATGGCCGCCAGCTGCTCGGCCGAGAGCGACTGACCCGCAGCGGTGGCGGCGACATCGGCGTGGGCCGAGAAGAGGTCGCCAAAATTCGAACAGCCCGCGAGAACGAGCACGCTGGCTGCCAGCACGATCCTGCGCATGATATCTCCAGTTTGGAAGTTCTGACCGGACCCCTAGGTCCGGACCATTTCGAGCGCGCGCACCAGCGCGGGGAGCAACGCTTCACCGCCGAGCCGGGTCAGCCGCAGGGAGAGCGGCACGGTGCGGCGGACATCGGCGGCGAGCTGGACATCATCGAGCGCCGCCGCCAGGCCGGCCATCCGTGGCGCGGTCCCGGCGCGAAAGGTCAGCCGAGCCTCGTCGCCCCGGGCCACCACATGTTGCAACCCGAGCCGGGCGCCCACCGCGCGCAACCGGCTCAGGTTCAGCAGCGTTTCCGCCTCGGGTGGCAGCGGGCCGAACCGCTCCCGCAGTTCCACGCCAAGCCCTTGAATGTCGCCAGATGACCCCGCCCGCGCCAGTCGGCGGTAGATGTCGAGCTTGGACTCGTCGTCGGACACATAGGAGTCCGGCAGCCGGGCCGGGCTGTCGAGCACGACCTCCGGCGGAACGGGATCCTCCACCCCGCCCTTCCCCCGAAGCGCCTTGACCGTTTCTTCGAGCCATCGCATGTACAGGTCGAAGCCCACGGCGTGCGCATGACCCGACTGCTCCGCGCCCAGCAGGTTTCCCGCCCCCCGCAGCTCCATATCCTTGAGTGCGATGCGGTAACCGGCGCCAAGGTCGCTGTTGTGTTCCAGCACCTTGAGCCGCTCCTCGGCGAGGAGGTCGACCTCGTCGGGGGCCAGCAGGTAGCAGTAGGCGCGCCGGTGGCTCCGTCCGACCCGCCCCCTGAGCTGGTACAGCTGCGCCAGTCCGAACCGGTGGGCGTCGTGGACCACCATCGTGTTGGCGTTGGGGACGTCGAGCCCCGATTCCACGATCATCGTCGACACCAGGATGTCGAGCTCTCCCGCCACGAACTTCTGCATGACCGACTCCAGTTCGTCCGCCGGCATCTGGCCGTGCGCGACGCCGACCCGCGCACGCGGCGCGAGCGACCGCACCCGCGCGGCGTAGGTGTCGATCGTCTCGATCCGGTTATGGACCATGAAGGCCTGGCCGCCGCGATCCAGCTCCCGCGCGAACGCCTCCTCGAGCAGGGCGTCGTCCCACGGTTCCACGAAGGTGAGGATCGGCGAGCGATCCCGCGGCGGGGTCTCGATCAGCGTCAGGTCCCGCATGCCGGACAGCGACAGATGCAGCGTGCGCGGAATCGGGGTGGCGGTCATCGTCAGCACGTCCACCGCCAGCCGCAGAGCCTTGAGCCGCTCCTTGTGCTTGACCCCGAACCGGTGCTCCTCGTCCACCACCAGCAGCCCGATGTCCTTGAACGTGACGTCGGGCGACAACAGCCGATGGGTCCCGATCACGATGTCCGTTTCGCCGGACGCCAGTCGCCCCAGGGCCGCCTTCTGTTCACGCGCGCTCCGGAAGCGCGACAGCACCTCGACCTTCACCGGGAAGTCGGCCATGCCGCTCCGTAAAGGTCCGGCCGTGCTGCTCCGCCAGGATGGTCGTGGGAACCAGCACCGCCACCTGCTTGCCTCCCTGCACCGCCTTGAACGCCGCCCGCACCGCGACCTCGGTCTTGCCGTAGCCGACGTCGCCCACCAGCAGCCGGTCCATCGGGACCGGGCGCTCCATGTCCTTCCGCACCTCCTCGATCGCCTTCGCCTGGTCGGGCGTGTCCTCGTAGAGGAAGCTCGCCTCGAGTTCGCGTTGCCACTTGGTGTCGGGCGGGAACGCGTACCCGGCCTGCACCGTCCGCCGGGCATAGAGGTCCAGCAGTTCCGCCGCCATCTGGCGGATCGCCTGGCGGGTCTTGTCCCTGGTGCGCTTCCACGCGGGCCCGCCAAGCCGATGCAGCTTCGGCGGCGGACGGTCGCCGTCCTCGCCCGCCGAGCGGTAGCGCTCGAGCTGGTCGAGCCGGTAGAGCGGCACGTTGAGCCGGTCGCCACCCTCGTACTCCACGACGGCCACCTCGAGGAGGCCGCCGCCGACGGTGATGGTGTCGATCCCGCGATAGATGCCGATGCCGTGGTCGAGGTGCACCACGTAGTCGCCGGCCGCGAGGGCGCCGGTGGCCGCCGTCGGGGCCGCCTGCCGGTACCGGCGGGGCCGCCGCAGGCGCCGCGCACGGCGGAAGATCTCGTGGTCGGTGAGGACGCGAAGCGCGGGCATGACGAATCCGCCGTCGAGCGCGCCGACCATCATGGAGGCGTGCGGCCCGCGGTGCCCTTCGCTCAGCAGCTCCTCGAGCCGCTCGAGCTGTCCCTCGTTGTCGCAGAGCAGGAGCGTCGGCTGCCCGCCCGCAAGCAGCGCACGCAGGCGCGGGATCTCCCGATCGATGCGCTCAGGCGGCAGGAACCCCATCTGGAGGTCCACCACCTCTTCCCGGAGCAAGACCCGCGCGAAGGCGGCCCGCCGCTCGCGCCACCGCTCGGGTGACTCGTAGAGCTCATCCCGCCCCGGCACGTCCTCCCCCATTCGCCGGGACAACTCGAGATGGTGCTGGGCCTCCACCCACGCCCGTTCCACCTCGTCCGCGTCCGGTCCTTCCGCCTCCTCGACCACCAGTGTGTCGGCAGCGAGCAGTTCGAAAAGGGAGCTCCGGGTCTGCGTGCCGGTCGCAACCGCCGCGCTGCGCGGGGCGCCCGCGACCGGCAGCACCGTCACTGCATCGAGATCCTCCAGGGAGCGCTGCGTGGTCAGGTCGAACCCGCGGAGCGAGGCGAGCACGTCCCCCCACCACTCGCAGCGCGCCGCCGTCGTCATGCCGAACCCGTACACATCCACGATGCCGCCGCGCACGCTGAACTCGGCCACCTCGGTCACCGTCGGCACGCGGCGGTACCCCATCGCCTCGAGCGACGACACCACGGCGGTGAGTCCCGGCGTGTCCGTCCTGCCCGGCGCCAGGTGCAGCGTCGCCGCGCGGAGCCAAGCCGGCACGCCGGTGCGCTCCGCCGACGCGCGCGCCGTGGTGACCAGGATCCGGATTCGCCCCTCGACCAGCGCCTGCAGGGTCTCCACCCGCTCGCCGGCGATTTCGTGGTGCGGCTCCTCTTCCCCGAGACCCTCCCGCTGCGGATAGAGCGCGGTCGGCACATCGGTGAGTCGCTGGAGGTCGCTCAGCCAGCGCTCGGCTTCGCCCGGCGTCGCCGCCACCACGGCGAACAGCCGGTCGGGAAACCGGCGCGCCAGCCACGCCACCAGGGCGGCGCCACTGGAGCCGGGCAACCCGCCGAGGGCGAGCCGGCCGCCGCGCGCGGGCAGGCGTGTGGCCAGCTCGAGCGCCGTCGGCGTCCGGTCGAGGGTGTCGAGGAGGAGCGTGAGCGTCACGTGGACCGCCGCTGGAAACTCGCGAGCGCGACTTCGGCGAGCCCGAGGAGGAGCGCCAGCCACAGGAACGGCCCCCGGAGGTGCCCTCGTGCCCCGGCGGCAAACGCCGCCTCGGCGACCCGGTGGAGCGGAACGAGGCGCGCCAGCGGCCAGAGGGCCCCGAGCTGGGCTCGGGAAGCTGTCCGCAGCTCTGACTCTCTCGGATCGAGATTCACGGCGAGCGCGCCCAGGGTGTCCGCCCCCGACTGCAACAGGTAGATGCCGGTGGCAGGTGGGCGCCAGGAGGAACCGCCTTCGACGCGCCACTCCCGGAGGCCATCCGTCACCTGTCCGATGTCGTCGGGGAGCCGGACCGGCGCGCCCGGGGTGCCGGTCAGCAACGCCTGCTCGCCGCGCACCAGCCGGTTGGCGAGCGCGTCGACCAGCGGGACGAATCCGGCGGAGGTGGGCAATCCCGTCCAGGCTGGATCGAGCCGGCTGCCGAGGAGGACGACGTCGCCCGCCCGGACAATCCACGGCTCCCCGCCCACCGTGGCCTCGATCCCGCGCGGCGCGCCGCCCGCGTACGACAAGCGAAGGCGACGACTGACGCGCACGGCCGCGCCGAGCGGGCCGCTGTCGCTCATTTGCTCTCGCACCACCGGCCCGCCGAAGCGCCACGGCACCCCGCGGCGTTCGAGCGCGCGGTTCAGCGCACCCACCGCGGCAAGGTCCTGCGGCGGCGGTACCACGGACGCCGCCGGGCCGAGCCACCCGAGTGTCACCTGGCGGCCTCCCTGCAACCGCCCACCGGCGAGGAGCGTCGCCGCCGCCGCCGCGAGGTACCGGTCGGCGGGGTCCCACTGCGCCCGCGCCACCGGGAGGACCCGCACCAGCGTGCGGCGTCGATCATCGGCCCGGAATTCGTCGGCATCGAGCTCGGCGGTCAGGGGCCACCACCCCGAGTCGGTCGTCGGAAGAATGGTTTCGATCATCGACCCGACGCCCGCCAGGCGCGGACGGCCGGGGCGAGTTCCAAGCTGGACGGTCATCGGCGCAGTGCGCCCCGAGTCGCCGAGGAGCCGCACACGGACCCGGTTGTCGCCCGGCGACCACGGCTGCGGGCCGGGGTCGAGCAGGGCGACGCCGAGGTTGGGCGGCGGGACAAGGTCCGGCAGGCCGACCACCACCGGGACGGCCACATCCGCCGCGGAAACCGCGCTCCATTGCAGATCCGAGAGCACCACCACCTCGGCGGGCCGGTCGGCATCGGCCAGCAGGTCCCGCGCCTGCGAGAGCGCCACCCCAAGGTCAAGCCGAATTTCGGAAGGCGTGAGCGAGTCCACTGCCGCGCGGAGCACGTCGATCGGCGCGCGACGCGCGGTTCCCTCCGCGGTCATGAGCCAGACCGCGTCTTCGGGGGTGGCCTTGTCCAGGACGGCGCGCGCGGCGGCGCGGAGCCGGTCGAGCACCGGCGTCCCGTCCGTGACCGCCCCGCTGCTCGGCGAGTTGTCGAGCACCAGGACCAGTGCGGCGGGGGCGTGGCCCGACAGCCCGTCCCGAGCCACGGTCGGGCCGGCAGCGGCCAGAATCAGCGCGAGCACGAGGAGGGTGCGCACCAGGAGCAGGAGCCAATGCTGCAGCTTCAGGCGGCGCTGGTGGTCGCGCGTGACCTGCTGGAGATACCGGACGGCAGGGAACAGCACGGTCGGCGGCTGCCGCCGGGCGACCAGATGGAGAATGAGCGGGAGCGCGGCGGCCGGAAGCGCCCAGAGCCAGAGAGGATTGAGAAAGCCGCTCACGTGATCCCGCCCGGCCGCACCAGCGCCTCGCGCAGCGCCCGGCCGAATGGGAGGTCCGTCTGGATGGCGTGGTAGCGGATTCCTTCGCGACGCAGCATGTGCCGCCACCCCGAGACCACGTCGCGGACGGTCCTCCGGTACACCTCGGCCCAGTCGCGGGGCCGAAGCACCACCGCCGCACTGGTCTCGGGATCCTCGAAGCGTACTTCCGCCGGTCCATCGAGTTCCCGTTCGGAGGGATCCAGCACGTGCAGCACCAGCACCGAGTGCCCCCGGTGCCGCAGGAACTTGAGCGCGTGCAGGGCCGGAGCCTGGTCGAGCAGGAGATCGGAAATGAACACCACGAGGCCACGGCGCCGGAGCCGCTCGACCACGCCATGCAGCGCGGGGGCGGCCGCCGTCAGGCGCCCCGGCTCCAGATTGCCGAGCGTCGCGGCGATACGCATCCAGTGGGCGCGGCTCACGCGCGGAGGGAGGGTGGCGCGGACAGTGTCGTCGAACACCACCAGGCCGGTGGCGTCCCGCTGGCGGAGCAGCACCAGCGCCAGCGCGGCCGTCAGGCGGCGCGCATAATCGAACTTGGTGAGTCGGTGTTCAGGAGATCCTGACCAATCCATCGAGCGGCTGGCGTCGAGCACCACCATGGCGCGCAGGTTGGTCTCCTCTTCAAACTGCTTGACGTACAAGCGGTCCTTGCGACCCAGCAGCTTCCAATCCACGTAACGAAGCTCGTCGCCGGGCTGGTACATCCGATGCTCGGCGAATTCGACCGAGAATCCGCGGCGGGGTGAGCGATGAAGCCCGGCCAGGAAGCCCTCGACGAGTCCCTCGGTCACGACCTCGAGACCGCCGAGGCGGGAGACCTCGAAGGGATCGAGCTGGTCGAGTCGGGCGGCGCCGTGGGTGGTGGCCATGCGGGCGGCAACGTACCGGGGAATGACGCGCGAAGTCAACGCGGGTCGACCTTGTACCCGGGAGGGGACATCGGGGGGCAGACCGCGACGTGGGACCGGTGACGCAAACGCTTGTGCAGGATGATATTATGCGCCGAGTGGAAGGTGGCACGAGCCCTGCTCATTCATGCTGGTCTCGACGTGGTTGTCCTCCAGGAGGTTTCGTGCTGTTCCCCCTGTTCGTGCTCTCGCTCGCCGCGATCCAGACGCCGCCGCCCGTCCCGGCGGTGGAACCGGCGCGGGCAGGACAGGAGCAGGGGCAGGAGCCTTCGAAGGCGGCACCACAGGCGGCTCCAAAACAAGACCCGAAACCAGCCAAACCGCCCAAGGCCAGCCGTACCGCACCCAGCGGTTCGAGCCCGGGAGGCGCCAGCGGCGCCCGACCACAGGCGCCGCGAACCAGGTCCGGCAGCCCGGGGGCGGCTCCCAAGGCCACCGGCGAGCCGAAGCTGAAGCGCCGCGGTTCCTGAAACTCCCACCCCTCTTGGGCCGTAGCGACACCGGGCCCGGCACGCGTACCTTGCCTGCCGGGCCGTCCCATATCCTTGACTCACTCAGACCGAGACCTCGCATGCGACATCTGCTCACGCTCGCCCTGTTTGCCGCCTCGCCACTCGCCGCCCAATCCCCAGCCGTCTTTGCCCCCCCGCCCTCCTCGGCGGTCAAGAAGGCGGCTGCCACCATCACCGCCGCGGACGTCGCCAAGCGAGTCAATATCATCGCCGACGACTCCATGATGGGACGCGACACGCCGAGCCCGGGGCTGGACATGACGGCGCAGTACGTGGCGGATCAGTTCAAGTCGTTCGGCCTCAAGCCCGGCGGCGAGAACGGGACCTGGTTCCAGCGCTACGAGATCTCGCAGACCCAGTTCGACCCTGCGTCGTCGCACGTCGGGTTCATGGCGGGAGGAAAGCACGTCCACGCCGACTTCACGAGCAATGCGCGCTTCATGTTCGGCACGCCACCCGAGAAGGAGGTCGGAGGCCCGGTGCTCGTCCTTGGCGGGACAGCCAACCGCGCGGCAATTGAGGCGCTGGACGCCAAGGGAAAGGTCGTCCTGCTGGTCATGGACTACAGCAAGGGACCGGCGGCCGGCGGCTTCGGCCAGATGATGGGGGCGATCTTCGCTCTGAAGCCGGTCGGCATCGTCATCCTGTCCAACCGGGATTCCGCCGCCTGGGCCACCCGCATGAAGCCCCCTTACCGCAAGGGCGTCCGTCTCGGGGGCGCCGAGGGCCGTCCGCCGCTGGTTGAAGTCAACGACGCGGCGCTGAACGAGATCCTGGCGGCCGGGGGCGTCGACGTCGCCAAGATCCGGGCCGACACCGCCATGGTGGCCATGGCCGCTCCCGGCCTCAAGGTGATGCTCGACCTCAAGGAGACGGTGCTCAACACGACCACCGCGCCGAACACCATCGGCATCCTCGAGGGCAGCGATCCCAAGCTCAAGCACGAGTACCTGGTGTACTCCGGCCACATGGACCACGTGGGCATCTCGAGCGGCAAGGCCGACAGCATCAACAACGGCGCCGACGACGACGCCTCCGGCACGGTGGGCGTGGTCGAACTGGCGGAGGCGTTCAGCCGTCCGGGGGCGCGCCCGAAGCGCTCCGTGCTCTTCATCACCGTCAGCGGCGAAGAGAAGGGTCTGTGGGGAAGCAACTATTTCGTGAACCACCCGACCGTGCCGCTCAAGGACATGGTGGCGGACATCAACATCGACATGATCGGGCGCAACTGGCCGGACACCATCGTGGCCATCGGCCGCGAGCACTCGGACCTCGGCCAGACGCTGGCCGCGGTCAACGCACAGCATCCTGAACTCGGGATGACGGCCATCGACGACAAGTGGCCCGAGGAGAATTTCTACGGCCGGTCCGACCACTACAACTTCGCCAAGAACGGCGTGCCGATCCTCTTCTTCTTCAACGGCGTCCACGCGGACTACCACCAGCCGTCGGACTCCCCCGACAAGATCAACTCCGACAAGGAGTCACGCATCCTGCAGCTGCTGTTCTACCTCGGGCAGGCGGTGGCGAACAACCCGAACCGCCCGCAGTGGAATCCGGACAGCTACGCCAAGATCGTCGAACCGCCGAAGCCGGCTTCGTGAGCGGCGGCCTCAGGGCGGCGCGCGTCGCCGCACTGCTGCTGGCGGTGAGTGCGCCGCTCACGGCCCAGTCCAAGGACGTGTCGAAGGCGGCGGCCACGATCACGGCGGCGGACGTCTCGCGCCGGATCAACATCATCGCCGACGACTCGATGATGGGCCGCGACACGCCGAGTCCGGGGCTCGAACTGACGGCGGCGTACATCGCCGCCCAGTTCAAGTCGTTCGGGCTCCGGCCCGGCGGTGACAGCGGCGGGTACTTCCAGCGCTACCCCCTGGTGCGGCGGCAGCTCCTGGCACAGCGGTCGTTCGTGGAGTTCACCGAGGCGAACGGCCAGGGATCGATCCTCCTACCCTACACCACGTCGGTGCGGCAATGGGTCGGGGAAACGAACGGCACGCCCATCACCGCAGACCTGATCCTGGTCGGCGGGCGGCCGGATCCGTCCAAGTTTCCGGCCGACAGCCTGCTCAAGGGGAAGTTCCTGGTCTGGGTGGTCGACACGGCCGACCTTCCGAAATTCGGTAACGCCATGGTCATCAAGGGAATGACCGCCGGGGTGGCCGGGGTCATCGCCATCACCAATCGGGACACGACCGAGCTGGCGCAGGACGCCGCGCAGGCCGCCCGGGTCCGGGTGTCGCGCGGGGGCGCCGAGCAGCCTGCGGGCGGTGTGCCGCTGGTGGTCGAGGTCTCGCAGGCCGCGGTCGTCGCCCAGTTCCCGGCGGCCTCGGGCACGTTTGATCAGCTGAACAGCTCGCCCGAGATGATGGTCGTCCCGATGGCGGACTGGGAAGCCACGGTCATGGCCGCCGACACGGTGCTCGGGAACACGACGGCCCCGAACGTCGTCGGCATCCTGGAGGGGACGGACCCGGTCCTGAAGAACGAGTACATCGTCTTTTCCGCGCACATGGATCACATCGGCATCAGCGCCGGCAAGCCGGACAGCATCAACAACGGCGCCGATGACGACGGCTCCGGCACGGTCGGCGTCCTGGAACTCGCCGAGGCGTTCAGCAAGAAGAAGACGGCGACAAAGCGGTCGTTGATCTTCCTCACGGTCAGCGGCGAGGAGAAGGGCCTGTGGGGCAGCGCGTACTTCGCGTCGCACCCGCCGGTGTCGCTCGCCACCGTGGTGGCCGACCTCAACATGGACATGATCGGACGGAACTGGCCCGACACCATCGCGGTCATCGGCCGGGAGTATTCCAGCCTTGGCCCGACGCTCGATTCAGTGGCGGCCGCCCACAAGTCGCTCAACATGACGCCGATCGGCGATCAGTGGCCCGAGGAGCGCATCTTCTTCCGGTCGGACCACTACAACTTCGCCAAGGCCGGGGTCCCGATCCTGTTCTTCACCAGCGGGTTGCACCCGGATTACCACGAGCCGAGCGACTCGCCGGACAAGATCGGGTATGACAAGGAAGCCCGGCTGCTGCAACTGATCTTCTGGCTCGGCCAGGACGTGGGGAACGCCGCCGCCAAGCCGACCTGGAACCCGGGCGCCCTCGAGCAGGTGCAGCAGGCCCGCTGACCCGCCCGGCAACGGACGATTACCATTCAGGGGGCTCCGCGAGGGGCCCCCTGAGTTTTCCCGGCCACCCGGCCCCCCTGCCACCCCGAGACGCCTCCCCATGTCAGAAACCGGCCCCAACTCCCTCGCCGAGTTCCGTGCCTTCCGCGAGCAGATGAACGCCACGATCCTGGGCGCGGGCAACCTGACCATCAATCGGTTCTTCGCGCTGGACGGGCGGGCGTACGAGGCCGGCGCGCTGGGGGTGAAGACCAAGGAGATGCTGGGCCTGGTGTCCAGCATGGTCCTTCGCTGCGACGACTGTATCACCTACCACATCGTGCGCTGCCGGGAGGAGGGGGTCACGCAGGAGGAGTTCCTCGAGATCTTCAGCGTGGCGCTCATCGTGGGAGGCAGCATCGTGATTCCGCACCTCCGGCGGGCCATGTCGCGACTGGAGGAACTCGCCGGCTCGGCATGACCCGGGGTCCGTTATATTTGCGCCCATGTCCCAAGCCCGCATCCGCAACTTCTGTATCGTGGCACATATCGATCACGGGAAATCCACCCTGGCCGATCGCCTCATCGAAACCACGGGCGCGGTCGAGAAGCGCCAGATGCGGAGCCAGCTGCTCGACACGATGGACCTCGAGCGCGAGCGGGGCATCACCATCAAGCTGAACGCCGTCCGGATGTCCTACACCGGACGGGACGGCGTCGAATACGAACTCAACCTCATCGATACCCCCGGGCACGTCGATTTTACCTACGAGGTGTCGCGATCGCTCGCCGCATGCGAGGGCGCCATCCTGGTGGTGGACGCGTCGCAGGGCATCCAGGCCCAGACGCTGAGCAACCTCTTCCTGGCGCTCGACGCCGGGCTCGAGATCATCCCGGTCCTCAACAAGATCGACCTGCCCGGTGCGGAGCCGGAGCGCCGGGCGCAGGAAATCATCGACCTGATCGGCGCCAGGCGCGAGGAAATCCTCAGCGTCTCGGCCAAGGACGGCACCGGGATTCCGGAGTTGCTCGAGGAAATCGTGGCCAAGGTGCCTCCGCCGCGCGGCAAGGAAGACGCCCCGCTGCGCGCCCTCATCTTCGATTCCTACTACGACCGCTACCGCGGCGCCGTGCCCAGCATCCGCGTGGTGGACGGGACGGTGCGGGCGGGGATGAAGATCGCCTTCGGCTCTCACCCGGATGACGAGTACCGCGTGGAAGAGGTCGGCTACCTCCAGCTGGGCCAGCGGGAAGCCCCGGCGCTCGAGGCGGGAGAGGTCGGCTACATCGTGGCCAGCCTGCGGGACGTACGGGACGCCCGCGTCGGCGACACCATCCTCGACGCCGAGACGCCGACGACGGAGCTGCTGCCGGGATACCGGATCGTGAAATCCATGGTGTTTGCCGGCGTCTACACGACCGACTCGGACCAGTACGAGAACCTGCGCGACGCCCTCGAGAAGCTGCGGATGAACGACGCGTCGCTCAACTACGAACCCGAGGTGTCCACCGCCCTCGGCTTCGGCTTCCGGTGCGGCTTCCTCGGCCTCCTGCACCTCGAAATCGTCCAGGAACGGCTCCAGCGGGAGTTCAACCTCGACCTCATCACCACCGTGCCGACCGTGGAGTACCACGTGTATCGCACCGACGGCGAGATGATGGTCCTGTCGAACCCGACCAACCTGCCCGATCCGGCGTCGATCGCCCGGATCGAGGAGCCCTACGTGAAGGCCCGGATCATGGCGCCGGCCGACTACATCGGCGCCATCATGAAGCTCGGCCAGGACCGGCGCGGCGTCTACAACGGGATGCATTACCTGGACACCTCCCGCGTGGAATTCGACTTCGAGTTTCCGCTGGGCGAGATCGTCCTCGACTTCTACGACCGGCTGAAGTCGATCAGCCGCGGCTACGCCTCGCTCGACTACGAGTTGTCCGACTTCCGCGAATCGGAGCTCGTCAAGCTCGACCTGCTCCTCAACGGCGACCAGATCGACGCGTTCAGCGTCATCATCCATCGCGACAAGGCGTACGAGTTCGGCCGCAAGATGGCGGAAAAGCTCAAGGAGCTCATCCCGCGCCAGCTGTACGCGGTGGCCATCCAGGCGGCCATCGGCCAGAAGGTCATCGCCCGGGAGTCCATCAGCGCGTTCCGGAAGGACGTCCTCGCCAAGTGCTATGGCGGCGACATCACGCGCAAGCGGAAGCTGCTGGAGAAGCAGAAAGAAGGAAAAAAGCGGATGAAGCAGATCGGCTCGGTCGAGATTCCCCAGGAAGCGTTCCTGGCCGTGCTGAAGGTCGACTAACCCCTTCACCTCCTGATGCCCATGCGCCCCGGCCCCGTGCTCGTCATCCAGACCGCGTTCCTCGGCGACGTCGTCCTCACCACCCCGCTGCTCGCGCGGCTCGCCGCGCGCTACGGCCCGGTGGACGTCGTCACCACGCCAGCCGCCGCCGAGCTCCTCGACACACACCCGGCGGTCCGCCGCGTCATCCGCTACGACAAGCGCGGCGCGGACCGCGGCATCGGCGGATTCCGGCGACTCGCCGAACGCCTCGCCGACACCCGGTATGCCAGCGTCTACCTGCCGCACCGGTCGTGGCGATCGGCGGCGCTGGCGTTCAGCGCCCATATCCCGGACCGGATCGGGTTTGCGGACAGTCCCGGCGCCCTGCTGTACACCGAGCGCGTCTCGCGTCCGCGGGGCGGCCATGAGAGCGCGCGACTCCTGGCCCTGGCCGGCGCGGCCCGCCCGACGGACCGGTCGCCGGAGGTGACGCTGGCCCTCACCGAGGCTGACCGCTCGGCCGCTGCCGCCTGGCTCAAGGCGCAGGGCATCGCCGCGCCGTTCGTCGCCGTGGCGCCGGGCTCCATCTGGGGCACCAAGCGGTGGCCGGGGTATGCCGAACTGGTGGCGCGCCTCGATCGACCGGTCGTCGTGTTGGGGAGCGCCGCCGACAGCGAACTCGCCGCCACGGTGGCCGCGGCGGCCCCCGGTCGCGCCCATTCCGCCGCCGGCGCGCTGTCGCTCCGGGAGTCCGCCGCGATCATCGAGCGGGCAGCGCTGCTCGTCACCAACGATTCGGCCCCGCTCCACTTCGCCACGGGCGTCGGGACTCCGGTCGTCGCGGTCTTCGGCCCGACGACGCCGTCGCAGGGATTCGGGCCCATCGGCCGAGCTGGCAGCGTGGTCCAGCAAACCGGCCTCTGGTGCCGTCCCTGTTCGCCGCACGGGCCCGCCAGCTGCCCCCTCGGCCACCACGCCTGCATGCAGGGCATCGGCGTCGAGCGAGTGCTGGCCGCCGTGACATCGATCCCGACCTCCTCCCCCGCGCGCTGAGATGGACTACGTCCTCGGCGTCGATGTCGGCGGGACCAATCTCGTCGCGGGATGCGTGGCCAGCGACGGCTCGCGCCTCGAGGGACTGCTCACCGAACCCACCCGCGCCGAGGAAGGCGCGGACGGCGTCGTGGCCCGCATCCTCGACCTGGCGCGCCGCTCGATGGCCGCCCTGGCGGTCGCGGTGCCGAAGGCCACCGTGCTGGGCGTGGGGGTCGGCTCCCCCGGCCCGCTCGACACGCAGCGCGGGATCGTCCTGCTCACGCCGAACCTCGGCTGGGTGGACTTTCCGCTCCGGGATCGGGTCTCGGCCGGCCTCGGCCTCCCCGCCGCCCTGGACAACGACGCGAACTGCGCCGTCCTCGGCGAGCACTGGCGCGGCGCGGCGCGGGGCACGCGCCAGGCGATCGGCATCACCATCGGGACGGGCATCGGCGGCGGGATCATCCTCGACGGCGCGTTGTACCACGGCGCGTCGGACTGCGCGGGGGAAATCGGTCACACCACCATCGAGATGAACGGCCGCCGCTGCGCCTGCGGCAACTACGGCTGCCTCGAGGCCTACGCCTCGGGGCCCGCCATCGCGCGGCGGGCCATGGAGGCCGTCGAACGGGGCGCCGACAGCTCGCTGCGGGCGCTGATGGACATCGATCCGCGGTCCATCACCGCGCAGGTGGTGTACGAAGCGGCGTCGGCCGGCGACGCGCTGGCCCGCGAGGTGGTGCAGGACACGGCGCGCATTCTCGGGGCCGCCATCGCCAACCTGGTGAACGTCTTCAATCCCGAAGTGGTGGTCGTGTGCGGCGGCGTGACGCTCGCCGGCGAGAGCCTCTTCGCGCCGCTCCGCCGGGAAGTGACCCGCCGAGCGTTCCGCCCGGCGGTCGAGGTGTGCCGGATCGTGCCGGGCGCGCTGACCGGCTCGGCCGGCGTGTACGGCGCCGCGCGGTCCTTCCTCGACCACCGGTCCGCCTGATCGATGCGCCGCCTCGGTGTCGTCGGGACGATGGTGTGGGACATCATCCACGGCCGTGATCCGGCCGGGCCGCCGACCGAGGAATGGGGCGGGATCGCGTACGCCCTGGCCGGCATGGACGTCGCCCTCGACGACGACTGGGAGATCGTCCCGCTCATCCGGGTCGGGCGGGACCTGGCGCCCCAGGCCGCCGACTTCCTGCGCGGGCTCTCCCGCCTGGCGCCCGGCGCCCGCTGCATCGAAGTCCCCGCGCCGAACAACCGGGTGGTGCTGCGGTATCAGTCGGCGGAACGGCGCTGCGAACGGATGCAGGGCGGGGTGCCAGGGTGGACCTGGCCGGAGCTCGGCCCCCTCGTGGCCGACCTCGACGCCCTCTACATCAATTTCATTTCCGGTTTCGAGATGTGCCTCGGCACCGCGCAGGCATTGCGCCAGGGCTTCCGGGGCCCCATCTATGCGGACCTGCACAGTTTGTTTCTCGGGATGCAGCGCGACGGCATGCGTATGCTCCAGCCGCTTCCGGATGCGCCCTCCTGGTTCGGGTGTTTCAATGCGATCCAGGTCAACGAGGACGAGATGCACCAACTCTCACCCGATCCGATGGGATTGTCCGCCGCGGCGCTCGGGGCGGGCGTGGAGCTGCTGCTGGTGACCCTCGGCGCGCGCGGGACCGCCTACGTGGCCGCGCCCGGGTTCACCGGGTGGGGCTCGGAGCAGGGCGCCGCCGCGGGACAGCCGGTCCGGACGGCACTGGTGAAGGCGCCCCCGGTCGAGGCGCTGGACCCCACCGGGTGCGGCGACGTCTTCGGGGCGGCCTGCTGCGCCCGATTGCTGGCTGGTGTGCCGGTGCCGGACGCCATCGCTGAAGCCAACGCCTTTGCGGCCCGCAACGCGGCCTACCGGGGCGCGGGCGGACTGGTGCGCCACCTCCGCGGGGAGCTCGTGGCGCCATGACGCGCGTCGTGGAAGTGCCGGCCTATTTCGACGACCGGTCGTTCGACCAGTTCGCGCAGGGGTTTGGCGCCTGGCCCCCCGAGGAACGGGTGCTGGTCGACGCGCGCGCCGCCACATGGGCCTCGCCCTACGGCCTGGTCGGGCTCCTGACCGCCGCGCAGGCCCTGCACGAGGCGCACCGGGAAAAGCCGCTCTTCACGGTGCCGGCCAGCGACGAAGTCCGCCGCTACTGGGCCAAGACCGGGTTCTTCCGCCACGCCGCCGACCTCTTCGAGATCCATGGGAAGGTGCCAAAGACGCCGACCAGCGAGGATTCAGACCACCTGCTGGACATCACGCCGGTCGCCGCGTCGGAAGACGTGCACCAGGTGGTGGGCCGGATCCAGGAACGGGCGGCCCGGATGCTGAGCCACGACCTGGGGCTCGAGGCGAAGGCCACGATGGGATTCGCGATGGCGCTTTCGGAGGCATGTCAGAATATTGTGGAGCACGCGGGCACCTCCGGGTGGGTCGCGGTCCACGCTGTATAACTTCCGCAAGCGACTCGGGCGCCGGGTCATCGTGATCGCGGTGAGCGACGCCGGCCTGGGCTTCCGCCGCTCACTGGAGGCCACCCAGGCCAAGCGGTTCGGCGACCGGTGGGGCGACGCTGCGGCGCTGGAGGCCGCGCTGATCCAGGGCGTGAGCCGCTTCCGCGATCCGGGCCGCGGCCAGGGACTCGCGGGCATCAAGCGCTATCTCAGCCGGTGGGACGGCAAGATTTCCATCCGGAGCGGCTCCGCACGGCTCTCGATCGTGCCCAAGTGGGACGACGACGTCCCGCTCGCGGAGAATCTCCCGTACTTTCCGGGCTCGCAGGTCCAGGTGGTCATCCCGGCCCAGGAAGGAGGCGCCCGGTGATCCAGACGATTCCGCTCGGCCGCGTCCTCCAGGAGACGGTCGACACGCCCTATCGCGACCTCGTCACCCGCCCCACCGGCGCGGCGGTCCGCGGCTGGATCCAGCGGGCCATCGCCGGCTCGGCCGCCCCCACCACCATGCTCGACTTCACCGAAGTCGGACTGCTCGACTTCAGCTGCGCCGACGAGATCGTCGCCAAGCTCCTGCTGGACACCGACCCCGGCACCGATCACTACGTCATGCTGCTCGGGACGCGGGAAGACCACACCGAAGCCATCGATCACGTGCTGAACCATCATGCCCTCGCCATCGCGGTCATCACCGGCGCGGACGAGCCGCCGCTCCTGCTGGGCCGGGTCACTCCCGAACTCCAGCGGGTGTTCCAGTGCGTCTTCCGGCTGGGGCCGGGCGACGCGGGCACCATCGCCGACGTGCTCGGCTGGACCCTCGAGCGGGCGGCCGATGCCCTGCTCACCCTTTCGCTTCTGCGGTTGCTGCGCGCAGAGGCGGGTACCTTCCACCCCCTCCCCCGATGACCCCACGCCACCCCGGACTCTCGACGCTGTCGATCCACGGGATCCCCCACCGCCGGGCCGACTGGACGCCAGTGGTCAGTCCGGTCTTCCAGAGCACGACCTTCGTGAATCCGGTCGGCTCCGGCGAGGAAGTGCTGTACTCCCGATACGGCAACAACCCGAACCAGGTGGATCTGGCCAGGAAGTACGCGCTGCTGGAAGGGGCGGAGGCGGCCGTCTTCCTGTCCAGCGGGATGGGCGCCACGGCGCTGGCGCACCTGGCCGTCCTCCGGCCGGGCGATCACCTCCTGGCCAGCGAGTGGATCTACGGCGGCACCCGGCGGCTCTTCGACGAGGAACTCGGCCGGTTCGGCATCGAGGTGTCGTACGTGGACCCGACCCAGCACCGCCTCTGGCGGAAGTCGGTCCGCAAGTCCACCCGGGCCATCTTCGTCGAGACGCCCACCAATCCCACCCTCCGGATCATCGACCTCGCCCCGATCGCGCAGGTCACCAGGGAATTCGGCCTGGCCCTGCTGGTCGACGCCACCTTCGCGAGCCCGATCAACTTCCGGCCCATCGAACACGGCGCCGACGTGGTCATCAGCAGCGCGACGAAGTACCTGAACGGCCACAGCGACGTGATCGCCGGCGCGGTGGCGGGGTCCGCGTCGTTCATCGAGGAGGTGACCCGCCTGATGCGGCTCTGGGGCCAGTCGATCGACCCGCACGCGGCGTGGCTGGTGGAGCGCGGCCTCCGGACGCTGGCGGTCCGGATGGAGCGCCACAACGTCAACGGCATGGCGGTGGCCACGTGGGCCGCGGCGCAACCGGAGTTCGCGGCCGGTCCACTATCCCGGGCCTGCCGGCGCACCCCGACCACGCCTTTGCACGCGAAGGCCTGCAGGGCTTCGGCGGCATGGTGGGCTTGCAGCTCAAGGGGGGCGTGCGCGCGGCGGAGCGGTTCCTCAAGAAGCTGAAGATGATCGCCCACGCGCCGAGCCTCGCCGGCGTGGAGAGCCTGATCTCCGAGCCCCGGCTCACCTCGCACAAGGGGTTGTCGGCGGAGGACAGCGGCCCGGATCGGCATCCCCGACGGCTTCATGCGGCTGAGCTGCGGCATCGAGGACGCCGCGGACATCATCGGCGATCTGGAGCAGGCCTTGGGTAGGTAGTTTATCTTCCAGCCGTGATTCGATTTACGCAGGTTTCGATGGCCTACCCCCGTGGCGGTATGGCCGTGAAAGACCTCTCCTTCCGCATTGCGAAGGGGGAGTTCGTCTTTCTGACCGGCCATTCCGGCGCCGGCAAGTCCACGATCCTCAAGCTGATCTCCGCCGACCAGCGCCCGACCCACGGCGAGGTTCGCGTGTCCGGATTCTCCATCGGAGAGCTGACGGCCCGCGAGGTCCCGAAGCTCCGGCGCCGGCTGGGCATCGTGTTCCAGGACTTCCGCCTGCTGGAGGACCGCACGGCGGAGGAGAACGTGGCGTTTGCGCTCGAGGTGACGGGCGCGCGGCCCGACACCATCCCGACCCGGGTGCACCGGGTGCTCACCCAGGTGGGGCTGGCGTCGCGGGCGCGGGCCTATCCCGCGCGAACTCTCCGGCGGCGAGCAGCAGCGGGTCGGCGATCGCGCGGGCGCTGGTCAACGACCCGCCGATCCTCCTGGCCGACGAGCCGACCGGCAATCTCGACGAACGCGCCACCCGGGGCGTCTTCCAGCTGCTGCGGGACATCAACGCCGGCGGCACCTGCGTGGTGATGGCCACCCACGAACTCGACCTGGTGCGGCAGACGCAGTATCGCGTGCTGGAGCTGCGGGAGGGGTCGCTGGTGTTCGACAGCGCGGAGGAGCGCATCGCCTCCGAGGGGGTGTCATGAGCCTCCTCGCCCGCGAAACGATGCGGTCGTTCCGGCGGGCGCCGATGCTTTCGGCGCTCTCGATCACCACCATCGCGTTCTCGCTCTTTACCGTGGGGCTGTTCGGGCTGGTGGCGGTCAACATGCGTGAAGCGCTCCGGGGCATCAGCAACCGGGTGGAGATCGTGGCCTTTCTCCTCCGGGGCACGCCGCCGGAGACCATCACCCTGGCTTCGCAGGACATCGCGGCCTTTCCCGAGGTGGAAGCGGTCGTGTACGTGGACGAGGACCAGGCGCTGCAGCGGGCGCAGCAGGAGCTGGTGGAGTTCAAGGACGCCTACCGGGACCTGCAGGTGAACCCGCTTGCCGGCATCGCTCCAGGTCACCCTGAAGGAGGACTACCGCGACGCCGCCAACGCCACGGCGGTGGCCAAGCGGATCGAAGGGTTTTCCTTCGTGGACGACGTGCGCTTCGGCCGGGAGTGGATCGAGCGGCTGGACAAGCTCCGCAACCTGGCGGGGTTTGTCGGCCTGGTCATCGGGCTGGCGTTCGCGGCCGTGGCCGTGGTGATCATCGGCGTCACCATCCGGATGACGGTGCTGCAGCGGGCGCGCGAAATCTCGATCATGCGGCTGGTGGGCGCCACCGACGCGTTCATTCGCGGACCGTTCCTGCTCGACGGCGCCCTCAAGGGTCTGCTCGGCGGACTGCTGGCCATTCTCCTCAGCCGCGCCGCCTTCGAACTGTTCCGCCGCAACAGCACCACCGCCCTCCACACCCTGCTCTTCTTCGAGCCGAAGCACCTGCTGCTCGGGATCCTCTTCGGCGTGGCCATCGGGCTCGGTGGCAGCCTCGTGAGCGTCGGGAGGCATTTGAGGAATGTCTAGGCGGGGCGGCAGGGCAGCGGGGCTGCGGGGCAGCGGGGCAGCCTGGCCGAGGCTCGCCCCGCTCTTGCTTGTCGCGGTGACGCTCCTTGCGGCGGCCCCGCTCCACGCGCAGGACCGCACCACCATCGAGATGGAGCGCAGCCGGCAGCGACTCGACTCCATCCGGGCCGAGCGGGCGCGCCTCGAGGCACAGCAGGAACGACTGCAGGGCCAGGTCCGCGACGTGAACGCCGACCTCCGCAACATCGAGCGGCAGCGGGAAACGACCAATCGCATCGTCAACGAGATCGAGACGCAGCTCGCCGGCCTCAATAACGAACTGGGTCGGGTCAGCGGGGAGCTCGCGCTCGCCGAGGACAACCTCGACGAGAAGCGGGCGGTGCTGGAGCGGCGGCTGATCGAGATCTACAAGCGCGGCCGGATGTACACCTTCCAGGCGCTGCTCGCCGCCGAGTCGTTCGGCGACCTGCTCGCCCGCTACAAGTACCTCTACCTCACCAGCCGGCAGGACCGGGCCCTGATGCACGACGTCGAGGTGCTGAGCGCCCGGGTCCGCCGCCAGCGCAACGACATCCTGGGCATCCGCACCACGCTCGGCAGCACCCGGGAGGACCGCGCCCGGGAGCTGCAGCGCTACGCCGACCTCGCGGCCGCGCGCGCGCGCCGGCTCTCGCAGCTGCAGCGCTCCGGCGTGGCCACCGGCGAGCGGCTGACCGCGCTGGAGCAGGACGAGGCCCGGCTCAACGAGCTGCTCGCCGCGCTGGAACGCGCCCGTCGCACCGCGACCGTCGGCGCGGCGCCCGTCCCTGGCGGACTGACCACGGAGGACATCGGCAAGCTCGACTGGCCGGTCAACGGGCGGGTGGTGTACAACTTCGGCCGCACCACGCTGCCGAGCGGCGGCGTGGTCCGCTGGAACGGCATCGGGATCGGGGCGGCGGAGGGGACGCCGGTCAAGGCGGTGGAGACCGGCCGGGTGGAATTGGTGCAGCGGCTCGGCACGTACGGACTCACGGTGGTCGTCCAGCACGGCAATGGCTATCGGTCGCTCTACATGCAACTGCAGAACGCGGGCGTGGCGGTGGGGCAGGATGTGACGAGGGGACAGGTCATCGGGACGGTGGGCGGCGCCAATTCCGAGCAGGGACCTCACCTGCACTTCGAGATCCGCGGCGAAAACTCGATCGCGCTCGATCCGTCGGACTGGCTGCGGCGCCGGCGGTAGCCGGCCTCAGGCCGCCACGGAGTCGGCGGTGCCGATCCGCTCGTCGGTTTGCGCCTTGCCGCGCAGCAACGCCGCCTCGACCAGGGCAAAGAGGTCTTCGGTCTGCACCGCCGAGGGATGGGGAAAGGTGACGATCCCGGCGCTGAGCCGCGGCCGGTCCGCCGTGGCCAGGTCGGCGAACGGCCCGGCGAGGACCTGCTCCCGCACCCGCCACACGGACCGCCGGGCGCCTTCGAGGTCGGTCTCCGGCAGGATGAGGGCAAACTCGTCGCCCCCGTAGCGCGAGACGAAGTCGGGCGCCCGAAGCTGGCGCTGCAGCAGGCGGCCCAGCTCCGCCAGGATCCGATCGCCGCCGTCGTTGCCCAGCCGTTCGTTGAGTCCCCGCAGCTGATCCACATCCAGGAGAATCAGGCTGAAGCTCAGCGCGTAGCGGCGGGCCCGCTCGAACTCCTCGCGAATGCGACGGTCGAGCGCGTCGAGTGTGCCGCACCCCGTGAGCGGGTCGTGCGCCGACACCCCGGCCAGGCGACGATAGATGGTGCTGCGGCGCTCCTCGGTGTCGAGCACCCGCGCGGCGGCGGTGGTGATGGTCTCGGCAAACGCCACCTGCTCCGGCGTGAGTACCGGATCGGAACGCCGGGTCCGCAGGAGGAAGACGCCCGCGACGTGCCCTTGCAAGGCTACCGGAATGGCCAGCACGCTCCGGACCTGCACCCGCACCTGCTGCTCGGCCCACCGGGCCCGCGCGTCGGCGAAGAGCGGGTGGGTGTGCACGTCGGCCACGAACACCGGCCGTTCCGTGCGCACCGCCTCCTGCACCTCGGGGTAGCGCGCCAGGTCGACCGTGAGGTCGCGGAGCGTGGGGCTCTCGTGGACCGCCACCACCCGGCCTGTCGCCTCACCCGGCGGGGTCAGCAGGAACGAGCAGTGGGCCAGCTCCAGCGCGGAGCCGACGCGCCGAACCAGGGTCTGGATGATCTCGTCGGGTCGTATGGCGGTGGAGACTTCGGCGAAGATATCGAACATGAGGCCGCTGACCCGGCGTTCGCGCCGGTGGGTCTCGAGGCTGGCCCGGCCGCGGAGCCGAGCCTCGACCCGGGCGCACAGCTCACCGAGGTGCACGGGCGCCGACATCGCCTCCGAGGCACCGAGGCGCAGCGCAGTCTGCGGTCCGTCCGGTTGGTCGCTGGCGAGCAGGGCAAAGACCGGCACCTCGTCCCACGCACCGACTCGGAGGTGCTCGAGTTCGGTGGCGAGGGCCGCACCGGCATCAGGCGCGGTCAGCAACACCAGGTCGGGGAGGGAGCCGTCCGGCGACTCCTCGGGCCGGCGGTCGGACTCAAGCACCTGAAAACCGCCGCGCACCAGCACCCGCTCCAGCCCGTCGGGCCGAAGCGTCGGGTCCCCGAGCAGCAGGACTCGTGGGTGCGAGAGGGCGCCACCCCCGGCGCGGTCAGTCACGAGGAGCCAATCGATCCATGGAAAAGTCCCGTCCAGTCCCCACGAAGAGTTCCCCTGCCAGGGCACACGAGCGCCTCGGCGCGCACGTCTCCACCCAGGGAGGTGTGCAGACGGCCCCCGCCCGCGGCGTCGACATCGGCGCCACGGCCATCCAGCTCTTTACCAAGACGCCCAACCAGTGGCGGGAACCGGAACTCGACGCGGGCACCGTCGACGCGTTCCGGCAGGCATACGAAGCGAGTGGAATGCACGGCGTGGTGTCGCACGATTCGTATCTCATCAACCTCGCTTCGCCAGACCCGGCGCTCACCGAGCGATCCATCGCGTCGTTCGTGGCGGAATTGACCCGCTGCCACCAGCTCGGGATACCCGCCGTGGTGTCCCACCCAGGCAACTACATGGACGAGCGAGAGCCGGGGCTGCAACGCAATGCACGCGCCTATACCGAGGCGCTGCGCACCGCTCCTGGAGAGGTGATGGTGCTCCTCGAGACGACCGCGGGCACCGGGACCTCCCTTGGCAGCCGGTTCGCGGAGCTGGCCGAGCTCCGGGCGCTGGTCCCCTCGGACCTCCGGCACCGCATCGGCTTCTGCGCCGATACCTGCCACCTGTATTCCGCCGGCTACGACCTCGTGAACGCCTACGATGCGGTGTGGGAGGAATGGGAGCGCCTGATTGGGCTCGAGCACCTCCGGTGCATCCACCTGAACGACTCCAAGACGCCCTTCGCGTCCCACAAGGACCGCCACGAGCTGATCGCCGAAGGGTCGCTGGGGGCCGATCCGTTCCGCCGGATCATGCGGGACGGACGATTTGCCGACGCCATAAAGGTACTCGAAACGCCCAAGGGTGACGACATGGTGACCAACGACCGCCGGATGCTGCGCCGGCTCCGGGCCTACGGCCGGGGGGCCCAAAAGCCGGTTCGTTGACTCAGCCCCCTCGGGGAGGCCATTTTTAGGGGATGCGGATGACTCACGCACTCCCTCTGGCGGCGACGCTGGTTCTGGCCTCCGCGGCGCCCGCGGCAGCCCAGGTCCAGGTCACGGCGCTGGTTGGGGTGACCGGCAGTACCGCCCTGGTGACGGACCAGATTTTTCAGGAGATTGAGCTCAAGCCGGCCCTGGCGCCGACCTTCCTCCTCAGCGTCTCCCTCCCGGTGGCCACGCGACTCCGCGCCAGCCTCGACCTGGGCTACAGCAGCAGCGCCGCGGACCTGACCGAGAGCGGCCAATCGGCAACCGACCTGGGGACGATCGGCGCCCTGACCGCCGCGGCTGCCCTCGCGGGGCCGCTGTTCTCCCGGCTCTCCTGGCGGCTCAGCCTCGGGGTCCTGCAGTACTTCCCGTCGGACGAAACCGGCGTCTTTCGCGACGGCGTACCGGCGGCCGCCCTCTTCGGTGCGGGGCTCGACTGGCGTCAGCCGGTGTCGGAGCGCTGGGCCGCCGTGCTCGGTGTACGGTACGACCTTCACCTTTTCACCACCCCCGCCCTTGAAACCGCCGGGTTTTCCGGATCGCAGCAGGTGTCGCGACTCGGTATCGCCCTCGGCGCCGCCTGGGAACTCCCATGACCGTTCGTCGCACGCTGACCACCGCCCTCCTGCTGGCCGGCGCGCTCTCCTGTTCCGAGGCGACATCTCCCAGCCGCGTCCCCAGCTACGAGTGGCGCTGGTTCCTCGAAAACGATACGCTCAGCTTTCACTGGCCCGCCGACCGTCTGCCGGTGAAGATCTGGGTGGAAGACAGTCTCGACATGCCGGCACGGGTGCAGGAAGGGGTCGACGTCTGGCGCGCGGTGTTTCTCTACGGCGAGTACGACGCGGTCCTCGTTTCCGACTCCGCGACCGCCGACGTTCTCGTGCGCGTGACGAATCTCCCACCCAAGGCCCCGGCGACGGTGGGCCGCCTCAACTCCCTCGTTCCCGGCTGCGAGGCCGTCACCGACTTCGACATCGACACGGTGGCCACCCCCGCCCGGCTCAGGCTCCCGGTCCGGATGTACATTGCCCCGCTCTACAACCCGGCAGTGACCGACCTGACGGAGTGCTTCCGCGTCATCGCGCGGCACGAACTGGGGCACTCGATCGGCCTCTTTCAGCACACCAGCGACAACCGGGATATCATGTTCGGTCTGCCGGTGATTCAAGGCCTGAGCGAGCGCGACATCAACACGGTGCAGGCGCTTTCCCACTGGCCCGCAAACCTGATCCCCACGCGATGAGCGACCGCACGCAGGACGCCCTCCGCTATCACGAAGAGGGCCGGCCCGGGAAGATCCAGGTCGTCCCCACCAAACCGACCGAGAACCAGCGCGACCTCTCCCTCGCCTATACGCCGGGAGTGGCGATTCCCTGTTTGGCCATCGCCGAGCGGCCCGAGGACGCCTACCGCTACACCGCCCGCGGCAACCTCGTGGCCGTCGTCTCCAACGGCACGGCGGTGCTAGGGCTGGGCGACATCGGACCGCTCGCCGGCAAGCCGGTGATGGAGGGGAAGGGCGTCCTCTTCAAGACCTTCGCGGACATCGACGTCTTCGACCTCGAAATCAACGCCCCCGACCCGGACGACGTCATCCGTTTCTGCCAGGCGCTGGAGCCGACCGTCGGCGGCATCAACCTGGAGGACATCAAGAGCCCGGACTGCTTCCACATCGAGGAGCGGCTCCGCGCCACGATGTGCATCCCCGTCTTCCACGACGACCAGCACGGCACCGCGATCATCAGCGGCGCCGCCCTGCTGAACGGGCTGGAGGTGGTGGGGAAGCAGATCGGCGAGGTGCGCTGCGTGTTCCTCGGCGCCGGGGCCGCGGCCATCGCCACCGCGGAGCACTACGTGCGCCTCGGCGTGCGCCGCGAGCGCATCACGCTCATCGACAAGGTCGGCGTCGTCCACTCCGGGCGGACCGATCTCGACCCCTACAAGCAGCGCTTCGTCCACGATCCGGCGCCCCGCTCGCGGGCCGAGGCACTGGTCGGGGCCGACGTCTTCGTCGGGCTGAGCGCCGCGCACGCCCTGCCGGCCGCCGAGCTGGCGGGCATGGCGCGGGACCCGCTCGTCTTCGCCCTGGCCAACCCAGACCCCGAGGTCACGCCGGAGGAGGTGCGCGCCGTGCGGCCCGACGCCATCATCGCGACCGGTCGCACCGACTATCCGAACCAGGTGAACAACGTCCTCGGCTTCCCCTTCATCTTCCGCGGCGCCCTCGACGTGCGGGCCCGCGCCATCAACGAAGAGATGAAGATGGCCGCCACCCGCGCGCTGGCGGCGCTGGCGCGGGAAGACGTCCCCGAGGTGGTGCTGCGCGCCTACGGCGTGGACCAGATGCACTTCGGGCGTGACTACCTCATCCCGAAGCCGTTCGACCCGCGCGTCCTGCTCTGGGTGGCCCCGGCGGTCGCGTGGGCCGCCATCTCGAGCGGTGTCGCCTCCGAGGCGCTCGACCTCGACGAATACCGGCAGAAGCTCGAGAGCCGCCAGAGCCGCGGGCGCGCCGTCATGCGCGGCCTCAGCAACCGCGCCGCGATGGAAGTGCAGCGTGTGGCCATGACCGACGCGGAGGATTCGCGCGTGCTCCGCGCGGCCCGCATCATCCGCGACGAAGGCTCCGCCCGGCCGGTGCTGATCGGGGACGTCGCCGAGATCGCCGCCACCGCCGCCTCCCTGGGGATGTCGCTCGACGGGATGGAGCTGGTGGACCCGAACACGTCGCCGCAGCGCGAGGCGTACGCCAAGCGGCTCTGGGCCCGTCGTCGCCGCCGGGGCATCACCGAGGGTGAGGCCAACCGGCGCATGAAGATTCCGGCGTACTTCGGCGCCGGCATGGTGGCGGCCGGCGACGCCGACGCCCTCGTGGTCGGCGAAAACCAGCATTACCCCGACGCGATCAAGCCCGCCATGCGGGTCATCGGCGCGGAGCCCGGCAAGGCGGTGGCGGGGATCTACATGATGGTCTTCCAGGGGGAGACGATCTTCCTGGCGGACTGCACCGTCAACATCGAGCCGGACAGCCAGCGCCTGAAGCAGATCGCGCTCGCGACCGGGACCTTTGTGCGGAACCTGGGCATCGAGCCGCGCATCGCCATGCTCTCCTTCTCCAACTTCGGCTCCGTGAAGCACCCGGCGTCGAAGAAGGTGTGGGAGGCCGTGGCGATGCTGCACGCGGAGTACCCGCAGCTGAAGGTGGACGGCGAGATGCAGGCCGACACCGCCCTCGTGGAAGCCATCCTGACGCGCTACTACCCCGGCAGCCGGATGGGCGGGAAGGCCAACGTGCTTATTTTCCCGGAACTGAGCGGCGCGAACATCTGCTACAAGCTGTTGAGCCAGCTGGCCGGCGCCCAGGCCATCGGCCCGATTCTCGTCGGCATGGCCGCCCCGGTCCATGTCCTGCAGCGCGGGTCCGACGTCGACGCCATCGTCAACCTGGCCGTCATCGCGGCGGTTGACGCGCAGGAGCGGGCGCGTCTCGCGCGCGCACGCGTTGTCGCCGCGCCGACGGCATCCTGACTTCAATCCCCAAGGAGAGGCGCCCACGGCGCCCGCACCCCACATGACCACCACCGCGCCACGCACGACCCGCATCCTCGCCAACCTCGGCCCGGCGAAGCTCGTCGAGTACGCCATCCGGCGAGGCGAAGGCCACTTGACCGACCGGGGCGCCTTCACGGCGGTCACGGTGCCGCATACCGGCCGCTCGCCCAAGGACAAGTTCGTGGTGGAAGACGGCACGACCGCCGGCGCCGTGTGGTGGGACAAAAACGCCAGGATGTCCCCCGCCCACTTCGAATTGCTGCAGGCCGACGTCGAGGCGCATCTCACGAGCCAGGACCTCTTCCAGCAGGACCTCTTTGCCGGCGCGGACCCGGCCTACCGGCTCCCCGTGCGCTTCCTGGGCCCCAACGCCTGGCAGATGCTCTTCGTCCGGAACATGTTCCTCCGGCCGACGCCGGCGGAGCTGGCCAGCTTCGTGCCGGCGTTCCGGGTGCTGCACGCCCCCGAGTTCCAGGCCGACCCCGCCCGACACGGCACCGCGACGGGCACCTTCATCGCGCTCAACTTCGCGAAACGGACGGTGCTCATCGGCGGCACCCGGTACGCGGGGGAACTCAAGAAGTCGATCTTCACCGTGCTCAACTGGCTGCTCCCCGAGCGCAACGTCTTCCCGATGCATTGCTCGGCCAACATCGGGCCCGCCGACGACGCGGCGGTCTTCTTCGGCCTCTCCGGCACCGGCAAGACGACCCTGTCCGCCGACCCCTCCCGCCGCCTCATCGGCGACGACGAGCACGGCTGGAGCGACCACGGCGTGTTCAACTTCGAGGGCGGCTGTTACGCCAAGGTCATTCGCCTGAGCCCGTCGGGCGAGCCGGAAATCCACGCCGCCACCCAGATGTTCGGTACCGTGCTCGAGAACGTGGTGCTCGATCTCGACGATCGGTCCCCGATGTTCGACGAGGACACGATCACCGAGAACACCCGCGCGAGCTACCCGATCGACTACATCCCGAACCACGAACCGGGCGGCACCGGCGGGCACCCGAAGACCGTCATCTTCCTGACGGCCGACGCCTTTGGCGTGCTGCCGCCCATCGCCCGGCTCACGCCGCGGCAGGCGATGTACCACTTCCTCTCGGGCTACACCGCCAAGGTGGCCGGGACCGAGCGCGGCGTCACGGAACCGACCGCCACCTTTTCCGCCTGTTTCGGCGCGCCCTTCCTCCCGCGCCACCCCGGGGTCTATGCCAAGATGCTCGGCGAGAAGCTGGCGAAGCACCACGCCAAGGTCTGGCTCGTCAACACCGGCTGGACCGGCGGCGCCTACGGCACCGGCACGCGCATGAAGCTGGCCCACACCCGCGCCATGGTGCGCGCGGCCCTGTCCGGGGCGCTCGACGGCGCCACCTTCCGGAAGGACCCGGTGTTCGGCTTCGAGGTCCCGACCGCGGTGCCCGACGTCCCGTCCGGCATCCTCGACCCCCGGAGCACCTGGGCCGATCCGGCCGCCTACGACGCGCAGGCGGCCAAGCTCGCCCGCATGTTCCGCGACAACTTCGCGACCTTCGCGGCCGGCGTGGATGCCGACGTGGCCGCGGCCGGGCCGGTCACTGCCTGATCGGTTCGAGGTCGTCCGCGACCCGCTCTGGGACAACATCCGGCTCGATGGGGCGGCGCTGCGCGTGCTCGACACGCCCGCCGTCCAGCGCCTCCGGTACGTGCGCCAGCTCGGCCACGCCTTCCTGGTCTACCCCGGCGCCACCCACTCCCGCTTCGAGCACGCGCTCGGCACCTACCATCTCACCAAGTCGGCGCTGACGGCCCTCGCCGAGCGCGGCGAGCTGGAGGCGGCCACCGAAGAGGACCGACTCGCCGCCCGGCTCGCGGCGCTCCTGCACGACATCGGCCATTATCCCTTCTCGCACAGCCTGGAGGAGGCCGGTTTCCTCCATCACGAGTCCCTGGGCGTCGCCAAGCTCACGCGGGGCGAATTGGGGACGGTGCTGGCCTCCATCGGCGGGCCCGGGCTGGCGACGCGCATCGGCGACCTGGTGCGCGGCCAGAGCGCCAGTCCCCTCGGCGGGCTGATCAGCGGATCGCTCGACCTCGACAAGATCGAGTACCTCAGCCGCGACGCGCGCATGTGCGGCGTGCCCTACGGCGCGGTCGACGTGGATCGCCTGCTCGCCTCGCTCACGCTGGTCGAGAGCGGCCCGGGACGCTGGGAAATCGGCGTGCATGAGAAGGGCATCAGCGCGCTGGAGTCGCTGCTCTTCGCCAAGTACCAGATGTACCGGAATGTGTACTGGCACCACGCGGTGCGGAGCGCCACCTGCATGTTCAAGCGGGCGGTGCGGCGGGTGGTGGCCGACGGCGTGCTGACGCCGGCGCAGATCGCGGAGGCCACCGACGGCGGATTGATGACCGCGCTCCTGGCCGCCGACCCGACCGGACTCGGCGCGCGGGTCCAGGAACGCCGGCTGTTCAAGCGGGCGCTCGACCTCCCGGCCAGCGACGTACCGGACGACGCCCAGCCCTGGCTGTCCGACGACCCCGACCTGCTCGAACGAGTCGAGGACGCGCTCGCCGTGGAGTCGGGCCTGGCGCCCGGGCTGCTGCTCCTCGATTTCCCCGCCCGCACCTCGATGCTGGCCGTGGACCTGCCGCTGCGGACCCGGTCGGGCGGCGTGGAGCGCCTGACCAACGCCGGCCGGGCCGGCCAGCTGGGGCTGCCGCGCGTGGCCGACGCCCTCTACGAAAGCGCGCGCCGGCTCCGGGTCTTCACCGAAGGGCGCGCCTCTGCCAAACTCGAAGGGCTGATGGAGCTGGTCGTGCTGCCGGCCGGAGAAGTCTCCCGTCGATTGGACGCGGGTAAGCCGCTGCTCGGGTAGGGCGAGAGCAGGGGCGCACCGCGGTGCGCCCCTACTCGTGCCGGATCGCCTCGATCGGCGAGAGCCGGGCGGCGCGCAACGCCGGATAGATCCCGAAAACCACGCCCACCAGGATGGCCGCCCCGGCGGAGACTGCCAGCGTCCCCCAGCTGAACGCAGCGTAGACCGGCGCGTCGAATCGCCGCCGCATCACCGCCGTCACCCCGAACGCCCCGGCGAAACCAAGCAGCGTCCCCAGCACGGAACCGAGCCCCGCAATCGTGATCGACTCGAGCAGGAATTGCGCGAGCAAGTCGCGCCGCCGGGCGCCGATGGCCTTGCGGACACCGATTTCCCTGGTCCGCTCGGTGACCGAGGCGAGCAGCACGTTCATGATCCCGATGCCGCCCACCAGCAGGGCGATGCCGGTGATGGCGCCGAGGAAAAGCTTGAACACCAGGATGGCGCGTTCCGTCTGATCCACCCGCTGCATGTTGGTGTGGACCCGGGCCTTCCGGGGCCACTCGGCGCCGAACCGCGTCGTGAGCCAGCCCTCGACCCCTGCCCGCACCGCCCGGACGTCTTCCACCCGCTCGGCCTGCAGCACGAGCGTGGGCGCCCGCGGCCGCGGCGTCGGGGCGAGCACCGCCGGGGCCAGCTCGATCGGCAGGTAGACACTGCCGACGCGCTCCGGACCGGTCGACGCCAGGACCCCCACCACCTCGTAGTCACGCCCTCGGAGCCGCACCCGCTGCCCGAGTGCGGCGCCGGCGTTTCCCCCGCCAAGGGCAGTCCCCAGGCCAAACGAGAGCACCACCACCGGCGACGCCTGCGTCGCCTCCGCGGCGGTGAAATACCTTCCGGCGGCGAAGTCCCGCTTGAGCACGGCCGCCTGCGATGGAAGGGTCGCCACGACGTCTACGGTATCAGTCAGGCCGCCCGGACCCTCGAGGGTCGCGGACCCCGTCAGCGAGAGCAGCCCAGCTGAGGCCTGCGGGATCGACGCCATGATGGACTCCGCGTCCCCCCTGGTAAGCACCAGGTAGTCGTCCAGCGGATAGGCCTGGTTGTCGATGATCTCGGCGGTGCGGGGCTCCAGCACCACCGACTGCAGGTCGGTGGTCGTGGCCAGCTGCTGGCGACCGAATCGCTCCATGCCGTCGCCGAGCGTGAGGACGGCCACGAGCGCGGCGGAGCCGATGACGATGCCCAGCGTGGAAAGAACGGTGCGAAGGGGGTTGGCGCGGAGGGTGCCGAGGGCGATCGAGAGGGAGGCGATCATGGGCCGCCCGGTCAGTCGAGCGATTCGATCTTCACGACGATGGTGGTGATGTTGTCGAGGCCGCCCCGGCGGTTGGCCTCGGTGATCATCCGATCCACCCATGCCTGCGGACCCTGAGGGTCGGCCAGGATCTTGACGAGCTGCTCGTCCTCCAGCATGCCGGTCAGGCCGTCGGAGGCGAGGAGGAGGACGTCGCCGGCGCGCAGGTCGCCGAAATAGACGTCTGGCACCACGTCGCTCCCGGCGCCCACGCAGCGGGTGATCACGTTGCTGTACGGGTGCACCCGGGCCTGCTCCGGCGTGAGCAACCCGGCATCGACCTGTTCCTGGACGTAGGAGTGGTCGCGCGTGATCTGCAGGAACTCGCCATCGCGGAGGAGGTAGGCCCGGCTGTCGCCGACCTGCCCGATGAAATAGCGCCCCGGCAGCAGCACCAGCGCGGTGGCGGTGGTGCCCATCCCGCGCTTGTCGTGCTCGGACAGGGTGCGCTCGAAGATGGCCTCGTTGGCGGTGACCATGGACCGCGCGATGCGCTCCGAGGCCTCGGCGTCCGGCACGCCGCGCAGCGTGCCGATTTCGCGGGAGATGATCCGCACGGCCATTTCACTCGCGACCTCGCCGGCCGCGTGGCCGCCCATACCGTCCGCCACGATGAACACGCCCCGCTCCGCCATCATGAGGTAGTTGTCCTCATTGCCGGAGCGGACAATGCCGACGTCGGTTCGGGCGGCGCAAGTGAAGTGCACGGGGCCTCGTCAGCGACCGAAGAAGTAGAAGGCAGCCACGGCCGCGATGGCGGTGAGAGCCACAATGAGCAGGAGCACCCCGCGCGGGAGCATGGGCCGGCGAGAGGGAACGCGCGTGCGTGACTTTGGACGTTCCACCGGCGCGGGGCTGGGCCGCGTGGCCGGCATGCGCGGCGTGTCCGGAATGGAAACAGCCCCCACCACGCGCGTGCCGCCGACGACCGGCTGCGGCCCGCGGACATCCGACGGATCGAACAACACCGTCACGTCCCCGAAGCGTACCGTGGAACCCGGCATCAACGCCACCTCGCCACGGAGCTGCTCTCCGTCCACATAGGTGCCGTTGGTGGAGTCGAGGTCAGTCAGGAACCAGAGTTCGTCCCGTCGCTGCAGCTTGGCGTGCGACGCACTGATGCTCTCTTCCCCGAAGACCAGGTCGTTGTAGTCCGCACGCCCGATGTTGACCACCGGGGTCCGGATCGGCAGCCGCTGACCGCGGAGTCCTCCGGTCCGCACCAGCACCGTGGCGAGTGGCGGAGGCGCGGTCGGACGAGAGGGAAACGCCGGCACCATGGCCGGTATGCCGTGCGCCGTGTCGAAGAGGCGATGCGCCGCGCCCGGCGGGGGCGAGTCCGTCGCCGCGGCGTCCGCGTAGAACCTGAACTCCCCCGGTCCGATCCGCAGGATGTCGCCCCTGGCCAGCGTACGGCGCTCGGCGATTCGCTCCCCGTTGACCAGCACGCCGTTGGCGCTGGTGTCTTCGAGCACGTATCCCGCCGGCCCGTTCGCGATGATCGCGTGGCGCCGGGAGACGTCGGTGGACTCGATGACGATGTCGCAGGACGCATCGCGCCCGAACACCGTCGGACCGTGCGCGAGCTGGTATTCGCGACCGTCGCTCAGGCTGACCAGCCGCCCCGCCGTCGCGGCACCGGTCGCGGCGGATGGCCGCACGCCCGCCGTGGCCGCGCGGAGCGCGGACGCGTCCGCCATCCGGGTGGACCCAGCCTGGCGTTCGTCCACGACCGCGAGTTCTACCGCCCCCAGCTGCACCTTGTCGCCGTGCAGCAGGGGCACCGGGTCGGTGCCCAGCTGGACACCGTTGACCGACACCACGGCGTCTGCCCCGGCCGGCCGGATCGCGGCGCCGCCCCCCATGGCATGCACCAGTGCGTGGCGCGCCAGCACGCCGGCGTGCTCCAGACGCACCGCCGCCGCGGGCGACGATCCGATGACGGTTTCTCCCGCGGCGAGCGACCAGCGATGGCCGCCTAGTTCAAGCTGGATCATCTCCAAAAACCTACCCCGTCGCCGCCCGGGAAGGCAAGGAAGCGTCCTCGCTGGCCAGCTGCAACCGGTACAGTCGCTCGTAGAGCCCCCGGCGTTCCAGCAGCTCCCGGTGGCCGCCGCGCTCCCGGATTTCGCCGTGATGGAAGACCAGGATCTCGTCCGCGTGGAGGATGGTGCTCAGCCGGTGCGCCACCACGATGCTGGTCCGGCCGACCATCAGTTCCCCGATGGCTTGCTGAATCTGCGCCTCCGCCTCGGTGTCCACCGAACTGGTGGCCTCGTCGAGCACCAGGATGCGGGGGTCGAGCGTCAGTGCCCGGGCAAAACTCAGCAGTTGACGCTCCCCGACGCTCAGCGACTTGCCCCGTTCACCCAGCACATGGCTGTAGCCGGCCGGCAGCCGCTCGATGAACCGGTCCGCGCCGACCCGGCGTGCGGCGGCGCGGGCGGCCTCCTCCGGAACAGGCGCGTCGAGGCGCAGGTTGTGGAGGAGATCGCCGGAAAAGAGGAAGAGGTCCTGCTGCACGAACCCGATGAACCGCCGCAGTTCCGAGGTCGTGAGGTCCCGGATGTCCACTCCGTCGAGGGTGATCCGGCCCCGCTCCGGATCGTAGAACCGGAGCAGCAGGCTGATGACCGTGGTCTTCCCCGCCCCGGTCTGCCCGACCAGCGCCACCGTCTGCCCCGGGGACGCGGTGAAGGAGACGTCGCGGAGCACCCAGGCCCCCTCGGGCCGGTATCGAAACCAGACGCCCTCGAAGCGGACTTCGCCGCGCACCGGCCGCGGGAGCACGGCGGGGGTCACCGGTTCGGGCACCGTGACCGGGGCGTCGAGCAGGCCGAAGATGCGCTCCGAGGAGGCCATCGCGCTCTGCACGATGTTGAACTTTTCCGACAGGTCCTGCAGCGGCTGGAAGAAGCGGCGGGTGAGCTGGATGAACGCGGCGAGGGTGCCGACGGTGAGCGTCTGGTCGGCAAAGCGCACCCCACCGTACCAGAGCAGTGACGCCACCGCCACCGAAGCCAGCACTTCGATGATCGGGAAGAAGACGGCGTACACGGTGATGGAGCGCAGGTGCGCGTCGAGGTGCGACCGGTTGACCGCGGCGAACTCGTCGCCGGCGGCGCGCTCCCGCCCGAACAGCTGCACGATCCGCATGCCGGAGAGATGCTCCTGCAGGAAGCTGTTCAGCCGGGCGAGCCGGGTCCGGATGTCCCGGAACGCCTCACGGACCTGGCGCCGGAAGAGAAACGCGGTGAGCCAGACCAGCGGGATGACCGCGAACGCCACCAGCGCGAGCCGCCAGTCGGTCCATGTCATCAGCGCCATGATGGCGAGCAGGGTGAACAGGTCGCCGAAGATCGCCACGACCCCCGAGGAGAACAGCTCGTTCAGCGTCTCGACGTCGGAGGTGACGCGGGTCATCAGCCGCCCCACCGGGTGGCGGTCGAAGTAGGGGACGCTCAGGCGCTGCAGGCGGCCGAAAATCTCCATCCGCAGGTCGTGCATCACCCCCTGGCCGATGTGCGCGGTGAGGAGGCCCTGCGCGTACTCGGTGCCGAACTCGAGGAGGAGGGCGGCCAGGTAGGCGGCCGTCAGGGTGCCGAGGAGGCCGAGGTCGCGGGTGGGTACCGCGACGTCGAGGACCTGTTTCGTCAGCACCGGGCCGACGAGCGCGAGGAGCGCGTTGACGATCAGCAGCGCCACGGCGAGGGCCACCAGCCCGCGCCGCGGGCGCAGGTAGGTGAGCATCCTCCGCATCAGTCCCGCGTCAAAAGACCGGCCGAGGGCGTCTTCCTGCAGGGTCATCCGGGTCGGCCCGGGCCGGCAGCAGCCGGCACGGGATCGTCGTTCATCTCTTCGAGTCCCTTGATCCCCTGGCGCACCCAGGCCGAGAACACCAGGAACCCGAAGCCGATGGTGAAGTAGCTGAGGATGGTACGCCAGACGAGGGTGTAGAGCGGGGTCAGCGCCGCCGGGACGTAGGCCGTCATGACGACGGCGGAGAGCACCTCAGCGATGCCGCTGGCGCCGGGCGTCGGGGCAAAGTAGAGCAGGAAGGCCACCAGCGTCTGCACGAGGAGGACGTCGACGAAATGGGCCTCGATGCCGATGACCCGGAGCGCCACGTACCCGGCCAGCAGCTTGTTGGCGTGGGACGGGCCGGAGAGCAGGGTGGCCCAGAAGAGCGACAGCCACCCGCGCGGCGTATTGAACTTGGCCACGCTGGCGTGGGCGTCCTCGATCCCAATGAGCAGCTTTTCGAGCCGGGCCTCGATGCGGCGGCTCCGACGCCCCGCCCACACGGCCAGCCGGTGGATGAAGTTGCTGGCCACCCGAGGGAAGACGATGACCACCACGAGCAGGGCACCGAGCGCGGCAAATATTCCGAGCGAGCCGAGGAAGAGATCGTAGAGGGACAGCCCGAGGAGGTCACCCTTCGACCCGAGCGACTGGCCCGCCCCGAGGAAAATGGCGAGGGGTCCGGTGATGCCGAAGAAGAGGATGGTGGCGATGAAGGTGATCAGGGCGGTGGTCATCCCGACCGGCACGCTGCAGCCCGTAGCGCCGCATGGTGTAGATCATCATGGGGGCCGCGCCCGATTGCAGCGGCGTCAGGTAGGCCGCCCAGGCGCTCATCCCTCCGGCCAGGAGCATCCCCTTGAGCGGTGGATTGGGATGGAGTTCCCGGGCCACGACCCAGATGCGGAGCCCCCCGCCGATCCAGTCCATCGAGGCCAGGCCGAGGCCGACCAGCAGCCATCCCCAGTGGAGTTGGGTGAGGCCGTGCAGGAACGCCGGCAGGTTGTCGCCGTAGAACAGCACCGCGACATACCCCACCAGGGAGATCCCGACGAAGATCTCGAACCCGCGCAGGAGGAGCTTGGAGGAGAGTGGGGTGGCCATGAGTGCGGAAACGTACGGGTCGGCGGAGGCGGGGTCAACTATCTTTTGGCATGCCGCTGGAAGTCATCCGGATCGTCAACGCCCGCCAGCACAACCTGAAGGGCATCACCGTCGATCTGCCGCGCCGGGCACTGATCGTGGTGACCGGTCCGTCCGGCTCCGGCAAGAGCTCGCTGGCCTTCGACACGCTGTACGCCGAGGGCCAGCGGCGGTACGTCGGAATCGCTCTCCACCTACGCCAAGCAGTTCCTCGACCGGATGCCGAAGCCGCTGGTGGACCGGCTCGACGGCATCGCCCCCGCCGTGGCCATCCGAGCAACACAATCCCGCCGTCTCGAGCCGCTCCACGGTCGGGACGGCCACGGAGGTGTACGACTACCTCCGCCTCCTCTGGGCCCGGGCCGGCACCACCTATTGCCGGAGTTGCGGCGCGCCGGTCCGGCAGGACACGCCGCAGGGCGCGCGGCGAGGCGGTCGAGGCGCTCGGCCCCGGGCGCTACCAGGTCTGCTTCCCCCTGCCCCCCTCAGCGCGGAACAGCCACGCCGCCATCGTCGAGAATCTCCGGGCGCTGGGTTTCTGCGGCTCCTCGCCGACGGACAGCCGGTGCACCTCGAGGCGCTGGAGGACTACCCCGACCTGACCGCCGTGGCGGAGCTCCTGGTCGTGGTGGACCGGCTCGAGGCGGGCCGCGGAGCGCCGAACCGGCTGGTGGAGGCGATCACCACGGCGTTCCAGGAGGGCGAAGGGCATCGCCGTCGTGGTGCACGATGCCGGCCGGCTGCGGTTCACCGAGCACCCGAGCTGCAGCGCGTGCGATACGCCGGCCCGCGCGCCGTCGCCCGCGCTCTTCTCGTTCAACAACCCCCGCGGCGCCTGCGCGGCGTGCAACGGGTTCGGCGCGGTGCTGGAGTACGACGAGTCGCTGATCGTGCCGGATCCGAGCCTGGCGCTCTCCGACGGCGCCATCGATCCGTGGACCAAGCCGCGCTACGAGGCGCGGCGGCGGCTCCTGCTCGACACCGCCAAGAAGCATGGCATCGACCACAACCGCCCATGGTCCCGGCTCAAGGCGGCCGACCGGCGCGCTGCTCCTCACCGGCAAGTCCGGCCGCTACCTCGGCATCATCCCGTTCCTCCGCGGCCTCGAGCAGAAGCGCTACAAGCAGTACATCCGCGTCTTCCTGCGGCAGTACCAGCTGGCGCTCACCTGCCCCGACTGCAAGGGGACCCGGCTCAACGACCACGCCCTGGCCGTCCGCATCGGCAGCGACACGATCGCCGACATCACCGCCCGTCCGGTGGGCGAGCTCCGTGGCTGGCTCCAGCGCCTGGCGCTGACCCCCGAACGCCAGCAGGTGGCCCAGCTCATTCTCGAGCAGCTGGACTCCCGGCTCCGCTACCTCGACGACGTGGGGCTCGGCTATCTCACGCTCGACCGGCAGGCGCGCACCCTGTCCGGCGGCGAGGCCCAGCGCATCGCCCTGGCCAACGCCCTGGGGTCGCAGCTGGTGGATGCGATGTACGTGCTCGACGAGCCCTCCATCGGACTCCACCCGCGCGACACCGATCGGCTGCTTGCCCTGCTGCATCGGCTGCGGGACCTCGGCAATACCGTGCTGGTGGTGGAGCACGACCTGGCCGCCGTCCGCGCAAGCCGACTTCATGCTCGAACTCGGCCCCGGCGCCGGCGAGAAGGGCGGCCACGTCATGCACGCCGGCCCGCCGCTGGAGGCGGCGGACACGCTGACCGGCCAGTATCTGTCCGGAATGAAGTGCATCGCCGTGCCGAGTGCGCGGCGGCCTGCGGGCCCGCTCTGGCTCAAGGTGCGCGGCGCCACGCTGCACAACCTGAAGGGCGTGGACGTCGACATTCCCCTGGGGACACTCACCACGGTCACCGGCGTGTCGGGCTCCGGCAAGAGCAGCCTGGTCCACGACGTCATCTACCGCGAACTCGAGCGCCGGCTCCACGGCGGCCACTCCGCCAAGTCGCACCTCGGCGAGCTGGTCGGTGCGGTGGCGGAACTCTCCGGTTCCGAGCTGGTGTCGGACGTGCTGCTGGTGGACCAGTCACCCATCGGCCGGACCCCGCGGTCCAATCCCGTCACCTACGTGAAGGGGTTCGACGACATCCGGGAGCTGTTTGCCAGCCAGCCGCTGGCGCGGGCCCGCGGCTACACCGCGTCCACCTTCTCGTTCAACCTTCCGGGGGGGCGCTGCGAGGCCTGCGAAGGCGCGGGGCACGTGCAGGTGGAGATGGTCTTCCTGGCGGACGTCTTCGTTCCCTGCGACATCTGCGGGGGGAGCCGGTTCAAGCGCGAGGTGCTCGACGTGAAGATCCAGGGCGCCTCGATTCACGATGTGCTGCAGTGGACGGTGGAGGAGGCGATCACCCGGTTCCGCCACCAGCCCAAACTCGGCACCGCGCTCTGGCACCTGCACCAGGTGGGGCTCGGCTACCTCCGCCTCGGCCAGCCGGCCACCACACTCTCCGGCGGCGAAGCGCAGCGGCTCAAGATCGCGCGCGAGCTGGCCGGCGCGAAGAAGAAGGGCGCCCGCAAGCTCTACATCCTCGACGAACCGACGACGGGACTGCACCTCGACGACGTGCGGGTGCTGATCCAGGTGCTCGACCGCCTGGTCGACGCCGGCAACACGGTGCTCGTCATCGAGCACCACCTGGACGTGATCAAGCGGTCGGACTGGGTCATCGACCTGGGCCCCGAGGCGGGCGACGAAGGGGGGCGGGTGGTGGTGGAAGGGACGCCGGAGACCGTCGCGGCGACGGCTGCCTCACTGACCGGACGCTATCTGCAGCCGTACCTGGAGGGATCGTCCCTGGGAGCGCCCGCATGATCGAGCCGTTCGACCCGGTCGCCGCGGTGCGTCACCTTCGCCGGGTGGACCCCGACCTTGCGGCCGTGATCCGGAAGATGGGCCCCTGCCCCCTCGAGCCGCGCATGCGGTACTCGCCGTTCGAGGAACTGCTCGAGTCGATCGTGTACCAGCAACTGAGCGGCAAGGCCGCGGCCACCATCTATGGCCGGGTGCGGGCGCTGTTTCCCACGCGGCGCGCGCTGGACCCGCAGGCGCTCCTCGATACGCCGGACGACGCGCTGCGCGGCGCGGGACTGTCGCGTGCCAAGACGGCCGCGGCGCGGGACCTGGCCGCCAAGACCCTCGAAGGCGTCGTCCCCACCCGTGCCGCGCTGCGAGCGCATGCCGGACGATGAAGTGGTCGAGCGGCTCACGGCGGTGCGCGGCGTCGGGCGCTGGACCGTCGAGATGCTCCTGATCTTCCGCCTCGGCAGGCCCGATGTGCTTCCCATTCACGACCTGGGCATCCAGAAGGGGTTCCAGCTGACGTTTCGCACGCGCCAGCGGCCCAAGCCCGATCGCATCGAGCGGCACGGAGAGCGGTGGCGGCCGTTTCGGACCGTCGCGTCGTGGTATCTCTGGCGGGCGACCGACGGCTAACCCTGCAGGACGCTCGCGGCGGCGGTGATGGCCCGCTGCGATCCGGTCAGCGCGAGCACATCCCCCACCTGCAGCACCTCGTCCCGTTCAGGCAGCACCATCCGCTCCTCGCCACGGCAGAGCGCCACCACCGAGGCGCCGGTCAGCCCGCGGAGGTTCAACTGCGCGAGCGTCTGGCCGGCCGCCGCGTCGCCCGAGGCAATGGTCAGTTGGGTCAACTCCCCGATGCCGGGCAGCAGTTGTCGCACCTCCGCCATGATACCGCGGCCGGGCACCGCCTGTTCGCGGGTGACGGCGAGCGCCTCGACGATCATCGTGGCGCCGGCCTGGACGTGCCCCTGCAGGTCGCGCGCCGAGCGCCAGAACGCGATGCCCAGGAGCAGGAGCAACGCGCCGAGCAGGGCGGGGCCACCGTAGGTCGGAAGGACGGGGAGGGTCGCGGCGGTCATCGGGATTCCCACGATCAGCACGACACCGATCTGCACGGTCAACCGGAGGGCTCGGCGCGGCGCAGCGCCCAGGTCCGCGCGCCCCGGCGCCGCGGCGGGCACCGATCGCAGGGAAATCGCGTCGCCAAGTGACCGGGCCGTCCGCACGATGCCATAGAGGAGGGGAAAGAGCGCCGCGAGGGCGAGGACGATGGCCCCGGCCTGCACCGTCGCGGTCGAAAGCCCCAGCAATCCAGCCAGCCAGTCGGTGCCGGACTCGAGCGCCAGCGATGCGCCGATCAGGATAGTGGTCAGCAGCACCGCGTCGAGCACGATGAATCGGGCGAGCCGGCGGATCCGGCCCGCGGGTGTGTTGGCGGGCGCCTTGCCCCGCGCCGACTCGACCCAGGAACCGTAGAGCGTGGCGTAGGTCTGCAGCGCGTGGGGGAGGCGGCGGTCGACGTGGTTGGCGATGGCGGTCGAGCGCCCCACGAGGAGTGGTGTCAGGAGCGCGGTGAGCACCGAGACGAACACGGCGGCGGGCGCGAGGAACGCGCCGGTCGCTCCGCTCGACACGCCCAGCGCGGCGATGATGAACGAGAACTCGCCGATCTGGCCCATGGAGAGGCCGGCGCGAATCGAGGTGCGGGTCCCGAGGCCGGTCACGAACGCCCCGGCGGTGACGCCGATCGTCTTGCCGATGAGGACGGCTGCGGTGAGGCCCAGGACGGCGGGCCAGAGCTCGATGATGGCGCTGGGTTCGATCGACATCCCCACAGCCACGAAGAAGATCGCCGCGAACATGTCCCGCAGCGGCCGGACCAGTGGTTCGACCTGTTTCGACACGCCCCCCTCGGCCACGAACGAGCCGGCGAGGAAGGCCCCGAGCGCCACGGAAAACCCGGCGGCGTGGGCCAGAAGCGCCGCGGAGAAGCAGAGCCCGACACTGGCCACGAGGGTGGTCTCGTCCCGGCGCTGCCGCACGATCCACCGGAACGCCCGCGGCACGGCATAGAGCCCGACAAAGCTTGCCCCTGCCAGGAAGAGCGCCAGGCGCGGCAGGGTGCCGGCGATCGTCTCGGCGGCGGTGCCGGTGCCGGCGATCACAGCGCTCAACACCGCCAGGAAGAGGATGGCGACGAGATCCTCCATGACGAGGACGCCGTAGACGATGTCGGCCAGCGGCCCGGTGATCCGCTGGTCCTCGAACACTTTGGCGATGATCATGGTGCTGGAGATCGCGACGATGGCCCCCGCGAAGAGGCTCTCGAACCGGGTCCAGCCGAGGGCTTGGCCGACGAGATACCCGAGGGAGATGCATAGCCCGACTTCCACCGCGGCGATGAGGCCGGCGGTGGAGGCCAGCTTGGCGATCTTCTGCAGGGTGAAGCCGAGCCCGAGGGAGAACATCAGGAGGATGACGCCGAGCTCCGAGAGGGTGCGGACAGTGTCCACATTGGCGACCAACGGGAAGAAGTCCGTCGGCCCGATGAGCACGCCTGCCACCAGGTAGCCAAACACCGGCGGGAGGCGAAGGCGCTGCGAGAGCACCGTGGTGATCGCGGCCACGCCCAGCACGAGGGCCAGGTCGGTCAGGAAGGCGATGGAGGAGTGCATCGTCCGCCGAAGTTTTCCCCGGGCAGGGGGCGGGCGCAATGGGTGTCGTGTTGGGGCACCCCAGGCTCGGCGGGGCCGAGCCTATACTTCACGGTCTGCTTCCCACGGAGAACCGAATGGCGTCGACGAAGATCGTCCTGGTGGCATCCCTGGTGGTGATGGCGGCGTGCAGCGCCGGCGCCGACCGTTCAAGTTCAGCGAACTATCTCTATGTCTGGGCCGCCTCGGCCGACTCGACCCAGCCCGACTTCCTCGCCGTCCTCGACGTGACCGAGGACTCGGTTCGGTATGGTCGGCTCGTCACCACGATGCCGGTGCCGGGCCGCCGCAACGGGCCCCACCACACCGAGCATGAGATGCCGGCGGACGGGCTGCTCTTTGCGAACGGCTTCGCGTCGGGCCAGACATTCATCTTCGACCTCACCACGCCCACCGCCCCGCGGCTCGCCGGGCAATTCGGTGACATCGACGGCTACAGTCATTCACATTCCTTCGTTCGGCTCCCGAACGGCAACGTACTTGCCACCTTCCAGATGCGACACGACTCGGCTGGGATGGGAGCGGGCGGGCTGGCGGAACTGACGCCGATGGGGCGGCCGCTCCGCACGAGTGCCGCCGACCCCGCGGGTGTCCAGCCGGAGCTGCGAGCGTACAGCGCCGCCCCGGTCCCGTCCCTCGACCGGATCGTGTCCACGACCAGCGACATGGAGGTGGACTATTCGGGATCGAATCAGGTGCAGATCTGGCGGCTCTCGGACCTGGGATTGCTGCACACCGTCACCCTTCCGAGCGGTCCCGCGGGGGACGAAGGGTGGAATACGGCAGAGCCGAGGGTGCTGAACGATGGGGAAACGGTGCTGGTGTCCACCTTCAACTGCGGGCTGTACCTGATGGAAGGGCTGGAGGGGGATGCACCGTCGGGGAGGCTGGTCGCGTCATTCCCGCGGAAGAAAGACACCTCCTGCGCCATTCCCGTCGTGGCCGGCAACTTCTATCTGGTGACGGTGCCGGCGTGGAGCGCGGTGGTGAGCCTCGACATCCGCGACCCCGCCCATCCGCGCGAGGTGAGCCGAGTGAGCCTCGGCCCCGACGATGTCCCCCACTGGATTGCCTTGTCACCCGACCAGCGACGGGTTGTCGTGACCGGATACGGCGCAATGGCGCACCGGGTGGTGATGCTCCAGTTTGACCCAGCCAGCGGGCACCTTGCTCTCGACGAGCGGTTTCGGGAGGAGGGTGCCTCGTCGTCTGGCTTTCTCATGGAGGGCAAGACGTGGCCCCACGGTGGCACGGCCGCGGGGAATCCGCACGGAGTAGTGTTCAGCCGATAGCGCAGGCCGGCTACTTGACCGTGATGCCATACCCCGTCAGCTGCGCCGAGGTCATCTCGACCACGTCGACGTGCAGCTTGATCGGGACCAGCGGCGCGTCGGTGGAATCGGTGGGCACCGACACGATCGTCTCAACGACATCCATGCCCTGGATGACCTGGCCGTACACGGTGTAGTTCCCGTCGAGGCGAGCCAGGCCGTTCTTGTTGGCGACGATGTAGAGCTGGCATCCGGCGGAGAGCTTCTGCGGATTGTCGTCGCGCCCGGCGCCGACGGCGCCGTACACGTGGCGCAGGCTGTCGTTGAACTCGGGCGCCAGGTTGTAGGGGGAGCCCGCAAACCCCTCGGGCGTGTCGGGGCAGCCGCCTTGCGCAACGAAGTTCTTGATGACCCGGTTGAAGGTGAGCGAGTCGAAGTAATGCGCGTTGGCGAGCTTGATGAAGCTCGCCTGGTGATTCGGCGTCTGGGGATACAGGTAGAAGAGGATTTCGCCCTTGTCGGTCCGGATGCGGCCGACCGGGTACTTGTCGGCATTGAAGGACGGCAGCGCAAAGACGGCGGACGCGGCGAGGGCAACGAGGATCTTGAGCATCGGTTCTGGCCTTCGAAAGGAAAGGGTCCCTGGGAGCCTGCCTTCCAGAAGCTACAGTCCGCTCGAGGTGACACAAGCGCCGGCAAACGACAACGGCCCCGCCGCGTGGCGAGGCCGTCGTTGCGTTCCGAAGGGGTGGGATCCCTATTGATGGTCGCCGCCATCGTGGTCGCCGTCACCGTGGCCATCGTGGTCGCCGTCACCGCGTCCATCGTGGTGGCCGTCGCCGTCGCCGTCGCGGTGACAGGTGCGTCGGGCAAGATCAACCTGGAAGGTCTCGCCGTTCACGGTCAGCGTCGCGTATTGCGTCCCGTTGAACTCAAGCGTCGTATTGCGGGTGACGGTGGTACCATCCCGCGGCCCGCCGATGAAGGTGATCGTCACTTCACGGGCAATGACGCCTGAGAGCGGCCAGCTGGTCTCGGTACGCGGCACGGGAATGACCACGTTCGTGATGCTGCCAGAAAAGGTCATGTCATATTCACGCGTCTCTGTGCTGTCCACCTGTCGCACTCGGCTCGAGGTCCCCGAGCCGGACCCGTTCCAGGTCATGGTGGTGTTGGCGCCGGCGAGGCCGGTGACCACGAGGTCGGCCGTCCGGTCGATCGTCGCGCTCCAGCGATCTCGGGTGATGGCGCCGCTGATCTCAGTGTGCACCGTCACCTTGGCGGTGGTGCTGGAATCGTAGGCCGCCTGGGCGACGCCAGCGCTGTCTTCGAAGGCGCAGGTCCGCACGACCGTCAGGCCCTCATGGCCGACTGAATCGCAACTGAACCGGCCCAGGTCGGGGCGCAGCCCCCATCCGAACCCGCCTCCCGGCCCGTGCATCGCCTCCACATCCTGCGCGCCGAGTTCGGTGGCTACCGTGGCAACGTCCAGAGTGACGTTCTGGTTCGAGGCCGCATTCGGGCTCGCCGCGCTATTCGGGTCCGTGGAAGAGCAGGCGGCTAACAGAGCCAAGGCTCCCACGGCTGAAAATCGATGAATCCATTGCATACGCTACATCCTTTGTTCGAGTGCTGAAGTCCAGCGACTTGACGGAAATCTACACCATGAATCGGAGATTCGCGGTGATTGCGCGGTGACGCTGCTCACACCGACAACACCGAAGCAAGGTGACCGTGGACGCGCCCCGCCCCCCGTTGTTAAGGCAAAGCTGCGCCGGCCGACAGGATAGACGCTCGAAGGCAGGGCCGGAGACACAAACGGCCGAGACAGGGGTCCCGGCCGAAAGGTGCAACTTGTTTCAGTTGGGCCGACCAGCTCCCGAGGAGGGACTCGAACCCCCGACCCGCTGATTAACAGTCAGCTGCTCTACCGACTGAGCTACTCGGGATCGACACGCAGCATGGTGATTGCGCGCGGGGCAAGTCTAATCGGGTGGCGGTCAGCGGGGAAGCGTGGGCACATCGAATCAGAACACTGGACCCCGGCTTTCGCCGGGGTGACGGCAATGGGGTCCGCGTACGTGCTCTCGACCCCGGCGGGCACGTGTCGCTTTAGCGACATCAGCCGAGCCGTGGCTTTAGCCACGAGCTCACCCTGGATCCCCGCTTTCGCGGGGATGACGGTCGACGCCTGGACCGCGTGGTAGCCGCGTCTGACGCAACGGATTATCCCAGAGTCCCCCCTCTCCACATGGCTGGAGAGGGGGTCAGGGGGTGAGGACTCGGACTTTTCCACCCCCTCCACTGACTTATCCCCTCGTTTTCCAGCTTTCCACAGCTCTATGGTGCCCGGTTTTCGGTCACACCACTCGTGGCAGGCCCACCGAATGACCCCGCCGGGGTTGTCGGATCATGCAGGAGGGTGCACCACAGGCCGGCTCCGGAAGCCGTTACACAGAATCACGTTACAAACCATGCGAGCAATTGCTCACAATCATCAATCCGAGAGCAAGTGCTCACATCATTGAGACAGGCCAGATTGGCGCATTTCTGACCCCAAGTTGGCACGATTATGCACACGTAAGTCGTTGTTGAAAAAGATGTTACACGAACACGGGTGCCAATTCCACCGACCGGACTTACCTTTGCTCCATGAACTTGAAGCCCCTCGCCGGTCACTCGATAGCCCGCCGCCGGATTGCCCGGGCCATCGCGAACGGCCACCTCCCTCAAGTCACCCTGATCACGGGGCCGGAGGGAGTCGGGAAGCAGCGGTTGGCCCTGTGGATGGCTCAGTTGATCCTCTGCGAGGCGCCCGGCCAGGAGCCCTGCGGCCAGTGTCGCGCCTGTCGCCTGGTCCTGGGCTTGGCCCACGCCGACCTGCACTGGATCGTCCCGATTCCCCGCCCCAAGGCCGGGGAGCCGGACAAGCAGATGGAGGAGGCGGCGGAGAGCATCGCCGAGGCGCTCGAGGAACGGCGGAAGGCGCCGCTCTATTCTCCGCCCGATGGGATGTCGGCCCACAGCATGGCCACGGCGCGGCTCATTGCGCGCCGGGCGGGGCTGACGCCGGTGGAAGGCCGCAAGAAGGTGTTCATCGTCGGAGAGGCCGACCGCCTCGTGGCCCAGGAATCGAGCCCGGAGGCGGCCAACGCCCTCCTCAAGCTGTTCGAGGAGCCGCCGGCCGACACCTATTTCGTGTTGACCACCGCCGACCCGGGGAAACTCCTCCCCACGATTCGGTCGCGGGCGGTGCCCCTCCGGGTCGGACGGCTCTCCGACGCCGAGGTGCGGGAGTTCCTGGCCACGCAGTTCGAGCCGGCTCCCACGGGGGCCGAACTGAATCGGCTCGCGGCGCGGGCCAACGGTTCGATCGGAGCCGTGCTCTCCGACACCGGCGAGGGCCAGCGCAGCCGAAAGGCCGCGGCCGCCTGGCTGGAATCGGTGCTCGCCGGATCGGGCCCCGCCGCGGAACGGGCGCTGGCGCAGACCCCGTGGTCCGCCCGCGGAGAGTTCACCGACCTGCTCGATGCCGTCGCCGAAACACTGGGCGACGCCGCCCGCGAAGCATCCGGGCTGCAAGGCGTCGATCCGGTGCCCGCGGCGCTCGCCGGCCGGGATGCGGCCGGGCTGCTCGCCGCGCAGGCGCTGGTGGCCGAGGCGCGCGAGGCCGCCCAGGGCAACGTGAACCCGCAACTGCTGCTGGCAGTGCTCGGCGGAGATTTGGCGGAGGTGCTGTGAGCCTGTCGCATCTCGACGCCGAAGGGCGGGCCCGGATGGTGGATGTCGGCGGCAAGCCGGTCACGGTGCGCACCGCCACCGCCGAGGGGAGGGTCCGGATGTCACGGGAGGCGTACGACATGGTGGCCGCGCAGGCCATCAAGAAGGGCGACGTCCTCACCGTGGCGGAAGTAGCCGGCACCATGGCGGCCAAGCGGACCGGGGAATTGATCCCCCTCTGTCACCCGCTGCCGGTGGACCTGATCGAGGTCAAGGCGGTGCTGGAGCCGCAACTGCCCGGCGTGCATGTCACCAGCCGGGTGCGGTGCGAGGGACGCACCGGAGTGGAAATGGAAGCGCTGACCGCGGCCGCGGTGGCCTGCCTCACCGTGTACGACATGGTGAAGGCGGTCGACCGCAGCATGACGATCGAAGGAGTGCAGGTGCTGGACAAGACTGGCGGGACGCACGGCGACTGGCAGCGAAAGTAGTCACCCGGTTGACCGACCCGTCGGCAGACCCCAGAGGAGGATCAACGATTTGTTGACCCGAACCGATCACCAGATTGAACGAGACTCACCGACGCCCCGGCTGGTCCTGCGGGGTGGCGTACTGCTCGGCGCCGGAGTCCTGGTGTGCGCGCTGGCCGGCTGGCCACGACGCGCCGGTGCCGATGATACCGCACCCACCCCCTCGGCGGAGTTTGTGTCGCGGGAGTTCCGGGACATGGCCCGGCGGCTCGACGCCGCCAACGGCGAGAGCGCCGTGCTCAAGATCCAGCTCGACCGCGCCACCGCCGTGCAGGAGTACTCGGCGCGGTACCGGATCCCGGCCGACCTGAGCGCCGCGATCTACGACATCGCCCTGAGCGAGGGCATCGACCCGGCCATGGCGTTTCAGTTGGTCAAGGTGGAGAGCAACTTCAAGCAGACGGCCCGCAGCTCGGAATCGGCAATCGGGCTCACCCAACTTCGCCTGCCGACGGCACGGTCCTATGTGCCCGACGTGACGGAGCAGGCGCTCCTGGGTCGTGACTTGAACCTGCGGATCGGGTTTCGGTACATGAAGGACCTGATCGGCCAGTTCGACGGCAACGTGCAGCACGCGCTGCTGGCCTACAACCGCGGCCCGACCACCGTGGCCAACATCCTGGCCCAGGGCGGCGACCCGCGGAACGGCTATTCCCGGAAGGTGCTCAAGGGCGACCCGCGGAACGCCAATGTCCCGGTCACCGTGAACTGACGGGCAGGGCGGGACTGGCATCGACGACGGCCGGCAGCGTTTGCCGGCCGTCTGTCGTTTGGAGGGCCGCGAGCGCCAGCAACGCCGCGGTCAGGACCAGCACGGCGCCAAGCTGGTGCAGCACCGCCACCAGCACCGGCACATGGAGCAGCAGGGTGGTGATGCCCAGCCCCATCTGCGCCAGGGCAAGCACCGCCAGCGCGGTGAAGGCCTTCCGGGCCGTGGCAGGCAGCGGCACTCCCCGGCTCGATTGCCACAACAGCACCGCCAGCAGCGCCACGGACATGCCGAGCAACCGGTGATGGAATTGCACCGCCGCGACGTTCTCGAAGAGGTTCAGGTACCACGGGGAAAGCGTCAAGTAGCCGGGGGGCACCACCTGGCCGCCCATCAGCGGGAAGGTGTTCCACGCCAGGCCGGCGTTGAGCCCCGCCACGAAGGCCCCGGAGACGATGGTGAAGAAGACGAACCCGGCAAACCACGCGCTGCGGCGCCGGAGCCGCGCACTCGACGCCTCGTCAGGCGAGGGATCACGGGCTGCCCCGGCGCCGACGCCGAGCAGTTCGGCGGCGGTCCAGACCGCCAGCGCATAGATCACCAGCGCCAGCGCGAGGTGCGCCGCCAGCCGATACTGGCTGACGTCGGTCCGCACGGTGAGGCCGCTCTTGACCATGTACCAGCCCATGGCGCCCTGCAGGCCCGTCAGGACGAGAATGGCGCCGATCCGCCACCCCAGCGGGCCGCGCACCTCCCGCCGCCAGAGGAACACGGCGAGCGGCAGCGCCAGCGCGAGGCCGACCAGCCGAGCCCAGAGCCGATGGGTGAACTCCCAGAGGTAGATCCCCTGGAACTGCGCCAGGGTCATCCCGATGTTGAGCTGCTGGTATTCAGGGATTTGCTGGTACCGCGCGAACTCCGCCTCCCAGCTGGCGCGGTCGAGCGGCGGTATGACGCCGGTCACCGGCTTCCACTCCGTAATGGACAGCCCCGACTCGGTCAGTCGCGTGGCGCCCCCGATCAGTACCAGCACCAGCACCATGGCAGCCCAGAGGGCGAGCCAGGTACCCACCCTGCGTCGGGCTTCCTGGGGCATCTCACTCAGGTTCATGGAACAGGTGCCCTGGTCCGGAGCACCAGCGCTCGTTGATCGATGTCGTACGTCACCAGCAGCACCTCGCGCACCCCGGGGTCGATATCCGTCACCAGCTCGAGCGTCGGCGGGACGGCCTCCTCCTGCCGCCGCGTCCGTTCCTCCGCCTCGCGCGGGGCGCGTGCCGCCATGAGCGTGTCGCCCGGCGCGGCGCCGCCATCGGCGCCATCCGAGGCTCCCAACTCTACACCGGGAACGGGCTCCCGTTCAAATCGCACCGTGAGTTGGTGATGGCCTGCCGGCACGCCGAGTTCGCGGAACACGTACACCGGCCGGTCGTTGCGGGCGCCGCCGCCGGTGACCACGGTGTCGAGCCGGACGCCGCCGTCCACCATGGCCACCAGCCGATAGCTGGCGGACCGTCCTTCGCATTGCACCCGCTGCCGCATGTGCGCCGGGACGTCCGCCAGTTCGGCGTCGGTCAGCGTGCGGCAGTGCTCGATGCGTTCCGGCCGGACGCTCCACGCCAGCCGGAGGACCGGCGTGTCGTCCGGATAGGCCGCGAGCGGCGCGCGGGAGAGTGCCGCCAGCCCGAACGCGGCACCCACCGCCACGACGGCGCCGGCAATGTGCAGGAAGCGCATGCTCATGACGCCTCCACGGCGACCGGTGGTCTCGCAGACCGCCACCAGGTCGAGGTCGGCGGCCGGCACCGGCACCGCGAGCGCCGCGATCGACACCTTCAGCCGGCCGATGGCCTCCACCGCCTCGCGCGCTTCGCCGGGTCCGGCGTACGCCAGCGCCACGCGGCGGCGGTCGACCCGCGCCTGCAGTTCGGCGTCGCGGTCGTGGTACATGCGCTCGCCGGTCCACTTCGGACCTTCGCGGTTTCGGCAGTCGCGCGGCGGGCAGGACAGCACCAGCACACCCCCAGCCCCTCCACGGATCGCCAGCTCGATCACGGAGCTGTGCAGGTTGCCGGCGCAATCGACCGGATAGACCACCGCCCCGGCCCGACGCAACTGGTCGCCGGCATTCAGCGACGCCGTACTCGCAGGTGATCGCGAGGACCTCTCCCGGCACCCGGGCCGGACTCTCCAGGAAGGCCCGGATGTCCTCCAATTGGTCGCGGCCCGTGCGCTCGGCGGGCCCGACTCCCATCGGCGCGCAGGACCCGGCGCAGATGCCGCAACTGACGCAGAGGTCGGCACTGACCCGCGCCACGACGTCGGCCCGGCCATCGGTGCGCTCCAGCATGCGGATGGCGTCGTAGGGGCAGTCGTGGAAGCACTGCCAGCACCCGGTGCAAATGGCCTCGTCCACCTCGGAGGGAGGCCGCCGGGCGCGCTCTCCCCGGCTGAGGCGAGGCACCAGCAGGAGCCCCAGCACGATCAGCCCGCCCCCGAGCCAGGCGGCGTTCGCCGGGATGCCGCGCGAAAAGGGCAGCCAGAAGGCGTAGAAGAAGTCCGCCGGGACCGTGGCCGGGCGGTAGAAGGGATCGGCCACCGGCGCCATGGCGAGCGGCCAGAGGACGGCCACGGCGGTGAGGAGTCCGACGATGGACCAGCCGAGCCGCTTCGGCGGGAGGAGCGTGGGCCGGGCGAGACGGGACACATGCACCCAGAGCACCAGGCCGAGGCCGAGGGGCAGCGCGACATGCACGAAGAGGTTGAGAAAGAAGAAGGCGCCGGGGATGGGCGCGTTCGCCGGTGAAGGCGCGCCCGATCGGCTCGGAGAGGATCGGCAGGGCGTCGAGGAAGCGCGCCCCTTCGATGGCCAGCCGCTGCCCGAAGGTGTCCCAGACCATCACGTAGCCGGTCCAGCCGAGCACGAGCACCAGGCCCACGAGGACGATGCCGGACAGCCAGGCCAGGGCGCGCGGCCCCCAGAACCGGTGCTGGGCCACCATCCGGAGGGCGTGGACGACCGTCGCCACGATGGCGGCGGCGGAAGCGTAGCGATGCAGGCCCCGGACCCAGTTGCCGATCCAGGGGTTGGCGGTCAGGCGTGCCACCGACCCCCACGGATCCCCGACGCGATAGAAGAGCAGCAGCCAGAGCCCCGTTCGCGATGAGCACCAGGAACATGGCGACGACGACGGTCCCGCTCTGATAGAGGGGATTGTGCCGCCAGGTGTAGAGCCGGTTGGCTGCGGCGTCGGCGGCCCCGAGGAGGCGGCGGCCGGCCCGTTCGATTGCGTTGACGACAGCCGGCATCACGCCTCGGATCCTGGCGGGAGGGTGGCGGGGGTCTTGCGCGAATGATATTATCATAACACTATGATGAATTCAATCAGGCGCCCAGAATCCCTCACCGTCCAGCCTCTCGGGAGCTCACCATGCCGGAACCGCCCGTGCAAGACGACCAGGCCATTCCGCTGGGCCAACGCCTGTTCGACAACGTCTTCCTGCTGCTGATCGCCGGCATCCTCATCATGGCCGCGATCTACACCGGGTGGGGACTCTGGGAAATCCTGACCCTGCCACCCGCCACCCTGCCGTGAGGCGCCGCCATGCTGACTGAGACCCATACCGGCCTCGACTCCCCGAAGGGCACCTGGTGGAAACCAGCCCACAAATCAGAGCGCACCTGGGTGGCCATCGCCTTCGGGTGGTGCATGGTGCTGTTCGCGATGATGCCCCTCTGGCAGTTGAAGGGCGGGCAGAACCCCTCGGGCATCCGCCGCCGCACCGAGCCCGCCGCCTTCTATGCACGGACCCAGGAGTTCATCAAGCAATACCAGATCGGCGATGACCGCGGCATGCCGATCGTGGCGCCCCCGCCGGGCAGCGACATCTACCTGACGGCGATGTCGTTCCAGTGGACGCCGATCCTGCAGCTCGAGCAGGGCAAGGAGTACATCCTCCATCTCTCCTCGCTCGACGTGAACCACGGGTTCAGCCTCTACCCCATCAACGTGAACTTCCAGGTGGTCCCGGGCTACGACTACGGCCTCAAGGTAACGCCGACCGCCGCCGGGGACTTCCGGATCATCTGCAACGAATTCTGCGGCATCGGGCACCACACCATGGTCGGCCGGGTCATCGTCGTGGACAGCACCGGCAACGTACCGTCGCCGACGGGAGGCGTCTGATGAGCGCAAATGACTTCCGGACCTGCCCCGTCACCACCCGCCGCATTCACCTCCCCGCCGAAGGACTGGTCAAGGCGAACGCAGTGGTCGCCGTGGTGGCCCTGCTGATCGGCGCCATCGCCGCGGTGCTGCTGGTGCTCACCCGCTGGCAGGCGGTGCACCTCCTGCCCGCCGAGTGGTTCTACCGGATCCTCGGCGTCCACGGCATGAGCATGCTGATCTTCTTCATCATCTTCTACGAGATGGCGGTGCTGATCTTCGCCAGTACCGCGCTGATCAACGCGCGGATCGTCGCCCCCAAGCTCGGCTGGGCGGCGTTTGCGCTCATGCTCGGCGGCGCCATCCTGGTCGAAGTGATCATGTGGGCGGGCAAGGCGGACGTGCTCTTCACCTCCTACGTGCCCCTCAAGGCCCACCCGCTCTATTACTTCGGCATCATCCTCTTCGCGGTCGGGGCGCTGCTGGTGTGCGGCATCTTCTTCGCCAACCTGGTCGTGGCCAAGCGGGAACAGACGTACACCGGCTCCCTGCCACTGGTGGTGTACGGCGCCGTGACAGCCGCCATCATTGCCGTCATCACCCTCCTCCACGGCGCGGCCATCTACATCCCCACGTTTCTCTGGTCGCTCGGCCTGATGCACGTGGATCCGGAGGTCTATCGGATGATCTGGTGGGGCCTCGGCCACTCCTCCCAGCAGATCAACGTGGCCGCCATGGTGGCCATCTGGTACATGCTCGGGGCGCTGACCATCGGCGCGGTGGTGCTGAACGAGAAGATCAGCCGCTCCGCGTTCGTGCTGTACATCCTGTTCATCTCGATGGCCTCCGCGCACCACCTGCTGGTGGACCCGGGCATGGGGTCGGCGTGGAAGATCGTCAACACCAGCTACTTCATGTACATGGCGGTGCTGGCCAGCATGATCCACGGCTTCACCGTGCCGGCCGGCATGGAACTCGGCCAGCGCCTCCGCGGCGTCGGCACCGGGATGTTCGGCTGGCTCCGCCAGGCCCCCTGGGGTGACCCCGGATTCAGTTCACTGGTGTTCTCCGTGGTGGTGTTCGGCTTCGTCGGCGGCATCACCGGGGTGACCATCGGCACCGAGCAGATCAACATCATCGTGCACAACACGCTGCGCGTGCCGGGACACTTCCACGCCACGGTCGTCAGCGGCACCGCGATGGCCTTCATGGGCGCCACCTACTACCTCATCCCGCTCGTCTTCCAGCGGAAGGTGGCCTTCTGGAGCCTGGCGAAGATCCAGCCGTACCTCTTCGCGGGCGGGATGTTCATTTTCGTGATGTCGATGACCTTCGCCGGCACCTTCGGCGTGCCGCGCCGGCACTGGGACATCAGCTTCAGCCAGGCGCCCTTCGACGTTGCGTTCAATCCGGCGGTGGACGTGCTGCTCGCGTTCGTGGCGCTGGGCGGGATCATCGCCGCCACGGGGGCGTTCATCTTCGTGGCCATCGCGGTCAAGTCGGTGTTCTTCGGCGAGCCGATCGGGACCATCGTGCCGGGCGTGGCGGTGGCCGGATTGCCGCAGGGCATCACCAACCCGCCGAAGCACTTCGCGGACGTGGACCGCCGCAACGAAGAGTTGCACGCGCCCGGCCAGGGCTTCCTCGGACCGGCGCCCGGCACCATGGTGCTGGTGTTCGTGTTCCTCGCGGCGTTCATCGTGTACTTCTTCGTGAACTGGAAGGTGCTCTCGTTCGTGTGGAAGATCGGATGACGCACGCGCCGTCCCGGGGCCAGGGGGGCGTCGCGCTCCTGGCCCTCTACGTCATCATCCTCACGACACTCGCCTGGTGGGCGCTGGCCCTGTGGCCGGCGCCGGGCGCGCCCGAGTGGCTGGCACGCACCCGGGCGCTCTGTTTCGGATCCACTCCGGACGGGCTGCCGAACGCCGGCGGATGGATCCTGCTCATCGGCCAGCCGCTCGGGATGATCGGGGTCCTGCTGGCCGTCTGGGGCGGGGAGGTGCAGTCGGCCATTGCCACCATGAGCGGGCAGTTCGCCGGGCGCGTGCTGCTGGCGAGCACGGCGGTGCTGCTGCTGACGGGAGCCACGCTCGCCGCCGACCGAGTACGCTCGGCCGACGCCGAACCGTTCGACCCGGTGGCCGGTGGCGACCTGCTCACCCGGATCAATGACCCGGTGCCCGCCCTCGCACTGGTGGATCAGTCCGGCGACACCGTCTCCCTGGCCGCCTTCCAGGGACGGCCGGTGCTCGTCACCTTTGCCTACGCCCATTGCCAGACGGTATGTCCCGTGGTGGTCCGCGAGACCCTCGAAGCCCAGCGCGCCACCGCGGATCTGCAGACCGCCGTGGTCATCGTGACGCTCGACCCGTGGCGCGACACGCCGGCGCGCCTTCCCTCGATCGCGGCAGGATGGGAACTGGGCGCGGACGCCCACGTCCTCTCCGGCGACGTGGACGCGGTGGAGCGGGCACTCAGCAACTGGCGCATCCCCCGGGTCCGCAATGAGGCCTCCGGGGACCTCTCACATCCGGCCATGGTGTATGTGGTGTCGTCCGAAGGCCGGCTGGCGTACGCCCTTCCAGGGGGCGTGGCGGCCCTCACCGCGGCAATCCGCGCCCTCTAGACAGGCCCTGTCATTGCGAAGCCACGCAGTGGCCGAAGCAATCTGTTGCACAAACGGCCGGGGCGATTGCCCCGGCCGTTCGTCCATCTGAGACTCCGCTCGACTCAGGCGTTGCTGCCCGAACCGGGGAGGCGGAGCTTCTGACCGACCTTCACCTGGTCGCTCGAGAGTCCGTTGATCCGCTTGAGCGTCGCGGCGCTGGTCCCGTACCGCTGGGCGATGCCCGACAGGGTGTCTCCCCGACGGACGGTGTACGTCTTCGCGTTGCGCGAGGGCGCGCGGGTGGAGCCCTCCGTGGCCGCCACGGCGGCGCGCATTTCCGCCGAGTAACCGTTGGTCGGGATGACCAGGCGCTGCCCCGCGCGCAGCATCCCCGACTTGGGAATCTTCGTGTTCGCGTCGCGCACCTGCTGGGTGCTGACGTGGTACTTCTTGGCCACGCCCGACAGCGTCTCACCGCTCCGGACCACATGGGTCTGGTAGGAAATTCGCTGCGACGCGGGCAATTCGGCATATCCGGCGGCGGTCCGCTCGCCGACACCCACCGGCACGCGTACCATCGCGCGGCTGCCTGGCGGGGTCACCAGCCGGATGTACTGGGGGTTCAGCTCGCGGATGTCCGCAAAGGTGGCGCCCGAGAGCCGCGCGATGACATCGAGCCCGGTCTGCCCGGTCACGAAGATCGAGTCGTAGGCGAACGGCGCCACCGCCGGCGGCGCGGCGAAGCCGTACTTCGTCGGCTCCTTGGCGATGAGCGCGGCGGCGATCAGCTTCGGAACGTAGTCCTTGGTTTCCCGGCGGAGGTACTTGGTGTCGTAGAGGCGGAAGAATTCCGCGTCGTTGTTGGTCGCGTCCTCGTCGCTCGGGTCATCCGCCGGGTCAACCAGGCCGACGCTGCCGGCCGGCAGCCCGCGGAGGCCGCGGGAGACCTTCCCGGCGCCGGCGTTGTACGCGGCGGCGGCGAGGTAGATCGAACCGAACCGATCCTGGAGGTCGTTGAGGTGGCGTGCGGCGGCGGCCGTGGACTTGACCGGATCACGCCGTTCGTCCACGTAGGAGTTGACCTGCAGTCCGTACATCCGCCCGGTCGGCTTCATGAACTGCCACATCCCGGTGGCGCGGGCCCGGCTCACCGCCGAGTTCGAGTACCCGCTCTCGATCAGCGCCAGGTACACCATGTCTTCCGGCACGCCGTTGGCCTGCATCTGCTCGCGGATCATCGCCTCGTAGCGCGGGAGCCGCGTCAGCCAGATGGCCATCCGCTCCCGCCCCGGCCCCTGGAAGAAATCCAGGTAGTACTGGACCCGCTCGTGGGAGACGTAGGTCTCGACGTCGATGTCCCAGGAGGTGGGCACCTCGAGGTCGTCCGCGCCGCCGCCATGGGAGAACAGGGGCTTGATGCCGGAATCGGGAGAGGCCAGCTCGAGCGCCGTCAGCGCCTCCGCGTCGGCCGCGGAATCCTCGGCCACGATGCTCCGGGCCATGCTGTCGACATCGAGGACGACCACCGGGGGCGGAAGCTCCGCAAACGTGGGCACCGGCGAGGGGGTGACCGCCATCGGGGTGGTGGTTTCGGCCACGACTGCCGAGGGGCCCTTCGCGACCGGGGATGGCGCAACGGCTGGCGTCCCTCGGCTGCTGCAGGCGGCCGAGCCGAGGACCAGGACGAGCCGGAGAGAACGATGCATGCGATATGGCTCCTTGAGCGTCACGCAACGGCGTGTCGCCCCCAGGGCGGATCTCAGTTTGGAACAGGCCGATCTCCCGTAGACTGGAGCCAAAGCTATGCCGCAGTACGTGGCGAGACAAACCCGAACCGTAAGCTGCTCTATATCAACGACTTAAGTATAACGAACAGGAGCCGAAAACGGGAGGATGCCGGTCCCGATCGGCCCCCCGGCCCGTGCAGGGAACCCGAACATACTGGCAGGACTCGGAATAGATGACTGGCGGGGGGTGTCGGTCGCGCCCACTCACTCGACGAAGTAGCGGTTCCCGAGGAGGCGGTTCGTGGCGTTCAGCACCGCCAGGGCGGCGGCCCGGGTCGGATCTTCTTCCGTGAGCACGGAACCGACCACCCGCTTGGGAACACCTTCCCCGCGGGTCGCCAGCGAGACGATCACGACGGTTGCATCGAAGGCGCGAATGGCCTTGACGCCCAGGCACTCGAAGCTCAGTTCCCCGAGGACCGATTGGGTGAGCGCGCTGATGCAGGCCTGCGCCGCGCATCGCAACTCGCCCGCCTGCGACGCCAGTCCCTGCGCTTCGCCTTCGAAGCGGGCGCCCGTGGACCCGGTCAGGACCACCGCCGCGCTGCAGCGGCCGCTCGGCAGGCGCTCCAGGCGGAACTCGGCAAAACGCAAGCGGGGATGGGTATCGGGCATGGGCTCTCTTGAGAGTGCGACGCGAGGGGGGTACTCTCCCCGGTATGAAACCACTGTCGTTCTTGCTCTTAGCCGTGCTCCTGCTGACCTCGCCTGCGGCGGGCCAGATTCCTGGCGACCTACGGAGCAACTTGGGGGCCGGAACGGCCCCGGCGGGCACGGAGGTCGGGCTGGCCCTGCTCGACCTGACCAACGGGGACTCGCTGTGGAGCAATGCCTGGTGGCGGGTCCACGCGGCCAGCACCATGAAGGTGCCGGTCCTGATCGAACTGGCCCGGCGGGTGGATGCCGGACGGTATGGCTGGGACTGGCCGGTGCTGGTCCAGAACAGCTTTCGTTCGATCGTGGACGGCTCGACCTACAGCCTCAACCCCGCCGACGACTCGGACACTACGCTGTACGCTCTCGAGGGGCAGCGGCTTCCGGCCCGTGAGCTTGCGCGCCTGATGATCACCTGGAGCAGCAACCTGGCCACCAACCTGCTCGTGGCACAACTCGGCGCGCCGGCCATTCAGGCCACCGCGCGCGGCCTCGGCGCCGATTCGATCGTGGTGCTCCGCGGCGTCGAGGACCAGAAGGCCTATGACCGCGGGCTGAACAACACGACTACCGCAAGAGACCTGGCCGTGCTGCTGGCGGCCATTGCGCAGGGGAGCGCAGCCTCCGATTCCTCGACCACCATCATGCTGGACATCCTCAGCCACCAGCAATTCCGCGCGGGCATTCCCGCAGGGGTCCCGCCGGGCACCCGGGTGGCCAGCAAGACCGGCAACCTCACCGGCATCAACCACGACGCCGCGGTGATCTTCCCTCCGGGCCGACCGCCCTATGTCCTGGTCATCCTGACGCGCGGATTTCCGTCGCAGGCCGCCGCCGAGGCGTACATGGCGGACGTGTCGCGCGCGGCCTGGGCGGGACTGGTGGGAGCGCCCTAGACGGCGTCGAACCGGACCTCGAGCTGTCGGCCCGGCTCCTCCGGCTGGCGCACGAGGTCCACTTCGAGTCGGGGCCGCCCGGCCTCATCGATCTCCACCGTCAGCACCATCATCAACCCGTCCTCGGTCTCCAGACGAAGCTGCCGGAGATCGCTGCGCATGACCGCGGCCGCCACCGACTTGCCGCGCAGCGCGGCGAGCGAATCGGCGATTCGGCGAAGATCCTGAAACGAAACCTGCGTCATGGGGGCGCCCCGCTCAACCGAGATGTTCGGACAGGATAGCCGCCAGGCGGTCGGCGGGGATGCGCTCGGCCTGGCTGTACAAGGCTGAACGGGACGAGAACTCCGTGGGGTACAGCGCCCAGAACGCGCGCGCCTCCGGCTCCGCGGCGCGGAACGACAGGACCAGCCGCCAGTAGGCGGTGTTGGCAGTCCGTTCGGCAGCGAAGGAAACCTTCCAGGTGGTGTCGCCATGTTCGACGACGCGCCAAGACATGCAGTCTCCCGTTCGACGATCCCGGCGAATATGCGCCCCGCCGGAGAGCGAGGTCAAGGGCGGCGGGTCAGCCGCGGGTGAGCGTCTTGAAGCGGTTCATCAGGGTGCGCGTCACGGGACCGATCGGCCCGGCGCCGATCTGTCGCCCATCCAGCGAACGAATCGGGGCGATCTCCGCCGCGGTCCCGGTGAGGAACGCCTCGTCGGCGGTGTACACGTCGTAGCGATTGATCGGCTCTTCCCGCACCGTCAGCCCCGCCCCCGCGGCGAGTTCCAGCACGATGTCGCGCGTCACCCCGCGGAGGACCCCGGTCCAGGCCGGCGGCGTCGTGACCACGCCGCGCCGGACGATGAACACGTTCATCCCCGACGCCTCGGCCACGTACCCGCCGCGGTCGAGCATCAGCACCTCGTCCATCTGGGCGTGAATCCCCTCGAGCTTGGCCATGATGTGCGGGAGATAGTTGAGCGACTTCACGCGGGGCGACAGCGTTTCCCGTTCGGGCATCGGCGTCGCCGCACTCATCATGGCCAGGCCCTTCTCGTAGCGCTCCGGCGGCCAGATCTTGATGGTGTCGAAGATGATCAGCGCCGTCGGGCGCGGGCAGCTCCGGGGGTCGAGGCCGAGATCACCCATGCCACGGGTCACCACATGGCGCAGGTACCCTTCGGTGATGCCGGCCCGCTTGATCCCCTCCTCCGTCACGCGCGCCATTTCCGTCTTGGAGATCGGCACCGTGAGCCAGATGGCGAGCGCCGAGTCGTAGAGCCGGTCGAGGTGCTCCTCCATCCGGAACGGCTTTCCGCCGTACACCCGCATCCCCTCGAACACCCCGTCGCCGTAGAGCAGGCCATGGTCGTACACCGAGATCTTCGCGGTGTCGCGGTCGTACCATTGTCCGTCGATCCAGATGAGGCTCATGACCGGGTCCAGGCTGGGGAGGAGAAATCGCCGGGCGACGGGGAAAGGTAACCGGAACGTTCAGAGGAGCGAATCGGCCAGCCGGGCGGTGTTCTGGGCGATGCGGCGCCACAGGGGCCGTCGGGCCCACTCCTCGGGTATCAGCTCGATCGAGTCGGCGAAGTACCTCTCCTGCACGACGCGCATGGCGGTGACCACCGCCGGATCATAGACCAGGAGCGCCATCTCGGCGTTCAGCGCAAACGACCGGATGTCCATATTGACCGACCCGATGATGGCGAGGTCATCGTCGACGCTGACGTGCTTGGCGTGCAGGAAGTGCGGTCGATACATGTAAATGCGGACCCCGGCGGCCAGCAGTTCATCGAAATAGGACCGCTGGGCGAACGCCATGACCCACTTGTCCACCGGCTTCGCGACCACGAGGCGGACGTCCACGCCGCGGCGCACCGCCGTGCGCAGCGCCTGGAGGAACGGATCGTCGGGCACGAAATACGGGGTCGTGATGACGAGCCGGCGCTGCGCACGATGGAACAGATGGACCAGCAGTTCCTGGGCATTCTCGCGCTCGTACCCCGGCCCGCTCGGCAGGATCTGCGCGAGGGAGGAGCCGGTCGGCGCCGGCGGCACGATGGCGTCCGGATCCGCCGGCAGTTCGCCGGTTTCGAAGAACCAGTCCTGCAGGAAGACCGCCCCCAGCTGGAGGACGATCGGTCCCGTGACCCGGGCCACCAGTTCCTCGTTGGGGTAGCCGGCGACGAACATGGGGTTCACCAGGTTCTGCGATCCGGCGTATCCGACACGGTGGTCGATGACCGCCACCTTGCGGTGGTTCCGGAGGTCGAAGCGCGCCGCGTTCCGCCTGAACATGCCTGCGGGAAGCGCCTCGCGGGCCGGAATGCCGGCTGCCTGCAGTCGCTTCAGCAGCGCCGTCAACGCAAACTTGCGCGACCCCACCGCGTCCACCAGAACCCGGCACTCCACGCCCCGATCCCTGGCCCGGAGCAGCGCCGCCACGACCTGCCCGCCCCGGTCGTCGTCCGCGAAGATGTAGTAGAGCAGGTGGACCGACTCGCGCGCCTCGTCGATATCCCGCGCGAGCCGCGCGATCGAGAGGTCGTAGTCGGGCAGCAGCTCGACCGTGTTGCCCGCCACCGCCCGGAAGTCGCCGAGGGCACGCACCAGCGCCGGAATCTGTCCGCCGGCTCCGCGCACGTCCATCGCGCTGGGGTGGGAGCGTTGCCATTCATGGATCATCCCGGAGGCCTGACGCTGTCGGGCCAGGCGCCAGGCGGGGAACTTGATGCGACCGATCATCGCGTAGAGCAGCAGACCCGGCCAGGGGAGGAGGAAGATCAGCAGGAGCCAGGTCCGCGCGGCGGCGGGGCTCCGCCGCTGCGGCACGTACACCAGCATGACGAACCGGACGGCCCACTCGCTGAGCACGTACAGGAAGCCGATCGAGGGGTGCATGTTGCCTGGGTAGCGAGAGGGCCGTGCGCGGTGGAACTGCAGTGAGGGCGCTGGGGATCGAACCCAGAACCTACGGGTTAAAAGCCCGTTGCTCTAGCCAGTTGAGCTACGCCCCCGACTGCCCGAAACCTTGCACCCGGAGGGACCGGATTCAAGGGCTTGCCCGCGGCGGGACCCCGGATAGGTTCGGCCCATTCCCGACCCTGGAGCAGGCATGCTTCCCCGCTTCCCCGCCGCGCTGGCCGGTCTCGCCATCCTCGCCGTGCCTGGCCAGCTATCCGGCCAGAGTGTCTGGCTCAGCCCCACGCCGCCCCCCGCGATCCGAATCGTCAGGGAAACCGCCAAGTCCGGCACGGCGGCGGCCCACCTCGCGAATGAACGCTCCTGGGTGTCGACCCTGCGTTCCAAGCAGGTCCCGTACAGCTACGTTGGGACGGTCGCCGCCTCCGGCGCCCCTGAATTCTGGTTCATCGGCGGCGCGACAAGCTTTGCCAGCCTCGAGTCGCTCGACCAGATCTATCAACAGGACAAGTCACTGGCCCAGCGGCTCGACACCATCATGGCGCGCGAAGCGTCCTACCTGACCGGTGTCCAGACGGTCCTGGCCGCCTATCGCGCCGACTTGAGTCATCAACCGGCATTCATCCAGCCGGACACCCGGCACTTCTGGGTCACCACGTTCAGCGTGCGACCGGGACAGGACGAGGCCTTCACCGCGGTCATGAAGGCCTACACCGCGGGCTACGCCGCCGCGGGGGTCTTTGCCCCCTGGGTCACCTACCAGATGGTCGCGGGCGGCGGTTCGCCCACCTTCTATCTCTTCATGCCGATGGAGTCCTACGGGACGATCGACCAGGACTTGGCCAACATGGCCGCGGTGGGCGCCAGGCTCGCGTCGCCGGCCACCATCGCAGCGCAATTCCAGGCCTCCGTCGAGCACATGGAAGTCCAAGTGCTGACCATCAGTCCACAGATCAGCTACGTGCCGGAGGCGTTCGCGAATCAGGATAAGCAGTTCTGGAAGGCCAAATAGGAAGGCCCATCGCGCTCACCGGACTGAAGCTCCGCCGATGATGGCAGGTCGGCCCGAGCGACCGGATGGCCGCGAGATGCTCCGCGCTGCCGTATCCGCTGTTCCGGTCCCATCCGTACCCCGCGTGCCGGCCGGCGAGCCGGCGCATCAGGCGGTCGCGGACCGTCTTGGCGATGATGCCCGCGGCGGCGACGCTGTGGCAGTGCGCATCGCCGTCCACCAGCGCGTCGTGGGGAAACCCGATCTCGCGCATGGGGAGGCCGTCGAGCAGCAGCCGGGGCGGCGGGGCGGCGGGGCAGCGGGGCAGTACCCTGCGGATGGCGCGGTGCATGGCGAGTGCCGTGGCCACACGAATATTGAGCAGGTCGATTTCCCGCACCGATGCTCCCCCGACCCCGATGGCCAGCGCCCCCTCGCGAATCTGCAGCGCCAGCACCTCGCGCCGCGCCGCCGAGAGGGTCTTGCTGTCCCGGACCCCGTCGAGCAAGGCGGAGCCGGCGGGAAATACGACGGCCGCGGCCACCACTGGACCAGCCAGGGGACCGCGGCCTGCTTCATCCACACCGACCAGCAGCTGCCCGTCCGCCCACACCGCCGACTCGCGGTCCAACGTGGGACGCGGGGCAGCCATGCAGCTACTCCTCGCGCTTCTCCCGGATGCGCGCGGCCTTGCCGCTCAGCGCGCGGAGATAGTAGAGCTTGGCCCGGCGCACCCGGCCACGCCGCACCAGGTCGATCGACGCGATCGTGGGGCTCTGCACCGGGAAGATGCGCTCCACGCCGACGCCGGCCGAGACCTTGCGGACGGTGAAATTCTCGTGGGCGCCGCCGCCCCGCCGGGAGATGACGACTCCCTCGAAGGCCTGCAGCCGCTCCTTGTCGCCCTCGCGGACGCGCACCATGACCCGTACGGTATCCCCGGCATCGAACGCGGGGAGATCAGTGCGCGGGGTCCCGCGCGTCAACGCATCCATCCGTTCCATCGTCATTCTCCTGAGTGCGGACCCCGTGGGTCCCGTTCGGCGTCCCGCCGCTAGTCATCCGACGCGAGGTGGGCCTGCCAGAGATCCGGCCGGCGCTCGCGGGTCAGTGCTTCCGCTTGTTCTTTCCGCCACGCGGCGATCTTCGCGTGGTCTCCGGAGCGCAACACCTCCGGCACCGCATGGCCCCGATACTCCGGCGGCCGGGTAAAACTGGGCGGGCTCAGCAGCCCGTCGTAATGTGAATCGGTGCTGGCCGATTCATGGTCCCCCAGGGCGCCGGGGAGCAACCGCACCACGGCGTCGAGGACGCACAGGGCCGCCGGCTCTCCACCCGTCAGCACGAAGTCTCCCAGGGACACCTCGTCGGTGGCCAGATGATCGGCCACCCGCTGATCGACATCCTTGTAGTGCCCGCAGAGCAGCGTCAGGTCCGTCGCCAGCGACCACCGGACCGCGTCCGTGTGGCTGAACCGCCTGCCCCGCGCCGAGAGCAACACCACCGGGCCGGTGGTGGGCCCCAGCGATTCGACCGCCTCGAAAAACGGCTCCGGCTTCAGGACCATCCCGGCGCCGCCGCCGAAGGCGTAGTCGTCCACCGTGTGGTGCCGATCGTGGGTGAAGTCGCGGAGCTGTACCATCCGAAACTCGACCCGGCCGTCCGTACGCGCCCGCCCGATGATCGAGGAGTCGAGCCAGGGCTCGAACACCTCGGGAAACAGCGTGATCACGTTGATGCGAATCGGCTCACCCATCGAGCAGTCCGTCCGGCGGTGCGATGACCATCCGCCGCGCCGCGCGATCGACGTGCGTCACGAACTCCTTCCGATACGGCAACAGGAACTCCCGCTTGGGGCCCTGCACTTCGATGACCAGCCCGGCCGCGGTTTCGTAGTACCCGGTGACCAGTCCGACCGCCGTGCCGTCCTCCAGCCTCACGGCGAAGCCGTCGAGCTCGTGGAGGTACACCTCGCCCTCGTCCAGCGGCGACGCACCGGACGACGGCACCGCCAGGAACCCATTGCGGTAGCGCTCCAGCTGGTCGCGGTGCTCGATGCCGGCGAACTTCACCAGCCACTCGCGATGGTACATCCGGCTCCGCTCCACCGTCAGCGGGCTCGCGATGAACTCACCGGCGAGATCCACGGTCCAGAGTTCCTGCCCCCGGGCGAAGACCCGTCCCGGCTCGTCGGTGAGCGGGAAGATGGTGCATTCGCCCTTCATGCCGTGCGGCCTGCGGAACCGCCCGACCACCACGTGGCGGGCGCCTTCGGTCATCAGGCCGCGGGCTGCTTGAAGAGCCCGGCTTTCCGCAGCAGCGAATGCACCGTTTCCGAGGCCGTGGCCCCCTTGGCCAGCCACGCGAGCGCCTTCTCGGCGTCGACGGTGACCTGGTCCGCTTCCACCTTGGCCTTCGGCGCGTAGGTGCCGATGACGTCGATGAAGCGGCCGTCGCGCGGCGCCGTCTTCTCGGCGACCACGATGCGGTAGAGCGGGAGCTTCTTCCGCCCGACCCGGCGGAGACGAATGCGAGTTGCCATGTATCGATCCCTTGGGTTACGTGCTCAGCCGGGAAACCCGCGCCCAAAGGGCATGCGAGCGCCGGGTTTGCCTGCCGACTTCATGTACTTCTGCATCTGCTTGAACTGCGCCATCAACTGATTGACTTCCTGCACCGTCCGGCCGCTGCCCCGGGCGATCCGGCTCCGCCGCGACCCGTTGAGCAGGTCGGGGTCTTGCCGCTCCCGCGGGGTCATCGAGAGCACGATGGCCTCGACGTGCTTCAGCCGGTCGTCGCCCACGTTGGCCTGCTTGAGCATCTGGGCATTCACGCCCGGCAGCATCCCAAGCACATTCTTGATCGGGCCGAGCTTCTGCATCTGCCGCATGGCCGACAGGAAATCCTGGAGGTCCATGCCCCGCTTGGAGACCGCCTTCTTGGCGAGCCGCGCCGATTCCCCCTCGTCGAGGGAGGACTGGGCCTTCTCCACCAGGCTCAGGACGTCGCCCTGCTGGAGGATCCGGCCGGCCATCCGCTCCGGGATGAACGGCTCGAGCGCGTCGAGCTTTTCGCCCACGCCGATGTACTTGATCGGCGCCTTGGTCACCCCGTAGATGGAGAGGGCCGCGCCACCACGGGCGTCGCCGTCCATCTTGGTGAGGATCACCCCGGTGATCCCCAGTGCCTCGTGGAACCCGCCGGCGATCCGCACGGCGTCCTGACCGGTCATCCCGTCGGCCACGAGCAGGATTTCGTGGGGCCGCACCTCGGCCTTCAGCCGCGCCAGCTCCGCCATCATGTCGGCGTCGATCTGCAGACGGCCGGCGGTGTCCACGAGCACGGTCCGCGCCCTGGCCTTGCCCGCCGCATCGATCCCGCGTCGCACGATCCCGATCACATCGGTCACGCCGGGCTCGGCATGCACCCCGACCCCCGCCTGCCCCGCCACCGTGACCAGCTGATCGACCGCCGCCGGCCGGTACACATCCGCCGCCACCAGGAACGGCGCCTTCTGCTCCAGCTTGAGCCGCCGCGCCAGCTTGCCCGCGGTGGTCGTCTTGCCGGACCCCTGCAGCCCCACGAGCAGGATGATCGTGGGCGGCACGGAGGCGAAGGCGATCGGCGCCTGTTTCTCGCCGAGCAACGCCACCAGTTCGTCGTACACGATCTTGACGACCTGCTGTCCCGGGCGCACCGCCTTGAGCGCCTCGGTCCCGACGGCGCGCGCCTGCACGCGCTCCAGAAACTCGCGCGTGAGGTCGAAGCTGACATCGGCCTCGAGCAGCACCCGCCGAACCTCGCGGAGCCCCTCCTTGACCGCCTCCTCCGTCAGTACGCCACGGCCCGCGAGACGGCGGAGCGTGTCGGAAAGTTTGGAGGAAAGCTCGTCGAACATAAGCCCTGAAACGTAAGCGGTTTATGGGCTTGGGGCAATGGGCGGGGCAGCGGGGCAGCGGAGGCAGCGGGGCAGCGGGGCAGCGGGGCAGCGGGGCAGCGGGGCAGCGGGGCAGCCTCAGGACTCCTTGCACCGCCTTGTAAAGACCCCATGTCAGCATCCCCGCGTGGTCCCTCAAGGCCTCGAGTTCGCCCCAGGCCGCCGCGTCAGATACCCAAGTTCTTTGGCCAGAAGGAGATACACTTGAATTTCCGCCAGGGACCCGATTGGCAATATCGAGAAACCTATGGAATTCGCGGTTGCCCCGCTTGGCCGATCCCTCCGCGATGTTCGCGCTCACGGAAACTGCCGCTCTCCGCGCCTGGGCGATCAGGCCGTACCGCTCATGGTCGGGCCATGCCGCGGTGGCCCGATAGATGGCGAGGGCGAGTGCATTGGGCGGACTGCCAGGCTTTGAGGGACTCGAAGCGCTTGCCGGAGGATCGGCCGGTCGAGGGGGGCATACCGGTACAGTGTAGAGACTCGCGACTGGATCGAGCACCAGCCGGAACGCGGCACGGATCATTTCCGCTCGAGCGCAGCGGCCACCCTGCCCCGCTGCCCCGCTGCCCCGCCGGCCCCGCCCCGCTTCGACGCAGCATCTGCTCCACCGCCTCCACCGCCATCGCCTTCGCGAACAGGTGCCCCTGTCCCAATTCGCAGCCCAGCTCCACCAGGGCCTCCCGCTGCGCGGCGACTTCGACCCCCTCGGCGATGGTCCGGAGCTTGAGGGTGTCCCCAAGACCGATGATGGCGCGGGCCAGCGCCGACTTTTCCGACCCGGCGCCCACGTCGTCGATGAACGGCTTGGCAATCTTCAGGATATCGATCGGGAAGCGCTGCAAATAGCTGAGGGACGAGTAGCCGGTGCCGAAGTCGTCGATGGCCAGCCCCACACCGAGGGCCTTCATGGCGCGGAGTTGCTGCTGGGCGGAATCGGCCTGCTGCATCAGGACGCTCTCCGTGATCTCCAGCACGAGCGCCGATGGGTCCACCCCGGTCAGCCCCAGCGCCTTGCGGGTCTCGTGGACCAGGTCGGGTTCCTGCAGCTGACGGCCCGACAGATTGACGCTCATGGTCCAGTTCGCGCCGGGATACGCCTCGCGCCACCGATGGATCTGTGCGCACGCCTCGCGAAGCACCCAGCCCCCGAGCCGCACGATGAGACCGGTTTCCTCCGCGAGCGGGACGAAATGCTGCGGCAGCAAATGCCCGTACTTCGGGTGATCCCAGCGCACCAGCGCCTCGAACCCGAAGATCTGCCCGGTCTTCAGGTACATGATCGGCTGATAGTGGAGCACCAGTTCTTCCCGCTCGATCGCCCCGCGGAGCGCGGCCTCCATCTCGAGGCGGTGCCGGGAGTCCGTGACCATCCGCGTTTCGTAGGTCGCGAAGCGGCCCTTCCCCTGTCGCTTGGCGGTGTACATGGCCAGGTCGGCGTTCCGGAGGAGGTCGTCGGCGGTCTCGTCTCCGGCCGCGGTCGCGATGCCGAAGCTGGCCGTGACGTGGACCTCGTTGTGACCCAGCCGGAAGGGCTGCTGCATCGCGCTGCTCAACCGCTCGACGAGGACCGCCGTTCCGTCATTCCCGTGCACATCCTCGATCAGGATGGCGAATTCGTCGCCGCCGAGCCGCGCCACCGTGTCCGTCGCCCTGCCGCAGGCAAGAAACCGCTCCGCCGCCGCCTTGAGCAACTGGTCCCCTTCCATGTGCCCCAGGCTGTCGTTGACCTTCTTGAAGTCGTCGAGGTCGAGGTAGAGCACCGTGATGTCGCGGCCCTGCCGGCGCGCGATGGCCAGCGCGTGGCTGACGCGGTCCCGGAAGAGGGCCCGGTTCGCCAGTCCGGTGAGCGAATCATGAAAGGCCTGGTGGACCAGCTCATCCCGCAGGCGCTGCCGCTCGCTCACGTCCCGGATGTTGAGCACGATGCCGCGCACCGTCGGGTCGTCGATCAGGTTGGTGGCGATCGTCTCGGTCTGCAGCGCGGACCCGTCGGGCTGGCGGAAGCCCCATTCGATCGGAGCGGGGAGGCTCGACGTGAGGCACGCATCGCGCAGGAACCCGAGCGCTCGCTCGCGGTCCTCCACCATCAGCAGCGACTGCACCGGGAGAGAAAGCAGACGTTCGGGTTCGTACCGCAGCACCCGCGACGCGGACGGACTGACGTACTGGATGGTTCCGTCGGCTTCCACCACAAGAATCACGTCGGAGGAATGCTGCACCAGCGAGCGAAACCGGGCCTCGTTCTGGCGTGCGGCCGTCTCGGCCAGCAGGCGGACGTTCTGACGCACCGCCAGCAGCTGGCGCACCACCACCAGCCCCGTGATGACCAGGGCGCCGACGGCGAGCTGGGTCACTGGCTGCCGGTCGGGCTTGAAGGCTTCGACCAGCAATAGCCCGAACGTGACACAGACTGCCACGTACGGCAGGGGGCTCATCGGGTGCGCTCGCGGCTGGTATTCCTCGGTCCCCGCCGTCCGCGGCACCGGACGCCGGAAGTACAGCTCCGCGCTCGCGATCATGAGCAGATAGACCATCAGGTACACGGCGTCCACCAGGCTCGCCCCACGCTCGCCGGTTTCGATTCGGACCAGGCCGAGCCCGAGGTCGCCGATGACGCTCAGGAGCACCCCGACCACGAGCAATCCGAAGGCCCAGCGGTTTCGGTCAATCGGACCGCGCAAGAGCACCGATGTGATCCCGACAAGCACCAGGATGCTGGCCAGCGGATAGGCGAAGGTGAGCACCGCCGCCCCGACCTGATCCGGGATGCCGGCCGCACCCGGGCGGACCGTGAAGTACCAGATGGTGATCCCGCCGCCGACCAGCACCATGGTCGCGTCGAGGACGAACTTCCACCACTCGAGCTGGATGCGGCGGGAGAGCGGAAACGCGAGAAGAGCCGTCAGCAGAAAGGCGCTGTCGCTGAGGTAGAACAAGTCGGCCCAGCTGACGGCTGGGCTCACTTGCCGGATGACCACGTAGTAGACCGAAATGCTGTTGCCGAGCAGGACCAGGAGGGAACCGACGCTCATGAGCCGCAGGGCGCGGCGAACCCCCGGATCGAGCACCGCCTGCCGGGACGCAAGGAAGAGGAGGATTGCGAGGACGGCGTTGAGGGGCATGAACCCGGCGTTGCTGACCAAGTCGCGGAAACCTGGGCTGCCGAAACCGGACCGCTCCCAGAAGAGGTAGGCAAGCCCGTAGACAGCCGTGAAGAACGCCACCGGCCCGACGGGCGGGATGGTGTTCCTCCACGCCCCTCCCTTGGAGGGTGCTGGTACGGCCATTGGAGGTCGTCATCGGGTCAACCGGAGTCCTGCATTCGGGTGCCTCATCAAGAGATAGAGCCACGCCCCAAGCCCCCATGGATACCCGTTTAGGGGGTCCAGAGGGCCAGGGAGACCCCGATGCCCTGCAAAACCGAAGCCTGAAGTCGCTTGACCGGCACCCTGCCGGATGGGCAGCCGGCACCCCTATACTCCGGAATGGACTCCCAAACCCTCCTTTCCGGCCTCCTGACCGTCGCGGTCGGTGCCATTTCCGGCGGGGTCACCAACGCCGTGGCCATCTGGATGCTGTTCCACCCCTACGAGCAGCGGGGGCGGTGGCCATTTCGCCTGCAGGGGGCCATTCCCAAGAACAAGGCGAGGCTGGCCAAGAGCATCGGCAAGACGGTAGGAGAGAAGCTCCTGACGCCGGCCGACCTCTCGCAGCGCCTCTCGGCGCCGGAAGTCCGGGCCGCCTTCGATGGGGCCATGAGCGGCTTCCTCGACGAAATGCTGGAGCGGGAACGTGGACCCCTGATCGACCTGATTCCCGCCTCGATGTCGACGGAACTCGACCGGTGGCTCGACCGGATCGGCGAGCGGGTTGCCGATGAGCTTTCCGGGTACCTGGCTGGTCCGGCTTTCGTGGCGCAGGCCGAACGTTGGATGACCCAGTGGCAGGCAGAATACGGCAATCGGCCCCTCGGGACCCTCCTGACCCCGGACCGCCGTGGCGAGGTCGAGGGGCGGGTGGACGGCTGGCTCAGGCAGTTCACCGAGGGCTCGGACCTCGAAGGCGCGCTTCGGCATTTCGTGGACGTACAACTGGAGCGCCTGGCCCAGGACGATCAACCGCTGATCGACCGACTGCCGGCCGGGATGGTAGGAACAGTCGAGGCCTCCATCAGCGACTACCTGCCCGTGGCCATCGAGCGCATCGGCGCGGTGCTCTCCGATCCGGAGGCGAAGGGAAGGATTCATCTCGCGCTGCGGACGGCCTTCGACCGCGCGGTGCGCGACCTGCTCCTGCACGAGCGGCTGCTGGCAAAGCTTGTCGTCACTGACCAGACGTTCACGCGGCTGCTCGACGGACTCGAGCGCGAGGGGTTCGAGCGCTTTGCCGAGTCGCTCTCCACGCCGGAAATGCGGGTGCAGCTGACGCGGGCGGTCAACGACGGACTCGTCAGCTTTCTGCGGATCCCGCTCCGCGACCGACTGGCCGCCATGGGGCCGGAAAAGCAGGCGGCGCTGGCAGGCACGCTGGGCGACTGGCTGGTGAACGTCGCGCGGGACGATACCACGCGCACGGTGGCGCGCCGGGCCGTCGGCCGCCTGCTCGACGCCACCGAACGCCGGACATGGAACGACCTGCTGGGGGCGATTCCGCCCGCCCGCATCGCCCGGTTTCTCGCCGAGGCGGCCAGTGGCGACGAGGGGCGCCGATGGGTGGCGGACGCGGCGCGGAGCGCGATCCGCGCGCTCCTGCGGCGCCCCCTCGGCCGGCCCTCCGCATGGCTGGGAGAAGAGGCGACCCGGAGCGTGCGCACGGGTATCCTGAACGCCGCCTGGGGTTGGACGGAGCGACAGGTACCCCGCATCGTGGCCCAATTCAACGTGCAGGAAATGGTCGAGCAGAAGGTGCTGGGATTTTCAACCCAGCGGATGGAGGAGATCATCCGCAACGTGACGCAGCGCGAACTCACCCTCATCGTGCGACTCGGCTACGTCCTGGGCGCGCTGGTGGGGCTGATCGCATTCGGCCTCAACCAGGCGCTGCGCTAGCCGCCTCAAGCCACCGGCTGCGGCAGGAGGATGATGGCAGCCTGACCGCGTCCCCTACCGTTGAGCCGTGGCCGCGTGGTGCGGCCCGACTCATCACGCCGGGAGGGTCGCATGGGATTGATGCCGGAGCCAAGGGAGCTGGAAGCAGACATCGAGAAGGCGGCGCAGGTGGCCGATGGACTGGCGGAGGCGGTCGGCAAGGGACCGCGCCATGCCACCATGGCGGCGAGGCGATTGACCGACGAGGAACTGACGCTGGGGCTGGCGTTCCTGGCGCGCGTCATGGAGATCGCGGCCATGTCCTCGCGGGCGCTGGCGGATGTCGAGCGGGAGCGCCAGCGCGCCGGGGCCAAGCTGCGCTTGAACTAGGGGAGGTCGGTCCACCCCACCCAGACAACGGGCGCGATCACGACGCGCGTCCCCGGCCGGCCCGCGACAACCATCGGCGTTACCGTGGTCCGGTATCCCTCGCGCTGCCGCGCCTGCAACCGGGCTCCCGAGCCCGCGAAGAACCGGTCGGCCGCGCGCTGATCGTCCCAGGCGATGAGCCAGACCAATGCCGGGCCGGCCGGCGTGGCGTACAATCGATAGCGGTCCCCCGCCCATCCGATCGGCACGGTCGTGCTGACAACTTCCGCCCCGGCCAGGTCGGCGGACAAGACCGCGACGCCCATCTCCCCCATGACATCGGTTTCCCCGGGTCCCGCACCGACGGTGTCGAGCGACACCTCCACCGGCATGTCGTGGCGGGCGTACCGCTCCGGGTGCAGCACCTGTTCCGTCGAGACCGGAATGGCACGGCCGTACGGCGGGCCGGACATCGAGGTGTCGCGCTCATACCACCGGACGAATTCCGCCCCTTCCAGGTAGGGGAAGATGAGCCCCTCCTGCAGCACCCGCGGCGTCTCGGCAAAGACCTTCATCGACCCGCGCGCGGAGACGAGCTGTTCGCGAAACGTCTCCCAGATGGCGTCGTCGCTCAGCAAATCCTGCCCCGGGGCCATCATCTTCATCGAGGCCAGGGTGGCCTGCCCCTCGAGCACCGCCTGCGCGGCGGCCAGCCGATCGGAGTCGCGTCGCTGGTGCATGATCGAGTCGAGCGCCAGGTAGTCGTACTGGAGCGCATGGACGAGCTCGTGCGCCAGCACGAACTTGAACTGCGCGGACTTCACGTCGCTCCCCTCGAAGACGAAGAGCATCCCCGAATCCGGATCGAAGAACCCCGCGACCTGCTCCTCGTACAATGCGGTGAGGAGCCGGCGGATGTCGAGACTGTCCGGCACCTGCCCAAGCAGGCGGTAGACGTCGTGCATGGCCGTGAGCCGCTCGGGTGGAAGCTCCTCTTCGAGCTTGGCGCCGAGGTAGGCGGCCACCTGTGCGCGGGAGCGCACGGCGTATCGAGGGGGTGACTTGAACGGCAGGCCGACGGTCTGCTCCACCGCCGGGCGCAGGCTGTCCACCAGCCGGCCGACGGGATCAGCCCCGGCGCCCGGCGCCTCTCCCCGGCAGGCCGCAAGGGCGGCCGCGGCGAGCACAGCCCCGGCTACAGCCCGATGTAGGCGCGGTACCATGCGATGATCGTCGGACCCGCGATCCAGGTGGCCGCGGCGCCGACGGAGAGAAAGACGCCGAACGGCACGAGCTTCTTCCGGCCCAGCAGGCTCAGCGGCAGGAAGATGATGGTCCCGAGGAGTGCGCCGAGAAAAATGGTCAGCAGCACCCCCTGCCAGCCGACGAAGGCGCCAACCATCGCCATCATCTTCACGTCGCCGCCCCCCATCGCCTCCTCCTTGAGGATGAGGTGCCCGGCGAAACCGATCAGCCAGAGGAGGGCAAACCCGGTGACCGCGCCGACGAGGGCGGGCAGCAGCGTCGGGAGGCCGCCCGCCAGGCTGAACAGCAGCCCGAAGGCCAACCCGCCCCAGGTGAACTCGTCGGGGATGATGTATTCGCGCACGTCCGTGAACGCGATCCCTACGAGGATCGTGAAGAAGACCGCACCGCGCAGCCCTTCGAGTTCGAGCGGATAGCTCCAGGCCATGAGCGCCCAGATGGCGCCGACCAGCAGTTCCACGCCGGGATACATCGGCGAGATCGGCAGCGCACAGCCCCGGCACTTTCCGCGGAGCACCAGCCAGGAGAGCACCGGGACGTTGTCGTACCAGGCGATCGGCTTCTCGCAGCGGGGACACCGCGAACGGGGCCGGATGACCGACAGCTCGGCCGGCCACCGGGTGATGCAGACGTTCAGGAAGCTCCCGACCATCAGCCCGACGATGCCGGCGATGATCGTCACGAGCAGTTCAAGCGTCACGCCGCACCTCGTAGAGGAGGATACCCGCCGCCACCGCCACGTTCAGGGATTCCACGCCGGCCGCCAGGGGAATGGCAAGCCGCCGACTGGCCTCCCGTTCCATTTCCGGGCGGATGCCCGCGCCCTCATTGCCGAGCACCAGCGCGACGGGAGCAGTCAGGCGCTGTCCACCCGGTCGTTCCCCCGCGCTGTCCGTGACCCAGACCACCGCACCGACCCGCTTGGCCCAGGCCAGGCACTCGGCGTCGGTGGCGGACACGGACGGGAGCCGGAAGAGTGCACCCATCGAGCCGCGCAGCACTTTCGGGTTGGTCAGTTCGGCCGTGCCCTTGAGCGCGATGAGGCCGCTGGCGCCGAGCCCCAGCGCGGTGCGCGCGATGGCGCCGACGTTGCCCGGGTCCTGCACTCCGTCGAGCACCACCACCACGTCGCCGGCACGCGGCGTCAGCATGTCGAGCGTCCAGGCCGGGGGCTCGATGACCGCGATCACGCCCTGCGGGTGATCGGTATCGGAGAGCCCCGCCAGGGCGCGATCATCCAGTTCGAGCAGTGGAACGCCGGCGCCCGCCAGCGCGGTTTTGAGCGCTGCCCCGCGCGGAGTAGCTTCCAGCGCGGGCGAGATCGCGGCGTGCCGGATCACGACCCGGGCGCCGAGCGCTTCCTCGACGAGCCGAACGCCCTCGGCGAGCGCGAGTCCCCGCCGCTCGCGCCCGCGGCGCAGGCGGAGGTCCCGGATCAAGGTCTCGACACCGGCCACGGCCACACTCCTCACAGGATGATGATGCAGATCGCGTTGACCATCGCCGGATCGGATTCGGGAGGCGGGGCCGGCATCCAGGCCGACCTCAAGACCTTTCATCAATTCGGCGTGTACGGCACCTCGGTCGTCGTCGCGATCACCGCGCAGAATACCCGCGGCGTGCGTTCGGTGCATGCCGTTCCCCCGGCCATGGTGCGCGACCAGCTGGCCGCCGTCGCCGAGGATCTTGCTCCTGCCGCCGTAAAGACCGGCATGCTGGCGAGCGCTCCCCTGGTGGAGCAGGTGGCCGACGCGATCCGCGCCTACGGATGGACCCGGCTCGTCGTGGATCCCGTGATGGTCGCCACCTCGGGTGACCGCCTGCTCGACCCGGACGCCGAAGCCGTCATTCGCGAGTCACTGCTTCCCCTGGCCGCGCTCGTGACGCCGAACCTGGAAGAGGCCGCCATCCTCGCGCAAATGGAGGTGGCCGATCCGGACTCGATGGAACGCGCCGGGCGCCGCATCCTGACCTCGGGCGCCCGCGCGGTGCTGCTCAAGGGCGGGCACCTGCCGGGCGACACGCTCGTGGACATCCTCGTCACGCCGCAGGGCGCCCGACGCTTTTCACATCCGCGGGTGCCGACCACGTCCACGCACGGGACCGGCTGCACCCTGTCCGCTGCCATCACGGCCGGATTGGCGCTCGGGCGTCCGCTGGAAACCGCCGTCGCCGACGCCCTCGACTATGTCCACCGTGCCATCGTCGCCGCGCCGGGCCTCGGCGGCGGGCACGGACCCATCAACCACGGGGTACCGCCGCGGGTGTAAGGGCGCACCATGGTGCGCCCCTACACCCGCGCCACGATCCCTTCGATCAGGTCGCCCAGCCTCCGACCGACCTGCGCCGCCGTCTCCATCACTTCGGCGTGACTGAGGGCCGCGCCCGACACGCCGGCGGCCGCGTTGGTGATGGTGGAAATGCCGAGGCACCGCATGCCGCGGGCGTTGGCCACGATCACCTCCGGCACCGTGCTCATGCCCACGGCGTCGGCGCCCAGGGTCCGTAGCATCCGCACTTCGGCGGGCGTCTCATACGTGGGCCCGAGCAGCGCCGCGTACACCCCCTGTTCGAGCGTGACCCCCTGCTCCCGAGCGACCTCCACCGCCAGCGCGCGCAACTTCGGATCGTACGCCGCGGACATGTCCGGGAAGCGCGGCTCTCCCGGCACCACCGGCCCGATCAACGGATTGCGGCCGGTCAGGTTCAGGTGGTCGGTGATGAGCATGAGCGTGCCCGGCAGGAAGCTGGGCCGGATCCCGCCCGCCGCGTTCGTGACGATGAACGTCGAGACCCCCAACTCCGCGAACACCCGTGCCGGCAACGCCGCCACATCGGCCGGATGTCCCTCGTACAGGTGAAAGCGCCCGCTCTGCGCCACCACCGAGCGCCCACCCAGCATGCCGGCCACCAGCTCGCCGCGGTGCCCTTCGACCGTAGGAACGTGAAATCCGGGGATGTCGGCATACGGAATCCGTATCGCGCCAGTCAGGCGATCCGCCAGCCCGCCGAGCCCCGAGCCGAGAACGATGGCAATCTGGGGCGCCCGCGCGCCCAATCCAGCGCGCACCGCGGCTGCCGCCGCCGACACGGCGCCGGCCATCAGACCAGCATCCCCGCCAATGAGGCCGACATGAACGCCGCCAGGTTGCCCGCGATCATGGCGCGGAGCCCCAGCGAGGCGATCTCGCCGCGGCGCTCGGGAGCCAGCCCGCCGATGCCGCCGATCTGGATGGCGATCGAGGAGAAGTTGGCGAACCCGAGGAGGGCATAGGTGGTGATGATGGCGCTGCGCGGCGCGAGCACGATGCCGCTCCCGAGATCGCCGGCGAACTGGGCGTAGGCCACAAACTCGTTCAGGGACGTCTTGATGCCGATCAGCCCGCCCACGTAGGTGGAGTCCTGCCAGGGCACGCCCATCACCCAGGTGAGGGGGCGAAGCAGCTGTCCGAGCAGGTACTGCAGACTGAGCGGCGTGCCGGACAGTCCGAGCACCGACGTGCCGACCCACTGTAACCCGAAATTCAGCAGCGCCACCAGCGCCACGAACGCCATCAGCATGGCGGCAACGTTGATGGCCAGTTGGACACCCTGGGCGGCCCCGCCGGCCGCCGCATCGATCACGTTCGACTCCGTCCGCTCGATCTCCAGCTTGAGCGTGCCCCTGGTCAGCGGCTCGCCGACTTCCGGACGGATGATCTTGGACAGGATGAGCCCCGCCGGCGCATTCATGACACTCGCGGCAAGGAGGTGCGCGGCGATGTTCGGAAACGTGCCCTGCAGCATGCCGACGTAGGCCGCGAGCACCCCTCCGGCCACGGTGGCAAACCCGCCGACCATCACCGTGTTGAGCTCGGAGGAGGTGAAGGTCTTCACGAACGGCTTGATCAGGAGCGGCGCTTCGGTCTGGCCCAGGAAGATGTTGCCGGCCGCCGAGAGCGTCTCCGCGCCCGACGTGCGCAGCGTCTTCTGCATCACCCAGGCAATGCCCTTGACCACGACCTGCATGATGCCGAGGTAGTAGAGCACCGACATCAGCGCGGAGAAGAAGATGATGGTGGGCAACACGTTGAAGGCGAAGAAGGCTCCGGTGTTGGCCACGAACCCCGCAGTGGTGTCCAGGCTGCCGCCGGGCCCGGGGAGACCCACCGGCACATTGGACTGCACCAGGTTGCCGAACACGAACCGCGCGCCCTGCTCCTGGAAGCCGAGCAGGCCGGTGATGGCCCGGCCGACGGCGTTGAAGACCGCCTTGCCAGGGCCGGTCTTGAGCACGATGACGCCGAACAGCGCCTGCAGCGCCAATCCCGAGCCGACCAGGCGCCAATCGATCCGCTTCCGGTCATAGGACAGCAGCACCGCCAGGCCGAGCATCGTCGCGATGCCGACCAGTCCCATGAGGCGGCTGGCCAGCGGCGTGTCGAGTCCCGCCTGCGCCGCCGCGAGTCGCTCGGCGGCGGTCTGCAACAGGACGAGCGCGCTCACCGGATGGCCTCCAGCTCGGCGCCCACGTCGGTGAGCAGCGCCTGGCGGTCAGGCCACGGAAGGAAGGACGAGGCGAACGCGTTGAGGATCATTCGGTCGATTTCCCCACGGGTGAACCCGAGTTCGGTGTGGGCGAGCCAGTATTCGTGCGACAACGTGGTGCCGCTCATCAGCCAGCTGTCGGTGCAGAGTGTCACGTTGAGGCCGGCGTCGAAGTACCGCCGCACGGGATGGTCGGCGATCCTCGGCACGACGCGCGTCTGCACGTTGCTGCTGAGGTTCGTCTCGACCAGGATGCGGCGGTCCCGGACGTAGTCCTGCAGGGCCGGGTCTTCCGCCAGCCGGGTCCCGTGTCCGAGCCGGTTGGCGTGACAGCTCCGGATCGCGTCGGCCACCGATTCCGCCCCGGCCGCCTCGCCGGCGTGCACCGTGATGCCGAGTCCGCCGGCGAGCGCCGCGTCGAAGGCGGCACGGTGGACGCCGGGGGGCCGTCCGTGCTCGCCGCCCGCCAGGTCGAAGCCGACGACGCCGTGCCCGCGGTTGGCGACGGACCGCTCCGCGATGCGCAACGACACGCCGGGGTCGTAGTGACGGAGCGAGCAATTGATGATGCCGGTCCGCACGCCGAAGTCCCGCTGGCCGCGCGCAAGGCCCCGCCATTCCGCCGCGATGACCTCATCGAGAGTCAGCCCGCCACGCGTACTCAGCTCGGGACAGTAGCGGACCTCGAGCAGCCGCACGTTGTCGGCGGCAGCGTCCTGCACCATCTCGTAGGCCACCCGCTCGATCGCCTCGGGGGTCTGCAGCAGGGCGATCGTGATGTCGAATCGCTGGAGGTAGTCGTCAAGATTGGCGGCGTCATCGACCAGCATGAAGCGCCGCAGCGCGTCGAGGTCCCGCGCCGGGAGCGTGATCCGGGCGGCCGCGGCCAGCTCCATCATGGTCGCGGGGCGGAGCGAGCCATCGAGGTGGACGTGGAGTTCCGCCTTGGGGAGGCGGCGAAACAGGTCAGGCGTCAGCATCGGCGCCGCCGGTACGCCGCGCACTGGCGGCCACCCGCAGGATGGCTCCGGTGGCCAGCACCGCGTCCGGGAGCACCGGCAACCCCCGCGCGTCCGTATAGGTCAGCGTCGCGGCCGGGCTCGCGAGCGCCGCGTCGAACTGTTGCGCGGCCATGGCCGCCGTGCCGCCCCGCGGAATCATGACGCGACGCTCGTTCACGAAGACCGGGATGGCGTCGGTCATCGCGCGGCGGGGATGAAGCGGGCGTCCTCGGGTGGGCGGACCGGTCGCGGGAGCCGGCGCAGATAGAGCTCCATGACCTCGATGTCGCTCATCCCCGCCGAGGTCTGGGGGGCCGTCCGCAGCATCGTGTAGCCGCTCTGTCCGGCGGCAAGGAAGGAATTCACCGCCAGCGTGTAGCGCGCGTTGTCCTTCGGCTTCTTGCCATTGGCGAGCCGGAGGTCGCGCACGCGCTGCCCCGCGGGACGGGCGGCATCGTAGGTGACCTGGAACCCGGAGATGTGGGCGTCCGGCCCGTCGGCGGCGATCGACGCCTCCGCCATCTCGCGGAGTTGCTTGCCGGTAATCGTGACCGTCACCGCCTGGTTCTGGAACGGCATGACGGTGAAGAGTTGCCCGTACGTGAGGGGTCCGGCCGCGACGTCGGCGCGGATCCCGCCGTTGTTGACCAGGGCGACGTCTGCGCGAAGCACGTTCCGGAACGCATCCGCCATCAGGTTGCCGAGCGGGTATTGTCCGCCGGTCCGGGACAGGGGGAGCGCGATCTCGGTGATGACGCGGTTGGCCAGGCTGTCGGTGGTGCGCGCCGAGCGCACTACCAGGGCGGTCAGCGCCGAATCGGGGGTGACCTGGTCCACCCAGACGGTCTGGACATCGACGTCGATCTTCCGCCCACCGCTGGCGGTCCGGATGATGTCCACGACGCCGACGGCGGTTCCGCTGCTCCGCGCCTGCACGATCGGGATGCCGTTTCGCTCCGAATCCAGCAGCGTGTGGCTGTGCCCCGAGACGATCAGGTCCACGCTGCCCGGGGGCAGGGACTGCGCCAGGTCGAAGATCTCGCCGGCGCAGGCCAGCGAATCGCAGCGGCCGCCCGAGTGCGTGAGCAGCACGAGGAAGTCGGGGTTGGCGGCGCGCGCCTCGTCGACCATGTCCCGGATGGACTCGTATCCGGTACCGAAGGTGAGGCCCGCGACGTTCTGCGGCGCGACGATCTGCTTGGTTTCACTGGTGATGTATCCTACGACGGCCACCTGGTACTTGCCGGCCCGCACCATCCGCCATGGCAGGATCCAATCGGGGCGTTTCCCGGTCGTGGAATCGAAGATGTTGGCCGCCACCCAGGGATAGTCCGACTCCCGCATGCGCGCGCGCAGCGTGTCCGCCGACCAGTCGAAATCGTGGTTCCCGATGGCCGCGGCCTGGATCCCCATCAGGTCGAACGCCTCGATGGTGGTCCGCCCGTAGGTGAGGTTCGACGGCAGGGTGCCCTGCATCTCGTCACCGCCGTCGAGGCGAAGGGTCGTGCATTTGCAGCGCGCGGCCAGCGAGTCCATCGTCGCGTCGACCGCCGCGGCGCCGCCCACTTTCCGCCCGTCGGACCAGCTGTAGACCTTCGGTTCGAGCGCCCCGTGGAAGTCGTTGATGCTCAGAATCCGGAGTTGCAGCGTGTCGCGCGCGGGGGGCCGCGTCAGCAGCCTGGCCGATGCGAGCGCCGTTGGTGGGGTCAGCCGCCAGTTGTGCGCGCCGAATTGCATGGGGTCGATCTGGCCCCGCCGCCGGAGGTCGGCCACCAGGAGCTCACGCACACTCTGATTCTGGTCGTACACCAGCGTCGCGCCCCGCAGCGCCTCGAACCCTCCCCCACCCTCCTGCCGGTAGCTGTTGAGCGCCAGGGTGTAGGTCTCGGAGGGCGCCACGTCTCGCCCGTTGACCCGGAGGCCGCGCACCCGGCTGCCGACCGGCTGTGAGAGGTCGAGTTCGTAATCGGCGCCGCTCACCACATCGAAGTTGTAGCCAGGGATGGTCGGATCGGTGCCGACCTTGCCGGTCGAATCCACCGTGTAATACCGAGCGCTCTGCTCGAGGTAGGCCTGCAGTTGCGCCCCGGTGATCCGGATCCCGCGGAGGGTGTTCTCGAACGGGTAGACGCCCGCGACGTTCGACAGGCGGATCTCGCCGGACGGCAGCCCCGCGCGGGTATCGAATACTGCCGTCGAGGCGAGGTCCGTCCCGGCAGTCCGTCGCTGTACGTCGTTGATCCAAGTCGTGAGCGGGACCGCTTCGACCCGCCCGTCAGTGCCTGGCATGGCGGCGGTGGCCACCGCGATCGGCGTGGAGGCCCAGATCCGCACCGCGTCCTGCGCCTCGGCAATCCGCCGGAACCGACCCGGCGGCGGCTCCAGGCCCGCCAGGTCGATCTGCTCGCCGCGGATGCGGGTGACCCGCCAGCCCGTGCCGTCCCGGACGAGGTCCACGTGGGCGACGGCCAGCGTCTGGGCATACGGCTTCGGCTGGATGAAGTGCACCCCGTTCAGGACGGAGTCACGCATTTGCCGATGGGAGTGACCGACGACGACCAGGTCCGGGCGGACCTGCCCGGCGGCCAGCGACGCCGCCACGTTTTCGGGTCCGACACCGAGGGAATCGTAGGAACTTCCGCCATCCATCCCGCTGTGCACCAGCGCGACCACGAAATCGGCGTCCTGCCGGAGCCGCCCAAGCTCGGCGGGCGCGGTCGCCCCAATCCGCTCGACCGCCACCTGGCCGCGCACGTTGTTCCGGTCCCACAGCATGACGCCGGGCGTGGTGAAGCCCGTCACACCGACCCGGACGCCCTTGCGGACCACGACCGTCTGTCGCGCAAACATCGGGTCTCCGGACGGCTCCGTGATGATGTTGGCGCTCACCACCCGAAACGAGGCTCGCCGCAACGATTCCCGCAGGGTCGGGACGCCGAAGTTGAAGTCGTGGTTTCCCGGCGTCGCCGCGTCGTACGCAAGCTGGTTCATCACGTCCACGATCGGGTTGGGATCGCGCGGCGCAACCTGGGCAAAGTAGGCCGCGAAGGGGTCACCCTGCAGCAGGTCGCCCGCGTCCACCAGGACGACCTGATCGGGGTACGCGGCCCGGAGCGAGTCGATCGGGCGCGCGGCGCGGACCAGTCCGCCCGCCCAGGGGCGGTCGTTGACGTAGTCCCAGCCGGTCGCCCGGCCGTGGACGTCCGTGGTGGCGACGATGACGAGATGGGCGGAGTCCTGGACGACCGGTGCGATCGGCGCCAGCAGAAGCAGGGAGAGCAGCATCGGGGAAATATCCGTCCTTTCACACGGGTTTCGCAATGCACACCCTGGTGCCCTTGCGCTGAGCCAGCGATCCGGATATTCGTTTACGCGCATATGAACACCCCACTCTCCACCACCGACCTGCTCGTAGCGCTCGCGGAGCCGACCCGGCTCCGGATTCTGAACTGCCTCGCGGCGGCTCCCCTCTTCGTTTCCGATCTCCAGGCGATCCTCGCCGTGCCCCAGCCCACCGTCTCCCGGCACCTCAAGGTGCTGAAGGAGGCCAACCTGGTGCGGGACACGCCGATCGCGCAGTTCGTCCTGTACCGCCTGCGCCGGGAGACCGGCGCTCATGGGCGCCTCGTGGCCGCCGCGCTCGAGGCGCTCGGCCAGGACGAGCAGCTCCGGACCGAACGCCACCAGGCATCGGACCGGAGCAGGGCCAATCCCCGGGTTCGCGTCGCCACCCTCGTGGAGTCAGCGTCATGACACACCGGATTCTCGTGGTCGATGATGAACCGGATATCACCGCCCTGGTCGCGTACCATCTGGCCAAGGCTGGGTATCGGGTCTCGACCGCGGCCCGAGGCCCGGATGCGCTGAAGGCAGCCGCCGAGGAACGTCCCGACGTGGTGATCCTCGACCTGATGCTGCCGGGGATGTCCGGATACGATGTGCTGGCCGAACTTCGCGCCCGGCCCGAGACCCGCGACATCGGGGTCATCCTCCTGACGGCGCGGAAGCAGGAGGCGGACCGCATCCGCGGCCTGACCCTCGGCGCGGACGACTATCTCACCAAGCCGTTCTCGCCGGCTGAGCTGACGCTGCGGGTTGGGGCGGTGCTTCGGCGCCTCGCCGCCCCCTCCGTGGCCCACGGGGACACTCTGACCGCCGGCGACATCGCCATCGACCGATCGGCGCTCCGGGCGACCGTCGGAGGTCGGGAGCTCGAGCTGACCGCGACGGAGTACAAACTGCTCCTCACCCTGATCGAACGGCGCGGACGGGTCCAGACGCGGCCCCATTTGCTCGAGACGGTCTGGGAAGCTCAGCCCGACATCCAGACCCGGACCGTCGACATGCACATCCAGCGGCTCCGCACGAAGCTGGGCAGCGCGGGCCGGATGATCGAGACGGTCCGGGGATTCGGATACCGTTTCCGGGCCACGGATCGCGCCGGGCGACAGGCGTGACCTTCACCGGGCGGGTCATCTCGGGAACCTTGTTCGTGCTGGTGGTCAGCGTCCTGGTGCTCTTGTGGACGGCGGACGTCGCGCTGCGACGGGATCTCGAGACCGACGTCGCCGGTACCCTTCGGCGCGAAGCGCAGTTGGTGCGCGAGGGCCTCCCCGCGGATCCTGCAGCCGCCCAGCGGTGGATTCACCGCCTCGCCGAGGAAACGGGGTATCGCATCACACTGATCGCGCCCGACGGTTCGGTCACGGGCGAGAGCGACTATGACTCGCTTCCCCTTCCCGCGATCGAATCGCACGCCACCCGCCCGGAAGTGATGGCCGCGCTCGCCGACTCGGTCGGGGTCAGCAAGCGACGGAGCGAGACCGTCGGGCGGGAGTTGATGTACGTGGCGATCCCGGGCGGGCCCGGGGTCGTCCGCATCGCCGCCGACCTGCAGCAGGTGGACGGCATCGTCCACCGGGCCCAGTTGGCCGTGGCACTGGCGGCGGCGGTGGCCCTGCTCATCGGCGCGATCGTGGCGTGGCTCTCGGCCGGCTCGATTACCCGCCCACTGACCGCCATCACCGAGGCGGCCCGGACCATCGCGGCCGGGCAGGCGCCACGTTTTCCGCACTCCGGCCTCCGCGACATCGACACCCTGGTGCAGGCGCTCCGGGAAATGCACCATGAGCTGGCCGACCGCTTCGAGCGACTTCGGCACGAGCAGGCGGAGTCGGCCGCGATCGTCGCCGCGATGGTGGAGGGCGTGGTCGCGGCCGACGCACGAGGCCGGATCCTGACCGCCAATCCCGCCGCCCGGCAACTCCTCGGATATGGACCGGACCTCCCGCTCCCCGACCTCCAGCAGCTCTTCCGGTCTCGCGAGGCCCGGGAAATCGTCCGGCTGGTCAGCGAGGGAACGCCGGTCGACGGCGGAGAGGTGGGGATCGACGGGCGCACGATCGTCATCAGCGCGAGGCCGCTGCCCAACGGGGGCGCGGTGCTGGTGCTGCACGACCAGACCGAGGTTCGGCGCCTGGAGGCGGTGCGCCGGGACTTCGTGGCCAACGTGTCCCACGAACTCAAGACGCCCCTGACCAGTATCTCCGGCTACGCGGAGACGCTGCTGGCGGAACGGCCCGACGAGGCGACCGAGCGGCAGTTCCTCGAGACGATCCTGGCCAACGCGCACCGCATGCAGCGGCTGGTGGACGACCTGCTGGATCTCTCGCGGATCGAATCGGGGCGCTGGCAGCCGGAGCTGGCAGCCGTCGACCTCGCCGAGCTCGCCGGGGAGGTTTGGGCCGACGTGGCCGGTCGGGTGGCGAAACTCGAGGTGGCTTTCCAAACCGCGATCGGGGAGGGCGCCGAGTCGCTGCTGGCCGACCCGGAGGGCGTGCGGATCGTCCTCCGGAACCTGCTCGACAACGCATTGCGGTACACACCTCCCGGCGGCCGCATCACCTTTCGGAGCACTCCGGAAGATGGCGGCATCGCGCTCAAGGTGGAGGACACCGGGAGCGGGATCCCGCAGGAGCACCTCTCGCGGGTGTTCGAGCGGTTCTATCGCGTGGATCCGTCGCGCTCGCGGGCGGAGGGCGGCACCGGGCTCGGGTTGGCGATCGTGCGGCACACCGTCGAAGCCCACGGGGGACGGGTCGGGATTGAGAGCGAGCTGGGGACCGGGACCAGGGTCACGGCCTGGTTTCCTGGCGGTGTGGAGGACGCCGTTACGAAGCTGTGACGAGGCACACGCACAGGCGTGACACGCGGTTGCGTTCGTTACGCCGCGATGTTCAGCCACCGCTGCGCATCGCCCGGGAGGGCACTAGCCCCCCGACGACAACCTCAGGGGCGCCGACTCGGCCCCCGCACGAAAGGGTGGACATGCGCTCCATGATGTGGCGTTCGGCTTCGAGCCTCGCTCTCCTGACCCTGCTGACCGCCGGCGTTGCCGCGGCGCAGACCACGTACCCGAACGTGAAGATGGCCGGCCGGCTGCAAGTCGAGTTCTACGACTTCAACAACGGCGAGAACGCGATCTACGCCGCGCTACCCGCAGCCGCGCGCGCGCCGGAGAGCAGCTTCCTGATCCGCCGCGCTCGCATCGAGGCCAAGGGCAACCTGACCGAGAACATCACCTTCGTCATCCAGCCCAACTACACCACCGGCCAGTCCGGCGTGACGCTGAAGGACGCCTACCTCGACGTCTCCTTCACGAAGCCGGAAGCGAAGAGCGCGTTCGCGCTCCGCGCGGGCCAGTTCAAGCGGTTCTTCGGACGCTACGAACTCACCTCGTCGAACAACCTCCCCTCCATCGAGCGCGGCGCCTACCGCGGACTCGTGCCGGTGTCGTCGAACGACCTCGCGGTCGGGAACGGCTTCGAGGCGCACGACATCGGGGCCGGCCTCATGTACACCGGCCTGACCAAGCGGCTCGCCGTCGATGGGCGCCGTCATGAACGGCGCGCTCTCACCGAACAACATCGACCTGAACAGCGCCAAGTCGTTCTACGGCCGCGCCACCTTCGCCATCACGCCGATGCTCTCGATCGGCGGTTCCGTCGCCAGCCACGACTTCGTGCCAGCGGCCGGACACGACCGTCCCGGCTGACAGCACGGCGACGAACACCGGCTGGGGCCTCGACGCCCAGTGGAGCGCTCCGGGCAACGAGGGGCTGTACGTGATGGTGGACTACTTGAGCGGCGAGAGCACCGCTCAACAGCGCCAACTCCATCTGGGGGTTCCAGGGCGTCGCCGCGTACAACATCCGGATGAAGTCGCCCACCAGCTACCTGTACGCCATCGAGCCGGCGTTCCGCTACGACATCGCGGAGCCGAACAACAACATCATCAACGACCAGACGACACTGATCACCGCCGGCGTCAACCTCTACCTCAGCAGCAAGGCGCAGTTCCGCCTCATGTACGAGTCCCAGAGCTTCGAGGACTCCTCGCTCAAGACGATCAGCGGCTTCCGCACCGCGCTGACGATGAACTTCTAAGGAACTGACCATGATGATCCAGCGGATCTCCCTGGCCCTCGCGGTCGCCGCCCTCGCGGCGGCGCCCGCCGGCGCCCAGAGCCTGACGGGCGCGGGAGCCACCTTCCCGAACCCGATCTACACCAAGTGGTTCGACGCCTACAACAAGGCCACCGGCGTCCAGATCAACTACCAGTCGATCGGATCCGGCGGCGGCATCCGCCAGTTCACCGAGGGCACCGTGGACTTCGGCGCCACCGACGGTCCGATGAGCGTGGCCCAGATGGATGCGGTCCAGAACAACGTCCTCCATATCCCGACCGTCATCGGCGCGGTGGTGCTGACCTACAACCTGCCCTCGCTCGGCGCCACGCAGCTCCAGCTGGACGGCGCCACGATCGCCGACATTTTCCTGGGCCGAATCACCAAGTGGAACGACAAGCGGATCGCCGCCATGAACGCCGGCGTGGCCTTGCCCAACGCCGACATCATCGTGGTGCACCGGTCGGACGGGTCGGGTACGAGCTACATCTTCACCGACTTCCTGACGAAGGTGTCCCGCGAGTGGAAGGACAAGGTCAATTACGCCACGTCGGTCAAGTGGCCGGTGGGCCTCGGCGGGAAGGGCAACGAAGGCGTGACCCAACAGGTCAAGCAGATCGACGGCACCATCGGATACGTCGAATTGATCTACGCGCTGTCCAACCAACTGCCCTACGCCAAGATCAAGAACAGCGCGGGAAACTTCGTGGTGCCGAGCCTCGCGTCGGCCACCACCGCGGCGGCCAGCGCGAAGTTTGCGAAGGACACCGACTTCCGGGTGTCCATCACCAACGCACCGGGCGCCGAGACCTACCCGATCTCGTCGTTCACCTGGCTCCTGGTCCGGCAGGACTCGAAGGACGCGGCCAAGGCCAAGCTCCTGCGTGACTTCCTGGCCTGGATGATCACGCCCGAGGCACAGGCCATGGCGGGGCAGCTCCAGTACGCCCCGCTGCCAGCCGAGGTGATCGCCCTGATCAAACCCCGCATCGCCGGGCTGAAGGCGAACGGCAAGCCAATTCCCGCCAAGTAGTCAGCGTTGATTGGTGGACTCGGCGGCCGGCTCCCCACGGGAGCCGGCCGCTGATTCGTTCCGGTGCCTCCGTGACACGGCCGTTACACAGCCGTGACTGGCAGGCCATCATCCCCGGATAGGTTCCCGCCCTATGTCTTCCCCGGCTACCCCCGCCACCGCCTCGCTCGGCGGAGCCCGATTCGGCGATCGTGCGTTCAAGGTGGTCCTCACCCTCGCGGCGCTGGCCGTCCCGATCCTGCTCGGCTTCCTGGTCTACGAACTCTGGGCTGGCGCGCGGATGGCCATCGGGGAGTTCGGACTCGGATTCCTGACCTCCAGCGAATGGGACCCGGTCGAAGGGCGGTTCGGTGCCCTGCCGCTCATCTTCGGCACCGTCGTGTCCTCCGCGCTGGCCTTGCTGATCGCGGTCCCCCTGTCGCTCGGCGTGGCCATCTTCCTGACCGAGTTCGCTCCGATGAAGATCCGCGGCCCCGTGGCGTTCCTCATCGAACTGCTCGCCGCCATCCCCAGCGTGGTATACGGGCTCTGGGGGATCTTCGTGATGATCCCGTTCCTGCGCGCCACGGTCTTCCCGTTCCTCAAGGACACCCTCGGCTTCCTGCCCCTCTTCCAGGGACCGATCTACGGCCCCGGCATGCTCTCCGCCGCGGTCATCCTGGCCATCATGGTCATGCCCTATATCATGTCGGTGTCCCGCGAAGTGCTCCTCGCGGTCCCCAATAGCCAGCGCGAAGCGGCCATGGCGCTCGGCGCCACGCGATGGGAAGCCCTGACCGGCGCGGTACTGCCGTATGCGCGCTCCGGCATCATCGGGGCGGTCATCCTGGGCCTGGGCCGCGCGCTCGGCGAGACGATGGCGGTGACGATGGTCATCGGCAACCGGCACGAGATCGCCGCATCGTTGTTCGCGCCCGGCTACACCATGGCGTCCGCCATCGCCAACGAGTTTTCCGAGGCGGTCGAGAACATCCACCTCTCCGCGCTGTCCTACGTGGCGCTGACCCTCTTCGTCGTCACGGTCGTGATCAATGCCCTGGCCCGGTTGCTCATCTGGCGCGTGGCCCGGGGTGGCGGAGGGAAGTCCGCATGAACCGCGCTGCTGTCCGCCGACTGCGCAGCCAGTTCATGGTCGGCCTGATGGGGCTCGCCGTGGTGGTGGCGGTGCTGCCGCTCCTCCTGATCCTGGGGACGCTCGCCGCCAAGGGGGCGAGCAGCCTGAGCCTGGCCTTCTTCACGAAGCTGCCGGTGCCCGCCGGCGAAACCGGCGGCGGCGTGATGCACGCCATCGTCGGCACCCTGATGATCGTCGGCACCGCCTGCCTCATCGGCCTCCCGCTCGGCATCGGCGGCGGGCATCTACTGCGCGGAGTACCCGGGCTCGAAGCTGGCCACCACGACCCGGTTCGTGTCGGACGTGCTGAACGGCACGCCGTCGATCGTGGTCGGCGTGTTCGTGTGGACCTGGATCGTCGCCTCGCAGAAGCACTTCTCGGCGCTGGCGGGCAGCGTGGCGCTGGCCATCCTCATGGTGCCGATGGTCACGCGCACGACAGAAGAGATGATCAAGCTGGTGCCGCATTCCCTGCGTGAAGCGGCGCTCGCCCTCGGCTACTCACGGTGGCGGACCAGCCTGACCGTCGTGGTCCGCACCACCCTCCCGGGGATCGTCACGGGCGCCCTGCTGGCGGTGGCCCGCGTAGCCGGTGAAACCGCACCCCTGCTCTTCACGGCGCTGGGCAGCCAGTACCTCTCCTTCAACCTCGACCAGCCGATGGCCGCCCTGCCGCTGGTCGTGTTCAACTACGCGACCGGCCCCTACGAGGAGTGGCACCAGCTGGCGTGGGCCACCGCGCTCGTGCTCATCCTGGTGGTCCTGGTCCTCAGCATCGCCGCGCGCCTGGCCACGCGCAGGAAGTTCTCCCAGCATGGCTGACCAGCTCATCCGGGTCGCCACGGAGCGCCTGAGCGCCATGTACGGCAAGATGACCGCCGTGAAGGATGTGACGCTCGCCTTCGACACCAACCGGGTGCACGCCCTGATCGGGCCGTCCGGGTGCGGGAAGTCCACCTTTCTGCGCTCGTTGAACCGGATGCACGAGCTCACGCCGGGGGGATGGATCACGGGGCGCGTCCTGCTCGACGGCAGGGACGTGTACGCCGGCAACGTGAATCCGATGCAGCTGCGCCGCCGGGTCGGGATGGTGTTCCAGAAGCCGACCCCCTTCCCGACGATGTCCATTTTCGATAACGTGGCGGCGGGGCTGCGCGTGGGGCAGAAGCGGTCCCGGGCCGAACTGACGGAAACCGTGGAGCGGGCGCTCCGCGGCGCGGCGCTCTGGGACGAGGTGAAGGACCGCCTCGGCACCAGTGCCCTCGCCCTCTCCGGCGGCCAGCAGCAGCGGCTGTGCGTGGCACGCACCATCGCGCCGAAACCGGAGGTGGTCCTCCTCGACGAGCCGACCGCCTCGCTCGACCCGCAGGGCACCCAGCGGATCGAGGAGCTGCTCTTCACTCTCAAGCGTGATTTCACGATCATCATCGTGACGCACAACATGCAGCAGGCGGCCCGGGTGTCCGACACGACGACGTTCTTCTACCTGGGCGGCATGGTCGAGACCGGCGCCACGCGCCAACTGTTCACGTCCCCGGCTCGCGAAGAGACCGAAGCGTACATCACGGGTAGGTTCGGATGACCTCCACCCTTCTCGAACGGACGGCCATGCCGCACGCATCCAGCCTCAGGCCGACGCTGGCTCCCCGGCGAGACTCGGCGAAGACCCACCGCGCCGGCGCCCCCGTCGTGGTAGCGCGGGACTTCCGCTTTTCCTACGGCGCCACGGAGGTCCTCAAGGGGATTTCCCTGAGTGTCGAACGGCATGCCGTGACCGCCATCATCGGCCCCTCCGGCTGCGGCAAGTCCACCTTTCTCCGGGCCATCAACCGGATGCACGAGTTGCTGCCTGACGTGACCCACTCCGGGGAGCTGCTCCTCGACGGACAGTCGATCTACGCCCCGGGCCGGGACCTGGTGGACCTGCGGCGACGGATCGGCATGGTGTTCCAGCGCCCCAACCCGTTCCCGAAGTCGATCTTCGACAACGTGGCGTACGGCCCGACCGTCAACCGCCTGGCGCTCTCGCGCGACCTGCCGGAGCTGGTCGAGCGCTGCCTCCGGCAGGCCGCGCTGTGGGACGAGGTGAAGGACCGCCTGCACGAACCCGGCACCGGACTCTCCGGCGGGCAGCAGCAGCGGCTCTGCATCGCCCGGGCGCTGGCCAACGCCCCGGACGTACTGCTGATGGACGAGCCGTGCTCCGCCCTGGACCCCCTCGCCACGCAGAAGGTCGAGGAGCTCATCTTCGAGCTGAAGCAGCACTACACGATCGCCATCGTGACACATAACATGCAGCAGGCCGCCCGCGTGTCGGACTACACGGGCTTCTTCGACCGCGGCGAACTGATCGAGTTCGGCGACACCCAGCAGCTCTTCACCGCCCCGGCGCACGAACGCACCGAGGCGTACATCACGGGGAGATTCGGATGACCGAGGCCCACCGGCACTTTCACGACGACCTGAGCCAGGTCAAGATCCGCCTCCTGACCATGTCCGGAGAGGCGGAGGCCGCGCTGGGGCTGGCGGTGGACGCGCTGCTCGAGCGCGACAGCGCCAAGGCCCAGGCCGTCATCACCGGCGACCGGATCATCGACCGGATGGAGGTCGAGCTGGAGGAGATGTGCATCAACCTGCTGGCGCTCCAGCAGCCGATGGCACGCGACCTCCGCATGCTCACCTCCGCGCTCAAGATCGCCAACGACCTCGAGCGGGTGGGCGACCACGCCGTGAACATCGCGCAATCAGCGCAGCGACTGGCGGACCAGCGCGCCATCGCGCCGGAACCCGAGATCATCGAGATGGCGCGGCTCGCCCGGGACATGTTGTCTGACGCCCTCGAGGCGTTCATCCGGGGCGACGCTCAGGCCGGCCGCGAAGTCTGTCGGCGGGACGACAAGGTAGACGTGCTTCATCGCTCGGTGTTCCGGATCCTGCTCACGCACATGATGGAAGATCCGCACACCATCGGCGCGGGCATGGAACTCTTTCTTGTGAGCCGGAACCTGGAGCGAGTGGCCGACCTGGCCACCAACATCGGGGAAGACGTCGTCTTCCTGGTGGAAGGGAAATCGATCAAGCACCACGCGGAGGATGTCGGCGACGCGGCCTGGCCGGCCGGAGCCCCGAAACGGTGAAGCGAAAGGCCCCCGCTGCGGGCGAGCGGCTCGCCGCGATCGACGTGGGCTCGAATTCCATCCGGCTCCTGATTGCGACGTACGACCCGGCGGCCGGCCTCGTCCCCATCGACGAGATCAAGGCCCAACCCCGCCTCGCCCAGGGCCTGGCCGCCACGGGCCTGCTGGACCCCGCGGCGATCGAGCGTGCACTGGCGGCCCTTCGCCGCATGGCCGACGTGTGCCGCCGCCGGGGCGCCACCCAGGTGGTGGCGGTGGCGACGGCCGCCGTGCGCGAGGCGAAGAATGGCGGCGAATTCGTCCGCCGGGTCCGCGACGAGATCGGCCTCCCCCTCCGCGTCATCACCACCGAGCACGAAGCCCAGCTCTCCTACCGGTCCGTTCGCCACCACTTCCGGCTCGACAACACCAAGGCGCTCATCGCCGATATCGGCGGCGGCAGCCTCGAGCTGGTGGGTGCGGTGGACGGGCTGGTCGAGCTCAGCCGCTCCCTGCCCTACGGCGCGGTCCGGTTGACGGAACAGTTCGTGCCGGGGAAGCGCGCACCGCACCGAGAGGTGAATGCGCTGCGCAAGCACCTCGGCAAGCGTCTCGCGCGGCAGCTCCCGAAGCGGGCGTGGACCGGGGCGCGCATCATCGGGTCGGGGGGGACGTTCACCAACCTGGCGCGGATGGCGGTGGCCCGGCGGGGAGGCGATCCGACAAGACCGGTGCACGGCATCGAGGTGTCGGTCGCGGAAGTCGAGCACCTCCTCGAATGGCTCTCCACGCGCACCGCATTGCAGCGCCGCAACGTCCCCGGCCTGAATCCGGAGCGGGCCGACATCATCCTCGCGGGCCTCACGGTCATCGCCTCGTTGCTCGAGCGCCTGGACGCGGGAAGCGTCACCGTCAGCGCCTATGGGCTGCGGGAGGGCCTGCTGTGGGAGATGGTCGGCGCCTCGGCCGCGACGACGCCGCAGGCGGATCCCCTGCAGCTGGTCCGCGAGTTCGCCGACCGCTGCCGCACCGACCGGCGGCACGTCGAGCAGGTCCGCCACCTCGCGCTGTCCCTCTTCGACCAGATCGGCGAGGCCATCGGCTGCACCCCGGAAGAGCGCCACATCCTCGAGGCCGCCGGCCTCCTGCACGACGTCGGGCAACTCGTCAGCTACAAGAGCCATCACCGGCACAGCTACCAGCTCATCATGCACGCCGACCGCATCGGCCTCGGCGCCCGCGAGCGGGCGCTGGTGGCACTCGTCAGCCGGTACCATCGGCGGCGCGGTCCGAAGTCCTCCGATCAGGAATTCGGCGGACTCTCCGCCGAGGACCAGGCCCTCGTCCGGCGCACCGTCGGGCTCCTGCGCATCGCGGACGGGCTGGATCGTGGGCACACGGCGGTTGTCGAGGGAGTCTCGGCCGAATTGACGCGGAAGAAGCTGGTCCTGCGGATTGCCCCGCGGCTCGCCGGCGCCAACATGGAACTCGAGGGCTGGGCCGCGCGCCGGAAATCTGACGTCCTGCAAAAAGTGCTGGGCCGGAAGATCACCATCACCGCCTCGCTCACCCCGACCGCCAAACCGCGGGGTGTGGCACGCAGGCGGACTACTCCCCGTAAGGCACCCAGACGTTCTTGACCTGGGTGGCGTGGCGGAGGAAGCGCTCGCCTTCCCCCTCCAGCCCCACATCCCACCGAACACCTCGCCCGTGGTTCACCCAGGTCTGCTTCAGGTTGCCCGCGGACAGCCGCTCCACGTCCCCGCTCCCGTCCGCCGTCCCCCAGTACCACATGGCGTCCACGTCGTCGTGCGCGGCGAGCACCGCCGCCAGCTCCTCGCGGGGTCCCGTCACGATGTTGAGCACGCCGCCCGGCAGGTCCGAGGTGTCGAAGACCTGGTACAGGTCGGTGGCCAGCAGGGGCCAGCGCCCCGAGGGTAGCGCCACGACGGTGTTTCCCATGGCGATGGGCGGAAGGGTCGCCGACAGGAATCCGAGGAGCGGCCAGTCGTCGGGGCAGACCACGGCCATCACGCCGAGGGGTTCCGGCATTGCGAGCGTCACGTTGCGAATGGGCGTGTGGTGCACCCGACCGTCCCACTTGTCGGCCCAGGCGGCGTAGCTGAAGAGCCGTTCAAGGGACAGGTCCACCTCTTCCCGACCCAGCTTCTTCGAGCGGCCGGTGAGGTCGACGATCCGCGCCACGAATTCATCGCGACGCGCGGCCAGGTTCTCGGCGATGTAGTACAGCACCTGCGCCCGAAGATGCGCCGTCGCCCGGCCCCAGCTGAGGCCGGCGTGCGCCGCCTCGACCGCGTTCCGGATGTCCTTCCGGTTGCCATGCCCGACCTCACCCGCCACCGCGCCCGAAGCGCCGTGCACCGGCAGACTGTATCCGGAATCGGGCCGCACCTGCGCGCCGCCGATGTAGAGCTTGGGGGTGCGGTCGATCGACGGTGCGGCGGCGGGGCTGCGGGGCCGCGGGGCAGTCTCGGCCGCGTAGGCCCTTGCGGCCCCCCTGCCCCGCTGCCCCGCTGTCGAGCCCTCCTTCACATACTCCCACAGCCCTTCCTTCCCCCCCTCCCGCCCGAATCCGCTCTCCCGATATCCGCCGAATCCGGCGGCGGCGTCGAACACATTGGTGCAATTGATCCAGACGGAACCGGCCTTCACCTTGGGTGCGATATCCAGTGCCAGGTTGATGTTCTCGGTCCAGATGCTGGCCGCGAGGCCGTAACGGGTGTTGTTGGCCAACTCGACCGCCTCCCCCGGCGTGCGAAAGCTCATCATCACCACGACGGGACCGAAGATCTCGACTTGGGCAATCGTCGAGGCCGGGGCCACGCCGGTAAAGAGGGTGGGCGGATAGAAATAGCCTTCCGACGGACAACTCCAGACGGGTTGCCAGAGCTGCGCGCCTTCCGCTTCGCCCTGCTCCACCAGTTCACGGATCTTGTCCAGCTGCACCGGGGCGATGATGGCCCCGATGTCGACCGCCTTGTCGAGCGGGTCGCCGATGCGGAGCGTCTCCATCCGCGCCTTCAGCTTTTCCTCGAGACGCGGCGCAATGCCCTCCTGCGCCAGGATGCGCGAGCCGGCGCAACAGACCTGTCCCTGGTTGAACCAGATCGCGTCCACCACGCCTTCGACCACGCTGTCCAGGTCGGCGTCGTCGAACACGATGAACGGCGACTTCCCGCCGAGCTCGAGCGAGAGCTTCTTGCCGGTGCCCGCCGTGGCGACGCGGATGAGCCGACCGACCTCCGTCGAGCCGGTGAACGCGATCTTGTCCACGCCGGGGTGGGCCACGAGCGCGGCGCCGGTCCGCCCGTCGCCGGTGAGGATGTTGACCACGCCCGCGGGCAGCCCCGCCTCCTCGCACAGCTCGGCAAAGAGCAGCGCAGTGAGCGAGGTGAACTCCGCCGGCTTGAGCACCACGGTGTTTCCCATGGCGATGGCCGGCGCAATCTTCCAGGCCAGCATCAAGAGCGGGAAGTTCCAGGGGATGATCTGGCCCGCCACACCGACCGGTTCCATGCCGGGCAGTTCGCGGTCCATCAGCTGCGCCCACCCGGCGTGGTGGTAGAAGTGCCGCGCCACCAGCGGGATGTCGATGTCGCGCGATTCGCGGATCGGCTTGCCGTTGTCGAGTGATTCCACCACCGACAGCAGTCGGGCGTTGCGCTGCACGGCGCGCGCCAGGGCATACAGGTGCCGGGCCCGTCCGTGGCCCCCGAGCGCCCACCACCCCGGCTGGGCGTTACGCGCCGCGGACACCGCCCGGTCCACGTCCGCGCTCGAGGCCTGCGTCACCCTGGCGAGCGGTCGTCCCGTCCCCGGATTCACCGTGTCGAAGAGTTCGCCGGGTTCGGTCCACTCGCCGCCGACGAACATGCCGAAGCGGCGGCCGCGCCGATCCAGCCACTCCTCGGCGGGCCTGGCGGACTCGGGAGCGGGCCCGTACGCCATGGAGGCGAAAATCTCGGGAATGGAGGCCATGAAGGGTTCCTTGTTCTCAGCCCGTGAACATCATGCCATCGGATGGCGATGAAATGCGGAGTACCGGCCGGTCACGAAGAATTCGAGCTGCCGTTCGATGTCGGCCAGGAGCCCGCTGGCCCCGAAGCGAAAGAGCTCGGGTCGAAGCCACGGCGGACCCAGTTCGTCCTTCATCATGGCAAGCCAGTCCAGCGAATCCTTGGCGGTCCGGATGCCGCCCGCGGGCTTGAATCCGACTCGCACGCCGGTGCGTTCGAGGTACGCGCGGATGGCGCGCACCATCACGAGGCCCACGGGCAGCGTCGCGTTGACCGGCTCCTTGCCGGTGGACGTCTTGATGAAGTCGGCACCCGCCATCATGGCGACGAGGCTGGCGCGAGCCACGTTCCGCAACGTACCGAGTTCGCCGGTGCCGAGGATCACCTTGACGTGGGCGTCGCCGCAGGCGTCCCGGAAGGTCCGGACTTCATCGTAGAGCGCTTCCCAGTTGCCCGAGAGCACGTGTCCGCGGGTGATGACGACGTCGATCTCGTCGGCGCCTGCCTCGATCGAGGCACGGATCTCCGCGACGCGCTGCGGGAAAGGACTCAACCCGGCGGGAAATCCCGTGGAGACCGCCGCCACGGGGATGCCAGTTCCGCGGAGCGCATCGACGGCCGCCGGCACGAGGCCGTGATACACGCAGACCGCCGCCACACGAATGCCGAGCCGCTCCGCACCGAGCGAGGCGAGGAGGTCCTCCCGGAGAGGGGCACGGGCCTTGGCGCAGAGCCGCCGGACGCGCGCGGGGGTGTCGTCGCCCTGGAGCGTCGTAAGATCCATCAGGGTGATGGCCCGCAGCAGCCACGCAGCCTGGTATTCCTTCTTGACGGTGCGCCGTTTGGGGATGGTGGCCGCGCGCCGTTCGATGGCGCTGCGGTTGGCCCGGACCGCCCGGACCCAGGACAGGTCCAGTGGCATCCCGGGATTGCGGGAGTGCGCGGTCATCGGGAAGTCCGTCGGCGGGGTGCCGGGACGGGTGGGAATGGAGGACATGCGACTCCCTGGCGATGAGCGGCCGGGCCGAGCCAAGCGACCGAGCGGGAACACCGTAATATATGCCCCCGGAAGCCGCCGGCGGTGGGACCGCGTCAGGGGCATCATTGGGGTTCCTGCGGCGGGCATTGCAGAACCACCCGCTGGGCGTAGCTTCCCCCAGAGTATCTCCACCCCGAACCAGGACTGGAACTGCAATGCGCATCCGCACCCCCTTGCTCGCGCTGCTCGCCCTCGCCGTGCTCATCACGCCGAGTCAGGCCCAGGACAAGAAGACGTTCGCCAATATCACCGAGGCGATGCAGTCGTCGGGGGCCATGGGAGGTCGGTCCGGGCCGCGAAGCGTGAATTGGATCGATGGCGGTAACCGGTACTCCTACACCACCCGGGGCGCAGGCGGCGAAGAGATCCGCGCCACCGATCCGGGTACCGGAAGCGACACGCTCCTCTTTTCCGCCAAGGGTGTCACCTTCCCGGACACCGCCGCGCCCTTTTCCTACCAGTCGTTCCAGTTTGCAGAGGACTCCAGGCACCTCGTCTTCCAGACCCGCTTCAAGCAGATCTATCGCCGGTCGGGCACTTCCGACTATTTCGTGTATTCGCTGTCCGACCAGTCGATGCGGCTCGCCGCGCAGGGCGCCCAGACCGGGGAACTCTCCCCGAATGGTGCCCTGTTCGGGTACGAACTGGGCGGCGACCTCTACGTCCGGGACCTGGCCACCAACCGCGACACGCGGCTGACCACCGGCGCCACCGAGACCCTGCACAACGGCCGGTTCGACTGGGTGTACGAGGAAGAGTTCGGGATGGCGCAGGCCTGGAACTGGTCGCCGGACAGCCGGCACCTGGCGTACTGGCAGGTGGACGAGAGCGCCGAACCGATCATCCAGCTCTCCGACTATGCGGGCGCGCATCCGGAGTGGGACAAGCTGCGGATTCCCCAGCCCGGGGATTCGAATCCGACGGTGCGCATCGGAGTCGTGAATGTCTCCACCGGCAAGCAGGTCTGGCTCGACACCAAGGCGACCGGCGACTTCTACATCCCCCGGATCTACTGGACCAGCGCCGCCGACACGCTGGCCGTGCTGGAACTGAACCGGAAGCAGAACACCCTCCGGCTCTTCTTCTTCAATGTGAACGATGCCGGCAGCCGGTTGGTGCGCACCTGGACCAGCCCCACCTGGCTCGACGTGTACGACTTCTACGCCGGCATCCAGGACATGATGACCTTCCCGGCCGGCAGCAGGGAGTTCTTCTGGATTTCGGACCAGGACGGCTGGCAGCACATCTACCGCTACGACTACTCCGGAAAGCTGATCAACCAGGTCACGAGCGGACCCTGGACCGTGACGCGCATCGAGGGCACCGACCCAGCCGCGAAGCTGATCTACTACAGCTCCACCGAAGTGTCGCCGCTGCAGCGGCAGCTCTACGCCGTGCGCTTCGACGGCAAGGGAAAGCGGCGGCTGACCACCACGACCGGTACCCACGCGATCGACATGGCGCCCAACGCCCGGTACTACATCGACCGCTGGTCGTCCACCGCGCAGCCGCGGCAGGTCGAGCTCTGGGCGGCGGGTGGCAAGATGCTGAAGCGGCTGGAGGACAACGCCGCCGTCACCACGTGGCTCGCCACGAACGCCTACTCTCCGACTGAACTGTTCCAGTTCACCACGTCGGACGGCCAGCGGCTCGACGGCTCCATGATCAAGCCGCCAAACTTCGACCCGGCGAAGAAGTACCCCGTCATCCTGGCCATTTACGGCGGTCCAGGGTCGCAGCAGGTGTACGACCGGTTCGGATCGAGCGGCATGGACCAGTGGCGGGCGCAACAGGGCTACATCGTGGTGGGGCTGAACAATCGCGGCTCCAACAACTACGGCAGTGCCTTCATGAAGCAGGTGTACCAGCATCTCGGCAAGTACGAGGCGATGGACTTCACCGAAGCCGCACGGTGGCTGGGGACTCAACCCTATGTGGACGGCGGGCGGATTGCCATCGACGGCACCAGCTATGGCGGGTACAGCGTCCTGTATACCATGGCCGCCTACCCGGATGCCTTCGCGTCCGGCATTGCCAATTCCGCGGTGACCGACTGGCGGCTCTACGACACGATCTATGCCGAGCGCTACATGGACGTGCTGCCCGACAACGCCGCGGGCTACGACAGTTCGTCCGTCAACGCACGGGCCGGGCGGATCAAGGGCAAGCTCCTGGTGATTCACTCGATGATGGATGACAACGTCCACCCGGTGAACACGATGCAATTCCTCACGGCGATCACGGACGCCGGGGTGGACGCCGAGTTGCGCATTTATCCGCCGGGGCGCCACGGCGCGGCGTATAACTTCCCCAGCTTCCGCATGATCCAGGAAGTCTCCGACCGGTTCCTCGCCCGTACCATCGGGGGCGGGGCGGCCGCCGCCGGCAGCACCCCGTAGGCGCACACGAGAGGGGACCAGATGAGCCCATCCAACGACGCAGTTGCCGGGACGCTCTCGACCCGCAAGCCGACCGACGAGGAAGTCGACGTCTTCGGGCTGACGCACACCGGCACCGTGCGCAAAGCGAACCAGGATCACTTCCTCATCGCCTCGCTGCGCCGGCAGGTCCAGATCCACCGCACCAGCCTGCCGGAAGGGAGTCGCTGGCCCGCCGCGGAGCGCCTGGCATTCCTGGCCATGGTGGCCGACGGCGTGGGCGGAAGCTCCCACGGCGAGGAAGCCAGCCGGCTCGCGGTGGAAGGCATTACGGAGTACGTGTCGCAGAGCATGAAGGCCTACTACACCGCGGATGCGTCGGGCGACGAGGCCTTCGCGGCCGTGCTCCAGGAAGCCGCCATGCAGACCCACGCCCGGGTCATCGAGCGAGCCAAGGCCGAGCCTGGCGGCGGGAACATGGCCACCACGCTCACTCTCTTCCTCGGCGTGTGGCCCTGGGCGTACTTGCTGCAACTGGGGGACAGCCGGGCCTACCTGATGCGCGACGGCGTCCTCACCCAGGTGACGCGAGACCAGACGATGGCCCAGGAACTGGTGGATCAGGGAGTGTTGACTCGCGCCGACGCGCCGCGCACCCGGTGGGCCCACGTCCTGTCCAGTGCCATCGGTGGCCACCAGACGGCGCCGGTGGTGACGCGGGTGGAGAGCGTGTGGAACCAGATATTCCTGCTCTGCAGCGACGGGCTGACCAAGCACGTTTCCGACGAGAAGATCGCGGAGCGGCTCAAGGCGATGACCTCCGCCGAGCAGGTGTGCCAGCAGTTGCTGGCCGACGCGCTCGAAGACGGCGGCAGCGACAACATTACGATCCTGGTCGGGCGCGCGGTCCGAAAGCCGGAGGTCACGGCATGACGGCCACTGACCGCACGTTCTGACGATGCCGCTGCCCGGGGTCCTGCTGGTCAACTACTCTCCGCCGAGAGCGGGCACCGGTCGGTACACGCGGGAACTGCTTCACGCCCTCCACGCCCAGACGCCGCAGGCGTTCCACCTGGACCTCCTGCTTCAGAACCTTCCCGGGATGGTCGATCCCGCGGAATGGCGACGTGCGGGGGTGACCGACCCGGCATCCCGCATCATCGTCCACCCCCGGCCCCGATGGGCCTCGCCGCGGGGCTACGGCACCGCATTCCTCGTCAACTCGCTGCTCTATTTCCCCCGGCGGATCCCCGCCGGGTATGACTTGTATCACCTCACGACCCAGATGCTCGGCGCCGGAGTCCGATACACGTCACGCGCGGTCGTCACCGTGCACGACCTGATCGCCCTCCGGGTGCGCTCGAACCACTCGCCGCTGTCCACGTGGCTTCGGCGCGCACAGCTCGGGCCGCTGCGACACGCCCGCGGCCTGATCTTCAGCTCCGAGTACTCACGCCGGGATTTCCTGTCGACATACGACTACCCGGAAGACCGCACCACACTCGCCCATCTCGGCGTGGGCGACGGGTTTGTTCCGGCGGACCGCGATGCCAGTCGGGAGTTGCTGGAGCTCAGTCCGGACCGCCCCGTGCTGCTCCACGTGGGAAGCGAGGAGCGCCGGAAGAACGTGGAGACGCTGCTCGACGCGATGGCGCTGCTCGTCAAGCGCCGGCCGGACCTCCTGCTCCTGCGCGTGGGCGGCGGGAGTTCCCGGAGCAGGCGGCGCATCGCGCGGCACGGGCTCGAGAAAAACGTCCGCTACCTGACCGGGCTCTCCGACGACCAGCTCGCCGCATGCTATGCCTCGGCCGACCTGTTCGTCTTTCCGAGCTACTATGAAGGATTCGGCCTGCCGGTGCTGGAAGCGATGCGCGCCGGCTGTCCCGTCGTCGCTGCTCGGGCCACCTCGGTCCCGGAAATCACTGGCGATGCCGCCGTCCTCGTCGAGGCGATGGACGTGTCAGGGCTCGCGGCCGCCATCGCGTCCCTGCTGGACGACCCCGCCCGCCGCCGCGTGCTCCGCGACATGGGAATCGCACGCGCCGCGGGCTTCACGTGGGACCGCACCGCCCGCCAGACGGCGGACGCCTACCGGAGGGCGCTCGACGCCGGCTGACCTCCGGCACTGACTTCCTGCCACTGCTCGGCAAGCCTATCATTCCGGAGTCCGATCCAGGCAAGCTCGACCTTCCTCCTCAATGGCAAGACACCGATGCCCAACATCGCCTCGTTCCACCCCCAAATCGTGCACTTCATCGTCGTCCTCGGTTTCGTCGGCGTCGGGCTGCGCCTGCTCTCCCTCGCTGTCAAGATCGAGTGGATCAAGCCGGCGGCCACCGTCGCCCTCCTCGCGGCCGCCGTCTGCGGGGTGCTCGCCGCCCGGTCCGGCGACGAGGCGCACCCGCCCGCCGAACGGATTCCCGGCGCCCGGACGGCGGTACAGGACCACGAGGAGCTGGGCGAGCGGGCGCGCAACGTCTTCCTGCTGGTAGCGGGATTCGAGATTCTCGCCCTGGCCATGCGGAAGAAGGAGAAGGTCCGCCGGATGGCACTCGTCGGATCGGCGCTGACCGGCGTCGTGGCGGCGTACTTCCTGTTTGAGGCGGCCGAGCACGGCGGCGAGGTGGTGTACGGCTACGCCGGCGGGGTCGGGACACGCTCCGGCGATCCGGCGGACGTGAAGCACCTGCTGGTCGCCGGACTCTACCAAGCAGCCCGCACGGACCGTGAGGCTGGTGACACCGCCAGCGCCGCCAGGCTGACCGAGGAACTCGCGCGGCAGATGCCGGACGACTTCGGCGTGCAGCTGCTCGCTGCGCGCTCGGTGCTGATCGACCGGCACGATCCCACCGGAGCCATGGCCGCGCTCAACGCCATCAGCGTGCCGGCCGACAACGCCCGCATGGCGCTGCAGGCCGGATTGCTCCGGAGCGACATCTATGTGGCCATGAGTCAGCCCGACTCCGCCCGTGCCGTCCTGCAGCAGCTCACGCAGCAGTTCCCCGACAACCCGATGGTGCAGCGGGTGGTCGGAGAGGCCGGCGCGAAGCTGCCGTGACCCCGCGCTGGGGGGTGACCGCCGTACTCGCCACTTGGCTTACGCTCGGCGCTACAGCGGCCACGGCCCAGCAGGCGCCCGTCACGCGCGACAGCCTGCTGCTCATTCCCGGCCCGCAATTCAGTACGACGTCCTGGGTTCGTTGGCTTAGCACCGCCCTCTTCGGCGCGCGATACCGCACGACCTGGAACACCCCTATCACCTTGCCGGTACTTGATCTCACGGCAACCGCCGGGGGGCTCCGTGCCTCCGGCACGGGGGTCGGCCGCTCGCAAGGGTTGGTCTATCTCGACGGGGCGGACGGGAGTCACTGGACCTTCTTTCCCCTCGACCGAACCGATCCGCGCACCTTTCCCCCGGGGATCGTCCCGCAGAGCGTGACCGAGGGCATCATCACCGATTTGACCAGCGGGCGAAATCCGGCCGGCCCGCTGGTCGCGGCGGCCCTCGCCAGTGCCGCGGCCGTGCCGAACCAGGATGCATGGCTGGTGTCGCTGCCACCGGGGGCGACGCTCGGCCCGCTCGCCGTGGGGGAGCGCGGCCTGGCCGGGTACCTGCTCCCGGGCGATCCCCTTCCAACCTCGGACTCGACCGGCCCCATCCTTCCCGGAAGCGTCGTGACCTCCCTTGCGATGCTGCACCGCACGCGGCTCAATCCTTCCGAGCGGGTGGACGCGCATGCGGTGGTCCGGGCGAGCTTGTTCAACGTGTACGTCGGCAGCCTGAATCCGCTCTTCCTCGATTGGCGATGGGAAGCGGTCGCTGCACCCGGAGGGACGCTGTGGCGGCCACTCGGCACCTTCCGTGAGGGCGCCCTCGCGAGGTACGACGGCATCGCGACCTACCTGAGCCGTCCCCTGCAACCGGATCTCACGACGTTCGGGCCAGGCTATCCGCGCATACTGACGGGGATTCCGGACCAAGCCAGCTCCTATCGCTACCTCGTGGGCTCGCTCGGCCGGCCGGCCTGGGATTCCATCGCAGCCTCGCTGCAGGCCGCCCTCACCGATTCGGTCATTGCGGCGGCCGTGGGCAGGATGCCCGCCGCCTACCAGGCCCGGCTCGGGGACGGGCTGATCCGGACCCTGCGCGAACGCCGCGACAATCTCCCGCACGCGGTGGCCCTGATGTACGAGCAGGTGCGTGGCAAGGCGGAGGTGTACGCGAGCGCCACCGCGGAGGCGGTGACAGTGGAGTGGCCGGCGCCCGACTCCCTGACGCTGAGCATGGGGAGCGGGACAGAGCGCTTCGCCGCGAGCGAGACCGAGCGCGTCACGCTGTTCCTCGGCGGCGGCCAGGACACCGTGCGCCTCACCGGGGGGTCCGGACGCGCGCCGGCGCTCCGGGTCGTGCCCGTGCCGGGCACGCCGCTCGTCGTCGAGGGGGTGGTGAAGCAGAGTCCGGCCGCGGTGTACGGGAAGGGCGTCGAGGTGGCCGCCGAACCGGGTGCCATCCCGGTCCGGCCCACCGTCATCGGCGACCCGCTGGCCCACCTTGACAGCACGGGCGCCGAGCGCACCGAGGGCCGGCGAAACTTCAACCCCACCGGCTGGCTCGAACTGACCTCGGGCGTCGGCCTCCTCATCGGCGGCGGCGTGGTCCGGACCGACTGGTCGGGCGATGCCCGACCGTACCGGAATCGAGTAACGCTTCGCGCCGCCTACGGCACGGACGCCAACAGCGTCGTGGTCCAGCTGCTCGGCGACTTCCGGTGGGCGCGCTCGCCGCTGCAACTCAAGATGGACGCGGTGGCCTCGGGCGTCGGGGCGGTCTACTTCTACGGCTTCGGCAACGACACGCCCGGCGACAGCACCTCCGGCTACTATCGTGCGGGCCGCGATCTGTACGCCTTCGCGCCCTCGCTCGTGCTGCCGCTCTCGAATCGGGTCAAGGTCGGCGCGGGCATCGAGTTGAAGTCCGTCACGACTCCCCTCCCCGACACGCTGTTCATCGGCATCGACCAGCCGTACGGCACGCCGAGCTTCGGCGAAGCGGGCCTCACGGGGCAATTCACCCTCGACACGCGGGACGTGCAGGGGGCGCCCCGGAGCGGCCTCCTCGCCACTCTCGAGGGCGCATGGTACCCATGGGTCCGCGACGGCAGCGGGGCGTTCGGGACACTGAGCGGCTCGATCGCCACGTACCTGACACCGCGGTGGTGGAGGGCCATGACCGTGGCGGCCCGGGTGTCGGGGACCCACACTGAGGGCAACGTGCCGTACTTCGAGGCGGCGTTCATCGGCGGAGGCCGCACAGTGCGCGGCCTCCCCATGGGGCGCTACGAAGGAAACCAGGCCGTTTTCGGCAACCTCGACCTGCGGCTCCGGGTGTCCCGGGTGACGTTCGTGCTTCCCTGGGACTTCGGCGTGTTGGGCCTCGCCGACGTGGGCCGGGTGTTCGTCAATGGCGAGCAGTCGGACACCTGGCATCCCAGCTTCGGCGGCGGCCTGTGGGTGGCGTTGCTCGACCGGTCGCTGGCCGCCAGCATCAACGTGGCTGGCGGCGCGGGTCAGGGTACCTTTATCAACGCCGGCGGGGGATTCACTTTCTAGGCGGCTCCCATGGGACACCAACGATGATTGCCATCCTCCTTCTCGCCGCTCAGGCCCAGGCCGCCGATACCGGCAGCTACGCCACACCGGCGTTGCGCGCGGTGATCGAGCGTGCGGCCGCCGCCAACGCCACGACGCCAGCCAACCTCCGGGGATACACGGCGCGCTACGAATCGGAGGTGGCGCTCGCCAAGCGGCTGCCGGATCGCATCGAGGGCGCCTCCACGATCGAGCAGACCGCCGGCGTGTTCACCTGGGCGGCGGGTCGCGGATTCGGGCAGTACGAGCAGGGCTACCGTGTCGTCACCACCGGCGTTCCCCTCCCCGGGTCGGCGGCGCTGTCGAACGGGTGGATCATGCCGACGCTGACCGGATCGAAGTTCGATCTCTTTGGCGCAAATAGCGGCGCACCGACGGAGGTCGGCGAGGATTCCACCGGGAGCCACTCGCCCTGGTCGCCCCTGGGATCCGCGCGGGATAGCCTCTACCGCTTCGAGGGGGGAGACACGCTGCTGGTCGAATTTCCCGACGGGTCCCGGCAACAGATGGTGCGGGTCATCGTGACGCCGCGGGATTCCATGACGGAAAAGACCAAGGTCTTTCGGGGAAATCTCTATCTCGACCCCACCACCGGTGTGCTGCGCAGGATCCGAGGGCAGTTCCTGACGCTCGGCGGCCCACCGCCGGCAGGCAAGGCGAAGCGGCTCAACAGCCTGGTGCTGAACGCGGCAGTGGTGGACATCGTGACCACCGAAGTAGCCGGCGCCGGCTGGATCCCGACCTATCAGCGCGTCGAGCTTGAGGTGCTGATTCCCCTGACGACCCAGAGTTGGAGCGCCCTTCGGGTCATGACTCAACTCCGGGATGTAGTGCCGGTGCTGGCCCCGGCAGCGGAAGCAGGGGCGCCGGACACCCCTGCATTCACGCCCGGGCGCTCCTCGGTCCCAAAGGACTCGCTGCACGAGTACCGGGATTGGCAGCACCCCCCCGACAAGGCCGTCAGTTCGGTCGACCTGTCCGACCTCTTCGATGTCGGCCCGCCCCGCTTCCGGCCGGATGGCCCACCGGTGTATTTCTGGCGCGGCCCGACCACCCTCCAGGCGCTCCGGTTCAATCGCGTCGAAGGCCTCTACCTCGGCGTGTCCGGCACCCTCCGCCTTCGGGATGCGATGCCGGGGCTCGAAGTGCGGGGCACAGCGGGGTACGCCATCTGGCCCGGGCTGGTGCGGGGTGGCGTCAGCGCCAACCTGACGCGCGGCTATTGGAACACCAACCTCAAGGCGATGCGGGATCTCGACCTGGCGACCAAGTTCGCCGACCCGCTCGACTACAACCGCGGAATCCGGGCGCTCTTCCAGCAGGACAACTACGACTACGTGGACCGGCTGATGGCCGGCGCCGGCCTCACCCGGTTTTTCTCGGCACACGGGCCAGGGACCCTCACCGCACGACTCGACTACGTGAAGGACCGCGCGACGACGGCAGATCTTTCCACGGGACCGCTCGGCCAGACTTACACCATCAATCCCTACGTGACTCCCTACGAGTACCCCAGGGTCCAGGTCGGGGTGAATTGGCATCCGGAAATCAGCTCCCACTTCACGCGACCGGGCATCGGCCTGCACGCGACGTACGAAGCCGGTGGGGGCGACATCCCCTACCAGCGCATCCAGGCCGGGTTCGTGGCGCGCGCCAACTGGAAGACACTGACCCTCACGATCGTCGCGGACGTCGGCGCCACCATCGCCGACAACCCGCCGACCCAGCAGCTCTTCCTGATCGGCGGTTCCGGAAGCATGCCCGGGTACGCGTATGACCAGTTCGGCGGCGACGTGGGCGGGCTGACCCGGTGGATGCTCGCCGTACCGCTCCCCTTCCTCCAGGCGCCGCTCCAGATCGGCCATGCGACCATTCCGCCGATCGCTCCAAACCTGTCGTACCGGTTCTACTCGGGGTACACCGAAACAACCGACGCCGCGGCCCAGGCATCGCTGGACGCGGTGGGCACGCAGGTGGTCGACGGCGTCACTCAGCCATTCTCCGTTCCCTCCGATGGGGTCAAGTCCACCCAGGAGATCCGGCTCAGCCTCTTCGGCACCCTGCTCGGATTCGGTGCCGCGCGCCCCCTGGAAGGGGGCGAGTGGACCTTCACCTTCTCGTTCGCCCAGTCGTTCTAGCCGCACCGGCCCCGCCAGGCATCCGGCTCGGAATTCCGAGCCGGATTTCATGTAACTACCTGCCCCATAAATACTTAGTCACAATGCCATATTGGCAGAAAATCGCGGTATGGGGGTTGCCTTGGCTGAAGGCAACTCCAGCGCATCATCCGGCAGCGGCCCTCAGCCGCCGGTCGGCGTGTTCGATTACTCGAGAAAGGACGCGGACAGCATGGCCTCGAAAATCATCGGCATCGACCTCGGCACGACCAATTCAGTGGTGGCGGTCATGGAGGGCGGCGACCCCGTCGTCATTCCCAACGCCGAGGGCGGGCGCACCACCCCGTCGGTGGTGGCGTTCACCAAGGACGGCGAGCGGCTGGTCGGCCAGGTGGCCAAGCGCCAGGCCGTGACCAACCCCAAGCAGACCATCTTCTCGATCAAGCGCTTCATGGGTCGCCGGACCGGCGAGGTGAAGGAAGAGGCGAGCCGGGTGCCGTACCCTGTCGCCGACGGCCCCAACGGCCTCGCCGCGGTGGAAATCCAGGGCAAGAAGTACTCGCCGCCGGAAATCTCCGCGATGATCCTGCAGAAGATGAAGCAGACCGCCGAGGACTACCTCGGCACCACCGTGACGGAAGCCGTCATCACGGTCCCGGCCTATTTCAACGACTCCCAGCGCCAGGCCACCAAGGACGCGGGCAAGATCGCCGGCCTCGACGTCAAGCGGATCATCAACGAGCCGACCGCCGCGGCCCTGGCCTATGGACTCGAGAAGAAGAAGGACGAGAAGATCGCGGTGTTCGACCTCGGCGGCGGCACGTATGACATTTCCGTGCTCGAGCTCGCCGAGGGCGTCTTCGAGGTGAAGAGCACCAACGGTGACACCCACCTCGGCGGCGACGACTTCGACCAGCGCGTCATCGACTGGCTCGTCACCGAGTTCAAGAAGGACCAGGGCATCGACCTCTCGAAGGATCCGATGGCGCTCCAGCGCCTGAAGGAGGCCGGCGAAAAGGCCAAGATGGAGCTGTCCAGCACGCAGCAGACCGACATCAACCTGCCGTTCATCACGGCCGACCAGTCGGGCCCGAAACACCTGAACTACAACCTCACCCGGGCCAAGTTCGAGCAACTGGTGGATGACCTGATCCAGCGGACCATGCCGCCGATGCAGCAGGCGCTCAAGGACGCCGGGCTCGACCCGAAGAGCATCGATGAGGTGATTCTGGTGGGCGGCTCGACCCGCATCCCGAAGATCCAGGAAGTCGTAAAGGAGTTCTTCGGCAAGGAACCGAACCGCTCGGTCAACCCGGACGAGGTCGTGGCCATCGGGGCCGCCATCCAGGGCGGCGTGCTGGGCGGCGACGTGAAGGACGTCCTCCTGCTCGACGTGTCGCCGCTGTCGCTGGGCATCGAGACGCTGGGCGGCGTGACCACCGTCCTCATCCCGCGGAACACCACGATTCCGACCAAGAAGTCGGAAGTGTTCTCCACCGCAGAGGACAACCAGACGACGGTCGAGATCCACGTGCTGCAGGGCGAGCGCCAGCTGGCGGTCGACAACCGGACCATCGGCAAGTTCCAGCTGACCGGGATCCCGCCCGCACCGCGCGGCATGCCGCAGGTCGAGGTCGCCTTCGACATCGACGCCAACGGCATCCTGCACGTGTCGGCCAAGGACAAGACCACCGGCAAGGAGCAGAAGATCCGGATCGAAGCATCGAGCGGGCTCTCCGACCAGGATATCGAGAAGATGGTCAAGAGCGCCGAGTCGCACGCTTCGGACGACAAGAAGCGTCGCGACGAGATCGAGGCGAGGAACCAGCTCGACGGCCTGATGTACAAGGTCGAGAAGGACAGCAAGGAGTGGGTGGACCGCCTCTCGGATGAGGCCAAGTCCAAGCTGAACAACGCGTTGGAAGGCGGCAAGGGCGCGCTCAAGACCGGCGATCCGGACCTGATCCGCCGGGCCCTGGACGAGCTCAACGCCGCCTACTCCGCCGCGGGGGCCTCGCTCTACCAGAATGCCCAGGCCGCCTCGGAGCCAGCGGCCGGTGGCCCCGCGGAAGGGGCAGCTCCGACCGAGGATGTCGTCGAGGCCGATTACGAGATCGTCGACGACAGCAAGAAGTAGATCGCGACGAAACTTTTTCCTGCGCATCCGGGTTATGATGGAATAGCCCGGCTGTGCCGGGAATTGCGCCCATACATCCACGACTGAGAGTCCGCACCATGTCCGTTCGTACCCGCAACTGGCTCAAGTTCGGCAGTCTCGTCGGCTTGGCGTTCATGCTGGGCCTGCTCTTCGCCGGCGTCCTGGAGTTGCCGAGCGCCACGCAGGCCCAGTCCCAGTCGGGGCTCCTGCCCCAGCCCACGAATTATCAGGCGGCTGCGCCCGTGGTGGCGCGTCAGCCCGGGGTGGTCAGCAGCCCGGCCGCCGACATGCTGGTCGCGCTGAGCGACGCCTTCGCGGACGTGGCCGAGAGCGTCAAGCCGAGCGTGGTGTTCATCCGCTCGCAGAAGACCAGCACCACTCCGCCGCACGCCCTGCCGCCGGGCATGGAGCAGTTGTTCCCGCACAACCGGCAGGGGCCCCGGGTCGAGCAGGGCGGCGGCACGGGATTCGTGGTATCGGCCGACGGCCTGATCCTGACGAACAACCACGTGGTCGAAGGCGCGGACAAGGTGACCGTCGAACTTCCTGACCGCCGGATCTTCGACGCGACCGTGGTCGGCACGGACCCCAACACGGACATCGCCGTGGTCCGGATCAAGGCGACCGGGCTCCGGCCGGTGACCCTCGGTAACAGTGACGAGGCGCGTGTAGGCGAGTGGGTGCTTGCCATCGGCAATCCCCTCGGCGAGGCGCTCACCTTCACCGTGACCAGCGGCATCATCAGCGCCACTGGCCGGGGGCTGAGCAGCCTCCCCAATCGCACCCAGCGCAGCATCCAGGACTTCATCCAGACCGACGCCGCCATCAACCCCGGCAACTCCGGCGGCCCCCTGGTGAACGTCCGGGGCGAAGTGATCGGGATGAACTCCGCCATCGCCAGCGAGACCGGGCTGAATGCGGGCTATGGCTTCGCGATCCCCATCAACCTCGCCCGGCACGTCATGGATCAGCTCGTGACCAACGGCCGAGTCGAGCGCGCCGCGCTGGGCATCAACATCAACGACGCCGGGCCCAACGACGCGGCCTATGTGGGCCTGTCCGAAATCCGCGGGGTGAAGGTCGAAGGATTCTCGGCCAATTCGCCGGCCGAAGCCGCCGGGATCAAGCCGGGAGACATCATCATCACTGTCGACGGCAAGCCGGTCAGTTACACCGCCCAGCTGCAACAGGCCATCGGCTTCAGCCATCCGGGGCAGACGGTCCAGATTGAAGTGGCCCGCAAGGGCGGCGTTCGGAAGACCTACGCCGTGACGCTGATTGCCCTCGACGTGCCCCAGGTGGCCCAGCAACAGATCGCTCCGGCTGCCGACGAGGCGCCGGCCGACCGCGGGACGCCAATGGCCCCGCTCGGCATCACGGTGCTGGCGCTCAAGCCGGCGGACGCGGTCGAGATGGGCCTCCCGCGCGGCACGGGCGGGCTGGTCGTCGATGAGGTCACGCCGAATGGGCCGTCTTGGGGTGTCCTGACACCGGCCAGCTTCGGCGGCCCCCCCACGGTCATTCTCAGCGTCGAGGGCACGACGGTATCCACCGAAGCCGACCTCCGGAGCGCGCTGAAGCGCCCCGGACCCGGTGGCATCGTCACGCTGGAGATCTACCGGCCAATGCAGTCGGGTGGGCTCCGCCAGATTCAACGGATCAAGTTGTCCGAGTAGTCTCCTCAAGCAGGCACCGGGGGCGGCGGGGGGCACGATGCGGCGTGCTCCTGCGCCGCCCCGTCTGCTAATTAGATTGCAGCGTGATTTGCCGCCCCCTCTTCCCCCTGGCCGCGCTGGCCCTCACATTGGCGTGCGGCACCGATACCGCGCGCCGCGAGGGGAGCCCCTGGCTCTCCGACAGTGATTTCGTGGTGGCCGGCCTCCCCGACGACGCCGACTCCTCGGAAGTCCTGGCGGCGCTCGGTGAACCCGACTCCATCATCTCGATCCCGGATCCTGACGAGCCGGACGTCGAGTTGCTGGCGTGGGCGTACCCCGACCTGGCCGTCGCCCTCGGCGACGACGGGCTTCGCTACGGGATTACCCTGACCGGCCCCGGTGCCGTGACGGCGCGCGGCCTTCGCCCCGGCGACTCTGCCGCGCGGGTGCGCGAGTTGTACGGCCGCCCGCAGCGCCGCACCGACACCGCATGGGATTACGTGTCTCCCGACAACGCCGATGGCCTCCACGTGATGCGCGTGGGGCTGGACGGCGACCGCGTCGCCTGGATCTTCCTCGGCTGGTTGCTGGAGTGATGAGATGACCGGTCGTTCCCGGCTCCTGCGTGTGGTCGAAGCCTCCGAACGCCTTCCACCGGAACTGCAACCACCGTTCTGGGGAGCGCTCCTCGGCCTTGCCGTCACGGCAGGCCTGATTCTCGCCAGCGTCCCACTCTGGCTGGTCCAGGGACGGACCGACATTCCGGCCGCCGTGCTCGACATGGTGGTGGCCGGCCTGGCCGCTGGAGCCGGCGGCGGGGCCATCGCCCTGGTGCTGGGTGGACTCCGGCGTGCCGGACCACTGGGGTATTACGCCCTCTGGATCATCGCGAATGCGGGCGCGGCCCTGATCTACCTTGGGCTCCTCCGCCTGCTCGGACGGGGAGAGGTCCTCGGCCTCGACCGCACGTTCGCCCCGCTCATCGTGGCGGGGCTCGGCGCGCTGAACGGATTGATCGTGGCCCGGGCCCTCGGCCGGAGCGGCCGCGAGTCGTACGGCGAGTTCCGAACGGCCGCCAACCTGGTGGCTGGTGCGCTGCTCGCGGAGACGGCGGACCTCGAGCGCCGTGCGCGCACCAACCCCGTGGCGGCGGACGACCTGGACCGGGTGCGCCAGGCGGCGCCGAGCGGCGCCTACCTGCGGCTCCTGGAGCGGGTGGGGAAACGCCTCGAGTCCCTGCCGGCGGACGACCTCGATGCCCGGCACGCGCGGGAACACGTGGCCGAACTCGTGGTGCGGGTCCGGGAGGACATGCAGCGGCTGGCCACCGACCCCGAGTTCGCGGCGGAACTGGAGCATCGGCAGGAAGTGGCGGAGGCGCTGTTCAAGCGAGAGCTCGAGCGCGAGGCGAAACGCCTTCGCAGGAGCGGCGATGCCGGGCCGGAAGCGCAGGAGACGCTTGGCGCCATCGACCGGGAGTTGCGTGGCAAGACCGGCGGGGACTCTTAGCCCAGCCGCATGACAGGATCGGCGACCGTGGCGGAATGGCAGACGCGCCTGGCTTAGGACCAGGTGGGGAAACCCGTGGGGGTTCGAGTCCCTCCGGTCGCACTCATGGTTGAAAGGCATTCATGTCGACGCGTATCGTGGTCAACCCGAACGGCCCCATCCGGATCGAAGGGGACTTCAGCCTTGTGGACGCCGAGGGCACCGCGTTCGGGCTTGGCGGCCGGCCGATGATCACCCTCTGCCGATGCGGCCATTCGGCCAACAAGCCCTTCTGTGACGGGGCCCACGCCCGCGAGGGCTTTCGGGACCCCGCCGTTGCCCGGGACCTGCCGCCGCGCCCGGGGAGCTGACCCCACCGTCTTGTTTGCCCGGGTCCCGGCGGCCGGGTAGATTTCGCCCGCCATGACTACTATCACGATCCAATCGACCAGCGGCGACGCCGCCTTGAAGTCCCTCCAGGTGACGGTGCCCGCCGATCGGGTGCGCCTCGCCGAGGACCGCGCCCTCAAGCAGGTATCCCGGCATGCGCGACTGCCCGGGTTCCGTGCCGGCCACGCGCCCGCGGCCATCATCCGCAAGAAATACCACGACGCCATCCGCCAGACGGTGCTCGACGAGGTGATCCGCGAGAGCTGGGATCAGGCTCGCGAGTCCGAGGCCCTCAAGCCGGTGGCCGACCCCTCGGTCCGCAACGTGAAGTTCGACGAGGGCGGGGCGATCGAGTTCGAGCTGCACGTCGAAGTCCGGCCCGAGGTGACCCTGCCGACCGTCGGGGGGTTCACCTTCACTCGTGAGGTGCCTGCCGTCACCGACGCCGAGGTGGAGGAGCAGATCGGGCGGCTCCGCGAACAGAAGGCCACCTGGCTTCCGGTCGAGGGCCAGAAGCCCAGCGCCGGCCAGATGGTCCAGGTGGAAGTGACCTCTCTCGAAGAGGACGGCCCCACCGAGCCGCAACCCCATTCGATCGTGCTGGGCGAGGGACAGGCGCTGCCGGCCCTCGAAGAGCGGATCATGGAGCTCCAGCCCGGCGAGACGGCGGAGACGGAGGTCCGCCTCCCGGATGACCACCCCGATGAGAGCCGCCGGGGCAAGATCCGGAAGCTCAGGGTGGCGCTCCACGAGGTGAAGCGGCAGGAACTGCCTCCGCTCGACGACGCGTTCGCGCGGGAAGTCGGGGACTTCGAGGACCTGTCCGGGCTCCGCACCGCCGTGCGTTCCGACCTCGAGCAGAATGCCGTCCGCGAGGCGGACGCCCGGGTGCGCGATCAACTGATCCAGAAGCTGGTCGAGGCCAACGGCATCGAGGCGCCGCCGTCGCTGGTGCACCGCGTGATTCACGGCTATCTGCACGCCTACGGCGTGCCGCATGAGAAGGAGCCGGAGTTCGCGGCCCAGTTCCAGCCGGTGGCCGAGGCGCAGGTGCGCCGAGACCTCGTGCTCTCCGCGGTGGCGGAGGCCCAGAGCCTGTACGCCACCGAGGCGGACGTGGACGCCCGGATCGCCGCGATGGCCTCAGCCCGCAACGTGCCCGCCGGCCAGGTCTACGGCTCGCTGCAGAAGGCCAATCGCCTGCCGGAACTCGAGCGCGCCATCACCGAGGACAAGGTCTTCAGCTACCTGCTCCAGCAATCCACCGTGGAAGGGTGAGTCCAGTGTCAGTCTATCCTCCGTATATCATCGAGCGATCCAGCCGCGGCGAGCGGACCTACGACATCTTCAGCCGCCTGCTGATGGACCGGATCGTCTTCCTCGGCGCGCCGATCAACGACGACGTCGCCAACATCATCATCGCCCAGCTGCTCTTCCTCGAGGCCGACAACCCCGAGAAGGACATCTACCTCTACCTCAACAGCCCGGGCGGGGTGGTTTCGAGCGGCATGGCGATCTACGACACCATGCAGCACCTGCGCGCCCCGGTGAACACCATCTGCATGGGCATGGCCGCCTCCATGGGGTCGTTCCTGCTGTCCGCCGGCGCCAAGGGCAAGCGAAGCGCCCTGCCCCACAGCCGGATCATGATCCATCAGCCGTCCGGCGGGGCCCAGGGCACCGCCTCGGACATCGAAATCCAGGCGCGGGAAATCCTCTACCTGCGTGCTAAGATGAACCAGCTCTACAGCTTCCACACCGGCCAGCCGATCGAGACCATCGAGCGGGACATGGACCGGGACCGGTTCATGAGCGCCGAGGAGGCGAAGGAGTACGGCCTGATCGACACCGTCTTTGAGCCCCGGAAGGATTGGCTCACCCCGCCAGTCAAGCCTTGACGCCCCCCGGGACCCGGCCCACCTTTCGGGTTGGGTCCCCCCTTCACCATCGGCGGCCAGCGCATGTCGAACGACAAGCACCTCCGCTGCTCCTTCTGCGGCAAGTCCAAAGACTCGGTCCGGAAGTTCATTTCCGGCCCGTCTGTTTACATTTGCAACGAATGCATCACCCTCTGCAATGAGATCCTGGCGGAGGATGAGGAGCGGGAGGTTGCCGAGAGCATCACCTCCGTTCCGACGCCCGCAGAGATCAAGGCCACCCTCGACGAATATGTGATCGGCCAGGAGCGCGCCAAGCGCACCCTCGCCGTTGCGGTCTACAACCACTACAAGCGCATCAACGCCGCCGCGGCCCGCGACGGCGAGGTCGAGCTCGAGAAGTCGAACATCCTCCTCCTCGGGCCGACCGGCGTGGGCAAGACGCTGCTGGCGCAGACGCTGGCCCGGATCCTCGACGTTCCCTTCACCATCGCCGACGCCACGACACTGACCGAGGCGGGGTACGTCGGCGAGGACGTGGAGAACATCCTGGTCCGGCTGCTTCAGGCGGGCGAGTTCAATGTCGCCGAGTGCGAGCGCGGCATCGTCTACATCGACGAGATCGACAAGATCGCGCGCAAGTCGGAAAACCCCAGCATCACCCGCGACGTGTCGGGCGAGGGCGTCCAGCAGGCGTTGCTCAAGATCCTCGAAGGCACGGTGGCCTCGGTCCCGCCGCAGGGCGGCCGGAAGCATCCGCAGCAGGAATACATCCAGATCAACACCAAGGACATCCTGTTCATCTGCGGTGGCGCGTTCGACGGCCTCGAGAAGATCATCGAATCGCGGATCGGCCGGCAGAAGATCGGGTTCACCTCCGGCCCGCGCGCCGAGCGGCCGGCGGAGGCGACCCACGACCCGTTCACCGACGTGGAGCCGGACGACCTGCTCCGGTTCGGGCTCATTCCCGAACTCGTGGGACGCTTGCCCGTCACGGTGTCGCTCGAGTCGCTCGATGAGGCGGCGCTGGTGCAGATCCTGCTCGAGCCGAAGAACGCGCTGACCAAGCAGTACCGGAAGCTGTTCGAACTCGAGGACGCGCGCCTGACGTTCGACGCCGAGGCGCTGCGGGCCGTTGCCCGAAAGGCGCTGAAGCGGGGCACCGGCGCACGCGGCCTCCGGGCGATCCTCGAGACCACGATGACCGACATCATGTTCGAGCTGCCCGACCGGGACGACGTGCGCGAGGTGGTCATCACGCCTGAGTGTGTCAACGAAGGAAAGCCGCCGCTGGTCGTGACCGAACGGGCCAAGCAGAAGAAAGAAGCATAGAGGGCGCTACGGCCCCCCTGCCCCGCGGCCCCGCGGCCCCCCCGTTATCCAGTCTCCCGATCGAATTCGTCGGGTCCTTCCCCGATCCCCGTGTTCGGCTCGATCCGGTCATGCCGGAAGTGGCGTTCGTCGGCCGCTCCAACGTAGGCAAGTCGAGCCTGCTCAACGCGCTCGTTGGGAAGAAGGGGCTGGCACGCGTCAGTGGCACGCCGGGGAAGACCCGGCTCGTGAACGTGTTCCGCCTTCCCGGACTCTACCTCGTGGATCTGCCTGGCTACGGCTTTGCGCGAGCCAGCAAGACCGCGCGGTCCGGGTTTCGCCAGTTGCTGGACGGCTATGTGCAGCATCGTGACACGCTGGCGGGGGTGGTCTGGATGCTGGACATCCGGCGGGAGCTGTCGGCGGAGGACGAAATCGTGCGCAGCCTCCTGGCGGACTCAGGCCACCCCGTGCTCGCCGTCCTCACGAAGATCGACAAACTGGGGCGGGTGGCCCTCCGTGAGCGAACCCTGGCGCTGGCCGGGGAGCTCGGCCTGCCCGCGGAGGAGCTGCAGCCAACCAGCGTGGTGACCGGGGAAGGCATCGCCGATCTCGGCGAGAGCATCCTCGCGCTCGCAGACCAAGGAACCCATCCATGAACCGCCTCTGCCGACTGATGCTCGTGCTGGCCCTCTGCGCGTGCGCGCATTCGGGCCGGGCCCATTCGCAGGAAGCGCTGGACCCGATGGGGACGATGCCCCCGATGGGCCTTGGCTCGCTCACGCAGGAGCAGACCTCGATCTCCATCGCGAACAGCCAGCTCACGCTCCGGTTCCAGCCGTTGAACGAACGATTGATGCGACTGCTCGCACCGGACGCGTATCGCGCGCTGTCGGCCATGATCTCGAGCCGCCGGGCGGCCATCGATTCGGTCAGCCGGAGCAGCGGCGCCACCCAGCCGGGGTTGATGCTGGTCACCGTGTACGGCAACGTGCCGGACGTCCGGTTCGAGGCGACCTTGATCGGCGTGGCCGTCAACTCGATTCGGATCGAACCAGTCGGCATCATTCCGCTCGACGCCAATTTCAGCCGGCAGCAGCTGGCCGTTCAGTCCGTCGGGATGGGGCTCTTCGTCTTTGCGGAGGAGTTGCCGGTCTATTCGCCGATGGTCTTCAGCTACGGGACAGTGGCGGCGGAGGGATGGGCCCAGAAGATCTCGCTGTTTGACCGGGAACTGGCCCGCGTTTCGGCCAGGGCGCGCTCACAGGCAACGCAACAGGCGCCTGCGCCAAGCACCAAGCCGTAGCGCGCCGCGGGTCACCGAATCGGCACGGCCGTAGCGGAATCAAGCGCGGGCCGCAGCCCATCGTTCCACCGCGGGCGGACCGCGCCGTCCCGGCGGTCAAGCACCAGGACCCCGACCTCGGGATGACGCATCCCCCACGCCAGCGCACTGTCGGGCCCCAGCACGAAGAGCGCCGTCGAGAGTACGTCCGCCTGCATCGGGTCTTGTGCCACCACGGTCAGGCTCCCCCACCCGGGAACGGGGGTCCCGGTGCGCGGATCGAGGATATGTCCGATCGTCTGGCCCGCCGAGCGGACATATCGGGTCGACTGACTGGATGTGGACGCCGACCCGCTGACCAGCCAGAGCGTGAACACCTCCTCTTTCTTGTCCTCCGGGCTCGGAATCGCCAGGCGCCACGGCCCACCCGCCTTCGTCGGACCGAAGGCCAGGACTTGCTCCCCGTAGGTCACCTGCGCCGAATGCACGCCGTGCGCGAGCAGGGTGTCGCGGGCCGCACGCAAGGTGTACCCCTTCACGAACCCCCAAGGCTCGAACGCCGCCTCGGCCGCGAGTCGCTGCACCGTGCAGCGGGCGAGATCGAGCCGCATCCCGCCGTTCCCGGCTGCCCGGCGCGCCGCCTCCAGCTCCTCCACGGAGGGCACCCGGCCGTCGCCGTTGAGATCCCACGCCTCGACGAGGGATCCGATCACTGGATCAAACGCGCCGGGGACCTCGTCCGCGAAGGTCCGCACTTCCCTCAGAGTACGGCACAGGCCCGAATCGATGGGCGCCGTCGCCCCGACCGGGATGTCGTTCAATTCGCTCACCCTGCTGTCCGGTCGATAAGGGGACAGCAGCGCGTCGGCCGAGCCAACGGCGCTGAGGACGGCCTCGGAAGTCGCGACCGCGGATGGGAGGTTGACCCCCTCCAGTTCCATCCGCAGCTCCGAGCCCATGGCGTCGCCCGTCCGATCTATCCAGACGGGCCCCCCGCGCCCCCCCGCCGCGTTGCAGCCGACCAACAGGAGCCCGACCAGGGGGTGCATCCAAGCGCTCCCGGGCACCAGGCGGCGCCATGGCCAGGCCGCTGGGAAGCGCCGGGCGGATGGCCGGAACCGTGGCGCCGAGGTGCCCACCCCGGTAAACTCCGGGCAACCGTGAGGAGCTGATGGCATTTCTTCCCCTGCGATCATTGACCCTGCCCGAGAAGACCCACGCCGCCTATGAGGCGTGGCTGGACGACCTGGACGCGCGGTTGGACCGGCCCACCGCGGATTGGTCGGTGGTGGTGCGCGACGTACTCCTCGGCCTCTTCCATCCGGACATTCCGGACTGGGACGCCGCGGTCGCCGACCCCCGCGCTTCCCTCTCAGCCCGGGCCGGCCTCCTGGCGCTCGATCCGAGGAATATTACCCTCGAGCCGGAATACTACGCGGATGTCGATCCGGTCCGCTTCGCCCGGGTCAAGCCTCTGCTCTGGCTCTGGTACAGTTTCGACCGCGCCCCCCTGGCCGGACAGAACGTGGCGCTCGGCGTGGCGCTTCGGCGGCGTCTCGCGCCGCGGATTTTTGCCCGGTGCGGCCGCAACTTCAAGTGCTTCCAGCACGTCGAGTTTTCCTACGGGTACAACATGGACGTCGGCGATGACGTGGTGGTCCACCGTCATGTCCTGCTCGACGACCGGGGCGGACTGACGCTGGGTGACCGCGTGAGCGTGTCGGATTACGCCAACATCTACAGTCACACCCACAGCATCGTGGACCAGCGGGACGTGACCAACGCCCGAACCGTCCTCGAGGACGATGCCCGGATCACCTACCACGCGACGGTGCTCGCCGGGGTGCGGGTGGGCCGGAACGGCATGGTCGGCGCCAACGCGGTGGCCACCAAGAACGTGCGCCCCTATCACGTGAACGTCGGCATCCCCGCGAAGTCGGTCCGGGTGAAGCCCAACGCCCCGCCAGAAACCACCACCACAAATCTACTGACCCGCCAGGACGGCGAGTCGGGGTCAACCTGACCGGGCTCATCATCGCGACCCTGATGGCCGGTGCGGTGGCGCTGGTCTGGTCGTGGCGTGCCCGGCAGCGGCAGGCTGCGGAAGCCGCGACCCTCACCGCCCAGCTGGCGGCACTCCAGGCCGAGCGTGACGACTTTGCCCGGCGGCTCGACCGCCGCATCAACGAGATCTTCTCGCTGCAGGAACTCAGTTACGTCCTCTCCGAATCGCTCCAGACGGAGCGGATCGTGGAGCAGGTAGCGCGGTTCACCGCCCGGTTCCTCGAGGCGGACGGCACCCTCGTGGCGCTCGCCTCCGAGGAGGGCGCCGACCTCCGGATCGCTGCCGCGGAGGGGACCCTGGCACCGCTGCTTGGTCGGTCGATTCCGTCCCTTGAAGGCGGCCTGCTGACCCAGGCCATCGGCCGGGAGCGGATCGAGCTGGCGGACGGGCCCGCGCCGGGGGTCGAGTTGGTCACCGGCGTGCTGGTCGCGCGCGCGGCAGTGGCGCCGTTGCGCGCCCACGGGATGACGCTCGGCGCCATGGCCGTGGCCGCGCGGCGGGACCGCCCCTTCTCCACCCAGGATCTCTGGCTGATTTCGACGGTCGCGATGCAGGCGGCCGTCGTCCTGACCAATAGCCGCTTCTTCAGCCTGCTGCGCCAGGGCAAGGAAGAGTGGGAGACCACCTTTGACGCCCTCTCGGAGGGCATCGCGCTGGTGGACGGCGCCGGGCGCATCACCCGCGCCAACAGGGCTCTGGCGTTGCTGGCCGGCGTGCCGCTCGCCTCGCTGGTCGGCAGGGCGTTCGTCCCCTCGCTCTTCAACGAATCCGAGGCGGCCGAAGAGCTCCTGGCCGGCGCGCGTCTCGGGCAGTCGCGGATTCCGGCGCTGCTGCCGTCGACCAAGCTGCATCGGACACTCCGACTGGCCGGGGCGCCGCTCCCGGCCCACGAAGGCACCGCCTCGGTGGTCGTGATGGTGGAGGACGTCACCGACCAGCGCGCGCTGGAAGCTCAGCTGATCCAGAACGAGAAAATGGCCGCCGTCGGCCAACTCGTCTCGGGCGTCGCGCACGAACTCAACAACCCGCTGACCTCGATCGCCGGGCTGTCCGAACTGCTGCTGGAACAGGAGCGCCTGCCGGCCGACGCACGGGAGCACCTGCAGGTCATCCACGAGCAGGCGGACCGGGCCGGACGGATCGTGGCCAACCTGCTGACGTTCGCACGGAAGGGGACGCCGGAGCAGGCCGTCGTGGACCTGGACGACGTGGCCCAGCGCACCACGCTGCTGATCCAGGCGGAGCTCCGGCTGCGAGGGATCACGCTCGAGCGTGCCACCGGCGAACGGGCCGTCGTCCGCGGCGATCGGTACGAAATTCAGCAGGTGCTGCTCAACCTGCTGACCAACGCCGTGCACGCGCTCTCCGACCTGCCGCCCGAGGCGGAGCGGCGGATCCTGGTGGCCACGGGACGCGAGGGGGATCAGGCCTTCGTCCGCGTCACCGATTCCGGCGCAGGTATCGCGCCCGCGCTGACCGGCCGTATCTTCACGCCCTTCTTCACCACCAAGCAGCCTGGTCAGGGGACCGGGCTCGGGCTCTCGATCAGCTATGGGATTGTGGAGTCGCACGGGGGCCGCCTGTCCTACGCGCCGGCGGAGGGCGGCGGATCCACGTTCACCATCCTGTTGCCGGCGCAGGAAGGAAAGGCGGCAGCAGGGGTCGCGCCGTGCAGGGTACTCGTGGCGGACGCCGACCGGTCCGTCCATCGGGTGGTGACGGCGCTCCTGGCGAATACGGGAGTGGAAATTCACTCGGCGCGGACGGGGCCGGAGGCCATCGCCAAGACGCAGGAGCAGGCGTATGACCTCCTCCTCCTCGACCCAGCCCTCGCTGGTTCCTCCGAGCCGTTGGTCCCATCCCTGCTGGGCCAGCATCCGGAGCTCGCCTCACGCCTCGTGCTGCTTGGCGGGGACGACGGCAGGCTGGATCCCCGTCTCGCCGATGTCCCCCGCCTGCCCAAGCCGCTCGTCCCGCGCGACGCCCGGGCGCTGTTGCAGCGAATGCTGGGGCGTTCCGGCCCCTAGTACCCCGCCGCCGATGCCGGGAACCACGGCGTCAGCACCACGGCCCCCTTCACGCGGGCCGCAGCTTCCGCCTCAGTGGCCGTCGCCCAGTAGTTGCTGCCCGCCGTCAGCGACGGCGCCACGATGAAATACTGATGGGCCCGCAGGAAGACGTTTCCCGTCACCTGCGCGTCGCGGGCGGTCGAGTCGGCCACGATCCCCTCGTCCACCCCGTCGAAGGTGTTCCCGCGCACCCGCGCATGCGCCGTCCGCCGCAGCACCAGGCCTCGCGTCACCCCGGCGATGGTGTTCCCGTCGATGACGTAGTCGCGGCTCGCGGGGCCGTTCGAATCCCGGATGAACAGGAGGATGCCCGTCTTCCCCCCCATGACCATGTTGGTCAGCAGGCGGTTGGTGGCGCCGTGCTCGATGGCGATGCCGACCGAGCGCGACCCGAGGATGATGTTGCCCTGCACAGTGTTGCCAGTGGAATACCCGAGCCAGAACCCGTAGTCCGAGCTGTCGGCTCGATTCTCCAGGAAGACGTTGGCGTCGCTGAACGTGGACTCGAACGCGTTGTGGTAGGCGGACGAGGCGTCGTTCCGCAGCACCATGTTCCCCTGGGAGGGGCGGACGTATTCCGGCTGCCCGCTGAGGAAGAACCCGTCACCCGACCAGGTGATGTCGTTGTCGGCGACGAGGTTCGAGTCGCTCTGCTCCCGCAGGAGGATCCCGGCGGAATCGCACCCGCGCCGATAGGCCGGGGACTCGCAGCGGACGTTGTGATGCGCCTTGTTGCGCACCACGACGTTCTGCGACGACGCCCAGAGGTGAATTCCCCAGCCGCTGTTGTCCGACACCTCGTTGTCCGCCACGTAGGTGTCGCGGGCCCCGATCAGCCCGATGCCGTTCTGGGCGTGGCGCGCAGAGACGCCCACCACCGTGGCACCGTTGGTGTTCTTCAGGAGCACGCCGCCCCCGTAGAGCTCCGCGGTGTCGGCATGGAAGATGTCGAGCCAGTCGGCCTCGTCGTACCGGTCGGGCGTGGAACGGAGCGCCTGGCTTCGCGAACCCGAGACGTCCACCCGTGCGATGCGGTGCCCGCGCCCGCCCTCGATCCGGATGCCTTGGCGAAACCCGCGGATGATGCCGCCATAGACTTCGACGTTGTCGAGCCCCCGGCTGACCACCCCGGCGCCGACGAACTGCGAGGGGATGCTGTCGCCGCTCTCCAGGGTGACTCCGGTGAGGTTGAGGCGGGTGCCGGACCCCGCGACCACTACCACGCCGACCTCGCCGCGATCCGCGATGCGGTACCGGCCAGGGCAGACCGTCACGTCACCCTGCACCTGCGTACCGGCACGGGTCAGGCGAATGCAGGGATCCCGCTGGGCGGGAGGGGAGAGCAGCAGGGCGGCGGAGGCAGAGAGCAGCAGCGGGCGGGTCAGCATAGGCGCAACAGGTCCTCCAGCGGGCCGGCATCGCCGTCGGCGAGCAGGACGAGGATGTCATCGAGGGCACGGCGCGAACGGGGCCAGGCGAGCCGCGTCCTGGCCAGGTCGGCGGGCAGCCACTCGGCTGCGTCGTGTTCATCGGAAATCGACACCGCCGCCGTGGCAGGCACGAGCGCCGCGAAGGCGGGGATCATGGCCACCTCGTCGGAGCGGTGCAGGTAGAACGCCTCGACCCGGCTCAGGTTGTACATGGCCGCGGGGATGAGCCCGGTCTCCTCGAACAGCTCGCGCCGGGCGCCCTCCACCGGGGTCTCGCCCTGCTCGAGGTGCCCGTGCACCACTTCCCACGCCCCCGGCGATCGGCCGCGGCTGCTGCGGCGCAGGACCAGAAACTCGAAGCCCGCCGTGACGGGGCGGGCCACGTAGAGATCGATCATCGACACGCGAACGTCAGTCATGGGCGGCGGCCGTGGGTGGCCGGGTCAGCTGGCCCGGCGCCGGCTGAGGACGGCGTCCAACCGGGCGGAGAGTGCCCGCGCCCGAAAGGGCTTGGTGAGAAAATCGTCGGCGCCCAGCTCGAAGACACGGACCTCGTTGTCCTCGTCGCCCTTGGCGGTGAGCACGATGACCGGGATGTCCTGGGTGGTCGGGCGCGACCGGAGCTTGGCCAGTACCCCGTACCCGTCCAGGCCGGGAAGATTAAGGTCGAGTACGATAATGTCCGGGGCCACGCGATCCACCTGGTCGAGCGCCTGCACGCCGTCGCGCGCCTCATGCACCAGGTACCCGTCGCGCTCCAGCAGGTCCTTCATGACGCGCCGGAGTTGGTCCTCGTCGTCCACGAGGAGCACCGAGACGCCGCGGGACTGATCGGCAGGGGGCGCCGGCGGCGGGGCGGCGTCATCGAGCAGCTCGAAGGCGGTGGTGAGGTCCACCGCCGGGGCCGCCGGGGCCGCCGTCGCCGGCGGCACGGTGGCAAATACCCCTGTCGGATAGAGCGAGGGAATGCCGAGCGCCGCCTGTCGGACACCGGCCGCGCCGTACCGCCCCTCCATCGGGATGTCGGTCACGCGCAGGAGCTCGTCCACCGAGCTGTCCCCTTCGATCACGTGCCGCAGCCCGCTCTCGAAGAGCGAGAGCATCCCGTTCTGTCGCGCCGCGGTGGCGATCATGTCAACCGTGGCGCCCTGGCCGATCAGGCGCTCCAGCTCGGGGCTCATGGTGAGGATCTCGACGATCGAGAACCGTCCGCGATACCCCGTCATGGCGCAGTCGGGGCAACCTTTAGCCTGGTACAGCGTCTTCGCGTTCGCGAAGTAGGGCCGCACCCGCTCGGGCACCGCATCCTTCTGGACCACCCGGCAGGACAGGCAGAGGCGGCGCATCAGGCGCTGGGCGATGACGCCGCGAAGCGCCGCCCCGATCTTGTAGGCCTGCATCCCCATGTCCACCAGGCGGGTGACCGAGTTGGGGGCATCGTTGGTGTGCAGCGTCGACAGCACGAGGTGTCCGGTGAGCGACGCCTGGACGGCGATCTGGGCCGTCTCGCCGTCCCGAATCTCGCCGACCAGCACCACGTCCGGGTCCTGCCGAAGGATCGAACGCAGGGCCGTGGAAAAAGTGAGCCCGGCCTTCTCGTTGATCTGGACCTGCACAATGTGCTTGCCGAGCCGGAATTCGACCGGATCCTCGATGGTGACGATGTTCACGCCCTCGCTCTGGATCATGCGGAGCGCGGAATAGAGCGTCGTGGTCTTGCCCGAGCCCGTCGGCCCGGTCACCAGGATGATGCCCTCCTTGTATCCGAGGAGGCGCTCGACCTGCTGGCGCTCCTCGACGAAGAGCCCGAGGGTCTCCAGGGAGAGGATCGTGGACTTCTGGTTCAGGATTCGGATCACGACCTTCTCGCCGTAGGTGGCGGGCAGGGTCGAGACGCGGAGGTCCACCTTGTCGTTGTTGATGGCGATGCGAGCGCGGCCGTCCTGCGGCCGGAGCCGGTCGGCGATGTCGAGCCCCGACATGATCTTGATGCGGGAAATGAGGGGGACGCCGGCCGCGCGCGGCACCGTCATGACCTGCCGCAGGACGCCGTCGATGCGGTACCGCACCGTGACGCCCCCCTCGATCGGTTCCACGTGAATGTCGCTCGCCCGGCTGGTGACGCCGTCGGCCAGCATCATGTCGACGAGTCGAATGATCGGCTTCTGGCTGGCCTCGTCCGCGGAGGCGCCGGCGTCTTCCTCCGTGTCCTCGATCTGCTGCACGTCGGCGCCGGTCTCCAGCCCGCCGAGCAGCTTCGAAACGAGGGCCTCACCGCGATAGAGCTCGTCCAGCCGGTCCCGGATGCGGCCGGGGGACGTGAGGAGGAGACGCACCTCCCGACCCGTGGCGAACGCCAGCATCTTCTCGGCATCGATGTCGAAGGGATTGGCGGTGGCGGCGTCGAGGGTCGAGTCGGTGATCCGGAGCGGCAGCACGTGGTGCTTGCGCGCCACTCCTTCGGGCACCGAGTCGCGGACCTTGATGTCCATGACGCTGAGGTCGGCCAGCGGAAGGCGGAACCGCGCGGAAATGGCGGCAAGCACCTCGTCGTCCGTCATGATGCGGCGCTGGACGAGCTGCTCCCACAGGGACATGGGCGTGGCCTCGGCAGCCTTGCGGATGGCCGCCATGGCCTCCTCCGGCACCGTCGATTCCAGTGTGGGAACCAGCCACTCGTCTAGGAACGCCATCCAGCAGCTCACCTCAGCGGGTGTGAACCCGAAATAAAGGACGCCCGGGGGGCAATGGGTAGTGCCAATCCCTACAGGATGTTCCACCACTCCCGCGAGATGTCCACCGTCACCTCGAACAGGCCGTCACGGAGGCCGTAGCCACCCTCCACGCGAACCAGTCCCATGAACCACTCGGAGGCCACTCCGACGGTGCTGCGCAGCCCGCCGCTGGCGGCCCAGGGGGTTCCCGCCACCGCCCGCTCGCTCCACCCGGTCCCGATGAACGGGGCCACCACGACCGTCTGGCCGGCCACCGGGAAGCCACCGAACGCGATCCCCGGCGAGGGAACGGTCAGCCGCCACTCCGCGTGCGCGAGCGCCAGGCTGCGGCCGCCGAACTCCCGGAAGGAATAGCCAACCAGCGAGCCCCGTCCGCCCATGACGAAACTCCGGTACGCCGGCATGCCGTCGCTGCCGACCCCGGCATATCCCAGCACGCGGAGCGCGCCAGGGCCCAGCGGCGCCTGCCACCGAATGGCCGCCGCCGCTCGAAGGTATTCTGTTGGACCGGTCCCGCCTTCGAGCAGCACCTCGCCGCTCAGGTCATGCCGGGCCATCATGCCGCTGGCCTCACGGGCGAGCGTGACGGTCGCCTGGGCGTACTGCCCCGCGCCGAGCGCCGGGTTCGGTCGGTACGTTCCCCTGGCTGGAGTGGCCGTGACCGCCATGTCATGGGTCGTCTCCAACCCGAGCGCCAGCGACAGGGTGGTCCGGTTGGCGATGGGCCGCCTGATCTTCCCGTTGACCCAGTCCACCAACGCGTAGTCGCCGTAGTCCTGCCCCACTTCCTGTGAAGTGAGGGAGTTGACGACGGGCGCCGTGATCAGGAAATCGCTCACATCCTGGATCCGGCGCCCGGCGCCGAGGCTCAGCGTGTTCGTCCCGAGCCCGACGTCCACGACGAGGCGGCCGAACAGCCGCCCGTCACTCGTGCCGTACGCCGCATAGGGCCGGAGGGCGATCCGCCGCTCGGCCGCCTGCAGGGTGAGTCCGAAGCCGAGGGTCAGACCCTGCACCCGGTTCACGTGGGCAAGGTCGCTCACGGAATTGGTGGCGATCCGGGTGCCGTGGAGTCCGCTGAGCGCCCGGTCTCCAGCGATCCGCTCCACCTGGTGCCGCAGCGCCTGCATGTCGAGGCGGTTGACCGGCCCGGCGACGCCCGCGACCGCGTCGTCCAGTGACTCCGGCCAGGCGGTGGCGTCCGGCGCCGGCTCCTTGAGCCCGCCGATCGACGGCGCCGCCAGCAGGGCCGCGGGGAACTCGGCGTTCAGCGTGTAATTTCCGACGGACCATCGGCCCCTGATGATGCCGCGGGCCGGGAAATCGAGCCAGGTCGTCCGCCGCCGAAGTTCGATCTCCTGGCGCTCAGGGAGCCAATAGCGACCCTCATAGAGCGCGTTTTCCAGCACGATGCTGATGTCCTCGAGCTGCGGATCCAGGTACGCCGACGGCGTGAAGCTGAACCGGAACTGGACGACCTCCGCGGTGGTCGCGTCGAGATACAGGGTGCCGATCACCAGCGGCTGCGTGAACACCTTGGGCCGCACCGCCACTTCATACACCCGCACGGTGGCCGTGTTCGCCGACAGCGTGAGGGAGTCCTGCAGCGCGAAGTCGTAGGCGGCCACGCCGCCGGGGGCGAGGGGGTGGAGGACGTCCTTCACCTCGTCGCCGTCGCCGATGCGGATGCGGTTGCCGTAATTGTTGGTGACCACGCCGAGGTGATCGCGGTGGTACGTGGCGTCGGCAGGGAGCCAGGTGCCGTCGCGCCAGCCGAGAATCGTCTGCTTGCTGATTCCCGGGGACCGCCAATACACTTCCAGCTGCAGTTCGTCGGCTTTCACGAGCCGGGGAGGCTCGGTCAACCCCGACCCGACCTGCGCGAGGAAGAAGACGAACCCGTGGGCCTCGGCGCGGTAGGAGCGCAGGCTGGTGTCCGCCTCGACCACCTGCCGCCGCGCCGCACCCCGGCCGACCAGCGCCAGCACCTCCGGCGTGTTCCACTGCTGCGCCGCGAGCGAGGGCGCACCGACGAGAGCAATGATGGCAGGAACCCAGAAGCGGAGTCGCATCGCTTGAAAATATCCCGGGGGCGGACAGATCGAGCAAGCGGCGCCGTGCGCCTCGCGCTGGCGCTGGGACTGGCCGCAGGGTCCGGCGCCTGCCGGGGCTCGACGCCCGGCGTCGAGGGACCGGCCCCCGGGCCTGCGCCGCGGGCGTACACCGCGGACCAGGTGTTCACCGTCGAAGTGTGGGGGGCGCAGGCCACTGATACCGTGGTCACCTTTCCGGCATCCCGGGCGCGGTCGATCGTGCTGCGCCACGGTCCTCCGGACAACACGGTGTTTGCCGAGGTGGACATCCCGGCGAGCGCATTCGTCCCGGCCGGGGGCGGGGACACTGTCACGCTGAGCGTCCGCCCGCTGCCCGGGATCTACGGCCTCACCCTGCAGAGCGACGCGGCCCTGGCCGCGCCGATCCGCCTCACCTTCAAGTACCCGGTCCACTTCGCGGCCCCCTCCGACAGCAGGGCCCGCTACCCCACCGACGTGCTGTTCGAGCAGGCACTGGTCGTGGCGCTCGCGGAGGAGGACGCCGCAAAGTTCCAGACCCTGCGTTCGACCCGGCCGGCCAGCGACAACCTGCAGGCGATGATCTCGACCCTCGGGCGCTACCAGATGGTGGCCCCGCGTTGACCTCGGCGTTTGCCCGCGCCGGCGCCTGACGCGCTAGATTCAGGCCCACCATGCCTCTCTATTCCCTCATCAGTTTCGGCGGCGACCAGCGCTTCGAGCTTCCGGTCGGCCGCACCCTGATCGTCGGCCGCGCCGTCGAGTGCGACGTCCCCGTCTTCGATCCGACCGTGTCGCGCCACCACGCCGAGCTCACCGCCGACGAGCTGGGCGAGGGTGTGCGCGTGCGCGACCTCGGCAGCTCCAACGGGACATCCATCAATGGGGTCCGCGTCACGGAAGGGTGGCTGGCTCCCAACGACGCCGTCGCGTTCGGCAAGATCTCCTATTACCTCCGGGCGCTCGAGGTGACCGCCGAGCACCGGATCCCGATGCCTCCCCTTCCCTCCGGCCCCAAGGGCGGCACGATCGTCCGCCAGTTGGCGGTCAGCTCGGACACCCCGGCGCGAGTGGACGCCGCGGCCGCGGACGGACTGCTGCGGGTCGGCTCGGGTGGACCGGAGCGGCAGGCGGAAAAGCTGGCGCACCTGCTCGCCCTCTCCAATCGGCTTTCGGGTGAGCTCGACCTCGACCGCCTGCTCGGCACGGTGGCCGACACCACGTTCCAGGTGCTGAACGTGGACCGCGTCGCCATCCTGCTGCGCGACCCGGTCAGCGGCGACCTCGCACCGGCCGCGTCGCGCAGCCGTCTCGGCGGAGCCGAGAGCCTGCGCGTCCCCCAGTCGATCGCGCGGAAGGCGGTCGAGGAGCGGGTGGCGCTGCAGACCGACAACGCGGCGGCGGATGAGCGGTTTACGGGGAAGTCCGTCGTCCAGCAGAGTGTACGCGGCGCCATGTGCGTCCCACTGCTCGCCGAGGGGGACCAGGTGCTCGGGCTACTGTACGTGGACAACCTGGCGACGCCGGGGAGCTTCACCGAGGAAGACCTGCAGTTCCTGGTCGCGTTCGGCGGCATCGCGGCCGGCGGCATCCGCGCCGCCCGGTCGGCCGAGTCGGCGCAGCGCGAAGCCGCCACGCGAGCCAACTTCGAGCGGTACTTCGCGCCGTCGGTCGCGGCCGACATCGCCGGCCGGCAGGGCGCGGTGCAGCTGGGCGGCGCGCGGCAACCCCTCACCATCCTGTTCAGCGACATCCGGGGCTTCACCGCGCTGGCGGAATCGATGCCGCCAGACGCGATCGCGGGCCTCCTGAGCGCGTATTTCACCGAAATGGTGGACGTCATCTTCGAGCACGGCGGCACGCTCGACAAGTTCATCGGCGACGCCATCATGGCGCAGTGGGGGGCGCCCATCAAGCACCCCGACGACGCCGAGCGCGCCCTGCGGGCGGCGGTGGGGATGCAGCGGGCCGTGGGCGACATCAACACGCGATGGGCCGCGCAGGGACGGCCGACGATCAGCGTCGGCATCGGCATCAACTACGGTGAGGTCTTCGCCGGCAACATCGGCAGTCACCGGCGCCTGGAGTACACCGTCATCGGCGACGCGGTCAACGTGGCTTCCCGGCTCTGTTCCGCGGCCGCGCCGGGCGAAATCCTGCTCACCGACGCCTTCTACCGGCAGCTGGGCAAGAAGAAGCCCGCCGTGGAGCGGGCCGATGGGATCGAGATCAAGGGGCGGACTGGAAAAGTGGAGGTGTATACGAGGGGGGGGGGACTGAGGACTGAGGACTGAGGACTGAGGACTGAGGACTGAGGGCCCCGAAGCTACCGCTTTGGGAATTCGTAGGGGAATCCGGCCTCGGCGAGCAAATCCAGCACCAGCCTGATCGGCAGGCCCATCACGCCGAAGAAGTCCCCGTCGATCCCCTCCACCAGCGCCGCGCCGTACCCCTGGATCCCGTAGGCCCCCGCCTTGTCCATCGGCTCCCCGGTCCGCGCGTAGGCCCGGAGCATCCCTTCGCGCGCCGAGCGAAACGTCACCGCCGTCACATCCACCGCCTCGAAGACCGTCTCGCCGGCGCGAAGGGCCACGGCGGTGATGACGTGGTGCGTCCGGCCCTGCAGCCGGAGCAGCATCCGCACCGCGTCATCTTCGTCGACCGGCTTTTCCAGGAGCTGGTCGTCCAGGACCACGATCGTATCCGCGGCAAGCACCAGGTCGCCAGGCACCGCGCTCGCCTTGTCGTGGGCCAGGCGGAGGGCGTAGTCGCGCGGCCCTTCCCCGGGCTTGCGGACCTCGGGCACCTGCGAGGGGCGGACCTCGACCGGAATGCCCAGCATCTCCAGCAGCTGGCGGCGGCGCGGCGACGCAGAGGCGAGGATCAGTGGCGTCATGCCGAGCGCTCGAGGATGAGGGTGACAGGGCCGTCGTTCAGGAGTTCGACCTGCATGTCGGCGCCGAATTCTCCGGCTTCCACCCGGAGGCCGGCGGCGCGCAGCTGGGACAGGAACCGTTCGTACAGTGGGATGGCCAGGTCGGGACGTGCGGCCTCGACAAAGGAGGGCCGGCGTCCGCGCTCGGTGTCGCCGTACAGGGTGAACTGGCTGACCACGAGGACGCCGCCGTCCACGTCGGCGAGGGAGCGGTTCATCTTGCCGTCGTCATCGGGGAAGAGGCGGAGGCCGGCGACCTTGGCCGCCATCCAGTCGGGCTGGTCGGTGGTGTCGGTGAGGTGGAAGCCCGCCAGCAGGAGAAACCCGCGTCCGATGGCGCCGGTCACGCGGCCGCCGACGGTCACGCTGGCGCGGGAGACCCGCTGGAGGACGACGCGCACCCCTCGCTACTCGACCGTGACCGACTTCGCGAGGTTGCGGGGCTGGTCCACGTTGCAGCCGCGGCGGACCGCCACGTAGTACGACAGGAGCTGCAGCGGGATGATCGTCAGGATCGGCGTGAGCAGGTCGAGCGTCTGCGGGATCGTGAAGGTCGCGTCGGCCAGGCGCTCGATCTCGGTGTCGCCCTCGGTAACAGATGGCGATGCACCTTGCCGCCCCGCGCCTTCACCTCCTCGATGTTCGACACGATCTTCGAGTGCACCGCGTCGCGCGGGGCGATGAAGACCACCGGCATGTTCTCGTCGATCAGCGCGATCGGCCCGTGCTTCATCTCCGCGGCCGGATACCCCTCGGCGTGGATGTACGAGATTTCCTTCAGCTTGAGCGCGCCCTCGAGCGCCACGGGGAAGTTGACCCCGCGGCCCAGGTAGAGGGCGTTGTTGCCCGACGAAGAACCGCTCGGCCAGCACCTCGACCTCGTCGCGACTTGGCCAGGATCTGCTCGATCTGGGCCGGGAGCGACGTCAGCGCCTGGATGAACTGGCGCCCCTGCAGGATGCTCAGGTTCCGCAGGCGGCCGAGGCGCAGCGTCAGGAGCGCCAGCGCCGCCACCTGGCTGGTGAACGCCTTGGTGGAGGCCACGCCGACTTCCGGGCCGGCGTGCAGGTAGAGTGCCGCCGTCCACCTCGCGCGCGATGGTGCTGCCCACCACGTTGACCAGGCCGATGGTCCGCGCCCCGCGGCGCTTGGCCTCACGGATGGCGGCGAGGGTGTCCGCCGTCTCGCCCGACTGGCAGATGCCGATGACGAGGGTGCGGTCGTCCACCACCGGGTTCCGGTACCGGAACTCCGAGGCGTACTCGACCTCGACCGGCATCGCGCGCCAGCTCTTCGAGCATGTATTCGCCGATGAGCCCGCTGTGCCACGAGGTGCCGCACGCCGTGATGATGATGCGCTCGATCCGACAGCAACTCCTCGTCCGTCATGTTCAGGCCGCTGACGCGCGCCGTGCCCTCGTCTTCGAGCAGGTGGCCGCGCAGCGTGTTGCCCAGCGACTCCGGCTGCTCGAAGATCTCCTTGAGCATGAAATGCTCGAACCCGCCCCGCTCGATGGTGGCCAGGTCCCAGTCGATCTGGTTGACCGGCTTGTCGATGTGCTTCACGTCGAGGTCGCGGACCCGGTAGCCGTCGCGCGTGAGGATCGACCATTTCGCCGTCGTCGAGATACACCACGGAGCGGGTGTGCTCCAGGAGCGCCGAGGCGTCGGACGCGACGAACCGCTCGTTCTCGCCGATGCCGACGATCAGCGGCGACCCGTTCCGCGCCGCGACGAGCAGGTCGGGCTCGTCGGCGGAGATCACCGCGATGCCGTAGGCGCCCTCGACCTCGCGCAGCGCGGCGGCGACGGCCTCCTCGAGGCTCCCCTGGTACAACTCGCCGATCAGGTGCGCCAGCACTTCCGTGTCGGTCTCCGACGTGAAGGTATGGCCGCGCTTGAGGAGCGCCTTCCGGATGGAACCGGCGTTCTCGATGATGCCGTTGTGGATCAGGGCGATGCGCCCCGATCTGGTCGGTGTGGGGATGGGCGTTCGGGGTGGTGGGGGCGCCGTGGGTGGCCCAGCGGGTGTGGCCGATGCCGACGGTGCCGGTGGGAAGGTTGCCGGCGACCTGCTTCTCGAGATTGGAGAGCTTGCCGGCCGCCTTGTGCACCTTGAGGCCCGTGCCGTTGATGACCGCGATGCCGGCGGAGTCGTACCCGCGGTATTCCATCCGCCGCAGTCCGTCGAGGAGCAGCGTCGCCGCCTGCCGTGGTCCGACGTACCCGACAATTCCGCACATAGTCCGACTCCCTCGGTTCAGCTCAACAGCGCCCGGCAGGCCTCGATCAGCGTTTCGGCTTCGGCGGCGGTCGGCGCCTCGGCGATGAACCGGATGATCGGTTCGGTGCCGGATGGACGGAAGTGCACCCAGCGATCCGCCCAGGAGAGCCGCAGCCCATCGCGGTCGTCCACCGTGGCATCCGCGAAACGCTTTCGCAGCGCCTGGTAGGCCGGGGCGAGGTCCGCCCCGCGCGGAGCCTTCGCTTTGACAATGTGATACCGGGGAGACGCCGCCACGAGCCCGGAAACCGTCTGCCCCGACTGCACCAGAAGTTGCAAGATAAGGGCCACCCCCACCGGGGCGTCGCGGCCGATGTGGAGCGAGGGCAGAATGACCCCGCCGTTCCCCTCCCCGCCGATGACCGCCCCCTCGTCCCGGATCATCCGGGCCACGTTCGCCTCTCCAACCGGCGCCCGGAAGAAACGGGCGCCGTGGTCCCTGGCGGCATCCTCGACCACCAGGCTGGTGGAAAGATTGACCACCACCGCCGGCCCGTCCGCCACACGCTTCAGGCCGAGGAGCACCGCGCGGACCGCGAACGCCAGGGTGTAGTCCTCGCCGATCGGCGCGCCGCGCTCGTCCACCAGCGCCAGCCGGTCGACGTCCGGGTCCACCGCCATCCCGATGTCGGCGCCCGACTCCCGGACCAGCCGCGCGAGGTCGCCCGAGATTCTCGGGAAGCGGCTCCGGGGCGCGCGGAAAGCGACCATCGGTCTCGAGATTGATGGCGGACACCCGGCAGCCCAGCGCCTCCAGCAGCGGGGGAATGGACGTCCCGCCGGCGCCGCGGACGCAGTCCAGCGCCACGTGGAAGCGCCGTGCGCGGATCCGCGCGACATCGACCATCGGCAACTGCGAGCACCTGATCGAGATGCCGCGCGATCGCCCCGGCATCCTCCCGCACCACGCCGATGGCGTCCCACCCCGCGCGTGCCGGGCCCTCCTCCGCGAGCGCCCGCACCGCCGCGCCCGCATCGCCGTCGAGGAAGATCCCGTCGGGACCCACCAGCTTCAGCGCGTTCCACTCGATCGGATTGTGACTGGCGGTGAGCATCAGGCCGGCACCGGCGTGGTGGTGCTCCACCGCCAGCTGCAGGGTCGGCGTCGGGAACGACGCCGATGTCGATCACGTCCACCCCGACCGACATCAGCCCGGCCGTGGCGGCACGGGCGAACATCGGACCGCTGGTCCGGGCATCCCGGCCGAGCACCACCTTCGGGAGGCCGTGGCTGCCGGCCCAGGCGCCGAGGGCGGCGGCGTGCCGCGCCACGAGTTCGGGGGTGAGGTCGCTTCCCCACGATGCCTCGCATGCCGGAAACGCTGACCATCAGGGTGTCGCTCATGGATAGTCCCCCGCCAGCGGCGGGCGTCAGACGTGGAGAGGGAGCCTGGCCGGGTCGGGAAACGCCGCGAAGAACGCCTGCACGACCACCGGATCAAACTGGAGCCCGGTGCAGCGGCGCAATTCGTCGTACGCCGCGGTGGGCGTCAGCGACTCACGATAGGCACGGCTGGTGGTCATGGCGTCGAAGGCGTCCACCACCGCCACGATGCGCGCCTCCACCGGGATGGCGTCGCCCCCGAGCCCGTCGGGAAATCCGTCGCCGTCGAGCCGCTCGTGGTGGGAGCGGGCGATGTGCAGCACCACGGGCCGGTCATGCGCCAGCGGCGCCAGGATCCGCTCCCCGAGGACGGTGTGTTCGGTGATGTGCAGGAATTCATCCGGCGTGAGGCGACCGGGCTTGTTCAGGACGGACTCGCGCGTGCCGATCTTGCCGATGTCGTGCAGCTCGGCGCCGAGACGGATGTCGTCGAGAAACTCGCCGGCGAATCCGAGGTGGACGGCCGTCCGGACCGCATAGTCGCGCACTCGCTGCGAGTGCCCGCGGGTGTAGGCGTCCTTCGCCTCGAGCGCGTGGGCCAGCGTCTGGGCGCCCTCGAGGAAGAGCTCCTGGATCCGGGCTCGCTGGCGCCGAACCTCGTCCTCGAGATGCTGCTGGTAGTACCGGTTCTGCAGCGTGAGTTCCCGCTTCTCGAGCGCCTTGGCCACCCGTACCTGCACTTCGCCCAGCACCATCGGCTTCGCGATGTAGTCCAGCGCCCCCTTCTTGAGGCAGTCCACGGCGATCTGCACGTCGGCCACCGCGCTCAGCATGATGACCGCCGTGTCGCGATAGCGGCGCCGCACTTCCTCCAGCAACGCCACGCCGTCCGTCCCCGGCATCCGGATGTCGCTGATCAGCACCGCGACCTCGCCGTGCTCGGCGAGCAGCGCCAGGGCCGCGTCGGCGGAGGCAGCGGACAGGCAGGTGAGCCCCTGCGACTGCACGACCCGCACGAGCGCATCACGAACCTGGGGGTCGTCATCGACGACCAGGCATTGGACCACGGCTGGTGGAGCGGGGATCTCGGGGGTGTCCGGCACAGGTGGAAGGTAGGGCCGCACGGGGCAATTCTCAACGCGACGACTTGCCGCAACGCCTTCTCCCCCATAAGGTTCCTTCACCTCAACCGGTGTGATCCATGACACAGATTCTCCCGCACGACCTCGAATCGCGACTGGGCACCAGGGCCGTGCACGCCGGTCAGGTTCCGGAACCGCTCTCCGGCGCGGTGATGACCCCCATCTACCAGACCTCCACGTACATCCAGGAGGGGATCGGCCGGCACAAGGGCTACGAGTACGCCCGCACCGAGAACCCGACCCGGCGAGGCGCTCGAGCGGAACGTGGCGGCGCTCGAAGGCGGCCACGCACGGATTCGCCTTCGGCTCGGGCCTGGCGGCGCTCGACGCGCTGCTCAAGGTGCTCAAGAGCGGCGACCACGTGGTCTGCGGGGAAAACCTGTACGGCGGCAGTCACCGGCTGATGGAGCGGGTCTACACCCGGTTCGGTCTGCAGTTCAGCTTCGTGGACAGCCGGGACATCCGCAACATCGAGGCGGCGCTTCGGCCCGAGACACGGATGATCTACTGCGAGACCCCCACCAACCCGATGATGCACCTCACCGACCTCCGGGCGGTCGGAGACCTGACGCAGGCCCACGGCTACCTCTTCGCGGTCGACAACACCTTCGCCACCCCGATCTTCCAGCGTCCGCTCGAAGTCGGCGCCGACGTGGTCCTCCACACCACCACGAAGTACCTGAACGGCCATAGCGACATGGTGGGCGGACTCCTCCTCACCGGTCGCGACGACCTTGCCGAGCAGTTCGGATTCATCCAGAACGCGGCCGGCGCAGTGCCGGGGCCGATGGACTGCTTCCTGGCCCTCCGAGGCACCAAGACCCTGCCCCTCCGCATGCGGCAGCACGACGCGAACGGCAGGACGGTCGCGAAGTGGCTCTCCGAGCGGAAGGACGTGCAGCGGGTGTACTACCCGGGGCTGCCTTCGCACCCGCAGCACGAACTGGCCAAGCGACAGATGAGCGGATTCGGCGGGATGATCTCGTTCGACGTCGGGGACGCTGCCCGGGCCCGGCGGATCGTCGAGCGGACCCGAATCTTCGTGCTCGCCGAGTCGCTGGGAGGGGTCGAGAGCCTGATCGGGCACCCCGCCAGCATGACCCACGCCTCGGTCCCGCCGGCCATGCGTGAGGAGATGGGACTCACCGACTCGCTGGTCCGCCTGAGCTGCGGCATCGAGGAGGTGGAAGACCTGATTGCCGACCTCGACCGGGCCCTCGGCGCTTGACCGCGGCAGGCGCTGTATCATTTTGAAACAAGCAGCGCCCGTCCGGCGTACTGCCGGAATCCCTTAACCAGGCCCAGACATGTCGAATCTCCCCGCCCCGCGACCCCGCCGCACCCTTCCGGAAATCGCGCCCGTCTCGTGGGAACACCCTGCCGACCGGGCGGCCTTGCAGGCCCTCCGCGCCATTCCGGGCGTGGATGAAGTCATCAAGAAGGTCCTCTCCATCCTCGGCGGCGAGCGCGGCATCCGGCTGCTCTTCCAGGCCAACGCCGTCCGGGTTGGGCCGGCCCAGTTCCCCCGGCTCTGGCTGATGCACCTCGAGAACTGCACCACGTTCGGATGGGAGAAGATCCCCGAGGTGTACGTCTCGCAGACCCCGATCTTCAACGCCGGCGCGTACGGCATCGACGACCCGTTCATCGTCCTCCATTCCGCCGCGCTTGAAATCCTCGACGAAGACGAGATCCGCACTCTCCTTGCCCACGAACTCGGGCACGTGATGAGCGGACATTCCCTCTACCGCACCATCGCCGCCATCCTGGCGCTGGTCAGTCTCGGCGCCCTGCCGATGCTGGCCGGCATCGCCCTCCTGCCGGTCAAGCTCGCGTTCCTCGAGTGGTCCCGGAAGTCGGAGCTCTCGGCCGACCGCGCCGGGCTGCTCGGGTGCCAGGACGTGATGGTGGCCCAGCGCCTCTACCTGAAGATGGCCGGCGGCGTGCGCAGCGGGTTCTTCACCAACGCCGACCTGAACCTCGACGCCTTCATGGCCCAGGCGCACGAGTACGTCAACACGAACGAAGGCCTCGACGTGGTCTACAAGGTGCTGCACACCCTCGGCGTGACCCATCCGATGCACACGGTGCGCGCCGCGGAAACCCAGAAGTGGGTCGCGTCGGGCGACTACGAGCGCATCCTGGCCGGCGAGTACGTGCGGCGCGGGAGCCCGGAGGATCAGCGTCCCCTCGGCGATCATTGGCGCGACGCCAAGGAGTACTACTCCAAGGAAGCGAAGGACTTCGGCCAGCAGGTGGGCGACGCCATGCGCAGTACCGCCAGCAAGGCGGCCGAGGCGTTCCGCAACGCACAGAAGCGCGGCTCCAGCGCGTGAAGGTGCTGGTCGTCGGCGGCGGGGGCCGCGAACACGCCCTCGGATGGGCTCTCCACCGCGAGGACCCCGCCGTCCAACTCACCGCCGCACCCGGCAACCCTGGCCTCGCCGCGCTCAGCACGCTCCTCCCCATCCCCGCCGACGACATCGACCGCCTGACCGAGGCGGCGGTGTCCGGCGGATTCGACCTCACCGTCATCGGTCCGGAAGTGCCGCTGGCGCTCGGACTCGCCGACCGGTTGCGCGCCCGCGGCCGGCTGGTATTCGGCCCCTCCGCGGCTGCGGCGGCGCTCGAGGCTTCCAAGGCCTTCTCCAAGGACGTGATGGACGCGGCAGGCATTCCGACCGCGGCGAGCCGCACCTTCACCGACCTCGCCGCCGCCCTGGCCTACATCGACGCGCACGCCGAACCGCTCGTGGTGAAGGCCTCGGGTCTCGCCGCCGGCAAGGGCGCCATCGTGTGCGCCACCCGCCGGGAAGCCAGCGACGCGGTGCGGGCGATGCTGGGCGAAGGCCGCTTCGGCGACGCCGGGCGGACGGTCGTCATCGAGGCCTTTCTCGAGGGCGAGGAGCTCTCGGTGCTCGGCGCTCACGAACGGCCGAGGAAGTCACGCTCCTGCCGGCCTCGCAGGACCACAAGCGGCTCGGAGAGGGCGACACCGGACCGAACACCGGCGGCATGGGCGCGTACGCCCCCGTCACTCCGGCCACACCGGCCCTGCTCGAGCGGGTTCGCCGCGAGGTGATGCTCCCGGCGCTGGCAGAACTCGAGCGCCGGGGCGCGCGCTTCCAGGGCTGCCTCTACGCCGGGATCATGGTGGACCCGTCGGGGGCGCCGTTCGTGGTGGAGTTCAACTGCCGCTTCGGCGATCCGGAAACGCAGGTGGTGCTGCCCCTGCTCGCCGGGGGGCTCACAGATGCACTCCTGTGTGTGGCGGCTGGGAAACCGGCCGGCCCGCTCCCCGTGCGGCCTGGCGCCTCCGTGACCACGGTCCTGGCTGCGCGCGGCTACCCCGACGCCCCCGAGAAGGGGGCGGAGATATCCATCCCGGACCTGCTCCCGGTGGGAGTGACCGTCTTTCACGCCGGCACCAGCCGGGGCGCGGACGGCGTGCTGCGTGCATCGGGCGGCCGGGTCCTCAACGTGACCGCGGTGGCACCTACCTTCGCGGAGGCCCAGGCGCGAAGCCGCGCCGGCGCGGAGGCGATTTCCTTCGAGGGCAAGGTCTGGCGGCGGGACATCGGGTGGAGGGAGGCGGGCCGCCAGCGGGCCAGCGGGGCAGCGGGGCGGTAGCGGTGGCGTGGGGGTGCTCGGTGGCGGGACGTCACCTTATAGTTCGGATGGCAGCTCTCTCCCTCCGGAGGTCCCCATGCGCACTGCACTGCTTGTCCTCGGTTCCCTGACACTCCTCGCCTGCGGTGAGGACAGCACCAGCCCACCCCTGGCCAAGGCACCGGACGTCTTCATCGTGTCAGGCGCAGCGGGCCAGGGCGCCAACGCGTACGACCCGAACAACCTGACCTTCAGCCTCGCCACCAAGCAGTCCGTGAAGTGGGGCAACAACGACGGCGTCGCGCATACGGTCACCGCGAATGGCGGCGCCTTCGACTCGGGGAACATCGCCGACGGCGGCACCTTCACCTTCACCTTCACGACCGTCGGCACCTATCCCTACCACTGCACGATCCACCCGACCATGACAGGCACCATCACGGTAAACCCGTAGCGTGGACGACGCACGCACCTCGCGGAATGCCTGAGCTCCCCGAAGTCGAAACCATTGTGCGCGACATCCGGCCCGCAGTCCTGGGCCGGACCGTCGTGCGCGCCACGCTTTCCCATACCGATGTGCTGCGCGACGTCACCCGCCCAGTCCTGCTTCGCGGCCTGGCGGGCGCGCGGGTGGACGACCTCTTCCGGCGGGCCAAGCACGCCGTCTTCGTCATGGGCACCCGCCGTCTCGTGGTCCAGCCCGGGATGACCGGCTCCCTCGTGGTCCATGACCGGCCGCTGAACGAGGACGAGGCGCGGTACGCCGTCCTCCGGGCCACTCTGGATGATGGACGAACCCTGGTCTATCGTGACGTGCGGCGGCTCGGCACGCTGCTCTGGCTCGATGCGAAGGGCTGGGTCCGTTACGACGCGGGCATCGGGCCCGAGCCGCTGGCGAAGGAGTTCACCCCCGACGCGATGCAAGCGAAGGTCGGGCGGACCCGGCAGTCGATCAAGAAGGCACTGATGGACCAGAAGCTCCTGGCCGGCGTCGGCAACATCTACGCGAACGAAGCGCTGTTCGCCGCGGGGATCGATCCCTCGCGCGAGGCCGCGCGCCTGTCGGGACCCGAGTGGGAGGCGCTCCACCGGGAACTTCTGCGCATCCTCTGGGCTGCGGTCGGTGGCCGCGGCAGCACGGTCCGCGACTACCGCACTGGCACCGGCGCCAAGGGGAAGTTCCAGCTTTCCCTGCTGGTGTACGGACGCGAAGGCGAGCCCTGCGTCCAATGCGGCACCCCGCTCGCCGGGACGCACGCGCTCGATGCACGCATCACCGTCTTCTGCCATCGTTGCCAGCGCTGATGCCTCACCTCGCCGCACTGCCGCTGGCCTCCGCCGATCTGGGCGCCCTGCGGGAGCGGGTGCGCCTGGTGGCGGAGAACCGGCCCGCGGTGTACCGGATGACGGACCCCGCGGGGCGGCTCTTGTACGTGGGGAAAGCGAAGCGGCTCCGCGCCAGGCTCATGACGTACTTCCGCGCCAGCTTTCCGGACGACAAGGCGGCCCGCATCCTCCACGCGGCCGGCGACATCACCTGGGACTACGTTCACAGCGAGTTCGCGGCCTGCCTCGGCGAGCTCAAGCAGATTCGACAGTTCCGCCCCCCCTTCAACGTGGCCATGAACCGGACGCGGCGGGCGGTGTTCGTGAAGATCCTCGATTCGCCGGCACCCAAGGTGTACCAGGGCGCCACCATCGGCCGGCAGGACGGGCGGGTGTACGGCCCGTTTCGCTCCCAGGCGAGGGTGACCGAGGGCCTGCGGGTGCTGAACGACCTGCTCGGCCTCCGGGATTGCGAGGCCCGCATGCCGATCGTCTTTGCGGACCAGGGGGACTTCTTCACCGCGGCGACGCAGGCGGCCTGTCACCGCCACGAACTGGGCCAGTGCACGGGACCCTGCGCCGGGCTGGTCAGCGAACTGGACTACCGCCGGCGGATCGACACGGCCGCCGCGTTCCTGGAGGGGAGGACGGTCCAGCCGATCGACCGGGCCATCATCGCCATGCAGGAGGCGTCGGTGGCGCAGGACTTCGAGCGCGCCGCCCGGTGGCGGGAGCGGTTCGAGCATCTCGAGTGGCTGCTGGCAGCCACGGCCCGCTCCCGCGCGGCGGTGGACCTGCTCTCATTTGTCTATCGGGATCCTGGCGTCTTCGGCGACGACCGGGCCTACCTGGTGCGGCGGGGGACGGTGCGCGCCTGTTTCCCCTTCCCTACGACGCCTATCGAGCGGATCGCCTTCGGGGCGGTCGTGAAGGATGAATTGGCGCGGGAAGAGCCCGCCACCGGCCCCCTGCCGCTCGAGGCCATCGACGAGATCCTGCTGCTGATGTCCTGGTTCCGGATGCACCCGGAGGCGCTCAAGCGGACGACGCCGCTGGCGGAGTGGGAGGTGTAGCAGTGCGCCTGCCGTGTCAGGTCATCGGGCTGTTGACGGTGCTGGCAGTTGCCGTAAACGCCCAGAGCCCTGGTGACAGGGCGGCGCTCGACGCGTTCCGCGATTCGCTCACGAGCGTTACCGACACGGTGTACCTCAACTCGCTGGCCGTCCAGTACGAGGGTGTCGGGACTCGCGACTCGACGGAGGCGTTGGCCAGTATCCGGGCCGGTTTCGTGAGGCTCCAGGCCGGCAAGCCCGCGCTTGCGGAGAAGGACTTCGCGCGTGCCGCCAGGCTGCAACCCACCTGGCCCGTACCGTGGCTGGGGCTGGGCGACGCGCATGGCGCCCTCGGCCTCCAAACCTGGCGCAACACGGCCAATCTCGGCACCCATCCGGGCGGCGGCGAGTTCCAGAAGGCCGCAAACGCGTACGCGACCGCGCTGCGACTCGACCCCCGATTCACGCCCGCCATCGAGAGCGAACTGCGGCTCGCGACCGAGCGGCGGGACACCGCCCTCCTCGCGACCGCGGTGACCCACGCGCGCCAACTCCCCCCCACCGCGGCGACACCCGCATTTCTCCTCGCGCTGTCCCGGGTCGAGTGGCGCATGGGCAACGTGGCGGCGGCATCGGCGGCCCTCCAGTCGATCGCCCCAGACCAGGTCACCCCCGCCATCGAGTATGAACAGGCGCGCGCCCTCCTCGCGGAGGGAGACGTGTCAGGGGAGTCCTCCTACTGGGGGGCAGTGCCCAGCGATGACCCGGCGATGCTCGTGGCGCTGCGTCGCGACATGTCGCTCATCGCCACACCCTCTGAATTGGACGCCTTCGACTCTACCAGCGGCCAAACCCGGGTGGCGTTTCTTCATCGGTTCTGGGACAAGCATGCCGCGATCTCACTGCGCTCGCCGGGAGAGCGGATGCGGGAGCACTACCGGCGCATCGCCTACGCCGATCACCACTTCGCCTTCAGCGAGGTCCGGCACATGCTGAAGCCGGACGACATCCAGAGCTACACGCGCGACTCGACGCTGGACAGCCGCGGGGTCGTGTACGTTCGGATGGGACCGCCCGACGTGCGGGTCGAGCCACAGGTATGCGGGTATGTCGCCAACGAGACCTGGGGGTATCACGGCCCCGACGGTGAACTCCTGCTGCACTTCGCCTCTCAGAACAGCATCGGCGATTACCTCCTGGTGCGATCGGTGCAGGACATCAATAGTGAGTCCATCCGGCCTCAGCCCCGGTGGGACCCCATGGTGGATAGCGTGGAGGAGGTCGTCGTCGGATACGGGGAGGGCGTGATGGCGCAGATCAGGGCATCGCGATCGGACCCGGCCTGCGGGGCGGACCTCTACGAAATGATGCGCCAGCGGCAGAGCGTCTCCCCGACATACGGAAAGCTCCTGAGCGGGAGCCAGGTCACGGGACCAACCTACCTGCAGCAGCTGGCGGCGCTCAGCAGGCAGAGCATCAAGACCAGCACCACCACCGACGCCCATCCGCTCCGTTTCCCGGCCTCGGTCACGGCACAGGTCCTGCCACTCGCCATCGGCGTCGCCCCCCAGGGCTCGGGAGTGCAGATCGCCGTGGCGTTATTCCAGGTGAGAAGGGGAGGGCGTGACACGCTCCGGCTTCGCTTTGGGGTGTTCGACCCCGGCGGGGGCGCCATCGTCGAGTTCGACTCCACCGTCGTCTACGCGCCGCCCCCCCCTCGGTCGAGTGCGGACTCCACGTACACCATCTTCCGCCGGTTCGAGACCACCCTGCCTGCCGGCACCTGGAGGTGGCAGGCAGCGGTCCAATCGGGCGATTCGGTCGGGGCGCTCCTTGCCTCCCAGCGCATCACCATCCCGGTCCACGATTCGGAAACGCTGGCGGTGAGCGACCTCGCCATCGGCGTGAGCGGCTGGGCCGCCGCCTGGCCCATCGGGAACGGCGACACGGCATGGGTGACACCACGTCACGGCTACCGTGCACGAGTCCCGGTGGGGCTGTACTACGAGGCATACGGGATTCCGGAGGGCCAGCAATATCATGCGGAAGTCACCGTCCGACGGGGCGGCGAGGGGAAGGGGCCCGGCATCACGCTGGGCTTCGAGGAGAAGAGCACCGGAACACCGACGCGGAGCAACCGCACCCTCAACCTCGAATCGCTGACTCCGGGCGACTATGTCCTCGAGGTGCAGATCAGGAACGCCAACGGCACCACCGCGTCATCCTCCCGGCCGTTGCGCATCGCCCAGGAATAACCGTTCCACCCTGAAACCAATTCATGTATCCTCCGTAGTGGGCCGGTCACTCAACCCACACTGAGGTTCTCATGTCCGTCCGTCACGCCGTCCTGACAGCCGTCCTCTTTGCGGCACCGACCGCCCTGTGTGCCCAGACGCCGGCCCCGGCCGCCTCCGCCACCACCTCGGCCACCGCGACAGCCACCACTCCGGCACCGACCGTCCACCCCAAGGTGGGCGATGAGATGGAGCTGGGCCGCAAGTACACCCAGTGGCTCTACGTGGCGCAGTTCGACAGCCTCTTTGCCCATATGAGCGCGGACATGCGGACCGACATGGGGAGCGCGGACGCCATGGCCGAAGGCTTCGACCAGTTCACCGCGCAGGTGGGCGAGGAGACGAAGGTGGTGGACGAGAAGGTCGTGATGCGGAAGGGCAATCCCCAGTACTGGCGTACCGCGGACTTCTCGATGGCGCCCGAGCCGTTCATGATCCGCTGGGTCATCGTCAACGGCGAGATCTGGGGCATCGGCATCAATCCCGCCAGCCAGGCGCCGCCGATCGACCCCGTCCAGTAGCGGCTAGGCGTCTCCCGCCGCGAGCAGAGGCACCAGGCGCGCTCGCGGCGGGAGGCCCGCCTCCAATTCCATGATCCCCACCGACGGCGGCAGGTCGAATCGACGGGCGCCCGCCCCGCCGGGGTTCATGGCGGTGACCGTCACATCGACCGTGGCGAGCAGCGGACGGTGCGTGTGCCCGAAGATCAGCACATCGGCATCGGGATACGCGGCGTTGAGCGCCTCGGGCGTCGGGCTGCCGAACTGATTGCCGTGGGTGACCACGATCCGGATCCCTTCGAGTTCGAGCTCCGCCACCTGGGGCAGGCGCCCCTTCAGGTCCCAGCCGTCGGTGTTGCCGTAGACCGCCGTCACCGGCGCGATGGCCTCCAACTCCGTGAGGATGTCGAGCGGGCCGATGTCGCCGGCGTGGAGGATGTGGTCCACCTCGCGGAAGACCTCGAAGACCTCCGGGCGGAGCAGTCCGTGGGTATCCGAGATAATTCCAAGCCGCATCGCATCCCCCAATAGCAGAAAAGAACCCACGAAAGCACGAAATCTCGAAAGCACGAAATCAACGATGCAGTTCCTTCGTGTTTTCGTGTTTTCGTGTCTTCGTATCTTCGTGTTTTCGTGTTTTCGTGGTTTCGTGAATTCAGTGTTGTTTCCCGACCCTACTCAGAGCCGTCGCCACCCCAGCGCGGCGCGATGTCGATGTCCAGCCCCAGCTGATCCAGCACCCGCTGCACGATGAAGTCCACCAACTCGCTGACCTTCGTGGGCCGATGGTAGAACCCAGGCGCCGCGGGAATCACGATGCCGCCCGCCTCCGTCAGCGCCGTCAAGTTGCGCAGGTGCACCAGCGAGAGCGGCGTTTCGCGCGGGACCACGATCAGCTTCCGCCGCTCCTTGAGCGCCACGTCCGCCGCGCGCTCCACCAGCGACCGGCTCGACCCCTGCGCAATCGCCGAGACCGTCCCCATCGAACAGGGACAGATGACCATCCCGGCCCACTTGGCGGACCCCGAGGCCGGCTTGGCGCCGCGATCCGTATCAGGATAGACCGTGACGCTGGTCCAGTCCCCGCCGGCGGCAGCCCGCAGTTCCTCGAGGGTGCCGATGCCACACTCCGCCTGGAGGAGTCGCTGCCCATGACTGGTCACGATGAGCCACACCGGCACGCGCTCGGTGGCCAGCACCTCGAGCAGGCGCACGGCATACGGCGCGCCCGATGCGCCGGAAATGGCCATCACGATCGGGAGCTGGCTCACCGACCCCTCTGGTTCCCCGTCGGGGTGCGCACCGGGTGCGGCGGGGCCTTTGGCGGCGGCGGCGATTTCTTCGGGCCGGCCGGAATGCCCTTCTTCGGAATCCCCGGCTGCTTCGGCGCCGGAATCAAGCTCTGACGGTCCCTCATACGATCCTCCGTTCTCAGTCCTCAGTGCCACCTGCCGACCTCACCCCCGTCCCCCTCTCCAGCAAGTGGAGAGGGGGAACCGCGGGAAACCCGCCCTGATCGCCGGCGAAGGATTGGTCCATCCCCAACCGGTGATCAAGCTAACCTACCACGTCCCCCGCTCCCGTCGCTCCAGCCGATCCCCGAAATACTCGCCCCAGCGCCGGTCCACGAGCCGGATGGTGTCCTCCGGCATCGTGACCGGCGGCGGATAGCCCGGCTTCCAGGTGGCGTCGATGGCAATCCGCCCGCCGTACACCGGCTTGGCCCCGATGAACTCCTGGCGCTCGAAGAGCATGTCCCGCGCGGGATCGAACCGGGTGAAGATGCCCCAGACGATGTTGCCCTCGTCGCTCAAATCCACGTCGTCGCTGACGGCGGCCACGAACTTGACCGGACCGAGCCCCTCCCAGCGGAGCAGTCGTTCGAGCACGGCGCGAGGCTCGCTCTTGACCTGCACCACCACGAACCCGCCGTCGAGCACACGGTGGGCGCCGATGCGCCGGTCGAACGCCGAGGGATCCTCGATCGCGGTCGGCGGCGGTTCGGGCGTCACCACCTCCCCGGTCGCATCGAGCACCAGCTTGCTGCCGACGTGCATTTCGAACGAGGTGTAGTCCAGCGTATCGAGCGGCGCGATGGGCAGCAGCAGCATGCGGTCGCGCGGATCGAAGCGGTGCCAGAGTTCCCGCAGCGTCCGGCCGAACTGCCGCACCGGCACGTCGTCCCGCACCAGCACCACGCACTTGGTGAGCGCGAGCTGGCCGGTGCCGAGGAGGTTCAGCGCCGTCTTGAACGACTCCAGCGGATGGCGCACCTTGACCGACACCGTGAGCAGGTTGTGGAACACCGCGTCGTCGCTGGCAAAGAGGTCCACGATGTTCGGATTCACCACCCGGATGAGCGGGCCGATCATCTCCCCGGCGGCGCGGCCGATCCACTTGTCCTCCTGCGGCGGCTTGCCGACCACCGCGCCCGGATAGATGGCGTTCTTCCTCCGGGTCACGGTCTTCACATGAAACACCGGGAAGAGCGAGGCCTCGGAGTAGTGCCCGTAATGGTCTCCGAAGGGGCCCTCCATCCGGCGTTCGCCCGCGGGGACCACGCCTTCCAGGATGAAATCGGCGTTGGCCGGCACCGGCAGCGAGATGCTCCGGCCCCGCACCAGCTCCGTGGCGCGTCCGCGGAGGAACCCCGCCAGGCCCAGCTCGTCGAAGTCTTCCGGCAGCGGGAGGATCGCGGAGAGCATCGTCATCGGGTCGCCACCCAGTACGACGGCCGCCTCCAGCGATTCCCCGCGCCGCTCCGCCTCGTGATGGTGCCCCCGGCCCCCCTTCATGCTCTGCCAGTGCATCCCGGTCGTCTTTTCGTCGAACACCTGCAGGCGATAGAGCCCGAAATTCCGGATGCCGCTCGCCGGGTTGTGCGTGATGGTCGGCCCGAAGGTGATGAACGGCCCTCCGTCCCTCGGCCAGCTCCAGAGGTTGGGGAGCCGATCGAGCCGCGGCGCCTCCACCACTTCCTGCACCGGCGCGTGCCGCACCATCCGCGGGCGCATGAACCGCGCCTTCAGCAGGGTGGCGCGCAGTTCCCAGAACTTGCCCAGCGAAGGCGGGTTGAGTCGCTGGAAAGTCTCGATCAACTCGCGTCCGACTTCCTCCGGCGGCCGGCCGATGGCCAGCTCCATCCGCCGCGCGGACCCGTACAGGTTCATGGCCAGCGGAAAATCGGCGCCCTTGACCCGTTCGAAGAGCAGCGCCGGTCCGTCCTGCCGGATGACCCGTTGGACGATCTCCGCCACCTCGAATTTCGGGTCCACTTCGGCGGTGACGCGCAGCAACTCGCCGCGTGCCTCGAGGTGATGCACGAAGTCCCGCAGGCTATCGAATCGAGGAGCGGTCACACGACGCTCACGTGAGCCGGTCGAGGAGGGCAAAGCCGAACACGGTCACCGACATCACCGCGTTCATCCGGAAGAACGCCGCATCCAGGCGCGAGAGATCGCCGGGCCGGACCAGCTGATGCTCGTAGGCGAGGATCAGCGCGGCCGCGGCGACCCCCGCATAGTACCACCCGCCGAAGCCGGCGCCCCAGCCGAAGAGGGCCAGCGCCGGGATCGTCGTCCCGTGGAGCAGCTTGGCCAGCAGGATGGCGCGCGCCTCGCCCAGCCGGACGACGGCGCTCCGGAGGCCGCTGGCCTGGTCGAACGCGGCGTCGGGGAGCGCGTAGAAGATGTCGAACCCCGCGACCCACGTGGCCACGGCAATGGTGATGGCCGCGAGCAGCCAGCTGGGCTCACTCCACGCCCCGGTCACCGCAATCCACCCGCCGACCGGCGCGATGGCGAGGCTCATGCCGAGCCAGAGATGCGGCCACCAGGTGAACCGCTTCGAGAGACTGTAGGCCATGACCCACACCAGCGCGAGCGGGCTCAGCAGGAAGCAGAGCGGGTTGAGGGACCAGGCGGCCCAGACGAAGAGCGCGGCCGCCACCACCACCGACCCCCACGCCTGCGGGACCGAGATGGCTCCGCGGGGGAGTTCGCGGCCACTGGTGCGCGGGTTCCGCGCGTCGAATTCCCGGTCGGCGATCCGATTGAAGCCCATTGCCACCCAGCGCGCGGCGGTGAACGACACGACCACCAGCCCCACCGTGCGCCAGGTGACCGGGAACTGCAGCGACGCCGCGAGGACGCCGAGCAGGGCGAACGGCAGCGCGAAGAGGGTGTGCGGCAACTTGACGAAGTTGACGTAGCGGACGAGGAGCGATTCCCCGGCGAGGGTCTGGCCTTCGCTCACGCGCGGGTTCCGACGTGGAGCGCGCAGATGCCGCCGAAGAGCAGCGACCAGTGCACGTCGCGGAAGCCGGCGCGCGCCATCCGCTCGCCGAGCGCGTGCGGCTCCGGAAAGGCGAGCACCGACTCGGGCAGCCAGGTGTACGCATTCGAATGGCGGGACACGAGGCGGCCGATATTCGGCAGGACATGCCGGAAATAGAAGAGGAAGAGGCCGCGGAGCGGCTGTCCCGGGGGAATGCTCATCTCGAGGATGACAAATCGGGCGCCCGGCTTGAGCACGCGCGCCGCCTCGCGGAGCCCGGCGTCGAGGTCCATCAGGTTCCGCACACCGAAGCCGACGGTGGCGCCATCAAAGGTGGCGTCGGGGTGCGGGAGCTCGAGTGCGTCGGCGGTGACGCTGACGATCCGGTCCGCCTTTCCCTGCCCGAGCTGGAGCATGCGGGGCACGAAATCGGACCCGACGACGATGCCGGTGAATCCGGGCCGCCGTGCGAGCGTGGCGGCCAAGTCGAGGGTGCCGGCGCAGAGATCGAGATACCGTCCATCTGGTACCCGTTCCCAATTGAGACGCTCGACCGCCTTGCGACGCCACCGCTTGTCGAGATTCAGGCTCAGCAGGTGGTTCAGGAAATCGTAGCTCGGTGCGATGGCGTGAAACATCCCGCGCACATAGGAGCGCTTTTCCGCGCCGCCCGATACTGGTAACTTCCTGTCCGTGGCTAACATAGGCGGCCAATCTACCCTTCACGGAAAGCCCACCGCAAGGCGGAGGGAAGCCCGTGGCTAAGCCCGGCCTCGACCTGGCCACCATGTCCGATCAGGACGTGGTGCTCCAAGCGCGAGACGGGCGACAGGCGGCGTACCGCGAATTGGTGCGCCGATATGAACGTCCGATCTTCTCCCTCATCTACCGCATGGTCCGCAATCGCGAGCAGGCGGAGGATCTCTCCCAGGAGACCTTCGTCAAGGCGCTCAACGCGATCGAGTCGTATCGCCCCGAGTACAAGTTCTCCAGCTGGATCTTCAAGATCGCCAACAACGTCTCGATCGACCACCTGCGGCGCCGGGAGCTGGACACCCTCTCCCTCGACGGCTCCCCGCACGCCCTGACCCCCGAGGCGATCCAGGCCAGCGCGCTCCAGCTCGGGGACCGCCAGGAAACCGCCCTCGAGGAACTCGAGGCCAAGGAACTCGGCGGCGAGATCGAGCGGGCTATTGCCACGCTCCGGCCGGAGTATCGCTCCTGCATCCTGCTTCGGCACGTCGAGGGGCGGCCGTATGAAGAAATCGCCACGATGCTCGATCTCCCGTTAGGCACCGTGAAGACCTATATCCACCGCGCGCGCAGTGAACTCAGACAGGCCCTGTCGCACTTGCGGCAGTGAAACCCCGGGCCCGGCGGGCCCGTAGGAGGGGCGACATGACGGACCTCATTGCCACCCACCTCACACCGGACGAGCTCGACGACTGGCTCGCAGGGTCGCTCGCGCGGAACCGCGAGTTCCACCTGCACGGCTGCGCCGACTGCCGGCGCCTGGCCGATGCCGACCGCGCGCTGGCCCACCTGCTCGGTACCCTCCCGCTGTTCAGCCCTGCCGCCGGTTTCGGCGACCGGGTCATGGCGCGGGTCGAGGTCCGGCGCCGGGCCCGTCCGATGGCCATCGCGGCCGCACTCGCCGCCGGCCTGCTCCTGCCGATGGCAGCGAGCGTGGGGTGGAGCCTCGCCAATCCGGACACCCTCTCCCAGTTCCTCCAGGGCGCGGGCAGCGGAATCAGCGGGTTGGGCGTGGCGGCGGTCCGTTCCTTCGGAACCACCCTCCTCGCACAGCCATGGTACCCCTGGGTCCGCGGGCTGTTCGAGTCGCCCGCCCGTCTCGGCCTCGTGTTCGGCGCCACCACCGTCGCCTATGCAGGCGGCGTCCTGGTGCTCCGGCGCCTGATGGCCCTGCCGACGCCGCGGGTGGCTCATGTGCAGGGCTAGCCGACTCCTCCTCGGGGCAGGGCTGTTGTTCCTGTTCGGGGCGCCGGCGCTCAACGCTGGCCCACGTCGCATCCAGGCGGCCCACCCCGTCCCGCAAGCCGTCCCGCCCGCCCCCGAGGGCGGACTCACCATCCCGCTCCGCGACCTCTCCGCACCCACCCGGCTCGAGCCGGCGCTCGCACGCGCCCTCCGCGAGTCGAAGTCACCCGGTTTCGCCCTCACCGTTCCCGGCGGGATGGCGCGCATCGGCAACTTCTCGATCGGGTCCGGCGAGTCGTTGCAGGGCGACGTCCTCATCCTCAACGGAAACGCCGACCTCTACGGGCGCCTGTCGGGCAACCTCGTGACGGTGGAAGGTGATATCACGCTGCACCCCGGCTCGTATGTGTCCGGGAGCGTGCTGGCCTACGGCGGCCAGGTACGCCAGGCCGGCGGGCAGGTCACCGGCGACATGATCACCCTCGGCACGCTCGCCGCGGCCGGCCTCGCCGAGACACCGCCCGCATCCACCGCCCCGCTCGTGCTGGCGCTCCGAAACGTGGCGGGCCTCGCCGGCGTCTTCCTGACGCTCCTCGGCATCGGCTTCGGACTCGTTCTCTTCGGCAAACCCAACCTCGAAATCATCTCTGACACTGTTTCCCACACCTTCGGCCGTTCCTTCGCCGTCGGCGTGCTGGCACAGGTGCTGGTGGTCCCCACGTTCGGCGTGCTCATCGTCGGGCTCATCCTGAGCGTGGTCGGCATTCTGCTCGTTCCTTTTGCCGTCATCGCCGCGGTCCTGCTCGTGCTGGTCGCGGTGCTGGCGGGGTTCCTCGGCGTCACCCATGCCCTCGGCGAGAAGTACACCCGCCGGCAGTTGGCGCGCGGTGTCCTCGGCTCGCCCAACAGCTATCGCTACGTCGTGACCGGCCTGGCGGGGATGATCATCCTCTGGAGTGGCTGGGCGGCGTTCGGATGGGTGCCGGTGCTCGGGTGGATCGCGTTCGGCGCGGCGGCGGTCGTCACCTGGTTCCTGCTGACGGTAGGCCTGGGCGCGGCGCTGCTGAGCAGGCTGGGGCTCGCGGGCCACTTTGCGGGCCGGTTCATTGCCCCCGAAACCCTCACTGACGAGTACCTCTGGGCCACGCCGCAATTCGGCGTGCCCGCCGCCCGGCGGCCCGGCCAGCACAAGACACCGCCCCCAGTCCGGTGATCATGCGCGCCCTGTCGCTGTCCGGGCTCGTGCTGCTCGGCGCCGCCGCCGGACCCGGCGGGCTCGGGGCCCAATCGCTCAAGAGCTACAGCACCACGCGGCAATTCCACGGGGAAGTGCGGCTGACGGCGACCATCGAGTTTGCCGGCGGCACGCTCCACGTCGGCGCCGGCCCATCGGCGTCTCTCTACGCCATGCAGCTGGCCTATGACGGGGAGCGCTTCCAGCCGGTCAGCCAATGGGATGAAGGGAAGCACGCCGTCACGCTCGGGCTCACCAGCCGCAAGCAGGGCGAAATGGGCGTCGCGGGAAGCACCCAAAACCAGGTCGCGAAGATCCAGTTCTCGCCGCAGGCGGACCTCGACTTGTCCATGGCGATCGGTGCCGCCAAGTCCGTCGTCGACCTCGGGGGGCTTCGACTGTCCTCGCTGGTGGTCGAGACGGGCGCCAGCCAGACCGAGGTGCGATTCTCGAAGCGAAACGCGATGCGCTGCACCACCGCGGCGTTTCGCGCGGGCGTCGCGGAGCTGTCGGTGCTCGGGCTCGGGAACAGCCAGTGTGACCGGGTGACGTTCGAGGGCGGGATGGGGAGTGTCCTGCTGGACTACGCGGGGGCGTGGAGCGGCGACGCCGAGCTGGAGGCCACCGTGGCGGTGGGCGGCCTCACGCTCCGGATTCCGCGCTCCATCGGCGTGACCATTACCACCGAACAGTTCCTGGCCACCTTCCAGCCAGCCGGGTTTACGCGGCAGGGCAACCGATACGTCTCGACCAACAATGCCACCGCCGCCCGCCACCTGGTCGTGACGCTCTCCACCTCGCTCGGCGGGGTGACCATCGAGTGGGTGGAGTAGCGGCGCTCAGCCCAGCCGCGCCCGCACCCTCCCGCCGACGCCGAGCCCGATCCGGCGCGCCGCGGAGCCGTCACGCACGGCAATCTCCACCTGACCGCCGGAACCGAGATAGGCCACGAGCTGCCCGCTTTCGACGTCACTGAAGGTGCGGCGGAGCGGACCCACCTCGGCGTCTTCCACCTCGAGTACCGCGTATGGTGGGACTTCCGCGGGAGTCAGATTGGTGACAAGATTGCCGAAGCGGTCCACCGAGATGACTTCACCGACCACCGTCTTGCCCTCGTAGAAGGGGGCGGGGAGGGTGAGCCGCACCGGCAGGGTGGGCAGCGGCTCGCCGAGCGCGGAGAGGGGCGCGCCGAGGGCAAGGGCGGCGGCGGCAGGGGAGAAGAGATCGCGGCCGTGGAAGGTGGGTGCGGCGTCGGGCGGAGCCGGAATGGCGATCACCGGTGTGTCCGCCTGGTCGAGCGCCGAGGTGAAGACCCCGTTGTCGGGGCCGACGAACCAATGCCCGGCTGCGCCGAAGGCGAGGGCGGCCCGGCCGGTGCCGACGCCGGGATCCACCACCACGAGGTGAATGGTCCCGCCGGGGAAGCGATGCCAGGTCCGGCCGAAGAGATACGCGGCGGCGCGCACGTCACCCGGCGGAATGCCGTGACTCATGTCGGCGAGCGTGACACCGGGCGCGCGAGTGTAGAGGACGCCGCGCATCTCGCCCACGTAGGGGTCGGCGGTGCCGAAGTCGGTGAGCAGAGTGATCAGGGCCATGGGTGGCAATATGGCGCAGGAAGAGCACCCACGAAAGCACGAAACCACGAAAACACGAAAGAACCGGCTGACTACTCTGCTGCCCAAACGTGGTTTGTTCTAGTTTACCGATTGCTTGTCGTTTCGTGGTTTCGTGCTTTCGTGCTTTCGTGCATTCAGTTCACCTGCGGAGCCAGACATGGGTCGGAAACAGAAGGGCGAGGTCCAGGAAGAGATGTCCCGCAAGGACTACGAGAAGGAGCTCAAGAAGCTGCACGTCGAGCTCGTGAAGCTCCAGGACTGGGTCCGCCACAAGGACCTCAAGATCTGCGTGGTGTTCGAGGGGCGTGACGGCGCCGGGAAGGGCGGCGTCATCAAGGCCATCACCGAGCGGGTGAGTCCGCGGACCTTTCGCGTGGTGGCGCTGCAGGCGCCGACCGAGCGAGAGAAGTCCCAGATGTACGTCCAGCGCTACATCCGGCATTTCCCGGCGGCCAAGGAAGTCGTGATCTTCGACCGCAGCTGGTACAACCGGGCTGGCGTGGAGCGGGTGATGGGATTCTGCACCAAGAATGAGACCGAGCGGTTTCTCGAGGCGGTCCCCGGCGTGGAAAAGTCGATGGTCGAGTCGGGGATCATCGTCATCAAGTACTGGCTCGAGGTGAGCCAGGAGGAGCAGACCCGGCGCCTGACCGACCGCATCACCGACGGCCGGAAGACCTGGAAGCTGACGCCGATGGACCTCAAGTCCTACAACCGCTGGGACGACTACACCGAGGCGCGGGACGACATGTTCGCCGCCTCGCACACGGCGTGGGCGCCGTGGCACATCGCGCAGTCGGACGACAAGCGGCGGGCCCGGCTCAACATCATCAGTCACCTCCTGAGCCAGATCCCCTACAAGGCGCCCAAGCGGGAGAAGGTCGTGCTCCCGAAGCGCAAGAAGGGCCGGAAGAGCCGCGCGCGGGAGCTGCTGGCCACGCCGGTGCCTGAGGCGTACTGAGTTCGATGCCCCCAGCCTCCGAACTGCTCGCGCTGCAGGAAGCGGTGGCCGGCCGGTACGCCGTCGAGCGCGAACTCGGCCGGGGGGGCATGGGGGTCGTGTTCCTCGCGCGGGACCTGGCACTCGACCGGCTGGTGGCCATCAAGCTCCTGCCGCCGGCGCTCGCCTCTTCCGCCGACCGGCGCGCGCGGTTCCTCCGCGAGGCGCGCACGGCAGCGCGGCTCTCCCACCCGAACATCGTCCCCATTCATTCGGTCGAGGAATCCGACGGGCTCGTCTTCTTCGTGATGGGCTACGTGGCCGGTGAAACACTCGGTGAGCGCATCCGCCGCCAGGGACGACTCCCCGCCGCCGAGGTGACGCAGGTGGTCCGCGAGGTGGCGTGGGCGCTGGCGTACGCCCATCGGCAGGGAGTGGTGCACCGCGACGTGAAGCCGGAGAACATCCTGCTGGAGCGTGAAGGCGGAAGGGCGATGGTCACCGACTTCGGCATCGCGCAGGTGAGCGGCGACGCGGCGGACACGCCGGCCGGCCAGGTGGTCGGCACCGCGCGCGCGGTGAGCCCGGAGCAGGCGGCGGGAGAGCCGGTGGACGGCCGGAGCGATCTCTATTCGCTGGGCGTGGCGGCCTACCTCGCGGCCACCGGGCAGTGGCCTTTCGACGGCGACTCCGCCGCCGCTGTGCTGGCCAAGCATCTCACGCAGACTCCCCCTCCGGTGCTCGGCCTCCGGCCCGACCTTCCCGCGCCATTGGCCCACGCTATCGAGCGCTGCCTCGCCAAGTCGCCTGCGGACCGCTTTGCCTCCGGGGAGGAACTGGCCGCCGCGCTCGGCAGCACGCTTCCGGTGCTGGCCACGACGCCGGCGCCGGTCGCTCGGGCCGCGCGCGAGCTGCACGAACTGGGCACCGATCTCGGTGGGTACGGCAGCGTGATGCTGTTTGTGGTCGTCTTCAACCTCGTGACCCGGTTCTACCATCCGTTCGGCCAGGTCGATGTCTTCCTGGGGCTGGTGAACTGGGGGATCGGGCTCGCGATGGTGGCCCTGACCGGCGTACGGAAGGTGACTGCGTTCCGCGCCATCAGGGACGCGATTCAGCGAGGGTACGGTTTCGAGGACATCCGGGCCGCGCTCCTCGGGTCAGACGAGGAGCGGGAACCTGTCAGCCCCGCGGGGAAACTGGCTGCGGCTGCCGGATGGCTGGCCGCGTTTGCCGGATCGTGCGTGGCCTGGTACTGGGTCTCGACGGCCGGAAACCACTGGCAGAGCCTGGTGCAGATCGTGGCCGACCTGGCGGTCAGCTTCATTCCGCTCAGCGTAGGGCGTTGGGCCGCGGCGAGGCTGACCGCGCCCACTGAGAAGGGACCGAGCTGGTGGGACCGCTGGTGGGGCGGCCGAGTGGGTCGGTGGATGGTGCGGTTGGCCGGCGGACGGGAGGGAAGGGCGCTGCCGGCGGCCAACGAGCCGACGGAAGTGGCGCTGGGGCGGGCGGCGGACGCTCTCTTTGCCGCGCTGCCGGCGGCGGAGCAGCGCCAGCTGATTGCAGTACCCGGAATCCTCCGGCAGTTGGAGGGAGATGTACAGGCGCTCCGGCGTCAGGACCTGGCGTTGACCAAGGCGCTGGCCGAGGCGGCGGGTCGGGTGGACCTGGTGCGGGACCTGGAATCGGCACGGAAAGCAGGGAGCGCCAAGCTGGCCACGGCCCTCTCGGCGCTCGAGAACCTGCGGATCGACCTGCTCCGGATTTCAGCCGGTCAGGCGGCGGGACCCGGCATCACGGAACACTTGGAGGCGGCCCGGCGGATTGGCCGGGAGGTGGATGCCCGCATCGAGGTGGAGTAGTAGCCGCCTCAGGCCTTTGCGTGCACCTTGGTCAGCCGGTCCAGCGCCATTTCGAGCGCGACGACCGCGCCGATCAGCAAGCCGGTCTCCGCCACCTGCCGCCCGACCCGCTTGAGCGTCCGGCCCTTGGCGCGCGACCGAGCGGCGGCCCTCCATGGCCATCACCTTCGTTTCGACCTTCTTGTAGAGCCGCTTGGCGGCCCGCGTGCCCTTCTTGGCCAACCTGCTCGTCCTGGTTGTCATTGCACCCTCCTGGGTCTGATCCATGCAGAAGGAAAGGTGGTGACGCGGGGGTGAAGCGGGTCTGGGATGGATATGAAGGAGGGCATAACGGGGCGATGGCCGAGACACCGGCTCGGGACTTCCCGTCAATCGCCCGTAGATGTTTCCGCGGGTATGGGACGGACGACCCGCACGAAGGCACTCCCGGCCGCCGCTTGCCTGCAGCCTAAAACGGAATTGCCGCCGCCTCTGCAGCCTAACTACGGCCTGGGGGAGGAGATGCTGCGAAGCGCGCAGCCTAATTCGGGGTGGGCCGGCGGAGTCGGGCAAGTAACGGGAAGTCGGCCGGTCGGTTAGCTGGTCGTCCGGCTCGCAGTCTTTCCGGATTAGGCTGCGGGCGATACCTTGGGAAAGCACGCGAGTAGACTGTTACGCAGTCCAATAGACGTTAGGCAGCAGCACAAGCGTGGTGCCAATGCGCATCCGGTCCCCTCGGCACTCGCCTGCTATTGCCGCAGCGCTCGCGTCCTCGTCCGGCCTCCGCTGACGCCCATCGCGGCTCGATCCTTGAACTCATCGAGCTGCCGATCTGCCACCACGCTCGGACACCGCGAGACCGCAGGAGTACCGCGTCATGTACTGATCGTCCAGCCATGGCGACCGCGACCATTCGTCCAAATCACCATGGTCCATGCTCGGCCTGGCTCGAGTCCGCCACGTCCACTCGCTGGCGAGGACTCGGAGTTTGCAGTGTCGGCCCTTGCAACGATGCTGCCCGATGGCGACGGTGAGGACATCTCATAGTTGGCGTCGGCTGATCACTGGCACGCAATGCAGCTACTTTGGCCAGTTGGCCTCCTCGCGCATAGTTGGGCTGATCCTTGCCATTGGTCAATTGACGATTGGAACGGCAATGCTGTCGTTCGAGCCCGTACCACGACGCTGGGCTTGGGCTGCCGTGCACTTTGCCACACCCGCTTACGCTGATGGTCATCAGGTGAGATCTTGGCGCAGCTTTCGCTCCTGCTATCGGCGCCGGCTGGCCGCCATGGATGCTGTCCTTTGGGGTTCCAATCGGGGCACTTTTCGCCTACCTCCGATCCGCAAGTGGCGCAGACGACTGACGGTGGCCCCGCCAGCACAGCGCCACCTAACCAGCGCATGCAGCTGGCGAGGGCGCGCTCTTGCGGCGGCAGCCGCCGCGCCTGATACTGCTGGAGAGGTCGCGCGGCGGCTGCCGCGAGCGCCCTCGCAGCTGATGCGCGTTTCGTTAGACCGCACTCCATCGCCTCTAGAGGGCTTATGGCTCTGGTTCGCCCATCCTCCGGCTCTGCAAACATTCAGGACATTCCAGGTGGACTCGTCATCTCCATTCCTGCACCGCGCCACATCTTTGCGATGTTGTTCCTCCCGATCTGGTTGATCGGATGGGCGTTCGGAGAGGTAACAGTGATCACACAGCTCTTGGGACCGACTGGCGGGGAGCCGGTTGGGTTCCTCTTGGTCTGGCTGGCGGGGTGGACCGTCGGCGGTGTCTTCACGCTCGGGTTCTTTCTCTGGATGCTTGCCGGGAAACAAGTCGTCCGCGTGGAACGGGGAGTCCTCTCGCTGCGATGGGAGGTCCTTGGGCTGGGCTCTTCTCGAGAGTACGACGTTTCCCAGGTTCACAATTTACGCATCGGTGCGGCAACTGGCTTTAACCCCTTCAGTATGGCTCAGGCTGGAGCCATGTGGGGCGTCACTGGTGGGCCATTGGGTTTCGACTACGGGGCCCAAACTGTCCGGTTTGGCCTGGCCATGCATGAGGCCGAGGCAGCGATCATCTTACCGCGGCTTTCGCGCATACTCCCGCGTGGAAGTGCGGTCTAACCAGCGCATGCAGCAGTCGAGGGCGCGCTCTATCTGCGGCAGCCGCCGCGCTTTATACTGACTGCGAGGATGCGCGGCGGCTGCCGCGCAGCGCCCTCGCAGCTGATGCGCGTTTCGTTAGACCGCGGCTACCCCAAATGGGCTCCTAATGCTTCGCCTCAGCACGGCTAGCCGAGTTGCCAACCTGTTATGGCCTCGCTTCGAAGAACGGCAGGGAGCTGTCCTCTTGGCCGGCACAACTGTCACTTCCGGGCCCGAGAAGTTCGAGAGCTTAACTGACTTTGAGCGCTTCTTCAATCACACGCATCTATTCGATCTATTCGCGCACTCTATACCGTTGGTTCATGACGACGGTGCGGATTCCGACAGGCCCGATCCGGCTCACCCAGAGTTCGCCGCAGCCTGGGAGTTGGCCAAAAGCATCGGCCACATGTGGTTCGCCAAGCTCCAAAGAGACTTCCCTGGCGAACGCTTCCGTGTCTATGTCACAAAGCTCGACGATCCAATCTTGCACTTTCATAAAGTTCGCCTTGGTGAACGGCTCTGGCTCACTGACGAGGAATGTGCAGATCAACTCGCTCGAGATGATATCGCCATCTACGACACATGGCAAAGTCCTGCCGCCGCGGTCTAACCAGCGCATGCAGCTGGCGAGGGCGCGCTCTATCTGCGGCAGCCGCCGCGCTTTATGCTGACTACGAGGATACGCTGCGGCTGCCGCGAGCGCCCTCGCAGCTGATGCGCCATTCGTTAGGCAGCGGAGCACAATCCGTGGGGAATATGGATCGCTCACTCGACCCTGTTTATATCGAAGCGCGCGAGGCCTTCGAGCCGGTCCTGAGCCGCGCCGGCTACTCGCTGTTCCACGAAGAACACTCACCCGAAGCATTCGGAAGCGCCTCCGCCGTCTATCGACGTCGGACGAGCCGCATCCGGCTCGACTGGGACGGCAAGGACCGGTTTCTTGGGCTTACGGTCGTTCAAACCGGCGCCCCCGACCAATACCCCACCCCCGGCTCGTGGCGCCCATTGGAACCAACCTCACCACGAGCACCGCTTCAGTTTCTCAGGCCAGGGCCAGCTGCGACGGAGCGGATCGAAGAGATGAGGGGAGCGCTAGCCCGCTTCGTCGAGACCGCTGCCTAACCAGCGCATGCAGCTGACGAGGGCGCGCTCTTGCGGCGGCAGCCGCCGCGCCTGATACTGGGGGGAGGGCGCGCGGCGGCTGCCGCGCAGCGCCCTCGCCGCTGATGTGCAGATCGTTAGGCAGCCTTGCTCCCTCCGGCTATCCCGCCACCAAGTGGCTCCCAAGCCACTCCGCCAATTCGGCTTCCGTGATCTTGCCCGCAGCCAACCCGACCATCACCGTCACGACTTCCGCATCCGTCGCCACCAACTCCCGACCGTTTAGCCCCGCAAAAATCGCCATGGCTAGAAACGCCACACGCTTATTGCCGTCGTTGTAGGGATGATTGGTGGCAAGGCCGAACCCGTAGGCCGCCACCAGCTCGGGAAACCGGACCTTGGGGTTGTAGTGCCATTTCTGCGGTGCTCGGGCCAAGGATGATTCGAGCGCATTCTCATCGCGGACGCCGGCCAATCCGCCGTGCGCCCGCAACTGGTCCAGGTGCACGGCGTCAAGGACGACGCGGGGCAGCCATCGAGGCTCGGCGGCCATGCCCTACTTGGCCAACTCGCGCAGGGCGTTCCGGTACTTCTTCGCCGTCTTGGCGGCCAGGGCGAGCCCCTCCTCCACATCGGGATCAAAAGGGGTCAGCAGAATCCCCTCCGGCGTCTCGACCGCAAGCACGCGGTCGCCGACTTCCAGGTGGAGGCGTTCGGTCATGTCTTTCGGCAACGTGGCCCCAATCGATCCTCCCACCTGCCGCAGCGTCAGTTTGCGAACCACGGACCCTCCCAGTTGGCGTACCTCCAAAGTAGCATATGTGTGCTACTTTTGCAAGGCTGCCGAACCAGCGCATGCAGCTGTCGAGGGCGCGCTGGTGCTGGCAGCCGCCGCGCCGTAGGTTCTAACTCAGGACGGCGCG
>CAWEMJ010000010.1:0-19962 GCA_963810185.1 uncultured Gemmatimonadales bacterium
TCGAAGTGGGGTTTTAGGGGTTCTTGGCCATTTTCTTGGACATTTGATCAATTTCTGTTGAATTTGGCATATTATTGCCTCATTTTCTGCTGTTTTCCTCTATTCCATCGTTCATGGTTTGCCGCGTCGGTCCAGGAACGAGGGAACTCCGAAGGGAGCCGGAAGGTCAGAATTGTAGAATATTGGCAATAAATCGACTATTTGTGGTCATTTTCTCTTGAAAATGACTGATTTGCTTCAGTTTGTGGTCATTGTCGCGTCTTCACGCCTTCGCGTGATCCCCCCTTCCCCGTCCCCGGAGTCCCCATGTGGCTGGTCACCACCACCGGCTTCTACAGCATCGTCGAGAAACCCTGGGACAAGAAGGACGGAACCCTCACCGTCCGGGCCCGGGCGAAGGCCGACCTCGAGTCGCTTCGCGCCGCAGGCCTGCCGGAACTGGGGGATGTGAAGGAAGACACCGACGCCGACTACCGCTTCCGGGCCCAGGCGCCGAGGGCGGCGGTGTCGCGTGCGGTACAGTCGCAGGTCGAGGCGATTGATTACGACAACTTCAAGACGGCGGTGGGGAAGCGGCAGGGTGCGGAACGTGCCCACGTCTATCACGACGTGTGGGACGCGCTCTATCAAATCCAATCAGCTAGGAAGTCTTGATTCGGCACCGTCCGAGTTCGACCAGCACCCCCTGACACCCCACCCCCAGGAGCTGGGCCCGCCAGCGCTGCGCGACCTCTCGCGCCACCCGCGCCGCGTGCGAACCCGGGTTCCGCGCTTTCGCCAGGTCGCCCACGACCAAGGGCAGCTGCCCACTGAACCAATTGCCGTTTTCGAGTCGAGCGCTCAGGTACTCGACTCGCTCCCGATCGCCACCGATGGCTCGCGCCAGCTGTCCGAGCGAGAGACTCCCGTGTCTGGCGAGGTCCACGCTCGCGCCATCGATGTTCGCCATCCGCACACCATCAGGGGCTTTCCGAAGTGCGGCCCGTAATACGCCGTTTACCTGCACCTCCACCGCCTTGGCCAGCGGCCCCAGCACCGCCTGAAAGTCGAATGCGTCGTCGCCCCGATGGTCCCGAAAGACCTTTTCGGCGGTGGCCACGAAGGTCCGGGTGACCGGATCGAGCGCCTGCCACGCGGCGTCGCCGAAGAGGTTCTCGCGCAGTTCCCGCTGCATCAGTCCCGTGCCACCCGACTCCACATCGAACTCCACCCAGTACTGCCCGTCCTCCAGTGGTGCGTAGGCCGCATCGTCGAAGAAGCGCTGACCATCGGGACGGGTGACGACGAGCGGCAAGTCCACCATGCCGCCGTAGAGCGACACCGGCCGGTCGTGATAGTGCACGTTCCGGAGCTCGCGCAGCTCATGGATGACGGCGATGGTGTCGTCGAGCACCAGGCGGCGGATGTCGCGGAGCTTGAACCAGCAGTCGCAGTAGACATCTGGTTCCTGGTAGTATGCCGGCACATGCCCCGCGTCTGACCTGGCCACATCCTCGCTCGAGATTTCCTCGACCTCCGCCACATAGAGGGAGCGGTAGTCGGTGAGATAGAGTTGCAGCTCGTGTTCGCCGTCGCCCTCGAGCGACTTGCCCATCGCGGTCAGTTCCCCGGCGCGCGCCATCCCCTGCTGCCGGTTCTCGGAACGGATCTTCCCCCACCACACATAGACATCGTCGTCTTCGGCCTTCTTTTCCCGCCACGCCTGGAGGCGCGCCATGAGCACGCCGAGGTGCGCTTCCATGGCGTTGGAGGCATAGGAAGGGTTCCAGACGGAGAGGAGGTGTTGGGTGGGTAGGGTCATTGCCGCCGCCGAGGAGATGGAGAGCCGAGGGTGGTCGGAAGATGCCAGACCACCGGGAGGCGGACAACTCCCCGGCTACGGCCACGACGGATGGACCGATCAGGAAACAGCTACGACGGAAGCGCGGAACAAAGCCGGAAGGCAGGAAATGAGGGAATTTGTGATAAATTGGCACCGATTAGCCCATTTTGGCCTAATTTGTATCAAATTGTTGTTGTTTCTCGCTGTTTTCGCGTCTTCGCGTCTTCGCGTGAGCCCCCGGGCAAGAGCAACGAGGCTTGCGTGACAGGCAGTAATATCAGATATTACCGAGTATGCCAAAGAAACCTCCCATCGCCAGGATCTCCATCACCATCCCCGCCGACGTCCTGAAGCTGGCGGATCAGCTGGCGACCCAGTTGGATCGCTCCAGGAGTTGGGTGATAGGGGAGGCTGTGCGGCGCTGGCAAGCCGAGGCCGATTCCCCGGTGGGCCCGGCGCCGGAATGGGTATCGCCGCCGGAATCGAGCCGACACGAACAGCTCCACTCCGATATGAGAATGACGCTTGATGCAAGGGTGCGAGCAGCGGAGGAGGCTAACCTTCTCGATAGGGAGCTCAGGCCCCCGTGCCGAGGGGTTCGGCTGACCCTGTTCAATCAGTATGAGGACTACATCAACTGGAAGAAGTACGAAGGGATCATCCGGTGACCCCCCGTCGGACGGTTCTCGCAACGGTCTGCTCGGCGCTGAACGAGGAGGGGGCCCGGTACGTGCTGGCGGGCGGGCGGGCCCTGCAGTTATGGGGGAGCTCGCGCGCCACCCGCGACATCGACCTCCTGATCGAGCCCATGCTCGAGAACGGCGCCCGAGTGGTGGCGGCACTCTCCCGGGTTGGCATCGCGACCGGCGGCAATTGGCTGGCCAACGAGCTGATTTCGCGTCGGGCGACCACCATCGGCGACAATCCGAAAGTGGACGTCTTCACGGTGGCCTGGACGGTGCACTTCCGCGACGCGCATGCCGCCGCGACGCGTTTCACACTCGAAGGCGTGGAGATTCCGACGATGTCCATCGAACATCTCATCGCCTCGAAGCGTACTGGCCGCATGCAGGACGCAGTCGACATCGACACGCTTGAGGAAATTCGGCGCGTGCGCGGTGCCAGCCGATGAGCGTCTCGCTCCGCGCGGTCTTCGCCGACATCACCACCCTCGATGTGGACGCCATCGTCAACGCCGCCAACGACCAGCTCGCGCCGGGCGGCGGGGTCTGCGGCGCCATCCACCGTGCGGCCGGCCCGGAACTCGCCGAGGCCTGCGCTCTGCTCGCCCCCTGCCCCGCCGGTGAGGCGCGTGTCACGCCCGGCTTCAACCTCCCCGCGCGGCTCGTCATCCACGCGGTCGGCCCCCGCTGGCTCGGCGGCGATCAGGGCGAGCCAGAACTCTTGGCCCACGCCTACCGGTCCGCATTCCACCTGGCCAAGGAGAGCCGCGTCCGGAGCATCGCCTTTCCCGCCATCAGCACCGGCGTCTTCGGCTATCCGCTCCACCCCGCGGCGGCCATTGCCCTCCGGGTGACGCGGGAGGTCGCGCCGGCGTCGGGGGTGGAGGAGGTGACGTTCGTGTGCTTCAGCGAGGAAGTGCTGGCGGCGTACCGGAAGGAAGGGGTGGAATGATCCGTCGCGCGTGAATCCGGTCCCGCCCCGTCCGTGGATGGTCCCGAGTGTCTAGGGGCTCACACGAAGCCGCGAAGACGCGAAGGGGCGGCAACGGGATGAATGCGGAGGAGGTCACCTCGTCGTGGTGGATACCGCGTTCCGCCTGCACCGGGGGTTAGGGCCAGGCCTGCTGGAATCGGTCTATGAGTCGTTGCTGGCGGGAATGTTGAAACGACGTGGCTTGCAGGTGCGAACGACAGGTGCTTGTTGAATTCGATTTCGATGGCATTCACTTTGCCGAAGGGTTGCGACTGGATCTGCTGGTGAAGGGCGTACTGATTGTGGAGCTGAAGTCGGTGGAGCGCATCGCACCAGTGCATCCGAAGCAGCTGCTCACCTACCTGCGCCTGCTGAACCTCCCGATAGGTCTCCTCATCAATTTCGGTGCCCCCACCTTCAAGGAGGGCATCAGGCGAGTCGTCAATCGGCCACATCAACTTCGCGTCTTCGCGCCTTCGCGTGAACCAATAGGGCTTGCACGAAGAACGCGAAGCCACGAACACCTCTACTGTGGTGCTGTTCTTGGGTAGTTCTTCGTGCCCTTCGTGCCTTCGTGTGAGCCCCTGTCCGACTAAAGAACCCCGGCAATCGCGCGCGCGATCTTCTCCGCCCCCTGCGCCGACGGCTCGATTGCCAGCACGAAATCCTCCTCCTCTGTACACACCGATCGCAGCTCCAGCACCTCCAGCCCGAGCCGGGCACCGATCCACTGGATCCGGTCGTTGACCAGGCCGAGGGGGACCCGGGCCAGGTGGCCCACGATGGGCGGCTCCAGCTTCACCTCGTAGATGGTGCAGAGCACCGTGCGCCCGGCGCGCTCGGCCACCGACCGCGCGGCCGCCTCGTACTGCAGGCTGAACCCATCGGCGATGGCGAGCAGTTCGGCGAGCACTTCCGCGTTGGAGTCGGCGCGCCGCTCGATGAGGCCGATGTACGGGGTGAGGTCGTTCCCGCCGATGCTCAGGACCGCCACATCCGGTCGGCCGTCGAGCAGGGCAAGCTGAGCAGGAATGTGCTGCATGATCGCGCCGTCCTGCGCCAGTCGCTGCACAGTCCAGTCCGGCGCCAGGAGCCGCTGCAGGTGCGCGGTGGTGTCCGGCTCCGGGTAGGTGTAGGGGCCGTTGTCGAGGATGGAGTCGCCGAGGAGGACCAGGCTTCGGACACTCACCGGGTTACCTCGGCACCAGGGAGGCGCGCGCGTTCGCCGCCGCCTCGTCGTACGCCCGTTCCAGCCCCGCGTTGACGCCCCGGAGTCCCGACATCACCGCCTCGGACCACTCGACATACTCGGCGCTTCCTCTCCTGCGACCAGTCGGGGGGCGGCGTCGAGCCGATGCTCCCGCAGGTTGCAGGTCTTGTCGGCGATCTTGAGCAGCTTGCCGCGCGGCGAGGTGCCGGCCGCGTGCTCGACCTGCAGTCGCTTCCGCACATGCCTTCGGCAGCTCCTTGTCGTCCGTCACCTCGCGGACCAGCCCTGTCACGTCGGACGCCGAAGAGCGCTTCCAGCTCCTCGAAGCTCGTTTCGGTGTCTTCCACGGTGTCGTGCAGGATGGCGGCGAGCAGCAGCGCCTCGTCGGTCACCTGCCCCGCCCCGGCCAGGACCTCGGCGACGGCGATCGGATGGTTGATGTAGGGGGACTTGGTGCTGCCCTTCCGCCGCTGGTCGCGGTGGCGGTCGGCGGCAAAGGCGAGCGCGTGCAGGAGTTTGGCGGGGCTGGTCATGGATTCCTTTCGATCGGGAAGATGGGAGTGTGCTCACGCGTGACATGCCCGGCCCTCGATAGCCCCTGCAGTGACAACCGGGGGCCGAGGCTGCTGTCATACCGGGAGCCTAGGTTGCGGCAGGTGCAAGGTCAGAATGACAGATTGGCTCCAGATGCAGGAGCGGTCGAGGCGGCCAGTGGCAGTCCACGTTCGAGGACCGATGGATCCCCGAGATGCTCTGACACGGTCGAGGCACCTGATGACCTCTCTGCCGGTGCATCTCGTGCCCAGGCAATCCCTCAGCGCTTCGAGCGCAAGCGCCTTGTTCCGGTCATGAAGCAGACTGCAGGCCCTGCTCCGGCGTCATACATGAAGTCACCCGTTATAGAATCGTATAACGTCGGCGTTCGCCCTCTTCACCCCGGTCGGAGTGGGGCAGGGGGCTAAAGATCTCACGCGAAGCCGCGAGGGGGCTCACACGAAGACACGAAATCACGAAGCCCCACCCCCACCCATTCAATGGTTGTTCTTCGTGCCTTCGTGTTCTTCGTGTTCTTCGTGTGAGACTGCTGTTCTTTCGCGGCTTCGCGCCTTCGCGTGAGCTTAGTCAGAGCTCTCGGACAGGATCATCTCCCAATCCGGCAGGGCGACGCGGGCCCGGCGCCGGTCGAAGAGGTCGGTCCCCAGGACGCCGTCGGTGTTGGCCATGTCCATCATCAGCGCCACGCCGGGCGGCATCGCCCCGAACACCAGGTTCATCGTCGCGTCGCCGAGGGTCACCGGGACCTCGAAGACTTCGGTCGTGTAGTCCCCGAGGATGGGGTGAAAGTCGTTCCGCGGGCCGAGCGAGCGGCGACCCTGCAGGTAGCGGTCCCTCAGGTATCCGAACTGCGCGCCGGTATCCACGACCATCCGCACCTCGGCTCCGCCAATGGAGGCCATGGCCACCGGGGTCCCGAGCATCGAGACCAGGGGCACCCGGCATCCGTCGAAGGCCGCCGCCTGGTCGTCGAAGGTGCAGGTCCCGGCGGCGCAGTCCACCTCGAAGTAGAGGCGGCCGAGCACGTCGGTGCCGAGGAGGGCGTCCACCCGGGTGCCGACCTTGCCGGTGATGTACTCCGGGGTGACGCCGAGGGCGGTGTCGAGCAGGGGGATGGACCGCTCGAGGAGCGTCAGCGCGCCGTTCCCGAAGCTCAGCGGGGCTCCGGTGTCGAGGAGCGCCCGCGTGTCGCCGATCTGCGCGATGAGGTGGCCCGACACCACTTCCAGGGGATAGACCGCCCTCATGGCGCTCCGCAGCTTCCTGCCGAGCAGTGTCCTTCGCCTCGCGGACGTTGTAGGCGCCGGAGCGCTCGTCTTGAGCTGACATCGCGTCGAACCGGTCGCGGTGGCGCACAGCCGTGCGCTCGAGTTCCCGCACCAGTTCCAGCATCTGCCGGTTGCGCCCGGCGTATTCCCGGATGCGCTGGGCAGTGGTCTGGAGCACCCGGCGCGCGCGTTCGAGGTCGCCGGCGCGGTTGAGCTCGGCGGCCTCCTCGCGGGCGCGGGCGGCGTAGCGCTGCGCCACCGCCAGGTCCACCGTTTCGTCCCGCACCTGGGCGTCGTTGGCGGCGTGGTCGGCGTACTCCCACTCCATCCGCTCCGGCCGGACGTTCAGCACGCCGTCGCGGTCGGTGAGGCCCAGGGTGATCGCCGGAGCTCGCACCCAGCGTGCCGCGGGGGAAGGTCACCCGCAGCACCAGCTCCAGCTGCTGGTGGCTCACCAGGTCGTCGAGCGCGATGTCCACCGTGTCGCCGTTCTGGGTGGTGCGGCGGTCGTCGAGGGAGTCGGATCATGACGCCGGGGTCGAGCTCGACGGTCAGGACGGTGCTCCGCGCCACGACCTCGAGCGCCTCGCCCAGCTCGCTCATCAGGAACTCGGGGATCTGGCTCGGGCGGGCTGGAGGTAGTAGAAGTTGCCGCCGCCGGAGCGGGCCATCCCTTCCATGAGCCGTTCGTCGAAGTCGTCGCCGATGCCGAAGGTGCTGGTGGCCACGCCGCGGGCGCGGAGTTCGCCGGCATGGGTCTTGAGCGCGTTCGACATCGGTGATCCCGGCGTTGGCCAGGCCGTCGCTCAGGAGGAGCGTGCGGGCGACGGTGCCTTCGCGACCGGCGCGGCCCACCTCTTCGCAGCCGAGGAGCCAGCCGCCGGAGAGGTTGGTGGAGGAGCCGGTGTGGAGGTGGTCGATGGCCGAGAGAAGGCGGCGCTTGTGGCTCGGAGTCGAGGAGGGCGCCGCCGGCCAGGAGTTCGACGTCGGTGTCGTAGGCCACGAGGGCCACGTGGTCGCGGGGGCCGAGGAGTTCGACGGCCCGGCGGGCGGCCATCTTGGCCAGCTCGAGCTTGCCGCCGCCCATGGAGCCCGACTTGTCGATGACCAGGGCCACGTCGAGCGGCAGCCGCTCGCCGTGGCGGGGGGCCTCGGGCGCGGTGATGCGCACGCGGACGTAGCGGGTGCTGTGAACGCCGGCGCGGACCAGCCGGCCGGTCGGTGCTGATGTGCAGTGTCATACGACCCTCCTGAGTATTGATGAGCCGATCGGCGAGTTCGACGAGCCGACTCACCAACTTGGTCTCATGGTGTGACAACGGGCTTCGGACGTGCAGTTCGAGGTTGGGGGTGATGGATATCCGCTCCCAGGAATCGCGGGAGCGGCGGGCGGAACCGGGGACGGCCGCTGGGCGGCCTCTCGGCGCAGACGGCCGGTGCGCTCCCGGCGAGCCGGATCGAGCGGGCGTAGTCGGCGGCGGATTCGCGGTTCCGGGTCAGGCTCTCGAGTTCCCGGACCACCTCTTCGTCGTCCAGGGACTGGAGCCGGGCCCGATCTCATCGAGGGTCAGGCGCTCCTGCTGGAGTGCCTTGATGAGTTCGAGGCGTTTGAGGTGGGATTCGCCGTACTTGGCGCTCGAGCCTCGGGTGCCAGGGGCATCGAGGAGGTCTTGTGACTGGTAAAACCTTATGGTGCGGACACTTACGTTGGTGGCGGCGGCGAGATCCTTGATGGAGAGGTCGTCGGGGTCGGTGAGCATGGAGGTATATTACAGAGCGGCTGATAAACTGTCAATATACCAGGGTCGGGGGCGCTGCTCTGGAAGGGCCGTCCCGCGGATCTTCTTGCTGGAATCAAGGGGGGGGTGGACGGGAGGTCCGCAGGCGCGCGGCCCGCTATTGGGGCCATCAGGTACCTGGAGAACCCGGGCACAACGGAGGGGGATCGGTGGGATGGGACCTGATCGGCTAGCTGACCTTGGCGAGAAAGTTCACGGCGTCTAGTTGGCATACCTCATCCAAGCGTCCGGCAAGGCTGAACAACTGCGGCTTGTCATGAAAATGGAACACACGGGAGAGATGATAACGATCTTGATGCTCAACTGACGTGTTCACTTCGTTTCTACTGACGTAGAAGGGGGTGCGCTTGCCGTATCGAGTCGTCTTCACTTCGATGAAGCGATCGCGACCAGTTGCTTCATATGACTTGATGTCGAACCCCAGCCAATCTCCGTGGGTCGCGGAGACGCGCTCAACCCGCTCCGCCAGGCTGGCCCGATCCAGCTTCATCAATCGGGCCCGCTTCGTACCGCAACACGAGTTCCTCTCCCGCCGCGCCGAGGCTCTGGTTCCGCGCTTCACGCTCCAAATAGTTGACAGGATGGAAATTCCCTCTCGACTTCACCTGCTTCAATTTCGGGTAAGGCGTCTCGTCTCCGCTCGTGGGGGGCTCCACAAGCAAAGCGAGAATGTCTTCTACTGTCGGCACAACAGCAGGAGCTTCCACTTGAGCCTTGATAAGCGTGAGAAGTGGCTTGCTTTGGCCGACGCGACTACTCACCACATCCCAAAGCAACTGCTGGTAGTTGCTCCTGGGTTTGTAGCCATCAATGAATGGGAGGCCAAAGTCGCGTAGAACGGCACTGATGTTCGCGTACTTGTATTCAATGGCTTTCTCCGACCGAGTACCGAGCAAGGCAGCCAGCGCCCGAATGTGGTCCATCTTGACGAACGAAATCGCGCGGAGCTCGAGATCGAGCATCTCGAGGTAGTCCGAGACGGTTGCTTCGTCCTCCATCCGGCTCCAGCTGTCAGACATCGGTTTGGCGCATGAAGCACTCCGAAACGTTGGTGGTTCCCAGCGTTGAAGCAGTGGCCAAGTGCCGTTTCAGTGTATCTAACACGTCGAGCATTAACAGAACAGGTCTCCAATGGGACCAAGATGAGATGCACCGGATGGGTGCCACGCCTGCTCGCCCGATTGTCACACCACCAACCCAGGTTGTAGGCTGCTCAGCGAGCACCGCTTCTACATCGACCCCAACACCCTGACAAGTTGGCAATCCCATGCGCTTCACCCTCCCCACCGGCCGCCAGCTCACCATCACGGAGCTCCACTGCGAATGGACCTACGAAGGCCTGCTCGCAGGGTATCCGAATGCCGGGATGAACCGCGACATCATCGCGCGGGCCCTTCAGCGCGCAGCGGAGTTCTGCTCCTGGCTGCCGGTCCACCTCCTGCCCCCTGAGGAGCAGGAGCCAGGCTGCCTCCCGTCCACGTGCTGGACTATCCGGTTCCTCAGCGACGCGGTGCCCGGCAACGATGACCTCTGGTCCGCCCTGGTGGTGGTCTGGTTCGCGCACTACGACCCCGCTCGCCCGCTGGTCGATCAGGTGCAGGCCGCCGTGCGGGACCTCGATTGGGAAGCGCTGGCAACGGGTTGGATGCCCTAGCCCTGCTGGCCGGGCGCTGCTCCCGGCGGCGCCTCAAAACGACCCAGAACGCGAGCGCCCCGCCACCAAGGATTACGATCCAGCTCGGCGCTCGTTCGCCGCCTCTGCCTCGACCTGCCGCTGGATCGTGCCGTTCTCGATGGCTTCGAGCGTCTCATTGCAGCCGTGCGAGCGCAGAAGATCCATGCGATACGCCAACAACTGGTCGATACTCCAGTCGGGGTGCGTTTCCTGCGCCCAGGTGACGTATCGCATATCCGCCCGATCCCGGCCCCAACTGGTCCACAATGACTCGGGACACTCGAACGACCGGGAATAGCCGGTATCGGGATGGGGGTCCTGCGCCCCAGCGACGGCGGCGGAGACGAGCAGGAAGGCAAGCGCCAGGCACATCAGCCTCGCGGCCCTCACCTCGGCACCACCCGCCGCTCCCCGAACACCTCCGCCTCTGGGCCCACGCAGGCATAGCCGAGCACCTCCGGCAGGTCGCCAGGGTACAGCCGCTTGGTGCCGCCGAGGGCGCCGAGGTTGGAGAAGATCTCGAAGTTGACCTCGCCGTCGAGCACCAGGTGGATCTGGGACAGCGTGCTCACCTCTCCACGGCAAACGTTCACCACCACCGCCTCGATCCGCCGACCGATCAGATGCTGCCAGCCGCCTTTGATTGCCACGATCCACCCCAATCTGAATGTTGTGTCCCGTACGATGCCGCAGGGGTGTGACATTCACCCCCGACACCCGCTTTGCGTCCCCCCTCTCCACATGGTGGAGAGGGGGACAGGGGGTGAGGACAGATTGGCGCGCCCTTCGCGTGAGCCCGAGGCCGTCAGCCTGTCACACCCCTGCGCCAGGTTGTGCCTGCATTCAGCCGGTAACCAAGGCAAGAAGTTCACGCTCCGGTCCGGCCACGTGTGACAGGGAGCCGCCATGAGGGGAGGGAATTCAAGTCGCTATCGGGCCGGGTGGCTCCTGACGACCGAACCAGACGAAGATCTGATCACGCTGTCCGAACACGCCTGGTCGGAGATCTTCCTCGGCATGACGTCGAAGCGGGTCTACAAGGTGGTGAAGAAGACCAAGGACTGGTATCGGTTCGCCTGGGTTGCGACGCGACCAGATGGGGTCGGATTCGCAACGCACGAGGAGCATTGAAGTATCCTCGCAATGACAGAACCATGAGGGCCGTTCCCCCTCTCCACATGGTGGAGAGGGGGACAGGGGGTGAGGACTTCGTGTACTTCGTGTCTTCGTGTGAGACTGCTGTTTCTTCGTGGCTTCGCGTGAGCTACACTGGACCCCGGCTTTCGCCGGGGTGACGGCCGGGGTGGCGTGGGCGTCCCCCCTCTCCACATGGTGGAGAGGGGGCCAGGGGGTGAGGACGTTCAGGGGGTGAGGATTGACCGCAACCCCTCCGCCACCGCCTCCCGGATCGCCTTGGGCTCCAGCACCTCGGCGTCCGGCCCGTACTGCAGCACATGCCGGAGCGCCCAGTGCGGATCGGCCAGCGGATGCTCCAGCGTCACCGTCCCGTCCGCGTCCACCGGCACCCCCTCCCGCTCCGCCACCCAGCGCGCCACCCGCGCCGAGTACCGCACCCGGAGCATCGCCACCCCCTCGGCCACGAACATCTTCCGCTCCCGGAGCACCGCGTCCACCGAAAACTCCGCCGGCGGCTCGAACTGGCTCCTCCGTCACCTCCACCTCGTCCATCCGGTCCAGCCGGAAGAACCGGAGCCCCGTGGCCCCGTCCGCCAGCGCCACCAGGTACCAGCTGAGCTCGGCGTACACCACCGCCAGGGGCGCCGCCACCCGCGTGGCCGCGGCGTCCGCCCCGCTCTTGTGATAGGAGAACCGCACCCGCGTCCGCTCCCGCACCGCGCCCCGGAGCAGCGAGAGCATCTCGAGGTCCACCGCCCCGCCCAGCGACGCGGCAAAGTCCTTTTCCTGGATGTCCTGCCCCGGGAGCTTGGCAATGACCTGCCGGAGCCGCTCCCGCGCCCCGTCTATCGCCCGCGTCTCGTCCGGCGGCCGCTCGGCCCGGAGCATCGCGAGCCCCAGCTCCAGCGCGCAGAGCTCCGGCAGCGTGAGCCGCATCGGCCGGAGGAAATGATCGGAGTGCACCTTGACCTGGTCCGGCTCGAGGAAGATCTGCACCCCTTCCACGAACCCGCCCGGATCGTCGAACCGCTCGGCCAGCGACTTCAGGTCCTGCAGGAGCGTCGGGCGGTCCACCCCCGCCTGCCGCGCCACCTCGTTGATCGGGTGGGGACGGTCGTCGGCCAGCGTCGGGATCAGGTGCAGGATCCGCCGGAGCTGCAGCGCGGCGCTCATCGGGCGTAGATCTCCGCCGTGGCCCGCGCCACGGCGCGGTACTCGGCAATGAGTTCCGGCGGTGCCAGCGGCGTCGCGTCGCCCGCCAGGCTCAGCAGCCACCGCGCAAAGGCGTCCACCCGGCGCACCTGGAACTTCCGCCGGTCGGCGTGTCCCCGCACCGGCGCGCCGAGCCGCGCGGCGGCGCGCGCCGGGCCGGAACGCGCGTCGAAACTCACCTCCGCCAGCATCGCGTCGCCGTCGCCCAGCTCCCACGCCTGCCGGCTCTTCGCGTGCTTCTGCAGCGAAAAGGCGGCGGGCACCGCGTAGTCCGGCGTCCCCGGCGCCTGTCCATTGACCGCGGCGCCGGTCATCCGGCTCAGGCGGTAGTTCTTGACGAGCTCCTCGCCCGGCGCCCGCGCCGCCAGGTACCAGTGCCGGCCCAGGAAGAAGAGGCCGAGCGGCTCGACGGTGCGCTCCGCTTCCTCGTCCCGCCCCATCGAGCGATAGCGGAAGGTGACGCGCTTCCGTCGCTCCAGCGCGCCCGCCAGCGTGTCGAACACCTCGCTGTGCACCTCCGCCGCGCGGCCCGCCACCTGCACCTCCGCGGCGCGCGCCGCGTCCACCGGCAGGTCGAACGCCAGCTTCCGGCACGCCGACTCCGCCAGCGCCGCGAGCTCGGGCACGCCGAGCGTGCGGACCCGCGCCGCCGCCTCGGCCACCGCCGCCAGCTCGTCGGGCTCGAAGGCCAGCCCCGAGAGCGCCTTGTAGCCGTAGCGGTCCACCCGCTTGGGCGCCGTCTTCCGTCCCTCCACCACCATCGACAGGTAGGGCAGGTAGAACTCCCGCGCCGGGAGCCGGTAGCCCTCCGCTTCTCCCTCAGGAGACTCCACCGTCTCGATCGGCACCCCGAAGGCGCGGAGCTCGTCCTTGTCCCGCTCGAACATCCGCCGGAGCGCCGGCTTGCTCTGCTTGCCGGGCTGGTAGCCCGGCACCTCCTGCGCCAGCTCCTCGAAGGGCACGGCGTAGCGCCGCCGGAGGAGTGCGGCGAGCAGGTCGATCCAGCGCTGCAGTTTCGGAGCCGCCATCAGTCCGCCTTGTCGTTGACGCCGGGACACCAGCCCGCCTGCTTGAACCCGCAATACCCGCACTCCGCCGGATGCGCGGTGAGCGGAGCGCCGTCGCCGTCGATCTGCGCCAGCTCCCGCTCCACCTCGCGCCGGGCCTGCTCCCGCTCCGCGGCGCCGATCGGCGTGCTGATCTGCGTCTCGGCCCGCGAGAACTGGAACGCGAACCGTGTCACCGGCATCCCGCCGATCGACTCCGCGGCGGTCACGTACGCCGAGCGCTGGATGTCGTAGTGCCGGGCCACCTCGGCCGCGTGCGCGGCGTCGCCCCGCGCCGTCTTCACGTCGAGCAGCACCAGGCCGCCCCCCTCGCGCGCCGCGAGGTCGAGTTTCCCCTGGATGTGCCGGTCGGCCTCGACCAGGTGCACGAAGGGCAGCTCCCGCCGGTTGGTCGGATGATCCGCCACCGCGCGGTACGCCGGCTGCTCCGCGATGAGCCGGATCTCCTCGCGCAGCATCTCCCGCATGTCGTGGCCCGCCGCCGAGTCGGGCGGCGCCGCCGAATCATCCCACTTGCCGATGGCGGCCTCGAGCAGCGCGTCGGTGTCCGCCTCCTCCTGCAGCTGCTCCAGCACGTCGTGCACGATCTGCCCGCGGGCAATCGCGCCGAGGTACCCCTGCCCGCCGCGCTCGACCTGTGGCTCCTTGAGCCCCACCACATACCGCAGCCAGTGCCGCCGCGCGCAGCGCGCATGGCTCATCAGCGAGGTGGCGGAGTTGCGTGCCGGCCCCGACCGCCACCGGCAGCGGCTCCGATTGCACCGGCAACTTCCCAGGCAGCTCCGTCGCCCATGGATCTGGCGGTTCAACCTCCGGCGCGGGAGGCCGGGGCCGGGCCAGGTGCACCGTCGCCACGAATGCGCGGTCGCCCTGGCCCCGATACGGGACCTCGGCACCCTCGGTCACCGGGACTGTGAGTCCACCCAGCAACGCCCTGGCGGGCGTATCGCCGCCGGCGGCGGCGCCCGAGACGCCGGCCAGGATCAGCCGCTGCTTGGCCCGCGTGGCCGCCACGTACCAGAGCCGCTTCTGCTCGGCGGCCGACTCGGCGTCCTGCATCGTCTTGAGCGCCACCCATTCCGGGGGCTGCGGATCGTCCTTGCCGGCGTCCGGGTCCTTGAGCGCCAGCCGGTCGCGCCCGATGAGGCAGGCGTCCTTCCCCCACCCCCCACCGGTATTCGGCTTCCGCTCCAAGTCGCACCAGAACACGGTGTGCCACTCCAGCCCCTTGGCGCTGTGGATCGTCGTCAGCGTCATCACGTCGTCGGTCGGCCCGTAGAGCCGCTCGTCGCCCTCGCGGTCCTCGCGCTCGCGGATCTCCCGGATGATCCGCAGGAAATCACCGACACCGGAACCCGCCTGCTGCCGGGCGATGCGGAGAAACTTCCGGACGTTGGCGATCGCCTGGCTGGCCGGCGCGCCCTGCAGGATCAGGTGCGCCAGGTAGCCGCTCCGATCCAGCAGGCGCTCCAGCAGTTCGTGGATCGGGATGCGGTCGCGGAGCGCGATCTGCTCCCGGAGCAGCGCAATCCCCGCGGCGAGCAGCCCGCCCTCGCCCGTGGCCATGCGCTCCAGCCCGTCCCACTGCGGCGACGCGCCCTGCCAGGCGATCTGCAGCAGCGTCTCATCCTTGAGCCCGACGAAGGGACTCCGCAGAAAGCCAAGCAGCGCCCGGTCGTCCCGCGGGTTCCGCACCGCCTCCAGCGCCAGGATGAGGTCCACCACCTCGCGCCGCTCGTAGAATCCCTCCCCGCGGAGCGCGTAGGTCGGGACCCCCGCCCGTTCCAGCGCCGCCTGGTAGAGATCCACGTCCCCCCAGCCCGCGAAGAGCGCCGCCATCTCCCGGTATGGAACGCCTCCCGCGTGCAGCTCCACGGCCCGGCGCGCCACGGCCTCCGCCTCGGCCATCCGGCGGGGCTCCGCCTTGAGCGCCTCGCCGTCGGCGTCGGGCGGTACCACGAGAATCTCCACCGCCCGGTCGGCGGGACCCTCGGTGGTGTCCATCGCCTTCACCGAACGGTAGTTCACCTCGAAGTCCTGGATCTTCGTGCCGTCGATCGCCGTGTCGAGCACCGGACCGACGGTGGCGTCCACGAACGCCAGGATCGGCGCGACGCTCCGGAAGTTGTCCTCCAGTGCCACGACCTCGCCCAGCCCGCCGCCCACGAAGGCCTGCTCCACCGACCGCCAGACCGTCACGTCGGCGCCGCGGAACCGGTAGATGCTCTGCTTCGGGTCGCCCACCAGCATGAGCCGCGTGGTGTCCGCACGACGTGACTCCGGATCGCCCAGCAGCCAGGCGATCTCCTTCTGCACCGGATCGACGTCCTGGAACTCATCCACGATCAGCGTGTGCATCCGCCGCTGGAGCATCGTTCGGACAGCCGCGTCGGTCCGGAGCAGGTCGCGGGTCCACACGATCATCCGGTCGAAGTCGATCGAGCCCTCCTCCTCCAGCCGGCGCTCCAGCGTCAGCCGCGCGGCGTCGGCCAGCGCGGCCACCGCGCGCTCGCCCTCGCCCAGTTCCTTCGACTGCAGGATCCGCCGCAGCCGGTCGCCGTCGCCGAGGAGCCGCAGCACCCACCCTTCGACCTCGTCCTGCCGGCGCCTGGCCAGCAGCTGGTCGAGCCCGGGCACCGTGCCGTCCTCCAGCGCGGCGATCAGCGCGTCGCGCACCGCCTCGGCGGCGAGCGACCCGCCCTCCCCCTCCTCCAGCACCTGCACGCCGGGGTTTCTTCCCGACCGGAGCGCCGACTCGCGCAGGATGTCGCCGCAGAATCCGTGGATCGTGCCGATCCGCGCGTTGTCCACCTGGTAGGCGATGTCGCCCAGCCCCGCGTCGCGCAGCTCCTCGCGCAGTTTGCGCTTGAGGTCGGCCGCGGCGGCGTTGGTGTAGGTGATGGCCCCGATCTGCTGCAATTCGACGGGAGAGGGAGTCCGCGCGCCGCCCACCTCCGCACCGAGGAGATAGAGGATCCGCCCGACGACGGTGGAGGTCTTGCCGGTGCCGGCGCCGGCGGCCACCAGCACATGACTGGCCGTTGCATGGATCGCGATCTGTTGGGAGCGGGTGGGGTGGTTCACTTGACCGGCTCCCGCGGGCCGCCAGCCACCCGGCAGATGTCGCGCGCGTGGCAGAACGATGGACAGCCGCAGGTGGGAGGCGGATCGGCGGGGAACGCACCGCCCCGGACCTGCTTCACGTGACGCACCACCGCGTCGAGCGCCGCCTCCATCTGGTCCTGCTCCTCTCCGCCGGTGCGGAGCGCTTTCGTCTTGCGGTCCACGCTGACCAGCTGCAGGGTGAGGAGGGTCTCCCGCTGCTTCAGCGCGCGATACTCCACCCGGGAAACCACCGACCCCGGCCGGAGCGTGCCGAGCGCATGGGCGTAGAGCGGCACCTGGAGCACCACCCCTTCGTGCCATGCCTTCTTGTTACCGCCGCCGGGCGCGGCGTACTTGCTCGACTTGTAGTCCACCGCCGCCACGTAGTGGCCCGACGTGACCCGCTCGTCGATCCCGACCTCCACCCGGTCGATCGTCCCGCGGAACCGGAACTGAATGCCGCCCCGCTCCAGCACCGCTTCCTTGAACCTGAGTTCGTGCGTCTCCACCCCCGTCCGGAGCACGAAGGCGTTCTTGGTGTTGTTCTTGAACAGCTTCTCGTTGTCAGCGATCTCGAAGTCGAGGTAGCGGGTGAGGACCCGCGCCATGTTGGCTCGCTTGGCAGGCGCCAGCGAGGGGTGTCCGAGCCAGCTCGACTCGCCCGAGGCCTCCAGGGCCGCTTCCAGGGCGGCGCGCAGCCGGGGGATGGCCTCGTCGCGGTCGCCGTCGCGGAGGAGCACCGGGGCGCCCCGCCGCGCGAACTCCGCATCGAAGAACCGGGCGAGCGCGTCGTGGACCACCGAGCCGTAGGTCCTCGGATCCATCTCGTCTTCCGGATCCTTCAACTCCTCGACCCCGAGCAGCTTGCCGGAGAAGTACGCCCAGGGGCACTTGGCGTACGACTCCAGCTGGGTCGGGCTCCAGAGATAGCCGTCGCCGAACTGCTCCTCGAGCCGCGAGACGAGTTTGGCGTCGGTGATCCGACCGTTCCAAGGCGAGAGCGTCCCCCGGGCCCGGTCGAGTTCGACCCGGGCCACGTACCGTGCGTGCTCCGCCGCAGCCGGCGTCGCACAGATCCGGACGCCGGGGGTCACCACGCGCGACGGCGGCACGAGTTCTTCGTCGAGCGTCGCCACCTCGCCGAGCGCCTCCACGAAGGAACTCCGCACCACCTCGCGTCCGGCCGGGTCGAGTCGCGAGTACGAGACCGTCAGCGACTCCTGCCCCGCCGCCGAGAGCACCCGGAAGAGCTCACGCTCCCGGCGCTCCCACTCGGCGCGCAGCTCGAGGGGAACGCCGTTCGCCGCGAGCGAGGCCCGCTCCGATTCGTCGAGCAGCGGCGAGCCTGGTGCGCGCACCGGGAAGCGGCCCGACTCCAGGCCCACCAGGAAGAGATGGCGGAAGTGCCGGTACATCCCCGCAAGACCCTCGATGACCGGCACGCCGCGCCTGGTCGAGGACCAGAGGGCGATCTCGTGGTCCAGCAGGTCGGTCAGCTGGGCGTGGAACCCCTCGGCGTCGAGTGGGGCCGCGGGCGCGCCCCATCCTTCCTCCGCCTCGACCCACTGCGCCACCAGCCCGGTCAGCCCCTTCCATCCCTCGAGGTCCAACCGGACCACGTCGAACCGGTCGCCCGGCACGCTCCCGATCCGGACCTTCATTTGCCACGGATCATCGGTCAGGAAGCGGTGCAGCCAGGCGAGCCATTCCTTGAGCGGCCGGCGCCCATCGAGCTCCCGGGCCCGCTCGGCAAACCGGTCGAAGGCCGCGGCCCGGTCTTCCGGTCCGGCGGCGCGGACGGCGGCGGCCCAGTGCACGAGTCCGCTCACCCGTCGCTGGTATCCGATGTCGTTGATCTGTGCGACGTCGATCTCGTTCTCCAAATAGGGCTGGTCGGCCAGCTCGGCGAGGCCGTGCCGGGACCACCCGTCGGCGGCGGCGCTGAAGAGCGCCGCGAGCGCGCGCACGACCGGAATTTCCCGCAGCGCATGCCGGCGACGCACCGTGACGGGCACGCCAAATCGTTCCAGCGCCGAAGCGGCCATCTCGGTGTACGGGCGCGCCTGCCGCGCCACCACCGCCATCCGGTGCAGCGGCACGCCCGCGTCCGCCAGCACCCGAATGCGCCGCGCCACCTCTTCCATTTCCCGTTCGACGTCGGGCGCGGCGATCACCTCCACGGTGCCCTCGCGGCTCGTGACGGAGGGACTGAACAACCGGCGGGCAATCGAGTCGGGCTCCTCGAGGCGCGTCACCGTCGGCTGGAGGTCGTCCTTGAGGTCGAGTTCTTCCGACGAGTAGATGGCGATGCGGTCGAGGGCGGGGTGACTGCGCAGCGCGCGGAGGAGGGGGCGCCATCCGTTCCGGAGGTCCTGCAGCCCGAAGAGCCGGAGTTCGCGCCGGCCTCCGAGTCCGGCGGTCAGCGTGTCGGGAGATGCGGCGATGGCGCGCGCGCAGTCGGCCCAGATGTCGCGACCGTCCCGGCGGTCGGCGGCCTCGAGCGCGTCGAGATACCCGGCGTAGATGGCGGCGAGTTCGGTGTCCCGCACCTCCTCGAACTCGTCGCGTCCCTCGCGCGCGGCGAGCGCGCTCTTGAACGAGGACGGCTCGATTCCCTCGCTCACCAGTTCGCCGACCAGCCGGTCCACTGCCGACAGGAATCGCTCCAGCTGCTTGAGCTTGCCAAGCACACCGGTCGCTCCTTCACGGACCAGCCGGCCCAGAAGCATCCGGCGGTCCAGTTCGGTCAGCGGACGGCGGGCGGTCTGGCCGAGCCACTTCGGGAGTTCCTGGAAGGTGCAGAGGGGCGGGTCGTACCAGCCGCCCACGCCGCGCTCGTGCGCAAGCGCATAGAGGTCGTCACGGATGCCGCCCTGGCGGAGCGCGAGGACGACCGATGGTGACGGAAATGGATTCTCGGGGGTAGCGTGCTGCGGGGCGAGGAATTCCGCCGCCGCATGCTCCAGCAGGAGCCGGGGGTCGGTGCCGAGTATCAGGTGCAGCTGGGCCTGGGACAGGGCCACACTCGGCTCCGTGGAGGTGGGACAGCTGCGAATCTGGCGCCGACGTGTGACAGGGCACTGAAGGGATGGAGATGTCACACCCTCACCACAAGATATAGTATCACCCAAGACGGGGGAGGGCACCGGCAGTAGGAAGAGAGGACATCTTCGACGACCCCTACATCTACTTCATGTTCGAGGATGACGAGGAGGAAGAGGAAGAGCGGAAGAAGCAGGAACGGCGGGAAGAGCGTCGCCTGGAGCGGGAGCTGGCGGGGGATGATGACGACGACGAGGACGAGGAAGAATAGGGGCTCACACGAAGCCGCAAAGGCACGAAGGCGCGAAGTCACGAAGAAGCGGCACAGCTCATTTTGTCTATTTTTTGTTGTTTTCGGCTGTCTTTTCTGCTTTCTTCCGTAGTTTTCCTTTGTTTTCTGTCGTTTTGCGTCTT
>CAWEMJ010000011.1:0-24952 GCA_963810185.1 uncultured Gemmatimonadales bacterium
ATACAAAATGAACAACAAGGATAAATGGTGGCTTAGTTATTTATAAAATTTTAATGATGAGGTTGATAAAATATACCCCTTTTCTATTGCTGATGTTTACCAGCAACTTAATGGCACAGGCACCACCGGGACTCGGCCTGATCAGGACGGAAGACCTCAAGCGTGATGTGTATGCGATGTCTGACGCTCATTTCAGGGGCAGGTCGGCCGGAACACTGGATGAACTGAAGTCTGCCATGTGGATGGCGGATCAGTATCGCGCTATTGGTATCAGGCCGGCTGGCGATGACGGCACCTATTTCCAGTATTTTAATTTATGGCGAAACCAGGTGTCTGATCTTTCTACCATTTCAATAAACAATATACCACTGACCTTATGGAAGGATGCTGCCGTTTCACAAATGGCCAATATTTCATTAGATGCGCCGGTGATGTATTTGGGCGATGCATTAAGTATAGATACCAATGCTGTCGAGGTGAAGGATAAGGTGGTGGCCGTTAAGGCAAATGGCAAAGGCATCAGCCTGGATGTATCCCTGCCCACCTGGAGGTATAACCGCTATATTTTCACGAAATATGGAATGCCCTTATTGCGAAAAGGCGCGAGGGCAATCATCTTTATTGCTGATAAAACGGCAGAAAGCGCCTGGGATGATGCGGCGGAGAATTATAAAAGGGGAACATATGATATTGATGGCGGACCGAACATGACCGTAACAACAACAGTGCCGGTGATCTGGGTTCGTGAAAAGACCGGCCGGATGTTGCAGGACAATAAGGGGGTTATCCAAGCCAATATTATAATATCAGCCTACCTATATCCATCTGTAAATATTGTGGGCGTAATTGCCGGAACGGATAAAGCATTGAAGTCGGAGTACCTGCTGTACAGCGGACATATTGATGCGCATGGGATCAGGAACCCGGTTAACGGTGATTCCATTTATTACGGCGCTGATGATAATGGCAGTGTAAACGCCGCGATACTTGCCAGCGCCAGGGCCTTTGTAAAATATCCTTCAAAGCGTTCGGTGTTGATCGTAATCCATGGCGCTGAAGAAAGAGGTTTGCTGGGATCAAGATATTATTCGGCACATCCTACCGTACCCATTAAAAATATCGTTGCTGTATTAAATGGTGATATGATTGGAAGAAATCATATCGACAGTGCTGTTATCCTGGGCGCCATCCCGCCGCATAGAAATTCCACTGAGTTGGTCAATATGGCTTTGTCGGCCAACCGCGAAGGCCCTCAATTCAAACTGGATTCAAGCTGGGATGCTGCATCGCATGTGGAGGGATGGTATTTCAGGAGCGACCATCTGCCATATGCAAGGCTTGGTATACCTGCCATCATGTATACCACACTGTTACATCCTGATTACCATACACCGATGGATAATGCGCAGAACATTAATTATGCGAAGTTGAAAAAAATGGCCGACTGGATATACCGGACCGGATGGAAAGTATCTAATGCAGAAAAGCGTCCGGCGACGGATCCTGATTTTAAACTGGAACGGTAATAAAAAAACATAATAACATGCGATCAATCCCTACGATACTATTTGCCCTTTTTATTTCTATCGCATCTGCACAACCAAAAGTCAATGAGCAACGCATAGAGCGGCGCATCATGGAACTGGCAAAGTTTGGTAAAAGCCCGGAAGGCAAATTACCGGGTGGCATTCAGTAAAGCCGACCAGGAGGGGCGGGCCTATTATATGGGACTAATGAAAGCTGCGGGACTTGAAGTGTCCGTTGATTATGCCGGAAACATCATTGGAAAAGAAAAGGAAATGATCCCACAAAAAACCAATAGCTTTCGGTTCGCATATTGATATGGTGCCCGATGGCGGAAACTATGATGGCTGTGTAGGTTCGATCGGTGCAATGGAGGTAATGGAAGTGCTGAAAGAAAATAAGATCATCACTGCACATCCGCTGGAACTGATCATTTTTTCAAATGAAGAAGGAGGTGTGATCGGAAGCATGGCCATTGCCGGGCAACTCAAAAAAGAAGGATTGGATGTAGTAACCAATAGCGGGCTGACCAACCGGGAGGGTATAAAAGCAATCGGCGGCAATCCGGACAACATTCATTTGGTAGCGAGAAAGCAGGGAGACATAAAAGCATACCTGGAATTGCATATTGAACAGGGCGGGATTACTGGATGAGGAAAAGATCCAGATAGGAGTGGTTGAAGGAATCGTAGGAATTGATGAGTGGGAAGATCACCGTGGAAGGTTTTGCCAACCATGCGGGTACAACGCCAATGAATAAACGACAGGATGCATTATTGGCGGCTTCAAAACTGGTTATTGCGGTTAATGAAGTGATCAACAGCTAAAGGCCGGCAGGTGGGAACCGTGGGGAAGGTGGCTGCTTCACCCGGCGCTTATAATGTGATTCCCGGAAAAGTGATGCTCGGTCTTGAGATCAGGGACCTGTCTTCTGAAAAGATAGTTAAAACTATTCCGGGATATTGAAAAACGAGCAGGCAGAAATTGCGCTAAGTCCAGGTACAAAAATTTCTTTCCGCAATTTAAATGTACCTGCAAAGCCGGCACTGATGACAACTGCCATTCAGGATAAGATTACAGAATCGGCGAAAATGCTGGGGTACACCTATAAAAGAATGCAAAGCGGTGCCGGGCATGATGCGCAGGAAATGGCGCAGATTGCACCAGCAGGTATGATCTTCGTGCCCAGTGTTGGCGGGATCAGCCATTCGCCAAAGAGTTTACGAAAGCAGTGGATATGGCCAATGGTACAAATGTTTTATTACAGACGATACTCCTGCTGGATAAGGAATGATGGGTGTTTTTTTATTCCTGATCGATCCCTCCATATCGGCATTTTAAAGGCTACCTGCAAACCAATAGTTAAAATAATATTGGCTCTGCCGCTCTGTGATTTGTATCACTGTGGCCGGTGATTTAAAATTGGAAGTTTGCATACTCAACAAAATAAATAAAAACAAAGAGTATGTATTTCCAGCACATTTATGACAAGTCACTCGCACAGGCCAGTTACTTCATTGGATGCCAGAAAGCAGGCGTAGCCGCAGTAATTGATCCCAGGCGGGATGTGGATACTTATATTGAGATTGCGAAGCAGAACAATATGAAGATCACGCATATCATGGAAACACATATCCATGCTGATTTCCTTTCCGGTGCGCGTGAGCTCGCAGCACTTACTGGTGCCAAAATGTACCTGTCAGACGAAGGCGGTCCGGACTGGCAATATGAATTTGACCATGTCGGGTTGAAAAACGGCAATGAATTCATGGTGGGCAACCTTAAATTCGAAGTAATACATACACCCGGGCATACGCCTGAAAGTATAAGTTTTCTTTTAACGGATACGCCGGCAAGTCCCGATCCTGTCATGATTTTCACAGGAGATTTCGTGTTTGTTGGCGACATTGGCCGTCCTGATTTGCTCGAAAAGGCTGCTGGCATGAAAGGAACCCAGGACATAGGCGCACATCAAATGTTCAATTCCATCAGCAAGTTCAATAAGCTTCCCGATTATATCCAGGTATGGCCCGGACATGGTGCAGGGTTCGGCCTGCGGCAAAGCATTGGGTGCGGTACCCAGCTCAACCGTTGGTTATGAGAAGATCCGTAACTGGGCGTTCCGTTTTGGCAAATGATGAACCGGGTTTTGTGAACGTCTCTCCTGGAAGGACAGCCTGAACCTCCGAGATATTTCGCCATGATGAAGAAACTTAATAAGGAAAACCGCCCTTTATTAACAGCCGTGCCAAAACTTAAGAAGCTGTCAAACCAGGAAATGACTGATGCACTTAACAAAGGCATTAAACTGATCGACGCACGCAACAAATTTGATTTTGCCAAAGGGTTTATTCCGGGCAGCATCAATATCCAGGGGAACAATTCCTTTGCCACATGGGCGGGATGGTACCTGAACTACGCAGAGCCCTTCATGTTGCTTGCTGATGAAAACCAGACTTGATGACCTCACCCGGAAACTGATGCGTATCGGCCTGGATAATATTATGGGATATATTCCTTCCACAGAAGAATTTGCTGAAAGCCGGGGGATGTACTCGAGACAGAAAAAATCATCAATATCGACGAAGTTCAAATCTGTTCTGCAGGAACCTGAAACACAGGTGATCGATCTGCGTGGCGCATGCTGAATATATGAGTGGTCACATTAAAGGAGCCGAACACATTTTTGTAGGCACCTTATTGAATAACCTGGACAAAATCAAAAAAGATAAAAAAGTTGTGATCCATTGCCAGGGAGGCGACCGTGCCAGTATCGGGTATTCTTTACTGGCAAAACAGGGGTATAAGAATATCCTGAACTATTCGGCCAGCATCAATGAGTGGGTCAATCTCGGAAATCCTATTGTATCAAATTAAAAATATAATGAAATGAGTTTGTTTATGAACCTTTTTTCCAAGGCACTTGAAACTGATTATAACACGCTGGTTAAGCAGGGGGCGCATGATCGTGGATGTAAGGACGCCGGGTGAATTCAAGGACGGCCATATCCGCGGGTCAGTCAATATTCCCCTGGATCAAATCAGGGATGACAGCCGAACTGAAATCAAAAAATAAAGTCATCATTACCTGTTGCCGCAGTGGCAGCAGGAGCGGGATGGCTGCCTCAATCCTGGAAGCCTGCCGGAATTGAATGTTAGTAACGGAGGGGCATGGGATGCTCTTGAAAATAGCATAGGCTGAAGTGATCGATAGAGGCGTTCCGGTGATCCGTTATAACGGTAAATAATACGGGATAAGAACCCGGAAGCACACTGCCAGGTGAAGTGAATGAAAAAGGCCCTCAGCAGAAAGAGGGCCTTTTAACATAGAGTAGTTATTGATATATATTTACAGTATATCAAACTGCATATGGATAAGAACCTGCCCTCCTTTATTTTCCTGCTGATCTTCCCGGTTTAGTTTTAGTCAGTCGGCTTATTTTAAGATCGATGAATCCAAAATGAATAAGGCCATCCCAGTCCGCAACAGTTCCTTGGCTATGGCGTGGGAGAACAACATACCAGGCATGAAAAGCTGGTGGAGTATTTCAGGGAGCTCGACAGGCTTTCAGACAGGGTCAAGGTGAGCACACGGGAAAGACCTATGAGAACCGGGAACAGATCCCTGTTCTTTTCACTTCTTCGGCTAACCATGGCCGTTTGGAGGAGATCAGGCAGCAACACCTGAAAGCGCAAACAAGTGGCGGCGATGCAAAGATCCCGCTGGTCATACACCTCGGTTACAATGTTCACGGGAATGAACCCTCCAGCAGTGAGTCCGCTATGCTAACGGCATATTACCTGACCGCATCGGAAGACCCGGAGACGTTGAAGTGGCTCGATCAGATGGTGATCCTATGGATCCGGTGATCAATCCGGATGGGCGCGACAGGCATACCAACTGGGCAAATATGCACAAGGCTTTTCCACCGGTGGCCGATCCACTGGACAGGGAACACAATGAAGTATGGCCGGGCGGAAGGTTCAATCACTACTGGTTTGACCTGAACCGCGACTGGTTCCTTGCAGTGCATCCGGAAACCAGGAACAGGATAAAAGTATTTCACCAGTGGAGGCCATATGTGCAAACGGACCATCATGAAATGGGAAGCACTTCAACTTTTTATTTTGATCCGGGCAAGTCCAGCAGTAATAATCCTATCGTCCCTAATTATCTTATACAATACCATTTACCCAAAATACGGCGAGTACTTTGCAAAGGCCATGTCCGGAATAGGATCGATGTATTTTACCAAAGAAGCCTTTGATAAATTATATCCGGGCTATGGGTCCAGCTATGTGAACTTCTATGGCGGGGCAGGCTTCCTGTTTGAACAGGGCAGTTCCAGGGGGCATGTGCAGGAAACCACGACGATCCCCATTACGTTTGCTTTTACGATCAGGAACCAGTTCACTGCAGCCCTCACCACCATCAGGGCCTCACTGGCAGAACGGGAGAACCTGTATAAGCTGAGGAAGGACTTTTATACCAGCGCTGCTGAAACAGCAAAGAAGTCGCCGATTCTCGCGGGCTATGTGTTTGGAGATCCGTCAGATCATACCAGGACCAAGGGCTTCCTGGATTTACTGTTGCTGCATGAAGTAGAAGTCTATGCGAACGGCACAAGCATAACAATGGGCGGTCAGCGTTTTGAAAAGGACCATAGCTTAGTCGCCATTGGCCAAACGTTGCTGCACCACCTTCAGGTCGGTGCTCGACATTCCCTTCGGGGGGTGGGCCGCAATGGCCTCGAGCTCCGCCCGCGTCGCTTCGACCCGCGACGGCGGAGCAGGGGCTTCCTTCTGGGCGCTCAGGTCGGCCGCCAGGGCCACGAAACCGGCACCGAGGAGGAGGGCGACCCGGAAGGCGTGCACGAGGCGGTTACTTGGCATTCGGGAGCTCCGGGAGGCGGCTCAGGAGCGGCTGCGGCGTGGCGCCGAGCCCAAACCGGGCCAGGCGGCTGGCAAATTTGGAGAGTGCATCGCCGTCGAGCTGGGCGCCGCACGCGGTGCAGATGCCCAGCTGGGCGGCTTCCCCATTGGGGAGCGCCTCCTGGGCCTTGCCGCACTCGCTACAACGCTTCCGGCCAACCTGCATCGTCACTCCCTTGGGTCAATACCAGCGCTGAGTCTCTCGCGGGCTCGGCAGGGAGCTATTTCAAGTATGGAGCCGCGTTGTAGCGTGATGGCCCGGCAGAGATCAAGGATCGGGAATGTGCTTTGTAACATATTGTTTGTCAATGGCTTATAGAGTTTTGACACTCGTGGTCGCTCGTCCCAGCTGCCCAGCTGCCCCGCCGTCCTCCGTGGCGCCCCACTCCCTGTAGCGTCATCGCCACTATCCTGCGCTGCCAAGCCTCAGTCTGTTGCCTCCCCGCGCCGCTGTTGGGGTGGCTCAACGTAGCGCGTTGCCATCTAAACGGTTATTGCGTATAGTGTTAGACCAATTCATAGTCGGCGCACGACTCCTGCATGGTAGGGACCATCGGCCCGCACTGCCCTCACCCCCGCGCGCCCTCACGTATTGGATGCTCATGCCCGAACGCCCAAAGACAGCCCATGCTCCCCTGGTGCTCGTTGCGAACGACCAGGAATGGTCCGCCCGCTCGCTGGAGAGCATCCTCGTCCCCAAGGGCTACGAGGTGGTGCGGGCCTACACCGGGCGGCAGGCGCTGGAGCGGGCCCACACCGCCCACCCCGACGTCATCATCCTCGACGCGCAGATGCCCGACCTGCACGGCGTGGAGGTCTGTCGCCAGCTCCGGGCCGACCCCCGCTTTTCCCCCACCGTGCCGATCATCATCACCACGGCCGGTCCCTCCGGACGGGCCCAGCGCCTCGAGGCGTACCAGGCCGGAGCGTGGGAGTTCCTGGGACAGCCGCTGGACGGGGAGTCACTGCTGCTCAAGCTCGACGCCTTCCTCCGCGCCAAGCTCGAGGTGGACCGGGTACATGACGAGTCGCTGCTCGACCAGGTGACGGGGCTCTACAACATGCGGGGCCTTTCCCGCCGGGCCCGAGAAATCGGCTCCGAGGCGTTCCGCCGCCGCCACGCCCTGACCTGCATCGTCTTTGCCCCAGAGAGCCCCGCACTCGGCGATGTCGCCACCGAAGAGGTCGCGACCCGACTGGCCGCGGCAGTCGGCGAGGCGCTCCGCAAGGCGGGCCGCAGCTCCGACGCCATCGGGCGCCTCGGCCCACTCGAATTTGCCGTCATCGCGCCCGCCACCGGTCCCGCGGCGGCGCTCAAGCTGGTCGACCGCCTCAGGGAAACCGTCGAGACCCACCCTGTCCCCATGAACGGTGGCGCGCCGGCCCAGGTCGGACTCCGCGCAGGGTACTTTGCCGTGCCCGACTTCCACGATGCCGATGTGGACGCCACCGAGATGCTCCTCCGCGCCACCACCGCCCTCCGGGCGCTCAAGGTGGATGGATCGGGGACGCTGAGGGCGTTCGAGAACTAGGCGGGGCAGGGCGGCAGCGGGGCAGGTGGGCAGAACGCAGAAGGGGCGCACCGCGGTGCGCCCCTTCTGCGTTCTTGACTGCCTCCCTGCCCCCCTGCCTCCCCGCCTGGCCCCGCTGGTTACGCTCCCGCCCCGATCTTCGCGTGCTCATCCTCCGCCGTGTAGCCGTAGACGTAGGTGTAGTACTTGTACCCGCCTGCTTGGTGTCCACGTCGTTGAGCACCGCACCGAGGAGCCGGATCGGGAGCCGATCCACCAGCTTGAGCTTCTCCTCCGCCATGGCGCGGTCGGTTTCGCCCGAGCGGAGCACCAGCACCATGTGCCCGGTGGCCGCGCCGAGCACGAAGGGATCGATGCCGGCGCCGAGCGGCGGGCTGTCCACCAGGATCACGTTGAAGGCGCTCTTCAGCTGCGCCATCAGCTCGCTCATCCTCGACGGAACCGAGCATCTCCGGGCCGTGGTGCAGCCGGGTGCCGCAGGGGATGAGCGTCAGGCCGTTGAAGTCTGGTCGGGCGCAGGATGTCGGCCACCGACGCGGTGCCGCCGAGGTAGTCGAGCAGGCCCGGCTGCCGGTTCGACGGAAAAGGTCCGGTGCAGTTCGCCTCGCCGGATGTCGCCGTCGATCAGCAGCGTCTTGTACCCCGCCTCGGCAAAGGACCGCGCCAGGTGCGAGGAGATGAGCGACTTGCCCTCGCTCGGTCCGGGGCTGGTGATCGTGAGCCGCACCGGTCCCGACCCGTAGGAGTGCGCCAGGTTGAGCCGGATGCTGCGGAACGCCTCGAGCGTCTGGGAGGCGTCGGCCGGCTTCTGAAGGCCGTCCTTGCCCCGCTTCATGGCGGGCACCGCGCCGAGGATGGTCAGGCCGAGTTCGCGCGTCACCTGGTCGGGGTAGCGGAACCGCTTGTCGAGCTGGTCGAGCAGGATGGCCAGGCGCAAACGCCAGCCCGACAGCTCGCCATGAAGCCGAGCAGGATGATGCGCGGCGCCGAATTCGAGGTCGGGCCGCCGCGGCGTCACCGCCGGGTCGAGCACCTTGACGTCGGGGATGGCGCTGGCCAGCGCGAGCTTCGCCTCTTCGTACCGCGTCGGAGAGCGTGGTGTAGAGCGTGGCCGCCGCCTGCTGGTCGCGGGTCAGCCGCTGCTCGTTGATGGTCCGGGTCGGGATCTGCTGCAGGTCCCGCGACTGGCGTCGCGATCTGGCCGTCGAGCACCTGCTCCTGGGTCAGCATCTGCTGCACCAGGCCGTTGGCCAGCGCCGGAATCGTCTGGGTGCGGAGCGTGTTGATCCGGTCCTGCAGGTCGCGCACCGGCTTGTGCTCGTCGGTGTACCGGAACTTCAGGGCGCGGAGTTCGGCGTCGGCCGAGGAGAGCTCCTCGAGCGCCCGGTTGAGGTCGGGGGCGTTCCGGACGGCCGGGATGGTCTGGAAGGCGTCCATCGAGAAGCCGGGCGTGCCCATCCGGGCCACGACGCCCTGCAGCGCCGTCCGGTCTCGCTTCAACTCCTCGACCTCGATCTTCTGGTTGAAGATAGTTGGTGAGCACCGTCGGCTGGGTGGACTGCAGCCCCGCCGCCACCGGCACGTTCTCGGTGGGCAGCGTGATCGTGCTGACCCGGTAGCTCTCCAGCTTGGACTCGGCCTCCCGCAGCTGCTCCTCGGCGTACTTCACCTGCTCGCCGAGCGTCTCGGTGAGGATGGCGAGCTTGCGCCGCTTCAGGTCGGCGGCCACGTCCACGAACTGGGTCGTCACGTCGTTCAGGATCGGCCGCGGTCTTCGCGGCGTTCGGGCCCGCCAGCGAGAGCCGGATGAAGTTGGCCTGCTGCGGATTGTTGAGTTGGGTGGTGAAGCTGCTTGAGCAGCTTCTGCCCCGCCTCGCGCGGCGTGACGACGTTGAACTCGATGCGTCCGGCCGGCGCCGAGCGTTTGCGGCGGCCGGCGCCCAGAGGAAGCCGACCTTGCGTCCGATGGAGTCGCCCGACCGCGCCCGCGGTCCACCACGCCCGCCGCGCTCCGATCGAGCGTCCAGCCTTGCCCGGCCTTGTCGACCTGCAGCTTGTAATTGCCGGTGATCGAACTTGTCGCTCGAGCGTGAAGTCCGGCAAACGCCAGCGAGTCCTTCTCGCTGGCCGGCGTCAGGTAGAGGCGCTGGCTGATGGCCACGCTGTCGAGCACCACGCCGGTGGTCGAGCAGCTCGAGCCAGCCGAACGGACCGAAGCAGCTCGGCGGCCCGGATCGGGCCGGCGTCGTCCGGCGGCGGCTCGATGTAGATGGTGGCGGTGGCCTTGTATTCCGGCTTCAGGAACCGGGTGGCGCCGACGCTGGCGGCGGTGCCCGACGATGATGATCGCCAGCATCAGCCACTTGTACCGGCTGAGCGCCGAGATGTACCGACCCCACGGAATGCCGGGCTCGGGGAGGGGCGGCGCCGCGCCCAGGCTGCCCAGCGCCCCCAGGTCGGCCTGGACCCTCGAGCGACGATGGAGGAGTGGTCCTCCCCGGGGGAGACTGGCTGGATCTGGCTGGGGGTCATCGGTGCGGTACTCCGCTCAAGTTGCGAGGCCGGCGGGCGGTGGCCTGCGCTCGAAAGGTACAGAATGCCCCCGTAACGCAATTGGGGGGCCGTTCACGAGCGCATGGTCTAATAGATTGATATATAATAGTTTAGCGTCGGTTATCTACGCCCACTCGACGCCCAAACCGATGCGCCGCGGCATCAATGTTGCCCCTCTGCACCGCCGGTGTGGTTATGTTGGGACGGTTTGCACCCGCGCTCCAGAAGTGGAGGATCGGCTATCGTCGCGCCACTTGCGAGGCCGTCTCCTCGCGAATGACAGAAGTCCAGATCCGATTGATGGAGTCAGCGTATGTCGAGTCCAGCAGCCCCGGCAGCAACGGGCCCAGATCAGGCCAACCGCGATCCCCTCTCGATCCCGACCGACGTCAAGTCGAGCATCCGGATCCTGGTGGTGGACGACGAGCGGACCCTGCGCGAATCCTGCGCCAGCGTGCTCGAGATGGACGGCTTCAACGTAACCGTCGTCGGCCGTGGGGAAGAGGCGCTGGAGGCGGTCAAGCGCCGCAAGTTCGACATCATGCTGGTGGACCTGTACATGTCGCAGGTGAGCGGCATCGACCTGCTCCGCGCCGCCCTGCACCACCACCGCGACACCATCGTGGTGGTCATGACCGGCAACCCCAGCGTCACCAGCAGCATCGAGGCGCTCCGCGCCGGCGCCTGGGACTACCTCCCCAAGCCGTTCTCGGCCACCCACCTCCAGGTCCTGATCGGCCGCGCCTCCCACGCCGTCATGGTGACCCGGGAGACGCACGACCTCCGCGCCCAGCTCATGGCACAGTCCGGCATGGGCGAGAAGTTCCACATGATCGGGGTGTCGCCCAGCTTCCGGAAGGCGGTGGAACTGGCGCGCAAGGTGGCCGGCACCGACGCCTCCGTGCTCATCAGCGGCGAGAGCGGCACCGGCAAGGAACTCATCGCCCAGTTCATCCACCACCACAGCCGCCGGGCCAGCCGCCAGCTGGTCCCGATCAACTGCCGCCGCCCTGCCGGAGCCCCTCCTCGAGAGCGAGATGTTCGGCCACCGGAAGGGCGCCTTCACCGGCGCCGATCGCGACAAGCCCGGCCTCCTCGAGACCGCCAACGGCGGGACGCTCTTCCTCGACGAGCTGACCGAAATGCCGATGTCCATCCAGGCCAAGCTGCTCCGCGTCATCCAGGACGGCGTGGTGCGCCGGGTCGGCTCGGAGCAGGCCGACGCCGTGGTGGACGTGCGCTTCGTGTCCGCCATGAACCGGGACCCGGAGGAGGCGGTCAAGCAGGGCCTCCTCCGCGAGGACCTCTACTACCGCCTCCGCGTGGTGCCGATCAAGCTGCCGCCGCTCCGCAAGCGGCTCGAGGACATCCCGATCCTGGCCACCCACTTCCTGACCTACTACTGGCAGCGCCACCGGCAGGCCGGAGACCGCGCCCCGCGGCTCAGCGAGGAGTCGATGGCCTTCCTCCGGAGCCGTCCGTGGAAGGGCAACGTGCGCGAGCTCCAGAACGTCATCGAGCACGTGGCGGTGCTGGCCGAGCCCGATCACCTGATCCAGCCCGACGAGATCCCGATCTACGACGACGCGGGCGACTGGCCCGTCGAGACCGCCGGCTTGCCCAGCGGCGTGATGGACGAAGGCTTCCATGGCGCCAAGGACCGGGTCATCGCGCACTTCGAGCGGGAGTACCTGACCCGGCTGGTGGGCCGGGCCGGCGGCAACATGTCGAAGGCGGCGCGGCTGGCCAGCATCGACCGCACCACGCTCTACCGACTGATGGAAAAGCACTCCTTCCAGCGGGGCGACCTGCAAGGCGAGAGTGCGTGACCCCTGATCCGCTGACCGCATCGCCTCCCGCCATCCCCGACGCATCGCTCGGCGGGGTGGACGACCGCCTCTGGGTGGCGCTGGAGCGCGCCGCCAGTCGGGTCACCGCCGAATGGCGCCTGCTCTCGGAGGACGCCGTGTCCGCGGAGGAGGCGGGGGCCGGGCTGGCGCACCTGCTCGGTGGGATGCTCCGGATCGCCATGAACGAGGAGCCCGATGCGGAGGCGCTGCCGCGGTCGGTGCTCGGGCGCCGTCTCCTGGCCGTGCTGCGTCGGCATTTCGTGAAGGAAGTGCGCGCGCTCGAGCAGATGCCCGACGCGGGGCAGCTGCTTACGGTGTTCAGTTGTTTCGAACAGCTCTATACCCACCTCGAGTCCGACTGGTCGAAGCGGTTTGCCGAGCGGATGGGCGGCGCCGGCGGGCTGGAGCTCGTCGTGGAGGTGGCGCACGACTTCCGGAGCCCGCTCACCTCGATCCTCTTCCTGGCGGAGACGCTCAAGGAGGGCCGCTCCGGCCCGGTCACGCCGCTGCAGGAGCGGCAACTGGGCTTGATCTACAGCGCGGCGTTCGGCCTGAGCGGGGTGGCCTCCGACGTGGTCGAGTTGGCGCGCGGCGGCGACCGCCTGGTGGAGCAGGAACCGACGCCGTTCTCGATTGCCGACATCTTCGAGTCGGTCCGCGACATCACGGAACCCATCGCCGTCGAAAAGGGACTCGAGATTCCGGCTTCAGCCACCCGCTGCGGATCTTCGGGTCGGGCACCCAGTGGCGCTCTCGCGCGTGCTCCTCAACCTCAGCACCAACGCCCTCAAGTTCACCGACGAGGGCATCGTGGAGGTGGGCGGGCGGTGCCTCGAGGGAGATGCGCTGGAATTCTGGGTGCAGGACTCTGGCCGGGGCATCCCGCCTGGGTCGATGGTATCCCTGTACGAGCCGTTCCGCCGCCGTCAGCGCCCTGGCGAGTACGCCTTTTCCGGGTCCGGCCTCGGGCTCTCCATCTGCCGCAAGCTGGTCGAGGCGATGGGTGGCGAGCTGAAGGTGGACACCGAGGAAGGGAAGGGGACCCGGTTCTTCTTCCAGATCGCGCTTCCCTCCGCCGCTTCCGGCCTCTCCGACTGAACCTTTCTGGCTGACAGCCTCAGGGGATCTTGATGACCAAGCTGCTGCACGTGGTCGGCGCGCGACCCAACTTCATGAAGGTCGCGCCCGTACTCCAGGCGGGGAACAAACAGGGTGGTCTCCGGCAGGTCCTGCTGCACACCGGCCAGCACTACGACGCGGCGATGAGCGACCGGTTCTTCGAGGAGCTTGGCCTTCCCGAGCCCGACGTAAACCTCGGGGTGGGGTCGGCGACGCATGCCGTGCAGACCGGCAAGATCCTGATCGAATTTGACCCGGTACTTGAGCGTGAGCGCCCCGACTGGGTCGTGGTGTATGGAGACGTGAACTCGACGGTCGCCTGCGCGCTGGCCGCCGTGAAGCGCGGCATCCGGGTCGCGCACGTCGAGGCGGGGCTCCGCAGCTTCGACCGGACGATGCCCGAGGAAATCAACCGGATCCTGACCGACCAGCTCGCCGACCTCTGCCTCACGCCGAGCCGGGACGGCAACATCAACCTGGCGGCGGAGGGAATCCCGGACACCAGGGTGAAGCTCGTCGGCAACGTGATGGTCGATACCCTCTTCCGCCTTCGGCCCACCGCGCGCAAACGCGGCATGCCGGCCGAACTCGGCGTCGAAGGCAAGGCCTTACGCCGTGGTGACTCTCCACCGGCCCTCCAACGTGGACAGCCGTGAGGTACTCGCTGAGCTCCTGGAAGGCCTCCGTGAGGTGGCTGCGGTCATGCCGGTGATCTTCCCGATCCACCCAAGGACACGAAAGCAGATCGACGCGTTCGGACTCGGCGCGCTGATCGATGGCATTCGATTGCTCGATCCGCTCGGGTACATCGAAACCGTCTCCCTCCTCGATCAGGCAGCCATCGTGCTGACCGATTCCGGTGGGCTCCAGGAAGAGACGACAATGCTGGGCGTCCCCTGCCTCACCATGCGGCCGAACACCGAGCGGCCGGTCACGATCACCGAGGGCACCAACCGGCTGATCGAGTCCACCCGCGCCGCCATGGTCGCCGCCTTCAATGATGTCATGGAGCAGAAGCGCAGCGGCGGGTACCAACCCGGGAGCCCCGAGGGATGGGACGGCCACGCGGGCGAACGGGTCATCGCGGCGCTGGTGGACTCGTAGCCGCACCCATGCATCGTCACCCCCGCGAAAGCGGGGGTCCAGCACTGCCTCCCTGCCCAGCTGCCCACCCGCCTCACCTCACCCCCTGTCCCCCTCTCCACCATGTGGAGAGGGGGGACGCCCGGCTATATTAGCTGGTTGCCTAGCCTCGGAGCCGTAGCCGTGCCCACCAGCCATCTCGCCACCCTCTTCCAGGAACGGGTGCAGGCGCATCCCGACCGGGAACTGGTGGTGCATGGCGCTCGGCGGCTGAGCTACGCCGAGGTGGACCGGCAGGCGGCTGGGCTGGCCGCGTCCCTGGCGGGGCTGGGTGTGGGGCCGGGGGACCGGCTGGCGGTGGACCTCCCCAACTGGCCCGAATGGGTGGTGGCGTTCCTGGCCGGTGCCCGGCTCGGCGCCACGGTGGTGCCGCTCGATCCGGCACTGAGCTTCCACGAGCTGAAGTACCAGCTCCGGCACTCGGAGGCGCGGGCCGTCATCACGCCGGAAGTCTGGAACGGGACCGACTACCTCGAGCTGTACGAGGAGATGCTCCCCGAACTTCCCGACCTCCGCCACGTGATCACGGTGGGGCCGGAAGATCTCTGGACCGACGACCGATTCCTGCAGTTTGAGGATCTGGCTGGCGCCGGCGGGGCAGCGGGGCAGCGGGGCGGGGAGGCAGGAGAGGCGCTGGCGCTCCTCTACACCTCGGGCACGATGGGCAAGCCCAAGGGCGTGCTGCTCTCCCACCGGAACCTGGTGGAGACGGCGCGGCTGAGCGGCGAGGCGATGGGGCTCCTCGATGGAGATCGGGTGCTGGGCGCGGTGCCACTGTTCCATGTGTTCGGCGCTTCGACGGTGGTGGGGACGATCGCCTTCGGCGGCACCCTGGTGCTGCAGGAGCGGTTCGAGGCGGGGGAAGCGCTGGAGCTCCTGGAGCGGGAGCGGATCACCGTCTGCCATGGTGTGCCGACGATGTTCCAGCTCCTGATGCGGGACAGGACCTTCGCGGGCCGGGATCTCACGGCGCTGCGGACGGGGGTGGTGGCGGGCGCGCCGGTGTCGCCCGACCTGGTGCGGCGGATTCGCGCCTGGTGCAATGTGGAGATCGCGTACGGGCTCACGGAAACGGGCCCCACTGTCTGCATGACGCGGCCCGGCGACCCGGCCGAGCGTCGCGAGCAGACGGTGGGACGCCCGCTCCCGGGGGTGGAGGTGAAGGTGGTGGACCTGGCGACCGGGAGCCTGCATGGGCCGGAAGCTGTTGGCGAGCTCGCGGTGAAGGGCGCCAACGTGATGCTGGGGTATCACCGCATGCCGGGCGAGACGGCGCGGGCCCATGGACCGGAGGGGTACTTCCTCACCGGCGACCTCGTGATGATTGACGAGGCGGGCGCCGTGCAGGTGGTGGGTCGCCGCAAGGAGATGATCATCCGCGGCGGCAACAACGTCACGCCCAGGGAAGTGGAAGACGTCCTCCGGACCCATCCGGCCGTGGACGACGTATGCGTGGTCGGCGTCCCCAACGAATTGCTCGGGGAGCTGGTGTGCGCCTGCGTCGTGCCGGTGGAAGGGGCCATCCTGACCGGCGACGAACTCAAGGAGTTCGGTCGCGACCAACTTGTGGACTACAAGGTTCCCGACCTCGTGCGCTTCTTCGACACCTTCCCGATGACCGGGTCCGGGAAGGTGAAACGAATGGAGCTCGCGCGGGTGGTGAGCCTGGAGCTGAACCCTACGTGAACAACCGTCACATCATCCGCGCCGGCCGTCCGGTCGCCGCGGTCGCCGCCACGGTGCACGCCCCGAATGCGGCGCTGCTCATCGACTTCGACAACGTCACCCTCGGCATCCGCTCCGACCTCACCAAGGAACTGCGGACCCTCCTCAACAGCGACATCATCAAGGGCAAGGTGGCGGTGCAGCGCGCCTACGCCGACTGGCGCCGCTATCCGCAGTACATCGTGCCGCTGTCCGAGTCGTCGATCGACCTGATCTTCGCGCCCGCCTTCGGCACCAACAAGAAGAACGCCACCGACATCCGCCTCGCGGTGGACGCCATCGAGCTGGTGTTCACCCGGCCCGAGATCGGCACCTTCATCCTGCTCTCCGGCGACAGCGACTTCTCGTCGCTGGTCATCAAGCTGAAGGAGTACGGCAAGTACGTCATCGGCGTCGGCATCCGGGAGTCGGCCAGCGACCTCCTGATCCAGAACTGCGACGAGTACTACTCGTACAGCGACCTCGCGGGACTCACGAAGGAGGAGGACACTCCCTCCATCCAGCGCGATCCGTGGGAGCTGGTGCGTCGAGGCCGCGGCGCAGATGGTCCGGAACGACGACGTCATGCGCTCCGACCGCCTCAAGCAGGTGATGCAGCAGATCGACTCGAACTTCGACGAGAAGAACGCCGGCTACAGCCGCTTCAGCAAGTTCGTGACCGACGCCGGCGCCAAGGGCATCCTGATCGTCACCAAGATGGAGAACGGCCAGTACGAGATCGCGCCGGTCGCGGGTGGCGTGGAAGCTCGGCGGGGCAGCGGGGCAGCGGGGCAGGGGGGCAGGACGACAGCGGGGCCGCGGGGCACGCAGCGGGGCCGCCCGGCAGCAGGCCGCCCCGCAGTCGACCGCGCTCGCCGGAGGAGAAGAAGGGTCGTGGACGGCGCCGGGGCCGCGGTGGACGGGGCCGGGGCGAGGATCGTCCGGCAGCCGAGGGTGTCTCCGCACGGACAGGTTCGACCTCACTGTCGCTGGCCTCGGCGTTCCAGCTGATGGGGCAGGCGCTCGCCGAAATGCCGAATCCGGTGGCGCACGAAACGCTGCGCGCGCGGATGGCCGCGCTCCACGGCCGGGAGGACGCACTGCTGGAGGCCGGTCGCTTCGCCAAGCTGCTGCGCCAGGCCAACGACGCCGAAGTGGCAGACGTCCGGAAGACGGGCGACGACACCTACGAGGTGTCGGTCCACCCGACCGACATCGTGGTGCCTCGCCAGCGGCCGGCGGCGAAGCCTTCACCTGCGGTGAATGCCGTGGCGGCGCCGACGCCCAACGGCGATCGGGCGGCTCCCGTGGCCGACGTCGTCTCGGTGATGCCGACCGCGCCAGTGCGCTTCCGGCGCGACTCACGCCTCGGCACGCACAAGCCGGAGATTCTGATGGTGGGGGTCGTGAGGGTGGATGATGAGCATGGCGGGGCAGCGGGGCAGGGGGGCAGCGGGGCAGTGAAGAAGGGCAAGGCGCCCAAGGCATCAAAGCCGGCGGCCGAAAAGCCGGCAGCGGCCCCGAAGAAGAAGGCGGCCCGGAAGCCACGGGCCAAGAAGGCAGAATGACCAACGCGAAACGGGCAGCGCTGCTGCCCGTTTCCTTTTTCCGCCGCCCCGCCGAAGTGGTGGCGCACGAGCTCATCGGCGCCGTCATGGTCTCCGAAGTGCGCGGGGTGCGCACCGCCGGCCGCATCGTCGAGGTGGAAGCCTACCTCGGCCAGAGCGACCCGGCCTCCCACGGCTACCAGAACCGCCGCCACGCCCAGAACGAGGGGCTCTACGGGCCCGCCGGCAACTGGTACGTGTACCTGTCGTACGGGGTGCACTGGTGCGCCAACCTGGTGGCCGGCCGGACACCGAACGAGGGCGCCGTCCTGATCCGGGCCCTGGAGCCTGCTGGAAGGGCTCCAGGCCATGCGTCGGCGCCGGGGAGGGGTGGCAGACCGTCTCCTCGCCGCCGGGCCCGGACGGCTCACCCAGGCCCTCGGCGTCACCCGGTCGCTCGACCAGTGGCCCATGCGGGGCGCCTTGGTGCAGGTCTATCGAGGGGAGCCGCTCGCGCCTCCCGTGGCCACGCCCCGGATCGGCATCACCAGGGCCGTGGAGTGGCCGCTGCGGTTCGTGGAGAGCGGCACCCGCTGGGCCTCGCGGAGGACATGATCCCAGCTTCTGTCATTGCGAGGCCACGGAATGGCCGAAGCAATCTGACCCAAAATGAAACGGGCGCACCAACTGGTGCGCCCGTTTCACGTGTCAAGGAGCAGCGGGCTGCTACATGTCCTCACGCGATTTGCCGAGGCTGATCCGGGGGCCCGCCTGGCCGGTGTACACCGAGCCCTGGATCAGGTCGAAGTCGTTGGCGCCGGTGGCGGCCGACAGCGAGCCGAAGACGTTCACGATGCCGACCCGGATCTCCACGCCGCCCACGACCTGCATGTAGCCGGTGCTGCCGAGGTCCGAGGCCTGCTGCTCGTTGAGGTACTGTTCCTCGGCGTCGAGGAAGGTCCCCTGGACCTGGATGTTCGATAGCGTCTGGATGCCCCACCCGATGCCGATGAACGGCTGGATGTGGGACCGGAGCGGGTAGGCCATCAACATGAAGTAGTAGCGATTGATGTTGTCGAAGGTGACCGTGCGCGTGACGATTGGCGTCGAATGCGTCCGGCATGGACGCCTGCTCGCTGCTGCCGAGACCGAAGTCCGCCGCCACGAGCAGCGCGACCCGGTCGGCGGTGATGAGCGCGTTGGCCCCGAACATCGGGATGGTGCCGCGGGTCTGATCCGCGGTCTCGAAGTTCATGGCGCCGCCTGAGGCACCGACGTAGAAGCGGTATGCGCCCACGCCAGCGGACTGGGCGCTGAGCGAGGTGGCGCCGGCAAGGGCTGCCAGGCCGAGCGTCGCAAGGGCACGGGTGAGCACACGCATCAGTCTGCCTCCTGGAGGAATCGGCCCCACGGGATCAGTGGACCGGTCACGGCACTGCGATTGGTGTCACCTTTTGGGCAAATTCCTTGCCCCCAAGGCCTTGGGGGGCTGGAATCGGGTCAGTCCAAGATAGGAAGGACCGGTCTAAAACACTAGACCCCAAGGGGTTGACCGCGGTTAGCTCGGGCGGATTGGGAGCGGCTGGGGGGTGGGTGGACGGGGTGGGACCCGCGCACCGACTTGCAGGGTGACGCGGGGGTTGCAAGTCGCCTCAGGTGGCTCAGATAAGGCCCAGGGTCGGTCCCCACCTTCTTGAAGGCGGCCAGGGCCTCGTCGAGGTCGGCCCGGGTGTGGGCCGCCGATACCTGGCAGCGGACCCGGGCCTGGCCCTGCGGCACCACCGGGAAGCCGAACCCGGTCACGAACACCCCCTCGTCCAGCAGCAGGTTGCTCATCCGGATGGCGGCGGAGGTCTCCCCCAGAATGACCGGGATGATCGGCGTCTCCCCCGCCAGCGGCTTGAATCCGAGTCCGAGGAGCTGGTCCCGGAAGTACCGGGCGTTTTCCCGCAGTTGGGTGACCCGCTCCGGATGGGCCTCGAGGAACTCGATGCTGGCCAGCGCGCTCCCCGCCACCGTGGCCGGCAGGGCGTTGGAGAAGAGCTGGGGGCGCGCCCGCTGGGTCAGGTAGTCGCAGACCTCCGCCGTGGCCGGCCACGAAGCCGCCCGCCGCGCCGCCCAGCGCCTTGCCGAGGGTGGAGGTGATGATGTCCACCTGGCCCACCATCCCGAAGTGCTCCGCGGTGCCGCGGCCGGTCTTGCCGAGCACGCCGGTCGCGTGGGAGTCGTCGACCACGAGCACGGCGCCGTATTCGCGGCAGATGGCCGCGATGTCGGGCAGCTTGGCGATGGCGCCCTCCATCGAGAAGATGCCGTCGGTGATCACCATCTTGACCTTGCGGTCGGTGGCGGCGGCCAGCTTGGCGCGGAGGTCGTCGAGGTCGGCGTGCTTGTACACCCCGGTCTGGCACTTGGTGATGGCCTTGGCCAGCCGCAGTCCGTCGATGATCGAGGCGTGGTTGAGCTGGTCGCTCAGGATGAGGTCGTGCTCGGTGAGCAGGGTGCCGGGCACCGCCTCGTTGGCGTTCCAGCAGCTCACGAAGCTGAGCGACGCCGGGGTGCCCACCAGCCGGGCGCAGCGCCGCCTCGAGCTCCCGGTGGATCGAGAAGGTGCCGCAGATGAACCGCACCGACCCGGTGCCGGCGCCGAACTTGTCGAGCGCCGCCTTGCCCGCCGCCACCACCGCCGGCTCGTTGGACAGGCCGAGGTAGTTGTTGGAGGAGAGGATGATGACCGACCCGCGGCCCTCCATCTCGACGCGGGCGGCCTGCGGGCTGGCGAGGTAGTTGAGCCTCTTGTAGACGCCGTCGGCCTTGAACTGCGCCAGCTCGGCGTGGATCCGTGCGTCGAGGTTGGTGCTCACGAGCCGATCTCCAGGATGACCTTGCCCGCCTGCCCGTCCTTGATGACCTGGATGGCGTCGGCGATCTTCTCCAGCGGGAAGCGGTGGGTCACGACCGGCATCGGGTCGAGCTGGCCGGCGCGGAGGTAGCGCTGCATCACATGCCAGGTGTCGTACATCTTGCGGCCGGTCACGCCGTAGAGCGTCAGCCCCTTGAAGATGATGTCCCGCGCGAAGCTCACCTCGGTGGTCTTGCTCGGCGTGCCCAGCAGGTTGACCCGGCCGCCGAGCCGCGCGGCGGCAAACGCCTGCGCATGGCCGGCCGGGTGGCCGCTCATCTCGCAGACCAGGTCCACGCCGTCGCCCTGGGTCAGTTCCCTGATCCGGGCGAGGACATCGTCCCGGCCGGGGTTGAGCGTCACGTGCGCGCCCATCTGCTTGGCGATGCCGAGCCGCTTGGCGTTGAAGTCGCTGGCGATGACCAGCGAGGCTCCCGCCGCCCGCGCCACGCCCACCGCGAAGCAGCCGATCGGGCCGCAGCCCAGCACGAGCACCGCGCTCCCGATGACGGCGTCGCCCTCGAGCACGGTGTGGAAGGCGTTCCCCATCGGGTCCATGATGGCGCCGATCTCGGTGGGGATCCCGTCGAGCTTCATGACGTTGGAGGCGGGCATCGCGATGTAGTCGGCAAAGGCGCCGTCGCGGTCCACGCCGATGATCGAGGTGCGCTGGCAGAGGTGCCCGTTGCCGGTGCGGCACTGGATGCAGTGGCCGCAGATGATGTGGCCCTCGGCGGTCACCAGGTCGCCGACGGCGAGGAGGCCCTCGGCCTCCGCCTCGGGCCCCAGCTTCTCGATCCGCCCGGCGAACTCATGCCCGATGACCACCGGCGGCTTGAGCCGGTTGCTGGCCCAGCGAATCCCATTCCCAGATGTGCAGGTCGGTGCCGCAGACACCGGCGTGGTGGACGCGGATCAGGACGTCGTTGGGGCCGCAGGCGGGGACGGGGACGTCCCGCAGCTCCATGCCGATGCCGGGGGCAGTCTTGACGAGTGCGCGCATGGGGAGCCGGGGTTGAGGAAGGTGGGAATATAATGAAGGACTGAGGACTGAGGGCCGAGGACTGAGGAGGGCCTCCGAATGAGGCAGCTTCTGTCCTTGCAGTCCCCGGTCTCCGTCCTGTCGATTGTCCCAAGTCCGCTCTCGATCCTCAGTCCTTTCGATCCGCACCGCGCTCACCTTGAACGACGCGATCTTCGCGTACGGATCCAGCGCCGGGTTGGTCAGCAGGTTGGCCGCCGCCTCGCGGTAGTGCATCGGCACGAACACCTGCCCCCGCGCCTGGCGGTCCGAGGCGCGCACGCCGATCAGGATGGTGCCGCGCCGGGAGGTGATGCGCACCGTCTCGCCGTCGGCCACGCCGAGCTCCGCCACATCGGCGGGGTGCATGTCCACCGTGGGCACCGGCTCGCGCGAGTCGAGGCCGGTCGAGCGGCGGGTCATGGTGCCGGTGTGCCAGTGGTACATCTGGCGGCCGGTGCCCATCACGAACGGGTACTCGGCGTCGGGCAGCTCGTCGGGCGGCAGGAACTCCACCGGCACGAAGAGCGCCCGGCCGTCCGGCGTGGGGAACCTGTCTTCGAAGAGGAACGCCGTCCCATCGAGTCGGGGGTCGGCACCGGGTACTGCAGCCCGAAATTGTGCCGGCGGAGGCCGTCGTAGGTGAGCCCGCGCCACGACGGGCGTGACGGAGGCGATTTCCTCCATGACATCCTCGGCGCCGCGATACGCACTCTTGAGGCCGAGGCGTTCGGTCAGGTCGATCAGGATATCGAGGTCGCGCCGGGCCTGGCCGGGAGGCGGCAGGGCGGGGAGGAGAGCTGGATGCGCCGCTCGGTGTTGGCGAAGGTGCCGTCCTTCTCCGCGAAGGAGGAGCCGGGCAGCACCACGTCGGCCCAGCGCGCCGTGTCGGTCAGGAAGAGGTCCTGCACGCCGAGGAACTCGAGGCCGCGCACCCACTCCTCGGCGTGGGCGATGTCGGGATCGGAAATGACCGGGTTCTCGCCCATCACGTAGAGCCCGCGCACGCCGCTCCCCGGCTTCGTCATCTCCGTCACCATCAGCCCGTTTTCCAGCGAGAGCGCCTCGTCGGGGAGTCCCCACGCCCGGGCGTACTCCGCGCGGTTGTCCGGGTTGGTCACCGAGCGGTAGTCGGTATAGGCAAAGGGGATGGCGCCGACGTCGCTCGCGCCCTGCACGTTGTTCTGTCCGCGCATCGGGAGCATCGCCGCGCCCCAGCGGCCGATCATCCCGCAGGCCAGGAGGAGGTTGAGGAGGCTCGCCACGATGTCGGTGCCGGTGGAGTGCTGGGTGAGCCCCATCGCCCAGAGCGTCGAGGTGTTGGGGCCCCTGGCGTACAGCTCGGCGGCCAGCCGGATCTTGCTCCGCCGGGACGCCGGTGAGCTTCTGCCCCACCTCGAGGGTGTAGGGCGCCACGGCCGTCCGCACCGCGTCGAACTCCTTGGTCCGGGTGCGGATGAACGCCTTGTTCTCGAGGCCCTGGCCAAGATGTGATTGAGCATGGTGCTGTAGAGCGCCACGTCGGTGCCGGGAAGCAGCTGCAGGTGCACGTCGGCCAGGCCCGCCAGCTCGGTGCGGCGGACGTCGGCCACGATCAGCTTGGCGCCGCGGGTCACCGCCCGCTTGATCAGCGCGCCGAACACCGGGTGGTTCTCGGTGATGTTGGCGCCGGAGATGAAGATGACGTCGCACGCCTCCTCGATCTCGCGCATCGAGCCGGAGGCCGCCGACGTGCTCAGGGCCCGGCTCATGGCGGCCACCGAGGTGGAGTGGCAGAGGCGGGTGCAGTGGTCCACGCTGTTGGTCCCGAGCGCGCCGCGCACCATCCGCATGAAGAGGTAGTTCTCCTCGTTGGTGCACTTGGCCGAGGAGAGGGCGGCGAGCGCCCGGGGGCCGTGCTCGGTCTTGATGCGCAGCAGCTCCTGGGCGGTCAGGCTCATCGCCTCCTCCCAGGTGGCCTCGCGGAAGGCGTCGTACCATTCGGCGGGTGTCGATGCGCGGTCGCGCACATCGCCGTCGCCCAGGATCGGGAGCCCGGTCTGCGGCGGCTTCCCGACGCTGCCGCTTCGGCGGGCGTGGCTTCTTCGTGCCGCCCATCTCCTCGATGGTGGGCCACGGCCCCTCGCGGTGCCGGGGCGACTCGCCCGTCCAGCGCCACGCACCGCCGCTCCTGCACCCAGCCCTTCCGGATCAGCGGCACCGTCAGCCGGTCGCGGTGCTGCGCGAAGTCGGAGCCGAAGCGGCCCTTCACGCAGGTGGAGCCCTGGTTGGGGGTGTTCTCCTCGATCCACGGCGAGGTGACCCGCACCATCTCGCCGTCCTTCACGTGCAGGTCGATCTGGCAGCCGACGCCGCAGTAGGGGCAGACCGAGCGGGTGACGGTGTCGGGATTCCGGACCGCCTCGGCGCCGAACCGCTCCCGCGGGATGACCTCGAAGATGGCGCCGGTGGGGCAGACCCGGACGCATTCGCCGCACCAGGTGCAGCCGGCGTGGTCGGGGTCGCCGTCGCCGCCGACGATGATCTCGGTGTGCGCGCCCCGCTGGCCCACGTCGAGCACGCCGACCTCCTGGATGTCGTCGCAGGCGCGCACGCAGCGGGTGCACAGGATGCAGAGCGACATGTCGTGCTGGATCATCACGTCGCCGGGCCGGGTGTCGCCGCCGCGGAGGCCGAGGAGTTGCTCCGGCGGCACCGGCACGTCGTAGCGCTGCACGTACGCTCGAACTCGTTCCGCGGTGGCGGCGCGTGGCCGTTGGCTGCAGGTGCTCGAGCGGATACCGCTCGAGCAGCATGCCGAGCACGCCGCGGCGGTTGTCCGCGGCGGCGGCGCTCTCGGTCTCGACCACCATGCCGTCGGCCGCCGGCGTGGCGCAGGCGGGCAACAGCTTGCCCTGGCCCTCCACGGACACGAGGCAGATGCGGCAGTTGCCGACGGTGGGAAGCTTCGGGTACCAGCAGAGCGTCGGGATCTCGACGCCCTGGGCGCGCGCGGCGTCGAGGATCGTGTCGCCCTCGGCGATCGGCACGGACTGTCCGTTGATTGTCAGCGAAGGCATCGTCGGGGGCGGCTCGCGCGAGGGGAGGATGGATCGATTCTACGGGGCTTTGGGCCTGGCGGCAAG
>CAWEMJ010000012.1:0-16369 GCA_963810185.1 uncultured Gemmatimonadales bacterium
CAGGCCATGCGTCGGCGCCGGGGAGGGGTGGCAGACCGTCTCCTCGCCGCCGGGCCCGGACGGCTCACCCAGGCCCTCGGCGTCAGCCGGGCGCTCGACCAGTGGCCCATGCGGGGCGCGTTGGTACAGGTCTATCGAGGGGAGCCCCTCGCGCCTCCCGTGGCCACGCCCCGGATCGGAATCACCAGGGCCGTTGAGTGGCCGCTGCGGTTCGTAGAGGGCGGCACCCGCTGGGCCTCGCGGAGGACATGATCCCAGCTTCTGTCATTGCGAGGCCACGGAGTGGCCGAAGCAATCTGACCCCAAAATGAAACGGGCGCACCAACCGGTGCGCCCGTTTCACGTGTCAAGGAGCAGCGGGCTGCTACATGTCCTCGCGCGATTTGCCGAGGCTGATCCGGAGCACCCGCCTGGCCGGTGAACACCGAGCCCGACCAGGTCTGCAGTCGTTGCCTCCCGTCGCGGCCGAGAGCGATCCGAAGACGTTCACGATGCCGACCCGGATTTCCACGCCGCCGACGGCCTGCATGAAGCCGTAACTGCCGAGGGCTTCCGGGCCTGGCTCTGGTTCGCCTGCTGGGCGTCCGCGTCGATGAAGGAGCCCTGCACCTGGAGGTTCGATAGCACCTGGATGCCCCAGCCGATGCCGATGAAGGGCTGGATGTGAGACTTGAGCGGGTAGGCCATCAACATGAAGTAGTAGCGATTGATATTGTCGAAGGTGACCAGGCGGGTGACCGCTGCCATCGACCGCGATCGGGCATGGAGGCGGTCTCGCCGCTGCCAAGCCCGAAATCCGCCCCCAGAAGGAGGGCGATCCGATTGGCAGTGATCAGCGCGTTCACCCCGAACATCGGGATGACGCCGCGGGACTGCGCGTCGGTCTCGAAGTTCATGGCGCCGCCTGAGGCACCGACGTAGAAGCGGTATGCGCCCACGCCAGCGGACTGGGCGCTGAGCGAGGTGGCGCCGGCAAGGGCTGCCAGGCCGAGCGTCGCAAGGGCACGGGTGAGCACACGCATCAGTCTGCCTCCTGGAGGAATCGGCCCCACGGGATCAGTGGACCGGTCACGGCACTGCGATTGGTGTCACCTTTTGGGCAAATTCCTTGCCCCCAAGGCCTTGGGGGGCTGGAATCGGGTCAGTCCAAGATAGGAAGGACCGGTCTAAAACACTAGACCCCAAGGGGTTGACCGCGGTTAGCTCGGGCGGATTGGGAGCGGCTGGGGGGTGGGTGGACGGGGTGGGACCCGCGCACCGACTTGCAGGGTGACGCGGGGGTTGCAAGTCGCCTCAGGTGGCTGGCCGTTTGTCATTGCGAGGGGCAGGGGCCGAGAAGCAATTCGGGCCCCCTGTCTGACGAATCAGGTAGATAAGCCAGGGTGGTCCCCACCTTCTTGAAGGCGGCCAGGGCCTCGTCGAGGTCGGCCCGGGTGTGGGCCGCCGATACCTGACAGCGGACGCGGGCCTGGCCCTGCGGCACCACCGGGAAGCCGAACCCGGTCACGAACACCCCCTCGTCCAGCAGCAGATTGCTCATCCGGATGGCGGCGGAGGTCTCCCCCAGAATGACCGGGATGATCGGGGTCTCCCCCGCCAGCGGCTTGAATCCGAGTCCGAGGAGCTGGTCCCTGAAGTACCGGGCGTTTTCCCGCAGTTGGGTGACCCGCTCCGGATGGGCCTCGAGGAACTCGATGCTGGCCAGCGCGCTCCCCGCCACCGTGGCCGGCAAGGCGTTGGAGAAGAGCTGGGGGCGCGCCCGCTGGGTCAGGTAATCGCAGACCTCCGCCGTGGCCGCCACGAAGCCGCCCGCCGCGCCGCCCAGCGCCTTGCCGAGGGTGGAGGTGATGATGTCCACCTGGCCCACCATCCCGAAGTGCTCCGCGGTGCCGCGGCCGGTCTTGCCAAGCACGCCCGTCGAGTGGGAGTCGTCCACCACGAGCACGGCGCCGTATTCGCGGCAGATGGCCGCGATGTCGGGCAGCTTCGCGATGGCGCCCTCCATCGAGAAGATGCCGTCGGTAATCACCATCTTGACCTTGCGGTCGGTGGCGGCGGCCAGCTTGGCGCGGAGGTCGTCGAGGTCGGCGTGCTTGTACACCCCGGTCTGGCACTTGGTGATGGCCTTGGCCAGCCGCAGTCCGTCGATGATGGAGGCGTGGTTGAGCTGGTCGCTCAGGATGAGGTCGTGCTCGGTGAGCAGGGTGCCGGGCACGGCCTCGTTGGCGTTCCAGCAGCTCACGAAGCTGAGCGACGCCGGGGTGCCCACCAGCCGAGCGCAGGCCGCCTCGAGCTCCCGGTGGATCGAGAAGGTGCCGCAGATGAACCGCACCGACCCGGTGCCGGCGCCGTACTTGTCGAGCGCCGCCTTGCCCGCCGCCACCACCGCCGGCTCGTTGGACAGGCCGAGGTAGTTGTTGGACGAGAGGATGATGACCGACCCGCGGCCCTCCATCTCGACGCGCGCGGCCTGCGGGCTGGCCAGGTAGTTGAGCTTCTTGTAGACGCCGTCGGCCTTGAACTGCGCCAACTCGGCGTGGATCCGTGCGTCGAGGTTGGTGCTCACGAGCCGATCTCCAGGATGACCTTGCCCGCCTGGCCGTCCTTGATGACCTGGATGGCGTCGGCAATCTTCTCCAGCGGGAAGCGGTGCGTCACGACCGGCATCGGGTCAAGCTGGCCGGCGCGGAGGTAGCGCTGCATCACGTGCCAGGTGTCGTACATCTTGCGGCCGGTCACCCCATAGAGCGTCAGCCCCTTGAAGATGATGTCCCGCGCGAAGCTCACCTCGGTGGTCTTGCTCGGCGTGCCCAGCAGGTTAACCCGACCGCCGAGCCGCGCGGCGGCAAACGCCTGCGCATGGCCGGCCGGGTGGCCGCTCATCTCGCAGACCAGATCCACGCCATCGCCCTGCGTCAGTTCCTTGATGCGCGCCAGAACATCGTCCCGGCCGGGATTGAGCGTCACGTGCGCGCCCATCTGCTTGGCGATGCCGAGGCGCTTGTCGTTGAAGTCGCTGGCAATGACCAGTGAGGCTCCAGCCGCCCGCGCCACGCCCACCGCAAAACAGCCGATCGGGCCACAACCGAGGACCAGCACCGCGCTCCCGATGACGGCGTCTCCCTCGAGCACGGTGTGGAAGGCGTTGCCCATCGGGTCCATGATGGCGCCGACCTCGGTGGGGATCCCGCCCAGCTTCATGACGTTGGAGGCGGGCATCGCGATGTAGTCGGCAAAGGCGCCGTCGCGGTCCACGCCGATGATCGAGGTGCGCTGGCAGAGGTGCCCGTTGCCGGTGCGGCACTGGAGGCAGTGGCCGCAGATGATGTGCCCCTCGGCGGTCACCAGATCGCCGACGGCGAGCAGCCCCTCGGCCTTCGCCTCGGCCCCCAACTTCTCGATCCGCCCCGCAAACTCGTGCCCGATGACCACCGGCGGCTTGAGCCGGTTGCTGGCCCAGGAATCCCATTCCCAGATGTGCAGGTCGGTGCCGCAGACACCCGCGTGGTGGACGCGGATCAGGACGTCGTTGGGGCCGCAGGCGGGTACGGGGACGTCCCGCAGCTCCATGCCGATGCCGGGGGAAGTCTTGACGAGAGCGCGCATGTGAAGCCGGAGTTGAGGGAGGTGGGAATATAATGCAGGACTGAGGAGAGGGCTTCGAGGACTCCGGAGGGGCGTCCGCGCAAAGGCAGAACTTCTCAGTCATCGAGTCCCCGGTTCTCCGTTCTGTCATTGTCGACCCGAAGTGCCAAGCATCTCGCCTTCCTCCAGTCCTTTCGATCCTCACCGCACTCACCTTGAACGACGCAATCTTCGCATAGGGATCCAGCGCCGGATTGGTCAGCAGGTTGGCCGCCGCCTCGCGGTAGTGCATCGGCACGAATACCTGCCCCCGCGCCTGGCGGTCGGAGGCGCGCACCCCGATCAGGATGCTGCCCCGCCGGGAGGTGATGCGCACCGTCTCGCCGTCGGCCACGCCGAGTTCCGCCACATCGGCGGGGTGCATATCCACCGTGGGCACCGGTTCGCGCGAGTCGAGGCCGGTCGAGCGGCGGGTCATGGTGCCGGTGTGCCAGTGGTACATCTGGCGGCCGGTGCCCATCACGAACGGGAACTTGTCGTCGGGCAGCTCGTCGGGCGGCAGGAACTCCACCGGCACGAAGAGCGCCCGGCCGTCCGGCGTGGGGAACCTGTCTTCGAAGAGGAACGCAGTCCCATCAGAGTCTGGGGTCGGCACCGGGTACTGCAGCCCGAAATTGTGCCGGCGGAGACCGTCGTAGGTGAGCCCGCGCCACGACGGTGTGACGGAGGCGATTTCCACCATGACATCCTCGGCGCCGCGATACGCACTCTTGAGGCCGAGGCGTTCGGTCAGGTCGATCAGGATATCGAGGTCGCGCCGGGCCTGGCCGGGAGGCGGCAGGGCAGGGGAGGAGAGCTGAATCCGCCGCTCGGTGTTGGCGAAGGTCCCTTCCTTCTCGGCAAACGAGGAGCCGGGGAGGACCACGTCGGCCCACCGTGCCGTGTCGGTCAGGAAGAGGTCCTGCACGCCGAGGAACTCGAGGCCGCGCACCCACTCTTCGGCGTGGGCGATGTCGGGATCGGAAATGACCGGGTTTTCGCCCATCACGTAGAGCCCGCGCACGCCGCTCCCAGGCTTCGTCATCTCCGTCACCATGAGCCCGTTTTCCAGCGAGAGCGCCTCGGCGGGGAGTCCCCACGCCCGGGCGTACTCCGCGCGGTTGTCCGGATTGGTCACCGAGCGGTAGTCGGTATAGGCAAAGGGGATGGCGCCGACGTCGCTCGCGCCCTGCACGTTGTTCTGCCCCGCACCGGCAGCATCGCCGCGCCCCAGCGGCCGATCATCCCGCAGGCCAGGAGGAGGTTGAGGAGACTCGCCACGATGTCGGTGCCGGTGGAGTGCTGGGTCAGTCCCATGGCCCATAGCGTCGAGGTGTTGGGGCCCCTGGCGTACAGTTCGGCGGCCAGCCGGATCTTGTCAGCCGGGACACCGGTGAGTTTCTGCCCCACCTCGAGGGTATAGGGCGCCACGGCCGTCCGCACTGCGTCGAACTCCTTCGTCCGGGTCCGGATGAACTCCTTGTTCTCGAGGCCCTGGGTCAAAATGTGGTTGAGCATGGTGCTGTAGAGTGCCACGTCGGTGCCGGGAAGCAGCTGGAGGTGCACGTCGGCTAGGCTCGCAAGCTCGGTGCGGCGGACATCGGCCACCACGAGCTTGGCGCCGCGGGTCACCGCCCGCTTGATGAGCGCGCCGAACACCGGGTGGTTCTCGGTGATGTTGGCGCCGGAGATGAAGATGACGTCGCACGCCTCCTCGATTTCGCGCATCGAGCCGGAGGCCGCCGAGGTGCTGAGGGCCCGGCTCATGGCGGCAACCGAGGTGGAGTGACAGAGGCGGGTGCAGTGGTCCACGCTGTTGGTGTCCGAGCGCGCCGCGCACCATGCGCATGAAGAGGTAGTTGTCCTCGTTGCTGCACTTGGCCGAGGAGAGGGCGGCGAGCGCCCGGGGGCCGTGCTCGGTCTTGATGCGCAGCAGTTCCTGGGCGGTCGAGGCTCATCGCCTCCTCCCAGGTTGCTTCTCGGAAGGCGTCGTACCATTCCGCGGGTGTCGATGCGCGGTCCCGCACATCGCCGTCGCCGACGATCGGGAGCCCGGTCTGCGGCGGCTTCCCCACGCTGCGCTTCGGCGGGCGTGGCTTCTTCGTGCCGCCCATCTCCTCGATGGTGAGCCACGGCCCTTCGCGGTGCCGGGGCGACTCCCCCGTCCAGCGCCATGCACCCCGCTCCTGCACCCAGCCCTTCCGGATCAGCGGCACCGTCAGCCGGTCGCGGTGCTGCGCGAAGTCGGTGCCGAAGCGCCCCTTCACGCAGGTGCTGCCCTGGTTAGGGGTGTTCTCCTCGATCCACGGCGAGGTGACCCGCACCATCTCGCCGTTCTTCACATGCAAATCGACCTGGCAGCCGACGCCGCAGTAGGGGCAGACCGAGCGCGTGATGGTGTCGGGATTCCGGACCGCCTCGGCGCCGAACCGCTCGCGCGGGATGACCTCGAAAATGGCGCCGGTGGGGCAGACCCGTACGCATTCGCCGCACCAGGTGCAGCCGGCGTGGTCGGGGTCGCCGTCGCCGCCGACGATGATCTCGGTGTGCGCGCCCCGCTGGCCCACGTCGAGCACGCCGACTTCCTGGATGTCGTCGCACGCGCGCACGCATCGGGTACACAGGATGCAGAGCGACATGTCATGCTGGATCATCACGTCGCCGGGCCGGGTGTCGCCGCCGCGGAGGCCGAGGAGTTGCTCCGGCGGCAGCGGCACATCGTAGCGCTGGACGTACGCTTCGAACTCGTTCCGCGGTGGCGGCGCGTGGCCGTTTCCATGCAGGTGCTCGAGCGGGTACCGTTCGAGGAGCATGCCGAGCACGCCGCGGCGGTTATCCACGGCGGCGGCGCTCTCGGTCTCGACGACCATGCCGTCGGCCGCCGGCGTCGCGCAGGCGGGCAACAGTTTGCCCTGGCCCTCGACGGACACGAGGCAGATGCGGCAGTTGCCGACGGTGGGAAGCTTGGGGTACCAGCAGAGGGTGGGGATCTCGACGCCCTGGGCGCGCGCGGCGTCGAGGATGGTGTTGCCCTCGGCGATCGGCACGGACGTTCCGTTGATTGTCAGCGAAGGCATCGTCGGGGGCGGCTCGCGCGAGGGAAGGATGGATCGATTCTACGGGGCTTTGGGTCTGGCGGCAAGGGCATCGGTGTAGCTTTGGAGATGCCAGGAACCGATCCCTCGACCCAGCCCGACGCCCGCCGCATCGGTGGACTGGTGCTCTCGGCATTGGGAGTGGCCGCAATCGCCTGGGCCACCCTGCGGCCCCACCCCGCCGCCCACCTGATTCCTTGCCGCCTCCTGCTGCTCCTTTTCCGACGTCGTGCTCAACATCCTGCTCTTCATCCCACTCGGGCGCCGGCCTCGTGTTGCTGGGGCTGCGCCCGCGCTCGGCAGTGGTGACCGGAGCGCTCGTCAGCATGGGCATCGAGCTGGCGCAGTACTGGTGGATCGAAGGGCGATTCGCCTCGGTCGCCGATGTGGGCGCCAACGTGGCGGGTGCCCTGCTCGGCGTGCTGGTGGTGGTCCACTGGCATCGGCGCGCTCGCTGGTGGCCGAAAGTGGCACCGGTTGCGGCGGTCCTGGTGGTGCTCGTCTGGCTCTTCGGGGCGCAGGTGGTGCGGCCGGCCATCCCTGGCCCAGCCGAATGGGTGGTGGAGTGGGGGCACGCCGCCGATGGGCTCCAGCCGTTCGGGGGCACACTCGTCGACGCGAGCCTTCAGGGAGTCCCGCTTTCCCCCGGTCGCGTGGTGAACCAGCCCGCACTGCGGGCCCTCCTCTCCGCGTCGGACACGACATCGCTCAGCGCCACGATCGTAACCGGACCGGCGTCACCGGAGGCCCAGCAGCTGTTTGAGATCAAGGTGGGCGAAGGAAACGAACCCTTCATGATCCTGCGGCAGGAGGGGCAGACGCTCCGGGCCTATCAGCGACTCGAGTTGATCTGGGTTGGGTTGTCGAGCCCCTGGATCGCGGTGAGCGATGCCATCCCCAGCCACAGTCGGGGACACGGTGCGGATCAGATCTGACGGGCACGGGGCGGCAGCTACGCCTTGTCGCGACTCGAGGTGGCGTCCGGCGCGAATCATCGCTGACGCTCTCGCCTGATCTCTACCTCAGCGCGTTGTTCTATCGGGCCACCGACGGAACCGTGTGGTGGGGGCTGGTTCCCGTCGATGGTCTCATTCGTCCTGCTTGGATTGGCGCTGGCAACCAGCCCGAAGCTCCTGGTGGTCGCCGCCTCGATGGCGCTCTTCCTGAGCGCCAACCGAGCCGGATGCTCCTATCCGGAGTGGCCGGTCGTGCTGGTGGCGATATTGGGGGCGTGGGCGGGGTGGAGGGCGGGGCGGATGCTAGGGCTCTTCAGCAGCGGCTAGGGAGGCGCTGCGCAAATGTCTATCCTCTCTCTTTTGTCATTGCGAGGAGGCCCCTGGAGGGGCCGACGAAGCAATCTCGGACAAGATTGCTTCGGCCACTACGTGGCCTCGCAATGACAGAAACAGCGTGTACCGTCACACGATAGGCCGCGGGACGCCGACGATCCCCGCGAAACGAAGCCAGCCAGCCCATCCTCGCACGTGGGCCCTCACTCGGGCGCCAAAGCTCGCCGGTCGAATCCGAAATGCCTCCGCGAAGCCCTCACCGACCTTCCAGGGGCGGGCGTCGCCGTGCCCGGACGCGCCCGGCCGAATCGCGGCACTCCAGAGCAGCTGCATCAATCCGAATCGACGGGCATGCGCCAATCAGAGCCGAAGCGACACATGGGCTCGCTCGAGTGCTCGAGTCGGACCCACCTGCCCGCGCGTTCGCAACCCGACGAGAGCCGTATCCGGTACCCTCGCCCCGGACAACGATCTCGCGATCGCCAGCGTCCAATAGGCGCAGGTGGCTGGACCTCGTCCGGCGGGCGAGGTCCACGAACTTGGCCCAATCCATCGTTCCAGGCTCCAGCAGGGATGTGACGTCTCGCACTGTGCGCCCCAACCCGGAGAACAGCATGTTGGACCATCCGAAATGAATACAGAGGTGCAGCAACTGATGCTGGTCGGAAGGCACCCAGGCCGTCGTCGATGCCCAGCTGCACGGGGCAGCGCGTCCCGCCACACCTCGTTCTCGTCGAGGAGGAACGGGCCGGCAGTCGGAAGCATGGCCCGATGGATCTTCGAGGACGAGGTGCAGGCCATTCGGGTCCATCAGCCCCACCAGATGGTGGTGTCCCTCGTAGAATCGTTCCCCGCCTGCGAGTTCCACCGTCCATCCCGCATCCACGAGGCACTGCCACGCCCGCTGGGCCTCCCCTGGCCGCACCAGGATGTCGATGTCGCCCATCGGGCGCGCCGCGAACGACGGATAGACCGTCGTCGCGAGCGCGGCGCCCTTGAGGAGCATGGCGCGGATGTTCTCCGCCGCCAGCCGCCGCACCACGTCCTGAAGGACCGCCTCCGTCATCGCCATGCGAAATTCGGTCACCGCGGACTGGGCATGAATGCGATCGGCGATGGCGGGAGGAATGCCGGAGGTGTGGTTGCGGAGCCGGTTCCAGAGCACGGGAGCAGCTTCTCCCGCTCGGCCAATTCCCCCACGACGCGCCAATTCAGCGGCAGGGCCACGAGTTCGCTGATGGCGCGATCGTCCTCCGCGCTCGGTGCGCGCGTGGCGAACAGCACGAGACGTGCTTCGGGCAGGGAGTACCGGCATGGACTGCATGCTACTCAATATTGGGCGAGCGTGCCTTGGCGGCGCGCGTACCGGAAGGCCATCGAAAAGAGTCCGACGCCGATGGCCACGAGGAGCGTTGTCTCACCGAGCAGGATCAGGAGATCCGGGGCCACGTCAGTGATCGAGGCATCCTGCAGCAGGACCCGCCGGAGAGCACGGAGGCCATAACTCAGCGGGAGGACCTCCGACACGACGCGCAGCCACGAGGGGATCACGTGCGTCGGATAATACACGCCGCCGAGCAGGCTGGACGCAATGAGCACGAGCCGCGACAGAGGGCCTGCTGTCCGAAAGGCGAGGACCATGGCGCCGCTGATAAGGCCGATGGCGGCGTGCGCCAGCACGATGACGGCCAGGATGCCAACCGCGAGTGGCAGGGACCCCGGGGCCATGCTCACGCCGAGGAGCCATCCCCCGGCCAGGAGCACCCCAGCCCGCAGCGTCGCCATGACGAGCGGGAAGGCGCTGATGCCCACGAGCAGGGTGGGCATCGGCGTCGGGGTGCTGAGCAGCGCCTCGAGCGTGCCGCTCCCGATGCCCGATGCGAGCGCGGAAGGGATGACCGAGAGGGCGGTGGTCACCAGGAGGAGCGCAATGGTGCCGACGAGCAAGAAGCCGAACGCGTTCCCGCCCTCGGTGCGGATGGCGTTGGCCATGACCGGCTGCACCGCCTGGGCAATGAAGAACAGCGGCACCACGGTGAAGACCAGGCCCCCGAAGGAGATCAGCGTCTGCAGGCGATAGCTCATCGCGACCCGCCACTGGGCCGTGACCAACGCCAGGATCTTGCTCATGCCTGGTCGCCTCGTTCCACCAGCCGCTCGATGAGATCGGCAAGCGGCATCGGAATGCGGGCAAATTCCGCCACGGGCATTTCCGCCGCCCCCAGTTGACGCAACAACTCGGCGGAGGCGGTCACGCCACCGGGCAGATCCCCCTCGATGCTCGCCCACCCGTCCGCAGCATCCAGGCGGCCACTGCGAACCCGGAGTGTCCGAGCCCGGCAAGGAGCGCCAGTGCCGTGGTCGCCTTGTCCCTGGGGACCACGATCCGGTAGCGGTGCTCTCCCGCGACCGCTGCCAGCTCCCGGGCGGTGCCTTGCGCCACCAGGCGGCCGCGATGCAGCACGGCAAGCCGGTCGCACAGTTCGAGCGCCTCGTCGGCGTCGTGCGTGGCCAGCATGACGGTGCATCCCTGCCGGCCCGCCACTTCTTCCCGCAGGAACCGCCGGAAGTCGCGGGCGCTGACCGGGTCGAGGCTGCGCGTCGGTTCGTCGAGGAGGAGGACGGAGGGACGCGAGAGCAGTGCCCGGGCGATGAGCAGCCGCTGCTTCATCCCGGAGGAATAGGTCCCCACCATTCGATCGCCGGCTTCTGTGAGGCCGACCGTCTCCAGAAGGCGATGCGCGGTGGGATGCCGCTCGTCGGTCGGTACCCCGTAGAGCGCCGCGTAGAGCAGCAGGTTCTCGGCGCCCGTCAGCCGCCAGTTGAGGCTGCGTTCGTCGGCTATGACAGGGGTCAGGAGGTCGCGGACCGCGCCAGGGCGCTGCAGGGCGTCGATCCCGGCCACCTCGACGGTGCCGGCTTCCGGCAGGATGAGGGTTGCGAGGATCTTGAAGAGGGTGGTCTTGCCGGCGCCGTTGGGGCCGAGGAGCCCGAAGAACTCGCCCCGCCGGACCTCGAGTGACACGCCCCGCAGGACCTCGACCCGGGAACGCGTGAGAGCGGGTGGCGCAGCGTCGCTGCCCACGGGCGGCGGATTGGAAAGCTCTTGACCAGCCCCTCCACCCGGATCAGCGGGCTGTCCGCCTGCGCCCGATCTGCGCCCGGTCGGCTCGTCACGAGCCGTCGCTCTGAGGGCCGCCGTCGCTCGCGGGGTGCCAGCTCCAGAGGGCGGCTGTCAGTTCGGGGAGGCGTTCGAAGTCCCGGGGAATTTCCAGGCGGTACACCGGAATCCGGTCCGCCAACTCCCCCGTCACCTGCAGCAGCTCGGCCCGGCGTTCCACGCCGAGGAGGTTGCCGACCTTCGCCTGCCCGAGCATGGCCAGCGCCCCCTCCACGGCGGAGAGGCGGATTCGCCTGACGCCATCGGGGCCGTCCGGCAGGACGGGCGCGAGCAGGTACACAGCGGCCAGCGGCGCCGGGGCGTCGGCGTTCCGGCCCGATTCAGCCCATCGGCGCTGGAGCTTCACTCCGCCCTCGTCTCCGCGACGGCCACAGACGCGGGCGCGACTCGGGCGGCCGAATCCTTCCAGAGCTGGATGAAGGGCACGCTGGGCAGGACGACGGGTACGCCGTCGGTCGAGATTGCCACGATGTCGTCGGCGAGCAGCTGGGCGCCGGAATCGACCAGAGCGGCTGCGGTGGTGGACTTGCCGTGGAACTTCGGTGCCATGAAGGCCACGGCCACGCCGGAGATCTCCACGGCGCTGCCATGCAGTGCCACGACTCCCTGCTGGTGCAGGCAGACGGCAAGCACCCGGCCAAGCACATCCTTGCGCACGGAGGCGAGGTCTGGCTCGGCGGGCGGCGCCCAATCGATCCGCGCCCCATCGTTTGAGATGTCGAAGGTGCCGGTGTCGTCGAATGTGAGCCGCAATCCATTCGAGTGGCGGGACAGGGTGACCTGCACCCCCGGCTCCACCTCCTCCCGGCCCACGACGACAGGGTCAGACACGGGCATGGCGCAGTCTGAGGTGGTGAGCGTCCACCGCGGGGGGAGTGCGGACGTGGCCGGCGCGAGTTCGGGAAAGCTCAGGTCGGAGCGAAGGCTCCCGCCGAAGATCTGGTAGTCAGGCATGGGTGGGGAGGCTGGGGGGTCCGGACGGCGCCATTGAAAGCCGCCGACCGGACAACCCGATTGGTCCTAGGACCGACTGCATCCAGTCAGCTCACAGCCGTCGGTGATGCCCGCAATGATGAGCCCGTACCCCTGGATCCCGCCGTCTCCGTCGGAACCCCATCCGATCAGGGTCAAGTCTCTGAGCGAACCGAACCGCTGTAGTGCTGGCTTGTTATACATGTCGCTATCACCTCCTCGAATTACGCTTGAGTCTCGCCGGAATCTGCCGGCACAGCCCGCAACGTCATGCAACAACCGCTTCAGCAAGCACATGTGATCGACCGGAACGGGCGCGCACCGGCTTGGCGCCTCGCTCCAGCCCTCGCAACCAGAATTCGACCCGCATGGTGTCGAACAGCCTCACGCGAACCGACTCATCTCCCGCGTTGGTCCAGCGATCCGCGGCTGCACGGAGTATCGATTCCTCGACGATGCCCAGGTCGGCCAGGCGGAGCGGCTGCTCGAAGAGCCGCTTAAGCAGCGCCGGGTAGGCCTCCCGCATCCGCCGCCTCGAAAACCCCGCCGTGCTGCCGGTGCGTTGTGCGCGGGGAGCGAGGACTGATTCGGGGAGCAGGCCTTTCATGGCGCTGCGGAGGAGGATCTTGGTCTCCGTCCAGTCGGCGCGTTCCGCGACCGGCCGGCGCAGTGCGAATTCCACCACCCGCAGGTCCAGCAGGGGGGACCTGGCCTCGACGCCCTCCTGCAGCAGCACACCCCGCATGTAGCCACCGGCCCACCCCCACAGCGGGGCGTTCACGTAGAGGATGTTCTCCGCCTGGGCCAAGCTCTCGCCGCGACTGGAGCGGAGGGTGCCGAGGGCGCGATCCCTGAGACCGTGTGCCGCAGCGAAGTCGCCGCGGACCCAGTCAGCCGCCCGGTGCTCCATGTAGTGCCGCGGAATTCTTTTCCCGGAGACGCGCTCTCCCCCGCGCACCAGCGCATCCGGCAGCAACGGAAGCACCCCGGCCTTCGCAAGGTATTTCCAGCCCATCCCTCGGCGGGACCGTGCCCGGCGGGCAAACTCGATCAGCTGTCCGGTCCGGAGCAGGTCGGCCAGGATGACATCGGAGACCTGGAACAGGTTGTCGCCGCCGCATCCGTCGAGCGCCACCCGCGCGCCGACGGCGCGTGACCCGCGCGCGAGCTCCAGATTCCAGAGTTCGTACAGATGCACCGGCGGTTCGTCGGTGAGGGCGGCCCGCTCCTCCAGCCGGTCGAGCAGCGGAATCTGGTCGCTGTCGATCCAGTGGACGTTGGCATCCCAATGCCCGGCAATTTCCCGAATGAAGTTGTCTTCGCGTCCGGGGTCTCCCTCGGGGTAGCTGATCGAGATCGGGCGGAGCCGCGACCGCTCGGACTCCTCAAGTGCGTGCTGGCCGGCCGCGAACACCGCGCTCGAGTCCCAACCGCCGCTCATCCACACACTGGTGGTTCCGCTGCCCATCCGCTCGACGACCGCCTTGCCCAGCAAGGCCTGCAGCGCGAGGGCCGCCTCGGTGGCGTCCATCGGATGCCGGTCGGGAGCCGCGGGCGCGTGCCAGAACCGCTCCAGGCGCGTGCGGCCCTGCTCCCAGATCAGGCGATGCCCGGCAGGCAGGGGGTCCACGCCCTCGAAGGCGGTATCGGTTCCGTTGCCCCAGACGAGGCCGGCCACCTGCGCGCCGAGGGAGGCGAGGTTCAACTGTCCACTGCGGCCGGTCAACTCGGCAAGGGCGCGCGAGGAAGACGCGATCGCGACCCGATCCCCGAGCGTGGCCCAGTACAGCGCACGCATGCCGAGCGGGTCTCGCACGGCCACCAGCCGGCGCAGGCGGCGGTCCCAGATGACAAAGGCGTAGTCGCCGACCAGGTGCTCGGCCAGCGCAGAGCCCCACGCACGATACGCCGCTTCGATAAGTTCAGTCGGCGAGAAGCCATCCGGCGTCACGCCGGCCGCTGCGAGCGCGCGCGTCAAACCGGCCCGGTCGTAGAGCGATGCATCGGCGGCAATCACCAGATCCGGCTTCTCGACCAGCAGGACGGGGCCGGAGAAATCCACGCGCAGCTCCCACGGCTTCCGAGTCACCGCCACGACGGTCCCTTCGTCGGACCAGACGCGCTGATCTTCGCCGCCCAAACGGGTGAGGCGCGAGAGCGCAGCATCGAGCCGTGCCTGGTCCACCGATCCGGTGACGGCGAGGAGTCCGCTCATCGCGCCAGCGCCGAAAAGTCGTGGAGCGGGGTGAAGAGCCGGACGCGGGACGGCTCATCGCCGACGACGCGGCCGTCGAGTTCGATCCAGGCGTGGGCCAGGAATTGGTCGCCGCCGCGCTGCACTCCGACCCGCACCACGGCCGGTCCGACGCCGGCCCGGACGATCATGCGCTCGAGGGCCACCGCACGGACCAGACAGGTCGGACGGAACGCACCGTACTCTGCGGCCCGATCCACGGCCGTTACCAGCCGGGAGAGTTCACACGCACCGGAGTGCGCGTGGGTGGGCGGCACACCGTCCACGGGGCGCAGCAGCGCGCCTTTCGGTCGCCGACGGACGGTCCACAGCGCCTGCAGGAGGAACAGCTGCGCAACCAGGAGTTCTCCGAACTCGCGCGCCGGCAGGCTGAACAGGCGACGCGCAAGGTGCCCCGCGCGCGATTCCACCGGAGTCCCGTTCGTCACGAGGCCACCACCAGTTGATTCTCTTCGAGCTGGCCGAGGAGTTCGAGCACATCCGCGCGGAGCACTTCGGGGGCGACATCAGTGTACGTCTGCGAGAGCCGGGCGCAGAGGTCGTCGAGATCGGCACAGGTGGGGGGCAGGAGCTGCCAAATACGCGAGCCGACATCATTGAGGCCGAAGTAGATCTCCTCCTCCACATGCAGCAACACGGCGCCGTCAGAGACGGTCTTGAACAGCACACCGGGGTGTGGGCGTGGGAGCATGGAGGGACGGGCCTCGTGTCTGTGGCGCCCGGAGATCAGGAGTGCGGATGGTCACCCTTGGTCCGAGCTGCTGGCGTATCGGGCAAGGACTATGCCGACAGTCCATCCCGGGACGTGATCATAACTGATTGCCTAGTATTGCTTTACAGGGGCAGTTATTGTCGCGAGGTCAGAGGTGATGGCGTTTCGTTCCATCCGTGCGGCACTCCTGTTGCCGGCAACACGGGTGATGGGTCCGAATTCTGCAACCTCGTGCACGGCATGACCCTCCCAACCCGATCTGGGGCAATTCTCGTAGCGTTCTGCCTCTTTGGCCTTGCCGGATGCGGCAGCGACTCAGGTCCAACCGATGGCAACCCGCCACCGGGCTCCTCCGACCTCGGCGTCAATGCCCCGCTCAACGGGCGTGTGCCCTTTCCCGCCGACAACGCCTGGAACGTTCGCATTGATACCGCGGCGGTGGATCCCGCCTCGGATGTGCTCATTGCGAGCGTCGGGCTCACCACCAGCATGCATCCCGACTGGGGAACGACCGAGACGTACTACGGCATTCCCTACATCGTTGTGGCGGGCACCACACCCAAGGTCCCGGTTGCCTTCGACTACGCCGACGAGAGCGATGCCGGCCCCTATCCCATTCCCGCCAACGCGCCGATCGAAGGTGGGGCAGGGAGCAACGGCGACCGGCACATCCTCATCATCGACCGCGACAACTGGATCCTGTATGAACTCTACGCGGCGTACCCGCCCGGCCGGCGGGCAGGGGTGGACCGCGGGATCCGGCGCCATCTTCGACCTGAACTCCAATGCGCTCCGTCCCGCGGGATGGACCTCGGCCGATGCCGCCGGCCTGCCGATCTTTCCCGGCCTGGCGCGCTACGACGAGGTCGCCGCCGGTGCCATCAACCACGCCCTTCGATTCACGGCGGCCCAGACGCGCCAAGCATATGTCGCACCGGCCCGGCACTGGGCCAGCAGCTCGACCGATCCCGCCCGGCCGCCGATGGGGATGCGGGTCCGGCTCAAGGCCAGTTTCGACACCAGCGGATACCCGCGCGACGCCCGCATCGTCCTGGATGCGCTGAAGAAGTACGGGATGATCCTGGCGGACAACGGATCGAACTGGTACGTGTCAGGCGTGTCCGACACACGGTGGGACCCGGCCATCTTCGACGCCTTCCGAAATGTGCACGGGAGCGACTTCGAGGTGGTGCGGATGGGGACGATCGTCACGCCCTGAATTCATGGGCACCCGAATACACA
>CAWEMJ010000013.1:0-136620 GCA_963810185.1 uncultured Gemmatimonadales bacterium
CGCAAAACGGGCGCACCAACTGGTGCGCCCGTTTCACGTGTCAAAGAGCAGCGGGCTGCTACATCTCCTCGCGCGACTTGCCGAGGCTGATGCGGAGGCCGGCCTGCCCAGTGTACACCGCGCCCTGGATCAGGTCGAAGTCGTTGGCGCCGGTGGCGGCCGACAGCGAGCCGAAGACGTTCACGATGCCGACCCGGATCTCCACGCCGCCCACGACCTGCATGTAGGCGGTGCTGCCGAGGTCCGAGGCCTGCTGCTCATTGAGGTACTGTTCCTCGGCGTCGAGAAACGTCCCCTGGACCTGGATGTTCGACAGCGTCTGGATGCCCCACCCGATGCCGATGAACGGCTGGATGTGGGACCGGAGCGGGTAGGCCATCAACATGAAGTAGTAGCGATTGATGTTGTCGAAGGTGACCGTGCGCGTGAGATTGGCGTCGAGTGCGTCCGGCATGGACGCCTGCTCGCTGCTGCCGAGACCGAAGTCCGCCGCCACGAGCAGCGCGACCCGGTCGGCGGTGATGAGCGCATTGGCCCCGAACATCGGGATGGTGCCGCGGGTCTGATCCGCGGTCTCGAAGTTCATGGCGCCGCCTGAGGCACCGACGTAGAAGCGATATGCGCCCACGCCAGCGGACTGGGCGCTGAGCGAGGTGGCGCCGGCAAGGGCTGCCAGGCCGAGCGTCGCAAGGGCACGGGTGAGCACACGCATCAGTCTGCCTCCTGGAGGAATCGGCCCCACGGGATCAGTGGACCGGTCACGGCACTGCGATTGGTGTCACCTTTTGGGCAAATTCCTTGCCCCCAAGGCCTTGGGGGGCTGGAATCGGGTCAGTCCAAGATAGGAAGGACCGGTCTAAAACACTAGACCCCAAGGGGTTGACCACGGTTAGCTCGGGCGGATTGGGAGCGGCTGGGGGGTGGGTGGACGGGGTGGGACCCGCGCACCGACTTGCAGGGTGACACGGGGGTTGCAAGTCGCCTAGGGAAGGGTGGTTGGGCCGTTTTGTCATTGCGAGGCCCCGCAGGGGCCGAAGCAATCTGCTGAGATTGCTTCGTCGGCCCCGCCTCGCAATGAAGAATTAGATCAGGCCCAGCCGGGTCCCCACCTTCTTGAAGGCGGCCAGGGCCTCGTCGAGGTCGGCCCGGGTGTGGGCCGCCGAGACCTGGCAGCGGACCCGGGCCTGCCCCTGCGGCACCACCGGGAAGCCGAACCCGGTCACGAACACCCCTTCGTCCAGCAGCAGGTTGCTCATCCGGATGGCGGCGGAGGTCTCGCCAAGGATGACCGGGATGATCGGCGTCTCCCCCGGCAGCGGCTTGAAGCCGAGTCCGAGGAGCTGGTCCCTGAAGTACTGGGCGTTTTCCCGGAGCGTGGTGACCCGCTCCGGATGGGCCTCGAGGAACTCGATGCTGGCGAGCGCGCTCCCCGCCACCGTGGCGGGGAGGGCGTTGGAGAAGAGCTGGGGGCGCGCCCGCTGGGTCAGGTAGTCGCAGACCTCCGCCGTGGCCGGCCACGAAGCCGCCCGCCGCGCCGCCCAGCGCCTTGCCGAGGGTGGAGGTGATGATGTCCACCTGGCCCACCATCCCGAAGTGCTCCGCGGTGCCGCGGCCGGTCTTGCCAAGCACGCCCGTCGAGTGGGAGTCGTCCACCACCAGCACGGCGCCGTATTCGCGGCAGATGGCCGCGATGTCGGGCAGCTTGGCGATGGCGCCCTCCATCGAGAAGATGCCGTCGGTGATCACCATCTTGACCTTGCGGTCGGTGGCGGCGGCCAGCTTGGCGCGGAGGTCGTCGAGGTCGGCGTGCTTGTACACCCCGGTCTGGCACTTGGTGATGGCCTTGGCCAGCCGCAGTCCGTCGATGATCGAGGCGTGGTTGAGCTGGTCGCTCAGGATGAGGTCGTGCTCGGTGAGCAGGGTGCCGGGCACCGCCTCATTGGCGTTCCAGCAGCTCACGAAGCTGAGCGACGCCGGTGTCCCCACCAGCCGGGCGCACGCCGCCTCGAGTTCCCGGTGGATCGAGAAGGTGCCGCAGATGAACCGCACCGACCCGGTGCCGGCACCGTACTTGTCGAGCGCCGCCTTGCCCGCCGCCACCACCGCCGGCTCGTTGGACAGGCCGAGGTAGTTGTTGGACGAGAGGATGATGACCGACCCGCGGCCCTCCATCTCGACGCGGGCGGCCTGCGGGCTGGCCAGGTAGTTGAGCTTCTTGTAGACGCCGTCGGCCTTGAACTGCGCCAGCTCGGCGTGGATCCGTGCGTCGAGGTTGGTGCTCACGAGCCGATCTCCAGGATGACCTTGCCCGCCTGCCCGTCCTTGATGACCTGGATGGCGTCGGCAATCTTCTCCAGCGGGAAGCGGTGCGTCACGACCGGCATCGGGTCGAGCTGGCCGGCGCGGAGGTAGCGCTGCATCACATGCCAGGTGTCGTACATCTTGCGGCCGGTCACCCCGTAGAGCGTCAGCCCCTTGAAGATGATGTCCCGCGCGAAGCTCACCTCGGTGGTCTTGCTCGGCGTACCCAGCAGGTTGACCCGACCGCCGAGCCGCGCGGCGGCAAACGCCTGCGCATGGCCGGCCGGGTGGCCGCTCATCTCGCAGACCAGGTCCACGCCGTCGCCCTGGGTCAGTTCCTTGATCCGTGCCAGGACATCGTCCCGCCCGGGGTTGAGCGTCACGTGCGCGCCCATCTGCTTGGCGATGCCGAGTCGCTTGTCGTTGAAGTCGCTGGCGATGACCAGTGAGGCTCCAGCCGCCCGCGCCACGCCCACCGCAAAACAGCCGATCGGGCCGCAGCCCAGTACGAGGACCGCGCTGCCGATGACGGCGTCGCCCTCGAGCACAGTGTGGAAGGCGTTCCCCATCGGGTCCATGATGGCGCCGACCTCGGTGGGGATCCCGCCCAGCTTCATGACGTTGGAGGCGGGCATCGCGATGTAGTCGGCAAAGGCGCCGTCGCGGTCCACGCCGATGATCGAGGTGCGCTGGCAGAGGTGCCCGTTGCCGGTGCGGCACTGGAGGCAGTGGCCGCAGATGATGTGCCCCTCGGCGGTCACCAGATCGCCGACGGCGAGCAGCCCTTCGGCCTTCGCCTCGGCCCCCAACTTCTCGATCCGCCCCGCGAACTCATGCCCGATGACCACCGGCGGCTTGAGCCGGTTGCTGGCCCAGCGAATCCCATTCCCAGATGTGCAGGTCGGTGCCGCAGACACCCGCGTGGTGGACGCGGATCAGGACGTCGTTGGGGCCGCAGGCGGGTACGGGGACGTCCCGCAGCTCCATGCCGATGCCGGGGGAAGTCTTGACGAGAGCGCGCATGGGGAGCCGGGGTTAAGGAAGGGGGGAATATAACGAAGGACTGAGGACTGAGGGCCGAGGACTGAGGACGGGCGTCCGAGTAGAGGCAGCTTCTGTCATCGAGTCCCCAGTCCTCAGTCCTGTTGATTGTCCCCAGTCCTGTTCCTGTCCCCAGTCCTTTCGATTCTCACCGCGCTCACCTTGAACGACGCAATCTTCGCATACGGATCCAGCGCCGGGTTGGTCAGCAGGTTGGCCGCCGCCTCGCGGTAGTGCATCGGCACGAATACCTGCCCCCGCGCCTGGCGGTCGGAGGCGCGGACGCCGATCAGGATGCTGCCGCGGCGGGAGGTGATGCGCACCGTCTCGCCGTCGGCCACGCCGAGTTCCGCCACATCGGCGGGGTGCATGTCCACCGTGGGCACCGGTTCGCGCGAGTCGAGGCCGGTCGAGCGGCGGGTCATGGTGCCGGTGTGCCAGTGGTACATCTGGCGGCCAGTGCCCATCACGAACGGGAACTTGGCGTCGGGCAGCTCGTCGGGCGGCAGGAACTCCACCGGCACGAAGAGCGCCCGGCCGTCCGGCGTGGGGAAGCTGTCTTCGAAGAGGAACGCAGTCCCATCGGAGTCTGGGGTCGGCACCGGGTACTGCAGCCCGAAATTGTGCCGGCGGAGACCGTCGTAGGTGAGCCCGCGCCACGACGGTGTGACGGAGGCGATTTCCACCATGACATCCTCGGCGCCGCGATACGCACTCTTGAGGCCGAGGCGTTCGGTCAGGTCGATCAGGATATCGAGGTCGCGCCGGGCCTGGCCGGGAGGCGGCAGGGCAGGGGAGGAGAGCTGGATCCGCCGCTCGGTGTTGGCGAAGGTCCCCTCCTTCTCGGCAAACGAGGAGCCGGGGAGGACCACGTCGGCCCACCGTGCCGTGTCGGTCAGGAAGAGGTCCTGCACGCCGAGGAACTCGAGGCCGCGCACCCACTCCTCGGCGTGGGCGATGTCGGGATCGGAAATGACCGGGTTTTCGCCCATCACGTAGAGCCCGCGCACGCCGCTCCCCGGCTTCGTCATCTCCGTCACCATGAGCCCGTTTTCCAGCGAGAGCGCCTCGGCGGGCAGTCCCCACGCCCGGGCATATTCTGCGCGGTTGTCCGGGTTGGTCACCGAGCGGTAGTCGGTATAGGCAAAGGGGATGGCGCCGACGTCGCTCGCGCCCTGCACGTTGTTCTGTCCGCGCACCGGCAGCATCGCCGCGCCCCAGCGGCCGATCATCCCGCAGGCCAGGAGGAGGTTGAGGAGACTCGCCACGATGTCGGTGCCGGTGGAGTGCTGGGTCAGCCCCATGGCCCAGAGCGTCGAGGTGTTGGGGCCCCTGGCGTACAGTTCGGCGGCCAGCCGGATCTTGCTCCGCCGGTACCCCCGTCAGCTTCTGCCCCACCTCGAGGGTGTAGGGCGCCACGGCAGACCGCACCGCGTCGAACTCCTTGGTCCGGGTGCGGATGAACTCCTTGTCCTCGAGGCCCTGGCCAAGATGTGATTGAGCATGGTGCTGTAGAGTGCCACGTCGGTGCCGGGAAGCAGCTGGAGGTGCACGTCGGCCAGGCCCGCAAGCTCGGTGCGGCGGACATCGGCCACCACGAGCTTGGCGCCGCGGGTCACCGCCCGCTTGATGAGCGCGCCGAACACCGGGTGGTTCTCGGTGATGTTGGCGCCGGAGATGAAGATGACGTCGCACGCCTCCTCGATTTCGCGCATCGAGCCGGAGGCCGCCGAGGTGCTGAGGGCCCGGCTCATGGCGGCAACCGAGGTGGAGTGACAGAGGCGGGTGCAGTGGTCCACGCTGTTGGTTCCGAGCGCGCCGCGCACCATGCGCATGAAGAGGTAGTTGTCCTCGTTGCTGCACTTGGCCGAGGAGAGGGCGGCGAGCGCCCGGGGGCCGTGCTCGGTCTTGATGCGCAGCAGTTCCTGGGCAGTGAGGCTCATCGCCTCCTCCCAGGTTGCTTCTCGGAAGGCGTCGTACCATTCCGCGGGTGTCGATGCGCGGTCCCGCACATCGCCGTCGCCGACAATCGGGAGCCCGGTCTGCGGCGGCTTCCCCACGCTCCGCTTCGGCGGGCGTGGCTTCTTCGTGCCACCCATCTCCTCGATGGTGAGCCACGGCCCTTCGCGGTGCCGGGGCGACTCCCCCGTCCAGCGCCATGCACCCCGCTCCTGCACCCACCCCTTCCGGATCAGCGGCACCGTCAGCCGGTCGCGGTGCTGCGCGAAGTCGGTGCCGAAGCGCCCCTTCACGCAGGTGCTGCCCTGGTTAGGGGTGTCCTCCTCGATCCACGGCGACGTGACCCGCACCATCTCGCCGTTCTTCACATGCAAATCGACCTGGCAGCCGACGCCGCAGTAGGGGCAGACCGACCGCGTGATGGTGTCGGGATTCCGGACCGCCTCGGCGCCGAACCGCTCGCGCGGGATGACCTCGAAGATGGCGCCCGTCGGGCAGACCCGGACGCATTCGCCGCACCAGGTGCAGCCGGCGTGGTCGGGGTCGCCGTCGCCGCCGACGATGATCTCGGTGTGCGCGCCCCGCTGGCCCACGTCGAGCACGCCGACTTCCTGGATGTCGTCGCACGCGCGCACGCATCGGGTACACAGGATGCAGAGCGACATGTCATGCTGGATCATCACGTCGCCGGGCCGGGTGTCGCCGCCGCGGAGGCCGAGGAGTTGCTCCGGCGGCAGCGGCACATCGTAGCGCTGCACGTACGCTTCGAACTCGTTCCGCGGTGGCGGCGCGTGGCCGTTTCCATGCAGGTGCTCGAGCGGGTACCGTTCGAGGAGCATGCCGAGCACGCCGCGGCGGTTGTCCGCGGCGGCGACGCTCTCGGTCTCGACGACCATGCCGTCAGCCGCCGGCGTCGCGCAGGCGGGCAACAGCTTGCCCTGGCCCTCGACGGACACGAGGCAGATGCGGCAGTTGCCCACGGTGGGAAGCTTGGGGTACCAGCAGAGGGTGGGGATGTCGACGCCCTGGGCGCGCGCGGCGTCGAGGATGGTATCGCCCTCGGCGATCGGCACGGACGTTCCGTTGATTGTCAGCGAAGGCATCGTCGGGGGCGGCTCGCGCGAGGGGAGGATAGACCGATTCTACGGGGCTTTGGGCCTGGCGGCAAGGGTGCAATCCTCCGCGCCGCAACGACTTCGATGCCACGAAAAAGCCCCCGGTCACTCGACCGGGGGCTTCTGGACTTCGTCTCGGGGACTGCGCCGCGGTCAGGCGGCCGCGATCCGCTCGACCGGAACCCGCTCGTGCCAGGCTCGGCCCTCGTTCGCCTCGTCGGACGCCCAGAGATACGCCCAGAACCGGACAGGGCGCACGGCCGCGCTCGGGGTGCGGATCACGATGCCGCGGATCGTCTCGTCGAGCACAACGGGAAGGCTGGTCATCTGGCACATCCTTGCGGTGGTCATTTCCGGCCGAGTGCCGGGACAAGACCGTAAGTGCACCGCCCGTGCCGCGCTGGATGCCATCGTAAGTATTTACATATCAATTGTTTAGGTATTGCGTTTCAGGCTGGTCGTGTCGAATCGACACGCTGGCAGCGGTCAGGGAGTGTCGTTTCGACCCACGCTTCGGGAGAAGAGCAGTCCCTCCCGCCTCCCTCGGCCGCTGCCGATCCGCTCGGCCTCCTCCGCCTCCCAGCCTTCGTACATCGTCCGGAAGGCGTGCGGGGCAAGCCCCCTGGCTGGAAGCACTGCGTTCACCCCCCCTGGCTCCGTCAGCGCCTGGATCTGCTCGATCACGGCGCGGCGGGCGTCGGGATCGAGTGGCGTCAACTCGCCGGCATCGATCACCACGAGATTGACCGATGACACGAAGGTCGACAGTCGCCCGCCGACCGACACGACGAGGGCAAGAAACTGGCTGCCCAGCGACTCCGATGCCATCCGCGACTCGACCCGCTCGACCGTCCCGATGTTCCCCGCCACGAACGTCACCGCCACGTCATGCGCCGCGAGGAGATAGGTGGCCGGCTCGGCCCCGCTGCCGAAGACCAGCGCCGAGTCGCCCGGCTCGAGCCGCGGAAGGATGCGCGCCACCGGGCTGCTCGGGTCCACGCCCCAGTGCATCGGCTCGCGCTGCGCCGCCCGCAGCGTCAGGTACTGCTCGCGCCACTTCGGATAGGAGCGGAGCCGGAGCCGCTTGATGATCAGGCGGTCCACCTGGTCCGCCATCATCACCTCGGTCAGCATGAACTGACCCTCGATGGTGGGCTGCATTTCAGACACGGCCTCGTCGCCGAGGCGGAGGAGTTCGTCGCGCGGCATGGAATTCTTGAACGCCTCGATCCGCTGCATCACGAATTCCTGGTACTGCTGCTTCAGCGACGGCGGGGACCGGCGTCGCTGCTGCTGTCGGGCCTGCTCGAGGGTCAGCATGGCTCGACGTGCACCTGGACGTGATTGAACCCCAGCTGCTCCCGGAGCCGCATCTCCACCTCGTCCGCAATGAGATGGGCGGTGGCCACGTCCTGGGCGCCGTCCACCGCAATCGTCACCTCGGCAAAGCTGAGCGCCGCCGCCGTGCGCGACCGGATGCCGTACGCCGAGCGCACCCCTTCGACGTCCTCGGCCTCCTTCCGCACGGCCGCCTCGGACACCGCCGCGCCGTCGACCAGGGTCGGGAGCGAGTGCCCCACGATTTCCCAGCCGACCCGCACCACGAGGAAGGCGACCACGATGGCCAGGATCGGGTCGGCGGCGGGATAGCCGAGGTGCGTCAGGCCGAGTCCGCCCAGCACCGCGAGGGTGATGAACACGTCCACCCGGGTGTGGGCCGCGTCGGCGATGAGGATGGCGCTGTTGAGCCGTCGTCCGGCGCGGGTTTCGTACCAGACGACCCAGAGATTGATCAGGAGCGTGAAGGCGAGCAGCCCCACCTGCAGCGGCGTGATGACCAGCGTCGGCGCCCCTTCCCAGAGGCGGGCCCAGGCGCCGCGCAGCAGTTCGAACACCGACAGCGAGAGGAAGACGACGATCAGCAGCGCGCCGAGGCTCTCGAACTTCGCGTGGCCGTAGGGGTGCTCGGCGTCCGGGCCCTTGGAGGCGAAGCGGACGACGGCGAGCCCGAAGAGGTTGTTGATGGCGTCGACCGAGGAGTGGACCGCGTCGCCGACCACGGCGAGCGACCCGAGCCCGAGCCCGACCACGAACTTGACGGCCACGACCGCGAGGTTGGCGAGGAGGACGCCCAGCAGGACATTGCGCACCTGTTGGGTGCGCTCCAGCACGGCGGGAGCGGGGCGGGGCATGGCCGAAAAGTCATACCACAGGGGGAGCGGGGCAAGGAGGCAGGGCGACGCGGGGCAGGGGCAGCGGGGCAGAGTGGCAGACACACCCCGTACGCACCATCTTTAGCCGTTGTAGCCACGCTCAAGGAGCACTCCGATGCGCAAGATGCTGCCCGCCTTCCTCGGTACCGCCGCCGTCCTGGCCTTCTCGCTCTGGGCCTTGCCCCAACTGCCCGACCAGGTCGCCACCCACTGGGGTCTCGATGGGCAACCCGATGGCTGGTCGTCCGCGCTGTTCGGTGCGCTGCTGCTGCCCGGGATGATGTTGCTGATGTCCGTGGTCATGGCGGCGCTGCCCGCCATCGACCCGCTCAAGAAGAACTACGCCTTCCACGGATCGGTGTACTTCCTCCTCGCCAACGTGGTGGTCCTCTTCATGGGGGCGGTCCACCTGCTGGTGCTCGGTTCGGCCCTGGGCTGGCCGGTCAACATGCGCGCCGTGCTTCCCGTCCTGATCGGCGCGCTCTTCGTGTTCATCGGCCGGATGCTGCCCCGCATGCAACCGAACTGGTTCATGGGCATCCGGACGCCATGGACGCTGAGCAGCGAAGAAGTCTGGCGCAAGACGCATCGGGTGGGCGCGACCACCTTCACCATCGCCGGCGTGGCGGTGATGCTGGTCGGCGTGGTGGTTCCGAATGCGTTCGCCACAAAGTTCATGGTGGCCGCCATCATGGTCGGAACGCTCTGGCCGGTGGTGTATTCGTATCTGGAATGGCGGCGGGAGAAGGAGGAAGGCAACAACAACTGACAACGCGGAAAGCACGGAAGAAAAGGAAGCGCGGAAAGAAGCTTGGTGGTTGCGGCCGCACCCACCAAATTGTTATTTCGTGCTTCTACGTTCTTCCGCGCTTCCCGCGTCTTCTGTTCTATTCGATCAGTCGGCCCGCAGCACGGCGCCCTTCAGGTACCCCGTCTCCGGAATCGTGATCACCTCGGGGTGATCGACCGGCCTGGCCGAGGACGCGCTCGAGGGTCAGCCGGCGGCCGCTGTCGGCCGCGGCGTCGGCCAGCATCTTGAGGAATTCGGCGCGGTGCAGGTGATACGAGCAGGACGCGCTGAGCAGCACTCCCCCCGGCGCCAGGATCCGCATGGCGCGCAGGTTGATCTCGGCGTAGCCCCGCAGCGCCTGCCCCAGCGCGCCGCGGTGCTTGGCGAACGCGGGTGGATCCACCACCACCATGTCGAACCGGCGGCCGGCGCGCTCCCACGCCCGGAGCGCCTCGAAGGCGTCCCCCTCCACCCAGTCGATGTTGTCGAGCCCGTTCAGCACGGCGTTCTCGGTGCCGCGCGCCAGCGCGTCCCGGCTCGCGTCGAGCGCGGCCACCCGGCCCGCGCGCGTGGCCAGGTGCAGCGCAAACGAGCCGTGGTAGGCAAAGCAGTCGAGCGCCGTGCCGCCGGGGCGCACCAGCTGGGCGGCGAGCATCCGGTTCTCGCGCTGGTCGAGGAAGGCGCCGGTCTTCTGGCCCTCCCAGGGCGCGGCCAGGTAGCGGACCGTGCCCTCCCGCACCTCGATCGCCTCCGGCACGGTGCCGTGCATCAGCACGATCTCCTCGGCCAGGCCCTCCTGCTTCCGCACCGAGACGTCGTTCCGCAGCAGGAGGCCCTCCGGCTCGAACAGCTCGACGAGCGCGGCGGCGATGTCGTCCCGCATCGTCTCGAGGCCGGCCGACAGCACCTGGGCCACGATCCACCGGTCGTAGCGGTCCACCACCAGCGAGGGGAGCCCGTCGCCCTCGCCATGCACCACGCGATACGCGTTCGCGTCGATGCCGGCGCGCCGAGCATTCGCGGCGGCAATGTGGGTGCGCCACCACGCCCGGTCGATCGGTGCCTCGGAGCGTTCGAGCAGGCGGAGCCGGATCTCCGAGTGCGGGGAGGCCAGCGCCTGGCCGAGGAAACGGCCCCGCGGGTCGGTGACGGATACGACGCCGGCCGCCTCGACCTCGTCCATCAGGTCACTGCGAAAGATCCAGGGATGGCCCCGCGTCCAGCGCGCCGCTCCCCGATCGCTCACGCGCACGGGCTTCACCAGCGGCTCCCGGGTCGGTAGGTTCGGTCGGTCATGACGCGCAATCTAGCGGAAATCCTGCGGCTGGTGCTGGTCACCGACGACGCCCTCATCGGGGGTCGGGACCTCGTGGCGCTCTGCCAGGCGGCGGAACGCGGCGGCGTCACCGCCGTGCAGCTGCGGCTCAAGCATGCCAGCGCCCGCGAGCTCGCCTCGACGGCCCGCGCGCTCCTCGCCTCGCTCAGCGTGCCGCTCTTCATCAACGATCGGCTCGATGTAGCGCTCATCGTCGGTGCTGCGGGCGTGCATCTCGGGCCCGACGACATTCCGGTTGCGTTGGCGCGGCGCATTCGTGCCGAACGGGTTTCTGCTGGGCGCGTCGGTCGGGTCCGCCGCAGAGGCGGGGCAGGGGGCTCGATGCCGACTACTGGGGTGTGGGCCCCCTTCGCGGAACCACGACCAAGTTGGACGCGGGGCCGGCCCTCGGGGTCGATGGCTTCGCGGCCATCTGTCGGCTGGCGCCGCCGGGCATGCCCTGCGTCGCCATCGGGGGTGTCCTGCCTGAGGATGTGAGTGCGGTGCACGCGGTCGGTGGGGCGGGCGTGGCGGTGGTGCGGGGGATACTCGGGCGGTGACGGATGTCGAGGCGGCTGCGCGAGCGATACGTGGTCTGTGTCATCGACCCCTTCCCGGCCGCGACATTCACCTCACCCCGCTGTCCGCCCTCTCCATGCATATGGAGAGGGCGGCACTGCCCGGAGAGCACGGGGTATTCTTCCTGCCCCGCTGCCCCGCTGCCCCGCTGCCCCGCTGCCCCGCTGCCCCGCCTAATTAATCTCCGGCGGCGGCAGCACTCCTTCCCGCACCCGGCGGATGGCGGTCAGGTGCTCGCGGTAGGTCCGCGAGAAGACGTGGCGCCGGTCGGGGCCCGCCACGAAGAACAGGTACGGCACGCTCGCCGGGTTCAGTACCGCGTCGATGCTGGCGGTGCCCGGTGAGTTGATCGGCCCCGGTGGAAGTCCCGGATAGAGGTAGGTGTTGTACGGCGACGGGAACTTGTAGTCCTTGGTGAGGAGCCGGGGCTTCCGCTCGCCGGTGGCCAGCTCCATGCCGTACTGCACCGTCGGGTCCGCCTGCAGCGCCATCCGGAGCCGGAGCCGGTTGAGGTACACCCCCGCAATGACCGGCCGCTCGTCGTCCACCAGCGCCTCCCCCTCCACGATCGACGCCAGCGTCAGCACCTCGAGCCGACTCAGCTTCATCGAGTCGCGCCGCGCCTCGCGCGCCGGTGTCCAGAGGACCACCGTCTGCCGCACCATCAGGTCCACCAGGTCCTCCGGCACAATGGTCAGCGGCACCAGGTACGTCTCCGGGTGCAGCCATCCCTCGTACGACGGTCCCTCGGCGCCTGCGGCTCTGAGCCGGGCGGTGTCCTGTGTCGCGGCGAGAAAACTGTCGGCTGAAATGCCCAGCTGCTCCTCGGCCAGCCCCGCCACGGCCCGCAGCGTTTCCCCCTCGGGCACCGTGAAGCGGACCAGCTTGCCACGGCCCTCCGTCAGGATCCGGAGCAGGGTGCTCACCCGCTCCCCGTGGCGCAGTTCGTAGATGCCGGCCTGCGCGCTCCGGTCCACCTTCTTCAACCGGGCCAGCGTGCGGAACCACGTCGGATGTTCGAGGATTTGGTGCGCCGCTAAGGAATCGCTGATGGCACGGAGGGTGGCGCCCGGCGGGATCGTGACCTGCTCGAGGGGGGCGTCGGGGGCCGGTCCGCCGCAGGCAGCGAGCGCCAGCGCCGAGCCGAGCAGGAGGCGCCGTATCATGAGGCGCCTGGTCGCCGATGGTCGAGGTACTGCTGCAGGAGGACGGTGGCCGCCAGCGCGTCCACGTCCTTCTTGCGGCCGCGGGTGGTGCCGCCCATCTCCCGCACCGCGTCGAGGGCGATGGCGGTCGTGAACCGCTCGTCCGCCAGCTCCACCGGCAGGCCGGTGCGGCGGCCGACGTCGGCCGCCAGCGCGCGCGCAGCGGTGCTGGAGGGTGTTTCGCTGCCGGCGAGTGAAATCGGGAGTCCCACGACGATGCCGACCACCGGCTCGGCGTCGAGCAGTGCCAGCAGCTGCGGCATCGGGAACCGCTTGCCGGCCCGGCGGCTGAGCGTGGTCAGGGGAGAGGCGAGGACCTGGCCCTCGTCGGACCGGGCCACGCCGAAACGGATCTCTCCCCAATCCAGGGCGAGGATGCGACCGACGCGGGGGATGATGGCGTGCGCCCCTACTGCGCCATCGTCGCGAAGAACTCCTTGTTGGTCTTGGTGCGCTTCATCCGCTCCAGCAGGAACTCGAGCGCCTCGACCGGCGGCATGTCGGCCAGGAAGTTCCGCAGCAGGTACACCCGGTTGAGCTCGTCCTTGTCCATGAGGAGCTCTTCCTTGCGGGTCGAGGTCTTCTGGATGTCGATGGCGGGGTAGATGCGCCGGTCGGCCAGGCGCCGGTCGAGCACCAGTTCCATGTTGCCGGTGCCCTTGAACTCCTCGAAGATGACTTCGTCCATTCGGCTGCCGGTGTCCACCAGCGCCGTGGCGATGATGGTGAGCGAGCCGCCGCCGTCGATGTTGCGCGCCGCGCCGAAGAACCGCTTCGGCTTCTGCAGCGCGTTGGCGTCCACGCCGCCCGACAGGATCTTGCCGGAGTGCGGTACCACCACGTTGTGGGCGCGTGCCAAACGGGTAATCGAGTCGAGGAGAATGACGACGTCCCGGCCGTGCTCCACCAGCCGCTTCGACTTCTCGATGACCATGTCGGCCACCTGCACGTGGCGGTCGGCCGGCTCGTCGAAGGTGGAGGAGATGACCTCCGCCTTCACGTTCTCCTCCATGTCCGTCACTTCCTCGGGCCGCTCGTCGATGAGCAGCACGATCAGCACCACCTCGGGGTGGTTCTCGCTGATGGCGTTGGCGAGCTTCTGGAGGAGGATGGTCTTGCCGGCCTTCGGAGGGGCGACGATCAGGCCGCGCTGGCCCTTGCCGATCGGGGAGAGGAGGTCCACCACCCGCATCGCGAGGTCGCCGGTGGCCTGCTCCAGCCGGATCCGGCTGTCGGGGTACCTGGGTCGCAGGTTGTCGAACGCGATCCGGTGCTTGGTCTTTTCCGGCTCCTCGAAGTTGACGCTCTCCACCTTGAGCAGCGCGAGGTACCGTTCCCCCTCCTTCGGCGGACGCACCTGCCCCATGACGGTGTCGCCGGTGCGGAGGTCGAAGCGCTTGATCTGGCTGGGGGAGACGTAGATGTCGTCGGGGCCGTACAGGTAGTTCCAGTCCTGGCTGCGCAGGAAGCCGTAGCCCTCGGGCAGGATCTCGAGGACGCCCTCGCCCCGGATGACGGTGTCCGAATCGAGCAGCGACTGCTCGATGCGGAAGATGAGGTCCTGTTTCCGGAGCCCCGAGTAATTGGTGAGGTTGAGCTGCTCGGCAAGAGTGTGCAGCTCGGCGACGGACTTCTGTTTCAGCTCGGCGATATCCACGGACGTGGCTCCGAAATGAGGCGTCCAGCCCGAAGGGGGCCGGTGGCAGGGTGGCGCGGGATGGAAGAATCCAGAATGGTGATCGGGTATTGACCGTCTATGGGGAGTGCCCCGCAAGGGCGGGGGCGTCGTACTCGTGTCTCTGGGGAGTGTGCTGCAGACAGCCTTAGAGGTACCCCAACCTAGGGGCGGAACGAGGGGGCGTCAAGGCTGTCGGCGGGGCAGGGCGGCAGGGCGGCAGGGTGGCCGCCGAGGCGGTTCACCTCTGCCAACCCGCCTCCCGGCCCCCCGGCCCCGCCTCCCAAAGTACTTTGGGACTATTGCGTAATTCCCTCAATGCCATATCTTTAGCAGGGTTCCACGTGACGGTAGGCCGCTCGCCCGCGGCTTCTGGGGAGGCTCCGCTATGCCAGCACAGACACTCCGCACCACCCTGGCCCGGGATTCCCGCGAGCCGGTCCTGCTCGATCTCCCAACCATCACATACGCCGGACAGTCACTCACCGTCCGCCTTATTTTGCGGCTCGACGAGCAGCGCGTCTGGCGCGGCAAGCTGCAGTTCCAGGCCGCCGGAGTGGACCTGCCGCGCGAAACCTTCGAGATATTCTGCGGGGCCCGGGAGCAGGATCTCTGGGAATCGGTGCAGTCGCTCCGCGAGCATCACTTCCGCGACCTCTACCGCTCACTGGAATAGCATGACCGAAACCGAGGCCATCAATCGCCTTCGGCACGACCTGGCCAACCCCCTCTCCGCACTCCTGGCGGAGGCGCAGCTCCTCCTGCTCAACGAATCGAAACTCGACCCCGAAACGCTCACGAGCATTCGCGAAATCGAAGCGCTCGCCATCCGGATGCGTACCCTGCTTCGGGAGCGCTGAACCATCTGCCGCTGCCCCGTTACGCGCCGGCCCCGTGTCGCGGTGCCGGTCCGGGTGTCCCCGCGTGCCTGGTCCACGCCGCGCTGGATCTGGCCGGGCCGAACCAACAGAGGCACCAGGACGAGATTCCCCTCCCGCTAGCTCCCGGCCCCGCCGCCGTACCGTTCCGCGCCCCACGCATCTACCTTTCCCGTACGCCAGACATCCTCTCTCTCGTCTCGAGACCTTCGATGCGTACTTCCGTACTCCTGCTCGCCGCGCTGACCGTTGCCGCGCCGCTCTCCGCCCAACTGCCCCAGCGTGCCGTCCGTCGGACCATTCCGATCACCCGGTCCTTCCAGCGCGGGCTGGCGGCGGGCACCCGGGACTCGACTGGCCGCCCTGGTGCCAAGTACTGGCAGCTGAAGACGGCACTATTCGATCGACACCCGGCTCGACCCCGCCACCGGCACCGTGTCGGGCACTGAGACGGTCACCATCACCAACACCAGCAACACCGATCTCCGCGACATGGTCATCCGGCTGGACCAGAACATGTTCGACCCCCACGCGCAGCGCTCCCGCCCTGCCAGCTCGAACACCAATGGCATCACGGTCACTCGGCTGGTGGCCAACGGCCGCGTCATCAGCGTCGACAGCCTGCGCGAGCAGTGGAGCATGACCACGGTCGTGCGGGTCCGGTTCGATACGCCGATTCCCGCCAACGGCGGCGTCGGCACGCTGGAGGCGACCTGGTCCTTCCAGGTGCCGGTCTTCCCCGCCGACGAGCGCGGCGACCGCATGGGCGCCTGGACCAACAAGCTCTTCCAGCTGGCGCAGTGGTACCCCCGGGTGGCCAAGTACGATGACCTCCGCGGCTGGGATCAGGATCCCTACATGGGCGCCTCCGAGTTCTACAACAACTATGGCTCCTTCGACGTCCGGATCGACGTGCCGGCCGGTTGGCTGGTCGGCGCCACCGGCCAGCTCGTCAACTCGGGCGACGTGCTCTCGCCGATGGTGCGCCAGCGTCTCGACCGGGCGACCGCCAGCGACAGCCAGATCGTCATCGTCGGCCCCGACGAGCGAGGGGCAGGGAAGGCCACCGCCGCCGGCGACCGGCTGGTCTGGCGGTTTACCGCCGACAGCGTGGCGGATTTCGCCTGGGCTGCGTCGAGCGACTACGTCTGGGACGCCACGCGGGCCACCATTCCGGGGCGCGGCCCGATCCCGATCTACCTCCTCTACCTGCCGGAACACACCCAGTACAAGCAGACCGGCGCCAGCGCCCGTCACGCCCTCCAGTTCTACTCCAATCTCTGGATGCCCTACGCCTGGCCGGTCTTCACGCAGGTGGACGGTCCGGAAGGCGGGATGGAATACCCCATGCTCACCATGAGCGGCTCCGGCTTCGGCGTGACCGACCACGAGATCGGCCACCAGTGGTGGCCGATGATGGTGGGGGTCAACGAGACCTGGTATGGCTGGATGGACGAGGGGTTCAACAGCTACATGAACATCCTCTCGGGCGCCGCCTTCCAGCTCAAGCCGGCGGTGCTGGACGGGGTGGGTCAGCGCTACGGCAGCATCTCGGGCAACGAGTCCGAGACCAACATGATGACCGACGCCAACTACGACGGCCCGATGTACTCCTTCACCACCTACGGCAAGGCGCCGATGATGCTCTCGATGCTGGGCGCCATCGTGGGCGACTCGAACGTGACCCGGGCGATGTCCAACTACGCCAGGACCTGGCGCTTCAAGCACCCCTCCCCGTGGGACTTCATGTTCGCCATGAACCACGAGTTCCAGATGGACCTCGGCTGGTTCTGGTACTACTGGCTCTTCACCACGGAATCGTCCGACGGCTCCATCGCCTCGGTGACGACCAAGGGCGGCAAGACCCTGGTCACGGTCCGGCAGGCCGGCGAGATGCCGGCGCCGGTGGTGCTGAAGGTGGAGTTTGCGGCCGATGGCCCGGCGCTCAAGCCGATGAAGGGCGCGGTCATCGACGGCAACAGCGCCACGGTCACCTGGCCGGTGGACGTGTGGTTCAGCGGGAGCCGGACCTTCGTGGCGGAGCTCGACTTCGGCAAGCGGACCATCGAAAAGATCACCTACGATCCGAACCGGCGCTTCCCCGACCGCGACCCGGCTGACAACACCTGGCCCGCGTCGGCGCCGGCACAAGCGCCCGCGGCGGCACCCACCTCGCCGCACTGAGCCGCGGGGTGACGTCGCGGGCACGGCACTTTGCCAGCGACAATTCCGCCGGCATTCATCCGGAGGTGCTGGCGGCCATCGCCGCCGCGAACGAGGGACACGCCCTGGCCTACGGGGCGGATCCCTGGACCGCGGCGGCGATGTCGTTGTTCCGGACTGAGTTCGGCGAATCTTCCCACACCTCCCTGGTCTACGGTGGCACTGGAGCCAACGTCGTCGCGTTGGGCGCGCTCCTCCACCCCTGGGAGTCGGTCATCTGCGCCGCCACCGCCCACATCAACGTCGATGAGTGCGGTGCCCCCGAGCGCTTCCTCGGTTCCAAGCTCGTTCCGTTGCCCACGCCGGACGGCAAGCTGCGGCCCGACGCCGTGCGCGCGGCGGTCACCGCGGTCAGCATCGATCATGCGGCCCATCATGTGCAACCACGCGTCATTTCCATCAGCCAGTCCACCGAGTACGGCACCGTGTACCGCCTGGAGGAACTTCGGGCGCTGTCCGCCGTGGCGAAGGAGCTCGGGCTGCTCCTGCACATGGACGGGGCCCGGCTCGGCAATGCGGCAGCGGCGCTGGACGTCCCGCTTCGGGCGATGACCGCGGACGTGGGAGTGGACGTACTGTCCTTCGGCGGCACCAAGAATGGCGCCATGGGGGCGGAGGCGGTCGTCTTCTTCGACCCGGCGAGGGACGTGGCGGTCCGCTTCGGGCGGAAGCAGGCGATGCAGCTGCCCTCCAAGATGCGGTTCGTGGCGGCGCAGTTCCAGGCGCTGCTTCGCGACGGCCTCTGGCGACGGAATGCAGCGCATGCCAACCGGATGGCGAAGCGGCTGGCCGATGGAGCCGCCTCCGTTCCAGGCGTCGTCGTCACGCAGCCGGTCGATGCCAACGCCGTCTTTGCCCGGCTGCCGAGGGAGCGGATCGCCGCGCTGCAGGCTCGTCGGATGTTCTATGTCTGGGACGAGGCGGCTTCCGAGGTGCGGTGGATGTGTTCCTTCGACACCACTGAGCAGGACGTGGACGAATTCGTTTCGGAGCTGCGCGGCACGCTCGCCTGACCCGGGGGCCGGAAGGCCCGTTCCATCTGATTTCAAGCTTCCTTCACACATGCAGGCGCACGTTGCACGAGTCCCTCGCTCTGAGGAGGAGTTCTCGTGCGCGCCATCCTGACCCCGCTCGACGGATCACGGCTCGCGGAGGAGTCGCTCCGGGCGGCGTGCGCTACGGCGCGCCGCACGGGCGCCGTCCTCCATATGGTGCTGGTGCATCATCCGGTGGCGCCGAACGCCGACTCGGCGGCGATGGCCACGGCAATCGACGAACTCGACCGACTGGCTCGGGAAGGGGAGGAAGGGTACCTGGCGCGGCTCGCCGAGCGCATGGGTGCGCAGTACGGGATCCGCATTCAGACGATGATCCTCGACGGGCCGGTGGCCGAGACCATCGCGGCCTATGTCCAGCGGATCGGGGCCGAACTCGTGGTGATGACGACGCATGGCCGCGGCGCGGTGAGCCGCTTCTGGCTGGGGAGTGTCGCCGATCATTTGCTTCGGCACCTCGAGGTGCCGATGCTGATGTTGCGGCACCACGAGGCGTCGGCGGTGGACAGCCGGATGGCCTTCCGGAGGATGATGATCCCGCTCGACGGATCGGAGCGCGCCGAGGCGGTGCTCGAGCCGGCGCTGGTGCTGTGCCCACCGCCCACCGCGGAAATCGCGCTGCTGCGGATCGTGGCGCCGGAAGGTGACGGCTCAACGCAGGCGCGGAGCGCGGCGGCGGTCTATCTGGACGAGGTGGCGGACCGGCTGGAGCGGCGCGGGTGCCGGGTGAGCACCACGGTGGTCGTGTCGGACAACCCCGCGCAGGCCATCCTCGATCAGGGGAGGCCCGAGGCCACCGATTGCATCGCGATGGCGACGCGCGGGGCGACGGGGGTGAAGCGGCTGGTCTTGGGGAGCGTGACGGACAAGGTGGTGCGGGGGACTGATGTGCCGGTGCTGGCGCTTCACCCGCCTGGCGGTGGGGCCCTGAGTCCGGCCCTTCGGCTTCCGCGGCCAGCGCCGGGGTGGGTGGGCCAGCGCCTTCAATGCCGGGCGCATCGCTTCCTTCTTGGTGGTCTCTGGTTCGGGGGCCAGCCAGGGGAATTCCCGCAGGAATTCGGGGCTCGATTGGGCTCGGCTACGCATGGGATTGAATCTGGGGCCGGACGGTAAAGGGATGATGAGGGTAGTGTGAAGGCCGACTCACCGCTGGTTCACGGTAAGGTAAGTCGTTGGGGCGTATGTTGAAGGAGACTCTAGCCGGGAGGTACGGGATGCGGGTCAGCGAACTGATGCAATCGAACCTGGTGACGATCCCCAGTGACAGCCTGGTCTCGGAGGCGATCATCTCCCTGGCCGACGCCCATGTGACCGGACTGCCCGTGGTCGATGCGAACCTCCATCTGGTGGGGGTGCTCTCCACCAGCGACATCCTCACGGCGCTGGCGGAGCGGGCGCCCGACGTGGAGCCGGGGGTGCTGTTCGAGGACATGCTGGTGCGGGACCTGATGACGCCGAAGCCGATGACCATCGCGCCGCAGGCGGAGGTCAAGCAGGCGGCGCAGCAGATGCTCTACGCCAACGTGCACCGCCTCTTCGTGGAGAAGGACGGCGAGTTGCTCGGGGTGATCTCGCAGACGGACGTGGTCCGCGCGGTGGCGAACGCGCGGGTGTGACCCCGGAGGGCCGCTTCGGGGGTAACCAGGACCCCGCTTTCCGAGAGGAGGGCGGGGTCTTGTCGCGGTTTGGCACGGAGCGTGCTTATGATGTTTGTATGCTTGGACTTACGTCGTTGGCTGGGCTTCAGTAATTCGGCCTTCTCAGATCGGACCGCATTGTCTGGCAACAAGATCCACGACACCCGGCGGGCAGCCGCGTCGAATTCTGGCTGCCGAGCACCCTGTGGCGCCTGAAACGCACCTAGGGGGCATCGACAGCGTCCGCACCTGGAGCGAAGAGGAGTTCGCCGCTGCGGCCGGGGCTTGGGAGGAACTGGTTGCACGGTCCGACGCAGACCCGCTCTTCATGTCGTGGGACTGGCAGTGGCTTTGGTGGCACCACCACAGGGAGCTGCTGGGCGGGACGCTCGCCATCGTGGCGTGCTACTCCGGCTCGAGACTGGTGGGGCTGGCGCCATTCTACCTCCGTTCCGTTCCGCATCGTGCCGGCCTCCGGGCCAACAGAATGGAGATCATCGGCTCGACATTTCGTGACGGCCGGGGTGTCTTCTCGGAGTATCTCGACCTGATCGCGGATCGGGCGTACGTTGATGAGGTCGCCTCCGCGGTCGGGCAACACCTGCGCGAGGACGGCCGCTGGTCGGATCTGGTGGTGGGGAATTCACCTGCAGAAGGGACGTCGCCGCAGCGCTGGTGCGGGACCAGTTGGCGGCCGTGCTGCATGGTTCGCGAGACCGACCAGATGGAATCTCACCGGGCCGAACTTCCCGCCGACTTCCCGACCTATCTGGGTTCGCTGAGCGGCGGTATTCGGCGCAAAGTGTGGAACCACAGGTCGAAGCTGGTGAATCCGCAGTTGGTGGTGGCCGGCCCCGACGAGGTCTTTCAGGTGTTCGACCAGATCGATGCATTTCATCTGGAACGGTGGAAGGCCCCCCAGTATGTCGGGGTGGCGCGGGACTTCCATTTTGCGTTGGCGCGAGCGCTGATTGCCAAGGGTGCCCTGCGGATGAGCACACTCGTCTCGGCCGGAGCGCCCCTCGCCGTGATGTACAACGTCCGCCTCGGCGCCACGGAATACAACATTCAATCCGGATTCGATCCGGCACAGGCAGTGGGCTTGTCGCCTGGGTACCTGCACTTCGGGTACTCTCTCGAGGAAGCTTGCCGCGACGGCATCCGGCGGTTCGATTTCCTTGCGGGGGAAGGGTCGGAACCGCCAGTACAAGCAGGATTTCGTGACGACCGAATTCCCGCTGATTGACCTTTCATGCAATTCGGGCCTCGGCACCTCAAGGTTGCTGTATCGCGCCCACGGGCTCTTTGCATCAGCTGGTTCGGGAAATGAGCGTGCCAGTCGCATGGCCGGAGGACCCTCGTCAGCGTCGCGATGCCGGTCTACAACGGGCAGCGCGACGGTGGCACAGGCGCATCCGCAGCCTCCTGGATCAGACCTATCGGCCGATCGAGATCATCGTGGTGGACGACGGGTCGACCGATGGAACCTGGGAGGTCCTCCAGTCGTTCGGTTCTGCCATCAGGGCCATTCGGCAGCCGAACGGTGGCATCGCGGCCGCCCGTAACGCCGGTCTGAATGCGGCCCAGGGCGGAGTTCATCGCCCTGATGGATCAGCGATGATATTTGCGAGCCGGAGCGGATCGCCGCTCAGGTGCGATTCCTGAGGCGAGCGGCCGGAGGTCGTGTTGTGCTGCTCGGATTTCAGCGCCTTCGAGGCAGGTGGCATCGGTCTCCGGCAGCTACGGCGAGGTGTATTACAGCCATTGCGCCGCCTCCGGGGGCGGCGTGAAGGCGCTGTATCCGAACCATGGCCGCCTGGACATCAGCGACTGCCTGGCGAGCCCGCCGGGGCAAGCGGTTGTCGTGCCGACCCACTTCGGGACCGGTCTACGAGGAACTCGCGCTGGGCAATTTTGTGCATCCACCCACGGTGCTGTTCCGGCGGGCGATATTGACCGAGGTTGGGTTCTTCGAATCCACAGATCAAGATCATGTGCGAATGGGACTGGCTGGTGCGAGTGGCGCACGAGTTGGTCGCCATAGGCTTCATTGACCGCCCGTTGCTGCGGTATAGGTTGTCCGCTTCGCAGGTCTCTTTCAGCGAGGACGCTGTGATGCGATTCGCTGCTTGTGGCCCAGCATATTTGTGAGCGAGATCCTACGCTCCAGGCGCGGCAGCCGGAGCGTTTCCGAAGGTTTTTCGGCGGACTGTATGCGGATGCGGCGGATGCCCGCGCTGAGAAGCACCCGCTGGAGGCGCTCGTCCTTGCTGGTGACGAGTGTGCATGCGATACCATACGGTCACCTGGCAGACCCCGCGGACGGCTTTGAAGCTGTTGCTCCCGGTCCCAGTTCTCGATCTTCTCAGGTCGTTCGTGGAAACGCTGTAGCACGATGTGGGCGTCCGGCCGGCCGAATTGCGACCCCACAAACAGATGGTGGATATTGATGCAGGCCGATTCATCTGAACATCGTCACAAACCGGCCTGCCGGCCTGCTACCGTCGCTGCCCTTGGTGTCGGTGGTGATCCCGGCGTACAACTGTGCCGGCACGGTCGCCGCAACGATCGAGAGTTGCCTCGCGCAGGACTACGAGGACCTGGAGATCCTCGTCGTCAACGACGGCTCCACTGATGGGACGGCCGAAGTGTTGGCCTCCTTCGGTTCCAGGATCAAGGTCATCGATCAGCCCAACGGTGGGCTGGCATCGGCGCGCAACGCTGGGCAGCGTGCGGCGCGCGGCGAGTACATCGCGTGGATGGACGCCGACGACTTGATGCTGCCGTGGCGTATCCGCCTGCAGGCCGAGGTGTTGGCCTCGCAGCCGATGATCGGGCTGGTCTCCTCCGACTTCAGCGCGTTCACGAGCCCCGAGACGGACTACGACGACTCGCACATGGCCAACTACTACGACGCCGTCGTGCGATTGGGTGGAGTGTCCAGACGTGTACCCTCACGCGCTGGCGCGCGGTGGAGTCCGACGGTCGTGCGGTGCACCGTCCGGTGCGGGCGACGTGTACGACAGCCTAGTTTGGGGCAATTTCGTCCACCCCCCGACGGTCATGGTGCGGCGCACGGTGCTGCAGGAGGCCGGGTTCTCGGACGAGCACCTGCGGTACAGCAGCGATTACGAGTTGATCATCCGGATGTCCCGCCAGACCCGCTTCGCCTACGTGGACGCATCCCTGCTGCGGTACCGGCGGAGCGCGGGGCAGATGTCTCACCTCCATGCCGGCGCCCTGATGCAGCTCGAGACGGTGCACATTCTCGAAAAGCTGCGGCGCGAGGATCCGGGCGGCGTTCGCCCGGATGAAGCCCGTGGTTGCTTCGGCGCCGGGCGGAATCGCTCATTCGATGCCGCAGAGTCGATCGGCAGTGCGGACAGGGCCCGGGCCATGAGGACTGCTCGTCCGCGGTCTGCAGTCGAAGCTCCTCGCCGGGCCTGCCGCCTTCGCCCTCGGGCGGATTGTCGTCTCGCCGGCGCTCCTGCAGGCGATCAAGCATGCGCTGCGAGCGCTCGGGCTCCGCTGGGTGGTCCTGGCGTGCGCTGCGATCCTGGGTGAGATGGTGGCGGCTTGTGGTCGTTGGGGGCCGAACTGATGTGACACAACACAAACCCCGCCCTCCACTCGGAGGACGGGGTTTCGTGTCGAACATGGATGGGCCCGACAGGAGTCGAACCTGCGACCTCTTGCGCCGGAGGCAAGCGCTCTATCCAACTGAGCTACGGACCCGAACCCATTCTACTGCTGCATGCATACTAATCAATCGGGGCGGCCGGATTTGAACCGGCGACCTCCTGCTCCCGAAGCAGGCGCGCTACCAGGCTACGCTACGCCCCGTCACTTCTTCCATGCGCCCAAAGGGAGTCGAACCCCTAACCTTCTGATCCGTAGTCAGATGCTCTATCCAATTGAGCTATGGGCGCGGACTGCATGGGCGGTACAAGGCTCGAACTTGTGACCTCCACGATGTCAACGTGGCGCTCTAACCAACTGAGCTAACCGCCCGAAACTTCAGACTGAGAACCGAGGTCCGAGCACCGAGGCGGCGACCAGCGACCTCTCAGTCCTCAGTCCTCTGTCCCAGTCCTGTCCTGCCATAGCGGGGGTGGGATTTGAACCCACGACCTCCGGGTTATGAGCCCGGCGAGCTACCAGACTGCTCCACCCCGCGACGTTTTCCTCTGGAGAGCGGGAAACGGGACTCGAACCCGCGACCCCAACCTTGGCAAGGTTGTGCTCTACCAACTGAGCTATTCCCGCAATGACGAGGGACGGGAGTCTAGCCGAGTCCCCGCCCTCGCGCAACCGCTCCGAGCGCATCCCGCCACCCGGTCCTGTCTGGGAGTGGAGGCGAGGGGGATCGAACCCCTGACCTCGTGAATGCCATTCACGCGCTCTCCCAACTGAGCTACGCCCCCATTATCTATTCCCTGTCGCCCAGGCCCGAAAATAGCGCTTGCGCGACAGCACACAAACCTAGACGCGGGCTGCACTTGTGTCAAGCAGAAGAGGCCCCTCGATGCCCGTCAAGAAGTCCGCGAAAGAGCCGAAGCCCGCCGCCCTGCCTCGCCGCCCCGCTGCCCCGCCGGTCGAGGATCTTCTCGACCTTTACCTCTTCGAGGTCAGCAAGACCCCGCTCCTCACCGCCGAGCAGGAAATCGCCGTCGCCCGGCGGGTCCGCGCCGGCGACCAGGACGCCATGCAGGAGCTGGTCAAGCGGAACCTCCGGTTCGTCATCTCGGTCGCCAAGAAGTACCAGAACCGCGGCATGGCGCTCACCGACCTGATCGGCGAAGGCAACATCGGGCTCCTCACCGCCGCCCGGAAGTTCGACCCCGACGTCGGCGTCAAGTTCATCTCCTACGCCGTCTGGTGGATCCGGCAGGCCATCCTGGCCGCCATCGCCAAGCAGGGCCGGACCGTGCGGGTGCCCCTCAACCGCACCGCCGACCTCTCCCGGATCATCCGCGCCACCGAGGTGCTGCGCCAGAAGCTGGTCCGCGAGCCCACGCCGGAGGAAGTCGCCGCGGAGGTCTCGCTCTCGAAGGACGTGGTGCAGGCGCTCATGGCGCTCAACACCAGCGAGATCCGGCTCGACGCGCCCCTCGACCCCGGCGGCGAGCGCACCCTGATCGACCGCTTCGTGGCGGACGGCTCCAGCGACGTCGAAGCCCGCGCCATGGAGCGATTCCTGACCGAGGAAGTGGCGCTGGCGCTGGCCACCCTCCCGCCACGCGACGCCCGCGTCCTCCGGCTCTACTTCGGCCTCGACGACGGCCACGAGCACACCCTCGAGGAAATCGGCGGCATGCTCGGCGTGACCCGCGAACGCGTCCGCCAGCTCCGCGACCGCGCGCTCAAGCGGCTCGGTGAGGGCGACGTCGGTCGGGCGCTGGCGAGCTACGCCGCCTAGGCGTACCTTCCACTGGTGACCTTCCCCGCAAGCCTTCGGGACTCCGCTCCGGGTCGGCAGGTCAGCCGCGTCGGCAACTTCACGCTCGACGCCGCGCGGGCCCTCCGCGACCGCCGCACCTGGGGCCCCCTGCTGCTGGACCAGATGCGCCGCCTCGGCGTCGAGTCGGTGCCGATCGCGCTGTTCATCGCGCTCTTCACCGGCATCGTCCTCGCCCTCCTCTCCAAGTACATCTTCACCGGCGCCGTCCCCATCTACTTCGTCGGCACCCTCGTCGGCAAGGCGATCATGCTCGAGCTGGGCCCCGTGCTCACCGGCATGGCGCTCGCCGGCCGGGTCGGCGCCAACATCGCCGCCGAGATCGGCACCATGCGCGTCACCGAACAGGTGGACGCGCTCGAAACCCTGGCCTACGACAAGTACGCCTACCTGGTCGTCCCCCGCGTGCTCGCCGGCACCCTGATGTTCCCCGTCGTGACCGCGCTCGCCGTGGCCCTCGGCGTCTCCGCCGGATATTTCACCTCGCTCAACCTGCTCGACCTCTCCAGCGCCGAGTTCGTCAAGGGGCTGCAGATCTTCTACAAGTTCAAGGACATCTGGTACGGCCTCGTCAAGGCGGCCAGCTTCGGCGCCGCCGTGACCCTCATCGGCTGCCTGCAGGGGCTCGCCACCTCCGGCGGCGCGGCGGGCGTCGGCCGGCGGACCACGCTCGCGGTGGTGTACGGCTGCGAGGCGATCCTGGTGCTGGATGCGTTTTGGGCGGTGGTGCTGCTATGAGGCGGGGCCGCGGGGCAGCGGGGCAGCGGGGCAGTCATGCTCATCCGGCCCCCATCGGCGTCCCCCCTCTCCGCTTGCCGGAGAGGGGGACAGGGGGTGAGGACGTGAGGCGGGGCCGCAGGGCAGCGGGGCAGCGGGGCAGGCAGGGCGTGGGTCATGATCCGGTTCGAGAACGTCCACAAGGCGTTCGGGAAGAAGGTCGTCCTCGACGGCCTCTCGCTCGACATCCCCGAAGGGGCGACGACCGCGCTGATCGGCTTCTCCGGCTCGGGGAAGAGCGTGCTCCTCAAGCACGTGGTCGGCCTGCTGACGCCCGATGCGGGCTCCGTCACGGTGGACGACCAGGTGGTGGCCGACCTCGACTGGGACGGCCTCACGGCGCTCCGCAGCAAGATCGGCTACGTCTTCCAGTTCGCCGCGCTCTTCGACTCGATGACCATCGGCGACAACCTCCGGCTCGGCCTCGCCCGCCGCGGGCTCGACGCCGGCGAAGTCGAGGAGCGGGTGGCGCAGAGCCTCAAGGTGGTCGACCTGGCCGGGACGGCGGATCACTTTCCGTCGGAGCTGTCGGGCGGGATGCGGAAGCGGGTCGGCGTGGCCCGCGCGATTGCCCTCCGCCCGCGGTACATTCTGTACGACGAACCGACCACCGGCCTCGACCCCGTCACCTCCGCCGTCATCGACCAGCTGATGATCCGGGTGCGGGAGGAATACGGCACCACCGCCATCGTGGTGACTCACGACATGCGGAGCGCCTACACGGTGGGCGACCGGATCGCGATGCTCTACGAGGGCCGCATCCGGCAGGTGGGGACGGTCGCAGGAGATTCAGCAGACGGAGGATCCCGTGGTGCGACAGTTCATCGAGGGGCGGCCCGACGTGCCGGGCGCCCGCGACGCCACAGCCATGTCCGCGGGGGGCGTGTGAAGCAGCGCAACGCATTGGTGGTCGGGGGCACGGTGCTCGTCACCCTGCTGATTGCCGTGGCCGCCTCCCTGTGGCTCGGCCAGATCCACCTCGGCAGCCGGCCCGAAAAGGTCACCGTGCGGTTCCGCACCGTGGGCGGACTGAACGTCGGCGCCCCGGTCACCCTCCGCGGCGTCAAGATCGGGCAGGTGTTTTCGGTGGAGCTGGCCGACAGCGACTGGGTCGTGGCCACCATGAAGCTCGAAGAGCGCTCGGAAATCCCCGCCAACCCGGCCGTGATCGCGTCCACCGCGAGCCTCTTCGGCGAGTGGGAGGCCAAGATCATCTCGCTCGACGATCCGGTCGACGAGCCGACCGTCCTGGCCGAATTGCAGGCCGCCAAGGCGGCGGGTCCCGACGACTGGCCCGGCGCCACGCTGCCCGACATCGGCCAGCTGACCGCACAGGCCGGGCGCATCGCCGGCGATATCGCGCTGCTCACCGACCGGGTGGGCGCGGTGTTCGACTCGACCACCGCCGCCAAGGTCCGGAACAGCCTCGACGACTTCCTGGCGATGATCAATCGCCTGACCGCGTTCGCCAACAAGCAGACCGACAAGGTGGATGCCATCTCCACCTCGGGCATCGCCGCCTCCCGGGACTTTGCCGGGGCCGCCCAGGACCTGCACGCCACCCTGGCGCGCCTCGACTCCGCCACCAGCGACGGGCAGATCGCCAGCATCGTCAATTCGGCGCAGGGATCGTCCACCGACCTGCGTGCCGCCACCGCCGACCTGCGCGAGCTGCTCGGCGCCGCGCGGGAGCACGAGGTGAGCCTGGTGCGGATCCTCGTGGCCGCCGACTCGATCATGGGCCGGCTCCAGGCGGGGCAGGGGACCCTCGGCATGCTGACCAAGGACTCGACCCTCTACCTCGAGACCACCGCCACCATGGTCGAGCTCCGGAAGCTGATCGCCGACATCCAGGTCAATCCGCGCAAGTACTTCAAGTTCTCGGTGTTCTAGCCCGATGACCAAGCGGAAGCCGGAACGGGAAGTGAGCGCGGGCGGGATCGTCTTTCGGCGGTTCGGCACCGAGGCGCATTTCCTCCTGATCAAGGACTCCTACCGCCATTGGGGCTTCCCCAAGGGGCACCTCGAGGAGGAGGAGACTCCGGCGGCGGCGGCCCTCCGCGAGACCGGCGAGGAGACCGGCCTCGAATCCCTGCTGCTCCACGGGCCGATCCGGATCATCGACTGGCATTTCCGCTTCCGCGGGCGCTCCATCCACAAGTTCTGCCATTTCTTCCTCTTCGAGAGCCCCGAGGGCGACGTGGTCCCGCAGGAAGACGAGGGGATCACCGATCACCAGTGGCTGCCGCTGGAACAGGCGCTGGAGCAGCTGAGCTACGACAACGCGCGCGGGGTGCTCCGGCGCGGCGGCGAGATGGCCCGCACGCTGGTGGCGGTCGGGGCGGGCCGGTCCCGGCAAGCAGCCGGACCCCATCGCCACCGAAGGCTGACGGTGGCGGCCATCGCCGCACTGCTCGATGGGCGGGGGGCCGTCACCGCCCTTCGCCGCTCCCTGCCGCGCGGCGGCCCCGGCGTCGTGAGCTGCCGAGCCCCCGCCAACCTCCGCCAGTTGCTCGATCGGCGCATCGTCGAAGCGGTGGTCTTCAGTCCGCGCACCGACCCGCACGCCGAGTGGGCCTCCCTCCGCTCCGACTTCCCCGACATCCCGGTGGTGGCGTACGCGTCCGTTCCGTCCCGACGACGGGGAGTTGCTGGCCGAGTGCCGGCGTCAGCGCGTCGCGGCGGTGGTGGTCGAGGGAGTGGACGACCCGGTCGTCGGCGAGCTGGTGCGGCGGGTCTCGCTCGCCGCTTCTCGTCGGCGTGCGCTGGCCGATGCCCCACGGCTCCTCCGGCTCGCCGACCCGCTGCAGCGCCAGGTCTGGGACTTCCTGGTCGATCGGGTGGACCAGCCGGTCACCACCGCCGAGCTGGCCACGCGGCTCGGCGTCTCCCGGGAGCACCTCTCCCGCCAGTTCGGCGCCGGCGGCGCACCCAACCTCAAGCGGGTCATCGACTTCCTGCGGGTGGTCGGCGCCGCCCAACTGCTGCGCAACCCCGGGTACACCGTCGCCCGGGTGGCCGGACTGCTTGGCTTCGCGTCGTCGAGTCACCTCGGCTCCACGGCGCGCCGGATCGCCGGAATCGGGACGGCAGAGTTGCAGCGCATGACCCCGGCGGAGCTGCTCACCCGGTTCGTCCGGGGGCATACCAGGAGCAGGCTGTAGGGCAGGCGTGCCGGGCGTAGGGGCGCACAGCTGTGCGCCCCTACGCCCGACCCCCTGCGCGGTTGCCTCCGACCCTGCTATGTGATTATTTTCACAAGCTGTAGACGAACCGATTCTTCTCACCCCTTCTGGTGAAACAGGCGACCACACACATGGCCACCGAATCAGTGCTGCGCCCCGGCGAACTCAAGGACGCGCTCCTCAAGGAAATCGCGGCCGCCAACCTCGCTTCCATCGACACCTCCGATGTCGGCACCGTCCTCGAAGTGAAGGACGGCGTCGCCCGCATCTACGGACTCACCAAGGCGATGGCCGGCGAGATGATCGAGTTCACCGCCCAGGAAACCGGCGAGACGGTGACCGGGCTGGTGCTGAACCTCGACGCCGACAGCGTCGGCGCCGCCATCCTCGGCAACTACCTGGTGCTGAAGGAGGGCGACGAGGTCCGCTGCACCGGGCGCGTGCTCGAGGTGCCCGCCGGCCCGGCGCTGCTCGGCCGCGTGGTGGACGCCCTCGGCCGGCCGGTGGACGGGCTCGGCCCGATCAAGGCCGAGACCTCGCGCGCTGGTGGAAATGGTGGCCCCGGGCATCATCGTCCGGCAGCCGGTCAAGGAGCCGCTCCAGACCGGCATCAAGGCCATCGACGCGATGATCCCGATCGGCCGCGGCCAGCGCGAGCTGATCATCGGCGACCGCGGCACCGGCAAGACCGCCATCGCGATCGACACGATCATCAACCAGAAGGGCGCCGGCGTCGTCTGCGTGTACGTCGCCATCGGGCAGAAGCGCTCGACGGTGGCCTCCGTGGTCGAGCGGCTCCGCGAGGCCGGCGCGATGGAGTACACCATCGTCGTCGTCGCCTCCGCCTCCGAGCCGGCGCCGCTGCAGTACATCGCGCCGTACACCGGCGCCGCGCATGGCCGAGTACTTCATGTACGAGGAGGGGAAGGCCACCCTCTGCGTGTACGACGACCTCTCCAAGCAGGCCGCCGCGTACCGCCAGCTCTCGCTGGTGCTCCGCCGTCCCGCCGGGCCGCGAGGCGTACCCCGGCGACGTCTTCTACCTGCACAGCCGCCTCCTCGAGCGCGCCGCCAAGATCTCGGAAGACGCCGACGTCGTGAAGCTCGACGCGCGCATCAAGAAGCCGGGCGGCTCGCTGACGGCGCTGCCGATCATCGAGACCCAGGCCGGCGACGTCTCGGCCTACATCCCGACCAACGTCATCTCGATCACCGACGGCCAGATCTTCCTGACCACCGACCTGTTCTACTCGAACGTCCGCCCCGCCGTGGACGCCGGCATCAGCGTGAGCCGCGTCGGCGGCAACGCGCAGATCAAGGCGATGAAGCAGGTGGCCGGCCCGCTCCGGCTCTCGCTGGCGCAGTTCCGCGAGCTCGAGGCCTTCGCCCAGTTCGGCTCCGACCTCGACGCCGCCACGCAGAAGCAGCTGGCCCGCGGCGCCCGCCTGGTCGAGGTGCTGAAGCAGCCGCAGTACGCGCCGATGCCGGTCGAGCAGCAGGTGGCCATCATCTACGTGGTGACCAACGGGCACCTCGACGACGTGGACGTCGCCAACATCCGGAAGTGGGAGCAGGACTTCCTCGACTACCTCGAGTCGGCGCATCCCGCCGTGCTCGACGGCATCCGGACCAAGAAGGCGTTCGACAAGGACCTGACCGCCGCGCTCGAGACGGCCATCGCGGCCTTCAAGCCGTTGTTCCGCGCCGCGTAATGGCCAAGTCGAAGGCCGCTCAAGGGCCGGATCCGCTCGGTCACCAACACCCGCAAGATCACGCGGACGATGGAGCTCGTGGCCACGTCCAAGCTGAAGCGGGCGCAGGATCGGGTGGTCGCCACCCGGCCCTACGCCGAGGCGCTGCGCGAGCGTCATCGCCGACCTCTGCACGCCGGAGCTGGCCGAGGCCGTTTCCGCTCCTTCGGCAGCCGGCGCCGCCGGCCAAGGGCGGCCCGACCCGCGCGGCGGTGATCCTGCTCACCTCCAACCGCGGCCTGGCGGGCGGCTTCAACGCCAACCTGATCAAGGAAGCCCGCCGCCGGATCGAGGCGCTGGAAGCAGGCCGGTTACACGGTGGACCTGTACGCCATCGGCAAGAAGGGCGTCGGGTTCTTCAAGTACCTCGGGCCGGACGCTTGGCGGCGCAGCGGGTGGACGTCGACCGACAACCCGACCACCGACCACGCGGCCGAGATCATGGAACCGCTCATCGCGGCGTACGCGAAGGGCGAGCTGGCCAGCGTGGACCTGGTGTACGCGGCGTTCATCAGCCCGCTGACCACGCCGCCCACGACGCTGCGGATCCTGCCGGTGGCGCCGCCGGTGGCCAGGGCGGGGGCCGCGCGCGCCGACTACATCCTGCGGCCCGACGCCGCGCAGCTGCTGGACCGGCTGCTGCCGCTCTACGTGCGCAACACGATGTACCGCGGGCTGGTCGAGACCAGCGCGGCGGAGCACGGGGCGCGGCGCACCGCCATGAAGAGCGCCACCGACAACGCGGGCGAGATCCTCGACCTGCTCAAGCGGACGTACAACCGCCAGCGCCAGGCGGCGATCACGCAGGAAATCGCGGAGATCGTCGGCGGCGCCGCGGCGTTGCAGGGCTAACTCGCTCACACTGACTTTACGGGATACCACGCATGCACCGCAACCGCCACACTGAACATCGGCACCGTCGTCCAGGTGATCGGCCCCGTCCTCGACGTCGAGTTCGAGCCCGGCCACCTGCCCGAGATCTACAACGCCGCTCCTCCTCGAGGACGCCAGCGGCGCCCAGCCGATCCGGCTGGTGGCCGAGGTGCAGCAGCACATCGGGCAGAACCAGGTGCGCGCGGTGGCCATGAGCACCACCGACGGCGTGGTCGCGCGGGATGCGGATCGCCGACACCGGGAGCGCCATCACCGTGCCCGTGGGCGACGTGCCCCTCGGCCGGATCCTGAACGTCCTCGGCGAGCCGGTGGACGGCGGCGCCCCGATCCCCGCCGGGGTCGAGCGCTGGCCGATCCACCGCGAGACGCCGAAGTTCGTGGACCTCGAGCCCAAGACCACCGTCTTCGAGACCGGCATCAAGGTCATCGACCTGATCGCCCCGTTCGTGAAGGGCGGCAAGATCGGCCTCTTCGGCGGCGCCGGCGTCGGCAAGACGGTCGTCATCATGGAGCTCATCAACAACGTGCAGAAGGGCCACGGCGGCAAGTCGGTCTTCTGCGGCGTGGGCGAGCGCACCCGCGAGGGGAACGACCTCTACCTCGAGATGTCAGGAGAGCGGCGTGCTCAAGTCCACGGCGCTGATCTTCGGCCAGATGAACGAGCCGCCGGGCGCGCGCCTGCGGGTCGGGCTGACCGGCCTCACCGTGGCGGAGTACTTCCGCGACGTCGAGAACCAGGACGTGCTCCTGTTCATCGACAACATCTTCCGCTTCACCCAGGCGGGCTCCGAGGTGTCGGCGCTCCTCGGCCGCATGCCGAGCGCGGTCGGCTACCAGCCGACGCTGGCCACCGAAATGGGCGACCTGCAGGAGCGGATCACCTCGACCACCAAGGGGTCGATCACCTCGGTGCAGGCCATCTACGTGCCGGCCGACGACCTCACCGACCCGGCGCCGGCCACGGCCTTCGCCCACCTCGACGCGACGGTCGTGCTGTCCCGCGCCATCTCGGAACTCGGCATCTACCCCGCCGTGGACCCGCTCGACAGCTCGAGCCGGATCCTGTCGCCGCAGTACGTCGGCGACCGGCACTACAACGTCGCCATCGGCGTGCAGCGCACCCTGCAGCGCTACAAGGCGCTCCAGGACATCATCGCGATTCTCGGCATGGACGAGCTCTCCGAGGACGACAAGCTGGTCGTGGCGCGGGCGCGCCGGATCCAGCGCTTCCTCTCGCAGCCGTTCTTCGTGGCCGAGCAGTTCACCGGCTTCCCGGGCAAGTACGTCAAGCTCGAGGAGACCATCGAGAGCTTCGAGCGGGTGCTGTCGGGTGAGTTCGACCACCTGCCGGAGCAGGCCTTCTACATGGTCGGCGGCATCGACGAGGCGGTCGAGAAGGCCGCGAAGATGGCGGCGGCGTGATGCGCGTCACGGTGATTTCGCCCGGACGGCTCCATCTTTGACGGGGAGGCCGAAAGCCTCCAGGTGCCGGCCTACGATGGCCAGGTCGGCATCCTGCCGCACCACGCCCCATTCATGACGCTCCTCGGCGAGGGTACCTTGCTGGTGCGGGTCGCCGGCGGGGAGCGGTCGTTCACCGTCCGCGGCGGGTTCCTGCAGGTCGTGGGGAATGTCGTCCGCGTCGTTGCCGAACATTCGAAGGAGGTCGTTCATGCGTCGTAGCCTGCTCGCCGCCGTGTCGCTGATCGTGCTGGCCGCCCCGGCCATGGCCCAGGAAACCGGCACGCCGGTGTTTCTCGGTCCGGACCGTCTCTTCCAGAAGTCTGCGTTCGGCGTCTCGATGTCCGACCCCGGCAGCGGGATCGCCATCGAGGGCTACTACCGCATGGCGCAGCGGCCCGAAGGCCGACTTCGGCTTCCGCGTCGGCTTCGCCGACCCGGGCGACGATGCCAACACCGCGTTCCTGCTGGGCGTCGACTACCGGATGCGGATGCTCAACCACACCGAGGACTTCCCGCTCGACGGCGCCCTCGATCGTGGGCGCCGGCGCCTCGCTGGTCGAGGGCAACAACGTGTTCAACGTGCCGATCGGGTTTTCGCTCGGCCGGAAGATCATGCTCGAAAACTCCACCACCAGCTTCGTTCCGTACTTCACGCCGACCGCCATCCCCACCTTCTCGGACGACAGCAACCTCGATTTCGCGGTCGGCCTCGGGGTGGACATGCAATTCGGGTCCAAGTTCGACCTGAACGTCAGCGGGTCGTTCGGTGACCTCGACGGCATCTCGGTCAGCTTCTCCTGGCTGCACTAGCCGCCTCGGCCGCGACGAACGGAGTGCTGTGATGATCCGACGGCTCTCGGCGTTCGCGGCTTGTGCCGCCCTCGCTGCCCCGCTGCTCCCTGCCCCGCCGCTGGCGGCCCAGGTGCCCGGCCTCCCGGTCTTCAATAACGGCGTGCCGCGCGGGATCTACGTGGCGGGTGACGTCGGCTTCCCGGAGGGCGGCGGCAATGTCTTCGCGGCGACGGGGGCCGTCGGGCTCGGCATGCTCGGGTTCACCGGCACCCTCGGTACCAACTCGTCGCGCTCTTCCGGCGCCTCCGACGCCGTGTACGGGGGCACCGCCAACCTCCGGCTGATTGGCGGGCCGCTGGTGCCCTTCTTCGTCAATCTGCAGGGCGGGGTGGGGTATGGTGACCTGGGCGGCCTCAAGACCACCCACGTGCCGGTGGGCGTCGGACTCGGGCTGACCATTCCGCTTCCGATCTTCGGGCTGAAGCCATGGTTTGCGCCCCGCTGGGACTACACCTCGTATTCCGGGCTGGCGTCTGGAGACGAGTCCGTCTTCGGCTACAGCGCCGGGCTCGATGTCTCCTTCATCTTCGGCCTCGCCCTTCGGACCGCGTACGACTGGGCGGATACCAAGACCATCCCGCAGTCGACCTGGTCGGTTGGCGCCAAGTGGGGATTCCGCCTGTGAGACACGCCTTCCGATTGCTTCCGCTCGCGGCCATCCTCGTCGGCGGCTGCGTCCAGAACATCGACGCCACGCATATCGGCGTGCCCGTCACCCTGGCGTCCGCCGCGGGCACGGCGGTTCCCCCGGGAGGGGAGCCGTTCACCGTGACCGGCAAGGCGGTCTATGCGATGTGGGGAATCACGCAGATCAGCAGCCCGGCGCTGCACCACACGCTCGCCGGACAGCTGGTCGGTGGGAAGGCCCTTGTGGACGTGAAGATCAAGGTGCGGAGCAAGCTGACCGACGTCCTGGTCACCATCCTGACCGTCGGCATCATCGTCCCGCGGACGGTGACCGCCTCGGGCATCGTGGTCAAGTAGCGCGGAGCACCGCCTCTTCGACCAGCGCCGCGGACGCGTCCGCCGCGCCGCAGCCCCGTTCGACAACCTCGCGCGCCTTCTGCCCTTCGGCCAGACGGCGCGCTTCGTTTTCCAGCCACTCGTGCCAGAGCGCGTGCAGCGCCTCTCCCGTCTCCTCCGTGCCGAAACCCGTCAGCGATGCGGCTCCCCCAGCCGACGAGGAGCAGACCGGCGTCGCGGCTGTTCTGCCAGCGGGGACCGAAGACCACCGGGATACCGCATGCGGCGGGCTCCAGCACCGAGTGCAGCCCGGCGCGTCCAAAGCCACCGCCGACATAGGCCATCCCCGCGCCGGCGTAGAGGGCGGCGAGCACGCCCACCCGGTCCACCAGCAGGAAGGGCACCGGCGTGTCACCCGCCAGGCTGAGCCGCACCGGCGTCGGGAGGCCGAGTCGGGCGGCGCTGCGTTCGATGGGAGCGAGGTGGGCCTCGGTCGGTTCGTGGGGCACGAGGATCAGGCGGGCGTCGGGGCGGTGCACGTGCAGGCGCGCGAACGCGTCGAGGACCACCCGCTCGTCGGCCGGCCAGGTGGAGCCCGCCACCATCGTCACGGCGCCTCTCCCGAAGCGCAGCAGTGGATCGTCGGGGCGGACGGCGCCCACCTTCTCGACCACGCTGTCGAAGCGGGGGTCGCCGGTGACGCGGATCCGTTCCGGCGCCACGCCGAGTTGCTCGAGGCGGGCTGCGTCGTCGTCGGAAATGGCGCCGGCGCTCGAGAGGCTGGCGTATCCCGGACGCAAGACCTGCCGCACGGGCCAGCGCAGGCGCCCACTCCCCGGCGACACGGTGGCGGCGACCATCACCACCCGTGTGCCGGCGGCGGCCGCCCGGGTGGCGAGTTCCGGCCAGAGATCGAGCTTGGAGAACGCCAGCACATCGGGGCGGAGGGCGGCGAGCAACGCGTCGGCATGCTCCGGCAGGTCGTAGGGCAGGTAGTCGGCGATGTCCACCGGGAGCCGCCGCCCCAGTGATTCCGCCGAGGGGCTGAACCAGGTGTAGACGTATTGCCATTCGGGGTGGCGACCGCGCAGGCGCTGTAGCACGCTCTCCGCCTGCAGGCCTTCGCCCACCGACGGCGCATGCAGCCACACCAGCGGGCGCGCGGGGTCGCGGTGGCTTCGTCCCCATGCCACCAGCCGATCGAGGGCGCCCCGGCGTCCCTGGTGGCTCCGCGCCACCTTCTCGTGCGCCCAGCCCCGCGAGCGGCACGAGCGCCGAGGCGAGGCGGGCGGAGACCCGGTAGAGGGGGGACGTGGCAGGCATGGCCGGAATGTCCCGGCGTCGCCGGCGTTCGGCAAGGCCCCGATCATCGTCCCCCCTCTCCATGTCATGGAGAGGGGGACAGGGGGTGAGGTGAAACGTGAGGGCCAAAGGGAGTGAGGTGGTAGTCCGGCGTGTGCTAGATTGAAAGATGCCTCCGACCACCCCCTCCTACTGGCGCGACACCCGCGCCCCGCGCTACAGCCTGCTCTACGCCCTGCCGTTGCTGCTGTTTTACGAGGGGCTGGCCTTCCTCCTCTCCGGCGACGCGATCAGCGGCGTCCGGAACGGCGCGGACGTGCTGCTCAAGAGCGCCTTCCTCTGGCTGGGTGGCCGCGACGGACTCCTGGTGTTCGGGGTGGCGCTGGTGGGCGTGTCAGCGGTGCTGGTGTGGCGGGACGTGCGGCGGGGTGGCACGATCACCGGCCGCTACTTCGTGGGGATGATGGCGGAGTCGGTGGTCGTACGCGCTCGCCTTCGGGCTGGTGACCGGCACCCTGACCGGCCTGATCCTGCGGGCGGCCACCCCGCTGAGCGCGGGGCCGATGGCCGGGTTCGACCTGCCGACGCAGTTGATGATTTCGCTGGGGGCGGGGCTCTACGAGGAATTGCTGTTCCGGGTGCTGCTGGTGTCGCTGCTGGCGCGGCTGGCCCGGGTCGGCTTCGGCTGGGCGCCCGCGGCCGCCGGGGTCTTCGCGGTCCTGGTCGGGGCGCTCATCTTCTCGGCGTTTCACTATGTCGGCCCGTACGGCGACACGCTCGAGCTCGGGTCGTTCACCTTCCGGGCGGTGGCCGGCGTGCTCTTCAGCGCGCTCTACCTGCTGCGCGGCTTCGGCATCACCGCGTGGACCCACGCCCTCTACGACGTCTTCCTCTCGCTCACCCTGGCCTGAAGCACGTCCCCCCTCTCCATATCATGGAGAGGGGTCGACAGGGGGTGAGTGATCGGCTACTTCGCGGGCGCGGTCTTCGCCGCGTAAATCGAATCCAGGATCGGCCCGAACACCGCCACCGGCTGCGCCCCCGCCAGGATGCCACCCTCGATGTAGAAACTCGGCGTGCTGGTGGCTCCTGCGCGAACCGCGGCCGCCGCGTCGCTCTCCACCTCCGAACGGGTGGCGCCGGTGCTCAGGCAGGTCTGGAACGCCGCGCGATCGAGCGACGCCGAGTCGGCAAAGGTGAGGAAGTACTCCGCCGGCGCCTTGAGTGGCGCCCACACCTTCTGGTTCCGGAAGAGCAGGTCATGCACCGGCCAGAACTTCCCCTGGCGGGCCGCGCACATCGCCACCTCGGCCGCTGGCACGGCGTTGGGGTGCATCGGCAGGGGGAAATTGACGAACAGCCAGCGCACCTTGCCGGTCTGGACGTACGCGGTGTCCAGCGCCGGAAAGATCTCGAGGGCAAAGCGCTGGCAGTACGGACACTGAAAGTCCGACATCTCGTACACGGTGACCGGGGCGGTCGGGCTCCCCTTGCTGCGCGCGGCCATCGGATCCTGGGCGCGGAGGGGAGCGGCGAGGGTCACGGCGGCGAGCAGGACGTAGGCGAGGCGCATGATCGGTTCCGGAGTTAGTAGCGGGGGCGATTGAGGCCGCTGGTGGCGTCCAGCCGGACGGTGTCCGAGGAGACGGAGACGTTCCAGTACCATTCGGCGTTGGGGTCGTTGGGATCCCACGAGCGGGCATAGACCCACCACGGTCCGCCCCGGAGCTGCACGACGGCCGTGCCGGAGGCGTCGGTGGTATCGGCCACCGGCTGGCGGTGCCGGGCGCGCACCAGCGAATCGACCACGCTGTCGTATCCGCGGTAGGTGCTATCTTGCCAGTTGCGGAGCGCGGTGCGGAGTGACTCGCTCCGGGCCACGAAGGAGGGGCGTGCCGCGTTCAGGTCGGCGCGGGCCCGGGCAGCCTTGGTGTCGATGGCGTTGAGCGTGTCGCGGAGGCCGGTCCACCGGACGTACGATTGCTGGTACTCCGGCAGCGCGTGCGACATGGTGTCGAGGCGCTGCTTAAGGGCGGCCAGGGTGTCATTGTAGCGGGTCGCCTCGGCGACGAGCGTGGTGTAGACCGCGAACGGCGCGCGATACTCCGCGAAGAGGCTGTCCAGGGCGCCGGTATCGGGCTTCGGCGTCCGCGCGCGCGCCTCGAAGGCGGCGACCAGGCTGTCGCGATTGTAGGGAAGCACCACGAAGGCGAAGCCGGCGGTCGGGCTGCCGGCGGCGTCGAGGCCGGGGATCGAGGCCACCACGGTGACGTCGCGTTGTGGATTGCAGGCGGCGCTGAGGAGGAGCAAGGCAATGCACCAGCGGGACACAGGCAGCTCGAGGGTGGGGGACGACCGGTGACAGGACGCGTGAAACCTATCGGGCTGGCTCTCGCGCTTCAACTCGCAATCTGCGCGGGCAGCGCTCGCGGCCCAGTCACCGGCGGATTCGCTCTTTCCGCCGCGGCCGGCCGGTTACCTGACTGATGTGGCGGGTGTGGTGGACGCCGGTTCGGCGGCCACCATCGATTCGGTGGCCGCACGGCTCCGGGCTGTCACCGGAGCGGAAATCGCCGTGGTCACCCTCCCCACCATCGGGGACTACGCCGCGTCGGACGTGGCGCTGGCTATCGGGCGGGCCTGGGGTGTGGGGCTGGCGGCCGACATCGGCGATGCCCGCCGCAACGCCGGCCTGGTGGTGCTGGTGGTGCCGCGGCGCGAGGGAGACCCCAACTCCGGCCATATCTTCATCAGCACGGGCAAGGGGCTCGAGGGAATCGTCACGGACGCGGCCGCCGGCGGCGTCCGCGACGCCATGGTCCCGGAGCTCCGCAATGGACAATACGGCCCCGGGTTGGTCACCGGCACGCGCCTCCTCGCCGCCTTGGTGGCGCGCGGACTGGGTGCCACGGACAGCACGCTCACCGCGCCAGGCCGGGCGCCGCCCATCTCGTGGGGCCTCCTGCTCTTTCTCCTGCTCATTGCGGTGCTGGTGGCCGTGACCATCGCCCGGGCTTCGCGAGGCGGCGGTCCACCGTCGGGAGGCGGCTCCGGCGGACGGCGTCACCGGGCCCCGCCGATATATTGGGGTGGTAGCCGGGGTGGGTGGGGTGGGGGTGGGTTCGGTGGCGGTGGCTTTGGAGGCGGGGGCGGCGGGTTCGGTGGCTTTGGTGGCGGCGGTGGATTCAGCGGCGGCGGCGCCGGCGGGAGGTTCTAGATGGCGGATATCGTTGCGACGCTGGTCGAACCGTTCCTCCGCGAGTGCGACCGACTCCTCGGCCGCGGCTACAGCGCCGTTCTCCACGGCTCTGTCGTGCGGGGCGAATATCTCGAGGGCTGGTCGGACGTGAACCTGCTGCTGGTCCTCGAGTCGGCCTCCCCGGATGTCCTTGGGGCGCTCACCATGCCGTTCGCGTTCTGGGCCAAGTCGCGCCAGGCGCCGCCGCTGCTCCTCTCCCGCCCGGAGTGGCGCCGCGCGGCCGACGTCTTTCCGGTCGAGATCACCGACATCCGGAGCGCCTACCGGGTGCTGCGGGGCGATGATCCGCTGGCGGAGGTTTCCGTACGCCCGGCCGACCTGCGCGCCGCGCTCGAGCGGGACCTGCGCGGCCGTCTCCTCCGGCTCCGCCAGGGGTTCGTGGCGCTTGGGGGTGACGCCGGCGCACTGGCCGGCCTGGCCCGCGACACCGCACCCTCGGTGGTCGTCCTGCTCCGGGCCGCCCTCGTCCTGGCCGGCGCCCAGGTGCCGCCGACCCGAGGAGACGTCGTCGCCACGGCGGGTCTCGTCATCGGGTTTCCGCCGGCCCACCTGGCCGAGATCCTCGCCCACCTGGGCGACGGGAAGTGGAACTGCACGCCTGATTGTTTCGCTGGCTATATCGCGGCCGTGGAGTCCACGGTCCGTTACGTCGACAACCTGTCCCTCGGAGACCGTCCATGATGCGTCGTTTCATGCGCCTCGCGCCCGCCCTTGCCCTGCTGCCCCTGCTGGCCGGCTGCGGGTATAACCGCATCCAGGCGCTCGACGAGCAGGTCAGCTCGGCGGAGAGCCAGATCAAGGTCCAGCTCCAGCGCCGTGCCGACCTCATTCCCAACCTCGTCGAGACGGTCAAGGGGTTCGCCAAGCAGGAAACCACCATCTTCACCGAAGTGGCCGAGGCGCGCTCCAGGCTGGCGGGCGCAGTACAGGGCGGCAACCTGCAGGAAATGGCCGACGCGAACCAGGCGATGAACGCCCCGCTCGGCCGGCTGCTCGCCATCGTCGAGAATTACCCGGAGTTGAAGTCCAACGAGAATTTCCGGCAGCTGCAGGACCAGCTCGAAGGGACCGAAAACCGGATCTCCGTGGCCCGGCAGGACTACAACCAGGCCGCCCGGCAGTACAACACCTTCGTCCGGACCTTTCCGTACAACCTGACGGCCAAGATCTTCGGCGCCTCGACGCCGAAGGAATACTTCGAGCTCACCAACGCCGCCGCGGCGGAGGTACCGAAGGTACAGTTCTAGAAGGGCGTCCCCCCTCTCCACATGGTGGAGAGGGGGACAGGGGGTGAGGTGGAGGCGGGGCCGCGGGGCCGTAACAAAGAGGGGCAACCAGTGGATGGTTGCCCCTTGATATTTCCGGCGATCAATTGACCTTGCTGCCTCCGCTGCCTCCGCTGCCCCGCTGCCCCGCTGCCCCGCTGCCCCGCTGCCCCGCTGTCCTCAGTCCGTCAGCACTCCCGCCGGCAGCACATAGTTGAGCGGATCGACCGGGCGGCCGCGGACATGCACTTCGTAGTGGAGGTGCGGACCGGTCGCCAGGCCGGTGTTGCCGACGAGCGCGATGCGCTGGCCGCGCTCCACGCGCTGGCCCCGATGGACGAGGAGCTTGGAGGCGTGGGCGAAGCGGGTGGTGATGCCATACCCGTGATCGATCGAGACCGAGTAGCCGTAGCCGGTTTCCCAGCCCGCGCTGACCACCGTGCCGGCGGCGGGCGCTTCGATCGGGGCGCCCATCGGGGCCACCACGTCGATGCCCTCGTGCGCGCGGGCGACATGCAGCACCGGATGCTCGCGCATCGAGCTGAAGGCGCTGGTGAGCCATCCCTGCGTCGGGAGAATGGACGGGAGGGCCGCCAAGCGGTCCTTGTGGGATTCCAGGCTGTCGGCCGCTTCGTCGAAAGAATAGGCGAGCAGGTTGGCGCGCCGGATCAGCGCGTTCAGGTCGACGGTGACCTCGGTGGCCTGGCGCACCAGTTCGCTTCGTGGCGCACCCAGCGCGGCCCCGGCGGGCGCCGGACCGCCGATGCCGGCCTGCAGCACCTGCGGGTCGGTCGGCTCGAGGTTGGCCAGCAGGCGGATGCGGGCATCGCGCCGGCTGATTTGGCCAACGGTATCGGACAGGGAAGCGATGCGGGCGTTGAGCTGACCGAGCGTGGCCGCCAGCTGCTGGTTTTCGCGCTCGAGGCGCGCGGCGCGCGACAGGTCGACGCTGCGGCTCACGGTGGCGAACCCGAGGACGAGGGCGAGCAGGACAAACAGGCCCAACCCAATCGCCCCGACCTTGAGGACGGATTGGGAGACCTGGATTGCCCGGGACGCGCCGGTCCCTTCGGGGACGACCATGAACGTCCAGCGTCGATCTGCCATTCCACCGACCTTTGCGCGGGTATTCCGGCCCAGCGATTACGCAATCCACGGGCCTGTCAGCCACATCTCCATGGTCCGGGATTTGGCCCGGGCCCAGTTGATTCACAAGCACGCAAAATGGCCCCGGGTACCGCCGAAGTCAAGGCGCCCCGGTAACAGCGTAAGTTGTTATTGGTTAATTGGTTACGGTGGGTTCCGGGCGTGGGAAGAGCCCGTCCGGCTTGCGGGTGGAGGTGCCCGTCACGGGTGGGGCGCCCAGAGAGGCCCACTCGGCCTTGGCCGCCTCTCCGGGCTGGCCCAGTACCCCCCAGAGCTCTTCGGCCTTGCCAGGCATCAGCGGACTGGCCAGAACCGCCATCCGGTAGAGGCACCGTGCCAGGGACGCCAGCGCGGCGTCCAGCTCCGCTTCCCGGCCTGCCTTGGCCAGCGCCCAGGGAGCAGTTTGCACGATGTACTGGTTTGCTGCCGTCACAATCCGCCACGCCGCCTCGGCCGCACCGCGCAAATCGTTGCATTCCATGGCCTGCTCATAGGCGCGGACCGCCTCCGCCCCCGCCTGATCGAGCGACGTCTCCCCGCCGACGGGCACCAGCCCCTCCCGATACTTCGCCAGCATGGCGAGCGACCGACTGGCCAGGTTGCCCAGGCCGTCAGCCAGGTCGGCGGTGTACACGTCCGCGAACCGGTCCCAGGTGAAGTTCCCGTCGCTGTCCCAGGGAATCTCGCGCAGCAGGAAGTAGCGGAAGGCGTCCGGCCCGAAGCGGTCGATCGCCTCGCCGAGGTCGAGCTTGGTGCCGGCGCTCTTGCTGAACCGTTCGCCGCGGAAATACACGAAGCCATGGGCCCAGACCCGCTCCGGCAGCGGCAGCTCCGGCGGCCCGCAGCATGGCGGGCCAGATGACGCAATGAAAGCGGGTGATGTCCTTGCCGATGACGTGCAGCTGCGCGGGCCACTCGGCGCGGGACGCCGCCACGCGCGTGGCGGTCCAGTAGTTCGGGAGCGCATCGAACCAGACGTACGTGGTCTGCTGCTCCCCCTGGCTGGTGAGCCGGGGGAAGGGGACACCCCAGGTGAAGCGGGACCGGCTCGCCGAAATGTCGTCGAGGCCCTGGTGGAGCAGCGCGAGAATCTCGTTGCGCCGACTCTCCGGCTGCACGAAGAGGGGGTTGCCCTCGATCAGCTCGAGGAGGAAATCCCGGTAGCGGGACAGCCGGAAGAACCAGTTCCGCTCTTCCACCCATTCCAGCGTCCGCGTCGGGTGGAGCGCGCACCGGTCGTCGGTGATTTCGGAGTCCTGCTTGAACGACTCGCAGCCGACACAATACCGGCCGCGATACGACTGCTCGTAGAAGTCGTCTGGGTTCCGCGCGAAGATCCGCTCGATCAACTCGACCACGCCTGCCTTGTGCTCCTCGGCGGTGGTCCGGATGAACTGATCGTGGGAGACCGCCAGCCGCTTCCACATCGCCTCGAAGCGCCCCGCCACCTGGTCTACCAGCTGCTGCGGCGTCAACGCCGCCGCCGCGGCGGCCTGGGCCACCTTCTGCCCATGCTCGTCCATGCCGATCAGGAACCAGACGTCGTCGCCCCGGAGTCGGTGGTACCGCGCGATCGCGTCGGCCCCGACCTTCTCGTAGGCGTGGCCGAGGTGTGGGTCGCCGTTGGCGTAATCGATGGCGGTGGTGACGTAAAACCGGGCCACTCAGCTGCCGCCGTTTCCTGCGGGGCCGCCGGACCCGCCGCCGCTACCGCCTCCACCCCCACCGCCTCCCCGCCGCCGCCGTCCCCGCCGGCGGCGCTTCGACTTGGACGGCTCGGGCGGCGTGGCGACGCCTTCGGTCGGCGCAGGTGCCGGCGCCGGTGGTGCTGCACGTGGTACCGGGGGGGCCGCGGCGCGCGGTGGGCTCGGTCGGGCGACCGGCGCTGCGGGTGTCGCGGTCTGGGTGGGCAATGGCGAGCCACCGGCCGCTTCCACCTCCTCCTTGAGTTGCAGCAACGGCACGATGCGCGGGCCTTCCTCGTTCCGGAGGAAGACTCGCTCCCGGAACAGGTCGACCGCCACCACCTTTTCCGGCCCGCGGGAGGTGACGACCATCCGGCCTTCCTTGGGGAACCGCTTCCGGGTGGTCACGTAGAACTCGTGCTCGTACTTGAGGCAGCAGAGCAGGCGCCCGCAGCCCGCCCGAAATCTGCGACGGGTTGAGCGACAGGCGCTGGTCCTTGGCGAGGCCCAGGTTGACGGGGGAGAGCTCGGTCAGCCAGGTCGAACAGCAGTACTCGCGGCCGCACCGCCCGACGCCGGACAGCCGTGCGGCCTCGTCGCGCACGCCGATCTGCCGCAACTCGATGCGGGTCTTGAACTGCCCCGCGAGTTCGCGCACCAGGTTGCGGAAGTCGACCCGTTTTTCCGACGTGAAGTAGATGGTGAGCTTCTTCCGGTCCCACTGCCACTCGACGTCGCTGATCTTCATGGGCAGGTCGTGCGCGCGCACCCGCTGGATGATCTGGCGGCGGACGTCCTCCTCGGAGCGACGCAACTCCTCGTGCGCGGAGACCTCCTCGCGGGACGCCCGGCGCATGACCGGTGCGCGGTCGCCGGGGGGGCCTCGCCTGACGCGCACCCGCCGCAGCTCGACCCGCACTTCTTCAGGGCGGTCTCGCCGACGGCGCTGATGCGCCCGAGGTCCTGGCCGCGGTCGGCGTCCACGATGACCGGGTCGCGCATGCGCAGCTGGTCGTCCGTCCCCGCCCAGTCGTACAGCCCCTTCCGGTTTCCCTTGAACCGGACTTCCACGGTCTGCGGCATCAGGCCTCGGCGTAGGCGCCCATCGCACCGTACTTCTCGGCGCGGCGGCGGACCAGCTTGTCGGGGCGGATCTTCCGGAGCTCGTTGACGTGCCGCAGCAGCGCCTCGCGCACCGCCTCGCCGGTCGCGTCGTGATCGGTGTGCGCGCCGCCGGGCGGTTCCGGGATGATCTCGTCGATGACCTTGAGCTGCAGGAGGTCGTGGGCGGTCAGCTTCAGCGCCTCCGCCGCGCGCTCGCGCTGCGAGGCGTCCTTCCAGAGGATGGCGGCGCACCCCTCGGGCGAGATGACCGAGTAGATGGAGTTCTCGAGCATGAGCACGCGGTCGGCCACGCCGAGCGCGAGCGCGCCGCCCGACCCGCCGTCGCCGATCACGATGGTCACGATGGGGGTCGGCAGCACCGACATCTCGAGGATGTTGCGCGCCAGCGCCTCCGACTGCCCGCGCTCCTCGGCGCCGAGCCCGGGGTAGGCGCCGTCGGTGTCGATCAGGGTGATGATCGGGGCGCCGAAGCGGGCCGCGAGCTTCATCAGGCGGAGCGCCTTGCGGTACCCCTCGGGATGCGGCATCCCGAAGTTGCGCCGGAGGTTGTCCTTGGTGTCGCGCCCCTTCTGGTGGCCGATGACCATGACCGAGTGCCCGCCGAGGCGGGCCCAGCCGCCGACGATGGCCGGGTCGTCGCGGAAGAGGCGGTCGCCGTGGAGCTCGATGAAGTCGGTGAAGATGGTGCTGAGGTAGTCGAGCGTGTACGGGCGACGCGGCGTGCCGGGCCACCATGCACGCGCTGGATGGGGGTCAGGTGCCGGTAGATCTCGTGCGCGCATGGGCGGCGAGCTTCGCCTCCAGAGCCTGGATCTCCTCGGTCACGTCGGTCCCGCGCTCGTCGCCGAGAGCGGCGGAGCTCTTCGATCTGGCGCTCGAGTTCCTGGAGCGGCTTCTCGAAGTCGAGCGTATAGGCCGTGGCCATGGCTCACCCCGCCTTCACGAGTGTGACGGCATCGGCACCCGAGCACGCTCGCGGAGGGCCCGGAGGAGGTCGTCGTCGGGGGCAATGCGAAGACGGCGCGCGCGAAGCCGGAGGCGACTCGCCGTTGCCGTCGTTCCAATCAATATAGACCGGCGCCGGCCCGGGATGCGACGCGCAGAGCGCGGCGACCGCCTTGACGGCGTCCGGGGTCGGGGCGTCGGGCGCGCGCCAGCGGAGGCTGACCCCCAGGGCGCCGCTGGCACGGAGTTCGTCCAGCGGCCGCGCCGACTCCACCACGAACGGCGCCCGGTCCTCGCCCCGGTCGCGCGCGCTGTAGCCGCCGCTCGAGGAGCATCGCCGCGTCGGCCCGGATGACCTGGTTCAGCTTGGCCCAGGCCTCCGGGAAGACGATCGCCTCCGCGGTGCCGTGGAAGTCCTCGAGGGTCAGCCGCGCGTACTCCTTGCCGGTCTTCTTGGAGATCTGGCGCTTGACCCCGTGACCACCGCCGCGACGCTCACCTGGTGCTCGCTCCACTCGTGCAGGGTGGCGGTGGTGCGGGTGCCGAAGAGCTCCACCTCCGCGCGGAAGCGCTCCAGCGGGTGGCCGGAGATGAAGAAGCCGATGACTTCCTTCTCGCGGGCCAGCCGCTCCGCCTCCGGCCAGCGGCGGCACGTCGGGCAGGTTGTGCCCGCGCCGGGCGCGAGGTCGGCAGCGTCTCGCCGAAGAGGGACGCCTGTCCCGCCTCCAGTTCCTGCTGCCGGAGCTGCGCCTCGCCGAGCGCGGCGTCGAGCGCTTCGAGGTACTGGCGGCGGTGCCCGCCCAGTCCGTCGCAGGCGCCGGCCGCGATCAGCGATTCGAGGACGCCGCTGTTGCCGAGCCGGAGGTCGATCCGGCCGACGAAATCGCCACAGGTCGTGGAACGGGCCGTCCTTCCGGGCGGCGATGATCGACTCGATCGCGCCGCGCGCCGACGTTGCGCACCGCGCCCAGCCCGAAGCGGATCCGGTTGTCGCCGACGACGGTGAACTTGAAGCCCGATTCGTTGACGTCGGGCGGCAGCACCTCGAGCCCAAGCTCCCGCGCCTCGTTGATGTACTGCACCACCTTGTCGGTGTTGCCGATTTCCGAGCTGAGCAGCGCCGCCATGAACTCGGCGGGGTAGTGCGCCTTGAGCCACGCCGTCTGGTAGCGAGAGGACCGAGTACGCCACCGAGTGCGACTTGTTGAAGCCGTAGCGGCCGAACGTCTCGATCTGGGCCGCCAGCTCCTCGGCCAGCTGCTGCGGGTGTCCCTGCGCCATGGCGCGCTCGACGAACCGCCCGACTTCCTGCTTGATCAGCTCCGCGTCCTTCTTGCCCACCGCCTTCCGGAGCACGTCGGCTTCGGCGAGCGAGAACCCGGCCAGCACGTTGGCGATGCGCATCACCTGTTCCTGGTAGGTGATGACGCCGTAGGTCGGCTCCAGGATGCCCTTGCAGCGACGGGTGCGGGTAGGTGACCGCCTCCTGGCCCAGCTTCCGGCGGATGAACACCGTGTGCATCCCGGCGTCGAGCGGGCCCGGGCGGAGCAGGGCGTTCGTGGCGACGAGGTCGTCGAACCGGTCGCACCGCATGGCGCGCAGCGTTTCCGTGGCGAGCGCCGACTCGAACTGGAAGACGCCGGCGGTGCGGCCCTGCCGGAGCAGCTCGTAGACCTTCGGGTCGTCGAAGGTGGTGAAGGCGGGTCGTCAGGTCGGGTGCGGCGCCGTGCCGCGCGCGGATCATGTTCAGCGCGTCGTAGATGACGGTGAGCGTCTTGAGGCCGAGGATGTCCATCTTGAGCATGCCGACCTTCTCGAGCGCCCCCATCTCGTACTGCGTGATGATCGACGTCTTCGCCGCCCGCGGACTGGCCGGCGCCCTTGGTCGGCGCGGTGCAGACCGGCACGTAGTCGGGCAGCGGGCCCGGCGCGATGACCACGCCGGCGGCGTGCACCGACAGGTGGCGCGACATCCCCTCGATCCGGGCGCTCAGGTCCATCAGCCGCACGTAGAGCGGGTTGCCCTTCACCAGCTCCCGGAGCTCGTCCACCTTCTTGACGCGCTTCGGGGATGGTCAGGTTGAACGCCGGGCCGGAGGGGATCAGCTTGGTGATCTTGTCCGCTTCGCCGGGCGGGAATCTTGAGGACGCGGGCCACGTCCTTCACGGCGGCGCGCGCCTTCATCGTGCCGAAGGTGACGATCTGCCCGACGCTCTCCCGGCCGTAGCGCTGGCGGACGTACTCGATCACCTCGCCCCGCCGCTCGAAGCAGAAGTCCACGTCGATGTCGGGCATGGAGACGCGCTCGGGATTCAGGAACCGCTCGAAGAGCAGGTCGAACCGCAGCGGGTCGACGTCGGTGATGCGGAGCGCGTACGCCACCAGCGAGCCGGCCGCCGAGCCGCGGCCCGGGCCCACCGGGATGCCGCGCTCCCGCGCCGCGGCGATGAAGTCCTGCACGATCAGGAAGTAGCCGGCGTAGCCCGCGGTATTGATGACCCCGAGTTCGTACTCCAGCCGCTCCGCGCACCGCCGGCGGCAGCGGCGTCCCGTACCGCTGGGCCGTTCGCCGCCGCGGGCCAGATGGTCGAGGAGCGCCTCGTCGGTGGCGTATCCGGCCGGCCGCGGGAAACTGGGGAGGAAGTACCGCTTCTCGAAGTCGAACTCGCAGAGATCGGCGACCCGCTGCGTGTTGTCGATCGTCTCCGGATGGTCCGGGAAGAGGGCCCGCATTTCCTGCCTCGGACTTGACGTACGATTCCTGCCCCGTGAAGCGGAACCGCTTCGGATCGTCGAGGTCGGCGCCGGTGCCGATGGCCAGCAGGACGTCATGCGCCTCGGCGTCTTCCCTGCGGAGGTAGTGGGCGTCGTTGGTGGCCACCACGCCGAGCCCGAGATCCTGGCCCAGCCGGAGCATGCCCTCGGTGACCTGGTCCTCCTCGGGGATGCCGTGCTTCTGGATTTCCAGCCAGAACCGGTCGGGTCCGAAGCGACTTGGCGAACCACTCCGCGACTCCGCCGAGCCTCTTCGTAGTTGCCCTGGCGCAGATAGAGCGCCACCTCGCCTGAGAGGCACGCCGCCAGGCAGACGATCCCCTCGGAGTGGGCCTCGAGGACCTCCTTGTCGATCCGCGGGCGGCGATAGAAGCCCTCCGTGAACCCGATGGAGCTCAGCTTGATCAGGTTCTTGTAGCCGGTGCGGTTCTGGGCGAGCAGGACCAGGTGGCTGTAGAAGGCGGGAGCGCCCGAGGGCTTTTCGCGCTGGCGGCGGGACCCGAAGGCCAGGTAGGCCTCGAACCCGAGGATGGGGCGGATCTTGGCGGCCTTGGCCGCCTCGTAGAACGACCAGGCGGCGTGCAGGTTGCCGTGGTCGGTGACCGCCAGGCTGTCCATCCCCATGCCGCTGGACATGGTCGACCAGCGCATCGAGGCGGTTGGCGCCGTCGAGGAGCGAGTATTCGCTGTGGGTATGGAGGTGGGCGAACGCCATGGGCTGCCAGACGTGTCGCGCTCGGGGGCCGTCGGCGTCCGGCGGGACACCTGCGGGGCGGCGCGGCGACGCATTGAAGGGGGGTCCGGCCTCTCGCCCCGAACGCGGGACGACGGTCGAAACCCGTCGAAGGACAGAACCTATCGGCCGGGGGTGTGATTGTCAAAAGCCGTTGCGCCGCCTTATTTTGCAGCCTCACCCCCTGCCGTAGATACCACCCCGGAGCCGCATCCGTGAAGTCCCTGCACCCCCGCGCGTCGCTGTCGTTGCTCTGCCTGGCCGCCGTCGCCGCCTGTTCCAGCGGAGACGGGGGCACCGGCCCGACCGTCCCGACCCTGAGCTGCAGCCCCGGACCGGCGCCAACGGTCATGGCCGCGGGCGAATTCCGCATCCTCAACCCGGCCGGCTCTGAAGGCTGTGTGCGGTTCCCGGCGGCCTCTGCCTCCGGCGCCGAGTACCTGGTTGCCGCCCTCTCGACGGCTGGACAGGTCACGTCGACCGGCGTGACCATCGACTATGCCCTGCAGGGGGGCCTCACCGCCTCCGCCGCCTCGGCGTCGGCACTTCCCTCTCCGCTGCTGGAGGCCTGGCGGAAGCCGGGGACAGCCGAGGAGTTCCATGCCATGCTGCGCACCCGGGAGCGGGCGCTCGCGGAGGAGCCAGGGGCGCGGTTCGGCGCGGGCGTACCGCCCGTCCGTGGCGTCCCGCCGGTGGTCGGTGTCAAGGACACCTTCAAGGTGTGCGCCAACACCTCGTGCTCCGCCTTCACGAACGTGATCGCCACGGCCAAGTACGTCGGCCCCAAGGGCGCCATCTTCCTCGACGACGTCGTGCCGGCCGGGGGATTCCTCCAGGCAGGACATCGACACCCTCGGCCTGCTCTTCGACGGCGGCGTGTCGGGGTCTCCCCGAACATGTACCAGATCGACACCACCGCCTTCGGGCGGGAGTCGGACATCGACGCCAACGGCAAGGTGATCTTTCTGCTGACCGACGCCGTGAACGACCTCAGCGGCAGCTGCAGCAGCGGGAGCGTCATTCTTGGCTTCTTCTTCGGCGGCGACCTCCTGCCCCGCAGCGGGAGCAACGCCGGGTCGAATGAAGCCGAGATCTTCTACGGGCTGGTCCCCAATACGACCGGCGGATGCGCCGTGTCGAAGAGCTACGTGAAGCAGCAGATCGCCCCGGTATTCATCCACGAGTTCCAGCACATGATCTCCTACAACCAGCACGTGCTGGTCCGGCCGGGCGTGCGCGGCGAGGAGGTCTGGCTGAACGAGGGGCTGTCGCACTTCGCCGAGGAGCTCGGTGGCCGCCTGCTGGGCGACGGGCCGGGCCAGGGGCAGGCGTCGACGCGACTGATCCAGTTCATGATTCCGAACCTGCTCAACGCCAACGATTACCTGTTTGACCCGGAGGCGCACTTTCTCATCACGCCGAGCAGCTCGACGGGTACGCTTGAGGAGCGGGGCGCCAACTGGTTGTTCGTGCGCTGGATCGCGGACCATTACGCGACCGACACCCTCGGCACGAGCCTGACGAGGCAGCTGGTGGGCACGTCGCTGCTTGGCAGCGTCAACGTGCAGGCCGCCACCGGCACCAGCATGAGCCAGCTGATCCCGCTCTGGCAGCTGGCCAACTATCTCGACAACCTGCCCGGCTTCACGCCCGTCGACCGAACGGCTGCAGTACCCGAGCTGGGACTTCCGGTACGTCTACGACACGCTCAACGCCCAGCGGCCGGACCTGGTCCTCGCCGGAATACCCGCTGCGCCCGACAGCACCATGACCGGCTCCTACAGCCGCACCGGAACCTTGCGCGCCGGCTCGGGCCGCCACCTCCGGGTCCTGCAGTCCGCCAACGCGGGCGGCGTGGACCTCATCCTTGCCACGAAGAGCGGGGATGCTTTCCCTGACGACCGGGCAGTGCGCTTCGGCGTGGTCCGGATTCGCTGAGCGCGGGGCGCGTGCGGCACCTGGTGCTGGCCGTCCTCGGTGCGGCCTTCGCCGCGCCTCTCGCCGCGCAGGCGCCCCCGTCCGTCGTCACCGTCCTTCCTCCCTCTACCCGCTCCGCGGCACTGGCCGGCGCCGGTGTGGCCCTCGTGGGAGACGCCGGCAGCGTCTTCATCAACCCCTCCGGCCTGGCCACGATCAAGGTGCTGAGTCTCGAGGGCGCCTTTGCACCGATGCCGGCGGGTGCCACGCTGTGGCAGGGCGCAGGCGCGTTTCGGCTCGGCCAGTTCAACCTCGGCGCCGGCGCCGCCTACCTCCTGCTTCCGGACACCTCGGCGTATCTCGACAACGTGACCTGGGTCGGCTCCGCCGACTTCCGCGTCGGGCTGCTCGCGCTCGGCGCGTCCGGCCGGTATGTCTCGGTGACGGACACCAGCGGACAGGTCAACCGCGCCTTCACCACCGACGCCGGCTTCACCATGGCGGTCTTCGACATCATGGCACTGGCGGTCTCGGTGCAGAGCATCGGGAACCAGACGATCTCCGGGCTCGGCGTGGAGTTGCCGACCACCACGCACCTCGGGTACATGTTGAACCTGGTGGACCCGCAGGGGACCGGCCGACTGATGGGCACCATCGAGTGGGTGTGGACGGAAGGGCAGGCCACCCGTTTCCTGGTGGGGGTCGAGGCCGGGGCGGTGCTGAAAGGCGCGGGCGTGGTGGTCCGGGCCGGATATGGTCCGGCGCCGCTCGGCCCGCCGGAGGGACGGTGGACCTTCGGCGGCGGCGTCCTCCTTGGGCGGCTCGGGCTCGACTATGCCTACCAGGCCCAGAATCTCTTCGGCGACGCCGTGCACTCGTTCGGCTTGCGCCTGACTCCGTGAGGACGCGATGCGCTGGAGCCCTGTTCGCGTGATCGTCGCCATCGTGGCCGCCCTGATGATCGGCTTCAGCACGGCGTACGTGGCCAGCGGGGAGGTCCGGTACCTGACGCGGGCCGGCCTCGAGGAAACGCAGATCCTCACCGAGCGGCGATCGATCGCCAAGGTCCTGCGCAACCCCGAGCTGGACCCCGCTGTCCGCGGCCAGCTCGAGCTGGTGCTCCAGGCCCGGGACGCGGCGGCCGGCCTCGGGCTCTCGGCGGATGACACCTATACGCAGTACACCGACGTGGGCCGAGACACCCTCCTCCTCGTCCTGTCCGCCTCGCCCCCCGACTGCCTCTGCCCGGTCACCTGGAAGTATCCGATCGTCGGCCGGGTGCCGTACAAGGGGTTCTTCGACCCGAAGATGGCGCGCTCGGCGGCCGCCGAACTCGACGCCCGGGGGCTCGACACCTACCTGCGTCCGTCGGGCGCGTTCTCCACCCTGGGCTGGTTCAACGATCCGCTCCTGTCGACGGCGCTCGGTGGCGATTCGGTGGAAATGGCGGCGCTCGTCTTCCACGAGGTGGCGCACAACACGCTGTACGTGAAGAGCGCGACGCCGTTCAATGAGACGTTCGCGCAAATGGTGGGATACCGGGCGGCGGAAGCGTTCTTCCGGGAACGGAACGACAGCGTACGCGCGCAGCGCGCCGCGGATCGCTGGCACGACGAGTTGATCCTCGGGGCCTTCTACGACTCGCTGGCCGGCAGGCTCGAGACCCTCTACGCGGCGCACCCCGATTCCGCCGCGCTCGCGGAGGGGCGTGCCGAGGCCGGGCGCTGGTCCCGTGCGCAACTGGAAGGGCCGGTGGGAGCGGAATTACGGACGATCCAGGTGGGGCGGATGACGGACCGGCCGGTAAACAACGCGCGGCTCATCGCCGCGCGCATCTACCGCACCCGTTCCGCCCTGTTCGAGGAGTGGTACCAGCGGAACGGTGGAGACATCCGCCTGGCGGTCGAGCGGCTCCAGCCGGTGGTGGCGGGAGTGGAAGGAGACAGCGCCTACGCCCGACTCGAGGCGGCGCTGCAACCGCCGCCGGCGGCTGATTCAGCGAGCGTGGCCCCGTAGCCGACGGCCGCGCAGCCGTCCGTGCGGATGCCGGATGGCCTCTTCGGCGACGCTGAGATCGACCCGCACCCGACCGGAGCCCTCCAGGATTCCCGCCACATCAGCCACCGGACCGGTGACCGGCTGGAAGACGCTGAAGCTGAGTCCCTCCTCGCTCCGGAGTATCTGCCGGGTGGCCAACGCCCAGGTGGACCCTGCACCGCCCGGACGGAGTCCCACCACGAGCGGGATGGAGTCTGGCGGCAGCGACTTCCCGTCGTGGCCCGGCAGCGCCAGCGCGGCCGCGAGGGCGACCCACCCATCCCATTCGTCCGTGGTCACCAGGTGCGTGAAGTGCCACTCCTCCTCCCGCACCACCGTGATGAACTCCTGGACGAGGCGCTCCGGCGAGGGGTGGTGCTCGCCGTCCGACCGGGTCAGGAGGGACGCGCCGTGATCTCCAAACCAGCGCTGGGTGGCGGTGAGGTCGCTGGGCCGGCGCCCTGAAAAGGCCGCGTAGCGGCGCGTGATGGCCACCTGCCGCTCGGCTTCCGCCCGTTGCTCGGGGTACTCCGCGGATTCCACCGCGCCGGTGAATGCAACTTCTGCGGCCAGGTACCGGCCGGCGCCTCGGAGAATCTTTCCGCGCAGGTGGAGCGTGCCGCTGTGCGGCTCGAGCGCGAAGGCGCGGTCCAGGGCCAGCAGGGCCCGGTCGTGCTCGCCGAGCCGATACGCAGCATATCCCGCTTCATGCCAGACCATCGCGAAGTCGGGGCTTCGGGCGGCGGCCTGTTCCAGGGCCACCAGCCCTTCGCGATACCGGCCCAGTTCCACCAGCGCCGCGCCCTTGAGGGCGAGCGGGAGCGCGGATTCCCCGAACTGGTCGGCCGCCTGTGCCGACAGGGCCAGCGCCTCCTCGAAACGGCGCTGTCCGCGCAGCATCTCGAAATACTCGCACCAGGCCAGCTTGAGGTCCGGTTGCCGGTCGATGAGTTCGAGGTACGCCTCTTCCGCCTCATCGAGCGAGGCATCGCGGAGGAGGTGCCGCGCCCGGGCCAGGGCACGCTCACTGGGCTCGGTGGCGAACACGCGGAACTGGGATGTCGTGAACATGTCGCGAATGTATCGGCCGGACCGAATCGCGCCAGAGGGGGGCTTCAGCGGGCCGCCCGGGGTGGCCTCGCGCACCGCCACGTTCTGTGTACCTTTCCCCCGTTGTGCCCGCCCATAAACCGTCAGCTTTTCCGAGGACGTCTCCCCATGGACACCGGATTCGTGACCCGCGAACAGGACCGCCTGCTGGGCGAGCTGTTCACCTTCCTGCGCATCCCGAGCGTGAGCACCCTTCCCGCCAACGCGGCCGATTGCCGCCGGGCGGCCGACTGGCTCGTGGAGGAATTCAAGCGGCTGAAGTGCGCCAAGGTCACCCTGCTGGAGGGGAAGGGGCACCCCATCGTCTGGGCGGAGAGCCCCCGCGTCCCCGGCAAGCCGACCGTCCTGGTCTACGGCCACTACGATGTCCAGCCGCCCGACCCGCTCGATGAGTGGATCTCCCCGGCCTTCGAGCCGACCATCCGCGGCGGGAATTTGTACGCCCGCGGTGCGGTGGACGACAAGGGGCAGGTCTTCTGCCTGCTCAAGGCCTACGAGTCGGTGCTCGACGCCGACGGTCGCCCGCCCCTCAACATCAATTTCATCATCGAGGGCGAGGAGGAGTGCGGGGGCGACGTCATCGTGGACCGCCTCAACCTCGAGCCGGAGCGGACCAACGCCGACGCCGTCCTGGTGGCCGACATGGGCTACTACGCCCCCGGCATCCCGGCGGTGTACACCGCGCTCCGGGGCATGTGCTACGCCGAGATTCATCTCCGGACGCTGGAGCGAGACCTCCACTCCGGCACCTACGGCGGCGTGGCCCCGAACGCCCTCGAAGCGCTCTGCCGGCTGCTGATGGACCTCAAGGGCGTGGACGGACGCATCCACATCCGCAGCCTCTACGATCAGGTCGTGCCCCCGACGGAGGCCGAGCTCGAGGCGTGGAAGGGCCTGCCCTTCAATGTGCACGAGTACATGAAGGAGGAGGTGACGTCCACTGCGCTGACCGGGTTGAAGGAGTACTCGATCCTCGAGCGGACCTGGGCGCTGCCGACCTTCGAGATCCACGGCATCATGGGCGGGTTCACCGGGGACGGCGCCAAGACGGTCATCCCCGCCAAGGCGGCGGCCAAGGTGAGCCTCCGGCTGGTGCCCGGACTGACGCGGGACAACGTGCAGGCGGCGCTCGAAAAGACCGTGCAGGCCCTGGCCCCGACCTGGGCCAGAGTCGAGGTCCGTCCGCTCCACGGCGCCGACCCGGTGGAGGTGGACGTGACCGCCCCCGCTTTTGCCGTGCTCGACCGGGCGTTCGAGGAGGTCGTGGGGCGCCGGACCGTGACCGTCCGGGCCGGCGGGTCGATTCCGATCGTGCCGAAGCTCGGCATGACCGGTGCGCCCGTACTGCTGACCGGCATCGGCCTTCCCGATGACGGGTTGCACTCGCCCAATGAAAAGGTGGCGGTACAGCAGATCTGGGACGGGATCCGGGTGTTCGGGCGGTTCTTCGAGCTGATGGCCGCGGAGAAGCCCAAGAAAGCGTAGGTGGGCGTCCGTCAGGATGTGAAGAAGCCCCCCGGGTGCTCGCCGGGGGGCTTCTGATGTCGGGGACCCTTCAGCCCGCGACGAGCGCCCGAAAGGAGGCGATGACCCCGGCCACCAGGTCGTCCGCCCAGTAGTCTCCCGGGCGTTCGGAGGCGGGGAGGGCGGCGGCGCGCTGTTCCAGGTACGCAATGGCGGTGGCCGTCCATTCGGACTGGGCGGAAGGCACCACCGCCCACGCCCCGGTGGCGCGGAGTTCCAGCGTGCTCGAGCGCCTCGAGTTCGTGCTCGAGGCCGCGCGTCGTCGCCGGATCCCGGAGGCGGCTGGCCACCAGGTCGAGCGCCTGCGCGGCATCGGGATCAAGCGGTTCGGGATTCAGCAGGTGTTGGTGGCGCGCGTCGGCGATCATCTCGGCGAGGCGAAGGCAGACGGCCCGGACTGACGGTGTGAGCGCTGCGGGGACGTCCGCCGCCCAGCTGTCGGCCGCCCGGAGAATCTGCGTCACGCGCTCATCCGCGACGATCTGCGGCGTGCGTTTGGGTGGAATGTCCGCCATGGTGTGGACATTGGCGGAGCCTACCCCGAAAGGCAACCTCAGCGCCGCGGGCCGCGCCTCATGCGCATCGGGTCGGCGCGACCATACCGCTCCTCGCCCCACGGATCGCCCCGCATGTGGTAGCCGTTCTGCTCCCAGAACCCCGGGTAGTCCTCTTCGAGAAACTCGAAGCCGCGCACCCACTTGGCGCTCTTCCAGAAATACAGGTGCGGCACCACCAGCCGAACCGGACCGCCATGCTCCGGGGTGAGCGGCTCGCCGTTGTGTTCCAGCGCCAGCAGGTTGGCCGGCATCACGAAGTCCGCCAGTGGCAGGTTGGTCGTAAATCCCTGCTCGGCGTGGATGAGCACGTGCGTCACCGTCGGCTTGAGCCCCGCCCGCTCGAGGATCGGCGCCAGCGGCACGCCCGTGAACAGGTTGTCGTACCGGCTCCACCGGGTGACGCAGTGAATGTCGCAGAGGGATTCCTGCCGGGGCAACGAGGCGAGGCCATTCCAGTCGAGGGTGAACGGGTGCTCGACCAGTCCGGAAATCTCGAGTGTCCACCGATCGGCAGGCACCATCGGCACCGTGCCGTAGTGCAGCACGGGCCATTTTTGCGTCAGGATCTGGCCGGGGGGAAGCCGGGTCTCGGCCGGGGTACGGACATCGATGCGGGAGGTCATGGCAGGCGATCGCTCAGGGAAGGGTCGCTTCCTCAACACCAGCCGGGGCCGGAAGGTTCCACTCCCGGGGCAGGGCGGGGTGGGGAGCGCGGTCGAACACCCGGCCGAACGCCGCCGTCACCTCTCGCTGAACGACGGTCATCAGATCCGGGGGGGCGGAAGTCCCGAGCTCACGCTGGATGCTCGTCATCGTCACCCCCGGGATGCCGCAGGGGACGATCAGGCCGAAATAGTCGAGGTCGGTGGAGACGTTCAGCGCGAAGCCGTGGAAGGTGACCCACTGCTTCACGTGAATGCCGATGCTCGCGATCTTCCGTCCCCGCGTCCAGACCCCGGTCAGGCCAGGATTTCGCTCCGCAGGGATGCCAAGGGCGCCGAGCGCTTCGATGATGGCTGCCTCGACTGCGCGGAGGTACCAGTGCAGGTCCTGCTTGTGGTGTGTCAGGTCGAGAATCGGATACCCCACCAGCTGGCCCGGGCCGTGGTAGGTGACGTCGCCGCCACGCTCGACCTCGAACACCTCCACGCCACGCTGACGGATTTCCTCTGGAGCGAGCGGCAGGCTGGTCTCCTTGGTGCCCCGGCCCAGGGTGACCACGGGGTTGTGCTCCACGAAGAGCAGCAGGTCCTCGGTGGTCTCCCCGGCCTGGCGCGCCTGGCAGAGCCGGCGCTGCAGCTCCAGCACCTCGCCATACGGGCGTCGGCCCAACTCGGCGATCAGCAGGCGCGGCTGGCTCACACGCCGGCCCTCAACCGCCGGGTGCGCCGCCCCAAGCCCCAGGCGCCCGCGCCGCAGGCCGCGGCCACCAACGCGAGCCCGACCGGGCCAGCGAGTTCGTTGACGGGTGCCAGGAGGAGCGCCATGACGAACGTCGCGAAGGCGGTCACCATGCTGAGGCCGCCCCGGCGGTACGTCGGGACCGGCGACATGGCCGCCCAGCACGACAGCCCCGCGATGCCGCAGGCGCCGAGGGTGCCGAAGATGAGGAGGATACCGGCGGGCTGGTTCGGGTCGGGCTGATCGGTCGGCGGGCCCTGCGAGACGAGCGCACGCACCCCGAGGAGCACGGCCGCAATGAGCGCGGTCCCCAGGAGAATCCCAAAGCCGATCGATGCTCCCGCCAGGGGGACGTAGTCCTCGGTGGGGGCCTCGGGGTTCCAGTGAAGTGGACGTTCCGTCACGGCTTGGCAGGCGAGCCGAATGGCCGGGCGGCAGGAGGCTTGGTACTGCCTCCCTGCCTCCCTGCTCCGCGGCCCCGCCTCACGTGTGAATCACCCTCCCCATCGAATCGAGCGCCGCCTCGGCGATCGCCTCCGACAGGGTGGGATGGGCGTGAACCGCCAGGTCGACTTCCTCGACGGTGTATTCGTTCTCGCGGGCCACCGCGAGTTCGTGGATCATCTCGGAGGCGTGGCCGCCCACGATGTGGGCGCCGAGGATCTCGCCGTACTTCTTGTCGCGGATGATCTTGACGAAGCCGTCGGTCTCGTTGGACGCGCGGGCGCGGCCGTTGGCGCTGAAGGGGAAGCGGCCGACCTGGAAGTCGAGCTTCTTCTCCTTGCACTGCTCCTCGGTCAGCCCGATGCTCGCCACCTCGGGGTGGCAGTAGGTGACGCTCGGGATGTTGTCGTAGCGGATGGCGTGCGGCTTGTGCCCGGCGATGCGCTCCGCCACCACGGCGCCTTCGCGGCTGCCCTTGTGCGCCAGCATCGGCGGGCCGGCCACGTCTCCGATGCAGTAGACGCCCGGTGCCGGTGGTCTCCAGGGTGGCGAGATTCACCTTGACGAAGCCGCGGTCGGTGAGCTGCACGCCGGCTTCCTTGAACCCCATGTTCTCGGTGTTGACCGCGCGGCCCGCCGCCATCAGCACCTTGTCCGCCGTGACCGTCTTCTTCTTGCCGCCGGCCTCGATGTCCAGCGTGACCGAGTCCTTCCCGACCGTGGCCTTCAGCACCTTGGCGCCGGCGAGGACCTCGATGCCCCGCTTCTTGAAGGACTTGGCCAGCGCGTCGGAGCACTCGGCGTCCTCGATCGGGAGGATCCGGGGCAGCGCCTCGACCAGGGTGACCTTGGTGCCGAAGGCGTTGAAGATGTCGGCGAACTCGCGAACCGACCGCGCCGGCGCCGACGACGATCATCGACTTGGGCGCGGCTTCGAGGAAGAGCGCCTCGTCGGAGCTGATGACGGTGGTCTTGTTGATGTCCAGCCCGATCTGCGGAATGCCCTTGACCCGCGAGCCGGTGGCGATGACGACCGCCTTCTTCGCCTCGTGCACGTCGGCGCCGACCTGCACCTTCTTGCCGGGGAGCAGCGTGCCGGCGCCCTTGATGACGGTCACCTTGTTCTTCTTCATCAGGAACTCCACGCCCTTGGAGTTCTGTTCCGACACCCGGCGGCACCGCTTCATGGCCACGCCGTAGTCGGTCTTCACCGGCGCCGACCTCGATGCCGAGGTCCTTCGCCTCGATGCGTGATGAGGTTGATCGACGGAGGCGCTGTGCAGCAGGGCCTTGGTCGGGATGCAGCCGATGTTGACGCAGACGCCGCCGAGCTTGTCCTTCTCGACCACGGCGGTGCTGAGGCCGAGCTGGGCGGCGCGGATGGCGCAGACGTAGCCGGCGGGTCCGCCGCCGAGGATGATGAGGTCAAATGAAGCCACGATGACATGCCCTCGGTGTCAGGTCGGGCGGCCAGGGCCGCTAGTAGACGATGGCCAGCGGGTTCTCGAGCATGCCCTTGAGGGTGCGCAGGAACGCGGCCCCGGTGGCGCCGTCGATGACCCGGTGGTCGCAGGACATGGTGAGGCGCAGCCGGCGCCCCGGCACGACGGCGCCCTGCGTTGACCACGGCCTGCTCCACGATGCTGCCCACGGCCAGGATGCCGGCCTCGGGCGGGTTGATGATGGCGGTGAACTGGTCGATGTCGAACATGCCGAGGTTCGACACGCTAGAAGGTGCCGCCGGTGTACTCCTCGGGCTTGAGCCGGCGCTCACGCGCCCGGCCGCGCCAGCTCCTCGACCTCGGCGGAGATCTCGCGGAGCGACTTCCGGTCGGCGTGCGCGGATGACCGGCGTGATCAGGCCGTCCTCGACCGCCACCGCCATGCTCGAGGTGCACTTCGTTCCAGTAGCGGATGCGGTCGTCCTGCCACCAGGCGTTGCAGGCGGGGTGCGCCGGAGCGCGGCCGCGGTCGCCTTCATGATGATGTCGTTGAACGAGACCTTCCCCTCGTCGCCCAGCTGCCCCGCCTGTTGAGCGCCTCGCGCGCCTCCCACGCCCGCTCCATGTCCACTTCGGTCGTGAGGTAGAAGGTGGGGACCGGCCCGATCGACTGCGCCAGCCGCTTGGCGATGGTCTTCCGGATCTGGCTCAGGGGAACGTCGTCGAACGAGCCGGCCGCCGGCGGCGGCGAACGCGGGCGCAGTGGCGAGGCGCTGCCTTCGTCGAGATCGCGGCAGCACGACGCGCCCCTCGGGGCCGGAGCCCGCGATGGCGCCGAGGTCGAGGCCCCGCTCGCGGCGCGACCTTGCGCGCGAGCGGGGAGGCCTTCGTCCGACCGCCGGAGGCGGTCGGAGGCGGCGGCGGCGCGGGCCGCTGGGCAGCGGCGGCAGCGGGCGCAGGCGCGGGCGCGGCCGCGGCGCTGCGGCGGCCGCGCGCTCGGCGCTGGGGCGCCGCCCAGCCAGCGCCGCTGATGTCCTCGCCCGGCTGGCCCACGATGCCGACCAGCTTGGCCACGGCCACGGTGCTGCCCGCCGGCACCAGCTGCTTGAGCAGCACGCCCTCGGCGCGCGCCACGAGCTCCATGACGGCCTTGTCGGTCTCCACCTCGGCGAGGACGTCGCCGAGCGGACCGGGTCGCCTTCGTTCTTCTTCCACTCGACGAGGCGGCCTTCTTCCATCGTCGGCGAAAGCGCTTCCATCAGGACTTTTGATGCCATGCGTCAGATCCCGGATCGGAGCAATGAAGTGGCGACCGCCCTCACGCCAGGTAGAGGACCCGCTTGACGGCGGCGACCACCTTGGCCGGGTCGGCCTTGGCGGCCCGCTCGAGGTGCTTGTTGTACGGCATCGGTACGTCGGCGCCCGTGACCCGCAGGACCGGGGCGTCGAGCTCGTCGAACGCATCGCTGCTGGATGACGTCCACCACCTGCGCGCCGACGCCCGCGAAGACCCAGCCCTCCTCCACCACCACGCACCGGTGCGTCCGCCCGACGGAGTTCAGGATCGTGTCCGTGTCGAGCGGGCGGATGGTCCGCAGGTCCACCACCTCGGCGCTGATGCCCTCTTCGGCCAGCAGCTCCGCCGCCTTGAGCGCCACCGTGACCGTCTTCGAGTGACACACCAGCGTCACGTCGGCGCCGGCCCGCTTGACCTCGGCCTTGCCGATCGGCACGAGGTGCTCGCCCTCCGGCACCTCGCCCTTCACGTTGTAGAGCATTTCCCCTTCGATGAACACGACGGGGTCGTCGTCCCGGATGGCGCTCTTGAGCAGCCCCTTCGCGTCGGCGGGCGTGCCGGGCGTGACCACCTTGAGGCCGGGAATGTGCGCATACCACGACTCGAAGGACTGCGAGTGCTGGGCGGCGAGCTGCAGCGCCGAGCCGCCCGGGCCGCGGAACACGATGGGGCACCCCACCTGCCCGCCCGACATGTAGCGCATCTTGGCCGCGGAGTTGACCACCTGGTCGATGGCCAGCAGGGCGAAGTTCCAGGTCATGAACTCGATGACCGGCCGGAGGCCGACCATCGCGGCCCCGACGCCGATGCCGGCGAACCCCAGCTCGGCGATCGGCGTGTCCACCACGCGGTGCGGTCCGAATTCCTTCAGGAGGCCGCGGCTCACCTTGTAGGCGCCATCGTACTCCGCCACTTCCTCGCCCATGAGGAACACGCGGTCGTCGCAGCGCCATCTCTTCGCGGAGCGCCTGCGTTCAGGGCGTCACGGTAGGTCAGGAGCGCCATCTCACCGCCCTCCCGCGAGCACGTCGGTCCACAGCTCTTCCGGCGCCGGGTCAGGCGACTCCTCCGCAAAGGTGACGGAGTCCTCCACCTCGGCCACGATCGTCGTGTCAAGCGCCTTGACCCCCGCGGCATCGATCATCCCCGCGGCAACCATGTGGGCCTCGAGCAGCTTGATCGGGATCCCGCTGGCGGAACTCCTCGACCTCTTCCTTGCTGCGGTAGGTGCCGTGCGCCGCGTCGGACATCGAGTGCCCGACGTAGCGGTAGGTGCGCATTTCGAGCAGGGTGGGGAGCGACTCCGTGCGAGCCCGGTCGACGGCGCGGTCCATGGCGCTCCGCACGGCGAAGACGTCCTGGCCGTCCACGACCTCTTCCGCCATCTCGTAGGAGTAGGCCCGGTGCGCCAGGTCGAGAAGGGAGCTCGCCCGCGCCAGGGCAGTGCCCATGCCGTAGCCGTTGTTTTCGACGATGAAGATGGCCGGCAGCTTCCAGAGCGCCGCCATGTTCAGCGTCTCGTGGAATGACCCGATGTTGACCGCGGCCTCGCCGAAGTAGCAGACCGCCACCTGGTCGGTCTTCCGGTACTTGGCGGCAAACGCCATCCCGGCGGTGAGCGGGATGTGTCCGCCGACGATGCCGTGCCCACCGAGAAAGCCGAGCGACGCGTCGAACAGGTGCATGGAGCCGCCCTTGCCGTGCGAGCAGCCGGTGGCCTTGCCGTAGAGCTCCGCCATCACCGCGCGGGCCGTGAGCCCGCGCGCCAGGGCGTGGCCGTGATCGCGGTACGATGTCGTGATGTAGTCGTCGTTCCGCAGGGCGGCGATGCTGCCGACCGCCACCGCCTCCTGGCCGATGTAGAGGTGGCAGAATCCGCCGATCTTCCCGAGGCTGTACGCCTCCCCCGCCTTCTCCTCGAAGTGGCGGATGAGGCGCATCTGGCGCAGGTACCCGAGGCACTGCTCCGGGCTGGCCCCGGGATCGGTGGGGCGCGAAGCTCCCTTGGCGCGGGTCGGGGCACGGCTGCCGGCCATCAGGCGCTCCTCATTTCCTTGGCCTTGTCCACTTGTTCCCACGCATGGTAGGAGGAACGGGTGAGCGGGCTTGCTTCGACATGGGAGAATCCGAGCCGCAGGCCGATCTCGCGAAGCTCGGCGAACTCGTCGGGCGTGTAGTACCGGGCAATCGGCAGGTGCCCGCCGGAGGGACGCAGGTATTGGCCGAGTGTCAGGATGTTGACGTCGCTCTTCCGCAGGTCGCGCATGCACACCAGGACCTCATCCCATTCCTCGCCCATGCCGAGGATGATGCCGGACTTGGTCAGGGCGTCCGGCCCGCCCATCCGCCGGGCGTTGGCGAGGAGCTTCAGGGCGCGGTCATATCGGCCGCCGGGACGCGCGAGGCGGTACAGCCGTTCCGGCGTTTCCAGGTTGTGATTCAGGATGTCGGGGCGGGCGTCCATCACGAGCTGCAGGGCCTGCTCCGAACCCTTGAAGTCGGGAATCAGCACTTCCACGGAGGTCTCCGGCAGCCGCGCGCGGATCTCGGTGATGCAGCCGGCAAACGCCTCGGCTCCGCCGTTCGGGAGGTCATCCCGGTCCACCGAGGTGATGACGACGTGCTGCAGCGCCATCCGGGTCACTGCCTCCGCCAGGCGAACCGGTTCGACCGGGTCGAACGGCTTCGGGGTGCCGTGGGCCACCGCGCAGTAGGTGCAGTTCCGGGTGCAGACGTCGCCCAGGATCATGAAGGTGGCGGCCTTGTGCTCCCAGCATTCCCCGATGTTCGGGCAGCGCGCCTCTTCGCAGACGGTGTGGAGGCCGAGCTCCCGCATCATCCCCCGGATTTCGACGTAATTCTGGCCGCCGGGCGTACGGACCTTGAGCCAGGACGGCTTGCGCACCGGAGTGGCAGGAACGGCCGAATGAGCGCCTTGGGGGGCGGATGGGGTCCGGCTGAGCTGGATGAGCGGAACGGCCACCGGCGGCTCCTTGAGGCGGCGAAGGCCGGGCATTCCCCGGCTGCGGCAGGGTAGGAAACTAGTCGCCCGGGGAGGGGTGCGGAAGACGTTCCGCCGCTTTGGGATAGGGGGTGGGGAGGGGGAAAGCAAGCGGCCCCCCGGGTCGTCCCGGGGGGCCGCCGACGGTCGGGCCAGACCTAGTTGATCGCGAGGCGAAGCAGGATCATGAGCGCGGAATTCTTTCCGCTCTCCTGCTTGACCGCATCCCCGAAGTCGTACTCGTACCGGATGTCGAAGCCCCAGGCCTGCTTCTGGAAGCCAACCCCGACGGCGCCGCCGATGACGGTGTTGGCCTGGACGTCGTCGTCGGCGCACGATACGGCCAGTGTGTCCACGGTCGTGTTGCACTTGACGTTGAACGCGACGTACGGGCCCACATACGCGAAGGGCCCGCCGTCCTGCGTGAACTCATACCGGAGCAGGATCGGGATTTCGATGTAGTTGAGGTTGATGGAGGCGTCCGAATCATTGAGGCCCGCGCCCTTGTTGGTGTAGAACAACTCGGGCTCGACCATCAGTGACTTGGCCACCGGAATGGCGACATAGAATCCGCCGGCAAACCCGGTAGAGGAGGTGAACGAGGTATTGGCCGTGTCAGATATGTCGGTGAAGTCCGCGCCGCCGAGGAAGCCGACGGAGGTCTTCTTCTGCGCCGCCGCGGAGGTGGCGGTCAGGGCGAGGGCGGTCAGGGCCAGGGTGGCGAGCGTGGTACACCGACGAAACCAAGTGCGCATTGGTGCCTCGAGGTTGAGGAAGTGCCGCCGAAACCGCCAGCCGTCCGGCCGGAACGGATGGATACTACGGCCAGACTCGGCCATGGGGAAGGGGTCTGGAAATTTCGATTGAACACCTCGGGATTCGGCGCCGGGTCGGGCGGAGACGCAAGACGGCCCCCCGGGATTCCCGGGGGGCCGTTGCACCCCCGCGGGGCGGTTCCCTGCTATTTGATTTGGTAGCGGAGGAGGATTTCCCAGACGGCGTTTTTTACATTGGACTGGAAGTCGGCTTCCTTGAACGCGTTGCTGAAGTCGAATTCATAGCGCGCTTCGAGGCCGAACTTGTCGCGCTGGAAGCCGAGCCCGAGCACGCCGCCGAAGGTCACGCTATTGGCGTCGGTGCCGGCCCCGCCCAAGACCGCCCCGATGTCGACGCAATCTGAGACGCCGAGCTCCGACAACGCCGTTTCGACGTCTCCGGTACCGGAAAGGGTGCATGAGAGATTAAATGCCACATCGGGGCCAGCCAGAAAGTAAGGGCCACCCGATGCCTGGAAATTGTACCTGACAAGCACAGGAATCTCGATGTAACTCAAGTTCCAGTTGAGATTTCCGGATCCGCCGGTGCCTGAGGTCAATGAATACTTGCTGCCCTTGCCCACATAGAGCGCCTCGGGTTCGATGACGACCGAAGTGCCGACAGGGATAGTGACGTAAAAGCCGCCGGCAAAGCCCGTCAGGCTGTGCTTGTCAAAATCGGGCGCTAGATCCGCATCCGAACCATTGAATGAAGCGAAGTCCACGCCGGCCACGATACCGAACGTCTTGGGCTTGGCTTGAGCCTGCGCGGTGACCGCGAGGGCGCCGAGCGCCAGTGTAGCCAGCATCAAGGTCCTGTGGACGTTTCGCATGGATGTCTCCTTTGCCCCTGCGGGGGCGTCGCGTTCGGACCCGCAACTTCGCCCCGAAACATCCCGGCTGGGTACTGAAACGAGTGTGAAGCGGGCGTGAACGATCATTGCGACGCCCGGACCGCGTCCCGACCTGGCGCATGGAACGTCTGAATGCAGAACGGCCCCCCAGGATTGATCCCGGAGGGCCGTCGTGTCGCGAGCAATGCGCTCGCAAAAAGTGAACTACTTGGTCAGGCGCGCCATGATGGTCCAGCCCTGGTTGCGGCCGTCGATCGTGACGTCTGTGCCCGTGTCGGGGTCGGTGTACGAGACGACGTTGCCCCAGTCATTCATCCAGCGGCCCTCGATGCCGAGGTGGCCCTTGGCGTAGCCGATACCGACCATGCCACCGATCGTGGTGTTGGCCGTCAGGCCAGCGATGTCGCTGCACTTGTCGTCGTAGGTGGTCCCGTCAGGGTTGTAAGTGCCGGAGTCACTGCAGCTGACATTGAAATTGACGACCGGGCCGACGAGGAAGAAGAAGCCGCCGGTCGGCTGGGAGTTCCACCGGAACAGGACAGGGATCGAGATGTAGTCGAACGATTCCGTCCCGGTGTACACGGAGTTGTCGTACTTGTCGCCCTTCTGGATGTACAGCAGTTCGGGTTCGATCCAGGTGTTGCCGCCGCCGACCGGAATGCCGACGAAGAGGCCGCCGACAAATCCCGTCTTCGAGCTCGATCCCTCGGAGAGGAAACAGTTGTCGTCTGTGGCGCTGCAGCCGTTGATCGTGGTAAAGTCCACGCCGGCCACGAGGCCGAGCTGCTTGGCGCGCTGGGCCTGGGCGGGTTGAACCACCGCGCCGAGCACGATGACCGCGAGGGCGGCCACACTGAACAGCTTGCGCATCATCCACTCCTTCTGCTTAGGTGTGATTTCCCCGTCATCCCGGCCCCACCGAAAAATCCGCTCTATACACTAGAAAGATCGCCGCATTTTCGCCAGAGGCCGAGCGTGGCGCGCAACGGCCCACCGGGAGGAGTCCTGGTGGGCCGCTGGTGGTCTGGAGGTGACGCGCGTCCTACTTGATCATGACGCGGGCCATGACCTCGATCACGCTGTTCTTCCCGGCGATCGGATCGCCGTCGGAGAACTGGAAGGCATCGCCGAAGTCGAAGTCATAGCGACCTTCGAGGCCGAAGCGGTTCTTCTGGAACCCGATGCCAAGGACGCCGCCGAAGGTCGTCTGGGGCTGGAAGTCGGCGAAGTCGCTGCAGGTCAGCGAGTTGGTGCCGTCGGTGATGTTGCAGGAGATGTTGAACCCGACGGCCGGACCGGCGAGCAGGAAGATGCCGCCCTCGGGCTTGAAGTTGTAGCGGACCAGCACCGGGACCTCGATATAGCCGGAGCGGATGTCGAGGCTCGACGTGTTATCCGACGCTCCCTTGCCGGCGTACAGCGCGTCAATTTCAACGACCACCGACTTGCCGGCCGGGATGCCGAAATAGAAGCCGCCGATAAACCCGGTCAGGCTGCCGGTGTCAGTGAAGTCGTCACCGGTGATCGAAGCGAAGTCGACGCCGGCGAGGACGCCGAACGACTTGGCCCCCTGTGCCTGGGCGGTCATGGCGGTGGCACCGAGTGCGAGGGCGGCGAGCGTCAGACTCCGAATGAACTTGCGCATCATTGTCTCTTTCGTTGATGGGTTGAATTCCGTGTGCTTGGTCCTTCGTCGAGCAATTTCGGTGTTCGTTTCCGGGGCCTGCGTCCCCGTTACCGACTTCCCAGGATGGCCAGCCGGGCCATGAAGTACCACGCGCCATAGCTGGCGTCCACGTTTTCGATCGCGTCGCTGAAGCCGGTCTGGTAGTGAGCTTCGACGCCCAGCTTCCCGAACTGGAGTCCGGCTCCGACGATCCCGCTCCAGAGGGAGGTCGCGGCCTGATCGCACGTCGTGGTGCTCAGGTCGGTGCTGCACGAGACCTGCCAGCTGATCGCAGGGCCGGCAAATAGATTCAGCTTCCCGAGCGTAGAACTTGAGCAGGGCGGGGATCTCGATGTATCCCTGCGTGACGCTCTCGGTGGACACGTCGAAGGACTGGGCCATGAAGAGCACCTGACCCTCGACCGAGAACTTGCTTCCGAGGTAGAGGTTGACGTACCCGCCACCGCCGCCGCCCGTGCCGGAACTGACGTCGAGCGTGTCGGCGGCGTTACCGGTCAGGGTCGATGAATTGACGCCGCCCGTGAGCCCGATGGCGACCTGGGCCGAGGCGGTGCCGACAAGGAGCGTTCCGAGGCCGATAGCCAGGGCGAACATACGAATGTGACGGGTCATGCCGACTACCCTCCCCCAAAGACATGATGTCGGACGGGCTCCGGCCCCTCCGGCTGTGACACGGATGTTACCACGATGGGCAATTCCCCCAAAAAGCGCAAGGGGGTGCCGGAAGATAACCGGCAATGGCAGTAGGGATTTAGCTGCCCGGACCTCACGTAGCATGTCGGGTCCCGAGTTCAGTTGAGGGCTACTGGCCGGCCAGCATCTCCTCGACATACGAATGGAGGTCCGCCTGGAGCTTGGTGTACTGCGCTCCTGTGGCGGGTCCATAGAACCCGGCGTGGATCTTCCGGATCCGGCCGGTCCGGTCCAGGAAGAGGAGCGTGGGATAGGCCGTAAACCCCTCGAGCTGGGGGAGGGTGGCCGCGGTGAGTTCTGTGTCGTTGACCCCCGCCAGGAGGATCGGCCACGGGATGCCGAACTTCTCCTTGAATCTCTGAACCAGCTCGCCGTCCACCTCCGGATCCCCGGAGACCTCGTAGGCCAGGCTCACCGCCTCGAACCCTCGGGCGTGATAGGTCTGGTAGAGCTCCACAAGGGTCGGGGCGGCGTCGTGGCAGTTGGGGCACCAGGTCCCGAAGATGTCCACCATGACGATCTTCCCCTGGAAGCGGGGGTCGAGATTGGTCACCAGCTTCCCTTCGAGGTCGGGAAAGGAGAACTGGAAGGGGGCGGTGGTGTCCGCCGTGGTGACCTCGGTGGGGGGCCTCAGATGGGCAGCACCGGTGGCGCGGCCGGCTGTGAATGGCGTCTGGCTCCGGAGGCCAGCGTGGAAGACCCCCTTCAGGCTGTCTCCAACCAACTCCCCAGTAATCATGTAGACAAACGACCCATCGAAGTGCCCCAGCGAGAACTGGCGGCCCGATGCCCCACCCCAGAAGGCCCCGTAGTCCCCTGAATTCGAAAGCACCGTGCCGACCAGTCCATCGGCGACGTTTCCGAACTCCAGGATGCGCGGGTGTCGCTCGCCCCTCCGCGCCGAACCAGGCGTTCCACTCGCCGAGCAGCTCGGCGATCGCGGGCTCCGCAGGCCACCGCCCCCGGGAAGCCCGGAAGGGAATGGTTCGGGGCCCCCGGTTCCCGACGTTCGTGTAGGCACCCACCAGGGAATCGCCCCGCCGGACCGCCCGGATGGTGGCGGCATAGTCCGCGAGCTCAAAGACCACCGTGTCGCCATCGATGCGCACCCCCGAGAACGGCTGGCAGGAGCCGCCGTTGCATAGCCGGGCGCGCGCCGGCGCCGCGCCGCTGTCCACCTCAATCGCGAATCGGAGGGTGCCTCCTGCGAGATCCAGTCCGGCGCGCCAGGGGCCGGCAAGCGGGATTGGGCCCGGAAGCAGCAAGGCCAAGAGGAGGGTGGTGAGGGTGGGCAGTCTAACTCCCGGACTTGTGGGGCAGGTACTTCTCGCCCGCTTCGACGGGGGCAGGAATGCTGTTGCCGGACCACGGGACCGGGCAAGGATACACGGAGCTGTACGCACAGAAGGGATTGCGTGCGCGGTTGAAATCGATCCGATACGTGCCATCGGGGGCCCGGGTCAGTTCGACGAACCGGCCCGCCGGATACGTGCCGCGGGCATTGGTCTGGTCCCGGAAATAGACCTGAAGCTCCGATTCCTCGGTCCCCGGCACCGGCATCCGCATTACCTGGAGCCGAGTCGAGGGTTGGCCCAGAGGCACCGTGACATGGCCCGCAAGTTCCGCCTCCACCTCGATCCCGTCGAGGGTCAGCACCCGCCGTCGTTCTCCCGCTGCCGGCGCTTCGAGCGCCACCGCAAAGGCCGTCTTGGGGTCGGCGGCGTACCAGCCGGGCGGCGTGCCGCCGGCCTTGCCGTACACCATGAGCACGCTGCTGCCGCTGGTGCCGAGGACCTGCAGCGTCCAGGGTGGCATGGCAACCGGGCGCCCCCGCGGCAGGGGTCGGGCGAGGCCAGTCGGCCCGGTGACGGTGACCGCGCCTTTTCGTTCTGTCACGACGCTGAGCCCGAGTCCCTGAAGAGGGATGTCCGCCGTGTCGGGCCCGAGCGTGACCGCGCCCGTGAGCCGATGCATCGCCACAGCCGCGAGTGGAGAGGTGGTTGAGGTGGTGAGCCACTCGGCATACGACCGGCGCTCGGTGGCGAGTGTCGAGGACTCCTGTGCCGAAGCGCCGCTCGCCGCCGCGGCGAGCAGGAACAGGCCACCTACGGTCGCTCTTACCATCGCCAGAATCTGCCGGGATCGAACGCGCTGAGATCCTCGATGACCGTTGGCTCCCCGGCGATCAGTTGGCGGATGAGCACACCAGTAATGCCGGACAGGAGAATGCCGTTCCGCCCGTGGCCCGTGGCGTACCAGAGCCCGCCGAGCGAGGGGTCGGGGCCAAGCAGCGGCAGCCCGTCGGCGGACACCGGTCGGAGCCCGGACCAGGTCCGCGTGACCGGGGCGCGGGCAAGGGCAGGGCAGATCTGGCTGGCCCCGGCAAAGATCTTTGCGAGTCCCGCCGCGGTCACCTCGTTGTGGAAGCCGGCGTAATCCATGGTGGAGCCGACGGTGACCTCATCGCCCCGACCCATGATATAGGTGCCCTTGCCGTAGACGATGGAGCGGCCGACCCCTTCCGGTGCGGGCAACGCCGCCATTTCCCCGCGCACCGGCGCCACCGCCAGGGGGCGGGGCAGGCCCTCGATGAGCGCCGACCATGCCCCGGCCGCGAGAACCACGTCGGTCGCGGGGTGCCGTTCCTTGCCCAGTACCGCGGCGACCCGGTCGCCATGGCGCTCAATGGCCACGGCCCGGTCGGGGATGTGTGTGGCGCCCAGTCGCACGGCATCGGCCCGCAATGCCTCCACCAGGCGCTGGGGGTCCACCCCTCCCCCCGCCGGGGCCCAGAATGCGCCGCGCACCGGCCCGAGCCAGGGCCATCTTGCCTTGGCCTCCTCGGCGTCGAGCCAGTCCACATGCAGCGATTGCTGACGCTGATACGCCACCTGTTCACGCAGCCGACTCTCGTCGCCCTCATCGAAGGCAACGTGCGCGATGCCCTCCTGCCACATCCCGATGTCGATGCCGATCGATTCCTTCAGCCGTTCCGAAAGTACGGCGAGCCGCTCTCTCCCCGCCACGCCGAGCGCCACGGTCGGGTCGTCGGTCTCACGCGTCTCGATCTCCGGCGCGAGCATCCCGGCCGCTGCTCGCCAGGCCTGCCCATCGTCGGTGTCGGGGTCCATGAAGGCCACGGACCGGCCCGCGCGCGCCAGCTCCCGGGCGCATGCGGCGCCGATTGCGCCTCCACCGACGACCACAACATCATATCCAGTAGTCACTTACAACTCCACGAAACTTTTTGAAACATCGGGGCGTATGGCGTTCACGACCGTCAACCTGGAGGAGAAAAAGATGGTGCGCTCAATGGTAGGCTTCGCCGCGTTCGCGGTGCTAGCCATGATCGTCCTGAAGATCCTTGGTTCGGTGTTCGGCATCGTGCTCAGCCTGATCGGCACGATTATCTACTTCGCCTTCTGGGGCTTCATCATCTACCTCGTCCTGCGGGTGTTCAGCCCCAGTACGGCAGACAAGGTGAAAGAGACGATTTCAGGCAAGTAGTCCACCTGAGTTCGACACCAACCTCCTTCAGGTCCCGACGCGCCCGGCACTCCCGGGCGCGTTCTGCGTCTGCGATTCCCCGGCGTCAGTCCTTCAGTCGGTCCAGCACCGCCCAATACAACAGCGGAAACATCAACTCGTGGTGCCCGGTGAGCTGGATGCCGGTTCCGCCCGCCAGCGTCGGGCGCTGCACGACGTTGACCCGCGGGCGGTAATGCCGCTGCATGTCGAAGTCGGCTGCCAGGAAGTGGGTCGGTTTCCCTCCGTCCAGGTTGCGTGCGATCGTCAGCGCCTTGAGGAAGACTTCCGGCATGATCACGGCGCTCCCCCAGTTCATGACCACGCCCCCCTGGTCGATGGCGGGGAGCGAGCCGGCCAACCGAAGAAAATCGCGATGACTGGTGGCGCCCATGGCGGCGCCATCGGCGGTGGGATGCTGGTGGATGATCTCGGCGCCGACGGCGGTGTGCACGGTGACTGGCACGTCGTGCCGGAGGCAGGCCAGCAGCACCGAGACCTCTTCGCCGGGGCGCTCCGGGAGCGCCGCCAGGTGGCGGGCCAGCCCCTCGCCCATGCCCAGGTTGCCCCGGGCGGCGGCGCTGATCGCGGCGTTCATTTCGCGGCCGGTCTCTTCCGCCATTCCAAAGGTGCCGTCGCCCAGGCCGGCCGCCACGTCTTCGCTTGTCCCGCCGAACGCCGCCAGCTCGAAGTCGTGGATGGCGGCGGCGCCGTTCATGGCCACGTGGGTCACGATGCCCCGCCGAATCCAGTCGGCCACGAGCGGACCGAGGCCGACCTTGATGACGTGGCCGCCCAGCAGCAGGACGACGCCACGCCTGCTGCGTGCGGCGGCGGCCACGGCATCGGCCGTGGTGCGGAGGTCGCGGGCCGCGAGCACGTCCGGCAGGCACTCGAGAAAGGCGTGGAAGGAGCGGTCCGGCCCCGGCGGGTGTGCCAGGAGCGACGGCTCCACCTTGTTGGAGCGCCCTGCGACCGGCACGGTGCGGATCTTCGAGAGGTCCGGTTCGCGGTACGTCATGCCGGTGCCTGGGCTTTCGTGGCCGGGGGCGGGGGCAACTCCATCTGCTTCAGGCGCATGGTGATGGTCCCGAACACGAAGCGGATGCGGATCTGCACGGGGATGCGCCGCTCGTCGTCGGTCAGCCACACCCGGGTGTCGGATTGCCGGCCGAAGAGGCTGCCCTTCTCGCCCACGATGGGCTGCACCACCAGGCATTGCACCTTGGAGCCGTCGGGGAGTTCCATCATTTCCCGTTTGTGCACGATCAGCACCACGGGATTCAGTTCCTTCCGGAAGTACCGGTCGAATTCGTAGGTCTTCCCGACCTCGAGCGGAGTCACCCGCACGAAATAGAGGAACCCCGCGTCATCGATGGGGAACTGCGACGAGAGCCCGGTCTTGTTTCTCGAGAGTTCGTGGTAGAGGCCGGAATCCGGAAAGATCTCGTAGTGGCGAAACCGGGTCTTGCCGCCCTCGAATTGGCGCTGGACGAAGCGCCTCGAAAGCAGGTCCTGCACCCCGGTCCACGATTCCAGCGTGTCGTCCAGGCTGTACAGGGGCACGCCGCCGGCGAGGGTGAACCTGAACATGAAGGCGTCGACACCGCGGACCGTGTCCCGGCGGACCACCTCCACGTGGCCTTCCCCGAGGGAGACGATGCCAAGCTTGGCGGAATAGGTGAGGCGCTCACCCACCGCGAAGGGATAGTCGGGGGTGGTCGCGGGCGAGGCGGATTGCGCGGCGAGCGGGGCCTGCAGCGCCAGGAGGAGTGCCGCGATCACCATCAGCCCGCCGCCGCGGAGGACGCACGGCCGCCGTCGCGCGGAATGCGCAGGCTGCCCCCCGAGCGCCAGAGCGCCTTGGCCGCCGACCAGGGGTCGTAATCAAGCGGGCGCTGCAGGAGGTCGTACCGCTCCAGCGTGCCCACCCCTTCGACCCGTCTGCGACACGGCCGCCGCCCTGCCGATCAGCTCAGCGTTGGCGGCCCACCCGTCGGCCGTCAGTATCGGTCCGGTGCCGGGGAGGGCGTCCTTGGCGACGCTCAGGCGCATGGCGAGGAACCCGCTGACGGTGTCGCGCACGCCTGGTATCCGGACCCGCCGGCGGAGCAACAGTGGCGCGTACCGGCGCAGCCAGCGGTGCCCGCGGGTGGGAGCCCCCTCGCCCTGGCTTTCCGCCACGATCAGATCGGCGCCGCTGTCGAACTTCTTGAGCAGTTCAGGAATGGTGGCGGGGTCGTGCAGGAAGTCGGCGTGGAGCACGACGACGGCGTCCCGGCGGGGCCGGTCACTGAGGGTCACTGCGTGCCGGAGCAGGTCTTCCACCGTCCGCGCGTATCCCCGGTGGCGCTCCTGCCGGAGGATCGTCAGGGGAAGCACCTTGGAATACGGGGCAAGCACCTCCGGCGTCGCGTCGGTGGACGCGTCGTCTCCCACGAGGAGGTGGTACTCCCGGGGTGTGGAAGTGAAGACCTGCCGGATCTTCCAAAGGAGGAGACCGACGGTCTGGGCCTCGTTACGGCTGGGAATGCATATGTAAAGCATTGCTCATCAATAGGCTGAAGTCAGGGAACGATATACCCGTAGGACGCCCTCGGCCATCCTTTCGTCGCTGAACTGCTGGACGGCCACCCGAGCCCTGGCCACCTGTGCGGCCCGGGTCTCTGGATTCGCCAGGAGGTCCAGCACGGCCGCCGCGAGCGCCGCCGGGTCGCGGGGTGGCACGAGGCGGCCCGCGCCATCGGCCAGGAGCTCCGGGATTCCCCCGACGGAGGTCCCGACGACCGGGACGCCCAGGGCCATTGCGTCCAGTACGGACGTCCCCAATCCCTCCTGGATGGAAGACATCACGAACAGGTCGGAGGCAGCCACCATGCGGACTCCGTCCGGTACGTGGCCGAGGAGGTGCACGCGACTCTGCAGGCCGAGTTCACGGATGAGGGCTTCTACGGCGAGGCGCAGGTGTCCTTCACCGGCGATCGCCCAGTGGAGGTCGGGGCGCCGTGTTGCGGCGATGGACGCGGCGCGGACCAGGGTGGCGTGGTCCTTCACCCCGACCAGCGCGCCCATGGTGATGGCGAGCGGAGTCCCGGGTGCGAGTCCGAGCCTCGGCCGGAGGTCTTCGGGGGCGGTGGAGGTCACTTCGTCGACAGGAATGCCGTCGTGCACCACCGTGATGCTGGCCCTGGGCATCCCGCGGCCAATGAGGGCCTCTCCCACGGCATGGGAAACGGCGATGATCCGGTCCGCGCGGCGCCAGAACCCGGTGCGCCGCAGTGGCACGTCCACGCGGCGAGTGGCCACCAAGGCGCGGCCGGTCACGAAGGAAGCGACGCCGGCGAGGGTCAGGGCGTGGCTGTCGTGCGCGTGCAGGATGCTCGACCGGTCGGCCGCTCGGAGAGTCGCGGCGAAGGCGCGCAGGTCGAGCGCCCCCTCCCAAATCGGCGTCTCGGTGGGGATGTGGTCGGTGGCGAGTCGGCGCGCCAACTCGCTGCCCTGCCCGGTCACCACGACTTGCGAGATCCCCTCGTGTTTCGCGAGAGCGCGGGCAAGCAGCCAGACCTGGCGCTGCCCGCCCCGCCATTCCCTGCCGGAAGCGACATGGACGACCCGAAGGGTCATCGCGACCCCGCCGAGACGGAGCGAGCCAGGAGCGCGCGCAATTCCGCGAGGCTGAACGGCTTGTTGAGGAACGGGTGCGCCTGGGACTCGAGAAACGCCGTGGTGTCGCCGTGCACGGTATCGCCGGTGCTGAACACGACGCGGCTGGCGGCTTCCGGATTCCGCTCCTTCAGTGCCGTGAAGAACTCCCGGCCGGTGAGCCGCGGCATGCGCAGGTCGGAGAGGATGAGGTCGAAGTCGCCGGCGGCCGCCAACTCGAGCCCCTCCTCGCCGTCGGCCGCCACCTCCACTCCGTGGCCCCAGGCCTCGAGCGTGGCGCGCATGTAGTGCAGGATGTGCGGCTCGTCGTCGATCACGAGGATCTTGAGCGGCGGCGTGACGGTGGGCTCAGGGACCGGGGGCGGCGCGACGACGCCCCGGTTGCTTCGCGGGAGCTCCACCGTGAAGCGCGCTCCCTGTCCCGGTGCGGTGGAGAGCACGATGCGCCCGCCGTGTTCCTTGACGATGCCCTGGCAGATCGAGAGGCCGAGCCCGGTGCCCTGACCTTCCGGCTTGGTGGTGAAGAAGGGCTCGAACACCTGGGCCGCCACTTCGGGCGCCATGCCTGGGCCGTCGTCGCTCACCTCGACCGCCACGCCGTCGCGCCAGGGGCGGGCACGAATCACCACTCGGCCGGCCCGGCCGGCCGCCTCGATGGCGTGGGCCGCGTTGTTGATGAGGTTGACGAAGACCTGCTGCACCTGCCCGGCGTCGGCGTCGATGGTGGGGAGGCCGTCCTCCAGGTCGAGCAGCAGCTCGACGCGGCGGGAGACCATCTGGGTGCGCAGCAGCGTGAGCGTGGCAGTGAGCAACGGCTCGAGGGCGGTGGGGCGTCGGGCGTGGTCCTGTTTCCGCGCGAAGTTGAGCAGATTCCGCACGATGTTGGCGGCGCGCTCCGCCTCCTGCTGAATGACGCGGATCGGCTCGACCAGCGGCGGCGGGACGTCCTGCCCTTCCAGGAGGAAGTCGGCGAACCCGATGACCGACGCGAGCGGGTTGTTCAGGTCGTGCGCGATGCCGGCGATCAATTGTCCGATGGCCGACATCTTCTCCGATTGGATCAACTGGTCCAGCAGGCGGCGGCGGTCGGTCTGGTCCTCGAAGACCAGGACGGCGTCGCCGGGCACCGGGCCGATGGGATAGGCGCTGACGGCAAACGTGCGGGTGCCGGCGCGCAGTTGCACTTCGCGGCCGCTGCCGGGCGCCGCCAGGGCAGCGGCGAGGCCCTCGCCCCAGGCTGGGGGAACGAGCGCGAGCCACGGCCGGCCCGCGATGGCGGTCGTCGGGGCGTGCACCAGTTCAGCGAAGGCGCGGTTGGCGCGGCGGGCGCGGCCGTTCGGATCCACCAGGCAGAGCGCATAGGGCACGGCGTCCACCATCCGCTCCCAGGCACGACGGGCGTCCTCGTGCGCGGCCTCGCGGCGGAGGGTTTCCAGCGCGAGGGCGGTCGTGTCCAGATGCGCTTCCAGCAGCACGCGATCGGCAGGGGTCACCGGGCGTCCGCCGATCAGCACCGCGGCGGCGCCGATTGGGCTCCCGTTGACGGTGAGCGGGCCCGCCAGCCAGGTTCCTTCCGCGGTGCCGCTCTCGATGGGACCCGCCATCGCCGCCTCGAGAGGAGGGGTCCCACGGGCTGGGCCGGCCCCCGGCACGGGGACGGGCATGAGGATTGCGCGGTCCTTGTCGAAGAGCGCCGTCGCCACAGCGGGAGTGCCGAAGACGGCCCGGAGCGCTTCCCCGAGGCGCGCAGCAACTTGCGGCGCCTCGCGCACGGTGAGCAGCGAGCGGGAAAACTCCATCAGTCGGCGGAGTGTGACGGGGTCAATCACGGGAGACCACCTCATGATTGTGGCAGACACCCGAGGGCACCTGGAGCAGTCGGACCTGCAGCTCGTGCTGTTGCTGCTGGCGCGGGGCTCCGCCTCCGCCCGCGCGCGGTGGGAGGCCCGCCTGGCGCATGAGGGCCCCGCGCCGTTGCTCGACGCTCCGGAGCTGGCGGAACGCCTCCTGGCGGTGCGGACGCTGCTGGCCCCCTCGGAGGCACTCTTTCTCTACGTCATGGTCCGTCACGCGCTCCGGGTCGAGGGAGTGGATGACGCGGACCTCGCGGACTACCTGGCGGCGCTGCTGCTCGCGTTCGGTCAGCGCGACCGGGCCTGGCGAGTGGACTGGAACGACGACCAGCGGCATCGATACCTCGTGGACATCCTGGCCGACCTCGACGCGACGGAGGGCGACCGGCGATTCAAGGTGATGGCGCACCTGGGCAATTACGCGCTCTGGCTCGCCGGCGTCTTCCCCGATTACATCGCGGCGCGCCGGGTCCGCCGGGGCGGGCCTGGGCTCGGGTACTACGACTCCCTCGGCCGCCGCGGGTACGCCCTCGCCGCCGATCACGCGCTGGCCGACCGGATGGGCCTCGAGTCGGTGTTCCGCACGGCCGCCGAGCGGTTCCAGGTAGTGCGGGGCGCGCTCACCTCGCTGAGTGATCGGGTGTTCTTCCCGAACGTGATGACGGTGGACCGCCTCGAGCGCGCCTGTCAGCGCGGGGATGGGCTTCTCTCCTGAGCCTTCCCAGCGGCGTCCACGAAGGCGCGAAACAACCGCTGGTCGGCCAGCCCCGCGGACCCGCGCTCCGGATGCCACTGCACCCCGACCAACCACTCGCCTGAATCGCTCGACTCCACCGCCTCGACGACCCCGTCTTCCGCCCATCCCGTCGCGCGCAATCCGCTGCCCAAGTCCCGAACGGCCTGATGATGGGTCGAGTTCACGCGCAGTGAGCTGTCGCCCAGCGCCTCCGCCGTGCGGGTGCCCGGCTCGATTCGGACGGCGTGGGTCGGCGCGGATGGCGGCGCCGCCTGCTCGTGGGCCACCGGCCCGGGCCGCTCCGTCGGCAGGTCCTGCCAGAGCGTTCCACCGGCGGCGACATTGACGAGTTGCAGGCCGCGGCAGATGGCGAGGACCGGCAGTCGCTGCGCGCGCGCCGCGGCCAGGAGCGCGAGCTCGAAGTCGTCGCGCACCGGCTCGAGGGCGCCGAGGGCGGGGGAGGGCGCCGCGCCGTATCGGACAGGATCGATGTCCGCCCCGCCGCTGAGGAGCAGTCCTCCGCAGCCGTGCAGCGCCTCGACGGCGCGCCCCGCGCCGAGCAGCGGCGAGAGCACCAGCGGCAGCCCTCCGGCCTCGAGCACCGCGGTGACATAGTCCGCGTTTACGCCCGTCCGCTCGACCTGCTGTACCTGGCGCACCAGGCCGGTTATCGCGATGCGGGGTGCGCTCACTGCAGCACCGAGTCAGGGAACACCGGGCAGCGGGGATCCTCGTACTTGCCGGAATCGAGCTGAATGCCGAGGAGCGGCACCGTGCGGGCTTCGATCGTCACCGTGCCCAGCACCGGCGCCAGCGCGATCGGGCTGCCCTCGTAGAGGAGCACCCCTCTGGCGGAGCCGTCGGTGTTCATGACGAGGACGCCGAAGCCCGGCGTGATCGTGGGGGCCAGAGTGCCCTCGACGCCGATGACCCACGCGGAATCGGTGCGTCCGACGATGGCGGGCATTGCCGGGCCGGCGACCATCCGGGCCACCAGTCGCGGAGGGAGCGAGTCGGGCGGGAGGCCCAGCGTCTGGCCCGGCGTGCCGAATTCCGTCAGCAGCATGGTGGGCCCGGCCAGCGCCGCCACGCCGCACGCCGGGCGTGGCGTGCCGTCGCCGCACCCGGCGAGCAGCAGCAACACGAGTGAGGGCACGAGGCGGCGGGGCATGGAGCGTCTCCGGTTCGGGGTCACGGGGGGCGCAGGAGTTCCAACGAAAGCTAATCCGAATGGCCGAGGCGGGGGACGCCCTCGCTTGACGCCCCCGGAGCCCATCCGTAACATTCGCCATCCTGCCTGAAAGGCCCAACCCGTGGCATCGTACGACTTTCGCTGCACTTCGTGTGACCACGTGTTCCTGCGGGACCTGCCGATGCGCGACCTCGGCCGCATCAAGGTCGCCTGTCCGGCCTGCGGTTCCACCAAGGTCGAGCGGGTGTTCACCCCGTTCTACGCCAAAACGATCCGGAAATCCTGACGGTGTTCGAGAACCTGCGCGACCGCCTCGATCGGTTTCTGGCCGAGCGGACGCCGCCGCCGGACGCCCGGGAACAGCAGCAGGCGCTGCACGCCTCCCTGGTGGACGCGAAGGTGGGGCTGGCCACCATGCGGGACGCGCTCGAGTCCGCCGAACGGAGCCTGGCAGGCGAACGCCAGCAATTGTCCGACGCCGAACGGCGCGGCCGCATGGCGGCGGAGATCGGAGACCAGGAGACCGCGGAAGTGGCCGATCGGTTCACCGCGCGACACACCGAGCGGGTGCAGTTGTTGGAGCGGAAGGTGGCGGTACAGCGCGACGAGCTGGCGCTGGCCGAGCGGGAGTACGAGTCGATGCGCGCGGAATTCCAGCAGCGGCGCGCCGAGGCACCTCGCACGCCGGGGGTGGGACCCGACGTGGATGACGCGGCCCTTCGGCACCAGCTGGACCGGGCCGCGCGCGAATCGGCTGCCGACGAGCAACTGGCGCACCTGAAGCGAAAGGTGCGTGGCGAAGGATGAGACGCGTGTGCTGCGGGGCCTTCCTCGTCCTCGCCGGTCCGCTTGGGCACCTCGCCGCCCAGCAGCCGACGGTGCCACCGGCCCATTTCGAGAAGCTGGCCCACACCTACAGCATTGTCGCCCGGGATTCCGTCACCGGAGATCTGGGTGTTGCGGTCCAGTCGAAGTTCCCCAACGTCGGGGGCATCGTCCCGTGGGCGGTGGCGGGAGTGGGCGCCGTGGCGACGCAGAGCCTCGCCAACACGGCGTACGGCGAGCTCGGGCTGCAGTTGATGGCGCAGGGGGCCACGGCCGGCGAGGCGCTCCGCATCGTGATGCGGAGCGATACCATGCTGGGTGACCGCCAGGTCGGGATGGTGGACGCGCACGGCAATGCCGCCAGTTACACGGGGGAGCGGACCTTCGACTGGGCTGGCGGGCGGGTCGGCGCGCCGGACGGTGCGGGCAGCGTCCTCGGCGGCAAGGGGCAGGTGATCGTGGGGCGGGGTTTCGCCGCACAGGCGAACATCATGGTCTCCGACCAGACCGTCCGGAACATGGCCGAGAGCTTTGAGCGGTCCACCGGCTCGCTGCCGGAACGGTTGCTGGCGGCGCTTCGCGCGGGCCAGGCCGGCGGGGGCGACAAGCGCGGGATGCAGTCGGCGGCGCTGCTGGTGGTGCGCAAGGGTGGCGGGTACCTCGGAGCCAACGACCGGTTCGTGGACATCCGGGTGTACGACGCCCCGGACCCGATCGCCGAACTCACCCGGCTCCTGGCCTTGCACACGCTCCACTTCTTCCCGACGGATCCGGCGGACCTCGAGCCGATTACGCCCGCCATCGTCCGGCAGCTCACGCCGATTCTGACGGCCGAGCCGGTGGGCCAGTCGCAGAAGTGGCTGGCGTCGCCGAGCGGAACCGCCGACGCCGCGTTCCTGGCGGCGCTGCGTGACTTCATGTACTGGGAAAATTACGACGTGCGGGTCCGCATGGACGGACAGATCGACCGCGTGGTGCTACAGGACATTCTCAGCAAGCGGGGCATGGCTCCCTGAGCCGTCGCGCCCGACCACTTCAACCAGGAGTCAGCTTCGTGGCCACTGCACCCTCGCCGGCGAGCGATACGGCCTTCTTCGGGCACCCCCGAGGGCTGTCCACCCTCTTCTTCACCGAGATGTGGGAGCGCTTCGCGTACTACGGCATGCGCGCCATTCTCGTCCTCTTCATGACGGCGTCGGTGGCGGCGGGCGGGCTCGGCCTCGAGGTGGGACGCGCCGGCGCCATCTACGGCACCTACGTGGCCCTCGTGTACATGCTGTCGCTGCCGGGCGGGTGGATCGCCGACCGCATCCTCGGGCTGCGGCGCTCGGTGTTCTACGGCGGCATCCTCATCATGTTCGGCCAGCTGAGCCTGGCGGTGCCGGGCGCGAAACTCTTCTACCTCGGCCTGGCGTTCATCATTTTCGGCACCGGGCTCCTGAAGCCGAACGTGAGCGCCATCGTCGGTGAGCTGTACGGCAAGGAGGACCTGCGGCGCGACGCCGGCTTCTCGATCTTCTACATGGGCATCAACCTCGGCGCGTTCATCGCGCCGCTGATCGTCGGCGGACTCGCCCAGAGCCCCTGGTTCAAGGGAGTGCTGGAGGGGATGGGGCTCGACCCCACGACGTCCTGGAACTGGGGATTCGGGGTCGGCGCCCTGGGCATGTTCTTCGGCGTCATCCAGTACCGGCTCGGCTGGAAGCACTTCGGCACCGCGGGCATCCACCCCAGCGTCGCCCCCGAGTCCGCCGAGGGTCGGTCGGCGCGCCGCCAGCTGGGTGGCGGAGTGGTGGCCCTGCTGGGACTCGTCGCGGTGCTGGCGGTTCTGGTGCGCCAGGGCGTGATCGGGGTGGAGACGGTGACCAGCGCCTTCAGCTGGGTGTACCTGGTCCTCGTGCTGGCGTTCTTCGGGTGGCTCTTCCTGCGGGAACACCTGGACCCCGGCGGAGCGGAAGCGGCTGATCGTCATCGTCGTGCTCTTTGCGGGGGCGGCGATCTTCTGGTCGGCGTTCGAGCAGGCGGCCACCAGCCTGAACCTCTTTGCCGCCAACAACACGCGGAACAGCGTATTCGGCCTCACCTTCCCGTCGAGCTGGTTCCAGTCGGTGAACGCCCTCATGATCATCATCTTCGCGCCGGTGTTCGCCTGGATCTGGATGTCGCTCGGCAAGCACGATCCGTCGAGCCCGGCCAAGTTCGCGTTCGGACTGGTGTCGGTTGGCATGGGCTTCGTGGTGATGGTGGCCGCCGCCAAGGCGTCGGCGAACGGCGTCCTCGTGAGCCCGTGGTGGCTGGTCGCCACCTACCTGCTCCACACGATCGGCGAACTGAGCCTGAGCCCGGTGGGCCTGAGCTCGATGACCAAGCTCGCGCCGGACCGGGTCAAGGGCATGATGATGGGGGTGTGGTTCCTGGCCGCGTCGGTCGGCAACCTCATTGCCGGCGGGGTCCTCGGCTTCTACGCGACGTTCACGCTGCCGCAGGTGTTCGGCGCCGTGGCGGCGTTCGCCATCGTCTCGGGCCTGGTGATGTTTGCCCTGGTGCTGCCCATCAAGCGGATGATGGCGCGCGCGGATTGATCGCTGGGGATTTCGACCCGGACCGCGATCGGCGCGGGGCGCTCAGCGCCCCGCGCCGATCCACATCCGGACCGCCAGGACCATCAGGAAGACGGCAAAGAGTCGCTGAAGCGTGGCGGCCGGGGTCCCGATAGCCAGCTTGGCGCCGAACCACACGCCGAGGAAGATGCCCAGGGCAATCAGGGCGGACGCCTTGACGTCGAGGAGTCCACGCTTGTGGTATTCCATGGCGCCGAGCAGGCCGACGGGGAGGAGCAGGGCGCCGAGCGAGGTGCCGGTGGCCTGGAGGATGGGCATACGCCCCACGAGGACCAGGGCGGTGACGATGATAACGCCGCCGCCAATGCCGAAGAGGCCGGACAGGACGCCGGCCGCCAAGCCAAGGATGAGGAGGAGCAAGGTGGACATGGCGCGGGGCTCCGATCGAAAGGATGACCTCAAGTATGCCGGGGCCGGGTGGCAGTGCGCCACCGGGGCGTCGATGAAACGCGTCCGGGCGCTGCACGTGGAGGGACCCGGCGGAATCCGGCAGGCCCTGCTGCGCAGTCCGGCGCCGCGTGACGAAGGCGGGGCGCGGCCGGCGGTCGTCCTGCTCCACGGCGCCGGCGGCACCGCGAAGCTGGCACTCCAGAACACCGGCTGGGCGGACCTCGCCGATCGGGAAGGCATCCTGCTGGCGTATCCGGAGGGCACCCGCCGCAATCCCGCGGCGCCGCCGATGTTCCTCCAGAATCCGCAGGCGTGGAACGACGGCTCCGGCCGGGGCCACACCGCAGAGACCGGCGTGGACGACGTCGCGTTCCTCGAGCTGCTGGTGCTGGACCTGGTGGCGACACACGGCGCCGACCCGGCAAGGATCTACCTCGCCGGATTCTCGAACGGTGCCTCGATGGTGTTCCGGGCGGGTGCTGCGCTCGCCGGCCGGGTGGCGGCGATCGGTCCCGTGGCGGGCCATTGCTGGGTGTCGCCGCCCCCATCTGCACGACCGGTCCCGGCATTGATGATCTTCGGCGGGCTGGACCCCCTCAATCCGCCCGGGGGCGGAGAGGTCAAGACGCCGTGGGGAAGCACCGAGTACCATCCGCCGGTGCTCGAGTCCTTCGAGCGCTGGCGCGCCTACAACGGCTGCACCGGGGAACCCGCGGTCCGCAGCACCGTCGAGGGGGTGCACGAACATCACGCCACCGATTGCTCCCCCGGGGGCGAGGTGCGCTGCCTGGTGGTCGAGGATCTCGGCCATCACTGGCCCGGCGGACCCCGCCTCTTGCCGCCCTGGATTGCCGGGCCTGCCAGCGCCCGGCTCGACGGGGCAGGTGCCCTCTGGGATTTCTTTCGGACCCATCGGCTCAGTTAGGCTCGTGCACCACCCGGACGTGATAGATTTCCCCACATGACAGTCATGCGATCCATCACGGCGTTCCTGGTCTCTGCGCTGCTCCTCACCGCCGCGTGCGAGGGGCGCCGCGCGCCCTCGGCCGGCACGCCGGAAGCGGGAGGGGAATCGGCCGCGCGGGAGTATCCCCATCCACGCCCGAAGCCCAATTTCGTCCTGACCGACACGGAAGGCCGCCCGTTCGCCTTCCGGGAAGCCACCGAAGGGACGATGACGCTCCTCTTCTTCGGCTACACCAATTGTCCGGACGTCTGCCCCGTGCACATGGCCAACATCGCGGCGGCGCTGCACAAGCTTCCCGACGCGGTCGCACGGCAGGTCACGGTGGTATTCGTCACCACCGATCCGGAGCGGGACACGCCGGAGCGGATCCGGGCGTGGCTGGATCACTTCGACACCCGGTTCATCGGGCTGACCGGCACGCAGGCCGAGGTGGATTCCGCGCAGGTCGCGATGCACCTGCCGTTGGCCTACCGGGAAGAGATTCCGGGCGCGCCGTACCAGGTGGGACATTCCGCGCACGTGATCGCGTTCACCAAGGACGGGATGGCGCGGTTCGCGCTGCCGTTCGGGACACGGCAATCGGAGTGGGCCCAGGAAATTCCCCGGCTCGTGGCCTACCCGGACCAGCCGTGACGCATCGCATCGCGTTCCTCCTCGCGCTCACCTCGTGCACCCCGATGGGCCCGCCGGTCACCGTGCGCGATGCCTACAGCTATGAATCGGTGCTCGGCAACGTGGGTGCGGTGTACTTCACGGTCGAAAATCGGGGGAGCCTCCCCGACACCCTCGTCGAGGTGGAGGTGGCGGGAGCCCTGGTGGCCATGATCCACGAGCAGGTGGCCGTGGGCGAAATGATGGAAATGCGTCACGTCGGTTCACTTCCTCTCCCGCCGCATTCGACGGTGGAGCTCAAGCCCGGTGGCTTGCACATCATGACCGAAGGGTTGGACCGGGCGCCGGTGGCGGGAGACACGCTGGTGGTGACGGCGCGCTTTGCGCGGGGCGGGGCAGTCACGGTCAAGGCGCCGGTGCTGGCGTATGGGGCCGAACGTTGAGGGGCGCGCCGTGACCTGGTGGTGTTCAGCGCGCGACGTGGCGTGGACCTGGACCTGGCAGGCCTATCCCGGTGTGTGGCTGTTTGTGCTGGGGATCGCGCTCAGTTTGTATCTGGCGATTCGACGGCTGGCGCCGCGCCATGCGCCACCGAATCAGCCTCCGCTGCGGAAATCAGAGGCTGCCTGGTTCACGGCGGGGCTCTTCGTGCTCTGGGCAGCGACCGACTGGCCGATCGGCGCCCTCGGGGCCGGATATCTGCTGACGGTGCACAGCGTGCAGTGGATCCTCTACACGCTGGTGGTGCCGCCACTACTGCTCCTCGGCGTGCCCGGGTGGCTCCCGCTGTCCGCCCGGCCCGACTCGCGCGCCGGTCGCTTGCTCCGCCTGCTCGCCCGACCCATCGTGGCGTTGCTGATCACCGACGCGATCCTGCTGGCGTCGCACCTGCCGCCGGTGGTGGACGGGTTCCGGCGCACGCAGTTCGGGTCGTTCACCGTGGACCTGGCGTGGCTCATCGGCGGGCTGGTGATGTGGTGGCCGGTGCTGGCGCCGAACCCGACCATCAGCCGCGTCTCCTATCCGTGGAAGATCGGATACCTCTTCCTCAGCACCCTGGTGCCGATCGTCCCGGCGGCGTTCATGACCTACGCCGACTTCCCGCTGTATTCCCTGTACGAACTGGCACCCCGGGTCAACGGCATCGCCGCCATCACGGACCAGCAGGCCGCGGGGCTCATCATGAAGGCGGTCGCGGATCCGATCATCTGGCTGGCGATGGCCGTCGTCTTCTTCCGGTGGCAACGGGTGGAGGAGGCGGCCGACCGAAGGGAACGTGAAGAGCGGAAGGTGGCGGCCGGAGCTCGCGGCTGAAGTCGCTGAAGCGACGCGTGGTATCCGCTGCCCGCTGCCCTGCTGCCCGCTGCCCCGCCTCAATGTCCTCACCCCCTGACCCCCTCTCCACCATGTGGAGAGGGGGGACGTTCATCGGCCTTTAGTGCGCGTAACCGATCGAGTGCTGCATCACTCGCCTTGGTTCCGCGATGCAGTGCCCCGAACCGAGCCAGCTCGACTCGCAACCTGCCTTCCTGCTTCGTCCGCTCGTACAGGTCGATCAAGTCGTTTGAAATGATACGGTCCCACTCCGTGCCCGCGGGGCAGCGGCGCGCCGTGAGGTAGGCCCTCTCAGCCCCGTCGGCGTCAGCCATCGGCCCTGCCAGCAGTCTGCCGAGCGCGAGGAGCGCGGCAACATCCTGGGGGCTTTCGGCGAGGTGCAGGCGATACGCGGCGGCGGCCTCGTCCATGCGACCCTGCGCCACCAAGGCTTCCTGCCGGGAAAATCCTGGCCGGGGTGAGGCGGCGTGCCCGGCGTGCAGCGCCGTGACGAGTGCATGCGAAGATCGGCCCACGGCGTGCTCCACCAGCAGGATCAGTCCCCAGGTGGCGGGGAACAGGAGCACCAGCAGGATCAGGCCCACGGCCACGGGGAGGTCGAATCGCTTCACGGCGAAGCCGAGCGCGAACGCGCCGATGATCAGCGCCGGTCCCCCGAGGAGGAGTGCGATGCGCAGCAGCTGCGCCTGCTCGGCGGTGTCACGCTGCGTCATGCTAGAACATGATCTCGAGACCGAGGCGGAAGAGGCGCGGGGAGCCGTACTGGAACACCGGCGTGTTGTAGTCCCGTGCCGCGCGGACGTACAATGGCAGCAACTCGGCCTCTCCCTCGATGACGCCGTTCGCGTTGAGGTCGGCGTAGGCCCGGTACCGGGGGGACTCGTAGGGGATCGGCTCGGGGTGCGCGTCGTACGCCGCCTTCGCCTGCGCCTGAAGGGCATCCTCATCGATGTTGGGCGAGCCGTTGTCGCGCCGGACGGCGTCAACCCGCGTGATGTTGAACACGTTCCGGATGTCGAGGTAGATGCTCGCCGTCATCCGGCCGAAGGGGATCGGCTTGCGGACCAGGAAGTCGGCGGTGGAGTACGAGGGGAGCCTCAGCCCGTTCGGGTCGCTCGTCAACGAGTCGCCGGTGGCGTTGTAGGTGGAGTACGGCAACCCCGACTGGTAGCGGAGGATCGCGGCGGCTTCGAGCGCCCCGAGCGGATGGCCCCCGAACACGACCGGGCCCGCCGTCGGATTCAGGACCGACTGGAACACTGCGGTGAAGTTGTGGCGCTGGTCGTAATCGAGCGGGTACTCGACCCGCCCGGGGTAGATCGTGTCTCCGGTGCTCGGATCAATGGTCGGCAATTGGAGTCGGAGGAAGGCGTTGGTCGAGGTCGCCGTGGCCTGTTGCAGGACGTAGGACACCTGCAGGCCCCAGCCGTGGACCATTTCCTTCGCGGCCAGGATCTCGAGGCCCTTCACGCTTCCATAGTCCGAATTGCCGAAGACCGAACTGTCGGGGTTCGTGCCGAGCGGGATCGTGGAGACCAGCCCGTCGAGCCGCTTCACGTAGACGCCGATGCGGAGCGTGGTGAACTCACGGGGGCGCAGGCGCAGGCTGAACTCGAACTGGTTGCTCTGCTCGAACCCGAGGTTCGGGTTGCCGCGGCGGAACCGGCCGGTCCGGGTCGAGTCGTCGAACGTGGCGTCCACCAGGAACTGGAGGTCCGGCGGCATGCTGAAGCGGCCGTAGGTCGCGACGAGGGTCGCGCCCGAGAGCACGGTGGAGATGGCAAAGCGCGGGTTGAGCGACGTGCGTTTCCCGAGCTGGGCGTTGCCGAGGTCCACGCCGGGATCGAAGTAGTCGTAGCGCAGCCCTGCGGAGAAGGCGAGGTCCGTGAGACGGGTCTGGACCTCCGTGTAGGCTGACCCGGCGTGGGGGGTGAAATCGGAGGCGCTGGGCGGCGGAACGCTGTCCCCCACGGGCAGGTACGCCTGGACGCGCTGGAAGGTCTGCACCTGCTGACTGAGGTACTGCCCGCCGACGTACAGGTCGGTGCTGTGTCCGAGGCCGATGGTGGCGTCGAGCTGCGTGCGGAATTCCTCGAAGTGATTGAACGCGATTTCCCCCCGGGAGCCGCCCGTCAGGAAGAAGGCGGGTACCCCCCATGGGGTGGCGCTGCTGAACGTGGGTGGCGTGAAGCCGCCCACCGCGTTGCGGGCGGCCACCGTGTCGAGGCGCTCCGCCATGTCCTCGCCCTTGAAGTGAAACGTCTCACCGGTGAACGCGCCAAACTTGTAGTCGGGCTGGCTGACCAGCTCCCCGCGATGAAAGTCCTTTCCGTACCACCCGAGGCGGAGGTCTGCGACGAGCGGCGTATGGGCGCCAGGGGAGGACGCGTGCTGCAGGTCGGCGGTGACGAGGCCGCCGGTGATCCGCTGGGCAGGCGCAAACCCGAGCTCGTACTTGAACAGCTGGTCGTAGAGCAGGCCCTGCTGCTCGCCGTAGAGGCCGAAGAGCCGGAGGGTCTGCTGGCGGCCGAAGGGGATCATCAACTTGCCCGCGAGGTCGAGCTGTTCCCCGCTGTTGTGGGGCAGCATGGCCACGGCGTCGGTGCGGGGGTCGAGGGTGTCGGTCGGCGGTGGGGCGCTGACGGGACTCGCGTCCATCTTCCCTGTCGCGTCCACCACGCCAAGAAAGGTGATCCCGGCGACGAGCGGCCCGTCGGCCTGGAGGATGAGTCGGTCGAGGCCGAAGTCGGCGTCGCCGGCGAAGAGGCGGTCGGACTCGTACGTCGCCTGTCCGTGCCAGGTCGGCCCGCCGTCCAACGTGACGACGTTCACGACACCGGACAGCGCCTGCCCGTAGCGCGCGGAGAAGGCGTTGGTGGTCAGGGAGGCCTCGGTGACCATGCTGGTCGGGATCCGCACGCCGAGCGAATTGGAGGAGGCGTCGAGCTGGTTCTTGACCCCCATGCCGTCGAGGACGAAGCTCTGCTGGCCGAGGCGGCCGCCCCGGTAGCTTTGCCCCACCGCACCAGCCGAGAGGGCGATCGCCTCGTCGAGGGTGCTCACGGGCAGCCGGCGCATCTCTTCGCCGGTGACCTTGACGGTGGTTCCGACCGCCATGGGATCGAGGACCGGGTCCTTGACCGCCTGGATGGAGATCGAGTCCACGGGCACGGACGTGGGCGCCATGGCCACGTTGACCACCATGGTGCCAGCTGCCTGCACGACGATGTCCGCCCGCTGGGCCGGCGTGTATCCGATGAGCACGGCTCGGAGGGTGTACACGCCGCTCCGGACCTCGCGGATCCGGTATCGGCCGGCGGAATCGGTCACGGCGCCGCGCCGGCCGTCCTCCACCGTCACGGTGACATTGGCGAGTCCCACCCCGGTCTGGCCGTCGGTCACCACGCCGGCGATGGCGCCGGTGGACTGGGCGGCGAGTGGCGCTGCACTGACGAGGAGGGCAGCGGCCGCCAGCAGTCGGCTCCTCACGGCGCCTCGTACAAGTAGAGGTCGCCGACCTTGCTCACCAGCTGATTCCGGGTCGGGGGGTTGTTCGGGCTCGGGGCGTAGCCCTCGGCGACCAACCGAACCGGGCTTCCGGAGGGCGCAAACGCCGGCCGACGGAAGAGCATGGTGTGATCGACGGGGAGCACGGTCTCGGTGCCGGTGGTCAGGTCCACCGAGACCAGGTCGCCCCCGCCGTCCGGCTGAATCGGGCCGAGGATCGGGTCGTCGATGTAGCGGACCTCCCCACCGACCACCGCCACGAGCCGGGCTCCGAGGACGGTCACGTCGCGCGCGATCCCGCGCGCGCCGAAATCGTGCGCGATGGAGAGCTGCGCCGTCGACAGGGCCAGCCGATAGACCCGGCTGTCGTTGATGAGCGTGTAATAGAGAGTGTCGCGACCGCTGGAGAGCGCGATGGAGCTTGCGCCATAGGTGCCGGGCACAACTGCCATCGATGGCTGGGGACCGCTGACGTCCAATTCCACCACCTCGAGGCCGGTCACCAGCGTGTCGAGCGGGCTGCCGTTGAATTCGCGGGAGTAAATGACCGATTGGCCGACGTACATCAGGCGGGTGCGGCTGAGCCAGCGCGCGGTCGAGATCGTGCCGTGGGTCCGCCCCCCGGGGACGCCGTAAGGGAGCGGCAGGATGCGGGTCGCGGTGAGGGGGTCGGCCAGGGTGCCGAGGTAGATGCCGTTCACGTTGGGGGCGACCGCCCCCGGCCGCCCGGACGAGCGGACATACAGCAGCTGGCCATCCTCGGACGGCGACGGGGCATCGAAGAGGTCCGCCGAATCGGCGGCGGCCGGGTTCGGATTGCAGATCGTGCGGGTGCTCGAGCCGCCCGTGGCGGGAATCTGCCCGAGGCAACGGTCGAGCTCTGCTTGCCCGAGGTACTGCCAGGAATAGAGGAACGAGGTCCCGTCCGCCGTCCACGCCGGGCGATAGTCGCCCCCGGCGTTATAGGTCAGGCGCGTCGGGGAACCGGGGAGGAACGGACGTTCGCTCCCCGTATCGGGCGTCTCGAAGGGCTGCTCGTGACCGCAGGCGGCCAAGGCAATCGCCGCGCAGACAAGTACGCGCTGGATTCGCATCACCTTCCTGGGGCGGCAGTGGAAACGGGGGTGGGGGAATGTGGCGCATGGGGAGAGCGTCCGCCAGCCTCGGGGACGGCTCCACCCGGAACGATCTGGAGACGACCGGCGGGCGGGGCGGCGCACAGCAGTTCTGCTTTGTGTAACAAAGTACTTGACGAAACGTAGCCACCCCGGTACACTGTCGGGACCATGGCACCGCACCCCACCCCCCCCAGCGACCCCACCGCCCTCGGCGACCGCGCCCTCGACAACCTCTCCTTCATCCGGAACACCATGGAGCGCGCCACGGCGTTCACCGGCGTGCCGGGCTGGGGCGGGGTGGTGATGGGCGCCACGGCACTCCTCGCCGCGGCCATCGCGGGGAGGACGGCGTCGCCCCGCGCATGGCTGGACGTCTGGCTCGCCGAAGCTGTGCTCGCGTTCCTGATCGGGGCGTGGTCCCTCGGCCGCAAGTCGCGCCGCCTGCAGGGCTCCGCCTTTACCCGCCCGGCGCGTCAGTTCCTCCTGAGCTTCGCGCCACCGGTCCTGGTCGGGGCGCTCCTGACGGCGGCGCTCTGGGAGGCGGGCCAGGCCCGCCTGCTTCCGGGTACGTGGCTGCTGCTCTACGGCGCCGGAGTCGTGACCGGCGGATCGTTCTCGGTCCGCGCCGTCCCGCTGATGGGCCTGCTCCTGATCGGGGTTGGCGCCGTCTCGTTGTTCTGGCCGGCATGGGGGAACGTGGGGATGGCCGTGGGTTTCGGCGGAGTGCAGATCGTGTTCGGGGTGTATATCGCGCGGAGGCACGGTGGCTAAGTCTTCGCCGGCCCGCAAGCAGGACGGCGCGTCGCGGGCCGCCCAGCCGCTCGGCGCGGTGCGGGGAGCCCGATCCGCAACGCCCCCCGAGCTCGATCACCTGATCCACGAGCGCAAGCGCCTGGCCATTGTGAGCGCCCTGGCCGGACATGGGTGGTTGTCGTTCGCCGAGCTCAAGGCACTGGTGGAGACGAGTGACGGCAACCTGAGCGTGCACGCCCGCAAGCTCGAGGACGCCGGGTATCTGGAATGCCGGAAGGGGTTTGCCGGCCGGGTGCCGCGGACCGATTTCCGGCTGACCGCCGCCGGCCGCCAGGCGCTCTCCGCCTATCTCGACCACATGGAAGCCCTCATCCGCCGGACGCGCAATGCCTGATATCCGTCCCCCCGCGCCTCCCGGCCTCCATGTCGCCCTCATCCTCGACGGCAACGGCCGGTGGGCCACCCGGCGAGGGCTTCCGCGCGTCGCGGGCCATCAGGCGGGGGCGGTGGCGGTGCGCCGCGCCGTCGAGGCCGCTCCCGTACTGGGCATCGGCACCCTGACGCTGTACGCCTTTTCATCCGACAACTGGGCGCGCCCCGAGCGCGAGGTGCGCTGGCTGCTCCGACTCTTCCGCGAGCACCTGCGTCGGGAAACGGCGCGGTGCGTGGCCGAGGGGATCCGGCTCTCGGTCATCGGCCGCCGGGACCGCCTGCCGCTTCCGCTGGTGACGGCCATCAACCATGCGGAGGCTGGCACCGCCCACGGCCGGCGTCTCCACCTGCGGATCGCGGTGGATTATTCCGGGCGCGACGCCATCGTCGCCGCGGCCATCGCGCTGGCCGACCAGCGCGCGCCGACCCGGGAGGAGTTCACCCGGGCGGTCACCGACGCGGGCCGCGGCGGGCCCGAGGTGCCGCCGGTGGACCTGCTCATCCGTACCGGAGGCGAGCAGCGACTTGAGCGATTTCCTGCTCTGGGAGTCCGCCTACGCCGAGTTGCACTTCAGCCGCACCATGTGGCCCGAATTCGATGCCGCTGAATTGAGTTCCGCCCTCATCGAGTTTCGGGCCCGCGAGCGGCGGTTCGGCGGCCTGCCGCTCAGCGCCGCCGGCTGACCATCCTTCAGGAGACCGCACCAATGCTGGCACATTTTCTCGGAGCCCTCGCCCTGCTGGGCGCAGCGCTCCTGATCGTTCTCGGCCTGGGCATCGCCCTCTTCGGCCTGGCGCGTGGCGACCGTCCACTGGCGCGCCGCGCGGCGATTGCGACCGCCGCCTTCGCCGGCTTGTACCTCCTCGGGACGGTAGTCTCCGCTCTCGTCGCGCCGCGCCGGGTGCTCCCGATCGGAGAGGAGGTCTCGTTCTGCGGGTTCGACTGTCACCTGCACGTGTCGGTCCTGGGGAGCGAAACGGACGAGAATCGGGTGGGGGTGTTCGTGCAGGTGCGCAGCGATGCGAAGCAGGCTCTGGAGTACCCGAAGTACCTCCAGTTTCGCCTGATCGGGAACGACAAGACCGTTTTGGTTCCGGACAACGAAGGGCGTCCGTTCCTCCGTCCCTTGGAGGCGGGCCAGACTTACATGGACTCACTCTACTTCACCGTCTCGCTCACCAATTTTCCCTACACGCTTCGCGTCATCTACCCGGACCTGCCCGAGGCGCTGCTGCTCGGACCCGCCAACAGTCGTGCCGCAGGAAAAACCACGCTCGGTTTGGGAGACTAGGCCTCATGAACAGCCGCACTGCACACGCGCTCGCGCTTCTTGGGACGGCGGCTGCGCTCGGCATCGTCGGTGACGTGCTCCGGGTCTGGGTTCCGGCACGGCTGGACGTGACCCTCTGGTGGGTGGCGGTCCTCCTCGCTGTCGTGGCGCTGGTTCGAGGGGGTGTTCTCACGCCACCACCATGGGCGCTGTGGCTGGCCGGCGCGGTGGCGCTCGTCCTCGCCTGCATGCCCTGGCGGGATTCACCCACGCTCTTCGCATTCAACTTCCTGGCGATCGTCGGCCTGCTCGTCCTGGCCTCCCCCGGCACCGCGATGCGGTCGCTGAATCGCTTCGGCGTGTCCGACCTGATCCGTGGCGGCCTCTGGATGGGGGCGTCCGTGGCGGGCGGGCCGATTCCGGCTGCCGTCGCCGACGTCCGCTGGGCCGAACTCCCGTTGACGGCCCGGACTCGCCGCCTGACCTCCGTGGGTGTGGGGCTCCTCGCGGCCGTGCCGGTGCTCTTCCTCTTCGGTTCACTGCTGAGCGAAGCGGACCCGCTGTTCGGCCAAACCATGGCGAGCATCCTGGCGATCGACCTGGAGCGGTTGGCCTCCCACGTCGTCCTGGCCGGACTCATGGCGTGGGCGGCGGCGGGCCTGTTGCGCGGCGGGTTCTGGCGGGAGGGCTGGCTCCCGCCGGTCGCCTTCGAGTTCAACCCGCTGGTGCCGCCGGCCACCGTGCTGACCTTCCTGGGCGCCATCGGAGGGCTCTTCGCGCTGTTCGTCGGTTTCCAGGCGCGGGAACTCTTCCTCGGCCCGGGAGAGTTCCAGGCGCTGACGGGGACGACCATCGCCGAGTACGCCCGGGCCGGCTTCTTCGAGCTGGTCGCCGTGACGGCGCTCACCGTTCCGATACTGCTGGCCGCGGACTGGCTGCTGGCCCGACACGACGCCAAGGAGATTCGCCAGCTCCGGCGGCTGACGGCGGCCGTCATCGTCCTGCTCGCCCTCCTCCTCGCCAGCGCCTTCAACCGGATGCTGCTCTATCGCTCCTACTACGGCCTGACCGAGGATCGCTTCTACACCCTCGCCTTCATGACCTGGCTCGGCGTGCTTCTCGCCTGGTTCGCCATCACGGTGGTCCGGGGGCAGCGCGCGCGGTTCATGCCCGGCGCAGTGCTGGCCGCACTCGCGGCGCTTCTGGCCCTCAACGCCGTCAATCCCGACGCCTTCATCGCGCGGGTGAACATCCAGCGGGCGGTCGAGGGGGCGTCGCTGGACAAGGAATACCTTGCCCGGCTGAGCGCCGATGCGATTCCAGCCATAATCGAGGGCGCGACGGCGCTCGGGGTATCCGAGCGGTGCCTCTTGTTGCAGCAGCTGGAAACGCGGTGGGGAGCTGAACTGGAGCAGCGGGGGCCGACCTCGACGTGGAACTTCGCGCGGCTGACGGCGCGGGGGAGCGTCGGGCCGGCGTGGGAAGCAGCGCGCCGATGCGCGCCGCCGGTCGTGGGTCAGGGCACCGACGCCAAGTTGTAGAGGGCGCGGAAGGCACGGAACGTCTCGCCGTAGTCGGCGTGCGCCACCCGCACCGTCCGGGCGCCGATGCGCTCGCTGCCGGGCACCAGCTCGGCCATGTCGGCGTGGTGGCTGGAGCAGAAGTCCACCTCGATCGTCGAGGGCGACGCCACCGTCCATGGGGCGGGCGGCTTCCGTACCGCGGCCGACACCCCTTCGCGGATGAGCCGGCAGGCTTCGGTTGGGGCCAGCGAGCGCGCACCATGCCGCGCCACCGCATGTTTCACCACCACTGCTCGCGTTCCCGGGCCAAGCAGCTCGGCGCACTCGGCGGCCAGCGCCTGGTCTCCCGACACCAGCGCCACCGGCACCCCGAAGCGCCCAGCCAGCGCGGCGTTGAGGCCGAGTTCGCCGACCGCCTTGCCGTTGAGCCGAACCTGATAGATGCGATCCGTGTACGTGTGATCGAGAATGGCGTGGGCCGTGCCGGCCTGCGCGTGGTACCCGATGAAGCAGGCGGCGTCGAAGCCGGCGTCGATCCCCTCGAGCATCGAGCGCGGCTTGGTGGAGCCGCTGGTCAGCTCCGCGGCCGGGTGCAGTTCCTCCGCCAGGATGTTCCGCATTTCCCAGTGGCTGTCGTTGACGACGACGCGCGTGGCGCCCGCCGCCAGCGCCCCTTCCACGGCAGCGTTCGCCTCCCCGGTCATGATCCGCCGGAACCGGCCGTACTCGCCGGCGCACCGGGGATCGATCGGGTTGGTCTGGTCCTCGTGGACCACCCCCGTCACCCCTTCCATGTCCACGGACAGGTAGACTCGCATATTGACCTTCCTCAGTAGACCCGGCCGCCCAGCGGCACGGGGCGTTCCGGTTGCAGCAGGACCACCTGTCCGGCCTCGTTCGGCACCCCGAGGACGAGCACCTCCGACACGAACCCGTTGATCCGGCGGGACCCGAGGTTCATCGCCGCAATCACCTGCCGTCCCACCAGCGTGTCCACCGCGTACACATCGGTCAGCTGCGCGCTCGAAGTGCGCTCGCCGAGTTCCCCGAAGTCCATCCAGAGCCGGTACGACGGCTTGCGCGCGCCGGCATTCGGCTCGGCGCGGGTGATTCGCCCGACCCGTAGGTCGAGAACGCCGAACGCCTCGACGGCCGCCTCGCTCACAACAATTCTCCGCGCGACACCGTCACCGCCTTGCCGCCGAGCTTGACCCGGTCGCCCTGCACCTCCACGCGCACCTCACCGCCCCGTGCCGACGCCTGGAACGCGAGGAACGAGGACTTGCCGAGCCGTCCCTGCCAGTACGGCCCCAGGACGCAGTGCGCCGAGCCGGTCACCGGATCCTCGTCGATCCCCACCGCCGGCCCGAAGAAGCGGGACACGAAGTCATAGGGACCGCCGGTGCATGCCGCGGTGACGATCACCCCGCGCGCGTTGACCACGCGGAGTGCGCGGAAGTCCGGCTCCATCGCGCGGACCTCCGCTTCGGTGGCCACTTCGACCAGGAAATCGAATTCTGACTTGAGCGCCGCCACCGGTGTCCCGCCAAGCGCGGCGGCCATGCCGGCGGGCGCGGGCGCGGGCACGGCCGGCTTGGCGGGAAAGTCGAGTTCGATCCATCCATCGCGCTGGACGGCGGTCAGCAGGCCGCTCATCGTGTGGAACCGGGCGACGGCGCGCGGCTTGAGGTGATGCTCCGCCCAGAGGAAATGCGCGCTCGCCAGCGTGGCGTGGCCGCAGAGCTCCACTTCGACTTCGGGCGTGAACCAGCGGAGGTGGAAGCCGTCATCACCGCGCAGGAGGAAGGCGGTCTCGGAGAGGTTCATTTCCCGGGCGACCGACTGCATCCAGCTTGCCTCCATCTCCTCTTCGAGCAGGCAGACGGCGGCGGGGTTACCGGCGAACGGCCGGTCGGTGAAGGCGTCGATGTGGAAGAGCTGGAGCGGCATGGAAGACGGTCCGGGGAAGGGGGCAGGCTCAGGCGTGGGCGGCCGCGTCGTCGATGAGGGCGTCGGCCTCGATTTCCACCAGCATGCGAGGATCGATGAGGCGGCTCACCTCCACCATGCTCGTGGCGGGGCGGATGGCGGCGAACCGTTCGCCATGCGCGCGGCCGACCGCCTCCCACTGCGCGATGTCGGTGACGTACATCCGGGTGCGCACCACGTCGGCCAGTGCGGCGCCGGCCTGGGTGAGCGCCCGCTCGATGTTGTCGAGCGCCTGGACCGCCTGGGCGTAGGCGTCGCCCTCGCCCACGATCCCGCCCTGGCCGTCCGTGGCGGTGGTGCCGGAGACATACACCCACGGGCCGACCCGGAGGGCGCGCGAATAGCCGACGATCGGTTCCCACGGGGCGCCGCTCGAGATGCGCGTGCGCTTCACGGCGCCGTGCCCGCATGGTGACAGGCGACTTCCGACTGACCGATCTGGTGCAGGACGGGGCGCTCGGTGCTGCAGCGCGCATCCTTGGCGGGATGAGGGCACCGCGGATGAAAGGCGCATCCAGGCGGCGGGTTGGACGGACTCGGTGGATCGCCCGGCAGGACGATCCGCAGGCGCTGGGTGGTGGGATCGGGGACCGGCACCGCCGAGAGGAGCGCCTTGGTGTAGGGGTGCGCCGGGCGGGCCAGGACCGCTTCGGTGGGGCCGGTCTCGACGATGCGACCGAGGTACATCACCGCCACCCGTTGGGCGATCTGCCGGACGACGGCCAGGTCGTGCGCGATGAACAGGTAGGAAATTCCGCGGCGCGCCTGCAGGTCGGCGAGCAGGTTGAGCACCTGCGCCTGCACCGAGACGTCCAGCGCCGACACCGGTTCGTCGCAGACGATGAAGGCGGGCTCGACCGCGAGCGCGCGGGCGATGCCGATGCGCTGCCGCTGGCCGCCGGAGAACTCATGCGGGTAGCGCGCCGCGTAGGCTGGGTCGAGGCCGACCTCCTCGAGGAGCCGGGCCACACGAGCGGGGATCTCGCCGCGGGGCGCCAGGCGGTGGATTTCCATGCCTTCGGCGATCGCGTCGCCGACCGTCATCCGGGGGTTGAGGGAGCTGTACGGATCCTGGAAGATGATCTGGATCCGCCGGCGCGTCCGTCGCAGTTCGGCGGTGTCGAGGGCAAGGAGGTCGCTGCCGTCGAACCGCACCGATCCGGCGGTCGCGTCCTGCAGCCGGAGGATCGTGCGGCCCACGGTGGACTTGCCGCAGCCCGATTCGCCGACCAGCCCCAGCGTCTCCCCGGTGCCGACCGTGAACGACACCCCGTCCACCGCGCGGACCGGCGGCGACTTCCGCGCGAGGAAGCCCGTGGCCTTGTAGTGCTTGACGAGGTCACGGACCTCGAGCAGCGGAGCGCTCATGGCCGCCCCGTTTCCGCGAGCCAGCAGCGCATGCGATGGCCGTCGCCGACGGCGAGCGCGGGCGGATCGTCGGTGGCGCAGCGGGCGAGGGAGGCGGGACACCGGGGGTGAAAACGACAGCCGGCGGGCCAGGCGGTCGGCGCCGGCACGGTGCCCGCGATCGGTTGCAGCCGGGTGACGGCACCGGTGATCCGTGGCACCGACGCCAGGAGGCCCTTCGTGTACGGATGGGAAGGCCGCGCGAAGAGCTCGGCTGTCGTCGCTTCCTCCACCAGCCGCCCGGCGTACATCACCGCCACCCGGTCGGCTCGGCCTGCCACGATGCCCAGGTCGTGGGTGATGAGCAGGACCGCCATGCCGCGCGCGGCGCGCAGGCTGTCCAGCAACTCGAGGATCTGGGCCTGCACCGTGACGTCGAGCGCGGTGGTCGGCTCGTCGGCGATCAGCAATTCCGGCTCGGACGCGAGCGCGATGGCGATCATCACTCGCTGCCGCATCCCGCCGCTCATCTGGTGCGGATAGTTGTCGAGCCGCTCGACCGGGTCCGGGATGCCGACTTCCTGCAGCAGTTCCAGGGCGCGGGCCCGGGCGGCGCTCTTCGACATGCGCTGATGTGCCCGCACGCTCTCGCTGATCTGGTCCGCGATGGTGAACACCGGGTTGAGGCTGGTCATCGGGTCCTGGAAGATCATCCCGATGCGGCGGCCCCGGATGGAACGGAGGGCTGCCGGCGCCAGGGCAAGGACATCAGTGCCCTCCAGCCGGATGGCGCTGCCGGGCACGATCTGTCCGGGCGGCGGGACCAGGCGCAGCAGCGCGAGCGAGGTGAGGCTCTTGCCGCAGCCGGATTCCCCGACCAGCGCGAGCAGCTCGCCCCGCGCAACGGAGAAGCTCACGCCGTCCACCGGATGCGATGTGCCGCTCCGGGTGGAAAAGGTGATGCGCAGGTCCTCAACTTCAAGCAGGGCGGTCATGCGCTCCGGGGGTCGAGGGCGCCGCGCAGCGCGTCGCCGAGGAGGTTGACGGCCAGCACGGTGATCGCGATGGCCAAGCCGGGAAAGATGCTTGTCCACGGCGCCGTCGTGAGCAGCGGGCGGGCGTCGAGGATCATGCTGCCCCACGACGGGGTCGGGGGCCGGACCCCGATGCCGAGGTAGGAGAGCCCGGCTTCCAGCAGGATCACGTCACCGACGCCCAGCGTGGCGGCCACCAGGAGCGGCCCCGCCACGTTGGGGAGCAGGTGTCGCAAGATAATCCGTCCGGGGCCCGCCCCGAGCGCCGTCGCGGCGAGGACGAACTCTGCGTTCCGCAGCCGCAGGACTTCGCCGCGCACGATGCGGCTGGTGGCGAACCACCCCGTCGCACCGAGCACCAGGACCAGGGCGCCGAGGGGCATCTGTTCCCAGACGGCCACCAGCATCAGCAGGATGAACAGCCGCGGGATGGCGAGCGCCCCATCCACGAGGCGCATCAGGGCGCTGTCGAGCCAGCCACCGTAGAACCCGGCGAGGCCGCCAACCAGCGCGCCGAGGGTGACGGCGAGCAGGACGGCGAGACCGGCCACCGAGAGGGAAATTTGCCCGCCGGTCACGACGCGAGAAAGCACGTCCCGGTTGAGCTGGTCGGTGCCGAAGGGATGCCCCGCGCCCGGTGGCAGCGCGCCGGCCAGGAGGTCTGGCATGGCGGACGGGTCGGGGAGGAGCCACGGGGCCACGAAGACGAACAGGGTGAGCAGGGCGATGACGATGGCGCCGAAGCGTCCCGAGGGGGAGCTCAGCGCGCGCAGCAGGAGTCGCCAGAGTGACCCGGTCATGCGCGGCGCACCCGCGGGTCCAGCGCGTAGTACGCGACGTCAGCCAGGAATCCGCCGAAGAGGACTTGGGCGGAGACGAGCATGGCGGTGCCCAGGATGACGGGGTAGTCGCGCGCCGAGACGGCGTCGGCGGCCAGCGAGCCGAGGCCGGGCCAGTTGAACACCTGCTCGACGAACACCGACCCGGTTACGAGGATCGGTAACCAGAGTCCGAGGAGCCCGACCACCGGAAAGACCGCATTGCGCCAGGCGTGCCGCCAGAGCACCTGGCGCTCCGGCAGGCCGCGGGCGCGCGCCGCGAGGACGTAATCGAGACGGAGCACTTCGAGGAGCGCGGTGCGCTGGTACCGCATGACCGCGGCGAGGCTCACGGCGGTCAGGGTGACGGCCGGCAGGATGAGGTGGCGGGCGACGTCGCCAGCGCGCACCAGCCAGCTGGCGTCCGCGCCGAGGAGCGGGTCGTGCATCTGGGCCACGGGAAGGAGGTGCAGCCGGATCCCGAAGAACCAGGCGAGCACCAGTCCGAGCCAGAACGACGGCATCGCGTAGAGTGCCAGCGATGAGTTGGTGAGCCAGTGGTCCAGCCGGCGACCGCGGTGGACCGCCTGGTACACCCCGAGCGTAATGCCGATCCCGAACGTGAGCAGGAGGACGGTCCCGCCGAGGAGCAGCGAGGCCGGGAGGCGGCTCAGTATCAGGGTGGAGACCTTGGTCGGGTAATGCTCGATCGAGACGCCGAGGTCGCCGCGGACGACACCGCCGAGGAAGTCCCGGAATTGGTGCGACAGCGGCTGGTCGATGCCGAAGCGATGGCGGAGGGCGGCGGCCGCCTCGGCGGAGAGCTGCCGGTCGCCCTCCAGGCGCTGGAGCGGATCGCCTGGCGTCAACCGCATCAAGACGAAGAGCAGGACGGTGACCACCGCAAAGGTGAGCACCGCCTGCAGGCTGCGCCGCACAGAGCCAGCGGGTCACGTCAGCGACTGGGACCCGGGGCCCATTTCCAGAGCGCCGACCAGGGGGCGGAGGGGACGATCTCGACGCGTCGGATCCGATCGGATACCGCGACCGGCGTTGTCGGGGCGTAGAGAAACACAGCCGGGGCGTCGGCCACGATGGTGCGGACCGTCTGCCGGTAGAGTGCGAGCGCCTCCTTGCGGGGCGCATGCAGGGCCAGGCCGAGGAGGGAGTCGACCTTCGGGTCGCAGTAGTAGGTCTTGTTCGCGCCCCCACGACCGGCGCAACCCCAACTCTGGATCATGCCAGCCGGGGAGGGGTCCATGATTGACTGCCCGAAGTCGATGTCGAAGTTTCCGAGGTTGCGACGCTCGGTCCAGACCGAGCCGTCGAGCCGGTTGATGTCGATCCGGATACCCACTTGCCGAAGCTGTTCCTGCACCTGCAGCGCGACCTGCCCGGCAAGCGCACTCTGGCTCGGGTAGTTCAGCCCGAGCGCCAGGGACTTTCCCCCCTTGTCCAGCACCCCGTCCCCGTCGCTGTCGGTCCAGCCCTGCGCGCGGAGGAGCGCGCGGGCTCCGACGGGGTCGGCGGGGGCGGGGCGGAAGGAGGGGTCGCGGATCCAGGAGAGTTGGGGGACCGGCCCCTCAGGGACGGCGGCCCAGGGCCCGAACGTCGCCTGCACGATGGCGCTGCGGTCGAGCGCCTTGACGATGGCGGCGCGCACGGCGGGGTCTGACAGGATGGGGTGCGGCCGTTCGAGATCTGCGGGGTCCCGCTGGTTAAAGCCCAGGTACCCGACGTTGAACGAGGGTACCGGGACGATTCGGATGCGCTTGTCGGCGCTCACCCGGGTCACGCTGGCGAGCGCGCCGGTGTTGGCGAGTACGTCGGCGCTGCCGCTCAGAAGCAGATTGATCCGGGCTTCGGAGTCCTTCACGGTCAGGATCAGGACGCGGCGGGGTCCGGGGCGTCCCAGAAAGAACGCATCGTTGGCGGTGAGTTCGAGTTGCTGCCCCGGGATGCGCCGCGCCCAGCGATACGGGCCGTTCCCGACTGGCGCGGCCGCGTAGGCCGACTGGGCCAGCGTCCCGCGCGGCACCGATGCCACCAGGTGGGCCGGAAGGGGGGAGACGTGATACACCGCATCGTAGAACTGCTCGTCGTAGGCCTCCGAGTACCGGACCACGAGGTGGGTGGCGTCCGGGGCGGTGACTTCGGCGATGTGCTGGAGGAGCAGGGCCCGCTGCGGGTCCACGGCGGAATCGCGCGCCAGGTTGAGGGCCAGCGCCGCGTCCCTGGCGGTGACCGGCGCCCCGTCGTGCCAGCGCGCCCGGGAGTCGATTTCGAAGATCAGGGTCAGCGAGTCGGGTCGGCTCCACGTCTTCGCCAGCTGCGGGATGAAGTCCTTGTCACCAGTCGTGATGTTGTTCGGGCCGAGGCGCGCGAGTGGAAGAAAGAGGAGGTCGGTGAAGGCCTGGTTGGCGGCGCTGTTTCCCAGCAGCGTCGGGATCGGGGAGGCCGGTTCCTGACCCACCACGATCACGACCGTTTCCTCCCGGGTGGCCTCCTGGCCGGTGGCAGAGGCCACGGCCAGCGAAGGGAGCAGCGTCAGGAAGAGGGCAGCAGGGCGGATGAAGCGTCGCACGAGCGAACCTCGGATGGGGGGAGGCGTTCGGGAAGCTCTCGTAATGTGGCACGGGATGGCGTTCCCGCCAACCGCGGACGGACCCCTCCCTCCGGGAGAGGGGGTGGTCACCGCCGCCAGGTCCAGGCGTCGCTCCGGAACCGATCGGCGTGTCGTGCGGCCGCCAGCGCGAGGGAGGCTGAATCGTCGGGCAACGCCCCCCAGTCCACGGACCAGGACTGGGCCGACTCGCCCACCGCCTGGGCGACTTCGTCGAACGACACCGGCGCGCCCCGCACCGCCGAGAGGGGAATCGATCCGTCCGGTGGTGGAGCGCCGACCGTCAGGTCGCTCACCAGTTGCTGCGACCCGCCTAGGAGGATGGAGCCGTGCTGCAGGAAGGCGCCGCCCTCCCGGAGCTGCGCGCTGCCGACGACCTTGCCTCCCGGCAGCATGACCTCGCCACCGGCGGGCGAGGCGAAGCAGGCGCCGGCGTCGAGCGCGGTGCCGCGGGCGGGCGGGGCAGCGAGGGAGGCAGGGAAGTCGAGCGCTGTCAGCGCCTGGGCGAGCGTCTCGTGGATCCGTCGGTAGGTCTGGGCCAGTGTCCCGAAGGCTTCGATCGGCGCGGCGACGGCATAGGTGACTTCCTCCGCGTGCCACACCGCGCGCCCACCGGTCGGGCGGCGCACGGTGTCGATCCGCTGCCGTTCGATGGCGGCGCGGTCATACCGCTTGAGCGCCGGCTCGTTCCGCCCGAACGAGAGGCAGGACGGTTCCCACCGGTAGATGCGCAGAAACGCACGGCCCTCCCCGGCCGCAAGGTCGAGGAGGGCCTGATCCACCGCCATGTTGTGCCAGCCGGGGCGCCCCGCAGGGTCGACGAGGAGCGTCCAGCGCATCGCTGCTACGACCCGTAGCTCTCCACCGGCGGGCAGGTGCAGACGAGGTTCCGGTCTCCATAGGCGCCGTCCACCCGGCCCACGGTGGGCCAGGACTTGTGCTCGCGGGTGGCGGCCGACGGGAAGGCCGCCAGCTCGCGGCTGTAGGGCCGGTCCCAGCTGTCGGCGATGACCCGCTGCATGGTGTGCGGCGCGTTGGTGAGCACGTTGTTGGTCCGGTCCGCCTTCCCCTCCTCGATCTGCCGGATTTCACCGCGAATCGAGATGAGCGCGTCCGCGAACCGGTCGAGCTCGGCCAGCGGCTCGCTCTCGGTCGGCTCGATCATCAGCGTGCCAGCCACCGGGAAGGAGACGGTCGGCGGGTGGAATCCGTAGTCGATGATCCGCTTGGCGATGTCCTCGACCTCGATGCCGGCGGTGGCCTTGAAGGGCCGCATGTCCACGATGCACTCGTGCGCCACGGTGCCGTTCGGGGCGGTGTACAGCACCTCGAAGGATCCTTCCAGCCGCTTGGCCAGGTAGTTGGCGCTCAGGATGGCGACCTTGGTCGCCTCGGTCAGCCCTTCCGATCCCATCGAGCACGATGTACGCCCAGGAGATCGGCAGGATGGATGGACTCCCCCATGGCGCGGCGGAGACGGCACCGCTGGCCTGCAGGTGTCCGAGGTCCACGACCGGGTGGCCCGAGAGGAAGGGCGCCAGGTGCGCCGCCACGCAGATCGGTCCCATGCCGGGGCCGCCGCCGCCGTGCGGAATGCAGAACGTCTTGTGCAGGTTGAGGTGGCACACGTCCGCGCCGATGTCGCCGGGGCGGCAGAGGCCGACCTGGGCGTTCATGTTGGCGCCGTCCATGTACACCTGACCGCCATGCTGGTGCACGATGGCGCAGATGTTCTTGATGGAGGCCTCGAACACGCCGTGCGTGGACGGGTAGGTGACCATCAGCGCCGCCAGCGTCTCCTTGTGCTCGGCGGCCTTCTGCTTCAGGTCCGCGACGTCGATGTTGCCGTTCTCGTCGCTATTGACCACCACGACGTTCATGCCTGCCATGACGGCGCTGGCCGGGTTGGTGCCGTGCGCCGACTTCGGGATCAGGCAGGTGGTCCGCTTCTGGTCGCCGCGGGCGTGGTGGTAGGCCCGGATGACCAGCAGCCCGGCGTACTCTCCCTGCGAGCCGGCGTTCGGTTGCAGCGACACCGCCGAGAAGCCGGTGATTTCCGCCAGCGACGCTTCCAGGTGGCGGAACAGCATGTGGTAGCCCTGCGTCTGCTCCAGCGGCGCAAAGGGGTGGATCCGGTTGAACTCGCGCCAGCTGACGCCGACCATCTCGGTGGTGGCGTTGAGCTTCATGGTGCAGGAGCCGAGGGGGATCATCGCCGAGGTGAGCGAGAGGTCCTTGGCCTCGAGCTTCCGCATGTAGCGCAGCATGTCCGTTTCCGACCGGTGGCGGTGGAACACCGGGTGGGTCAGGTAGGGCGAGGTGCGGCGGAGCGCCGGCGGGATGGCGGGGGCCGCCTTCTCGCCGGTGTCGCTCAGCATGTACGGCAGCGCTTCGTTGAGCGAGAAGGTGGCGATCAGGTCGGCCAGGTCGTCGAGGGTGACCGTCTCGTCGAGCGCGATGCCGATCCGGTTGTTGCCGATGGCGCGGAGATTGATGCGGCGGCCCCGCGCATGGTCGAGGATGCGCGGCTGGGCCCAGGGCTCGACCTCGACGCAGAGGGTGTCGAAGTAGGACTCGTGCACCAGCTTGTACCGGAGCCGTCGGAGCGCGGCGGCCAGGAGCCCGGTGATCGAGTGCACGCGCTCTGCGATGCGCTTGATGCCGTCCGGTCCGTGGTACACCGCGTACATGCTGGCCATGACAGCCAGGAGCACCTGCGCCGTGCAGATGTTGCTGGTGGCCTTGTCGCGCCGGATGTGCTGCTCACGGGTCTGCAGCGCCATGCGGAGCGCGGGGTTGCCGTCGGAGTCCTTGGACAGGCCGATGATGCGGCCGGGCAGGAAGCGCTTGTGCGCCTCGCTGGTGGCAAAGAAGGCGGCGTGCGGGCCGCCGAAGCCCATCGGCACGCCGAATCGCTGGCTGTTGCCGATGGCGATGTCGGCGCCGAACTCGCCGGGGGGCACCAGGAGCGTGAGCGCCAGCAGGTCGGTGGCGACGGTCACCAGGGCGCCCGCCGCGTGGGCCGCCTCGCAGAACTTGCGGTGATCCCGGATGGCGCCGTCGGTGGCGGGGTACTGGATCAGCGCGCCCACGACGCCGGGCGTGAACTTGAACGTCTCCGGGTCGGCCACCACGACGTCGATGCCCCGCGCGTCGGCGCGGGTCTGGACCACGGCGATCGTCTGCGGGTGGCAATGGCTGTCCACCATGAAGACCGGTGTGCCGTCGTGGTGGGTGACCGCGACGGTCATGTACATCGCCTCGGCGGCGGCGGTGGCCTCGTCGAGCAGCGAGGCGTTGGCCACCGGCAGGCCGGTCAGGTCGGCAATGACAGTCTGGAAGTTGAGCAGCGCCTCGAGGCGTCCCTGGGCAATTTCCGCCTGATACGGGGTGTAGGCGGTGTACCAGCCGGGATTCTCGAGGATGTTCCGCTGGATGACCTGCGGGGTGAAGGTCCCGGAGTAACCCATGCCGATATAGGAGCGGAATACCTGGTTCTGCGCCGCGATCCGACGGAGTTCCTGCAGCACCTCGCGCTCGCTCCGGCCGGGAGCCAGCGCCAGGGGGCGGCGCAGCCGGATGTCCTCGGGGATGACGGCGTCGATGAAGTCGTCCATCGACTTGTACCCCACCGTCTTCAGCATCTTGTCGATGTCGGCGGGGCGGGGACCGATGTGACGGGAGACGAAGCGTTCGGTCTGGACCAGGCCGGCGAGTGGGGAAGCCGGGGTCGATTTGGCAGCCATGGAGTTACGTCCTCAGGGCATATAAGGATGCGCGCCCCGGTCCGGGGGGAGCGGGGCGCGCGGTCAGTCAGGGCACTGCGTCATCGGTTGGTTACTCGCCGATGTGCTTCTTGTAGGCCTCCGCCGAGAGCAGCGAGGCCATCGCGCCGGGGTCCGTCACCTTGATCTTGATCAGGTAGCCGGCGCCGTACGGGTCGCTGTTGACCGCGGCCGGGTTGGCGTCCAGGCCGGCGTTGACCTCGACGACTTCGCCCGCGAGCGGGCTGTAGAGCTCGGAGACCGCCTTGACCGCCTCGATGGTGCCGAAGACGGCGTGGGCCCCGAACTTGTCGCCCTTCTTGGGGAGGTTGACGAAGACGACGTCGCCGAGCTCGCCCTGGGCGTAGTCGGTGATGCCGACCTGCACGACGGCAGGGTCGTTCGTCTTCTTGACGTATTCGTGGTCGTTGGTGTAGTGGAGATCGGCCGGCACGTTCGACACGCGGGCTCCTGGAAAGATGGTCCGGGGCGGAGAATAGACCGAAAGTGGCCCGAAATCAAGCGGCGGCGGCGCGTGCCTCGAGGGCGAGCCAGACGTCGCGGGCCCGGCGTTCGAGCTGGGCGCGGTCGCCGTCGTTATCGATGACGAACTGGCTCCGCGGGCGCTTGGTGTCGCTCGGGAGCTGCGCGGCGATCAGCCGTTCGGCGTCCTCCCGCGGCAGGCCGCGCATGGTCACCAGCCGGTGGAGCCGCACCGCCTCGGGGGCGTCCACCAGTACGACGGCGTCGAATTCAGCAGGGTCGGACGCTTCGAACAGGAGGGGGATGTCGGCCACGATGATGCGGGCCCCGGCGGCGCGGGCGGCGGCCACCAGGGCGTCCCGCTGGGCGCGGACCGCCGGGTGGACGATGGCGTTGAGGTCGGAGCGGGCGCGGACATCCTCGAGGATCAGGCGGCGGAGGGCGGCGCGGTCCAGGTCGCCGTCCTTGGTCAGGATGGCCGTGCCGAAGCGCTTCACGATCTGCTGGAACACCGCTGTGCCGGGTCGCTGGAGGTCGCGCACCACCTGGTCGGCGTCCACGATGCTGGCGCCCCAGCCGCGGAAGAGCGCGGTGACGAGCGACTTGCCCGCGGCGATGTTGCCGGTCAGTCCGACGATCACAGCAGCGCCCGCTGGTCTTCGTCCGCCCTCGGCACCCGGTGACAGTGGCGGCAGCGCGCCTCGTAGCTCTCCCGGCCGCCCACCATGATGGTGGGGGAGTCGTAGCGGGCCGGTGCGCCGTCGATGAGGCGCTGGTTGCGGCAGGCCTCGTCGCCGCAGACCACGCAGATGGCGCGCAGCTTGTGCACTTCTTCCGCCACCGCCATCAGGTCGCCCATCGGCCCGAACGGCTCGCCGCGGAAATCGGTGTCGGTGCCGGCCAGCACCACGCGGACGCCCCGGTTGGCGAGGGCGGTAGTGACGGTCACGATGTCGTGGTCGAGGAATTGGGCCTCGTCGATGGCCACCATCTCGGAGTCGGGACTCACCTGCCGGAATATCTCGGCGGCGGTGTCCACCGGGGTGGCGTCGATTTCCAGGCCGTCGTGGCTGCTGACCCGGTAGAGGCCGGCGTAGCGGGCGTCGAGGTGGGACTTGAAGACTTCCACGCGGCGGCGGGCGATGATGGCGCGCCGGACCCGGCGGATGAGTTCCTCGCTCTTGCCGCTGAACATGACCCCGCTGATGACTTCGATCGAACCAGGTCGGCTTCCGTGGAACATCCGGGCGGTCTCCACAAGCGGGGGACGCTGAGGTTAGCGCGCGGAGGGGGTGGGGTCAAGCTGGGGGGAGCGGTCGACCCGTGCACCAGGGTTTCAACATCTCCTCAGTTCCATGAGCGGTATACAGATATCCCGCCCAAGTTGTCAGTTCGGTGGGAGGGTACTGTGAAGAGGCGAAGGCGGGAAACGGGGAAGGCTCCGACCGATCCGGAGGCCCTTCGAACCAACATCCTTCCCCGGAGTCAGGGCGTGCCGCTCAAGGTCCTCACTGAGGCGACGGGGTTGAGGAAGCGCGCTTGTCCAAGGATTCGGGCGGGAAAAACCGTCCCGCAGCTGAGGCAAGGGGAGGCGTTGGTGGCCCTAACTACCTAAGCTGCAGCACGATGCACACTAGTCACAAAACCCGACGAATTCTGGCAAGGGCAAACCGAGTAGGCCAGCAAGCCTCGAATTCTTTCAAACTCAGGCTTACGAGTCCCGACATTGGGTCCCAAAACTTAACAACTTCGGACGAAACTTGAGCCAAGACCACAAAATGAGAAAGCTCTGCGGTCCCCAAGATCGGTACAATGCACGGCAACTCCATTCTGGACAATTCAATTGAATTTGTCAGGACTGCGACCAAGTCGGCCCCAATGGAATTGCCCGCGTGGTACAATGACTCGAATGTCGCGCCTTGGGCGTCACGACCGCACAGATCGTGCAACCTTCCAACAGACACAGCAAATCCCCAGTACCGAAGGAGAGTGGCAAGCGCGGCTGGCCCGCAATCAGTGAGCTGCCGTTGCCTGACCCCGTGTTGCGCGATTCGTGAAAGCACGGCTCCGACGGTTGGCGCTGGCATTGAGCGATTCAGGCCTCGATTTCCAGTGGACTCAACGCCCCAATGGGGGCGGAGAGCTCGAAGACCCTCGATGGAAGAAACTTTGTCACCCCGCGATCGTGCGAGACCACCATCGCGATTCCTCCATTCTGAACGAAAGTTATCAAATCTCTGCGAAGCGCGTCTTGAGCCTGTTGGTCCAGACCGTCAAAGGGCTCATCCGCCAGCAGGATGGCAGGCGATTGGAGCAAGGAAGCAATGATCTGGGTCTTTCTTCGCATCCCTCGCGACGCAGAATGTGCCAGCTTTGAACGGAACTCGAGTAGGCTATAGCGATGGAGCAGCTCTTCCAATTCTCGCTCATCATAATAGATGCCGTAAAACTCCAGAAAAAAACGAATGTTGTCCTCAATCGAGAGATATGGAAACATGTCAAATTCGGCTGCAACTAGCGCGATCTTGCTGCGATAGGTGGACATTGCGTTTCCGTGAAAATGGATCGATCCGCTCGAGGGAGTGAAGAGATCCGCAACGAGGTTAAGGAGAGTCGTCTTGCCCGCACCATTCTCCCCTCTCACAACGATGAGTTCGGACAAATCAACTGCGAGACTTACATTACGAAGGATCCACCGTTCCGAGCTTCGGTAGCGAAAGGAAACGTTGTCGATTTTAAGTGCGTGTTCGCTCATTATGTCCTTCGAATTAGATGATCGCGTCGTCCCTCGAGTGCCAGAACGGCGGTCCGCGGAAGCAATTGGGTGTTAATGTAGAGGGCACCCATCGCAAGCGCTGAAACGGAGAAAATGCCGCCGAGAGTCCGAACTGCGTATGTCAAGATTCCAATGGCAAGCAGAGTGGCGAGCGATGTGTGAATACTTCTCGACCTTAAGCTCTGACCGTAGTGATATCCAACTTCCTTTTCCTCATAGAGGTGAATTGAAAGGAATACACCTGCCATGAGCGTTAACTCAATGCATGCTACGCTTGCAATTGCTAGAGTAGGGGTGAATGAGGAATCTCCCGATACCAACCGCACAAGGACAATCGCCCCCACAAGGCCATAAGAAATCAGGGAGTACCCCCGCACCCTCGTGAGTTCATACTTCACCAGGGCTGGGGGGTCGGTCACAAGTCGACGTAGCGCGTTGCTATCCATACCCATGAAGTTGAGCAATACACGCGAGAATGGGAGAATGCTGAGCATCACTGCGACCTCAAGCCCAAATGTCCGTGATAGAACCTCGGGGCGCGCTACCAGGCTATATGTGAAGTACGCCCACAACGCCAAGGCGAGGAGAAGGTGAACTGTGTCAAACGTGTACGCGCGATAGTAGCCAACCTCTTTTCGTTGGTTCACGGAAAAAAAAGAGACCTTGCGGGGGATGGTCATAGGAAACACCGAGGACCCGCGACGGTCCAGGCGCCACACCCACAGAAAACCAGCCAACAGGCAAACGCCAATCACTGTGCCAACGATGATCTCTCCGCCTCCCCAATACGCGGCGCCCGTCGCGGCGGCCACCGTCATAAGTGAAGCCCCGAGTTGTCGCTGGCCAAGGATGTTAACGAAGTAGAAGCATGTGAAGTAGGCGGTTCCGCGAAGACCGAAGATTCCGATGAAAAGAAGTCCCAGCCAAATCGTATTGAGAGAAAGAACAGGGTAGAACCATGAACGAGCAAACCATGCTGCGCGGCTCCAAAACCGAAGGTAGGGGAGCTTTGGAAGTGCCGAGAAGACAGTCAGGCCCAGTGCGGCTGTGAGTGAGGCGAGGGCGACCGTCAAAATCAAGAAACGCCCTTGCGCGATCTGAGACGCCCACCCAGGAATCGAATCGACTGGTCTGGGGCTCAAGAGGAGCCAGATGCCCCTGGAGCATAGTACTAGGAACACCAAGAATCTGACGATCATCGCGAATAGGCGACCATCACCCAATCGACTTTCCGCTGCCGCTCGATTGAAGAGCAGTCGGAGATACGTCATTGATGCCAGCATGTTGTTGTGCTTACCGCCTGAGTGGGTGTAGCGCCAAGCAGCCAGGCGGTTGGACGAAGGCCGCCAATTCCCCCCCCTCTGTCCACCGCCTTCGCTAGCTTGACGGACCCAAAGTGGCTGGGGACCTAAGTGCAGTAAATATTGTAGACAACTGCCAACGCGATCGCGATCTCGAACTGCAAAAGACCCATGGCCACAAAGATTCCAGCCTGGAGCGCTTCGCAGTCAACTGCTTGCGCGCCGCCTCGAACTGATCCCATCTCCTTCTTGGATAGCATTCTCATCCGGTACCTCCCAAGCTTGAGGGCTACAAGCCATGATTTCAGGTCGTTTCCGAGCAAGCCCAAACTGCGCCGGTTGAGAACTGGGGGGGGCACCCAATCGACCATCGGCAGCATACCAGTCCAAGAGCGCTCACGCAAGGACACTACCTAGAGAGACAGCGGGAACAATTGACTTCGGATGCGACCGGGGGCCTTTGGACTGCACCGAGCTCGCGATCTACGACGCGAGAAAACCCTTGGACTTGCGTGGCTATTGGTCGCGGGCGGGCTCTTTGTTCGAGTCCGGCTGGACCGCGACGAAATGTGATCTGGAGAGCCCAGAATCTCGGGGGCTCAAGACTTCAACATGCTCTCCACCGCGTGACCAGACGCGAAGGTCGGATCCGTCTGACAGGGCGGCGCGGGTGCTGACATCAATTCCGCTGATGGCGAGCCCCGGCCGAGGGCCGCCGAATCGAGCGCAGGCTTCGCTCGGCCGCCTAACGCCGCTCTTGCGCCCCCCTTCGCTGCCGCACCATATTGTCGCCGCACCCTCCCCCCGTCAGTACCGCCGAAGGAGCCCAGCGTGAAGAAGTCGGAACTCGTGGCCGCCGCCGCCAAACGGCTCGGCCTCTCCAAGGCGCGGGCAGGCGAAGTCGTCGATGCGTTCTTCGGGGCGGATGGGATCGTGGGAGGCGAATTGCGGAAAGGGAATACCGTTCAGATTTCGGGGTTCGGAAGCTTCGAACCCCGCCAGCGCGGCGCCCGCAACGGGCGCGACCCGAAGACCGGGAAGGAAATCAGCATCCGGCCGTCCGTCGTCCCAGCCTTTCGGCCGGGGAGCGCACTCAAGGCGCTCGTGAACCGCCGGAAGTAGGCGACCGGCGCTTCGGCGGCGCCGTGACCGGGCCCCGGTCCACCTTGGCCATGATCTTCTTGTTCCGCACCGTCCGCCCATCCATCCCCCGCACAATCTGCTCGATCTCTCCCGCCGGCAATTCCACCAGGCAATAGGCTTCCTTCAATTCGATCCGCCCGATCTTCGACTTGTCGATCCGGACCTCCTTGGTGAGCACCGCCACCAGGTCCGCGGCCGTCGTGCCGTCCTGACTGCCCACACTCACGAACATCCGCCCGGTGGCGGCCGGTGCCGCCGCAGTCTCGACCGGTGCTGCCGGCGCCTCGACCGGGCGCGGCGCCACGACCGGCACCGGGTCAGCCGCGTGGCCGGTCCAGAGCTGATACATGGCCGCCGCCACCGCCGAGGGGTCGTGCCGCTCGAACAGCGGCGCCAGCGCCAGGAGGCCCGTGCCCGGCACGCCGGCGTCGAGGATGTTGGCAATCGTGGCCCGCCGGCGCGCGGCCTCGTCCTGCGCAGCATCCACCACGCCGGTCAAGCGAAGGCTTCGGCGTGAGGACGTGATCTTCGCCACGTAGGCCTCGCCGGCCGGCGGCACCAGCAGCACAACGGGGCCAGCGGCGATGAGGGTGCGGAGCTGTGCCGGGGTGGGCAGGTCGTACGCGACAATCAGATCGGTGGACTCGACGGCGCCATCGGTCACCGAGGCGTCGGCGTCATGCCCGGCCATGGCCGCCTTGACCGCGGTCACACCGGCCTGATCGACGCACCAGACCGTCACCCGCGCCGGGTCGAGCAGTTCGATCACCTCGGCCACTGCCGCCGCACGCCGGTTCCACGGCACGCTCACGGTGCGGACCGGCCCCACGGGGCTCATCGGCGGCGCCTCCGCCGGCAGGAACCCGACCATCAAGGCCTTTCGCGCGTAGCGCTCGATGACATCGGCCGCCGCTTCCGGCTGCGCCGTGCACACAATGCGCTGGGTGTCCTTGCCGAGGTCGTGCATCAGCACGGCAAGCGCCTCGGCGCCGCCCCACGACTCGGGCCACGCCAGGACGACCGCGGCGAGTTGATCGGTCTTGAGCACGGAGCGCTCGACGAGCTGGCGGGCCTCGGCGGGCGAGGCGACCAGTACGTCCACCTGTCCGGCGCGGAGGTGCCTGGTGGTGCGGGTCAAATTGCCGGCAGACCGCACCCGGCACGAGGGCATGGCCCGCGTGGCGGCATCGGTCCAGTCGGCGGATGTGTCGGGAGAGGCGAGGATGAGGGCCCGGAGTCCGGTGGACGGTGCGCTGTCCAGTCGCCTGCCGAGTGCGGCAAGGATCGGGACCGCGCCAGCGGCACAGGGAGGCAGGGCAGCCACGACGTTGTGGCCGCGCTCGGCGGTGACCGCCGCCTCGGCGAGGTCGGCAGGCGATGCAAACATTTCGGACTCGGACACAGGACCCTCGGTTGTCAAATAGTCGGCTTGCGCCGGAGCACAAGGATAAGCAGACGGCGGGCCGGATGCCACCGAGGGCGCAGTTGACTTCATCTTGCCGGGTGGGGAGCTTTCGGCTCGACGATTTCCCTTCCTTCCGGACTCCGCAATGCCTGAACCGCTCTCGATCAACCTGGTGCACTTGAAGGCCTCCGAGACGATCGCGATCAGCGCCGAAACGAAGCGCCGCCGCGCCGCCGGCGAAGATGTCTACGATCTCAGCCTGGGCGAGCCGGACTTCGACACGCCACCGCTGGTGGCGCAGGCCGGCGTGCAGGCCATCCAGAAGGGAATGACGCACTACCCGCCCAATCCCGGCATCCCCGAGCTGCGGGCGGCCATCGCGAAGAACTTGTCCGCGTTAAGCGGCGGCCGGCCGGTCAACGCAGACCAGATCCTGGTGAGCTCCGGCTCGAAGCATTCCATTTTCAACGCCTGCTTCACCCTCTTCGGCCCTAACGACCAGGTGCTGATTCCGGCGCCGGCCTGGGTGTCCTATCCCCAGATCGTCCACCTCTGCCGCGCGGAGCCGGTGCTGGTGCCCGGCGACATCGAGTGGGGCCTCAAGGTCAGCGCGAAGGACCTCGACAAGCACTCCACTACCCGCACCAAGGGCCTGATCATCTGTTCGCCCTGCAACCCGACCGGCGCGGTGTACACTCTCGCCGAATTGCGCTCGATTGCCGAGTGGGCCAAGAAGAACGAGGTGTGGATCATCGCCGACGAGATCTACCAGCGGATCAACTACGGGGCCGTGTCGGCGCCGAGCTTCCTCGACCTGCCGGACGACCTGCTGGAGCGGACGGTGGTGGTCTGCGGCGCCAGCAAGGCGTACGCGATGACCGGCTGGCGGATCGGTGCGGCGTGGGCGCCGCCCCACGTGTTCAAGGGGATGGCGGCGCTGCAGTCGCACACCACCACGGGCGCCAACCATCCGGCGCAGTGGGCGGCGGCCACGGCCTTTGGCGACGAGCGGGTGGAAGCGGACGTGCTCCGGATGGTGGCGGCGTTCCGCGCACGACGCGACCGCCTGGTCGCGCGGTTCCGCAGCGACGTGCCCGGCGTGGAATTCGTCGAGCCGCACGGGGCCTTCTACTTCTTCTTCCGGGTGGACGGCTTGACGGGTCCGGGCGGTGGGGGTGCTGCCTTCTGTGAGAAACTCATGGCCGAAGAGGGCGTGGCCCTGGTGCCGGGTGCCGCCTTCGGCGACGACCGCTGGGTGCGGCTCAGTTATGCGGCCGCCGACAAGGAACTGGACGCCGGGGTGGACCGGATCATCCGCTTCATCGGTCGGCTGACAGCGGCTCAGGCAGCGTAGGAGCCGCGACTCATGAACATCGATACCCGCGTCGAGCCGCTCGAGGGCCCGCTGCCAATGGTGGATTGGCGATGGGATGTCGAGACCGACATTCTGTCCGGGAGCTTCCGTGCTGCGCTGAACGACGGCGGGCAAGAGGGCAGCATCGAGCTCTCCGACGAGGAGGGATCGGTGGTGGTCCTCGACGTGGCCGGCGGCATGCTGTGCGGGCTGGACGTGGTGGTCTGGCCCGAGGTGGACACCGTCCCGGGGTTGGCGCCTCCAGCCGGCGCACGAACTGGCCGGGTGCTCCTGCCCACCAAGGCGGCGCACCAGGTCGTGTCCGCCGTGGAGGTGGACACCACGCTTTCCGTGTCGGCCACTCCAGATGAGAAAGTTGTGCACCTGCGAATCGGCGGCCGCCGAGAGGTCGAAGTCGTCCGCGTGGCCGATCACCTGTTGGTCGAGCTGGACCACAAGCGCCGCCTGGCCGGGTTCTGGTTGACGGAGGTTCCGCCATTCGCCCCGACCTGATCGGCCGCGTCGTCGCCACCGAACTCCGGCCCTCCACCCCACACCAATTCCACTTCTGGACCGCGCGGGAATCGCCCGTGGGGGTCGGCGCCATCGTGCGCGTGGACGCCCCGGGGCGGGTCGTCTTCGGGGTCGTGATGGATGCGGCGGCCTACGATGACCTGCCGCGCCCGCTCGACGCCGTCGCCGGTCGGGCGGCGAACCCCGCCGCGCCGATCGGCGCCGCGCGCACCGAGATCCGGCTCTACACCGCCGCCGTCCTCCGGCAGGACCCCGAGGAACCGCTGCAGCCGGTGCCCCTCGGCGAGGTGCGCATGGCCACCGACGCCGATGTGCGCGATGGCGCTCCGGATGGACGGCTACACCGGCGGCGAGCGCGCCACCGGGATTCCGGTGGGCACCTACGGCGCGGCCGGGCTGGCGGCCCCGGTGTACCTCGACGCCGACTTCCTGCTGGGCCCCGAAGCGGCGCACCTCAACATCACCGGCGTGTCGGGACTGGCCACCAAGACGAGCGCGGTGGAGTTCTTCCTCACCAGCATCTTCCAGACGTTTCCGGCGCACAAAGGGTCGGTGGCGGCGCTCTGCTTCAACGTGAAGGGGCCCGACCTCTGCTTCCTCGATCAGCCGGCGGAGTTGTCGGCGAGAGGACACCGCCTCGTACGATCGCCTCGGGCTCGACGCCGCAGCCGTTCGAGAACGTCCGCTATTACGCCCCCTGCAAGCCCGACGGCGTCAATCTCAACACCCTGCGCACCCATCCCGACCTGGCCGCCAACACCGAGCCGCTGATCTGGGGACTGCGCGAGGTGCTGGAGTACGCCGAGGTCGTGCTCAACCGCGACGACCTCGATGCCAAGGCCGACGCCTTCATCGATTTCCTTGCGGATCGGGTGGTCGGGCGCGAGTTCCATGCGCCGGAACTCCAGCCGTCGCAGTGGCGGGTGCTGACCTTCGCCGACCTCGAGGCGTTCTTCCGGGCCATCTTCGACTCGCTGGAGAACAGCAACCGCGGCGACGTGTGGCGCACCCATCACATCGCCACCATCCGGAAGGTCCGGAACCGGCTCGGCAACATCACCACCCGCGCCAAGGGGCTGGTGACCGACGACGGCACCGCCAACGACCTGCCGTGGGGCGCGTTCGCCGATCGCAGCGTGTACGTGGTGGACGTGGCCGAGCGTCGATCCGCTGGCGCAGGATCTCGTCTTTGCCCGCGTGGTCAGCAAGCTCCGCGAGCACCTCGAGCGCCGCGACCTGGGCGTGGACCACGTGGTCGTCTTCGTGGACGAACTCAACAAGTACGCCCCGGCCGACGGCCCCGACACCTACGTGCGGAAGATGCTGCTCGACCTCTCGGAGCGCGGGCCGGTACCTCGGCCTGGTGCTCTTCTCCGCGCAGCAGTTCCGCTCGCAGGTGCTCCGGCGGGTGGTCGGCAACGCGGGGACGACCATCTACGGCCGCATGGACCCCGACGAACTCGCCACCGCCGGGTATGCCACGCTCTCGCCCGCCACCAAGATCAAGCTCGCCACCCTGCCCAAGGGCGAACTGATGGTGCGGCACCCTCACTTCACCCAGCCGGTGTTCCTCCGGTTCCCGCGGCCGTGCGTGCTCTCCGGCCGCGAGGGGGTGGAGCGCTTTCCCCCGGCGGTGGACCTCCCCTTCGACGAGGCGGTGGCCCGCCAGCTCCGCTCCATGGATCCCGCGCATCGGGACCGACCGGGTTCGCGCCCTGGTGGACGGTCGCCGCGAGGACGATGTGCGCCGGGCGCTGGCCCGGACAAGGCAGCTGCGCCCCGACGACGTGCTCGCCTACTTCACGGCGGCGCTGGGCCGGCGGATCGAGCCGGAAATCGCGTCGCGACGGACCGGGGTGATCCCCCTCCGGGGCACCACCGATCCCTATTCCTCCTAGGGCGGCCCCCGCCGCGCCTTGCCCCCCGCCCTCGGGCGGCGCATTCTCCTACCTGTGAAAATCGCGCACCTCGCCGACCTGCATCTCGGCTTCCGGCAGTACCATCGGCAGACCCCCGCTGGCATCAATCAGCGCGAGGCCGACACCGCCATGGCCTTCCGCCAGGCGGTGGATGGCGTACTCGCCGCGCGCCCCGACGCGATCGTGGTAGCCGGCGATCTCTTCCATTCCGTCCGACCCACCAACGCCGCCATCGTCGATGCCTTTCAGCAGTTCCAGCGGCTACGCACGGCGCTCCCGGACGCGCCCATCGTCCTGATCGCCGGCAACCACGACACTCCGCGCTCCACCGAAACCGGCAGCATCCTCCGCCTCTTCGATGAACTCGGCGTCGATGTCGCCACCCACGACGCGCGGCGGTTCAGCTATCCACGGCTGCAGTTGAGCGTCCTGGCCGTCCCGCACCAGGCGCTGGTGCAGGCGGAGCGGCCGGTGCTGCGGCCTGACGGCAGCGCACGCTATGAAGTACTGGTGGCCCATGGCGAGGTCGACGGCGTCTTTCCGTCCGACCGTTCGGCCGTGGAGTACGGCGGCGCCGTCGTCCGTCCGGACGAGTTCGGGCCGGGCGAGTGGAGCTACGTGGCGTTCGGGCACTACCACGTCCGCACCGAGCTCGGGCCGCGGGCCTGGTACAGCGGGGCGCTGGAGTATGTGAGCACCAATCCGTGGGGTGAGCTGCGCGAGGAAGCGGAGAAGGGCATCGCGGGAAAGGCCTGGTTGCTGGTGGATCTCGACACCGGGCGTCGCCGCGCCGCAGCCGATCGTCGCCGGTGCGGCGGGTCCTCGACCTGCCCCGGCTCGACGGGACCGATCTGTCGCCCGAGGAACTCCAGGCCGCCATCGCCGATCGCGTGGCAGCGTTCCCGGCGGCATTGCCGATCAGGTGGTGCGCCTGGTGGTGACCGGCGTGCCGCGGCACGTCGGGCGCCAGCTCGACCACGCCGTGCTGCGAGGCTGGAAGGCCGAGGCGCTCCATTTCCAGCTCGACCTGCGGCGACCGGAGCCGACGCGGAGCACTGGTGTCGGGGCGCCGGGGCGCCGGCAGACGCTGCCCGACATCGTCCAGGACTATCTCAGCCGCCGCGCGCTGCCCGCCGGGATCGACCGTGCCGCGTTTGTGAGCGAGGGTGTGGACCTGGTGGCGTCCGCCGAGCGCGAGCTGGCGGAGGACTGATGCAGATCCACCGCCTCCGGCTCGTCAACTTCCGCCAGCACGAGGATTCCGAGCTGGTCCTCGGCGCCGGTCTCACCGGCATCGTGGGCGCCAACGGCTCCGGCAAGTCCACGCTGCTCGAGGCCATCGCCTTCGCCATGTACGGCACCCCGGCGGCGCGCGGCACCCGGGAGTCGATCCGCCGGCGCGGCGCGCCGCCTCGCTCGCCGGTGCGCGTGGAGCTCGACTTCGCGCTGGGCGCGCATGAGTTCCGCGTCGTGCGGAGCCTCAGCCAGGCGGAACTCTTCCAGGACGGCGATCCGGCGCCCGATCGCCAACAGCCTTGCCACCGTCACCGACAAGCTCTCGCACCTGCTGGGGATGACGCGAGCCGAGTTCTTCAACACCTACTTCACCGGCCAGAAAGACCTGATGGTCATGGCCAAGATGAGTGCCCCCGAGCGCGCCCAGTTCCTCGCCCGGGTGCTCGGGTTCGAACGGCTGCGGGTGGCCCAGGAGCGGCTGAAGGAGACGCGCAGCGAACTGCGCGCCCGGCTGCAGGCGCTCCAGGCGGGGCTGCTCGACGCCGGCACGCTCGACGCCGAAGAGCAGCGGGTCGCCGGACTGGCCGCGGCGGCAGGCGAGCGCGACACCAGGGCGCAGGAGGCGGTCCGGCTCGCCACGGTGCGGCTGGCGGAAACCGCACCTCGCTGGGACGCCATGCAGCAACTCCGGACCCGGGTGCAGTCCCTCGAGGGCGACATCCGCGTGGCGGAGCACCAGGTCACCACCTCCCAGGAGCGCACGCGGGACCTCGATCGGCAGATCGCCGATGCGCTGCAGGCCCAGACGCACCTGGCGGCGCTGGCGGAGGAGCTGGCGCCGCTGCCGTCGCTGCGCGCCGAGCACGAAACGCTGCAGCAGCTGTATGCCGCCTCCTCGCACCGGGCCGGGCTCCACGCCAGGATCGAGGCGGCCCGCGCCGCGCTCGCCGACCTCGACCAGCGCCTCGGCGCGCTCCCGACGGCGGCGCAACTCGAGGCTGCCCGGTCGGCGGCCAGCGCAGCCCGAACCGCGGCCAACGCCGCCGCCGAGCAGGCGGAGGAGAAGCGCACCAGCTGGGTGCGCGACCTGCAGGACGCGACGACGAAGCGGCAGGCCTTGCTCGACCAGTATGCGGACCTGCAGGAGCAACTCGACCGGATCACTGCGGCCGGCCAGGACGGCGCCTGCCCGACCTGCTCCCGTCCGCTCGGCAAGGACTTCGAGCCGGTGCTCGCGGTACTCGGTCGGCAGCTGGAGGAAGTGAAGTTCAACGGGCGGTTCTATCGCCAGCGACTGGACCAGCTCGAGGACGAACCGCTGGACGTCCGGGAGCTGGAGCGGCAGCGGGTGCAGGCGGAAGCGGCGGCCGAGGCGGCGTCTGCCGCGCTCAGCCGGCTGGAGGCGCCGCTGAAGGACGCGCCGGCGTTGCGGGACAGGCGGGCGCTGCAGGAGCGGACCATTGCCGAGCTGCAGGCTTCGCTGCAAGGGGCGGAGGGCACCTACGACCCCGAGCGCCACAAGGCGGTGCAGCAATCGCTCAAGGCGCTGGAGGCGAAGGCGCTCGAGGCGGAGCGATACCGGGGACTCGCGGAGCGCGCCGCACGCCTGGCCCCGGAGCTGCTCGCCGCGGAGCAGGCGGTGAGCGTGCGCGAAGAGGTGCTGACAGCGCTCCGGCACCAGCGCCAGGAGCTTGGATTCTCGGAGCCGGAGTTCGAGGAAGTGCGCGCGCGCATGGCGGCGGTGGAGGACGAACGGCGCCGGGCGGAGCTCCAGGTGGTCGAGGCCAAGGGAGAACGGGCGACGGCGGAAGAGGCCGCCCGGGCCGCGGCGCAGCGTCGAGCGGAACGGACCCACCGCGAGGAGGAGGTCAAGCGCGTCGAGCAGCGCTTCCTCGTCACCCAGGAACTGGACCGGGCGCTCACCGACCTGCGGACCGACCTCAACACACAGCTGCGGCCCGATCTGTCGGAACTCGCGTCGGGCTTTCTCCGCGACCTCACCAATGGCCGCTACACCGACCTCGACCTGGACGAGAGCTACACGCCCACGCTGGTGGAGGAAGGCGAGGCGAAGCCGGTGATCTCCGGCGGCGAGGAGGACGTAGCCTACCTTGCGCTGCGCCTGGCCATCAGCCAGATGATCGCCGAGCGGGCAGGGCAGCCGCTGTCGCTGCTGGTACTCGACGAAATCTTCGGATCGCTGGACGAGGAGCGCCGCGCGTCGGTCATGGGTCTCCTGCGGAGTCTCGCCGACCGGTTTCCGCAGGTCATCCTCATCACCCACATCGAGGCGGTCCGGGAAGGGTTTGACCGGATCATCCGCGTCGAACGGGACCCGGGGCGGCGCGTCTCGGTGGTGCGCGAGGAAGTGCTGCAGGGAGGCGGTCGCGATGTGGCGGCGTGAGAAGACGGTGCAGGGGCCGGAACGCCCCGGCTTCGACGACATCGATCCCCTCAACCGGATCTTCTCGGCCGCCTTCACCGACCGGTATCGGCGCGACGGCATGCCGGGGGTGCGGGTGCCGCACCTCAATCACGACGTCTGGCGGTTCGCGCTGGAGTCGGCGGGGGAGGGCGCGATGATCTGGCGGGACCGCGCCGGCGAGATCGTGGCGTTCAACCTTGCCCACCTCTCAGGAATCGAGGGCTGGATGGGGCCCTTGGCCGTGCGCCCCGACCGGCAGGGCGAGGGACTCGGCAAGCGAATCGTCCTGGCCGGCGTCGACTGGCTCAAGGCGCAATCCGCCCAGACCATCGGACTCGAGACCATGCCCCGCACGGTCGAGAACATCGGCTTCTACAGCCGCCTCGGCTTCCTCCCCGGGCACCTCACCGTGACGCTGGCGCGCTCGCCCGAGGCCGGCCCCGCCGCCGGATGTACTCGACTCGCACGCGATGAGGCGATGGGGGCCGCGCTGGCGGAGTGCGCCGCACTGGTAGAACGTGTCGCGCCGGGGCTCACCTTTGAACGAGAGATGCAGCTGACCGCCGACCTCGGCATGGGGGACACGACGCTGTACCGCCGAGATGGAACGCTCGTGGCCCTGGCGTTGTGGCACGCCGTGCCGCTCGCCCATGGACGGCCGCGTGAGGACCTGCGGGTCCTCAAGCTGGTGGCGGACGACTTGCCGGCCATGCACGCCGTGCTCAGCGGTGTCGACTCGGCGGCGGAGGTGGAGGGCACCGAGCGCGTGACGGTCCGCTGCCAGACGCGGCAAGCCGACGCCTACGGCTCCCTTGTAGCCGACGGCTGGCAAACCCACTGGACCGACCTGCGGATGACACTGGCCGACTGGCCGGAGCGGCCGGTGACGGGTGTGCTGTTTTCCAATTGGGAAATCTGATTCGACTCCTCACCCCCCGGTCCCCCCCTCCCTCCGGGAGAGGGGGCATCTCCGCGAAATGCTACCTTCTTCTCGCTGCCCCGCTGCGCCCGCCTCTATTTCCGAAGCGCCCACCAGCGAACCGCGAAGATGACGCCGGCCGCTAACAGGAGGTGCACCGCCCCCGCTGTGACCCCGGTCACGAACGCGAGAATGTACCAGAGCGCCAGCGCGGCGAGAGCCAGCACGAGCGAAATTCGGGACGTCATCGGCAATCTCCGGCGTGGTTGTTGACGGGGTCGGGACCGTTCCGTATCTTAGCAGTGTCGGGCGGTGGTCGGGAACCACGTGCTTGAGCCAACAGGTCCGTAGATTGGGTCCACATACCGTGGCCGATGCCATGCCCCCCGGGGGAAGACAGAAGCCAGGGCGAGGATACCGCAAGTTTTCTTCGGGCTTCAAGACACCCTCCCCACCATCGTCCGCACCCGGGCGCCGACGCACCTCGTCGGCGCTTTTTGCTTCCGGGCGGCCCGGCGCTTGACCCTGCCCGCGAATCGTCCAACTTCCTTCATCCCCATTCGGGAAGCCCGATGCCGTCTTGCGCTGTCACCCGGCGGGTCCACTTCAATGCGGCCCACCGACTCCATAATCCCGCCGAATCCGACGCGTGGAACCGCGCCACCTTCGGCCTGTGCAACAACCCCAACTACCACGGGCACAATTACGAGCTCGAGGTGACCGTCGAGGGGCCCATCAGCCCGAGCACCGGGTACGTCCTCGACATCGCCGTGCTGAAGGAACTCGTCGATCGGCACGTCAGCACCGTCCTGGACCACCGCAACCTGAACCTCGACGTGCCATACTTCCGCGATCACATCCCGTCCGCCGAGAACATCGCGGTGTTCTGCTGGGAGGCGATTGCGCCCGTCCTCCCCGCCGGGCGCCTCAAGTGCGTTCGCCTCTGGGAAACTCCGAGGAACTATGTCGAGTACTTCGGTGGCTGACCCGCGGCGGACGCCCCTGGCACCGGAAGTGCGCTCGATCCTGGTCGGGCTGGGCGAGGATCCTGATCGGCCAGGGCTGGCCAAGACGCCTGAGCGGGTGGAGGCCTCCCTCCGGTGGCTGACCAGCGGCTACGGTCGGACCGTCGAGGACGCCGTGGGCGACGCCCTCTTCGAGGAAGAGCACGACAGCATGATTCTCGTGCGCGACATCGAGTTCTACTCGCTGTGCGAGCATCATCTCCTGCCGTTCTTCGGGGTGGCCCACGTGGCCTACATCCCCAACGGCCGCATCCTCGGCCTGTCCAAGCTGCCGCGCATCGTCGACGTCTTCGCCCGGCGCCTGCAGGTGCAGGAGCGGCTGACCGACCAGGTGGCCAACGCCATCATGGACGTGGTGACGCCGCGCGGGGTGGGGGTGGTGCTCGAGGCGTCGCACCTGTGCATGATGATGCGGGGCGTGGAAAAGCAGCGCTCGCGCACGGTCACCAGCGCGCTGCGCGGGATCTTCACCAGCGACTCCAAGACCCGGGCCGAGTTCCTCCGGCTCGCCCACGGCACCCGCGCCGAGTCGGAGTGAGCGCGCTCACCGGTCGGGTGGCGGTGGTGACGGGCGCCTCGCGCGGCATCGGCGCGGCGACCGCGGCGGCGCTGGCCGGTGACGGCGCGCGGGTGGTGCGTTTGGCCCGCTCGCTCCAGGAGCGCCGAGACGGGCAGTCGCTCGACCTCCGCTGTGATGTGACCGACGCCGCCCAGGTGCGCGCGGTGGCGGACGTCGTCCAGGCGGAGTGGGGGCCGCCCGATATCCTCGTGAACAACGCCGGGGCATTCCACCTGGCACCGTTCGAGGAGACCTCCACCGCCGACTTCGACGCCCAGCTCGCCGCCAACCTCCGGGGACCCTGGCTGGTGGCCAAGGCGTTCGTGCCGATGATGCGCGCCGGCAGGGGCGGGCTGGTCGTTACCGTCGGCTCCGTGGCGGACCACAGCGCCTTTCCGGAAAACGCCGCCTACGCCGCGAGCAAGTTCGGGGTCCGCGGCCTCCACGAGACGCTGGTCGCTGAATACCGGGGCACGGGAGTGCGGTTCACCCTGGTCTCCCCTGGTCCCACCGACACGGCGGCGTGGGACGCGGTGGATCCCGACTCGCGGGAAGGGTTCACCCCGCGTGCAAGGATGCTGCGTCCCGAGGATGTGGCCGCCGCGGTGGTCTTCGCGGCCACCCGGCCGCCGCACGTGCAGCTCGATTGGCTGCGACTCGGTCCGGCGTGACCCGTCCTTCCCTCACCTCCGCCCTGGTGTGCGCCATGAAACTCAGTCGATGGATGGTGCTCAGCCTCGCCCTGGTGCCGGCCTCGCTCGCCGCACAGTCCAAGCTGCCGCCGCTTCCCGATTCCACGGGGTGGGGCGTTCACGTACTCACCCTCGTCCGGGATCCGTCCGGCGGCGTCTGGGCGGGGACGTACGGCCGCGGCATCTATGTTCTGCCCGCCGGGGGGGTGGCCTGGCAGCAAATCAAGAGCGACACCGCGGCCGGATCGCTCTCCTGGGATTTTGTCCATTCGATCGCGTTCGGGTCGGGCGGCGACATCTGGTACGGTACGGTGGGGAACGGGTGGGGTGTCTCGCGGGACGGTGGACGGACCTGGCAGAACTGGACGCTCCGCGAACTTGGCCCCGAATGGCAATACGTGGCGCCCGCAGGCGTCGTCGTTCGCGGTCAGGAGATCTGGATCGGGACGGCGGACGGCGTGCAGATGACCAAGGACGGCGGCGAACACTGGACCGCCTTCGTGGACGCGGCCGGTCCTGCGGCCCGCGGCCCCGCCGACAGCGCCCTCACCGTCCTCCCCAGCGAATACATCCGCCGGATCACCCGCTCCCGCACCGGCATACTCCTGTCCACCCTGAGTGGGTCGGTGGCCCTGTCGATGAGTCCGGACGGGACGGTATCGATCAGCCAGCGGGGGTACGCCGGGTTTCCCCCGCTGGCGCGTCTCGACGGCTGGCGCGGCACCCTCTGCGGTATCCGCGAGGTGAATGACACCACGCCGTGCTATGAGCGCGCCGGCCGGCTTGCCCGCGCCGCGGAAGCCGCCGGTCCCGCCGCGGACCACCTGGTTCCAGCGGCCGATTTCCCTCAACGACAACAGCTTCATCGACCAGACCTACCGCTACGGTTCCACGATGGGCGGCAATTTCCAGCCGCATCAGGGCGTCGAGTTCAACAATCCCGACGGCACGCCGGTTCACGCGATCGGCAGCGGCGTGGTGGTCTACGCGGGGCCGGCGGAGGCGGGCGCGCTTACGGTGGCCATCCGGCACGACTCACTGCTGCAGGCCGACGGGCCGAAGCAGATCTTCTCGGTGTACTACCACAACTCGGCGCTCAAGGTGACCGTCGGGCAACGCGTCGGCCCGGGCGACGTGATCAGCGAGGTCGGCAACACCGGCCGCGCCACGAACGATCACCTCCACCTCGAAGTGCATGTGGCGCCGACGGACGATGTGCAGGCCATCGTGGACTCGCTGCAGCGCTATCCCGCCTACACCACCAATCCCGAACTCTGGATTACGCCGCTGCCGGGCACCGGGATCGTGGCGGGACAGGTGTTCGACGACGCGGGCCGCCCGGTGGAGCAGGCACGGATCTACGGCATCATCAAGCCGGAGCCGGCCGAGACGCCGTATTCGTTCGCCGAAACGTACGGGCCCAAGAACCACCCCCATCCGCTCTACGGGGAGCACTTTGCCGTGAGCGACGTCCCGCCGGGCACCTACCTCATGGGCACCGAAATCGACGGTCGCAAGGTCTTTCGCAAGGTGACCGTGGAGGAAGGCAAGCTGACCTGGGTCGTCTTCCGCCCCTAGCCCATGTTCATCGAACTCACCGACATTCTCCGCTGCCCGGCCGATCACGAGGAAAACGTCCTCGTGCTCCTTCCGGACGGCGTCATCGACCGCCAGGTGCAGGGCGGTCACCTCGGCTGCATGGACTGCGGCAAGGTGTACCCGGTCCGCAATGGGGCCGCGGAATTCGGGCCGGCGCCGGCCGACATCCAGCGGTCCGTGCGACTGACCGGGCCGGCCATGGTGGCGCTGCTCGGACTCGGGGGGCCAGGCGGGTACGTGGCCATGGTCGGTGGGGCGGGGGAGGACTGGGAGGGATTTTCGAGCCGGGCGGAGGGGGTGCATGTCCTGGCCGTCAACCCGCCGATCGGCGTACCCACCGGCCCGGGGGTGAGCGTGGCGCACGGCGGGAGCATCCCCGTCAAGAGCCGGCATCTCCGCGGCGTGGTGCTCGGACCCGGCTTCGCGTCGGACGGCGACTGGCTGGCGGAGGCGGTGCGATGCCTGCTGCCCGGGCTCCGCGTGGTCGGGGAAGGCGCGACCCCGTCCGCGCCGGAGCTCGAGGTGCTCGCCAGCGCGGACGGGGTCTGGGTGGCGCGGACGCGGCGCGGCTAGTAGACCGTTTCGACGCCGCCCGCGGCAAAGAGCTCTTCGATCCGCGCCTGGTGGACCTTCTCGACCACGCGGCGCTTCACCTTCAGCGTCGGCGTGAGTTCACCGGCCTCGATGCTGAAGTCCCGGTCCAGGATGAGGAACTTCTTGGGCATCTCGTACTGGGCGAGGTCGCGCAGCGTCTTCTTGATTTCGCCGGTCAGCTTGTTGTGCACCACGATGTCGCTGAGCAGCGCCGCGTCGGTGCGTCCCGTCATCCCCTCCGATTCCGCCCACTTCCGCAGCACGTCCATGTTCGGGACCACGAGCATGATCGGGTACTTGCGCTTGTCGCCGATCATGACCGCGCTGAGCACCATCGGATTGGTCTTGACCAGGTTCTCGATCGGCTGGGGCGCGATGTTCTTGCCGCCGGCGGTCACGATGATGTCCTTCTTCCGGTCGGTGATCCAGAGGTATCCCTCGGCATCGAGCTTTCCGATGTCGCCGGTGCTGAACCAGCCGTCGGCGCTCAGGACCTCCGCCGTGGCCTCCGGCTTGTTGTAGTAGCCCTTCATCACGTTGGGTCCGCGGGTCAGGATTTCCCCGTCGGCCGCGATCTTCACCTCGACGCCGGGCACCACCTTGCCCACGGTGCCGAACCGCGCCCGCCCGAATCCGTTGACGGTGATCACCGGCGAGGTCTCCGTCAGGCCGTAGCCCTCCATGATCGGCAGGCCCGCGGCGTAGAAGAACCGGGCGATGTCGGCCGCGAGCGGTGCGCCGCCAGAGACGAAGAACCGCAACCGGCCCCCGACCCGCGCCACCAGCTTCGAGAAGACGAGGGCGTGCGCCACGCGGTACTGGAGGCCGAGGACCGCCGGAATCGGCTTTCCTTCGATGGCCAGCTCGGCCCACGCCTCGCCGGTCCGCTTGGCCCAGAGAAAGATCTTCTGCTTGGTGGGCGAGCCCGCCATCGCGTTCTCGAGCACGCGGGCGTAGATCTTCTCGTAGAGTCGCGGCACCGAGCACACCACGGTGGGGCGGAGCTCGCCCATCTCGATGGGGACGCTCTCGATGCTGGTCGCGTAGTTGATGATGGCGCCCATCTGCGTCATGCAGTAGTGCCCGGCCATGCGCTCGAAGATGTGGGAGAGCGGCAGGAACGAGAGGCATTCGTCGCTCTGGCGCAGGTCCAGGACCTGGAGGCCGGCCACCACGTCGGAGGTGATGTTCCCGTGGGTGAGCATGACGCCCTTGGGATCGCCGGTGGTCCCCGAGGTGTAGATGAGCGTGGCGAGGTCGTCTGGCTTCACCGCCAGCGCGTCCGCCCGCCAGGTGGGGTACTTGGCGAGGGCGGCACGACCCTTGGCGACGATGGAGTCGAACGTCAGGGCGCCGCCGGTCGCGGCCTCCGCGTCGAACACGATGATGTGCTTGAGATTGGGCAGATTGCCCCGGATGTCGAGGATCTTGCCCAGCTGCGCCGCGGACGAGCAGCACACCGCCACGGCGCCGGAGTCGCGCAGGATGTACTCGATCTGGTGCGCCGGCAGGGTGGGGTACACCGGCACGTCGGCGCACCGGCACGCCAGGCAGGCGAAGTCGGTGATCGCCCATTCGGGCCGGTTCTCCGACAGGATGGCCAGGCGATCGCCGGCGTTCACGCCGAGTTCATGCAGGCCGATGCTCAACGCCTGCACCTGGGCGAGCAAGTCCGCGAAACTCAGGTCGGTCCAGGTGCCGCCACGCTTGATGCGCATGGCGACCGGGCGCGAGGCCGAACGATCCATGGCCCCGAAGAAGAGCTCGTTGAGTGTGCGAGGTGAGGTGCTCACAAGACCTCCGGAAGACGACGCTAAATGCCGAACCGAATGATCCACCGCTGCCCCGATCCGGGCACCGGTTGATTGTTCTTGTAGCGCGTGGCGCGGATTTCCACGATGGCGCTGTCCGGCGGCGTGATGCCGGGGATGCGCGCGATGGTGACGGCATCGACCGGCTCGCCGTTGGCGGCGGTGACGGCGGTGTCGGCCAACCCGCCGGTGCCGAATTCGACCGTGCGGTCGGCCGCATTGGCGAACACCGGTTCGACCACCGTGTAGATGATGACCCGTCCCGCCACCGGGCCGACTGGATTGAACGACTCCAGCCGCGCCACGAGCGGTGTGGTGTTCGTGGCGGTCAGCGTGTCGAGCCTCACGGTGTCGGGGGGCACCAGGATCAGGGTGTCAGCCGAGGCGAAGACGGTGAGGATGTTGAGGGGCGACACCAGGCCGTCCGAGATCGCCTGCACCCGGCCCGGGCCGGGCTTCTTGCCGAGCACCACGCCGGACAGGCTGTCCACGGCCAGGGTCGCGGTATCGGGCGTGGACCATCGAATCGTCGCTGCAATCGAGTCGCCGTTCCGGTTGAGCGCCACGACGGTGTAAGTCACGGTGTCGCCCACTTCGACCGTCGAGCCCGGCGGCGACGTCACCTGCAATGCGACGACCGTCTCGTCACTCGAGCTCAGGTCGCTGCAGGCCGCCAGGGCCAGGACCGCCAGTCCCACCGCCCGGTACGTCACTCCGATGCCCCCTCGGCCGCGCGTTCCGCCTCTTCCAGGGCGGCTTCGGCATGCCGGATCCACCGATCGGCGTCTGGTCCCTTGGGGGGCCGCGCCAGGAAGGCGCGGAGGTGCTCCGCCGCCAGTCCTGCGTCGCCGCGCTTGATGAGCAGGAACGCGACGCCGTAATGCGCGCCGACCAGGGTGGGGTCGAGTTCGATGGCGCGTCGATAGTGACGGACCGCCTCGTCGGGCTGCCCCGTCTTGGTGAACGCGATGGCCATGTTCTGGAGGATCCGGGTGTCCTGCGCGTTGTCGCGCAGCGCCAGCCGGTAGGAGGTGAGCGCCGCCTCGAAATCCCCCTGCCGCTCGAGCGCGAGCGCCTCGTTGAGATAATCGAGGCGCTGCGGACGCAGCGTGGAGGATTTTCCCTTGCCGAGCAACCGACGCCAGAAGCTCATGCGGTCGACGGATCCTTGACGCGGGGTGAGAAGGGACTCAAGTCGTGGTGTTCGCGCAAGATAGCCCCGATTTTGGAGGGTCGCAACGTGGTTGCTCGGGTCGAAGTGCGGGGGTAGTTTGGTGTATGCCAAGAGCCCCCGCGCCCGACACCCGCGACGTGATGGAAATCGACTGGGCCTTCTTCGGAGAGGTCTGCCGCGCCCTGGCGCTGAAGGTGGCGCGCGAGTTCGATCCTGAAATCGTCCTCGGCATCGCCAAGGCCGGCGTGATGCCCGGCGTGGTCGTCGCCTCCATCCTGCAGCGGGAATTTGCCAGCATGGTGGTCACCCGGCGGAGCGCACGGAAGGAGCCCGTCCTCGTGGCGGGGCCGCCCGCCACCATCCGCGGACGCCGGGTCCTCGTGGTGGACGAAACGTGCGAGTCCGGCAGCACCATGAAGGTGGCGCTGAGCGAAGTCCGGTTGCTGCAACCCGCAGAAGTCCGGACCGCGGTGTCCTTCAAGACCGGCCCCTACCTGCCTGACTTCCATGCCTTCGAGACGGACAAGTTCATCATCCTCCCGTGGGATCGCGAGATCGTGGTCGACGGCGAGCTGGTTCCCCATCCCGAGTACGCCACCCGACGCCCGTGAAAAACCGGCTTCGCGACGCCCTCAACTCCTCCCGGGCCGACTACACCGAAATCCGTCTCGAGCGAAGCGTCACCTCCGCGGTGACCTTTCGCGGGCCCCGGTTGGAGGGAGCCACCGTCAGCACCGACGAGGGCGGGTTTGTCCGCTGCCTCAATCGTGGCCACGGCTGGGGCATGGCGAGCTTCACGTCCCTCGACGACCTCCCCGCCATGGTGGCGCGCGCACACGAGCTCTCGCTCGCCGTGCGGCTTGACGCGCCGATCCGCCTCGCCGATGTGCCGGTCCGCGAGGCCGACCTCGTGCTCCCGCTCGGGGGCGACGTCCGCGGCATCCCGCTCGACGTCAAGAAGCGCCACCTCGAATCGCTCAATGCCCTCATGCTCGGCCGCGACCGGCGGGTCGTGGATACCCAGGCCTCGTATCGCGACGAGGTGGTGGAATACTGGTACGCCAACTCCGAGGGCACGATGCTCTCCGAGCTGCGGCCCGAAGTCACCCTCTCGGCGGTGGCGGTGGCCCGGGACCAGGGCACCATCGAGCGGGGCCTGGAGTCCATCGGCCGCCGCTCGGGATGGGACGCCGTCCAGCAACGCGAGGAGCAGTTCCTCGCCGCCGCCGACCGCGCCGTGGCCCTCCTCGGCGCCCCCCGGGTGCGGGGCGGCACCTACCCCGTCGTGCTCGATCCGAAGCTGGCCGGCGTGTTCGTGCACGAGGCCTTCGGCCACCTGAGCGAAGCCGATTTCGTGTACGAGAATCCCCAGGCGCGGGAGATGATGCACCTCGGTCGCCGCTTCGGCGGCCCGCATTTGACCATCGGCGACGACGGCAGCGCCGCCGCCCTCCGCGGCACCCTCCCCTACGACGACGAGGGCACCCCGACCCGGAATACGGTGCTGGTCCAGAACGGCGTGCTGGTCGGGCGACTCCATTCCCGGGAGACAGCCGCCCAGATGAATGAGGCCCCCACCGGCAACGCACGTGCGCTCTCGTTCCGCCATCCGCCCATCGTGCGGATGACCAACACCTACATCGCCAACGGCACCGGGACCCGCGACGACCTGTTCAAGGACATCACGCTGGGCATCTACGCCTGCGACGCACAGGGCGGCCAGACCTACCTCGAGGATTTCTCCTTCACGGCGGGCCACGGGTACATGATCCGGGACGGACAGCTCGCCGAGCTGGTCAAGGACGTGGTGATCGCGGGGAATCTGTTCCAGACGATGGACCGGATCGACCGGATCGCCGGAGATTTTCAGTGGAACGAGCTGGGCGGCGGCTGCGGGAAGGGGGGGCAGGCACCGCTCCCCGTCACCGAGGGCGCTCCCCACGTGCGGATTAGCGAGGCCCTCGTGGGCGGGAGCATGGCGTGATCGCCCGCCTCCTCGAACAGGCAGCCAGCCGGGCCGATGCGGCCGATGCCACCCTCAAGTTTGACGAGACCGTAACCCTGCTCTTCGAGGCGGGCCGGCTCAAGAGCACCTCGTGGTCCCAGGAGCGCGGGGTCAACCTGCGCGTGCGGGCCAACGGCCGCCTCGGGATTGCCGGCTCCACCGCCTCCAATCCTGAGGCGCTGGTCGACGCGGCGCTCGCCTCTGCCGCCCTCGGCGATCAGGCGGAGCTCTTCCTGCCGGCTCCCGCGCCCCCGCAGGCCGTTCGGACCCATTCTCCCGGCGCAGCAGCCGCCTCGGTGGCGGATCTCGCCGCGCTCGGGCAATCGCTGGTCGAGCGACTGTCGCACGATGGCTGGCAGGTCAACGCGACGGTGGAACGCAGCGCAGGGACCGTGCGGGTGGCCAACACCAGGGGCGTCGAAGTCACCTACGAGGTGACCGCGGTGTCGCTGGCCGCCGAGGTCACTCGCGTGTCCGGCGACGATATCCTGATGGTCGGCGACTACTACGCCGCTGTGGACCTCCCCGGCGAACCGATGGTGGCCACGCTCGCGGAGTCGATTCGACGGCGGGTGGGTTGGGCCGACCGACCAGTCGCACCGCCGCGGGGAGCACTGCCAGTGCTCTTTACGCCGGCCGGGTCCACCGCCCTCTTTCTTCCGTTGCGACAGGCCTGCCTGGGGAAGGCGGTCCTGCAGGGAGTCTCGCCGCTGGGTGGTCGGGTCGGCGAGCGGGCGTTCGATCCGAAATTGACCCTGACCGACGATCCCTGGGTACCGGGCGCGTCCGGATCCCGCCCGATCGATGACGAAGGGGTGCCCACGCGCCGCCTCCCCCTCGTCCGCGAGGGTGTCATCGGCGCCTTCATTTACGACCTGGAGACGGCGGCGCGGGCCGGCGTTCCCGCCACCGGACATGCCAGACGCAGCACCTTCGGCAAGCCGCAGGCGGGCTACTCCAACCTCGTCGTGTCGCCTGGCACCCTGGCCTGGGCCGAGCTTGTGGCCGGAATCGCCGACGGCCTCATCGTGGACGACCTCATCGGTGTTGGGCAGGGGAACGTCATCGGAGGCGCCTTCTCCCATCCCGTGGCCCTGGCCTACAGGGTCGTCGCTGGGGAAATCGTGGGCCGCGTCAAGGATGCCGCAGTGGCGGGAAACGCCTACGAACTGCTCAGCCGTATCGCCGGCCTCGGGCGGGATGTGGAATGGCGCGGCAGCCTGGCGGCGCCTCCTATTCTGCTGGAGGGGGTCTCGGTCGCTCCCCGGTAGGGCCGCTGCAACCTTTTCGCCTCCCGTCCCGTCCAACCTCCTGATCCCTCTCATCAGGAGACCCCACCGTGCAGCATCCCGTTCGTGTCCTGGCCCTGCTTCTCGGCTCTCACGCGCAGCATCCTCCGCAGCGCTGTACGCCCAACAGGCCGAGCGTTTCGAACTCTCCGGTACCCGTCTTGAAATCTACAACCTGATCGGCACCCTGCAGGTCGAGGCCGCCTCCGGCAGCGCGGCCTCGGCTGAGGTGACCCGGCAAGGGGGTGACGCCGCCAAGCTCACCGTGGAGCACGCCGATGGAACGCTCCGCGTCATCTATCCCGGCACCCAGTTCGTCTATCCCGCCCTCGGCGGCAACTACGAAACGACCATCCGGGTCAAGGACGATGGAACCTTCAATGGCAACGACTACAACGGGGGCGGCCGAAAGGTCACGATCTCGTCCCGAGGCAGTGGGTTGTCGGCCTGGGCGGACGTCCGGCTGATGCTCCCCGCCGGGGCTCACGTCGAAGTGAATCTCGGCGTCGGCAAGGTGAGCCTGGCCAACGTCAACGGCTCGATCGAGGTGAAGACGGCGAGCGGAGATGTCGCGGGGACCGGGACGGCGGGGGAGTTGTCGATCGACACCGGCTCGGGTGACGTGACCCTGACCGGGCACAACGGTGCACTGTCCATCGACACCGGCTCGGGCGACATCACCCTCGGGGGCATCAAGACCGAGGAACTCTCGGTGGACACCGGCTCCGGCGACGTACGGGTGGACGGACTCACGACGACCAGGCTCTCGGTGGATACCGGCTCTGGAGATGTGACGGTGCTGCGCGGCGGTGGGCACGGTGGAAGTCGACACCGGGAGCGGAGATATCCGCATCGGATTTACCATCGATATCGACGAGTTGTCGGTGGATACCGGTTCGGGGGATGTGGAAGTGTCGGCTCCGGGTTCGCTGGGAGCCACCGTGGAGATCGAAACCAGCAGCGGGGACATCCACACCGATTTTCCGGTGCAGGTGACGCGCAAGAGCCGGGATGGGTTGTCGGGGACGATCGGCAACGGGCAGGGAAGGCTGTCGATCGATACCGCGTCCGGCGACGTGACGCTGAAGCGGCAGCCGTAGAGCATTCTGTCATTGCGAGGAGGCCCCGAAGGGGCTGACGAAGCAATCTCAATGCAGATTGCTTCGGCCTCTCCGAGGCCTCGCAATGACAGAAGGGGAGGTGCCTACTGCGCCGGTCCGAGCGCCTCGGCGTAGGTCAGCCCGCGCGACATCCGGTCGTACAGCACCGAGAGCGAGTCGGGCGCGCCGACGAGGAAACGGCAACGGCTGTCGCCGCGGGTCCGGCATTCCACTTCCATGACCGCCACCTGTCCCTGGGCCATCCGCCCGAGGAAGTCGGCCAGCATCCCGCTCGTCAGGTGACACGAGGGGTAGGAGCTGCCCTGGTCGGGGGCCGCTTCGGCCCAGTCCTCGCTGTCGAGCGCCATCACGGCGGGCGCCAGCTCACTGACGGTCAGCGTACCCCACCCGTAGTCTCCGAAGAATCCACGCAACGCTTCCGGCAGGTACGCGGCATCGAGGTCGCCGGGCTGCACCACGCCGTACGCCGTTTGCAGCCACGCGCTGAACGCGGCGAATAGCCCTTCTCCACCGGCGACGCCGGCTTCCTGCAGGAGCGAGGCGGTTTGCACGCCCCGGTCGCGGTCCAGACTGGCGCGGAGCTGATGCAGGGCGCGCCGGCCGAGGCCGAGGCACTGGTACTGGGAAAACGGGGCAGGGCTCGTCATGGGGTTCTCCTCGCCGGAAGATTACGGGCGCGGGGCGACGCGGCGCAAGAGCTCCGCCTCGTCGATGACCGGGACGCCAAGGGCCGTGGCCTTCTCGAGCTTGCTGCCGGCCTCGCTGCCGGCCACCACGAACGAGGTCTTCTTGCTCACCGAGCCGGTCACATGGCCGCCGGCGCGTTCGATCACGCGGTCGCCTCGGTGCGGGACAGGGTCGGCAGCGTACCGGTCAGCACGACGGTCATGCCGACGAACGGGCCGTCCGTCACCGTGGCGTCGGGTTCCGTCATCCCGAGCCCGTGGCCCTCGAGCCGCTCGACCAGGTGCCGGTTCCGCGCCGTGCGGAAGAAGTGGTGCACCGCGTCGGCGATGACCGGCCCGACGCCTGGGACTGCGTTGATGTTCCTCGCCGGCGTCGCGGAGCGCAGCCATGGTGCCGAACCGGCGGGCCAGCAGCACCGCCACCGTCTTGCCGACGTGATGGATGCCGAGCCCGAAGAGGAGGGTGGAGAGCGGCCGCGCCTTGGAGTCGGCGATGCTCCTTACCAGCTGCGCCGCCGACTGCTCCGCGAACCGCTCGAGCGCCACGAGCCGTTCGGCGCCGAGCTCGTAGAGGTCCGCGACGTCGCGGATCAGCTTCGCGTCGAGCAGCTGGCGCACCCGCTCGTAGCCGAGGCCGCGGATGTCCATCGCCTCTCGGGAGGCGAAGTGGACGATCCCTTCAGGATCCGGCCGGGGCAGGAGACGTTCGGGCAGTAGCGGACGACCTCGTCCGGCGGGCGATCCACCGGCGTACCGCAGACGGGGCACTCTTCGGGCATGGCGAAGGTCGGTCTCGCGTGCCGTCCCGGCGCTCGCGCAGCGGGCCCATCCACCTGCGGAATCACTTCGCCGGCCCGGATGATCTCGACCCAGTCGCCGGCGCGGATGTCCTTTTGGCGATCACGTCCTCGTTGTGGAGCGTGGCGGTGCTGACGGTGACGCCGCCGACTTCGACCGGCTCGAGCACCGCGTAGGGAGTGAGGGCGCCGGTGCGCCCCACGTTCACGCGGATCTCGAGGAGCCGGGTGACGGCCACCTCCGGCGCGAATTTCCGCGCGACCGCCCAGCGCGGCTCCCGGCCGCCGACCACGCCGAGGTCGTCGTGCAGCGGGAGCTTGTCGATCTTGACGACGACGCCGTCGGCCTCGAACGGGAGGGTGCGGATCATCGTCTCGTACGTCGCCACCGCCGTCGTCGCACCGCGGCCAGGTCGGGGTGCCGGGCGCGGTGCGGCGCCACCGGCAGTCCCCACGCCGCGAGCTGGTCCAGGACTTCCCACTGCGTGGCGGCCTAGCGCCCCATCGAGCACCTCCACGTGGAAGGCGAAGATCCGAGCCGCCGGCTCCGGGTGATCGCCGTCGAGCTGCCGGAGGCTCCCGGCGGCGGCGTTCCGCGGATTGGCGAAGGGCGGGTCGCCCGCCGCTTCGCGGTCGGCGTTCAGCCGCTCGAACGCCTTGCGGGAGAAGTAGACCTCGCCCGGATCTCCATGAGCCCGGGATGTCCCTGCCCCTGCAGGACCAGGGGGAGGCCCGGGATCGTCCGGAGATTGGCGGTCACGTCCTCCCCGACGTGCCGTTGCCCCGGGTGGCGCCGGTCACGGACACGGCCCCCGCGATAGGTCAGGTTGACGGCGGCGCCGTCGATCTTGATCTCGGTGGTGTAGCCCGCCGTGCCGCACGTCGGCGTTGAGCCTGGCGTTGCGGTCCTCCCAGGCGGCCAGTTCGTCGTCGCCGAAGGCGTTGGCGAGCGAGAGCATCGGCCGCCGGTGGGTGTGCTTCCCAGCGCGGTGGCGGGCTCCGCGCCGATGCGCTGGGTCGGGCTGTCGGGGGTGGCGCAGCTCCGGGTGGGCCGCTTCGAGCGCGCGAAGCTCCCGGAAGAGGCGATCGTACTCGGCGTCCGGGATCTCGGGCGCGTCGTGGACGTAGTAGGCGATGTTGGCGCGGTCGATGAGCCGGCGCAGTTCGGCCGCGCGTTCCGCCGGGCTCACCGTCCGGCGGCCTCCTGGGCCAGCACCGTCCGGGCCACGCCGACCAGCCGGTCGAGTTCCTCCGCCGTCGCGCGCCCCAGCTGGCCTTCCTGCCACGGGCCTTCCTTCTGCGCGTACGCTTCCAGCGGCGCCGGATGAAGCCCAGCGGGGCCAGCCGCTCCCGGTCCTCCTGCCGCCCCACCCCTTCCTCGCCGCGGCGGGACTGCAGCCGCTCGAAGCGGTGCGCGTTCCAGGAGCGCCTTGGCGGTCAGGCTGGCGGGCAGCCGGCGAACACCACGTGCACGTCCATGTCAAGCTCGGCCCGTCGCGGAAGGTAGGCAGGAAGATTGCGCCGATCGG